>NZ_LMFS01000004.1:206631-407605 GCF_001426945.1 Pseudolabrys sp. Root1462 | reverse complement strand
GCCTGAAGCGCAGCACCCAAAATATCCAGCAATCGAAACGCCGGCCGGCCGATTACCCCATCTCATGAAACCCCTGGTGCTGCCGATCGATGGCCGCCAGTCGGAAACCGCGCTCGCGGTGGCGCGCGGCACCGCGCGGCTGTTGCACGCGCACGGTTTCTGCGTGGTCAGCGAACTGCCGCTGCCCTCCGGCCGCCGCGCTGATCTGGTGGCGCTCCGCGACAACGGGGAAATCTGGATCGTCGAGATCAAATCCTCGGTCGCCGATTTTCGCGCCGACCAGAAGTGGCAGGATTACCGCGCGCATTGCGACCGGCTGTTCTTCGCGACCTCGCAGGACGTGCCGTGCGAGATCTTTCCGCCCGACACCGGCCTGATCGTGGCGGATGCTTTCGGCGCGGCCTTCTACTGCGAAGCGCCCGAGCACAAGCTCGCTGCCGCGACGCGCAAGTCGATGCTGGTATCGATCGGCCGCGCCGCCGCGCTACGCCTGCAATCGCTCATCGACCCGAACGGGCCTTATGGGGAGTTCGTTTAGCTCGTCGCGCGCTTTTTGATGGGAGAGGGGCTCCGCTAGCGCGGAGCCCTTTTGGCCAAAATCCGCTGCAAGGTGCGGCGGTGCATGTTGAGCCGGCGCGCGGTTTCCGAAACGTTGCGGCCGCACAGTTCGTAGATACGCTGGATGTGCTCCCAGCGCACGCGATCGGCCGACATCGGATTTTCCGGCGGCTCGATCTTCGGGCTCTCATGAGCCAGCAGCGCGGCAAGCACGTCGTCGGCGTCGACCGGCTTGGCGAGATAATCGACCGCGCCGAGCTTCACCGCAGTGACGGCGGTGGCAATGTTGCCGTAGCCGGTGAGGATGATGCCGCGCGCCTCGGGCCGCGCGCGCTTCAACGCCGAGATGACGTCGAGACCGTTGCCATCGCCGAGCCGCATGTCGACCACGGCGAAAGCCGGCGCCGATTTCTCGACCTGCATCAGGCCGTCGGCGACCGACTCGGCGGTGGCGACGTCGAAGCCGCGCTGCTCGAGAGCCTTGGCCAGGCGTTGCAGGAACGACTTGTCGTCCTCGACGATCAGCACGCTGCGGTCGGCAATGTTGTCGAGCGGCAGCGGCGTTTCGACCGTGTCGGTCATGGCAAGATCCATATCCTGTCCTCAATCCTCACATGTGCGGCGCGGTCAAATCCGCGCCCATAACCCGTGGAGCTATTCATCGCTGGCCCCGAGCGCGAGGGTACAAAACGTCGCATAGCTGACAGCGCCCGTATGGCGAAATCAAGTCCCGGCAAGCCCCGCCATTCGCTCGAAATCGTCCCTGTTCCAGCGCAATTTAACGATCGCGCCGCGTTTCGGCGGCAGTTGATTGGCGAAAACGATGCTGGCCCCGGAGCGTTCCAGCAAGGTCTTGGCGATGAAGAAGCCGAGCCCGAGCCCTGCCGGCTGATCGTCCTTGTCGTCCGGCTTGCGCCGGCGCGTCGTGACATAGGGCTCGCCGATCCGCGCCAGGATGTCGGGTGCGAAGCCCGGGCCGTCATCGGTGATGGTGATCTCGATGGTGGCGTCGTCCCACTGGGTCACGACGTCGACCTGCTCGCGGGCGAAATCGACGGCGTTTTCCAGAAGATTGCCCAACCCATAAATGATTGCCGGATTGCGGGCGCCGACCGGTTCGGTTTCGCGCTCGGATGGCGCGCTGACATTGATGGTGACATCGAAGTCGCGATGCGGCGCCACCACTTCCTCGATCAGCGAGGTGATCGGCGTGCGATCGAACGGCGCGCCGCTCGACGACAGTTCGGTGATCTTCGACAGGATATCGCGGCAGCGCGACGCCTGGCTGCGCAGCAGGCGCACGTCCTCGCCATGCGGCGCGTCCGCCGGAATGGCGTTCTCCAGTTCCTTGGCGATGACCGAGATGGTGGAGAGCGGCGTGCCGAGTTCGTGCGCGGCGGCGGCGGCCAGTCCGTCGAGCTGTGACAGGTGCTGTTCGCGTAAGACCACCAGTTCGGTGGCGGCCAGCGCGTCGGCGAGCTGGCGCGATTCCTCGGTGATCTGCCACGCATAGACGCCGATGAAGCCGATCGCCAGCAGGATCGAGAGCCAGACGCCCATCATGTAGACCGGCGGCAGCACCAAAGGATCGGCGTCGTCCCACGGCAGCGGATAATGCGTAAAAACCAATAGTGTCGCGCAGGCGACGGCGAAGATTCCGAGCAGCACGGTGTAGCGCGGCGGCAGCGCGGTCGCCGACAGCAGCACCGGGCCGAGGAACAGGAACGAGAACGGGTTCTGCAGGCCGCCGGTCAGATAGAGCAGCACTGCGAGCTCGGCGATGTCGAAGGCGAGCAGCCAGGCGGCGCGGTCCGGCTCGAGGCGCTGGGTCAGGTGGAAGCGCAGCCGCAGCGCGACATTGAGCCAGGCCGACAGCGCGATGGCCGCCAGGCAGGTCCATACCGGTAGCGGGAATTCGAGGCCGAAATAGACCACGAGGACGGCGGTGGTCTGGCCGACGACGGCGAGCCAGCGCAACCGCACCAGCGTATCGAGGCGCACATTGCGGCGCGGGTGGTGCTGGGCAAGTTCAAGGGCGGGGGGCATGATGTGAGTGTAGCCTATTTCCATGGCCTGCATCTGCCACGTCGCCGCCCTTGCATCCGAGGTGGCGGAAGGTCACATCTCAAGGAGAGCCGGGCCGTTCCAATGGATGCAACACCCACCGCCGCTGCCATCGCCGTCAAGGATCTCGTTAAACGCTACAAGGGCGTCGCGGCGGTCGACGGCATTTCCTTCGCCCTGCCGGCCGGCTCGGTGACCGGCCTGCTCGGGGGCAACGGCGCCGGCAAGACCACCACCATCGCCATGATTATGGGGCTGGTCACCCCCACCGGCGGCACGGTGTCGGTGCTCGGCGCGCCGATGCCGGCTGCGCGGTACCGCGTTCTGCACCGCATGAATTTCGAGAGTCCTTACGTCGATATGCCGATGCGGCTGACGGTGCGGCAGAACCTGTCGGTGTTCGCGCAGCTCTACGGCGTGGCCGGCGCGACCGAGCGGATCGCCGAGCTCGCCGGTGAACTCGATCTCACCGAATTTCTCGATCGGCCAACCGGCAAGCTGTCGGCCGGGCAGAAAACGCGGGTGTCCCTCGCCAAGTCGCTGCTCAACGAGCCCGAGGTGCTGCTGCTCGATGAGCCGACCGCGTCGCTCGATCCCGACACCGCCGACTGGGTGCGCGCGCGTCTTGAGCGTTACCGCAAGGAGACCGGCGCCACCATCCTGCTTGCCTCACACAACATGAACGAGGTCGAGCGATTGTGCGACCGCGTCATCATCATGAAGCGCGGCCGCATCGAGGAGGACGACACGCCGGCGGGTTTGCTGGCGCGCCACGGCCGCGAAACGCTGGAGGACGTATTCCTCGACGTCGCGCGCGGGCGGCAATCGGAGGCGATGCAATGAACGCGATTGCGTGCGCGTTGTTTTCCCTTTCCTCTGCAATGCGGCGGCGGGGAGAGTCTTGGCGTTGCGAGATTTCAGTATGAGCACCGCCGCATCCGACCGCAGCCTCAATTTTTCGCTCCATCGCGTCAGCGCGATGGTGCGGCGCTACTGGTATCTGCTGATTTCATCGTGGCCGCGCATCCTCGATCTCATTTATTGGCCGACGGTGCAGATGCTGATGTGGGGCTTCCTGCAGCTCTATGTCTCGAAGACCGCCGGCTTCGCCGCCGGCGCGGCCGGCACATTCATCGGTGCGGTGCTGCTGTGGGACATTCTGTTTCGCGGCCAGCTCGGGTTTTCCATCTCGTTCCTCGAGGAGATGTGGGCGCGCAATCTCGGCAACCTGATGATGTCGCCGCTGCGGCCGACCGAATTCATCGCCGCGCTGATGGTCATGAGCATCGTGCGCCTCGCCATCGGCATGATCCCTGTGTCGCTGCTGGCGATCGCGTTCTTCGGCTTCAATCTGTGGGCGCTCGGCCTCGCGCTGGTCGCCTTCTTCATCAATCTGATCCTGACCAGCTGGGCGATCGGCATCTTCGTTGCCGGCTTGTTGCTGCGAAACGGTATGGGCGCCGAGAGCATGGCGTGGACCATTATGTTCCTGTTCCTGCCGCTGACCTGCGTTTATTACCCGGTGTCGGTTTTGCCGGACTGGCTGCAGTACATTGCGTGGTGCCTGCCGCCTACTTATGTATTTGAAGGAATGCGAGCGCTGCTGATCGATCGCGTGTTTCGCGGCGACCTCATGCTTGAAGCCTTCGGCTTGAATGCCGTCCTGTTCTCGCTGGCCGCTTACGCCTTCGTGCGGCTGCTGGAGAGCGCCCGGACCAACGGCGCACTGGTCCAGGCGGGGGAATAAGTCCCGTAAACGGCTGAAACCCTTACCGTTTCGCCCTTGTAAACAAGTTTCGAACGATTGAAGCCTATTGTTGACGTGGTCTATCAAAAACGACAGTGTGCCGCAGTGCAGCAAGAGCCGGGGTCTGAACTGATGCCGATCGGCGAATTCGACGGCGCGGCAGCGATGCCGTCCGAGAGCGGTAGTGCTTTGTCGACGCCGCTCTACTGGCTTTACGAAATGGGCCACGCTGCGCTTGATCCGTCGCGCGCCTGGGCCGACGCAACTAAATTGTTCTTCCGCAATCCAGCCAATCCGCTCGCGCACACCACCTATGGTAAGTCGGTGGCCGCGGCGATGGAACTGTTCGAACGCACCACCCGCGTTTACGGCAAGCCCGACTGGGGCATCGAAGAAACCGTGGTTGGCGGCGCCCGCGTGCCGGTCAATGTCAAGACGGTGTGGGAACGGCCGTTCTGTCGCTTGCTGCACTTCGAGCGTGACTTCGAACACATCCCGCGCCGGCCTCAGCCGAAGGTGCTGATCGTGGCGCCGCTGTCCGGCCACTACGCAACGCTGCTGCGCGGCACGGTCGAAGCTTTCCTGCCCAATCACGAAGTCTACATCACCGAATGGCGTAACGCGCGCAACGTGCCGCTGTCGGAAGGCCGCTTCGACCTCGACGATTACATCGATTACGTCATCTCGATGCTGCACATGTTGCAGGGCGATTGCCACGTCGTTGCCGTTTGCCAGCCGGCGGTGCCGGTGCTGGCGGCGGTGTCGGTGATGGAAGGCAATGACGATCCTTACGTGCCGCACTCCATGACGCTGATGGGCGGGCCGATCGATACCCGCTCCAACCCGACCGCGGTCAACAAGCTTGCCGAGAGCAAGGGCATCGACTGGTTTCAGCGCAACGTCATCAGCAAGGTGCCGTTCCCGCACGCGGGCTTCATGCGCGATGTCTACCCGGGTTTCCTGCAGCTCACCGGCTTCATGAGCATGAATCTCGATCGCCATCTCGACGCGCATCGCAGCCTGTTCACGCACCTCGTCAAGGGAGACGGCGATTCCGTGCAAAAACATCGCGAGTTCTACGACGAATATCTCGCCGTCATGGATCTGTCGGCCGAGTTCTATCTGCAGACCGTCGATACCGTGTTCATCAAGCATTCCTTGCCGAAGGGCGAGATGACACATCGCGGCCTGCCGGTCGATCCGAGCAAGATCCGCCGCGTCGCGCTGATGACGGTCGAAGGCGAGCTCGACGATATTTCCGGACTGGGCCAGACCGAGGCGACGCATCGGCTTTGCCCGAACATCGCCGCCGAGGACAAGGTGCACTACGTGCAGAACAGCGTCGGTCACTATGGCGTGTTCAACGGCTCACGCTTCCGTTCCGAGATCCAGCCGCGCATCGCCGATTTCATGCTGTCGCATAACGGCGGCCATGGCGGCGGTAAGAAGCGCGCCTAGCTCTCTAACATTCCGGTCGCCGAGTAGCGGCGATCCAGCGTCCAGCCGTTGAACTCCGTGTCGCATCCGGATTCCGGGTTTGCGCTTTGCGCGCCCCGGAATGACGGCGTCGGGCGCTTGTGCCACACTGGTCCGGCTGATTCCTGACAGGGTCGCCCAATGTCGCTGCCGCTCCGCGCTCTGTTCATCCGCCGCTCCAGCGAGCCGTCGATGATCACGGTCGCCTTCGAACAGGAGGTGATCCCGGTGCAACTGCGCCGCAACGCCAAAGCGCGTCGCTACACGTTGCGCATCCAGTCGGCGACGCGTGGAGTCGTGCTGACGCTGCCGCCGCGCGGCAGCCTCAGGCAGGCGCGCGACTTCGCCGAGCGGCATGCTGCCTGGATCGCGACGCGGCTGGCTCGCCTGCCGGTGCCGGTTCCGTTTGCCGATGGCGCGACGATCCCCTTCCGCGGTGCGCCGCATCGCATCGTTCATCGGCCGCATGCGCGGGGTACGGTATGGACCGAAGCCGGCGACGATGGCGCGATGCTGCTGTGTGTCGCCGGCGATGCGCCGCATGTCGCCCGCCGCGTCCACGACTATCTCAAGAAGGAAGCCAGGCACGATTTGCTCATCGCCAGCCGCCGCGCCGCGGGCGCGCTCGGCGTCGTGCTCAAGCGCGTTTCAGTTCGTGACCAGTCGAGCCGCTGGGGATCGTGTTCGACCAGCGGCGTGCTGTCCTATTCCTGGCGGTTGATCCTCGCGCCGCCTTTCGTGCTGGAATATCTCGCCGCCCATGAAGCGGCGCATCTGGTCGAAATGAACCACAGCCGTGCGTTCTGGCGGCAGGTCGAGCGCATCTGCCCGGACTTCAAGCGTGCCAAGGCCTGGCTCGACGCGCACGGCGCCGACCTGCACCGCTACGGCGCGGAAGGCTAGCGCCTAAACGACACTTTCGGTATGGACACTGTCGTGTGCGGCCCGGCCGTTCGATAACGGCTTGTTGCGGAACGCCGTTTGGCCGGCACGACCAGGAAAAATGCATGCTCGTACCCGGCACATTCGCGCTGACGCTGCTGCTCTCCGCGCTCAGCGCCATCGGGCCGCTCACGACCGACATGTATCTGCCGTCGCTGCCCGATATCGCGCAGAAGCTGTCGGCATCGACCGCCGAGGTCCAACTCACCATCTCCGCCTATCTGATCGGCTTTGCCGTCGGCCAAATCGTCTATGGCCCGGTGTCGGATCGCCATGGCCGCAAGCCCGTGCTGATCGGCGCCATGGCGATCTACTTCGTGGCGACCATGTTGTGCGCGATGGCCCCGACCATCGACCTGCTGATTGCCGCGCGGTTCCTGCAGGCGGTTGGCGGCTCCGGCGGCATCGTGCTGTCGCGCGCCGTGGTGCGCGACCTGTTCTCCGGCAATCGCGCCGGCCGTGAAATGTCGGTGATCGGAGCGGTCATGGCACTGGCGCCGGTGGCTGCGCCCGTGATCGGCGGCATCATGCAATCGGCCTTCGGCTGGCGCGGCATCTTCGTCACGCAGACCTTCGCCGGCGCGGCTCTGGTTGCCGTCGTCTGGTTCCTGCTGCCGGAGACGCTGAAGCTCCGCGCGGCCGAACGCATCTCGGTGGCTTCGATCTGGGCGTCGTACCGGATCGTGGCGCGCAATCCGGTCTATCTTGCTTATCTGGCGATGTCGTCGACGATCTATGCCGGGCTGTTCGCCTGGTTGTCGGGCGCGGCGTTCGTATTGCAGGGGCTATATGGATTGACGCCCTTCCAGTTCGGCTTTGTCTTCGCCATCGGCTCGAGCGGTTTTCTGATCGGCTCGTTCATCGCCGCGCGCCTCGTTGGCAAGATCGGTTTGGACGGCGTGCTCGGCGTCGGCGGCTGCTGCGCGACGGTCGGCGGCCTCGGCATGGTGGCGTCGGTCGCGATCGGCAGCGCGTCGTCGCTGTCGATCGTACTGCCGGTTTCGATCTATCTCGCCGGCCTCGGCATGGTGCTGCCGCAATCGATCGCCGGAGCGTTGACGCCGTTTCCCGAGCGCGCCGGCGCGGCCTCGTCGCTGTTCGGCTTCGTGCAGCAGACGCTCGCCGCCATCTCCGGCGCGGGAGTCGGCTTGCTTCTTGGTCACGATGCGTGGCCGCTCGCCGCTGCCGTGGCCTTCTTGGGCGCGGCGACCCTCGGCATCTGGATCGCGACGCGCGACCTGCGCAAGCGCAACGCCGCGCTGCATCACCACTAGCAAAAGGCGGTTGGCTAACGCCGGCTGCCAAACAGGTTGTTGAGCAGCCAGCCATCCAGGCTGCCGCTGCCTGAGGTCTGACGCTCGGCATTTGCCACCGGTACGGAGCCGGGCGGCATCGGCGCCTGCGACATCGGCACGCCCTGTGACGGCGGTGGCGGCGCGGCGTCGCCGCCGCCAAACAGTCCGCCTAAGAAGCCGGTGGACGGGACGCTCGGCAGCGCGGCGACTGGCACGCTCTGATGGGCGTCGCGCATGTAACGGCTCCAGATCTCGACCGGCAGGCTGCCGCCCGTCACTTTCTTCATCGGCGTGTTGTCGTCATTGCCGAGCCACACACCGGTGACGAGATGCGCGGTATAGCCAACGAACCAGGCGTCGCGGAAATCTTGCGATGTGCCGGTCTTGCCGGCGGCGGGCCAGCCCGGCAGTTCGGCCTTATGCGCTGTGCCGATGGTCAAGGTCTCCTGCATCATCTGGTTCATCATGCCGATGTAGCGGGCATCGACGATGCGGCCGAGCGATTGCGCGCTATGCGCATACAAGACTTTGCCAGCGGTGGTGCTGATGCGTTCGATGACATGCGGCATCACCGCATAACCGCCATTGGCGAACGTGGCATAGGCGCCGGTGAGCTCGAGCGGTGACACTTCCGACGTGCCCAGCGAGATCGAGGCATTCGGCTCGAGCTTCGAGGAGATGCCGAGCCGATGCGCAGTGCGGATCACTGCCATCGGCGTGACTTCCATCGTCAGCCGCACCGACACGGTGTTGAGCGACAAGGCGAGCGCCTTGGTCAGCGTCACCGGGCCAAGATATTTGTGTTCGTAGTTTTCCGGCTGCCAGCCCTTGATCTTGATCGGCCCGTCGACGCGAACCGTGTCCGGCGTCAGGCCGCGCTCCAGCGCCGTGAGATAGACGAATGGCTTGAACGCCGAGCCGGGCTGGCGCTTGGCGGCAACCGCGCGGTTGAACTGGCTGTCGGCGTAATCCCGGCCGCCGATCAGCGCCCGTACCGCGCCGTCGGGAGTCATCGACACCAGCGCCGTCTGCGAGGCGCCGCCTTTGGCGGTCTTGGCGAATTCGGCGGCGACGGCCTTTTCGGCGTCGCTCTGCAACGCGGCGTCAATGGTCGTCTGCACGACAACGTCTTCATCGACATGGCCGATGGCATCGTTGACCGCGTCCATCACCCAATCGGCGACATAGTTGCCGGAGCCGCCGCTCGATTGCGCCACGATACGCGGCGGCTGGGCAATCGCCTGCTTCTCGTTGGCCGATGAGATGAAATGCAGTTCGGTCATCGCCGCGAGCACGATCCGGGCGCGCTTTTCCGCGGCATTGTAATCGCGCGTCGGCGCCAGCCGCGACGGCGACTTGACGAGGCCGGCGAGCAGGGCGCTTTCACCGATGGTGAGCTGTTTTGCTGACTTGCCGAAGTAGCGTTGTGAGGCCTGCTCGATGCCATAGGCGCCGGCGCCAAAATAGACGCGGTTGAGATAGAGCTCGAGGATCTGCGTCTTGGTGAATTTCTGCTCCAGCCAGACCGCCAGCAGCGCTTCCTGCAGCTTGCGGGTCAGCGTGCGCTCCTGCGTGAGGAACAGGTTCTTGGCGAGCTGTTGCGTCAGCGTCGAGCCGCCCTGCGCGACGCCGCGATGCAGAATGTTGGCCACCGCGGCTCGGGCGATGCCGAGCGGGTCGACGCCGAAGTGATCGTAGAAGCGCCGGTCCTCGATGGCGACGAAGGCCCTCGGCACATAGGACGGCATTTCCTTGAGTGACAGCACTTCGCCGGCCATATCGCCGCGACGCGCGAATTCGCGGCCGGTGACGTCCAGCATGCGGATGGTCGGAGGACGCTTCGGAATTTCCAGCGACTGGATCGGCGGCAGATGCGCGCCGACATAAGCGACGGTACCGACGACACCGAGCACCAGCCACAAACCGGCGACCACGGACCAGTAGGCGAGACGGCCGATCAGAGAGCGCTTCGACCGTCGTGCCTTGCGGCTCTTCTTCTTTTTTGAGGAGGATTTGCGCGGCCCGCCGCTCGCGGGCCGGTCGGCCGGCGCCACGCGCACTTCGGGCGATGAATCGAACACCGGTTCGCGGCGTCCGCCCGATTGTCCTCGTCCCGACGCCATGACGCGACCCAAACTCAACTAACCGCCGGCAGCCAAAAACGCGCCGATCCCCACGTGCTGAAGCTAAGCGGGGCGGGTTTAAGGGGCGTAAAGAGGTCGGCCTTTTACGGATCGATCGGCCGCTGCATTTAACGGTTCGTTAGCCATGCAAGCCATTGAGCGGCGGCGTGTTTGGCTTTCAGGTGTTCACCGTCGCGGGATCTGCGCGGCGACGATGACCTGTGACAGCCGGTCGGACTCCGCTTTGAGGAAGGTCGCAAATTCCCCCGGGGATGAAGCGACGACGCGGGCGCCTTGGCTTTCGGCGATCTTGTTGAATTCCGGATCGTCGAGCGACTTGCGGAGCGCGGCATTGAGTTTGTCGATGACGGCCCGCGGCGTCTTGGCCGGCGCCAGCAGTCCGAACCATGTTCCCATCGTGAAATCGAGCCCGGCTTCCTTGAAGGTCGGCACATTCGGCAGTTCCTTCGAGCGGCTGTCGTCGGCGAAGGCGATGGGCTTCAGCGCGCCGTCGCGAAGGAACGGCAGCGCCGCGACGGTGGAACAGAAAATGACCTGTGTCGTGCCGGCGACCGTCGCCAGCGTCGCGGGGCCGTTGCCGGTGAACGGTACGTGCACCATCTTGGTGCCGGTCTCGTGCTGGAAGAATTCGGCGGCGAGATGCGGGCTGCTACCGACGCCGTAGGATGCGAAGTTCAACTCGCCGGGATGCGCCTTCAGGTAGGCGATGAATTCCTTGAGGTTGCCGGCCGGCACCGACTTGCTGATGAACAGCCCGACCGGCGCGGTCGAGACCAGCGACACCGGTTCGAGATCGGCGAGCGGGTCATAGGTCAGCTTTTTGTACAGCGCCGTGTTGGCGGCAAGACCGATGCTGCTGACGAGCAGGGTGTAGCCATCGGGCCTCGCCTGGGCGACAAAGTTGTTGCCGAGGTTCGAATTGGCGCCGGGCTTATTGATGACGACGAAGCTTCCATTCAGCGCGGTGCTGAGCGCCTTGGCGACGATACGGCCGGTGACGTCGACGGCGCCGCCGGCGGCGAAGGGAACGATGACCTCAACCGTCCTCTCGGGATAATTGTCGGCGGCAGAGGCGCTTGGCACCATTGCGAAAGCGAGGGCAGCGGCGGTGAACGCTGCAATGCAATATCGGCGCCCCGATGTCGAAATGCGCATTTTCTCCCTCGCTTCTTATCGTCTTAGTTCTTTTTCAAGACGGCCCAATTTAAGTTGGCCCGGTATCACGGTATTTTCTAGGGGTGCCCTCAATCTCCGACAATCGATTTTCCTTCTGGCCCCTGTGAGTTTTCGGCTGCCACATGGATCGTAGAAATCTTCCGCTTACCGCCTTGCGCAGTTTCGAGGCTGTGGGCCGACATCTCTCCTTCACGCGCGCAGCGGATTCGCTCGGCGTCACGCACGGCGCGGTGAGTCGGCAGATCACGCTATTGGAGACCAATCTCGGCGTTCGACTGTTCAATCGCGGTGCGACGCTGACTCTGACCGATCAGGGACAGAAGCTCTTCGAGGAAGTGGCGCCAGCCTTCGACCGGCTGGCGGCTGCCGTGGCGACCATCGATCGCGGCGAAACCCAGCGCGTGCTCCTGGTCAATGCGCCGCCCACCTTCACGATGAAGTGGCTCATACCGCGCCTATCGCGGTTTCATCAGCGCTTTCGCGATGTCGATGTGCGGCTGTCGACCGGCATCGGTGCGCTGCGCGAATTGCGGATGAATGAAGTGGATGTCGTTATCCGACGCCTCGCGCGTCCCGATCCTGACGTGCCGTCGGCGCCGTTCCTGTCGAGCGCCTTGTTCCCCGTCTGCGCGCCGGAACTCATTGAGCGGCGGCCGCCGACGTCGCCGCAGGACATCGCCGACTTGCAGTTGATCGAGGCCGAGACCGGCGCGCTCGGCTGGGCCGACTGGTTCGGCCGGCTGGGCTACCAACTGCCGCCGAGTGCGCGCTTTGCCCGCTTCGAGCAGATGTTCTTCGCCTTGGAGGCCGCACTCGATGGCCTAGGTGTCGCGTTGATGCCGTCGGCGCTGGTGCTCGACGACATCGCCGCCGGGCGGCTGACGGTGGCGCTGAAGGTCACGGGCTTCCACGAACGTGATTACTACTCGTTGTGTTCGCCGCTGACGCGGCAGGCTGAACTCAGCCAGGCTTTCGTCGCCTGGCTCGGCGAAGAGGGTGCCGATTCCAATCGTCTTGCCGAGCTGATCATCGATCCTTAGCGCCGCGAGGCGGCGGTCTGTGAGTTTTATGCGCGGGCGCCGATAAGTATTCGATTGTCACGGCGGGCTTGTCCCACCAATTGTTCCGGCCTCGCAGTTCACGGCGCCGGAAACAAATGCTCGGTGATTTCAGAATTCTCGATCTGACCTGGGTCCTTGGCGGTCCCTTTGCCGGACAGTTGCTGGCGCAACTCGGCGCCGAGGTGATCAAGGTCGAGCCGATCGAAGGCGACCTGTCGCGCCGTGTTTCCAGCCATTCGACCGAGTTCGACGGCGACTCCGGCTTCTTCCTCTCCGTCAATCGCGGCAAATCGAGCATCGCGCTCGATCTCAAGAAACCCGAGGGCCGCGCCGTCATTTACGATCTGGCGCGCAACGCCGACGCCATCGTCTACGGCTTCGCGCCCAACGTGCCGGCGCGGCTCGGCCTCGATCGAGCTTCGCTGCACAAGATCAATCCGAAGCTGACTATCGCGCAACTGATCGGCATTCACGACGAAGCGCCGTATTCGGACGCGCCGGCGTTCGACCTGGTCATCCAGGCGATGGCGGGCGTCATGAGCGTCACCGGCGAACGCGGCCGGCCGCCGGTCCGTGTCGGCTATCAGGTCGCTGACCTCGTCGGCGGGCTCTATCTCGCCCTCGGCTGCGTCGGCGCCATGCTCAAGTCGCTCAAATCCGGCAAGGGCGAGCGCGTCCAGATCTCGCTCCTCGATTGCCAGCTCGCGATGCTGACCTGGCAGGCGCAGAATTACTTCATCTCCGGCAAACAGCCGGTCGCCAACGGTGCGCGCCATCCCGTGATCGCGCCGAGCGACATCTATCCCTGCGCCGACGACAAGTTCATCGCCGTCTCGCCGACCGGTCAGGATTTCTGGGAGAAATTCTGCGCCTCCATCGGCCGTCCGGAGATGGTGCAGGACCCGCGCTTTGCCACGCCGAAATCTCGCGTCGCCAATGTCGGCGCGCTGACCGAGATTCTCACCGAAGTGTTTCGCAGCCGCACGTCGGCCGAATGGGGCGAGAAGCTGTTCGCCGACCGAGTCCCTGCCGCGCCGGTCAACGGCGTCGCGGAGGCGATGTCTCAGCCGGTTGCGGTGTTGCGCCGGATGGTGGAGCAACTCGACAACCCGCGCGGCGCCGGCCTCCTCAACTTCGTCGGCAACCCGTTCAAGTACGACAGCGCGGAGTCGCTGCGCTATCCGCCGAAACGGGGCGAGCATACGCGCGACGTGCTCGGCCGCGTCTGCGGCTATGACGCCGCCCAAATCGATCAGCTCATCCAGAACAACGTCGTCTATCAAGGAGCAAGCAATGACGCGTCCGAGTGATGTCAAGCCGCGCGAGGGCGATCAGCCCGCGTCGCTGTACAAGGACTGGAAGGTCGGGGCGGAATTTCCGCCGCTGCCATTCACGGTCACGCCCGACATCGTCAAGGAATACATGTCGGTGGTCGACGCCGACCCGAAGAACTATGTCATCGACGGCCGTCAGGCGGCCCCGCCCAACACGCTGTTCGTCTATATGATGGCGGTGATGTATCGCCTTTATCCGCCGCAGCAGGGCGGAATCATGCTCGGCAACACGGTCGAGTTTCACAGCCCGATCTGGGCGGACGAAGACACCGAGGTGATCGGCTCCGGGCGCGTCACCGACAAGTACGAGAAGAAGGGCCGCAAGATCATCTGCTACGACGTCGATTTCAAGCGCCCCGACGGCACGATGATCATGTCCGTCAACCACATGTCCGCTTTCCCCGAGTGATCGAGACGAGCAAGAGCAATCCCATGAGCAATGACAAGGTCGAAAAGACCATCCCGCAGACGCAAGCCATGTTCGATAACTATGGCAAACTCAATGGCGACAACGATATCCTGCATTACGACGACGCCTTCGCCAAGGAGCGTGGCTTCCGCGGCACGCTCGGACACGGCCTGATGTACACCGGCTACGTCTGCGATCTCGCTGCGAAGAAATACGGCAAGGACTGGTTCTATCGCGGCCGTTTGAAGGTAAAGTACGTCAGGCCGGTATGTCCCGGCGACAAACTGGTCGTGACGATAGAGCCGGACGGCGCGGCGAAGTGCCAGTCGCAGTTCGACACCACGCTGGTCGGAACCGCAAGCCTCGCATGACGACACAGAAGCCCGACCTCGTTACCCGCACTGCGCAGTCCACCGCGACGGCGGTGCATGTGCGGGGCCGGGATCTCGTGAACGATCTGATCGGGAAGTACAGCTTCACGGAGATGCTTTACTTCCTGACGTCTCACCGTATGCCGGAGGCGGTCGAGACGCGCGTGCTCGACGCCTGTCTTGTGACGCTGATGGAGCATGGCCTGACGCCGAGCGCGGTGATCGCCCGGTTGATGGCAGACAGCGTGCCGGAAGAGCCGCAGGTGGCGATAGCGTCCGGGCTTCTTGCCATCGGCAGCGTCTTTGCCGGCACGACCGAGAGCTGCGCGGCGCTGTTGCTGGCGATCGAGCGGCGCATCGCGGCCGGCGAAGTCGATGCCGTCGAGAACGTGGCCCGCGAATACGACAAGGCCAAGAAGCCGGTGCCCGGTTTCGGTCACGGCACTCACAAACCTGACGATCCGCGCACCATTCGCCTGTTCGCGCTGGCCGAGGAACTCGGCAAGGCCACGCGCTACGTGCCGTTGCTGCGCGCACTCGGTAAGGCCGTCGATGCGGCGCTCGGCCGCCACATCACGATCAACGCCACCGGCGCGATCGGCGCGCTGCTGCTGGAGATCGATGTGCCGGTTTCGGCAATGCGGGCGTTTTCGGTGGTGTCGCGGGCAGGCGGTCTGGTCGGCCATCTCCTCGAGGAGAAGGAGACGCATTCAGGCCGCGCCATCTGGGCCGCTGCCAAGAAGACCGTGCCGTATTCGGAAGAGAATCAATCCTGATCTGCGTGTTGTCGCGTCTTATTGATGCGCCGGCGCCGAAACCGCGGGGGCCCTGACCGAGGTCCAGTCAATCTTGTCGGCCTCGATCTCCAGCGTGCCGATACCCGTCGGCATCTTGAGCCGGCCCGGCGCAATGACCGGCGCACCGGCGATCGGCATGAACCAGATCTCCATGCCCGGACGGCCGGCGACATATTTTACGAGTACACTATCGGCGCGGTAGCCCGCGATCGGCCGCAGCACCACGGCGCAGACCAGCACCGGACCGTCATAGCCGCGGTCGAGCTTCAGTCTGTCCATGCGCTTGAACGACAAGGCGAGATCATAACGCCGCTGGCCATCGAAGATCGGCAGCGTTCGAGCGCAGCGCGCCGGTGACAGCAGCGGCCCGCCTTCTGGCGCGGCCAGCAGCATGGCGCTCAGCGGATCCGTGACGTTCATCTTGTCTTCGTCACGGATCGGAATGCGCTTGTTCTTGTCGGCAGGCTCCTCGGTCCGCAGCGTTTTCACGCTGCCGTTTTCGAAGGTCATCTGCAGGCCGGTGGTTTCGCCATCGTCGGTGACGTTGGAGGAGAAGAACGTCGGCGTAACCTGCTCGCCGTTGATCGTCCCCTGCGTCGCGACCCGGCCTTCGCCGTTGACCAGAATGCTCATGGCGCCGTTGGCCTTGCCGCTGGCGGAAGCCTGGTAGGCGTGCGCGCTGAGATCGATTGCCCAGGTGATCTGACCGATCGGCACGCCGACCATGGAAATCGAATAATGGATCGTCGCCCGCATTTCCGGCGGTGGCGCGGCGGCGTTTGCGCCGCGCAGGGCGAGCACGACGGCGGCGGCCATCAATCCGGATTTGCAGAGCGCCGGAGCCATCATCGTGGCGAATTCCAGTCCCGCGTGGGATCAATCTGCGTAGAGCGACTCAAGCCGGGGCGCGGCCCGATTTTGCGTCGGGCCGGGTGAACAGAGCGATGAGCGCGCGTTTGACGGCGGCCTGCCGTGTCGCCGAGGTGATCTGCGCCCCCATCAGGTCGGTGACATAGAACACGTCGACGGCGCGTTCGCCGAACGTCGCGACATGCGCCGACGCGATGTTGAGATTAAGCTTCGACAAGGTTGCGGTCAGTTCGTAGAGCAGGCCGGGCCGGTCGAGGCCGGCCACCTCTATCATTGTATAGCGGTGCGACCACTGGTTATTGATGTCGACATTCGGCTCGATGGCAAAGGCCTTGATGCGGCCCTTCGGCGGCGCCCGCTTGGCGACCACGTCGGGCAGCCGCAGTTCGCCGCGCAGCGCCTTCTCGATCGACTCGGCAATCCGGCCGGCGCGGCGCTGCTCGTCCTCGTCGCGCTCAAATTCGCGCGACAGCGAGATGGTGTCGAGCGCTTGGCCGTCGGTGGTGGTGAAGATCTGCGCATCGACGATGTTGCCGCCGGCCATCGCACAGGCGCCGGCGATGATCGACAACAGCCAGGGATGGTCGGGCGCCAGTACCGTCAGTTCGGTGACCGCGCGTTCGGTGTCGAAGCGGATCGCGGTCGCGAGATTCTTGTCGGTCTTCCGCGCCGTGTGGACGAGATTGGCGTGGTCGATCTTGTGCGGCCGATCGACCTTGAGCCAATAGGCCGGATAAAGATGCGCGATATGCGAATCGATGCGCTCGGCCGACCACTGCCGTTCCAACATGACGGCGCGGAATTCCTCCTGGGCCATGGCGACACGCTGGGCGCGGTTGACCTCAGAGAAGCCGCCGGTCAGCGCCGGTTCGGTCTCGAAATACAGCGTGCGAATGAGCTGGGCCTTCCAGCCGTTCCAGACGCCGGGCCCGACGGCCTTGATGTCGGCCGTGGTGAGGATCGTGAGCAGCTTCAGCCGCTCGACCGATTGCACCACCGAAGCGAAGTTCTCGATGGTCTTGCGGTCCGACAGGTCGCGCGACTGCGCGACGCTCGACATTACCAGGTGCTGTTCGATCAGCCAGGAAACGGTCTCGGTATCGGCCGCCGAAAGGCCGAGCCGCGGGCACAGGCGCTTGGCAAGCCGCGCGCCGGCAATCGAATGGTCCTCGGGCCGGCCCTTGGCGATGTCGTGCAGGAACACCGCGACGTAGAGGAGCCTGAGGCTCGCCGGCTTGATCTTTTGAACGAGTTCGTTCGCGAGTGGCGTATCCTTGCTGGTGCCGCGCTCGATCTCTGACAGCACGCCGATGCAGCGCAACAGGTGCTCGTCCACTGTATAGTGGTGATACATGTTGAACTGCATCATCGCCACCACCTTGCCGAAGGCGGGAACGAAGCGGCCGAGCACGCCGGTTTCGTTCATCCGGCGCAGCACGGTCTCGGGGTCGTTCTTCGAGGTGAGGATGTCGAGGAACAGCTCGTTCGCTTCCTCGTTCTCGCGCAATCGCGCGTCGATGAGCGTCAGCGAGCGTGTGATCGCGCGCATGGCGTCCGGGTGCAGCGGCAGATTGTGCTTCTGCGCCAGATAGAAGATGCGGATCAGGTTGACCGGATCGCGCTTGAATACATTGGCGCTGGCGCAGTGGATGCGGTTGTTCTCGGCGATGAAATCCTTGTTGTCGCCAAGCGTCTTGCGCTTCACCGGCCGCAGCTTGGCCATGACGCGGCTCAACACCGGCGCGCCCTTGGCGTGGCTGTCCTCGAGTTCAGCGGACAGGATGGCGGTCAGGTCGCCGACATCCTTGGCGACCAGGAAGTAGTGCTTCATGAAGCGTTCGACATCCTGCTGGCCGGGATGATCGGTGTAGCCGAGGCGCACCGCGATTTCGCGCTGCAGATCGAACGACAGGCGCTCCTCGGCGCGGCCGGTGATGAAGTGCAGGTGGCAGCGTACTGACAGCAGGAAGTCCTCGCAGCGCAGGAAGGTTTCGTATTCCTGCTTGTCGAAGACGTCGCGCTTCATCAATTCATCGGGCTCGCGGACGCGGAAGACGTATTTAGCGATCCAGAACAAAGTGTGCAGGTCGCGCAGGCCGCCTTTGCCGTCTTTGACGTTCGGCTCAACCAGATAGCGCGACTGGCCGCTGCGGCGATGGCGCTCTTCGCGCTCGGCCAGCTTGGCGGCGACGAATTGCGACGCGGTGTTGCGCACCACGTCAGCATCGAAGCGCGTCACCAGTTCCTCGAACAGCTTGCGGTCGCCGAGTAGAAAGCGCGCCTCGAGCAGCGCGGTGCGGATGGTCATGTCCGCCTTGGCCTGGCGGATGCATTCGTCGACCGAGCGCGTGGCGTGACCGACTTTGAGTCCGGTGTCCCACAGCGCGTAAAGAATTGCCTCGGCGACCGACTCGCCCCAGGCGGTCTGCTTGTAGGGCAACAGGAACAGCAGATCGATGTCCGAGCCCGGCGCCTGGAAGCCGCGGCCGTAGCCGCCGGTGGCGACGATGGCCATGTGCTCCGTCTCTGACGGGTTCTCCGACGGATAAAGATGCTTGCGGACGAAATCGTAGAGAATGCCGATGATCTCGTCTTCCATCCGGCAGATCCGCTCGGCGCAGCGCCGGCCGTGACGGTCCTTGAGCAGCAGACGTTCGGCCTTGTCGCGGCCTTCGTTCAGCGCGGCCTTCAGACGCTGCGCCAGCGCGGTGCGCATCTCGATGTCGTTGCCACGCTTGGCCGCAGCCAGCTGATCGAGGTCGGCAATGATGGCGCTGCGATCGATCAGTTCGCCATGGGTGCGCGACGGCGACCCCGCGGGTTTGGTCGAATCGCGATCGAGAGCAAGGGAGGCCATGGGGTCATCCGGATAGCGGACGGCGCAGACGAAGTCACCGGGCCCGCGAAAGATAGTCATCGCCCCCTCCCACGACAGGCAGCGTAAGAATATTCTTCTTCAACGAGATAAATAGACCAAAATATGCTTTTGACCGGCAATATTCACGGCTCTAAAGAATAAAACTATCGCGGCGGGCTGGGTCCGCAGCTTGTGGTTGGGGAGGCAGACATGAATTTGTTGTCGCGGCGGTCGCTGCTGGCACTGGCACTGGCACTGGCGGTTGGCGTGGGCTCGGTTGCCCAAGCCGCCGATCAGCCCAAGGAATTGCGCATCGACTGGGCGACCTACAATCCGGTTTCGATGCTGATCAAGGACAAGGGCTGGCTGGAAAAGGAATTCGCTAAGGACGGCACCTCGATCCGCTGGGTGCAGACGCTCGGCTCGAACAAGGCGCTTGAATTCCTCAACGCCGGTTCGATCGATTTCGGATCGACCGCCGGTTCGGCCGCGCTGGTCGGCCGCATCAATGGCAATCCGATCCGCGCCATCTACGTCTACTCCAAGCCGGAATGGACCGCGCTGGTGACGCGCAAGGATTCGCCGATCAGGACGGTCGCCGAGCTCAAGGGCAAGCGCGTCGCGGTGACGCGCGGCACCGACCCGCACATCTTCCTCGTCCGCGCGCTGCAAAAGGCCGGGCTGACCGAGAAGGATATTCAACCGGTGCTGTTGCAACATCCCGACGGCGCGACCGCTCTCATCCGCGGCGACGTCGATGCCTGGGCCGGTCTCGATCCGATGATGGCGCAGACTGAGATCCGCGACGGCGCCCGGCTGTTCTATCGCGACGCCGACGCCAACACCTACGGCATCCTCAATGTCCGCGAGGAATTCGCCAAGGATCATCCGGATCTCGTCAAGCGTGTGCTGACCGTTTACGAGGCCGCCCGCAAATATGCCGTCGCGCATCCGGACGAATTGGAGGCGAGCTTCATCGCCGCCACCAAGCTGCCGAAGGACGTCGTCGAGAAGCAGCTCCGCGAGCGCACCGATCTGTCGAACGGCAAGATCGGCAAGCCGCAGCGCGACTCGATCCTGGCCGCCGGCCTGGCGTTGCAGGAAGCCGGCGTCCTGAAGAAGGACGTCGACGTTGCCAAGGCGCTCGATCAACTGGTCGACGACCAGTACGCCCCTGCCACCAACTGAACGATCTCGCATGACCGGACGCGCCGCATCGGCGCGCCCGGCATCGGGCTCACAAAAGTCCGGTTGCAATCGGCGGGCGGAATGATGTCTTTTGTATCGATGAGTGCGGCCATCGACACCACTGCGGCCGACCCCGTGAAACGGCGGTCGGCCTTGCCACGTTACGTCACCCCGCTGATCGGTCTGATCATCCCGGTGACGGTCGCGGTCCTCTGCGAGCTCGCGGTACGCTGGGGCTGGTCGAATGGCCGGCTCGTCCCGCCACCCTCGGTGATTTACGCGACCTTCGCCGAGCTGGCTTCGACCGGCGAACTGCAGCGCCACGCGCTGGCGACGGTCGCGCGCGTTGCCTTCGGTTTCAGCCTTGGCGTTGTCGCCGGCACCATTCTCGGCGCGCTGACGGGTTATTCGGTCACGCTGTTCCGCCTGCTCGATCCGACCTTTCAGGCGCTGCGCGCCATTCCGTCCATCGCCTGGGTGCCGCTGTTCATTCTCTGGCTCGGCATTTTCGAGGCATCGAAGATTACTCTCATTGCTGTCGGCGTGTTCTTCCCGGTCTATCTCGGTGTCATGGGTGCGGTGATGTCGGTCGATCGCAAGATCGTCGAAGTCGGCCGCGCCTTTCGCTTGTCCGGATTCCAGATGGTGCGGCGCATCCTGCTGCCGGCGGTGCTGCCGTCTTATGTGATCGCGTTGCGCTCCGGCCTTGGACTGGGCTGGATGTTCGTCGTCGCCGCCGAGTTCATGGGCGCGTCCGAAGGGCTCGGCTTCCTGCTGGTCGATGGTCAGCAGCTCGGCAAGCCGGCGCAGATCGTTGCCGCCATCGTCGCCTTCGCCGTCATAGGTAAGATCACCGACTGGCTCATCGTCGGCCTCAGTGCGCCTTTCCTGCGCTGGGAAGACCGCTTCGGCCGCGGCGCGGAGCGCTGACATGTTGCAGCTCGAAGGCGTCGGTAAAACCTACCCGAACAACGTGCACGCGCTCGACGGCATCAGCCTCAAGGTTTCGCCCGGCGAGATCGTCGCGATCGTCGGCGGCTCCGGCTGCGGCAAGTCGACGATGCTGCGCGCGATCAGCGGCCTCGATGTCGCCAGCCAGGGCCGCGTCGTGCTCGACGGCGTCGCGGTGATGGCGCCGCATGAGAAGATCGGCATCGTCTTCCAGGAGCCGCGCTTGCTGCCGTGGCTCAGCGTCGCCGGCAATATCGGCTTTGGCCTCGATCACCTGGCAAGGGCCGAGCGCAACGCGCGCGTCGCCGAAGCGCTCAAACGTGTCGGCCTTGCCGACAAGGCCAGCGTCTGGCCGCGCGAATTGTCCGGCGGTCAGGCGCAACGCGTCGCCATCGCCCGCGCACTGGTGCCGCGCCCCGAAGTGCTGCTGCTCGACGAGCCGTTCTCGGCACTCGATGCCTTCACCCGCGCCGATCTGCAGGAGCACTTGCTCGACCTGTGGGCCGACTCTCGTCCAACGCTCATCCTTGTCACGCACGACGTCGAGGAAGCCGTTGTGCTGGCCGACCGCGTCTTCGTCATGCAGCCGCGTCCGGGCCGGCTGTTCGAGGAAATCGTCACCGGCCTGCCGCGGCCGCGGGACCGCCAGTCGTCGCGCTTCGACAACGTCAAGAAGCAGGTGCTGGCGGCGCTCGACCGCTCGATGGCGCGGCCGGTCCAAGCCCCGGAAGATCGGGCCCCCGAGGGCGCGGCGTTGTGGTGGTGACTCTGCGACTTGCCTAATAGGCAATACGACTTGCGCGTCATGCAAGACCGTGGCAGGCTAGCGGGATGGACGCTCAAGCCATCACCGCCGAAATCGGCGCTCGCATCCGCCGCGGCCGCATTGCCAATGGCATGACGCTCGCCGTCGTGGCCGAGCGTGCGGGCCTGTCGGAAGCCTTCCTGTCGCGCGTCGAGCGCGGCGAAGCGCAATGCTCCATCGCCAATCTGGTGCAGATCTGCGCCGTGCTCGGTCTCGGCCTGCAGGATCTCGTCAGCGGTGAGCGAAGGCCGGACCGCACGGCCGTCAGCGTCTACCGCGCTGCCGAGACTGGCCGGCACATCGAGCTCGAGAGCAGCGGCTATCACTGGCATCGCGTCGCCGGCGGTGCGCCGCGCGATCGCATGGAAGTGTTTCACTTGGTGTTTCCTCGCCGCAACCGCATGACGGCGATGGTGTCGCATCCGGGGCAGGAGCACTGCGTCGTGCTGTCGGGCGAAATCCTGTTCTTCGTCGGCGACGAGTGTCATCGGCTCGGAACCGGCGACAGCATCTTCATTGCGTCCGAGCAACCGCATCGCGCCGAGAATGCCGGCGACACCGAGGCGCATGTGCTGATGACCGTTGCCAAGCCGGAAAACGAATTGACCGCACTCGACTGGTGGCGCCTGCCGCTTCCGGCCGCAGTTTCCGATAGTGCGGCGCGCGAGCCAACGAAGAAGCGCAAAACGCGCAACAAGATGGAGGAGGAAACGTGATGACTGAAGCCGCGACCACGCCGAAGCGCGAAGCCTCGCGCAAGGACCATCTGCCATTCGAGGCCAAACACGTTGACGACTTTGAATGGGAAACGATCCGCTGGCCCGGTGAAACCGGCAAGATGCTGTTTCATCCGCGCGCCGAACGGCCGACCGAGCCCAATGCCGGCATCCTGCGGCTTGCGCCCGGCGGACACCATCCCGAGCACTATCATGGCTTCGCGCAGGTCTGGTATCTGCTGTCCGGCGAATTCAAGATCGACGGCAAGATGTACGGTCCGGGCACGATGATTTTCCACCCGGACCCGCATTTCGAGGGCGAGTTTCACACCGAGACCGGCGGCGACATCCTCATCGTCCAGTACCCGGGCCCGACGACCGCGGAGCGGCCGATCTATGACGATCGCTTCAACATGAAGGCGCGTCGCGCCGTGGAGGAAGAGCGCATCGACCGCTAGGGCGGTTGGATCAGCCGATTTGATGGGCCCGGTGCCGCAGCGCCGGGCCCGCGTCGTTTTCGACGGCGTGACGGCACGAAAACCGGTTCCCCATTTTCGCGATCATGGGCTATGGTCCGGCGGAAATAGTATCCGGGAGAGAAACTGACATGCGCATGTTCCAGGTCTGCACCTGCGGCCAACCCCTGCAACTCAACGAAAAGCCGACGCCGGAGCCGAAGGGCACCGAGGTGCTTTTGAAGATCAAGGCCGCGGGCGTCTGCCACAGCGACATCCATATCTGGGACGGCTACTACGAGCTTGGCGGCGGCAAGCGCATGCAGCTCCTTGAGCGCGGCATCAAGCTGCCTTTGACCATGGGACATGAGAATGTCGGCGAGGTGGTCGCAGTCGGCCCTGACGCCAAAGGCGTCAAGGTCGGGGAGATCAGGCTCGCCAACCCGTGGATCGGCTGCGGCGAATGCATGGTGTGCCGGCGCGGCGAGGAGAACCTGTGCAAGACGCCGAAGAATCTCGGCGTGTTCTCCGACGGCGGCTACGCGACGCACCTCGTCGTCCCGCACCCGCGGCATCTGTTCGACATCGGCAGCCTGACGCCGGTGCAGGCGGCGCCGCTGGCTTGTTCGGGCGTCACCGCCTACAGCGCGCTCAAGAAGGTGAGCGAAAACCTCAAGGACGAGCCGGTGGTCATCATGGGCGCCGGCGGCCTCGGCCTGATGGCGATCTCGCTGCACAAGGCGATGGGCGGCAAGAGCGTGATCATGGTCGACATCGACCCGGCCAAGCGCGAAGCGGCGCTGAAGGCCGGCGCAGTGGCGGCGATCGACGGCCGCGCGCCCGACGCCGCCAAACAGATCATCGATGCCACCAAGGGCGGCGCCTGGTCGGTCATCGATTTCGTCGGCTCGTCCGATACGGTGAAGCTCGGAGTCGATGCGATCACAAAGGGTGGCAAGATCATCGTTGTCGGCCTGTTCGGCGGCGACATCACTATCTCAACGCCGTTCTTTCCGATGCGCGCGATGACGATCCAGGGCTCCTATGTCGGCTCGCTGCCGGAAATGAAAGAGTTGATCGAACTCGTCGGCCGCACCGGCGTGCCGCAGGTGCCGATCCGCGAGCGGCCGCTCGAAGAAGTCCAGGAAGCGCTCGACGATCTCAAGGCCGGCAAGGTGATCGGCCGCGTCGTGCTGACGCCGGCTTGAAAGGATTCGCACGATGGACGCCAATGAACTCCGCGCCATGCAGGCGCCGATCAAGGAAAAGTACAAGAGCGACGCGGCTTCGGCGTTGATCACGCTGAAGGCCAAGGGCACGCTCGACGACACCAGCATCGCCTGTAAGGTCGAAACCGGCCGCGCGCTGGCAACCGCCGGCTTGCATCCGGCGACCGGCGGCTCCGGCATGGAATTGTGCTCGGGCGACATGCTGCTCGAAGCGCTGGTTGCCTGCGCCGGCGTCACGGTGAAGGCAGTCGCCACCGCGCTGGAAATTCCGCTGAAGTCCGGCCGGGTATCGGCGGAAGGCGATCTCGATTTCCGCGGCACGCTCGGCGTCGCCAAGGATGCGCCGGTCGGCTTCGCCCAGATACGGCTGCGCTTCGATCTCGACACCGATGCGCCGCAGGACAAGCTCGATCAGTTGCTCAAACTCACTGAACGCTATTGCGTGGTCTATCAGACCATCAAGAGCGGCCCGCCCGTCGATGTGAAGATGGCGCGCACCTAACAGACCTCGCCTCTCTCTAGCCGGGGAGAGGGAGAAGGGACTGAATGTCGCCGGAGCTCTATTTCGCGCTCACCTTGCTGGTGCGCATGGCCGTCACCGCCGCGTTCCTGATCGCGGCGACCGTGACGGCGGAGCGGGCCGGTCCGCTGATCGGCGGACTGGTGGCGACGCTGCCGATCAGCGCGGGACCGATCTATATCTTCCTCGCTATCGACCACGGCGCGCATTTCGTCGGTGAGAGCGCGCTCGGCAGTGCCGTGACCAACGCGTTCAACATCGCCTTTGCCGTCACTTACGCTCTACTGGCGCAGAGGCGGTCGCTCATCGTCAGCCTCGGCGGAGCCTTCGCGGTCTGGGCCGTGCTCAGTACCGTCTTCCGTCAGGTGCCGCTCGGCATATGGGAAACGATCGCAATTAATGTCATCGCGCTCGGCACTGGCCACGTCCTGGTGTCGCGGCTGCTGCATGTCCAGTTCCCGCGCATGCGCACTTACTGGTACGACTACGTGCTG
This sequence comes from Pseudolabrys sp. Root1462, assembly GCF_001426945.1. Classification (GTDB taxonomy): domain Bacteria; phylum Pseudomonadota; class Alphaproteobacteria; order Rhizobiales; family Xanthobacteraceae; genus Pseudolabrys. Next base: position 382,146 of record NZ_LMFS01000004.1, on the reverse strand, counting down.
CGCGCAGCCATGGTCGCAATACTGCTCGGCGTCGTCGTGACGTTGAGCTACCACATCGGTCCGGCGGCGAGCGGCAATCTCGCGGTGTTTCCGATCGTGCTGTCCAGCCTGATCCTGATCCTGCATCCGCGGGTCGGCGGGCCGGCGACCGCGGCCGTGTTGTCAAACGCGGTGGTCGGGCTCGGCGGCTTCGCCGTGGCGATGCTCGTGTTGCATCTGACGGCCGACGCTCTCGGCTCTGTCCTGTCGTTGCTGCTCACGCTGATCGTCTCGGTCGGCATCAATCTCCTGGTCTTCGCCACCCGCCGCCGGGGCAAGCTGGCATGAGCGGGACGCTGATGTCGTCGATGTTCTGGCTGGGGCTCGCCCTCAAGATCGTCATGACCGCCGGCATCGTCGTCGCCGCATCGGTCGTGGTCGAACGCTCCGGGCCGTTCATCGGCGCACTGATCGCGGCGCTGCCAACCGCGGGCGGCGCGGCGTTGATCATTCTTGCGGTCGAACACGACGCGCATTTCATTGCCCAGAGCGCGGTCGGCAGCATGGTGGCGAACGCGGTTTGTCCGTTATTCGCACTCACCTTCGCCGTGCTGGCGCCGCGCAACCGTCTGGTGCCGAGTCTCGGCGGCGCGATCTTGGTGTGGCTTGGCGGGGTATTTCTGTCGCGGCTGTTGCCTTGGACCGCGTCAACAGCTTTGCTCGCCAACGCGATAGTCTATCCGGTGACGATCACCATCGCGTCGCATTTTCTTGGCGACGTCGCGCCGCGGGCGCGCGTCAGGTTGACGGCGCGCGACCTTGCTTGGCGGGCCGGCGTGGTGACGGCGTGTGTCGTCATCGTCACCGGCTTGAGTTCGTCGATCGGTTCCTATTTCTCCGGTGTGTTCGCCTTCTTCCCGGTGGCGATGAGCTCGTTCTTCATCATTCTCTATACCCGTGCTGGCGGGCCCGTGGCCGCCAGTGTGGCGGCGCATGTTCAGGCACCCTTGATCGGACTGACGCTGGGCCTGCTCGCCGTGCACGCGTTCGCCGAGCCGCTCGGCGTGTGGTGGGCTTATCTGATCGGCCTGGCGATCGCCGTGGCGTGGAACGGACTGCTGTGGGTTTGGAAGAACCGCCGCGCTTGAAGCGGCTTTACTTCTTCTCTTTCTCTGCCTCACGCAACTTTGCCTTGAGCTGATACAGCGCTTCCATGGCTTCGCGCGGCGACATTTCGTCGGGATTGAGCGCGGCAATGGCGGCCACGACGATATCATGCGCCGGCTCCGGCGCGGCGGCGGGCGGCTGATAATTGGCGGCGAACAGAGGCAGGTCTTCGAAGCCTTTCGGCGCAGCCCGGTCCTCTTGCTCGAGCTTGGCGAGCACCACTTTGGCGCGCTCGATGACGCTGCCTGGCAGCCCGGCGAGCTTCGCCACCTGGATGCCGTAGGAGCGGTCCGCGGCGCCGGCGATGACTTCGTGCAGAAACACGACCTCGCCGTTCCATTCCTTCACCTTGACCGTGACATTGTGCAGGCGGAGCAGACGCGCCGAAAGTGCGGTGAGCTCGTGATAGTGCGTCGCGAACAGCGAGCGACATTTGTTGATGTCGTGCAGATGCTCGATAGTCGCCCAGGCGATCGACAGGCCATCGAAAGTTGCGGTACCGCGGCCGATCTCATCGAGGATGACGAGGGCGCGCTCGCCAGCCTGATTGAGAATCGCGGCGGTCTCGACCATTTCGACCATGAAAGTCGAACGGCCGCGCGCCAGATCGTCGGCGGCACCGACGCGCGAGAACAGTCGATCGACGATGCCGATGTGGCAGTGCTTTGCCGGCACGAACGAACCCATCTGCGCCATGATGGCGATCAGCGCGTTCTGGCGCAGGAAGGTCGATTTGCCGGCCATGTTGGGGCCGGTGATCAGCCAGATGCGGCCTGCCTCCGCTGCGGGAGGAGGCGACAGGTCACTGTCATTGGCGACGAACGGCGTGCCGTCACGCGACAGCGCGTGCTCAACCACCGGATGGCGGCCGCCTTCGATGATGAAAGCGAGGCTGTCATCGACCGTCGGCCGCGCAAAATTGGATTCAACAGCGATCGCGGCGAGGCTTGACGCGACATCGAGCCGCGCCAGCGCTTCGGCGCATTGCTTGATTGCGTGGCTCTCGGTGATCACTGCCGCACACAACCGCTCAAAGATCTCGAGCTCAAGGCCCAGCGCGCGATCGGCGGCGCTCGCGATCTTGGCCTCCAATTCGCCGAGCTCGGTCGAGGTGAAGCGCACCTGTCCGGCCAGCGTCTGGCGGTGAATGAAGGTCGCGTTGAGCGGCGGCTGCATCATCCGCTCGGCATTTTGCGCCGTCACCTCGACGAAATAACCGAGCACGTTGTTGTGCTTGATCTTGAGCGCCTTGACGCCCGTGTCATCGCAATAGCGCGCCTGCAGCGCAGCGATGACGCGCCGCGATTCGTCGCGCAGCGCCCGGTTCTCGTCGAGCGCGCCGTTATAGCCCTCGCGAATGAAGCCACCATCACGTTTGATCAGCGGCAGGTCGTCGCCGAGAGCGCGCGAGAGATCGCCGGCCAACGCGGCATTCACCTTGCGGCACAGCCCAAGTGCCTCGGCGATCTCCTCCGGCGCGTCCTTGATCGATGCCAGCGCCCTCGCCAGTTCGTGCGCGGCGCCGATGCCGTCGCGGATGGCGGCAAGATCACGCGGACCGCCACGCTGCAGCGCAATTCGGGTGAGGGCGCGGGCGAGATCCGGCGCAGCCGCAAGCCGCGAGCGGGTCTCGGCGCGCGCCGCCACGTCATCGACGAAGCACGACACGGCATCGAGACGCCGCGCGATGGCAGCAGCGTCCGTCAGCGGCGCGGATAGCCGCTGCGCCAGCAGGCGCGAGCCGGCGGCGGTGACGGTGCGGTCGATGCAGTCGAGCAGCGAGCCCCGCCGCTCACCGGACAAAGTCCGCATCAGTTCGAGGTTGCCGCGCGTTGCCTGGTCGATCGCCATGGTCGCCGCGGCGGCTTCGCGAAGCGGCGGCGACAAGGGCGGGCGCTGGCCGATCTGCGTGCGTTCGATATACGTGACGGCGGCCGCAGCGGCGGTGATTTCCAGCCGTGTCAGCGCGCCGAAGCCGTCGCTGGTCGCGACTGCAAAGAACGACGTGAGACGGCGCTCGGCGGTGGCCGAGTCGAAGACATCGCGCGACAAAGGCGTCACCGCCGGCAGTTCGCGCCACAGCGGCATCAACTCGGTGTCGGAATAAAGTGCGTCGGAGATCAGAATCTCGCCCGGCTCCAGCCGGGCAATCTCGGCGGCGAGCATGACGCGGTCACATTCGGTGATGCGGAATTCGCCGGTGGAGATATCGATCCAGGCCAGCCCAAAGCGCGCCTCGGTGCCAACCGACGACAGTCGGGCCCGCGCGATCGCTAGCAGGTAGTTGTTGCGCCGGGCGTCGAGTAGCGTGTCTTCGGTCAATGTGCCGGGCGTGACCAGCCGCACCACGTCGCGCTTCACGACGCTCTTGCTGCCGCGCTTCTTGGCCTCGGCGGGGTCTTCTAGTTGCTCGCACACGGCGACGCGGTGGCCGAGCGCGATCAGACGATGCAGGTATTCGTCCGAGCGATGAATAGGCACACCGCACATCGGGATGTCCTGACCCTGATGCTTGCCGCGCTTGGTCAGCACGATGCCGAGCGCGCGGCTCGCCACCTCGGCGTCCTCGAAGAACAGCTCGTAGAAATCGCCCATCCGGTAGAACAGCAGCGAGCCCGGGTTGGCGGTCTTGATCTCGATATACTGCTCCAGCATCGGAGACAGCTTTTCCGGCGGCGTCGCGTCCGGCGGCGTTTCCGGTTCCGAAAGTCCGATGGTCTGAGGCTGAGACATCGGGGCAAAATAGCCCAGTTGAGCGAGCCATTTAAGCCCCGCGGGGCTCTATTTCCCCGCTAAATCATCTCGTTCGCGCGCTTGAGGCCCAGGATCATCGACGTATTGAGCAGGTGCGCCCGCGCCCTGGCCGGGTCATTCGCCACCGCGACCATCTCCTCAAGATGCTGACGTTGGATCGCGGGGTCGCGCTCTTCCATCATCCGCTTGTTGCGGATCGACATCGCCTGCACCTGCTCAATCGTGGCGAAGCGGCGCTGGCGGGAGTACAGGTCGAGTAAGTGTTCACCACCTTGGCCGTGCCAATGGGCGCCGAGCTTGTCGCAGAGATTGACGGCGTCGTGGATGCCGCTGTTGAGGCCGAAGCCGCCGAGCGGGTTGTTCAGATGCGCGGCGTCGCCGGCCAGCAGCACGCGGCCGACCCGGAATGAGGCGGCGACGCGCTGATGCACGCGGTAGGTGCTCTTGTAGCGAATGTCGTAGACGCCCTGTTTCGGCACCAGCCGCTGCAGGGCGGCCTCGACGCGCTCGGCCGACAGCAGCACCTCGTCGCTTTCCTCCGGGTCGACCGGGTAGGCGAGACGCCACAGTCCGGGCGGACCGGCATCCGGAACCTTGAACAGCGCGCCGAATTCGACGGGATCGGCGATATAGCAGTTATAGGCAAAGCCGTGCTGCGCGAAATCGTAGGGCGTCGAGACGACGACGAACAATTCGGGCCAGGTGAAGCCTTCGAACTCGACGCCGAGCTCCTTGCGCACGACGCTGCGGCCGCCGTCGGCGCCGATCAGCCATGAGCCTTCGAAGCGCCGGTCGCCGGAAGGCCCGCTGGTGGTCACGGTGACGCCATCGGCATGCTGGGCATAGCCGGTGACGGCGTGGCCGAAGTGAATCTCGGCGCCGCCTTCCGCTTGCAGCAAGTCGAGCTGGATCGGCGTCAGACGATGCTGCTCGAGATGCAAGCGATAGGGGTAGGGCGTGACGTCGCGCAGGAGATCGAGATCGAACTCGGCGACCAGATCGCCGGGCCGGTTGCGAATCTGCCAGTGGCGCACCTTGATGCCGTGCTCGTGCATCCGCGTCGTGATGCCATAGGGCGCCATCAGTTCCAGCGTCGGCGGATGAAACGAACCGGCACGCAGATCGTGCGTCAGCGCTTCTTCCGCTTCCAGCAGCACGACAGGAATGTCTTGTGCGCGCAGCGCCAGCGCGCACATCAGACCGGTCGGTCCGGCGCCGGCGATGACAACAGGTTTGCGGGTGGTCATCGCCGGTTCGGCCCTAGCTCGTCACTTCACCAGCTTGGTGCCGGTGATGCGCTCGAGGTTGCCGTGCCAGATCGCTTCCTTGGTCGCCTTCGGCAGGTCGACCTCATCGATGAACTTGATAGCGTCGCGGGTGTACATCGTGCCCTTCTCCGGATCGAACGGGCAGTCCGAAGCGAATACGACCTTGTCGTGATCGAAGAACGACAGGCCGATATCGACACCGGCGCGCGACGAGAAGGTCGCGGTGTCGGCATAGAACTTGTGCTTGAAGTAATCGAGCGGCCGGTGCTTGAGCTCGCCGAGCAGCTTGCCGAGATCCTCGCCCGAGGTGCGCGAGCCGAGCTGGTCCCAGCCGGGACCGATGCGGCCTTCGAGCATCGGCACGATGCCGCCGAAGTGATGCGTGATGATCTTCAGGTTCGGATACTTGTCCATCAGCTTGGAGAACACCAGCCGCGCCATCGCCGCCGCGGTCTCGTAGGACCAGCCGAATGCCCACCAGATTTCGTATTTCGACGTCTTCTCGGTCGGGTAATCCGGAATATTGGCGCCGCGCGCCGGATGCAGCCAGATCGGCTTGTTGAGCTTCTCCATCTCGGCGAAGAACGGTTCGAACTTCGGATCGTCGAGCGGGACACCGGCGACGTTGGTGTAGATCTGTACGCCGAGCGCGCCCATCTTGATTGCGCGCCGCGCTTCGGCAACGCCGGCGTCCGGGGCGCCGAGTGCGCCCTGCGCCACCCAGCCGGGGAAGTGACCGCGGTTCTTGTCGATGATCTCGGCGAGTTCGTCGTTGATCAGCCTGGCGTATTCCTCGACCTTGGCGCCGTCACCCTTGCACAGCACCTCGAGCGGCGGCATGCCGTGCGACAGAATCTGCGCGTAGTCGGGGAAAGTATCGACCACCTTCCTGCGGATATCGAGGTCGTGGATGCTCGGCACTTCACGCATGCGCTTGCCGATATCGGGCAGGCCGCTGTCGATCAGAACCTTGAAGAAGCGGCTCGGCAAGAAGTGGGTGTAGGCATCGATACGCATGGCGATCTTCCCTCGTGCCGCCAATCCGAAGTTTCGGATTGCGGAATGTTATTGATGGCTTAGGCGGCGTTTCTACGCGAGCACGCAAGGCGTGACAACGTTCGGCCGCGCTGGTGGCCCATGCGCCCGGCTCGTTGCAGGAGCGTGCCCTATTTAAACTTCGCCAATACCGCTTCCGGCACCGGGTGGGATTTGAGCTGCCCACTTTCGTCCCGCACCGTCCACACCCGCTTCTCGGAACACTCGGCGCACAACTCGCCCTTGAGGGTTAGCCTGTGGGCCACCTCGAACGAGGAGCGTCCGAAGGTGACGGTGCTTTCGACGATCACGTCATCGCCGAAGCGCGTCGGCTTGAGGAATCGCGCCTGTGTCTTGATCAGCGGCCAGCCCTGAAAATCGAGGTTCTTGAACATCTCGAATTTTGTCATGCCGAGCGCGCTCTCGAACAGCATCGCCGTCGAGTGATCGAAAATGCGGAAATAGTTCGGGAAGAAAATGATGCCGGCGGGGTCGCAGTCGCCCCATTCGATGCGCACGCTGCGGGTGTTGGTGTGTCCCATGGCGCTCATTCCTTAGCGGGCTTCGCCGCGCCGCGCCAGCCAGACGCAGCGGCCACCGCAAGCGGGGTCGTTCATCCGCGAGTCGACTACGGCAAAGCCGTTTGCGGCCAGGAGTGCCCGGTATTCCTCGCCGGCCAGGCTCGCATGATAGAGCGGCTCGCCGTGCAACACACCGATGGCTTCGCCGTGTTCGGGACCGCTGGTAAACATCAGCGGTGCACCGGGTTCGGCATGGGCGGCGAAGACCGGAAACGTGCGGCCCTGGTCGTCAAAGCTCAGATGAAAGAAGCTGTCCCAAGCTAGAATGCCGCCGAAGCGGCGACCGAGATCAAGCGTCCGCATGTCGGCGACGCGCCAGTCCTGGTTCGGGAAGTCGGCCCTGCACATCGAAATCATGGTCGGCGATGAATCGATCCCCGTGACCGCGAAGCCCTGCGCAATCAGATAGGCCGCGATCGGCCGACCGAAGCCGCAGCCGATGTCGAGCAGCGCCCCGCCTTTGGGTGCGAGGTCGAGGAAACGGTCGAGCCAGCCTTTCTCGAATAGCTGCGTCTGCCGCCGACGGTCGGCGGCCCAGTCGTGCGCCTTGCGCTCGTAGAGATCGACGATGCGGTCGGCGTCGTCACTCATGCGTCAACGCGGCACCAATTAACGCGGCGCCATGCGCAGCGCGCCGTCGATGCGGATCACCTCGCCGTTGAGGTAGCCGTTCTCGACGATGTGCAGCGCAAGCTTGGCGTATTCCGCCGGCTCGCCGAGCCGCTTGGGGAACGGCACCGAGGCGCCGAGTGAATCCTGCGTTTCCTGCGGCAGACCTTTGAGCATCGGCGTCGAGAAAATGCCCGGTGCGATGGCGCAGACGCGGATGCCGAACTGGCCGAATTCGCGCGCCGCCGGCAACGTCAGGGCGGCGACCGCGCCCTTCGACGACGCGTAGGCCGACTGGCCGATCTGGCCTTCAAAGGCGGCGACCGACGCCGTGGAGATGATGACGCCGCGATCGCCATCCGGCATCGGCGCAAGGCTCTGCATGTTGGCGGCGACGAGGCGCATCATGTTGAAGGAGCCGATCAGGTTGACCTTGATGACTCGCTCGAAATCCTCGAGTGGCATCGGGCCGTCCTTGCCGACGATGCGTTTGGCCGGGCCGATGCCGGCGCAATTGACCAGCACGCGCGCCGGGCCATGCACCGTCGCCGCGGCATTAATTGCGGCCTTGGCGCCGGTGTCCGATGCCACATCGCAAGCGAAGGCAATGCCGCCGATTTCAACGGCAAGGTCGTTGGCGCCCTTTTCGTTGAGATCGAACACTGCGACCTTGGCGCCGGCCGCTGCCAGCGCCCGCGCGGTAGCCGCGCCAAGACCAGAAGCGCCGCCGGTGACGATGGCCGCTTGCCCTTTGATGTCCATTGGTACGTCCTCTTAGTGCTTGGCTTCGGTATTCTCGATCAGCAGCGCGATGCCCTGGCCACCTCCGATGCAGGCCGATGAGATACCATAACGCAGGCCGCTGCGCTTCAATTCCCGCGCCAGCGTCAGCGTCAAACGAATACCCGTGGCGCCGAGCGGGTGACCGATGGCGATGGCGCCGCCATTGACGTTGAGCTTGTCCTCGTCGAGGCCAAGCGCGCGGGCGCAGGCCATCACCTGGGCGCCGAAGGCTTCGTTGATTTCGAAGCGGCCTATGTCGTCGAGCTTGAGGCCGGCGCGCTCGATCACGGCCTTGATCGCCGGTACCGGGCCGATGCCCATGATCTCCGGCGGCACGCCGACAGCGGCGCTGGCGATGATGCGGGCGAGCGGCTTCTTGCCGTTCTTGTCGGCATAGGCCTTCGATGACACCAATACGGCGGCGGCGCCGTCGACGATGGCCGAGGAGTTGCCGCCGGTCTGCACACCGCCGAAGGCCGGCTTGATCTTGGCGAGTTGTTCGACCGACGAATGGCGAACGTGAGTGTCCGCCGTCGCATCTTCTTTCACGCGGATCCCACGGGCATTCATGCCGTCGGCTTCGAATTTCTCGGTGGTCACCGCGGCGATCTCGCCGGCACGGAAATCCGCGGCCTTCATGGCGCGTTCGAAGGAACGCGAGGCATAGGCGTCCACCTCGGCGCGGGTGATCTGGTACTGCTTGGCAAGGTTCTCCGCAGTGTCACCCATGGTGCAGTTGACGCCCGGATCGAGCAGAGCCTCCCAGAGGAAGTCTTTGAACTCGACCTGGCCCATGCGGAAGCCGCCGCGACTGGTGTAGGACGCCACCGGATTGCGGCTCATCGACTCGGCGCCGACGCACAGCGCCAGTTCGGCGCGCCCCAGCGACGTGGTGTCGGAGGCCTGCGCGATCACTTCGATGCCGGTGCCGCAGACGCGCTGAACCAGATGCGCCGGCGTCTCCTGTGGCACGCCGGCATAAAGCCCCACATGGCGCGGCAGCATGTAGGCGTCGAACGAAGCTTGCGCCATCGAGCCGGCGATCACGGTGCCGACGTCCTTCGGCGACACGCCGGATTTCCTGAACGCCTCGCGCGCCGCCTTGATGCCGAGATCGATCGGCGACACCGGGGCCAGTGCGCCGTTGTAATCGACAAACGGCGTGCGAACGCCGTCTATCAGCCAGGCGTCCTCGAAAGTGGCGCCGATGCCGGCGATTTTGTCACTCACGTTTCACTCTCCATCACAGGCGGATCACGCGCGACGATATTTCGTCGGCGTAAAGTTCATTGACGAGGTCGGCGCGATTTTTCAGCACCGCACGCTGGTTGATCGAGCCCTTGTCGGTCATCTCGCCTTTATCCATCGATGGTGGCTCGGTCATCAGCATGATCCGCTGAACGCGGTTCGACGAACCGGTCGCGGCCGCGGCCATCTTGGCGAGCAGCGAGGTGAAGTGTTGCTGTACGTCGTAATGCTGGACGATCTGGTCTGCCGGCGTATCGGGCGCGCGGTGCAGGATTTTGCGGCAGGCCTCGACGTCCGGAAACACCAGCGCCGCGATATAGTCGCGGTCGAGGCCGGCGAACACGACGTCGCGCACATAAGGCTTGAAGGCGTCGATGAACTGCGCACGCAGCGGGCCGACATTGACCCAGGTGCCGGACGACAGCTTGAAGTCCTCGGCGATGCGGCCATCGAACAGCAGGCCCTGTTCCGGATGATCAGGATCGGCGAACTTGAAGGTATCGCCGAGCTTGTAGAAGCCCTCGTCGTCAAAGGCATTCCTGGTATATTCCGGCTGCCGCCAGTAACCCGGTGTGATGTTGGGCCCGCGCACGCGCGCTTCCAGCTTGCCCTCGAATGGCACCAGTTTGAGCTCGAGGCCGGCGGCGGGCAGGCCCATATTGGTCGAGTTCGGATGATAGAAGGTACGCGCCAGCGCGCAGGGCGCGGTCTCGGTGGCGCCGAAGCCGGTCAGGAATTGGACGCGCTCGCCGCAGGTCTCGACCGCGAGCGCATTGATCTCGTCGAACACGTGCTGCGCCAGGCCGGCACCGGCGAACCACAGCACCTTGACCTTGGAGAAGAACTTGCGGCGCAGGTCGGCGTCGGCGCGCAGATGCGGCAGCAGCGCCTCGTAGCCCTTCGGCACGGTGAAGTACCAGGTCGAGGCGATGTCGCGCAGGTTGCGTACGGTTTCCTCGATGGCGCCGGGCAGCGGCTTGCCTTCGTCGATATAGAACGTGCCGCCATTATACAGCACGAGGCCGACATCGTGATTGCCGCCGGCGGTGTGATGCCACGGCGCCCAATCGAGGATCACCGGCGGCTCGTCCTGGAAATAGGCCAGGCCCTGCCGCAGCATCACCTGGTTGGAACACCACATGCGCTGGGTATTGATGACGCATTTCGGCGTGCCGGTGGAGCCGGATGTGAACAGGAACTTGGCAATGGTGTCGGGGCCGACCTTGTCATGCGCGGCATCGACGGCGGCAGTCGGCTCGGCCGAGAGTTCGGCGAACGACATCGTGCGGCCGTCGACCGGATTGCGCGTCACGACCACCGGCACATCCTTCGGCACGATATCGTGGATAGCGCGCGAGAAGGCCTTGCCGTCGGCGGCGAAGACCAGGCCCGGCGTGATCAGGTCGAAGATCGCCTTGAGCCGCGCGAAATCCTGGCTGACCAGCGAATAAGCCGGCGAGATCGGCGCATAGGCAACGCCGATATAGACTGCGGCAAGACCGAGCATCGCGTGCTCGAGATCGTTGCCGGACAAGACGACGATGGGCCGCTCGGCCGACAGATTGTATTTCAGCAGTGCCGTGCCGATGCGGCGGGCGTGGTCGAGGGCCTGCGCATAGGTGATGGTGCGCCAACTCTCGCCATCACGCTGCGCCATGAAGACGCGGTCCGGCGCATGCTGTGCCCAGTATTCCAGCCGCTCTGTCAGTTTTTTCGGATACGGGCCGAGCGGCTCCGGCGAGCGCAGCAGCAGCGAGCCGTCTGGACGTGTCGCGATATCGACGGCCTGCGGACCGAGTCGTACCGGCCGGAACGGCGCCTGCTGCAAGGGTGTGGCGGTGCTGCTCATTCTGTCCTGTTCAACTGTCGCTGCGGATGACATTCGGCGACGGTGGCGTCTCGGCGTATAATTCGTCCACCAGCGTGGCGCGGACCGCCAGCACCGCGCGCTGGTTGATCGAGCCCTTGTCGGTGGCTTCGCCCTTGTCGAGCGACGGCGGCTCGGCCATCAGGATCAACCGCTCGACGCGGGTCGAGGAGCCTTTGGCCTCCGCTGCCAGCGTGAACAAACGCTCGGCGAACAGCAGGCGTACTGTCGGCGCGGCGATGATCTGGGCCGCAGTCGCGTCGGGCCCCAATCCGGCGAGCTTGCGGCAGGCCTCGATGTCGGGAAACACCAGCGCGCCGATGAAGTCGCGGTCGGCACCGGCCAGCACGACGTCGCGTGCATAGGGGGCAAAGTGGTCGATGAAGCGGCCGCGCAACGGGCCGACGCTGACCCAGGTGCCGGTCGAGAGCTTGTAGTCCTCGGCAATGCGGCCGTCGAACAGCAGGCCTTTGTTCGGATCGTCGGGATCGGCGAATTTCAGGGCGTCGCCGATCTTGTAGAAGCCTTCGTCGTCGAAGGCGCTCTGCGTGTGGCTGTCCTGCCGCCAGTAGCCGGGGGTGATGTGCGGACCGCGCAGCCGCGCTTCGAGCTTGCCGGCGTTCGGCACCAATTTGAGTTCGACGCCGCCGCACGGCAGCCCGATATTGCCGGGGCGGCCGAAATCGAAGGTGCAGGCCAGCGCCGCCGGCGCGGTTTCCGTCGAGCCGAGCGAGGAGATGAAGATGACGCGCTCGCCGGTGGTTTCGACGGCGATGTCGTTCATCTCGTCATAGGTCGCCTGGTTCAGCCCGGCGCCGGCATAGAACAGCACGTTCAGCCGACTGAAGAAGTTGTTGCGCAAGGTCGCGTCGGCGCGGAAATGCGGGATCAGCGCCTCGTAGCCTTTCGGCACGTTGAAGTAGATGGTCGGCGCGATGTCGCGAAGATTGCGCGCCGTCTTCGGCACGCCGGGCGGCGTCGGATTGCCGTCGTCGATATAGAACGAGCCGCCATTGACCAGCACGAGATTGAAGTTGTGGTTGGAGCCGAAGGTGTGGCTCCACGGCAGCCAGTCGACGATGACCGGCGGCTCGTCCTTCACGAAAGCGAGGCTGCCGCGCAGCATCGCCTGGTTGGAATTGAGCATGCGGTGGGTGTTGATCACCGCCTTGGGCGTGCCGGTCGAACCCGAGGTGAACAGGAATTTGGCGATGGTGTCGGGGCCGACCGCCGCGCGCGCCGCATCGACGCCGCTCGCATCCTCGCTGCCGATCAGATCGCCGAACATCGTCGTCGGCCGGTCGCCCAGCGGATTGCGCGTCACGACCAGTTCGATGTCGTCGGGCACGGTGGCGTACAGCGCCTTGCCGAAAGCGAGCCCGTCGGCGGCGAACACCATGCCGGGCGTGAGCAGTTCGACGATCATCCGCAGTTTGCCGAAGTCGCTAGACATCAGCGAATAGGCCGGCGACACCGGCGCATAAGGAATGCCGGCATACATGGCGGCAAGCGCCAGCAGCGCGTGCTCGATATCGTTGCCGGAAAGTATGACGATAGGCCGTTCTTTGGACAGGCCGCGCCGCAGCAGCGCGGCGGCGATGCGGCGCACCTTGCCGAACACGTCGGCATAAGTGAGCTTGCGCCAGTTTCCGTCTTGATCGCGCTGCGCCAGGTAGGCGCGGTCCGGCGCGACGCGGGCCCAATGCTCTAGCGGCTCAGCGATGCTGTCGTGATAGGCGTCGAGCGGTTGCGCGCTGCGCAGGTAGATCGTGCCGTCTGGCCGCCTATCGATCACGGCATCGAGCGCGCCAAGTTTGACGCTGCGCAATGGAGCGGTCGAAGGCGCCAGGGTCTGGTTCACCTGCATCGCTCGAACCTTTAATCCGGCCGTTTCACCTTGGCCGCCTTGCCTTCGAGGAAGGCGTTTAGGCGGCTTTTTGCTTCCGGGTCGGCCTGCGCGATCGACGAAATCAGAGCCTCCATGGCGAAGCCGGTGGCCGGCGCCGCCTCGGCGATGCGCGGCAACGCATGGGTAATGGCGAAATTCGTCAGATGGGTGTTTTGGGCGATGCGCTCGGCCAGCTGAATGCCTTTCGCCATGCCCTCGCCGGGCTCGGTGAGATAAGTCGACAGGCCCATGGCCTGGCCGTCTTCGGCGGCGTAAGTGCGGCCGGTCAGCATCATGTCCATCATCCGGGCGACGCCGATGAGCCGCGGGACGCGCACCGAGCCGCCGCCGCCGACATAGATGCCGCGGCTGCCTTCCGGCAGGCCGTAATAGACCGAGCGCTCGGCGACCCGAATGTGAGCCGAAGTGGCGAGCTCGAGGCCGCCGCCGATCACGGCGCCGTGCAGCACCGCGACGACCGGCACCTTGCCGAACTGGATCTTCTCGAAGGCGCGATGCCATAGCGAGGAATGCGCGATGCCCTCGCGGATGTCGCGCTCCTGCAATTCCGATAGGTCGAGGCCCGCGCAGAAATGCTCACCTTGACCGGCGAGCACGACGGCGCGCACCTCCGCGGGCAGTCGCGAAAAGAAATCATCGATGCCGATTACCGTTTCGTCATCGATCGCGTTGCGCTTGTGCGGACGATTGAGTTTGAGGATGGCGATCGGTCCCCGCAGCTCGGCGAGCAGCGACGACGGCAATCCGGCAAACGGGTCTCTCTTGGCGCTCACGCGTAGCTCCTTGAAGTGTGGATGCCGCCGCCCGAGGGCGGCGGCATGTGGCGAGGTGCGGCGAAAGCCGCCGTCAGTTCGATTTAACCAGCGGGCAGCCGCCTTCGCTGAGCGGGCGGAAAGCCTTGTCGGCAGGGATCGTTCCGACGATCTTGAACACGTCCCATTCGCTTTTCGATTCTGCCGGCGTCTTGACCTGCAACAGGTAGAGCGGGTGGATGGCGCGGCCGTCGGCACGGATCTCGACCTTGCCGTAAACCGGATCATCGGACGGCGTCGCCTTCATGGCATCGACCACGGCCTTGCCGTCGGACGGCGAACCGACCTTGTCGACGGCCTTGAGGTAATCGAGGGTCGCCGAATAGACACCGGCCTGCATGTGGTTGGGATACATCTTCTTCGGATGGCGTGCCGCATAGCGCTTGGCGAAGTCGCGTGTGCCGTCGTTTTCGTCCCAGTACCAGGCATTGATGGCTTGCAGGCCCTGCGCGGTGCCCAGCCCGATCGCCGGCACGCTTTGCAGGTCGAAGATCAGCGCCACCAGCTTTTGCTTTTCGGGGACCTTGAAATCGGCGGCCTGTTTGATCGTGTTGACGGTGTCGCCGCCGGCATTGGCGAGCAGGATGACGTCGGCCTTGGAGGCTTGCGCCTGCAGCAGCGCCGACGAGAAGTCGTTGGTGCCCAGCGGCAGGCGCACCGCGCCGAGAACCTTGCCGCCGGAAGCGTTGATCTCGTCGGTCGCCTGCTTCTCGAGATCATGACCGAAGGCGTAGTCGGCGGTGATGAAGAAGAACGTCTTGGCGCCTTGGCCGATAACACCCTTGGCGGTGCCGTGACCGAAGGCCCAGGTGTCATAGGTCCAGTGCACGAAGGTCGGCGAGCACTTGGCGCCGGTGAGCGCCGCAGTGCCGGCGCCGGAGCCGATCACGACCTTGTTCTTTTCCTTGCCGATGTCGGAGACCGCAAGCGCGACCGCCGAATTCGGAAGATCGATCACCATGTCGACGCCTTCGGCATCGAACCAGCGGCGCGCGATACCGGCCCCGACATCCGGCTTGTTCTGGTGATCGGCTGAGATCACTTCGATCTTTCGCTTGGACGTCTTGTTGAAGTCCTCGACCGCCATCTGCGCCGCCAGCACCGAGCCCGGACCCTGGAAGTCCGAGTAGACGCTCGACATGTCGTTCATGACGCCGATCCGGAGCGTGCCGTTCTGTTCGGCCAGCGCCGGGGTGACGGCCATCGCCGTCAGTAAAGCGGCGACCTTGATCGCTTTCTGCATGGGGTCCCCTCCCGAGGGATGATTGAGGCGGCGCTATTTTTGCTCTCGCCGCAATACCGATGCTGGCAGGCCTGCGCCGTCCGGTCAATATTGTTGTCCAAGACAACAATAAGACAACGATAAGCCTATAATCCTGTTGCGCTGCAGCACGAGCGGATGGGCAAGTGGAGGGGATTACAGGACTTCGAAAACGTCGAGGCGGGCCGCGCGGGCCTCGCGCTGGCCGCGGGCGATGGCGAGGATTCGGTTCATCCAGGCGACCGCCGGGTCGGAGGTCTCGAACCGCATCACCGTGCGGAAGTAATACTGTGCCGGATCGACCGTCTCGCCACGCATCACCCGCTCCAGCACTTCTTTCGGCCCATGCCGCAGGCCCTCACTCGACACCAGAATGCGGGCGCCGGCATCGCTCTCGATGGTGTAGCGCGCCTGGATATCGGCGACGCCATCGGCGCGGATGAATTGCCAATCGGCGCCGCCGGTCAGGACGCGGCCATTGAGCCTTTCGCCGCGCACGGTTCCACCGAGGATGTCGATGATACGCCGATGGCCATACGGCGTGGCGCCCAGGTCGAGAATTCCGCCCAGTTCGGCATGAACGGTGAAGATCGGCTTGTCGCTCAGGATGGCGGTCAACGGCGTCAGCTCCCACATATCCGAATGTGATGCGCCATTTGACCCTGTCTCGGACGGGCCGTAAATACGGGGCCGCTCGAAAGCCGCTGCGGTTTAAAACGTGCAACGGCGCTGCAAGGAAATCCAATGACCGACAAGATCCGTGACGTTTTCATTTGTGACGCGGTTCGCACGCCGATCGGCCGCTACGGCGGCTCGCTTGCCAAAGTGCGCACGGACGACCTCGCTGCTGTGCCGCTGAAAGCACTAATGGCGCGCAATCCCAAGGTTGACTGGGAGAAGGTCGAGGAAGTCATTTTCGGCTGCGCCAACCAGGCTGGTGAAGACAATCGCAACGTCGCGCGAATGGCCGCGTTGCTGGCCGGGCTGCCGGTGTCGGTGCCGGGCGTGACGGTGAACCGTCTTTGCGCATCGGGCCTCAACGCGGTGGGCGATGCGGCCCGCGCGATCCGCGCCGGCGAAATGGAATTCGCCATTGCCGGCGGCGTCGAGTCGATGACCCGCGCGCCTTTCGTACAGGGCAAGGCGACCGAAGCTTTCTCGCGCTCCGCTGAAATCTACGACACCACCATCGGCTGGCGCTTCATCAATCCGCTGATGAAGGCGCAGTACGGCGTCGATTCGATGCCGGAGACCGGCGAGAATGTCGCTGCGGATTATCAGGTGTCGCGCGCCGATCAGGATCTGTTCGCGCTGCGCTCACAGCAGAAGGCCGGCAAGGCCATCGCCGCCGGTTACTTCGCCGAGGAGATCGTTCCGGTCGAAATCGCCGGGCGCAAAGGTGAAGTGGTAAAGGTCGACAAGGACGAGCATCCGCGCCCCGATACCACGCTCGAGCAGCTCACCAAGCTGAAGACGCCGTTCCGCAATCCCGGCACTGTGACCGCCGGTAACGCGTCCGGCGTCAATGATGGCGCCGCGGCGCTGATCCTCGCTTCGGAAGCCGCGGTAAAGGCGCATGGCCTGACGCCGCGCGCCCGCGTGCTCGGCATGGCGTCGGCCGCTGTCCCACCGCGCGTGATGGGCATCGGCCCCGTACCGTCGACGTTGAAACTGATGGCCCGGCTCGGTCACAAGATCAGCCAGTACGACGTGATCGAACTGAACGAAGCCTTTGCTTCGCAATCACTCGCTGTGATGCGGCAACTCGGCCTGCCGGACGACGCCGAACACGTCAATCCGAACGGCGGCGCCATCGCGTTGGGCCATCCGCTTGGCATGTCGGGCGCGCGGCTGGCATTGACAGCGACCCATGGGCTGGAACAAAGGTCAGGCAAGCTGGCGCTCGCGACGATGTGCGTCGGTGTCGGTCAGGGCGTCTCGCTGGCGCTCGAACGGGTCGCCTGAAGCGAAGAGGAACAACAACGTGTCGCTGATCTATCCGACCAAGAGCCTCGAGAATTTTCCGAAGCATCTGACGCCTGGTTACAAGAGTACCGTCAAGCGCTCGCCGACCAAGCCTCTGATGATCATTCCGCACACGCTGTCGGAGTTGACCGGTCCGATCTACGGCCACAACGCGGTGCAGGAAGGCGACAACGACCTCACCAAGCAGCACAAGGGCGAGCCGCTTGGCGAGCGCATCATCGTTCACGGTCAGGTGCTCGATGAAGACCGCCGCCCGGTGAAGAACGCGCTCGTCGAGCTGTGGCAGGCCAATGCCTGCGGCCGTTACGTCCACAATGTCGATCAGCATCCGGCGCCGCTCGATCCGAATTTCACCGGCGCGGGCCGCACCGTTACCGACGACAACGGCGCCTACAAGTTCATCACCGTGAAGCCGGGCGCTTATCCGTGGGGCAATCATCCCAACGCCTGGCGTCCCAACCACATCCACTTCTCGGTGTTCGGCCATTCCTTCGTGTCGCGCCTCGTCACTCAGATGTATTTCCCCGGCGATTACCTGTTCCCGTTCGATCCGATCTTCAATTCGGTGACCGACGAGAAGGCGCGCAACCGCATGGTCGCAAGCTTCGATCTGGAGAACACGGTCCCGGACTGGGCGCTGGCCTTCAAATTCGACATCGTGCTGCGTGGCCGCGAGGCGACGCCGCTCGACAACGACGACCACCACTAAGGGCGTTTCATCATCATGTCCGAAATCACGCCGTCACAGACCGTCGGTCCGTTCTTCGCCTACGGCCTCACGCCCGTCGGGCGCTGCGACTGGGATCCGAACGGCACCTACTCGTGGAAGAACTCGGTCGAGTCGAACCTCGTTACCCCGGACGTATCCGGCACCCGCATTCGCATCGAAGGCACGGTATTCGACGGCGACAACAAGCCGATCAACGATTGTATGATCGAAATCTGGCAGGCCGATGCGCAAGGCCGCTATGCCAGCCCGGGCGACAACCGCTCGCTGCCCAACACCCAGTTCAAGGGCTTCGGCCGCTCGGCGACCGACAAGGCCGGCATCTTCGCTTTTGACACCATCAAGCCGGGTGCGGTGCCCGGCCCCGGCGGGAAGCCGCAGGCGCCGCACATCGTGGTCGCCATCTTCTCGCGTGGCATGCTGCGGCAGGTTTATACCCGTCTGTACTTCTCGGACGAGGCGGCGAACGCCGCCGATCCGGTGCTGGGCCTGGTGCCGGCCGATCGCCGCGGCACGCTGATCGCCCACAAGGAGGGCGGTGAGCCGCCGCTGTATCGCTTCAACGTCCATATGCAGGGCGACAACGAGACGGTGTTCTTCGAGATCTGAGCGGCCAGCATCCCGGCCGTGACGGAAAACAAGAGCGGGCGCCGCAAGCGCCCGCTTTTTTGTTCAATACGGGGCAGAAAGCCTGCCCACTTGTGCCCACTGCAGCGCCTTTCATGAGTGGGAAGTAGACTGCGTCTTGCGTGCAAATTTTTTCGCAAAGATGCTCTTGCCTGTAAGTCATTGATAATACCGACTTTATAGACTTGGTGTAGTGCGCCCACTATAGCCGCCCAACTTTTTTACCCGAGTTTTTTGTTTGACGGCAGGCTTCCATGTTGGTTCGCTTGGCCTCGAACAGCGACCGACAAGAGTCGCGCAGACGCGGCCACGTCAGAGCAACAAGCCAAATCGCCGCCGAGGAAACGATATGAACGAGGTCATTCTCCAGGAGATCAGCGAATTCTGCCGTCAGCGCGGGCTCGCCGAGAGCACGTTCGGCCGCCGCGCCGTCAATGACGGCAAGCTCGCCAGCCGCCTGCGCAACGGCGGCCGCATTACGACCGACACACTCGAGCGCATCCGCTCCTTCATGTCGCAAAGCGGTGAGGACGGCGCCGCTCGTCGCCGCGTGCTGTTCGATGCGCCGGTGGCGCATACGCTTCCCGTCATCAAAACGCAGACCGCACCGATGGCCGCGCAAGGCAACGAAGATCCGCAACGCAACTTCCGCTTCTTCGACAACCGGCAGAAGTATTTGCTGTTCGTCAATACCTGCAGCGAGAAGTGGGAAGTGGCGCAGCGCGTTTCGCTCGAACTCGGCAATATCCACCCGCGGCCGCCGGCAGTGCGCGTGTTCGACGCCGGCATCGGCGACGGCACCGTTCTGACGCGCGTCATGCGGTCGATGCACCACAAGTTTCCGACCATGCCGTTCTATATCGTCGGCAAGGAAATCAGCTTGGAAGACGTCCGCCTCGCGCTGCAAAAGATGCCGGACCGCTTCATGGAGCATCCGTCGTCGGTCGTGGTGCTGACCAACCTCGCTTACGCCGAGGCGCCATGGCTCGCCGCCAAGTCGCTGTCCGCGGCGACCTCGATGGTGTGGAAGGACGTGGCGCTGGACGGCAATACTGCGCATTCATTCGAGGAGCAGATCACGGCGCTGGAGCCGTTTCTGGCCGAGAACTGGAAGGCCAAGGTGTCGCCGAAGAGCGGCAATCCTATTTACGAGCGGCCGGTGGTGCTGGTGCTTTATCGCAACGATCACCGTTTCCTGCTCGACCAGGTCATTCCCAAGCCGGGCAGTTCGCAGGCCGACTACGACCTGGTGATCGCGTCGCAGCCTTATCGCGCCCGCGCCTCGCTCGAATTCAAGGCCAAGCGCGTGCTGGCGCCGCTTGCCCGCGCGCTCGGTCCCGGCGGCCGCATGATCGCGATCCAGTCCTATGGGCACGATCCGGGCATGGAGATCATTCACAAGATCTGGCCGGACGACAATCCGTTCACCCACAGCCGTCACGATCTCCTGAAAGAGACCAAGCAGGAGTTAGGCGCCGCCGGCCGCGATCTCAACTTCAACACCTATTCCGACCAGCGCTCGCTGTTCCGCTACGACATGCACACGCTGCCGACGGAAGTGTCGTCGTCGATCGGCACCTCGACGCTGCTCGCGGCGTGGAATGCCGCGGTCTATGTCGCGCAGGTCGAGGACGACCGCCTGTCCGATATCAACGCCGACCGCCGCTACGTCGATGCGACGCGCGAGGTGCTGCAGAAGCACGGCGGCCTGTGGTTCTACGATGAATCGTTCGTCATCTCGCGCCGCCGCCAGTAGCGACGGCGTATCTCGATCAGGCATGAAGGCAGACCAGGAATGCTGATGAAAACGCCGCCCGCGTCCGTCGCGAGCCGCTTCTCGATCGAGGCGACGCGGCCGAAGCCCGCCGAGATCGCGGCCATCGCCGCCGCCGTGCCGAAAGGCACCGAGATCTATCTGCCGGCGGTGCCGACGCAGAGCGATGACGATCTGGTGCTTGCCGCCGCGAATGTGCGTCAGGCCGGTCTCGAGCCGGTGGTGCACATCGCCGCGCGGCGCGTGATCAGTGTCGAGGCGTTGAGCCGACTGCTTTCCCGTCTGCACGGCGAAGCGCAGCTGCGCCGGCTGCTGGTGATCGGCGGCGACGTCGATCCGGTCGGCCCGTTCGCCGATGCGCTGGCGGTGATCCAGAAGGGCCGGCTGCGCGAAGCCGGTATCGAGCAGGTCGGCATCGGCGCTTACCCCGAAGGCCATCCGCAAATTCCCGCCGAGCGGCTTGCCGCCTCGCTCGACGAAAAGATCGCGGCCGCCGTCGCACAGGGGCTTGCCGTGCGTCTCGTCAGCCAGTTCTCGTTCTCACCGGAGGCCATCGTCGCCTGGCTCACGCAATTGCGCGCCTGCGGCATCGAACAGCCGATCAGCGTCGGCATGGTGGGGCCGACGTCGGTGCCGGCCTTGTTGCGCTTTGCCAAACGCTGCGGCGTTGCCACATCCCTGAAGGGCCTGATGTCGGGTGCGGCAACGGCGCTGATCGGCAATGTCGGTCCCGACCGCATCATTGCCGCGCTCGATGCGGCGCAGGATGCGATCGGCGAAGTGCAACCGCACTACTTCACCTTCGGCAATCTCGCCGCGACCGCGGAATACGCGGCCAAGATGGCGGTGAAGGAAATCGCGGCGGCGTAAGGCCCTCCCGTTCAACGTCAAAATAAACAAGGCGCGGCACCTTTCGATGCCGCGCCTTTTCGCTATCCAATTTTCAGGCGCTAAAGATTATTCCGCCGCCTGATGGCGCCACTTGCCTTCGTAGCCTTCGCGCACGACAGCGGAGTAGGGCGTCGGCGAGACGATGACCTTGACCTCGGTCTGCTTGTGACGCTCGACGGTGGTCTTCTTGGTACCGCCGTTTTCTTCGCCCCACACCAGGGTCAGCTCCGTGCCGGGCTTGGAGAACTCTTCCTCGACCCAGCCGAGCGACAGCATCTTGCGCTCGTTGTAGGAGTAGCCGGAGAACATCGAAGCGCCGGCCACCTTGCCGCCCTTCATCACCGCGTCATAGGACGACGAGGCGTAGTTCGAGAGCGGCAAGTCGATGAACTTGTAGTTCTCGCCGGCGGGCGCGAGCTGCGAAGCCCAGATGCGCTCGACGTCCTTGTTCTCCCAGGCGAAGGTCACCTTCTTGCGCTTGTTCTTGCCTTCCATCGCCTGCAACGCATCCGAGCCGATGAAGTCGTGGTCGAACTTGGTGAAGGTGTTGTAGCCGAGCTCGTAAGGCGTCGTGTAGTAGTCCTCGATATTCTTCGACACGAAGCTGCCGCCGAGCGCGGCATTGGCCTCGTAGCTCGAGAGCGGCAGCCACTCGCGATAGGCCTTGAGCTTGTCGCCGGTGTAGATCGCCGGCACCGGCGACGGGATCCAGCCCGACTCCAGCGTGTTGGTGGCGTAGGCGCGGGCGCCGACCGGCACGATGCCGGAGTCCTTGCCCGCTTCGAGAATGGCGTTGCGGATCTCGTCGCCCTCGGCATAGGGACCCCAGACTTCGAGACCCGGAGCGCCGGCCATGCCGTGACGCAGCGCGCGTACCTTGCGGCCGGCGATGGTGATGTAGCCCATGCGGAAGAACTTGATCTCCGGCATCGTGCCGCCGTTCAGCTTCTTGATCACGTCCTGAGCCTTCGGGCCCTGGATTTGATAGCGGTAGAAGCTGCGGGTCACCGGCTTGCCCATCGGGCGGGACGGTGAGCGGTCGTCATAGGTGGTCTTGACGTTGTAGCCGCCGGTCTTGGCGTGGAATTCGATCCAGTTCGCCGCCGGATTGCGGCCGACATAGACCATGCTGTTTTCGGCGAGATAGAACAGGATGCCGTCGCCGATGACATGACCGTACGGCGTGACCGGAGCGAATTGCTTGGCCTGATCGACCGAGAAGTTCTTGAACGAGTTGGTCGACAGGTGCTGCAACAGCTTGACGGTGTCCGGCCCCTCGACGAACAGGTTGACCATGTGGTGTGACTGGTCGAACAGCACGCAGGTGTTGCGCCAGGCGCCCTGCTCGTCGCGCCAGTTGGTGAATTCAGGAGCGACGACGGGATAGACGTAAGCGCCGATCTGCGAATTCCGCATCATCGAGACGATGTCGCCCGACTCCTTGATCTTTTCTTCCAGGTTTTTTGCCATTTCCTCACTCCCTTTGATTGTCGATCGTAGTTTTTGGCGAGCCGCACGCGCCGTGCCGGCGCTGGGCCTATGTCATCCGCCGCGTGGTGGAGAAGCAGCCGGACTGTATACGCAGGACCGATATCTCTCGCCAAAATCGTGAATTTACGCCAAATTCAGCCGCATTAGACGTCCGGATTTGGCAATTCCAGAAGTTGTCGTATACAACATGAATTCCTGCGTCCTCAAGGATTGGGCAGAAATAAAAGGAGCCCACCCGTGCCCACCGGCGTCACCGATATCGAGCGCGCCTCGTCTCAGACGGTGAAGGCGCAGCTTGCGCTCCGCGACCTGATCCTGTCCGGCGACCTCAAGCCGGGGGACCGCATTTCGGAGCTTAATCTGGTTGACCGGCTGGGCATGTCCCGGACCCCGATCCGCACGGCGTTGGCCCGGCTGGAGGACGAAGGTTTCCTGGAGGCCATTCCCTCTGGCGGTTTCACCATCAAGGCTTTCAGCGAGCGCGACGTCTACGATGCGATCGAGCTGCGCGGCACTTTGGAAGGCTTCGCCGCGCGCATTGCGGCCGAGCGCGGCGTGCGCGGCCGGTTGCTCGAGGAGATGAAGGAGGCACTGCGGCGGATCGATGACATCGCCGCGCTGCCGACGCTCAGTGTCGATCACTTTTCCGAGTATGTCGGCCTCAACGCTCGCTTTCACATGCTGCTGGTCGAGGCGGCCGACAGCCCGGTGCTGAAGCGGCAGATCGAGCGCACGCTCAATCTGCCGTTTGCTTCGCCGAGCGGGTTCGTTCGCGTCCAGGCCGAGCTGCCGGAGGCGCGCAAAATTCTCATCATCGCTCAGGACCATCACCACTGCGCCGTGCGCGCCATCGAAGACCGCGAAGGCAGTCGCGCCGAGGCGGTCATGCGCGAGCACGCGCGGCTGGCGCAACGCAATCTGCAGCTCGCGCTGCGGGATCAGGGCACGCGTAGCTTGTTACCGGGCGCGGTGCTGATTCAAGGCGCGATGCGCAGCGGCGTTTTCTGAAGGCCTGCCCACTGACGTCGTCCCACTCACCGTGCTAAAGGCACACCCGAACTCAGGCCGCGGTCGGGCCTTGATATCCGCGGCAAATTTGTTGGAGGAAGCCAATGTCCCAGAGAACCAAACCGCCATTCCGCGCCGATCAGGTCGGCTCGATCCTGCGCACCACCGCGATCCATGAGGCGCGGACCAAGCACGAGAAGGGCGAGATCACCGATGCGCAGTTGAAGGCGATCGAAGACGCCGAGATCATCAAGATCATCAAGAAGCAGGAAGAGATTGGCCTCCAGCCGGTCACCGACGGCGAATTCCGCCGCGCCTGGTGGCACTACGACTTCTTCGGCATGCTCGACGGCGTCGATGTCGTCGCCTCCGACCACGGCATCCAGTTCCATGGCGTCCAGACCAAGATGCAGGTGCTGAACATCACCGGCAAGATCGGCTTCTCCGCCAGCCATCCGATGCTCGAGCACTTCAAGTTTCTCAAGGCGCATACCAGCCGCACGCCGAAGATGACCATCCCGGCGCCGAGCGTGATGCACTTCCGTCTCGAGCCGGATGCGGTCAAGACCAGTGTCTACGCGAACCGCGACGCCATCTTCGACGATCTCGCCGCGGCCTATCAGAAGGCGGTGAAGGCGTTCTATGACGCCGGCTGCCGCTATCTGCAGTTCGACGACACAGCCTGGGCCTATCTGTGCTCGCAGGAAGAACTGAAGAAGGCGCGCGACCGCGGTCTCGACGTCGACCATCTGCAGGACAGCTACACCAAGATGATCAACAAGGCGCTGGAAGCCAAGCCGGACGACATGACGATCACGACCCATGTCTGTCGTGGCAACTTCCGTTCGACCTTCATCTCGTCGGGCGGCTATGAGCCGGTGGCGCAGAACCTGCTCGAGAAATGCAATTACGACGGCTACTTCCTCGAATACGACACCGACCGTGCCGGTGGTTTCGAGCCGCTGCGTTTCCTGCCCAAGGGCAACAAGGTCGTCGTGCTCGGTCTCGTCACCTCGAAGAGCGGCACGCTAGAAAAGAAGGACGACATCAAGAAGCGCATCAACGAGGCGACCAAGTTCGTCGCACTCGAGCAGCTAGCCTTGTCGCCGCAGTGCGGCTTTGCCTCGACCGAGGAAGGCAACACGCTGGCCGAGGACGAGCAGTGGGCCAAGCTGAAGATGATCCTCGATATCTCGAAGGAAGTCTGGGACGCTTAAATCAAGGCGCCGCGATATCAAGATCGCGACTGGCGACGGTCACCGGTTCAAAGCCGGTGACCGGTCCCAGTGCATAGTCCGCGCCCAGAAGCGGCGTCACTTTCACGTCGGCGATGAGCCCGGCCTGCATGGTCGGGTCGAAGTAGCGCATCGCGCGCACATTGAGATCGATGATGCGGCCGGGCTTGAGCGGGCCGACATCGTTGATCCTGACGATCAGCCGCTTGTCGTTTGCTTCGACCAGCGCAAAGGTCGGCTGATAATTCCTGCCGTAGCGGACGCCGCCGAACCTGCCGCGCAGGTCGATCTGGATCGCCGCCGACCAGCCATTGGCATCATAGGTTTCGCCGGACGCGGTTTCATGGTTGCCGGCATCGAGGTCGGTCTTGTCGCCCGGATCGTACATCGATGCCGTACCGGCAATCGCTTCGCCCGCGGCGACGATCGCCATTGACGGCGCCACTGGCTCGACGATGGGCGCAGGCAGACTGCCGGTCGTCTCCGGCAACGCCGTGACTGCGGCAACCGGCGCGATGGCCGCAACCTGCAGCGGCGCCATTTCGAACGCGCTGAAGCGTTCATTGAACGAGGCGTGCGGCCAGGTCGGCGCCCGGTCCTGCTTCCTGGGGATCGCGATCGTGATCTCGGAGCTGTCGGCAGGCACGGTCGCCGCGGCGCTGGCCTGCGCGATGGCGGCGATGGCGAGACACGCGACGAGCGCGCCCACGCCTTTCCTGATGCCGCCGCGCGGCGGCTCGTAATCGATGACGGACATTGGCCCCCCGGCGCATGACTGTCGATGACATCGATTGAACAGGAACCGCGATAAAGCCGCGTAAAATCCTATCTGCAAATAGCCGGGAAAACGGCCCTTGCCGTTTGCCGCGCGTTAATCATGCCAGCCTCGACATGCCAATCGCCTCAATGCGATAGTGCGCGCGCCCATGGTCAGGCACTCAAGCGCCGCGCGATGTTTCGTCCGGCGTCGCCGGAAATAAAGAGCATCCGCAATGCCCCTCAACCCCGACAAGCTTCTCTCGCAACGCATTCCCGCGGTCGAACAGACCTATGGGCCGAAGGATTGCATCCTCTACGCCCTCGGCGTGGGTTTCGGTTACGACCCGCTCGACGAGGACGAATTGGCTTTCGTCAACGACACGAACCTCAAGGCCGTGCCGACCCTTCCGCTGGTTCTCGGCTACACGCCGTTCTGGCAGATTGCGCCGGACCTCGGCGTGACCTCGAGCCACGCGGTGCATGGCGAGCAGACGATCATTCTTCATGCGCCGGTCGCGCCGCAGGGCACGATCATCGGCCACGAGCGCATGCTCGACGTTATCGACAAAGGCGCCGCCAAGGGCGCGCTGCTCTATCACGAGCGCAGCATCACCGATAAAGCGAGCGGCAAGCTGCTGGCGACCCTGAAGCAGACCACGTTCTGCCGTGCCGACGGCGGGTTCGGCGGACCGAAACGTGAGACGCCGCCGCCGCATCAGATTCCCGAGCGCGCCCCCGATCTCGTTTGCGATCTGGCGACACGCCCGGAAATGGCGCTGATCTATCGGCTGTCCGGCGACACCAATCCGCTACATGCCGAGCCCGCCTTCGCGCGCGAAGCCGGCTTCCCGCGACCGATCCTGCATGGCCTCGCCACCATGGGCGTCGCCGGCCACGCCATCCTGAAAACGATGTGTGGTTACGATGCGGCGCGGCTGACATCGATGACGGTGCGGTTTTCCGCCCCGGTATTCCCCGGCGAAACCATCCGCACCGAACTGTGGCGCGACGGCGCCGTTGTCTCGTTCCGCGCCCGTGTTAAGGAGCGCGATGTGGTCGCGATCAACAGCGGCCGCGCCGAGATCAAGGGGTAGGGCACGCGCATGACCGGCCGCCAGGAAGCCTATGCCGACATCCGCGAATCCGTGCGCGCGCTGTGCGCGCGGTTTCCCGGCGAATATTGGCGCGAGCTCGACCGCGAGCGCGCCTATCCGACGGCCTTTGTCGAGGCGCTGACCGAAGCCGGCTATCTTGCCGCGCTGATCCCCGAAGAGTACGGCGGCAGCGGCCTGCCGGTGTCGGCCGCCGCGGCGATCATGGAGGAAGTCCATGCCGCCGGCTGCAACGGCGCCGCCTGCCACGCGCAAATGTACACGATGGGCACCATTCTGCGGCACGGCTCGCCGGCGCAGAAGGAGCGCTATCTGCCCGGTATCGCCAGCGGCGACTTGCGCCTGCAGGCCTTCGGCGTCACCGAGCCCACGTCGGGCACCGACACCTTGTCGCTGCGCACCACGGCGCGGCGCGAGGGCGATCATTACGTCATCAACGGCCAGAAGATCTGGACCTCGCGCGCCGAGCACTCCGATCTGATGCTGCTGCTCGCCCGCACCACGCCGAAGGAAGAGGTGAAGAAGCGCACCGACGGCCTATCGGTGTTCCTGGTGGACATGAAGCTGGCGCGCGGCGCCAGCATCACCATCAAGCCGATCCGCACCATGATGAATCATGCGACCACGGAGGTGTTCTTCGACGATCTCCGCGTGCCGGCGGAAAATCTCATCGGCGAAGAGGGCAAGGGCTTCCGCTACATCCTGTCCGGCATGAACACCGAGCGCATCCTGATCGCCTCGGAATGCATCGGCGACGCCAAATGGTTCATCGAACGCGCGACCGCTTATGCCAAGGAACGCGTGCTGTTCGGCCGGCCGATCGGCCAGAACCAGGGCGTTCAGTTCCCCATAGCGCGGGCCTACGCTCAGATGCGCGCCGCCGAGCTGATGGTGCATGAGGCCTGCCGCAAATACGAAGCCGGCGAGGATCTCGGCGCCGAAGCCAACATGGCCAAGCTGCTTGCCGCCGATGCGTCCTGGGCCGCCGCCGACATGTGCGTGCAGACCCATGGCGGCTTCGGCTTCGCCGAGGAATACGACGTCGAACGCAAATTCCGCGAGACGCGGCTCTATCAGGTGGCGCCGATCTCGACCAACCTCATCCTGTCCTATCTTGCCGAGCACGTGCTCGGTCTGCCGAGGTCATACTGAGTCCGATGTCCCTCCCTCTCGAAGGCATCTTTGTCGTATCCGTCGAACAGGCGGTCGCGGCCCCGCAATGCACCTGCCGCCTGGCCGACGCCGGCGCGCGCGTCATCAAGGTCGAGCGCCCGGAGGGCGATTTTGCCCGGCAGTACGATTACATCGTGCATGGCGAGAGCGCTCATCTGGTCTGGCTCAACCGCGGCAAGGAGTCGGTGGTCTGCGATCTCACCAAACCGGAAGACAAGGCCTTGCTCGAGTCGATGCTGGCGAAGGCCGACGTCTTTGTGCAGAACCTCAAGCCCGGCGCGCTCGGCAAGCTCGGCTTCTCGTTCGAACGCTTGCGCAAGGATTATCCGAAACTGATCTGCGCCTCGATTTCCGGTTACGGCGAAACCGGGCCGTTCGCGCAGCGCAAGGCGTATGACCTCCTGATCCAGGCCGAATCGGGCCTGTCATCGGTCACCGGCGGGCCGGAAGCGCCGGCACGCGTCGGCGTCTCGGTGGTCGATATCGCGGCGGGTCTCAGCGCTTATGAGGCGATCCTCGAGGCGTTGATCCGCCGCGGCCGCACCGGCGAGGGCGCAACCATCTCGGTTTCGATGTTCGACGCGATGGCCGAGTGGATGACGATCCCCTTGCTCAATCAGGAATGGGGCAATCCGTTCAAGCGCGTCGGCCTGCGGCACCCGACCATCGCGCCTTACGGCGTGTTCAAGACGCGCGACGGCGCTGACATCCTGATCTCGATCCAGAACGACCGCGAATGGTGCGTGCTCGCCGACAAGGTGCTGGGCAATGCGGCGCTCGGCACCGACGCGCGCTTCGCCACGAATCCGCAGCGCCAGGCCAACCGCGCAGAGACCGACGCCACAGTCGCCGCGGTGTTCGCCGCCGAAGACGTCGAGCCGCTGATGGCGAAGCTTGCCGCCGCCGACATCGCCTTTGCCCGCGTCAATGACTCGGCGCTGCTATCGACGCATCCGCATTTGCGGCGCGTCACCGTCGGTACGCCGAGTGGGCCGGCCAGTATGCCGGCGCCGGGCGCGCGTTTTGTCGGTGAAGAACGGCATTACGGCGACATTCCGGCGCTCGGTTCGCACAGCGATGCGATCCGCAAGGAATTTGGCGGGAAGTAAGATCAATCCATCGCGTGGATGATTTCGTCTTCCGGTTTTTTCGCCGCGGCTTGATGGGCCTTGCGCGTTGAGCCGATGAACAGCACGAGCGGCATCGCCGCCATGGTCAGAACCATCAGCAGCTTGAAGTCGTTCAGGTAGGCGATCATGTTCGCCTGCTGCGTGACGATCGCGTCGAGCATCGCCTTGCCGGTGTCGGTGGCGAGGTTGAGCGCGCCGGCGATGTCGGGAAACTGCAGCGCGTCGTTGAACGGCGTCACCTGCGCGCCGATGCGTTCGTGCATATAGATCGTTTTGCTGGTGAGATTGGCAATCACCATGGAAATGCCGATCGATGAACCGATATTGCGCACCAAAGTGGTGATCGCGGCGGCGCCGTTGCGCATCTGTCCGGGCAGCGTCAGGAACGCCACCGAGGTGATCGGCACGAACAGCAGGCCGAGGCCGACGCCCTGGATAATGCTGGTGATGACGATGGTGTGCTGCTGGGTGTCCAGCGACCAGCCGGTCATTTCGTACAGCGTGCCGGCGGTGATGACGAGGCCGAGCAGAATCAGGTTGCGGATCTCGGTCAGCCGCATCAGCCGCGGCGCCACCAGCATGGTCAGCAGCGTGCCGACGCCGCGCGAACCCAGCAGGAGGCCGGCGGTCTGAATCGGATAGCCGAGCAGATTCTGCATGAACGGTGTCACCAGCGCCATGGTGCCGAACAGCACGACGCCGATCACGACCATGAACAGGCAGCCGGACACGAAGTTGCGGTCCTTGAACATGGCGAAATTGATGAAAGGCTGTTCCGTCGTCAGCGAATGCGCAAAGAAATAATAGAATCCGGCGATCGATATGATCGCCTCGACCCATATTTCCCTGGCGCCAAACCAGCCGACCTGTTCGCCGCGATCGAGCAGCAGTTGCAGCGAACCGATGCCGATCGCCAGCGCAGCGAATCCGAACCAGTCGAAGCGCAGGTGATGTTGCTTCGAGGTGTCGTCCATGAAGATGAACATGCCGACCACGGTCAGGATGCCGATCGGTAGGTTGATTAGGAACACCCAGTGCCACGAGTAATTGTCGGTCAGCCAGGCGCCCAGGGTCGGGCCCATGATCGGGCCGAGCATCACGCCGACGCCCCAGATCGCCATGGCCTGGCTGCGTTCTTGCACGGAATAGGAGTCCAGCAGCACGGCCTGGGACAGCGGCACCAGTGCCGCGCCCGCCATGCCCTGCATCAGGCGGAACAGCACCATCTGTTCGATGTTCTGCGCCAGCGCACAGAGCAGCGACGCGACGGTGAATCCGCCCACGCAGAAGATGAAGATGATCTTGCGGCCGAAGCGGTCAGCCAGCCAGCCGACCGGCGCCGTCATGATCGCAGCAGCGACGATGTATGAGGTCAGCACCCAGTTGACCTGATCGAGTGACGCCGACAGCGAACCCTGCATGTAGGGCAGCGCGACGTTGGCGATCGTCGTATCCAGCGCCTGCATGATCGTCGCGCTCATGGCGCAGACCGTGATCAGGGTGCGGCGCGCGCCGCTGGGCAGTGGGCCGGCATGAGCGGTCATTTCAATCGTCTCCGCCGGCTGCTGCCGGGGCGCGCTTTGCCGCGCGACCCGGCGTCACCGACTTAATCGTTATTTGGCGTCCGGATCTTTCGACATGAAGGGGATGCGGCTGTGATGCGTGTCGACCTCGATGTTCACGCTCATGCCGGTCCGCAGGAGGGCCAGATCCTGGCTCTTATCGAAAGCGATGCGGATCGGCACGCGCTGCACGACCTTGACCCAGTTGCCGGTCGCGTTCTGCGCCGGCAGCAGCGAGAACTGCGAACCGGTGCCGGGGCTGACCGCGATGACGGTGCCGGTGAAGGTACGGTCGGGGAACGCGTCGACGTCGATCGTCGCTTTCTGGCCGACACGCAGATAGGTCATGTCGGTTTCCTTCGGGTTGGCGTCGATCCATGGATTGGAGTCGTCGATCACCGTGAGAATGGGCGCGCCGGCAGCGACGAAGCGGCCGAGCTGAATGTTGTCGACCTGCGTCGCGGTGCCGTTGATCGGCGCGCGCAACACGGTGTGACTGAGATCGCGCTGGGCATTGTCGAAAGCGGCCTTGGCCTGCGCGTATTCGGGGAATTTTTCCAGCGGCAGGTTCTCGTCGTTCAGCAGCGAGCCCAATGTCGTGTCGCGCTGTTGCTTGGTGAACGCCGCGAGCTGTTGTGCCGTGACCAGCGCGGCTCCGGAGGTGTCGAGATCGGCAGCGGAGCCGGCCTGCGACGCGACCAGCTTCTGCTTGCGATCGAAATCGCGCTGCTTCAGCTCGACGGCCTTGTCGCCGAGGTCGAGCATCTTGTTCAGCGCCGCGAGGTTGGTCTTGGCCTTCTCATAGTCAATCTTGGCTGCGGACAGTTTGGCCGCGGCCTGATCGAGCACGAGCTGGTAGGGCGCGGAATCGAGCGACATCAGTTCGTCGCCAGCTTTCACGTGCTGGCCTTCCTTGACCATGACGCGAACGACCTTGCCGGAGACGTCCGGCGTGATCAGCACCTTCTGCGCGCCGATATAGGCGTTGTCGGTCGAGACATAGCGGCCGCCGAGCAGATAGATAGTGCCTCCGATCAGCGCCACCGCGAGCGGCAGCACGATCAGCAGCACCCGGCGCAGATTGCGCCGCTTCGACGGGGCCTTGGCCGGTGTTTCGGCCGCGGCGTCTGGCGTGCTCGCTTGGTCCGCTTTGCTCTTGGCTTCGGGAGCCGGGACGACTTTCAAAACTTTTTCACTCATGGGGCGACTTTACGGGCTGTCAGTTGCGGATCTTGTGATTGGACTTGGGTGGTGCTGCGGCCGATGGCGGCGCGCAGGTTTTCGCGCATCACGCCGAGATCGGCGTGCAGGCGGCTCACGGATTTATCGTCGACCCCTTCGAGCACCTCGGCCATCAGGTCTTCGCCCAGCGCGGTAAGCTGATCGAGCAGCGGACGCGCGGCGGGGGTCAGGTAAAGCCGATTGACGCGGCGGTCGTTCGGGTCGGGCCGGCGCTCGATCAACTCGTTTTCGGCCAAGCGATCGAGCAGCCGTGTCAGGGAAATCGGCTGGAGGTCGAGCAGTTCCGCGAGCTCCGACTGCTTCAGGCCCTCGCTGCGGTTCAGGCGCGACAGCACTGCCCACTGCGCCCGGGTGGCGCCATAACGTCGGGCGGTCTGATCGGCATAGGTCTTCATGAGACGCGCCACGTCATTGAGAAGAAAGGCGATTTCCTTTTTAACGGTCGGCACGGGCGGTATCTCCGGAGGCTGTCTTGCGCCTCCATATAATAAGCATCCTTATAATAAATTTCACTTCGGTACCTCTGGATTACACGCAAGGCTGGTCCCTCGATGCTGCATGGCAGCAATCGCGGTTGCGGCGAGGTGAGCGCTGATTACACGGGCGAACTGCGGAAGGTGCGCGAGAGCGCAGCTACACCAGCCCCAGTTCCTCGAACGCTGCCTGGTGATGCGCGGCACTGTCCGGCGAGAAGCAGCAGAAGATAACGTGGCCGATCTTCTGCCGCCCGCTTGATGGCCGCGCCAATTCCGAGGCCACGGTCCCTACGGCGATGCGCGCGGCTTGATCGGCGGGAAAGCGATAGACGCCGGTCGAGATTGCCGGGAATGCGATCGAGTTCAATCCGTGCAGGCTCGCCAGTTCGAGCGCGGTGCGATAGCAGCCGGCGAGCAGATCCGGCTCATTGGCCTTGCCACCGTGCCAAACCGGGCCCACGGCGTGGATCACGGCGCGCGCCTTCAGATCGTAGCCGCCGGTGATCTTGGCTGAGCCCGTGTCGCAGCCGCCAAGCGTCCTGCATTCTTCGAGCAGGCCCGGGCCGGCGGCGCGGTGTATCGCGCCATCGACGCCGCCGCCGCCAAGCAGCGATGTGTTCGCGGCATTGACGATGGCCGCCACCTCGAGCGCGGTGATGTCGGCAACGACGATCTCGAGCCGGGTGTCGTAGACGGCGGTGATCAACGGGAACATGGGAAAAGCATAGCACCAAACGCGGGCGTGCTGCCTCTACCGCGCAAGTGGGAGTACTTTTGTAGCTAACCCCGCTCGAGCCCCACTTCGGCTTTCAGATCGATGCTCGAGCGCACACCGATATCGGCGAAGTGGTTGTCGAGAAAGCGCCGCGCCGCGCGCTGGCCGAGCTTGTGCAGCAATTCAAGCGACTCGAAGTCGTTGCGCAACTTCGCGGAGGCGGAGAAATGTTCGCCCAGGCCCTCCATGACGATGCGATGCACGTTGATGTGGCGATACTGTTTCGGCCCGGTGCCGTGCGGCAGGCGCCGCTGATCGATCAGCCGGTTGACGAATTCGATGGCGCGCAGTTCGGCCATCAGCGCCGAGTTGAATGTGATCTCGTTGACGCGGGCCATGATCTCGCGCGTCGAATGCGGGATTTTCTTGCGGTCCAGCGGATTGATCTGGACGATCAACACATCCTCGCTGTCGGTCGAACGAAAGAAAGGATAGATCACGGGATTGCCGAGATAGCCGCCGTCCCAGTAGTGCGCGCCGTCGATTTCGACGGCCTGAAACACCGCCGGCAGACAAGCCGACGCCATCACCGCTTCAGCCGAGATTTTCTCTTTGGCGAAGATGTGAAGCCGTCCGGTCTGCACATTGGTGGCGGCGATGAAGATCTGCCGGCCGTCCTTGCGCAGCCCGTCGAAATCGACGAAGCGCTCGATCAACTCTTTCAGCGGATTGATGTTCAGCGGATTGAGGTCGTAAGGCGACAGGTATTGCGACCACGCCGACAGCCAGTCGAAGGTGGGCGAGCCCTCGCGCGGCCACAGCGCGAACAGCTTGTCGGTGACGGCGCGCTGCACCGCCGGCAGGTCGCCGCCGAGACTGGCGGCGCGCCAGAAGTCGGCGAGGCGCTTGCGCGCTTCGTCCGGTCCGCCGCGCGTCAGGCCATCGGCCAGCATCACCGCGTTGACCGCACCGGCCGAGGTGCCGGAAATGCCTTCGACCGTGAGACGGCCGTCTTCGAGCAGGTGATCGAGCACGCCCCAGGTGAAGGCGCCATGCGCGCCTCCGCCCTGCAGCGCCAGATTGATGCGCTTCGTCTTGCCGGCTGGCGCCGGCGGATCGACGCTGTTTTCGCCCCAGAACAGACGGGACAGGAACTCGTTCACTGCGCGACCCAGCCGCCGTCGATCGAATAGGCCGAGCCCGTGATCGATGCCGCGGCGTCGCTCGAGAGGAACACGGCGAGCGCGCCGATGTTCTCCGGCTTCGTGAACTGGTGCATCGGTTGCTTCTCGGACAGCAGCGCGATCTCCGCCTTCCGCGTCGACTGACCGGAGGCCTGGGCGCGCGCATCGATCTGCTTCTGCACCAGCGGGGTCAGCACCCAGCCGGGGCAGATCGCGTTGCAGGTCACGCCGTTATTGGCGGCTTCGACCGCCACAACCTTGGTCAGGCCGACGATGCCATGCTTGGCCGCGACATAGGCGACCTTCTGCGCGCTGGCGACCAGGCCGTGCGCCGAGGCGATGTTGATGATGCGGCCCCATTTGCGCTTCTTCATGCCGGGCATCGCGGCGCGGATCGAATGGAATGACGACGACAGGTTGATGGCGATGATCGCGTCCCACTTGTCGACGGGGAAGTCCTCGATATTGGCGACGAACTGGATGCCGGCATTGTTGACCAGCACGTCGAGCGAGCCGAACTGCTTTTCCGTCGCGGCCACCATTTCGGCGATCTCATTGGGCTTCGACATGTCGGCCGGCGAATACAGCGCCTTGACGCCGAATTCCTTCTCCAGTCCCGCGCGTTCCTTCTCGATCGCGTCCTTGTCGCCGAAGCCGTTGAGCATGATATTGGCGCCATCGGCGGCCAGTGCTCGCGCGGTGGCGAGGCCGATGCCGGACGTCGAGCCGGTGACGAGTGCAGTTTTGCCTTTGAGCATGAAAGTCCTCGTGATCGTTGAGGCCGCCAGCGGACCTTTGAGAGCAGGATACAAACAATTCGGAGGCGGTCGGGAACCTGCCTCTATTTTTATTGCACTGCAATATATATGTTGGCGAGGGGAGCATTTGAGCCCCGCTCAGGTTAGACTTGCGTAGCAGCGGCCCATCCTCTGTAACGGTTATGGTCGGTCGCTTTGTTCCGGTGGGAAGGTCTCGTGCCAAAGGGTTCGACGAAGAAGTCACACGTCCACGAGGTGTTTCCGACGCCCGGTCACGATCATGATCGCTGCGCGGCGGACGCGATCGCGCACGCCGAAGCGATCTGCGCGGCCCACAAGGAACGGCTGACGCCGATCCGCCGCCGCGTGCTCGAAGCCCTGCTCGCCAGTCACGCCCCGCTCGGCGCCTATGAACTGATCGACCGGCTTGCCGACTCCGGCGAGGGCGGCCGGCCGGCGCCGATCACGATCTACCGCGCGCTCGACTTCCTGCGCGACCAGGGCCTCGTCCACCGCATCGAAAGCCGCAACGCCTTCATCGCCTGCGTCCACAATCACGAAAGCGCCGATCCGGTGGTGTTTCTGATCTGCGAGACCTGCGGCGCCGTCGGCGAGGCGACCGGCGCGGCGATCGCCGAGTCGATCCGCAACGCCTCGCGTTCCGCCGGCTTCGTGCCGAAGACGCCGGTGATCGAGATCTCCGGCACCTGCGCGCATTGCCGCTCTGTCTGATCCGGCGGTTGGCGTGCAGCGTCGTGCCGGCTAAAGATCGTGCGCCGCCGGGAATTGCCTCTCAATGTCCAATTATTCGCCTGCTCCGTCCGAGCCTGTGCCGCCGCCGGCGCATCATCACACCACCCGCCCGCTCGATGCTGCCGTAGCGGCGGTCATCGTGGTGCTGTGCCTGTCCTGGGGTTTCAACCAGGTCGCGGTGAAGCTGGCGATTCACGACATTCCGCCGCTGCTGCAAGGCGCGCTGCGCTCGGTGATCGCCACCATCCTCGTTGCCGGCTGGTGCATGCTGCGCCGAATCCCGTTGTTCGAGCGCGACGGCACGCTGACGGCCGGTCTCATCGTTGGCGTGCTGTTCAGCATCGAGTTCATCCTGATCTATCAGGGCCTCGCCTTCACCACGGCGACGCGCGCGGTAGTGTTCCTCTATCTGGCGCCGTTCTTCGTCGTCGCCGGCACGCGCATCTTCCTGCCGGCCGATCGCTTTCGCGCCTCGCAGTGGTTGGGCCTGGCGTTATCGTTTGCCGGCATGATCGTCGCCTTCGGCGTGCCGACGCCGGCGCTCGATCCACGCCAGACGCTCGGCGATCTGATGATGGTCACCGCCGCGGCGTTCTGGGCCGCGACGACGCTCTCGATCAAGGCGAGTCGGCTCAACGCCACCTCGCCGGAAAAGGTGATGCTCTATCAGCTCATCGTCTCGGTGCCGCTGATGGCGCTGGCCGCCTGGGTCGCGGGCGAGCGGATCACGGACTGGCCGGACGCGCAGGCGCTGGCCTGGCTCGGCTATCAGTCGGTCTGGGTGGTGGCGATTACCTTCGTGATCTGGTTCGCCATCATCAAGCACTACTCGGCGAGCCGGGTATCGGCCTTCACCTTCCTGACGCCCTTGTTCGGTGTCGCCGCCGGCCATTTCGTCATGAACGACCCGTTGACGCCCGCCTTTCTGGCCGCGGTGGCCTTCGTCGCGGGCGGCCTTTTGCTGGTGAACCGGCCGAAACAGGGCCCTACCGCCTCGCGTTGACGGTGCCATATTTGTCTGGCACTCCGGTGCGATCAGGACATGCCCAGATGAGCCTTTCAGCGCGTCATAAAACCGTTGCAGTCGATGTCGCCGGCGTCACCGTCGGCGGCGGCGCGCCGATCGTCGTGCAGTCGATGACCAACACCGACAGCGCCGATGTCGAGGGCACCGCGCGGCAGATCGCGGCGCTTGCCCGCGCCGGCTCGGAGCTGGTGCGCATCACCGTCGATCGTCCCGAAGCGGCCGACGCCGTGCCGAAGATCAAGGACCGGCTGGCGCAGATGAACGTCCGCGTGCCGATCGTGGGCGACTTTCACTACAACGGCCACACGCTGCTCAACGATTATCCGGGCTGCGCCGAGGCGCTCGACAAGTATCGCATCAATCCCGGCAATGTCGGCTTCAAGAACAAGCGCGATCCGCAGTTCACGCAGATCGTCGAGATGGCGATCAGGCACGGCAAGCCGGTGCGCATCGGGGTCAACTGGGGATCGCTCGATCAGGAATTGCTGACGAAGCTGATGGACGAGAATTCGCGCTCGCCCAATCCCATCGACTCGCGCGCCGTGACGCACGAAGCCATGGTGCAGTCGGCGCTGCTGTCGGCGGCGCGCGCCGAGGAAATTGGCCTGCCGAAAAATCGCATTATCCTGTCGGCGAAGGTCTCCGCCGTACAGGACCTCATCGCGGTCTATATCGAACTGGCGCGCCGCTCGGATTACGCGCTGCATCTTGGCCTCACCGAGGCCGGCATGGGTACCAAAGGCATCGTCGCCTCCGCCGCGTCGATGGGTGTTCTGCTGCAGCAGGGTATCGGCGACACGATCCGCATTTCGCTGACGCCCGAGCCCGGCGGCGACCGCACCCGCGAGGTGCAGGTGTCGCAGGAATTGTTGCAAACGATGGGCCTGCGCACTTTCGTGCCGCTGGTTGCCGCGTGCCCCGGCTGCGGCCGCACCACCTCGACCACGTTCCAGGAACTGGCCAGCGACATCCAGGGCTTCATCCGCACCTCGATGCCGGAATGGAAGACGCGCTATCCCGGCGTCGAGACGTTGAACGTCGCGGTCATGGGCTGCATCGTCAACGGCCCGGGCGAGTCCAAGCACGCCGATATCGGTATCTCGCTGCCCGGCACCGGCGAACAGCCGACCGCACCGGTCTTTGTCGATGGCAAGAAGGTCGCGACGCTGCGCGGTGCGACACTGACGGCCGATTTCAAGCAGATGGTGATCGACTATATCGAGCGGCGCTGGGGCACCGGCTCGCGTACTGCGGCCGAGTGAACCCGACGCGACAAGAGAGTCGGAAGGCGCGCGCGTGAAAACCAAAACGGTTATTCTGATTTTTATCGGCTTGCTGGTCGCGATGACCGCCGGCTCGATCTATCTCGCGCTGACCACCGAGCGGGCGCAGAAGTCGGTCGTCGCGGTGCCGGCGCCGGACGGCAAGTACAAGGCGGTGCGTCTGCGCGTCTCCGGCAGCAAGCCGGAGCCTTACTGCGTCGATACCATCGCGGTTTATCTCTCGATCTATCCCGACAGTTTCGCCGCCTCCGAGCGCAACTACGAAGTCTATGGCGGCGTTTGCCCGCCGTCCGGCCAGGCTGATGCGTTGCCGAAGATCGAATGGATCGACAACAATTCGCTGCGCATCACCTACGCCGTCGCCGATCCGGCGAAGCCGCCGCGGCTGAAGGACAAGGACGCGTCGCTGTTCGTCGATATCCAGTGGGTGAAGGCGGACTGATCGTTCGCGCGCCACCGCGGCCGGTAATCCAATATTCGCGGGGCTCGATTTTTGCGACGTATTTAATCTGAATCAAATTATTCGACACGCGGACGTTGAGACTCGGCGCATCCCTCAACCATGGAGGATCGCATGCCGAAATTAAGCGTCAAGATCGCCCGCATCGAACAAGAGATGATTGTCGGCAAGAGCATAGGTCCCAATCTTACTTTCGATTTTTCCCAATCGTCCTTTGCGATTGAGCACACGCGGGTGAACCTCACATCCGTCGATTATCTTCTCGCCGGCGGCTTGCCGATTGATGCGGCAACGGATGTCGTGGTCGCCTGCCGCATCACCGAAAAAGACGAGAATCCCGACGCAAACAGCGGCCGTATTGTCGTGCCGCTCAAGGCCGAAGCCGGGACGAAATCGGAAGTGCTCACCATACGGGTCAAGGAAAACTATGGAGATTTGCCGGAAAATGCGCCGCAACGGCATATGCCGGTGCCGGAGGCCGAATTCCGGATTTTCCTGAATTTCATCGTGGAAGCGACCGCGCATGAACTGGCCGAGAAGCGCGCCAACGAATTCAAACCGGAGTTGGACAAGGCGTTGGATGAAGTGCTGTCGGCGCTCGATCCTCAATGCAAGATCGATCGCAAGAAGATTTATAGTCTTCTGCTCAACACCGCCAATCATGAAAGCGACTGCTTCAGAAGGGTCGCGGAATATCATCAGGGCCGTGGCGAAGGCTTTATCCAGATGGTTCCGGGGACCTACAACGACATGTGGGATCGGTATCTGAAGAAGCGGTCAACGGCCAAGATAGCCCAGGCCCTGCGAAAGCTGGCGGGCGGCGTTAAAGGCACGCCCGATCGTGGCCTGTTGAAGACCAACCCGGCCTTCGCGGCCGGCATGGCCCTTGTGCGCTATGTCGAGCACAAGGCCGGCATCAAATATCCTTGGCCGGCCGCCGACGATATCACGGCGCAATCGGAGTACTGGCTCGAGCACTATCGGGAGAGGATCACCAAGGGCAAGCACAAGGAAACAGAGGAGATATGGAAGGGGCTGAAGAAAAAGTTCGTCGAAGATCACGACCTGACTTTCGGGAAATCCAAACCGAAGAAAGATGATGGCGCGGCGGAGCCCGTGCCGGGCGCGCCGCCCCAAGGCAAGAAGAGAGTCCCTGACCGGACTGTGGGGCTATGATCTCGAGGCGCCGGCGTGCGCGGCCCTGACCATCCGAGGCGAGGGAAGTGCCCGCCGGCGTCCGGCGCCCTCACACCCAGCCGCCGCCGTCCTTGTAGCGGTTGGCCAAACTCGCTTCCTCGAGATCGAGTTCGTATTCGATGCGCCGGCGCGCTTCGTCGGTCAGTTTGCCGTCGCGCAGCAACTGATAGATGAAGGTGCGTTCGGCGCTGATCAGTTCGCGCTTCAGCGCCGCGGTCTGCCGCACCCGGCTGAGATCGTCACCGAGATTGTCAGGCAGCACTTGCCGGCGGCCCTGATTGCGCACCTGCAAGTGATCGAACAGTGCATCGGGAAATTCGTGGTCGGCGATCGCCTTGTCGAGACGATTGGTCACCGCTGTCAGCGCTTCGCGTCGCGCCTCGAGTTCGCGCCGGAGTTCCTCGACATGCTCTTCCTTGCCGCGCCGGGTCAGGCCCAGCGCGCGCACCACGGCCGGCAGCATCAGCCCTTGTCCGACCAGGGTGAGGACGATGACGCCGAAAACGATGAACAGGATGAGGTCGCGGTGCGGAAATGGCGCGCCG
Organism: Pseudolabrys sp. Root1462; assembly: GCF_001426945.1. Classification (GTDB taxonomy): domain Bacteria; phylum Pseudomonadota; class Alphaproteobacteria; order Rhizobiales; family Xanthobacteraceae; genus Pseudolabrys. The sequence continues at coordinate 341,758 of NZ_LMFS01000004.1, read as the reverse complement.
CTGGCTACGACATAAGGCAGCGCCAGCGCCGCGGCGAGCGAGACGACGCCGCGGATGCCGGCGAACGACAGCAGGAACGGATATTGCCATGGCGGCGATGGGTCATGCTTTCGGATCTTCGGAATCAGCCAGCGCGGCAGGTAGGTCGCAGGAAACACCCAGACAAAGCGCGCGACGATGACGATGAGCGTGGTCCAGAGCGCGGCAATCGCCAGCTCCCGGATCGAAAAGCCGTGCGTCTGCTCGATCAGCGTGCGCGCCTGCAAGCCGGTGAGCAGGAACACGAAGCCTTCGATCAGATAAACGATGAGGTCCCAGAAGAAGATGCCTTGCAGTCGCGTGCCCGACGGGATCAGCAGGGGGCCGTTCCAGCTCACATAGAGCCCGCACGCGACGGTGGCGAGCACGCCCGAGCCGCCGAGATGTTCCGGTACCCAGAAAGCCAGATACGGCGTCATCAATGACAGCGTGATCTCGACACGCGGTTCGCGCGCCCACTTTCGCAGCCGCAGCGACAGCCAGCCGACGGCGATGCCGTAGATGATCTCGCCGACGACGATCAGGCCGAATGTGCCGGCCGCATGCGTGGGCGAGAAGGCACCGGTGGTCACCGCAACCACTGCGAAGCGATAAAGGATCAGCGCGGTCGCGTCATTCGCGAGCCCTTCGCCTTCGAGGATGACGACGAGACGGCGCGGCAGGCCGAGACTGCGCGCGATGGCCAGCGGCGCCACGGTGTCCGGCGGCGCGACGATGGCGCCGAGCAGAAAGCCGACGGCCCAATCGAAGCCGAGCAGGTAATGCGCCGCGACGGCGACGGCGCAGGTCGTGAAGACCACGCAGCCGAACGCAAGCAGCCCAATCGGTCGCAGATTGTACTTGAACTCGCGCCAGCTCATCGACACGCCGGCGGAATAGATCAGCGGTGGCAGGAAGACGAGCAGCACCAGTTCCGGCGCCAGCTGGATGTTCGGCAGACCGGGGACCAGCGCCATGCCGACGCCGGCGGCAACCAGCAGGATCGACGGCGCGAGGTTGAGCCGCTTGGCCGCGACCGCCACCGCGGCGAGGACCGCCAGCATGAACAGAACGGCCTGAAAGATAGCGGCCATCGTCTTATCCCGAAAAAGCGGCGATCGCCGTCATATCAGGCTCGCCACGACATTAACGGTGAGCGCCAGCACGACGAGGTTGAAGAAGAACGCCAAGACGCCGTGCATCGACACCATGCGGCGGATCGCCTTCGAGGTGATCTGCACGTCCGACACCTGCGAGGTCATGCCGATGACCAGCGAGAAATACAGGAAGTCGCGATAGTCCGGCGATTTGTCGCCCGGAAAATCAAGCCCGCCGATGATGTTGTCGCGCCCCTTGCCGTAGTATTCGTGCGCGTAGTGGAAGGCGAAGATCGTGTGCACGAAGGTCCAGGACAACACGATGGTGACGATGGTCAGGCCGATCGCCAGCGCTGCGTTGCCCTGCTTGGCGCCGACCAGCGCGAAGACGACCGCGACGAGGCTGGCAAAAGTTGCGACGATCGACATCAGGAGAATGGCAAAGCCGCCTTCGTCCTGCTCCGCGGCACGCTTGCGGATATCCTTGACGCCGTGCTGACGCCTGAAGCGCGCTGCGAGGGCTAGATAAACCAGCAAGCCGATGTCCCATCCGGCCAGCACACGCGCCGTCGGCTCGAGATGAAGCGCCATGAGCGCCAGTCCGCTCGCAAGACCCGCGGCGGCGGCGATGACGACCTTGAAATGCGCGCGCGCAACCCGGACCGGCATCGGCGTTATCGTGGACTTGGCTTTAACCATGGAGCGGATGCCGGTTTGCGCGCATTCAGTTTTGCCGCTCGGCGATGAAACGGGCGGCGGCGCGCAGAGTATCGGCCTTTGCACCGAACGGCGCCAGCGCGTCATCGGCCTCGGCGATAAGGCGGTCCAGTTTACGCCGGGCGCCGGTCACGCCGAGCGCGGCGACCAGGGTTGCCTTGCCGGCACTGGCATCCTTGCCGGCGGCTTTGCCCAGAATGGCGGTGTCGCCTTCGACGTCGAGCAGGTCGTCCGCGATCTGGAAGGCTTCGCCGATCGCGGCGCCATAGCGTGCGATGGCTGCAGCCGCATTGGCATCGGCGGATCCAAGAAGAGCGCCGGCGCGACAGGCGAAGCGCAACAGCGCGCCGGTTTTCATCGCCTGCAAGGTGACGATCTCGGCTTCGCTGAGGGCGCGCTTGGCCGAGAAGCGACCTTCGGCGGCGAGGTCGAGCATCTGGCCGCCGGCCATGCCGCCGAGCCCGGCGGCGCGGGCGAGCTCCCTGACCAGCGCGATGCGCACCTTGGCGTCGCCGTGGACCTCGTCGCGGGCGAGAATATCGAAGGCCTGCGTCAGCAGCGCGTCGCCGGCGAGAATGGCGGTGGCTTCGTCGAACGCCTTGTGCACGGTCGGCCGGCCGCGGCGCAGGTCGTCATTGTCCATCGCCGGCAGGTCGTCATGGACCAGCGAGTAGCAGTGCAGCAGTTCAAGCGCGGCGCCGGCGAGCAGGGCGCCGTCGCGAGGCGCGTCGAACAGCGCAGCGCTCTCGACGACGAGGAAGGGCCGCAGTCTCTTGCCGCCGCCGAGCGCGGCGTGGCGCATCGCCGCGGTCAGGCGTTGCGGCCGGACCGTCTCGCCCGGCAGCGGCGCATCGCCGAGCAGGCGCCCGAGCAGCGCTTCGGTGTCGGCGGCGACGGCATTGAGGCGGTCGGCGAAGGTCGGGGAACTCATGGTGTCTTGTTAGCCTTGAGGGCGTCACGGTCGCAACCCGAGGCCGCAATCGGCGGTCCGATGGGTTACACTGGCGCCCGTGATCAGTCGTTCGGACTTCCTGCCCTCATTGCGGCCCGGTTTTGCCCGCCGAAAGCGGCCGGTCTGGCGCACGGCGCTGTACGCGGTTCTGGCCGTGCTCCTGGTGCCCTACGCCCTGACGCCGCTCTATGCGGTGGTTAATCCATACTCGACCTTGATGCTCTGGCGCACCCTGACCGGCCAGCGGGTGGTCCAGACCTGGGTGCCGCTGTCGAAAATCGACCCGGATCTCGCGCTGTCCGTGATCGTTGCCGAAGATGGCCGTTTTTGCTCGCATTTTGGTATTGATGTTACCGAAATCCGCGACGCCATCGAAGACGCCGACGGCCTCGACGACGTCCGCGGCGGCTCCACCATCACCCAGCAGGCGGTCAAGAACCTGTTCCTCTGGCAGGGCCGCAGCTACGTTCGCAAGGCGCTGGAACTGCCCTTGGCGCTGTGGTTCGACTTGGTGCTGACGAAACGACGGATCCTTGAGATCTATCTCAACATTGCCGAACTGGGTCCGGACGGCGAATTCGGGGCAGAAGCAGCGGCGAAACGGTCATTCGGACACTCGGCGGCGAACCTCGGACGCTATCAGGCGGCTCTGCTGGCCGCCTCGTTGCCGAATCCCGTGACCCGTGACACCAAGCGCCCGGGGCCGGGTTTGCGGCGTCTGGCGGGACTTTACGAGCGCCGCGCCGGCCGATCGCCGGAGGCGGCCGCCTGTCTGCGGCAACGCCGCTAAATCCCGGCTTTAGGGCTGGATTTGGCGCCTTTGATCCTCTATAAGCCCGGCTCCAAACCGACATTTCGCGCCTATCAGGAGTTCAACCCCATGGCTGTGCCGAAAAGAAAAACGTCGCCGTCGCGTCGCGGCATGCGTCGTTCGGCCGATGCTTTGAAGCAGCCGACCTACGTCGAAGACAAGGATTCGGGCGAGCTGCGCCGTCCGCACCACATCGATCTGAAGACCGGCATGTATCGCGGCCGTCAGGTCCTTAAGGCGAAGACCGAGGCGTAAGACGCCTCTGATCGGCGGGAGGGAAGCTGGCTTATGTACATGCTCGGCTTTCCCCTGCTGTTGGTGCCCTTCGCAATCTACAACATCATTGCGTTCCTCTGGGCCGGCGTGAGCTGGTCGGGGACGGTGTCGTCCGTGCATCTGGTCTCGGGCGGCGAATGGGCCATGTCGGCCGGCGATGTGTTGATTACGTTCTCGCTACTTTTCCTGTTCGCCGAGATCGTGAAGGCGACGCGCATCGGCACCCGCGCGGTGCTCGATCACGGGCTGTCGCTGTTGTTGTTCCTGGCGATGCTCATTGAGTTTCTGCTGGTGGCGCAGGCCGCGACCTCGACCTTCTTTCTTCTCATGGCGATCAGCTTCGTCGATGTGCTGGCCGGCTTCGCCGTGACGCTGCGCACGGCCCAGCGCGATCTCACCGTCGAAAACCTTCCCAACACCTGAACCTCGGTCATGAACCGCGATTTCCAGTTACCCGGCCGTTCGCCGGTCATCGCCTGCGAGGGCATGGCCGCGACCTCTCATCCGCTGGCGACGCTGGCCGCGATCGACACCTTGCGCGACGGCGGCACCGCCGCCGACGCCGCGGTCGCCGCCTGCGCCACCTTGTGCGTGGTCGAACCGCACATGACCGGCATCGGCGGCGACTGCTACGCGCTGGTGTCGAAGCCGGACAAGCCGGTGTGGGGCTATAATGGCTCCGGCCGCGCCGGCGCCAAGGCCTCCGACGAGGCGCTGCGCGCGCAGGGCCTCAAGGAGATCGGCGACTCGATCCATGCCGTCACCGTGCCTGGCGCGCTCGATGCCTGGGACGCAACGCTTAAGGCGCACGGCCGCTTCGGCCTCGACCGCGTGCTCAAGCGCGCCATCCATTACGCCGAGAACGGCTGGCCGGTGGCTTCGAAAGTCGCGTGGGACTGGAATCGTTACGTCGCCAAGCTGGCGAAGGACGCCGGCGCGACCAAACATTACCTGTTCAACGGCCAAGCGCCGCGGGAAGGTGACGTCGTCAAGTCGCCGGCTCTCGGCCAGACCTTGCGCACCCTGGGCGCCAAGGGCGCCCGGGCGTTTTACGAAGGCGAACTTGCCGAGGACATGGCGAGAACGCTCGCCGCCAAGGGCTCGTTCCTTACCGTCGACGATTTCAATGCGCATCGCGGCAACGAGGTCGAGCCGGTGTCGAGCAATTATCGCGGCCTCGACCTCGTCGAGATCCCGCCGAACGGTCAAGGCATCGTCGCCCTGATCATGCTGAACATCCTCGAGACCTTCGACATCAAGTCGCTCGATCCGTGGGGTCCGGAGCGTTTCCATCTGCAGCTCGAGGCCGCGCGTCTCGGTTACGCCGTGCGCGACGCGCATATCGCCGACATCGCGCACATGAAGCAGAGTATCGCCGATCTGATCGACAAGGGTTTCGCCCGCACGCTCGCCGCCAAGATCGACCTCAACAAGCGCGCGGATTTTCCGGATGCGCCGACGCCGGGCGGCGATACGGTCTATCTGTCCGTCGTCGACAAGGACCGCATGGCGGTGTCCTTCATCAACTCGCTGTATTCGGCGTTCGGCCTCGGCGTTTGCACCGAGAAGTCCGGCATCATGCTGACCAACCGCGGCGCCTGCTTCACGCTGGAGCCCGGCCACGTCAACACCTTCGGCCCGAACAAGCGGCCGATGCACACCATCATTCCCGGCATGACCATGAAGGACGGCCGCTGCGACATGAGCTTCGGGGTCATGGGCGGCGCCTATCAGCCGATGGGCCATGCGCAGATCATCATGAACATGCTCGACTACGGCATGGACGTGCAGCAGGCGATCGACTTTCCGCGTTTCATGTTTGAGGACGGCAAGGTGCTTGCCGAGCGCGGCACGCCGCAGGCGACTATCGACGGCCTCAAAGCGCGCGGCCATGTGGTCGCAGAACCGCTCAATCCGTGGGGCGGCGCGCAGACCGTGAAAATCGATTGGCAGCGCGGCGTGCTGATCGGCGGTTCCGAGCCGCGCAAGGACGGCCTCGCGCTGGGGTATTGAGCGCGGCTCAGGCCGCGGCGCGGGTCAGCACATCCGCCTTGCGGCTGACTTGCGCGCCCGGCCTGTCGTAATCGCGCACGAAGCGCCGGCCGGCATCGGTGGCAAAGACAAAAGCGCCCTGACCTTCGAGCAATTTGCGTTCGACGAAGCCGCGTTCGAGCGCGGTTTCCCACACCATCAGCCGCGGACATGACGTGCGCCAGGCGTCGAGCACGTCGCGCTGGCTGCGCGGCTCGCGGACGATCCATTCGACGAGATCGCGCACCAGGGGATCAATGACGTCAGTCATGGCGCCTCGCTTTCTCGAAATCACGAGTCGGCGCAGCCTAGGCCAGATCGAGGAAAAACGGGAGAGCCTCAGCCGCCGGCCAGCCGGGCCATGGCGCGGTAAGCGGCCGTCGCGTCGGCGGGCGAAGCACGGCGGCGCTCGCGGGTTTGCGGCGCGTGATCGCGGGTTGCGATCAGTTGGGCGAGGAAGAGGGCCGGACGGTAGGATGGTGTCGCAGGCTCACGAGCATCCGCCGTCAGAAGGACAACGGAGCGACTCTGTGGCGTCGCATCATCGGCGTCATGGTTGACGAAATCTTGCCGCGACTCAGCGCGCTGCATGCTATCCGATAGCTGCTTGGTGACCTGCTTGCTTGGCTCGATGCGCATCGGGTCAACTCTGTCTCGGAGAGGGACATGGTTCTCGACTTCCCCCTCTGGCTGGCAAGGCCTGTGCCGTTAACGCTTCGTCGTGGTTAAGGGGCAGCAACGCGTCGAATTGTCCAACTTATTTAAGTCTCGCTCGATAGTGTTTGGGATCGCGTAGTTACACACAGACAACGCATCGCATGACGCGGCGTTCCCAAAATGGGACGAAGGGGACATGAGCGAATTCGGCCAAAACGATCGACCGGATGCCGGTGAGATCCTGCGGATGGTCGGCGAGGCCGCTTATGAATGGCGCCTCGACAGCGATGGCCTGACCTGGAGCGCCCATGCCGCCGCGGTGCTCGGCATCGCCGATACCGCGGCGATCGAGACCGGTGCCGGTTTTGCCCGCGTGATCGATGCCAGCGGCGGAGTCAGCCGCCTCGAGGCCATTCAGGCGGCGAATCGGCACGACAGCGGCGACGGCGTCTCCTACGAAGCTCAATACGCCTTCAAACGTCCGGACGGCTCGACGACCTGGCTGGAAGACACCGGCCGCTGGTTCGCCGGCGCCGATGGCAAGCCGGCGCGTGCGTGCGGGGTCGTTCGCGCCATCGACGCCCGCCACGAGCGCGAACAGGAACTGATCAAGCTCGCCAAGTTCGATTCGCTTACTGGCGAACTCAACCGCACCGCGGTCATCGACGTGTTGAGCGCAACGCTCGACGAGACCATCCGCTTTCGAAGTTCGTGCGGCTTCCTGCTCGCCGCCATCGACAATCTCGGCCAGCTCAACGATTCCTACGGCTTCGATATCACCGAGGAGGTCATCGCTCAGGTCGCCAAGCGCATCCGCGCCCGCGTGCGCGGCAAGGATTATTTTGGTCGCATCTCCGGCAATAAGTTCGCTGTTGTGCTGACCAAGTGTACGCCGGACGAACTCACGGTTGCCGCCGATCGGCTGCTCGCAGGCGTGCGCGACGAACCAATCGTCACCTCGGCGGGGCCCGTCGCTGTGACTATCACCATTGGCGGTGTTACCGCGCCGCGCCACGCCGGTACGCTGAGCGAAGTCCTGAGCCGTTCCCAGGACGCGCTGGCTTCGGCGCGCGACAAGCGCCTCGGCTCATTCGCCGCCTATCGTCCCAGCGTCGAGCGCGACGCGCTGCGCAAGGAGAGTCTGCGCGCCACCGACGAGATCATCGCCGCGCTGAATGACCGCCGTATTTCGCTGGCTTTCGAACCGGTCGCGAACGCCGCGCAGCACAGTGTCGCGTTCTACGAGTGTCTCATCCGCGCGCATCGCGAGGACGGCGTCCAGCTCGCCGCCGGCGACATCATCCCGGCCGCCGAACGTCTTGGTCTCGTGCGCATGCTCGATCATCGCGTGCTCGAGCTCGTCGTCGACGAACTGGTGGCGGCGCCGCACCTCTGCACCAGCGTCAACGTCTCCCCCGCCTCCGCGCTCGATCCGGGCTGGTGGTCGGGGCTCGGGGCGATGCTGCGCGCCAATGCCGGCGTCGGCGAACGACTGATTGTCGAGATCACCGAGACGGCGGCGATTCACGATATCGATGACGCGCGTGGCTTCGTGTCCCGCGCCAAGGATTTTGGTTGCCGCATCGCCATCGATGACTTTGGCGCCGGCAACACCTCGTTCCGCAACCTACGCCGGCTCGGCGTCGATATCATCAAGATCGACGGCGCCTTCGTGCAGAATCTAACCAAGTCGGAAGACGATCGCGCTTTCGTGCAAACGATGATCGATCTCGCGCATCGCCTGCGTATCCGTTCAGTAGCGGAATGGGTGCAGGACGAGGAGGCCGCCCGGCTGCTCAGCGGCTGGGGCTGCGATTATCTGCAGGGCGCTTTCGTCGGGCTCGCGTCGAGCGAGCGGCCATGGCTACCCGAAAAAAAAAGTAAATCCGCCGCCGGAGTTTGACCGGCTGGCGGACTTACGGTTTTGCGTGGTGACGCCGTTTCAGGCTGACGGGTTAAGTGCGCCAGCGCTGAGGCAGATCAGTCCTTGCTGCCCATCTTGTCGAGCCGCTTCTGCAGGTCGTCGAGTTGGCGCTTGAGGTCGTCCATCTCGGTTCCGCCTGCGGCAGGAGATGCCTTGTCGGCCGGCTCCGCTGGCTTGTTGCTGGCCTGACGGCCAAACGGCGAGAACATGGCGAAGGTCTTCTCGAACATCTCCATGTTACGGCGAACCTGATCCTCCATCGGACCGAAGCCGCCGACACCGCCGAAAGCCTTCTCCATCTGCTCGCGGAACTTGCCCTGCTGGCTGGTGAGCGTCGACATCGATTGCTCGAGGAAGTGCGGCACCATCATCTGCATGCTGTCGCCGTAGAAGCGAATCAACTGCCGCAGGAACGCGATCGGCAGAAGGCTTTGGCCTTCCTTGTTCTCCTGCTCGAAAATGATCTGCGCCAAAACCGAGCGGGTGATGTCCTCACCGCTCTTGGCGTCAAAGACGACGAAGTCTTCGCCGTTCTTGACCATCACGGCGAGGTCTTCGAGGGTTACGTACGTGCTTGTTCCGGTATTATATAGCCGCCGGTTGGCGTATTTCTTGATCGTGACCGGCTGTTTTTCGTCTGCCATGGGATCACACATTTCCTCCGCCCAGCCATAAGCATAGCCGCATAAGGACAGAATGGGCCAGTCGTTTTATGGCGGCGCGGTAAACTTCACGCGCAGCGCACCATCCCTTGCGCAAGGGGCCGGAAAAGGCCATTTCCAAGCATAATTCGAATGGTAGCCGTTGTTGACAGGCCGGGGTGGCCTGTCGAGGATGCGGCACCGCCAAAATGGCCAGTCAGAGCCCTTCCGCCCCGTTTGAGGAGTTTCCGATGAAAGACGATGTCGTCATTGTCAGCGCCGCCCGCACGCCGGTTGGCTCGTTTAACGGCGCATTTGCCAATGTCCCGGCGCATGAATTGGGGAAAACGGCCATTTCCGCAGCGCTTGAGCGCGCGGGAGTCGAGGGCGACCGCGTCAGCGAAGTGATCATGGGCCAGATCCTCACCGCGGCGCAGGGCCAGAACCCGGCCCGCCAGGCGTCGATCGCTGCCGGTATCCCCGTCGAAAGCCCAGCCTGGGGCGTAAACCAGCTCTGCGGCTCCGGCCTGCGTTCGGTCGCGCTCGGCTATCAGGCCATTCTCAACGGCGACAGCGACATCGTGGTCGCGGGCGGCCAGGAATCGATGAGCATGGCGCCGCATGCGCAGTACCTGCGCGGCGGCGTGAAGATGGGCTCGTTCGAGTTGGTCGACACCATGATCAAGGACGGCCTGTGGGATGCCTTCAACGGCTACCACATGGGCAACACCGCGGAGAACGTCGCCAAGCAATGGCAAATCACCCGCCAGCAGCAGGACGAGTTCGCGGTGGCTTCGCAGAACAAGGCCGAGGCGGCGATGAAGGCCGGCAAGTTCAAGGATGAGATCGTGCCGGTCACCATCAAGGGCCGCAAGGGCGACACCGTCGTCGACACCGACGAATATCCGAAGGCTGGCGTGACTCTCGAGGGCATCGCCAAGCTGCGTCCCGCGTTCGACAAGGAAGGCACCGTCACCGCGGCCAGCGCCTCGGGCATCAATGACGGCGCCGCCGCCGTCGTGCTGATGCGCGCGTCGGAAGCCGCCAAGCTCGGCAAGACGCCGCTCGCGCGCATCGTGTCGTGGGCTCAGGCTGGCGTCGATCCCAAGATCATGGGCACGGGTCCGATCCCGGCATCGCGCAGCGCGCTCAAGAAGGCCGGCTGGAGCCATCAGGACCTCGATCTGATCGAAGCCAACGAAGCCTTCGCGGCGCAGGCCTGCGCGGTGAACAAGGATCTCGGCTGGGATACCTCGAAGGTCAACGTCAATGGCGGCGCCATTGCCATCGGTCATCCGATCGGCGCGTCGGGCGCCCGCGTCCTGGTGACGCTGCTCCACGAAATGCAGAAGCGCGATGCCAAGAAGGGCCTTGCCACGCTCTGCATCGGCGGCGGCATGGGTATCGCGATGTGCGTCGAGCGGTAACTCGACGCAGCAAGGGAGGGCGTGTGGGGCGGTAACGTCCACGTGCCGTTCATTGCGGCGCACAAATGCGACAACTTTATCTGCGACAACTTGATTTGCGTCATGGCCGGGCTTGCCCCGGCCATTCACGTATCTAAGCTGTCATCAACGAGCCGTCGAAGCCCGGCACAAGAATTGCTCCGCCAAGGGGCTCATTGCCGGGTCTCGTGGCAAGAAAATCTGGGAGAGGGGAATGTCTCGCGTTGCATTGGTGACTGGCGGAACCCGCGGTATCGGAGCCGCGATTTCGAAAGCGCTCAAGGACAAGGGTTACAAGGTTGCGGCGAGTTACGCCGGCAACGACGAGGCCGCGCAGAAGTTCAAGGCCGAGACCGGCATTCCTGTCTTCAAATGGGATGTGTCGTCGTACGAGGCGTGCGGGGCCGGCATCAAGCAGGTCGAGGCCGAGGTCGGCCCGATCGATGTCCTGATCAACAATGCCGGCATCACCAAGGACGGTATGTTCCACCGTATGACGCCTGAGCAGTGGAATCAGGTGATCGGCACCAATCTCGGTTCGCTGTTCAACATGACGCGGCAGGTCTGGGAAGGCATGCGCGCGCGCAAGTTTGGCCGCGTCGTCAACATCTCATCCATCAATGGTCAGAAGGGCCAGATGGGCCAGGTGAACTATTCCGCCGCCAAGGCGGGAGAAATCGGCTTCACCAAGGCGCTGGCCCAGGAAGGCGCCAAGGCCGGCATCACCGTCAACGCCATCTGCCCGGGCTACATCAACACCGAAATGGTGCAGGCGGTGCCGAAAGACGTGCTTGAGAAGTCGATCCTGCCGCAGATCCCGATCGGCCGGCTCGGCGAGCCGGAGGAGATCGCGCGCTGCGTCGTCTTCCTGGCGGCCGACGACGCCGGCCTGATCACCGGTGCCACGCTGACGGCGAATGGCGGGCAGTATTTCGCGTAACGGGCGGCTTTCGCCCCGCGTCCAGTTTCGCTAGATCAGACGGCCCGCCCGGTCACACGGGCGGGCCGTTTTGCATTCGTCACAGGGAGCCTTGCCATGAGCACCAACCGCGTCCACCGCATCGCCGTCATTCCGGGCGATGGCATCGGCAAGGAGGTCGTGCCGGAGGGCGTGCGCGTGCTCGAGGCGGCGGCGAAGAAATTCGGCTTCAAGCTCGAACTCGACGACTTCGACTTCGCTTCCTGCGACTACTACGAAAAGCACGGCCGCATGATGCCGGAGGACTGGAAGGAGCAGATCGGCAAGCACGACGCCATCTTCTTCGGCGCCGTCGGCATGCCGGACAAGGTCCCGGATCACATCTCGCTGTGGGGTTCGCTGATCCTGTTCCGCCGCGAGTTCGACCAGTACGTCAACCTGCGTCCGGTGCGGCTGATGCCCGGCGTGCCGTCGCCGCTGGCGGGCCGCAAGCCCGGTGATATCGATTTCTGGGTGGTGCGCGAGAACACCGAGGGCGAATACTCGGCGATTGGCGGACGCATGTTCCCCGGCACCGACCGCGAGGTCGTGGTGCAGGAGACGGTGATGAGCCGCACCGGCGTCGATCGCGTCTTGAAATTTGCCTTCGAGCTCGCCAAATCGACACCGAAGAAGCACCTGACGTCCGCGACCAAGTCGAACGGCATCGCCATCACCATGCCGTACTGGGACGAGCGCGTGAAGGAGATGGCGAAGAACTATCCGGACGTGAAGTGGAATCAGTTCCACATCGACATCCTCACCGCGCGCTTCGTCATGAATCCGGACTGGTTCAACGTCGTCGTCGCCTCGAACCTGTTCGGCGACATCCTGTCCGACCTCGGTCCGGCCTGCACCGGCACCATCGGCATCGCGCCGTCCGGCAACATCAATCCCGAGCGCAAATATCCGTCGGTGTTCGAGCCGGTGCACGGCTCGGCGCCCGACATCTACGGCCAGGGTATCGCCAATCCGATCGGGCAGATCTGGTCCGGCGCGATGATGCTCGACCATCTCGGCGAGCACGAGGCGTCGAAAGCCATCGTCAAGGCGATCGAGACTGTGCTGGCTCAGGACAAGCTGCGCACGCGCGATCTCAAGGGTCCGGCGAGCACCAGCGAGTGCGGCAAGGCGATCGCCGACGCGCTGGCGTAAGGCGCGTCACCAGCCAAACGCAGGCGTAAGCCTGCGTTTACCATCCAAAGCGCAGGCCGCCCATACCGGCGAAGCTGCGTGAGCTGCTCGACAGTTCGCTGTTGAGGCTGGCGAACAGCGAGGCGCGCTCGTTCAAGGCGAGCGTGGCGCCGCCTTCGAGCCGCAGCGCGTTGGCGGCGGCGCTGGCGCCTTCGGCCGTGAAGCTACCGCCGGGAATATTGATGAAGGTCGCGCTGATGCTGCGCGTCGTGTCGAACTCGTGCACCCACGAGGCGCGCACGAACGGCGACAGGGTCGTGCCGTTGGCAAATGCAAAGCGGCCATCGACCTGCAGGCCGAGGAAGCTGGGGAAGGACGACACGCGGTTCGACTGATAGGTCAGGCCGAGAATGCCCGGCGCGCCGGTGCTCGTCGTTGAGTTTTCGCTATAGCCCTGCTGCCACAGCGCCGTCGGCGCGATGGCGGCAAACGGCGTCAGCGTGTAGCCCTTCATCGCGTAGCGCCAGCCGAGTTCGAGGCGCCCGCCGAGCTGGTCGCTGTCGAAACTGCCCTTGGCCGTTTCGGCGGCGCCGATGCCGCTGATGGTGCGGTCGGTGTCGTTATTGGCGTGGGCGTAATGCAGCGCCGCGGCGAGATAGGCGGCGCCGAAGGTCTTCAACGCATAGACGCCGAGATGGCCTGCGTCGGAGTGGCCGTTGGTGGAAAGGCTCGACGCCGAGAAGCGCGACGAACTGGCGCCGACCGCAGCGCCGATCAGCAGGTCCGGCGCGATTTGGCGATCGACGCCGAAGAGACCGCCGGCCGCATCGACACGCTGATCGGCGGCGCCATATTGGCCGTCGATCGAGCGCGTAGCGCCGAATCCGGCACCCCACACGCGCCAGCGTCCTTCACTCGGCCGCATCGCCGCGAACGCGTCGGCGCCGGGCCTGTTGGCGAATTTGTTCTGCCCGGCCGGCGCATAGCCGAGGCCGCCGAACGTCACGCCCGGCGCACCGCCGCTGCGGCTCAGCCAGGCCATCCCCTGCTGCAGCATGGCGACGCTGAATAGGTCGCCAACATTGAAGGCTGCGTTCTGGCTGGCGGCGGTGCCGGCGCCCGACAGTTGATCGAGGGCGCCGGCCGAGCCGTAAGCGAGAAGGTTGGCGTAGAACCGCCCGGCCGGGCTCGAGGGATCGATCGATGATGAATAGCCCCGCTCGAGGGCGTCACCCACGGCTTTCTGGTTCGGCGTCTCGCCCGGCAGGCCGCCGAAGGCGATGCGATCGAGCTGCAGGCTCATGGCTGTGTAGGACGTGGCGTCGCCGGTATCGTAGATCGGCGTTACCGTGAAGAACGACGACGTCGCCACGAAGCTGTTGAACGTCGTGACGATGCGACTGGCGCCACTGCCGGTCAGCGACACCGCGGTGTCGGTGGTGGTCCGGTTGGCATAGATGCCTGGCTGGATCGCCACGCGCAATGTGCCGGCGAGCGTGATCGTATCGCCCAGCAGGCTGTCAATTGGCGCCGGCGAGCCGGGCATGACGCGGAGCGACAGAATGCCGGTCGCGGTCTGCGTGAACGTTCCGCCGCCGCCGTGAGCGAAATCACTGATGTTGAAGTTGAACGGTCCGATCGGCTGCACCGCGTTCGTATCGGTGATGGTGATCAGGCCGCTGTTGACGAAGTTGGTCGATGGACCTTCAGCCTGGATCTTGCCGTCGAGTGTGCCGGAATTCGTGATCGTGGTTGTCGTGCAACTGCATGTGAAGATGCTGTAGCCGTTGCTGCCGGTGCCATCGCCGTAAGCGCGAATCGTGCCGGTATTGATGAGCGAACCGTTGTCGACGAAGTTGACGCCGATGCCGCCCGTGCCCGCGATGACCATGCCTGAGTTGGTGACGGCAGGACCCGTAAAGTTGCTACCGCTGACCGGGAACGTGATCTGGATGCCAGTGCCGCCGGCGCCGACCGAAATGGTACCGGTGTTGTTGAGCGTGGTGCCGTCGCCCGCCGCACGAATGCCAAGCCCGGCGGTCCCCACGGTGATCGATCCGGAGTTGAGAATCGTCGAGCCGGCTTCGAGCGCGTAAATGCCAACCGGAAATGTGGTCGAATCGCCGTTGCCGACGATGATCGTGCCGGTGTTGGTAATCGCCGCCGGTCCGAAGGCCACCATGCCGATGGGAATCGAAACGCTCGGAATCGCATCGCCGATGATGATGGTACCGTTGTTCGTCAGCGTCGCATCCGGAGGGAACACGAATTGTGAACCCGATGCCATGCCGTACGAACCGTTGCCGCCTCTGATCGTGGCCCCGCTGGCGTTGATCAGCGTGTTGCCGGTATAGGAGCCGCCGCCGCCCAGCGGATCGTCGATGGCCATGCCGGCGGCCAGATTGCCAACCCGGATTGAGCCCGTGTTGGTGACGGTGTTGTTACTGCCGGAAACCAGGATGCCGTAAGAGAAGAACGTCAGGCCGCTGAAGTTGCCGTTGCCGACGACGATCTGCCCGGCGTTCTGAATTTGATTGTTGTCGGCTCCCGCGAAAATGCCGAAACCGTTATCGCCGGTCTGGATCAACGCGCCGGCGCTGTTTGTGATCTGGTTGCTGCAGCAGGCAAAGATGCCTTGCGCATAGTTGCCGACGACGATCGAGCCATTATTGATGATCCGGCTGTTGTTTTGCGCGGCGATGCCACTGGCATCGAACGGGTAGGGCGAAGAGCCGCTGCCATTGCCGACGACAATCATATTGTTATTGGTAATGTCGGCGTCATCTCCGAAAGACTGGATGCCGAACACCTGACCGCCACCGCTGGCATTGCCGGCGCTGATCGATCCGTTGTTGATCGCGGTGTTGCCATCACCGAAGAAAAACATGCCGCCGCTGAAGCTGCCGGTCGAGTCACCGGCGGAAATCGATCCGGCATTCGTGACCAGGTTCTGGGCATTGAGGAAAATGCCGATCGCGTCCGGTCCAACCGCGATCGAAGCGCCCGGGAGCACATTGACGGTGATATTACTTTCCGCGCCGGTGCCGATCGTCGTCGTCTGCGGACCGCCCGCCGGCGAGCAGGTGACGGTGGAGCCGCTGATCAGGCAATCCGCGCGGGCGGATGATGTCGACAGCAGCATCACGGACAGGGCAATTCCCGCCGCAATCAGCCACGCGGCGGCGCCATCCTGACGAAGGATCGGCGCTTGACTGAACATAACGCTATACGCCCCTTTGACCGGCCGTCCCGGCTGCCCGCCGCCGGTTTTTAGCATGGCTATTTAAATACCGGTAGCGCCCCGGTTGTAGACTCATGTTTATTCCCAATGGATAGGCTATTTCCCGGGGCAAAATCGTGGATTGCCCACAGCGGCCGATGTCGCCGAATTGTGCTCGCCCCGCAGTTTTCGTATTCGCTAAGTGACATGTCTTCTTTTCACGCAACGCTCATCGGTTTTTCTGCGATCCTGATGTGGTCGCTGCTGGCGCTGTTGACGGTCGCCTCAGGCACAGTGCCGGCGTTCCAGCTCGCGGCGATGACCTTTGCCATCGGCGGCGCGATCGGCGCTGCCTGGGTCACTTGGAGCGGTGCCTGGGGCGCCCTGCGGCAGAGCCCGAAGGCCTGGGCGCTCGGCGTGGGCGGCCTGTTCGGCTATCACGCGCTCTATTTTCTGTCGCTGCGTCTGGCGCCGCCGGCCGAAGCCGGTCTGGTGAATTACCTGTGGCCCTTGCTCATCGTGCTGTTCTCAGGCCTGCTGCCGGGTGAGCGGCTGCGCTGGTACTCGGTCGCCGGTGCGCTCATTGGCTTCATCGGCACGGCGGTGCTGTTCATCGGTAAGGGCTTTTCGCTGACGCCGGGTGCGGGTGCCGGCTATCTCGCGGCCTTCATGGCGGCCTTCGTATGGTCCGGCTATTCGGTGCTGTCGCGCCGCTTCGCGGCTGTGCCGACGGCGGTAGTCGCCGGCTACTGCCTCGTGACCGCGATAATGGCGACGCTCAGCCATCTCGCCTTCGAGACGACGGTATGGCCGCAGGACGCCGAGCAGTGGGAGGCGATCATCGCGCTCGGCGTTGGTCCGGTCGGCGCCGCGTTCTATGCCTGGGACATCGGCGTCAAGCGCGGCGATATCCGCCTGCTTGGCGTCAGCTCCTACGCTGCGCCCGTCCTGTCGACGGCGTTCCTGGTGCTCGCCGGCTTTGCCGAAGCGCGCATCACGCTGGCGCTCGCTGCTCTGCTCATCGCCGGCGGCGGATTGCTCGCGGCCAAGGACATGTTGCGGAGGAAATGAAGTGTCATTCCGGGCGTGGACCGAAGGGCCTGCTCGGTTCGTTCGCTCCCGGATTGACGGCTAAGGTTTCCACCCCACCGGCGCGAGTTCAAAGCCTTCGAACTGGAAGCCCGGCGCCACGGTACAGCCGACCAGAGTCCAGTCGCCGAGCGATTCAGCGGCCTGCCAGGCGCGGGCCGGCACCGTTACCTGGGGCACTTCGTCATTATGGATGTCGCCGCCGAGCCGGATGATTTCTTCCTTCGCGCCGTCGACGATTTTCAGCTGCAGCGGCGCGCCGGCGTGCCAATGCCAGATCTCCACGGCATCGACACGGTGCCAGTGCGAGCGCTCGCCCTTCGCCAGTAAAAACAGGATCGCGGTCGAGGCGGCGCGGCCATCGACCAGATGGCTGTCGCGAAATGTCTCACGATAATGGCCGCCTTCCGGATGCGGCTTGAGCGCGAGCTTCCTGATGATGTCGGCGGCAGTGGGCGGAGTCGGCATATCGGCATTATTAGCAGAGCGCGCGCCAAATCTCATCCCATTCGCGCGTTCGGCGGCCGGTACGATTGCTCCGGTATTTCCCCGAGTTTGGAGTGGTGGAGCTTGCCGGGTGCAAGGCCGTAGAACTGCTGGAAGCTCATGATCAGCGGCCGCCACTTGTCGGGATCGATACGGTTGGCCTCGCCGTCCATCAGGATCGAACGATCGGCATGGACGCGGACGATGCGCATTTCGAAGGCGCGCACCCTGCCGGCCCAAACAGGGTCGAGGGCGGCCATTTCGTGCACACTCTCAAGCCGGGCCTCCAGTTGCACCGGACATTCCAGCACGCGCGGTGCGGCGACGGCTTCGCCGTTGATGGCGGTCAGGCCGGCGGTCTCGAATTTCTGCTTTTCGTAGCGATAGCCCCGCGAGACCTTGCCAGGCGGCACAGGATTCGAACCCGTCGTCCGCGCGATACGATCGACGGCGTCCGCCATGTCGTCGGATGGCAGATTGATGACGCACTCTCCGGTACGGATCATGTTCTGCGGCGTCTTGGACGCGATCGCCAGCCCGAGGACGGCGCGCCAGCCGAGCCACCAGACCGACGACATCGGCGCCAGATTCGGTGTGCCGTCCTCGTTGCGCGTGCCGATCAGGGCAACCGGTGTGCCGAAGTAGAGAATGGACGGCTCGATGACCGCGAGTCCGTCGTGCTGAGGGAAAGATACGGATGGCATGCTGACCTCGATTGAACGTGAGGCCCGTGAGGTACGGCGCGACGTGCCCGCGCTCGACCCGTTTTATGCACCCGATATCTGTACTCGGACCGCCAGCTCCGCCTGGCCGGCTAGAATTTGTTCTTCCGTGTCCTGATCTCCGCGAACACTTCGTTCGCCGGCTTGCCGGCCATGCCGATGCCGGCGGCGACTTCCGGCACGTCGGCGCGGATGAACGGGTTCTGCTTCTTCTCGGCGCCGATGGTAACCGGAATAGTGAAATGACCGCCGGCGATCTGCTTCTCGGCTTCGGCCGCACGCGACTTCAGCGCTGCGTTGCTCGGTTCGATGGTCAGCGCGAATTTGATGTTGGCGAGCGTATATTCATGACCGACATAGACCCGCGTGTCGTCCGGCAGGTCGCGCAGCTTCTGCAGCGACGACCACATCTGATCCATGGTGCCTTCGATGACGCGGCCGCAGCCGATCGAGAACAGCGTGTCGCCGACGAAGGCGATCTTGTCAGCGTGGAACCAGTAGGCGATATGGCCGAGCGTGTGGCCGGGAGTCTCGATGACATTGCTCACGAGATTGCCGACTTTGGCCTTGTCGCCTTCCTTCACCGTCTCGTCGACGCCGGGAATCTTCGCGGCTTCGGCGGCGGGGGCGACGACGCGGCACTTGTACTTGTTCTTCAGCTCCATGATGCCGTCGGTATGGTCGGCGTGATGGTGCGTGACCAGGATGTCGGTGAGCTTCCAGCCGGTGGCCTTCAGCGCGCTCTCGATCGGCGCCGCCTCGGGCGCGTCGATGGCCGCCGTCGCGCCGGTGTCCGGATCGTGGAGCAATACGCCGTAATTGTCGGAAAGGCAGCGGAACAGGCGGATTTCTGCGGGCATCATGTCCTCCGGGCGACTGGTCGCAATATTAACTCTGTCACGACGGGACGGGTCCCGAACGCTCGCTTAGTGCTTTGACATATTCGCACGCGGCCGTGAAAGGCTGTATTTTGCCGCCGCCCATCCGGGATTCGGGCGCTCCGTGGTAGTTTAGGCTCATGTCCATCGACGTCGTCGACCTGCGCAATTTCTACGGCCAGCCGCTCGGCAAGGTCGCCCGCCGTATCATCGGCCGCGGCGTGCGCGCGCAGTGGCGCGATACCTCGGGCCAGCGCGTCCTCGGCATCGGCTATACCCCGCCGTATCTCGGCCTGTTCCGCGAGGAGGCCGAGCGCTGCCTCGCCTTCATGCCGGCGGCGCAGGGCGTGTTGAAATGGCCGACAGCGCGGCCGACGCTCGCGGCCCTGGTCGAAGAAAGCGAACTGCCGCTTACCGACGGCGCGGTCGATCGCGTGCTGCTCGTCCACGCGCTGGAAATGACGAACGACCCGATGGGCCTGTTGCGCGAAGTGTGGCGCGTGATGTCGAGCGGCGGCCGGCTGCTTGCGGTGGTGCCTAATCGCCGCGGCGTCTGGGCGCGCACCGATACGACGCCGTTCGGTCATGGCCGCCCTTATTCGCGAAGCCAGATCAATCAGCTCCTGCGCGAGGCGTGGTTCTCGCCGGCGGGATGGAGCGAAGCGCTCTATGTGCCGCCGGTGTCGGGGGCCTGGTTCCTGCGCACCGCGGTCGCTTGGGAGCGCACTGGCGCCACGCTGTCGGCGCCGTTCGCCGGCGTGCACATCGTCGAAGCGACCAAGCAGGTCTATCGCGCCATTCCGGCGCAGCGCCGCGCCCGGCGCGTGCTGGTGCCGTCGCTGGAGCCGGCGCTGGCGCCGACGGCGGGCGTGTAGCGGCCAAAGAAAATGGCCGGGGTTAAGCCCCGGCCATTTGATCAGTGCACAAAGTGCCGTTGTTTATTCCGCCGGCGGTTCGTCGCCGCCCGCGGGCTGAGGCGCTGCGCCTTCGGCATTGCCGGCATTGTAGTCGGGACGCTCGCCGCGGTAACCGCCGCGATGACGACGGCGACGGCGGCCGAAGCGATCGGGACGTTCGCCCTGTTCATGACCGTTGCCGGCAGGCTGCTCGGCGCCGTTGACCGCGCCGCCGCCGGTGATGAAGGCGGGCAGGCCGACCGGCACGTCCGGTTGCGGTTGCTGCTGTGGCTGCGGCTGATGCTGCTGCACACGCGGTGAAAATTGCGTGTCACGCGGCACGTAAGGCTGACCTTGAGGCTGCGGCGCGAAACCCGGGTCCTGCGCGGCGAAAGGCTGCGAGTCGTTTTCCTCGTCGTCGTAGTTCTCGTCGGCAGCGCCTTGCGGGACACCCTGCTGCGGCGGCTGCTGTTGATTGTAATACGGGTTCTGCTGGCGGAACTGTTCCTGCGCCGCGGCGATGAGCCGGAAATAATGCTCGGCGTGCTGGAAGTAGTTCTCCGCCGCGACCGGATCCCCCGAGCCCTGCGCATCGCGCGCGAGTTGCATGTACTTCTCGGCGATATGAGACGCGGTGCCGCGGATCTTAACGTCGGGGCCGTTCGACTCGTAGACGCGCGTCAGCGGGTTCTGGCCTTTGCGGTGATTGCCACCGCCTCCACCACCGCCGCCGCCGCCGCCACCACCGCCGCCGCGACCACGCATGCGCTTCTGACCGTTTCTCATGCTCATCCTATTCGCTAGTCAAATTGCCACGTCTTGCCGCCGGTCGTTCCAGCGGCATTTCCTTCACCGACAGTCCGGTTCACTTCACTGACCGGTTGCCCAGACTCGCTCACCCGGACTTGATCACCCGGATTTGTCACCCCTGAATGAACCGGCCGATCCGGGCGCGCCCTTTTTGTCAGGGTTGTCCGCGCCGCGCCGTTTCACCACTCCCGTTCAGAGCGCCCGCACGCCCTCCGCGCGCAGCCGGACCTATCCGACGGTCCGCGCCCTCGACGACCCTCTATGCGCCGGTTGTTTATTATGGCTACAGCAACCCCAAGGCCGCGGCTTCAATCCGCAACGCCGCCAACCTTTCATTATGCGCATCTCTCATGATCAATGCAGCGACCTGGTCAGCCGAGATCCAATCAGCGATGCGCCCAACCGATGAAAACATCCGCACCCGTCGCTGTCGATTCCGATATGCCGCGCGGTTTCAGCGGGCTCATCGACTTGGTTGATCGACATCGGTTCGTCGGTGTTCCGGCGCCGCCCCACAGAACCTCTGGATCAATCAATCCGCTCCGGGTCCTTGGCGGCGCGACCTCACGGTCGATTCCGTGACCGGAAGCTAGTCGTTTCCGCGCGGCATTCCAAGCGGTTTTTTATCCGTTTTAGCTGCTCTGCAGTTCCGGGGAGGCGGTAATGGCGGCCTTCAGGACGCATTTTTAGCCGCCACGGCGGAAAGGGCCCGCGGAATTCCGGCCAGATCAAGGCGCGCCGGCGCAACCGTTAACCCTGCGCTTTGAAACAACGTCGCAACCGGCGCCTCCTGGCCGGCGCCCAACTCGACGATCAGGCGGCCGTCCGGCGCGAGCAGCCGCAGTGCCTCGCGGGCGATGGCGCGATAGAAATCGAGGCCATCGGTGCCGCCGTCTAAGGCCAGCGCCGGATCGTAGTCGCGGACCTCGGGCTGCAGGGTTTCAATCTCGCCGCGCGCGATGTACGGCGGATTGGACACCACCAGGTCGAACGGCCCGCTGATGCCATCGGCGAGATTGCAGCAGACGAATTGCGAGCGCGCCGCGAGTTTATTCTGTCGAGCGTTGGCGCGGGCCATTTCGAGCGCGCCGACACTGACATCGGTCCCGATGCCGGTCGCATGCGTGAGTTCGGACAATAGTGCCAGCAACAAGGCGCCAGTGCCGGTACCGATATCGAGAATGCGCAGCGGCCGGTCGCGCGCGCCGTCGCGCCCGATAAGATCGAGCGCGAGTTCGATCACGGTTTCGGTCTCCGGCCGCGGCACCAGAACGGCGTCGCCGACCTGAAGCGTCAGGCTCCAGAATTCCTTGCGGCCGAGAATGCGCGATACCGGTTCATGCCGAAGCCGGCGCGCGGCCAGTCCCTGAATAGCCTCGACCTCGCGTGCCTCCAGTAGTCGATCGGACTGCGACAACAAGCGCGCACGATCGAGCCGCAACGCATGGCCGAGCAGCAACCGCGTATCGGCTTCCGGAGAATCGAGGCCGGCGAGCCGAAACGCCTGCGTCATCAGCCGCTGCGCTTCCGCAACCGAGGCGTCGGTCTTCAGTCCGGGAATGATACGCATCATGGTCGTGCCGCCCAACGACGTTCCTTGCTACGCCGCGGCTTCCGCGGCGAGCAATTCGGCCTGATGCTCGGTGATCAGCGCGTCGATCAGATCGCCGATGTCGCCCTCCATCGCGGCGGGCAGCTTGTAGAGCGTCAGGTTGATGCGGTGATCGGTGATGCGCCCTTGCGGGTAATTGTAGGTGCGGATGCGCTCAGAGCGGTCGCCGGAGCCGACCTGGCTCTTGCGGTCGGCGGAGCGTTCCTTGTCCAGTTTCGAGCGCTGCTCGTCATAGAGCTTGGCGCGCAGCATCTTCAAAGCCTTCGCCTTGTTCTTGTGCTGCGAGCGTTCCTCCTGCACGAACACGATCGTGCCCGAGGGAATATGCGTGATGCGGATCGCCGACTCGGTCTTGTTGACGTGCTGGCCGCCGGCGCCCTGCGCGCGCATGGTGTCGATCTTGAGGTCGTCGTCCTTGATCTGGATGTCGACGTCTTCCACTTCGGGCAGCACCGCGACGGTCGCCGCCGAGGTGTGAACGCGGCCCTGCGTTTCCGTATCCGGCACGCGCTGAACGCGGTGCACGCCGGATTCGAATTTCATCTTCGCGAAGACGCCGCGGCCGTGCACTTCGGCGATGATTTCCTTGAAGCCGCCCTTGGCGCCTTCGCTGATGGACAGGATCTCGACGGTCCAGCCCTGGCGCGCCGCATAGCGCTCGTACATGCGGAACAGGTCGCCGGCGAACAGGGCGGCCTCGTCGCCGCCGGTGCCGGCGCGGATTTCGAGGATCGCGTCATGATCGTCCATCGCGTCCTTGGGAATGAGCGCGAGGCGAATCTTCTTCTCAAGCTCCTCGCGCTTTTCCTGCAGCGAAGGCTTCTCGGCTTCGGCCATGCGGCGCATGTCCGGATCGGTGTCCGCCATCATGGCGTCGAGATCGGCGATCTCGCCGACGATGGCGCGATATTCCTTGATCGTGTCGATGACCGGCGTCAGTTCCGAGAACTCGCGCGAGAGCTTGACGTATTCCTCGGGCTTGAGGTCGGTCGCGAGCTCGCGTTCCACCATGGCGTGGCGGTGCAGCAGCGCATCGAGGCGATGTTCGGGAATTGAAATCAAATCGGCAGGCCTTCGGATTGAGCGAATTCTTCGAGCATGGCGCGGATCGGCACGCTGCCGACCGGTTTCGCCAATGCCGGCAACAGCACGTCCGCACCCTTCTTGCAATCGAGGGCGAGCAGCATGGCCTTGATCGGGCCGACGGCGGAGGGCGTCAGCGACATCGCACGATAGCCGAGAATGGCGAGCGCCATGGCGCCCAAGGGCTGCGATGCCATCTCGCCGCACAGCGCCACCGGTTTGCCGTGCTTGGCGGCCTTGTCGGCAATGTCTTTCAGCGCGCGCAGCACGGGCGCCGAAAGCGTGTCGAAGCGCGACGACACGCGGGTATTGCCGCGGTCGGCGGCGTAGAGAAACTGCATCAGGTCGTTGGATCCGACCGAAAGAAAATCGACGCGCTCGAGCAGTTCGTCGAGCTGGAACAGCAGCGACGGCACTTCCAGCATGGCGCCGATATGCACCCGCTCCGGCAACTGGTGGCCGTGGCGGCGCAAATGGGTCAGCTCCATATCGACCAGTGCCTTCGCCTGGTCGAATTCCTCGACGGTGGCGATCATCGGGAACATCACGCGCAATTCGCGGCCGCCCGCAGCGCGCAGCAGAGCGCGAACCTGGCTGCGCAACAGGCCGGGACGGTCGAGGCCGAGGCGGATGGCGCGCCAGCCCAGCGCCGGGTTTTCCTCTTCGAAGTTGCGCATGTAAGGCAGCACCTTGTCGCCGCCGATATCGAGCGTGCGGAAGGTGACCGGCTTCTTGTCAGCGGAGTTCAGCACGGTGCGGTAGAGCGCGAGTTGTTCGGACACGCGCGGCATGGTCGGCGCCACCATGAACTGCATTTCGGTGCGGAACAGACCAATGCCGCCGGCGCCCGTTTCCGCCATGTGCGGCAGGTCGATGGTGAGGCCGGCATTCATCATCAAGCTGATGGTGCAGCCGTCCTTGGTCACGCAGGGCTTGTCGCGCAGCGCGCGGTACTGCGCCTGCCGCCGGGCACGCAGCTTGACGCGCTCGCCGTAGGCCGCCTCGATGTCCTGCGGCGGCCGCATATGCACGTGGCCGGTCGAACCGTCGACGATGATGGCGTCGCCCTGTTCGACCAGACCTGTGGCGTTTGCAATGTCGCCGACCGCCGGGATGCCCAGTGCGCGGGCCACGATCGAGACATGAGACGTCGGCCCGCCTTCTTCGAGGACGAGACCGCGCACTTTCTTGCGGTCATAGTCGAGCAGGGCGGCGGGACCCATTGAGCGGGCCACGATGATGGCGTTGTCCGGCAGCTGCTCGCGGGTCGGCGCGTGGTCCTGGCCCATCAGAACGCGCATCAGCCGATTCGACAGGTCATCGAGATCGTGCAGACGATCGCGCAGATACGGATCGGACGCGCGCAGCATACGGGCTCGCGTATCGGACTGAACGCGTTCGACGGCGGCTTCAGCAGTCAGGCCGGTGGTCACGGCTTCGCGGATCTTGTGCGCCCAACCCTGGTCGTAGGAGAACATGCGATAGGCCTCGAGCACTTCGCGATGCTCGCCGCCGTCGGCTAGGTCGCGGTGTTCGACCAGGCGATCGAGATCGGCGCGCAAAGTCGCCAGCGCCGCTTCGAGGCGCTTCAGCTCGCGCGGCACGTCGTCGGCAATGACATTGGTGATGACGACGCGCGGTTCGTGCAGCACAACGTGACCAAGCGCGATGCCATCGGACAGCGACGAGCCTTCGATGTGAATGGCGTGGCGCGCGATCGGCTCGGCGCCGGGCCTGGCGAGCGACGAGAGTTCGCCCGAGGCGATCATCTCGGCGAGCACCATCGCCGTGGTCTGCAACGCCTCTTCTTCTTCCTCGGTGTAGGTCCGCCGCGCGCGGTTCTGCACAACGAGCACGCCGAGCGTGTTGCCGGCGCGCAGGATCGGCACGCCGAGGAAGGAGTGGTAGATTTCTTCGCCGGTTTCCGGACGGAATGAATAAGCCGGGTGATTCTGCGCGTCGGACAGGTTGATCTTGGTGGCTTCGCTCGCCACCAGGCCGACCAGGCCCTCGTCGGCCTTCATCACCGTATTGTGGACCGCCTCGCGCTTGAGGCCTTCAGTGGCGTACAGCTCAAGGGTGCCGTCGACGCGCAACACGTAGACGGAGCACACCTCCGCCACCATGTTGGCGGCGATCAAAACGACCACCTTGTCGAGACGGTCCTGCGCGCTGACCGGCTCCGCCATGACCTCGCGAAGCCGTCGCAACAGCACGCGTGGGCCGCCCAGCGCGCCACGCATTGAAGAAGCCCCTTTTCAGCCGATTCCGAAGCCCGGAAGCTTCGTCTACGGCCCGATTATGCTCGAAACGCGGCCAAAAAGGCCGGCAAAGCCCTCAAAGCCGCATATGGGAGGCTATAGCCGTTGCGGATAGAGGGGGGCAAGGGAAAGGGCCTATCGAACCCGCGCCCCGTTGTTTTTCTTCACGGTCGTCTGGAAGGCCGACGGACGCGTTACGCCTTATCGAGCCCGTACAGCGTGTGCAGCGTCCGTACCGCCTGGTCGGTCTGCGAGGCCTTGATCAGCACCGAGAATTTGATCTCCGAGGTGGTGATTGCGAGGATGTTGATCTTCTGCTCGGACAGCGCCTTGAACGCCATGGCGGCGACGCCGGCGTGGCTGCGCATGCCGATGCCGATGACCGAGACCTTGGCGACGTCGGTGGCGCCGTCGAGGCGCTCGTAGCCGATCTGGGCCTTGGCCTTCTCGATGGTGACGCGGGCGCGCTCGTAGTCGGCCGAAGGCACGGTAAAGGTCAGGTCGGTGGTCGAGCCGTCCGGTGAAATGTTCTGCACGATCATGTCGACGTTGATGCTGGCGTCGGCCAGCGGTCCGAAGATCGCGGCGGCGATGCCGGGCTTGTCCTGCACGCGGCGGATCGAGATTTGCGCTTCGTCCTTGGAGAAGGCGATGCCGGTGACGGTTTGCTGTTCCATGATCTCACTCTCGTCGCAGATAAGCGTGCCAACGAACTTGGCCTTGGGGTCGATGTCTTCCGGCTTGACGAAGCTGGAGCGGACGAAGATGCGCACCTTGTGCAGCATGCCGAGCTCGATCGAGCGCACCTGCATGACCTTGGCGCCGAGCGACGCCATTTCCAGCATTTCCTCGAACGCGATCTTGTCGAGGCGGCGCGCCTTCGGCTCGACGCGCGGGTCGGTGGTGTAGACGCCGTCGACGTCGGTGTAGATGTCGCAGCGCTCTGCCCCGATAGCGGCGGCGACCGCGACCGCCGAAGTGTCGGAGCCGCCGCGACCGAGCGTGGTGATGCGGCCCGTATCTTTGTGCATGCCCTGGAAGCCGGCGATGACGGCGACCTGCTTGTGCTCCTCGAAGCGCTTGATCAGTTCGGCGCCGTTGATGTCCTTGATGCGGGCCGAGGCGTGGGCATTGTCGGTCAGGATTGGGAGCTGCCAGCCCTGCCAGGAGCGGGCGTTGACGCCCATGCCTTCCAGCACGAGCGCGAGGAGCCCGGCCGTGACCTGCTCACCGGTTGCCACCACCGCATCGTATTCCCGGGCGTCGTGCATAGGCGCGGCCTCGCGGCACCAGGCCACGAGCTGGTTGGTCACGCCGGACATGGCCGAGACGATGACGGCGACATCATAGCCGGCATCGACCTCGCGTTTGACGTGACGCGCGACGTTGCGGATGCGGTCGAGGTCGGCGACGGAGGTGCCGCCGAATTTCATGACGAGGCGAGGCATAAGCTTCCCGGACAGACGGTAGGTAACACAAGGCCGGCCCGAGGGGCGTCCCCGGCCGGCCGAAAAGGCGCGTATTCATAACGGCCGTATCATCGCGCTGCAACACGGGAAATCGGCCGAACGTCAAGCCGTTTTGGCGATTTCCGGCAGATAGCGGGCCACGGCGGTGAGGTCCTCCACGAAGCGGCCGTATTCGGCGGCCTTGACCGCGGCATCCGGCAGCCGCAGCAGATAGGAAGGGTGCGCGGTCGCGACCAAAGTGAGGCCGTCGCGGATCGTCAGCAGGCGGCCGCGCATCTCGGTGATCTTCACATCCTTGCCGATGAGCGCCTTCACGGCGGTGGCGCCGAGGGCGACGACCAGTTTCGGTTGAATGAGGGTCAGCTCGCGTTCGAGCCACCAGCGGCAGTGCTCGACCTCGCCGGCGTTCGGCTTCTGGTGAATGCGCTTCTTGCCGCGCGGCACGAATTTGAAGTGCTTCACCGCATTGGTGACATAGACCATGGGCCGGGCGATGCCGGCTTCCGCCAGCGCGCGGTCGAACATCTGGCCGGCCGGGCCGATGAAGGGCTTGCCGCCGAGGTCTTCTTGGTCGCCCGGCTGCTCGCCGACGAATACGACCGGCGCGCGTTCCGGTCCTTCCCCGAAGACGGTCTGCGTGGCGTGACCATAGAGCGGACAGCGCCGGCACGACGCCGCTTCCGCCCGCAATGCCGCCAGCGTGCCGGCAATCACGCTGACTTGCGGCGCGTCGCTGGCGAAGAACTCGCGCATGACGATGTCGCCCGACTTGTTCTTGCGCGGTTCGGTTGGCGCGGTGTCGAGCATCGCGCCGGTGCGAGCCCGCGCCGCGGCGATCATGCCGGGGATGAGCGACGTCTCCGGCAGGTTCTTCCAGTAGCGCACCGGCATTTCGCTGCGCATCATCTCCGGATTGACGCGCGCCGGATTGAAGGTCGAAGCGTAGTAGCTTCTCCACCAGTCCTCCATGGCGTCGTCCTGCGGCGCCTGCGCTTTCGGCACCGCCGGTCCGTAGCTGAGCGCATTGGTGTCCCAGTTCAGCGTGCCGTCCGGCGTCAGGATCGACCAGCGCATGTTGGCGAAGCGCTTGATGAAGAACGCCGCCGCCGCGCCGAGAATGAGATGCTGCGGTTCGAACCAGGCGATGTAGAGCTCGCCGTCGTCGTCCTCGACTTTGCGGAAACGCAAGAACGCCGTCATCTTGTGGAGGTCGCGGCGGACGGATTTTTCCATGTGCCGCAGCTTGTGAAGCAGCGGGTCGGAGTGGATCGACATCAGCTTGCGATCCTCGTGCAGAAGCCGCCACAGCAGCTCGTACAGCAGCGCAAACCGCGCCGGATCGCGGTGGCTCAACACCACCTGTGCCAGTTCGACATAAGCGCCCGGCACCGTAAATGCCGGCACTTTGCGGTCGGCGGGCGGGGTTTCGCCGAACAGATCGGCCGACTCCGCCGTTGAAAATGTCACATCACGCGGCTTGATGCGGGCGCCGATCAGAGTGCGGACATGATCGCGGAATTCGGGCAGCGACGTCTCGTTCTGGATGGTGACGCGGTACATGGGCCGCTCCCTAGAACAGCGACAACTGTTTCGGTGGTGGCGCCAGCCTGGCGCGGATCGCCGCGCTGTCGAGGTCCTGCACCGGCCGGTGATCGGGCGTGACGATGAAAGGCCGCGCCCGCTTCACCGCGCCCTTGAGCCGCGCGATGTCGTCGAGTCGCAGCGTCTTGTGCCGCCGCGTCTCGATCATGCGATCGACGGTGCGCGCGCCGAGACCCGGCACGCGCAGCAGCATCTCGCGCGGCGCGGCATTCACATCGAGCGGAAACTGCGCGCGGTTGCGCAGTGCCCAGGCGAATTTCGGATCGATCTCGAGGTCGAGCATGCCGGCGGCATCGCCGGCGAGGATCTCCGATGAGTCGAAGCCGTAGTAACGCATCAGCCAGTCGGCCTGATACAGCCGGTGCTCGCGCATCAAGGGCGGCGCCTTCAGCGGCAGCGCGCGGCTCGAATCCGGGATCGGGCTGAACGCCGAGTAATAGATGCGGCGCAGGCCGTAGCTGGCATAGAGCGCCGCGCTGGTGGTGAGGATGGTTGCGTCATTGGCGCCGTCGGCGCCGACGATCATCTGCGTGCTCTGGCCGGATGGCGAAAATCGCGGCGCCTTTCGCTCGGCCTGGACCTCGTCGATGCGCAGCTTGAGCTTCGCCATCGTGCCGCGGATCGTGGTCTGCTTCTTTTCCGGCGCGTATTGCGCAAGACCGGTCTCGGTCGGCAACTCGATATTGATCGACAGCCGGTCGGCATGGCGGCCGGCCTGCGCGATCAGTTCCTGGCTCGCTTCGGGAATGGCCTTGAGGTGGATGTAGCCGCGGAAGTGATGCTCCTCGCGCAGCCGCCGCGCCACCGCGACCAGTTGCTCCATGGTGTAGTCGGCATCGCGAATGATGCCGGAGGAGAGAAATAGGCCCTCGATGTAGTTCCTCTTGTAGAACTCCAGCGTCAGGCCGACGACCTCGTCCACGGTAAAGCGCGCTCGCCGCACATTGCTGCTGCGCCGGTTGATGCAATAGGTGCAATCGAAGATGCAGGAATTGGTCAAAAGGATTTTCAGGAGAGACACGCACCGGCCGTCCGGCGTATAGGAATGGCAGATGCCGGCGCCGGTCGTGGAGCCCATGCCCTTGCCGTTTTTCGAGTCGCGCTTCGGCGCGCCGGAGGAGGCGCAGGACGCGTCGTACTTGGCGGCGTCGGCGAGGATCTCGAGTTTGGTCTTAAGGTCCGGAGAGGCCATGTTCTCTTTTTGTTCTTTCGGCGTGGCTGTGTCAATGCGGAACTTCTGCCGTTGTTCCAAGGGGTTGATCCGATGAACATTGCCGGAAATTCGATCGATCGCGGCGAGGTCGAGCGCTTCGGCCGCATGGCGGCGCGCTGGTGGGACGAGCGCGGCCCCATGGCGCCGCTGCACAAGCTCAACCCGGTCCGCGTCGGCTATATTCGCGACCAGGTCGCCGCCCATTTCGGCCGCGATCCGCTGACGCTGGGCAGCCTCGCCGATCTGCGTATCCTCGACATCGGTTGCGGCGCCGGCATTCTATCGGAGCCGCTGGCCCGGCTTGGCGCGACGATGGTCGGCGTCGATCCGGCCGAGGAAAATATCGCGGTCGCCCGCGCCCATGCCGACGAGCAGGACCTGACGATCGACTATCGCGCCACCACTGCCGAGGCGGTGGCCGAGGGCGGCGAGACGTTCGATGTGGTCCTCGCCATGGAAGTCGTCGAGCACGTGGTCAATGTCGAGGAATTCGTCGCGACCTGCGCCTCGATGGTGAAGCCCGGTGGGCTGATGATCGCGGCGACGCTCAACCGCACACTCAAGAGTTTCGCGCTGGCGATCGTCGGCGCCGAATACGTCCTGCGCTGGCTGCCGCGCGGCACGCATCAGTGGGACAAGTTCGTCACGCCGCGCGAACTGGAACGCGCGATCGAGGCGACCGGCCTCGATGTCATCGGCGAGCGCGGCGTCATCTTCAATCCGCTTGCCGACCGCTGGCAATTGTCGTCCGACATGGATGTCAATTACATGCTGGTGGCGCGCAAGGAAGGCCAGCACGCGGTCCCCGAAAATGCCGTCGGCATTTCGGAATAGAGCCGCGCGCGAGGGGGGAGCTTCATGATTCTCGAGTTGGTCGAATTCAATTCGCCGAAAGGCGCGACGCGCGAGCAGGTTGCCGCGGATGCGCGCAGTGTCTTCGCCAAATGGCAGGGCAACAAGGACCTCGTGAGCAAGGCCTTCGTGCTCGAGCTCAACGGCAAGAGCGGCGGCGGCGTCTATGTCTGGCCGTCGGTCGAGGCTGCGCAGCGTGCGCACAATGAGGAGTGGCGCCAGAGGGTCATCAAGCGCACGGGCGCGGCGCCGACGATCCGCTATTTTGATCTGTTGGCGATGATCGATAACGCGCACGGCGAACTCAAGGAATTCCCCGAAGCGCCCGAGATGATAAAGCAGCCCGCCGCCTAAAAGTTGTTCTGACATCATGCTCTGGGCCGTCTTCACCATCATCGCCGCGGCGGCGCAGACCGCGCGCAACGCCATGCAGCGCGAACTGACGTCGACGCTCGGCACTGTCGGCGCCACGCAGGTGCGCTTCCTGTTCGGGTTTCCGTTCGCCATCCTGTTCCTGATCGGCGTCTGTGCCGTGACCGAGAGCGGGCTGCCGTCGCCGTCGCTGTCGTACTGGCCGTGGATCTTGCTCGGTGCCGGCGGGCAGATCGTCGCCACGACCTTGATGCTGGCCGCGATGAACGACCGGTCCTTCGTGGTTACCACGGCCTATATCAAGACCGAACCGGTGCAGACGGCGGTTTTCGGACTGGTATTGCTTGGCGACAAACTGACGCCGATGCTGGCGCTTGCCATCGTCATCGCCACCGCCGGCGTTGTCGTCATGGCCGTGAAGCCGGGCGCGGCACGGGTCAACGGCATCAAGCCGACGATCATGGGCATCGTCGCCGGAGGCACGTTCGGCCTGTCCGCGATCGCTTTTCGCGGGGCGATCCTGTCGCTCGGCATTCCCGAGCAGTTTGTCTTGGCGGCCACCTTCACGCTGGCAGTGAGCCTCGTCACTCAGGCTGCGGTCCTGATGATCTATTTGCTTTGGCGCCAGCCCGACGTGCTGCGGGCGATCATCAAGGCATGGCGGCCGTCAATGCTGGCCGGATTCATGGGAGCGCTGGCTTCGCAGTTCTGGTTCCTGGGCTTTGCGATTGCTTCCGCGGCGAGCGTGCGCACGCTGGCCCTGGTCGAAGTGCTGTTCGCCCAGGGCGTGTCTAAGTTCGCCTTCAAGCAGCCGACCGCGCCGCGCGAAATTCTCGGCATCGTCATGATCATTGTCGGCGTGGTGCTGCTGATCTGGGCGCATTGATCATCGCGACGCCGAGTTAGGCCTTATGGATTCGGCGCCAGCATGACGTTATTGCCGAAGTTGTTCATCTGCCCCTGGATGTCGTAGGCAAAGCCGGCTCGGTAGCCGCCATCGGGAAGGGCGGTTTTGTCGTCTCCGGCGAAGTTCAAACCAACCACCAGATCGCCTTCGTACAGAATCGCGACCGATCCCGAATCGCCTTCCGCCACCCAGGGCTTGTTTTCTTCGTGCTCGATATAGAGCGCATTGCGGATGAGCCCATTGTCGGAATGGAAGTGGGTCGCTCGGACGCGCCCGCAAGTGCTCAGCGTCGATGCACCAAATTTATAGACCTCGTCCCGGAGCTGCGCGACCGCAACGCCTTGCAGGTCACGCCGCCCCCGGTGTCGCGGATGATTGGGCACTTCATTGCGCCATCCGCGCATCGGATCGATCGTAGCAATGGCACAGTCGTTACTGGCATCGCGTATGCCGGCGACAAAGTCGCCGCAGTCGTAATTGGCCGGTGCCGGAGAGTCGGCGTTGCCGGGCTGGATGATGCGGGTGCTTTCGAAGTTGGAATAAGTGGGGTCTGCCCATTTCAGGACATGCTGGTTCGTGAGCAGGTAGTTGCCCGCGGCAATGTTGGCGCCGTTGCCATTGGTCTGAATGATGCAACCGATCGTTCCCCAGACTTCCGCCGCGCAGCGCGGCGTGACGGAGATACCGCTGAACAGGCGCTGATGGCGTGCAAACGGGTCGGTGGCGGTGAGCACAACGCCAAATTTCCGTTCCACGACATCGGTTGGGACGCCGTCCAGCGTGACCGGCACACATTGATCGGAAGGGACATCGCGACGTTTCTGCGCCACGAACACGACGATGGCCGGTGTCTTTGACGTCTTGCCGCCGGATATTTTGAGAGCAATGGCGACTGCGGTGCAGCCTCGCAGGGATAGCAGGTGCTCTTTGTGCTTCTCGAAACTCGCCTGGATGTCAGTCATGAGCTTACTCCGGGAAAATGTTGAACATTCCCCCGGAAGCGACTGCAATCCTGAATTGTTATTTCAAAAGAGTCAATCTTAAATTGTCAGACAATTTGCGCGGTGGCAGGCCCCGGTTCGGACGTTCATGACACCCCACAGTGGTGGTGAAGCGCTAATTCCGCTCGTCCGGCAGCACCGGGATTGGATGCACGTCGATGCCTTCCTCGGCGAGCTCCTTGGCGTCGTCGAGTGAGGCGACACCATAGATCGAGCGATGCTCGGTCTGGCCGTAATGCATCTTGCGGGCTTCTTCGGGAAACTTCTCGCCGACATTGTCGGCGTTCTTGACGATGTGCTCGCGCAGTTCCTTGAGCTTGCTGCGCAGCTCCTGCTCCACCGGCGACATCACCGCGACCGGCGCTTGCTGTGGCGGCACCGTGATCTCCGGCGCGGTGCCACGCTTGCGCGTGCCGGACAAGCGCGGCGCCATGATCGCCTTCTCGACCTTCGGCGAGCCGCATTGCGGACAGGCGACGAGGCCGCGCTTGGCCTGCTTGTCATAGGCAGCACTATCGGCGAACCAGCTTTCGAAGGAATGGCCTTTGTCGCACGCCAGCGTGTATTTGATCATTCGGCGCCTCGCACGAGATGCAAGTGCGCTGGCTCCGCGATCGGCTCGGCGATCTCGAAGCGGCGGCCGTGCTCCAGCGACGGCACGCGTGAACGTGCTTCGGTGATCAGCGCCGGATCGATCTCCGCCATGATCAGTCCTGGCTCGGTGCCGCCTTCGGCGAGGACGCGCCCCCATGGATCGACCACGATGGAATGGCCGAATGT
This sequence comes from Pseudolabrys sp. Root1462, assembly GCF_001426945.1. Taxonomy (GTDB): domain Bacteria; phylum Pseudomonadota; class Alphaproteobacteria; order Rhizobiales; family Xanthobacteraceae; genus Pseudolabrys. The sequence goes on along the minus strand of NZ_LMFS01000004.1, from coordinate 307,844 downwards.
CTCGCGGCCGTTCTCGTGCTTGCCGCCTTGTGCGGCGGCGATGACGAAGCAGCCGGTCTCGATGGCGCGGGCGCGCATCAGCACGTTCCAGTGCGCTTCGCCGGTCTGCCTGGTGAAGGCCGACGGAATGGCGAGCAGCGTTGCGCCGGCCTCGGCCAGCGCGCGATACAGCGCCGGGAAGCGCAGGTCGTAGCAGATGGTCATGCCGAGCCGGCCCCACGGCAGATCGGCGGTCACGGCGATCTCGCCGGGACGATAGGTGCGCGACTCGCGATAGCTCTCGCCATTCGCCAGATCGACGTCGAACATGTGGATCTTGTCGTAGCGCGCGACGATTTCGCCCTGCGGGTCGATCAGGAAGCCGCGATTGGCGGCGCGATCCGGCAGCAGCTTGATCGCCAGCGACCCGACATGAACGAACAGGCCGTGCTTCTTCGCCAACTCGCGAAAAGCGGCAAGCGACGGATCGCTCTCTTCCTCGCGAATCGTTTCAAACAGCCGGTCGCGCTTGACCTCCATGATGTTGGTCATCTCGGGAGTCTGCACGTAGTCGGCGCCGGCCGCCTTGGCCTCGGCGATCAGGCGGGCGGCGGCGTCGATGTTGGCCGCGGGCGTGACGCCCGTGCGCATCTGGATCAGGCCGGCTTTGAAGGTAGAAGGCTTCGCGCTCATGCCGTGGTTCCCTTGTCCGCGAGCAGCGCGTCGAGTTTGCCGGCGCGCTCCAGCGCATGCAGATCGTCGCTGCCGCCAACATGCGTGTCGCCGATGAAGATCTGCGGCACGGTCATGCGACCGTTGGCACGCTCGATCATGGCCTGGCGCACATTGCCGGCCGAGGCGTCGATCTCGTTATAGGCGACGCCTTTGCGCTTCAGCAGCGCCTTGGCCATGTTGCAATAGGGGCACCACTGGGTGGTATAGATATCGACCGAGGGCATGGGCTCGCTTCCGAAAATCCCGAACCTTTTCTATATGGTAGCGCGGGCGGGCGCGACAACCCGGGCAAAGACCAGCACGTCGACATGGGCCGCCCCGGCGCGCAGCAGGGCCCGGGCGCAGGTATCGACGGTCGCCCCCGAGGTCAGCACATCGTCGACCAGGATGACCCGCCGGTCCTTGAGCGTCGCCTTGCGTTCGTCCGGCACCCGGAAGGCGCCCTGCACGTTGTTGGCGCGGTCGGTCTTGGACAGGCCGATCTGTTGCGGGGTCGGGCGGATGCGGCGCAGCGTGTCGTAGAGGACGGGGACGCCGGAGACCTCGGAGATCGCTCCGGACAACGCGGCGGACTGATTGAAACGGCGGCCCCACAGGCGCCGCCAGTGCAGCGGCACCGGCACCAGGGCGTCCGCGTCGGCCAGCAGTTCCGTCCCGGCGCGCGCCATCCAGCGGCCCATCATCGGCGCCAGATCGAGGCGGTCGCCGAACTTGAAGCTGATGACCAGAGACCGCGCCACCTCGTCGTAGCGCACCGCCGCGCGGGCCCGGTCATAGGCCGGCGGATTGGCCATCGCCTCCATAGACAGGAGGCCGGGACCGGGATCGTAGATGAAGGGAATGCCGAGCCGCGCGCAGTAGGGCTTCTCGATTGGCGATAGTTTCGCCCAGCAGGCGGCGCAAAGGCCGGCGCCGTCGCCCAGCGGTTCCCGGCAGGCGGGGCAGAGCGAGGGCAGGGCCGCGTCGAGACCGATACGGAACAGGCTGCGCAATGTGCCGCCGACGCGGGCAGCTATGCCCGGCGGCCGCCGATCCTCGCTTGCCTCGACAAGCTCGTTCATGCTGGAAGGCTAGCAGATGACAACTGGCCCGACCATCTTCGACCGTACCTTGCTGCCGGTGCGGCGGCAACGCGCGCTGGCGCTTGGCCCGGCGACGTTTCTGATCGAGCGCGTCGCGGAAGAAATGGCAGAACGGCTATCGGTCGTGCTGCGCACCTTCGAGCGCGCCGCCGATCTCGACACGCCGACCGATGCGCTGCGTGACGTGCTGACTTTGGCCGGCAAGGTCGGCGCGCTGGAGCGTGCGTCGATCGTCAGCGATGACGGGCTCGAGGTCATGGTCGGCGCGCAACGCTCGCCGTTTTCCGAGGCGTCGCTCGATCTCGTCGTCTCGGCGCTGGCGCTGCAGTTCGTCAATGACCTGCCCGGCGCGCTCATCCAGGTTCGCCGCGCGCTCAAGGCGGACGGGCTTTTGCTGGCGGCGATGATCGGCGGCGACAGTCTCACCGAGTTGCGCGAGGCCTTCGCGCAGGCCGAAAGCGAAATCGAGGGCGGCCTGTCGCCGCGCGTGGCGCCGTTCGCCGACGTGCGCGATCTCGGCTCGCTGTTGCAGCGCGCGGGCTTTGCCCTCCCGGTGGTCGATTCCGATCGCATCGTCGTGCGTTACGCATCGCCGATTGCGCTGATGCGCGACCTGCGCGCCATGGCGGCCACCAACATGCTCGTCGAGCGGCGCCGCACGCCGCTGAAGCGTGCGACCTTGCAGCGCATGCTGGAAATCTATGCGCAGCGTTTCGCCGATGCCGACGGCCGCGTGCGCGCGACCTTCGAGATCGTCTGGCTCACCGGCTGGGCGCCGCACGAAAGTCAGCAGAAGCCGCTCAAGCCCGGCTCGGCGACGCGCCGACTCGCCGACGCGCTCGGCACCAAAGAGATTTCGACGGGAGAGAAACCGGGCGAGTCCTAGGCCGCGGGATGTGACGTCAGCCGAAGGCGTTGCTGATCGTTTCCCACATCGTTTTCACCGATGTGCCGAGGCTGGTGACCGTCGCGATGATGGCGGCGGCGATGCCGGCGGCGATCAGGCCGTACTCGATGGCGGTGGCGCCATCCTGATCGATGAGAAAACCGCGCAACGTTCTGTCGCTTTGTTCTTTACTCATATCCTCGCCTCCTGCGGGAAGTGCGTAACATCCGTCAGAGCAAGGCCATCAGGTGCGAAATCAGCGGGATGTCCGCCGGCGGCATTTCGTAGTCGCGCAGTCTGTTCGGTCTCACCCAGGCGAGTTGCTGCCCTTCCAGCGCGGTGACGGTGCCCTCCCAGCGCCGGCAGACATAGAGCGGCATCAGGAGATGAAAGTCCGGATAGGCGTGGCTGGCGAAGGTGAAGGGTGCGAGACAGTCCTCTTTGACGGAAATTCCGAGTTCTTCCTTGAGTTCGCGGATCAGGCTCTGCTCGGGCCGCTCGCCAGCCTCGATCTTGCCGCCGGGAAACTCCCACAGGCCTGCCATCGGCTTGCCTGCGGGACGCTGTGCGAGAAGCACGCGGCCGTCGGCATCGACGAGAGCGCAGGCGGCGACGAGAACGACTTTGATGCTCACAGCCCTACGAGCCTCACGCTAGCCAGGCCAGGTTAAGTTCCATTCAACGGCCCACTCTGCTTTTCACGCGGTGATGCAGTAGTTAACGAGGCGTTAGGAGCGGTAGTCGCCGTTGATGGCGACATATTCCTTGGTGAGGTCACAGGTCAGCACACGATCACGGCCCTTGCCCATGCCGAGCGCGACCTTGAGGAAGATCTCTGGCTTCTTCATTTCGGCCGAGACCTTGGACTCGTCGTAAGACGGATCGCGGGCGCCCTTGTGAGCGACGCGGACGCCGGCGAACCAGATCGACAGTTTGTCGCGATCGGCCGGCTCGCCGGCCTTGCCGACCGCCATGACGACGCGGCCCCAGTTGGCGTCCTCGCCGGCGATGGCGGTTTTGACGAGGGGTGAATTCGCAATCGACATCGCGATCCTCCGCGCCGACTTATCCGACACCGCGCCCTCGACGACGATCTCGACGAGCTTGCGCGCGCCTTCGCCGTCCCGCGCCACCTGTTCGGCGAGATCGGCGAGCACGTCGTGCAGCGCCTTCTTGAACGCCTTTAGTTTCGGATCGGCGGCGCGCGCGATCTTCGGACAATCCTTGGCCTGGCCGGTCGCGAACATCATCAGCGTGTCGGAGGTCGAGGTGTCGCCGTCGATGGTGACGGCGTTGAATGTCGAGCCGACGCCTTCCTTGAGCAGGGCCTGCAGCGCGGACGCGGAAATCGCCGCATCGGTGAACACGAACGACAACATCGTCGCCATGTCCGGCGCGATCATGCCGGCGCCCTTGGCAATGCCGCAAATCGTCACCTTCGTCTTCCCGATCTTCGCCGTCGCGGTGGCAACTTTCGGAAAGGTGTCGGTGGTCATGATCGCGCTGGCGGCTTCATGAAAGAACTGGCCGGACACGCTGTTGGCGAGGCCCTGCATCACCGGGGCGAACTTCGTGGCGTCGAGCGGCTCGCCGATCACGCCGGTCGAGGCGAGGAAAATCTCGTTCGGCTTGCAGCCGATCACCTTGGCGGCGGTGTCGGCGGTGAGCTTGGTCGCCTGCCGGCCCGTTCTGCCGGTGAAGGCATTGGCATTGCCGGAGTTGACCACTAGCGCGCGCGCCTTTCCCGACTTCAGATTGGCGCGGCACCACTCGACCGGCGCCGACGGGCACTTCGAGGTGGTGAACACGCCGGCGACCGTCGTGCCCGGATCGAACAGCGCCAGCAGCACGTCGGTGCGGCCCTTGTAGCGGATGCCGGCTTCGGCGGTCGCCATGCGCACGCCGGCGATCGCCGGCATGTCGGGGACGTTGGTCGGGGCGAGTGGGGAAATGGTGGTGGACATCGGTGGTCATCCAATGACTGTCGTCGCGGGGCATAGCCCGTAGAAAGACGGGCGTAAACGCCCTGATGTGCCGGGCATCCCGCGGAGGGAAGCACAGTGCCTACCTAAGCGGAATGCCCGGCACAAGGCCGGGCATGACAGACCTCGATGACAGCCTGATCAAAAAAATGCCCGGCTCTCGCCGGGCATTCCTGTCGTTGTGTCGGTGAAGGCCGTTACTGCTTCGGTGCGGCGGGCGCCGCCGGGGCGTCGGCCTTAGGCGTGTCAGATTTGGGCTCTTCGACCTTGTAGTTCTTCACGATCTTGGCGTCGGCCCGCAGCTTGGTGACGAAATCTGCCTGCGCCTTGCGGGCGACGAACTGCTCGACCTGCGGCTTGACGTCTTCGAAGGACGGCTTGGGCTTCTCGCGCTTGTCCGTCACCTTGATGACGTGCCAGCCGAACTGTGTCTTCACCGGGCCGGAGATCTTGCCCTTGTCGAGCGCGAAGGCGACGTTGGCGAATTCGGGCACCATCTGGTCCTTGGTGAAGTAGCCGAGATCGCCGCCCTTGCCCTTGCCCGACGGGTCCTCGGTCACTTCGTCGGCGACCTTGGCAAAATCCTCGCCCTTGTTGAGCCGCGCGATCACCGCCTTGATCTTGTCTTCGGCGGCGGCGCTCGCCTTGTCATCGCCAGCGGGGACGCGGATCAGGATGTGGCTGGCCTTGACCTCTTCCTCGGCGGGCAGCTTGGCGACGGCGTCATCAAAGACCTTATGCATGGCGGCGTCGGTCGAGGCTTCCTTGGCCACCTGTGCGAGCAGGGCTTCCATCAGGAGCTTCTTGCGCGCGAATTCGAGCTTGCGCTTGAAGGTCTCGTCATTCGAGACCTTCTTGTCCTCGGCGGCCTTGGTGATCAGGATCGCGTCGGCCATGAACTGGACCAGGTAGTCCTTCTTGGCGTCTTCCGACATCGGCGGCAGCTGGCCGGCTTCCTCCTCGGCGACGGCGAGGTCGCTCTGGTGGATCGGGGTGCCGTTGACGGTGGCCACAACCGGATCCTTGGCGTCCTGCGCCTGAAGCGACGCGGTCGCGGCCAAAGTCAGCGCCAGCGCGCCGAAGGCAAGGCCGGCCCAGCGCGACACGGTCAGGCCGATTACCGGCGCACCGGCGTTATTCGGGTTCGTCATCTGTTTGTCCCTGGAAAACGTCGTCCGCCTGTCAAGCGGCGAACGCGTCCTTGTCACCTAACAACCATGGCTTTGCAATGGCCGACGCCAGGAACCCAGGCCGCGCGCAGGCGTTCTCAATGCCGTCACAAACGGGGGCGCCGGGCGGGTTAAGGCCAACCTGGCGCACCAATTGACATTGATTTGACCCCCTCCTATCTCTCCCATGACCTTGGCTTGTGGCGCCTAACCCCGCGATTTTGGCGCTGAATTTGCCCTAAAGTGCCCAATTCCGGAGCGCCGGCAGCAAAATCCGGTCGTTGCGGCGTGTTAAAGCGCCCCGGCCAGTAATCAGGAGCTTCACCGATGATCGGCGCCGTCGCCCGCAAGCTGTTCGGCTCAGCCAATGAAAGGCGGATCCGCAGCTATCAGCCGCGGGTCAAGGCCATCAATGCGCTGGAGCCAGAGGTCGCCGCGCTGTCCGACGAGGCGCTGAAAGCGCGCACCGCCGAGTTCAAGAAGCAGCTCGCCGACGGCAAGACGCTCGACGACATCCTGGTGCCGGCTTTCGCCACCGTGCGCGAAGCGGCCAAGCGCGTGCTTGGCCAGCGCCACTTCGACGTCCAGCTCATCGGCGGCATGATCCTGCACGAAGGCAAGATCGCCGAGATGAAGACCGGCGAAGGCAAGACCCTGGTCGCCACCGCGCCGGTTTATCTCAACGCGCTCACCGGCCGCGGCGTCCACGTCGTCACCGTCAACGACTACCTCGCCAAGCGCGACGCCGAATGGATGAACAAGGTCTATTCGTTCCTCGGCCTGACCACCGGCATCATCGTTCACGGCCTCGACGACGCGCAACGCAAGCAGGCCTATGACTGCGACGTCACCTACGCGACGAATAACGAACTCGGCTTCGATTATCTGCGCGACAACATGAAGTATCGTCCCGAGGACATGGTCCAGCGCGACCACGTCTTCGCCATCGTCGACGAAGTCGACTCGATCCTGGTGGACGAAGCGCGCACGCCGCTGATCATTTCCGGTCCGCTCGACGACCGCTCCGAGTTCTACAACACGATCGACAGCTACATCCCGGCGCTCGACAAGTCCGACTACGAAGTGGACGAGAAGCAGCGCACCGTCACGCTGACCGAAGCCGGCATGGAAAAGCTCGAGCAGCGCTTGCGCGCCGCCGGCGAGCTGAAAGGTGAATCGCTGTACGACGTTGAGAACGTCTCCGTCGTTCATCACGTCAATCAGGCGCTGCGCGCCCACAAGCTGTTCCAGCGCGACAAGGATTACATCGTCCGCAACGACGAAGTCGTCATCATCGACGAATTCACCGGCCGCATGATGCCGGGACGCCGCTATTCGGAAGGCCTGCATCAGGCCCTCGAAGCGAAAGAGCACGTGGCGATCCAGCCGGAAAACCAGACGCTCGCCTCGATCACGTTCCAGAACTACTTCCGCATGTACGAGAAGCTCGCCGGCATGACCGGTACGGCGCTGACGGAAGCCGACGAGTTCATGGATATCTACAGCCTCGAAGTGCTCGAAGTGCCCACCAACATGCCGCTGGCGCGCATCGACGATCATGACGAGGTCTATCGCTCGCAGATCGAGAAGTATCGCGCCATCATCGCGCTGATCGAGGATTGCAAGAAGCGCGGTCAGCCGGTGCTGGTCGGCACGACTTCGATCGAGAAATCCGAGCAGCTCGCCGATATGTTGCGCGAGCAGGGTTGGGAATCGCACGACTTCTCCGATCCGAACGCCTTTGCCGCGCTCTACACGGGCGACGAAGGCGCGACGAAGAAGAAGGTCTTCGCCATCCTCAACGCTCGCTATCACGAGCAGGAAGCCTTCATCGTCAGCCAGGCCGGCGTGCCAGGCGCCATCACCATCGCGACCAACATGGCCGGCCGCGGCACCGACATTCAGCTCGGCGGCAACGCCGACATGCGCATCCGCCAGGAAGTCACCGAGATCGAGGATCCGGACGAACGCGACAAGAGCCCGCACGCGGCGCAGATTCGCGAGCAGGTCGCCAGGCTGAAGGAAAAGGCGCTGGCCGCCGGCGGTCTGTTCGTGCTCGGCACCGAGCGGCATGAAAGCCGCCGCATCGACAATCAGTTGCGCGGCCGCTCCGGCCGTCAGGGCGACCCGGGCCACTCCAAGTTCTTCCTGTCGCTCGACGACGATCTGATGCGCATCTTCGGCTCCGACCGGCTCGACGGCATGCTGACCAAGCTCGGTCTCAAGGAGAACGAGGCGATCGTTCACCCGTGGATCAACAAGGCGCTGGAAAAGGCGCAGCAGAAGGTCGAGGCGCGCAACTTCGACATCCGCAAGAACTTGCTGAAATACGACGACGTGATGAACGATCAGCGCAAGGTGATCTTCGAGCAACGGCTCGACCTGATGCGCGACGATCACACCGAAGACACCGTGGCCGACATGCGCCACACGGTGATCGACGATCTCGTCGCCAAGCACATTCCGGAGAATGCCTATCCCGAGCAGTGGGACGTCGATGGTCTGCACGAAGCGGTGTCGCAGGTGCTGACCCTCGACCTGCCGGTCAGGGAGTGGGCCAAGGAAGAAGGCATTGCTGACGAAGAGGTGAAGGAGCGCATCAAGCGCAGCGCCGACGAGTTCATGGCGGCCAAGGTCGCCAAATGGGGTCCCGACGTGATGCGTTACGTCGAGAAGTCGATCCTGCTGCAGTCGCTCGATCATCTGTGGCGCGAGCATCTCGTGATGCTCGAGCACCTGCGCCAGGTCGTCGGCCTGCGCGGTTATGCGCAGCGCGATCCGCTCAATGAATACAAGGCCGAAGCCTTCGCACTGTTCGAAGCAATGGTGGCCAATCTGCGCGAGGCGGTGACGGCGCAGTTGATGCGTGTCGAAGTCGTGGCGCCGCCCGCCGAGGAAGAGCAGCAGCTGCCTTACATGGAAGCGCACCACGTCGATGCCACCACGGGCAGCGACGAGTTTGGCGCGCAGCCGCTGACCGGTACGGCGTCGCTCGCCATGGGCGACACCGCGGTTGTCGAAGCCGCGGCCCGCGATCCAAAGAATCCGGCGACCTGGGGCAAGGTGGGACGCAACGAACTGTGCCCCTGCGGCTCGGGCAAGAAATACAAGCACTGCCACGGCCAGTACGCATAAGCGCGTCGCATCGTTGATGGCTCAGGCCGGGACGTTCAAGTCCCGGCCTTTTTCATGCGCCTGTGGCCGACCTACGGAAATGTCCGCGGCACCAGGCTCTGCTGAAACCAGCAGACGAAATTGTAGATCGAGAACACCGGCAGTCCGGTGACGCGGCGGATATCGGCGGCGTACGGGATCATGTTGGTGCACTCGAGCACGATGGCGCCGAGATCCGGGTGCGCCTTGTGAAAGGCGACCGCCGCATCGACATTGTCCTGCCGCGCCGCTTCGACGTCGAGCTCGAACTCGTTGCCGAGAATGGCGCGGGTGAATTCGCGGCCGCCTTCGGTGCTGCCGATTGGCGTACCTTTCGGCACGCGCGCCTTCTGCAAATGTGCCGGCGTCAGCGTCGAAGCGGAAATGGTGAGAACGCCGGCGCGCTTGCCCTGCGGCAGCAGCCGGTTGACGAACTCAACCTGCATCAGCGACGAGGTCGCCACCGGAATGTTAACCGCGTCGGCGAGCTCCTGCTGAAACAGCGACAGGAAGCCGCAGTTCGTCGTGATGCCATCGACGCCGTGCCGGGCGAGATCGCACGCCGCGTCGATGAACGCATCGAGCAGCCCCGGCGCACCCTTGCGCACCACGGCATCGGGCGTTGCGTTTTGCACGACGCGATACTGCACCGGGAAGGGCCAGGTCGTGGCATTGCCCATGTCGCCCGGAATGCGCGGAAACCGCGCGTCGAGCATCAGAATGCCGACGGATGCTCCGTAGACTGACTTCCCACCGGTGACACGCATGGCCTGCCCTGAGCTTGCTGCACGAGATTGGTCCCGGCGCGGCTCGCGCACGGCGACGCGCCAGGCGCCGTTCATAGCACAGGTCCCGGCGGCGGACGGCCGTCCGGTACCGGACACGGGTCTTGGATTCGGCTGCGGCGCGCACATATCTCCCCTGCGCCGGGCGCGCGATAGGAGTTGGCGATGGGACCGTTCTCGCTGCTGTTCAACCTGCTCTGGATCGTCTTCGGCGGTTTCTGGATGGCGGTCGGCTGGGCCGTCGCCGGCGTGATCATGGCGATCACCATCATCGGCCTGCCTTGGGCGCGAGCCGCCTTCACCATCGCGGCTTACACGCTGCTGCCGTTCGGGCAGCGCGCCGTTTCTCGTGACGCGTATTTCGGTCAGGAAGACATCGGCACGGGTCCGCTCGGCCTCCTCGGCAACGTGATCTGGTTCGTGCTGGCCGGCTGGTGGCTGGCGCTCGGTCATCTCGTCACTGCGCTGCTGCTCGCGGTCACCATCGTCGGCATTCCGTTCGCCTGGGCGCATCTCAAGCTCGCTGGTCTCGCGCTGTGGCCGATCGGCAAGGTCATCGTTCCGGCCTGACGCGCGGTCCGGAACCGCACGATCAATCCGCGAAACCAAAGCCGGCGTTTCCGCATTACTCTTCAAGAGGGCGAGCGGAGACAGCATCATGCAAATCGAACCTGAAATCTCGTTCCATCGCTGCGAGCCGTCCGATGCCGTCAAGGACGCGATCGGCCGCCACATCGATAATCTCGAACGCATCTACGGCCGCATGACGACCTGCCGGGTTCGTATCGACCAGCTCAACCAGAACGCTGCCGGCACAATGCCGCCGGTGGTGCGGATCGAGATTTCGCTGCCCGGTCGCAAGGACATCGTGGTGGCGCACGGAACCGGCCATCTGCAACGCAAGTTTCAGTCGCCGGACGTGCACAACGCAGTCAATGAAGCTTTCCGCATCGCGGAGCAACGGCTGGCGCAGGTCAAGGACATCGTGACCGATCATCAGCAGGTCCGGACGCACGAGGCAGCGCATGAATTTCGCGGCCAGATCGCGGAGATGCATCCCGATGAGGACCACGGCTTCGTCATGACCGCCGAGGGCGGCCTGCTTTACTTCCATCGCAACAGCCTGCTGACCGGCGAATTCGACGCGCTGCGCCGCGGCGACGGCGTGACGTACGTTGCCGGCGAAGGCGACACCGGCCCGACCGCCAGCAAGGTGCGGGTGCTCGAACGCGCTTGACCGCGCAAGGCACGCATGGTCGAAGTGCGCCGATGGCAAGGAAACCCGACAAGACCGTTCAGCTCGCCGAGCTTCAGCGTCAGCGCGACGAACTCGAGGCGGCGATCGAAATCATGATCGCCGATATGGCCGAGCAGCCCGAAGCCTCGCGTCGCCAGGGCGTCTGGGCGGAGAACGGCGCTTCGACGCTGCGCTATCTCGAGCTCACCACGCGGCTGAGCGATATTGAGCAGGACATCGTCGATCTGACGCGGACGATGGCGGCAGCGGCCGACGAAGACGGCCGGCCGCACTGATCGCCTGCAAGAGCCTCACGCCTTGGCGGCGGCGATTTCGGCGAGCGCGCCGTTGAGCGCAGCCGAGGCGCGGTACAGCGGCACATAGCCGCGCAGCAGAATCTGCGCCGAGCGCTTGTAGGCGGCGCGCGTGATTTTTGTTTCGCCGTGCGCGTGCGTGCCTTCGATGGTCGCGGAGAGAATGCCGGCGGGATTTTCGATATCGACGGTGGCTTCGGACGGTGTCGCCCCGAGCGCCGGCAGGCCGCGCGCCAGTTCGTGCGCCACGGTGCCGGGGATGAGACAGGCCGCGGCGAGACAGCAGCCGCCGGTCACCGCCATGGTGGCGTGGCCTTCCTGCGGCGTGAAGTAGCGCGTCGAGATGTTGCCGCCGTTCACGGCCGGACCGACGATGCAGACTTTCGGGATCGTCTCGCTGTTGGCGAGTTCGTCCGCGGTCATCGGCTTGCCGCCCTTGCCCTTGAGGCCCATCTTCAGGCCGGCCTCGATCCACAGAGTGCGCAGCGCGTTGAAGAAGGTGGCGTCGCCACGTAGGGCCTTCACGTCTTCCGTGCCGGTCTTGCCGAATTCGGACGCGCGCGCGATCACCATCGGCACCGCGACATCGACGCAGGACACGGTGTAGGCGCCGAATTTGTCCGTGACATTGCCGGTCGGCAGCGCCTTGCCGGTCTTGGCGCCGACCGGATTGGCGATGAACAGATCGACGCCGGGAAACGCGCCGTCGACGCCGGGAATTTCCGTCATGGCGAAACCGTCGCCGTCGAGCGCGACGCGGCCGGTCATCACCGTCTTGGTGTTGGTGTTGAAGATCTCGACTTCGCCGCTGCCGTCGAGCTGGCGCGGCAGGAATTTCTGATCGATCGCCCAGAACGGCAGCGCCGCCGACATGTTCCCGCAGTTCACGCTCCAGTCGACCTCGGCCTTGCCGTGCGCCAGTTGCGCCAGCGTCGAGACGATGCGCGGCGCGCCGTCGGGCTTTTGTTCGAACGCGGCGAAGAACGCCTTGTTGCTCGTCGGATAGCCGCGCCCGAGCCCGGTGATCTGCTTGGCGTCGCTGCTGGTGCCTTGCAGCGGCAGGCCCATCAGATGGCGCAGCAGTTCCTCGCGCAGCGCGACGTCTTTGGGCGCGGCGCGGTCCCAGATGACGAGGCCGGTCGAGGTGCCGCCGCGCACGTGAAGAACCGGAAATTCCCAGGTGCCGTCGTTGAAACGCGGCAGGGCGGCGGCGGCGATGGGGGCTGCGTAATTGATGGCATGCTCCTTCGGCGGACGGCGTGGAGGCCTGAGGCGGTATGCCTAAACCCGCGCAGCGGCTGTGTCCATCTGTCGCAGGTTTGATTTTTATGCGCCGCTAACGGCCGATTTTCTCGGCAAGCGCCTTTCGGAAAGCGCGCTCGCGCTTGAGATGCCACTCGCGGCTCATCGCCTCCGCCTTGGTGGCGAAGCTTTCGGAGTGCAGAAGCTGCCACAGGCGCCCGCGGGTCGAGCGCGCGCCCTTGCCGGCATTGTGCTGGGCGACCCGGCGCTCGATATCGTTGGTCCAGCCGACGTAGGTCAGGACGCGATCGTTGCTGCGGCAACCGAGAACGTACACGTAGGCGGACATCAGCCCAGCCTACACGATTCGAAATTGGAAATTACTGAACGCCGGACCAGCGTGAGCTGAAGCTGCCGACCGGCACCACCGGCTGCGCGCCCGTCAGAGAACTGTTGTTGTTGGCGGGCGGCGCTGCGGAATAGGCAGTGCGAAGCTGCGGTGTTTCGTTTGCCGCCGGCTTCTCGATCGTCGCCACGCGCGGCTTTGCGGCCGGTTCGCTCTGCGCCACCTGCGGTTTGCTGGCGGGCGCCTGCGCCTTCGGCGCGGCATTGGCGGTGCGGACCGCAGCCGGCTTGGCGGTCTGACGCGGTGCTGGCTTTGGCGCGGGAACGGCTGTCGCCATGGCGGACGCTCCCGCCTCGGCGGCCTTCGAGTCGCCGAAGAGGCTGCCCAGGAGACCCTTGGCAGCCGACGGAGTGGCAGCCGGTTCGGCGGCCGCCGGGGCGCTCGCCAGTTGCACCTGCGGCTCGGCCGGCTCCGCCTGGACCGGCTTCGGCACGCTCACCAAAGTGGCGGGGATCGGCTGGTTGTCGCCGCGCGGCAGCGCGCCGGGCGCCGTCGCGACCAAGATCGGACGGCCCTTGGCGTCGTAGCCTTCCTGGGTGCCGAGCTTCTCGGCGAATACCTGGTTCATGCCGCCGTCGATGCCGGTGCGGAACGGCACGGTGGCGACGCCCTGCGCGATGTAATGCGCCATCTGGGTCTGTTCCTGACGGCGATGCTCGAGCACGGCGTCGGCGATGTTCTTGTCGAGTTCATAGGCCGGGCACTTGCCGGCGGCATTGAACTTCAGCGGCCTGCCTTCGGCATCGGTCGTCGCCGGATCGAACACATAGCGCTTCTCGCACACCGCGACCTTCGGCTCCTGACGCGTGACCTCGAAGTTGTCGTAGCCTTCCTTCAGCATCTTCCAGAACGCGAAGTTCGGATTGTTGCGATGCTTGGCCATGTTCAGCGCGGTCATGCGGAACGGAAAGGCCTGCAGCTGGAATGCGCGCTGGCCGCCGTGGAAAGACTCGCGCGCCAACGCATAGATTTCCTGGATCTGTTCGTCGGTCATCGCGTAGCAGCCGCGCGACGAGCAGTCGCCATGCACCATCAGCTCCGAGCCGGTGTAACCGTGCGAACGGTCATAGGCATTGGGGAAGCCGGTGTTGAACGCGAGATAGTAGCTCGAAGCCGGATTCATCTGACCCGGCGTGATCGTATAGAAGCCTTCCGGCGCCTGGCGGTCGCCTTCCTTCTTCTTCGGACCGAGGTCGCCGGACCAGCGGCAGATCGGATAGGTCTTGAGCAGCGCGTACTGGCCGTCGCGGGTTTGCTTCCAGACTTCCATCTCCGCTTCTTCCTTGAAGATGCGGGCGAGGATCGGCGAGCCGGTATCCATGTTCTTGGACGCGATGTCCGAAACCATGGCCGACGACAGCGGGGCCGCGGCGCGGCTGTTGGGCGCAAGATCGTCGGGATTGCAGGCAGCAAGCGCCATGGCCGCAGAAAGAGCGGCGGCCGCCATCACGGCGCGTACGAAGCGTGCAGTCAAAACGGTACTCCCCGGGGGCAGGCCCCATACGAATATGGTTAGCCAGAAGATATGGCATCTGCAAGGCAATCCGGCGTCGCAGGCTTCTGCGCTAACCCTATGGTGAATCTGGCCTAAAGCCCGGAGACAGGCGTTTTTGATGCCGGATAGGGGCGGTCGCGGCGGGGCCACGGCCGGGCAGGGCCGGGCCGGTACGTCAGCCGGCCGAACGCGCCGGAATCCGGCCCATGGCCAGGAATTTGTCGCGGCGCGCCTTGCGCACGGCGTCGCGATCCAGGCCGCGCAATTCAGCAAATGCGGCGGCGATGGCATCGGCGGTCGAGGCGATGGCCTCGCGCGGGTCGCGGTGCGCCCCGCCGGTCGGCTCCGGCACAATGGTGTCGATGACGCCAAAGCGGACCATGTCCTGCGCCGTGATCTTCATGTTGGTCGCAGCTTCCTGGGCCTTGGTGGAATCGCGCCACAGGATCGACGCCGCGCCTTCCGGCGAAATCACGCTGTAGATCGCGTGTTCGAGCATCAGCACTTTGTTGGCGGTGGCGAGCGCAATCGCGCCGCCCGACCCGCCTTCGCCGAGAATGACCGCGACATTCGGCACCGTGAGGCCGAGACAAACGTCGGTCGAGCGCGCGATGGCTTCGGCCTGACCGCGCTCTTCAGCGCCGATGCCTGGATAAGCGCCGGCGGTGTCGACCAGCGACAGCACCGGAATGCCGAAACGATCGGCCATTTCCATCAGCCGCACCGCTTTGCGATAGCCTTCCGGGCGGGCCATGCCGAAATTGTGCTTGAGGCGGCTTTCGGTGTCGCTGCCTTTCTCGTGACCGAGGATGCAGATGCTTTCACCGCGGAAGCGGCCGAAGCCGGCAACGATCGCCGCGTCATCGCCGAACTTGCGATCGCCGGCGAGGGGCACGAAGTCCGTGATCATATTGTTGATGTAGTCGAGGCAGTGCGGACGCTGAGGGTGGCGCGCGACCTGAGTTTTCTGCCATGGCGTCAGGCCGCTGTAGAGCTCCTTGAGCGCCTGTGCGGCCTTGCCCTCGATCTTGCCGATTTCCTCGGTGACGGAGACGGCATTGTCGGTTGCCGCCAGCGCGCGCAGTTCCTCGACCTTGGCCTCAAGCTCGGCCACCGGTTTTTCGAAGTCGAGATAGCTGCGCATGAGGTCCGGATATTTCGCTGAAAAATCGGGGAAACCGGCGGGCCGGTCACGGTGGGCCAACTGACCCATAGTGGGGCGTTAGTCAAGCGAGGGCGATCATGCCCTCCAATTCCTTAATGATTACCGGCCAATACCACCCGCCCGCCTTACCGGGATTTAACGGTGAACGCGCTTTAACCGTGGATACCGGGGTCATTTTTGCCCGGCCTTAAGATCGCGGCCCTCACTGTCCCGGCCGAGGCAAGGGACAGGGGATCCATGTCGGTCGTCGATAGTCGTTACACCGTTCAAGGCTGGATTGCCGGAGCCCGTGCGGCGCTGAAACGCGACCGCGCGTATGCGCGCGGCGATCTTGCGACCTTTGAGGTCACCGACGTCCTGGCCGTGCCGCAAGCCGCATGGGCGGACCTTGCCGTGCGCGCGATCGAAGCCAACGCATTCTATCATCCGGCCTGGGCGCGCGCCGTCGCACGCCACGTCAAAGGTCAGATCGGCATGCGGGCGTTGCTGGCCTGGGAAAGCCCGGCGCGCCGACGCCTCATCGGGCTGATGCTGGTTGCCCCGGCGTGGAATTGTCTGCGACTGCCGCTGCCGTTCTTTGTCGGCTGGTACGCCTATGGTCCGCTGACGACGCCGCTGCTCGATCGCGATCAGCCGGAAGCCGCCGGACGGGCCTTGATGGCGGCCGCACGCAAGGCCGGCGCTTACGCCGTGATGCTGCCGGCGATGGCGCAGGATGGCCCGGCGGCAACGGCGCTGCGCAGCGCGGTCGAAGGCTTCGGGGTCGCGCCGCGCGTTTTCGATATGCATGAGCGCGCGCGTCTCGACGCCACGCAAGGTGAAGACGATGCCATCGCCGCTCTCGGTTCGAAGAAGCTGAAAGAACTGCGCCGGCAGCGCAACCGCCTCGCCGACAACGGCGAAGTCAAATTCCGTATCGCCGCGCCGGGCGCGGAGGCCGAAGCCGCGCTCGAATCGTTCCTGGCGCTGGAAGCCGCCGGCTGGAAGGGCGCGGCGGGCACCGCACTGGCCGCGAAGGAAGGCGACATCGCCTTCATGAGGGAAGCCTTGCCGGCGATGGTGCGCGACGGCGCCGCCCAGATTGCGACGCTGGCCAGCGGCGACAAGGTCGTGGCCGCCGGCGTGCTGATCCGGCATCTGCGCCGCGCCTATTTCTTCAAGATCGCTTACGACGAGGGCGCGGCCAAGATGTCGCCCGGCGTGCAACTCACGCTCGACATCACGCGCGCGATGTGCGCCGACGGGCAAATCGACAGCGTCGATTCAACCGCGATCGCCAACCACCCGATGATCGATCACATCTGGCGCGACCGCCAGCCGATCGGCGACCTGCTGTTACCGACCCAACCGGGCGCCGCGGCGCTCGCGCTCTTTGCCGCCCTGATTGAAACACGGCGCACGCTGCGCAACGCCGCGCGCGCCCTCTATCGCCGCTTGCGCAAGCTGAAAGGATGAACTCCATGACCGCCGCCACCGCCACGATCGAGCCCGTCGATCACGCCGCCTTTGCCGCCAATTTTCCGATGCAGCCGTTCTCGCTGCGTCATCAACTGGCCGGCAATCCGCTGTTCACGCTGCCGAAGGTCGTCGATCTGGTGCGTCATTTGCCGGCCGACTCGATCGAATACAATTCGGGCGATGCCTCCATCGGTCAGGATGCCAGCAAGACGAAATTCATCGATCTCGACCCCGAAGAGGTGGTGCGCAGCATCGAGACCGCCGGCGCCTGGATGGTGCTCAAGCGCGTCGAGCAGCACCCGGCCTATCGCGCCGTAATCGAGGATTGCCTCAACGCGCTGGCTCGCGCGCATGGTCACGCCGATCTCGAAGCCGCCGGCTTCGAAGATCTCCGCGGCTTCATGTTCGTGTCGTCGCCGAACGCCACAACGCCGTTCCACGTCGATGCCGAGGACAACATTTTCGTCCATATCCACGGCGAGAAATTCTTCACCATCTGCGACAACCGCGACGGTTCGGTGGTTACGGACGACGCCATCGAGCATTCGCTGACCAAGCATCGCAACGTCAGCTACAGCGCCGATTTCGAAACGAAGTCGAAGTGCTATGCGCTGAACCCGGGCGATGGCGTGTTCGTGCCGTATCTGTGGCCGCACTGGGTGCGCACCGGCTCGCAATATTCGATCTCGATGGCGGTGACCTGGAAGACCAAGGCGGTGATGCGCAAGAACGACGTGTTCGTCGTCAACTCGCTGCTGCGCCGTATCGGTTTCCCGCAGGCCGCGCCCGGCCGCAACCCGGCGCTCGACACCGTAAAGCTGGCGCTGTTCCGTAGCGTCAAGGCCGTGGTCGATCCGCTGCGCAAGAGCCTCGCGATGCGGGCGCTGATCCGCAAGCTCGTGCTCGGCCGCAACGCCAACTACTACATGAAGCCCAAGCAGGCGGCGTAGGCTCAGACGTCGCCGTTCGCGCTGCTACTCATCCGCCAGCGGGTGCAGGTCGCGCACCATGCTCTTGAGCCGCTCTTCGAGCACGTGGGTATAGATCTGCGTGGTCGAGATGTCGGCGTGGCCGAGCAGCGTCTGCACGACGCGCAGATCGGCGCCGTTATGCAGCAGGTGACTGGCGAAGGCGTGCCGCAGCACGTGCGGCGACAGCTGCGACGGGATGAGCCCGCAGGCCGCGCCGAGCGCCTTCAGTTCGCGCGCGAAATGCTGACGCGTGATGTGGCCCTGTTCGCCGAACGAGGGGAACAGCCACTTCGACGGCGCGGCTTTCTTCGGATCTTTCGTCGCCGCGTCGGCGCGCAGCGCCAGATACTCGCCCATCGCGCGCTTGGCCGCGCCACCCACCGGCACCAGCCGTTCCTTGTTGCCCTTGCCGCGCACCACCAGCATCTGTTGCTGCGGCCGCGCCGCGGACGCGGGCAAAGCCACGAGTTCGGAGACGCGCAGGCCGGTCGCATAGACGACTTCGAGCAGACACAGCAGGCGCGACGCGCGCAGCCGCGCGGCTATCGGCTGCTCGGTGTTCTCGGCATTGGCGCGCGCCTGCGTCAGCAGCCGGTCGACATCGGCGATCGATAAAATCTTGGGCAGGGTCTTGCCGCGCTTCGGACCCTCGAGCACCGCGGCGGGATCGTCGCCGCGTTTTCCTTCGGCATAAAGGAAACGATAGAGCTGCCGCGTCGCCGACAACCGGCGCGCCAGCGACGAGGCGGCAAAGCCGCGGTCGTCGAGGCTCTTGAGGAAGCCGCGCAGATCGTCGGTGCCGGCCTTGCCGACCGAGGTGCCGGCGGCGCGCAGATGCGCGGCGAGATCGGTGAGGTCGTTGCGATAGGCCGCCAGCGTATTCTCGCCGGCGCCTCGCTCGGCCGCCTGCATGTCGAGGAACAGTTCGATCAGGGAGTCGTCGCTCGGCCGGGCTGCTGCCATGATGGCGCTCGCCGGGTTACTTCGGCTGCTTGAAGAATTTGTCGGGCGGCACCGTCACGACGATCTCGCGCGGCTGGTACTTGATGAAATTGGCGAGCGAAAATACGGCCACGTAACCCAGCCCGGCGATGAAGCCGACGATGACAATGAATCGGAACAGGCTCGGCATGGTCGCTACCCGGCTCGCGTCCCCGCGATACGCCCCAAATCAGTACGCAATGTCACGCTGAACGACCACGTTCCGGAACCTCTGGCAAGCCGTTAACAAGCCCGTTAACCAGCCAGGCAGTCGCAGTTGTGTCATTTGCTGCTATATGGAACCGTTGCGTCGTTCCGGAACTCTATCATGGTTGACAGCGCCGTCCAAAAGCCCGCGGAAAGCGTGCTCGACCCTGCCGTACAGGCGGGGATCGCGCGCGCCCTGGGCGCGCGGTCGCTGGTGCTGGTGGGGATGATGGGCGCCGGTAAATCCTCGGTCGGCCGCCGGCTGGCGACCCGGCTCGGCCTCGGCTTCATCGACGCCGATACCGAAATCGAGACCGCAGCGGGCATGACCATTCCCGAGATCTTCGCCCGGCACGGCGAGCCCTATTTCCGCGCCGGCGAGGCCCGCGTCATCGCCCGTCTGCTCGATCACGGGCCGCAGGTGCTGGCGACCGGCGGCGGCGCGGTGATGGATCCGCGCACCCGCGATCTGATCCGCTCCAAGGGTATCTCGATCTGGCTGAAGGCCGATCTCGACGTCCTCAGCAAGCGCACCAAGCGGCGCACCGGCGACCGGCCGCTCGCCGACCGCATCAGGGAGCTGTTGCCGCTGCGCGAACCGATCTATGCCTTGTCCGACATCGTCGTGCAGTCGCGCGACGAACCGCACGAAGTCATCGTCGAAGAGATCATCGCCGAGTTGCCGAAGCATCTGGGCCTGGAGTTCAAGTCATGACCGCGCCGCTGCGCCAGCCTGCATCGGGCGAGACCATCGTGCCGGTCGCGCTTGGCGATCGCGCCTACGATATCGTCATCGGCCGCGACGCCATTGTGACGCTCGGCAGCCGCATCAAGACGCTGCGTCCCGGCGCCCGGGTCGCGATCCTGACCGACGACAATGTCGCGGCGACGCATCTCGCCCGGGTCACCGATATTCTCAAAGCCAGCGGCATCGAATCGACGCCGATCGTCGTCAAGCCGGGCGAGAGCTCGAAGGGCTACGCCACGTTCGAGACGGTCTGCGAGGCGATCATCGCGGCGCGCATCGAGCGCAGCGACCTCATCGTCGCGCTCGGCGGCGGCGTCATCGGCGATCTCGCCGGCTTTGCCGCGGCCAGCGTGCGGCGCGGACTCGATTTCGTTCAGGTGCCGACGTCGCTGCTGGCGCAGGTCGATTCCTCGGTCGGCGGCAAGACCGGCATCAATTCGCGGCAGGGCAAGAATCTGATCGGCGCGTTCCATCAGCCGATCCTTGTGATCGCCGACACCGCGGTGCTCGACACCTTGCCGGCGCGCGAGTTCCGCGCCGGCTACGCCGAGGTCGCCAAATACGGCCTGCTCGGCGATGCCGATTTCTTCGCCTGGCTCGAAACCAACTGGCGCGACGTGTTCGCCGGCGGCGCAGCGCGCGAACATGCCATCGCCGTGTCGTGCCGCGCCAAGGCGGCGATCGTCGCCCGCGACGAGCGCGAGACCGGCGACCGCGCGCTGCTTAATCTCGGTCACACCTTCGGCCATGCTTTCGAAGCCGGCGCCGGCTTTTCGCAGCGGCTGCTGCACGGCGAGGCTGTTTCGCTCGGCTGCGTGCTGGCTTACGAGTTCTCGGAGCGCCAGGGTCTGGTCGGCGGCAATAGTGTCGCACGCGTGCGCGCGCATCTTGCCGATGCCGGCCTGCCGACCAAGATAAGCGATGTGCAAGGCGGAACGCCCGACGTCGACCGGCTGATGGAGTTGATCGCGCAGGACAAGAAGGTCAAGCGCGGCAAGCTCACCTTCATTCTGGTGCGCGGCGTCGGTCAGGCCTTCGTCGCCAACGATGTCGATCCCGCGGCGATCCGCGCCTTCCTGGCCGACAAGCGGGCATCATGAGCGGCGCATTCCTCAATCTGCTGCTGGCGTTCCTGCTGCTCGCGGCCAACGCCTTCTATGTCGCGGCCGAATTCGCGCTGGTGAAGAGCCGCGGCTTCCGCGTCGATGCCATGGTTGAGGAGCAACGTTTCGCCGCGCCGCTCGTCAAGAAGATTCTCGGCAATATCGAAGCCTACCTCGCCTGCTGCCAACTCGGCATCACCATGGCCTCGCTCGGTCTCGGCTGGGTCGGCGAGCCGACCGTGGCCGCGCTGCTGACGCCGGTGCTCGAGCCGCTCGGCATGCCGGAGAAGGCGGTGCATTTGACCGCCTTCATCGTCGGCTTCCTGTTGTTCTCGTCGCTGCACATCGTCGTCGGCGAACAGGTGCCGAAGACTCTGGCGATCCGCGAACCCGAGCCGGTATCGCTGTGGGTCGCCTATCCGCTGCACGCATCCTTCATCGCCTTTTATCCGCTGAACTGGATGCTCAACGCGGTGTCGCGCTGGATTCTGCGGCTGCTCGGCGTCAAGGAGGCGGTGCCGCACGACGTGTTGAGCGATGTCGAGCTCGAAGGCCTGGTTGCGACCTCCGCCGAATACGGCAAGCTGGAAGAGGGCCAGGCCGAATATATTCAGAACGTGTTTCGCGTCGGCGAGCTCGCGGTGTCGGATGTGATGATCCACCGCACCAACATGGTCACGCTCAACGCCGATGAAAAAGCCGAAGATGTCGTCAATGCGGTCATCGCGTCGCCTGTGACGCGCATTCCCCTGTGGCGCGGCAACCCGGAGAATATCATCGGTATTCTGCACGTCCGCGATTTGCTGCGCGCGCTGCACGCGGTCGACGGCGACGCCGCCAAGGTCGATATCGCGTCGCTGCTGACGCCGCCGTGGTACGTGCCGGATACGCGTCCGGTTGCCGAACAACTCAAGGCGTTCCGCCGCCGCAGGACGCCGTTCGCGCTGGTCGTCGACGAGTACGGCGAAGTCGAAGGCTTGGTCACGCTCGAGGATATTCTCGAGGAGATCGTCGGCGACATCACGGACGAGCACGACGTGGCGATGCCC
Organism: Pseudolabrys sp. Root1462; assembly: GCF_001426945.1. GTDB lineage: Bacteria > Pseudomonadota > Alphaproteobacteria > Rhizobiales > Xanthobacteraceae > Pseudolabrys. The sequence continues at coordinate 285,697 of NZ_LMFS01000004.1, read as the reverse complement.
GGCGTCCGCCGTCAGCCCGATGGCTCAGTCAATGTTGATGGCGCCGTGCCGATCCGCGACCTGAACCGTGTCATGGACTGGAATTTGCCAGACGAGGAAGCGACGACCATCGCAGGCCTTGTCATTCACGAGGCGCGCACCATTCCGGAAGTCGGGCAGAGCTTCACGTTCCACGGCTTTCGGTTCCGCGTGCTGCGCCGCGCGCGCAATCGCATCACCGCGCTGCGCATCCAGCCCTTGTCGCGGGCGCAGCCGGCCGAGTAATCAACGACTGGTGGACGGTCAGCCTTCGCCCGGCGCCTGGGTATGAAGAGCGAGCGCGTGCACGCCGCCTTCTAATTCATCCGAAAGTATCGCGTTGACCAGCCGATGACGGTCGACGCGGGTCTTGCCGGCGAAGGCTTTCGCCACGATATACACCCTGAAGTGGGTCTGCCCGCCTGGGCGGTGGCCGGCATGGCCTTCATGCTGGTGGGATTCATCCACTACCTTCACGCTGTCCGGAGCCAGCGCTTCGGTCAGCTTCTTTTCAATCCGGTCGGCGGTACGCAGATCGTCGATGGGCATGGCACGCAGTTAGGCAACCGGATGGCTTCGGTCAATGGCGTCTCGGCGCCGAATCGGCCCTGCCATACCGTTGTCAAGACTTGCGAGCATTCTCGAAAAGAGCGCATAACGTTCGGTCATGAAAACTACCTCCTCGATTTTCGATAGCATTCGCGTCAAGCCGGACAAGGATCGTCGCGTCAAGAACGACGGTCCGACCTGCCAATGGGCGAATTGCAAGGACAAGGCGACCAACAAGGCGCCGAAAGGTCCGAACACGTCCGGCTATTGGCATTACTGCCTCAAGCACGCGCGCGAATATAACCAGAACTACAATTTCTTCGCCGGCATGGCCGATGACGCCGTGCTCGCCTACCAGAAGGACGCTCTGACCGGCCATCGTCCGACCTGGAAGATGGGCACCGGCAAGAAAGGCCGCGTCAAGCCGGACCTTTCCGCCCTGGGTCCCGACGGCGATCCCTTGGGTATCTTCAGTGACGGTGCGCGGTCCGAACAGAAGGTCCGCAAGGAAGCCCGCGTCATCCGCAACGCGGAACGCAAGGCATTTGAGGCACTCAGTCTCGAGGTCAGCGCCACGCGGGCTCAGGTTTCCGCCCGCTACAAGGATCTGGTCAAGCGTCACCACCCCGACGCCAATGGCGGCGACCGGTCGACCGAGGACCGGCTCATTGAAATCATTCAGGCTTATAAGTATCTCAAGTCTGTGGGTATGGGCTAAGCGCCTGAGGCGCGGCCCTTATTCCGGCCTAACAGCCTGAAATCGTAGCGCTTTGGAGCTATGCCGTGTCGGGGGTCGCGGGTGCTTCCGCTTCGCCCCGGCTTTCTGGTAGTTTGGCGCGTCACAATCCTGAAAAAGCCTCATCCCGGCGAAAATGTGCGGCCCCGCGCCGTTCCGGGGCCACGGAGTAGCAATGGCAACCGCAGTTCAAGAACCCGCCAATCTGCCCGATCTGAAGGTGTCCGTCCGACAGCTCTTCGGTATCGACAGCGACATGGAAGTTCCGGCCTATTCCAAGACCGATGAACATGTCCCGGACATCGATCCGGATTATCGTTTTGACCGCCCGACGACCCTGGCGATCCTCGCCGGTTTCGCGCGCAACCGACGCGTGATCGTCACCGGCTACCACGGCACCGGCAAGTCGACCCACATCGAACAGGTCGCGGCGCGGCTCAATTGGCCGATGGTGCGCGTCAACCTCGACAGCCACATCAGCCGTATCGACCTCATCGGCAAGGACGCCATCGTGCTCAAGGATGGCCAGCAGGTCACCGAATTCCGGGACGGCATCCTGCCCTGGGCCTATCAGCACAATGTCGCGATCTGCTTCGACGAATACGACGCCGGCCGTCCGGACGTGATGTTCGTGATCCAGCGCGTGCTGGAATCCTCGGGCCGGCTGACGCTGCTCGATCAGAGCCGCGTGATCAAGCCTCACCCTGCATTCAGATTGTTCGCGACCGCCAATACCATCGGTCTCGGCGATACCTCGGGCCTCTATCACGGCACGCAGCAGATCAATCAGGCGCAGATGGACCGCTGGAATCTGGTCACGACGCTGAACTATCTGCCGCACGATAACGAAGTGGAGATCGTTCTCGCCAAGGCCAAGCACTTCCGCAACGAGAAGGGTCGCGATGTCGTGAGCAAGATGGTGCGCGTCGCCGATCTGACGCGTAACGCCTTCATGAACGGCGATCTGTCGACCGTGATGAGCCCGCGTACGGTGATCACCTGGGCGGAGAACACCGACATTTTCCAGGACATCGGCTTCGCCTTCCGCCTGACGTTCCTCAACAAATGCGACGAACTCGAGCGGCCGATCGTCGCCGAGTTCTATCAGCGCTGTTTCGGCGTCGAGCTGCCGGAATCGTCGGTGAACGTGGCGCTCTCCTGATCTGTCATTCCGGGCCGCGAACGAAGTTCGCGGCCCGGAATCCAGACGTTTACTCAGGAGTTGTTTTCCGGATTCCGGGTTCGCGTGCTGCGTAGGCGCCCCGGAATGACGAAGAAGAGACAATGGCCTCGAACAGCAAAACAAAGCCGTCCCCCAAGGATTCCCCCACCGAGCCATTCAAGCGCTCGGTGGCCGGTGCGCTGCGTGCTATCGCGCGCACGCCGGATCTGGAAATCGCCTATGCGGCCGAGCGTCCCGGTCTCATCGGCGGCAAGGTTCGGCTGCCGGAGCCGCCGCGCAAGCTGACGCGCGCCGAGGCCGCTATTGTCCGCGGAAACGCCGATTCGATCGCGCTCAAGCTCGCCTGTCATGACGTCGCGATGCATCGCAAGCTGCAGCCGCAGGGCCAGCAGGCGCGCGCCGTGTTCGAGGCCGTCGAGCAGGCTCGCGTCGAAGCGATCGGCTCGCGCCGGATGGACGGCGTGGCGCTGAACCTGACGGCGATGCTCGACGACCGCTATACCCGCGCCAAATTCGATCAGATATCTCAGCGCGCCGACGCGCCGATCGAGGAAGCTTTGGCCTTGATGGTGCGCGAGCGTCTCACCGGATTGGCGCCGCCGCCGGCCGCGAAAAAACTCGTCGATCTATGGCGGCCGCTGATCGAGGAACGCGCCGGCGAAGACCTCAATCGCCTGGAAAACGTCATCGAGAACCAGCGCAAGTTCAGCGACGCCGTGCACGATCTGCTCGACTCGCTTGAAATGGGCGAGGATCGTTCTTCCGAGAGCGAAGACGAAGACGAGGGCGACGAGGAAGAGCAGAAGAACCAGGAATCCGGCGACGACGGCGAATCGGCCGAGTCCGACGAAGATCAGAGCATGTCGTCGGAAGACACCGAGATGTCGACCGAGGATATGCCGGACGATGCCTCAGAGGCCGCCGAGGCGGCGACCGCCGACATGGCCGACGAGAGCGAACTTGGCGATGCCGAGACGCCCGGCGAGCCGCAGCGTCCGCGCCAGTACGGCCAGAACGAGCCGCGCGGCCCGGACTATCGCGCCTTCACCATGAAGTTCGACGAGACGATCGCCGCCGAGGATCTGTGCGAGCCGGAAGAGCTCGACCGGCTGCGCGGCTATCTCGACAAGCAGTTGTCGAGCCTGCAGGGCGTCGTCGCGCGCCTGGCCAACCGCCTGCAGCGCCGGCTGATGGCGCAGCAGAGCCGGTCATGGGACTTCGACCTCGAGGAAGGTATCCTCGATCCGGCGCGGTTGACGCGCGTCATCATGGATCCGATGCATGCTTTGTCCTTCAAGTGGGAGAAGGACACCGAATTCCGCGACACCGTGGTGACTTTGCTGCTCGACAATTCCGGTTCGATGCGCGGCCGGCCGATCACGGTCGCCGCCACCTGCGCCGATATTCTGGCGCGGACGCTGGAGCGCTGCGGCGTCAAGGTTGAAATCCTCGGCTTCACGACGCGCGCCTGGAAGGGCGGGCAGTCGCGCGAGCACTGGCTCTCGGCCGGCAAGCCCGCCAATCCGGGGCGCCTCAACGATCTGCGTCACATCATCTACAAGTCGGCCGACGCGCCGTGGCGGCGCGCGCGCAAGAATCTCGGTCTGATGATGCGCGAAGGCCTGCTCAAGGAAAACATCGACGGTGAGGCGCTCGACTGGGCGCACAAGCGCCTGCTGGCGCGCACCGAACAGCGCAAGATCCTGATGATGATCTCGGACGGCGCGCCGGTCGACGATTCGACGCTCTCGGTCAACCCGGGCAACTATCTGGAACGTCATCTGCGCTGGGTCATCGAAGAGATCGAGACGCGCTCGCCGGTCGAACTCATCGCCATCGGCATCGGTCACGACGTCACGCGCTACTATCGCCGTGCCGTCACCATCGTCGATGCCGAGGAGTTGGGCGGCGCGATGACCGAGAAGCTGGCCGAACTGTTCGCCGAGGGCGCGACCGCTGCTCCGACGCCGCGCCGCCCGCGCCGCCGGGTGGCGTGACGTCCCTGGCGTTGCCGGGTTTACCGAAGCGCAGGCGACCATGAAGTTCAGCCGCCGCACCTTCATCTTTGCCGCGCTCATCGCCGGCGTCACAGCCGTCGCCGGCACCTGGGCGCTGGCCGGCGGGCCGCGTTTTGCTACCGAGCCGACGGCGGTCCAGATCCGCGCGACGCCAATCGCCTCGTTCGACAACAGCGATCCGACACGCGTGCGTTTCGGCGCGCTCGAGTTTCGCGGCGGCCTGGCGCTGACCTCCGACTTCGCCGCGTTCGGCGGCATTTCCGGGCTCCATGTCGATGCCGACGGCGCCCACATTCTCGCCGTCACCGACAATGGCTCATGGCTCAAGGCCCGCATGGTGTACCGCGACGGCCGCCTCGACGGTCTCGCCGATGCCGAGATGGCGCCGCTGCTCGGCGAGAATGGCAAGCCGCTGGCGATGCAGCGCGCCTACGATTCGGAGTCGCTCGCGCAGATCGGCGACGCTTTCTATGTCGGCATCGAGCGCATCGAACGCATCGAGCGCTTCGCCGCCAGGGGCGGTTTTGCCGCGCGCGGCAACGCGATCGCGACGCCGCCGGATTTCAAGTCCTTCAAATTCAACAAGAGCCTCGAATGCCTGGCTTCGCCGCCGCCGGGTCAGCCTTACGCCGGCAAGCTCATCGCCGTCACCGAGGAAAGTCTGGACGAGGCCGGCAATCACCGGTCCTTCGTGCTCGATCCGGCGGCGCGCAACGCGGCCGGGACCCTGCGTTTCACGGTGAAGCGCAGCGACGACTTCGATATCAGTGATTGCACCATCCTGCCGCCGGGCGATCTGTTGCTGCTCGAGCGCAGCTATTCGCCGCTGCGCGGCGTGGCCATGCGCATCCGGCGTGTGCCGGTGACCGACATCAAGGAAGGCGCCGTCGTCGATGGCCCGGTTCTCATCAAGGCCGATCTCGGCTACCAGATCGACAACATGGAAGGCGTCGCGGTCACCCGCAATGCTGCCGGCGAGACCATCATCACGCTGGTGTCGGACGACAACTTCTCGGCCATCCAGCGCAATATCATGCTGCAGTTCGCGCTCGTCGAATAACCGTCGCGCGGTTACGGCGCCTTGGCCCCGACCATGCCGTTCACGCGATCGACGAGGCTGCCGACGATGAATGGCTTGGCGATCAACTCCATGCCCGGCTCGAGCGATTCGGGGCCGACCTGCAGGTTGTAGGCATAGGCCGTCATGAACAGGATCTTGAGGTTCGGCCGGACCACCCTGGCGGCATCGGCGAGCTGCCTGCCATTGAGGCCGCCCGGCAGGCCGACGTCCGTGACGAGAATGTCGATGCAGTCTTCCGACTGCAGATATTTGAGGCCGGTCGCGGCTTCAGCGGCTTCGATCGTCCGGTAGCCGCAGTCGCGTAACGCATCGACGACGATGGCGCGGACCGCGGCTTCGTCTTCCACCACCAACACCGTGCCGACATTGTCGGCTCGAACGGCTGTCTCGCCGGCGGCGGCGCCGTCCAGTTGCTGTTCGGGCGCCTGGCTGCGCGGCAGATAGAGACGGACCGCCGTGCCGCGGCCTTCCTCGCTGTCGATTTCGACGAAGCCGCCGGACTGCTGCAGGAAACCGTAGATCATCGAGAGGCCGAGGCCGGTGCCCTGGCCGATCGGCTTGGTGGTGAAGAACGGCTCGAAGGCTTTTTCCCTGACGTCCGCAGACATGCCGTGGCCGGTGTCGGTCACCGTGATCATGACGAAGGCGCCGGGGCCGCCGCCGCGCAGCCGCCGCGCCTTGATGCCGTCGACAAACGTATTGGCGGTGCCGATCGTGAGACGGCCGCCATCGGGCATCGCGTCGCGCGCGTTGATGGCGAGATTGAGCAGGGCGTTTTCCAGCTGGTTGGCGTCGCACCGCGCATACCAGAGATCGGGCGCAGCATTCATCTCGAGATCGATCGACTCGCCGATGGAACGGCGGACAAGCTCCACCATGTCGCCGACGAGTTCGTTGACGTTGATGATCTTGGGATCGAGCGGTTGCCGGCGCGAGAAGGCGAGCAGCCGCTGGGTCAGCGCGGCGGCGCGGTGCGCGGCGGACGAAGCCGCCGCCGCGTAACGGTCGACGTCGGTGCGACGGCCTTCGTTCGCGCGCCGCTTCATCATCTCGAGGGAGCCGATGATGCCGGTCAGCAGGTTGTTGAAGTCGTGCGCGATGCCGCCGGTGAGCTGCCCAACGGCTTCCATCTTCTGCGCCTGCCGCAATGCGTCTTCGGCGGCGGCCAGGGCCGCGGCATTTTCCTTCTGCTCGGTGATGTCGCGGCCGTAGCTGTAGACCTGGTCTTGCTCCGTCGAGGTGTGCCACGAGAACCAGCGCGGCTTGCCGTCGACTCCGACAAGCCGGTTCTCGAAGGCCGTGAGATCGGCGTCGTAGGTTGCGCGGCTGAAGGCGTCGATCGACGCTTTCAGATCGTCGGGAAAGATGAAGTCGTGGAAATGGCGGCCGACCACGTTCTCGATGGAGTGGCCGAGAATGCGCGTCCAGGCGGGGCTGACCGAGCGGAAGACTCCTTCGGCGTCGGTCACGACCATGAGATCGCGCGAATTGGACCAGATGCGATCGGCGCGCCGACGCTCGGACCGCAACGTCTCGACATTGGCGAGCGCACCGCCGACCTGCCCGGACACCAGCCGCGCGATGTCGAAGACTTCGATGTCGCCGCGGCGATGCGGGTTGAGGCCGAACACCAGTGAGCCGCGACTGCGTTGCCCGATCGCGCCGGAGATCGGAACGATGAGCGCTTCGGTCGGCGGACGCTTCCACGCGCCGGCCGGACAGGGCAGATCACTCGGCAGGTTGATCTTGTGAATGGCGTCCGAGACGCGCTCGAATGGCCAGGGGTGCGCCAGCAGAGGCTCGGCGTCGGTGCTGCAGGCTCGGGCCTCGTCCGGCAGGTACAGCAGCGCGAATGGAAAGTCGCGGCGGTTGGAATTGAGCACCGCGCGGACGGCGTCCACCACGGCTTGCCGGTCGGCCGCGCCGACCAGCTCCATGCTCAATTGCCGCAGCATGTCGATGCGTCGATCGGCGATGACACTTTCGGTGTCCTCGCTGACGACGCACAGCAAACCGTCGACCGCGCCTTGGGGGCCGTACAGCGGGCTGTAGGAGAAGCTGTGATAGGTTTCTTCCGGATAGCCGCTGCGTTCGAGCAGGAGCAGCAGCGACTTGTTCCAGGTCGCCTCGCCGGCGCGCACGCGCTCCACCTGATCGGCAACGTCGTCGTAGACTTCCGCCCAGACTTCACGGAACGGCTTACCCAGCATCTTCGGATGCTTGAGGCCGAGCGTCGGGATGTAGGCGTCGTTATAGAAGAAGCAGAGTTCGGGTCCCCAGCCGAGCCACATTTCGAAGCGGGACGTCAGCAGCATCTTCAGCGGGATCTTGAGGGCGTCCGGCCAGCTCTCGGGCGAGCCCAGCGGCGTGCTGGCCCAATCCCACTGCCGCATCAGACGTGCCATTTCGCTGTCGCCGGGGAAAATCTCCGCGAGATTGTCGGCTTCCTGGCGCATGCGTTCCTGCAACTCGGTACGGTCAGCCAAAACGCGAGTCCGAGCGCGAAAGTTCCAACTAGGTAATTTGCTACCGCGACCGTTTGACCCAGGTCACCAGGCGTAATGCAGGGTCGCCTTGCCGGCGTAGTTGCGGGTGGTGGCGGAGAATTCGCCCTCGAAGGTGCCGGCGAGCGAGAAGCCGTTGAGCCAGTCCATCTTGGCGCCGGCGCTGATCAGCGCGGCGTCGGCGGTGGGCTTGGCGCCATTGGTGGTGAACGTCGAGCCGGGCAGGGTCTGGAACGTCGCCGTCACCGGCCGGTCGGTGTTGGAATCGTGCGCCCAGGCGACCCGCCCGCGCACGGTGAACAGGCCGTCGCGCACGAGGAACGGCCGGTCGAGATGGCTGCCGAGTTCGGTGCGGACGTTCGTCGTGGTCTGCGCATTGTAAGAGAGTGCGAAGGTGTTGCTGCCCGAGGTCGCGGTCTCGCTGTGGCCCGGCAGGCGGAAGCTGGTGACCTGCAACGCGGCGTAGGGCGTGACGCCAACGCCAGACGCCGGCAATGGCGCAAAGCGCCAGCCGGTTTCGCCGCGCGCGGCGAATGTGCTGGCCTTGTAATTGGCGGTGAGCTTGTCGACGCCGGACACGGTCACGGTGCGGTCGGTGGTGACGTCCTGCCAGCCGTAAGCGAGCGACGCGGCGACGTAGGCGGCGCCGAGGTTGTGCCGGCCATAGAGCCCCATCTGGAACAGGTCGGCGCGGCCGCTGCCCAGCCCATCCGTCAGCGAGAAATTGAAGCCGGCGCCACCAAGCGCGAAGCCGATCAGTGTGTCCGGCGTTGCGCGATAGTCAGCACCCACGACGGTGCCGTAAACGCGGCTTGTGGTGGTGCTGGTGCCGGACGACGTGCTGCCATTGATCGTGCTGGAGCCGCCGTAGCCGGAGGCCCAGACGCCCCAGCGTCGCTCGAATGAAACAGCGCGCCGGTCGCGCGGCGTCACCGCGGCATAGGCTTCTGATTTTTTGGCGTTGCGCTTGCCGGCCGATGCATAGCCGAGCGCCTCGTCCGCGAATGACGTCACGCCACCTTCGCCGCTATCGGCGGAGCCGCCGAGCATTGTCATGAACTGGCGCATGGCGTCGAACGCGCTTTGCGTGATGGCGGCGCCGGGCTGGCCGGACAGTTGATTGAGCGCGTTCGTTTGCTGCGAGCCGCTCAAATTGAGCAACGTATCGAAGCCTGACGGCGGCGTGCCGCCGTTCAGCACCGCGTTGTTGATACCGCCTGCGACGCTGCTTTGGTTGCCGGAGGCGCCGGAGGAAAGTTGCAACGTACCGGGATCGAGCACCAGATAGACGTTGTTGGCGTCGTAGGTCAGGTGCGGATTGCGCGCGCCGGGGCTGATGCTGCTGCCGGTGAAGGTCAGGCTGTCGAATTGCGTGCCGCCCAATCCGCCGGTGGCATTAAGAATCGTGTAGGTCTGGCCGCGGAAACTGCCGGTGAGTGCCGTGGCTTGCACAGTCCCGCCAAGTGCCGCTTGTCCGGTGACCACGGTCTTGTCGGCCCCCGTGGGAGAGACCTTCACGGCATAGATGCTGCAATTGCAGAACGTCAGATTGCCCTGAACCGTCAGCGTGCCGATGCTGCCTGGTGTGCCCGGCGCCAGCGTCGCGCCGCTGTCGAGAAAGGTCGTCGCAACGGTACCGGTGCCGCCAAGTGTCGCGCCGGGATTGACCAAGACCAACGGCGAACTGGCAATCGAGCCGTTGACCAGCAACGTGCCGCTATCCACGGTGGTTGCGCCGGTGTAGGTGTTGGTGCCGGACAAGGTCAGTGTGCCGGTGCCGGTCTTGATCAGCGACGTTCCCGTCGTGAGCCCGTCGCCGGTCAGCACGCCGGTCACCTCCGTCGACAGGTTGTTGCTGCCGACCGTCAGTTCGGTGCTGTTGAGGTCGAAGCGGCCGCCGCCGGCGAGCGATCCGGCGGTGATCCGGCCGTCGCTGGCCGGGCCGGGAGTCCAAAAGTTGACGACGGCGCTGCTTCCGCTGTTGATCAGTTGCGCGCTGCCGGCCGTCGAGTTGCCGTCGAACAGTACTGTGCCCAAGTTGGTGATGACGGCGCTGCCGGCCGTTGTGTTACCGTAGAATGTCAACTCGTGTAAGTTGGTGATCGATGCGCTGCCGCCCGTGCTGCTGTCGGAGAACGTCAGGTCTGCGTTGTTGGTAATGGTGGCGTTGCCGGCCGTGGAGCCGGAATTGAAATTCAAGATGGCGTTGTTGGTGATATTGGCATTGCCGGCCGTGCTGGTGCCGTAGAATACGATCGCCCCGCCGGCATTGTTGGTGATCGATGCGCTGCCGGCCGTGGTACTGTTGGAATAGTTCAGCCTGGCGTTGTTGGTGACCGTGCTTGACGCAATACTGTCCTGGATGTCCAGGATGCCGGCGCTGACCGTGGTAGCGCCGCTGTAGGTGTTGGCCCCGGAGAGGATTAGCGTGCCCGCTCCGGTCTTGGTCAGGCCGCCAGTCCCGGTCATCCCTTGAGTGACCGAGAACGAGTTGGCGGCGTCGGCGATATCGAATGTGCCGCCGCCCGCGCCCAGCGTGATGGCGCGTGCCGTCGAGGTGAACGCAGTGCCGGTGACCTGCAAGCTGCCGCCATTGAAGGTCAGGCTGCCGGCCGCGCCCCCGAGATTGGCATCGGACGACACGCTCACGGTGCCGCCGGCAAAAGTGGTGCCGCCGGTGTAGGTGTTGGTCCCGCTCAGCGTCATCGTGCCGGTGCCGGTCTTCACCAGCGAGCCGGAGCCCGAGATCACGCCGCTGACCGTGGTCGACAGGTTGTTGCCGCCGACCGTCAGTTCGTTGGCGCCGAGATTGAACGTACCGTCGCCGGCGATCGAGCCGGCGCTCACCTTGTTATCGCTGTTGGGGCCGACCGTGCCGGAGAAATCGAAGGCGGCACTCGCGCCGTTATTGATCAACTGCGCGTTGCCCGCGGTGCTGTTGCCCCGGAACTCGGTCGTGTGACCGTTGCTGTTCGTGATGGTAGCGTCGCCCGCCGTGGTGGCGTTGTAGAAAGTCAATGTGCCGCTGTTGCCGATCGATGCGCTGCCCGCCGTGCCAGTGTCGTTGAACCACATGCTCCCGCTGTTGGTGATGGTGGCGCTGCCGGCTGTACTGGTGCCGTAGAAACCGAAATTTCCGCTGGAGCCGCTCGTGATGGTGGCGCTGCCGGCCGAGGCGGCGTCCCTGAAAGTCAGCGCATAGTTGTTGATGATGGTGGCGCTGCCCGCCGTGCTGCTGCCGTAGAACAGCATGCTGTAGGTGTTTGTAATGGCGGCGCTGCCGGCGCTGCTGGTGTCGTAGAACCCGAAGGTACCGTCGTTGGTGATGGTGGCGCTGCCGGCCGTACTCGAGTCGCGGAAACTTGTCAGGCCGTAGCCGGTGTTGGTAAAAGTGGCCGTGCCGGCGGTGCTGGTGCCGTAGAAATTCAGGTTGGCATTGTTGGTGATGGTGGCACTGCCAGCCGTGCTGGTGTTGAAGAAATTCAGGACGTTGTTATTGGTGATGGTGGCGTTGCCGGCGCTCGTGGCATTGTAGAAAAATGTGTAGCCATTGTTCGTGATTGTCGTGATGCCGCTTGTGTCGGCGTCGACGATCTTGAACAAGCTTCCACTACCGATGGTGACCGCCCCCAGAATTGAGCCAACCCCACCGGTGTTATTGCCGAGCCACAGTTCGCTGCCGACGCCGCTGAGGGTGGTGCCGCCGGTATAGGTGTTGGCGCCGGTCAGGATCAGCGTGCCGTTTCCGGTCTTGACCAGCGAACCGCTGCCGGAGATGACGCCACTTACCTCGGTCGACAGGTTGTTGGAGCCGACCGTCAGTTCGTTGGCGCCGAGGTAGAATGTGCCGTCGCCGGCGATCGAACCGGCCGATATCTTGTTGTCGCCGTTCGGCCCGGTGCTGCCGGAGAAATCGAACACCGCACTGGCGCCGTTGTTGATCAACTGCGCGCTGCCCGCGGTGCTGTTGCCATGGAAGGTCACGCTGTGGCTGTTGGTGATGGTGGCGCTTCCCGCCGTGGCGCTGTCGTAGAAGCCCAGGTCGCTATTGTTGGTGATAGTGGCGCTTCCCGCCGTACTTGAGGTGATGAAGCCCAGGGTGTTGTTGTTGGTGATTGTGGCAGTACCTGCCGAGCTGGTGTCGAAGAATTGCAGGTCGCTGGAGTTGTTGATGGTGGCGCTGCCCGCCGTGCTGCTGTTAAAGAAAATCAGCTCGTTAATGCTGTTGATGGTGACGCTTCCGCCGTTAACGGCAATTCCGGCGCCGTTGAAATAGAGCTGATTATTATTGGTAAACGTGTAGTTCGAAGCGCCCGTGTTGAACGTCCAGCCGCCAATCGTCGTTGGGCCGGTTGAAAAAACCAGACTGGAGGTGCTCGTCGCGTCGAAATACGCCGTGCCGGTCGGCACGCTGCTGGTGTCCCAGTTGCTCCCGGTGTTGAAGTCGGCGGAACCCGGATTGGCGAGCCAAGTCGCGTCCTGGGCCCGGGCCGGGCCGGGGGCCGATATGACCGCGGCGGCGACCAGCGCCGTCGATGCCAGCAAGGCGGCGCGCAGCCGGTGCGGCTTTCCGAACCGACGCCTCACGAATCCCGACACCACGCCGCGATCTCCCGAGCGGCCGCGGCAGGCCGGCTGGCCCGCGAACAACGGTACTCTCGGGATTTCATCCCATGGCGTGGTCGCGCATGTCCTGAAGGGACGGTGGCGAAGTTCTGATGTCTTTCTGAAATGTCTTTCAGAATCCCGAGGCTCGAGAAATCGCGCTCAGGACAGACAAAGACAAACAAAAACGCCGCCCTCGCGGGCGGCGTTTTCAAATCACAATCGGTCGAGAAGCTTAGCTCGCTTTCGCGACCGCCGACTTCTTCACGATCTGTCGCTTGAGCACGAGCATCTTCGGCGCCAGGTCGGCGTCCTTGGCCTTGAGCAGGAAGGCGTCGAGGCCGCCGCGATGATCGACGGTGCGCAGCGCGTTGGTCGAGATGCGGGCGCGCACGGTGCGGCCGAGAATCTCCGACGTCAGCGAGACGCTCTGCAGGTTCGGCATGAACCGACGCTTGGTCTTGATGTTCGAGTGGCTCACTTTGTGGCCGACGAGCGGCTTCTTACCGGTCAGATCGCAACGCCAGGACATGGCACTCATCCTTCGTATGGCGCGTCGCCTTTCCGGCGCCGCGAGAAAAGTTGTTGCCCCGACAAGCGCTTAGGCTTGCGCCAGTGCGTTCCAGCGATGAGGGGCTTGGACCGGGGACGTATAGAGATCGCAGGCTTTCGCGTCAAGTTGGGGATTGGCGCCGATTTGACCCGGAATTCAGGCTTTTTCGCCCCGGTTGGCCTAGATTAACCGGGTCAAGCGACGCATCAAAGAATTGGCGCAATGCGAGCCGACCACAGGGCGGCGCCCTTGGTGCAGGAGCAATTTCCGTGCGGGCAAATCGGCAATGGCAACGGATCGGTCAGGTGGCGGCGAGCGCCGCCCTGGCCGCGCTCGCATTCGCCGGTCCGGCGGCGGCCCAGGCCCGGCTCGACGCGCGCTATGTTGCGACTTTGGCCGGGCTGCCGATCGGCGAGGGGTCCTGGCTGATCACCGTGGACGACGCCGACTATTCGGCGACCGCAACCGGCACCACCACCGGCCTGATGCGCGCATTCACCGGCGGCTACGGCCAGACCATCACCCACGGCACCGTGCAGGGCGGCAAACCGGTGCTGTCGAGTTACACGGCCAGCATCCATTCCTACAAAAAAGTCGATGAAATCAGGCTGAAAGTCGATGCCGGCGCGGTTCGGGACCTCAAGCTCGATCCGCCCGCGGAAACCGAAGCCGAGCGGGTGCCGGTCACCGAGGCATCCAAGCGCGGCGTGCTCGACCCGATGACCGCGACCTTGATCCGCATGCCGGGTCACGGCGATCTCATGACTGCCGAAGCCTGCGCCCGCACCCTTGCGGTATTCGACGGCCGGCTGCGCTACGATCTACGCCTCACCTACAAGCGCACCGATCAGGTCAAGGCCGACAAGGGCTATGCCGGGCCGGCGGTGGTCTGCGCCGTGAGTTTCTCGCCGGTCGCCGGCTACATCCCGACGCGCGCGGCCATCAAATATCTGTCCGAGCAGCGCGACATGGAAATCTGGCTGGTGCCGATCGCCGGCACGCGGGTGCTGGTGCCGTTCCGCGCCGAGGGGCCGACGCCGATCGGTCGCGCCATTTTGCAGGCGACGGAGTTCGTCGCGACCGCCGTGCCGGCCAAACCCAGCGAACCGATCAAAGCGTCGATCAAGCCGCGCGAAAAGCCGGCCAAGGCGGCGGCGACCGAATCCAACGCGCCGTGAGCGAATCTGGCTTGACTCTTTTCCACCAGACCGACTCGCGCGGGCATTAAGAATTGACCACCTGAAAAGCCCAATGAATCCGGTGCCCGGCACCTGATGTGGTGGGACTCGCCAAGAATCGTCCCAGATATCGCCGTGAACGAATCCGAAGTCACCGCGAGTCACTGATTCGCCCCCGCTTCGTTCCAGACTCGTTCCGGAACTTAAGACGCCTCACTGCACACGTCGCAATTTGAGACAATCCGGCGCGAGCAGCGCCGCGGTAAAAACGGGACACCAGGCCGCGGACAATTAACGATTGGCGCGCGTTCTCGGGGTGGCCGGCAGACCTTCGGAACCCTATCTAGTGGCTATCCCGGTATCGTTGACGAGATATCGCCGTGAACGAAGCCGCATTCGCCGGCGATCAGTGATTCGGGCGGGTTTCGTTCGGCGGCTGTTCCAAGAGTTAACACGGGCGTCCGGTAGGCTGTTTGAAGCTGTCGGAATGGCGCAATGTGTTAGAGGAGCCTGCGGCATGGCCTCACCCGGGGGCGATGCCGCGTCTGGAGCGTAATGACGATTTCCTTCTCTCCGCAGCCCCAGCGCCAGTCGCGTGTTCGCGGCGCCGGCGTCACCGCCGTGCTCGGTCCCACCAATACCGGCAAGACTCACCTCGCGATCGAGCGGATGCTGGCGCATTCCTCGGGAGTGATCGGCCTGCCGCTGCGGCTGCTCGCGCGCGAGGTCTACAACAAGGTCGTGGCGCGCGCCGGCGAGGGCAATGTTGCTCTCATTACGGGTGAAGAGAAGATCAAGCCCCCGCACGCGCGCTATTGGGTCTCGACGGTCGAGGCCATGCCGCGCGATCTCGACGTCGCGTTTGTTGCCGTCGATGAGATCCAGCTCGGAGCCGATTTCGAGCGCGGCCACGTCTTCACCGACCGCATGCTCAACATGCGCGGCCGGGAAGAAACATTGGTTCTGGGGGCCGCGACCATGCGCGGCATCGTCGAAAAGCTGCTGCCCGGCGCCAACATCGTGTCGCGGCCGCGCCTGTCGATGCTCACTTACGCCGGTGAGAAAAAGCTCACGCGTCTGCCGTCGCGCTCGGCGATCGTGGCGTTTTCCGCCGCCGAGGTCTACGCCATCGCCGAGTTGATCCGCCGTCAGCGCGGCGGCGCGGCGGTTGTGCTCGGCGCGCTGAGCCCGCGCACGCGCAACGCGCAGGTGGCGATGTACCAGTCCGGCGACGTGGATTATCTGGTTGCCACCGATGCCATCGGCATGGGTCTCAATCTGGACGTCGATCACGTCGCATTCGCCTCGGACCGCAAGTTCGATGGTTACCAGTTCCGCAAGCTCAATCCTTCCGAACTCGGCCAGATTGCCGGACGGGCCGGCCGCGCCATGCGCGATGGCACCTTCGGCACGACCGGGCGCTGCGATCCGTTCGATCAGGAACTGGTCCACGCGCTGGAAAGCCACAACTTCGAGCCGGTGCGGATGTTGCAGTGGCGCAATTCTGCAATCGATTTCACCTCCCTGGGCGCGCTGCAGGCCTCGCTTGCCATGCCGCCGCAGGAACAGGGGCTGACCCGGGCGCCGACCGGAGAGGACATTCTGGTCCTCGAACATGCGGTGCGTGACGATGATGTGAAGGCGCTCGCCACCAATGCCGCCGCGATCGAGCGCCTGTGGGACACGTGTCAGGTCCCGGACTATCGGAAGATCGCACCGGCGACCCATGCCGAATTGGTCGTGACCCTCTATGGATTCTTGCTGCGAGAGGGTAACATCCCTACAGATTGGTTCGCCCGTCAGCTCGCTCAGGCCGACCGGACCGACGGCGACATCGACACCCTCTCCAACCGGATCGCGCATGTCAGGACTTGGACTTACGTTGCCAACCGCCCGGATTGGCTTGCCGACCCAGATCACTGGCAAGGTGTCGCCCGCACGATCGAAGACAAACTGTCGGACGCGTTGCATGAGCGTCTGGCCGAACGCTTCGTGGACCGCCGCACCAGCGTCCTGATGCGGAGGCTGCGAGAGAACACGATGCTCGAAACACAAATCGGAAAAACCGGCGACGTCACCGTGGAGGGCCATGTCATTGGCCGGCTCGACGGCTTCATGTTCGCCCCCGACGCTTCCGCGGCAGGCTCCGAAGCCAAGGCGCTGAATGCCGCCGCGCAGAAGGTGCTGGCCGGCGAGATCGAAGCGCGCGCCACCAAACTGTCGCAAGCGTCGAGCGATCACATCGTGCTCGCCAATGACGGCGTCATCCGCTGGACCGGCGAACTGGTCGGCAAGCTGGTGGCCGGCGACGACACGCTGCGGCCGCGCGTGCGCATCGTCGCCGATGAACATCTCACCGGTCCGGCGCGCGAGCTGGTGCAGAACCGCCTCGATCTCTGGCTCAAGAATCACATCGAGAAACTGCTCGCGCCGTTGTTCTCGCTGTCGGCCGCCGAGGACGTCACCGGGATCGGACGCGGTATCGCCTTCCAGGTCGTCGAGTCCCTCGGTGTGCTCGAGCGGCAGAAGGTGGCCGAGGAAGTGAAGGGACTCGATCAGCCCTCGCGCGCCACCTTGCGCAAATACGGCGTACGCTTCGGCGCCTATCACATCTATCTGCCGGCGCTGCTCAAGCCGGCGCCGCGCGCTTTGGCGACGCAACTGCATGCGCTCAAGCACGAGGGTCCGGACGCGCACGGCGTCACTGAACTCTTGCATCTTGCCGCGTCGGGACGGACGTCGATCCCGGTCGACAAGGACACGCCGAAAGCGCTGTACCGGATGTCGGGCTACCGCATCTGCGGCGAACGCGCGGTGCGCGTCGATATCCTGGAGCGCCTCGCCGACCTCATCCGCCCGGCTTTGTCCTGGCGCGAGGGCGTGTCGCCGAAGCCGGATGGTGCGTTCGACGGCCGCAGCTTCACGATCACTGGCGCAATGACGTCGCTGACCGGCGCGTCGGGCGAGGACTTTGCCTCGATCCTGCGCTCGCTCGGCTATCGCATGGATCGCAAGCCCAAGCCGGTCGAGAAGCCGACTGAAAAGCCCGCGGAAGCGGAAGCGACGGCAACGACGGAAGCAACGGCGGCAGAAGCAGCGCCGTCGGAAGTCGTGACCGAACAGCCTGCCGAGGCCGTCACCGAGACGCCGGCCGAAGCGTCGTCGTCGATTTCCCTGCTTCCGGAGGCGGATCTCCTTCCGGTGCCGGAGAGCGTCAGCGATGCCCCGGTTTCAGCGGCCGTGCCCGAAGTTGGCGGCGAGGTTACTGGCTTGGTGGAGGCCGTGGAGGCTTCCGCGCCGATCGCCGGCGACGGCACTGTCGCGGCGCCGGAGGCTGCGTCGCCGGAGGCTGCCGCAAGCGAATCCAAGGCCGAACCTGAACTGATCGAAGTCTGGCGGCCCGGTGGGCATGGCGGCGAACGCCGTCCGCATCATCAACGTCCGCGTCGCGGCCAACGGCCGCAACAGGCACCGGCTGCAGACGGCGCGGCACCAGCGCCCGCTGTCGCTGCGCAGCCCGTTGCTGCCGACGGTGCTCCGCGTCAGGAACACCGCAATGAGCGACCCGAGCGCAATGAGCGACGCGAGCGGATGGAGCGTCAGGCCAAGAGCTTCAATAAAGGCTTCGACAAGCGCAAGCAGGACAGTCCGCAGGACGGCCGGCCGCCGCGGCAGGGTCGCCGCCGCGAGCGTGACCAGGTCGAGCGGGCCGACCGCGACAAATATTTCGCGCGGCCCGGCGGCGGTTCGGGTGGACGCGACAAGGCGCCGGATCCGAACTCGCCTTTCGCCAAACTCGCGGCGCTCAAGCAACAGCTCGAGGGCAAGGATTCTTGAGCGCGGCTGCGCAGCGCCCCGAACTGGGGAACGAGCGCCAACGCATCGACAAATGGCTTTGGCATGCGCGCATCGTGCGCACGCGGAGCGATGCGGCGCGGCTGGTCGAGGCCGGGCATACCCGCGTCAACGGCCAGCGCGTCACCGCGCCGGGGCACGCGCTGCGGCTCGGCGACGTGGTGACGGTGGCGCTTGATCGGTCGGTGCGCGTCATCGAAGTCGCCGGCTTCTGCGAAAGGCGCGGTTCGCCGCGTGATGCCGTCGTGACATACCGCAGCCTGGAGCCGGGCGCCTGACCCCGGCGGCAGCGGAATTTGCGCCAGATCATGGCGGTGGCCGGGGCTTGTGCTCCCTTGGCGCTTTAGGTAGGCACGTCTGCGTGCTGCGGAGCCTTGAATGACCTACGTCGTCACCGAGAACTGCATCAAGTGCAAGTACATGGACTGCGTGGAAGTCTGTCCGGTGGACTGCTTCTACGAAGGCGAGAACATGCTCGTCATCCATCCGGACGAATGCATCGATTGCGGCGTCTGTGAACCGGAATGTCCGGCCGAGGCGATCAAGCCGGACACCGAACCGGGCCTGGAAAAGTGGCTCGAGCTCAATACCGAATACGCCAAGAGCTGGCCCAACATCACCATCAAGCGCGAGGCGCCGGAAGACGCCAAGGAATGGGATGGCAAGCCGGGCAAGCTCGAACAATTCTCGCCCAAGCCCGGCCAGGGCGACTGACGCCGCCGGTGTCCGGACGGCCGCCTCGGCTGACGGAACTCTTACTTTTGAGCGGCAAGTTTTTCCCCGATAGTCCCGCCGGTATTAACCGCGATGGCAGGATGGCGGCTTTGCGACGTCTGGGTTGCCGATTTGTAACGTCATAAGACTTTGATTTTGGCCAAAAATGTGCTACATACGGCCAAATCCTGATGAAAATGAAGAAACCCGCACATGGATTGGCTCCCTCCAACCGGGAGCTTTATTTTTCGCGGGCCGTCCCAAGGTTCCATAGAAGGGCGTGTGATCCACGCGTGAGCTGTGGCTGGTAAATCGCGTCAAAAATCGAAGAAAGGTGTGACCGGCATGAGCCGGAAGCCCAAAAAGCCCGCCGAACCCCGGCGGACCTCGCATGCGGCCCGCGGTCCAGTCCGTGGCGCAGCACCCGCAGCCAAAGTTACCGGCGCCCGCAAGGCCGCCGGCGAAGGAGCAATGCCCGGAATGCCGACTGCCCCCAATAAGAAGACCACCCAGCGCCAAGGCTTCAAGACCAACGAATTCATCGTCTATCCGGCCCATGGTGTCGGCCAGATCATGGCGATCGAGGAACAGGAAATTGCCGGCGCCAAGCTGGAACTGTTCGTCATCAATTTCATCAAGGACAAGATGACGCTTCGCGTTCCGACCGCGAAGATTGTCTCGGTCGGCATGCGCAAGCTGGCTGAACCGCCGCTGGTGAAGAAGGCGCTGGAGACCCTCAAGGGCCGTGCCCGCGTCAAGCGCACCATGTGGTCGCGTCGCGCCCAGGAATACGAAGCCAAGATCAACTCGGGCGACATCGTCGCCATCGCCGAGGTGGTCCGCGACCTGTTCCGTTCGGACACGCAGCCGGAGCAGTCCTACTCCGAACGCCAGCTCTATGAGGCGGCGCTCGACCGGCTGTCGCGCGAGATCGCGGCGGTGCAGAAGGTGACCGAGACCGAAGCGGTCAAGGAAATCGAAGGCGCCCTTGCCAAGGGTCCGCGCCGCGGTCCGAAGCCCGCTGAAGAGGCCGGCACCGACGAGGCTTCCGAGGAAGAAGCCGCCTGAAAGGATGAGGATTGAGGCGGAATGCCTCTGGACCTCAAACCAGACAGACGCACAACGAAATCAAGCTCGGCAGCGATGCCGGGCTTTTTCGTTGGCGCGACGACGCACCCACGCGTCATTCGTTTTCTGCATTTGACTTGAAACGCGCTGCTGACGAACCTTTCGTCGTAGGTCCGAGAGAGTGGGCATGCTCAAATATCTGTTGTTTGCTTTTGCCCTGATCGTGAGTGGCGGTCACGCCGATGCGGCCGAGACCAAGCCGCCGCCGCCGATTGCGCTCGACGATATTTACGTTGCGCAAGCGGTCGTCACCGGCAAAGACGAGCGCAACCGGCCGCTCGGCTTCAAGCTCTGTTTTGAAGATGTGCTGGTGCGGGCATCAGGCGACGTCACCATCCTCGACAGCAAGCGCGTGCCGGCGCTCGCCAGCCGCGCCGCTGACTATATCGATACGTTCTCCTACTTCGACCGACTGTCCGGCCGGGCCATTCACGACGAGCAGGGCACCTACGACCGGCCGCATTTCCTCACCTGCCATTTCAATCCGGCCAAGATCGACACTGTGCTGGCCTCACTGGGTCGCAAGACCTGGAAGGGCAAGCGCCCGACGCTGGCGATGATCGTCACGGTGCGCGGGCGTACGCACGACGGCGTGCTGGCCAAGGACGGCGACTTCGATCCCGACATGCGCGAATCCCTCGGCAACGCGGTGCAACGCTATGGCCTGAATGTCGTATTGCCGGCGGCCGAGTCGCTACGCGCCAACGGCATTACACCCGCGGCCGGGCCGAAGCTTGTCCGCGACAAGGCCGAGGCGCTGGCCAAAGTCGCGGGTGGCGATCAGCCATTGATCGGCGAACTCGTCTGGAGCGACAAGGCGCATGGCTGGATCGCGACATGGCGGATCGTCGCGGGCGGTCGGCAATTTGTGTGGTCGGTGAGCGGCATCAACTACGACGAAGCGTTTCGCATCGCGTTGCGCGGCTCCATGCGGGCGCTGTCGGGCAATGGAGCGCCGATCAGCCGCCGAATAGATTGAACAGCGAGAAACCGGACCGTTGCGGGAGTTCCGCGACTGCCGCGGCCCGTTCGCGCCGCACGGGCTGATGCGCCACGACGTGGCGAGCGGGCTTGGCCTGGCGGGGCCGCTCATTGAGCTGGGCGACGACGGCGGGGTCCACTAGGACCGGCTTGTCCAGCAGCGCCAGCGGCAGCGGCGTCGAAACGCGTTTTCCGACGATCGGTCCGTTCAGCAGAGGGTTCAGCGGACGCGGTCGCGGGTTTTCATAGACCTGAGGTCCGAGTGCCATATAAAGCGGCAGGCCCAGCACGCCCATGGTGCCAACGATAGCGCCCATATAGATCGCCACCGAAAAGCCCAACCCGTCGCGTCCTGACATTTCCATTGCAGGACAAGTGGGAATGGCAGGCTTGCGTTCCACCCCCTCACTCCACGGCCCGCCGGAGTGGGCCGGATGGGCAAATCACAGTTGAGGAACCCTTTGCGCCAGTCAGGGGCGGGGGTATTATGCGCGCCGAAAGCTAAACAAGGTCTAGGGAGCCTGAATATGACTGCCATCGGCGGCTATGTCGCGCCGACCGCCAGCTCCGACGAGTTCGGCATCCACTCGCTCGATCAGTTCGTGCTCGCGGTTCCGGACATGAACGCGGCGGACGAATTCTATACAAATTTCGGCCTCAACATGGTGCGCAAGGGCAATACCTTGCAGCTCAAGACCTTCGGTCACGAGCACGCCTGGGGCTCGGTGATCGAAGGTAAAACCAAGGCGCTGCATCATTTGTCGTTCGGCTGTTACGCCGAGGACATTGACCGCCTGAAGAAGCGGATCGAAGGCCAGGGCATCAAGCTCATCGATCCGCCGCCGGGTTTCGAAAGCAACGGCTTCTGGTTCCGCAATCACGAAGGAATCCTGATGGAAGTGAAGGTGGCGCCCAAGGTGTCGCCGGATCAGAAAGCCGTCAGCGAGTGGGTTACCGTCGGACCGGGTCAGGCGGCGGCGACGACGCGCGCCGCGTCGCCGGCGGTGCGGCCGCGCCGGTTGTCGCATGTGCTGATCTTCACCAGCGACGTGTTGAAGTCGATCGAGTTCTATGAGCGCACGCTCGGCCTGCGCCTGTCGGATCGTGCATCCGACCTCGTCGCTTTCATGCACGGCATCCACGGCAGCGATCATCACCTGCTGGCGCTGGTGAAGTCGTCGGCGCCCGGCTTCCACCATTGTTCGTGGGACGTCACGTCGGTCAACGACATCGGCCTCGGCGCGATGCGCATGCACGACAAGGGCTACCAGAAGGGTTGGGGCCTGGGGCGTCACGTGCTCGGCTCCAACTACTTCCACTACATCATGGATCCGTGGGGATCGTTCGCCGAGTACTCCTGCGACATCGACTATATCCCGAAGGAAGATCGCTGGGCCGCGGCCGATCACAAGCCTGAGGACTCCTTCTACCTGTGGGGTCCCGAGGTGCCGCGGGAATTCACGCTCAACCGCGAGGCGGGAGAGAACTGAGCGCATCGCAAGGATGGATATGCAAACGGCCGGGGTGAAAACTCCGGCCGTTTTGTTTTGCTGCGTGACAGCGGTGGCTACTCCATCACCACTTTCACCTTTTGCCCGGGCTTCAGCTTGTCGTGGCTCTGGAAGCCGTTGAGCAGCAGGAAGCGCTCGAGCTTGTGATCGGTCGCCATGCGCTGCGCCAGCGTCTCGATCGTGTCGTCGGCCTTCGCCGCGATGACGCGAATATGCAGCGGTTTGACGCCGGCGCTTTCCCTCACGCTCATGCGGCGGAACGTCATCACGGATTCGCGGAACGACTTGTCGCTCGCCGCCGTCAGGTCGCGAGCCGCAAAGATGAAGCGATAGACGTCGCTGCCGAAGCGCACGGCGAACAACCGGAACGACCAGCGCTCACCCTTGGCGGAAGCAGTCGCTGCGGGGAAGCCGTTGATCGAGAAATCCTCGGCGCTCGAAGCGTCGACGTTGTCGATCCAGCCGGATTTCAGATAGTCGCTCAACCGCTGCTCGGCCGGCACGCTGACGACGTCGAGCCGCATGGCTTCGCCGCCGCCGTCCTTGAGACCGAGCACGGCCTGCGCGGTGTTGTCGAGCGAGAAGCCGGGCGGGGCGGTAAAGGTGAAGCCGAGCTTGGGATGCAGGAAGTGACGGCCACGGGCGTAGCCTTCGCTGGGGTCTTCGCCATAGACCATGCCCTCGATGTCGGCGAGATAGGCGTCGTGATCGCGTTCGCCGTTACCGGGCCCGGAGAACTGCCGCGCATTGGCGACGGCGTTCTTCACGCGCTCCGGCGTTGCCGGATGACTGGAGAGGAAGTCGGCGACGTGCGGATCGACGCCGGCCGCGTTGCTGGCGCCCTTGACGTCGGCATTGCGCTGCATCGCCGTCAGGAAGCGCGCCGCGCCGTAGCTGTCGAATCCGGCGCGCGCCGAAATGCCGATGCCGATGCCGTCGGCTTCGAACTCCTGCGCCCGCGAGAACGCGGCCAAAGTGAGCCGCGATTTGGCGAGCGCCAGCGCGCCCATGTTGGGATCGGAGAGAACTTCGCTCACCACCTGGCTGATGAGCGCCGTCTGCCGCGCTTGCTCGGCACGAATGGCGGCATGGCGGGCAATGACGTGACCCATCTCATGCGCCAGCACCGAAGCTAGTTCGGCCTTGTCGGCGGCGAGGGCGATCAGCCCGCGCGACACATAGAGATTGCCGTTCGGCAGCGCGAAGGCGTTGACCGCCGGCGAGTTCAGCATCGTCACCTGGTATTTCAGGTCGGGCCGTTCGGAGGCGGCAACCAGCCGGGCCACGATCTTCTCGATCTCGGCCTGCATCTTCGGATTTTCATAAAGCCCGCCGTAGGAGGCGAGGATGCGCGCGTTCTCGCGCACCGCTGCCGGCGCCGCTTCGTCACGATCGAGCGTCTTCGGGATCGGCAGCGAGACCTGGCGCGGCGAGTCGGAGACCTGCGCGCAGCCGGCGAGCAAGGTGAGCAGCACGGGCACGACGAGCCAGGCTGGCCGCGCGCGCAGCATCCACTCCCTCATCTCACTTGCCACGTTACGCATATGCTCAGTCGATCAATTCGATTTGCTCGGGCGCGATCGCCTGGACGATCGGGCCGCTCCGTTGCTCGACGATGCCGCGCACCCTGATGCGGCGGTGTTCGAGTGTCTTGATGTCGATACCGGCGGCGGCAAAGCTACCGCGGGCGCGCTTTGGGATAATGACGGAAAAGTCGCGCGTCCAGCGCCGCCCGAAATTCACGTAGATTGTGGCCCCACTCTCCCGAACCGACAAGACTCGGCCTTGAATGAGGGCAAAGTGCCCCCGTGCCGCCGAAATCATGGTTAAATTTTGGGAACTTAAAGGGGCAAAATTGGGGTCGGCCCACCGGCCAAGGCCGGCCTTTCGCGCGCCGAGTTCCGCCGCCAGAAGTGCATCTGCGCAGCTTTTAGCCCCGATCCGGGCCGAAACGCGCGCCTGACCAGCCGCCAGCAAGGCCAATTGCACCGGTTCGGTGTCGGCGGATCGAAAAACGTAGGCGACGAGGCGGCCGTAGCGATCTTCTCCGGTTCCCGTCAGCCGCAGTGGCTGGCCTTCGACGAGGGTCCGCAGGACGTCGCCGTCAGCTGGTGCCTCGATGCCGGCGAGCCGGACCTCGCGACCGTCCGCAAGCGTGAGCGTGCGCCCGTCCTGAACTGCGGCGACGGTACCCCCCTGGACGGGCGTCCCGGTGCAAGGCTGTTCGGCGGACGCCGGCATAGCGGTCGCAATGCCCGCGATGACCCCCGCGATCAGCCGCCCCATACCCATGCGGACGATTGTCGGGATAACAACCTGAGGTCGTCAATACGCGCCGTGCGTCGCTCAGCGCGCTGCGCCGTCCGGCCGCGCCAGGAAGTCGAAGTCGCAGCCTTCATCGGCCTGCTGGACATGCTCCCGATAGAGCTTGGCGTAGCCGCGCTGCGCTACCTCGGGCACCGGCGGCGCTCGCCAGGCGTCGCGCCGCTTCGTCAACTCGGCGTCGTCGATCAGAACATCGATGCGCCGCGCCTTGACGTCGAGACGGATGCGGTCGCCCGTCTTCACCAGCGCCAACGGACCGCCGGTGGCCGCTTCGGGGCTGATGTGCAGCACGATGGTGCCGAACGCGGTGCCGCTCATGCGCGCATCGGAAATGCGCACCATGTCCTTGACGCCCTGTTGCGCCAGCTTCTTCGGAATCGGAATGTAACCGGCTTCCGGCATGCCCGGCGCGCCGACCGGGCCGGCATTGCGCATGACGAGAATATCGTCGGCGGTGACCTCGAGCGCCGGATCGTCGATGCGCGCCGTCATGTCGGCGACCGAATCGAACACCACGGCGCGGCCTTCGTGCTGCATCAGCTTGGCGGCAGCCGCGCCCTGCTTGAGCACGGCGCCGCGCGGCGCCAGATTGCCGCGCAGCACGACCAGGCCGCCTTCGCTTTTCAGCGGCGCATTGCGCGAGCGAATGACGGTTTGTCCCGGCACATCCTCGAAGGTCTTGATGGCGTCGCCGAGCGTGCCGCCGGCAACGTGTTGGGCATCGAGCGCCAGCAAATCTTTCAATTCCTGCATCAGCCGCGGCACGCCGCCGGCTTGGTGGAAGTGCTCCATGTAGTGCTGGCCGGTCGGCTTGAGATCGACCAGCACCGGCGTGCTGCGACCGACCTCGTCATAGGTTTCGAGCGTAATCTTGTGCGGGGTGCGGCCGGCGATGGCGGAGAGATGCACGACGCCGTTGGTCGAGCCGCCGATCGCCTGCAGCATGACAATGGCATTGCGGAACGCGGCCTCGGTCAGGATCTCCGACGGTTTCGGCCCGCCCTTGGTCATCTCGGCGGCGCGCTTGCCGGTCAGCTCCGCCATGCGGATGCGGTCGGCATGGACCGCCGGGATCGAGGCGCTGCCCGGCAGCGACAGGCCGAGCGCTTCCATCATGCAGGCAATGGTCGAGGCCGTGCCCATGACACCGCAGGTACCGACCGACGGCACCAGCCGTTCATTGGCGCGTTCGATGTCCTCGCCGCTCATGCGTTCGCCGCGGAATTCCCCCCACAGGCGCCGGCAGTCGGTGCAGGCGCCCAGTTGCTCGCCCTTGAAGTGGCCGACCAGCATCGGCCCGGTCGGCAAGACAATCGCAGGCTTGTCGGCGCTGGCCGCGCCCATCACCTGCGCCGGGATGGTCTTGTCGCAGCCGCCGATCAGCACGACGGAATCGACCGGCAGCGCGCGGATCATCTCCTCGGTGTCCATCGCCATCAGGTTGCGCAGGAACATCGAGGTGGGAAAGGCGAAGCTTTCGTGGATCGAGATCGTCGGGAACACCATTGGCATGGCGCCGGCCAGCATGACGCCGCGCTTCACCGCCTCGATGAGTTGCGGCACGTTGCCGTGGCAGGGATTGAAGTCGGAATAGGTGTTGGTGATGCCGACGATAGGCCGCTCGAGCGCGTCGTCCGAATAGCCCATGCCCTTGATGAAGGCCTTGCGCAGGAACAGCGAGAACGCCGTGTCGCCGTAACTGGTGAGGCCTTGCCGAAGTCCGTTACTCATTCACGTCGTCCATTGCATCGCGCGTCAGGGGCAGATCCAGCCCGCGCCGCTGGGATTGCGGAAGCAACCCACCGATTGCGGCAGCAGCTGTTTCGGCAGCCATAGCACGATTTCCGGGAAGTAAATGGCGAAAGCTATGGCGGCAAAGAAGATGACGTAGATCGGAAACGAGGCCAGCATGGCCCGCGAAAACTTCACGTTGACGAACTTGGCCGCCATCAACAGACACAGACCGTATGGCGGGGTGATCAGGCCGAAGGCAAGGGTCGTGATGATCACAACGCCCATGTGGACGGCGTTGATGTCCGCATTCTTGGTCAGCTCCAAGATGAGGGGCATGAAGATGATGATGGCCGGCACCGCGTCGATAAAGTCGCCGACAAGGATGAACAACGCAGTCAGCAGCAGCATGATCAGGTGCGGATCGTTGCCCGCGTAATAGGCGATCCATTCCGAGACCACGGCGGGACCACGCAGATAGGCGAGCATCCAGCCGAACGCGGAAGCGGCACCGATGGTGATGAGCGGGATCGAATACAGCAAGCCGGTGAGCGCGAAATCGCGCGGTAGGTAACGCCAGTGCTTCGGGTTGAGGAGCGGAATGATGACGATGAGAATGTAGGCGACGGCAATGATGCCGGCCTCGCTCGGCGTGAACCAGCCGGTGAGGATGCCGCCCATGATGATGATCGGAATCATCAACGGGACCGCGCTGCGCTTGCCGGCTTCGGTGAACTGCGCGAAGGTCGCGCGCTTGTGTTTCAGGCCGAGCGGGCCGAAGAAGTGGCTGTAGATCATCAGGCCGATGCCGATGAACACGCCCGGCGCGACGCCGCCGAGAAACAGACCGCCGATCGACACGTTGCCGGTGGCGCCATAGACCACGGCCATGATGCTGGGCGGGATCAGGTTGGCCATGGTAGCGGCGGAAGCGATCAGCGCCGCAGTGAACGCTCGGTCGTAGCCTTCGCGAGCCATTTCCGGCGCGATTGAGCGGCTCAGAACCGCGACGTCGGCGGCCGACGAGCCGGAGATGCCGGCAAAAAACATACTGAACAGCGTGACGACCTGGGCGAGGCCGCCGCGCAGATGGCCGACCAGAGTCTGCGACAGCGTGATCATGCGCTGGGTGACGTTCGCCGAGGTCATCAGGTCGCCGACCAGCAGGAAAAATGGAATCGCCATCAGCGCTTCGACATCCATGCCGTTGAAGACCTGAGCGATCATCGAGGCGTGACTGACCGGCGTGAACGACGTGACCAGCAGCACGGCGCCGATCAGCGCGAAGGCCACGGGAACGCCCATGTAGCCGAGGAACAGGAACAGGAATCCCATCAGAAGAATAAGGAAGCCGTTGGTGGTCACAGCGACTGCCTCTTCTCTTCCGGGCCGCCATTCGGGTCGATGAAGCCGTGCTTGAGCCCGTTGACCATCTGCTCGAGGGTGAAAAGGGCGACGAAGACGCCGCTGAGCGGGATCGCGGCATAGAGCGTGGCGATCGGCGTCATCGACGGCATGCGCAGACTCTTGAAGCCGTCGAGAAAATTCAGGTAGCCGTAATAGATCATCGCAAACGCGACACCGAGTACGCAGAAGCGATTGAACATCTCGAAGAACACGCGCGCGCCGCCGCTCATCGATTCGGCAAGCACGGCGAGATAGAGGTGGTCGTTGCGGCGGGTCGCCGCGGCGACGCCGATGAAGATGCCGTAGATGAAGAAGGTCATCGTCACTTCCTGCACCCACAGCCAGGGACGGCCGATGGCGCGGGTGATGACGTCCGCAAATACCAGGAAGCTGAAGGTGGCGATGCAGATGCCGCACAGGATCATCAGGCCCTGCTCGACCGGGTCGAGGGCGCGCCATTTGAGATGGCGCTGGTCCTGGATGACGAGGCTGTCAAAGCGCGGCATGGCTGAACTTTCGCGGCAGGTGGAATTGGCGGGAGCCGTGGGGAAGGCCCCCGCCTGCGGCGCTTGCTGCAGCGGCTATTGCACGCCCCGCACCAGCGCGAGCACCTTGACCGCGTGTGGGCCGAGATCGCTGGCCAACTTGTCCTGAATTGGCTTGCTGATCTTCGCGAAGCCCGTCTTGTCGACGTTCTTGACGACCTTGACGCCCATCTTCTCGACTTTGGCCAGCGCCTCGTGCTCGAGCTTGAACGCGGCCTCGGGCTCCTTCTGCGACACCTCGTCGGCCGCAGTCTGCACCCACTTCTTCTGCTCGTCGGTGAGGCTCGACCACACCTTGTCGCTGACGAAGAGCGCCGAGTGATTGGCTTCGTGCTCGGTGAGCGACAGCACCGGCGCCGGCTCGTAGTGCTTGTTGACCAGGTAGTTGTTGATGCCGTTCTCGGCCATGTCGACGACGCCGGTCTGCAGCGCGGTATAGACTTCGCCAAACGGCATGTGCACGACCTGAGCGCCATAGGCGGGGAACAGCGTGTCTTCGGTCACGGTCGCTTGCACGCGCATCTTGATGCCCTTGATGTCGGCCACCTTCTCGATCGCCTTCTTGCCGTACATGTGACGCAGGCCCTGCGTTCCGAGCGCGATCATGTGCGCGCCCTTGATCTTGGCGGCGTAGAGGTCGCGCATGGCGGCGATCACCTTGGCGTCGCCGAGCACTTTGATGGCGTGCGCTTCGTCGCGGAAGATGAAATGCAGCGAGAACACGCCCGACTCGGGCTGCGCGGTGGAGGCGTTGGCGGTGGACAGGATCACGAAGTCGATATCGCCGGTCTGCACCTTCTGCATGGTCTGAGCTTCGGTGCCGAGTTGCGCGCTCGGATACTGATTGATCGACATCGTGCCCTTGCTGAGCTCCTGCAACTTCTTGTCGAACATCGCGGCGCCGATGCCGTAGCCGCTCTGCTTGGGCTGGTCGTAGGCGAACGAGAATTCACGCTTTTGTGCCGCCGCCGGAGACGCCATTGCGGCGGCCGCGAGCAGAATGGCGAGGATCGACAATTTCCGGATGAGCATCGGACTCCCTCCCTGACAATGCTTTGGTGATGGCCTTTGGCCGAAAGCTTTTCTTTGTAGTGTGCCGTCGCGTCCGTCAGATTGTCAATAATCTGACCGGCGCGGTCGGGTATTGCGCTGCAAAAGCGGCGGCTATGACCAGTTTTGTTAACAATATCAGAGGGCGCGAGATCACTCGGCGGGTTTGCGGGCGCGGGCCGCTTCGGTTTCCCGCAGCCGTCCGAGATATTTGTCCTTGTTCGGCCGCAGATGCTGCACGCACAGTTCTGCCAGCGCCCAGTTGTCGCGACCCCTGAGCTGCTCAATCATCAGCTCGTGCTGTTTGCGCGATGCTTCCAGTGCCTTCGGATCTGAGAAGGTCACCGTGCGGATGACGTAAGTCAGATCCATGTATTGCTTGACCAGCGCCAGCAGGTGGCTGTTCTTGCACAGCGCGAAGATGGCGAGATGGAAGCGGTCGTTGCAGGCATGGATGCCCCGCAGGTCGCCGGCTTTGACGCAGGCCGCGTAGTCGCGCTGGATCGCAGCAATGCGGGCGATGTCGTCAGCCTCTGCCGGCAGCGCAATGCGCAAGGCTGCCTGACGCTGAATCATTTCGCGGACGTCGTAAACTTCTTCCACTTCCGGAATCGTGAAGGCGCGCACCGCGGCGCCGACGTTGCGGGTGTGGACGAGGATGCCTTTCTTCTCGAGGCGGGTGAGAGCCAGCCGGATGAAATGACGGGTATGGCCAAAGCGTTCGAGCAACGCTTCCTCGCGCAGGCGCTCGCCCGGCTTGAGACGGCCGAAGATGATGTCGCTTTCCACCGCCTCGGCGATGTCCTCGTCCGGCGTTCGCTTCTGCTGTTGGCTGGCCGCTTCGTCCATCATTGACCTTTTGGCCCGGCCCCGATGCGGTCGGCCATACCAAAATCATAGGTACAGAATTTCGAATGCTGCAACAGGGGCGCGGCCAGGCGGGCGGGAGCGCCGGGCGAACAACCTGAAATCGCTGGCAAACCTGACGCCGGCGCGGCGCTCAGCCGATCGTCCGTTCGAGCAGCCTGAGCCAGTTTTCCGAGGCGACCTTGGTCATGAGCGCGTCGGAATAACCCTTGGCGCGCAGCGCGTCGAACAGGACGGGCAGGCCTGCCGCCGAGCCGATCTTCTGCGGCACCATGGCGCCGTCAAAGTCGGAACCGAGCCCGACGTGATCTTCGCCGAGCTTGTCGAGCAGATAATCGAGGTGCTGTACCATCAGCTCGATGTCGGTATCGCCGCGCATTTTACCGTCAGGGCGCAGGAAACCGGTGGCGAAGTTCAGCCCGACCATGCCGCCGGTGTCGCGGATCGCGGCGAGCTGTTTGTCGGTGAGGTTGCGCGGCGACGGACACAGCGCGTGCACATTGGAGTGCGTCGCGACCAGTGGCGCCTTTGACAAGCGCGCCACATCCCAGAAACCCTTCTCGGTGATGTGCGACAGGTCGATCAGAACTTTGAGGTCGTTGCAGACGCGGACGAGTTCTTCACCGGCGGCGGTCAGGCCATCGCCGATGTCGGGACTCGATGGAAACTGGAATGGCACGCCGTGGCCGAAGATGTTGGGCCGGCTCCACACCGGACCGAGTGAACGCAGACCGGTGGCATAAAGCACGTCGAGAAAGTGCAGCTTGCCGTCGATCGCTTCGGCGCCCTCGATATGCAGCACGGCGGCCAGCGCGCCGCGCCCCATGGCGGCCCTGATCTCGGCGACGTTGCGGCAGATCGCGACCGCGCCTTGCGACGCGCGTTCGATCTTCACCAGCATCGCCAGCTCGCCGACGACCGACGCGCGTGCGTCCTCCATCGGCAGCGGCGGTGGCAAGGGGCGGGACAAGGCGGCATTTGCCGGATCGGCTGTGGTGGCCGGCCGCGGCGATGGCGAATACAGCGCGAACAGGCCGCCGGCAAAACCGCCGGCGCGCGCCTTCTTCAGATCGAGGTGACCGCTGCTCTCGCCCTGCAGGAAGTCGGTGACGGGGTCCGCCGAGGTGGAGTTGTATAGCCGGAGCAAAACGTCGTTGTGGCCGTCGAAAATGGGAATTGGCGGGGTCATGAAGCTGCCTGCGGTGATCCTTGAATCGCGGCACCATAGCACGGGCGCGACTGATGGCCGATCCGCGCCGGTGCCGTCGGAGGTGGCGACTTGACCTTGAATGCTTTCGCTCCGAAAGTTCGCGCTGCAACGCGGGGCGAACCAGCCATGATTTCGATATTTTGGCGCAGAGGTTTTGCGGTCTTTGCCGTGCTGCTGGGTTTAGAGGGCGCGGCGAGTGGTCAATCCGTATGGACCGTCCCCGAGGTCGGCGCCTTACCGCGCGATGACGCCGGAATGCAGATACGCCAAGGCCGTGATCTCGTCACCGCCACCTACGCGTATGTCGGGCCGAACGTGCCCGATCCTGTCAAGCGCTACGCCGGCAACAATCTCGCCTGCACCAATTGCCACCTTCAGGCCGGCACGAAGAAATTCGGCCTGCCGCTGTTCGGGCTGTTTGGCCAATTCCCGCAATATTCCGCGCGTTCGGGCGGCGACATCAGTATCGAGGACCGCATCAATTCCTGCATGACGCGCAGCATGAACGGCCGCGCTATGCCCGATGACGCACCCGAGATGCGCGCCATCGTCGCCTATATCAAGTTTCTGAGCACCGGTGTGCCGGGCCGGGAACAGTTGCCGGGCATGGGCACCGGAAAGATGCCGGAACTGTCGCGCGCCGCCGACCCGCAGCGTGGCAAAGTGATCTATGCGCGTGTCTGTCTCGGATGCCATAACGCGGATGGCTCCGGGATTCGCAACGGTCTGCCGCAAGGCGCCATGGGCTACGCCGTACCGCCTCTGTGGGGCGCAGACAGCTTCAACGATGGCGCTGGCATGGCGCGGCTCACCACCATCGCCAACTTCGTTCACTTCAACATGCCCCACGGGGTCGACTATCTCAACTCACGGCTGACGCCGCAGCAATCCTGGGACGTCGCGGCCTTTATCGTGTCGCAGCCCAGACCGAACCGCGCCGGACTGGACAAGGATTTTCCGGATCTGCTGGCCAAGCCGGTCGATGCGCCGTTCGGCCCCTATGCGGACGGCTTCAGCGCCGCGCAGCACAAATACGGACCCTTTGCACCGATCCGGGCCGCGATCGAGAAACTCAGGCGCGCCCGGCGGCAATAGCCGTGTCGCGCCACCGGGCCGATCTCGGGACGGTGCACGCCGCGAAACATTGTGCTACATCGCCGCCCACGGTCCCGTAGCTCAGCAGGATAGAGCAGCGGTTTCCTAAACCGAAGGTCGGAGGTTCGACTCCTCTCGGGACCGCCATTTTTGCGGCAAAATTCTGCGACAAGAGCCCCGGAATTTCGAATGCCAGCCCTGCCGCCTGCCGAAATCGGCGCACCGTTCTTCGACATCGACACGCCCGCTTTGGTCATCGATCTCGACGCCATGGAGCGCAACATGGCGCTGCTGGCCGCGCGGGTGAAGGCGCTCGGGGTGCGACTGCGACCGCACGCCAAGACGCACAAGTCGGCCATCATCGCGGCCAAGCAGGTCGCACTCGGCGCAGTCGGCATCTGCTGCCAGAAGGTTGCGGAGGCGGAAGCGCTGGCCGCGGGCGGGGTTCGCGATATTCTTGTCAGCAACGAGGTGGTTGGCGGCCGCAAGCTCGCACGGCTTGCGGCGCTGGCGCGGCAGATAAAAATTGGCGTCTGCGTCGATCATCTGGATCAAGTCGCGCTGCTGAATGAAGCGGCGCGTCAGGCCGGATCGCGCATCGACGTCCTCATCGAAATCGATGTCGGCGGCCGACGTTGCGGCATCGCGCCCGGACCGCTCGCCGTCACTTTCGCGGCCGAGATCGCGCGTTGCGCTAATCTCCGCTTCGGCGGCTTGCAGGCCTATCACGGCCGCGCGCAACACCTGCGCACCCCGGCGGAGCGCCAGGCGGCGATCGGCGCCGCGCAGCGTGGCGTGGCCGATACCGTCGCGCATCTCAAAGCCGCGGGCTTTGCCTGCGATACGATCGGCGGTGCCGGCACCGGCACATTCCTGCTCGAAGGCGGGTCGGGTGTCTGGAACGAATTGCAGGCCGGCTCTTACATTTTCATGGACGCCGATTACGCCAGGAATGTTTCCGACGAAGGCGGCAACGCGCCGCGCTTCGAACATGCACTGTTCGTACTGGCGACGGTCATGAGTGCGACCTCGACCGAGCAGGTCGTGGTGGATGCCGGGCACAAGGCGTTGTCGAACGACAGCGGCTTTCCCGATGTGTGGCAACGGCCCGGTCTCGCCTATCAAAGGCCCTCGGACGAACACGGCATCATCACGGTGGCGGCAGGCGCGCAGCCGCCGGCCTGGGGCAACAAGCTGCTGCTTGTGCCCGGTCACTGCGATCCGACGGTTAATCTCCACGATTGGTATGTCGGCGTGCGCGATTTCGGTACGCCGCACGCGCGGGTGGAAACGTTGTGGCCCGTCGACGCGCGTGGCGCGCTCGGCTGAGCGGATCGCGCATCCCGCCGACCGGCGTTCGCGATACCGAAACAACGCGGCGAATCTGCAAGCTGCGGCCGCCCCCGCTACTATGTCGGCGGATGCGGAGATCGTCTAAGAGACGGCTCGCGCGCAGATGACAAATCCACGGAGGAAACGAATGGCCCGCCTTGATGTGATGGTCGGCAGGACCGCTTTGAAGAACCCGCTGATCGCCGGGGCGGCGGAGCACATGATAGGTGCTTCGGGCGTGCTCCGCGCGCTCGGCGCCGGCGTCGGCGCCGTCGTCGTCAAGTCCATCAACGAGATGGAGCGCGGCAAGGACCAGTTGCAGCGCGCCGAATACATGCTGCTCGACGATCAGTGGCGCGAAATCCCGTGGACCAAGGACGCGCCGTCGACGGCCTTCATGGCGACGCGCTCCGGCCTGACCCCGCAGGCCTTCGACGCCTGGCTCGAGCAGTCGGCCGCGCTCGATCGCGAAGCCAAGACCATGGATTCCTACGCGATCGCCAGCCTCATCGTCGCCGACCTCGACCGCACGGTCGCGATGGCGAAACAGATCGAGCAGGCCGGCATACGCATTCTCGAACTCAACATCGGCACGCCTTATGCGAGCCAGGCCAAAGGCGTGGTCGCCACCGAGCTCGATCCCGAGCGCGTCACCACGATCGTCTCCGCGGTACGCCAGGCCATCAAGATTCCGCTGTGGGTCAAGATCACCGGCCAGAGCGAGCGCGTGCCGGATCTGGCGGCGGCGGCGTTCCGCGCCGGCGGCGAGGCGGTGGTGATGGCCGGCCGCCTGCTCGGCCTCATTCCGGATGTCGAGACCATGGAGCCGTTCCTCGGCACCACTTTGGGCGTCGGCGGCTACTGGAATCTGCCGCTCACCTGTCACTGGCTTGCCGTATCGCGCCAGCAACTCGGCGCCGACAAGCCGCTGATCGCGACCAACGGCGCGCGCAACGGACTCGATGTCGCACGCATGATGCTGGCCGGCGCCAGCGCTGTGGAGATGGCGTCGAACGTGATGTTGCGCGGAACTGCGTCGTTGTCGTTCGCGCTGGCGGAACTGGAAGCGTATTTGCAGCGAAAGAACATCGATGCCGCCGAAATAAT
This sequence comes from Pseudolabrys sp. Root1462, assembly GCF_001426945.1. GTDB lineage: Bacteria > Pseudomonadota > Alphaproteobacteria > Rhizobiales > Xanthobacteraceae > Pseudolabrys. Next base: position 250,414 of record NZ_LMFS01000004.1, on the reverse strand, counting down.
CGGTGTCGCTGCCGACAAACGCAAGACTTTCGCCGATATGCCCTTGCGCACCGATAACTGGAAAAAATATGTTGCCGACCTGGATAAGAATTAAAGAGGCGAGGAAATTCTCATGATCAATCGGCGCAGCGCGCTACTTGGTGCTTTCGGCACCGCTCTTTTTCTCACGCAGGCGGCGCCGGGTTTCGCGCAAACATGGCCGTCGCGTCCGATCACGCTGGTCGTGCCGTTCACGGCGGGCACCACATCGGATGTCATTGCGCGCAGCCTCGCGCGCGAGCTGGGTGAAGAGCTCGGCCAGACGGTGATCGTCGAAAACAAGGGCGGTGCAGGCGGCAATCTCGGCGCCATGGGTGTCGCGCGTTCGACGGCGGATGGTTACACCATCCTGTTCGCGACAACGGGACAGGCCGCGACCAATCAGTTGATGTACAAGAAGATGGAATATGACCCGCAGCGCGACTTCGCGCCGGTCGTGCTCGTCGCCAAGGCGCCGGTCATCATTACGGCGCGGCCGGACGCACCGTATGCAACGCTCAAGGATTTCATCGCCTACGCCAAGGCCAATCCCGGCAAGGTGACGGCCGGCTTCCCGGGCAACGGCACGCTCGGTCACATCACCGGCGAACTGCTCGCGCGCAACGCCGGCATTGACTTCGCCCGGACGCAATATCGCGGTAGCGCCGCGATCCTGACCGACTTGCTCGGCCAGCACATCGACGTCGGCATGGATTCGCTCGCCGGTTACGTGCCGGCCGTTCAGGAGGGCAAGATCAAGGCACTGGCCGTTGCCTCGGCGGAGCGCTGGTCGAAGCTGCCGAATGTGCCGACGGTTGCCGAATCGCTGCCGGGCTTCGAAGCCGGCGTCTGGTACGCCATGCTGGTGCCGGCAAAGACGCCGGACGATGTCGTGGCCAAATTGAACGCGGTTACCAATGCGTGGCTGAAGGATGCCAAGACGCAGGAGTTCCTCGCCAATCTCGGCATCACCGCCGCCGGTGGCAGCCCGGCCGATCTGAAAGCCTATACCGAGGCCGAGATCAAGAAATGGGAGCCGATCATCAAAGCCGCCAATATCAGCTTCTGACGATCGACAGGCCCTGAAGGACGCGGTCTTTCAGGGCCTTTTTGCGCCCGGTTTCGCCGGTTGATCTAGGTTAAACTACGATCGGACCAGCCGGCTTATTTTGCCGTCCCTGCGGCGGGCGCTGTCCCGCGCGACCGCGGGTGCGCCGATGCAAAGCGACAACACCGTTCCCGCTGTGCGATCCGACCGCGTGGTCTCGGTCGATGTGCTGCGGGGCTTCAATTTCATCTGGATATTGGGCGGCGACGGCTTGATGCTGACGTTGGCGGCGATGTTGCGCCACTTCGGCTCGCCCTGGCTCGAAATCGGTCACGCGCTCAACGATCAGTTTCATCACACGGTCTGGGACGGCTTCACGTTCTACGATTTCATCTTCCCGCTGTTCATCTTCATCACCGGCGTGTCGATCGTGCTGTCGGTGCCGCAACTCGTCGAACGCAGCGGCAGCGGCGCTGCGCAACTGCGCATCCTGCGCCGCGCCCTCACGCTTTATGTCCTCGGCCTCGTCTATTACGGCGGGCTGACCCACGGTCTTGCCGACGTGCGCTTCCTCGGCGTGTTGCAGCGCATCGCCATCTGCTATCTCGCGGCCTCGTTGATCTTCCTGCATGTCGGCCGGCGCGGCATTGTTGCCATCGTCGTCGCGCTGCTGGCCGGCTACTGGGCGCTGATGACGTTCATTCCCGTGCCAGGTATCGGCGCGGGGCACTATGGGCCGGACCAGAATCTCGCCAACTGGATCGACCTCAACTATCTGCCCGGCCGGCTGTGGGACAAGACGCGCGATCCCGAAGGTCCGCTCAGTACGCTGCCGGCCATCGCCACCTGCCTGCTCGGCGTGCTGGCGGGCGGCGTGCTGACCGAAAAGCGTCTGGCGACGCAGCGCCGCTCGATCCTGCTGATCGGCACCGGCATCGCGCTGCTGATCGCCGGCTATCTATGGGCGCTGCAATTTCCGATCATCAAGGCGATCTGGACCTCGAGCTTCGTTCTGGTGGCCGGCGGCTACAGCTTCATCGCGCTTGGCCTGCTCTTTCAGATCATCGATGTCTGGAACCTGCGGACAGGGATCACGCCCTTTGTCTGGATTGGCACCAACGCGATCACGCTCTATCTGCTGAACGCGCTGATGGGTTTCAACGCGGTGGCGCAGCGCCTGGTCGGTGGCTATGCGATGATTGGCCTCGACAACGTGACCGTGCCGGCCGCGCACGCCTTTCTGATCCGGCTGGCGGAAGTGAGCATCGCCATCCTGATCGCGCGCTTCCTGTTCCAGCGCCGGATATTCCTGCGCGTGTGACCGCGCCGCGCGCTACAGGGCGTTCTGCGGCAGCAGCGCCGCGGTGGGCTGCACGGGCGTCACGCTCACCGACACGGTGATACGCTGGCCGCCGGCAGCGACGATGACGCCATCCATCGGCGCGACGTCCGAATAATCGCGGCCGACCGCCAGCGCGATATGATCGTCGGACGCGATCATGTCGTTGGTCGGATCGAAACCAATCCAGCCGATGGCCTCGCCGCACCACACCATCACCCAGGCATGCATGGCGTCGGCGCCCTGCAACTGGGTCTGCTCGGGGTCGCGGGTGGTGCGCAGATAGCCGCTCACATAGGCGGCCGGCAGGCCGAGGCCGCGCAATCCGGAGATCATGATGTGGGCAAAGTCCTGGCAGACGCCGCGCCGCAAGGCGAATGACATCGGCGCGGTGGTCGTCACCGTGGTGGCACCGATCTCGTAGATCATGTCGGTCTTGATGCGATGGTTGAGATCGAGCGCCGCTTCGACGATCGGCCGGCCCGGCGAAAAGCTCTGCCGCGCGTAGTCGCGGATTTCCGGATCGAGCGACACCATGCGGCTGGCAAACAGGAAATGCACGGGCGATAGCGGCGATATGTCGGTCGCGGCGAAGACCTCGTCGCGGACGGCTTCCCAGGCCGGAGATGCGGCGGGGTCACGCTTGGCGACCGGATCCACGGCAATGCGCGCCGACACTTTCACGGCCAGCGTCGAGTGCGGTTCGTTGATCGTGATCGAGGTCAGCCGGTTGCCGAAGAAGTCGGCGCCCTCGCGGGCCTTGACCGGCGGCGGCTCGATCCGCAGCGCGCTCAGGTGGACGCGCTGGCCGGGGCGGCTGACCGGCGTCAACCGCAGCACGTGGTGCGCGTGCGCAACCGGCGAGGCGTAGGTGCAGGTGGTGACCTGGCGGATATCGTAGATCATGACACCGTGTCCCGGTCGGCCGGCGCGCGTTCGTTATGCGTCAGATAGGTCGAACCGATCATCTCCGACAGGCGCATCAGTTCGTTCTCGATCTCGATGATCTCGTCGGCCGAGATGTTGGCGGCGTCGGCGGTGCGCAGGCGCGTCGCGAGCGACACGGCGATCTGCCGCACCGGCGACAGCCGCCCGGCGATTTCACGCTTCGGCAACGCCGCCAGATGCGTTTCGATGCGGTCGAGCTGGAACGCAACCGAGCGCGGGTTGGACGGGTCGAGCATCACCAGATCGATCACCGGCGCCAGCGCCGCGATCATCACATAGCGTTGCCGGTAGGTGAGCTGGCTGTCGGCGAGTTCGAGCAGCACGTCGAGCGCGCCTCCCGTTGTGTCCTTGGCGGCGAACGCGCGCACAAAGCGGCAGGTCTGCACCGCGCGCTCGATGCGGCGGCCGAGTTCGAGAAAGCGCCAGCCGGCGAGCTGCGTCATGTTCTCCTGCGCCAGTCCCGAGAACGAGGCGATGATGCGCAGCGCGGCTTCGACGCGCTCGATCATGGCGCTGTCTGACGAGCCGTTCGGCAGCGGCGCGGCGATGAGCGTCACGAGTTCGTCGATGGCGCGCCAAGCGTCGGGCGAGAAGCGCTCGCGGATCACCGAGGCGGCGCTCCGCGCGGCTTTCGTCAATCGCGGCAGCGCGCCGGAGAAATCCGGGTTCATCAGCACCGAGCGCGCCACCAGAGTCGGCGGCGAGAAGGCGCGGTCGAGCGGCGCCGCGCTCCAGGTTTGCAAGAGGTCGGCAATGGACGAGACCAGGGGCGCCGCGACGTCGGAGGCGTCGGCAAGCCGGTTGAGCATGGCGCGCGTCAGCCGCAACGTTGCTTCGGCGCGTTCGACATAGCGACCGACCCAGAACAGATTGTCGGCGGCGCGGCTCTGCAACATGCCGGTCATGCGCTGCACCGGCACATGCTCAGGTGCGGGCAGCAGCGTCGCCGTCGACACCGGGCCGTCGGCCAGCACCCATGCGTCGGCGGTCAGGTCGCCCTGCTGCAGGCTGATGGCGCGGGCGTCGGCGTTTTCCGCGATGCGCACGAAGCCACCGGGCATCACCTGCCAGCCATCGCCGATGCGCGCCAGATACAGACGCAGCGAGAACGGCCGCGGTTGCAGGCGGCCGTCGCGCCACACCGGCGTGGTCGACAGCGTCACCGCTTCCTGCGCGATATAGTCGATCGGCCGATCTTCCAGCGCCTGCATCAACACGGCGCGCTGGCCGTCGCTGAGTTCGGCGCCGAGCACGCCGGTGCCCAGCCGCAGGTCCGCGACCTGCGCGCCGAAGGCCGGCGCGATCACCAGTTCGTCGAGGCCGCGCAGCACGTCCTCGCGCACGTCCTTGCGGCCGAGCCACCAGGTCGCGACATTCGGCACCATCAACTCTTCGCCGAGCACCTGCGGCGCCAGCGCCGGCAGGAAGGCGAGCATGGCGCGTGCTTCGACAAGACCGGCGCCGAGCGCATTGGCAATGACCACCTTGCCGTCGCGCACCGCCTGCACCAGACCGGCGACGCCGAGTCGCGAAGCGGCGTTGAGCTCGAGTGGGTCGGCGAAATCGGAGTCGATACGGCGCAGCAGCACGTCGGTGCGGCGCAGCCCGGAGATGGTGCGGATGAAGACGCCGTCGTCGCGCGCGATCAGGTCTTCGCCTTCGACCAGCAGCAGGCCGAGATAGCGCGCCAGGAATGCGTGCTCGAAATAGGTTTCGTTGAGCGGCCCGGGCGTCAGCAGGCAGACGCGGGCATCGTCTTGCCGGTTGTAGTTGAACAGCTCCGCCTGGAACGCCTGAAAGAACGGCGCGACGCGCTCGACGCGTGTCCGCGCGTAGATGTCGGGCATGGCGCGCGACAGCGCCAGCCGGCTTTCGATGGCGTAGCCGGCGCCCGACGGCGCCTGCGTACGATCGCCGAGCACCCACCAGCGGCCGTCGGGACCGCGCCCGACATCGACCGCATAAAATCTCAAATGCGCGCCGCCCGGCGGCTCGACGCCGACCAGCGGCCGCAGGAATTCCGGATTGCCGGCGACCAGCGCCGCGGGCAGGCGGCCGTCGCGCATCATCTCGCCGGGGCCGTAGGCGTCGGCAAGCACGGCCTCGAGCAGGCGCGCGCGCTGGATCAGGCCGGCCTCCAGCGCCTTCCATTCGCCGTGCTCGATGATGAGCGGCACATGGCTGAGCGGCCACGGCCGCTCGGCGCCGGCGGGATCTTCATAGACGCGATAGAACACGCCGGAGTCGTGCAGATAGCGATCGGCGGCGCCGAAGCGGCGATTGATTTCCTCCGGGCCGAGCTCGGCCAGCATCGACAAGAGCGGCGCCCAGTGCGGGCGCACCTTGCCGGCTTCGTCCATCATCTCATCGACGATGCCCGGCAGCGGCCGGTAGCCGGCGACGAAGCGGTCGAGGCTTGTTTCCGAACCCGCTGCTGTCTGCTCCGTGACCGTGTTGTCGCGCGACGTTGCCATGATCCAGGGTTAGAGCCAGCCCGGCCGCCTCAGGTCAAGCGTATGGGGCAATTCGAGCGAGGGCGCTTCCGGCGCCGGCTCGTAGCGCCCGCCAGTATGGCCGATATCCTCGAAGCGCGCCCGCCGCCGGGCTTCCGCTTCGTACGAGTTCACAGGAAATGTCTCGTAATTGCGGCCGCCCGGATGTGCCACATGATAGACGCAGCCGCCCAGCGAGCGACGGCTCCACAGATCGACGATGTCGAAGGTCAGCGGGGCGTTGGCCGGCACCGTCGGCTGCAATGCGGCCGAGAGATTCCACGCCTTGAAGCGCACGCCGGCGACGTATTCGCCGTTGCGGCCGGTGGAGCGCAGCGGCAGGCGCCGGCCGTTGCAGGTGACGGCGTGGCGGCCTTCGATGAAGCCGTCCACCTTGACCTGCAGACGTTCGACCGACGAGTCGACGAAGCGCGTGGTGCCGCCGCCGGCGGCTTCCTCGCCGAGCACATGCCACGGCTCCAGCGCGTGACGCAGTTCGAGCGCGACGCCGCCGTGTTCGACGACGCCGTAGCGCGGGAAGCGGAATTGCCGCTGGGCGTCGAACCACACCGGATCGAAGGCGTAGCCGGCGCGCTTCAGATCCTCGAGGACGTCGAGGAAATCCGACCAGACGTAATGCTCGAGCATGAACTTGTCGTGCAGCCCGGTGCCCCAGCGCGCCAGTCTGCCGTCCTGCGGCTCGCGCCAGAACCAGGCGACCAGCGCCCGCAACAGCAACTGTTGCGCCAGCGACATGCGGTGATCGGGCGGCATTTCGAAGCAGCGGAATTCGACGAGACCGAGCCGGCCGGTCGGGCCGTCCGGCGAGAACAGCTTGTCGATGCAGATTTCGGTGCGATGCGTGTTGCCGGTGACGTCGACCAGGATGTTGCGGAAGATACGATCGACCAGCCACGGCGGCGGTGTGCTGCCGTTGCCCGGCGCCGGTACGTTCGACATCGCGATTTCGAGTTCGTAGAGGATGTCCTGGCGCGCTTCGTCGATGCGCGGCGCCTGGCTGGTCGGACCGATGAACAGGCCGGAGAACAGATAGGACAGCGACGGATGACGCTGCCAATAGAGCACGAGGCTCTTGAGCAGATCGGGCCGGCGCAGGAACGGCGAGTCGGAGGCGAGCTGACCGCCGAGCACGACGTGATTGCCGCCGCCGGTGCCAGTGTGGCGGCCGTCGATCATGAACTTGTCGGTGCCGAGCCGCGCCAGCCGGGCGTCCTCGTAGAGGCCGCGCGTGATATCGACGGCCTCGCGCCAGTTCGCCGCCGGATGGACGTTGACTTCGATGACGCCGGGGTCGGGCGTCACCTTGATGACGCTGACGCGCGGGTCGTTCGGCGGCGGGTAGCCTTCGATGTGCACCGGAATGTTGAGCGCTTCGGCCGTGGCTTCGACCGCAGTGAGCAGGTCTAGATAATCCTCGAGCCGTTCGGTCGGCGGCATGAACACGCAAAGCCGGCCGTCGCGGATTTCCATGGTCAGCGCGGTGCGCACCGGAATGTGGCTCGCCTGCAATTGCGCCAGCGCGCGCGGGCCGGCCTGCGCCACCAGGGTTTCCGGCTGCAGGGGCGGCGCCTTGGTCGGCTCGGACGCTGCGGCCGCGGCCGGCAACGGGCCGCGCGCGCTGAACGGATCGGCCGGCATCGGATGCGGATAATCGGCCGGCGCGATATACGGCAGCTGGCCGAGCGGCAGGCGGAAGCCGGCCGGCGAGTCGCCGGGAATGAGGAACAACCGGCCGCGCCGCGTATTCCAGATTTCCGACAGCCAGCCGGCGCTGGCCTGCGCGGTCCAATGCTGCACCGGAATGACGAAGCCGGCCGGATGCGTCAGCTTCTTCTCGAAGCTGCGCATGATGCGGTTGCGCTCTGCGGCATCGTCGATCTTCGGATTGGCCGGATCGACGTTCTCCGGCAGCGCGCTTTCCTTAAGCAGACGCTCGGCCGGATCTTCATAGACCGGCTGCACGAATTCATGACGCAGGCCGATGCGCGCGGCGACCGCTTCGGCGAAAGCCTGAAGGTCGAGCGAGGTCGGCGGCGGCGTGGTCTTCGCGCGCGCGATCAGGTCTAGGTTGCGCCACACCGGCTGGCCGTCGCGGCGCCAGTACAGCGAATAGGCCCAGCGCGGCAGCTCTTCGCCCGGGTACCATTTGCCCTGGCCGTAATGCAGCAGCGCGCCGGGCGCAAAGCGCGTGCGCAGGCGCTGCACCAGATCGTCGGCGCGGATCAGCTTCTGCGCGCCGAGCGCGGCGGTGTTCCACTCAGCCGACTGATAGTCGTCGATCGAGACGAAGGTGGGCTCGCCACCCATTGTCAGCCGCACGTCCCAGGTGTTGAGATCGGCATCGACTTTGTGGCCGAGCGCGTCGAGCGCGTTCCACGCTTCATCCGAGAACGGCGCGGTGACGCGCGGCTGTTCGGCGATGCGCGCGACCGCCATCTCGAAATTGAACGTGACTTCGGCCGGCTCGACCAGGCCGGTGATCGGCGCCGCGGAGCGGTAGTGCGGCGTCGCCGCCACCGGGATATGGCCTTCGCTGCACAGCAGACCGGAGGTCGGATCGAGTCCGATCCAGCCGGCGCCCGGCAGATAGACTTCGGTCCAGGCATGCAGGTCGGTGAAATCGACCTCGGTGCCGCTTGGGCCGTCGAGCGATTTGATGTCGGGGCGGAGCTGGATCAGGTAACCGGAGACGAAGCGCGCGGCGAGCCCGATGTGGCGCAGCAACTGCACCATCAGCCAGGCCGAGTCGCGGCACGAACCGCTGCCGCACGAGAGGGTTTCGTCCGGCGTCTGCACGCCGGGCTCGAGGCGCACGACGTATTTCACGAGCTTGTTGATGCGCTGATTGAGATCGACGACAAAGTTCACGGTGTTGCGCGGCTCGCGCGAGATTGAATCGATCAGCGTCTGCAACAGCGGCTCGACCGGCTCGGTCTTCAGATAGGGCGTGAGGTCGTCCTTCAGTTCGTCGGCGTAAGCGAATGGCCACTTGTCGGCGTAAGGTTCGACGAAGAAATCGAACGGATTGACGACTTCGAGATCGGCGGTGAAATCGACCGTGACCGAGAACTCGGTGGTCTTTTCCGGGAAGACGAAGCGGGCGAGCCAGTTGCCGTGCGGATCCTGCTGCCAGTTCACGAAGTGGTCGGCCGGCGTAACCTTTAACGAGTAGCTCGGGATCCTGGTGCGGCTGTGCGGCGCTGGGCGGAGGCGGACGATCTGCGGCCCGAGCGCAATCGGCTTGTCGTATTTGTAACTCGTCAGGTGATGGAGACCGGCGAGGATGGACATGGAGACCCGTTTACCTGTTGCGAGGCCAGTTTATGCGCTTTGGCGGCCGGACGTTTGCCCTTTGAAGAAGCAAGTTTCGGGCCGCCTGCCTGCCCATTGGGCGCTCAAAACGGTCCCAATTCCAGCGATTTAGCCTGACTTGGTTAGCCGGCGGCTGTGATGCCCGCATGAATGCGGTCGGGCTTGAGCGGCAGGCGATAGAACCGCACGCCCGTGGCGGCGCGGATGGCATTGGCGAGCGCGGGCGCGACCGGATTGTACGGGCTTTCGCTCATCGATTTGGCGCCGAACGGGCCCAGTTCGTCACTGGTCCGGGCAAACAGGACCTCGGTGTGCGGCACGTCGGCGAAAGCCGGGATGCGGTAGTGCCGGAATGACGGATTGGTGACGCGGCCCTCGGTGTCGACCACAACCTCCTCGAACATCGCGGCGCCCAATGCCTGCGCCACGCCACCTTCGATCTGGGCGCGGCACTGCATCGGATTGATGACGGTGCCGGCGTCGGCAGCTTGCACGCTCTTGATGATCTTCACCTCGCCGGTCGTCGTGTTCACCGCGACGCGAAAACCGTGCACGTTGAAAGCGACCGAACGCGGAATGCCGTTGGTCGTACCGTGCGCCGACAGATCGACGACGAAGGCTTCGGCGATCCGGAACAGTTCGCCGAGCGCTATCGTCTTGCCACCGCAATCGACGGCGTCGCCTGCGAGCTTGCATTGCGCGCGGTCGACGCCGGATTGCGTCGCCGCGAAGTCGAGCAGTTTGTCGCGTAGTGCTTCCGCCGCGCGCTGGGTGGCGCGGCCTGCCACCACGGTGCCAGTCGAGCCATAGGCGCCGGTATCATGGCCGCCATGATCGGTGTCGGATTGCGTGAAGGCGATGGCGAGCGGGCTGGCATTGAGCACGCTGGCGGCGATCTGCCGGTGTACCGTCGAGGTGCCGTTGCCGAATTCGGCGGTGCCGATGGTCATGTTGTAGGTGCCGTCGGCTTCCAGCCAGATATATGTGTCGGAGTAGTGCCCGCCCGGCGGCACCGTGTCGATCATGGTGAGCGCCGTGCCTTCGCCGACCGACCAGCCGGGCGGCGCTTCATCGCCGTCACCGCGCATCAGCGCCGCCTGGACCAGATCCAGGCACTGGTCGAGCCCGTAGCTGCCATAGATGACATCGTCGGGCGCTTCGTGCAGGCCGATCATCGGCTCACCCTTGCGCACGACATTGCAGCGGCGAAATTCCAGCGCGTCCATGCCGATCATGCGCGCCACTTCGTCAATCGCCGATTCAACGGCGAAGCCGGTCTGCGGCAGGCCGTAGCCGCGAAACGCGCCGGCCGCCACCGTGTTGGTATAGACCGCGTAGCCGTCGATCTTCTTGTTCGGACAGCGATAGACGCTGACCGCTTCCGAGCAGGCATGCTCGAGCACGGGCATGCCGTGATTGCCGTAAGCACCGGTGTTGGAGACGACGTGCATCTCGATCGCGGTCAAGGCGCCGTCGCGCCGGGCGCCGATCTTCACCGTCACCTTCATCGGATGCCGCGTCGTGGCGCCGACGAACTGCTCCTCGCGCGTGAATTCGAGCTTCACCGGCTTGCCGGTCTTCAGCGCGGCGAGCGCCGCGATGTCTTCGGTGAGCATTTCCTGCTTGGCGCCGAAGCCGCCGCCGACCCGCTCGCAGAACACGCGCACCTTGTCGCGGTCGAGGCCAAAGACATGCGCCAGTTCGAGCCGCGTCAGGAACGGCACCTGGGTTGAGGACCGAACATTCAGCCGGCCGCTCTCGTCGATCCAGGCAATGGCGCACAGCGTTTCAAGGTGGGCGTGTTGCACACGCGGCACGAAATACGTGCCCTCGTGGATAGCGTCGGCCGCGGTGAAACCCTGGGCGACGTCGCCGGTCGCGCCATGCATCTCGGCGACGAGGTTGCGCGACGCATTCGCAATGCGCGCTTGCGGACCCTTGTCGTGCAGGCGCGGCGCGCCGGGCTGCATCGCCGTCTCAGGATCGAACACCGCGGGCAATATTTCGTAATCGACGACAAGCTTGCGGCAGCCTTCCTCGGCGGCGGCTTCGCTTGTCGCGACCACGGCGGCGACGCGCTGGCCGATGAAGCGCATGACATCGTCAAGCACGCGCGTGTCGTCGGGATCTGTGTCGCGGGTCTCGTGGCGGGCGCTGGAATAGAGCGTTGCCGGCGCGTCCTCATGTGTCAGCACCGCGACGACGCCGGGCACCGCCAGCGCCGCGCTTTTATCGATCGCGCGGATGCGGGCATGGGCATGCGGCGAGCGCAGCAGCTTGATGTGATGCAGACCGTCGATCGCAACATCGAGCGTGAAACGCGCTCGGCCGGTGACGACATCGGGCCCGGCCGGCGCCGGTACGTTGTGGCCGACGCCGCGGCCGGGCCTGGCATCCTCGGTGTCACGGCGGCCGGCGATGGCGTCCTCGACGGCACGATAGCCGGTGCATCGGCACAGATTGCCTTTGAGCGCGCGGCCGAGATCGGCCTTCTGTTCCTGGTTGAGCGCTGCGGCGGTCATGATCATGCCGGCGGTGCAGAAGCCGCACTGATAGCCCTGCGCGTCGAGAAAGGCCTGCTGCATCGGATGCAGCGCGCCGCCTTGAGCGAGACCTTCGATGGTCGTCACCTCGCGGCCTTCGGCGCGGAAGGCGGGCACCAGACAGGAATGCACCGGCTCGCCGTCGAGATAGACGGTGCACGCGCCGCAGTCACCGGCGTCGCAACCTTTCTTGACGCCGAAATGACCGAGCTGGCGCAGGAAGGTGCGCAGGCATTGGCCCGGCGCGGGCTGGTCATCAAACGGTTTGCCGTTGACGGTGACGCTCATGCCGCGCCTCCACCGAGTTCGGCGAGAATCTCGCGGGCGAATTGCAGTGTCATGGCGCGCCGCCACGCCGGCAGGCCGTGAATGTCGTCGAACCAGTTGTTGGCGATGGTGGTGTCGGTACGCGCGGTCAATTCATCGGCGCCGGGCAGGGCGTCGAAGCGGAACTGATACGGCTTCGGTGTCGATGCGGTGACCGTGAGCATGAAGGCTCCGCCGGCGTCACGCGTGCCGATGAGGAGCGCGCCGGAGCGGCCGTGGCTCTGCAGCGAAATCTGGCGGAACGCGGTGCGCCGCGTCAGTGCAGCGAGCGGCAGATGAATGGCGCGGACGATCTCACCGGACTTCAAGTCGTTGCTGACGGGGCCCTTGACGAAATCGACGACGGCGACGCGGCGTTCCCTGCCATCCGGTCCCCAAATCAGGAGTTCGCCGTCGAGCGCGCAGGTCAGCGAGATCATCGGTCCGGCCGGCAGCGACATGACGATATTGCCGCCGACGGTGGCGACGTTCCAGATCTTGAACGAGGCGAGGAAGGCGCGGCAGCATTGGCCAATCAGCGGCGCGGCTATCCAGCCTGGCGGCGCGGCAAAGCCATCGAGTTGCGCGATGGTACAGGTCGCGGCGATCTCAAGCCCGTTGCCGGTGGCGCGCAGCGGCTCCCAGTTCAGTGTCGACAGGTCGATCAGCCGCGTCAGCTTCGGCTGCGGCTCGGAGAACAGCCAGGTGCCGCCGGCCAGGAATGCGTCGCCGTCGCGCCAGACGCGCAGCGCCTCGCGCGATGTCGGCCTCTCGACGGCAGTGATGGTGTTCAGGTCCATTGCGGCCGCCTGATACATCCTGCCTTCATTCCCGCGAAAGCGGGAATCCAGGAATGGGTCCCCGCTTTCGCGGGGACGAACGGAGAGGGGTGCTGGTCCCGGACTTGCAAGTCCCGATATGATGACGGCGAAGGGATTTTCGAATGATCGATGCACTCTGGATCAAGGACCCCATGGCCATTCTGGCCGATGGCGCCGAGCGTGGCGTCGTCGTCAGCGACGGCGCCATTGTCGAACTGGTCGGCAAGGGCAAGGAGCCCAGGACGGCGAATGCCAAGGCTTTCGACGCGCGGGACCATGTCGTCATTCCCGGTCTGATCAACACGCATCATCATTTCTACCAGACGCTGACGCGCGCCGTCCCGGCCGCACTCGACCGCGAATTGTTCCCGTGGCTCAAGGCGCTGTATCCGATCTGGGCGAAGATGACGCCGGCGGCGCTCGATGCCGCCGTCACGGTGGCGATGGCCGAGCTGATGCTGTCCGGCTGCACCACGACCACCGATCATCACTATGTGTTTCCCAAGGGAATGGAAGACGGCGTCGATATCGAAATCGCAGCGGCCTCGAGGCTCGGCATCCGCGTGCTGCTGACGCGCGGCTCGATGAACCTGTCCGAGCGCGACGGCGGCCTGCCGCCGGATTCGGTGGTGCAGGACGAGGACACCATTCTCGCCGACTCGGAGCGCGTCGTGGCGCGCTATCACCAGCGCGGCGATTCGGCGATGACGCAAGTGGCGCTGGCGCCGTGCTCGCCGTTTTCCGTCACCACGTCGCTGATGAAGTCCACGGCGGCGCTGGCGGAGAAGCTCGACGTCCGCCTGCACACGCACCTCGCCGAGACCGAGGACGAGAATGCCTTCTGTCAGCAGCTCTACAGCTGCCGGCCGCTCGACTATCTCGAGGATTGCGGCTGGCTCAATCAACGCACCTGGCTGGCGCATGGCGTGCATTTCGACAAATCGGAAATGCCGCGCCTTGCCAAAGGCAAGGTGTCGATCAGCCATTGTGCCTGCTCGAACCAGACGCTCGCCTCGGGTCATTGCCCGGTGTGCGAACTGGAAGCCGCCGGCGTCGCCGTCGGTCTCGGCGTCGATGGCTCGGCGTCGAACGATGAATCGAATCTGATGCAGGAGGTGCGCGCCGCGTTCCTGCTGCAGCGCGGGCGCTACGGCGTCACCAGGGTCAGCCACAAGGATGCCTTGCGCTGGGCGACGCAAGGTTCGGCGGCTTGCGTCGGCCGTCCCGAACTCGGCGAGATCGCGCTCGGCAAGCGCGCCGACCTGGCGCTCTACAAACTCGATGAGTTGCGCTTTTCCGGCTACGGCGATCCGCTCGCGGCGCTGGTCTTGTGCGGCGCGCATCGCGCCGACCGCGTCATGATCAACGGCACCTGGACGGTGATCGACGGCGCCATTCCCGGCCTCGACGTCGCCGGTCTCATGCGCCGCCATCAGGCGGCGGCGAAGATGGTGCAAAGCTAAAAGGTCCACAAACGCACTCGCGCTTTGCTCCTCTTATCCCTCCCCGCAAGGCGGGGAGGGATAAGCAAGCCTCACTTGCCCGGCATTTTGTCGTCCACGCCCTTGACGTAGAAGTTCATGCCGAGGATCTGGCCGGCATCGAGATGCGTGCCGCCCTTGCATTCCACCGGCTTGCCGTCCTGGCCGAGCACCGGACACTTGAACGGCACCAGCGTGCCGGCGACGATGTCGGCTTCGGTCTTTTCCGCGAGCTTCTTCACGTCATCGGGCATGTTGGTGTAGGGCGCCATCACCACCATCTTTTCCTTCAGGCCGTCCCAGGTGTCTTCCGACTTCCAGGTGCCGGCGAGCGCCGCCTTGGTCTGCTTGATGTAATAGGGCCCCCAGTTGTTGACGATGGCGGTGAGCTGCGACTTCGGGCCGAACTTGATCATGTCGCTGTCCTGGCCGAAGGCGTAGATGCCGCGCTGCTGCGCGACCTGCATCGCCGCCGGGCTATCGGTGTGCTGCATCAGCACGTCGGCGCCCTGATCGGCCAGCGCCTTGGCGGCGTCGGCCTCCTTGCCGGGGTCGAACCAGGTGTTCACCCAGATGATCTTGACCTTGATGTTCGGGTTGACCGATTGCGCGCCGAGCATCGTGGCGTTGATGCCGGAGATCACTTCCGGAATCGGGAACGAGCCGATGTAGCCGATCGTGCCGGTCTTCGACATCTTGGCGGCGATCACGCCCTGGATGTAACGGCCTTCATAGAAGCGGCCGGAATAGGTGCCGAGGTTCGTGGCGCGCTTGTAGCCGGTGGCGTGCTCGAAGTTGATCTTCGGGAACTGCTTGGCGACCTTCACGGTCGGGTCCATGTAGCCGAACGACGTCGTGAAGATGAGCTGGTGGCCGGTGCGGGCGAGCTGCACGATCGAGCGCTCAGAGTCCGGACCTTCGTTGACGTTCTCGAGATAGGTGGTCTCGATCTTGTCGCCGAGCTCCTTGACCAGCGCCTGACGCGCCACTTCGTGCATATAGGTCCAGCCGAGATCGCCGACCGGGCCGAGATAGATGAAGCCGACCTTCAGCTTGTCGGCGGCGGATGCGTTCATCGCGGTTGCGGCGAGTGCCAGGGCCGCCGCCGCGGCGGTCATCAGAAGTTTTTTCATGCTCAGCTCCAGTTGAATGTGACGTCAGGGATTGCTTATCGATCCGGTACGAAGACGACGCCGAGCGAGGCCGGCGCTACCGAGCCCGCGCTGCCGCGGGCGCGGGAAATGATGACGAGAACGATCACGGTCGCGAGATAAGGCAGCGATGTCATGAGCTGCGACGGGATGCCGAGGCCGAGCGCCTGGGCGTGCAGTTGCAGGATGCTGACCGCGCCGAACAGATAGGCGCCGGCGACCAGCCGGCCCGGCAGCCACGACGAGAACACCACCAGCGCCAGCGCGATCCAGCCGCGGCCGGCGGTCATGCCGGGGATGAAGAACGGCGTATAGGCCAGCGGCAGGAAGGCGCCGGCGAGGCCGGCGCAGCCGCCGCCGAACAGCACCGCCATCAGCCTGATCTTCAGCACCGGATAGCCGAGCGCATGCGCCGAGGTGTGACTGTCGCCGACCGCGCGCAGGATCAGTCCGCCGCGCGTGCGGTACAGGAACCACCAGATGCCGACGACGAGCAGCACCGAGAAATAGACGAAGCCGTCCTGAGCGAACAGGATCTTGCCGGCGACCGGGATGTCAGACAGGCCGGGGATATAGAGATGCGGCGCCGGCACGATCTTCTGGCCGACGAAGCTGGCACCGATCAGCCCGGACAATCCGATGCCGAGAATGGTCAGCGCCAGTCCCGCCGCCACCTGGTTGACCGCCAGGCCGAGCGTCAGCACCGCGAAGACGAAGGATAGCGCCATACCGGCGGCGATGCCGGTGAGCGCGCCGACGAAGGTCGAACCGCTGAGGAAGGCGCCGGCAAAGCCGCAGGCCGCGCCCATGATCATCATGCCCTCGACGCCGAGATTGAGCACGCCGGAACGCTCGACGACGAGTTCGCCCGCCGCCGCCAGCAGCAGCGGGGTCGAGGCGGCGATCACGGACAGGATGATGGCTTCAACGATCAGCATGCATTCGTCTCATGCGGTTTTCGGTTGCGAGCCGATCAGGCGGATGCGGTAGAGGATGAGGCTGTCGCAGGCGAGCACGTAGAACAGCAGCACGCCCTGGAACACCTTGGTCAGGTCGAGCGGGATCTTCATCGAGATCTGCGCGCCTTCGCCGCCGATGAAGGTCAGCGCCAGGAACAGGCCCGCGATCAGGATGCCGAGCGGATTGAGCCGGCCGAGGAAGGCGACGATGATCGCGGTGAAGCCATAACCCGGCGAGATGCCGGGCTGCAGCACGCCGACGGGCCCCGCGACTTCGATGATGCCGGCAAGCCCGGCCAGCGCGCCTGAAATGAGGAAGGTGAAGATCACCAGCCGGTCCGACTTGAAGCCGGCAAATCGCGCCGCGCGCGGCGCCGCGCCGACGACACGGATCTCGAAGCCCTTGATGGTGCGGCCGAGCATGACCGCCGCGATCACCACCACGGCGAGCGTGACGATGACGCCGGCATGCAACCGCCCGCCGTCGAGGATCACCGGCACGGTCGCCGACGGATCGAACGACGCCGTGGTCGGAAAGTTCATACCCTTGGGGTCGCGCCACGGCCCGCGCACGAGGTAATCCATGATCAGGTCGGCGACATAGACCAGCATCAACGAGGTGAGAATCTCGTTGGCGCCGAAGCGCACGCGGCAGATCGCCGGTATCAGCGCCCACAGCGCGCCGCCGAGCGCGCCCATGATCAGCATCACGATGACGAGCCAGTGCCCGACGTCGCTGCCATTGGTGACGACGGCGAGATAGCTGCCGGTCACCGCGCCCATGATAAACTGGCCTTCGGCGCCGATATTCCACACATTGGCGAGATAACACAGCGACAATCCGATCGCGATCATCACCAGCGGCGAAGCCTTTACCGCGATTTCCATCAGGGTGTAGGGATCGGTCAGCGGCTCGATGAAATAGACATAGAGCGCCGCGAGCGGGTTCTTGCCGAGCGCCAGCAGCAGAATCGATATCGTCACCAGCGTGAGGACGATGGCGAGCAGCGGCGAGGCGAGCGCGATGAAGGTCGAGCGCTCGGCGCGTTTCTCAAGCACCAACTGCATGAGAAACCTCCTTCGCGCTTTCGGGCGAGGCACCGCCCATCAGCAGGCCGAGCTTCTCGCGTGTGGCCTTCGCCGCGGCGATCGGCTCGGACAGGCTGCCGTGGAACATCACCGCGATGCGGTCGGAAATCTCGATCAGCTCGTCGAGGTCCTGGCTGATGACCAGCACGGCCGTGCCGCGGCCGGACAGATCGAGCAGCGCCTGACGGATGACCGCGGCGGCGCCGGCATCGACGCCCCAGGTCGGCTGGCTCACCACCAGCACGCCGGGCTCGCGCAGGATTTCGCGGCCGACGATGAATTTCTGCAGATTGCCGCCGGACAGGCTGGCAGCTTCCGGATCGCGCTTGGCCTTGCGCACGTCGAAGGTCGCGGTGGTCGCGTCAACGGCTTTCAACGTTGCGGGGCGGTCGACGAAGCCGTGCTTCACCATGCGGCTGGCGGCGTGGCCGGTGAGCAGCGCGTTCTCCGACAATTTCATGCGCGGCGCGGTGCCGTGGCCGAGACGTTCCTCGGGCACGAAGGCGGCGCCGAGCTTGCGCCGCTGCGTCACGGAAAGGTGGCCAGCCGCGTGGCCGTCGATGATGACGTTGTCCTCGTGCGGGCACAGCCGTTCGCCGGACAGCGCGGCGAACAATTCATCCTGACCATTGCCGGCAACACCGGCGATGCCGAGGATTTCGCCGCCGAACACCTCGACTGCGACATTGCGCAGATAAGTGCCGTGCGGGTCGTCCGGCTCCATCGACAAATCGCGGATCAGCAGCCGCGGCACGGTGACGGCGCGCGCCGTCGTCGCTTTGACCTCGCCGATATCGGCGCCGACCATCATGCGCGCCATCGACGCCGCAGTCTCCGCGCGCGGATTGCAGGTTGCGACCTTCCTGCCGCCGCGCAGGATGGTCGCGGTGTCGCACAGCCGCTTCACTTCATCGAGCTTGTGCGAAATGTAGAGCAAGGCGCGGCCTTCGCTCCTGAGGCGTTCGAGCACGGAGAAGAGCTGGTCGGCCTCCTGCGGCGTCAGCACCGCGGTCGGCTCGTCGAGGATCAGCAGCTTCGGGTTCTGCATGAGGGCGCGTACGATCTCGATGCGCTGGCGTTCGCCAACCGACAGCCGCCACACTTCGCGCTTGGGATCGAGCGGCAGGCCGTAGTCACGCGACACCTGCGCCAGCCGCGCCGACATCGCGGCAAAGCTTTCCGAACCGTCGAGCCCGAGGGCGACGTTTTCGGCCACCGTCAGATTGTCGAACAGCGAGAAGTGCTGGAACACCATGGCGATGCCGCGCGCACGCGCATCGGCCGGGCCGGCGAGTTCGATTTTTTCACCCAGCCAGCGCAGCTCGCCGGCGCTCGGCTGGATGAGGCCATACATCGTCTTGACCAGGGTCGATTTGCCGGCGCCGTTCTCGCCGAGCAGTGCATGGATTTCGCCGGGAAAGAGGTCGATGGAGACGTCGTCATTGGCGAGGAAGCTGCCGTAGCGTTTGGTGATGCCAATGGCCTGGAGCAGAGGCGCACGCGCGGAATGACTGGCCGACCCCTGATCCGACATGTGGAAGGCTGTCCCGTGACTCAGACTGCGACGGCGCCTTGTCCCCCGGGCGGCGTCTAGAAAAACGACAAGCCAATATTGTGCCAATTTCGGCGGCAGTTGAAGGCACCAATTGTCGCCAGCCCCTGCCTATCCACGCGGCAATTGCGGCGTCGCGGCCTGCCGTTTGGGCAGGAGGTCAACTGCCGCGATAGGTTCCGTAGGCCCAGGGCGAGGCCGACAGCGGGACGTGATAATGACCCTCCGGCTCGGCGACGCCGAAGCGGATCGGCACGATGTCGAGAAACGGCGGGTCGGGTAGCGGCACGCCGCAGTTGCGGAAATAGCCGCCGATGGCAAAGCGCAGTTCGTAGGTGCCGCGCGGCACTGGCCGGCCGCCGATCAGCGGTGCATCGGTGCGCCCGTCCCTGTTGGTCGTGGCGCGGACGATCAGGCGCTCGCTGCCGTCGCGCGACAATTCCCATAGTTCGACCGCCACGCCTTGGGCGGGCCGGCCGCTATGGGTGTCGAGCACGTGGGTGGAGAGCCGGCCGGTTATCGGCACTTTATCCGCCGCGGTAATGCGCTGGTCGAGGCGCAGCGCCCCGATGCGGAAGATTTCGCCGAGCGCGGTGTCGGTTTCGGCGGCATCGACCTGGGCAAGACGGCGCTCGAACTCGTCAAGGATCGAGTCTTTGGTGTGCCGGCGGACGCAAACGATGAAAGGAATGCCGAACTTTGCCTTGTAGGCGTCGTTGAGTTTGTGGAAGCGCGCGTAGTCGGCTTCGCTCAAACGATCGAGTCCGGCGCTCATCTGCTCGTCCGTCGAATCCCTGGTGAGCGAACCGGCGCGCGCCGCCTTGCCGGCGAGATCGGGATGCGCGGCGATCAGTTTCATGCGCGCGTCATCCGGCGCGGCTTTCACCGCCGCCACCATCGCCTCATGCAGGGCATTGAGCGTCGCGAACGGCCGTTGCTTCGCCGCGGCTTCGGCGACCCAGGGCGAATGCTCATAGATGTCGGCCAGCGCCGCGGTGAAATCGGTGGCTGACAGGGCGTTGAGCTGGTCGAGGGTGATGGGCGTCATTCTGCCGGCGCTCCTGCCGCATACCACGCCGCCAGCACCTGCCGCTCCTGCGGCGTGATCTCGGTGACATTGCCCGGCGGCATGGCGCTGGAGCGGCCGGCCTGCAGCGCGATCAGCTTCGCGTGCAATCTGATCGCTTCCGGGCTGTCGAGCCGAATATCCTTCGGCGCCTCGCCGATGCCGGCCCAGACCGGCTCGGCGGCGTGGCACATGCTGCAACGTGACGACACGATCTCGTTGACCTGCGCGAAAGTCGGCTTCTGTTCCAGCGCGCCGGTCTTGCCGGCATCCTTCGGTCCGGTCGTGGTCAGCCACAGCACCAGCATCATCGCGAAGGCGGCGACGAACCAGGTCCACCACGGACTCTCCTTGCCTTCGTGCCGCGCATTGAAGAAATGCCGGATCACCGGGCCGATGATCAGCACGATGGCGACGATGATCCAGTTGTACTTCGTCGCGAAGAACAGCGGATAGTGATTGGACAGCATCAGGAACACGACCGGCAGCGTCAGGTAGTTGTTGTGCACCGAACGCTGCTTGCCGAGCTCGCCCCACACCGGATCGGGCTTCTCGCCGGCGATCAGTGCGGCCACCGTCTTGCGCTGGTTCGGCATGATCACGGCGAAGACGTTGGCGACCATGATGGTGCCGATCAGCGCGCCGATCTGGGTGAAGGCGCCGCGGCCGCTGAACACATGGGTGAAGCCGTAGGTCAGCGCAACGAGATAAACATAGCCGACCAGAGCCAGTGCGACCGCGTGCTTGCCGAGCGGCGAGCGGCACAAAGCCTCGTAGATGAGCCAGCTCACGACGAGCGTCACGAAAGCGATCGCCGCCGCGGTCGGCGCGCTCATGTTCAGCACCGACTTGTCGATCAGGAACAGGTCGGCCTGCAGGTAATAGACGACGACCAGCAACGCGAAGCCGGACAGCCAGGTGGCATAGGCTTCCCATTTGAACCAGGTGAGCTCATCCGGCATATGCTTCGGCGCCACCAGAAATTTGATCATCTGGTAGAAGCCGCCGCCGTGAATCTGCCAGGCGTCGCCTTTGACGCCGTCGGGCAAGCCGACGCGCTTCTGCAGGCTGAGGTCAAGGTGGATGAAGTAGAACGACGAGCCGATCCAGGCGATACCGGCGATGACGTGCAGCCATCGCAGCGTCGCGCTGACAAGTTCGGAAACGACGAGATAGAAGTCCACGCAACGGCCCCCAGAACATCCGGCCGCGCCACCATGACAGATGGCCGCCCGGTAGTTCAAGGGAGCCGGTGGCTGGCTTATTCCGCCGCCCGATAGAACGCCGCAGCGTCGGCGCTGAAGGCTCTCCGCGAATCCTGGGCGATGTAGAACATGTGGCCGCCGCGATAGAGCTTGAGCTGAACGCGCCCGGCGGCGCCGATCGGCGGCAGGTGGTCGAGGACGTAACGCGTCATGCCGTAGGGCGTGACCATGTCGGCATAGCCGTGGGCGACGAGAATGCGGAACGACGGGTTGAAGGCGAGCAGGGTGCGAATGTCATCCTCGCCGCTGACCGCGAAACGTCCGCCGTGGCCCCAGTCCCATTTGCCGCTGATATCGTTGGCAAGCAGGGTATAGGTCATCTCGGTCTTGAAACCGAGTTCGTTGCGGGCGTAGTCGGCGAAAGCGCCGCCATAGGCACGCGCCACGCCGTCGAGGATCGGATCGGAACCGCGGTCCGACGTTCGTTCAGGGTTGGGATCGTCCACCGCGTAATCGGCGTCGTAGCGGCTGACGATCTTGCCCAATCGCACCGTCTTGACGAAGTCGTTGATGAAGCCGCGCGCGTTGGCGATGGTCTGTTCCGGCACGCCACTGACCTCGGCGACGCGGCCGTAGAATTTCTGCGCGTCGTCGCCCTGCGGCGGCCGGCCGGCGAGCGTGGTAAGATAATTGGTCATCGCGAAGTTTTCCGCGGCGGCCTGCGCCTCGGGCGTGAAGGTGTGCTTGCGCTCGAGTTCGGCGGCGGCCAGCGACGGCAATTGCAGCGCCGCGCGCAACGCCGATGTGTCGTCGCCGAAGGTGAGCCAGCCTTCGAGCAACGGCGACAGCATGACGATGCCGCTGACCGCGAGGCCCTGATCGCGCAGCAACGCGCGCGCCGTCTTCAGGGCGCGCAAGCCGCCGTAGCTTTCGCCCAGCAGATATTTCGGCGCCGAGGAGCGGTTGTTGTGCGATACATAGAGCGCGATCGCCTTGGCCATGGCGTCGGCATCGCTGCGCACGCCCCAGAAATTCTTGGCGTCGTCGCTCTTGGCGGCGCGGCTCCAGCCGGTGCCGATGGGGTCGATCAGCACCAGATCGGTGAAGGCGAGCCAGGTTTGCGGATTGTCGCGCAGTTCGGCGCGCGTCGCGTCATGACCGTCGGGCCCGAGTTCGAGAATGCGCGGGCCGACGACGCCGAGATGCAGGAAGGCCGAGCCCGCGCCCGGGCCGCCGTTGAAAGCGAAGGTCAAGGGCCGATTGGCGCCGCGGTTCTTCGCCACATAGGCGGTGTAGAACACCGAGGCGCTCTGGCTGCCGGACTGGTCATAGAAGGCGAGCGTGCCGGCGGTTGCCGTGTAGTCGATGCGGCCTTGCGGCGTGTCGATCGAATGCTGGGTAACGGCGTCGGCCGGCAGCAGTTTGAGAATGCCGGGGCCGGCGTCGTGCTTTTCGTTCTGCCTTGGCGGCGCGGCCGTCGGTGCGGCCTCTTGCGCGGATGCCATAGCGGGCGCCGCGGCGATCATGCCGGCGAGCAGCACAGTCCATGCGAGACGAAGGCCGGCGAATTCCATGGCGCACCCGATGAAAGACGAGGCGGCGATTACCCGATTGTAATGTGGGCTTTGTGAGGCGGCGAGCGGCAAACGGCGGCGCGATGCCGCGGACGCGTGCCGCGATGCCGCAGCCTTCACAGCGCCCGATAAGTCAGCGGCAACAGCCGCGCCAGTCGCGCCGCCCAGGCGGCTTGCCCGGTCTCGTCGGCGATCAGGTCCTGCCGGATCTCGATGGCGATGTGATGCAGGTTGCGCTTTTCGCCGTGCACCGGGATCGTGTAGTCGGTCAGATCGTCGACGCGATAAGGCTCGTTGTCGCCGACGATGAGATCGCCCTCGGCTTCCAGCACGGCTTTCAGCCTTTTCGAAAACCGGTCGTCGCGATTGTAGAGGACGCCGGCGTGCCATGGCCGCACGAAGCCCTTGAACACCGGCGTGAAGCTGTGCATCGCGACCAGCGCCACGGGGCGCCCGTCCTGCAGGCGGCGGGTCAGTTCGACTTCGATCGCGTGATGGTAGGGCTGAAAGATTTCGGCGACGCGCCGGGCCCGGTCGGCATCGCTCAACCCGATATTGCCGGGCACCGGCGTCAGTTCGCTGATCTCCGGCATGGACGACGGCGCGGCCGGCGGGCGGTTGCAGTCGATCACCAGGCGCGAATAATTCTGCTGGATCAATACCGCATCGAGTGCGTCGGCGAGGCGCCGCGATACGCCGGCAATGCCGATGTCCCAGCCGATGTGGCGCGCACGCTCGATCTTTGAAACGCCGAGGTCGCCGAGCGCGGCGGGAATGCGATTGCCGGCGTGATCGGCGACCAGAAGCAAGGGCGAGGCGCCGCCCGCATTGTGGACGGTAACGGGCGACGGTTCGTCGGGTGACAACAGAGTGGCTGGCATTACGGGCCTTTCGGCTGTTATTCGCGAGCGACCTTGCCGCCGCAATCTGGTAGAGTGCAGGTGCCGCCGACGGAAGCGCCCTTGAACGTCGGGCGCACGCGACGTTACGTTTCGGAACTTATTAGCCGCTTTTTTCTTAGCATGCGTCCGGCGGACGACGTCACGCCGGCGATGGAGTTTGTATGAAAATTCGCGCGGGCTACGAGATCGCCTATAACTGTCCGCAGCCTACGCCCATGATTCTGCAGTTGAGCGTGCATCCTTCGCGCACGCCCGACCTTCTGAGCTGGGACCGCATCAATTTCAAGCCGCCGCTGCCGGCGCGCACCTATCACGACAGCTTCGGCAATTTCTGCCACGTCATCACCGCGCCGGAAGGCCGGCTGCAGATCACGGCGGATTTCACGATCGAGGACAGCGGCAGGACCGATCCCGTCGTCGCCAATGCCTATCAGCATCCGCTCGCCGAGTTGCCGCCGGACGTGCTGATCTATCTGCTTGGAAGCCGATACTGCGAAACCGACCGGCTCGGCGACGTCGCATGGAAGACCTTCGGCCACCTGCCGGCCGGATGGTCGCTGGTGCAGGCGGTCTGTGACTACGTGCACAACCACATCACGTTCGGCTACGAGCATGCCGATCCGACCATGTCGGCCTGGGAGGTTTACAACAAGCGGCGCGGCGTCTGCCGCGACTTCGCGCATCTCGCCATCACCTTCTGCCGCTGCCTGAATATTCCGGCGCGCTATTGCACCGGCTATCTCGGCGATATCGGGATGCCGCCGCCTTATCCGCCGGGCGACTTCGCGGCCTGGATGGAGGTCTATCTCGGCGGCGCCTGGCACCTGTTCGATCCGCGCAACAACGTGCCGCGCGTCGGCCGCATCCTGATGGCGCGCGGGCGCGATGCCACCGACGTCGCTATCGTGACGTCGTTCGGCCTCTGCACGATGGTGGGATTCAAGGTGATTACCGACGAAATCAAATGATTGTCGGGGCGGCAATCGCATTGTCGCTAGGTGCGGGCGAGGCGGGGATCCGCCTGCCGGTACGGAGTCATTAACGGCGGCGGAAATTCGGCCGTCGCTGTTGCGGCGCCGCCGTTGGCGCGTCGCCCTTGTGGCGGAAGCTGATACGGCCACGCTGCAGGTCGTAAGGCGACATTTCCACGATGACGCGGTCGCCGACGCCGGTGCGGATGCGGAATTTGCGCATCTTGCCCGCGGTATAGGCCAGCACTTCGTGCTCGTTATCGAGCTTTACCCGGAAATTGCCGTCCGGCAACACTTCGGTCACCGTCCCGTCGAATTCCAGCATTTCTTCTTTCGGCATCCAAATCCTCTCCCGGTCAGCCGCGCCGTGGGCGGGCTACCTTTATCCGAAAAAGTGACCCCGCCCCAAGGCCGATTTGACCTCGGGACGGGGAATTTAGCAGGCAATCCTTAGCGGGGGGCGTGGCTGCGGGGCCGGTTCTGCCCGCGCTGCATGAATTTCATGCCCCCGATGTCCTTGCCCTGACCGTTGCCAGCAGCAGCACCGACAGCGGCAGCCGGCTGACGGCCGCCACTGGGCTGGCCGCTGTGCTGACCTTTGGCGCGCTGCGGCCGCTCTTGCTGGCCCTGGCCTTGACCGCCGTGACCTTGGCCATTGCGCTGGCCGCCGTTCTGGTGACCCCGGCTCTGGCCGTTGCCGCCGCGGCCGCGATGGCGGCTTTCGCCGTTGCGACCGTTGGCGTGATGACGTCCGGCCGGCTCGGCGGCGGCGCGAGGGCCGCCCGTGCGCTTGTCGGTCGAGGGGATCTTGATGCGGATCGTGCGCTCGATATCGCGCAGGAACGCGTTCTCTTCGTGATCGCAGAACGAGATCGCGACGCCGTCGCGGCCGGCCCGCGCGGTGCGGCCGATGCGATGGACGTAGGATTCCGGAATGTTCGGCAGGTCGTAATTGACGACATGGCTGATGCCGTCGACGTCGATGCCGCGCGCGGCAATGTCGGTGGCGATCAGGATGCGCAAAGAGCCGTCGCGGAATTGAGCGAGCACGCGCTCGCGCTGGTTCTGCGACTTGTTGCCGTGGATCGCGGCGGCCGCGAAGCCGCTCTTCTCAAGCTGGTTCACGACCTTGTCGGCGCCATGCTTGGTGCGGGTGAACACCAGCACGCGGTCGACGGTTTCGGTCTTGAGCATATCGACCAGCAGGCCCGGCTTCGAAGCCCGGTCGGTCAGGATCACGCTCTGGGTAATGCGTTCGACGGTGGTCGATTCCGGGGTCACCGAAACGCTCGCCGGATCGTTGAGCATTTCGCCGGCCAGCTTGGCGATTTCGCCCGGCATGGTGGCCGAGAAGAACAGCGTCTGGCGCTGCTTCGGCAGCATCGCGACGACCTTCCGGATGTCGCGGATGAAGCCCATGTCGAGCATGCGGTCGGCTTCGTCGAGCACCAGGATTTCGACCTGCTGCAGGTTGACCGCGCGCTGGTTGACGAGGTCGAGCAGACGGCCCGGCGTTGCCACCAGGACTTCGACGCCGCGCGCCATGCCGCGCACCTGACGGTTGATCGGCACGCCGCCGATCGCAAGTTCGATCGCCATCGGACGGATGTGACGGCCATAGGCGCGGAAGCTATCGGCGATCTGGCCGGACAGTTCGCGGGTCGGCGACAGCACGAGGACGCGGCAGGCCTTTTGAGCCGGGCGCATGCGCATCTTCATCAGATGGTTGAGGATGGGCAGCGCAAAGGACGCGGTCTTGCCGGTGCCGGTCTGCGCGATGCCGACGATGTCGCGGCCCTGAAGCGCGAAGGGAATGGTCTGGGCCTGGATCGGAGTGGGGGTCGAGTAGTTTTCCTCGGTGAGGGCACGGAGGATCGGCTCAGCGAGGCCGAAGTCGTTGAAGTTAGTCAAAAGGTCTCTTTTCTAAATGCGGCGACACGGCCGGGCACGCGTGGTGCGCGCGGCGGATCGCGGGGTTTGTGACATCCCGCGTTGCCAGGGTTGTCGTGTCGGGTCTCGTGTGAGACGGAAGAGGCGGGGCGAATATCGGTTTGAATGAAATTCGTGCACGCAGCCCGCGGAGCTCGAATCGAGCCTTCATCCGCAAAGCTGATATGACAGCGCCGCGTGTTCATTTCAAGGCGTGTTTCGGTCATATCCGTCCGGATCGTGAACGGAACCCTGCCTGGCGGCGGCAATTCCCTTGCGAATAGACATCCTGGGCTGGATCGGGGATGGTCTGGGGGCCTGTTTTATGACGTTTCTGACCGCCGGAGCTTGAAATATGCCGTTTTCCCGGGCTTCTACCGCCCTTTCTCGTTTCACCGTCCTCGATCTTACCCGGGTACGTTCGGGCCCGACTTGCGTCCGGCAGCTCGCCGACTGGGGCGCCAACGTCATCAAGATCGAGACGCCGCCGCATCTGGAGAAAGGTGAGGGCCCGGGCGGGCCGCGCGAGAACGCCGACTTTCAGAACCTGCATCGCAACAAGCGCTCGATGACGCTCGACCTCAAGTCGCCGCAGGGCCTCGCGGCCTTCAAGCGCCTGGTCGAGAAGGCGGATGTCGTGGTCGAGAATTTCCGCCCCGACGTGAAGGACCGTTTGGGCATCGATTACGAGTCACTGAAGAAGGTGAACAAGCGCATCATCCTCGCCAGCATCTCCGGCTTCGGCCAGGACGGTCCGTATCGCGACCGCCCCGGCTTCGATCAGATCGCGCAGGGCATGGGCGGCCTGATGTCGATCACCGGCGAACCGGGCCGCGGCCCGATGCGCGTCGGCATTCCGGTCGCCGATCTTTGCGCCGGTCTGTTCTGTGCGCTCGGCATCCAGACAGCGCTGCTCGAGCGCGAAGTGTCGGGGGAGGGCCAGTGGGTCAACACCTCGCTGCTGCAGGCGCAGATCTTCATGCTCGACTTCCAGGCGGCGCGTTGGCTGCAGCAGCATGAGGTCGCCGGCCAGGCCGGCAACGATCATCCGACGACGATTCCCACCGGCGTGTTTCAGACCGCCGACGGCTACATCAACATCGCCGCCGCGGGCCAGGTGATCTGGGAAAGGTTGTGCAACGCCATCGACGCGCAGGAGCTCATCGCCAATCCCGATTACAAGACCAACAGCCTGCGCTCGAAGAATCGCAAGGCCGTCAACGCCGCGATCGCCGAGAAGACCGTGCACAAGACCAGCGCCGAATGGATCGCGCTGTTCGAGAAAGCCGGCGTGCCGTCGGGGCCGATCTATTCGATCGATCAGGTGTTCGCCGACGAGCAGGTCAAGCATCTGAAGATGGCGTGGGACGGCAAGAAGCCGAACGGCGAGACGCAGACCTTTGTCGGCCAGCCCTTCGCGCTGTCGCGTACCCCGAGCAAGGTCGCAGTGACGCCGCCGAAGCAAGGGGAACACACTGACGAGGTGTTGAAGGAATTCGGCTTCGCCGACGCCGAGATCACCGCCCTTCACGACGCGAAGGCGGTGTAACCCAACCCCGTCATTCCGGGCCGCGGCCGAAGGCGGCGAATCCGGAATCCGGACAAGGACACCGAGTTTATATCTGGATTCCGGGTTCGCTCGCTGGGCTCGCGCCCCGGAATGACAGAGCACAGAGATCAAGAGGATAACGAATGAACGCGCCCGTGAAGACCGACAAGATGCTGTCCCGCAAGGAAGGCCAGGTCGGCTATCTCACCTTTAACAACCCCGAGCGGCACAACGCCGTGTCGCTCGACATGTGGGAAGCGGCCGAGGGTTATCTCGACGAGTTCAAGAACGACAACAACATTCGCGTCGTCGTCGTTACCGGCGCCGGCGGCAAGGCCTTCGTCTCGGGCGCCGACATCTCCAAGTTCGCCGACGAGCGCGCCAGCAAGGCGGCGTCCGACCGCTACAACGAAGCGGTCGATCGCGCCTACGGCGCTTTCTACAATTTCCCCAAGCCGACCATCGCCATGATCCGCGGCTATTGCATCGGCGGCGGGGTCGGTCTGGCGCTGGCCTGCGACATGCGCATCTGCACCGAGGGTTCGAAATTCGCCGTACCGGCCGCCAAGCTGTCGCTCGGCTATCGTTATTCCGGCGTGAAGAAGCTGGTCGATGTCGTCGGCCCGTCCTACGCCAAGGAAATTTTCTACACCGCGCGGCAATTCACCGCGCAGGAGGCCAAGGAGATGGGCCTCGTCAACCGCGTGCTGCCGGACGGCGAGCTCGAAAGCTACGTCCAGAACTATGCCGACACCATCGCCGGCAATGCGCCGCTGACCGTCGACTCGATCAAGTTCATCGTCGGCGAAGTGCTGAAGGACGCGCCCGACCGCGACATGGCGAAAGCCGAGGCCATGGTGCAGGCCTGCTTTGCGTCCAAGGACTATATCGAGGGCCGGCAGGCCTTCATGGAAAAGCGCAAGCCCAAATTCACGGGCTCCTGAGTTCGTCCGCTCCTGAAGCGCCGCGCGAATTATCGTTCGCGGCCCCGGATGCTGCGCTGCATCAACGAGGGTGCGGCGGACCGGCCCTGTGGCCGGTCGGGGTTGAAAGTGCTAAGGCACGCCACGAGATTTTCTCAGTCACCGAAAACGACGAGGTTCGCATGTATACCGATCTCAAGCTTTACATCGATGGGCAGTGGCTGGGCGCCGAAAACCGCAAGAGCGAAGACGTCATCAATCCGGCGACGGGCAAGGTACTCGGCAAGCTGCCGCATGCGTCGAAGGCGGATCTCGATCACGCACTGGCCGCCGCCGACAAGGCGTTCAAAACCTGGAGCAGGACTTCGGCCTATGACCGCTCCAACATCCTGCGCAAAGCCGCCAATCTGATGCGCGAGCGCGCCGATCACATCGCGCGCGTTCAGACCCAGGAGCAGGGCAAGCCGTTTCCGGAATCGCGGATCGAGGTGATGACCTCGGCCGACATTACCGACTGGTATGCCGAGGAAGGCCGTCGCGCCTATGGCCGCATCGTGCCGGGCCGCATGAAGGGCATCCGACAGATCGTGCTGCAGGAGCCGGTCGGCGTTGCCGCCGCTTTCACGCCGTGGAATTTCCCGACGCTCACACCGATCCGCAAGATCGCCGGCGCGCTGGCGGCCGGCTGCTCGCTGATCATCAAGGCTTCGGAAGAAGTGCCGGGCGGCGCCGTCGAGTTGGTGAAGTGCTTCGCCGACGCCGGCGTACCGGCGGGCGTGCTCAATCTCGTGTTCGGCGTGCCGGCTGAAGTGTCGGAGCACATCATTCCTTCCGACATCGTCAAGAAGGTGTCGTTCACCGGCTCGGTGCCGGTCGGCAAACATCTGGCGGCGCTGGCCGCGCGCGGCATGAAGCGAGCCACCATGGAGCTCGGCGGTCACTCGCCGGTGCTGGTGTTCGATGACGCCGATCCGATCAAGGCCGCCGACACCATCGCCGCATTCAAATATCGCAACGCCGGTCAGGTCTGCATTTCGCCGACGCGCTTCTACGTGCAGGAAAAGAACTACAGCAAGTTCGTCGAGCGTTTCGTCGAATACGCCAAGGGCCTGACGCTGGGCGACGGCCTCGACAAGGATACCAAGATGGGCCCGGTCGCCAATCCGCGCCGCCTCGATGCGATGGAGTCGTTCGTCAACGACGCCAAGGCGCGCGGCGGCAAGATCGCGGCCGGCGGCAACCGCCATGGCAATCAGGGATTCTTCTTCGAGCCGACCGTGATCACCGACATTCCGGACGACTCCAAGATCATGACTGAGGAGCCGTTCGGGCCGCTGGCGCCGATCGTTTCGTTCAAGACCTTCGACGAGGTGATCGAGCGCGCCAACTCGCTGCCGTTCGGTCTGGCTTCCTACGCCTTCACCAATTCGTCGGCGACCGCCAACGCCGTCGGCGACGCCATCCAGGCCGGCATGGTCGGCATCAACTCGGTGGCGGTGTCGACGCCGGAAACGCCGTTCGGCGGCGTCAAGGATTCCGGCTACGGCTCGGAAGGCGGCATCGAAGGCCTGCAGGCTTATCTGAACACGAAGTTTATCTCGCAGGCTTAGTCATCGTCCGCGCAGGCGGACGATCCAGCGCTTCAAACGCAAACGGCCGGGCTCATGCCCGGCCGTTTTTCATTTCTGTCGTCCCCGCGCAGGCGGGGACCCATACGCCGCAGCAGAAGTCGTCAGCGATGTCATCGTTACTTTCTTCCGCGGTGCTCATCAACGAGCGCAGGGGTTATGGGTCCCCGCCTGCGCGGGGACGACGCTCAATGCCGCCTTCGCGGGGACAACGGGGAAACTACTTCCCCATCCCCTTCTGGACCGCTGCCCACACCTTGGCCGGCGTCGCCGGCATGTCCATGTGATCGGCGGCGCCGTTCGGCACCGCATTGGAAATCGCGTTCATCACTGCGGCAATTGCCGCCGTGGTGCCGGCTTCGCCGGTGCCCTTGACGCCGAGCGGGTTGGTGGTGGCCGGCACTGCATGCGTCGCCTCGCGCAGTTCGAGCGGCATGTCGTGGGCGCGCGGCATGCCGTAATCCATGAACGAGCCGGTGACGAGCTGGCCGCTGGCTGAATCGTACACCGCATTCTCCGTCAGCGCTTGGCCGAGACCATTGGCGATTGAGCCCTGCACCTGGCCCTCGACGACGGCCTGATCGAGGACGTTGCCGCAGTCGTCGACCGCGGTGTAGGTGACGATGTCGAAATGTCCGGTGTCGGGATCGATCTCGACTTCGGCGATGTGACAGCCATTGGGGAAGGTCAGCGGCGCTTCCGCCTTGCCCTTGGTGTCGAGGCTCTCGCCCATCGCCTGCGCGCGCTGCGCGGTTTCAAACAGCGAGATGCGCCGGTCAGTGCCGACCACCTCGAAACGGCCGTCGCGATACTGGATGTCGCTGTCGGCCGCTTCCAGCGCCGCGGCGGCGATCTTCGATGCCTTCTCCAGCATCAGGTCGGCGGTGACGAGGATCGCCGAACCGGCGCACATCGCCGAGCGCGAGCCGACAGAGGCGAAGCCGGTGAGACCGAGATCGGTGTCGCCGTGACGATGTTCGACCGCCTTCGCATCGATGCCGAGTCTGGTCGCCAGCAGGCGGCTGAACACGGTGGCGTGGCTCTGTCCGGTCGATTGCACGTTGCAGCCGACGATCACCTTGTCGCCCCCGGGAAAGCTCACCGACGCCGTCTCCGTCGGCATCGAACCGGCATGTTCGAGCATGCAGGAAATGCCGATGCCGCGCAGCTTCTTGCGCTTTTGCGCCTCGCGCTTGCGCCTGACGAAGCCGTCGTAGTCGGCGAGCTTGAGCGCCTTCTCCACGATGGCGGGGAAGTCGCCGGAATCGTAAGTCTGGATCGGCGTCTTGAACGGCATCGCTTTCGCCGGGATCAGGTTCTTCCTGCGCAGCCGCGCCGGGTCCATCTTCAGAAGCCTCGCCGCTTCCTCCACCGCGCGCTCCAGCGCGTAGTTGGCTTCCGGCCGGCCGGCGCCGCGATACGGGCCGATCGGCAACGTGTTGGTGAAGTAACAGGCGACCGACACATCCATCTTCGGAATGTCGTACATCGCCGGCAGGCAGCGCCAGAAATTCACGGTGTTGATCTGCACGCCGGCATTGGAGACATAGGCGCCCTGATTGCACAGGTGGCGCACGCGCAGCGCCGTGAACCTGCCGTTGCCGTCGCAGGCGAGTTCGACATGGGTGACGGTGTCGCGCGCCTGCGTGTCGGTGACGAAAGCCTCGGAACGCGTCGACATCCAGTGCACCGGGCGGCCCAGCTTCTTCGCCGCCACCAGCACCGCGATGTATTCCGGATAGACCGGCGTCTTCATGCCGAAGGCGCCGCCGACATCCTGGGTGATGACGCGCAGCTTGTCGTTCGGCACGCCCATGATCGAGGCCGCCATGCCGCGCAGCGTGTCGGCGCCCTGCGAACTGGCGTAGAGCGTATAATGATCGGCACTCTTGTCGTAGACGCCGGTGGCGCCGCGCGTCTCCATCGAGGCAACGACCATGCGCTGGTTGGTAACGGTGACTTTGGCGACATGCGCGGCGGCGGCGATCAGCCGGTCGACCTCGGCTTCATTGGCCTTGTCCTCCGTCATGCCCGGCCAGTCGATCGCGACATTGCCGGGCGCATCGTCATACAGCACCGTCGCGGCTTTCATCGCCTGATTGAGATCGACGACCGGCGTCAGTTCTTCGTACGCGACGTCGACCAGATCGGCGGCGTCGAGCGCCAGCGCGTGCGTCTCCGCCACCACCAGAGCGACCGGATCGCCGCCATGCATCACCTTGTCGCCCGCCAGCGCCGGACGGAACGGCGTCACCAGCTTGACGCCGCCGCGTCCGACAAGAGGATTGTGCCGCGTCAGGCTGCCGACGCCGGCGGTCTTGATGTCGGCGGCGGTCAATACGGCAAGCACGCCCTTGGCCTTGAGCGCAGCGTCCGTGTTCACCGTGAGCACGCGCGCATGGGCATGCGGCGAGCGCACGAAGGCGGCATAGGTCTGACCGGGCAGGCGCGGGTCATCCATGAAGCGGCCGGCGCCGCGCACCAGAGCATCGTCCTCGACGCGCGGCTCGGATTTGCTGCGGGCGGGAATGGTCACGGTCATGGCGCGCTTCCTTGTCTCTTCTGATCGGCCGCTGCGGTCGAACCCACTGCCGGTGGGCAAGATGCGCGGCCGCGGCGGAGCGTTCATAGCAGGCAATTGTGCGCTGTTGCACCCGTTGCCCACCTCTGGCGCGGCGAACGCGGAACGGCTATGCGAAAGGGGATAGAAAGTCGGCGCGGTCAACGCGACACGGCATGTCAGGGAGGCGGTTGGAATGTCCAAGAATACACAGAAGATCGGCTGGATCGGCGCCGGGCGCATGGGTGCGCCGATGGCCGAGCGCCTGCTCAAGGCGGGGCACGATGTCACCGTCTGGAACCGGACGCGATCCAAGGCCGAGCCGCTCGCCAAGAGCGGCGGCAAGATCGCCGATAACTTGTCCGATCTCGCCGGTCTCGATGTCGTGTTCTCGATCGTCTCCACCGGCAAGGATCTCGACGAAGTTTATTTCGGTCCGAACGGCGTGCTCGCCGGCGGCGGCAAGGCGCCGAAGATCGTGGTCGATTGCTCGACCATCTCCATTGAAGATTCCGCCGTGGTCCGCCGCAAGCTGGTCGAGGCCGGCGCCGACTACATCTGCGCGCCGGTGTCGGGCAATGCCAAGGTGATCAAGGCGGGCAAGCTGTCGACCGTGGTGTCGGGAGACGAGGACTCATCGAAAGCGGTGACGCCGCTGCTGCAGATCATCGCGCCGCAGGGCGTTGCTTATGTCGGCGAGGGCGATCTGGCGCGCGTCTGCAAGATCGCGCACAACGTCATGCTCGGCGTCGTCATCGAGAACCTGATCGAGATCACGCTGCTCGCCAACAAGATGGGCGTGCCGCGCCATGCCTTCCTTGCCTTCATGAACAACGGCGTCATGGGTTCGATGTTCACGCGGTACAAGTCGCCGGCGCTGGTCAATCTCGACTGGACCACCACCTTCACGCCCGAACTGCTGCGCAAGGATCTCGATCTGGGCCTCGAACTCGGCCGCGAATTCGATGTGCCGATGCCGGTGACGGCGGCGACGCGCGAGGTGCTGCAAACGCATTTCGGCGCCGCCACCTTGCAGAAGGACCCCGAAGCCTATTTGCAGGGGGATTTTGCCGCGCTAATGGAAACCATGGCGCTCGCGGCGGGCATGAAGCTCGAGCCGGAGAACGTCAAGGTCGGCACCGGGCTGGAGTAGATTGCGACGGGCGAATTGCCTGTCATTCGGCCCCATGCCGGTCCATGCTGCCTGCCGCGGACGTCATCCGGTGTCCGGCTGGGGCGCGTCAATGAATCCCACGATCAATGAGTTGAGCGCCAAGATTCGGGCGCTCGAGGCCCAGCTTGACGCCGAGCTCGCCAAGCGCGGCGCCGAGCTTCGCTACGGCCTCGAACATGGCCGGGTTGCTTTCGAGGAAGAACTGCTGCGCCGCCATCGCGAACTGCGGCAGAAGCTGCTGCCCTATGTGCTGGGCGCCAATCCGCTGGTTATTCTGACCGCGCCGGTGATCTATGCCGGCATCGTGCCGTTCATGCTGCTCGACCTGTTCGTCTCGGCCTATCAAGCGGTGTGCTTTCCGGTTTACGGCATCGCCAAGGTGAAGCGCTCCGATTACCTGGTCTTCGATCGGCACCATCTGGCCTATCTCAACGCGCTCGAAAAACTCAATTGCGCCTATTGCTCCTATGCCAACGGCCTCATCGCCTATATTCGTGAGATCGCGGCGCGCACCGAGCAGTATTGGTGTCCGATCAAGCATGCGCGCCGCGTCATCGGCACGCACGCGCGCTACGCCATGTTTGACGACTATGGAAACGGCGAGGGCTATCAGCAGCGCCTTGAAGACCTGCGCAAAGGGTTGATCAAAGCCGAGTGACGCCGTGCCCTGTCGAGAGTAAACCGCGTACGGGTCCCGGGCTCGCGCTCGAATACGCTCGCCCGGGACGACAGCACAAGATTTACGGCTTGGCGATATGCCAGGCGCCATTGGCGAAGCCGTCGCCGGTGACGTCGCCGGGCTTCTTGTCGTTCTTCCAGGTGTACAGCGGCTTGCCGCCCTGCGCCCATTGCTTGCCGCCGTCGTCGCGCACGATGACGGTGAAGCCGCCGGCCGCCTTGGCGTCGGCGGCGGCCATCAGCGGTGGCCAATTGGTGGCGCAGGGGCCGTTGCAGGCCGACTTGCCGGCGGCATCCTTGTCGAACGTATAGAGCGTCATGCCGCTGGTATCGGTGAGCACCTTGCCTTTGGCGCTGTCACCGGTCTTCACCGGGGCCGACTGCGCCAGCGCCGCCGTGGTGGCGAGCGCCAACGCGGCGATGGAAACGATAAATTTGTTCATGGCCGTTCTTTCTCTGCTGATGGGCGTTTCAGATCGCCCTCGCCGAGGAGAATCCCGGTGGCGGCGTTCTATTCCCCGCTGACGGAGAAGAAATTTTCGCCGCCGCCTGGAATAAACAGAGACCCGCATAAAAAAAGGGCTCCCACGAGGGAGCCCTTGTTGCACAGGTGTGGAGGATTCGGCCGCCGGCCCCACAGGAAAGGAGATCGGCAGTCTTGCGCGCACAACCTAATAACTCAAGCCCTTCGTGCCGGCCGGCTCAAGTAAAGAAGCCGTAACAAAGAGCTTCAATCCGCGGTCGCAACCCGGCCGCGTGGGCTCGGGCGCGGCGCGCCTTGGACGGGTAACCTGGCCAATTGTGACAGTGCCTGAATTTTGATCACGGCGGATTTCAGCAAAAGGCGACATTTGCGTGAACGCGTCATTAAGCAATCGGGAACAACTCGGCGGCTACATACCGCGCGACCGACCTTCCCGGATCGCCAGGACTTATCGCCAGGACTTTCGATGCCGCGCGCATATTCGATTCGTTTGCCGATCGCCGCCAAGGCGATGCTACTGATCGGCGCCCTCGGTATCCTGTCC
This sequence comes from Pseudolabrys sp. Root1462, assembly GCF_001426945.1. GTDB lineage: Bacteria > Pseudomonadota > Alphaproteobacteria > Rhizobiales > Xanthobacteraceae > Pseudolabrys. The sequence goes on along the minus strand of NZ_LMFS01000004.1, from coordinate 214,147 downwards.
GCCGCCGCCAACTGGTACAGCCTGCGAAGCCTGCACGAGATCGATCGCGTCAACGACGTGATCATCCGGGAGATCGCGCCGCTCCGCCTGATCCTGACCGAATCGAAGATCGCCGCCGAGTCGCTCGGCCTTGCCACCTACAAGATGGCTTCGACCCGGGATCCCGACACGATGCGCGAGGCCATCGACGAGCGCGCCGGCCAATACGCCTCCGCCATGCATTGGCTCGACGAAGTCGTGACGTCGCTGCCGGCGCGTGCCGACGACGTGCGCGGCATGATCCGGCGTCTCGACCTCGTCAACGACATCGCCAACCAGGTGCAGATCGCCATCAAGACCGGCGACGGCGAGGCCGCGCGCCATTTGCTGGAGTTCAAATTCGACCCGGCGCTGGTCGATGCCACCACCAGCATGAACCGGCTGATCGACATTCTCGGCGGTCAGGTGCGCACCGCGGTCGATGCCGTCAGCGAGCAGAAGGCGAGGACCTACCGGCTGCTGACGACGATGCTGGTCGGCGGCACGCTGACCACGATCTTCGTCGCCATGATCCTGGCGCACCGTGCCGTGGCGCGGCCGCTGCGGCGTCTCGCCGTCGTCATGCACGAGATCACGCAAGGCCGGCTCGACGCGCCGATCGATGGCGTCAAGCGCAGTGACGAAGTCGGCACCATGGCGCGCGCGGTGCTGGTGTTTCGCGACAACGCCGCGGCGCTGCTCGAAGCGCAGACCCAGCGCCAGCGCGCCCGCGAGCAGGCCGCAGCCGACAAGCGCCAGGCCCTCGATCAGTTCGCGCGCAATTTTGAAACCAAGATCTTGAACGTCGCCGCGGCGCTGGCCAAGTCCGCGTCGAAGCTCGATCGCTCGGCGCAGGCGATGGGCGACGTCGCCGACGAATCAGGGCGCCATGCCGGCACCGCCGCGGTGGTGGCGCAGGAGACGACCGAAGTCGCCGGCACGGTATCGGCTGCGGTCGATGAACTGTCGGCGTCGATGAACGACATCGATTCCCAACTCGCCAGCGCCGGCGGCGTCGTCAACGAAGCCTCGCGCCGCGCCGAGATGGCGGTGTCCAATGTCGACGACCTGACGCAGGCCGTTGGCGACATCGATAAGGTGGTCGGCATGATCCAGGCCATTGCCAGCCAGACCAATCTGCTCGCGCTCAACGCCACGATCGAGGCGGCGCGCGCCGGCGAAGCCGGCCGCGGCTTCGCCGTAGTTGCGCAGGAGGTCAAGTCGCTGGCAACGCAGACGACGCAGGCGCTCGCGAATATTCGCAACAAGACCGAGCAGGTCGGTGGCGTCATCGACGGCGTACGCGACACCACGCAATCGATTTCACAATCGATCGCCCGCATTCACACGGTGGCGCGCGCCATCACCGAGGCCGTCAGCGTGCAGAGCGAGGCCACGCAAAGGATCGCGCAGACCGTCGAGGGCGCCGCCGTGCGCACGCGCCAGGTGTCGCAGACCATCGAAGGCGTCACCGAATTCGCCAGCCGCACCCGCAACGGTGCGGTCGAAATCCAGAGCGCCGCCGCCGACCTCAATCGGCAGGCCGCGGCGCTGCAGGCCGAAGCGCAGGATTTCATCGCCCGGGTGCGGGCGGCCTAGCGGGCCGCAGCCTGCCGCGCATTCCTTGCGGCTTCGAAGCCGTGCAATCCACCGAACCACTGGACGGCGACCACCGCGCCTTTGACCGGCTGCAGCAACGCGAGCGCGGTGGCAAAGGCCAGCGTCGGCCACAGCGTGACGCTCAGCCAGATCGGCGGCACGATCTCGGTCTCGACGGCCAGCACGATCGGTACCAGGATATGTCCGGTGATGATGATCACGAGATAAGCCGGAAAATCGTCGGCCCGGTGATGGTGCAGTTCTTCGCCGCAGGCGGGGCAGTTATCGGCCACCTTGAGATAGGCGCGAAACAGCCGGCCCTCGCCGCAGGCCGGGCATTTGCCGCGCAAGCCGCGGCCGATGGCGCCGAGGATGCCATGCGGCCAGCGTCGCGGCATGTCCGTCATGGCCGGCGTAGATGGCGTGTCGCTGTTCATTCGTTCCGTGCCGGCTGCCTGTGTGGTCGCCATTGTACCACAGCGCCACACGGCGAAGGCAATCCGGGGGGTGACGCGTCCGCTCTAACCGTCTCATGGTAAGGAGCACGCCGCAGGCATGCGTCTCGAACCACAGGCGGCCCCATCCTTCGAGACGCGCTCCGTTTGAGCGCTCTTCAGGATGAGGCCGTCGAGGCTCAATACCGGTTCGCGATCGGAAGCTCTTCGGCCGGGAACAGCGAGATCACCTTGCAGCCCTTGTCGGTGACGACGACTTCTTCCTCGATGCGCGCGCCCGAATAGCCGTCGGTCGCCGGGCAGTAGGTTTCGATGGCGAACACCATGCCTTCCCTGATCTCGGTCGGATGATCCATCGACACCACGCGCGAGATGATCGGGCGTTCGTGCAGCGCCAGGCCGAGGCCGTGCGCGAATTGCAAGCCGAAGGCCGAGGTCTCGTCGGGGAAGCCGAATTCCTGCGCGGTCGGGAACGCTTCGGCGATATGCGACGTCGTGGCGCCGGGCTTGATGCGCATCATGGCGTTGTCGAGCCATTCGCGGCACTGCTTGTAGGCGTCGTGCTGCGCGGTCGTGGCGCGGCCGACATTGAAGGTGCGGTAGTAGCAAGTGCGATAGCCCATGAAGGCCTGCAGAATGTCGAAGAACGCCTGATCGCCGGGGCGGATCATGCGGTCGGTGAAATTGTGCGGATGGGGATTGCAGCGCTCGCCGGACACGGCGTTGACCGCCTCGACGTCGTCGGAGCCGTGGCGGTAGAGGAACTCGTTCACCTTGGCGACGATGTCGTTCTCGCGCACGCCGGGTTTCAGTTCTTCGTTGATCATGTGATAGGCGCCGTCGACCATCGCCGCTGCGCGGTTGAGCAGATGGATTTCGTCGGCCGACTTGATCTCGCGCGCTTCCAGCATCACCTGCTGACCGTCGACGACGTTGATGCCGGCCTTCTGCAATTCGAACATCATTGGCGGCTCGATGATATCGACGCCGACCGGCATGTCGCCGACTCCCGCTTCCTTGATCAGCGAAGCAATCTCCCTGGCGTGCTTCGTCATCAGGCCGAAGGCCGGATCGACCATGCCGCGCATGCCGATGATGCCGGCCTTGCAGTTCTCCGGCGCCAGCCACGGCGCGTAGAGCTTGTGATGCACCGCGGCGGACCCGAAGTCCCACAGGATCGGTTCGCCGGTGCGCGTCAGCAGCGCCCAGCGGCACAGTTTGTCGCGCTCCCATTCGCCGATCTTGGTCGAGGTGATGTAGCGGATGTTGTTGACGTCGAAGACCAGCAGCGCGCCGAGTTCGGATTTGTCGAGGGCCTGCTTGGCGCGGCCGAGGCGATAGCGGTGCAGGCGGCGATAATCGACGCGCTCCTCGAAGTCGACGCCGGTGATGCCGAGCGAGGGCAGGGCGCGGCCCCAGTTGTGGCGCGGGTTGATGTCCTCGGCGCTGATCTTGCGGACGGTCTGGTCCATCGGGGCTTCCTCGTTCAGTCGTTATTTGTTGTAGGCCGTCGCGGTAGCGGGCGACGGCCGGTTTGGTCGGCCGGCATTATAGCGGTCCGGCGGCGCGGCGACAGGGTTGGGCAGGCTTGCTTTTGGTCCCCTGGAGCGGGCGGGCCGTCAGTTAAGCCACTTTCCTGCCCCACAGCCGGTTGGAGGCGAGGTCGGCGCCGTCGCGCAGCGATTTCAACTTCAGCCACACCGCCGGCTCGATCACCCATTCGCGGTTGGTGAAAGTGCCGAAACCGCAATCGGTCGAGGCGATGACGCGCTCGCGGTCGCCGACCGCCGCCACCGCGTCTTCGATGCGGCGCGCCACGACTTCCGGATGCTCGACGAAATTCGACGTCGTTTCGATCACGCCCGGCAGCAGCAACATGTGTTTGGGCAGCGGATGCTTGCGGAACGCCGCGTATTCGTGGCCATGGCGCGGATTGGCGAATTCGATGGTCAGCGCGCCGACCTTGGCCTGGTACAGCGCCGGCAGGATCTTCTCGAGCGGCACGTCGTAGATGTGCGGGCCTTCCCAGTTGCCGTAGCAAACATGCAGCCGCACGCGGTCGGCCGGAATGCCGTCGATGCCGGCATTGATCGCGGCGACATGCGCCTCGACGCGCTTGATGAATTGAGCGTCGTCGAGATCGCGATACAGCATGGTGCGGTCCATGGCGAGATCGGGCGCGTCGATCTGCAACAGCAATCCGGCATTATGGATGGCGAGATATTCGTGGCGCATCTCGCGCGCCAAAGCGGCGAGATAGGCGTCGTGCGTGTCGTAATGCGCGTTCAGCATCGTCGACGAAATGATGCCCGGCGACGGCGCCGTCATGAAGGTCTCGGCGAACTGGCTCCCGGCAATGCGCTTGAAGCGCGCCAGTTCGTCATTAATTGGCTTGACGTCGAGGTACTTCAGTTCGCCCTGGCACTCCGGCGCGTTCTGCTGCTTCGAGGTGTGCGGGAAGCGCCGCACCAGGCTTGCGACCAGCTCCGGAAAATCCTCGAACTCCTTGCCGCGGCGCCGGTTCGACACGCCGGCAAAGCCCGACATGCGCTGCGGCACGTAGGTCTGGAAGCCGACGCGCTGCTGTTCGCCGTCATTGCCGATGTCGATGCCGGCCTTGGCCTGCTTGTCGACGACATGGGCGACGGCCTTGTCCAATTCCGCCGCCATCTCGGCGGCATCGTAAGGCTGGCCCTGTTCCTGGCGCACGAGCAGGTCGGACAATTTGTCGTTGCGCGGCAGCGAGCCGACATGCGTGGTGAGGATACGATCGCGGCTCGAAATCATGCGGTTTCACTCCCTCAAGCCGCCTGCTTTGGAATTATGCTGCGCTAGGCAGTTTGCGGCGGTTTCTGCCATAATACCCGAATACTTCGGGAGGAAAACAAGATGAAGGTCGCGGAAAAAATCGCGGCGGAAACGGGCGCGGACCCGGTGGTGGGCGAAAGCCCACAATATTATAATTTCGCCGCCGACGTGCTGCGGCTCAATCTCGACGCCGGCCGTGCCAACAAACCGGCTTATATCGATGCGCAAGGCACCTGCACCTATGGTCAACTCGCCGATCGCGTGAGCCGCTTCGGCGCGGCGCTGCGCGGCCTCGGCATCCGCCGCGAGGAGCGCGTGCTGATGGCGCTCACCGACACGGTCGATTGGCCGACCGCGTTTCTCGGTTGCCTCAAGGCGGGCATCATCGCCGTGCCGGTCAACACGCTGCTGACTGAGGCCGACTACCATTTCATGCTGACGAACAGCCGCGCCAAGGCGCTGGTGGTATCGGAGGTGCTGTTTCCGCGCTTCGAAAAGATCATCGCGCAGTGCCCCGACCTCGAGCACGTCGTCGTCTCGCGCACCAACCCGCACATTCTTGACGCCAAGAGCTATCGCCTGTTCGAGGATTTGATCGGCGGCGAAGACGCCGACGACTACACCGCGCCGACGGTCGCCGACGACATGGCGTTCTGGCTGTACACCTCGGGCTCGACCGGCAAGCCGAAGGGCGCCGTGCATGTCCACGGCAGCCTCAAGCTCACCGCCGATCTCTACGGCACGCCGGTCGCGGGGCTCAAGGAAAGCGACGTCGTGCATTCGGTGGCGAAGTTGTTCTTCGCCTACGGTCTCGGCAATGCCATGACGTTTCCGCTCAGCGTCGGCGCCACCACGGTGCTCAATCCGGAACGGCCGACGCCGGATGGCGTCGCCGCGCTGCTGAAGAAGCATCCGATCACCATGTTCTTCGCGGTGCCGACGTTCTATGCCGCCTTCCTCAACAACCCGCAGGCGCCGCAGAAATCCGAGGTCAAGCTGCGGTGCTGCATCTCCGCCGGCGAGGCCTTGCCGGAAGAGATCGCGCGCAAGTGGAACGAGCGTTACGGCGTGCCGATCTATGACGGTCTCGGAACCACCGAGATGCTGCACATCTTCCTCACCAACCGCCCCGGCGCCACCAAATACGGCACCACCGGCAAGCCGGTGCCGGGCTACGAGATCAAACTGGTCGGCGAGAACGGCCAGCCGGTGAAGAAGGGCGAGATCGGCGAGATGTATTCGCGCGGACCGACGGCCGCGGTGATGTACTGGGCCAACCGCGAGAAGTCGCGCTCGACCTTCCAGGGCGAGTGGACCCGTTCCGGTGACAAATACATCGAGGACGAGGACGGCTATTTCATCTGCTGCGGCCGCGCCGACGACATGCTGAAGGTGTCGGGCATTTATGTCTCGCCGTTCGAGGTCGAGGCGGCGCTGTCGTCGCACCCGGACGTACTGGAGGCTGCGGTGGTCGGCTGGCACGACGAACAGAAGCTGATCAAGCCGCGCGCTTTCGTCGTGCTGAAGGACGCCGGCAAGGCCAGCGACGCGCTGGTGGTCGTGCTGCAGGAGCACGTCAAGCAGAAGCTGGCGCCGTATAAATATCCGCGGTGGATCGAGTTTCGCACCGAGCTGCCAAAGACGGCGACGGGCAAGATCCAGAGGTTCAAGCTGCGGGCGGAGGAGCAATCCGCCTCATCCTGAGGAGCATCGCGAAGCGATGCGTCTCGAAGGATGGGCGGCCGCATGGTTCGAGACGCGTTGCTTTCGCAACGCTCCTCACCATGAGGCCGATTGAGGTAGGTGCAAATGGCTTTATCCGATTCCGGCTTCCTCTCCATCACCGGCCACTCGCTCGAATACCGCATGATCGGCCCGCGGCCCGACGCCGCGCCGACAATTGTCATGCTGCACGAAGGGCTCGGCTGCGTCGGCCTGTGGGGCGATTTTCCGGACAAGGTCCAGAAGGCCACCGGCTGCGGCGTGTTCGTCTATTCGCGCGCCGGCTACGGCCAGTCGTCGCCGGTCAAGCTGCCGCGGCCCTTGACCTACATGCATGATGAGGCGCGCGACGTGCTGCCGGAGCTGCTCGACACAATCGGCGCCCGGCATCACATCCTGTTCGGCCATTCGGACGGCGCGTCGATCGCCGCGATCTATGCCGGTTCGCATCAGGATCATCGCCTCGGGGGTCTCATCCTGATGGCGCCGCATTTCTTCACCGAGGACGTCAGCATCGCCTCGATTGCCGAAGCGAAGACGGCGTATGAGACGACCGATCTGCGCGCCAAGCTGGCGCGCTGGCACAAGGATCCGGACAACGCCTTTCGCGGCTGGAACGACGCCTGGCTCGATCCCGGTTTTCGCCGATGGGACATCACCGAACAGCTCGCCTACATCCGCGTGCCGATCCTGATCGTGCAGGGCGAGGGCGATCAATACGGCACGGTGAAGCAGATCGAGGTGGCCGAGCGCGAATGCTATTGCCCGGTCGATGTCGCGCTGCTGCCCGGCGCCAAGCACTCGCCGCAGCGCGAGGCGCCGGAGGCGACGCTCGCCGCGGTCGCCGACTTCACGGCCCATGTGCTGGCGAATAACGGGTGGCCGCTTTCTTCACCTCTCCCCGCTTTGCGGGG
>NZ_LMFS01000004.1:0-206602 GCF_001426945.1 Pseudolabrys sp. Root1462 | reverse complement strand
CGCGAATGCCCCTCACCCGGCTCACTTCGTTCGCCACCCTCTCCCCGTAAGAACGGGGAGAGGGAAGCAAAGCTTACTCCGCCGCCTGCTTCTTGGCGCCGCCATGCGCGGTGACGAGATAATCCATCGCCGCCTGCACGCCGCCGGTCTTGATCGGCACGCCGAACATCTGCAGCGCCACTTCGGTGACGCCGAGGCAGCCCAGCATCATCGCATCGTTGACGTCGCCGAGATGGCCGATGCGGAAGTAGCGGCCGGCAAACGGACCGAAGCTGGCGCCGTAGGAGATGTTGAAGGTCTCCAGCGCCATGGCGCGGAACTGGTCGGCATTGAAGCCTTCCGGCAGCAGCACCGCGGTGACGGTCGGCGACTGGTATTTCGAATCCTTGACCAACGTCTCGAGGCCCCAGTGCTTGACCGCGCGCCGCGTCGCCTCGGCGAGGCGGTCATGGCGGGCGAACACGTTGTCGAGGCCTTCCTCGTGCAGCATGGTGATGCCGACATCGAGGCCGAACAGCATGAGCGTCGCCGGCGTGTAGGGGAAGAAGCCGGACTTGTTCATGTTGAGCATGTCCTGCCAGTCGAGGAACGACTTCGGCAGCTTCGATGTCTTGTTGGCTTCCAGCGCCTTGTTGCTGACGGCGTTGAACGACATGCCGGGCGGCAGCATCAGGCCCTTCTGCGCGCCGCCGACGGTGACGTCGACGCCCCATTCGTCATGACGGAAGTCGGTCGAGGCGAGCGAGGAGATGGTGTCGACCATCAGCAGCGCCGGATGCTTGGCGGCGTCGATGGCCTTGCGGATCTCGGCGATCGGGGACAGCGCGCCGGTCGAGGTCTCGTTGTGCAATACGCACACCGCCTTGATCTCGTGCTTCTTGTCCTCGGCGAGACGCTTCTCGATCACCTTCGGATCGACGCCGGTGCGCCAGTCGGTCGGAATGAGTTCGCTTTGCAGGCCGAGCTTGTCGGCCATCTTCTTCCACAGCGCACCGAACTGGCCGGTCTCGACCATCAGCACTTTGTCGCCGGCCGACAGCGTGTTGGTCAGCGCGCCTTCCCAGGCGCCGGTGCCGGTCGCGGTGTAGATGATGACCGGGTTGGTGGTCTTGAAGATCGTCTTGATGCCATCGAGGCATCGCTTCGCCAGCTTGGCAAACTCGGGACCGCGATGATCGATCATCGGCGTGTCCATCGCCCGCAAGATGCGATCCGGAACGGGCGTCGGTCCGGGGATGTGCAGGAAGTGACGTCCCACCTGACGCGAGGAATTCTGAGCCATCGGAAATCCGCTCCTGGAACGGCTGATAAGGTTCGTGTTGTGGGGTTTGAACCACGGGCTCCGTCCCGGCGGGGAGCGGCGCTTGTCGCCTTGAACTATGAATGTCACATTCCGGTCAAGCGGATTCCCGCAATTGGCTCATGCAATAATCGACATAAACCAATAAGGATGGGCATTTTGGCGGTTGTGCTCCCCGGCCTGGAAAGGCGTTTGAAGGCTGAATTGACGGGAGACGTTCATTTTGACGCCTTTACCCGCGGCCGCTACGCGACCGACGCCTCGCACTACCAGATCACGCCTGTGGGCGTGGTGGCGCCGCGCACGATAGAGGAAGCCGAACGCGCGATAGGCATTTCGCGGGAGGAGGGGGCCACCGTACTGGCCCGTGGCGGCGGCACCTCGCAATGCGGCCAGACCATCGGCCCGTCGCTGGTGGTGGACTGCTCGAAATACCTCAATCGCATCCTCGATCTCGATGTCACGCGGCAGCGCTGCGTTGTCGAGCCCGGCATCGTGCTCGACGACCTGAACCGCCAGCTCAAGCCGCACGGCCTGTGGTTTCCGGTCGATATTTCGACGGCGTCGCGCGCCACCATCGGCGGCATGGCCGGCAACAACTCCTGCGGCGGCCGCTCGCTGCGCTACGGCACAATGCGCGACAATGTCATCGCCATCGACGCCGTACTCGCCGACGGGGCGGCGGCGCATTTCGGCCCGATCGGCGGCAGCGTCAACGATGTGCCGCCGGCGCTGCGGCCACTGGCGCAGGACCTGATCGCCATCGGCGCGCGCGAGGCCGATGAAATCGCCGCCCGCTTTCCGAAAGTGCAGCGCCGGGTCGGCGGCTACAATCTCGATGCGCTGGTGCCGGGCTCCTATAAAGGCGGCAACGACATCAACCTCGCCCACATTCTTGTCGGCTCCGAAGGCACGCTCGGCTTCTCGACGCGCATCGAATTGAAGCTGTCGCCGCTGCTCGGCCGCCGAGCCGTCGGCGCCGTGCATTTCGGCTCGTTCTACGAGGCGATGAACTGCGCGCAGCACATCGTCCGGCTCAAGCCGATCGCAGTCGAACTCGTCGATCGCACCATGCTTGAGCTTGCCGGCGCCATTCCGATTTTCAAGCCGACGCTCGACAAGTTCGTGCGCGGCATGCCGGAAGCGATCCTGCTCGTCGAATTCGGCGAGGCCGACCAGGACGCCAATCTTCGCCTGCTGCGCCAGCTCGAACAGCTGATCGGCGATCTCGGCTTTCACTGGTCGCACAGCGGCGCCAAATGGGGCGGCGTGGTCGAGGTGCTCGATCCTTCGTTGCAGGCGGCAATCACCGAGCTGCGCACCTCCGGTCTCAACATCATGATGTCGATGAAGGAGCAGGGCAAACCGGTGTCCTTCGTCGAGGATTGCGCGGTGCCGCTCGAGCATCTCGCCGACTATACCTCGCGGCTCACGGCGATCTTCGACAAGCACGGCACGCGCGGCACCTGGTACGCGCATGCTGGGTCCGGCTGCCTGCACGTGCGGCCGGTGCTCAATCTGCGGCTCGAGAAGGACGTCCACGCCATGCGAGCGATTGCCGAAGAGGCCTTCGCCATGGTGCGCGAATACAAGGGCTCCCATTCCGGCGAACATGGCGACGGACTGGTGCGTTCGGAATTCAATGAACCGATGTTCGGCTCGAGATTGGCGCGCGCCTTCGAAGAGGTGAAGGATCGCTTCGATCCGAACGGCCTGTACAATCCCGGCAAGGTGGTGCGGCCGTCGAAATTCGATGACCGTTCGCTGCTGCGCTACAAGCCCGGCTATCACGGCATCGAGATCAAGACCGAGCTCGACTGGTCGGCCTATTCGGGGTCGGGCGGCGGTTTTCAGGGCGCCGTCGAGATGTGCAACAACAATGGCGCTTGCCGCCAATTGGCCGGCGGCGCCATGTGTCCGTCGTACCGCGTCACCCGCAACGAGCGCGACGTCACCCGCGGCCGCGCCAACACGCTGCGGCTCGCGATATCCGGCCAGCTCGGCGCCGATGCGCTGTCCTCGGACGAGATGGCCGAGACGCTGTCGTTATGTGTGTCGTGCAAGGCATGCCGCCGCGAATGCCCGACCGGCGTCGATATGGCGCGCATGAAGATCGAGGTGCAGGCGGCGCGCGTGAAGCAGCGTGGCCTGTCGCTGCATGACCGGTTGGTCGGCTATCTGCCGCGCTATGCGCCGTTTGCCGCGCGTCACCCGGCGCTGTTCAACCTGCGCGAAAAAAGCGGGATGCTGAGGCGGCTGTCGGAGGCCTTCACCGGATTCTCGGCGCGGCGTAGCCTGCCGCAATGGCGCGGCGATATTTATCGCGATGACAGCGACGGTGCCGCTACTTCGGCCAGCAAGCCGTCGCCGAAGCGCGAGGTCGTCCTGTTCGCCGACACCTTCAATCGCTATTTCGAGCGCGAGAATCTCGACGACGCCGTCACCGTGCTCAGGGCCGGCGGCTATCACATCCATGCGGCGCGGCCGGTGGACGACGATGCGCGGCCACTGTGCTGCGGCCGCACCTTCCTGTCGGTCGGCAAGGTCGATGAGGCGCGCAGGGAAATGCAGCGCACGCTCGACGCCATCGCGCCGCTGGCGCGGCGCGGCGTGCCGATCGTCGGGCTCGAGCCGAGCTGCCTGCTGACGCTGCGGGACGAGATGCCGGCGCTGATGAAAGGCGAGGGCGTCGCCGAGGTCGCGGCGCAGGCCATGCTGCTCGAGGAATTCCTCGCGCGCGAGATCAAAGCCGGCGCCCTCGATTTGCCGCTCCAGCCATTGCCGCGGCAGGCATTGCTGCACGGCCATTGCCACCAGAAATCGTTCGGCGCCATGGGCGCGGTGGAGAGCGTGCTTCGCGCGGTGCCGGAGCTGAAGGTCGAAACCGTCGAATCGAGCTGCTGCGGCATGGCCGGCGCCTTCGGCTACAAGGCCGAGACCATCGACGTGTCACTGCAGATGGCCGAGCTGTCGCTGTTGCCGGCGGTGCGTAAGGCGCCGGACGACGCGCTGATCGTCGCCGACGGCACCTCGTGCCGCCATCAGATTCACGACGGCGCCGGCCGCGAGGCGCTTCATGTCGCGCGTGTGCTGGCGATGAGCCTCGGGCCGGTGCCCGGCGCGTGAGCGCTGGACTTCCGCCTGCGACTGCTTATTTTTCAGTCATGGCCAAGGCAAAGAAGAAGGTTCTCACCGACCGCGAATTCGAGCGGATCGCCCGGGCTTTGGCCGAGCCGCGGCGTTACGCTATCCTCAAGAGCATCGGCGCGCAGGATGCGCCGCTGCCGTGCGGCGGCCTGCACACCTGCCACGGCATCAGTCCCGCCACCGTCTCGCACCACATCAAGGAACTGGAGACCGCCGGCCTGATCGAAATCGTTCGCGACGGCAAATTCGCCAATCTCGTGCTGCATCGCGACGTCTTGCGCGCCTATCTCGACCGCCTGGCCGAGATCTAGCGCCCCGGATCATCCCGCCCTTCGAATCTTCGTTCGACCTGCGGAACACCGCCCCGAATTTTTCGCTCCCGCCCTTGCGTCCCGCCGGCGCCGCCCTACCTGTCATTTCGATGATTATCTAATTATCGAATCGAACGCAACAGGAGAGTTTGATGAGCGATCTCAAGGGCAAGGTGGCGGTGGTAACCGGCGCGTCGAAGGGCATTGGCGCGGGCGTCGCCCGCGCGTTCGGGGCCGTCGGCGCCGCCGTCGTCGTCAATTACGCGTCGGACCGCGCCGGCGCCGACAAGGTCGTCGCCGACATCAAGGCCAAGGGCGGCAAGGCGATCGCGGTGCAGGGTGACGTCGCCAAGGCGGCCGACGTGCAGAAACTGTTCGCCACGGCCAAGGAAACCTTCGGCGGCGTCCATGTGCTGGTGAACAATGCCGGCGTCTACAAATTCGATGCCATCGAAAACGTCACGGAGGATGAATTCCACCGCCAGTTCAACATCAATGTCCTCGGCACCGTGCTGGCGACGCGCGAGGCGGTGAAGTATTTCGGCCCGAACGGCGGCAGCGTCATCAATGTCGGCTCGAACGCCAGTGCCGAGGCCACGGTGCCGACGGCGTCGGTCTATTCGGCGACCAAGGGCGCCGTCGATACGCTGACGCGCGTGCTGGCGGCCGAACTCGGCCCGCGCAAGATTCGCGTCAACATCATCGCGCCGGGCGGCACCGAGACCGAAGGGCTGGTTACCGCCGGCGTCAAGGGCAGCGAGTTCGAGAAGGCGCTGGTCGATCGCACGGCGCTCGGCCGCCTCGGCCAGCCCGACGATATCGCGCGCGTCGCGGTGTTTCTCGCCTCCGACGATTCGGCGTGGATGACCGGCGAGCGTCTCGCCGCCACCGGCGGCTATCGCTAGACACAGCAAAGGCCCATCCGGATCGCGCCGGATGGGCCTTTTCCGATGGCCGGCGGCTAGCTCGCGTAGAACATCTTGATCAGCACCAGCGACAGCCACGGCACGTAGGTGCACAGCAGCAGCACCAACGTCAGCACGCTGATGAAGCCAAGATTGGCCTTGGTCGTCGCCCAGATATCGGACTTGGCAATCGAGCACGAGGCGATCAGCACGCTCGCCACGGGCGGCGTCTGCTGGCCGATGGCGAGGTTGAGCGTCAGCACCAGACCGAAATGGATCGGATCGATGCCGACTTGATGGATCAGCGGCAGCACGATCGGCACGGTCAGGATGATCGCCGCCGCCGAGTGCAGGAACATGCCGATGATCAGGAAGAACACGTTGAGGATCAGCAGCACCATGTAGGGATTGGTGGTGATGCTGACGATCGAGCCGGCGAGCTTCTGCGGCAACTGGCTTTCGGTCAGGAACACGCCGACCAGCGCCGACGCGGCGACCAGCAGCATCACCACGGCGGTCTGGATCGCCGAGTCGACGCAGGCCTGATAGAACGACTTGAAGTCGAGGTCGCGATAGACCACGACGCCGATGAACAGCGCCACCAGCACGGCGAGCGCCGCGCCCTCGGTCGCGGTGACGAAGCCGCCGAAGATGCCGCCGAGGATGACGACCGGCATGACCAGGGCCCACAGCCCTTCGCGAAAGGCCTTGCCGAGCTTGTCGAGGGCGAAGCGCTGCTCGACCGGGAAATTGTATTTCCAGGCGTAATAGTAACAGAGCGCCATCAGGCCGAGGCCGCCGATCACGCCGGGGATGATGCCGGCGACGAAGATCTTCACCGCCGACTCCTGCGCCATCGCGGCGTACAGGATCATCGGGATCGACGGCGGGATGATGATGGCCAGGCTCGCCGAGGACGACGTCACGGCGGCGGCGAATTCCTTGGAATAACCGCGCGACTTCATCGCCGGAATGAGAAGGCTGCCGAGGGCCGCGACGTCGGCCACGGCCGAGCCGGAAATCTCGGCGAAGAACATCGACGAGCCGACCGTCACCATGGCGAGGCCGCCGCGGACGAAGCCGAGCAGGGCGGTCGCCAGATTGATCAGCCGCCGCGCGATCGACGACGCGTTCATGATGCCGCCGGCCAGAATGAACAACGGCACCGCGAGCAGCGGGAAGTCGCTGGCGCCCTGGAACATGACCAGCGCGGTGTTCGGCAGCATGTAGCTGCCCTGCATGATCCAGATCGCCAGCATGGCGACGACGCCGAGGGCGACCGCGATGGGCACGTTCAGCATCACCAGTGCGCCCATGCCGATCAGCATCAGGGAGATGGCGCCGTTCATGGGCGGATCTCCTTGCCGGCCTGGCCGTGGATCAGGGCTTCCTGCAACTCATGATCGACCAGCGGTCCGCGCCGCGCTTCGCGCAGCAGTTCGGGCAGGCGTAGGAGTTCGGCGATCACGAACAGCACCGAGGCGATGGGGATGACGGATTGGGTGACCTGCAGCGACAGCCAGGGCAGCGACACCAGCGTATCGCCCTGCAGAATCTGCACGACCTTGGTGCCCATCACGGCAAGCACGGCGAAGAAGAAGATGGTCACGATCGAGGAAAACGCCGTGGCCGCGACGCGCCAGTCCGCCGGCAGCGAATTGACGAAACCCGAAAAGCCGATATGGGCGCCGCGCAGCGCGGCCAGCGCGCCGCCATAGTAGGTCAGCCAGCATAACGAGATCGACGCGACCTCGTCGTACCAGACCAGCGACGCGCCGGCCCAGCGATAGACGAAGCCCAGGGTGATGATCGCGGTGACCGCCAGCATCAGGAAGACGGCAATGAGTTCGAGGATGCGGTCGAAAGTCTGTCGGATGGCGGTCATGGATTCTCGCTTCCAGGGCGGCGGCAGGTGCGCGTTACGGCCGGCGCGAAGCCGGCCGTAACGTCATCGGTACGGCAAAGCGCGGCTTAAGAGCCTTTCGCGAGGCTGAGCGACTTGTCGATCAGCTCCTTGCCTTTCGGCACTTCCTTGGCGAAATCCTCGTACACGCCTTTCGAGGCCGCGACGAAGGCGGCCTTGTCGGCTTGGTTCACCTGGATGCCCGAGCTCTTCATCTTGTCGATCAGTTCGCCGTCGAGCTTGGCGGCGAGCTTGAGGATCTCCGGTTCGACCGCGACGGCGGTGTCGGCGAGGATCTTCTGCACGTCGGCCGGGAAGCGCGCCCACGAAGCGCCGGCGGTCAGATAGGCCGGCGTGTAGACGTGGCCGGTGAGCGAGAGATACTTCTGCACTTCCTGGAATTTCTGCGAGTAGATCTGCGTCAGCGGATTTTCCTGGCCGTCCATCACGCCGGTCTGCAGCGCGACGAACACCTCCTTGAGCTCCATCGGCGACGGGCTGGCGCCGTAGGCCTGAAACATCTTCACGCGCCACACGCCACCCGGCACGCGCAGCTTTACGCCTTCGAGATCGGCGGGCTTCACGATCGGGCGCTTGTTGTTGGTGATCTCGCGGTAGCCGTTCTCCCACACGCCGAGAATGCGGTAGCCCGCCTTCTCCGCGATCGGTCCTAGGATGGGATGGGTCACGTCCTTGGCGATGCGCGCGGCGTGGTCGCGGTTCTGCACCAGATAAGGCATCTCGAACACGCCGAACTCCGGCGCGACCGAGGTCATCACCGTCGAGGGCAGCGCGAGATCGACGGTGCCGAGCTTCAGCTTCTTCATCAGTTCGCCGTCGCCGCCGAGCTGGCTCGAGCCGTAGACAACGACCTTGGCCTTGTCGCCGAGCTTGGCGTTGACCTTGGCGGCGTAGAGATCGGCGGATTGCGCGAACAGCGAGCCGGGCGCGCCGACATGGCCGAGCTTGATTTCCATCTGTGCGGAAGCGGCGCCGGCCGACAAGAGCGTTGCGGCGGCGATGCCAAGCAGTGTTTTGGCAAGCGACATTTTGGAACGCGACATGACCCTGATCCTCCCGAAGATTTTGTAGCCCGCCTAACTGACCCGCAGGGCCGGCAAAGCGAGGGTTGTTGTGCCAGTATCAATGCAAATCGGACCCGGCAAAACAAGCAGGCAAGTCGAGCGCGAGGGCCGCTGCGGCAAATGTTCCGATACGGCACCGCACCTAAGAGAGAGAGGGTGAAGCGCTCCGCTCCCAATCGGTGTAGGCTGCTGCCAGACCTAGTGGTCCTATTGGCTGCGTCGCCAAGTGCCTTTCGCAAACGCGATCAGGCGAAAAGCTCGTCCCTGGCCGTATCCTTCGAACAACTGGCGCAGGTCCCATCGCGCTTGGCTTAAAATCCCATCCTCAATCGGATTTCCTCATGTTTTCTATTTTCCATCTGTTTTCGGCGTTATTGCTGCTCGCGGCGGTTTTCGGATACCTCAATCAGCGATTTCTTCATTTGCCGCGCACCATCGGCATGCTGATCGGCGCGCTGGTGCTGTCAGTGGCATTGATCGGCTGGGATGCCGTCTTCCCAGGCATTCTGGTGCGGCCCTGGGCCAAAGTGATTCTGGGGGATCTGTCGTTCCCGGCCGCGCTGTTGAACGGGGCGCTGAGCTTCCTGCTGTTTGCCGCCGCGCTGTCGGTGAGTTTCTCCGATCTTTGGAATCGGAAAGGCACGATCATCGTCCTTGCAACCGTCGGCGTGCTGATCTCGACCTTCCTTATGGGTGTGGCGATGTGGCTGGTCTTCGCGCTCACCGGACTCGGTGTGCCTTTGATCTGGTGCCTGGTGCTGGGCGCCATTGTCGCGCCGACAGACCCGATCGCGGTCTCGGCGGCGCTCGAACGGATCGGCTTGCCGGCGGAATTGCGCGCAGTTATCGCCGGCGAAAGTCTTTTGAATGACGGCGTTGGCGTACTGATGTTCACGCTTCTGGTCGGTGTAGCGGCCGGCGGCGACAAGATCGGCCTTGGCGAGTTCGGCTTCATGTTCGTCTACGAGGCCCTTGGAGGCGCGCTGCTCGGCCTGGCGGGTGGCTATCTCGCCTATCGCGCCATGCGCGGAATCGATCAGCACGACGTCGAGATCATGATATCGCTGGCGCTGGTGACCGTCTGCTACAGCGTAGCCGAATTATTGCATTTGTCCGGGCCGATCGCGGTGGTCGTGGCCGGCGTCCTGGTCGGCAGCCGCGCGCGCCAACACGCCATGAGCGAGAATACCCGCCGTCACATCGACCTGTTCTGGTCGGTGATCGACGAGGTGCTTAACTCGCTGCTGTTCCTACTGATCGGGCTGGAGATTGTCGTGGTCGAGGGCGGCAAAATGACTTTGATCGCCGCGTCCGCTGCCGCGCTGCTGAGCTTGGCTGTGCGCTTCGCCAGTGTCGGGCCGCTGGCCTTGATCATTACCCGGCTCAAGGTGCGAATCGGCGCCACCATGCTGCTGACCTGGTCGGGACTGCGTGGCGGCATTTCGATCGCGCTGGCTCTGTCGTTGCCGGAAACCGGGTACCGTCAGCCCATTCTGGCGGCGGTTTACGGCGTGGTTCTGTTTACGATTCTGGTGCAAGGGCTTACCTTGCAGCGGGTCGCGGACTATTTCTTCCGCCGTAAACCGGAGAGCTGAGACGATGCGGAGAAATGTCTTCATTCAGTCGGCGCAATCGACCCTGGCAATTTTGCTATTGGCGGCGGTGGCGCTCTCGACGCCGGCTTTGGCGCAGCATGGCGGCGCGCCGGCGCCAAAGAAGGAAGGCCCCGAACTCCGCAAGGTCCGCTTCGGCACCAACTGGGTCGCCGAGGCCGAGCATGGCGGCTTCTATCAGGCGCTCGCCGACGGCACCTACAAGAAGTACGGCCTCGACGTGGAGATTGTGCCCGGTGGACCCAACGTCAACAACCGCATTCTACTGCCGGTCGGCAAGATCGACTTCTTCATGAGCGCGAACTCCTTGCAGAGTTTCGACGCCGTCGAGCAGAATATCCCGACCGTCGCCGTCGCCGCGTCGTTCCAGAAGGATCCGCAGGTGCTCATTGCGCATCCGGGCATGGCGAACACGCTCGACGATCTCAAGAACCTGACGCTGTTCGTCTCCAAGGAAGGCATGGCGAGCTACTACCAGTGGCTGAAGGCCGATTACGGCTTCACCGAACGCAGCGTGAAGCCGTACACGTTCAATGCGCAGCCATTTCTCGCCGACGAGAAAAGCGCCATGCAGGGCTATGTCACCTCCGAGCCCTATGCGATCGAGACCCAGGGCAAGTTCAAACCGAAGGTCTTTCTGCTCGCCGATTACGGCTTCAACAGCTACTCGACGCTCATCGAGACGCGGCGCGACCTGGTCGAGAAGGATCCCGATCTGGTGCAGAAGTTCGTCGATGCTTCGGCGATCGGTTGGTACAATTACATCTATGGTGACAGCAAGCCGGGTAACGAACTGATCAAGAAGTTCAACCCGGAAATGACCGACGCGCTGCTGGCCTATTCGATCGCCAAGATGAAGGAATACGGCATCGTCGATTCCGGCGACACGCTCAAGCTTGGCATCGGCGCCATGACGGATGCGCGCATGCACGCCTTCTACGACAAGATGGTGCGCACCGGCGTGGTCAAGGCCGGCCTCGACTACAAGAGGGCCTTCACGCTGCAGTTCGTCAACAAGGGCGTGGGCCTTAATCTGCGGCCGAAGTGACGATCTCCGCCCATTTGGCCTCATGGCCGGACATAGCCCGTCGAAGACGGCGTGAACGCCCTTGTGCCCCGGTCATTCACGTCTTTACTGTATTGAGTTCCTAAGTCGCGGATGCCCGGCATAAAGCCGGTCATGACGGAGCAAATGGCAAGCTCGCCGACAATCGCAAATTCCATCGTCTCGCTTCGCGATGTCGGCAAGACATTCGACAGCGGCGTCGTCGCGCTGGCCGGGCTGTCGCTCGACGTCCACGCCGGCGAGTTCGTGTCGCTGCTCGGGCCGTCAGGATGCGGCAAATCGACGGCGCTTCGCATTGTCGCCGGCCTGAGCGCGCCGTCGCGCGGCACGGTCGAATGGCCGCAGGGTCATGCGGATGCCGCCGCCGGTGCGATCGGCTTCGTCTTTCAGGAGCCGACCTTGATGCCGTGGGCGAGCGTGGCCCGCAACGTCGAGCTGCCATTATCACTGGCCGGGGTGGCGCAGGCGCGCGAGGCGGTCGCTACCGCGCTTGCCCATGTCGGGCTTGCCGACTTCGCGGCGGCGTTTCCGCGCGAACTGTCCGGCGGCATGAAGATGCGCGTCTCCATCGCCCGCGCGCTGGTCACCGAGCCGCGGCTGCTGCTGATGGACGAGCCCTTCGCCGCGCTCGACGAGATCACCCGCTTCAAGCTCAACAACGACCTCTTGCTGCTGTGGCAGGCGTTGCGGCGAACGGTGATCTTCGTCACCCATTCCGTGTTCGAGTCGGTTTATCTGTCGCAGCGCATCATCGTGATGACGCCGCGGCCCGGCCATGTCTTCGCGGAGATCGCGATTCCGGCGCCGTATCCGCGCGACGAGCGCTTCCGCACCTCGGCGGAATATGCCGGCTATTGCCGGCAGGTCGCCGAGACGCTCGCCGCGGCGATGGGTGAACGCGGATGACGAATGTCGCGGGCACAATCGGCCTCATGGTGAGGAGCGCTCCGAAGGAGCGCGTCTCGAACCATGTGGCCGCCCGCATCCTTCGAGACGGCGCTGCGCGCCTCCTCAGGATGAGCGCGGGGGGAGGGCATCGATGAGCGGGCGCGTTCTCCGCCTTGTCCTGCCGGCGCTGCTGCTCGCCATCGTCGTCGTCGTCTGGGAGGCGACGGTCCGGTTCTTCGCCATTCCGGCCTATGTGCTGCCGAGCCCGGCCCTGGTGTTCGGCGCGCTGATCGACGACCGCGCCCTTCTGTTCAATTCGCTGCTGGTGACGCTCGGGCTGACCTTCGAGGGCTTCATGCTGGCGGCGGTCGGCGGCATCGTGCTGGCGATGGCCTTCAACCAATGGCGGCTCATTGAATATTCGTTCTATCCCTATGCGGTGATCCTCCAGGTGACGCCGGTCGTGGCGGTCGCGCCGTTGCTGCTGATCTACCTGCCGCAGCATCTCGCCGTTCTGGCCTGCGCCTGGATCGTCGCGTTCTTCCCGGTGCTTGCCAACACCACGCTCGGCCTCAACTCGGTCGATCGCAACCTGATGGCGCTGTTCGATCTCTACAAGGCGTCGCGCTGGCAGGTGCTGATGCGGCTGAAGCTGCCCGCGGCGCTGCCGCAGATCCTCACCGGCCTGCGCATCGCCGGCGGCCTGTCGCTGATCGGCGCCGTGGTGGCGGAGATCGCCGCCGGATCGGCCGGGGCCGGATCGGGCCTTGCGTATCGTATCGCCGAATCCGGCTACCGGCTCAACATCCCGCGCATGTTCGCGGCGCTCCTGCTGCTGTCGCTCGTCGGCGTTGCCATCTTTCTGGCGCTGTCGGCGCTGTCGCACCTGGTGCTGCGCCGCTGGCACGAAAGCGAGTTGCGCGCCGAGAACTAGAACGAATAAGTCGAGACGATCCCCAGCAGTGCCATCACGATGATCACCTCGATCAGACCGCGGTGGAAGCGGAAGGCGAGCACTGCGGCGACCACGGCGAGCATCGCCGCATGGCGGTCGAGCGCGTTGGGATCGAAGCCGAACCAGCGCAGCGGCCCGGCATGATGCTCTGTGACGTTGCCGAACAGGACGTGCAACGCGAACCAGACCGACAGGTTGAGGATGACGCCGACGACGGCTGCCGTGATCGCCGCCAGCGCGCCGGTCAGTCGCTTGTTGGCCCGCAGATCTTCGAGAAACGGCGCGCCGGCAAAGATCCACAAGATCGCCGGCACGAACGTCACCCAGGTCGTCAGCGCCGCGCCGATCAGCCCCGCCGTCAACGGCGAGAACGGCGCCGCCGCGCGGAAGGCGGCAAGAAAGCCGACGAACTGCGTCACCAGGATCAGTGGGCCCGGCGTGGTCTCGGCGAGGCCGAGACCATCGACCATTTCCGGCGCCGTCATCCAGTGATGCGTCTGCACCACCTGCTGCGCCATATAGGCCAGCACGGCATAGGCGCCGCCGAAGGTGACCACGGCGAGCTTGGAGAAGAACAGTCCGATCGCCACCATCACGTGGCCCGTGCCGAGCGTCAGCGCGGCGATCGCGACCGGCGCCCACCACAACGTCAGGCCGATGACGAGGGCGAGGATGGCGTGCCGCCAGCGGTCGGCGCCATGGGCGAGGGCGGTCTCGGATACACCATTGATGCCGATCAGGTCGGGACGCGATTTCGCCACGACGAAGCCGGCAAGAGCCGCGGCGCCGACGATCAGCGGGAACGGCAGGTCGAAGAAGAAGATGCCGACGAAGGCCAGCGCCGCGAGGGCCACCATCAGCCACGACTTGAGAGCCCTTTTGCCGATGCGGATCAGCGCCTCGATCACGATCACCAGGACCGCGGCCTTGATGCCGAACAGCGCGCCGTCGATGGCGCTCACGCCTCGCCCGTAAGCGTAGAGCAGGCTGAGGCCGAGCATGACGAAGGCGCCGGGCAGCACGAACAGGATGCCGGCGGCGAGGCCGCCGCGCACGCCGTGCAGCAGCCAGCCGACATAGGTCGCGAGCTGCGTCGCTTCCGGCCCGGGCAGCAGCATCGAGAAATTGAGCGCGTGCAGGAAGCGCGGTTCGTCGATCCACTTTTTCTCGTCGACCAGGATGCGATGCATCATGGCGATCTGTCCGGCCGGGCCGCCGAAATTGATGCAGCCGATCTTCAGCCACACCAGAAAGGCCTCGCCGAAGCTCGGATGAGCCGGGCGCGCATTGGTGGTTGCAGTTTCGCTTGTCATGGTGTTGTCACGCCGCCTTCGTGGGCCAGTTGTGCTTCTCGTCGGCGGCAAAGCGGGCCCACGCGAACAATGCATCATAGATGGCAAAGCCGCGGCGAAGGAGTCCATGGTCATCGTCGCCGGCCAGCGCCGAAAGGCCGAGCGATATGGCGTGCAGGCCACTGGCTTCGGCCGCGAGATCGTGGCGTGCGGTGTCGGCGCCGCGAACGATCAGGGCAAGCCGCGCCAGCGACGGCTCATCCGCCAGCCCGAATATCGAAAGCAACGTGTCGAAACTGCAGGTCTCGCCAACGTGCGAGATTTCGACGCCGGCGATGTCGAAGGGGATGGCGCTGAAGTTGGTCGCTGCATCGGCCACGTAAGGCGGATCGACGAAGACAAAGCGCGCCTCGGGGTCGATGAAGCGGCGAATGAGCCATGGGCAGGCGATGCGATCGATCTTCGGATGCCGCCGCGTTACCCACAGCGACGGCCGCTGCGGCATCAGCCGGTCCGCCGCGGCGCGATCGACCAGCGGCAGGCCGGCATCGGTCCAGGCGCCCTGGCCGCCGGCAAGCTGGGCAGCGTCGTAGCCCTGGCTCCGCAGGTCGCTGACGATGACCTGGCTCAATTCCTTGCCGAGCTTGCAGGTGACGACGATGGGACGGGCCCGGTCCAGCGTTCCGATCCAGCCGGCGAGCGCGGTCGGCTCGCGCCACACGGAGCCCGGAATGAGACCGGGCACCTGCTCGTAGATGTCGCGGCGGCGCACGTCGATGATCTGCGGCGCGCGCGGCGTCGCGATCAGATGCCAAAGGTCCTGGGGTGATATCGAGAAATTGAAAGCAAGCATGAGCTTCCTCCGTCAGCGAAGGAAGCGGTGCTTGGGCATCGGATGCCTGAAGCGCGGGGCGACCGCCGCTGGCCCCACGGTTCGAAGTGTAGCGAAACGGCTCCGCACCGGCAAGCAGGGTCAGCCGAACAGCAGCACCAGGCCGGACACCATCAGCAGAACCAGGACCACCTTGCGGAAGGTGAGTTCGTTGAGGTGGCCGTAGAGTTTCAGCCCGACCCACAGACCGGCGCCGAGCGCGGGGAGGCCATAAAGATAGATGCGCAGCAGATCCGTCGTCACCGTGCCGTTTATGGTCAGCGACACCGCGGTGATCGCGAAGGCAGCCAGGATCACCGGCTGAAATATCGCGCGCTGTTCATCCCGGCGGAAACCGCGCAGTTGGCACCAGACGGTGATGACCGGACCGGCCAGTCCCGTCATGCCGCCGAGGATGCCGTTGAGGAAACCAATGCCAATATCCGCCGGCAGCGACGGTCGCACGGTGTGGACATGCGGCCGGATCAGGAAATAGCTCGAGTAGATGATCAGCAGCCCGCCGACACCGTCGCGGATCATCGCCGGGCTGATGTGCGAGAGCAGCGCTGCGCCGACCGGCACGCCGACGACGCCGCCGCCGATGAAGGGCGCTAGCGTCCGCAGGCTGAGCGCGTGGCGCAGTTTCCAGATGCTGTAGCTCTGCACCAGCAGGCCGTAGCCGACGATCAGCGCCGCGGTTTGCGCCGGCGTCAGGATGTGCAGCCAGACGCCGGAGACGACGAGACCCATGGCGAAGCCGGCCAGGCCGCTGACGATGCCCCCCACGAAAGTCGACAGGACAAAAAGCGCCAGAATCGGGCCATCCATTGCCGTGCCCAAGTCCCTTCAACCAGCGCTTGGATGCAGTTCCCGGACGGATGGCTGCCATCTTCAGGGGAGGCTGCATTTTCCCCGGCAAACCGACTATACCATCCGTTAAATCGATACAATCAACCTGGGGGAACCGCACCTATGTCCAATAACATCGATCTCAAAGGCCGCTTCGCTGTCGTCACCGGCGGCGCGCAAGGCATCGGCCGCGCCATCGTCGAGCGCTTCCTGGCCTCCGGCGCCGCGGTCGCGATCTGGGATCGTGACGAACCGCTGGCCAAAAAGACCGCCGGCGAGGTGAAAGGCCGCGTCGAGGTGGTGCCCGTCGACGTCACCGATTTCGCCAGCGTCGAGCGGGCCCGCGATGCCACGGTGAAGGCCTTCGGCCGCATCGACATTCTGGTCAACAACGCCGGCATCGCCGGCAAGAACACCACGACCTGGGACTATCCGCTCGACGAGTGGAAGCGCGTCCTCACCGTCAATCTCGACAGCCAGTTCTACTGCTGCAAGGCGGTGACGCCCGGCATGATCGCCCAGGACTACGGGCGGATCGTCAACATCGCCTCGATCGCCGGCAAGGAGGGCAACCCCAACGCGGTTGCCTATTCGGCGTCGAAGGCCGGCGTCATTTCGCTGACCAAGTCGCTGGCCAAGGAAACCGCCGGCAAGAACATTTCCGTCAATTGCATCACGCCGGCTGCGGCGCGTACCGCCATTTTCGACCAGATGACGCAGCAGCACATCGACTTCATGCTGTCGAAAATTCCGCGCGCCCGCTTCGTCAACGTCGAAGAGGTCGCAGCGCTCGCCGCGTTCTGCGCCTCGGAAGATTGCTCCTTCACCACCGGCTCGATCTTCGACATTTCGGGCGGGCGGGCGACCTATTGAACGATACTGCTGCCATTGCCCGGCGCCAGCGGCTGACCGGCATTGCCCTGATGTGCGCGGCGGTGGCGGGGTTTTCCTGCATCGATGCGACAGGCAAATACCTGTTGCATTCGATGCATCCGTTGCAGGTTGTCTGGGCTCGTTACGCCGGCGCTTTCGTCCTGGCACTTCTGTTCATGAACCCGGTGACCAAGCCGGGTATGCTGGTGACGCGGCGGCCCTGGCTGCAGATCGGTCGCGCGGCGCTTTTGTTTGGATCGACCGGGCTCAATTTCTTCGCGTTGCAGTACCTGCAACTCGACGAGGCTTTGTCGATCCTGTTCTCGACGCCCTTTTTGGTCGCCGTCCTGTGCGGACCCATCCTCGGTGAATGGGTCGGCTGGCGGCGATGGATCGCCATCGGAGTCGGCTTCGTCGGCGTGCTGTTGGTCGCGCGTCCCGGCTTCGGCGGTCTGCACCCTGCGGCGCTGCTCTCTTTCGGCGGCGCGATTTGTTATGCCCTGTATTCGATTTCGACACGCGTGCTCGCGCGAAGCGACTCGAGCGAGACGACGCTTTTTTATTCGAATCTTCTCGGCGCGGTGGCGATGCTGCCCGTCGTTCCGTTCGTTTGGAGCACCCCGCAGGACTGGTTCATCGTCCTGCTGATGGTCGCCATCGGTGCTTTCGGCAGCATCGGGCACTACCTGCTGATCCGGGCCCACCGTCTGGCGCCGGCGTCAACACTGGCGCCGTTCATCTACACGCAACTGGTGTGGACGACGACCTGGGGCTTTGTCGTGTTCGGGGATGTGCCGCACCACTGGACGATCGTCGGTGGGCTGATTGTCGTCGGCTCCGGTCTCTATCTGCTGTACCGCGAGCGCAAGGTGGGCAAGCCCGCCGCGGACGGCCGTCCCACCGCCGATTAAGCTCACCCTGGGACAGTTGCGGCGCCGCGATCATCAGGGCTAAGTTTCGGCTCAGATAACGAAAACAAGCCGGCTT
The DNA here is from genome assembly GCF_001426945.1 of Pseudolabrys sp. Root1462. Taxonomy (GTDB): domain Bacteria; phylum Pseudomonadota; class Alphaproteobacteria; order Rhizobiales; family Xanthobacteraceae; genus Pseudolabrys. The sequence continues at coordinate 188,557 of NZ_LMFS01000004.1, read as the reverse complement.
CCGGCGGCGAGGAAATCTCATGGCGACGGCGCAAGACCGGGCCCAGGCTCCCGGCTCGGGGCTGAACGACGATATCGGTGAAGCCAAGCGGTTGGCGATGTACCGCTCGCAGCTCCGTATCCGCGAGGCCGAGCAGCGCGCCTATGACCTGTTCCTGCAAAATCTGGTGAAGGGCACCAGTCACCTGTCGCTCGGGCAGGAAGCGGTGGCGAGCGGCTTTGCCGAGGCCATGCAGAAGGGCGATCTGTCGTTCTGCACCTATCGCGGCCATGCCCATACCCTGGCGCGCTGCGTATCCGTCGAGAAGGTGCTTGGCGAGCTGATGCAGCGCGACAATGGCTTGATGCGCGGCAAAGGCGGCTCGATGCATCTGACCTCGGAAGAACACGGCGTCATGGGCTCCTATGCCATCATCGGCGCGCATCTTCCCATCGCCTGCGGCGCCGCCTGGCGCGCGCAGTACAAGGGCGACAAGGACGTATCGGTTTGTTTTTTCGGCGACGGCACCACCAATATCGGCGCCTTCCATGAGGCGCTGAACTTCGCCGCGATCTGGAAGCTGCCGGTAGTCTTCGTCTGCGAGAACAATCTCTACATGGAATACACGCCGATCGGCGACGTCACCGCCGTCCCGCATCCGGCGGCCGACCGCGCCGGCTCCTATGGCCTCGAGCGCATCATCATCGACGGCAACGACGCCGATGTCGTCTATCGCACGGCGCAGAGGGCGTTTTCCAGGGCGCGGGCCGGCGAGGGCCCCTCGCTGATCGAAGCATTGACCTATCGCCACTCCGGCCATTCGCGCGCCGACCCCGCCAAATATCGCCCCGAAGGTGAATTGGAGAAATGGAAGCAGCGCGATCCGATCAAGATCTATCGCGAGCGCCTGCAGCAATTCGGCGTCAGCGACAAGGTCATCGCCGAGATCGATGCGTCGGTGCGCCAGGAGGTCGATGACGCCACCGAGACCTGCAAGGCGGCGCCGATGCCGCCGGCCGATATCCTCACCACCGACGTCTACGCCGACGGCGGCTGGGCCTGGAGGAATTAAGGCATGCCGGAAATCACCTACCGCGACGCGGTCATCCGCGGCATTGCGCAGGAAATGGCCCGCGACAACGACGTCGTTTTCCTCGGCGAGGACGTCGCCAAGGCGGGCGGCGTGTTCAAGGCGACCGTCGGTCTATATGAGCAGTTCGGTCCGCTGCGCGTCCGCGACACGCCGATCTCCGAGCAGGCGATCTTGGGTGCCGCCATGGGTGCGGCGATGACCGGACTGAAGCCGATCGCCGAGATCATGTTCTCGGACTTCTTCGCGGTGTGTTTCGATTACATCGCCAACGAGTTTCCGAAGAGCCGCTACATGTCGAACGGCCAGACCAAGTGCCCGCTCGTCGTGCGCACAGGTAACGGGGCCGGCTCTCGCTTCGGCGCGCAGCACTCTCAAAGCGTCGAGAACTGGTGCATGATGATCCCGGGCCTCAAGGTCGTGGCGCCATCGTCGCCGGTCGACGTCATCGGCCTGCTCGCTGCCGCGGTGCGCGATCCCGATCCGGTCATCTTCCTCGAGCACAAGTCGCTATACGCAACCAAGGGCGAGGTTCCCGACGGCGAGATCGTCGATCGGCTCGGCACTGCCAAGATTGTCCGGCCGGGCCGCGACGCCACCATTCTGGCGCTGGCGCTGATGGTGCCGCGCGCGGTCGAGGCCGCAGAACGGCTGAAAGCGGAACACGGCATCGACTGCGAGGTTATCGACGTGCGCTCGCTGGTGCCGCTCGATACGCAGACGATTCTTGCTTCGGTCGCCAAGACGCATCGCCTGTTCACGGTCGAGGAGAATCCCCGGCTGTGCGGCTGGGGCGCGGAGATCGTCTCGATCGTCGCCGACGAAGCCTTCTACGATCTCGACGGCCCGCCGGTGCGTATAACGACCCCGCATATTCCGCTACCCGCGGCCGACATTCTGGAAGATATGGTGTTGCCGACCGCGGAACGCATCGTCGAAACCGTGCGGCGCAGTTTGCAAAGCTGATGGGCAATATCGCGGAGTGAAAATCTGCTATTTCGTGCGACGACGATGACGCCCGGCTTTGGCACGATAGAATCGACGTTCGCGGCTCGCGAACAACGATGCAGATAAAAGGAAATGCGCCATGTATGACAACCTCCTCGCCAACGTGCCGACCGATCTGTGGATCGGCGGCAAATGGAAAAAGGCTTCCGACGGCGGCCGCTTCGATGTGATCGATCCTGCGACGGAAAAGACCATCGCCTCGGTCGCCAGCGCGACCGTCGAGGACGCCATCGCCGCCGTCGATGCGGCGCAAGCCGCATTCCCGGCCTGGGCCGCCAAGAAGCCGCGCGAGCGCGCCGAGATCCTGCGCAAGGCGTTCGAGATCATCATGCGCGACGCCGAACGCTTCGCGAAGCTGATCACGCTGGAGAACGGCAAGGCGCTGAGCGACTCGCGCGGCGAGGTCGCCTATTCGGCCGAGTTCTTCCGCTGGTACGCCGAGGAAGCGGTGCGCAATCTCGGCTCCATGTCGATGGCCCCCGCGTCGGGCGCGCGCATTCTCGCCCAGCACAAGCCCGCCGGCATCGCCGTGCTGGTGACGCCGTGGAATTTCCCGGCGGCGATGGCGACGCGCAAGATCGGCCCGGCGCTGGCCGCCGGTTGTCCGGTGGTGCTCAAGCCCGCGTCCGACACGCCGCTCACGATGCTGGCGCTGATGCCGGCGCTGGAGGAAGCTGGCGTGCCGCCGGGCGTCGTCAACGTCATTCCGTCGCGCTCGTCGGGCAAGGTCGTGTCGGCGATGCTCCACGACCCGCGCGTCCGTGTCGTCTCCTTCACCGGCTCGACCGAGGTCGGCCGCAAGCTGCTGCATGAAGCCGCCGACCAGATCCTCAAGCCGGCAATGGAGCTCGGCGGCAATGCGCCGTTCCTGGTGTTCGAGGATGCCGATATCGACGCTGCGATCGAGGGCGCCATGATCGCCAAGATGCGCAACATGGGCGAGGCCTGCACCGCGGCGAATCGCTTCTACGTGCACGAGAAGGTGCACGACGAATTTGCCAAGAAGCTCAGCGCCAAGATGGCCAGCCTCAAGATGGGCAACGGTCTCGATGACGGCGTTGCCGTCGGCCCGCTGGTGAACAAGGAAGGCCGCGACAAGGTCGTCGAGCTCGTCGATGACGCGGTCTCCAAGGGCGCCAAGATTCTCACTGGCGGCAAGGTGCCGGATGGTCCCGGCTTCTTCTATCCGGCGACGGTCGTCACCAACGTGCCGGATGGCGCCATGATGCTGAACGAAGAAATTTTCGGGCCGGTCGCATCGATCCAGACCTTCAAGACCGAGGAAGAAGCGATCAAGCGCGCGAACGACACTGAATACGGTCTTGTCGCCTATCTCTACACCAAGGACATGTCGCGCGGCCTGCGCGTCTCCGAGAAGCTTGAGTTCGGCATGATCGGCCTCAACCGCGGACTCGTCTCCGATCCGGCGGCCCCGTTCGGCGGCGTCAAGCAATCCGGCCTCGGCCGCGAAGGCGCGCAAGAGGGCATGAAGGAGTTTCTTGAGACGCAGTACATCTCAGTGACCTGGTGAACGCAGTGACTCGTGATGAATTGACCGCCAGGCTGATGGGGGCCTGGCGGTACATCGGCGCCAATGTCAAAGGCCAGCCTCGCGATCTCGGACCGGATCCGAAGGGCATGATCTATTACGGGCCGCATGGCGAGATGATGGTGCAGATCGCGCCGGACGTCGCGCGCAAGCGCGCCGGCGCGGTGGCAACGGCGGAAGAGGCAAAGCACGCGCTGAGCGGTTTCATCGCCTATCTCGGCACCTACACCGTCGACGCTGCGGCCGGAATCGTGACGCATCATCGCCAGGCCAGTCTGCAGCCGGGCGATGAAGGCGATCTCGTGCGCCGTTGCGAGTTCAAGGGCGACCGGCTGTCGCTGTGGTCGGCCGATAATTCGCTGGAAGTGATCTGGGAACGCATCAAGTGAGGTGGGGACACGCATGGACGTCCTGATGCCCCAGCTCGGCGAAACCGTCGCCGAGGGAAAGATCGTCAAATGGTTCAAGCAGGCCGGCGAGGCCGTGAAGCCGGGCGAGAACCTGTTCGAGATCGAAACCGACAAGACGTCCATGGAAGTGCCGGCGATCGCCGCCGGCACGCTCTCCGACATCCGTTTCCAGGTTGGCGAGGTCGCCAAGGTGGGCGCCGTCGTGGCGGTGATTGCCGGAGCGGGTGGGGCGGCATCTGCGGAAATCAGACCGGCGCCAACCGTCAATGCATCGACCAAGCTCCAATCTCCGTTCGCCCCCGCTAAAGCGGGGGCCCAGGCTGAGCCAAAGAAAGAACTGGGTCCCCGCTTTCGCGGGGACGAACGGGGTCGGGCGCAGGCACCCGAGCAAACCAACATCGGTGCTCGCGATTTCGCCTACCCCGACATGTCGCCCTGGCGCGAGGTGCGCACGCCGGAGCGCAATTACGGGCCGGCGAAGCTGGGGACCGGCACCTATGTCACGCCATTGGCGCGGCGCCTGGCGTCCGAGCGCGGCATCGATCTCAACCGCGTGTCGGGCTCCGGTCCGCATGGCCGCATCGTCGCTGCCGACATCGCCGCCGCACCGCGGGCCATCGAAGCGGCGCCCGCTGCGGCGCAGTTCTATCTCGTCGCCGATGTCGAAATCGGCCGGCTCCTGGTCATGCGTGACGAGGCCAAGGCAGCGGGTGTCGAGTTCTCCATCGGCGATTTCGCTGTCAAGGCCTGGGCGGCGGCATTGCGCCGCGCCAATCCGCAGGCCGGGAGCGACGTCGCGCTCGTCCTCGACAGCGATGGCCGGCGCGTGACGAGGATCATCCGCGACGCCGCCGGCAAGACACTGACGGCGATTGCCCGCCAAACGCGCGAGCCCGATGACGGCGCGCCAAGTGTGAGTGCGGTCACTGCTGTCCGTGTCCTGGCGGCGCCGGGCATTCGCGAGTTCAGTTCGATCGTCACTGCCCCGTTCACCTCGGTGCTCGCGCTGGGTGAGCCGCGCCGCGCGCCGGTCGAAGCGGCGGATGGTGGCGTCCGGTTTGTCAGCCAGATGACCGTTACCTTGTCCTGCGAACCTCGCGCCATCGACGATACGCAGGCCGCGGCGCTACTGGCGGTTTTCAAGAGTTTGGTGGAAAATCCTGTTACCGCCCTGATTTGAGGGCGGCAAAAGATGCGTCTTTGTGAATTTGGGGAAACGTAATGGCTATTGAAAAACGCGATGTCCTTTTGATCGGTGCGCGCAAGCCGGCGCTGGTCGGCGGCCTGGAGGGCAAGGTCAACCTGCACTACTACCTCGAGGCCAAGGACAAGGACGCCTTCGTCAAGGAGGTGGGCGCAAAGATCGGCGCCATCGCGCTGGCCTACACCAACAACAAGGTCGACGGCCCATTCCTGTCGCAATTCCCGAATCTCAAACAGGTCTCGAGCTTCGGCGTTGGCTACGACCACATCGACGCCAAATGGGCCGGCGAGCATGGCATCATCGTCACCAACACGCCGGACGTCCTGAACGAGGAAGTCGCCGACACCGCGCTCGGCCTGCTGTTGTGTACGCTGCGCGAGTTTCCGCAGGCCGATCGCTATGTGCGCGCCGGCAAATGGCCGAAAGCGGCCTATCCGCTGACCAAGGCGACCCTGCAAGGCCGCACCGTCGGCATGGTCGGCATGGGCCGCATCGGCCGGGCGATCGCGAAGCGTCTGGAAGCCTTCAACGCCAAGGTCGTCTATCACAGCCGCAATCCGCAGAGCGGCGTCGAGTACAAGTACTACCCGAAGCTGCTCGACATGGCCCGCGACGTCGATACGTTGATGATCATCGTGCCGGGCGGCGCATCGACCAAGAACATGATCAATGCCGAAGTGCTGAAGGCACTCGGCCCGCAGGGCGTCGTCATCAACATGGCGCGCGGCAGCGTCATCGACGAGCCGGCGCTGATCGAAGCCCTGAAGAACAAGACCATCTATTCCGCCGGCCTCGACGTGTTCGCCAACGAGCCGCAGGTCCCGCAGGAACTGATCGACATGGATCACGTCGTGCTTTTCCCGCATGTCGGCTCGGCGAGTGAAGCGACACGCGCGGCGATGGACCGGCTGGTGGTCGACAACATCCTCGCCTGGGCCGAAGGCAAGCCGCCGCTGACGCCGGTGCCGGAAACGCCCTATCCGCCGAAGAAGTAGAATCATGAGGCGCGCGCTTTGCCTTGCTGCGGTGGCGGCCGCCATGACGGCGGCCGGCGCGGCGCGCGCCTACGACTTCCCGCCGCTCGAGCCGATGAACGAGGCTGAGGTCGAGCCGGCGCTGCTGGCGGATGTCTTCGGCGTCTGGGAACTGCGCGACAAAAGCGGCAAACGTCGGTGCCGGATCACCCTGCTGAAGGAAATGGGCATCGGCGGCAGGCAGGTCGAGGTCGCGCCGGGTTGCGCCAAGTCCTTTCCGGTCATGGGCGATATCGCGGCGTGGCATCTGCAGGAAAGCTGGACGATCGATTTAATAGACCCTTTACGCAAGACTCGATTACGCTTGGAAACGCCAGACGAACGCTATATCGCCATCGGCGACGACAAGGACGTCGCCGGCATCGACACCTTCGCCAGGATCGAAACCAAGGCACCGAAGAAGAAATGATCGCGATGCGCGTCGCCCTGATCATGTTGGCCGCCTTGGCGCTGACGCCGGCTTCGGCGCAGCAGGCCGCGATGGGCGATTCCGCCAAGGATATGCTCGGGGCGTGGGAGTTCTCCAACGCCGATCGCGACAAACGTTGTACCGCGACTTTCAAAAACGCCGCCGTCAAAGGTGGCTTCAAGGTCGAGTTCGACCCGGATTGCGCGAACCTGTTTCCGTTCATCGCGGACGTAACCGGCTGGCGTTATCCGGAGAACGACAACTTGTTCCTGTTCGATGCCGGGGGCCGGACGCTGGCCGAATTCAGCGAAGTCGAGAGCGGCATGTTCGAGGCGCCGACGCCGGGCGTCGGCGTCCTATTCCTGCAGAATGCCGCAGCCGCCGCGCCGCCTCCGAAAAAGCCGGATGACGTCGCCGGCGACTGGACCATTACGGGCCAAGGGCCGCTGTGTGAAATCTCGCTGTCGACGACTGTCGAAGGTGACGGCATGAAACTCGTCATCAAGCCGGGCTGCAGCGCCGATATTAGCAAACAGCAGTTCGGACGCTGGCGGATCGACGGCAGCGAACTGCTGCTGTTGCCGGCGCAGGGCACGCCGTGGCGCTTCGTCGAAAACGACACCGACACCTGGCAACGGATTCCGGAATCAGCGACGCCGATAACCCTGCTGCGCAAGTAGGACTCTGGGCCGCTCCCTAAGGCACCACGGCGAAAAACAGAAACGCGACGAAGATGACCAGGTGCACGATGCCCTGGAGCATGGTGGTGCGTCCGGTCCCCAGGGTGATGATGCCCAGCAGCAAGGTCAGCGTCAGCAGCACCTGATCCTTGGCGCCGAGGCCAAGTTCCAGCGGCTGCTGAAGGACGACCGAAACGGCGGCGACCGCCGGGATGGTCAGGCCGATGGTCGCCAGCACCGAGCCTAGCGCCAGGTTCAAGCTGGTCTGCAGCCGGTTGTTGCGCGCTGCGTTGAGCGCGGCGAAACCTTCCGGCAGCAGAACCACGGCGGCGATGACGATACCGACCACGGCTTTCGGCACGCCGAGATTGGCGATGCCCAGTTCGACGGCTGGAGTCAGCACCTTGGCGAGGCTGACGACGGCGATCAGCGAAACCACCAGCAATGCGGCGCTTACCGTCGCGGCGCGGGCCGTCGGCGGCGGCGCATGGGCTTCTTCGTCGGTTGTCTCGACCGGCAGAAAGTAGTCGCGGTGCCGCACCGTCTGAATGAAGACGAAAGAGCCATAGAGGATCAGCGAGACGATGCCCGCGAAGATGAGTTGCGACGTGCTGTAGAGCGGCCCCAATCCGCTGGTCGCATAATTCGGCAGGATCAAGGTCAACCCGCTCAGCGCTACCAGAACGGCGAGCGCGGCGCTGGCGCCCTGTAGTTGAAAGCCCTGCTCGTGATGACGGGCACCGCCCATGAGCAGACAGGCGCCGACGATGCCGTTGCAGACGATCATGATGGCGGCGAACACCGTATCGCGCGCCAACCCGGCCTTCTCGATCGGCGCCGCAATCATCACCGAGACGATGAGCGTTGCCTCGATGACGGTGACCGCGAGCGCAAGGACCAGCGTGCCGAACGGTTCGCCGACCCGGTGCGCGACGACCTCCGCATGATAGACTGCAGCAAACACGGTCCCGAACAGCACGATCGTGGCGATAGCCGACATCGTACCGCTGCTGCCGATCAGCCAGACGACGGCGAGAGTGATAATGGCAGCCGCCGGCCAGGCCCAGGTCCATCGTGGCGTCGTTGTGGCAACCATAGAGTTCCTCGCGCGTTTCGAAGACCTCTTATAACAGGTCAGGGGGCGCCGATCAGATCAGCTTCAAACCCTTGAGGCTGGCGTGGCCATCCTTGCCGACGATGATGTGGTCGTGCACGGCGATTCCTAGCGGCTTCGCCACCTCGATGACGGCTTGCGTCATCTGGATATCGGCACGCGACGGGGTGGGGTCTCCCGACGGATGGTTGTGTACCAGGATCAATGCCGTCGCCGACAGTTCCAGCGCGCGCTTGACCACCTCGCGCGGGTAGACCGGCGTGTGATCGACGGTGCCCTTCTGCTGCACTTCGTCGGCGATGAGCTGGTTGCGCTTATCCAGGAACAGCAGCCGGAATTGCTCCTTGTCCTCATAAGCCATGGCGGTGCGGCAATAATCGATCACGCTGCTCCATGACGACAGCACCGGCCGTTTGCCGACGTCGCCGCGCGCGATCCGCTTGGCCGAGGCGTGCACAATCTTGAGCTCGTCGATCACGGCATCGCCGACGCCCTTGATTTCCTTCAGTCGCCCCCGCGGCGCCGCCATGACTTCGGCGAAGGAGCCGAACTTGGCGACCAGCTCCTTGGCCAGCGGTTTGACGTCACGCTGCGGGATGGCGCGGAACAACACGAGCTCGAGCAGCTCATAGTCGCTGAGGGCATCCTCGCCGGCTTTGCGGAAGCGTTCGCGCAGCCTTTCCCGATGGCCGTGGTAGTGCGGCGTCGCCTCGGCGAGCCCAGGCAGGCCGCCGGTCGCTTCCTCTTCCCCGCCGTGAGGGTCCACCATGGCGTTACGCGCCTTTCAACCAAGGCGAGTATCCTAGGGGATTTCGATTGCAGGGACGAGGGGCCTTCCAGCGTCGTCCCCGCGAAAGGGGCGGCGGCGCGAGGGATCAGACCGGGTAGGGTGGCTTGTCGAGCCCCGCCGGCGAATAGGTGAAGACCTCGACGCCGTCGGCGGTCACTCCGACCGTGTGCTCGAACTGCGCCGATAGCGAGCGGTCGCGGGTCACGGCGGTCCAGCCGTCGGACAGCACCTTCACATGAGGGCGGCCGAGATTGATCATCGGCTCGACCGTGAAGAACATACCGGCCTTGAGTACGACGCCTTCGCCGGGGCGGCCAACGTGGACGATGTTCGGCTCGTCATGGAAAAGCCGGCCAAGGCCGTGGCCGCAGAAATCGCGGACCACGCTCATGTGCTGGGCCTCGACATAGCTCTGGATGGCGTGGCCGATGTCGCCGGTCGTGGCACCCGGACGGATGACGGCGATGCCGCGCATCATCGATTCATGGGTCACTTCGATCAGGCGCTCGGCGCGGCGCGGGATGTTGCCGACCGGATACATCCGGCTCGAGTCGCCGTGCCAGCCATCGAGGATCAATGTCACGTCGATGTTGACGATGTCGCCGTCCTTGAGCGGCTTGTCGCTCGGGATGCCGTGGCAGACGACGTGGTTGATCGAGGTGCAGGTCGATTTCCGATAGCCGCGGTACATCAGCGTCGCCGGCAGCGCGCCGTTGTCCATGGCGAATTCATAGACCAACTGGTCGATCTTGTCGGTCGGCACACCCGGCACGACGTAGGGCGTCAGCATGTCCAGGCAGCGCGCGGTGAGCTGGCCGGCCTTGCGCATGCCTTCGAAGGCGGCGGAGCCGTGAAGCTTGATCTGCCCGGTTTTGCGCTGGGGGGCGACGGCGGCGTCGATGTAGGTCATGGCGCTAATTTAGGGTTTCAAGGCTTGCGGGGCAAGTTGCCCCGCCGCCGCAGCAATACCGGCCTTATCCCGAGGATCGGGAACAGCGTCTCGAAGGGTGAAGGCCGCCCTATCCTTCCGAGACACAGACCTTCGGCGTGCTCCTCAGGACGAGGCGGGCCGTTCAGGCAATCTTGCCGCCCAGTTCGTCCTCGATATGCGCCTTGATGATCTCGTCGAAGTTATTCTCCGCCTTGAATCCAAGTTCCGCAGCGCGTTTGGCGTCAATTCGCTCCGACCAGCCTGACACAATGCGCGTGATCAGTTCGTCCGGCTCGCGCTTGATGCGGGCGGCGACCTTCGGTCCGGCGATCCGGGTCAGCGAGTCGATCTGTTCCGCCACGGTGCAGCAAACGCCCGGCATGGCGAGGTTGACGCGGGGCCCGAGTTGTTCGCGGCTCAGGCCCGCGGCGTGGATCAGGAAGCCGACCGCCGCGCGCGGTGAGGCATGGGTATGACGCACCGTATCGGCGACCGGCAGGATTGCTTCGAGGCCGGCGAGCGGTTCTCGCATGATGTTGGAGAAGAAGCCCGATGCTGCCTTGTTCGGCTTGCCCGGTCGCACGCAGATGGTCGGCAGGCGAATGCCGACGCCGTCGAGAAATCCGCGGCGGCTGTAATCGGCGAGCAGCAATTCGCTGATCGCCTTTTGCGTGCCGTACGAGGTGAGCGGCGTCAGATGGAAATCGTCGGGAATTGCGTGCGGGAACGGCGCGCCGTAAACCGCGATCGACGATGTGAAGACGAATTTGGGCTGATAGTTCTCTGCATGGCGGATCGCCTCGAGCAGAATGCGCGTGCCGTCGAGATTGACGTGATAGCCCTTGTCGAAATCGAGTTCGGCTTCGCCGGAGACGATGCCGGCAAGATGGAATATCACTTCCGGCCGCTCGGCGATCAGCTTCTCGGCAGCGCCCGGTGCGGCGAGATCGCCAGTGGTGATGTCAACCTTGCCGCCAAAGCCTGCCGGCCTTTCTGGCGCCACCACGTCGGTCAGCGTGAACTTGTCGATCGGCTTGCCGTTGAGGCCGCCATCCTTGACCAGACGGGCGATCAGTTTGCTCCCGACCATGCCGGCTGCGCCGGTCACCACCACATGCATTTCGCGTTTCCTCTTAGTTTTTTTAAGTCTTGGCTTCTTCATTCTCCTCGGCCGGCTGAAACCGGTCGAGGTGCCGCAGATCCGGAAACAGCCCCATCCACAGACCGGCGACGATCAGCGAGCCGATGCCGCCGATCATGACCGAGTTTACCGCGCCGAGCCAGCCGGCGACCGCGCCGGCTTCGAAGTCCCCGAGCGTATTCGATGAGCCGACGAATAGGTAGTTGATGGCGCTGACCCGGCCGCGCATGTGATCCGGCGTCTCGAGTTGCACCAGGCTGAAGCGGATGACGACGCTGACGGCATCGGACGCGCCGAGCACGGCAAGCGCCAGCATCGACAGCGGCAACCAGGTGGACAGCCCGAACGCCACGGTGGCGATGCCGAACACCGCGACCGAGATGAACATCTTGCGGCCGAGGTGGCGCTCGATCGGAACACGCGACAGTACGATGGCGGTCAGCAGCGCGCCGACGGCCGGCGCCGAGCGCAACAGGCCGAATCCGGTGGGGCCGGCGGCAAGAATATCCTTGGCGAAGATGGGCAGGAGTGCCGTGGCGCCGCCGAGCAAGACCACGAACAGATCGAGCGTGATGACGCCGAGCAGGCGCCTGCGAGTGAGAATAAATTCGAAGCCCGCCAGCGCCGAACGCAAGGTGGGCGGATCGCGGCTCGGCACATTGCCCTTGATTCTGACGGCACCGAGGCAGACCAGCGCCGCGACGAAGAAGACGACGCACACCGCGCTGACGGCGCGCGGCTCGATGGCATAAAGGAAACCGCCGAGCGCGGGACCGCAGATCACCGCCACCTGGTTGGCGGAGGTCCAGGCCGCGACGGCGCGCGGCAGCAGATTGGTGGGCACCGTCGCTGGCACCAATGAATGACCGGTCGGCAATTCGAAAGCGCGGGCGCAGCCGATGGCGAATACGACGGCAAAAAGCAGTTCGCGTGACAGCCAGCCGCCGAACATTGCCACTGTCACGATGGCCGCACAGATCGCGTACACCGATTGCGCCAGGCGCACGATCAGCCGCCGATCATAGCGGTCGGCGGCGTGGCCGATGAGCAAGGTCAGCACGACCGCCGGAATGAACTGCAACAAACCGACCAGTCCGAGATCGAAGGCGCTGCCGGTGATGGCATAGATCGACCAGCCGATCACCACCGCAAGCGCCTGATAGCCGATTGTCGTCAGAAGACGGGTGACCCAAAGCAGAACGAAGGGCCGCTGACGCAGCAGCCCGCCTGCCGGCCGCGCCTCAAGTCCGCTCATCCCGCAAAGCCGTTCAGTTCACTCAAGGACATTTTCTGCCGGCCCTGAGCATCGAAATTATCCGGCGCCAGCCAGCGCTCGAACGCCGCTTTACGCGCCGGCCATTCGCTGTCGATCATCGAGTACCACGCCGTGTCGCGGTTGCGCCCTTTGACGATGATGGCGTTGCGGAACACGCCCTCGAACGTGAAGCCATAGCGCAAGGCGGCTCGCCGCGACGGCGCGTTGAGCGCGTTGCACTTCCACTCGTACCGGCGATAGCCGAGCGTGTCGAAAGCGTAGCGGGCGAGAAGATATTGCGCCTCGGTGCCGAGTCTCGTTTGCTTGAGTGCCGGTGAATAAAGCACGTTGCCGACTTCGATCACGCGCGCTTCGGGGCGGATCTCCATCAGGGTGAAATAGCCGACGGCGCGGCCTGTCCCGTCGATAATGGCGAAGGCGTAGGGGTCGGCAAGCCCGGCGCGCTTGGCAATAAATTCGGCGAAGATATTGGCGTCATCGAACGGTCCGTCGCCCATATAGGTCCACAAATCGTCGTGGCCCTGGACAGCGCTCCACAGGTCGGCGGCGTGATGATCCTGCAGCTTCTCAAGGCGGCCGTAGCGCCCTTCGATCGTTGTCGGGCCGGGCCGTTTCGCCGGCGCCGTCTCGACCTTGAGGCCGACCGGCTGGCCGGTTCCCGGCAGCGGCTCTGATTGCAATTTGAAATCCGGCATGGCGTCTATTGTTTCGATGGCTTGTTTCGGGCGAAGAACCCGTCCAGTTCGGAGCCGGAAACGATGCCGCCCAGTCGGTCGAATTTGCCGTCATCGGCAATCAGCGTCGCGGCCTTGATGAAGGCGTCCATCGCGACGCGCGCAAGTGCGCCGCCGACACTGATGCGGCGGACGCCCATTCCCGCGATATCCTCGACCGTCAGGCCAGTCGCCGACGACATCAGCAGGTTGACGGGCTTCGGCGCCACGGCTTTCACGACGGCCTCGATCTGCTCGCGTGTCTTGATGCCGGGCGCGTAAAGACAATCGGCGCCGGCTTCGGCGAACGCCGTCAGCCGGCGAATGGCTTCGTCGAGGTCGGGGCGACCATGCAGGAATCCTTCCGCGCGCCCGGTGAGCAGGACGCCCGAGCCGGACTTGTCGATCGCCTGACGCGCCGCGCGCACGCGGGCCGCGGCTTTGTCGAGGTCATATAAGGGATTGCTCTCGTCGCCCGTAAAATCCTCGATCGAGAGACCTGCCACGCCCGTAGCGATGCACAGCCGCACATTGTCGGCGAGCGCGTCGGGCTCGTGTGCATAGCCGTTCTCGAAATCGGCGTTGAGGGGGATATCGGTCGCGGCGGCGAGGTCGGCGTAATGAGCGAGCACGACATCGCGGCTCAGGGCGCCATCGGGGAAACCGAGCGAATAGGCGTGACCGGAGCTGGTGCTGGCCAGCGCCGGGAAACCGAGGCTTTGCAGGTACAGCGCGGTGCCGACATTCCAGGGATTGGGAATGACGAAACAGCCGGTCTTATGCAGTTCTGCGAAAGCGATTCGCTTCCCTTCAACGCTTGCCATGGCCGGTCCCGTTTGTCTTCGTCTGTAAGCGGCCGGGGACCGTGCCATGGTTACGCCGGAAAGGACAATTCCAATCCTTGATGGGTCCGATCCGTGATCGGCTTTCGCATGGCGGTCATGCCCGCCGGGTAGATCCGTTATAGCCGGCGACGGGGGGTGCCGCGCTGGTCGGCTTGACTGACGGACGAGGTGCTTCCGTGCTCGACGATCGTGCCAGGACCAGACGCCCTTGCGGATCGAACGTCGCGACGATCGCCTTCGGCTTGCCGTTGAGCAGGTATGTGCTCAGGCTGCGCTGCGTGCGTTCTGGCAGGTCGAGATACGCCCGGATCAACTCGATGATGCCCGGCTCTCGCGTCCAGTAGTACAGCTCGAGCAGGCGACTGGTGTCGGCGCCGCCGCTGATGATCGTCTTGATGACGTCGCGCACTTCGTCGTTGCGCTGGTCGTCGGCATCGAAACCGTCACGGGGCTTCGGGTTACGTCGCATGTTCCACCTGCCGGATCAGGGGGAATTGCGGCCCGCGCCGCACCAGGACGGAGCCGGTGATGCCGCCGAGCGCTCGCGCCCGATCCCGACTGGACTCGCGGACCTCGATTTCAGCCGCGATCGCCCACTGGTTCTCGATCAGCGTCGGCAGGCCGAGGGGGCGCACGACGAAGCCTGCCTCGTGCAGACGCGGCAGCCACCAGGTCTCGATCACCGCCGAGTAATGCGTAATGCCTTCGTCCAGTCCGAATTCCTGGACCGCGGCGAGCATCGTGCAGTCGGTGCGGCCGGACCGGCGTTCGCGCACAACGAAGTAGCGCGACGCCTCCCAAACGCTTGGGCCGGTCGGCACGCCTTTAACCGCAGCAAGCTCCGGAAAAATGTCGCTCAGCATGTGCGATGCCGTCGTCGGTGTCAGGCGCTGCCCACCGACAACGCGGCTACCGTCTATGGCGACGAGGTGCACGGTATCGTCGCGGTCGTAGCTGTCGATGTCGCGCCCGTCCGCGCGGGCGACGGCTCTCCAGCCGCGTTCTGCGACGAAGACCTCATGCCGGATGCGGTGATAACTATCGAGCGTGTCCTCATAAAGATGGCGATTGGCCGACGTGATAACGTGTACCTGGGTCATGCGAACTCTCCACCCCCCCCAAAAGTTCCATGAATGGGAGTTCGCGATAATTAATGACGGCTGACTATTGTAATTGTTTACATAGCCCGTGCCGCGCGACGACGCGGCGCGCGTGTAAAGCGTTGTTCGCATTTGCGTTTGTTGATTGGGCAGACGAAAACCGAAAGCCTACGGGCTGATCAGGCGCTGTTGCAGCGCCTTCACCACGGCATGCGTCTTGTTTTGCGCCCGCAGTTTTCGCGCGGCGCGCACCGAGTATTCGTCCACCGTGCGCTTCGACAGGTTCATGATCTCGGCGACCTCGGCCGCCGTCTTGCCGACCGCGGTCCAGGTCAGCACCTCGCGTTCGCGCACGGTCAGCCGGTCGAAGCGGCTCTCGTTCTTCTGCGTCATCAGTTGGCGGATATGCTCGAAGGCATACATGCCCATCAGATGAATTGCCGGTTTGGTGCGCGGCGACAGGTCGAGATCGACGCCGCCCAGCGAGACGCAAGCTTCATAGCCGGTGAGGCCATGAATGGGGATGCAGAACCCGTTCGACATCCGGAAGTCGGAAGCGCGATTCATCACCTCGAGCGCGCGTGGCTCGGTCGCTTGATCGAACGGCGCGTCGGCCCAGTCGAACGGATTGACGCTGTTCCGGCACAAGCGCACGACCGGGTCGACCGCGACGTAATTTTCCTTGATGTAGATTTCAAACCAGCCTTGCGGCCATTTGCGCGCCAGCACCATCTGCTCGGCCTTCTGGTGCGGATTGGGTAGGCCGGTCAGGATGAAGTTCTCAAAGCCGAAGCGGCCGAGCGCCTTCTCCATTTGGTTCATGATCTCGTCAGGGCTGCTGAGTTTCTCGAGCAGCTCGACGAACGCGAAAGCCTCGTGGGCGTGGTCAAAACTCGCCGATTCCATCGTCCGACGCCCACTCCGATCTAACGTTGGTCTGGTTCGTAACTGCCGGCAGCACGCGACAAATTCGCGGGGCTGAAATCACAGCATTTTCGCGTAATAATCGCCCCAAGCTAGAATTATTCTATGCGAAGACAGTTGTCCCGTCACCCGAATCTAAAGTTGTGGTTGCGTCCGGTAGTGCATGCCTCGGGATACCCGCTGTTGCAACCCTAAGAAGTATGTAGTTTAAGAAATTCAATCAGGGGATGTGAGCGCGATGCGATCACACGCAACCGGAGGCGTTTGCTTTTGAACCGGGGATGCGGTGAAGTGCCGCGCAAAACGACCTGCGCCGGGAGACCTTACGATGTTCAAAACGATCGCGGCCTTCGACCGCATCGGTGAAGAAAACGCATTCGCTGTTCTAGCGCGCGCCAATGCGCTCGCCGCACAAGGGCGCGACATCATCAGCCTCGGCATCGGCCAGCCCGACTTCCGCACGCCAGATTTCATCGTTGAAGCTGCGATCAAGGCACTGCGTGACGGCCATCATGGCTACACCGCAGCGAACGGCATTCCACAACTGCGGGAGGCCGTCGCCGCCGATCTCCACAAGCGCTTCCAGGTCGAGGTCTCACCCGACAGCGTGATGATTATGCCCGGCGGCAAGCCGACCATGTTCATGTCGATCCTGATGTTCGGCGAGCCGGGCGCTGAAATTATGTATCCCGACCCCGGATTCCCGATCTATCGCTCGATGATCGAGTTCACCGGCGCCACGCCGGTTCCCGTGCCGATCCGCGAGGAGAACGGGTTCGCCTTCTCGGCGGAAGAGACGCTCAAACTGATCACGCCGAAGACGCGGCTGATCATCATCAACTCGCCGGCCAACCCGACCGGCGGCGTCACGCCCAAGAGCGAAGTCGACAAGCTGGTCGCGGGCCTTGAGAGGTGGCCGGACGTCGCCATCATGTCGGACGAGATCTATGACCACATGGTCTATGACGGCGAAAAGCACGTCTGCCTGTTGTCTTATCCCTCGATCCGCGACCGTCTGATCCTGCTCAACGGCTGGTCGAAGACTTACGCCATGACGGGTTGGCGGCTCGGCTACGCCGTGTGGCCTGGCAAATTGTACGACTATGCCCGCAAGCTCGCGGTCAATCTGCACTCGTGCGTCAATGCTTCGGCGCAGTACGCCGGACTTGCGGCGCTCACCGGTCCGCAGGACGAGGTGTGGAAGATGATTGCCGAGTTCGACAGGCGGCGCAAAGTCGTGGTCGAGGGGCTCAATAAATTACCCGGCGTTTCCTGCATCACGCCGAAGGGCGCGTTTTACGCCTTTCCCAACATCAAGAAGACCGGCTGGAAGGCGAAGGACCTCGCCAACACGCTGCTCAGCGAGACCGGCGTCGTCACGATCGGCGGCCCGGACTTCGGTATTCTTGGCGAAGGCTATATACGGCTGTCCTACGCCAACTCGACCGAGAACATTCTCAAGGCACTCGATCGCATGGGCGTTTTCCTGGCGAAGAAAAAAGCGGCGTAGCCATTCTTCTTTCCTCTCCGCACTTGAGAGTAAGCCGAGCCTTACCCCGGAAACGGTGACTTGGATCGGGGCGTGTCGTCCTGATCCTTTGGCGGATCGGGCTCGTCTTCGCGGGCGAGTTCGTAGATCACGCGCGCGGGACCCGGTTGCGGAATCTTCACCCCTTGATGCGCCAGCGTGTCCCATAAGCCCAGCAACACATCGCTCTGCACGTTGACGACGCCGGCAGCCGGATCGCTGATCCAGAACCACATCTCGTATTCAATCGATGTGGCACCGAATGACGTCAGCATGCATTGCGGTGCGGGCTTCGGCAGCACGCGTTCGACACGCAGCGCCGCCTCGACCGCCGCCGCCTGCGCCTTGCGGGGATCGCTGTCATAAGTTGTGTTGAACTTGATCGACAGTCGAACGAGTTCGCTCGAAAAGCTCCAGTTGGCAACGCGCTGGGTAATGAAGTCCTCGTTCGGGATCAGATATTCCCGGCCGTCGCGTGTGTCGACCGAGGTGTAACGCGCGCCCATGAAACCCACGCGGCCGAAATGTTCGCCTACCGAGATCACATCGCCCGGCTTGATGGACTTGTCGGCAAGAAGGATGATGCCGCTGACGAGGTTCGACACGATTTTCTGAAGACCGAAGCCGATGCCGACGCCGATCGCGCCGGAGAAAAAGGCGAGAGCGGAGAGGTCGATGCCGACCGTTGACATGGCGACGACGACCGCAACGCTGATCAGCAGGATGCGGATGAGCTTGCCGATCAGAACCTGCACCGACGCCGTAAGATCGACCGAAGTGCGCAGCCGCCGGTCGATAAAATCCGCGAGCATGTTGGCGAGCCACAGCGTGATCAGCAGCAGGGCTGTCGCCTTGAGCACGAGAAGCAGGGATATGCGCAAACCGCCGACGACGACCGCCATCGAATCGAGCGCCTGTCGCGCCGGTTCGCGCAGCCCGACGATGTCGAGCGCCGCGATCGTCCAGGCGAAAATCGACACCAGGCGATTGATGAACTGATTGCGGATCAGACCGGCGACCAGCGCAATGACAACCCAAGCGGTGGCGAGGCTGATGGCAACGCCGATGAGATATGACTGGCTCGGCCAGGTCAGCGAAAGCATGATCGCGCGCGCCGCCGCGGCCAGCGCGATGAAGACAATGGTGCCGACGCAATCGAGGCAGGCGCGGATCAGAAGCTTCAGCATGGGCGGCCAGCCCATGCTGAGCGATGTGACATCGACCCGACGTCGGATCATCGCGCCGACAAAGGCGCCTATTCCGCCGGTCAGGAGCAGAATGCCGAATTGGATGATCAGCCAGATCGACGAAATGCCGCCGCGCAGATTTTGTAACGCGGTGCTCAGGTGAGCGATGAGATCCTGAAAGCCATCCATGCCAACTCTCTTGGGACTGTGCTCCCGCACGCTGGCGAGCCCGTTGGTCGCCATGACGGCACGTCGGCAATCCATAGCAAATCAGCTTTCCGGCGGTTCAGGCCGGATCGGGTTATGCACATCTACGGGTGAATTGCGGCCTTACCGCAGCGTCAGCCTGAAGCCGATGAGAACGATGGCGAGGCCGACGACTTGCGCCCAGCTCGGCACGATGCCGAGCGCCAGATAGCCGATGATCATCGAGAAGCCGGGCACCAGCGCCGGGAAGGTCGCGGCACGGCCTGCGCCGAGGATCGTTACCGAGCGGGCGAATAAAAAGATCGGGAGAACGCCGGCGATGAAGCCTTGGACGACAATCTGCAGGAGCGTCTCGCTCCAGCCGAATCGAAACAGGTTGCCGGTACCGAAGAGCAGGAAATAGACGGGCGCGTAGACCAGCACCGACATCAGGCCGACCGCGGCGGCAACGCGCATGCCTGCAACGCGCCACTGCCGCAACATGATGCCGAACATCGCCCACAACGCGCCGGCGGTGGCAAATAAAAGATCGCCGCCGATGCCATGCGTGCCGATCGTCGTGACGGATTCGATGCCGAAGACGATGAGACCGGCGGTGATGGTGATGGCTCCGACAAGCCGGGATGCCGATAGCCGCTCCTTGAGCAGGACGGCCGCCAGAAGGATGCCGGCCAGCGCCGCCGTTGCCGGCTGGATGGTGGTGCCGTGTCCGAACGGCACCAGAATAAAACCGGTGTAGGCGACCAGCGCCTGGGTCGGCCCGGACAACGCCGCGAGGATAAAACCGCGTCCCCAGCCAACGCCGCCGACATCGGCGATGCCGTAATGGAAGACCAGCGGGATCAGGAGAAGCCCGGTCCAGACATAGCGATGGACGGCCAGCTCGGCCGGCGAGAAGCCGAGGACGATGCCGTGTTTCGCCACCGCGAACCCCGCCGCCCAAGCCAGCGCCGCGCCGATGCCGGAGGCGACGCCGATGAAGAATCCCGGCGCTGTTCCGCCCGGCGAAATTGCCGACTTCGGAGGGGTGTCCTGCAACGGCCAATCCAATTTTTTGTGGCGCGCGGCCATGCGCCGTGCGAGGTGACGTCCACCCGGCACATACTCTAAGATCGCCGGACAAGTCCAACGACCAAGAACATATCGCACCTACGCCAAGGACGGATAGCTTATGGCCAAAGCCCGCAAAGTCATCATTACCTGCGCCGTCACCGGCGGCATTCATACGCCGTCGATGTCGCCGCATCTGCCGGTCACCGCGCAGGAAATCGCCGACGCGGCCATCGGCGCGGCCGAAGCCGGCGCCGCGGTGGTGCACTTGCATGCGCGCAATCCGCAGGACGGCCGCCCGGATCAGTCGCCCGAACTGTTTTCGCCGTTTCTCAAGGTTATCAAACAGCGTTCGAATGTCGTTTTGAACCTGACCACAGGCGGCGCGCCGACCATGACCGTGGAGGAGCGCCTGCGTCCCGCGGCGACCTTCAAGCCGGAAGTCGCTTCGCTCAACATGGGTACGATGAACTTCGGCCTCTATCCGATGATCGAGCGCTTCAAGGGCAAGTTCAAATACGACTGGGAAGAGCCCTATCTCGAAGGCACGCGCAAAGGCATGTTCAAGAACACGCTCGCCGACATCGAGATGATCCTCACCACCTGCGCCGAGAACAACACGCGCTTCGAGGTCGAGTGCTACGACATCAGCCATCTTTATACGCTGAAGCACTTCCTCGATCGCGGCGTCATCAAAGCGCCGCTGTTCATCCAGTCGGTGTTCGGCATTCTCGGCGGCATCGGTACGCATCCCGAAGACGTCATGATGATGAAGCGCTCCGCCGATCGTCTGTTCGGTGACCAGTACCATTGGTCGGTACTGGGCGCGGGCGCCGCCCAGATGCGCATCGCCGCGATGGCCGCGTCGATGGGCGGCAACGTGCGCGTTGGTCTCGAGGACTCGCTGTGGATCGGACCCGGCAAGCTCGCCGAGTCGAACGCGCAGCAGGTCAAGAAGGTGCGACAGATTCTCGAAGGCCTTGGCCTCGACATCGCGACGCCGGACGAGGCGCGCGAGATCCTGGCGCTGAAGGGCGGCGACAAAGTCGCCTTCTGATGCGCGGGCAGCATCGCACAGCCCCGATGCAGCCGGTCGCTCTTGCCGACCGGCTGTCGCGGTCCATGATGGTCATGGCTGCTGCGCTGACTTTCGTGCTGGCGATCGTGATCCTGGCCGATACCCTGAGTCGCGAACTCAGCCAGCGCCCGCTCAGTGGAGCGGGCGACGTGGTCGGCAATGCCATTGTGATGATTGTCTTCCTGCAGGCGGGCTATGCGGTGCGCTGCCGGTCGATGGCGCGAGCCGATTTTCTTCTGGGACTGATGCCCTGGCCGGCCCGCCGCCTTGTGCTGGCGGTTGGCTACGGCCTTGGCGTGCTGCTGTTTGTCGCCGTGTTTGCGGCCAACGTCGAACCGGCGCTGACCGCGTTTCTCCGTGGCAGCGGCGCCGGGTTCCCGGCATGGCCGGCGCGGTTTCTCATCCTTGCCGGGGCGGCGCTGGCGGCGGTCAATTACGTCAGCCTGGGTGTGCTTGATCTGGCGGGCTCCGCGCCAACCCTCGACGACGAAATTGAGGATCTGCGCCAACTGGAGCCCTGACCGTCATGCGTGCTAAGGCGGGCTCGTGATTGGATTTGGCGGCGCTACGCTTCTGATTGCCGGACTTGTCGTGCTGGTCGCCTGCGGCGCCCAGATTGCTGTTGCTTTGGGGGTCGTAGGTTTCCTCGGCACTTATCTGGCGACCGGCGACTGGCATGCCGTCGCCTCGCTGCTGGCCGGTGCCGCCTATGACGGCATGCGCCAGCCGGCACTCCTGGTCATTCCGCTATTGATGCTGATGGGCGAATTCATCGCCCGTTCCGGCGCCATTACAGCGCTTTTTCGCAGCCTGAGCCGCGAATTGCGCGGCCTGTCCGGGGGCACGGCGCTGGCCGCGACAGTCAGCCAGGCGCTTTACGCTTTCGTCGCGGGCGCGAGCGCCTCGAGCGCGGCCGGCTTTACACGCATCACTTATCCAGCGCTCAAGGCCGCGCTGTCGGACGGACCTATGGCCCTCGGCCTTTTGGCGAGTTCGGCGGCGTTCGGCGCGCTCATCCCGCCGAGCGTCTTGCTCGCGGTCTGGGGCCTGCTCGCACATCAGCCGATCGGCCCGCTGTTCCTGGCCGCCTTGGTCCCGGCGATCGTGACCGCGGGCTTGTTTGCGGTCGTCGTCCTGTCCAGCGCCGCGACACGGCGCACGGTCGCCGCCGGCAATGCCTCTACCGGCTTCACAGCGCACGGCATCGAAAGCGCGATCGGCATCGCGCTGGTGCTGATCGTTATCCTTGGCGGCATCGGGACACGGCTGCTGACGCCGCTCGAGGCCGCCAGCGTCGGCACCGTGATCGGGCTGCTGATGGCGCTGCGGCAAGGCATGCGACTGGCCGCGATCGTCGAGGCCATCCTGGCGGTGGGTCGCGCCTCGGCGCCGATCCTGCTGCTCATTTTCGCGGCACAGATCTACAGCCAGGCGCTCGCGGTGACCGGCTTTGGCACTGCGCTCACCAGTGCCGTCGCCGGCCTCGGCTTTGGGCTTGGCCTCGCCACGATGGTCGCGATCTGGCTGATCCTGTCGATCGTGCTCGATCAGTTGTCGATCATGGCGCTGACTGTCACCGTATTTGCGCCCGCCGCAATCAAGCTCGGCATCGACCCGCTGGCCTTCGCCCTGATTGGCGTGATCGCACTCGAGACTGCGCAACTGATCCCGCCCTTCGGCCTTCTGGTCTTCACCGCGAAAGCCGCCGTCGAAGACGATGGCGTGGCCCTGCCGGAGATCTTTCGCCACGTGCTGCCTTTCCTGGGTATCCTGCTTGGCCTGCTGCTCGTTCTCACGACATTTCCCGCGATCGCCACGTGGTTGCCCCGACTCGCCTTCTAAGCGGCGTTTTCGAGAGCGACATAATGCGCATGGGGTTGACGAACGCGGCGCTGCGCGCTTCGTGGAAATCCTTCCCGGAGCCCGCCGATGACGCACCAGATGCCGCTGATATCAACGATCGTGGTGGGTCTGGTCCTGGCCTTTGTGCTCGGCGCGATCGCCCAGCGCCTGCGCATCTCGCCGCTGGTCGGCTATCTGCTCGCCGGCGTGGCGATCGGTCCGGCCACTCCCGGCTTTGTCGCCGACGTCAGCCTTGCCAACGAACTGGCTGAAATCGGTGTCATCCTGCTGATGTTCGGCGTCGGGCTGCATTTCTCGCTCAAGGATCTGATGGCGGTGAAGGCCATCTCGCTGCCCGGCGCGGTGGCGCAGATAGCCGTAGCGACGATCCTTGGCATGGCCTTAGGCATAGCGCTGGGTTGGGGCATCGCCGCCGGTCTGGTGTTCGGTCTGGCGCTCTCGGTTGCCTCCACGGTGGTGCTGCTGCGCGCGATGCAGGAGCGGCGGCTGCTCGATACCGAACGCGGCCGCATCGCCGTCGGCTGGCTCATCGTCGAGGATCTGGCGACGGTCCTGGTGCTGGTGATGCTGCCGGCGCTGGCGCCAATCCTGAAAGGCGGCCTGCAGAATGGCGCCGACCTGCAGGCGATCCTGATGCCGATCGCGCTCACCATCGGAAAGGTCGCCGCGTTTCTCGCGCTGATGCTGCTGATCGGACGCCGCGTCATTCCGTGGATCCTGCATTATATCGCGCACACCGGCTCGCGCGAGCTGTTCCGCCTCTCGGTGCTGTCGATTGCGCTCGGCTGCGCCTTTGCGGCCGCAACGGTGTTCGACGTCTCCTTTGCGCTCGGCGCGTTTTTCGCCGGCATGATGATGGCCGAATCCGAGCTCAGCCAGCGCGCCGCGCAGGAAACACTGCCGCTGCGCGACGCTTTCGCCGTTCTGTTTTTCGTCTCGGTCGGCATGCTGTTCGACCCGATGATTGTCGTGCAACAGCCGTTGCCGCTGCTCGCCACGCTGCTCATCATCATGGTCGGCAAGTCGGCGGCCTCGTTCGCGCTGGTGCGCGCCTTCGGCTATTCGCAGGCGACGGCGCTGACGATCTCCGCGAGTCTGGCGCAGATCGGCGAATTCTCCTTCATTCTTGCCGGGCTCGGCGTTTCGCTGAACCTGATGCCGGAGAGCGGCCGGGCGCTGATCCTCGCCGGCGCGATCCTGTCGATCCTGCTCAATCCCTTGTGCTTCGCCGCGCTCGATTGGTGGATGGCGCGTGCCCCGGCTGCGCCGTCACCGGGCGGTACGGCCGAGGCCGCACCCGCGGCGCCTGCCGAACCGGCCCGCGAGCCGGTGCCGATGACGGCCCTGACGGGCCACGTCGTGCTGATCGGATACGGCCGCGTCGGCCGCTTCTTCGTGCTCAATGCCGGCGACACGGCGGCGCCGCTGCTGATCGTCGAAGAGGATTCGGACACCGTCGAGCGGATGCGCCAGCAGGGCCGAGAGGTGATTGCCGGCAATGCCGCCGACAGCGAGGTCATCGCCGCCTGCAATCTGGCGGCCGCGCGCTGCCTCCTGGTCGCGGTACCCAATGCCTTCGAGGGCAGCCAGGCGATCGCCCAGGCCCGCGCCATCAATCCCGGGCTGCCGATCGTGGCGCGCGCCCATTCAGAAGAAGAAGTTCAATACCTCCTCAAACATGGCGCGACGTCGGTCGTCATGGGCGAGCATGAGATCGCCCGCGCCATGCTGGGCCTGGTGCCGCCGCGGGCCGCATGACGATTTACGTTTTGTCGAACGATTGCCGTTTATTTTTGCCAGATGAGTGTGTTTCCTGTGTGCGGGTGATTTGCGGCGCGGCGTGAGGCTCGCCATCGGCCGCTGCTCTGTTTTGAAAGGTCTGTCAGCCGAATGCCGGCGCTCGACGCAGTCAGTATCGCGATTTTGCTCGGCAGCCTGCTGGTGCTGGCGGGCATTCTGTCGAGCCTGCTGGCACTGCGGTTCGGCGCCCCGCTGCTGCTGGTGTTCTTGTTCGTCGGCGTGCTGGCGGGAGAAAACGGGCCGGGCGGCATCCGCTTCGACGATGTCGGCGTCGCCTACACGGTCGGCTCGGTGGCGCTGGCACTGATTTTGTTCGACGGCGGCCTGCGTACGCGCTTCGCCAGCATCCGCAGCGTGCTCGCGCCGTCGGTGATGCTGGCGACGGTTGGCGTTCTGGTGACCACGCTGCTCACCGCGCCTGCCGCCAAATTCCTGCTCGGCATCGGCTGGATCGAGGCGCTGCTGCTCGGTTCGGTGGTGGCGTCAACCGACGCGGCCGCGGTGTTCTTCCTGCTCAGCACCGGCGGCCTGCGCCTGCGTCCTCGGGTCCGCGCAACGCTCGAGGTGGAATCCGGCACCAACGACCCGTTCGCCATCTTCCTGGCGTTGCTGCTGGTCGAAATCCTGTCGGTCGGCGGGCAGTCCTGGTCGCACGCCGCCGTGACCTTGATCCGCGATGCCGCGCTCGGCACGGTGATCGGCTATGCCGGCGGACGCACCATCACCTTCGTGCTCAATCGCGTGGACCTGCCGCAAGGTCTTCATGCGCCCTTCGTCGCCGTCAGCGCCCTGGTAGTCTTTGCCTTCGGCAACTCCGTGCACGCTTCCGGCTTTCTGGCGGTCTATCTTGCCGGTCTCGTCGTCGGCAACCGGCAGATTCGCGCCCATAATTCGGTGGTGGCGTTCCTCGACGCGATCACCTGGCTGGCGCAGATCGTGATGTTCGTGCTGCTCGGTCTGCTGGTCTGGCCGGGTCGGCTCGGCGACAATCTCGTCGGCGCCATCGTCGTCGCGCTTGTGTTGATGCTGATCGCGCGCCCGGCCGCGGTATTTCTCTGCCTGTGGCCGTTCAATTTCCAGTGGCGCGAGAAGCTGTTCATCTCATGGGTCGGCCTGCGCGGAGCCGTCGCAATTTTCCTCGCCTCGATCCCGCTGCTCGTCGGGCTGCCTGGGGCGTCGATGTATTTCGACGTCGCCTTCGTTGTGGTCGTATCCTCGCTCCTGATCCAGGGCTGGACCGTGGCGCTGTCGGCCCGCAAGCTCGATATGTCGTTCAGCCGCGCCGATCCGCTACCGCGCCGCGTCGAACTCGATCTTCCCGGCCAGATGTCACGCGAGATTGTCGGCTATCCAGTGCCGGCCAACAGCCCGTTCCTGAAGCGCGGCTTGATTCCGAATTGGGCGCGGCCGACGCTGGTGATCCGCAAGGAAGAGATCCTGACGCCCATCGAAGCCGCGCCGGTGCGGGAAGGCGACTACGTCTATCTGCTGGCCCCGCCGGAGAAGGCCCAGGCGCTTGATCGCTTCTTCATGGTAGCGCCGCCGCCCCGCGTGCTGGATGCGGAAATGCTCGGCGACTTCTTCGTGCCGGGCGAGGCGACGCTCGGCGCGCTGGCGGATATCTACGGCCTCCAGGTCGCGGCCGACCATGCCGACGTAAGCTTGGCGACGTTTTTCACGGAACAGCTCGGCCGCGCCGCCAAGGCCGGCGACATCGTCGCGCTCGGCACCATCGCGCTGCTGGCGCAGAAGGTGAAAGACGGCCGGGTCACCACGGTCGGCCTGCAGCTCGACGAACCGGAAGCGCCCGCGACCATCGGCGGGCGCGCCAAGGCGCTGATGCAGAAAATCCGGAAGAAGCTCTCGCGCTAAGGCTCAGCCGTTGCGGCGCGCCAGCAGCGGCGTGCGCTGTACCATCCAGGCACCGCCGAACAGCACGGCGGTCCAGAACAAATCACCGGCGACGGTGTGCTGGAAGAACGGCAACGCCAGTACGTAGCACCGCGTCAGGCCGGCGAGATCCAAGCTGTACATACCGCTGAACAGCCAGACGGCGAAGTTCGACAACGCGAAGAAGGCCACCGAGCAGCCGAGCATGGTACCAGCGGTGCCGGGGACACCGCGCCATTGGCGCGTCGCCATGCCGGCGAAGGCGGGCAGGGTGATGGCAACATAGGTGATCAGCGAGACCCGCCAGTCGTCGCCGGACAGCGCCAGACCGGACAGCGCCATCGCCGCAAGCGGTACCACCGGCGCCAGCACCGGGTTGCGCAGCATGCGGCCGGCGAACAGCGCGCTCGCCGCGACCGGCATGAAACCCCAGGCGTGCGGCAGCAAGCGCGCGGTGACGTCGAGCGCGATCAGGAAGGCGATCAGCGCGAGGTCGGCCAGCAGGGCGGAGCGGTTTTCGGTCGATTGCATTGCCGTCAAATCCTGTTCGTTATTCGCCATCTTCTTAGCATACCCGCCGCCGCCTAGGCTATCCGCCAAGTGGACCGTCAAACCGGCGTTTTTCGGCCATCGGCGGCCCAATCCGCCATGATGGCGGCGAGCTGGTCGAGCCCGTCAGTCAGCGCGGCCGGGCCGGGCTGCAGGATGACGGTCGACTTGATCTCGCGCAGCCAGCCGGTGGCGACCGCCGGCACGGTCTCGAAACCGGGCCGAGCGGCAACCTTGCCCGGCACGAATTTCTTGCCGCACCACGAGCCGATGATGATGTCGGGCTTGGCTGCCATCACCGCCTCCGGCGTCACGATGCGGTCCTTGGCATTCTTGCGCTTTGACAGGTCGGGGAAGATATCGATGCCGCCGGCGGCTTCGATCAGTTCCGACACCCAGCCGAGCCCGGAGATCATGGGCTCGTCCCATTCCTCGAAATAGACACGCGGGCGGCGCATCAGCTTCGAGGATTGCGCGCGCACCTGATGCAGGCGCGTTTCCAGCGTGCGCGCCAAAGCCTCGGCTTTGGCCGGCTGGCCGACCAGCGCACCGAGCGTGCGGATCATGTCGAAGATGCCGGCGATGTCGCGCTGGTTAAAGGCGTGCACGGCGACGTTGCTACGGATCAGTTCGGCGACGATGTCGGCCTGCAGATCGGAGAAGGTAAGGACGAGGTCGGGCTCGAGCGCCAGGATCTTCGGCACGTCGGCGGAAATGAAGGCGCCGACGCGCGGCTTCTCCTTGCGCACCCGCGGCGGCCGCACCGCATAGCCGGAAACACCGACAATGCGCCTGTCCTCGCCGAGGAGATAAAGCGTCTCGACGGTCTCTTCGGTCAGGCACACGATGCGGGAGGGCGGGAACATGGGCGCAGTGTAGCGAATGGAGTCGCCGCCGCGAAGGCGGGGCCAAAGCATGTACTCCCCCGGGACGACAGCGACTACAGCAACTCCACGCCCCCGGTCTTCGCCACCTGGCCGTCGTCGAGCAGCACGACGCGGCTGGCGAGCCGCCTCACCTCATTGGCGTCGTGGCTGACATAGATCATCGGCAGCCTGGTGTCGTCGCGCAGGCGAATGAAGTAGGGCAGGATCTCGTTCTTGCGCCGCGCGTCGAGCGATGCCAGCGGCTCGTCGAGCAGCATCAGCCGCGGCTTCATCAAAAGCGCGCGGCCGAGCGCGACGCGCTGGCGCTCGCCGCCGGACAACGCGCCGGGACGCCGCTTGATGAGCGGCGCGATGTCGAGCAATTCGATCACGTGTTTGAACTGCGCCTCGTCGGGCGGCAGGCCGGTCATCCAGCGGCCGTAGTCGAGATTGCGCGCCACCGACAAATGCGGAAACAGCCGGCCGTCCTGAAAAACGTAGCCGATGCGGCGGCGATGAGCCGGCGCGTCGATGCCGGTGGCGCTGTCGAATACGGTGTCGCCGTCGATCGCAATGCGGCCGCGGTCCGGCTTGATCAGGCCGGCGATCATGCCGACGATCGATGTCTTGCCCGAGCCGGACGGTCCGAACAGCGCGGTGACGCCGTTGTCGCCCTCGAAGCTGGCGCTGATGGCGAAGTCCCCGAGCTGTTTGTCGACATCGACCGAAATCACGTCAAACACCATGCACGCGGGCGCCGGCTCGACGGCCGAACCACTCCGACACGATCAACGCCAGCAGCGAGATCGCGACCGCGATCACCACCAGCCTGAGCGCCTGTGCGTCGCCGCCGGGCACCTGCGTCAGCGTGTAGATGGCGGCCGAGATGGTCTGGGTTTCGCCGGGAATGTTGGAGACAAAGGTAATGGTGGCGCCGAATTCGCCGAGCGCCCGTGCGAAGGCCAGCACCGCGCCGGCGATGATGCCGGGCAGGGCCAGCGGCAGCGTCACGGTGATCAGCGTCCAGACGCGGTTGGCACCCAGTGTCGAAGCGGCGTCCTCGAGTTTGCGATCGACGGCTTCGATGGACAGGCGGATGGCGCCGACCATCAGCGGAAACGACATCACTGCGCAGGCCAGCGCCGCGCCGGTCCAGCGAAACGAGAACACGATGCCGACGCTCTCGAGCCATTCGCCGAACAGGCCGCGGCGGCCGAAGGCGATGAGCAGCAGATAGCCGGTGACGACCGGCGGCAGCACCAGGGGCAAATAGATGAAGGCATTGAGCAGCGACTTGCCGGGGAAATTCTTGCGCGCGAGGAGCCACGCCACCGCGATGCCGAGTGGCAGGGACACGAGGGTGGCGACCGCCGCCACCCTCAAAGAGAGGGCGATGGCGGTCCATTCTTCGGGCGACAGCGCGAACATTGGAATGTTCTAGCTGGCTTTCGCGTTGGCCAAAACGCTGAAGCCGTATCTCTCGAAGATTGCCTTGGCGGCATCACCGCGCAGAAAAGCCAGATACTTCGCTGCGCCCGCCTTGGCGCTCGTTGTCGCCGCGATGGGATAGGTCACCGGCGGATATGAGCCGTCAGGGAACGTGCCGATGATCTTGACGCTCGGCTCGATCTTGGCGTCGGTCTCATAGACGATGCCGATCGGCGTTTCGCCGCGGGCGACGAAGGCGAGCGTGGCGCGCACGTTCTCGGCCTGAGCCAGCTTCGGTTCGGCCGCGGCCCAGGCGCCGAGCTTCTCCAGAGCAGCCTTGGCATAGAGGCCGGCCGGCACCGCCTTCACGTCCGCGACGGCGATGCGGTTGTCGCCGGCGAGCTTGGCGATGTCAAAGCCCTGGTCGATCTTGACGTTGGCGAGCTTGGAATCCTTGCCCGCGATCAGCACCAGCTTGTTGCCGAGCAGGTTCGTGCGGCTGTCGGCCTTGATGAGATTTTTCCCGGCGACGTAGTCCATCCAGTTGAGGTCGGCGGAGATGAAGATGTCGGCCGGCGCGCCGTTTTCAATCTGCTTGGCGAGCGCCGAGGATGCAGCGTAGCTCGCCGTCACCTTGATGCCCGTCGCCTTGGTGAACGCGGCGTTGGTGTCGTCGAGCGCGTTCTTCAGCGAGGCGGCCGCGAACACGGTGAGGCTGTCGGCGCTCTGGCTCTGCGCGCGCGCCGGCAGCGCTGCGGTGAGGGCAAGGGCCATGAGGCCGGCGGCAATGGACATGGTCTTGAACACGGCGGTACTCCTCGCGCGCCTTGACGGCGCCGGATGGCGTCAAATCGGTTGTCGTGTCGATCCGTCGCCGGAACCGCCGTTCCGACTTTCGCGGGGTGCATGCACAATGCGCCGCCGGTGCCAAGAGCCTAGCAAGTTCCCGCCCGCTTGTCACCGTTCCTGCCATCACGCAAACTCGCGGCAAGAGGAAACGTCAATGGCAACGGTTACGCCCCTCGAGGGCGAGTACGACTACATCATCGTCGGCGCCGGCTCGGCCGGCTGCGTGCTGGCGAACCGGCTTTCCGCCGATCCGTCCAAGCGCGTGCTGCTGCTGGAAGCCGGCGGCAAGGACAATTGGATCTGGTTTCACATTCCGGTCGGCTACCTGTTCGCCATCGGCAATCCGCGCGCCGACTGGATGTTCAAGACCGAGCCGGAGGCGGGCCTCAACGGCCGCAGCCTCAATTACCCGCGCGGCAAGGTGATCGGCGGCTGCTCGGCGATCAACGGCATGATTTACATGCTGGGGCAGGCAACCGATTACGACCAGTGGCGCCAGCTCGGCCTGCCCGGCTGGTCGTGGGACGACGTCCGGCCTTATTTCCGCAAGCACGTCGATCACTTTCTCACGGGCGACATGCACGCGCAGGGTGGCGAGTGGCGCGTCGAGCAGCAGCGGCTGTCGTGGGAAATCCTCGAAGCGTTCCGCCGCGCGGCGATCCAGTACGGCATTCCGGAAAGTGTCGATTTCAACACCGGCGACAACGAAGGCATCGGCTATTTCCACGTCAATCAGCGACGTGGCCGGCGCTGGTCGGCGGCGCGCGGCTTCCTCAAGCCGGCGCTCAATCGCCCGAATTTGCGGCTCGAAACCGGATGCCAGGCCGAAGCTCTTTTGTTCGACGGCGCGCGCGCCAGCGGCGTGCGCTTTCGCCAGCACGGCGTGGCGCGCAGCGCGCAATGCCGCGGCGAAGTCATCCTCGCCGCCGGCGCCATCGGCTCACCGCATTTGTTGATGCTGTCGGGCATCGGTCCGGCCACGCATCTCGGCAATTACGACATTCCCGCGCGCCTTGATCGGCCCGGCGTCGGCGAGAACTTGCAGGACCATCTGCAGCTGCGCACGATCTACAAGGTCGAGGGCGTGCGCACGCTCAACGCCGTCAACGCGACCCGGCTCGGTCAGCTCAGCATGGGCCTGGATTACGTTTTCCGCCGCCGCGGGCCGATGACGATGGCGCCGTCGCAGCTCGGCGCTTTCACGAAGTCCGATCCGACCCAGGATCGCGCCAACATTCAGTATCACGTGCAGCCCTTGTCGCTGGAGAAGTTCGGTGACCCGCTGCATCCGTTCCCGGCCTTCACCGCCAGCGTCGCCAATCTGCGGCCGACGTCGCGCGGTGCGGTGACGCTGAAATCGGCCGATCCGGCGCAGGCCCCGGCGATCGCGCCGCATTACCTGTCGACCGAGGAGGATCGCCGCGTCGCCGCCGACTCGATCCGCGTCACGCGCCGCATCGTTTCACAGCCGGCGTTGCGCAACTATCATCCAGTCGAATATCTGCCGGGCGAAGGCATCAAGAGCGACGACGACGTGGCGCTGGCCAAGGCGGCCGGCGATATCGGCACCACGATCTTCCATCCGGTCGGCACCGCGAAGATGGGCCGCGACGACGATCGCCTGGCCGTGGTGGACGCGCGGCTGCGCGTCATCGGTGTCGACGGCTTGCGCGTCATCGATGCCTCGGTGATGCCGTCGATCACGAGCGGCAACACCAATTCGCCGACCATGATGATTGCCGAGAAGGGCGCGGCGATGGTGATGGAGGATGGGCGGTGATGTTACCCCTCTCCCTCCCCGTAAGGTCGGGGAGAGGGAAAACTACAACGCCTTCAGGTATCGCATCGGCCGGCCCGGCGCGATGGCTTCGGCGGCGGCGATGATGGCGTTCGAGTCGATGCCATAGTGTTTGTAGAGATCGGCGAGCGTGCCGGTCTGACCGAAGTGCTCGACGCCGAGCCCGCGCGTGCGATTGCCGTGCACGGCCCCCAACCACGACAGCGTTGCCGGGTGACCGTCGATGACGGTGACGATGCCGCAGTGCGGCTGAAGATCACCGAGCAGGCGTTCGATATGCGAGCGTGCATGCACAAGGCCGCGCTCTCTTGCGCGCTGCGCCGCGGTCCAGCCGGCATTGAGACGATCCGCCGACGTGACGGCGAGCAAACCGATGTCGCGGCGGTCTTCCGCCATCAGGCCGACGGCGGCAATAGCTTCCGGCGCGATGGCGCCGCTATAGGCGACGATGACCTGACAGTTCGGACCGGGCTCGCGCAGCCAGTAGGCGCCGTCGATGATGTGCTGGCGCAGTTCCGGCGTCATGGTGCGCTGGATCTGTTCGATCGGCCGGGTCGACAGCCGCAGGTAAACCGAGCCGCCGCTCTCGTCGCGCAGCCAGCTTTTTTCGGAAGCCTCGGCGTCCTTGCCGTCCTTCTGCATGTAGTCGAACGACCAGCGCATGATCTCCGCGAGTTCGTCGACGAAGGCCGGCTCGAACGAGGCCAGACCGTCCTGCGCCATGCCGATCAGCGGTTCGGCGATCGACTGATGCGCGCCGCCTTCGCCGGCCAAGGTGACGCCCGACGGCGTCGCCACCACCATGAAACGCGAGTCCTGATAGCAGCCGTAATTGAGCTGATCGAGGCCGCGGGCGATGAATGGATCGTACAAGGTACCGATCGGCAGCAGCCGCACGCCGTTGATGGAATGCGACAGGCCGAGGGCCGAAAGATTGATGAACAGGTTGGACTCGGCAATGCCCAGCTCCATGTGCTGGCCCTTCGGCGAGAACTCCCAATTGAACGTCGACGGAATCTGTTCGCTCTTGAAGGTGTCGGCCATCGCCTCGCGGGCGAACAGACCACGCCGGTTCACCCAGGGGCCGAGATTGGTCGAAACCGTGACGTCCGGCGACGTCGTAACGATACGGCTTGCGAACTCCGTGTCGGCGCGGCCGATCTCATGGAGAATCGTGCCGAAGCCGGTCTGCGTCGCCATGGTCGGCTGAATCGTTATCTGCAGGGTTTCCGGCACCGGAATGGCCGGCGCGGTCAAGCGACGTTCGCCGCCGGAGACGAAAGGCACCTTGTCGAGGAAGGCTTGCAAGGTGTCCGGATTGTCGAGGCCTTCGAACTTGTCCCATTCATGCCCCGGACGCACGGCCATCTTGCCCCGGAAGGTCTCCATCTGTGCCGGGGTCATCAGTCCGGCATGATTGTCCTTGTGACCTGCCATCGGCAGGCCGAAGCCCTTCACCGTATAGCAGATGAAGCAGGTCGGCTTTTCCGGATCGGCGCCATGGAAGGCTTCCAGCAGCGCCGGCAGATCGTGACCGCCGAGGTTGTTCATCAGCGCCGCGAGTTCATCGTCGCTGCGCTTTTCGATCAGTTTCGATACCGGCCCTTGATCGCCGATCTCGTCGTTGAGACGCTTGCGCCAGGCCGCGCCGCCGGCGAACACCAGCGCCGAGTACAGCGGGTTCGGACAGGTGTCGATCCAATGTTTCAGCCTGTCGCCGCCCGGCTCCTTGAACGCCGCCTGCTGCAGCGAGCCGTACTTCACGATGGCGACGTTCCAGCCGAAATTCTTGAACAGTTGCTCGTAGCGCTCCCACAGGCCTTCGCGCACCACGGCGTCCAGGCTCTGGCGGTTATAGTCGATGACCCACCAGCAATTACGCAGGCCCTGCTTCCAGCCGTCGAGCAGCGCTTCGAAGATGTTGCCTTCATCGAGCTCGGCGTCGCCGACCAGCGCCACCATGCGGCCTTCGGGACGATCCTTGGCCCAGCCATGCGCCCGCACGTAATCCTGCACCAGCGACGAGAATAAAGTCTGCGCGACGCCGAGGCCCACCGAACCGGTCGAGAAATCGACGTCGTCGGTGTCCTTGGTGCGCGACGGATAGCTCTGCGCGCCCTTGTAGCCGCGGAAGGCTTCCATCTTCTCACGCGTCTGCTTGCCGAACAGATACTGGATGGCATGATAGATCGGCGAGGCGTGGGGCTTCACCGCGACGCGGTCCTGCGGCCGCAGCACATCAAAGTACAGCGCCGTCATGATGGTCGCGAGCGAGGCACTCGAGGCCTGGTGGCCGCCGACCTTCAGCCCGTCATTGTTCTCGCGGATGTGGTTGGCGTTGTGGATCATCCAGCTCGCCAGCCACAGCACCTTGCGCTCGAGGGCACTCAGGGACTTGAGGTTGTCTGCTGATGTCATCCGCGGTCTCCCTTGATCGGTCGTCCCCGCGAAAGCGGGGACCCAAATCCCTGCGACGATAGGGCTGTGGCTATGGGTCCCGGGTCTGGCCATAGCGCGTCAGAGACGCGCGTAAACGCGCTGGTGGCTCGCCCGGGACGACAACCAAATAATGCGCCTGTCGCGGTGGCGGTTCTTGCCAATTCGCGCTATTAATTCGGCAAATATTGGATGATTGTGCGAATTTGACGTTACTTAGAGGCATAAAATGCCAGCTTCAGAACTGGACCCGATTGACCGCAAGATTCTGAATTTGCTGCAATCCGACGGCCGCATGAGCATCAACGATCTCGCCGCGCAAGTCGGGTTGTCGCCGTCGCCGTGCTTGCGCCGCGTCCGGCTGCTGGAAAAGGCCGGCGTGATCAATCGCTATGTGGCGGTGCTCGATCAGCGTGCGGTCGGCCTGCCGGTTTCTGTCTTCATCTCGATCAAGCTCGACAAGCAGCGCGAGGAAATGCTCGAGCGCTTCGGCAAGACGATTTCGCGCTGGCCCGAAGTTCTGGAGTGCTATCTGATGACCGGGCAGCGCGATTATCTGCTGCGCGTCGTGGTGCCGGACCTGCCGAGCTACGAACGCTTTCTCAAGACCAAGCTGACGCGGCTCGACGGCATCGCCTCGATCGAGTCGAGCTTTGCGCTGGAGCAGGTGAAGTACACCAACGTGCTGCCGGTGGACGCAGGGGCCTAGTCGTTCTTCTGCAACGCGGTCAGCGGCTTGTCCGGTGCGGCGAGCACAGTCTTGCAGGCCGGGGGCATGTCGGCGAGCGTGATCGGCTTTGGCGGCTTGGCATTGGGATTGGGCGGCTTCGGTTTCGGATGCAGCACGCGGTCCGAGAACCAGTAATCCAGCGCCTTGCCGCAGCCGTCGCTCTCCGGCACCGGCGGCTGCTTGCGGCAGCTCGGCGAATCCGGCGGGCAGGCGAGGCGGACGTGGATGTGGTCGTGGTGGCCGTACCACGGCCGCACCTTGTCCATCCATTCCGGATGTTTTGCCCCCTGCATCCGGCACATTTCCTGTTTGATCGCGGCGTTCACCAGCACGCGCTCGACGCCGGGTTGTTCGGCGGCGACGCGGATGAAGTCGTAGTGCTGCGGCGTCCAGGTCTTGGTGTTGATGTGCTTCCAGTCGGCGGAGACGAGATTGATTGCCGATGTTTTCTCACGCTCGTCCGCGGAGAGCGTGTGACTGGGCATTGGCATGAACCAGACATCGACATCGAGGCCGATCTGATGACTGAGGTGGCCGAAGGGCAGCGGGCCGCCGCGCGGCTGCGCCATGTCGCCGATCAGGATGCCGTGCCAGCCGGTGGCCTTGGCGGCGGCGGGGGCGAAGCGCTCGAGGAAACGCACCAGGTTGGGATGGCCCCACATGCGATTGCGCGAGATGCGCATCACCTGCCAGGTCGGTCCGTTGACCGGCAGCGCGACGCCGCCCTGCAGGCAGCCGCGCGGATAGTAGCCAATCGCCATGGCCTTGCCGAGGCTTGGCAGCTTCTCGGCCGCGAATAGCTTCTTCGCCGGGATCGGCTCGCCGGACTTGATCGCCTGCTCGACGATGGTCGGTTTCTCCGGCGGCGTCGGCAACGCGACCGCAGGCGCCGGTGTCGGCGGCAGCGCGGCGGGCGCAGGCACAGCGGCAGGAGCGGGAGCGGCATTGCCTTTCGCGCTGTCGGTGCCGAGGGGCGGCGCAACCGGCGGCGGCGCAGAAACAACCGGCGGCGGCTCAGGCGCGGCGGCTGCGGGCGCTGTGGCCTCTTGCGGCGCCGGTTCGCTCGGCGGTGCGGGTGGCGCAGTGACTGGTGTTGCTGATGCTTCGGCAGCCGGCGGCGATGCCGGCGTGGTGGCCGGAGGCACCGACGCAGCCGATGCGACTTGCGGCGGCGGTGCACTGGCGATGGGCGAAGCCGGTCTCGGCATCATGGCGACCGGTGGTGGCGGCGGCGTTTTCGCCGTCGATGACACGATGTCGTCCTGCGCGGCGCCGGAGGTCGCCACCGCGGCCGGGCGTTCGGCTTTCGGGCCGAGCACGTACACGCCTGCGGCAAGTGCCACGGCGCAGACGGCGAAGATGGTGGCCGATTTGATCATGACGGCTGCGATTTAAGCGATTTCCCGGGCGGGTGTCAGGTTAATTGCACGGCATGGTTTAGGCGGAACCGGCGCGGCCGGCGGTGCGCGGCATCGCTAAAAGGCGAGCGCCGCCAAAGACTTTTATGGTTAACGAAAGCTTTACAAGGGCCGTTCCGATGGGCGATCCTAGGGCCCTGGGCAGTATCCCGGTGCGAAACTTGGAAGGAAAGTGTCATGCGTAGCGCCCGTGTTCCTGCGGCTGTGGCCGCGTCGTTCATGTTGGCGCTGGGCGTTGCCTCCCCTTCGGCGGCGCGCGCCGACATTCTCATCACCGTCAGCAAGGCCGATCAGCGCGTCACCGTCGATGTCGATGGCGCCGAGCGGTATCGCTGGCCGGTGTCCACCGGGCGGCGCGGCTACGACACGCCGGCTGGCTCGTTCCGCCCGATCCGCCTGGAACGGAGCTGGTACTCGCGCAAGTACGACTGGGCGCCGATGCCGCATGCCGTGTTCTTCTACAAGGGCTACGCGATGCACGGCACCGTCGAGGAGCGCCGGCTCGGTCGCGCCGCCTCGCATGGCTGCGTGCGGCTGAGCCGCGCCAATGCCACGACTTTATTCGCGCTGCTGCGTGAGCGCGGCAAGAGCAGCGCCCGCATCGAGGTGATCGACGGCCGATTGCCGGCGCCGCTGGCGGACCCGAGGTTGAATATCGCAGACGTCAGGTCGTCGTTGCGAAGCGAGAGCAAGGATGTCGCCAAGGCCGAAAAGAGCGAGGCCAAGGTCGAGCGCAAAACCGAGCCGAAGATCGAGCGCAAGCCGGAACTGGCGCCCGTGATCAAGGTCGCGGCCAGGCGGGACGTTGAAAAGCCGGAAGCCGACACTCCGCCGCCGCGCGTAACCCGGGTGGTGAAAGCCGACGTCGCGAAGCTTCCGCCGAAGGCGAGGATCATCGCGGTGACGCAGCGGCCGGCCCACGCGCAGGTCGAGATCGTGCGCGGCGGCGCTTTCACAGCGGTCGGCGACGATGCCGCGGTGCTGCGCGGCCGCGAAGCCTGGCTGCGCAGCCTCGACCGCAAATACGGGATCACGCGCTAACCAAGCTTTGCGATCGCCGCGATCGGCCTGCGGAAATCGCGGTAAACAGACCGAGGAGTTAGTCATGCGTCTTCTCGCGATCATCGCAGCCCTCGGTGCGCTCGTGGTGGCTGGTCAGCCGGCCCGCGCCGCGGTCCTCATCACCGTCGACAAATCGACGCAGCAATTGACCGTTAGCGTCGACGGCGCGACCCGCTATCGCTGGCCGGTGTCGACCGCGCGCTGGGGCTACAACACGCCGAACGGCGTCTATCGGCCGCAGCGGCTGGAGCGGCAGTGGTATTCACGCAAATACGACTGGTCGCCGATGCCGCATTCGATCTTCTTCGCCGGCGGCTATGCGATCCACGGCAGTTATGAAATTTCCCGCCTCGGCCGCCCGGCCTCGCATGGCTGCATCCGGCTGCATCCGAAGAATGCCGCGACCTTGTTCGAACTGGTGCGGCACAATACCGGGGCGACACGGATCGAAGTGACCGGAAGCCGGCCGGAAGCGATGGTCAGCACGCGGGTCAAGAAATATCGCGAGGCGCCGCCGGTGGAGGTGGTCGAGCGCGGCCGCGTTCAATTGGAGCATCGGGTTTCGCGCCGCCGCGTCGACAGCCGCGCGCTGCGGCAGGACAGCAATTTCGAAGAGATATTCAGCCAGCGGCCGCGCTACCGGGCCAACCGTGCCCAGCGCGATGAGTTTTGATGATTGCCATTCCGGGTTCGCGCTGATGCATGCCCGGAATGGCCCCCGCTAATGGCCCCGGCGTTTCCGCGTCGCCGCGGCTTTCTTGGCCGAGCGCGAGCGCGCCGCCTTCGAGCGTGACGCCGAGGCGCGGCCGCCGACCTTGCCGCCCTTGCGCGATGAAGCGTGGCTTTCCTTCTTGCCGCGGCCGGAGCCGGACTTCTTGCCGCCGCCGGATTCCTTGTTCACCGTCGCCCAGGCGCGCCGTTCGGCTTCCTTCTT
The DNA here is from genome assembly GCF_001426945.1 of Pseudolabrys sp. Root1462. GTDB lineage: Bacteria > Pseudomonadota > Alphaproteobacteria > Rhizobiales > Xanthobacteraceae > Pseudolabrys. The sequence goes on along the minus strand of NZ_LMFS01000004.1, from coordinate 149,687 downwards.
CGAGGTGCCGCGCTTCTCGTAACCCTCTTCGATATGCTCGGCCTTACGCTTCTGCTTGGAAGTATAGGCCGCCTTGCTGCCGCGGGGCATGATGCGTTCCTCCTGCCGTTGACACTGCAGAGAGATGAACGCCGCAAAATGTGCGGCGGTTCCGCGCCGCGCTACATGCCGGGCTCGATCGGCTTGTCGACGGCGCCACCGCTCTCGACCCAATCCTTGAACGCACCGAGATTGAGTACCTTGTCGAAGCCGAGATCCTTCAGCGCTTTGCCGGCGAGCGCGGAGCGGCCGCCAGAGGCGCAGTAGACGATGATGGTCTTGTCCTTGGCGAAATTCTTGTCGTGATAGGGCGAGCCCGGATCGGCGCGGAACTCAAGCATGCCGCGCGAGACGTGATGCGCACCGGTCACCATGCCGCTTTTTTCGATTTCCGGCGCATCGCGAACATCGACGACCAGCGCGTTGCCCTTGGCGATGAGATCCTTGGCTTCGGCCGGCGCGATGCGCGGCACCGCAGCGTTGGCCTGCTCCATCAGCTCTTTCAGCGTCGTCGCCATCTTCGCCTCCTTGCGTTGCCATCTGCCGCGGAGAATAGGGCGCGGCGCGCCCCCGAGACAAGGCGTGTGCTCCTGCGGCCTAGAACAGCGCGGCGCCGAGTTCGACTTCCTGCTGCGGCGTCACATAAATCGTCGCGCCCTGCTCACCCGGCACGCCGAGCGTCAGCACTTCGGAAATCTCGGGGCCCATTTTGCGCGGCGCGAAATTGACGACGGCGAGCACCTGGCGGCCGATCAGGTCTTCCTTGGTATAATGGCGATAGGCGCCGCACGACACTTTGGTGCCGATATCGCCGCCGAAGTCGATGGTCATGCGCCAGGTCGGCTTCTTCGTCTGCGCTTCCTCGACCTTGACGATGCGGCCGACGCGGATGTCGAGCGCGTCGAAGTGGGAGAAGTCGGCGGTCGGCTTGATGGGCAATTCGTGTCCTCCGCTCATGCCCGCGAAGCGGGCACCGGTGCTCTGATGCAGACGCACAACGTCACCCCTGTTGTTTGAACGGCGCGGGGGCGCCGGCTTCCCGGTTTATCGAATGGAGCCTCGGGAGGCGCCAGGAGGTTTGCGAGACCTCCAATGACGGGATCCCTTGCGATCGGGCCCGCCGAGCGTGCTTTGCGAGAGCACGCGCCGGCTTGCGAAGCCGGCTGCGCCTCCCGACGCTCCACCATCGGTGCGCATTGTCGGCGCACCGGCTTTCGCTTCACCACATCGCCGCTCGAGACGGTGAGGGTGGAGCGCAGCCCAAGCACCATGGCATGCGATAGGAATATTGTCAATAATCGAATTGACAGGAGCAAGACGTTGTTGCGTCCCACCCCGCGCTTACCCATGATCCGCCGCGAACCAAATCTGGAGTTGAGCAATGAAAGTGGCGATCGTAACGGCGGGCGGCAGCGGCATGGGTGCGGCGGCGGCGCGGAGACTGGCGTCCGACGGTTACAAGGTCGCGATCCTGTCGTCGTCGGGCAAGGGCGAAGCACTGGCCAAGGAACTCGGCGGCATCGGCGTCACCGGCTCGAACCAGTCGAACGACGATGTCAAACGGCTGGTCGACGACACCATGAAGGCCTTCGGCCGCATCGACGCCCTGGTCAACAGCGCCGGCCACGGGCCGCGCGACGAAATCCTGAAGATCACCGACGAGCAGTGGCACGCCGGCATGGACGTGTACCTGTTGAGCGCGATCCGGCCGGCGCGGTTGGTCGCGCCGATCATGGCGGCGCAGAAGAAGGGCGCCATCGTCAATATCTCGACGGCCTGGGCCTTCGAGCCGAACGCGATGTTTCCGACCTCGGGAGTATTCCGCGCCGGGCTCGCCGCCTTCACCAAGCTGTTCGCCGACAAATACGCCGCCGACAATGTGCGCATGAACAACGTGCTGCCCGGCTGGATCGATAGCCTGCCGGAGAAGGACGAGCGCCGCGAGATGGTGCCGATGGCGCGCTACGGCACCGCCGACGAGATTGCCGCCACCGTGGCGTTCCTGGTGTCCGACGGCGCCGGCTATATCACCGGGCAGAACCTGAAGGTCGATGGCGGTTTGATGCGGGGGATTTGACCTTCAACAGTCATTCCGGGACGCCGCAAAGCGGCGGGCCCGGAATCCTGACACCGAAGCGCCGGTAATACGGATTCCAGGATCACGCGCGCACGTGCCCCGGAGCGACAAGGAATCCGGCGCCGTCCCTTTTTATGCAGCCCTTATGCCCTGGGCCGCATTTCCGTATCGAAGCTTTGCGCCGGCCGCTCCATTTTCGTCTTGCTGCTCAAGCGAGCGACAAAGGAGGCGGCCATGGGCCCGCGATACGATTGGGTCGAGCGCGACGTCGGCAAAAGCGCCGACAAACCTGAACCGTTCTGGGTGCTGGTTGCCGCCGGCATTGCCGCGTTTCTCGGCGTGCTGCTGGCGATGAACGCCGGCAGCCCGGCGGATTGCCGAAGCATTGCGGATCAGACGGCGCGGCTCAAATGCTTCGACGCCGCCACGCAGACCCAGCCCGCCAAGGGCGCGCCGATCCCCAGCCATTGATGGATGACGACCATGACGCTGACGACGTGGGGCCAAATTCAGGACCAAGCGCACAGGATTACTGTTTCTGCCGGAACGGCGCGCAAGTTGCTCAGAGGTATGCTGGTTGCTGTCGGCATAGCGGCCGCCACGATCGCGATCGTGGCGCTTCGCGTCTATCTGTTTGTGCCATCGCTGCATTGACAGCGGCGCCCGCTTCGATCGGCCCGGCTTGCCCGCGAGCCGAAACTGTGGCATCTCCCCGCGCATGTTCGACGCCGTGATCCTTACCCCGATCTGTTGGTGGCGCTCCTTTTAAAGGAGCGGCGCGTCGAATTTCTTTTCATTCATCAGACGTGGCCGCCGGGTATCGGCAGGCGTCGTCTATGAGTTGACAACCTAACCGAGGCGCGGCGGCTCCCAACCGGAGAACCCGCCATGCATGCCCCTCTCGACCTAAAGCCCGTCATCCTCACCGGCGACCGCACCACCGGACCGCTGCACCTCGGCCACTATGTCGGTTCGCTCAGGAACCGGCTGGCGCTCCAGGACACCCACCGGCAATTCCTGCTGCTCGCCGACCTGCAGGCGCTGACCGACAACGCCCACGACCCGGACAAGGTGCGCCGCAACGTCATCGAAGTGGCGCTCGATTATCTCGCCGTCGGCATCGACCCGGCGAAAACCTCGATCTGCGTGCAGTCGGCGCTGCCGGCGCTCGCCGAACTGACGATGCTCTATCTCAACTTCGTTTCGGTGACGCGCCTCGAGCGCAATCCGACCATCAAGGACGAAATCCGCGCCCGCGGCTTCGGCCGCGATATTCCGGCGGGGTTCATGTGTTACCCGGTGGCGCAGGCCGCCGACATCACCGGCTTCAGGGCGACCGTGGTGCCGGTCGGCGAGGACCAGGCGCCGCTGATCGAACAGACCAACGAGATCGTCCGCCGCGTCAATCATCAGGCCGGCCGCGACGTGCTGCTCGAAGCCGAGGCCGTCATCCCCAGGGTCGGCCGGCTGCCCGGCATCGACGGCAAGGCCAAGATGAGCAAGTCGCAGGGCAACGCGTTGCTGCTGTCGGCCTCGCCGGACGAGATCAAGCGCGCCGTGCACCTGATGTACACCGATCCGAACCACCTGCGCGTCAGCGATCCCGGCTCGGTCGAGGGTAATGTCGTGTTCACCTATCTCGATGCCTTCGATCCGGACGAAGCTGAGGTGGCTGCCCTGAAGGCCCAGTACCGGCGCGGCGGCCTCGGCGACAAGGCCGTGAAGGCGCGGCTCGAAACCTTGCTGCAGGAGCTGCTGACGCCGATCCGCGAGCGGCGGGCGGCGCTGGCGCGCGATCCGGCCACCGTGCTCGATATCCTGCGCGACGGCACGGCAAAAGCGCGCGCCGTCACGCAGGGGACATTGGAGGAGGTGCGCGACGGGCTCGGGCTGTTCAAGCTTTAGCTTTGACGCGTTTTCTTCACGCGAACCGGTCTCCACTTCGCTCGAAAACGCGTTCAGGTGCTGCGGATGCCGCGCAGGCGCTCGTTGCGCCGGCGCAGCATTTCCAGCGAGGCCAGCATTACCACCGACACCAGGATCATGATGGTGGCGACCGCCGTGATCGTCGGCGAGATGTTCTCGCGCAGACCGGAGAACATTTCGCGCGGCAGCGTGCGTTGTTCGGGGCCCGCGACCATCAGCACGACGACGACCTCGTCGAAACTGGTGGCGAAGGCGAACAACGCGCCGGAGGCGACACCGGGCGCGATCAGCGGCAGGATGACCTTGAAGAACGTCTCCACCGGCGCGGCGCCGAGGCTGGCGGAAGCGCGGGCGAGGTTCTCGTCGAAGCCCTTCAACGTCGCCGCCACGGTGATGACGACGAAGGGCGTCCCGAGCGCGGTGTGGGCAAGGATCAGGCCGGTATAACTCGCAGTCAGGCCGAGCGGCGCGAAGAAGAAATAGAAGCCGACGGCGACGATGACGACGGGCACGATCATTGGCGACAGCAGGATCGCCATGACGAGACCCTTGCCGCGGAAATCGGCGCGCGTCAGGCCGAGCGCGGCGAGCGTGCCGAGCGCGGTGGCGAGCACCGCGCTCGAGATGCCGATGACGAAGCTGTTGCGCAGCGCGCGCATCCATTGCTCGCTGGCGATGAAGGCGTTGTACCAGCGCAGCGACAGGCCATCGAGCGGGTAGGTGAGGAAGGTGCCGGAGTTGAACGACAGCGGCACGATGGCGAATATCGGCGCCATCAGAAAGAACAGGACGAGGCCGCTGGTGACATAGAGCACCGCGCGCCAGATCCGCTCTTCCCGCGTCAGATGCTGATGGCCGGCCGGCATTTCGTTTCCCTCAGCCGAGCTTGACGTTGCTGATGCCGACCAGACGGTCGTACACCCAGTAGAGCAGCAGCGTGGCGACGAGCAATACGGTGCCGAGCGCCGAGGCCATGCCCCAGTTCACCGAGTCGGACGTATAGAAGGCGATGAAGTAGCTGATCATCTGATCGGCGGCGCCGCCGACCAAGGCCGGCGTGATGTAGTAGCCGAGCGCCAGAATGAAGACTAGCAGGGCGCCGGCGCCGACGCCGGGCAGCGTCATCGGCAGATAGACCCGAATGAAGGCCTCGGTCGGCGAGGCGCCGAGCGATTTTGCCGCCAGCATGTAGGACGGCTTGATGCCCTTCATCACCGAATAGAGCGGCAGGATGAGGAACGGCAGCAGGATATGCGTCATCGCGATATAGACGCCGATGCGGTTGTAGATCAGACGCACCGGATGATCGATGACGCCGAGCCAGATCAGGGCGTGGTTGATGATGCCCTGCTCCTGCAGGAGCACGATCCAGGCCGCGGTGCGCACCAGCAGCGAGGTCCAGAACGGCAGCAGCACCAGGATCATCAGCAGATTGGCGCGCCGCGGCGGCTGCGTCGCCAGCAGATAGGCGACCGGAAAACCGAGCACGACGCAAAGCAGCGTGACGGTGATGCTGACCTTGAAGGTGCGCGTCAACACCTCGACATAGATCGCCTGGCCGGACGGGGTCGAGACGATGTGGCCGTCGGCGGTCTTCTGGCGGTCCACCGCGGCAAGCAGGAAGAAGCTGGTGAGCGGGCCGCTCGCCTGATCGATGGCCGCCCAGGTTTTCAGGTCGCCCCAGTGCGGGTCAATCTCGATCAGAGTGCCGCGCCAATCTGGCGACGTCTCGGGCAAACGGCGCGCGGTGCCGAACACCAGCGTGCGGCCATCGTCGATGGCGTAATTCAAACGCCGCGCCGCGAGCGGCAGCGTGCGGGCGCGATAGCTGTCGCGAATATCGGTGGCGAGCGCCTCGAACACCGGCGGCGGCGGCGCCTTGCTACGGTCGGTCCAGGTGCCGATCGATTGCGCGACATGCGGCCAGACCGCGGCGAGATCGCGATCGACCACGGCCAGGCGCAGCATGTCGAGGATCGGCACGACGAAGGTGACGATCAGGAACAGCAGCAGCGGCAGCACCAGCGCGAAGGCGCGCAGCTTGCGCATGCGCTCGGCGCGGCGCAGTTGCGCCTTCAGCGAGCCGCTGGCGAGCGGCACAGCAAGGCCGGGACTGGTCAGCGGCGCCTCCGGACGAAAAAGGCGACGCCGCCCCGCGCCAGGCGGGACGGCGCCGGATCGCGTGCGGCTACTTGGTCGCCGCCCACTTGTTGAACTGCTCGGTGAGGCGGTCGATGTTTTCCATCCAGAACGCGGTGTCGATCTGCACGGCGTGGGCGAAGTTTTCGTCCGCAGTCGGCAGGTCGGCGAGTCGCGCCTTCGGGATCATGGCGTTGGCGCCCTTGGCGGTGACGCCGTAGGCGATCGCTTCCGGCAGCTTGGCCTGGTTCTTGGCCTGGCCGAGGAAGTTGATCAGCTTGTAGGCGTTGTCGATATTGGGCGAGCCCTTCAGGATCACCCAGGAGTCGATCGTGTACAGCGCGCCGTTCCACGAGATGCCGAAGTTGCGCTTGTCGTCGTGGTTGGCGGCGTCGATACGGCCGTTATAGACCGAGGTCAGCACCACTTCGCCGGAAGCGAGCAACTGCGGCGGCTGCGCACCGGCCTTCCAGAAGATCAGGTCGCCGCGGATGGTGTCGAGCTTCTTGAAAGCGCGATCGACGCCTTCCTTGGTCTTCAGCACCTTGTAGACGTCGGCCGGCGCGACGCCGTCGGCCATCAGCGCGATCTCGAGCGTCGTCTTCGGCCCGGCGCGCAGCGCGCGCTTGCCCGGATACTTCTTGGTGTCGAAGAAATCGGCCCACGACTTCGGCGGATCCTTGATCTTGTCCTTGTCGTAGCCGAGCACGAAATCATAGAGGATGGCGCCGACGCCGCACTCATGCACGGCCGGGGCAATGTAATTGTCCTTGCCGCCGATCTTCGAATAATCGAGCGGCACGAACAGGCCTTCCTCGCAGCCGGCCGCGAGTTCGTCAGACTCCACCTGCACCACGTCCCAGGTCGAAGCGCCGCCCTGTACCTTGGCGCGCAGCACGCCGATGCCGCCGTCCCAGGATTCGTCGATCAGGGGGATCTTGGCTTCCTGCTTGAAGGGCTCGAAATACACTTTCTTCTGCGCCGTCTGATAGGCGCCGCCCCACGACACGATGGTCAGGTCGCGCGCGTTCGCGGCAGCGCCTGCGCCCACCGTGATCGCCGCCGCGACAATCGTCGCCAACGTCCTCGAATACATCGTACTCTCCCTCATGCTCGGCCTGCCGCGGATGCGGCCTGCCTTGTTGAATCAATGCGGCGCGTCGAGCGCCAGGCAGTCGCGCGCGGCGAAGCCGATCGACAGCGTGTCGCCGGGCTTCGGCACCACGCGGTTGGCGCGGTAGCGCATCTTCACCGTGAAATCGTCGTTGCCGAGAACGTCGAGGCGCACGCGCATGTGGTCGCCGTGATAGATCGTTTCCTTCACGGTCGCGCGCAGCCGGTTGGCGATCTCGCCCTGCGGTTCGATATCGATCTTCTCCGGCCGCAGCGACAGGCTGACGCGGCGCCCCGCGTCGTTGGCGCAGCCGGAGCGGGCCTCGATCAGCGTGCCGTCATCGAGGCGGACGCGGCAGGAGCCGGCATCGACGCCTTCCAGCGTGCCGCCGAGCATGTTGTTCTCGCCGATGAAGTTGGCGACGAAGGAGTTCTGCGGCTGCTCATACAAACCCTGCGGCGTGTCGAGCTGCTGGACCACGCCTTCGTGAAACACGGCGATGCGGTCAGACATGGTCAGCGCCTCGCCCTGGTCGTGGGTGACATAGACGACGGTAAGGCCGAGATTGTCGTGGATGTGCTTGATCTCGATCTGCATGTGTTCGCGCAACTGCTTGTCGAGCGCGCCGAGCGGCTCGTCCATCAGCACCAGCTTGGGCTCGAACACCAAAGCGCGGGCCAGCGCGACGCGCTGCTGCTGACCGCCGGACAGTTGCCCCGGCCGGCGGCTGCCGAGCGCGCCGAGCTTGACGACATCGAGCGCGCGGGCGACGCGCGTTTTCTGTTCGGCCTTGCCGATGCGCCGTACCGCGAGCGGAAAGGCGACGTTCTCCTCGACCGTCATGTGCGGGAAAAGAGCGTAGTTCTGGAAGACGACGCCGATGTCGCGCTTGTGCGGCGGGGTATCGCGCAGCGATTGGCCGGCGAGCGTGATCTCGCCATGGGTCGGCACCTCGAAGCCAGCCAGCATCATCAGCGACGTGGTCTTGCCCGAACCGGACGGGCCCAGCATGGTCAAGAACTCGCCGCGACGAATGTCGAGGTTCAGGTCCTTCACCACGAGCAATTCGCCGTCGTAGGTTTTCTGCACCCTGCGGAACGATACCAGGGGCTCGGGTACGGACATGCTTACGCGGCTCCTCCTCCCAAGCGCCTCGCGCGCGCACTCGTTACATCCGGCGGCCGGGTCGCATCGGGATCGGGCGAAGCATTGCCCAGTTTAGAACGGCGCACAACTGCGAAATTTTTGGCAGCGGTGCGGGAAAAAGCAGCACGGGCAAGGGGATAAAGGGGAGCGGGATACTCCGGGGCCTCTGCGCGTTGATCGTTGCGCGCAGGCGGCGAGGGAGCCCCGGGGATGTTCGATAATTTCGAAACGGTCGATCTCGATATCGAGGACACGACGATCCATGTGCGCCGCGGCGGTGCCGGGCCGGCGGTGCTGCTGCTGCACGGCTTTCCGCAAACGCACCTGATGTGGCGCGATATCGCGCCAGCTCTGGCGCAGCGTTTCACCGTGGTCTGCGCCGACTTGACCGGCTACGGCCGAAGCGGCTGTCCGCCGGCTGGGCCCGATCACGGACGCTATGCCAAGCGGGCCATGGCGGCCGACATGGCGTCGGTGATGACGTTACTGGGTTTTCGGCGGTTCTCGGTTGCCGGTCACGATCGAGGCGGCCGCGTCGCCTATCGTCTGGCGCTCGACCTGCCCGAACGTATCCGCCGCGCCGCCGTGCTCGACGTCGTGCCCGTCGCCGATGCCTGGGATCGCGCGGACCGGCGGTTCGCCGTCGGTTACTGGCCGTGGTCGTTGCTGGCGCAGGCCGCGCCGTTTCCCGAGCAACTCGTTCTCGGCCGCCCCGACGCGATCGTCGACCAGGCACTGAGCGGCTGGGGCTCCGCGCCCGGAACGTTCAGTGACGACGTGCGCGGCGAATATATCGACGTGCTGCGCGATCCGGATCATGTGCACGCCATCTGCGAAGAGTATCGCGCGGCCGCGACCCTCGACTACGATCATGATGTCGCCGACCGGCAGGCGCAGCGGCGGATTGCGTGCCCCGTTCTGGTGCATTGGAGCAAGGCCGGTCCGCTGAACAACTGGTACGGCGACGCCGGCGGGCCGTTGGGTTTGTGGCGGGCGTGGGCCGCCGAGGTCAGCGGCGGCCCGGTCGAGGGCGGTCACTTTTTTCCCGAAGAGTTTCCGCAGGACACCGCGGAGGCCCTGATCGCGTTCTTCGGCGCGCCTTAAAGGATCCCGTACTTCGCGTAAACGTCCGCCAGCAGCCGGCCCTTGAGCAGTTCGTCGCGCGAGCGGGTCTCGCCCTCGACCTTCTTGAAGGCCGCCTCGAACACCTTGTCCTCGATCTCCCGCGGGACGACGACGACGCCGTCGACGTCACCGAACACGATGTCGCCCGACCGCACTTTCACGCCGCCGCATTCCATCGGCCGGTCGATCTCCTGCATCTTGCCTCGACCGCGCGAGTCGAGCGGGCCGATGCCGCCGCAGAACACCGGAAACTTCAAATTGCGAATGAAGCGCACGTCGCGGCACAGGCCGTCGGTGATGCAGCCGACGCCGCCGCGCATGCGTGTGGCCGTGGTCAGCAGTTCGCCCCACGGCGCGATGTTGAGGTTGCCGGCGCAGCCGAGCACGGGAATTTCACCGCGCTTGATGTCGTCGATCAGTTGGATCTCGAGTTCGTAGGGGTTCTCGCCTTCGGGGCCGGCATCGCACACCGCCATATAGGCGCCGGTGCGGACGCGGCCGACGAGCACCTGCGTGTCGTCGAGCGGCCGGATGGTCGGGCCCATGGCCTGCGATGTGTGGCCGAAGCTGTCGAGCACGTCAGACAGGACGGGGGTGTAGAGCTTGTCTTTCGCCCGCGCGAGATCGTCGATGCCCAGCATGCGCCCCTCCAAAGCCGTATGATTTTTGCGGAGTGTGGCTGACGGGCCGGAACGGCGTCAATCGTGCGGTGCGGCGGGCTTCTCTCCGCCTTCTTCCGAGGAGCGGCCGACGGACGCGTCTCGAAGGATTAGGCCGGGAGAGGCTAGGCCGGGCAGAGTCACTGCCTGCGAGCTATTGTGCTTAGCCCCAATTGGCTGTCGCGGATTTTCGAGGCCGTCGCATGACAATCAAGCCCTATCCAAAATACCTCGCAAGGCAGAACAGGGCCATGGTCCATGATTTGTTGATGCGAGAATGGGATCCGATCGGGGTCCGCGACGTACCGCAGGCGCAGGACGAGTACGATGCCTATGTCAGCAAGGCCTATGTCATGGTGATGCATGACGGCGCATCAATCGAACAGGTCGCCGACTATCTCTACACAATTGAGACTGAATATATGGGTCTTGGCAAATCGGCCGAGGCGAAAGACCGGGCGCGGAAGGTCGCTGTCTCGCTGATCGCTATGAAGCCCCGATTTGCGGGTCAGTAGGCTTCCGTTTCCCTACACATCCACCTTCAGCGCGGCGATGAACGCCTCCTGCGGGATGTCCACCTTGCCGTACTGGCGCATCTTCTTCTTGCCCTTCTTCTGCTTGTCCAGAAGCTTGCGCTTGCGGGTGGCGTCGCCGCCGTAGCACTTGGCGGTGACGTCCTTGCGCAGCGCGCGCACGGTTTCGCGGGCGATGATCTTGCCGCCGATGGCGGCCTGGATCGGCACCTGGAACATGTGCGGCGGGATCAGTTCCTTCAGCTTCTCGACCATGCCACGGCCGCGCGATTCGGCGCGCGTCCGGTGCACCAGCATCGACAGCGCATCGACCGGTTCGTCATTGACGAGGATCGACATCTTGACGAGGTCGGACACCTTGTAATCGGTGAGATGATAGTCGAACGAGGCATAGCCCTTCGACACCGATTTCAGGCGATCGTAGAAATCGAACACCACCTCGTTGAGCGGCAGGTCGTATTTGACCATGGCGCGCGAGCCGACATAGGTCAGCTCCTTCTGCGTGCCGCGGCGGTCCTGGCACAGCTTGAGCACGGCGCCGAGATATTCGTCCGGCGTCAGGATCGTCGCTTCGATCCACGGCTCCTCGATCTCGAGGATCTGCATCACGTCCGGCATGTCGACCGGATTGTGCAGCTCGATCTGGCTGCCGTCGCGCAGGTTCATCTTGTAGATGACCGATGGCGCCGTGGCGATCAGATCGAGATTGAATTCGCGCTCCAGCCGCTCCTGAATGATTTCGAGATGCAGCAGGCCAAGGAAGCCGCAGCGGAAGCCGAAGCCGAGCGCGGCCGAGGTTTCCATTTCGAAGGTGAAGCTGGCGTCGTTGAGGCGCAGCTTGCCCATCGCCGCGCGCAGCGCTTCGAAGTCGGCAGCATCAACCGGGAACAGGCCGCAGAACACGACCGGGATCGCCGGCTGGAAGCCGGGCAGGGGATCGTCGTTCGGATTGCGCTCGTCGGTGATGGTATCGCCGACGCGCGTGTCGGCGACTTCCTTGATCGAGGCGGTGAGCATGCCGATCTCGCCGGGGCCGAGTTCGTCGACCGGCGTCAGCTTCGGCAGGAATACGCCGACACGATCGACTTCATAATGCGCCTCGATGCCGATCATGCGGATGCGCTGGCCCTTCTTCAGCGCGCCATCGACGACGCGCACCAGAACGACGACCCCGAGGTAGGCGTCGTACCAGCTATCGACCAGCAGCGCCTTGAGCGGCGCGTCGCGATCGCCCTTCGGCGGCGGCAGCTTGGTGACGATAGCTTCCAGCACCTGATCGATGTTGAGGCCGGTCTTGGCGGAAATGCCGATGGCGTCGGAGGCGTCGAGGCCGATGACGTCCTCGATCTGCTTCTTGATCTTTTCCGGCTCGGCGGCCGGCAGGTCGATCTTGTTGAGCACCGGCACGATCTCGTGGCCGGCGTCGAGCGCGTGATAGACATTGGCGAGCGTCTGCGCTTCGACGCCCTGCGAGGCGTCGACCACCAGCAGCGAACCCTCGCAGGCGGCCAGCGACCGGTTGACCTCATAGGCGAAGTCGACGTGGCCGGGCGTGTCCATCAGGTTGAGGATGTAATCCTTGCCGTCCTTGGCGCGGTATTTCAGGCGCACGGTCTGCGCCTTGATGGTGATGCCGCGCTCTTTCTCGATGTCCATCGAGTCGAGGACCTGCTCGCGGCCCGCCATCTCGCGCGCGTCGAGGCCGCCGGTGAGCTGGATCAGCCGGTCGGCCAGCGTCGATTTGCCATGGTCGATATGGGCGACGATGGAGAAATTGCGGATATTCTGGATCGGGGCGGACGTCATGGCCGCGAGATAACACCCGAATCCCGGGGCTACAAGGCGATCTCATAGCCACCCGCCGTCATTCCGGGGCGACCCGCAGGGTCGAACCCGGAATCCAGCAACAAGTGCCGAATTTGAGGGTGGATTGCGGGTCCGGGCTTTCAGCGCATCCCGGAATGACGAGCTCAGGGCGTCTTCCACACGACTGCGGCGGAAACGGCGTAATTCCACACCGCGCCCATGACGGCGCCGCCAAGGCCGGCGATCCACCAGCTCGGGCCGCCGGCGTAGATCAGGCTGGCGACGCCGACATTGGAAATGGCGCCGACCGAGCAGACCAGTTCGAACACGAGCAGGCCGCGGACGAAGGCCCAACCGGCGAGGCGCTGGTCGCGGTAGGTATAGGCGTTGTTGAAAACGTAGTTCCAGGCGATCGCGACTATGGTGGCAATGGTCTGCTGCACGCCGAAGCTTTCGACGCCGAGCGCGTGAACCATGTAGAGCGCGGCCATGTGCACGCCGACGCCGGTGGCGCCGACCAGACAGAACAGCACGAAGCGGTAGGAGATGGCGTCGTTCGACAGCTTGGCCAGCAGGAGCTGGCCGAAATCGAGCGCGACGCGGGCATCCAGCTTGCTCTCACCATGAAGCCGCGCGCCGAACACGAACGGGAGTTCGGCGACGCGCAAGGTGTCGCGGCCGGTGGCGGCGATATCGAGCAGAATCTTGAAGCCTTGTGTCGACAGCTTCGGCGCCAGTTCGTCGATCACCTCGCGGCGGAGCATGAAGAAGCCGCTCATCGGATCGGTCAGTTCGACCTTCAGCAGCTTGCGCGCCAGGACGGTGGACCACTGGCTCGCCTTCGCCCGGCTGGCGCTGAAACCGGAATCCGTGACGCCGTCGATATAGCGCGAGGCGACGACGAGATCGGTCTCGCATTGGCGCAGTTTTGCGACCATGGCCGCGAGCAGCGTCTCGTCATGCTGGCCGTCGGCATCCATCACCGCGACGTACGGCGCGCTCGAGGCCAGCATGCCCTCGATGCAGGCGCCGGCGAGGCCGCGGCGGCCGACGCGGCGAATGCAGCGGACGCGGCGGTCGCGCGAGCCGATGTCGCGGGTGAGGGCGCTGGTGCCGTCCGGCGAATTGTCGTCAACGACGATGACTTCCCAGTCGATGCCGTCGAGCGCGCGCGACAGGCGCTCGACCATCATCGGGATGTTGGCGCGCTCATTGAAGGCCGGCAGGATGACGGACAGTTCGGGCGCCGGCTCGGTCATGGGGGCGAGCGCAGGCGCCGCCACGCGTGGCGTCTCGACGGCCGTCCTCTGCAAAATCTGCTGCGCCATGGCCGGGAGTGTGGCGGCCCGACGTTAACGGCGGGTTCGCGGCGGCAAGGCGTCTTGGTTCCAATATATAAGACAGCTATTCTTATATCATGGAACAAGAAAGTGCCGACCTCGACAGCCTGGATCGCGCCATCGGCGAGCGGATCAAGGCGTTGCGCGCCGCCCGCGGCCTGACGCTGGAGGCACTGGCGGAAAGGGCCGGCGTGAGCCGCGCCATGCTGTCGCGCATCGAGCGCGGTGAATCGAATCCGACCGCGCAACTGCTCGGCCGCGTCTGCGCCGGGCTCGATGTCACGCTGTCGGCGCTGTTCGCCGAGACCGAACAGCCGCCCTCGCCGCTGTCGCGCCGCGCCGACCAGGTGGTGTGGCGCGATCCCGCCAGCGGCTACGTGCGGCGCGCGGTGACGCCGCCGAAGTGCGACGCGGCGGCCGACATTGTCGACGTCGAGTTTCCCGCCGGCGCCTCGGTGACCATGGAATCCTCGCGCACGCCGCCGATGGATCAGCAGATCGTGTTGCTCGCCGGCCGCATGGAATTGACGGTCGGCGACACGACCTACCGGCTCGAAGCCGGCGACTGCCTGCATATGCACCTTGGCCAGCCAATCGTCTTTCGCAATCCGGGAGTCAAGCCGGCGCATTATCTCGTCGTGGTCGCGCCTGGCGCGCCGCGTTTCTGAAAGGACAGTTTATGGCCGGCACCGTCGTCATCCGTGAGCTCGCTGCCGCCGAGGCCGAGCGGCGTCTCGGTGAACTCGGCGCCATCCTGCGCGACGCGGTGGACAGCGGCGCTTCGGTGAATTTCCTGGAGGGCTTCACGCAAAGCGAGGCGGAGGAATTCTGGCGAGGCCAGATCTCCGGTCTCGCCGATGGCGGGCGGCATCTGCTGGTCGCGGAAGACGGCGATCGGTTGATCGGCACCGTCGTGCTGACCAAGGCGCCGCAACCGAACCAGCCGCACCGCGCCGATGTCGGCAAGATGCTGGTGCTGGCGTCGCATCGCCGGAAAGGCGTCGGGCGCCGCCTGCTCGATGCCGTCGAGGCGCTGGCGCGGGAGGAGGGGCGAACGCTGCTGATGCTCGATACGACCTTGGGCAGCTCCGGCGATCTGCTGTATCGCAGTTGCGGCTGGGTCCAATACGGCATCGTGCCGGGCCACGCGCTCTCGACCCTCGGCGTGCCGACGGCCACGGCGTTTTTCTATAAGGAAGTGTGAGACAAAGGTAAGGTGACCTGCGCCGCGCGCCGTGGCATAGGCTCCCGCCATGTGGTCGAACATCAAAAAAGACGCCCGGCGCATTGCCGCGTCATTCGCCGATCCGGCCAACGCCAATGTGACGGTGCTGTTCGCGCTCGCCGTCTATGTCGGCGTGTGGACCGCCTACGGCACGATTACCAAGCAGACGCAGGGCCTCAATCCTGACATGACCGAGTTGATCGCGTGGTCGCGCGATCTCGATTTCGGTTATTCCAAGCATCCGCCGCTCGCGGCCTGGCTGGTGCGCGGCTGGTTCGAAATCTTTCCGGTGTCGGACTGGGCCTATTACCTGCTGGCGATGCTGATGCCGGCGCTGGCGCTGTGGATCATCTGGCGGCTGATGGCCGACTATCTGCCGCTGTCGAAGCGCGTCGCCGGTCTCGCCTTGCTGACCTTGGTGCCGTTCTTCAGTTTTCATGCGCTGAAGTTCAACGTCAACACCGTGCTGATGCCGCTATGGGCGGCGGCGACCTATTACTTCCTGAAATCATACGTCACGCGCAGCCCGCGCCTGGCCGCGCTCGCCGGCATCGCCGCGGCGGCCTGCATGCTTGGCAAATACTGGTCGATCTTTCTGATCGCCGGCCTCGTCGTCGCCGCGCTCGCCGACCGTCGCCGCACGTTGTATTTCCGCTCCGTCGCGCCGTGGATCACCGTGCTGTTCGGCGCCGTCTGCCTTGCGCCGCACATCGTCTGGCTGTTCCAGCACGATTTCATCACCTTCAAGTATGCCGAAGCCGCGCACGAGGCCAAACCCTTTGCCGCGACCGCCGTCGCCGCGCTCGGCTATCTCGGCGGCTCGATCGGCTATGTCGCGCTACCGGTGCTCATCGTGCTCGTCGCTTCGCGTGCGCATCTTGCAACCATGCGCGACATGGTCTGGCCGCAGAATGACGACAGGCGCCTCGTGGCACTGGCGTTCTGGGCGCCGCTGTTGCTGCCGATGGTGGGGGCCGTCGCCGCCCATACCGAAATCACCTCGCTGTGGTCGATGTCGGCCTGGACCTTGTTGCCCGTGATGCTGCTGTCGCCCCCGGCCGTGACCTGGCGGCCGGTCGATACCAAGCGCATCGCCGCTTTTGCCATCGCGCTGCCGCTGGTGCTGCTTGCGGCCTCGCCCTTCATCGCCGAGCGGACCCGGCCGAAGGGCCCGCCGCCGGCGGCGCAGGCGCCGCTGCTGGCGCGCGAGGTGGAGCGGCTTTGGCGGCAGGTCATGCCGCTGCCGCTGCGTTATGTCGGCGGCGACGGCGATATCGTTTTGCCGGTGGCTGCCTATGCCCAGGACAAGCCGCGCATACTCGTTCCGGGACTGGTGACGATGCCTGACCCGGTTACCTTGCGGCACGGCGGCATGGTGCAACTGTGCTTCACCGAGGATCAGGCCTGCCTCGCCAGAGCCAAGACCGCGATCGGCGATGCGCCGAGCCAGACGTCACAGACGACGATCTTCCGCACACCTGGCAGTCCCGGCGCCGAGCCGCGCCACTATACGATCATGGTCGTACCGCCGCGGTCGTGATATGCGCTTGCCTCAACGCGAGGCTACAGAGGGCATGGCCGTGGACTCCCAACAAGAGAACGGAAGCTTCTTCAGCTATCAGAACCTGCTGCGCCTCGAGGATCGCGTCAGCGAGATCTTTCTGCGCTATCCTTGGATCGGCTGGGGCGTCTGGATCGTCTTCTGCATCAATTCGCTGGTGCGCACCGATCCGAAGCGCTTCGGCTCGACCTTCCAGGCCTATCTCGATGCCGCGCACGCTTTCTGGAGCGGGCAGACGATCTACGACATGTCGACCCTCGGCGAATATCTGTACTGGCCGGTGTCGCTGCTCGTGCTCGGACCGCTGCCGATGCTGCAGCCGGTGGTCGCAGCGGCGATCGCCATGGCGATCTCGGCAGCGCTGTTGTCCGTCGCCGCGTACTTCTTCATGAAGCTGTTGCTGCCGGAACAGAGCGGCCGCGATGTCCTCAACCTCGCCGGCGTGCTGCTGATGATCAACATCCCGGTCGCCTGGTTCAATCTGAAATACGTCCAGGCGCAGGTCGGAATGACCGCCTTCATGATGCTGGCGGCGGTGGCGATTGCGCGGCGGCGCTGGGCGCTCGGCGCGCTTTGGCTGTTCCTCAGCATCATCACCAAACCGCTGTCGCTGGTGATGCTGCTGCTGTGCGGCGCGACGCAACCGAAAATGCGGCTGTGGCTGGCTCTGGCGCTGGTCGCGGCATTGACCTTGCCGTTCGCGTTTGCGCATCCGGCCTATGTCGCCGAGCAGTACCGCATCTGGATCGTCAAGCTGCAGCAACTGACCTCGGTCGAGCCGGGGCAGTGGCTCTATCAGGCCGACTTCGCGACGATGCTCGACTCGTTCGGGCTGGCGCTGCCGCACACCGTACAGACCGCGATCCGGCTCGCCGCCGCACTCGGCTTCCTGGCGCTGGTCTGGCGCATCGCGCGCTATGGCAACATCGTCGTCTTTGCCGTCGCCGTGATGCTGTACGCGGCGTGCTACATCAACCTGTTCGGGCCGCGTAACGAGTTCCTGTCCTACATGGTGTTCACCCCGGCGCTGACCGGCGTGGCGTTGATGCTGCTGCGGCGTAACGCCCGCGACCACCGCGCCTGGCTGCTCATCATCGCGGTCCTGCTGATCGATTTCCACGGCGCGCTGGCGGTCGACCGTGTGCTCAAGCCGGTGCTCGCCTTCATCGTGCTCGGCTGGATGATCTATATGACCATCGACATGCGGCGCTGGGTGGAACTGCTCGGGGCGACGGCGGCGCAGAGCAAATAGAGAGGTCGTCGCCCCGTGGCGCTCACGGCGACGACGGCGGACTTCGGACAACAGCAGGACGCGAACGGCCGGCTCAAGAAACCTGGTTGCTGGAGACGGCTATTGGTTCACGCTTGATAGAAACCCGGCCAGCATTTTCCTGCTTTGGCTGAGCGAGTCGATACGTTCATCGATGAGGCCGACCTGCTGTGCGAGGATTCTTCGCAGTTCGTTGCACGGCTTGAAGTCGAGGTGGTCGTTCCTCACGCAAGGCAGCAACCGCTGGATCGTTTGAAGCGTCAATCCGGCGGCGCCAAGCATCCTGATCCGCCGGACGGTTTCCTCTTCCGCCACACCATAGTCACGGTAACCAGCCTTGGTCCGTTGCGGCGCGAGCAATCCTTCGCTTTCGTAGTAACGCAGCATTCGGACGCTGACTCCCGACCTACGGGAGAGTTCGCCGATCTTCATGTGAAGGCCTCTTGACTCTGACAGCGCTGTCAGAGCCTACACGCTGCGCTCACTCAAGTGAATACGACACTTGCGAGGAGCAACGATGAAGGCTTTCCATTTGATCGGCCGCGATGGTGCAGGGAGCCTCGTGCAAGCCGATATCGAGAAACCGGAACCTGCCAGCGGCGATATCCGCATTCGGGTCGAGGCAGCGAGTCTGAACTATCGCGACCTGCTGATCCTCGACGCGGCAGGCAACGGGGCGATCAATGGCCGTGTGCCGCTCTGCGATGGCGCAGGCGTCATCGATGCCATTGGCTCCGGCGTCGTCCAATGGAAGGTTGGCGACCGCGTTGCCGCGTCATATTTCCGCGATTGGGTCTCGGGGCCGTTCAAGAGCAGCTATATCGCATCGGCCCTCGGCAGCCGGGTGCTCGACGGAATGCTGGCCGAGTATGTCGTNCCCTACCTTGCGCCGCCGTTACGGCCTGGCACGGCCTCATTGCACGCGGCGGGATGGGGAAGGACGCCACCTTGCTGGTTCAGGGCACGGGTGGCGTCGCGCTGTTCGGCCTTCAGTTTGCCGCCGCGCTGGGCGCGCGTGCGATTGTCATTTCCTCCTCGGATGAAAAACTGGCCCGCGCCAAGGCGCTCGGCGCCACGACTCTCATCAACTACCGCGACACGCCTGACTGGGATGTCGCCGTCATGAAGGCCACGGATGGCGAAGGCGCTAGCCACATCCTCGAGCTTGGCGGTCCGGGGACCTATGACCGGTCAATCCGTTCGGTCACATCGGGTGGCAAGATTGTTCAAATCGGTGTTTTGACCGGATTCGGCCCGAAGCCCGACCTTGCGCGCGTTCAGTGGGAAAATGCCGACATCATCGGCGTCACCGTCGGATCCGGCGAACATTTCGCCGCGATGAATCGCTTCCTCACGGAGCACGCGATACATCCGGTCGTTGATCGGGTGTACGGCTTCGACGAAACCCCCGAAGCGTACACTTATCTTCGTAGCGGCTCGCATTTCGGCAAGATCGCCGTGAAATTGAGCGGAGAAGTTCATGCATGAAGCAATCGGTTTCCTGGGCCTCGGCAATCTCGGCCGGCCCATCGTTACCAATTTGATGGCGGCGGGCCATCAGCTCACGATTTATAACCGCGACGCCGGCAAAGTTGCCCCGTTCGTAGAGCGTGGCGCCGTGTGCGCGAACCAGCCGTTGGACGTTGTCTCACCTGGCGGCGTTGTTCTGAGCCTGCTTTGGGATGATGCATCGGTCGAAACCATCGTTCGCAGCGAGGGCTTTCTCGCTCGCCTCGGGACAGGCGGGGTGCACGTGTCGATGACCACGCTCTCGCCGGACTGCTCGCGGCGACTGATGGCACTTCATGCCGAGCACGGCTCGGCCATGGTGGAAGCGCCGATTTTCGGCCGACCGGAAGCGGCTGTTGATAAGAAACTATGGATCGTTACCGCGGGAGCGGAGGCTGCCAAGCAGCGGGTGCGTCCGGTTCTGCGGGCAGCCGGAGCGCAAGGGGTCTTCGATTTCGGCGAACAGGCGGGGGCGGCCTTAGCCGTCAAACTGATCGGAAACATGCTCATCATCTCGGCGATGGCGTCATTGAAAGAGGGGCTTGCACTTTCGCAGAAGATGGGTGTCCCCCCGCAGAGCGTCGTCGATATGCTCACGACGACACTCTTTCCGTCGCCGATTTATCAATCGTATGGCCGCCTCATCGCGCAAGGCGTCTCAGGCGCTGTTGACAACAGGATTCCGGCAAAGGACGTGGGGCTTTTCAAATCGGCCGCCGAGGCCCTGGGCGTCTCTGCGACGGTCTCCGGGACGCTTCTTTCGCTCTATCAATAGCGAGAGATCGCCCTGGTGTCGCGCAATGAGCCCCGGAAGGCTGCCGTTGATTCATAAGCGCGCTATGCGCTCATAAAGAAATGGCCGGGCGAATTGCCCGGCCATTGAAAAGTTCGCCGTACAGAACGCCTAGTAGCGATAGTGATCGCTCTTGAACGGACCTTGCTGCGGGACGCCGATGTAGTCGGCCTGGTCCTTGCGCAGCTCGGTGAGCTTGACGCCGATCTTGGCGAGATGCAGGCGCGCGACCTTCTCGTCGAGCGACTTCGGCAGCACGTAGACTTCCTTCTTGTACTTGCCGTCCTTGTTGTTGGCGAAGAGTTCGATCTGCGCCAGGGTCTGGTTGGTGAACGACGCCGACATCACGAAGCTCGGGTGGCCCATGGCGTTGCCGAGGTTCACCAGGCGGCCTTCCGACAGCATGATGATACGGTGGCCGTCGGGGAAGGTGATCTCGTCGACCTGCGGCTTGATGTTCGTCCACTTCAGGTTCTTCAGCGAGGCGATCTGGATCTCGTTGTCGAAGTGGCCGATGTTGCAGACGATGGCGCGATCCTTCATCGCGCGCATGTGCTCGATGGTGATGATGTCCTTGTTACCGGTGGCGGTGACGAAGATGTCGGCCTGCGGCGCGGCGTCTTCCATCGTCACGACCTGATAGCCTTCCATCGCCGCCTGCAGCGCGCAGATCGGATCGATTTCCGAGACCATGACGCGGCAGCCGGCCTGGCGGAGCGATGCGGCCGAGCCCTTGCCGACGTCGCCGAAGCCGGCGACCATCGCGACCTTGCCGGACATCATGACGTCGGTGCCGCGGCGGATGCCGTCGACCAGCGATTCACGGCAGCCATAGAGGTTGTCGAACTTCGACTTGGTGACCGAGTCGTTGACGTTGATGGCGGGCCACAGCAGCGTGCCGGCCTTCTGCATGTCGTAGAGACGGTGCACGCCGGTAGTGGTCTCTTCCGAGACGCCCTTGATCGAGTCGGCGATCGCCTGGAAGTAGCCCTTCGGTTTTTCCTTGAGCTGCTTCTTGAGCAGCGCGAAAAACACTTCCTCTTCTTCCGAACCCGGCTTGTCGAGGAACGCGGTGTCGCCCTTCTCGGCCTTGAGGCCGAGGTGGACGTACATCGTGGCGTCGCCGCCGTCGTCGAGGATCATGTTTGGGTAGCCGCCGCCGTGCCATTCAAACAGCTTGGCGGTGTAGTCCCAGTAGTCCTTGAGGCTCTCGCCCTTGATCGCGAACACCGGCACGCCGGCAGCGGCGATGGCGGCGGCGGCGTGGTCCTGCGTCGAATAGATATTGCACGACACCCAGCGCACGTCGGCGCCGAGCGCAACCAGCGTCTCGATCAGCACGCCGGTCTGGATGGTCATGTGCAGCGAGCCGGCGATACGCGCGCCCTTCAGCGGCTGCTTGGGGCCGTATTCCTCGCGGGTCGCCATCAGGCCGGGCATTTCGGTCTCGGCCAGCGAGAGCTCCTTGCGGCCGAAATCGGCGAGGCCGATGTCCTTGACGATGTATTCCTTGGCGATGGCCATGCGCGATCCTTCCCGGGCAATCCGATGGGGGTTGATAGGTTGGCCGTGCCTATAACAGCCTCCGCCCAAGGCCGCAATGCATATATAAAGATTTCTTTATGTAGTCTGGCGGGCCGGGAAAACGGCTTCAGGGGCCTGCCGTCTTGAAAACAAAGGCCTCGGCCGGCCGGAATTGGCCGGTAACGTCGCCCACAAGGTCGCCGCTGTTGACCAGGTCGAGCTTGCGCACCGGCTGGCCGGCCGAGAAGTCCAGCCCGTCCAGCCCCACCCAGACGATGTTCGGGCTGAGGGTGGATTCGTAGAAATACAGCCGGTTGGTGGAATCGGCGACCGTGCGCCAGATGGTGTGCGAGGCCTCCGGCCGATTTGGATCCGGCTGCACGAAGGGCTGCGCCACGTTGCGCATCACCGAGAGCACGCGGGCGACCGTCTGCCGCAGGTCGGCGGGCTTGGTCTGGTTCTGGATGTAATAGGCGGCGCGGACGAAGCGGTCGCTGGCTTCGCTGGTGCCCGGCAGCGGCTGGCCGCCGCCGAACACATGATATTTTTCCAGGTTGGCGAGCTGCTCGGCGAACGGCGGCGAGTTCGTCATCACCAGATAACGCCGGTCGTGATGGATGCGGACCTGGCCGCCGTCGACGATCTCGATGATTGCGGAATCGCCGCTCGCGTCCGACAGCGACAGATGCACGGTCGCCTTGGCGTGGCCGGGCATGGCGGCGGTGACGAGCTGGTAGCCGCCCCTGGCGATGTCGGCGACGGCTTCGTCGACGGTGGCGAAGTTGTCGAGGTTGTATTGCGCCCACAGCGACAGCGCGAGCCCGGGCTTACTCCCATCGCGCTTGCCGTAATCGGATTCCGACAGCCACAGCAGGTTGGCGACGAGGCCCTTTTCATTGATGCCGTCGCCGGTCGCCATGTTGTAAACGGCGGCGGCGACGCTACCGTATTTCGACGTCCAAGCCAGTTCGTTATTGTCGCCGCTGCCGCCCTTGCGGCTGATGCCGCGCGGAAAGGCCCACAGATCGGTCTTCATATCCTCGGGCCAGTCCATATTGCGCCCTGTGACGACGGCCTGGCCGTTGTCGGCCCACAGTACGCGCGAACAGGCATGCGCCAGCGACGGAGCCGTCGCAACGATCGCCAGAGCGGCCGCTCCGCCCATCAGGCCCCGATGCCATCGCATGCTCGCACTCCGGAATGTATTGGGTGCGAGCATCCTGAAGTCGCGCGCCGGCGGTGGCCTTGACCTCGGTCAAAGCGCCGAATTGCAGCGGTCAGATGAACGGTATCGAAAGAGGCGTGGCGCCTTACTCTTCTTCGCCGAACCGGTCGGCGACCAGCGCCACCAGATCCTCGACCGCCTTGGCGGCTTCCTTGCCGGTCGCCTTGATGGTGATCATCGAGCCAGGCCCAGCGGCGAGCATCATCAGTCCCATGATCGAGGTCGCGCCGACGGTCTCGCCGCGGCAGGTGACGATGATGGCGGCGTCGAATTTTTCGGCATGTTGCACGAATTTGGCCGAGGCCCGGGCGTGCAGGCCCTTCTTGTTGACGATCTCTACGTCGCGGCTGACGCCGGCGCCGTGCGGGTCGGGAGCGTCGCTACGCGGCAGCGTCATTTGCCGTTGAGTACGCGGCTGGCGATCGTACAGTACTTGCGCCCGGCTTCCTGCGCGGCGGCCACGGCGTCTTCCAGCGGACAGGTCTCGCGTACCTTGGCGAGCTTGATCAGCATCGGCAGATTGATACCGGCGAGCACCTCGACCTTGGGCTGGCTCATCACCGAGATGGCGAGATTGGAGGGCGTGCCGCCGAACATGTCGGTCAGAATGGCGACGCCTTCGCCGGAATCGACGCGTTTGACCGCATCGAGAATATCCATGCGGCACTGTTCTGCGTCGTCGTCGGGGCCAATGGTGACAGCCTCGATCTGGGTTTGCGGACCCACGACGTGCTCAAGAGCTGAGCGAAACTCGGTGGCGAGTCGCCCGTGGGTCACTAATACGAGGCCGATCATTCCGAACTCCTCGCGGGCGCCTTGTTCATCTTTTTGCGCCGCACGAATGGGGGCGCATTGAGGCGCATCCGAAGCCCCATGGCAAGGGCTTGACTCGCTATATAAGTGCTCTGCTGCAACGCGGAAAGGCGGTGTCAAAAGCAGGCTCTATCTAGGGTTTTGGGCGGAACACACGCTACGCCCCTTATGGTTAATTTTTCTTAACGAAACGTGGGCTGGGGGCGTAGCGCAGGCCGATTCCGCGGTCAATTCCCCTACCAGGCTATCCCCCGGCCATCGGCCGGGAGCCGAGATAGCCGAGCAGGACCGGCAGGGCGGCGGCATCCGGTGCGACGGCAAGCCGCGGCAATTCGATGCCGGAAACAGCCGTTCGCCCGGCTTCCGGCGGCGGCAATCGCTCGGCATCGCTGGCGGCGAGGTCGATCACGAGGCCGACCACGCCCATCGGTTCGAAGGGCAGGCGGCGGATGCCGAGGCCACGGACCTCGATCAAGCCGGCCAGCGACGGCGCCGGGCGGACCAGCAGGCGGCCGCCATGGACCTCAAGGATAGCCCGGTCGTCGGCAACAAGACGCGCGAACGGTAAATCGCTGCGCCCGGCGATCTGGATGAGGTCGAAAGCCAGCCGCGACTTGCCGGCGCCGGACGGCCCGCGGATCAGCGCGGCATGGGCTCCGATCAGGACGGCTGAGGCGTGGGTGGTGGGGTTGGCGCCGCTCACGTCAGCCTCCGAATCCGTTCCGCGAGCAATCACTTGGCCGGCAGGCGGACGATGAAGCGCGCGCCGAGAATGCGCGGCTCGTCCTCGCCGGTCTCCTCGTTTTTCCGCGTGCCCGCGCCGATGCGGTTCTCGACCCAGATGCGGCCGCCATGGGCTTCGACAATCTGCTTGGAGATCGACAGGCCAAGTCCGGAGTTCTGGCCGAAGCCCTGGTGCGGCCGGTCGGTGTAGAAGCGTTCAAACACCTTCTGCAGAGCATCGGGCCGGATGCCGGGGCCGTCGTCATCGACGATGATCTCGATTTCGTTTTTAAGCTTGCGACAGGTGACGCGCACGGTGCCGCCCTCCGGCGAGAACGAGCGCGCATTGTCGATCAGGTTCGACACCACCTGGCCGAGCCGCGAGTCGTGGCCCGGCATCTTGAACTGTGACGGTTGTCCGCCTTCGAAGGTGAGCGTCACCCTGACGTTGTTCTTGTCGACCTCGTTGGCCGCTGACACCAGCGCGTCGAGCAGCTTGGCGAATTCGACCACCGCAACTTCATGACGCTGCAACTCGGCGTCGAGACGGCTGGCGTCGGAAATGTCCGAGATCAGTCGATCGAGGCGCCGGATGTCGTGCTCGATGACGTCGAGCAAACGCTTGCGGTTGGCATCGGTCTTGGCCATCGGCAGCGTCTCGACCGCCGAACGCAGCGAGGTGAGCGGGTTCTTCAATTCGTGCGACACGTCGGCGGCGAAGCTCTCGATCGCCTCGATGCGGCTGTAGAGCGCATTCGTCATGTCGCGCAGTGCGCCGGACAGTTCGCCGATCTCGTCGCGGCGGCGGGTGAAATCCGGGATCTCGACGCGCGTCTTGATGCGCCGGCGCACGCGCTCGGCAGCGTCGGCGAGGCGGCGCACCGGGCCGGCGATGGTACCGGCGAGCAGGATCGACAGCACCACCATCACGCCGGCGGCCACCAGGAACACCTTGACGATGGCCAGCCGCTCGGCCTCGACCATGTCGTCGATATCGGCGCCCTGCGTCGACAGCATCAGCGCGCCGCGCACGGCGCGGAAGCGCTGCACCGGCACGGCGACCGAAACGATCACCTCGCCGCGGTCATTGACGCGAACCATGCTGGCGTGATGGCCGGCGAGCGCATCGGCCACTTCCTGATAGCTCTTGCCATTCTCCGGGCCGAGTTCCTTGTACAGCGGCAGGTCGCCGCGGCCGAGCCAGCGGCGAATGGCGATAAAAGCACGCTCCATCAGGCTCGGCTGCTCGGCGGTCGGCGACGGCAGGTCGAAGCGGAGGACGTCGCCGCGGCCATACAGATTGCGGCTGTCGAGGATGAGCACGCCCTCGCGATCATAGATGCGGGCGCGGGTCTTGGTCGGCGACACCAGGCGGCGCAGCACCGGCGCCACGCGTTCGGGATTGATCGGGAATTCGAGGCCGGCGAGTGAATCGTCCGGCCCGTAGCTCTCGCCGGCCTGCAGTTCGAGCAGGCGATCAGGATCGATGGTGACGGCGTCGCTTTCGACCGTGGCCGATGCGGCAATCGCGCCGGCGATGATCTCGCTCTGCACCAGCAGGCTCTGCACCCGCGCGTCGATGAGGCCGGCGCGGAATTGCGACAGATACATCTGCCCGACGAGCAGGGCGACGAGACCGGCGAGGTTGAGAAAGACGATGCGGCGCGTCAGGCTCGAGAAGCTGAGCGTGATGAATGCGCCCCAGGCCGAACGCACGAAGCGCATCGGATTCCAGTCGCGCTTCTTCGATGGAATATCCGCGTCGGCGTCGGCCATCTCGGCCTCGCGCGCTTGCTGCTCTGCGGTTCGATCGAGCACGTTGGTTGGATCCAGGATCTTTCGCGCGCCCCCTCAACCGCTCGTCTGCGCGCAAGCGGCGATCCGGGTCTTTGCTCCTGGATCTCCGGTCGCACCGGATTCCCGCTTGCGCGGGAATGAACGGAAGATGTTGCTACCTACGCAGTCTAGCGCAGACGCAGCGCCGGATCACTCCTTGAAGCGGTAGCCGACGCCGTAAAGCGTTTCGATCATTTCGAAGTCGTCGTCGACGACCTTGAACTTCTTGCGCAGGCGCTTGATGTGGCTGTCGATGGTGCGATCGTCGACATAGACTTGGTCGTCATAGGCCGCATCCATCAACGCGTTGCGGCTCTTCACCACGCCCGGACGGGTGGCGAGCGCCTGCAGAATGAGGAATTCGGTGACGGTCAGCGTCACCGGCTCACCCTTCCAGGTGCAGGTGTGACGCTCCGGATCCATGCGCAGCAGGCCGCGCTCGAGAACCTTGGTGGTGTCGATTTCCTTGGGCGCCGAGCCGTCCTTCGGCGTAGCGCGGCGCAGCACCGCCTTGACGCGCTCGACCAGCAGGCGCTGCGAAAACGGTTTGCGGATGAAGTCGTCGGCGCCCATCTTCAGGCCGAACAGTTCGTCGATTTCCTCGTCCTTGGAGGTGAGGAAGATGACGGGAACGTCGGACTTCTGGCGCAGGCGGCGCAGCGTTTCCATGCCGTCCATGCGCGGCATCTTGATGTCGAGAATGGCGAGGTCGGGCGGCGAGGTCTTGAACCCGTCGATGGCGGAGGCGCCGTCGGTGTAGGTCATGATGCGATAGCCTTCGGCCTCGAGTGCCATCGACACCGAGGTCAGGATATTGCGGTCATCGTCCACGAGCGCGATGGTTGGCATAAAAGCCCCTTCTGACGGTGTCGTCCCGCGAGCTTTGAAGCCTGCAAACGGGGTGCGAATTGTGGCCTCTTTGCAACAACTATGTGATTCTGGGCCAGTTTCAAGGGCAAATGGCTGAAAAACCGCCCGATTTCAAAGGCGAGAGGGATTGAAGTCATGACCGAACGACCGGGCCCGCTTCCGGGTTCCATGCCGGACCGGCTGCCGGAAAATGCTCCAAAGGCCGCCGATTTCGACCCGCAGGTGGTCGCCAGGGAACTCCTGCGCCGGATTCGCGCCGGAACGCTGGGCACCCTGGACCGCCATACCGGGCACCCTTTCGCCTCCCTGGTCAATGTCGGCACCGATGCGGACGGCTCGCCGGTCATCCTGACCTCGCGGCTGGCCACCCATACCGCCAATCTCGAGGCCGACGGCCGCGCGTCTATCCTGCTCGCTGAGACCGGCAAGGGCGATGCTCTGACGCATCCTCGCCTGACGGTGCTCGGGCGCTTCGCGCCGGTGCCGCGCGATCAGCCCGACGAGGCCCGACTGCGGCGGCGCTTTCTGGCGCACCATCCGAAGGCGCAGCTTTATGCCGGGTTCGCGGACTTCGCGTTCTGGCGCATGCAGGTGGAAGCGGCGCATCTGAATGGCGGCTTCGCTCGCGCCGCGGACTTGAAAGCCGCCGACGTGCTGAGCGATGTCTCCGACGCACAGGATCTTATCGATGCCGAGGAGGGCGCGGTGTCGCACATGAATGACGATCATGCGGCCGCGCTCAATCTCTATGCGGTGAAACTGTGTGGCGCGCCGGCCGGCGTCTGGCGCTGCACCGGCATCGATCCCGACGGCCTCGACCTGGCGAACGGACCGTTGTCGCTGCGACTTTCATTTCCGCAGCGGGTCACCGATGCGGCCACGTTACGCGTCGTCTTGGCGAAACTGGCGGAGCAGGCGCGCGCCGCATAGAAAAGCCCACATCGGGGCTCGTTACGCTGCGCGCCACGAAGATGTCGACCGACGCTTCATTTCGGCTTCAACGGAACCACAAAGGTAAAACTGGCGCCGCGCGTCGCTGGCCGACTGCCAAGTTCGGCACCTAATTGCTGGATCAATGCAGCGACGAGTCGGGTTCCGAGCCGCTTGCTCTTTGTCATATCGAAGCCGGGCGGCAGGCCGACGCCCTCGTCGTAGATCGACACGCGAACAGCATCGTTGTCGACGCGCGTTACCGTGACCCAAATTGGACCGCCGGTCTTTTCGGGATAAGCATACTTGCCGGCATTGGTCACAAGTTCATTGAGGATGAGCCCGATCAGCATGGCCCGATCGGCTCCGATCTCGATCGTGCCGGCGCCTTCGAAATGCAACTTGTTTGGCGTTACTGCGCCCGCGAGATCGTCGAGGACCACTCTGAGGTAGTCGATGAGATCGATTGCTTCATAATCCGCCGTGTAGGCGAGGTGGTCATAAGCCCGCCCGACGGTCGAAATGCGGGACGACGCTTCGTTGAGGCTGGCAATCACTTCCGGATTCGTGGTCGCTTTGGCTTGCAAATGAAGCATGCCGGCGACGACTTGAAGGCTGTTCTTGACCCGGTGATTGACCTCCTTGATCAAGAGCTGATGGCGCTCGAGCGCGTCCTGCAATTTGCGCTGCGATTGTTGCTGCTCGATCGCCATGCCGAGAATGTTGGCGGCGCCTTGCAGAAACGCCAGGTCGTGCTTGCCGAACTCGCCCGGTGATTTGCTGTCGACCTCCAGAACGCCGAACGGTGAATTGTCGCCCTTCAAAATGACGTTCATGGCCCGCCGGATACCATGTTCGATCAGCAGTTCCGGAGTCCTGAACCGTTGCTCATTCCCGAGATGGTTGGAAATAACAGGCCTGCCGGTGTGCAAGGCAAAACCAGCCGGAGAGGCGAGGTCGGCGCCGACGGTCGCGACACCGACCACGCCCTCGTTCCAACCAACGCCCGCGCGCACCAGAAGGCGGTTCTCGGCCGGCAGGTATTCCATGATCTTGCAGTATTCGGCCTCGATGCCTTCCGCGACAAGGCGGGCGGTCAGATCGAGAAGCACGAGAAACGGCGGGTTCTGCAAAGCCTGAACGCCGAGTTCCGCGAGTATCTCCTGCTGGCGAAGACGAACATTCAATGCTCGCCTGCTCAGGTCGGAGGGATGTGACGCGGTATTGGACTCCACAACCGGCGTTTCTTTGTCGGACGAGTTAGTCATGACGCTGTCTAGCACAAGTCACGATTGAACCGTCGAAAACCGTATTCTGGGTGCATTGCACGATTTGTCAGTCGTCATATGACCCGCTGGATTGGTTGAAACCGCGCGCGCAATTCGCGCGTTAATCCAGCGATGCGACGCAATGCCGGCCCTGCATTATGCATGGCATTTAATCTTGGCATTCACGACGTTGATGATTATGGTCTCGCCTTTCATGAGACTAAGGTCGTAACCGTCGGGCCGGCGATGGCCGGTCCGCTTGGCAAACAGACGCCAGATTCGGGAGAGAATAGCGTGCAAGAAACGGGTGTACGGAACGCCGCTTATGGCGCCGACAAATTCGGTTTCACGGGGCTCAAAGGCGTCAACTGGAACCTGACCGAACCCAAGCTCTACGAGCACGCGCTTCTGAACGGCGAGGCCAATATCGTCGCCGGCGGCGCGCTGTGCGCCGAAACCGGTCACCACACCGGCCGGTCGCCGAAGGATAAGCATACCGTCGAAGACGACCTCACGCGCGACAGCGTGTGGTGGGATGGCAACCGCAAGATGTCGAAAGAAAACTTCGACAACCTGCTCGCCGACTTCCAGGCGCACTGCAAGGGCAAGTCGCTGTTCGCGCAGGACCTCGTCGGCGGCGCCGATCCGACGCACTGCATCAAGGTTCGCGTCTTCACCGAACTCGCCTGGCACTCGCTGTTCATCCGCCAGCTTCTCATTCGCCCGGAGCGCGCCGCGCTTGCCGGCTTCGTGCCGGAAATGACCATCGTCGATCTGCCGTCGTTCAAGCCGGACGCCAAGCGTCATGGCGGCCGTGAAGGCTCCGACACGATGGTGGCCATCGATTTCACCCGAAAGATTGTGCTGATCTGCGGCTCGTCCTACGCCGGCGAGATGAAGAAGTCGGTGTTCACGACGCTGAACTTCTATCTGCCTGCCAAGAACGTCGTGCCGATGCACTGCTCGGCCAACGTGTCGAAGGATGGCAAGGAGAGCGCGCTGTTCTTCGGCCTGTCCGGCACCGGCAAGACCACTTTGTCAGCCGACCCGAACCGCATTCTGATCGGCGACGACGAGACCGGCTGGGGCGAGGCCGGCATCTTCAATTTCGAAGGCGGCTGCTACGCCAAGACGGTGAAGCTGTCGAAAGAAAACGAGCCGATGATCTGGGACGCCACCAACCGTTTCGGTTCGGTGCTCGAGAACGTCGTGTTCGATCCCGACACCCGCGTGCCGGATTACGACGACATCTCCAAGACCGAGAACACCCGCTCGGCCTATCCGCTCGATTTCATTCCGAACGCGTCGCGCACCGGCCGCGCGCCGAACCCGAAGAACATCATCTTCCTCACGGCCGACGCCTTCGGCGTCATGCCGCCGGTCGCCAAGCTGACGCCCGAGCAGGCGATGTATCACTTCCTCTCCGGCTACACCGCGAAGGTCGCCGGCACCGAGAAGGGCCTCGTCGGCGTGCAGCCGGAGTTCTCGACCTGTTTCGGCTCGCCGTTCCTGCCGCGTCATCCGTCGGTCTATGCCGACCTGCTGAAGGAATATATCAACAAGCACCAGGTCGATGTCTGGCTGGTCAATTCGGGCTGGACCGGCGGCATCTACGGCGTCGGCCGCCGCATGCCGATCAAGGCGACGCGCACGCTGGTGACCGCGGCGCTCAACGGCTCGCTCAAGAACGCCGACTTCCGCACCGATCCGTATTTCGGCTTCGCAGTGCCGACGTCGGTGCCGGGCGTCGAACCGCACCTGCTCAACCCGTTCAAGACCTGGAAGGACAAGGCCGCGTTCGACAAGACGGCGCGCGAACTGGTCGGCATGTTCCAGAAGAACTTCGAGAAGTACGAAAAGCACGTCTCGCCCGACATCCGCGCCGCGGCGCCGGAAGTGAAGATCGCGGCGGAATAAGTTTCGCCAAGCGAGAAATAAAGAAGGGCGGTCCTCGTGGCCGCCCTTTTTCATTGGTCTTGCCCTACCAGCCGGCCTCGTAGCGCGGATTGCTCGATGCGCGTTCATAAAGCGGCGAGGTCCGCAAGGTCCGGATCAGCGCCATGGTGCGCGCGGACTCTTCACGAAGGCCTTGCAGCGAACGCTCGATCTCCGCGCGGAAAGTCTCCCGGCGGGCGGCGATGGTGACGGCGCTCTCGACGCGCTCGATAAGCGCGTTGCGCTCGCTGAAGTTCGGGGCGGGACTGCCGGGCTCGGACGCGGGCATGGGCGCTCTCTGACGGGGGTCGGAGCGTCATTGATGGAACCGGCATGGTTAATAAATAATATAGAACGCGAGCGGCCCGGCCGGGAGCGGGCCGTTGGGGCCCGGCCCCGGCGCGGCGCGTTGTTAATTGGCCTGGCCGACGGTGAGGTCGCGGCCCATGCGATTGAAGCGCGCTTTCTGCTCCGGGGTCAGCGATGCGTAGAAGTCGCCGAGCGGCTGCTTCACCGTATTGGCGGCATCGACCATCGCCCTGAGCCGGGTCTCGATCGCCTGCAGGCGGCCGGGCGGCGTCAACGGCGTTTCGCTCGGGCAGGCGGCCTGCAGCACGCCGACGGCTTTCACCGTTGCTTCGCCGAGCGCATCGAGCGCGGTCTGCTGCTTGGCGTCCGGCTTCACCGTATCCTCGATCTGCTCGATCGGCAGGTTGGTAAGGCCGGGCTTGTTCTCGCCGCACTTCCTGGCGTCGTCCGGCAGGGCCTCGCGCGCCTCGCTGTTGTTGGCGACGTTCTTGCCGGGGCCGATTTCGTTGAAGCGTTCCTTCTGCTCATCGCTGAGCGATGAATAAAACGCCTCTAGCGGCGGCCGCACCGTCTCGACGGCCTGCAAGGTAGCGTCGAGACGGCCCGTCATCGAGGCCAGGCGGCCGGGCGGCGTCAGCGGATAGGCATTCTCGGACGGACAGGTTTGCTTGAACACCTCGGCAGCGCGCTGGCCGGCGCTCTGCACGTCCCCGAGCAGTTTCTTCTGCTCGGCATTGAGCCCGATCTTGCTGTCGATCTCGGCAATCGGCCAGGCGGTGATGCCGTTGCCGGGCTGCCGGCACAGGTTCTGCACCGCCGTATAGGTCGGCCGCTGGGCATTGTTGCTTCCGCCACCGCCGGGCGCGGCTTCGATGGAGCCGACATATTCCTCGGGCGGGCCGTACTCGCCGTAATAGACGCCGTCGACGAAGTCGTCATAGGCGTAGTACCAGTAGCCTTCGTCGTAACCGGACGGCCAGAACGTGTAGTCGAAGATGTCGCTATAGGCGTAAGGCCAGAACACCGGCCCATACCAGGCGACGAAGTTGGCGCGATGCCCGGCGCGCCAGGCGCGTCGCGCGGAGATCCGCTGCCAACGCGCGGCATTGACGCTGGCGGCCGCATTTGCCGCGATCGTGCCGTGGCGCGCGGCGAAAGCGCCGGCGAAACGGCCCTGCCGCGAGGCCTGCGGCGTGATGCGCGGCTGGCCGTTACGACGGAGTCGCGGATTCGCTGGGCCGGCCGAGGCGGTGGCGTTGACCCGCGCACTCGGCTGCGCCTGCTGCTGCGTTTGCTGCTGCTGTAGACGCTGCTGCGCACGCTGCTGCCGCGCTTGCTCAAATTTCTGACGTCGCGCCGCCCGCTGCGCCGGCGGAAGATTACGCAGGACGCGCTGTTCGCGGCGGCGCTCGACGCGCTCTTGACGCGCGGTGGCGCGGCGCTGGGCCGGCGTCACCGCGGGTGCGATATTCGGCGTTGCTGCACGCTGCACGGCGTTGTTGGGACGCACAACATTTTGCCGCGGCTGTGCTGCGGGCGGTGTCGCACGTCGTGCGGCGCGGTTGATATGCGGGGCGCTGGGTATTTGCGGCCGTGCGATTATGCGCGGCGTCGCGGCGGGATGCGGCGGCGCCTGCGGGCGGGCGATACGGGGTGGCGCCTGGCGAATGGCGGGCGGCTGCGGCCGCGCGATGTGCGGCGGGGGTGCGGGACGTGCGGCGATCGGGGGCGGGGCCAGGCGCGCTGCGGGAGCAGGATGCGGAGCCGGACGGGCCGCCGGAGCAGCGTGCGGGCCTGGGCGGACCGGTTTTTTCGGATCTGGTGGTTGTTGTGCTTGCGCAGC
The DNA here is from genome assembly GCF_001426945.1 of Pseudolabrys sp. Root1462. GTDB lineage: Bacteria > Pseudomonadota > Alphaproteobacteria > Rhizobiales > Xanthobacteraceae > Pseudolabrys. The sequence goes on along the minus strand of NZ_LMFS01000004.1, from coordinate 116,149 downwards.
AGAAGCAGCGGCGACTATCAGGAGCGCGAGCGCACTCCGCGATATGAGGCGAAGAAGGGTACGATCGGTCATGACGTGAATCACTCCGTCCCGGAAAAAAGGTTCCCGCTTTGGTGATTCAACGGACGGCCCGGGGCATTTCCTTCGCTCGCGCTGCGACAGTTTTCGCCGTTGTTCAGGCAAATGTGATCGTCGATGAACCGGTGTTCATCTCGCCGCGATTTTTACTTCGATGCAGGAACTTCAAAGACCGTGCGTGCGCGGATAGGCGTTACGCGGCGGCGGCTGCCAGCCTTTCAGGCTGCCGTCTGCCGGCTGGAAAACTTCCACCTTCAGCGGATGGCAGGCAGCGGCGTCGCTGGAATGTTCGCTGCCGCAGTCGCCGCCGGGGCAGGCCGACAGGGCACCCAGCAAATCGATCTCGGCGAAGAATTCGATGTAGTCGCCCGGCCGCACCGGGCTCGCCTTCATGAAGTACTGATGCGTGTCGCGGGTGAAGCCGGTGCACATGAAGACGTTGAGCACGTCGTGCACATGCATCTCGGCGTCACGCACATCCATACCCCGCGCTGCGGCCAGCGCGCGCGTCAGGTTGGAGTGGCAGCAATAATGATAGTCGCCGCCGGACAGCAGGCGGTGGGTGTAGGGGTCGCATCGCGTGCCGACGACGTCGTGGACGCCGCCGCCATCGGCGTCGAAGCCGTACCAGCCCAGTGTGTCATGGGTGATAGTGGCCAGCGGGCGCAAGTTCGGCAGCGTGCTCCACAGCCGATTACCGGTGGTGACGTGCGTTGCATGCAGGGCGCGGGTCTTGCCGCTGAAGAAGCGCTCCGACAGGTCGTGCGCATTCCACAGGTTGAGGTCGCCGACCTGCGGCCCTTCGATCGAGACGATCCGGAAAAAGTGTCCGGCCGGCACCTCGAAGGTGCGGGCATCGCGCGGCGGCACAATGACTTCGGAGATCCCGGTCAGCGTCCCGCGCGCGCGCTCCAGCAACGCCATATCGGGCCGCGGCAATGTCTCGACCGGATAGCAAACGACCGGTGGTTTGGCGCGGCGGTCGGCGGCGTCGCGGGGCTCGGACAAGCAGCTCTCCTACTGGTGCGCTTCCATGAAGCGGGCGATGTCGGCGATCGCGTCGAGCGACTTCGGCAGCAGCCGGGGTCGCGACACGAAGCCGTGCATCTGTCCGGGATAGCGTGACACCGTAACGGCGACGCCCTCGTCCTGAAGTCGCGCGGCGTAGGCCTCGCCTTCGTCACAGAGCGGATCGAAGCCGGCGAGGATGACGAGTGCCGGCGGCAGGCCCTTGAGCGTCGGCGCAAACAGCGGCGAGCAGCGCCAGTCGCGGCGCTGGCTGACGTCCGGCACGTATTTGTCGATGAAGTCGCGCATGCCCGCGTTGTTCAGGGCGACGCCCTTGTCGAAGCGCTCATCGTATTCGAAGGTCAGATCGGCGATCGGATAGGTGAGGATCTGCGCGCGCAGCTTGATCTTGCCTTCATCGCGCAGCGCCAAAGCGACCGTCGCCGCGAGATTGCCGCCGGCGCTGTCGCCGCCGACCGAGATTCGCGACGCGTCGATATTCAGAAGGCCGGCATTGGCGGCGACCCATTTCGTTGCAGCCACCGCGTCGTCATAGGCCGCAGGAAATGTGTGCTCCGGCGCCAGGCGATAATCGACGCTGACCACCGCGCAGTTCGCCGCATTGGCGACCGTGCGGCAGACCCAGTCGTGGCTGTCGAGATCGCCGATCACCCAGCCGCCGCCATGGAAATAGACCTGCACCGGCAGCGCGTCGCCGGTCAGCGTTGAGACGCCGCGATAGTAGCGCACCGGGATCGGGCCGCCTGGGCCCGGCACCTGATGCTCGCGAACCATAGCGACGTGCGGCAGGTCCGGCTGGTTGAAGGGGCGCGCGCGGCGCATGCCTTCGCGCGCTGCCTCCGGCGTGGCCGGCGTCGTCGGTGGCGGCGGCTGCAAGGCCATGTAGGCTTTGGAATCGGCATCCATTTCTCCGAGATCGGCACGATGACGAACATAGGAAGCAGCGACAGACATGAAATTTTCCTGAGCTCGGGTAGAGGTTGACCGCCGCCGTTCACGCCACGAGGAAGCCGTGAGCGAGCGGATCGCGGTCGTCGACGAAAATGGTGTTGTGGCCGATGACCTGGGCCCAGCCGGCGACGCTCGGCCGGATGGCGGGATGATTGCCGACATGAGTTTCGGCTTCGACCCGGCAGTCGAACATCGTGCCAATGATGCTCTCGTGGATGAACTCCTGTCCGGTCTTCAGCTTGCCCTTGCCGGCGAGCTGCGCCATGCGCGCCGACGAGCCGGTGCCGCAGGGCGAGCGGTCGATCGCCTTGTCGCCGTAGAACACGGCGTTGCGCGCATGGGCGCGCGCGGCGCGCGGCTTGTCGGCCCATTGCACATGGGTGACGCCGCGGATGCGCCCATCTTCCGGATGAACGGGAGCGACTTTCTCCTGCGCCAGCGTGCGGATGATCGGCGACAGACGCTGGATTTCGCTGACCGGCATGCCGTCGAGGCCCGGCCAGTTCGCCTGCGGCTCGATGATGGCGTAGTAGTTGCCGCCATAGGCGACATCGAGCTTGATCGAGCCGAGCGTCGGTACATCGATCTCGACATCGGTGGCGTGCAGATAGCTGGCGATGTTGTAGAGGCGCACCTGATCGACGAAGCGGCCGTTCTGCGTGTATTCGATGGCAACGCGGCCGGCCGGGGCCTCGATCGCGAGCTTGCCCGGCTCGCGCGGCGTCACCAGACCTTCCTCGATCGCGACGGTGACGGTGCCGATGGTGCCGTGGCCGCACATCGGCAGACAGCCGCTCACCTCGATGTACAGCACACCGACATCGCAGTCGTCTCGCGTTGAGGGGTACAGGATCGATCCGGACATCACGTCGTGGCCGCGCGGTTCGAACATCAGCGCGCGCCGCACCCAGTCGTGATCGCGAAGAAAAATCTCGCGCTTCTCGATCATCGGCACGTGCGGCAGCAGCGGTCCGCCGCCGGCGACGACGCGCACCGGGTTGCCGCAGGTGTGGGCATCGATGCAGAAGAAGCTGTGACGCGCCATGAACGGTCTCCGTGGCGACAGTTTATGCGGTGGCGAGCCGTTCTGTCTCTGCCCAAAATGGACAGCAGACCTGTGCCGAACCCTAGCAGCGGCGATATTCGCGAGCCTTTTCGGGCGACATCCGCAGCGTCAGGCAGCCCTGGACGGTCCACACGCGCACGGTGATCTTGTGCGACGGGGCCGCAGGCGGCTGAGCCGCGGCGGCGGGCGGCGGCACGACGGCCGCCCGGGTCGGCGCGGGGCGCGGGGCGGTTTCCGGCGCGGCCGAAACCGGCGGTTGGGTGACCGGCCGTTGCACGGGAGGGGCGTCGGTGGCGGTCTGCTTGGCCAGTGGCGCGACCGCGCCCGGATTCTTGTCGCTCTCGAGCCGCGCGATCAACTCCACGGTCGGCCAGGAATCCGCCGGGAGGCCGTACTGCACCTGCATGGTGCGCACAGCCTTGCGGGTGCCGGCGCCCAGGCGGCCATCGATCTCGCCGACGTCGAAGCCTCGCTTCTGCAACTGCCGCTGCAATTCCATCATCTGTTCGGTGGTGATCGGCTTGATGTCCTTGGCGCCTGCCTCGTCCACCGCCGGCGCGCCGCCGAGCCTTGTGGCGAAATAGGCAACAGTGGTGGCGTAGACCAGCGACGAATTCCAGTCGGTGAAGACGTGGAAGTTCTGATAGGCGAGGAACGCCGGACCCTTGCGGCCCATCGGCAGGATCAGTGAAGCGGGCATCTTGTCGTTCGGCAGCGCGCCATGGGCGGCGCGCACGCCCCACGCGATCCATTGCGAGCGCGGATGCTGCGTGTCGAGGTCGGCTTCCTGCCACGGCATCTCGTCCGGCACTTTCACTTCCTGCAGCCACGGCTCGCCGCGGCGCCAGCCGATCGAATGCAGGTAATTGGCGGCGGATGCCAGCGTGTCCGGAATGCTGTTGACCAGATCGCGGTGGCCGTCGCCGTCGAAATCGACGCCGTATTTGATGTAGTTCGACGGCGTGAATTGCATACCGCCAAACTCGCCGGCCCAGTTGCCGGTCATCTGATCGACGGTCTTGTCGCCGCGCTGGATGATGCGAAGCGCGTCGATCAATTCCTCACGGAATTTATCGCCGCGCCGGCAGTCATAGGCCAGCGTCGTCAGCGCCGGCAGGATCTTGAACTTGCCGAACAGCGCGCCGTAATCGCTTTCCAGGCCCCACACCGCGGTGACCACTTCGCCCGGAACGCCATAGGCCTTCTCGATGCGGCCGAACAGCGCGCGATGCTCCTGGATCTTCGCGAGGCCGTTGGGAATACGCTTGCCGCCGAGCAGCCGGTTGGCGAACTGCAGGAAGGTGAGCTGAAACACGCCCTGGCCTGAGTCGCGTTTGATCACGGACTCCTCGAAATACATGTCGGGCGAGGCGGCGGCGAGCGTCTGCTGCGTGATGCCCTTGGCCAGTGCCTCCTGCTTGAACTGCGTCAGCCAGCGATTGAAGTCACCGGTGTTGACGCAGCGCGGCGCTGCCATGGCTTCTCCGGTCACGGCGAAAGTCGCCAGGACAAGGCCGGCCGTCACAATCAGCTTGGCAAATCGCATGCGTCCCATCCGCTGGCGCCCAGAGCCCGTCAGGCCCTGGAATCTTCCGATATGGCAGCCTGCGTCAAGGCCGCATCGCCAACGACGTTAAGGCCGATTCATGGGGAAATGATGGTTTCCGGCCGCATTCGGCACGGGCCGACGGCTGTCAGCCAATCTTAGCGCAGCGCCTCGGCGCGCGCATTGAGGGCCGCCTGCGGGATCGAGGAGGTCACGTCACCTTGCTGCGGCGCTGGCCGCGCCACCTTGGTGGCGCCAAGCTGGCTCCGTGCTGCCTTCGACAGGCCGGCATAGTCCTGCACCGGCGTGAAGTTCGCCGTGACGTTAGAGCGGTCGGCGCCGCCCTTGCCCGTGAATGCCATCAGTCCGGTTTCCGTGGCGACGATATCGCCGGGGCGCAAAGTGGGATCGGTCGTGGCGTCGATATGCGCCAGGCCGAACGCCGTGCGGCCGTTGCAAGTGCAGCCGGAGGCCAGCTTCTTGCGATAGGCGTAGGCGTTCGGCAAATCGGCGTAGCGGCTGCCGTCGTTTGTCGTGGCGTAATCAATATCGCTGCCGACGAAGAGCTTGGTCTCGGCAGCCGGGCAGAACGAATGGCACGCGTCGGCGGCGCTCATGCCGGCATGCGCGACCACCGGGAAGTAATGGCCGTCGCAGCTACGCACGCAGAACGCCTTCGCCGGACCGGAGTTTTCGGCGCGGACATGGCTGCTGTCGCCCTCACCGCCACCGATGTGACCGAGCAGGCTGGTGAAAGGATCTGACGTGGGCGCCGGAGCGGGGCGTTCGATGGCGCGGCCGATGCTGCCGAACAGCCTGTCAAAAAAACCGGCGGAAGCGGGCGCGGGCAAGGTCAGCAGGGCGACGACACCGAGACCGGTACCGAGGGCCAGCGCCTGAAACATCCGCTTTTTGCTGGCACGCGCCATATCTACGCCCGCAGTCGCCGCAAATCGCGCCGATTTGGCGCGCTTTTTCCAACGCAACAACGCATCACGGAGGCGAAGGTTGCGGGCCCGGAGGCCGGTGCCGTGCCGCCAGCTAACCGCAACGTGGTAAATTCCTGGTTATTAGGCCCGCTCGTGTGGGGTGGCGGGACTGGTGGTAGCGGTTTAAGGAACGCACGCTGTTCCTGACCTGAGAGGCCCCATGCGCATCACCGCCATCCACGACATCGTCGTGCCGATCTCGTCGGCCATTGCCAACGCCTATATCGACTTCTCGACGATGACGGCGAGCGTGGTTGCCATCCACACCGATGTGGTGCGCGACGGCAAACCGGTCGTCGGCTTCGGTTTCAATTCGAATGGCCGTTATGCACCACAAGGCCTGCTGCGCGAGCGCTTCATTCCGCGGTTGCGCGACGCCAAGGCGGAGACGATCCAGGACGAGCGGGGCCTGGTCGATCCGGCGAAGGCCTGGGCGACGATGATGAAGAACGAAAAGCCGGGCGGCCATGGCGAGCGATCGGTCGCCGTTGGCGTGCTCGACATGGCGCTGTGGGATGCGGTTTCAAAGGCCGAAGGCGTCCCGCTGTGGAAGCTGCTGGCCGACCGTTACAACGGCGGCAAGGCGGATGACAAAGCCTGGGTCTACGCCGCGGGCGGCTATTATTATCCGGACAAGGACATCTCGGCGCTGCAGGACGAGATGAAGCGCTATCTCGATCTCGGCTACTCGACGGTGAAGATGAAGATCGGCGGCGTGCCGCTCGCCGACGACATCAAGCGCATCGAGGCTGTCTTGAAGATCGTCGGCGGCAAGGGCGAGAATCTCTGCGTCGACGTCAACGGCCGCTACGATCTCGACGAGGCTATTGCCTGCGGCGACGCCATCGCGCCGTATAATCTCCGCTGGTACGAGGAGCCGCTCGATCCGCTCGATTATCTGCTGCACGCCGCGCTGGCGACGCGCTACCGGCCACCGCTCGCCACGGGCGAGAACCTGTTCTCGATGCAGGACGCGCGCAATCTGATCCGACATGGCGGCCTGCGCGCCGACCGCGACTGGCTGCAGTTCGATCCGGCCCTGTCCTACGGACTGGTCGAGTATCTGCGCACGCTCGACATGCTGCGTGCCCATGGCTGGAGCCCGCGGCGTTGCGTGCCGCATGGCGGCCACCAGTTCGCGCTCAACATCGCCGTCGGTCTCGGCCTCGGCGGCAATGAGAGCTATCCGCAGGTGTTCGCGCCGTTCGGCGGCTTCGCCGACAACACCGCGGTGAAGGACAGCCGCATCGCCATGCCGTCGATTCCGGGTATCGGCTTCGAGGGCAAGAACGCGCTCTACGCCGTGATGAAGCCGATGCTCGCAGCGTGACGGGCGGGCGTCCGCCCGCTAGACTGGTCGCGCGAGGCCGTCGTCACGTCACAGGGCCTGCGGGCGGAAACGGTGCCAGTCGGTTTAGGGCGTATCAGGACGAGTGCCGCCGCCATGCTTGCGGCGCTGACGCTTGCTGTTGCTCTGGGTGGTTGCGCCAGCGTCTATAATCAGCCGTTGAATGCGCCGTCGGCCGCGCCGTTCCAGGGCATCATTCGCTCGGCCGATGCGGCGGAGTCCGGTTCACCCGGCGCGCCCGGCCTGCGCAGCGATACAGTGATCGGGCTCGCCTTTTCCGGCGGCGGCACGCGCGCCGCTGCCTTCGCCTACGGCGTGCTCGATCGCATGTCGCAGACGCCGACGGTTCGGCATGGCCAGTTACTCGACCATATTGGCGTCATTTCGGGCGTGTCCGGCGGCTCGATCATGGCGGCGTACTACGGACTGAAGGGCCCGGCGGCGCTGACCGACTTCCGCGCGCGTTACCTGACGCAGGACCTGATGTCGCAGCTCAATACCAGCCTGTCGCTGGGCAACATCTCGCGCGCGCTCGGCGGCGGCGCCAACACCGACACCGCGTTGCGCGACTGGTTCAACACCCATCTATTTCACGATGCGACTTTCGCCAGCCTCATCGGCAAACGGCCGGTGACGATCATCAACGCCAGCGATATCTACAACCGCACGCCGTTCCTGTTCTCGCCGCAGACTTTTGCCGCCGCGTGCAGCGACATCGCGCAGTACCCGGTCGCCGCGGCGGTGGCGGCATCCTCGGCGGTGCCGGGCGCTTTCGCGCCGGTGGTGATCGAGACTTTTCCCGAGCAGTGTGAGACGCCGTTGCCGGCCTGGGTCACGGAGGCGGCGAAGAACGTCGATGCGCCGCCGCTGTTGCGCGCCTATGCGCGCGGCATGACCGACATCCGCAGCGGCCGGGTGAAGTACGTCAAGCTGTTCGACGGCGGCCTGACCGACAATCTCGGCGTGTCGGGCATCACCATCACCCGCGCCGGGCAGACCACACCCTACGGCCCGCTGCGCCCGGAAGAGGCGGTCAATCTGCGGCGGCTGATGTTTCTGGTCGTCGATGCCGGCCAGGGTCCGAAAGGCGACTGGTCGAGAACGCTCGAAGGACCTGCGGGCAAGGATCTGTTCGGCGCCGTGGTGGACGTGCTGGTCGATGCCAATTCGCAGTCGAGCTACACCGCCTTCGCGGCGACAATGAAAAGCTGGCGCGACTCGATCGTCAAATGGCGCTGCGGCCTGAAGCCCGTCGAAGCGAACCGTCTGCGCGGTCGCGGCGGGCCGTGGAATTGCCAGGACCTCAAATTCACCATCGCCCGCATTTCGTTCGACCAACTCGGCCCCGATCGGGCCAGATCGCTCAATGCGGTGCCGACCAGTTTCACGCTGCCGCCCGAGAGCGTGGACGAACTGGCGCGCGCCGGCGGCGATGCCCTGAGCGCCAATCCGGCGTTTCAGCGCTTTCTCAGCGAGATGTGACGACGCCGGCTACTTGCGACCTTCCAGTGCCATGCGCAGGGCGAGGCCGCCGAGCATCGTGCCCATCACCCAGCGCTGCGCCAACAGCCATTTCGGCCGAGTCATCAGGAATGCGGCGATCGAGCCGGCGGCGCAGGCGATCATCGAATTGATGGTGATGCTGATGGCGATGTGCGTCGAGCCGAGCACCAGCGACTGCGTCAATACATTGCGCGCCGGGTCGATGAAGTTCGGCAGCAGCGCCAGATAGAAGATCGCCATCTTCGGATTGAGCAGGCTGGTCAAAAGGCCGGTGAGGAACAGCCGGTGCGGCCGAGCCGGCGGCAGCGTCCGGATCTGGAACGGTGATCTGCCACCCGGGCGCAGCGCTTCGAAGGCAAGCCAGGCGATGTAGGCCGCCCCGGCGAAGCGCAGCGCGTCATAGGCGTAAGGCACGGCGAACACGATGGCGGTGAGGCCGAACGCCGTACACAAGAGATAAACGACGAAGCCGACAACGACGCCCGAGAAGGCGATCAGGCCGGCGAGGCGGCCCTGCGTAATCGCACGCGAGATCATGTAGATCATGTTCGGCCCGGGCGTCAGCACCACGGCGACGGCGAGCGAAGCGAAGGCGATGAGGGAGGTGGTGGTGGGCATGGACGTCCGCTAGCTGACGGAGTTGAGGAGCAAGGCCGGGACAGCGATCGTCCCAATCGCGACGGCGGTAAGAAGCAATGCGTAAGCGCCGCGCCGCTCGCGCGGCTGGCCGAAGAACCAGCGGAGTGCCGCGACGAACACCGGCGTCGCGATTGCGAATTGAATTGAGGCCAGCAGTCTCGCATTGAACAGCGAGCGGTTGGCCCAGGCGTCCGCGAAGGGTCCTACGAAGCCGATCGTTCGGCACCAGGTACCGGCTTCGGGGGCATTCTTGCAAAGCGGCGCGAGCCACGCGGACGCAAAATCGTAAGTGACGAAAATCTGAACGGCGACGATGATGACCGTCACCACAATCGTTCCTTCGCCGACTTTTCGATCCCAGACGCCCATTGCGATTGACGCCTAATGCGCCTCGTCCCAATTGTCGGCGGCGCGAGCCTCGACCTGCAACGGCACGTTCATGGCGATGGCCGGATGCGGCGCGCCTTCCATGACGTCGCGGATGATCGGGATGGTGTCGGCGACTTCCTTCTCCGGCACCTCGAAGATCAGTTCGTCGTGCACCTGCAGCAGCATCTGCGCGCTGAGCCTGGCGCTGGCGAGTTCGCCCTCCATGCGCATCATGGCGCGGCGGATGATGTCGGCGGCCGAGCCCTGCAGGCGTGCGTTGATGGCGGCGCGTTCGTTGAAGGCGCGCAGCGACGGGTTCGACGCCTTGATATCCGGATAATGGCACTTGCGGCCGAACAGGGTGAGCACGTAGCCGTTCTGGCGGCAGTACTCCTTCGTTTCGTCCATGTAGTCACGGATGCCCGGGAAGCGTTCGAAATACTTCTTGATGTACTCGCCCGCCTCACCGCGCTCGATGCCGAGCTGGTTGGCGAGGCCGAAGGCCGAGATGCCGTAGATGATGCCGAAGTTGATGGCCTTGGCTCTACGGCGCACTTCCCCCGGCATGTCCTTCACCGGCACGCCGAACATTTCCGACGCCGTCATGGCGTGAATGTCGATGCCGTCCTTGAACGCCTGCCGCAGCGTCGGCACGTTGGCGACCTCGGCCAGCAAACGCAGTTCGATCTGCGAATAGTCGGCCGAGATGAGCTTCATGCCCGGCGCCGCGACGAAAGCCTTTCTGATCTTGCGGCCCTCCTCCGTTCGGATCGGGATGTTCTGCAAATTCGGCTCGGATGACGACAGCCGGCCGGTCGAGGTGGCGGCGAGCGCGTAGGATGTGTGCACGCGCTGCGTCGTCGGGTGGACGTAGTTCGGCAGGGCCTCGGTATAGGTCGAGCGCAGTTTCGACACCTGACGCCAGTCGAGAATGACCTGCGGCAGCTTGTGGCCCTGTTCGGCGAGTTCTTCGAGTTCGCGGGCGGTGGTGGACCATTGTCCGGTCTTGGTCTTGGAGCCGCCGGGCAGGCCGAGCTGGCCGAACAGGATGTCGCCGAGCTGCTTGGGCGAGCCCGGATTGACCTGCGTACCGGCGATCTTGTTGATCTCCTCCTCAAGCGCGACCTGCTTCTTGCCGAACTCGTTGGACAGCTTGGCGAGCACAGCGCGGTCGATGGAAATGCCGCGACTCTCCATGCGCGACAACACTGCAGGCATCTGCCGCTCCAGCGTCTCGTACACGGCGGTGACGCGATCGGCCGCCATGCGCGGCTTGAGGCCCTGCCACAGCCGCAGGATGATGTCGGCGTCCTCGGCGGCGTAAGCAGCGGTGCGCGAAATCGGCGTCGCCTCGGCGGTGAACAGCGCTTTTTCCTTGTTCTTAACTTCGTTGAAGCGCGACGGCATGCGATCGAGGTAACGGCTGCCCAGCGTCGCGGTGTCGTGGCCGCCCCGGCCGGCATCGAGCACGTAGGAGATCAGCATCACATCGTCGGCGGCGCCGAGAGTAATGCCGCGCATACCGAGCACGAGACGGTCGCGTTTGATGTCATGGCCGACCTTGATGACGCAATCGTCCTCGAGCAGCGCCTTGAGCGTGTCGAGCGCGGCGCGCTCCGGGATCTGGCCGTCGCACAGCTTGGCGGCGAACAGGCCGGCGCCGTCACTGTCGCTGGCGTCGCGGTGGCCGAGTGGCAGGTAATAGGCCTCGTTCGGCGCCACGGCGAACGCGATGCCGCAGAGCGCCGCCTGCAATGGGTCGAGCGCGCTGGTCTCGGTCCTGATGGCGATGGCGCCGAGATCGAGCGCGCGGACGATCAGTGCCTTGAGCGCGTCGAGGCTGTCGATGGTCTGGTATTTCGAGGCATCGAAGTTCGCATTGCGCAGGCGCTCGAGCCGACGCTCGGCCAGCGAGATCGGTGTCATTTCGCCGGACGCGTCGGCGGGCGCATGGCCGGCGGACGGCGGCGCATCGAATGCAAGCTGGCCCTGGCCGGCGGTGCGGCCGGAGGGAGCGGGTGCGGCTTTGGAGGTCAGCGCGGCGTCGGCGGTGACGGCGCTGGCATCGATGCCGGATTTCTCGGCGATGCGGCGGGTAATGGTGGTGAACTCCATCGCCTTGAGGAAGGCGATCAGGTTCTTGTAGTCCGGCTCATGCACCGCGAGCTCGGCCACATCGACCTCGAGCGGCACCTTGTTGTCGAGTGTCACGAGACGCTTGGAGATACGCGCCTTGTCGGCGTTGTCCTTGAGCGTCTGCCGGCGCTTGTCCTGCTTGATCTCGTCGAGATGGTCCAGCAGCGTTTCCAGATCGCCGTATTTGCCGATCAATTCTGCCGCGGTTTTCGGCCCGATGCCCGGCACGCCCGGCACGTTGTCGGAGGTGTCGCCGATGAGCGCCTGCGCCTCGATCACCTTCTCCGGCGACACGCCGAATTTTTCCATGACCTCGGCGCGGCCGATGCGCTTGTCCTTCATGGTGTCGTACATGACGACGGTATCGCCGACGAGCTGCATCAGATCCTTGTCGGAGGACACGATCGTTGTCGTCGCGCCTGCTTCGCAGGCGAGCCGCGCATAGGTGGCGATCAGGTCGTCGGCCTCATAGCCGGCCTGCTCGAGGCAGGGAATCTCGAAGGCGCGCACGGCGTCGCGGATCAGGGGGAATTGCGGCCGTAGATCCTCCGGCAGGTCGGGCCGGTGCGCCTTGTAGTCGGGATACATATCCGTGCGGAAGGTCTTCTCGCTCTTGTCGAAGATCACGGCGAGATGCGTCGGCTTGTTGTCCGCCGGCATTTCGCTGAGCAGCTTCCACAGCATGTTGCAGAAGCCGAGCACGGCGTTGACTTGGAGGCCGTCCGACTTGCGGGTCAGCGGCGGCAGCGCGTGATAGGCGCGGAAGATGTAGCCGGAACCGTCGACCAGGAAGACGTGGTCGCCTTTTTTCAGGGCGCGCGCCGCCGGATTGGCGGGTGCGGCTTTGGCGGCAGGTTTCGGAGCGGATTTGGTGCTTTTGGATGTCGGCATGGCCCGAATGTGGGCCGTGCCGCGGGATGAATCAATGTTCAATCCACAGTCATTCCGGGGCGCGAACGAAGGGAGCGAAATCCATCGATCGCAGCAGTGGCGTCATGGATTCCGGGCTCGGTCCATCGGGCCGTCCCGGAATGACGGAGGACTACTCCGCCGGCTGCAGCGTGAACTCGGGCTTCTTCTCGGCCGATTTCTCCTTCTTCGGTACCAGCCAGAATATGGCCGGCCGCTCGAACAGGAACTTCAGGAATGTGCCGCGCACCGCCCAGTACACTATCAGCGCACCGATCACGCCGGCCGCGGTGACGAGCACCGAAATGGTGCCGATGTCGGTGATGATATGGGTCTTGAGCAGCACCGCGCGCGAGGCCGCCATCGGCAGGAAGAAGGCCAGATAAATGACGATCGAGTTGCGGCCGCAATAGCGCAGCGGCTTGAACACGTCATGCAGCGACAGCAGCGAGGCGATCGTGGCGACCGCCGCCGCGCCGACAAGGCCGAGCGCCAGTGAGTAGAAGGGCAGGGCGGCCACACCGGCCTTGACCATAAGCCCATTGACGATGCCCCAGACCACCAGCGCAGCCATGCCGAGTTGGGGCCTCGCCTGCGCCCATGCGGTCACGGCGAAGATGTAACGCGCGGCGATGTAGCCGGTATAGACGTAGATGAAGCGCGCGGCGAATTCGTCCGGAATCATCCAGCCGGTCTCGACGTGCGAGATCTCCATGGCGGCGCCGATGAGCCACAGCACCGGCCACGGTACGCGCTTGGTGAGCTTGATGAAGACGAAAAAGATCGGCAGCAGGTAGATGAACCACAGCGTGCCGAACGGCTCGATGAACGACATGAGATAGGCGTGCACCACGCCGGCCACGCCCTGCTCGGCGATGAAGCCCGGCGCCTTGAAGGCGAACTGGATCGCCGTCCACAGCAGATAGAAATAGAAGAAGTGGACGACCTTGCGGTCCAGATACGTGCGCCAGTCGCGGTCGATGACATTGGCGAGGAACAAGCCCGAGATCATGAAGAAGTCCGGCATGCGGAACGGCCGCGCGAACTCGACGACATGATTCATCCAGCCGGTTTGGCCGGCGGCGGCTTCGACGCCGAGCACCGAGTGCATCATCACCACGAAGACGATGCAGAAACCCTTGGCGTAGTCGACCCAGTCGACGCGCCCATCATGCATTTGTACTGGCATTTTATCGGTCCCGTTCATGATAGGCTTATGACAGGCCAACGTTTCTTTCCTCTTTACAGAATCGCAGAAAATCGGCCCGACTTGGGGCTCTCTCGCTTCCGGTCGGGCGCTCTGCTAAGGAGCGGGCATGGGCGGCAGCCGCGATCGATTAACTATCTTGCTCTCGGATACGGTTTAGAAAATGCGCGTTGCGATGATCGGCTCTGGCTATGTGGGACTGGTGTCGGGGGCCTGCTTCGCCGACTTCGGCCATGAGGTGACCTGCGTCGATAAAGACAAAGGTAAGATTAATTCGCTCAATGGCGGCGCGGTACCGATCTACGAACCGGGGCTGACCGAACTGGTCGCCGCCAACGCCAAGGCCGGGCGGCTCAAGTTCACCACCGACCTTGCCGCGGCAGTCAAAGGCGCCGACGCGGTGTTCATCGCCGTCGGCACACCGTCGCGTCGCGGCGACGGCCATGCCGACCTGTCCTTCGTCTACGAGGCGGCCAAGGAGATCGGCGCGGCGCTCGGCGGCTTCACCGTGGTCGTTACCAAATCGACGGTGCCGGTCGGCACCGGCGACGAGGTCGAGCGAGTTATCCGTGAAACGCGGCCCGATGCCGAAGTCGCGGTGGTGTCCAACCCGGAATTCCTGCGCGAAGGTGCGGCGATCCAGGACTTCAAACATCCCGATCGCATCGTCGTCGGCACCGACGATGAGCGCGCCAAGGCGGTGATGACCGAACTCTACCGGCCGCTTTACCTCAACCGCTCGCCGATCATGTTCACCGGGCGCCGTACGGCGGAGCTGATCAAATACGCGGCCAATGCGTTTCTCGCCACCAAGATCACCTTCATCAACGAGATCGCGGATCTCGCCGAGAAGGCCGGCGCCGATGTGCAGGAGATCGCGCGCGGCATCGGCCTGGACAACCGCATCGGCTCCAAGTTCCTGCATGCCGGCCCGGGCTATGGCGGCTCGTGCTTCCCCAAGGACACGCTGGCGTTGCTGAAAACCGGGTTGGATCACGACACGCCGCTGCGCATCGTCGAGGCCGTGGTCGCGGTCAACGACAACCGGAAGCGGGCGATGGCGCGCAAGGTCGCGCATGCGCTCAATGGCGACATTCGCGGCAAGACCGTCGCGGTGCTGGGGCTGACCTTCAAGCCGAACACCGACGACATGCGCGAGGCGCCGTCGATCCCGTTGATCGCGGCGCTGCACGACTTGGGGGCACAGGTGCGCGCCTACGATCCGGTCGGCATGGAAGCGGCCCGGGATTATCTGTCGGACGTCACCTATTGTCGCGATGCCTATGACTGTGCCGAAGGCGCCTCGGCGCTGGTGATTGTCACCGAATGGGAGCAGTTTCGCGCGCTCGATTTCGTCCGGCTCAAGTCGGTGATGGCCAAGCCCGTGCTGGTCGACCTGCGCAACATCTACCGGCCCGACGAACTTACCCGTCATGGCTTCGTCTATGAGGGTGTCGGGCGGGGGAAGAAGGGCTAACGCAGGCCCTCTTTCTTCCCCTCTCCCCTTGTGCGAGAGGGGAAGAGTGGCCGGCATCGATGCAGAAATTTGATTCACCGCTCCCCATCGACGATGCGCTGCCGCGCCTTCTTGAGGCGTTGCGTGCGCGCGAGGCCGCTGTGCTGGTGGCGCCGCCGGGCGCCGGCAAAACCACCCGCGTGCCGCTGGTGCTGCTCGATGAGCGGTGGGCAAAAGACAGGAAGATCCTGCTGCTCGAGCCGCGCCGGCTCGCCGCCCGCGCCGCAGCTGCGCGCATGGCGGCAACCCTGGGCGAGCAGGTCGGCGATACCGTCGGCCTGCGCGTGCGCTTCGGCTCCAAGATCTCCAGGAAGACCCGCATCGAGGTCGTCACCGAAGGCGTGTTCACACGACTGGTGCTCGACGATCCCTCGCTCGACGGCATTGCCGCGGTGCTGTTCGACGAATTCCACGAGCGCTCGCTCGACGCCGACCTTGGCCTTGCTTTGGCGCGGGACGTGCAGGAAGGTCTGCGCGAGGATCTCAAGGTTCTGGTGATGTCGGCGACGCTCGACGGCGCGCGCGTCGCGGCGCTGCTGCGCGATGCGCCGGTCGTCGAGAGCGAGGGCCGCGCTTTTCCGGTGGAGACGCGCTATCTCGGCCGCGACCCGCGCGAGCGCATCGAGCGGCAGGTGGCGGATGCGGTCAAGCGCGCGTTGCGCGCCGACACCGGTTCGCTGCTGGTGTTTCTGCCCGGCGCCGGCGAAATCCGCCGCACCGAAGCCATGCTGAAAGACGACGTGCGCGATCCGGACGTCGATATCGTCGCGCTCTATGGCGCGCTCGAGGCGCGCGACCAGGATCGGGCCATTTCTCCGACGCCGAAAGGCAAACGCAAGATCGTGCTGGCGACCTCGATCGCCGAGACGTCGCTGACCATCGAAGGCGTGCGCGTGGTGATCGATTCGGGCCTGTCCCGTGTGCCGCGCTACGAGCCGGATGTCGGGCTGACGCGGCTCGAGACCGTGCGCGTGTCGCGCGCCGCCGCGGATCAAAGGCGCGGTCGCGCCGGCCGCACCGAGCCGGGTGTGTGCTACCGGCTGTGGGACGAGCCGCAGACCGGATCGTTCGATGCCTATACGCGGCCGGAAATCCTGTCGGCCGACCTGTCGAGTTTCGTGCTCGACCTGGCGCAATGGGGCGCGAGCGATACTGGCAAGCTCGCCTTTCTCAACGCTCCGCCGCAGGCGGCGATGAAGGAAGCGCGTGCGCTGCTCGCCGAGCTCGGCGCGCTCGACGCGCAGGGCCGCATCACCGGGGAAGGCCGCAAGTTGCGGGCGCTGCCTTTGCCGCCGCGGCTGGCGCGCATGGTGGTCGATGCCGGAGCCGAGGGCGCGGGCGCGCAGGCGGCGAATATCGCCGCCATTCTGACCGAGCGCGGCCTCGGCGGCGACGATGTCGATCTGACCCATCGTCTCGACCAGTTCCGCCGCGACCGCTCGCGCCGCGCCGAGGATGCGCGGGCCATGGCGAAGCGATGGGCGTCCGGCAATGGCGATGGCGACATGTCTGTCGGCGCCGTTCTGGCGCTTGCCTACCCCGACCGCGTCGCGAAGAACCGCGGCGCCGGCGGCGCTTTCCTGCTGGCCAATGGCCGCGGTGGTCTGGTGGATCAGACGTCCGCGCTGGCGCGTGAGCCGTTCATCGTCGTCGCTGAACTGACCGGAACGGCCAATGCCAGCCGCATCGTGCTGGCGGCGCCGATGGCGCTCAGCGAGATCGAGCAGCGTTTCGCCGACAAGATCGAGGACCGCGATGCCGTAACCTTCGACAATGCCACCGCTTCGTTGCGGGCGCGGCGCACGCGGCGGCTCGGATCGATCGTGCTCGCGGAGCAGATCAAACAGGTCTCGCCAGACGCCGACACCGCCCACATTTTCGCACAGGGCCTGATCGCGCAAGGTCTCGGCAAACTCGATTGGAGCAAGGCGGCGTTGCAACTGCGCACCCGCGTTCAGTTTCTACGCCGCGCCGAAGGTGACGAGTGGCCGGATCTATCCGACGAAGGTCTTGCGCAAAGCGCCGCAGACTGGCTCGAGCCGTTGCTGATAGACAAGACGTCCCGTGGCCAGATTTCGGCCGGCGACTTGTTCGATGCCGTGAGCAACCAGGTGCCGTGGAATATGCGCCGCCGCCTCGACGAGGAGGCGCCGATGCATTTCACCGCGCCGACCGGCACCCACGCGACGATCGACTACGAAGCCGAGCAGGGGCCGACGATCTCAATCCGATTGCAGGAATTGTTCGGCCTGGCACAGCACCCCTCGATCGCGGCGGGGCGCATTCCGCTGGTCATCGAATTGCTGTCGCCCGGTCACAAGCCGGTGCAGATCACGCGCGACCTTCCGGGCTTCTGGCGCGGCTCCTATGCCGACGTCCGCGCCGACATGCGCGGGCGGTATCCAAGGCACCCCTGGCCGGACGATCCGGCTTCGGCCGCGCCGACCCGCCGGGCCAAACCGCGCGGCACCTGACCCGTGTGGAATTCTGCCATTTTCCGGCCCCGGGACGGAGCTATTTGGTCTCCTTGAGCGTTAGGGTAATCAAGTGGCAATTTCCCCAACGCTATTGTCCTGCCCAATTTCCAGCCATCCCATTCGAGGATTTGATGTATCCGACCCCGAAGCCCGCGCTGACGCCCAATACCTATGCCTACGAGTCTTCGCCGCTGGTGAAGCCGACCGGCTTCCGCGAATACGACGCGCGCTGGCTGCTCGAAAAAGAAATCAACCTGATGGGCGTGCAGGCGCTCGGCATCGGCCTGGGGACGCTGATCAAGGAAATGGGCGTCAAGCCCGAGATCGTCACCGGTCACGATTTCCGCAGCTATTCGGCGTCGGTGAAGATGGCCTTGGTCTCCGGCCTGCTGGCTGCCGGCTGCAAAGTGCATGACATCGGTCTGTGCACCACGCCGATGGCCTATTTCGCCCAGTTCGATCTCGACGTGCCTTGCGTCGCGATGGTGACGGCCTCGCACAACGACAATGGCTGGACCGGCGTCAAGATGGGCGCCAACCGGCCACTGACCTTCGGCCCGCAGGAGATGACCCGGCTCAAGGAAATCGTCCTCGGCGCCAAATTCGATCTGAAGGGTGGCGGGTCGTATGTGTTCGTCGAGAATTTCCCCGATCGCTACATCGCCGATCTGACCAAGCGGCCGAAGATCAAGCGCAAGCTGAAAGTCGTGGCGGCCTGCGGCAACGGCACGGCCGGCGCCTTCGCGCCGCGCATTCTCGAAGCTATCGGTTGCGAAGTGGTGCCGCTCGACTGCAATCTCGATTACACCTTCCCGCGCTACAACCCGAACACCGAAGACATGAAGATGCTGCACGCGATGCGCGATGCGGTGTTGATGAACAAAGCCGACGTTGCGCTCGGCTTTGACGGCGATGGCGACCGCTGCGGCGTCGTCGATAACGAGGGCGAGGAGATTTTCGCCGACAAGGTCGGCGTGATGCTGGCGCGCGACATGTCGAGCCTGCACAAGAATGCAACCTTCGTGGTCGATGTGAAATCGACCGGGCTGTTTCTGACCGATCCGGTGCTGAAGGCGAACGGCGTCAAGGTCGATTACTGGAAGACTGGCCACTCCTATATCAAGCGCCGTGTCAACGAACTCGGCGCGGTGGCGGGCTTCGAGAAGTCCGGCCACTTCTTCTTCAATCGCCCGTTCGGCCGGGGTTATGACGACGGCATGATCTTTGCGCTGGCGGTGTGCGACATGCTTGACCGCAACCCGGATAAGACCATGGCGGACCTGCGCAAGGCGCTCCCCAAGACCTGGGGCTCGCCAACCATGGCGCCGCATTGTGACGATGAAAAGAAATACGGCATCGTCGATGCGGTGGTGAAGCATTTCGAGGGTCTGAAGAAGGATGGCTCGCGCTTTGCCGGCCAGCCGATCCGCGACCTCGTCACCGTCAATGGTGTGCGCGTCACGGTCGAAGACGGCACCTGGGGCCTGGTACGCGCCTCGTCGAATAAGCCGGAGCTCGTCGTTGTCGTCGAGAGCCCGGTGTCCGAAGCGCGCATGCGCGAGATGTTCAAGTCCGTCGACGGCGTGCTGCGGACCTTCCCGGACGTCGGCGAGTACAACCAGACGATTTGAACTCGTCTTCCGGGGCGCGCCGAAGGCCGCGCCCCGGAACGACAGCTGAATTATCTTTCGTCTCGCACCGGATACCGCGCACCCGTGTGGTGTGACACACTCGCGCCATGCGCATCGCGATCCTTGGCGCCGGTCCGGCCGGCCTCTATCTCTCTTACCTCATCAAGCGCCGCGCGCCGGCTGCCGACGTCACCGTGATCGAACAGAACGCGGCCGATGCCACCTTCGGCTTCGGCGTTGTGTTCTCCGATCGCGCGCTCGACTTCCTCCGCGAGGATGACGAGGACACCTACGCCGCCATCGTGCCGTTTATGGAATCGTGGCGCGACATGACGCTCAACCATCCGCGCGGGCGCAGCGTCATCGACGGCGTCGGCTTTGCCGCCATCGAGCGGCTGAAGCTCCTGCAGCTGTTGCAGGCGCGCGCCGCCTCGGTCAACGCCACGACGATTTTCGGTTGCGCGGTGCGCTCGCTCGACGAACTGTCTGAGTTCGATGCCGTCGTCGGCGCCGACGGCGTCAATTCGCTGGTGCGCCGCACTTATGCCGCCGAACTCGGCGCCAGTGTCGGTCACTTGACCAATCGCTTCGCCTGGTTCGGCACCGGGCAGGTGTTCGAGACGCTGACGCAAACCTTCGTCGAGACCGAGTGGGGCCCGTTCAATGCGCATCATTACCGCTACGCGCCGGACCGCTCGACCTTCATCGTCGAGACCGGAGCCGATACCTTCGCCGGCGCTGGTCTGGCACAGATGGATGCCGCGCAATCGCAGGCTTTCTGTGAGCAGGTCTTCGCGGCGACGCTCGATGGCGAGCCGCTGATCGCGAACAATTCGATCTGGCGGCAATTCCCGCTGGTGCATAATGCGCGCTGGTCGCACGGCAAATACGTGCTGATGGGCGACGCCCTGCACACCGCGCATTTCTCCATCGGCTCCGGCACCCGGCTGGCGCTGGAAGACGCCATCGCGCTCGACAAGGCGCTGGCTGCGCATCCGAAGGATATCCCGGCGGCCTTCGCCGCCTATGAAGCGATGCGCCGCCCGGTGCTGGAGAAGCTGGTCGGCGGCGCCAATGACAGCGCCACCTGGTACGAGCATTTCGGCGAGCATATGAAGCTCAGGCCCGCCGACTTCGCCATGAGCTACATCACGCGCTCCGGTCGCGTCGATCTCGAGCGGCTGCGCAAGCTGTCGCCGGAGTTTGTCGGCTGGTACGAGGCGTCGAGAACCTAGCTGTTGCGCAAGTCCTTGCGGAGCGTCGGCAGGCCGATGCCGGTCGAATCGAAGCCGCCGTCGACGCACAGGATCTGGCCGGTGATGTAGCTCGCCCGATCGCTGCACAGGAAATAAATGGCCTCGGCGAGCTCTTCCTCAAGACCGTAGCGGTTGAGCGGCATGTGGTCGTGATAGTCGGCGCGGATCTCCGGCGTGTGCACGGCTTTGGCCATCGCAGTATCGACCGGTCCGGGTGCCACCGCATTGACGCGGATGCCATACTGCGCGAGCTCAGCCGCCTGCTGTTTGGTGAGGTGAGCGAGCCCGGCCTTGCTGGTGCCGTAGGCGGTCCGCAAGGTTGACGCGCGCAGGCCCGAGATCGAGGTGATGTTGACGATCGCGCCGCCGCCGTGGTCGCGCATCATCGGTGCCGCGGCTTGCGTGCAGATGAACGGCCCGCTGAGATTGACGGCCAGCACGCGCGACCAGTCTTCGAAGGTGACGTCGAGGATCGGCTTGAAGATGGCGATGCCGGCATTGTTGACCAGCGCGTCGAGCCGGCCGAACTGGCGGCTGACCGCATCGAACGCCAACGCCACCGCGTCCGGCTGCGACACGTCGCATTCGATCGCCATGATGTCATGATCGCCGGCGAGCGCGGCATGGGCGGCGTGAAGGGTCTCGGAATTGATGTCGAGCAGCGCGACTTTGTAGCCTTCGGCCAGAAAGCGCTTGGCGGTGGCCAGCCCGATGCCGCGCGCCGCGCCGGTGACCAGCGCCACCTTATGTCCCGAATGCATGGTCCCTCCCGAATGCCCGCGATTTTTCGCCGGTCGTGCCATACCAGTTCAAGCCGTTTGCGGCCCGGCGATCAAGAGGCCTCGTCACCATGCGCTAGATCAAAGCAGGCGGGGGCGGCCGGACGCATTATATTCAGACAGCCGGACGGTCCCGGCTGACAAGTCTGATTGCGAAGGGACGTTAGCGATGAGCCATTTTCATGCCGTTGTCTGGATCGACCACCGGGAGGCGCGGGTCTTTCATTTCAGCCCGGCCGAGGTCGACAAGCTCACCATCCATCCGGACAAGCCCGCCAAGCACCTGCATCACAAGGCGGGTTCGATCGGTGCCGGCAATGCCGCCGGCGACCACGAATTCCTGCATTCGGTGGCGCAGGCCATTGCCGATGCCGGCGCCGTGCTGATCACCGGCCCGGGCAGCGCCAAGAACGACCTGGTGAAGCACATCGAAGGCCACGACGCTGCGCTGAAGAAGCTGATCGCCGGCGTCGAGACTATCGACCATCCGAGTGACGGCCAGTTAGTGGCGCACGCGCGCAAGTACTTCAAGGCTGAAGACCGCATGACCCGGTAGGCGCTTTCCGGCTTCGATGGAATAGAAGCGGGAGCTCCAGCTTCGTGTTTTGACGCATTCTCTTCACGCGAACCGGTACCACTTCGCTCGAAAACGCTTCGGCTTCCCAGCGGGGCAGACGGCGGGATTCCGGGCTCGCGGCCTTGAACAGGCGCGGCCCGGAAGGCCCTTATTCGTCGTCGCTCTCTTCCTTGAACGTGTCGCGGAATTTGTGCGCCGGATAGACGCCGAGGATCGTCAGCTCTTTCGAGAAGAAGGCGAGCTCTTCCAGCGCATGCACCAGCGCGGTGTCGTCGGGATGGCCTTCGACATCGGCATAGAACTGCGTCGCGAAGAAATTGCCGCCGACCATATAGCTCTCGAGCTTGGTCATGTTGACGCCGTTGGTGGCGAAGCCGCCGAGTGCCTTGTAGAGCGCCGCCGGCAGGTTGCGGACGCGGAACACGAAGGTGGTGACAACCTTGCCGTTGCCCGGTTCAACCCATTTCTTCTCCGGCGACAGCACAATGAAGCGCGTCGTCGAGTTGGATTCGTCCTCGACGTTTTCTTTCAGGATATCGAGCCCGTAGATCTCCGCCGCCAGCCGTGAGCCGATGGCGGCGCGGGTGATGTCGTTCGCTTCGGCGACTTCGCGCGCCGAACCTGCGGTGTCGGCGCCGATCACCGGGGTCAGCTTGAGTTCGCGGATGATGTTGCGGCACTGGCCGAGCGCCATGATGTGGCTCTGCACCGACTTGATGGTCTTCAGGCTTGCACCCTTCGGCGCCATCAGCTGGTTGCGAATCGGCAAGAACCATTCGCCGATGATGTGCAGCTTCGCCGTTGGCATCAGGTGATGGATATCGGCGACGCGGCCGGCGACCGAGTTCTCGATCGGAATCATGCCGAGATCGACTTCGCCATTCTGCAACGCGGTGAAGCAATCCTCGAAGGTCGGGCAGGGCACCGGCTCGTAATCGGGATAGGCTTCGCGGCAGGCGAGGTCGGAATTCGCGCCGCGCTCGCCCTGAAACACGATCTTTTTCTTGGCCATACTGTTACCTGCTCCGATAGGGGGCGTACGCGGACCCGGCGATGCGAGTCAACCGGCGAGCATCTTGCGGGCCTTGTCGAGGTCCTCGACTGTATCGACACCGAGCGGCACGCTGCTGACGATCGCGATGTCGATGCGCATGCCGTTGTCCAGCGCCCGCAACTGTTCGAGCCGCTCGCGTTGCTCGTTGACCGACGGCGGCAGCTTGACGAAACGCTCGAGCGCCGCGCGGCGGTAGGCGTAGAGGCCGATGTGGTGATAGTGCGGCCCGGCGCCTTCGGCATTGGCGCGGGTGAAGGTGGCGGCGTGCAGCCGGCCGGGGCTCACCAGAGTGCCCTTGGCCTTGACCACATTCGGATTAGTCAGCTCGGCCGGGTCCCTGATCACCGCGGCGAGGGTGGCGATATCGACCGCGGGGTCGGCGAGCGGCGTCAGCGCGGCGCGGATGTCCGCGGCGGCGATGGTGGGGAGGTCGCCCTGGACGTTGACTATGTATTCAACACCATGCTCGGGATCGACCGCCTCCAGGGCTTCGAAAATCCGGTCCGAGCCGGAGGCGTGGTGGGCGCTGGTCATGACGGCGCGGCCGCCGGCCTTCTCGACCGCGGCCTGCACCGCCTCCGAATCGGTGGCGACGATCGCTTCGCCGATACCGGCCTCGCGGCCGCGGTGCAGCACGTGGACGATCATCGGCATGCCATGGATATCGGCCAGCGGCTTGCCGGGCAGGCGGGTCGAGGCCATGCGCGCCGGTATAAGAATGATGGTTTTCGGGTGGGTTTTCGACATCGCTCGGGTACCCCTTGGCGCCGGGGAAACAGGGCCGCCAAGCGCTGAAAGTCAGCGGATGGCGGCGCTTATACGGGTTGCCAGAGGCAGAGCAAACCGGTATCTCATCGCCGACGCCGCACCCAGCGGCGGCGACTGCTACTTCACGTCCGTCGCGCCCTCGTCCGTCGCGCCCCTGTCGGGAGCCCGTTTTCAATGAACTCTTTCGAACTGAACAAGATTCTCGGCGCCGTTCTGGCCACGTGTTTGATCCTGCTCGCGCTCAGCATCGGCGCCGGCGCGCTGTTCACGCCGGAAAAGCCGGCCAAGCCGGGTTACGCGATCGCCGTCAAGGAAACCGGTGCGGGTGGCAAGCCTGCCGCCGGCGAGCCGGAGAAGCCGATCGCCGTGCTGCTGGCCAGCGCTTCGGTCGAGAAGGGCGCCGCCGCCGCCAAGCAGTGCGCCTCCTGCCATACCTTCGAGAAGGGCGGCCCGAACCGCGTCGGCCCGAACCTCTACGACATCGTCGGCCACGAGCGCGGCACCGGCCGCGGCGGGTTCAACTTCTCCGCCGCCATGAAGGCCAAGGGTGGCGAGTGGACCTACGACGAACTGAACAAGTTCCTGAAGGACCCGCGCGGCTACATCCCGGGCACCGCCATGACCTTCGCCGGTCTGTCGCGTGATTCGCAGCGCGCCGACGTGATCGCCTATCTGCGCTCGCTCTCGGACAGCCCGAAGCCGCTGCCGACCGCCGCCGATGCCGGCGCGGCCGCCGCTCCGGCGGAGGGCACCAAGCCCGCCGAAGGCGCCGCCAAGCCGGCCGAGGCACCGAAGAAGTAAGCGGCGCCAGACAAGCCAATATTTGACGGCCGGGCCCTGTGCCCGGCCGTTTTGTTTTCGCGGGCCGCGTTGCGGCGATTGGCCACGGAGATTTGAGCCCGATCCGGGTCATGCCGCCCGGCGGCGCTGGTAGCGGACCGAAAAACCGACATAATCGGCGCCGAATCCGTCATGGGGCGGCCGGGGCGGCGGAACCACGTCTGAGGTTATCGATTTGCACTACAGCGAACCGTCCAAGTCTTTGCCCACCATGAAATTGTCCCGTCGCGGTCTCTTGCGTTCGACCGCCGCCGCCTTCGCCGCGCCGGCGTTGTCGGCGCTCGGCCTGGCGTCGTTCTCCGTCGCGGCGCGCGCCGACGACAAGGCGTGGAAGCACGGCCTGTCGCTGTTCGGCGACGTGAAGTACCCCGCCGACTTCAAGCATTTCGAATACGTGAAGGCCGACGCGCCGCAAGGCGGCACCGTGCGCATGTCCGGCTTCGGCACCTTCGACAATTTCAACGAGGTCGTGGCGCTGGTGAAGGGCAACCTCGCCATGGGCACGAACTTCATCAACGAGTCGTTGATGACCCCATCCTATGACGAGGTCTCGACCGAATACGGTCTGCTCGCCGACGCCGTGCGCCACGCCGACGATTATTCCTGGGTCACCTATCGCATCAACGCCAAGGCGAAGTGGTGGGACGGCAAGCCTGTGACCGTCGATGACGTCATCTTCTCCTTCAGTGTCCAGAAGGAGAACCGTCCCGATCTCGCCGCCTATTATCGTCACGTCACCAAGGCGGAGAACACCGGCGAGCGCGAAGTGACCTTCACTTTCGACGGCCCCGGCAATCGCGAACTTCCGCACATCGTCGGCCAGTTGTCGGTCTATCCGAAGCACTGGTGGGAAGGTAAGGACAAATCCGGCAACAAGCGCGACATCACCGCGACCACGCTGGAGATCCCGCTCGGCTCGGGGCCGTATCGCATCAAGGAATTCGCGCCGGGCCGCAACATCGTCTACGAAAAGGTCGCCGACTACTGGGGCAAGGACCTCAACGTCAACATCGGCACCAACAATTTCGCGCAGATCCGTTTCGAATATTTCCGCGACACCACCGTCGCGCTCGAAGCCTTCAAGGGCGACCAGATCGACTGGCGCACGGAGACCAGCGCCAAGGATTGGGCGACGTCCTACGATTTCCCGGCTCTGCGCGACAAGAAGGTCGTGCGTGAGGAATTCCCGCAGACCAGCTCCGGGGTGATGCAGGCATTTGCCTTCAACATCCGCCGCGACAAGTTCAAGGATGCTCGGCTGCGTCTGGCGTTCAATTACGCCTTCGATTTCGACGAGATGAACAAGCAATTGTTCTACGGCGCGTACAAGCGCATCGACAGTTACTTCTTCGGCACCGAACTGGCCTCATCCGGACTGCCGCAAGGCATTGAGCTGGAGATCCTCAACACGGTGAAGGATCAGGTGCCGGCCGACCTGTTCACCAAGCCCTACACCAATCCGTCGAACGGCGATCAGCAGGCGGCCCGCACCAATTTGCGCACGGCGCTGACGTTGCTGCGCGATGCCGGTTATGAGATCCGCAATACCAAGCTGGTCAATACCAAGACCGGCGAACAGCTCGGCGTCGAGATGCTGCTGGTGCAGCCGGCCTTCGAGCGCGTCGCCCTGTTCTACAAGCCGGCGCTCGAGCGCCTCGGCATCGCCGTGTCGGTCCGCACCGTCGATACGTCGCAATACGAGAACCGCCTGCGGCAGTGGGATTACGACATCATCGTCGCGTCATGGGGCGAGTCGCTGTCGCCGGGCAACGAGCAGCGCGGCTTCTGGGGTTCACAGGCGGCGGACCAGCCGGGCTCGCGCAACGTCGTCGGCATCAAGAACCCGGCGATCGACAAGCTGATCGATCGCGTCATCTTCGCCAAGAGCCGCGAGGAACTGGTCGCCGCGACGCACGCGCTGGACCGCGTGCTGCTGTGGAATCACTACGTCGTGCCGCAGTGGAGCTATCCGTTCCAGCGCACCGCGCGGTGGGATCGCTTCAGCCATCCCGAGACCATGCCGAAATATGCCGCGTCGGCCTTCCCCACGGTGTGGTGGTGGGATCAGGCGAAGGCCGCGAAGGCAACGCGGTAATGATTACGCGGCGCCACGCCCTTCTCTTGTCGGCCGGCGCGCTCGCCGCCGTCAAGCTGCCGACCGCCGCGAATGCTCAACCCATCGCCCTCGACACCGATCGCCACGGCATGTCGGCTTTCGGCGATCTGGCGCTGCCGGCGGACTTCAAGCACTTCCCATACGCCAATCCGGAGGCGCCAAAGGGCGGCGCCTATTCCGAATGCATTTCGCTACGCACCTATAACGGCTCGTTCCTGACCTTCAATTCGCTCAACACCTACATCCTCAAGGGCGATGGCGCCTTCGGCATGGACTACACTTTTGCCACGCTGATGGCGCGGGCGAGCGACGAGCCGGACGCCATGTACGGACTCGCCGCCAAGAGCGTGCGTATTACCGACGACGGGCAAACCTATCGCTTCACCTTGCGCGACGGCCTGACATTCCATGACGGTTCGCCGATGACGGCGGACGACGTGGTGTGGTCCCTGAATACGCTCAAGGACAAAGGCCATCCGATCATTACGCAGTTGCTGCGCGACTTCGACAAGGCGGAAGCAGACGGCGACAAGGGCGTGATTGCGCGTTTCAAGGCCGGCCGCGGTCGCGAGGTGCCGCTGTCGGTCGCCGGCATGCCGATCTTCTCGAAGACCTATTACGCCAAGAAGCCGTTCGACGAGTCGACGCTCGATATTCCGCTCGGCTCCGGTGCCTACAAGGTCGGCCGTTTCGAAGCCGGACATTACATCGAATTCGAGCGGGTAAAGGACTGGTGGGGCGCCCAGCTTCCGGTCGAGGTCGGGCAGAACAATTTCGACACGGTCCGTTACGAATACTACCGGGATCGCGAGGTAGCCTTCGTCGGCTTCACGGCGAAGAACTATCTGTTCCGCGAGGAGTTCACCGCGCGCACCTGGGCGACCCGCTACGACTTTCCGGCGCTCAAGGAAGGCAAGGTCAAGCGCGACGTGTTTCCGGACGACACGCCGTCCGGCGCGCAGGGCTGGTTCATGAATACGCGGCGGCCGCAGTTCCAGGATCGCCGTGTGCGTGAGGCGCTGATCGACGCCTTCGATTTCGAATACACCAACAAGAACATCATGTATGGCGCTTATCTGCGCACGCATTCGGTGTTCCAGAATTCGCCGATGATGGCGAAAGGAAAGCCCGACGAGGCTGAGCTGAAACTGCTCGAGCCGTTCCGCGG
This sequence comes from Pseudolabrys sp. Root1462, assembly GCF_001426945.1. Taxonomy (GTDB): domain Bacteria; phylum Pseudomonadota; class Alphaproteobacteria; order Rhizobiales; family Xanthobacteraceae; genus Pseudolabrys. The sequence goes on along the minus strand of NZ_LMFS01000004.1, from coordinate 88,197 downwards.
CAAAGTACCCGATGAGGTGTTCGGCGAGCCCTATGTGCCGCCGGTGACCGATGGTTCGGGCACCGATCGCAATGTGCTGCGCAAGGCGGTGGCGCTGCTCAACGAGGCCGGCATCGTCCTGAAGGACGGCAAGCGCATGCTGCCGAACGGCAAGCCCTTCACGATCGAGTTCCTGTCGGAGGAGCCGAGCTTTCAGCCGCACCACCTCACTTTCATCAAAAGCCTCGAATTGCTCGGCTTCCAGGCCAGCCTGCGGCTGGTCGATCCGGTGCAATACCGGGCCCGCGTCGATGACTTCGATTTCGATATCACCGTCGAGCGCATGAGCTTTTCGTCGACGCCCGGCGACTCGCTGCGCAGCTATTTCACCTCGCAGTTGGCCAAGGCCAGGGGTGCGCAGAATCTCGCCGGCATCGCCGATCCAGCGATCGACGCGCTGGTCGAAAAGGTCATCGCGGCGCCGAGCCGCGAAGAAATGACCAGTGCCGCGAAGGCGCTCGACCGCCTGATCCGCGCCGGACGGTATTGGATTCCGCAGTGGTACCTGGCCTCGCACCGCATTGCCTACTGGGACGTGTTCGGGCGGCCTTCGCGCCAGCCGCGCTATGCGCGCGGCATTCCGGATACGTGGTGGGCAGCGGAGAAGAAGGGGTAGCCATGGCACCGTCATTCCGGGACGCACCGGAGGTGCGAACCCGGATTCCAGCGGCATGGAAGGGCGTCTTCGTGCTTCTGGATTCCGGGTTCGCCGCTTTCGCGGCGCCGCGGAATGACGTAGTGAGGATCACATGACCGCCTATATCCTCCGCCGCCTGCTGTTCATCGTGCCGACCATGCTCGGCATCATGCTGGTGTCGTTCGTGGTGGTGCAGTTCGCCCCGGGCGGACCGGTGGAGCAGGTCATCGCCAAGCTGTCGGGCTCGGATACCGGCGCCACCTCGCGCATTTCCGGCTCGCAAGGCGATTTCAGCAACCGCGGCATGGCGCAGGGCGGCGGCTCCGTCGATGCCGTCAATGCCAAATATCGCGGCGCGCAGGGCCTCGATCCGGCCTTCATCAAGAAGCTGGAGAAGCAGTTCGGCTTCGACAAGCCGGCTTATGAGCGCTTCGGCATCATGCTGTGGAATTACGCTCGCTTCGATTTCGGCTCGAGTTATTTCCGCGACGTCACCGTGCTGGAACTGATCAAGGAAAAGCTGCCGGTTTCGATGTCCCTCGGCATCTGGATGACGCTGCTGACGTACCTCATATCGATCCCGCTCGGCATCAAGAAGGCGGTCGATGCCGGTTCGCGTTTCGACATGTGGACCTCGACGATCATCATCGTCGGCTACGCGATCCCGGGTTTCCTGTTCGCCATCCTGCTGATCATCCTGTTTGCCGGCGGCTCGTTCTTCAACTGGTTCCCGCTGCGCGGACTGATCTCGGAGAATTTCTGGGCGCTGCCCTGGTACGCGCAGATCGCCGACTACTTCTGGCATCTGACGCTGCCGATCCTGTCGATGGTGCTGTCGGCCTTCGCCACCATGACGCTGCTCACCAAGAACTCGTTCCTCGAAGAAATCCGCAAGCAATACGTGCTGACCGCGCGCGCCAAGGGCTGCTCGCAGAATCAGGTGCTGTACGGCCACGTGTTCCGTAACGCGATGCTGATCGTCATTGCCGGCTTTCCCTCGGCCTTCGTGTCCGCTTTCTTCGCCGGCTCGCTGCTGATCGAGACGATTTTCTCCCTCGACGGTCTTGGTCTGCTCGGCTTCGAAAGCGTGCTCAACCGCGATTATCCGGTGGTTTTCGCCACGCTCTACATCTTCTCGCTGGTCGGCGTCGTCGTGAACCTGATCGCCGATCTCACTTATACGTGGATCGATCCGCGCATCGATTTCGAGTCGCGGGAGGTTTGAGCCGTGGATACCCGCGTCGATCCTGCCGCGACCATTACGCCGACCGGCCCCGAGCCGGTGCCGAGGCGGTGGATCGCCATCTCGCCGCTCAACAGGCGGCGGTGGGACAACTTCAAGACCAACCGGCGCGGTTACTGGTCGCTGTGGCTGTTCCTGGCGCTGTTCATCATTTCGCTGTTCGCCGAATTCGTCGCCAACGACAAGCCGATCTTCATCCACGTCAACGGCAAGTCGTTCTTCCCGGCAGTGTTCACCTATCCCGACACGGCCTTCGCCAAGGACAAGGACCCGCTGCTGTTCGGCACCGCCGCCGATTATCGCGACGACTATCTGATGGGCCTGATCCAGAAGGAAGGCGGCGTCGTCATCTGGCCGCCGATCCCGTTCTCCTATTCGACGCAGGTGTCGAAGCCGCCGTCGCCGTTCCCGTCGAAGCCGACCTGGGCGCTGACCGAGAAGGATTGCGAATTCGCGGCGAAGAACAATTTCGCCAAATGCGGCACGCTTGAATACAACTGGCTCGGCACCGACGATGGCGGCCGCGACGTGCTGGCGCGGCTGATCTATGGCTTCCGTATCTCGGTTCTGTTCGGCCTCTGCCTGACCATCGCGTCGTCGATCATCGGCATCGCCGCCGGCGCGGTGCAGGGCTATTTCGGCGGCTGGACCGACCTGTTGTTCCAGCGCTTCATCGAGATCTGGACGTCGATCCCCGAACTCTACCTGCTGCTGATCATATCGTCGGTGCTGGTGCCGGGCTTCTTCGTGCTCCTCGGCATTCTTCTGCTGTTCTCCTGGGTGCGGCTGGTCGGCCTGGTCCGCGCCGAATTCCTGCGCGGCCGGAACTTCGAATACATCCAGGCCGCCCGGGCGCTCGGCGTCGGCAGCACGACCATCATCTTCCGCCATCTGCTGCCGAACGCGATGGTCGCCACGCTGACTTTCGTGCCGTTCATCCTGTCGTCGTCGGTGATGACGCTGACGGCGCTGGACTTCCTCGGCTTCGGCCTGCCACCGGGCTCGCCGTCGCTCGGCGAACTGCTGAGCCAGGGCAAGGCCAACATCCAGGCGCCGTGGCTCGGCCTCACCGGCTTCTTCGCCATCGCCATCATGCTGTCGCTCCTGATCTTCATCGGCGAGGCGGTGCGCGACGCCTTCGACCCGCGCAAGACGTTCCGATGAGCAGGCACACGCCATGACCGAACCGCTGCTCAAGGTTTCCGATCTGTCCGTCGCCTTCGGTGTCGGCGAGCGCGAGATCCATGCCGTCAAACATGTGTCGTTCGAGATCGGCAAGGGGGAGACGCTGGCGCTGGTCGGCGAGAGCGGCTCGGGTAAGTCGGTCACCGCGCTGTCGGTGATGAAGCTGCTGCCTTATCCGGCGGCGCGTCATCCTTCCGGCACCATCACCTTCAAGGGCCGCGAATTGCTGGCGATGCCGGAGAACGAGATCCGCAAGGTTCGCGGCAACGACATCACCATCATCTTCCAGGAGCCGATGACCTCGCTCAATCCGCTGCACACGATCGAAAAACAGATCGGCGAGGTGCTGCTGCTGCACAAGGGCCTCACCGGCAAGGCGGCGCGGGCCCGCATCATCGAACTCTTGACCCAGGTCGGCATTCCCGATCCGGAAGGGCGACTGCAGAGCTATCCGCACCAGATGTCGGGCGGCCAGCGCCAGCGCGTCATGATCGCGATGTCGCTCGCGAACGAGCCGGATCTCCTGATCGCCGACGAGCCGACGACCGCGCTCGACGTCACCGTGCAGGCGCAGATCCTCAAGCTGCTGAAGGACATCCAGTCGCGCCTCGGCATGTCGATGCTGTTCATCACCCACGACCTCGGTATCGTGCGCAAGCTCGCCGACCGTGTCTGCGTCATGCAGCGCGGCGAAATCGTTGAGCAGGGCCCGGTGGAAGAAGTGTTCACCAAGCCGCAGCATCCGTATACGCAGGCGCTGCTCGCCGCCGAACCGAAGCCCGATCCGGCGCCGCCGAAGCCGGACGCGCCCATCATGGTCAAGACCGACGATCTGAAGGTGTGGTTTCCGATCAAGCGCGGCGTGCTGCGCAAGGTGGTCGGCCACATCAAGGCGGTCGATGGCGTCTCAGTCGAGCTGCGCAAGGGCGAGACGCTCGGCGTCGTCGGCGAATCGGGCTCCGGCAAGACGACATTGGGCCTGGCGATCCTCCGGCTGATCTCGTCGGACGGCCCCGTCGTCTTCATGGGCCATCCGGTGCAGGGGCTGACGTTCAAGGAAATGCGGCCTTATCGCCGCGATATGCAGATCGTGTTCCAGGATCCTTACGGCTCGCTGTCGCCGCGCATGTCGGTGTCCGACATCATCGAGGAAGGCCTGTGGGTGCATCATCCCGAATTGGGCGAGGCCGAGCGCGAACAGCGCGTCATCGCCGCGCTGACCGATGTCGGCCTCGATGCGGCGACGCGCCATCGCTATCCGCATGAATTCTCCGGCGGCCAGCGCCAGCGCGTCGCGATTGCCCGCGCCCTCGTGCTCGAGCCGAAATTCATCGTGCTCGACGAGCCGACCTCGGCGCTCGACATGCTGATCCAGGCGCAGATGGTCGATCTGCTGCGCGATCTGCAGAAGAAGCGCGATCTGACCTACATGTTCATCTCGCACGACCTGCGCGTGGTCGCGGCGCTGGCGTCGCGGCTGCTGGTGCTGCGCGACGGCAAGATGGTAGAAGAGGGCGCCGCCGCCGAGCTGTTCAAGAACCCGAAGAGCGACTACACGCGCGCGCTGTTTGCCGCCGCGTTCCACATCGAGACCGCGCCCGGCGACGCGGTGGCGCAGTAGATGGCCAAGCTGCCTGCCGATCGCCCGGCGAATGTCGAGCTTGGCGAGCCAGACAAGCTGGCCGACGGCTTTCGCGATTACTGGCGTTATCATCTGACCTTGCGGGACCCCGGTCACTCGCCGCTGCAGCAGCAGCGCGATATCCTGATCGGCGGCAGGGTGATCGCCGTGCTGCCGGTGGATCTGGCCCGCGACGAGGTCGTTTTAATTCGTCAGTTCCGGTTGCCGGCACATATCGGGACCGGCAAGGGTGACATGGTCGAGATCGTCGCCGGCCGTGTCGAGGCGGGCGAAACCGAGGCGGCGGCGGCACGGCGTGAATGCGAAGAAGAAATCGGCGTCGCGCCCGGCCGGCTGATCGAGTTGTTCAGCTTCATGACCACCCCCGGGATTACCGACGAAATCATCGTCCTGTTTCTGGCGAGCGTCGATGCCTCCCGTGTGCCGGCGCGATCCGGAGCCGCCGACGAGGGCGAGCGGATCGAGACGATCCGGCTGTCGCTCGACGATGCGGTGGCGCTGGTACAGGGCGGCGGCGTCGCCAACGGGCCGATGATCCTGGCGCTGCAATGGCTGGCGCTGAACCGGGCCCGACTCGGCGCGCTGCTGCAGGCCTGATCTCACATATTGTTGATTCGCAATATGATGCGGCAGTCAGGCATGAGCGTGTCTGCACTATTGGAGTATGCCCGTGACCGCCTCTCGCCTTCGCCTTGCCGTCTTGTCGATGATCCTGCTTTTTGCGCCACTCACGGCGCGGGCCGACGACGCGCAATTTCCGATCATGGCGGACGATGGCACGCCGATTGCCAATCACAGCGTGCCGCCGGAACTGGTCGAGCGCATCGAGTCGCTGAAGAACATCGTCGTCGTCGCCAATCCGAAAGGCAAGGTAACGCTGTACGAGTTCTACGATCTCAATTGTCCGTATTGCCGGAGAGCCTCGCTCGATCTCGCGGAGCTGACGCAGAAGAACAAGGACCTGCGCCTGGTGCTGGTGCCGTTCCCGGTGCTCGGCATTCCCTCTATCCTGGCGGCGCGGGTTGAATATGCCGTGGCGAAAATGGCCTCGCCTGAGGACTTCTATAAATTCCACCACCTGGTCTACGGCGATCGCGGCACCATCGACGACCAGCGCGCCTTCGCCGCGGCGAAGGCGATCGGCCTGGAATCCGTCGAAGTGCGCAAGATCGCCAGCGAAAACGAATTCGCCACGGTGATGAAGGAACACCTGCGCATCGGCGATCAGCTCGGCATTCAGGCGACCCCGGGCATTATTGTCGGCGGCGTCGCCTTTGTCGGCTATCCGGGCAAAAAGGCGCTGACTGAGGCGGTCAATTCGGTCGCCAAATGCGGCACGGTGATGTGCCCTTAGCAATCTGTGGTCCCCGCTTTCGCGGGGACGACAAGCGCGCCGACGCGGTGGGAGTTCTTACAGCCGCTTCACACTGGTCACGTCGCTGCCCGTGGCCTTGATACGGGCGATGGCGTCGGCGGTCTTCTCGATCGCCACCATCATGTGATGCGCGTTGGCATGGATCATCGTTTCCGCGTCTCGGGCGATGGCGACATGGCCCTTCCAGAACAGCAGATCGCCGCGCCGGATGTTGCCGAGCGCCACCGGTCGGCCGAGGGCCTTTTCCTGCATATAGGTGTCGCGCGGGCCGTCTTGCCCGGCCGTCTGCAGCGCGAGTTGCACCAGGCCCGAGCAGTCGATGCCGAGCCATGACTTGCCGCCCCACAGATAGGGCGTGCTGACAAACATCTCGGCCATGGCCACGAAGTCGCCCGGCGCGGCGAGCGGCGCGACGTGGTGCAGCGGATAATGCCAGCCATAGCCATCAACGGCGAAGCTGTCGGTCGTCCTGGCGACGGCGATGCCGGCGCCCATCGGCAGCGCGATCATCGGCGGCAACTTGATATTGGCGGCCGGGAAGCCAAAGGTGCGCGGCACGCTGACTTGATGCGTCGGCGCGGCGCCGACCGGGCCGAGCGCGTTAGCCGACAGATAACCGACATAGCCATCGCGCTCGAGTTGGCCCCAAGCCCAGCCTTCCTCGCTCAGCTCATAGACCGCGACGCGTTCGCCCTTCAGCGCCTGCGTATCGAGCGCCGCTTCGTGCGCCGGATCGCGGCGGATATCCGCAACCGGTTCGATCACCTCATAGGTGGTGGCCTCGACGAACTGCGCCGCTTCGACCCGGCCGCGCAGTTGCGCGGCGGCAATGTCGGGGCGATAGGGATTGAGGCGGGGGTCGAGCATGTCACCCATAGCGTGCGCACAGCACGCCGTAGAGCGCCCGCGCCGCCATCAGTTCGGCGCCCTCAGGGCGTCCCGGTCTGGCCGATGGCGTCCAGGCGAAGATGTCGAAATGCACCCACGACGGCACATCGACGAACTTCTTCAGGAACAACGCTGCGATGATGGCGCCGCCGAAGCCGTCGCTGCCGATATTGTTGATGTCGGACACTTTCGAATCGAGCTGCGCCTCGTAAGGCTGCCACAGCGGCAGCCGCCACACCGGATCGTTCTCGGCAAGGCCGGCCTTGCCCATGTCGGCGGCTAGCTTGTCGTCGTTGCTGAACAGCGCCGGCAGTGAAGCGCCCAGCGCCACGCGTGCCGCCCCGGTGAGGGTGGCGAAGTCGGCGATCAGCGCCGGCTTGTCCTCGCTGGCGAGCGTCAGCGCATCGGCAAGGACCAGGCGGCCTTCGGCGTCGGTATTGCCGATCTCGACGGTGAGGCCTTTGCGCGAGGCATAGACATCGCGCGGCCGGAAGCTGCGCCCCGATATCGAGTTTTCGACCGCGGGAATCAGCACGCGCAGGCGCAGCTTCATCTTGCCGGCCATGATCATGTGCGCAAGGCCGAGCACGCTCGCCGCGCCACCCATGTCCTTCTTCATGTTGAGCATGCCGCTCGATGGCTTGATGTCGAGCCCGCCAGTATCGAAGCAGACACCCTTGCCGACCAGCGTGACCTTGGGGTCCTTGTCCTTGCCCCAGGTGATGTCGATCAGACGCGGCGCGCGCGGCGAGCCCATGCCGACCGCGTGGATCAGCGGGAATTCCTTGGCGAGCTTATCGCCGCTCGTCACCTGGATCTTGGCGCCATGCGCGGCGGCGAGCTTGCGCGCTGCGGCCTCAAGCTCTTCCGGCCCCATGTCGTTGGCCGGCGTGTTGGTGAGATCACGCGCCAGCGCCACGCCCTCGGCGATGCGGCCGACTTCCTCGCCATCGACGCCCTTCGGCACGACGAGCTTAATCTTGCGCGCGTCGCCCTTGCGGTAGCGGGTGAATTGATAGGCGCCGGTGGCGAAGGCCAGCGCGGCGAGCCGCGCATCGTGCGGCGCATTGGCAAAGCGGTAGGTGCCGGCCGGCAGCAGGTTGACGAGCGCGCCGGGACGGAACGTGTCGATCAGGTCGCCGGGCTTCTCCAGGCCGAACAGCACGCCGGCAAGCTTGCCGTCGAGCGCGGGGATGAGCAGCAGCTTACCGGGTTTCGCCTCGAAGCCCGCCGCCGCGGCGAAAGCCCGCTCGCGGTCACCGAAGCCGGCCAAAACGGTCTCGGCATTGCCGGCATGAACGAACCAGATCGGGGTGCCGCGGGTCTCTCCGGCGGCAAAAACGGGGTGCATGACGAATCTCTACTCCAAAGGCGGGCTGCCCGGTCATAACCGGGCCAAGGCGGGTGGGCGAGAGGCAGATTAGGCCGCCGGCGCCGGGTTAACCACTCGTTAGGGTTAACGTTTTATTGCTGATCCATGCCGCCGCACGTCTCCCATCGCATCAGCGGGCTGCCCATGCGTCATCCTCACGCGCGCCTCCTCGTATCCGCCGCGTTGGCCGCCGTGCTGGCGCTCGGCCTGGCCGGCTGCAACACCACCAATTCGGATGTCACCGGCTCGATCGGCAACGTCCGCGCCAGTGCCGACGATACGCCGCGCACCGACGGCGAATGGCGCCAGTCCATGGAAGCCTGGGGCGCGCGCTATCGTCAGGATCCGTCGAGTGTTGAGGCGGCGATCAAATACGCCCGCGCACTGCGCGCCATCGGCCAGCGAGCACAGGCGGTGGCGGTGCTGGAGCAGGCGGCGATCCGCAATCCCGAGAACATGCAGTTGCTCGGCGAATACGGCCGCGCGCTGGCGGCCGCAGGCAATCTGCAGCAGGCGCTCGACGTGCTCGGCCGCGCCCACACCCCGGACAATCCGGATTGGCGCATTCTCAATGCCCAGGGCGCCGTGCTCGACCAGCTCGGCCGCCACGCCGACGCACAGAAGCATTACACATCGGCGCTCAAGCTGATGCCGGACGAGCCTTCGGTGCTCTCCAATCTCGGACTGTCCTATCTGCTGACCAAGGATCTCAAGCGCGCCGAGGTCACCCTGCGCCGCGCGCTGGCGCAGCCGGGAGCCGATCCGAAAGTGCGGCAGAATCTCGCGCTGGTGGTCGGCCTGCGCGGCAAGTTTGCCGACGCCGAGCAGATTGCCCGCCAGGGTCTGTCCGCTGACGAAGCCGCCGCCAATGTCGATTATCTCCGGCAGGTGCTGGCCGAACACAAGCGCGGCAACAAGGGCTACGTCCCGCCGCCGAATCCCGGCGGTTGAAGCGGGCGTGCAACGCCGCGCTAGTTGAGCGCCATCACCTTGATGGCAGCCGGCCCGAGAATCACGACAAACAGCACTGGCAGGAAGAACAGGATCATCGGCACCGTCAGCTTCGGCGGCAGGCCGGCGGCTTTCTTCTCGGCTTCGGACATACGCATGTCGCGATTTTCCTGCGCCATCACGCGCAGCATGTTCGCGAGCGGCGTGCCGTACTTTTCCGCCTGGGTCAGCGCCATGCACACGGATTTGACGCCCTCGAGATCGGTGCGCTTGGCCAGGTTGTCGTAGGCCTGGCGGCGATCGGGTAGGTACGACAATTCCGCGGTCGTCAGGGTCAGTTCTTCCGCCAGCGGAACCGACTGCGTGCCGATGGCCTCGCTGACCTTCTTCAGCGCGGCTTCGATCGACATGCCGGATTCGACGCAGATCAGCAGCAGGTCGAGCGTGTCGGGGAAGGCGCGCTTGATCGAGACCTGGCGCTTCTGGATCTTGCTCTTCAGGAGCATCAGCGGCAGGTGCATGCCGAGATAGGCGGCGCCGATGCAAAGGCCGAGCTTGACGGTGGCCGGCTGATCGAAGTCGAGGACGACGAACAGGTAAAACGCGGCGAACAGGAAGGCCGCGATCGGCGTCACCATGCGCACGAAAAGGAAGGTGATATAGGGCGCCTGGCCGCGATAGCCCGCCTGAACCAGCTTGAGGCGCGCTTCTTCCTGCCCGAACCACTTGTTGAGGTTGAAGTTATCGACCGTCTTCTGGATGTACTGCTTCGGCGATTGCCGCAGCGACACCTTGTCTTTCTCCAGCGCCATGCGCTCGCGCTCGCGCGCGCGGATCTTCTCGCGCTCGATCGCCACCGCCTTCATGCGCTTGTCGAGAGGATTGGCGAAGACGATCGGCATGGCGATGGTCAAGACCGTCGCCATAGCGGCGACGGCGGCGAAGATCACCGTCATCGTCTGGGCGTTGAGCGAATTTGAGATCAGATCGATCATCGGTTCACATCAGAAGTCGAAATTGATCATCTTCTTCATCACCAGGACGCCCATCGCCATCCACGTCGCCGAACCGGCGAGCATGATGTGGCCGAGGGGTTCGGTGAACAGAAGATTGATGTAGGCCGGGCTGGTCAGCCACACGAGCGTCATCACGGCGAGCGGCAGGGCGCCGATGATGGCGGCGGACGCTTTGGCTTCCTGCGACATCGCCTGAATCTTGGCTTTCATTTTCTTGCGGTCGCGCAGCACGCGCGACAGGTTGCTCAGCGTCTCCGCCAGGTTGCCGCCGGCCTTCTGCTGGATGGAGACGACGATGCCGAAGAAGTTCGCCTCCGGCAGCGGCATGCGCTCGTAGAGCTTGCCGCAGGCTTCGCCGAGCGGCATGCCGATGGCCTGGGTTTCGAGGATGCTGCGGAATTCCGAGCGCACCGGCTCCGGTGCGTCGATCGCGATCATCTTGATGCAGTCGAGCAGCGGCAGGCCGGCCTTGACGCCGCGCACGATGACGTCGACCGCGTCGGGAAACGCATTGAGAAACTTCTGCTCGCGGCGTCTCTTGCGGAAGCCGAGGAACCAGCGCGGCAGGCCGAAGGCGCCGGCAAAGCCGAGGCCGACCGCCGGCAATAAGCCGGCGCCGGAGGCGGTGCCGAGCAGAAACAAGACGATGCCGACGGCGCCCGAAACCAGAAAGAAGGTGTGCTTCGACCAGCTGAGGCCCGACTGGGCGATACGAACCGACAGCGGCGGCGATTTGGTCTTCTTGTTCCGTTCCTCGAATTCCTTCAACGTGTTTTCGATGGTGTCGCGGCGGCTCTTCTGCGGCGCGTTTCGCGGCGTCCGCGACGTCGCCGTGGTGCGCGCGACCGTGGCCACGCGCTTTTCGGTGGTCTTCTCGCCCGACAGGATCGGATAGATGAAGACGTAAGCGACGCCGCCGACGGCGACCGCGGCGAGCAGGAAGATCGGCAGTTGTTCCATGCCGGACCTCCGTTCAGCCCCGGATGGCTTCGTTGGCGGCTTCGGCGGCATCGAGAGCTGCCGCCAGCCGCTTTTCCTCGCCGTAATAGCGCGCGCGATCCCAGAACCGCGGACGGCCGATGCCGGTCGAGCGGTGCTGGCCGATGATCGAACCGTCGGCCGCCTCGCCGATCATGTCGTAGACGAAAAGGTCCTGGGTGATGATGACGTCGCCTTCCATGCCCATCACCTCGGTGATGTGCGTGATGCGGCGCGAGCCGTCGCGCAGACGCGCGGCCTGGATCACGACGTCCACCGAGGCGACGATCATCTCGCGGATGGTGCGCGACGGCAGCGAGAAGCCGCCCATCGTGATCATCGATTCGCAGCGCGACAGCGCTTCGCGCGGATTGTTGGCGTGCAGCGTGCCCATCGAGCCGTCGTGGCCGGTGTTCATGGCCTGCAGCAAGTCGAACGCCTCGGGTCCGCGGACTTCGCCGACGATGATGCGCTCGGGACGCATACGCAGACAGTTGCGCACCAGGTCGCGCATCGTCACCTGGCCTTCGCCTTCCAGGTTCGGCGGGCGCGTTTCCAGCCGCACCACGTGGGGCTGTTGCAATTGCAATTCCGCGGCGTCTTCGCAGGTGATGATGCGCTCGTCGTCGTCGATGAACTGCGTCAGACAGTTGAGCAGCGTGGTCTTGCCGGAACCGGTGCCGCCGGAAACCAGCGTATTGACCCGCGAGCGCCCGATGATGCGCAGGATTTCCGCGCCCTGCTGGGTGATCGTGCCGAACTTGACGAGCTGATCGAGGGTCAGCTTGTCCTTCTTGAACTTACGAATGGTGAGCGCGGGGCCGTCGATCGCCAGCGGCGGCACGATGGCGTTGACGCGGGAGCCGTCCGGCAAGCGCGCGTCGCAGATCGGCGAGGCTTCGTCGACGCGGCGGCCGACCTGGCTGACGATGCGCTGGCAGATGTTCAGCAGCTGCTGGTTGTCTCGAAAGCGGATGCCGGTGCGCTGAATTTTGCCTTTGACTTCGATGTAAACGGTGCCGGAACCGTTGACCATGATGTCGGCGATGTCGTCGCGGGCCAGCAGCGGCTCGAGCGGACCGAAGCCGAGAACGTCGTTGCAGATGTCGTCGAGCAGTTCCTCCTGCTCGGAGATCGACATCACGATATTCTTGATCGAGATGATCTCGTTGACGATGTCGCGGATTTCCTCGCGCGCCGAGTCGGCGTCGAGGCGCGCGAGCTGCGCCAGATCGATCGCCTCGATCAGCGCGCCGAAGATCGTGCCCTTGGTGACGTAATAGGCTTCCGAGCGGCGGGAATCGACGGCCGGCATGTTGACGGCCGCCTGGCGGCGTTCCGGCGTCGGCGCCGGCACCAGCGGCGCGCCCAGTCCGTCGGACGGGAAGGGGGTGCGGCCGCTTTCGACAGGAGCCGCCGGCGCCGACTGTGACTCGAGCTCCGGCGCAACCGCCATCGGCGCCGCCGCGCGTTGCGCAGGCGCCGCCGGCTCGGCAGGTGCCGTGCCGCGGAAATCGGTGTTGACGCCACGCTTACCGAACACGTCGCTTTACTCCAGACAATCGATCACATTTCCAGCGCTAGCCGGCGCGCTTGAGCAACTTGCCGAGCAGGCCAGGACGTCCGCGCTTGGCTTCGGCGCGACCGGTGAGCACTTGCGCCATCTGGCGGAACAGCTCCGCCGTTTTGTGGCTGGCCGAAACTTCGGCAATCATCTGGCCGTTGTTGGCGGCGGTGCCGAACAGTTGCGGCTCGAACGGGATGATGGTCAGCGGCTGATCTTCCAGCGCCTTGGCGAAATCGGCCGGCGAGATCTCGGGCCGTTTCGGCACGCCGATCTGGTTCAGGCAATAGTGCGGGCGGTGATCGTTCGGCCGCGCCACGCGCAGCAGATCGACCATGTTCTTGGCGTTGCGCAGATTGGCGAGGTCCGGCCCGGCGACGATCAGGATTTCGTCGGCGCTGACAAGAAGCCGCCGGGTCCAGCCGGACCACACATGCGGGATGTCGAGGATCACGCACGGGATCGAGGCGCGCATCGAATCGAGGATGGCGTCGAATGCCTCGGGGCCGAAATCGTAGACCCGGTCGAGCGTGGCCGGCGCCGCCAGCAGGCTGAGGTGATCGGTGCACTTCGACAGCAGGCGATCGACGAATGCGGTGTCGATGCGGTCCGGCGAGAACACCGCGTCGGCGATGCCCTGCGGCGGATCCTGGTTGTAGTCGAGACCCGCGGTGCCGAAGGCGAGGTCGAGATCGGTGACCACCGTGTCGAGGCTGAGATCGCGCGCGATCGCCCAGGAGATATTGTGCGCGACGGTCGAGGCGCCGACGCCGCCTTTGGCGCCGACCACCGCGATGATGCGGCCGACCGGCTTGGCCTCCGGCGCGTGGAAAAGGCCGCACACGGCACGCACCACGTCGATGGTGGAAACCGGCGCAATCAGGTAGTCGCTGACGCCGCGCCGTGTCAGCTCGCGATAGAGCATGACATCGTTGATCCGGCCGACGACGACGACCCGCGTGCCGGCGTCGCAGACTTCGGCAAGCTGGTCGAGCCGGGTGAGGATCGCGTCGCCGCGGCTTTCCGCCTCGATGATGATGACGTTCGGCGTCGGTGAGTTGCGATAAGCTTCGACGGCGGCGGTGGCGCCGCCCATCTGGATCTTGACGTGCGCCTTGGCCAGCCGGCGGTCTTCGCCGGCCGACTGCACCGCGGCTGCCGTCTCCACCGTTTCGCAGAACGCCTGCACCGACACGCGCGGCGCCGGCGCAATGTGTTCCTCAGACAGCGGCGCTGCCGGCGCCAGGCTGACGTCTTCGGTCGGTGCGGTGAAGTTGCCGTTCTTGATCATTTGCCGAGGTCGCTGATCTTGCCGTTGTCGTAACCGTTCGAGTCGCCCTGATAGCCGGCGCTCGGATTTTCACCCCTGCGATACTTGTCGAGCGCCACCGAGCGTCGTCCTGCCGGGGCCGGCGCTTCGCCGCGCGGCTGCACGAGATCGGCCGGATTATCGACCTGCGAAGCCAGATTGCGCTGCGTCGCGCAGCCGAAATTCCAGTAAGGCCGGTTCTCGAAGTAGTTGCGGTCGGCGCTGGGCCCCAGATCGTTCGGCCACTGGCCGCAGGGACCGGCTTCGGCGACCATCTTCGAGTAACCGATCTTGATGCTGGTCAGCGACGCGGCCGTCGGTCGGTACTGCCGCACGAACACCGCGTTGCGCGGCACGCCCGAGGCGGCGAAGATCGAATGGATCTCGCGCATCGTGTCGTTGGCCGCACGATCGACGGCGCCGCCATGCGGCACCTCGACGATGATCCCGCTCTTGGCCTCGTGCCGCCAGTTCTGCGCGAAGGCGAGCACGTCGGCCCGTTGCGAGGGGCTCAGTCCACCGCGATTGCTGCTGATGAACACATCGACCTGGCGCGAACCTTCGCGCACCGTGATCGGATGGCGGTCACGATAGTCGGTCGGATATTCATTCCGGGCGGTCTGCGTCTGGTAGCAGCCGCCGAGCAGGCTCGTCAGCGCCGCGGCAGCGAGCAACCGAAGCGCCGCTTGCCGGCGCCTGTCGGTCTGAATTCGCAAAGCTGTCATTGCACCGTCTCCGCCGCTCAATCGAGGATGAAACCGTATTTGCCGTGGTAATCCCCCGCCGGCGGTGGGTTCGAATTGCCGGGCTCGCCGTAGATGCGGTTGAGGCGGCCGAGCAGCGCCGTCGACGGGTCGCTCGGGTCCGCGAAGCCGTCATCGGGCCGCGACAGTTGCTTCTGTGCCACCGCCCGCACGATGTAGGGCGTTACGATGACGACGAGTTCGGTCTGGTTGTTGATGTAGTCGCGGCTCTTGAACAGCGAGCCGAGGATCGGCACCTGCATCAGACCGGGAACCCCGTTAATCTGCTGCTTGGTCTTTTCCTGGATCATGCCGGCCAGGGTCAGCGAACCGCCCGAGGGGATTTCCACGGTGGTTTCGGCGCGCCGGGTCGAAATCGAGGGGATGGTCAGCGACTGGGTCGCGCCCGGCACCGTCAGCGTCAGCGCGTTGTCGGTCGAGAGATCGGAGACTTCCGTCATCACCTTCAGGCTGATGCGGCCTTCGGACAGGACGACCGGCGTGAACACCAGGCCGACGCCGAACTTCTTGAAGTCGACCTGCGACTGACAGACCGGCGGCGATTTGGTGGTGTCGCACGACAGACCGTTGGGAATGGGGAATTCGCCGCCGGCCACGAAACTCGCGGTTTCGCCGGAGATCGCGGTCAGGTTCGGTTCGGCCAATGTGCGCAGCACGCCGGCGCGGTCCATCGCGCGCAACGTCGCGGTCAGGCCCTTCCAGGACACACCGAACGCGGTTTCGCTGAGGGTCTGGCCGACCGCGGAGAACGAGTTCTGGGTATTGAGGTTGAGCGCGCTGTTGCCGACGTTGAAGCTGCCGGACAGATCGACGCCGAGCTGCTTGATGACGTCGCGACGGACTTCGGCGACCGTCACCTTGAGCATGACCTGATCGCGGCCGCGCACGGTGATTCCGTTGACGACCTTGGTGCCGTCGCCGACGAGCCGGGACGCGAGATCGTAGGCCTGCTGGGATTCGGCCGCGCTCGCCGCCGAGCCCGACAGCATGATGCCGTCACCGACGCCTTCGATGCGGATGGTGGCATCCGGCATCGCCTGTTTGAGCGCCGCGCGAACGCCGTTGAGATCGCGGGTCACCGCGATATCGAAACCGGCGATCTGTTTGCCGTTGGCGTCGAAGAAGAAGATGTTGGTCTGGCCGACCTTGACGCCGATCATGTAGACGCGGCGCGACGTGCGCACGACGGCATTGGCGACCGTCGGGTCCGCGACCAGCACATCCTTGATGTCGGCCGGCAGGTCGATCGCCACCGATTTGCCGATGCCGAGGGGAATGAAGCGCGATGTCGCCTCGCTCGCCGCCACCTGGATCACCGGCACCCCGGTTCCGGTGTCGGCCGCGTGCAGCGGCGCCGATCCGGCGAGCGCCGCGGCCGCCAGCAGACCCATCAGCAGGCCTGCGCGGATGGAGCGGTGTTTCGCCATGGTCTGAAGTTTCCTTCGAACGATCATCGCGGCGTGCTCACGGTTGAAACGCCGAAGCGGACGATGTTGACACCGTTGTTACGCGGCGCCTCGGTCGGAGCTTCGGTCTTTTCGGCATCGGTGATGCTGCGCAGCGCCAGCGACAGCGTGCCGCGCTGCTGCGACAGGGCGAGCGTCTCGACCTGCGGCGGCGACAGCTCGAGCGTCGCGGTCTTGCCGACCACGACCTTCTGGCCGTTTTTCTCTTCGACGTTCTGGTCGATCGCGAGGACGCGGATGTTGCGCAGAACAACCTCGCTGGTGAAGCTTTCGACGCCGGTGGCTTTCTCGGCCTCGCGGTCGCGCCGCGTCAGCGTCACATCGACATGGTCATTCGGCAGAATAAAGCCGCCCGCCGAGGTTTCCGGCGAAATCTGTGTCGAGACAGCGCGCATGCCGGGCGGGAGGATCGCGGCCATGAAGCCGGATCCCTTCGAATTCACCAGTTTGGCTTCGCGGATCGGCTCTCCGGCCACGAAGGGATAGCGCGCGATCTGGCCCGACAAATTCTCGATCGCCGCGGGACGATCGGTTTTACGGATGAAGTTGCCAGTGGCTGCTTCCATCGGCCAGGGTTGCCACTCGACCTCGCTGGCGCTCAGCGTCTGGCCCATGCCGATGTTGCTCTTGGCAACGAGGACGTCGATCGTTGCGGGTTTGGCGGCCACCGGCGCGGGCGCTTCCGGCGGCTTCTGGCTGCGGCCAGCCAGCATCGCCGCAACGCCACCGGCGGCAACGGCGACTGTCAACACCACGATGCGCGCGGCTTTCATACGCTCACTCTCACAACAGACGGAACGAAACGCCGTCAAAACCCACATGGCGGCCGAAGCAGCCGCGTGCAGGGATTTGACCAGCTAAAGGTCAAGGCATGGTTAAGCAGCCGTGACTAAGTCGAGTTAATAAACGGTTGCCCGTAAGATTCGGCGCGCGTCACAGGCGGCGCGAGCGACGCGCGCAGAAGGTCCGGCGTCAGTGACGCAGGCGGTTGCGGTCAGGGCGTGGCGCCCGGCATCCATCCCGTCTTCGGGTAGATGACCAGCGCGGCAGCGGCGAGCGCGATGCCGTAAGGGATGCCGCCGCGTTCTTCATGCAACCGCATGATCCAGGGCTGCCGCGTCAGCGCCTCGGGCAACGGCAGCTTGCGGAACTGCAGCAGCGCGAGGGTGAGGGCGCCGCCGAAGATCGAGGCATAGGTCGCATAGTCGAGCAGGTGATCGAAGCCGAACCACAGCGCCGTGGCGGCGAACAGCTTGGCGTCGCCGCCGCCGATCCAGCCCTGCGAGAAGAAGACGAAACCCACCACCAGCACACATGCCGCGGCGGCCAGATGCATGCCCATCGCCGCGAGCGGCATGCCGGCGGCGAACGCCAGCACCACAAAGCCGCCGGTCAGCGCCAGCGACAGCCGGTTGGAGATGGTCATCGTGAACAGGTCGCTCGAGGCGGCGAAAGCCATCAGCGCAGGGAACAGAGCGAGCCTGATCGCGTCGACCGCCGTCATTGCAGCACCTTTCAGTTCAGCCAGGTTTGCCCGGCGCTCCCCCGGGCACAGACAAGCTAGCGTCGCGATGCTTGCCGTTCGGTTAGCAGCGCCGGCGACGCCGGTCCGCCGCAAAAGGCAAAGGGCTCCGGATTCTCCGGAGCCCTTGGTGATGCACAGCCGCCCGGCTTATTTCAGCTGGGTCGAGATGCTGTTGAACGAAGTGTTCAGCTTGGTGCCGATGCCGTTGACGACGGCAATGATGGCGACCGAAATGCCGGCGGCGATCAGGCCGTATTCGATGGCGGTCGCGCCAGAATTGTCCTTCAGGAAACGCACGAACAGGTTCTTCATCGGTAGCTCCATTGATCCACGAGGCTGTCTGAGCAGGGTCAAAACGCTGGGATTGGCTCCCGCTGTTCTGATGACGGGACCTTACGCGGCAGGTCTTGCGGCTGTCTTAATGTGATCTAAGAAATACAGGGTCATTCTTCGGTATTTCAACGTAGTTAATGACCTGTAACCTAATGAATATTATGGTTAAGAATTGGTATATGATGTATATTGATAGGATATTCTATTCTAATTCGAGTGAATACATAAAATCAAACCCGGGAATTCCTTGTATCTGTCAGGCAATACAATATTTCTTCGGCGAAGTATTCGCCTGGCAATACTGTCACCGGGTCCGGTCCTGCTCCATCGCAATGGCGATGCGGACTCCGGTCAGCGTGGAATGCGCGGCTTTCACCACTCATTAATCCGCGAAGCCGATACCGATACGGTGGAGCCGTGATCCCGCGAGCCGCCGACATGCTGAACGAATTTTATTCTGTCTTCCTGGTCGCCGGACAAACGGTGCTCAAGATCGTGCCGATCACGCTGGCGATGGGCTTGGTCTTCGCCGTGTTGACGCACTGGTCGGCCTGCAATCCCGGCCAGGTGTGGTGGCGGAAGCGGGAGATCGTGACCGACGTCCTGTACTGGTTCCTCATCCCGCTGCTGGCGCGCTTCGTGCGCATCGGCCTGATGGTGACCGGCGCCGCCTATATCTACGGCATCCACACCGGCGACCAGCTGATGGCGTTCTTCGACGATGGCTTCGGTCCGCTCGCGCGATTGCCACTGTGGGCGCAGGCGATCACCTTCCTCGTCGTTTCCGACTTTCTGCTGTATTGGTTCCACCGCCTCTATCACGGCGCGGCGATGTGGAAGTACCACGCCATCCACCACTCCTCGACCGAGGTGGACTGGATCTCGGCGGCGCGCTTCCATCCGGTCAACATCCTGTTCGGAACCGTATTGGTCGATGCCGCGCTGCTGCTGGCCGGCATCTCGCCTAATGTGATGTTGTGGGTCGGGCCGTTCACCACGGCCTCATCCGCCTTCGTTCATGCCAACCTGAACTGGACGCTGGGTCCGTTCAAATACGTGCTCGCCGGTCCGATATTCCACCGCTGGCACCACACCTCGCCCGATCGCGGCGGCAACATGAATTTCGCCGGCACGTTTCCGATCTGGGATATCTTGTTCGGCACCTGGTACATGCCCGAGGGTGAGCTGCCGGACGCTTACGGCGTCGACGACGAGCACTTCCCCGAGAGCTTCGGCGCCCAGATGCTCTATCCGTTCCGGCAGTAGGCGACGCCGCACCGGCTCTTTGCACTTCGTTCACCAATTTGCAGTCAACTGCAGCGGTCTCGGCCCGCCGGCGTGTATGGCCGCGCGGGATTTAGTATTGCGTAGCGTTGGAGAGATGCGATGTCGGCCGCGTTCAGACGTCCCAGCCGCCTGCTTACGGTCATGGCGGGCGTCATGCTTGCCGGTGTACTGGCGGGGGCGGCGCAGGCTGAAACGGTGACGGTCTCGGTCGACGAGGCCCGCATCATGAAGCTTCCCGACAACGTCGCCACCATCGTCATCGGCAATCCGCTGATCGCCGACGCCACGCTGCAGGGCGGCGGCGTGCTGGTGCTGACCGGTAAGGGCTTCGGCTCGACCAACATGCTGGCGCTCAACCGCAGCGGCAAGATCGTCCTCGATACAACGGTGCAGGTCACCGGGCCGGGCAGCGCGGACCTGGTCGTCGTGTACAAGGGCGTCGAACGCGAGTCCTATAGCTGCGCGCCGGAATGCGAGAAGCGTCTGACGCTCGGCGACTCGGCGACCTACTTCGGCAATATCCTCGGCCAGTCCGGCGCGCGCATCGGCGGCGGTGGTGGCGGCGGCGGCGCGGCACCCTCAGCCCGCTGAGGCCCGGCGCGGTTAACGTCCCGTCATGGTTAGCGGACGTTAAACCGCGGTCCCGGCGTTTTCGTCATTGCGCGCAAGAAATCGACAACGCCGTCTCGCTATAAGGACCTCGGCTGGGCGCATTAGCGAGCCGTTGGGACCTCTGCCATGTTCGGTAAAATAAGGAAACGCATCGGCGGCTGCTGGCGCGGCGGCATCGGTCGGCGCTTCATCAAGCAGCAGAGCGGCGCCGCCGCCGTCGAATTCGCGCTCGTGGCAACTCCGTTCCTGGCGCTGACCTTCGCCATCATCGAATCCGCGCTGGTGTTCTTTGCCGGGCAGACGCTGGAAGCCGCGACTGCCGATTCCGCGCGGCTGATCATGACCGGACAGGCGCAGACCAACGGCTTCAGCGCCACCGATTTCAAGAACCAGGTGTGCAGCCGTATCGCCGGCCTGTTCGATTGCAACGGCGGCGTCTATGTCGACGTCAAGACCTACTCGGACTTTAGCTCGGTGACCGCGGCAGCCTCGCCAGTCTCGAATGGACAGTTCGACAGCACCAAGATGGCCTATACGCCCGGCGGACCGGGCTGCATCGTCAAGGTGTCGCTGTATTACCAGTGGCCGATCTACGTTTCGCTGCTCGGCAACAATCTGGCGAATCTGAACGGCAACAAGCGGCTGCTGGTCGCGACATCGGTCTTCCGTAACGAGCCCTATGGCGGGAGCAACGCATGCTGAGCCATCGCGTGCTGACATTCATCGCCGGCCCTCGCCGCAGCCGCTTCGTCCGCGATCGTCGTGGCGTTTCCGCGGTCGAGTTCGCGCTGGTCGCGCCGATCATGATCTGTCTGTATTTCGGCTGTGTCGAAGTGTCCGATGCCGTGGCGGTCGATCGCAAGGTCAGCCTCACCGCCGCAGCGCTTGCCAACCTGTCGGCGCAGGTGACGACGATCTCGACCAGCGACATGACCAACATTCTCAATGCGTCGAGCGGCATCATCCAGCCCTACGACGCCAGCAAGCTGAAGATGACGATCACCTGCATCAACATCGACGCCACCAAGAAGGCGACGGTCAAATGGAGCGTGACGCGCAACGGCACGGCGAATTCCGGCACCATGACCTTGCCCTCGGCGCTCGCGGTCGCCAACACGCAACTCGTCCTCGCCGAGGCCAGCTACGCCTACGCGCCGACCGTCGGCTACAACATCACCGGATCGCTCAATCTGGCGGACAAGATGTACATGGCGCCGCGCCAGACTTCGCCGACCTATAACGGCACCGCCTGTAGCTGACGGTTCTTGGTCAGCGCGCCGGTTTCGGCTCGACCAGCGGCAACGCCGTCGTCGACTTGATGCGCTCCATGGCGAAGCGCGACGTGACGTTCTTCAGCGGCACCGTGGCGATCAGCTTTTTATAGAAAGTATCGTAGCTCGCCATGTCCTGAACGACGACGCGCAGCACGTAATCGACGTCGCCCGCCATTCGGTAGAATTCCATCACCTCCGGCATCGCGTTCACGACGTCGGCGAAGTTCTTCAGCCAGTCCTGCGAATGGTCGCCGGTCTCCACCGAAACGAACACGGTGATGCCGAGGCCGACCTTTTCCGGATCGATCAGCGCGACGCGCTTGGTGATGACGCCGTCGGCCTCGAGCCGCTGCAGGCGCTTCCAGCACGGCGTGGACGACAGGCCGACGCGCTGGCCGATTTCGGCGACGGACAGCGAGGCGTTGTCCTGGACCACGGCGAGGATCTTGCGGTCGATGGCGTCCATTCTCTGTTTCCCTGAAAAGGCAGGATCGTTGATCTACGGGCAGCGCAGCGGCTAGAAGGATTTTCTTATTTGAACAACGGTACTGTCTTTACAGAGAAAAATATTCTATTTCAAGGGCCATGTGATGGCGCCGGCAGGTGCCTTGTTTCGAATGGGTCCCGGTCATGAGAAAATTCTTCGCCCCGCTTGTTGCTGCGAGCCTTGCCGCCCTGGTGTCGCTGAGCGCGACCTTCTCCGCGTCGGCCGCCGAGACGCAGCCGCTGGTCGGCGTCTCCTGGCTCAAGGAGCACCTCACCGACAAGAACGTTCTCGTCCTCGACATCCGCTCCGCGATCGACGGCGGCGGCGCCAAGGCTTACGAAGAAGCCCACATTCCCGGCGCGGTGCACAGCGATTACGACAAGGCCGGCTGGCGCGTGACGCGCAACGACGTGCCGTTCATGCTGCCGACCGTCCCTGAGCTCGAGAAGCTGATCGGCGATCTCGGCATCGACGAGAGTACCCATGTCGTCGTCGTCCCGGCCGGCGTGAATTTCACCGATTTCGGTTCGGCGGCGCGCACCTACTGGACGCTGAAAATCGTCGGCGTGAACAACGTTTCGATCCTCGACGGCGGCGTCGCCGCCTGGAAAGCGGCCGGCTTGCCGCTTGAAAACGGCATCAAGAAGCCGTCACCGACGATCTTCACCGCGACCCTCAACAGCAGCCTGTTGTCGAAGGCCGATGACGTGAAGAAGGTCGAGACCGCCAAGAACGCGACTCTGATCGACGCGCGTCCCGCCTCGTTCTTCGAAGGCAAGGAAAAGGCGCCTGCCGCCAAGGCCTATGGGCATATTCCCGGTGCGGTCAGTCTCGACAGCGCCAGCTTCTACGACGCGCACGCCAACAAGCTGAAGCCGCGCGCCGAACTGGTTTCCCTCGCTTCGCATCTGCCGCAGGGGCCGGCGGTGGCCTATTGCAACACCGGGCACTGGGCCGCGACCGACTGGTTCGTCCTGCACGAATTGCTCGGCCGCAAGGATGTCAGCCTCTACGACGGTTCCATGGTCGAGTGGACCGCGGACGCGACGCGCCCGATCGAATCGTCCCGCACCAAGTGGGATGACCTGAAGAAGGCGCTCGGCCTGGGTTCGTGATAGGCTGACTTCCGAGTTTCCCCCGTTCTGCGGAAGCGCGCGCTGACGAGGCGCGCGCTTCATCTCGTGACGACGCCAAGAAAGCCAGCCATGTCTACCGCGACCATTTCCGCTCCCTCGGCCGCCGCGCCGCGCGCCGATTATCTGTTCCTCGCCATTTCCATCCTCGCCACGGCGGTCCTCGTCGCGCTGGTGCTGCTCGACGGACAGCGGGCCTCGGCCGCGCTGATCATCGGCGGCTTCGGGCTCGGCGTCGCCTTCCTGAAGGCCGAGTTCAGTTATACCGCGTCGTGGCGGCGCTTCCTGACGCGCGGCGAAGCCGGTGGCCTCATCGGCGGTCTCATCGTCATCGCCATCGCTGCAGTCGCGGTCGTGCCGGTGGCGGCGCTCTGGCAAGGCTATGGCGGCGCCATAGCGCCCCTCGGGCCGTCGCTCATCATCGGGGCTCTGGTGTTCGGCGTCGGCATGCAGCTCGGCAATGGCTGCGGCTCCGGCACCCTCTACACGGTCGGCGGCGGCTCCGGCCGCATGTTGATTACCTTGGCGTTCTTCGTCATCGGCAGCGTGTTCGGCTCGCTGTCACTGCCGGCATTCCTCGCCATGGGCGGCCTCGATCCCATTCTGGCTTCGGATTATCTCGGGCCGTGGGGCGGATTGATCGCGACATTGGCGAGTCTCGCCGTCGCCGCCGCGATCATGATCACCGTGGCGCGCAAGCGCGGCGCCAACTACAAGCCGTCGCGCAATTACATCATCGGCGGCATCGTCATCGGCCTGCTGTGCGTCTTCGTATTCTTCGCCGGCGGCCATCCGTGGAGCGTGACGTTCGGCTACACGGTGTGGGGCGCCAAGATCTTCCAGGCGCTGGGCTACGACTTCTCGCAGGCCGCGTTCTGGCAGTGGGCGGGCCCGAAGCACGCGCTTGCCGAATCCGTCTTGTCCGACACATCGAGCCTCACCGACTTCGGCATCATCTTCGGCGCCATGGCCGCGGCCGCCGCGACCAAGCGTTACGCCAACGCGCCGTGGCCGCCGCTCGGCTCGCTGCTCGCCGCCGCGGTCGGCGGCCTGCTGATGGGCTGGGGCGCGCGCCTGGGCTTCGGCTGCAACATCGGCGCCTTTGTCGGCGGTGTCGCCTCCGGCTCGCTGCATGGCTGGGTGTGGTTCGCGATGGCGCTTGTCGGCAGCCTGATCGGCATCCGCTTGCGGCCGCTGTTCGGCCTGTCGCGGGAGTAAATCTTATGAGGAAGGTTTACATCGTCGTGACGCTGGTCGCTTTCGTCGCCATTGTCGGCAATCACCTGACAAGCCCGTCGAGCGGGCGCGCGGTGTCGCCGGAAGATTTCGCCGGCGCCTGCGCGCCTTGCGGCGCGCCGTGTCCATCGAAGAATAATTAGTCGCTGGTCGTTCGGGGCCGCGAACTCCGCTCGCGTCCCCTAAAGGCCGCGAACTAGGCGTGTTCTTTCAGGAACGCCTCGACTTCGGCGCGCGTCGCGGCGCCCATCAAGCCGCCGAAACGCGTGCATTTGATCGCCGCTGCGGCGGCGGCAAAGCGCATGGCATCGACGACGTCGCGGCTCTCGACAAAGCGCACGGCGAAAGCGCCGTGGAACGTATCGCCGGCGCCTAGCGTATCCACCGCCTCAACCTGGAAGGCATCGAGGTGGCGCACCGCGCCGTCATCGAGCCAATAGACACCCTGCGGTCCATTGGTCACGGCGAGAAAGCCGGAAAAGCTGGCACCGAGTTTCTTCAGTGCGCCGGGGAGATCGGCGACGCCAGTCGCTTCGCGGATCGCGTCGGCCGAGCAGATGACGTGCGAGCAGCACTGGAACAGCGGATCGTCCGTCGGCGTCGGCTTGTCGAAATCGAGCACGCGGGGAATGCCGCACGCTTTCGCGGCTTGGCAGATCGGCAGGCTGATATTGCTGTAGCGGTTGTCGAGCATGACGGCGTCGGCCTGCGCGACGGTGCCCGCCGGATCGTCCGGCACCGCGGCGTGCAGACCTTGCGGCCGCAAAGTCGCGATCATCTTCTCGCCCTGCGCGTCGAGCATGATGAGCGAGGCCGCCGAGCGCGCGCCCGGAACGCGGATGGCTTTCGAGATATCGATATTCTCTTTCGCGAAAGCCCGGAGAATGGAATTGGCGACGTCATCATGCTCGTCGCCGACCGCGCCGATGTAGGTGACGCGGGCGCCCAAACGCGCCATCGCCACCGCGGCGTTTCCGGCCTGTCCGCCACTGGTGACGATGAAGTCGGTCGCGGAAACCTTGCCGCCGGGCTCGGGGAATTTCTCAACCCGCATCACATTGTCCTGCACGGCGCCGCCGGCGCAGACGATGCGGACAGTTGCCTTCGGTTCAGTCAAATCGAATGTCGTCCTCTACCCAGGCGCGGATGATGTGATGCGCGATCGCAACCGGCGGCGGCGTGGTCAGGCCCTCCGCATGCGTGCGCGTCAGCATCGTGATGGTCTCATCCTTGCTAAACCAGCGGGCGGCCTCGAGTTCCGTGGCATCGACGACGATGTCGCGGCTTTTCGCCTCGGCGTGGCAGCCGATCATCAGCGAGGTCGGAAACGGCCAGGGTTGGGAGCGATAATATGTGACGCGGCCGCACAGGATGCCGGCTTCCTCGCGGGTTTCGCGGCGTACCGCGTCCTCGATCGCTTCGCCCGGTTCGATGAAGCCGGCGAGGCACGACCACATGGTCGGGGCAAAGCGCGGCGAACGGCCGAGCAGGCATTGATCGCCATCGACGATCAGCATGATGACGACCGGGTCGGTGCGCGGGAAGTGCTCGGTCTTGCACGACGGACACAGCCGCTTCCAGCCGGCATCGACGGCGTCGGTCCTGACGCCGCAATTCGAGCAGAAGCGGTGGCGCTGATGCCAGTGCAGCACCGCCTTGGCCTCGGCGATCGGCGGCAAATGCACGCCATCGACCAGGCCTTGCACCGCGATCGAGCGCAGGTCGGTGACCAGGAGATCGTCGCGCGCCTTCAGCGCTTCGGCCGCTGCGGGCGGAATGCCGAAACCGAAACGCGGCGCGCCGTCGAGATGGCCGAGAAATGCGGTTTCCTCGGCCGGGCCGAAACGGCGCGCTTCCTCGAGCGTGAACAGCGGCTCGTTCGGTTCGCCGCGTTTGGCGACGATCATCTCGCCGCCGATGACATAAGCGCCGGCGCGTTTATCGGCCGCCATCGCCTCGAGCGCGGCCGTATTGGTGCGCAGTTCGGCGGCGCGCTCGATGCGGCTGTCGGCATAACCGAGAACCGGTTTTGGAAAGGGAAGTGACTGCGGAATCGGACGGTCGGACATCGGCGCGGAAACTGGCATGGCGGCCCAAGGAGCGCAATGCGGGCTGGCTTTACAATTCCTTGATCGCGGCGACGTCGAGGGCGCGCTGCAACGCCGTCACAAAGCCGTCGCGAACGGCGGGATTGTAGGCGATCGCCGGAACCGCGCCCCAGACCGGCTTGGGCCAGGCCGGATCGCCGTGCCGCCGGGCGATGATGTGGACATGCAGTTGCGGCACCATATTGCCGAGGGCGGCGACGTTGAGCTTTTCGCACGGGACGGTGGCCTTGAGCGCCCGTGCGGCGGCGTCGATCTCGGCGCTGAGGGCGGCGCGGTCCACCGCCGTCAGATCGATCAGCTCGACGATATCCGGCCGCCGCGGCACCAGGATCAGCCACGGATAATTGGCGTCGTTCGACAGCAGCACGCGGCACAGCGCGAGGTCGCCGACCTCGACGGTGTCGGCGACGAGCTGGGGGTGGAGGGTGAAATCCGGCATGGGTTTCCGCGGGCTCCTTCGCTTGCTTTCTCCCCCCAATAGCCCGATATAGGGCCCGGGAGGTTGGCGGTGGACGAACCACTCGCCAACCGGGTCAGATCCGGAAGGAAGCAGCCCTAACGAGCACGGATCGGGTCGCTCGTCAGCCTCCCACCTATTTTTCCACGATGCTTGGGCGAGTTGTCCCCCGTCCCGCCAGGGCGGGTGGCCTCCGCGTCCCGGGCTTGCCAGTATGGGCCCCATGAGCGACGCTGAGAGCCCGAAAGGTCCCGGTTCCGCCCCGGCCGAGCCCGCCGGCGGTTACCGCGTCCTTGCGCGAAAATATCGCCCCGCCAGTTTCGAGGACCTGATCGGCCAGGAGGCCATGGTCCGCACGATCTCGAACGCCTTCGAGAGCGGCCGCATCCCGCAGGCCTGGATCCTCACCGGCGTCCGCGGCGTCGGCAAAACGACGACCGCCCGCATCCTGGCCCGCGCCCTCAACTACGAACTGCCCGACGGCTCGGTGAAGGGCCCGACCATCCATATGCCGGTGATGGGCATCCACGACCAGGCCATCATCGACAGCCGGCACATCGACGTCCTCGAGATGGACGCCGCCTCGCACAATTCCGTCGACGACGTGCGCCAGATCAACGACGCGGTGCGCTATGCGCCCGTGTCCGCGCGCTACAAGGTCTACATCCTCGACGAAGTCCACATGCTGTCCGGCGCCGCCTTCAATGCGTTGTTGAAGACGCTGGAAGAGCCGCCGCCGCACGCCAAGTTCATCTTCGCCACCACGGAAATCCGCAAGGTCCCGGTCACGGTGCTGTCGCGCTGCCAGCGCTTCGATCTGCGCCGGGTCGATGCCGATGTGTTGATCGCGCATCTCGCCGGCATCGCCGCCAAGGAAGGCATCGAAGCCGAGCAGGGCGCGCTGGCGCTGATCGCGCGCGCCGCCGAAGGCTCGGTGCGCGATAGTCTGTCGTTGATGGATCAGGCGATCGCCCACGCGGCAGGCCCGGTTCGCGCCGAGGACGTGCGACAGATGCTCGGTCTTGCCGACCGCGTCCGCATCGTCGATCTGTTCGAAGCCTTGATGAAAGGCGACATCGCCGCCGCGCTCACCGAATTGCGCGCGCAATACGACATCGGCGCCGATCCGGCGGTGGTGCTGAGCGATCTTGCCGAATTCAGCCATTTCGTCACCCGCATGAAGGTGGTGCCGAGCGTCGGCGACGACGTCTCGTTGTCGGAAGCCGAGCGCGTGCGCGGCCGCGCCTTCGCGCAACAGCTTTCGCTCCGCGTGCTGTCGCGCACCTGGCAGATGCTGCTCAAGGGCATCGGCGAGGTGCAGTCCTCCGGCCGGCCGGTGGCCGCGGCCGAGATGGTGCTGGTGCGCATCGCCTATGCCGCTGACCTGCCGACGCCGGACGACGTGGTGCGCTCGCTCACCGACAGTGGGGGCGGTGCGCCGGCCCGCGGTGGCGGTGGCGGTGCAGGGGCTGCCGCGGCGGCGCCGGTGGCCTCTCAGAATTATGCGCCGCGTTTCGAGGCCCCGCGCGGCGCGCCGCGCGCACAGGTCGTCGCCTCGCAGCCGATGGCGAGCAACGCGCCGGCGGTTCGCCGCGACGAGCCCGAGGCGCAGCCCACGGTCGCCATCAAATCGTTCGCCGAGCTGATCGCCTTTGTTGCCGACAAGCGCGACATCAATGCCAAGATGGCGCTGGAACGCGACGTGCGTCTCGTTCGTTTCGAAGATGGCCAGCTCGAGATCGCCTTGATGCCGAGCGCGCCGAAGAGCCTGGTCCATGAGCTGCAGCAGAAGCTGTCGACCTGGACCGGCCGGCGCTGGATCGTCGTCATCTCGAAAGAGCAGGGCGAGCGGACCCTGCGTGAACAGGCCAATGACCGCCAGGCGGCCTTGCGCCAGGAAGTCTTGCAAGACCCGCTGGTGCAGGCGGTGCTGAAGAAGTTTCCGGGCGCCAAGGTCGGCGAGATCACGCAGACCGCCGATGAGCCGCATGCCGACGAAGGCCTCGCGGCACCGAGCGATACCGAAGAGGATGACTAGCGCATGGTTCCGAAAATTGGGTACCGGTTTTCGGACAGCACCATGCGCCAAGGAGGAAAGTGATGCGCGATTTCATGGGCATGATGAAACAGGCCGCGCAACTGCAATCGAAGATGCAGGAGATGCAGGCCGAGCTCGATATGATCGAGGTGGAAGGCGTGGCCGGCGCCGGGCTGGTGCTGGTCAAGCTCTCCGCCAAGGGCGACCTCAAGCACGTCCGGATCGACAATTCGCTGATGAAGGAGTCGGAAAAGGAAGTGCTCGAGGATCTTCTGATCGCCGCGCATGCCGACGCGCGCCGCAAGGCCGAAACCGTCCTCGCCGAGAAGATGAAGGCGATGACCGGCGGCCTGCCGCTGCCGCCGGGACTGCTGGGGTAGCGTCGCTCGCCCCGCGGGAGCGGGGAGAGGTGCCGAGCGCGCGCCTCTGCCGCGCGAGGCGGGTGAGGGCCCCCTATATGCACAATCTAATTCGCCCCTCACCCGGCCCTCGCTTTGCTCGGGCCGCCCTCTCCCCGTAAAACGGGGCGAGGGAAGGAAGAAAGCGCCATGCCCACCGCCGTTGCCGGACCCGAAATCGAACGCCTGATCCAGTTGCTGGCGCGCCTGCCGGGCCTCGGCCCGCGCTCGGCGCGGCGCGCCGCGCTGTTTCTGATCAAGAAGCGCGAGCAGGTGATGACGCCGCTCACCAATGCGCTGCAGACCGCACTGGAAAAGATCGTGGTCTGCAAGACCTGCGGCAACATCGATACCCAGGACCCGTGCACGGTCTGCACCGACACGCGCCGCGACCAGTCGATCCTCGTCGTCGTTGCCGATGTCGCCGACCTGTGGGCGCTGGAGCGGGCGCATGCGGTCAACGGCCGCTATCATGTCCTCGGCGGCACCCTGTCGCCGCTCGACGGCGTCGGCCCGCAGGATCTGTCGATCGATGCGCTGGTCGCGCGCGCCCACGAACCGCAGGTCAACGAAGTCATCCTGGCGCTCAACGCCACCGTCGACGGCCAGACCACGGCGCATTACATCACCGAGCTGCTCGGCGACGCCAATGTGAAGGTGACGCGGCTGGCGCATGGCGTGCCGGTCGGCGGCGAACTCGATTATCTCGATGAGGGTACGCTGTCGGCGGCGATGAAGCAGCGGACCTTGTTCTGAACAACCGGAAGCCCGCGCTAATGTCTGTGTGGCAACACTATCCGCCGTTCCCCGCGAAAGCGGGGATCCATAATTCCAAAACAAGCGCTTCGGTGTTTCGCTTCTGGGCCCCCGCTTTCGCGGGGGCGAACGGAGTTTTGTTCTTTGTCTTCCTGGCGATCGCGAGCGCGGTGCATGCGCAACAGCCGGCCCAAGCTACCCTCAAGCTCGGCGACACCATCACCGGCACATTGCAGGTCGTGAATGCCAAACATCCGAACGGCACGGCGATCCGCGTCTTTGAGATCGTGTCGGATGCGCCGAAGCCGTTCGCCAAGAAAGACGAGTTCTGCGGCGAACAGCCGCCGAAGACCTTTCAACTGATCGTCACGAAGAACCCTGCGCTGACGCAGCGGCTCGACCGCCTCGTCGGCAAGACCATCGCAGTCGAGGCGGAAGACTTCTTCTGTGCGCAGACGGCCTGGCACATTGCCGACGCCGTGCTCGCCCAATGGCGGCTGAAGCCGTAAGCCGCTCTATGATCCGGTGTGAACCCGGTCGCGGAATTCGCTCGGCGACAGGCCCGTGGCGACCGTGAAGGTGCGGGTAAAATAGGCCGGATCGTTGAAGCCGAGTTCGTAGGCGATCTTCGATACCGCGGTGTTGGTATAGACCAGTTGGCGGCGCGCCTCGCGCACGACGCGGTCGCGGATCATGTGCGAGGCCGGGCAGCCGAACGCTTCGCGCGTCAGGCGCGACAGGTGCGTCGGCGTCACTTTAAGCGCCGCGGCGTAGCGCGCCACCGGCCAGTGCTCGCGATAGTGATCGTCGATCAAGGCGCCGAAGCGATCGACCAGCCCGGCGCCGACAGTCGCTGTCGCGGGTGAAGCCTTCGCCGCCAGTTCGCGCGCCACCAGCCCGAGCAAGGTCGCCGACAGCGCCTTCAACACATGAGCGCGGGCAAAGTGACGGCTGCCATACTCGGCGGCAATCTCCTGCATGAGGCGGCGCATGGCTGGCGTGGCGCGCAGCAGCGCCGCCTCCGACAAGGTGCGTGACAGCCCGTCCGGCGCGTTCAACACCTCGTCGAGGATTTCGGTGGCGATCGTCACCACCCAGCCCTGGGTGCCTTTGGCGAAACGATAGCCGTGCACGTGGCCGGCGGGGACGTTGACCGCGGTCATGGCCTTGAGCCGATAATCGCGGCCTTCCATCGTGGCGTGGCCGCCGCCGCGCGAAATCAGCAGCACCTGATGCAGGCGGCCGTGGCGATGCGGTGGAAACTGCCAGCCGTGGGGCACCGACCGCGCGGCCAGCGTCTCGCAATGCACGACGTCCGGCAGGTCGCGGACCTCGCCGAACAGGTTATAGGACAGGATGGCGGGCAGGACCGAGGGTTTGAGTGGGGCGCGCGGCATGTTCGATTTGTACAAGACATCGTCGTCCTGATCCATTGCCCCGGTGGCCTGCCGTGGCCCAAATACCGTCAACCAGCAAAAGGTGAGGGAGCGATGCCGCAGGGAACCGCCGTGAAAACTCAGGTCTGCATTATCGGCGGCGGCCCGTCCGGGCTGCTGCTGTCGCAGCTCCTGCACCTCAAGGGCATCGACAACGTCCTGCTCGAGAAGCACACCCGGGATTACGTGCTGTCGCGCATTCGCGCCGGCGTGCTGGAGCACGGCTTTGCCCGCCTGATGCGCGAAGCGCAGTGCGGCGAGCGCATGGATCGCGAAGGCGAAGTTCACGACGGTGTGTTCATCGCCCATGATGGCAAGCTCGACCGCATCGATCTGCACAAATATTCGGGCGGCTCGTCGGTCATCGTCTATGGCCAGACCGAAGTCACCCGGGATCTCTACGACGCGCGCGACCGCATGAACGGCAAGGTCGTTCATGAAGCCGAGGATGTGGCGCTGCACGACATCGAGGGGAACGCGCCTTACGTCACCTATCGCAAAGGTGGCGCCGAGCACCGCGTCGATTGCGAATACATTATCGGCGCCGACGGATTTCACGGCGTCAGCCGCAAGTCGATTCCGGCCGGGACGCTGCGCGAATACGAACGCGTCTATCCGTTCGGCTGGCTCGGCGTGCTGTCGCAGACCAAGCCGGTGTCGCCCGAGCTGATTTACACCAAGCACAAGAACGGCTTTGCGCTGTGCTCGCTGCGCTCACAGGTGCTGAGCCGCTACTACATTCAGGTGCCGCTGACCGACAAGGTCGAGGACTGGTCGGATGATGCATTCTGGGCCGAGCTGAAGAACCGGCTGCCGGCGGATGTCGCCGCGCGGCTGCAGACCGGGCCATCGATCGAGAAAAGCATCGCGCCGCTGCGCAGCTATGTCGCCGAGCCCATGCGCCACGGCCGGCTGTTTCTCGCCGGCGATGCCGCGCACATCTTCCCGCCCACCGGCGCCCGCGGGCTCAACAGCGCGGCGTCCGACATCTATTATCTCTACCACGCCATGGTCGATCACTATCACAAGAACGACGACGCCGGTCTCGAAGGCTACTCGGCCAAGGCGCTGGCGCGGGTGTGGAAGGCGCAGCGTTTCTCGTGGTGGAT
Organism: Pseudolabrys sp. Root1462; assembly: GCF_001426945.1. Classification (GTDB taxonomy): domain Bacteria; phylum Pseudomonadota; class Alphaproteobacteria; order Rhizobiales; family Xanthobacteraceae; genus Pseudolabrys. The sequence continues at coordinate 55,579 of NZ_LMFS01000004.1, read as the reverse complement.
GACGACGATGCTGCACCGGTTTCCGGACAACACGCCCTATGAGGACCAGTTGCAGGAGACCGAGCTGGCTTATCTCTTGTCGTCCGACGCCGCCAAGAGCGTGATGGCGGAGAATTACGTCGGCCTGCCGTTCTAGGCTTTAACTGCCGTACGCGGCTTGTCGAGCGCGGCGAAGTGGCCGCGCAGTTGCAGCCACCACAACAGCGCCAGCGACGGCAGCGCCGCCAGTGCGGTAATGAAAAAGAACGTCACCCAGCCGAAATCCTCGGCGATGAAGCCGCCGCCGGAAGCGAGCGTGGTGCGGCCGACGGCGGCGAGCGCGGTGAGCAGGGCGTATTGCGTCGCGGTGTGGGCGCGGTCGCCGCACAGCGCGGATAGATAAGCGACGAAGATCACGGTGCCGATGGCGCCCATGAAATTCTCGACCACGATGGTGACCATCAGCGCCGGCACACTGACGCCGACGACGGCCAGCCAGGAGAAAGTGAGGTTGGACAGCATCTGCACGATGCCGCCGATCCACAGGCTGGTGGCTAGCGGCAGCCCGCGCACGATGGCGCCGCCGGCAAAGCCGCCGATCAGCGCCGCGGCCAGTCCGACGCCCTTGACGACCGCCGCATAGGTCGCCTTGTCGAAACCGATGTCGATGACGAAGGCCGCCGTCAGCGCGCCGGCGAAGGCGTCGCAGAACTTGTACAACACGACGAACAGCAGCACGACGATGGCCGCGTCGCGCGCCAGGAATTCGCCGAAGGCGCCGGTCGCGGTCTCGTACAGGCGCTGCAGCGGATTGTGGGTGCGGTCGACGGCGGACGGGGGCGCATCAGGCTCGGTGGCGAACAGCGTTGCGCCGATGCCGATCGCCATGCCGAAGGCGGCGCCGATATAGCCCCACATCCACACATCGGCGCGCGGCACGCCCTTGTATTCCAGCCAGGCGACCAGAAACAACACGCCGGCGCCGGAGGCAAGCATGCCGATGCGGTAGGCGGCGACATAGCCGGCCATGCCGGCGCCCTGTTCGCTGGGCTCCAGGCTTTCGACGCGGAAGGCGTCGACCACGATGTCCTGCGTCGCCGAGGCGGTGGCGACCAGCACCGCGCCGATGATGATCAGCGGCAGCGACTTCAGAGGATCGCACAGGCCAAGGATGACGATGGTGACGAACAGCAGGAGCTGGGTGAACACCAGCCAGCCGCGGCGGCGGCCGAGCAGCCGCGACAGCACCGGGATGTCGAGCGCGTCGGTCAGCGGCGCCCACAGGAACTTGAAGGTGTAGGGCAGGCCGACCAGCGAAAACAGACCGATGGTGGCCAGATCGATGTGGCTTTCGGTTAGCCACACCGCCAGCGTCGAGCCCGACAGCGCCAGCGGCAGGCCGGACGAAAAGCCGAGCAGCAGGACGATCAGCACCCGCGGCTTCAAATAGACGGCGAGCGCCTCGATGAAGGAGCGGCGGGCGGCGGCGTCGGCTTTCGCGTCGGGCGTGGCGGTCATGAATCACGTTCTACGTCATTCCGGGGCACGCGCGTAGCGCGTGAACCCGGAATCCGGACCCACACTCCAAGCTTTCCTCCGGATTCCGGGCCTGGCCCTTCGGGGCCATCCCGGAACGACGGCAATCTACTCGGCAGCGCCGATCTTGCGGATCGGCGCTGCGATCACCTCGGCGGTGGCGGGCGCGTCGGCGTCGAAATCCAGCCCTTCGATCTTGCCGGCGCGCTTCTCGATCTTGCCGGTCGAGATCAGGATCTGGTCGATGTCGGCATTGGCCTGGTTGAAATGCGCCTGCAGCTTGCGCACGCGGTCGGACAGCAGGCCGACGTCCTTCATCATCATGCCGACCTCGGTGCGGATCTGGTCGGCGGCCTCGCGCATTTCCGCATCCTTACGCACCTGCTTGATCACCTGGATCGCCATCACCATCAGCGTCGGCGACACGATCATGACGCGGGCGCGCTGCGCCTTCTGCACCAAATTGTCGAACTGCTCGTGCAGGTCGGCGTAAACCGACTCCGACGGGATGAACATCAACGCGATGTCCTGGGTCTCGCCGGGTAGCAGATATTTCGAAGCGATGTCGGCGACATGCTTGGCCATGTCGGTGCGCACCCGCGCCGCCGCGAGTTTGCGCTCCTCGTCGGTTTGCGCATCGCGCAGCGCGGTCATGGCCTCGAGCGGAAACTTGGCGTCGATCACCAGCGGTCCGGAATCGGGCATGAACACCACGCAGTCCGGCCGCGTGCGGTTCGACAGCGTGAACTGAAATTCGAAGGCGCCCTTGGGCAGGATGTCGGCGATGATGGCCTCGAGTTGGCCCTGGCCGAAGGCGCCGCGCGACTGCTTGTTGCTCAGCACGTTCTGCAGCGAGGTCACGGTGGACGACAGTTCGGTGATATTCTTCTGCGCCGAGTCGATCACCGCGAGGCGCGAATGCAGCGCCTGCAGGTGGTCGGAGGTGTGCTTGGCGGTCGTCTTCATCGACTCGCCGAGGTTCTGGCTCACGGCGTCGAGGCGGGAGTTGACGGTTTGCGCCAGCTGGCCGTGCGCGTTCTGCAGCCACGCGCCCATGGCGTCGAGCCGGGCGTTGAGTTCGCGCATCCGCTGCTCGGCCTCAAGGTCCTTCGCCGGCGGCTTCGGCCGCAGCAGGATGATGAGGATCGCGATCACACAGATGACCACCAGCGCGGCGACGCCAAGTCCTACGGGCAGGGCGGCTGGTGATTGCAGCAGGTCGATCAGGGTGTCGGTCATGGCGAGGGTTCTACCGCGATTCGAGGCCGGAGGGAACGAAGAGCGAACGGGGCGCCACGGGCGGCCAAAACCGCCCGTTTTTCCCGGGTTCCGTTGACCTTCCGCCCATCAGCCCTTACATCGCCGCCATGGCGATCCGCGACATCCTCATCATCCCCGAAAAGAAGCTCCGGCTGAAATCCGAGCCGATCAAGGCGTTCGACAAGCCGCTGCGCGCGCTGGTCGACGACATGTTCGAGACCATGTACGAGGCGCCCGGTATCGGGCTCGCCGCGATCCAGATCGGCGAGCCGGTCCGTGTCATCACGATCGACGTCGCCAAGAAGGACGACCCGAAGGAACCGCAGGTCTTCATCAATCCGGAGATCGTGTGGTCGTCGGACGAGACCTCGACCTACGAGGAAGGCTGCCTGTCGATTCCCGAGTACTACGAGGAGGTCGAGCGGCCGGCCAAGGTGCGGGTGAAGTATTTCGACGCCGACGGCAAGGTCCATGAGGTCGAAGCCGACGGCCTGCTAGCCACCTGCCTGCAGCACGAGATCGACCACGTCAACGGCGTGCTGTTCATCGACCACATTTCCAAGCTCAAGCGCGACATGGTGATCAAGAAGTTCACCAAGGCCGCCAAGAAGGGCGTGTCGCCCGCGCTCGCCAAGGACAAAGAGCCGTCGCATCATATCGGCTGACGCCGAGGGACAGGGTGATGCCGCTCCGCCTGATTTTCATGGGCACGCCGGATTTCGCGGTGCCGACCTTGCTGGCGCTGCACGCGGCCGGTCACGAGATCGTCGCGGTCTATACGCGCGCCGCCAAGCCCGGCGGGCGGCGTGGCCTCGATCTGGTGCCGACTCCGGTCGAACGCGAGGCCACCAAGCTCGGCCTCACGGTGCTGACGCCGAAATCGTTGCGCAATGACGAGGCGCAGTCGGAATTCGCCGCCTTCAAGGCCGACGCCGCCATCGTCGTCGCTTACGGTCTCATCCTGCCGAAGCCGATCCTCGAGGCGCCGCGGCTCGCCTGCTTCAACGTCCATGCTTCGCTGCTGCCGCGCTGGCGCGGCGCCGCGCCGATCCACCGCGCCATCATGGCCGGCGATGCCGAAACCGGCGTCACCATCATGCAGATGGACGAAGGCCTCGACACCGGCGCGATGATGATGCGCGAGGCGCTGCCGATCGGACTCGACGTCACCACCGGCGAACTGCACGATGCGCTGGCCGCGCTCGGCGCCCGGCTGATGCCATTGGCTCTGGCAGCGGCCGATCGAGGCTCGCTCAAGCCGACGCCGCAGCCGGCCGACGGCGTCACCTACGCCGAGAAGATTGCCAAGGCCGAGTCCCGCATCGACTGGGGCAAGCCGGCGCGCGACGTGCACAATCACATCCGCGGCCTGTCGCCGTTTCCGGGCGCCTGGTTCGAATTCGACGGTGCGCGCATCAAGGTGCTGCGTTCGACGCTTGGCTCGGGGTCCGGTGCGCCCGGCACCGCGCTCGATGACAACCTCACCATCGCCTGCGGCGACGGCGCGGTGCGGCTCATCCAGGTGCAGCGCGAGGGCAAGAAAGCGATGAGCGCTGACGAATTCCTGCGCGGCACAAAGGTTGCGGCCGGCACGCGGCTCGGGTGATCGAACGAAGGCGCTGACCATCGGGTCGCGCTCTTCCTGATGCCATCGCGCGGTTTCGCAGCCCGACGCCCGAACCGAAAATGGTCGCGTGCGTTATCCTACGCCTTTCGATAGTCTGTCCTGAGGCTTCGTTATTCTGACGATACCGCCGTTCGGACCACCAAAAAGCCCCTATTCTCGGGCATTCTGGGGTTTCTCACGCATCGCGATATTCCTGGGCAGCGGCCGCTTACCGGCGCGCGTCGGCCCCGATCTGGAAACTGGCTTTGAGCATTGGTCACAATACCGACGTTTCGCCCCCGGACGCCCGCCTCTGGACGCAAATTCTCAATCGCTACCGCGAGCCGAGCCGCGTGCGCAGCGTGGTCGAACTGACGATTACCGCCCTGCCTTTGGTCGCCCTGTGGGTGGTGGCGTGGCTGCTTTATTCGTTCGGCTTCTGGTGGGCTTCGCTGCTGATCGCGCTTCCCGCCTCGGGATTCCTCGTGCGGCTGTTCATCATCCAGCACGACTGCGGCCACGGCTCGTTCTTTCCCAACCGGACGGTGAACGACTGGGTCGGCCGCGTTCTCGGCGTGCTGACCATGACACCCTATGATTTCTGGCGCCGCACCCACGCCATTCATCATGCTACCGCCGGCAATCTCGACCGGCGCGGCATTGGCGATGTCGATACGCTCACCGTACGCGAGTACAAGGCGCGTTCGCGCTGGGGCCGGCTGAAGTACAGACTTTACCGCCACCCGCTGGTGATGTTCGGTTTCGGGCCGGCTTATCTCTTCCTGCTGCAGCATCGCTTGCCGATCGGCATGATGCGGGCCGGCTGGCTGCCATGGATCTCGACGCAAGCCACCAACGCGGCGATCGCGACGATTGCCATCGCGCTGATCTGGCTCATCGGCGTCGACGCGTTCTTCCTCGTGCACCTGCCGATCCTGCTGCTCTCGGCGGTATTCGGCGTCTGGCTGTTCTACGTGCAGCACCAGTTCGAGGATACGCTCTGGAATGAGAGCCGCGGCTGGGATCTGCACGAAGCCGCGCTGCATGGCTCGTCGCACTACGATCTGCCGCTGTGGCTGCGCTGGTTCACCGCCAACATCGGCATCCATCACGTGCATCATCTGCACAGCCGCATTCCGTCTTACCGGCTGCCGAGCGTGCTGCGCGACCATCCGGAGCTGCGCCATGTCGGCCGGCTGACGCTGCTGGAGAGCTTCGGCTGCGTGCGCCTGACGCTGTGGGACGAAACCCAGCGCCGGCTGATTTCGTTCCGCGAAGCCAAGGCGCTGGCCTGAGGCGGCGTCTCCGCTTCATCGCACACAGTCTTTCCGGGGCGCGTGCGTCCTGGAAAGGCCTCTGCGAATCAGGCCGCGTGGAAGCTCGCCCAGTGGTGCCGTCGCGCCTCGACGAACTCGGCTAGATCGCCGTCGGTGACCTTCACCAGATCGCTGTGGCCGAAGCCCTTCGAATAGTCGAGCACCGACACCACCTCGGGCGTCAGCCGCAACAGCGGCATGGCAGCGGGGGTGGGTCTCGGTATCACCTTGTATTCCGGATAGCGCTTGAGCAGGATTTCGGTGACATGGTCGCGCTCGCCGGGGTCGGTGGCCTCGACGACGTTGGCGGCAATCGATAAACCCTTGATCTGCAGCGGCTGCGGATAGTCCTTGGCGATGGCCAGAGCTACCCGCGGATCGCGCATGATGTTGGTGAACTTCTGGCTGTCGCGCGCGACCAGACAGTAGATAATCAATCCGTCATTGGCGTAGCCGACGACCGTCGCCTGCGGCCAGCCGTCGGCGCGGTTGGTGGCGATGGTCATGATGCGGTGCTGGTCGAGAAGGTCGATGATCTGCCGCTTGAATGCGTCGTGCATGGCCCTGTCCCCGCGTTTGACGCCATAGTGTAGAAAGCCCGCCCCGCGGCGGATTTGAGGTGAATCAATCGTGCCCCGCTACAAGCTGACCATCGAATATGACGGCGCGCCGTTCTGCGGCTGGCAAACCCAGGCCGACCAGGTGACGGTGCAGGGCGTGCTCACGGCCGCCGTCAAGGCGCTGTCCGGTGAGGACGTGCTGGTGCAGGGCGCCGGCCGTACCGATGCGGGCGTGCATGCGCGCGGCCAGGTGGCGCATGTCGATCTTGCCCGCGACTGGAAAACCGACACGGTCCGCGACGCGCTGAACGCGCATTTGCGGCCTTATCCGGTGGCGGTGCTGAAGGCCGAACAGGTCGGCGACGAGTTCAATGCGCGCATGTCGGCGATCAAGCGCCATTATTTCTATCGCATCGTCAACCGCCGGCCGGACCTGACCTTCGATGTCAAATATGCCTGGCGCGTTGCGCGGCCGCTCGATGCGGATGCCATGCACGAGGCGGCGCAGCGTCTCGTCGGCAAGCACGACTTCACCACCTTTCGTTCGACCGAGTGTCAGGCCAAGTCGCCGGACAAGACGCTCGATCGGCTCGACGTCATGCGCCACGGCGATGAGATTCACGTCTTCGCCTCGGCGCGCTCGTTCCTGCACAATCAGGTGCGTTCGATGGTCGGCACCTTGATGAGTACGGGCCTCACCGGTCCGGGTGCCTGGACCGCTGACGATATGACGCGGGCGCTCGAGGCCCGCGACCGCACCGCCTGCGGCCAGGTGGCGCCGCCGGATGGGCTGTATTTGATGAAGGTCGATTATTAAGCTGCCGCTCTTCGGGCCTCTTCGGGCCGTAAAGTCCGTGGCCTTTTGCAACGATACTGCCCTGTCATACGTTACCTTTATCGGGGTAGCGTTTTCAGCACAGGAGCAAGCTCATGAGCACATTCGGCACGGCAGTCTGGTCGGGCGGCATCAAGGACGGCAAGGGCGCGATCTCGACGAAAAGCGGCGCCTTGAAGGACTACCCTTATGGCTTCGCGTCTCGCTTCGAGGGCAAGCCCGGTACCAACCCGGAAGAACTGATCGGCGCGGCGCATGCCGGCTGCTTCACCATGGCGCTGTCCGGTATCCTCGGCGAAGCCGGTCTGACCGCGGAAAAGATGGAAACGCAGGCCGACGTCACGCTGGTAAAGCAGAGCGACGGCTTCGCCATCACCAAGGTGCACCTGACGCTGAAGGCGAAGATTCCCGGCACCGACGACGCCAAGTTTCAGAAGCTGGCGGCCAAGGCCAAGGCGGGTTGCCCGGTGTCCAAGCTGCTGAAAGCGGAGATCACGCTGGATGCGAAGCTGGTGTGATCCTCTGACCTCATCCTGAGGAGCATCGCGAAGCGATGCGCCACGAAGGATAGCCTCATGGTTCGAGACGCGCCGCTTTGCGGCGCTCCTCACCATGAGGGTCAGCCAAAATACCGATCCACAATTTTCCGATAAATCGTCGTCAGCGCGCGCAGATCGGCGATCGGCACGCGCTCGTCGATCGCATGCATGGTCTGGCCGACCAGGCCGAATTCGACCACCGGGCAGTAATGCGTGATGAAGCGCGCATCCGACGTGCCGCCGGTGGTCGAGAGCGCTGGCGCGCGGCCGGTGGTTTCCTTCACCGCATTTGCCACGAGTTCGGTGAACGGACCCGGCTTGGTCACGAACACACCGGCATTTGACGGCTGAAACTTGAACTCGAATTTGATCTTGCCGCCGGCAGCCTTCTCGGCGCGCTGCTGCAGCAGCGCTTTCAGCGATTCCAGCGTGTGGCAGTCGTTGAAGCGGATGTTGAACATCGCACGCGCTTCGCCGGGAATGAGATTGACCGTCTTGTTGCCGACATCGACCGAGACGAATTCCATGTTCGACGGCTGGAAGTTGGCGTTGCCGGCATCGAGCGGCTCGGACAGAAGAGCATCGATCAACTTGACGATGCCGCGCACCGGATTGTCGGCGCGCTGCGGATAGGCGACGTGGCCCTGCTTGCCGGTGACGATGAGATGGCCGTTGAGCGAGCCGCGACGCCCGATCTTGATGGTGTCGCCCATCTCCTCCTGGTTGCTGGGCTCGCCGAGAATGCAGTGGTCGAATTTCTCGCCCATGCCGTCGACCCATTGCAGCAGCTTCGGCGTGCCGTTGACCGCGATGCTCTCCTCGTCGCCGGTGATCAGGAACGAGATCGAGCCCTTCTGCGGCCTGCCACCATGGGCGGCGAGATGATCGAGGACGGCCGCTACCGCGCAGCCGATGCCGCCCTTCATGTCGACGGCGCCGCGGCCATAGAGTTCGCCATTGTCGATGTCGCCGCCGAACGGCGGATGCTTCCAGGCCTTCTCGTCGCCGGTCGGCACCACGTCGGTGTGCCCGGCGAAGGTCAGGTGCGGCGCCTCGGTGCCGATGCGGGCGTAGAAGTTCTCGACGTCGTCGGTGCCCGGTTCGGAGAAGACCTTGCGATGCACGGTAAAGCCGGCGGCTTTCAGCGTCGTCTCGAGATAGCTCAGCGCGCCGCCTTCCGCGGGTGTCACCGACGGACAGCGCAACAGTTCACGGGTGATGGCAACGGGATCGGCGGGCATTAGTATTTCTTTGACAGTCCGGCTTGTTTAAGCACGTCGTTCGCTGTGTGCCGGGACTTTGTGGTGCGAGGAAGCGTGACGTGGCGGTTAGTGGAAGGATTGAACCAGATTTCGTGGCTGCCTTTGCCGGCACGCAGCAACTCGAAACCATTCTCCCGCAAGACCTGGATCAGATCGCGGTAGAAATTGGCCATTACGCGCCTGCGAGATCGAGATGCTCTTCGGCTTTGAAGGTAAGGGAGAGGTCTTTATCGGTCTGTCCCGTCACTTCCATCATCTCTGGAAGAATAAGACGAACTTCCTCGATCATGCCAGGCCAGCTATCGGCCTCGACAACGAGCCCAGGAACGTCACCACTGGTGGCGATCCAGACGCTGGCTTCGCCGTCCCATCGTGCCTGAATGGTAATGTTGCGGCTCATGACCGTAAATTTGTGCCCGTTTGCGGGGGAAATCAATCCCTCAGCAGTTCATTGATGCTCGTCTTGCTGCGCGTCTTCTCATCGACGCGCTTGACGATCACCGCGCAATACAGGCTTGGGCCGATATTGCTGCCCGGCATCGCGTTGCCCGGCAGCGTGCCGGAGACGACGACGGAGTAGGGCGGCACTTCGCCGTAATAGATCTTGCCGGTGGCACGATCGACGATCTTGGTCGACATGCCGAGATAGACGCCCATGCCGAGCACCGATCCCTCGCGCACGATGACGCCCTCGACGACTTCCGAACGCGCGCCGATGAAGCAGTTGTCCTCGATGATCACCGGGCCGGCCTGCAGCGGCTCGAGCACGCCGCCGATGCCGACGCCGCCGGACAGATGCACATGCTTGCCGATCTGCGCGCAGGAGCCGACGGTCGCCCAGGTGTCCACCATGGTGCCGGTGCCGACATGGGCGCCGAGATTGACGAAGGACGGCATCAGCACCACACCGGGGGCGATGTAAGCCGACTTGCGCACCACCGAGCCCGGCACGGCGCGGAAGCCTTCCTTCTTGAAGCGCGCGGGGGTCCAGCCCTTGAACTTGGAATCGACCTTGTCCCACCACTTGGCGCCGCCGGGGCCGCCCGGGATCGCGCTCATGTCGTTAAGCCGGAACGACAGCAGCACGGCCTTCTTGAGCCATTGGTTCACCTGCCAGTTGCCGTCGCCCTGCTTTTCTGCGACGCGCGCCGCGCCGGAATCGAGCAGATCGAGCGCGGTGTCGACCGCCTTGCGCACCGCGCCCTTGGTCTTGGCCGTGACCTTGTCGCGGGCCTCGAACGCCTCGTTGATGGTCTTTTCCAGGCTCTCAAGATTGACTTTGGCAGGCATGACGACCCCGACTTTTTAACTGAAGGCCCGGTTTGTCGGGGGCGGGGCGGGGGATGTCAAGACAGCGCGGAGCCGCTACGCTGGGACACCCAGACAGGAGCCCCGCCGTGCGCCGAAACCTCCGCATTCCCAGCCTTCTCCTCGCCAGTGTCGTGGCGGCAGTCGCCGCCGAGCCGGCCTTCGCCCATCACGTCATGGGCGGCAAGATGCCGGCGACCTTCGGCCAGGGGCTGTTGTCCGGGCTCGGGCATCCGGTCATCGGGCTCGACCATTTCGCCGCCGTGGTGGCGATCGGCTGCCTCGCGTCACTGCACGCCGCCGGCGTGCGGCTCGCGCTCGGTTATGTGCTGGCCATGATGGCCGGCGTCGCCGTGCATCTGATGGGTGCGACGCTGCCGGGCGCCGAACTGTGGGTGGCGCTGTCCGTGATCGCGCTCGGCGCCGTGCTGATGACGCGCCGCGCCATGAGCGCTGCAGCGGCGCTGGCGCTGTTCGCCGCGGTCGGCCTGCTGCACGGTTACGCGCTCGGTGAATCGATCTACGGCGCCGAGCAGACGCCGCTCGTCGCCTATCTGATCGGTCTCGCGGTGATCCAGGGCGCGATCGCGGTCGCCGCCATGAGCGTCGCGCGCCTGCTGATGCGCCGCATGGCGGAGGCCGCGCCGCTGCGGCTGATCGGCGCCGGCATCTCCGGCATCGGCCTTGCCGTCTTTGTGCAGCAGATCGTGCCGGCGGTCTGAAGTTCCACCCGGCCACAGTAACGCCGCACCCTTGTCCGATCTGTTCGGACGCGCCCGCGATGGGTCACACCCGCTGCGGGTGTTCGCATTTTCCAGGAGGCGGAAACGATGGATGTTGTTCCCAACGTCGAGCAACTTGGCAACGAGATTTCGGTATTCGTGACGCAGCTCACCGCCTGGGCAGCGGTCGCCATCCCAAGCTTCATCGGCGCAATGGTGCTGCTGATCGGGGGCTGGTGGCTCGCCAGCCGCGTCGAGCACGGCCTGCGCAGCTTGCTCAGCCGGCAGCGCCACATCGACCCGACCTTGTCGGGCGTGATCTCGTCGCTGGCGCGCTACACCATTCTCATTCTCGTTGTCGTCGCCGTTCTCGGCCAGCTCGGCATCCAGACCACCAGCATCATCGCCGCGCTCGGTGCCGCCGGTCTCGCCATCGGCCTGGCCATGCAGGGCACGCTGTCGAACATCGCGGCCGGCATGATGCTGCTGTGGCTCCGGCCGTTTCGCGTCGGCGATTACATCGACACCGGCTCGGTGGCCGGCACCGTGAAGGATGTCGGCCTGTTCGCCAGCGAGCTGCACACCTGGGACGGCATCTTTCTATTCGTGCCGAACTCGGAGTTGTGGAACAAGCGCATCATCAATTACTCGCGGCTGCCGACGCGGCTGGTCGATCTGAAATTCTCCGTCGCCTACGAGGACGATCCGGAGAAGGGCCAGCAGATCCTGCTCGATCTCGCCCACGCCCAGCCGATGGTGCTGAAGGCGCCGTCCGAGCCGCAGACATTTGTCGATGAACTCGGCACCGACGCGGTGGTGCTGCGGCTGCGCTGCTGGGCCTCGAACGCCGACTACTGGACGGTGCGCCGTGCGCTGACCGAGCGAGGCAAGGCGGCGCTCGAAGGCGCCGGATTCACCATCCCGTTCCCGCAGCGACAGGTGCACTATTACGGTAAGCCCTTCGGACCGGGCGACGGCGACGGCAGGGATGCCGCGTGACGGTTCGCCGTTGCCGGCTGTTGCCGCGCAGCGCTATAAGCGGCGCATGCAGAATGACACGCTGATCGAAATTCCGGCGCGCCACGGCAAGGCGCTCAAGCTCAACAAGGGTCAGGCGGTCCGCCTCATCAACACGCACGGCACGCAGGTCGTCGATTGCTGGGCGTGGAATGCCGCTGATCTCACCGATCACATGAGCATGGAGGCGACGCGGGTCTGGCTGCAGCGCCTCAATCCGCTGGTCGGCGACACGTTCGTCACCATGAAGCGCGAGCCGATTCTCACACTGGTCGAGGATACTTCGCCCGGCGTGCACGACACCTTCATGGCCGCCTGCGACCGCCATCGCTACGAGCGGCTCGGCGTCAAGGCGTATCACCGCAACTGCCTCGACAACATGTTCGAAGGCATGCGCGAACTCGGGCTTGAGCCGCCGATGCCGATCCTGGCCTCGTTCAACGTGTTCATGAACATCGCCGTCGAGCCCGACGGCCGCAGCCTCAACACCGGCCCTGCGGTTACCAAGCCCGGCGACTACATCACCTTGCGCGCCGACATGGACTGCTACGTCGCCTTTTCCGCCTGCCCGCAGGACATCGTGAAGATCCAGGGCGAGGCCGGCGTGCCGCAATCGGCGCATTTTATCGTGCTGGATCAAGGCTTTCCCAATCCGCCGCCGCGCCCCACCTGGGTGCCGCAATGAATTGATGGCACGCCAATTGCTTCAAGTTTGGGCAGCATCTGTTGTCTCAAGCGAGGAGTGGTTCGTATGTCGTTTTTTCGTGCAGTGGCTGCCGGTTTGCTGAGCGTCGGCCTGTTGGCGGGCGCCGCGCATGCGGATGCTCTCGACAGCATCATGAAGGCCAAGGTCATCAAGGTCGCGGTGCCGCAGGATTTCGCGCCGTTCGGCTCGGCCGGCGCCGATCTCAAGCCGCAGGGCCTTGATGTCGATATGGCGAACTACATTGCCGAACAGCTCGGCGTGAAGGCCGAGATCATCGCCGTCACGTCGGCGAACCGCATTCCCTATTTGCAGACTCACAAGGCCGATCTCGTCATCTCGTCGCTGGGCAAGAATGCCGAGCGCGAGGCGGTCATCGACTTCTCGGCGCCTTATGCGCCGTTCTTCTCCGGCGTGTTCGGCACCAAGGACATCGCCGTCGCCAAGATCGCGGACCTCGCCGGCAAGACCATCGGCGCCACGCGCGGCGCCATCGAGGAGCAGGAGATCACCAAAGACGCGCCGAAGGACACGACGATCAAGCGCTTCGAGGACAACAACGCCACCATCGCCGCCTTCGTCTCCGGTCAGGTCGATCTGATCGCGACCGGCAACGTCGTCGCCGCGGCGATCACCGAGAAGAACCCGTCGCGTCCGGCCGTGACCAAGTTCATCATGAAGGACTCGCCGTGCTATGTCGGCTTCAACAAGAACGAGCCGGCGCTGAAGGCCAAGGTCGACGAGATCATCGCCAAGGCGAAGGCCGACGGCACGCTCAACAAGTTCTCGGAGAAGTGGCTGAAGAACCCGCTGCCGGCGGGCTTTTGAGGCACCAGCATAACCCCCAAACTCGTCATGCCCGGCCTTGTGCCGGGCATCCACGCCTTTCTTCCTGAGGAAGACGTGGATGGCCGGGACAAGCCCGGCCATGACGGCGTGTGGCGGCGCTCGTCTTCACCCGACGGCCCATTGGCATAGCCATGACCTACCACCTCGAATTCTCCGCGCTGCTGCCGTACTGGCAGGACCTCGCCTGGGGTCTTTGGTTCACCATTGTGCTCACCGCGGTCTCGACCGTGGTCGGCATCGCGGTCGGCACGTTAGGGGCCTCGGCGCGCAGCTTCGGCCCGCCATGGCTGTCGGGGCTGGTGCGGGTCTATGTCGAGCTGATCCGCAACACGCCGTTCATCGTCCAACTTTTTTTCATCTTCTTCGGCTTGCCGGCGCTCGGCCTTAAACTATCGGAGACGACGGCGGCCTTCATCGCCATGGTCGTCAATCTCGGCGCCTATTCGACCGAAATCATCCGCGCCGGCATCGACGCCATCCCGAAAGGCCACATCGAGGCCGGCGTTTCGCTCGCCATGACGCGGCTCGAAGTGCTGCGCTACATCGTGCTGCGCCAAGCCTTCGCCAAGATCTATCCGGCGCTGTCGTCGCAGATCGTCATCGTCATGCTCGGCTCGGCGGTGGTGTCGCAGATCTCGGCGCCGGATCTGACCTACGCCGCCAACTTCATCCAGTCGCGCAACTTCCGCGCCTTCGAGGTCTATTTCGTCGTCGCGCTCATCTACCTGATGCTCTCGATTCTGCTGCGCTACCTGCTGCGCCTGATCGGCGACCGCTTCGTGAAGGTGGGCTAGCGCATGGTTCCGAAAAGTGAGAGCCGGTTTTCGGATCAAGCCATGCGCAAACAAAATGCGTCGCATGGCGCGACTTGCCTTACCTGGGCCGAGGTGTAGCGCATGAGCGACTTCTCCTTCTGGGTCATTCTCAAGAACCTGATCTGGGCGACGCAGTGGACCATCGCTCTGTCGCTGATCGCCTTCATCGGCGGCGGTATCGTCGGCCTGATCCTGCTGTTCCTGCGCACCTCGCAGGTCAAATGGCTCGAAGTCCCGACGAAGCTCTACATCGAGTTCTTCCAGGGCACGCCGCTCCTGATGCAACTCTTCCTGTTCTTCTTCGGCGTCGCATTGTTCGGCATCGAGGTCTCGCCATGGACCGCGGCCGGGCTGGCGCTGACCTTGTGGACCAGCGCCTTCCTCACCGAAATCTGGCGCGGCTGCGTCGAGGCGATTCCGAAAGGCCAGTGGGAGGCCTCCGCCAGCGTCGCCATGAACTACATCGAGCAGATGCGCTACGTCATCCTGCCGCAGGCGATGCGCATTGCGATCGCGCCGACTGTCGGCTTTTCGGTGCAGGTCATCAAGGGCACGGCGCTCGCTTCCATCATCGGCTTCGTCGAACTGACCAAGGCCGGCACCATGCTCAACAATGCCACGTTCCGCCCGTTCCTGGTCTATGCGCTGGTGGCGCTGATCTATTTCTGCCTGTGCTTCCCGCTGTCCTGGTTTGCCAAACGCCTTGAGGGGAAACTCAATGTCGCTCGTTAGTATTCGCGACGTGCGCAAGAGCTACGGCACCGTCGAGGTTCTCAAGGGCGTGTCGCTCGAGGTCGAAAAGGGCGATGTCGTCGCCATCATCGGCCGCTCGGGTTCGGGCAAATCGACCTTGCTTCGTTGCATCAACGGCCTGGAGACCTATCAGTCGGGCGCCATTCTCGCCGACGGCATCGAGGTCGGCGGCCTGCATGCCAATCTGCGCGAACTGCGCCGCCACGTCGGCATGGTATTTCAGCAGTTCAACCTGTTTCCGCATCTCACCGCGGCCGAGAACGTGATGCTGGCGCCGACCGTGGTCAACAAGACGCCGAAGAAGGAAGCCCGCGCCATCGCCGCCGAAGTGCTCGCCAAGGTCGGTCTGTCGGAGAAGATGGACGCCTATCCGAGCCAGTTGTCCGGCGGTCAGCAGCAGCGCGTCGCCATCGCCCGCTCGCTGGCGATGCGGCCGAAGGTCTTGCTGTGCGACGAGATCACCTCGGCGCTCGATCCGGAGCTGGTCAACGAGGTGCTGCGCGTGGTCGAGCAGCTGGCGAAAGAGGGCATGACCCTCATCCTGGTCACGCACGAAATGCGCTTCGCTCGCGATGTCGGCACGCATCTCGTGTTCATGCATCACGGCAAGGTGCACGAATCCGGCAAGCCGAAAGAAGTTTTCGCTGCGCCGCAGACGCCGGAGTTGCAGCAGTTCGTCAGCGGGATCGGGTAGCTTCCACCCTCTCCCCGTTTACGGGGAGAGGGTGGCGAGCGAAGCGAGCCGGNGATTCTCACGTCTGCGCTTGTAATTCGCCCCTCACCCCAACCCTCTCCCCGCAAGAGCGGGGAGAGGGAGCGCGCCGCGTTCGCGGCAAAGCTTTTCACTCCGCCGGTTGCAGCACCCGCGATTCCTGCGTGGTGGCCCGCGAGCGCATCGGTTTGAGCACGAACAGCGCCAGCGCCACGACGGCGAGGTTCATCAGCGCCGTGATCACGAACACCGCGTGCCAGTTGCCGGTGTGGCTCTTGATGATGTTGGCGAGCGGCACCAGGAAGGCCGAGGCGCCCTTGGCGGTGTACAGCAGGCTCAGATTCACCGTGGCGAATTTCGGCCCGAAGCTGTCGGTGCAGGTCGAGGGGAACAGGCTGAAGATCTCGCCCCAGGTGAGGAAGATCAGCGCCGCGAACACCACGAAGGCCCACGGCGCGGTGCCGAGCGCGCCGAGCAGCCAGTAGGCGACGGCGCCGAGGCCGAAAGCGAGCGCCATGGTGTATTCGCGGCCGATATTGTCGGAGACCCAGCCGAACAGCGGCCGCGCCGCGCCGTTGCAGACATTGTCGACGATCAGCGCCACCGACAGCGCCGAGGCGCCGAACAGCACCGCGGTGTTGGCGACGTTGAAGTCCTTGGCGATGAGCGCGATCTGCGCCGTCGCCATGAGGCCGCTGGCCGATACCAGGACGAACATCACATAGAGCAGCCAGAACACCGGCGTCTTCAGCATCTCCGCCGGCGTGTAGCTGCGCGAGGTCTGCACCAGGTTCGATCGCGCTGGCACGGCGGCGAGTTCGCCCGGCTCCGGTCCGCGCAGCAGCCAGGCCAGCATGAAGACGATGGCGCCCTGGCCGAGGCCGAACCAGAAGAACGTGCTTTCATATCCGGCCGAGGCGATCATGGCGCGGATCGGCACCACGGTGAGTGCGGCGCCGGCGCCGAAGCCGGCCGCGGTGAGACCGACGGCAAGGCCGCGGCGGTCGGGAAACCACTTCACCGCGAGGCCGACGCAGGTCGCATAGACCGCGCCGCCGCCGATCCCGGACAGAACGGCGCCGAGGTAGAGCATCGCCAATGAATCGGCGATCGAGTTTACGATCCAGCCGACCGCGATCAGGATGCCGCCGAACGCGACAACCAGTTTCGGGCCGCGCTGCGCGCCGAGCTTGTCGACGATCCAGCCTTCGACCGGCGTCAGCCAGGTTTCCAGCGCAACGAAGATCGAGAAGGCGAGCTGGATGCCGGCAATCGACCAGCCGTGCTTCTGCTGGATCGGATGCACGAACAAGGTCCAACCATATTGCAGGTTGGCGATCATGATCATGCAGATGATGCCGGCGATGAGTTGAGTCCAGCGATCGCGCAGCGGCGAGTGCGGTTGCGCTAATGCAGCATTGGCCATCTTGTACGCTCCTTGGGTTTCCTCGACGTGTCGTTGTTTTTGATTTTGACAGGCGTAGTGCGCAGGGCGCGCGTCTCGTCGTCGCGCGAGCGGGCGTGGATTGGCCCGCCGCCGGCGTAAAGGTCGGTGATGAGGATGGTGCGGGCCGCCATAGCGGCGATGCCGGCCGCGATCGCAAGATCGGGCCGAACGTCAAAGCGAGGCGAGGGCACTGTGCCCAACCGCATTGCCGAAACCTACGATAGGCGCGCCCCGCTTATCGCAATTATTAAGTATACCAGTTCTGAAAAGGTCAATCTTGCGGTGCCGAAACGGCCCGTAACTTCTGTGTAAATAAGCGCTGGCGCGGCGCTAAGCCGAAAGTCGCATGTCGAGGTTCTGACGCACTGAAAAGCCGGCGGAAAATTCAGCCGCCGCCGTTCTTATTCAGTCGCCGCCATGGTGCGCACCTTGGCCAGGAAGCCGGCGAGGTCGTCGGTGACGTGATCGACATGCGGGTCGCCGCGGCCTTCGAGCTCCCACTCTTCGCGGAAGACTTCGCGCTGGCCGGACGGCACCACCAGCACCGTCGTCATGCCGAGCGTGTGCGGCACTTCGAGATTGCGCGACAGATCCTCGAACATCGACGCCTTGCGTGGATCGACGCCGTGGCGCTTGAGGAAGCGCTCGTACGTGACCGCCTTCGGCTTGGGTTCGAGTTCGGCGGCGACGATGTCGAACACGTCCTCGAAATGCTTGTCGATCTCCAGCCGCTTCAGCACGGCATCGGCATGCGCCACGGTGCCGTTGGTCAGGATCAGCTTGCGGCCCGGCAGCTTCTCCAGCGCGTCGCCGAGCGCCGGATTGGGCTCCAGCGGCGAGTGATCGATCTTGTGCACGTAATCGAGATAGGCGTCTGGATCGAGGCCGTGCTCGGTCATCAGCCCGCGCATCGTCGTGCCGTAGCGCTTGTAATAGTCCTTCTGCACGCGGAAGGCTTCGTCCGCCGTGACCTTGAGGAATTCGGCGACATAGGCGCGGATGCGGTCGTCCACCTGCTGCCACAGCAGGTGATGCGGATAGAGCGTGTTGTCGAGATCGAATACCCAGGTTTCGACGTGGCCGAAACTGCGCGGCGCTGGCTTCTTTACGGTCATTAGTTCAGACGCGATCCCGCCATGGCAACTGATTCACCGCGCACATATGGCACCGCCGGTGCGTTTTTGAAAGCGGCATCGGCGGCGATGCGCCGGTCGATCTCGCCGATCACCTGGCGCGAGAACGGGCCGAGATGCGCGTACATCGCCATCAGCGACACCACGGCGGACAGCGCGGCCGGGTTCGTCCGCGCGCAATTGATGAAGCTGTCCCAGAACTTGCTGCGCCCGCCGGGCATCGCATCGAGGATCCGGTTGACGGTCTGCAGGGAGGCGAGGCGGCGGCGCCGGTCTTCCTTGTGCGGTTCCGGGCGCCCGCTTCGATCGAGCAGCGTGGCCAGACGGTCGAGGCGGCGCGCATAGGCGGCCGGCTCGAACACGCGCTCGAGAATCTTTTTGTAGTCGGTGAGGATATCGTGCAGCGGCCGGAGCGGCTCGAAATTGATGCCGAGCGAGCATTGGTCGCCCGAGCGTTCGACGTCCATCACGTCATGGCCTTCGTAGAGCCGGCCTTCCTTGGCGAGACGGCGCGTCAATTGCGTGTTCGGCAATGCATAAAGCAGGCCGACCATGCTGACCGGGATCGCGCACTCCTCGATGAAGTCCGCCATGGCATCCGCGATTGAGCCCTTTTCATTGTCGAAGCCGACGATGAAGCCGGCGGTGACGAACAGGCCGTAGCTGTAGAGCTTGTGGACGTTCTCCGCCATGTTGCGGCGGGTGTTCTGCTTCTTGCTGGTCTGCCGCAACGTCTCGGGATCGGGGCTCTCGATGCCGATGAACACGGCGAAGAAGTTCGCCTGCTTCATCATCTCGAGCAGATCGTCGTCATCCGCCAGATTCATCGAGGCTTCGGTCGAGAATTCGAACGGATAATTGTGCGCCTGCTGCCAGGTCTTCAGCTCGGGCAGGAAACCCTTGATCGCCTTCTTGTTGCCGATCAGGTTGTCGTCGACGAAATCGACATGGCCGCGATAGCCCAGCGCGTACAGCCGGCTGAGTTCCGCCAGCATCTGCTCGTTGGTCTTGGTGCGCGGTTTGCGCCCGTACAGCTCGATGATGTCGCAGAATTCGCAGGTGAACGGACAGCCGCGCGAGTACTGCACGCAGATATAGAGATAGTGGTTGAAGTCGAGCAGGTCGAAGCGCGGGATCGGCGTCTTGGTGACGTCGGCCGTGAACTTCTCCGCTTCGAACACGCCGGCGCGCTCGCCGCGCTCCCATGCCGCAACGAAGTCGTCGATGACCGTTTCCGCTTCGCCGAGAATCCGGAAGTCGGCCGCCGTGTAAAGATGCGGACTGGAGGTGACGTCGGGGCCGCCGACGGCCACCGGTTTGCCGCTGGCCTGCACCAGCTTGATCAGATGCATGCAGTCGGGCTGCTGATTCATCATGCCGCCCGTCATGACGACATCGGCCCATTCGATGTCGTCGGCGCTGAGTTCCTCGGTGTTCCGGTTGACGAGCTTGAATTCCCAGTGCTGCGGCAGCAACGCGGCGACGGTGATCAGGCCGAGCGGTGCGGCCGGATAGCGCGCGTCAAGCAGCTCGCAGGTGTCGGTATAGTTCCAAAACGAGTTTGGAACGAATTTCGGATAAACGAACAGCACCCTGGACGAACGACTCGACATTCGTTGCATCCTCCTGGTTGTTTATATCGCACGAACGCTCGCGCAGGCCTAAAGGAAAATGGCCGGAACTGCGAGCGAAACCGGACGTGCCGTCGGTGGTATATTCGTCGCTAAGCCTGCGCGAAGTCTGGCGAATCAGGGTTCCTTGAACCGGATCGTCGTCGCCGGTTCGCGGCCGAGATCGACCTCGGCGAAATTGGCGGCGTTGAGGCCGCGCGCCGCGCAGTCCTTGTTATCGGACAGTTCGAAACGGCCATCGCGCGTGCACAACGGCACAGTGCCGCCCCAGGCGAGCGCCGTGCCGCCGCGCTTGATGGCGCGGCCGCCGTCGTCCACCGCTTCGGCGTAGCTGTACAGTTTCTTCGGATCGCCGCGCAGCTCGGGCCTCACGCACTGGCCGGCTTCGACGCGATACCAGCCGCGGGTGATGATGGCGCCGGCTTCCGTGGTGCCGATCGCCGCCATCACCGGATAGGTCGTGTCGTTGCACCAGGCAAAACCGTGGCCTTCCGGATTCTGCGCAGCGTTGATCAGCGTCGTGAAGAAGTCGGCGCCGCTGGCGGCATCGGCCGGCAGCTTGCGGTCGGCAAGGAACCTGGCGATGGCGCCTTGCGTCTTGGCGCCCTGCACGCCGTCGATCGGATTGGCGTCGTAACCGGCGATCACCAGCAGGCGCTGGATGCCGGCGAGGCGGGCCTGATCGTCATCGTAGTCGGCTTCCTCGGCGAGATTGATCGCCGGGCCCTTCGGCGAGTCGGACGGGCGCGCCGCCGAGAACCGCACCTGCTGGTTGATCGGGCAGCCGCGGCCGTCGGAGATCTGGAAATTGCCGTCGCGCACGCAGAAGTCGGAATTGCCGTTCTGCGGCAGCGGCGCCGAGCCGTAGACCTTCGGCGTGCGCACATGGATGTAGCTCATGTCGGCGTCGTAGGCGCCGTCGATGACCTGCTTGCACTGGCCGGGATCGACGGTGAACCAGCCGCGGGTCTCGACATTGGCGCGCTTTTCGAGGCCAAGCGCGACGTCCATGCGGTAGCTGGTGCGGTTGCACAAGGTCAGCTCGGCCCGCGCGGCGGTCGCGGTGCAAACCGCGACGGCTGCGACGAGCCCGGTGATGAGGCTGCGAATCATGCGGGGATAGTAGGGCGCAAATGGGTGCGGCGGAATCGCTGCCTTTCCCGGCCTCATCCCGGGGAGCATCACGAAGTGATGCGTCTCGAAGGACGAGGCCGCCCCATGGTTCGAGACGCACGCCTTCGGCGTGCCCTCACCATGAGGCGGGTAGGATTGCGGGTACGAACCGCTACTTATGCATCAGCGTCCCGGCGCCGTGGTCGGTCAGCAGTTCCAGCAGCACCGCGTGCGGCACCTTGCCGTCCATGATGACGACGCCCTCGACGCCCTGATCGAGCGCGTAGATGCAGGTCTCGACCTTGGGGATCATGCCGCCGGAGATGGTGCCGTCGGCGATCAGCCGCCGCGCGTCGGCGACCGACAGGTCGGTGATCAGGTTCTTGTTCTTGTCGAGCACGCCCGGCACGTCGGTGAGCAGCAAGAGGCGCTTGGCCTTCAGTGCGCCGGCAATGGCGCCGGCGAAGGTGTCGGCGTTGACGTTGAAGGTGCCGCCGTCGGCCGAGGAGGCGACCGGCGCCAGCACCGGGATCATCTCCTTGCCGAGCACGGCGTTGAGCACGAACAGGTCGACCTTGTCGGGCTCGCCGACGAAGCCGAGGTCGACCACCTTCTCGATATTGCTGCCGGGATCGACCACGGTGCGCGTGACCTTCTTGGCCTGCACCATGTTGCCGTCCTTGCCGCACAGGCCGATGGCCTTGCCGCCGGCGGCGTTGATGTAGCCGACGATCTGCTTGTTGATCGAGCCGGCCAGCACCATCTCGACGATCTCGACGGTGGCCGCGTCGGTGACGCGCAGGCCGCCGGCGAATTCCGACTTGATGTTGAGCTTCTTCAGCATGGCCGCGATCTGCGGCCCGCCGCCGTGCACCACCACCGGATTGATGGCGGCCTGCTCGAGCAGCACGATGTCGCGGGCAAAATCGCGCGCCATCTGCTCGTCGCCCATGGCGTGGCCGCCGTATTTCACGACGACGATTTCCTCGTCGTATTGCTGCATGTGCGGCAGCGCCTCGGAGAGGATGCGCGCCTGTTCCTGCGGATTGGTTTTCTGGCTCATCGCCGCGACCTTGTTGGCTGGTTCGGTGCGCTGTTCTAGCGGCGGGCGGCCAGCGCGGCAATGGCGACCAAAAGCCAGCCGATGATCAGCAGCATGCCGCCGGTCGGCGCGGCGAAGGGAAACAGCCGGTGGCCGAGATAGGCGCGCATCGCCACGTCGGCGGCGAACAGCGCCGCGCCGATGACGAAGCCTGCGGTCGCGGCAAGGCCGAGCGGCCGCAGCGTGAGCCCGCTGCGTGTCGCCAGCGTGACGGCGATCGCGGCGCAGGCGTGGATCATCAGCAGATAGCCGGCGCTGTCGAGACCGGTGCCGGCCTTGGGCCCGTGCGCGCCGGCCGCGGCCAGCATGACGCCAAAGGCGCCCATGAGCCCGGCGAGTCCGATGACGAGGGTGTCCATGCTCTTTCTCTCTCCAGCCCCAGTTTATGTCCGGGCCCGTTATTGCGGCACTAGCCCTTCCGCTCATTCAGCAGCCGCGCCACCGCGGCGCGCATCTCCTCGAGTCCGATCCGCGTCTCGCTCGAGGTCGCCAGCACGGTCGGGAACGACGACGGATATTTCGCCAGCGCCACTTCGACTTCCTTGATGCGGGTCTCGAGTTCGGAGGCTTTCACCTCGTCGGCCTTGGTCAGCACCACCTGATAGCTGACGGCGGCGGAGCCCAGCACCTTGAAGGTCGGCTCGTCGGTCGGCTTCACGCCGTGGCGGGCGTCGATCAGCACATAGACGCGGGCGAGGTTGGCGCGGCCGAGCAGATATTTCTCGATCAGGTCGGTCCACGCCGCGATCTTGGATTTCGCCGCCGCGGCGTAGCCATAGCCCGGCATGTCCACCAGCGTCAGCTCGCCGCCGCCGTTGAAGAAGATCAGTTCCTGGGTGCGGCCCGGCGTGCGCGAGGTGCGCGCCAGCGCCTTGCGGCCGGTGAGGGCGTTGATCAGGCTCGACTTGCCGACATTGGAGCGGCCGGCAAAGGCGATCTCGGTGCCGCGCATCTTCGGCAGCGACTCGACCGAGGACGCCGCCGCCATGAATTTCCAATCGGCCTTGAACAGCTTGCGGCCGGTCTCGATTTCGTCGCGGGTGTAGTCAGACGTCGTCATGATCTCTTTCTCGGCCATTCCGGGACGCGGCCGCCCCGGAATGACGGCGTTACCTCGTGGGCCGCCTCTATCACGTTTCCCCGGCGTTGGCTTCCCCGTCGCCTGTCCCTGGCTCATCGGCCAGCGCGATATCGAGGGTGGCATGGCGATGTCCTTGAAGGATGCGCGAGCGCGCTGTCACCACACTCCGTTCGTCCCCGTGCAAACGGGGACCCAGGAGCGGCATTCGCGCCATCAAATGCACTTATCGAGAATGCGCCTTTCTACTCGAACGGCGTCACGCTTTCAAGTATATTATCCTAGGATTGAAGGCCAGGCATCGTCCCTCTCCCCCGCAAAAGGGCGTTCACGCCCGTCGTCAAGAAGATGCGTGGGAGGGTTGGGGAGGGGGCATGACGCGGCTCGCAAGCACAGTCTGTAGCCCGGATGAAGCGCAGCGAAATCCGGCGCGGCTCTTCCATCCGCACCACCCCGGGCCCGTCATCCTGAGGTGCGAGCGCGCCATAAGCGCGTCAACGCGCGTCTTCAAAGCGCCATAAGCGTGTTCACGCGCGTCTTCAACGTGCTATGGCGCGCGAGCCTCGAAGGATGAGCGCGCCCTGTGCTTCTCCGCTCGCCACTTTAGAAGTGGGAGTCGCTTCGTAGGTATCCTTGATGATTCATCCGCGAAGTAGACAAAGGCATTTCTCGTCAGCGAGAATGACTCCGGGGAGGGCGCCAACAATGTTTAGAGACGCACTTGACTACGCATGCGAGTTCACATTTCCCGTAATCCAATTCTGCTTGACAATGGAGGGAAAATGCAGCGCTGGAGCCGCTGCGTTCATCGTTATAAACCCGAAAGGATGGATCATAACCGCCGCTCATGTGATGAAGGACGCTGTTACGCTGGCAACATCCGACAGGAATGCGAGAATTTGGGAGGCGCAGAGAGCCGCCATTCTGGCAAATCAAGCACTGAGCGCAAAGGAACGCCAAAGGCAGCTTGACGCTCTTGGTAAGCACAACAAGAAAGCCGCCCGCCGAGGGTATTCCCTATGGTACTTCAACAACGTTACATTAAGAGACGTATCGATATTGGAAGAAATTGATTTGGCGGTTGCGCGTCTTGATGGTTTTCAGCCGAATTGGGTGTCACGATATCCTTCGTTCAAGCGCCCAGACGATAGCTTTCGCGTGGGCGCTAGTCTCTGTAAACTAGGATATCCTTTCGCGGAATTTGTTCCGACGTACGACGACGCGTCCAATACCTTCTCGCTGAACCAGATGGAGGTAACCTTCTTCCCAATAGAGGGAATGTTCACTCGCGTAATCGAAGTTCCTCCACCGGCTCCGGCTCCGCCGTTCCAACTTAAATTCGTTGAGACGTCATCCCCTGGCCTGCGAGGTCAGAGTGGTGGTCCAACTTTCGATACGAATGGCCATATATGGGCGGTGCAATCGCAAACACGCCACCTTCCCCTCGGATTTAGCCCGGAAATAAGGCACAATGGACAGACACACAAGGAACATCAGTTTCTAAACGTCGGTATGGGCGTCCACGCAGAGACTGTGCTAGGATTTCTTAACCAGTTGGGCGTAAGGCATTCAGTAGCGTAGGAGACAGCACTATGAAGAAACTGCTTCAGTACGATGAAGTGTCTAGTGTGTCTCAAGCCTCGCCAGTGGAAAAAGGCTTCGTCTCTCCGCTTAATAACTCTTACCCGACCGACTATGGTCGAGCGCTGGAGACTGCGGAGGCCACCCCGACGGTTGACGGAGATCGTGCACGCGCTTTTGCGCGCGCGGGACTTCGATAGTCGAGCCGAGAAGGGCGACCTAGCAGGCCACCCCGCCTCCGCTCGCTCCGGCGCCGCCGCTCGCTGCCTCACCCCCAAAAACAAATCGCCGGGCTCTCGCCCGGCGATTTGCATTTGAACAGTCAAGTCGTGGATGGCCGGGACAAGCCCGGCCATGACGGCTCGGGTCGCCCTTACGTCTGCGGCTTCTTCTTACTGAACGTGTTCTTGATGTTGTCGAACAGTTCGATCTTGGCGCCGTTCTTGCGCATGATCGTCGCCTGCTGCGCCACCGAGAGCGAGTTATTCCACGCCCAGTAGATGACGAGACCGGCCGGGAACGAGCCGAGCATGAAGGTGAAGATGATCGGCATCCAGTTGAAGATCATCGCCTGCGTCGGATCCGGCGGCGCCGGGTTGAGCTTCATCTGCACCCACATCGTCACGCCCATGATCAGCGGCCAGATGCCGAGATGCAGGAAGTGGCCGACCACGGGAATGATCGTCGGATCGTAGGGGATGAGGCCGAACAGCGTGAAGATGTTGGTCGGGTCCGGCGCCGACAGGTCGCGGATCCAACCGAAGAACGGCGCGTGCCGCATTTCGATGGTGACGAACAGCACCTTGTACAGCGAGAAGAACACCGGGATCTGGATGACGATCGGCAGACAGCCGGCCAGCGGGTTGATCTTCTCCTTCTTGTACAACTCCATCAGCATCTGCTGCTGCTTGGCCTTGTCGTCGGGGAAGCGCTCGCGCAGCGCCACCATCTGCGGCTGCACCGCCTTCATCTTGGCCATCGAAGCGTAGGACTTCGACGCCAGCGGGAAGAAGATCAGCTTGACGATCACCGTCACCATCAGGATGGCGAGACCGAAATTGCCGAGCAGATGGAAGAAGAAGTCCATCGCCAGGAACATCGGCTTGGTGATGAAGTAGAACCAGCCCCAGTCGATCAGCAGATCGAAGTGGTTGAGGCCGAGCTGCTTGGTGTAGCCGCCGATGCCGACCAGCGGGAAGTTGATGCCGACGGCGGACACTTCCTTGGCGCCGGCGAACAGGCGGCCGGTGGCGTTGCCGGTCGCGCCGGGCGCGACGGTGACGCCGTTCATCAGGTAGTCGGTCTGGTAGGTCGGCGTGGTGCCGATCGTGCCGGTGGTGAAGTGCGCGGTGAGCGCGGCGTCGGTCGGCGGCAGCAGCGCCGCGGCCCAGTATTTGTCGGTGATGCCGAGCCAGCCGTCGGTCACCTTGAAGTCGACCGACTTCACGCCGGCGGCGTTCGGCTTGAGGTCGAGCATCTTCTTGTAGGTGTATTCCTGCAGGCCTTCCGAGCCGAGATAGCCGACCAGGCCTTCATGCAGCACGTAGTAGCCGGCGGTCACCGGCGTGCCGTGGCGCGAGATCAGCGCGTAGGGATACAGCGTCACCGGCTTGTCGGAGGCGTTGGCGACCTCGTCCTTCACGGTGAACAGGTACTTCTCGTCGACCGCGATGGTGCGCTTGAAGGTAAGTCCGGCGCCGTTGTTCCAGGTCAGGATCACCGGGTGGGCGACGTCGAGCTTGTTGTTGCCCTGCTGGGTCCACACCGTGTCGGCGGTCGGCACCTTGATGTCGGCGCTCGGCGGGGTCCAGCCGAACTCGGCGTAGAACGGCTCCGGGCTGCCGGACGGCGACAGCAGCGTGATCGGCGGCGACTTGGGGTCGACGGTCTCGCGGAATTTCAGCAGCGACAGGTCGTCGATGCGGGCGCCCTTGAGCGCGATCGAGCCCTGCAGCACGCCGGTGTCGATCTGGATGCGCGGCGAGGCGGCGACGGCGGCGTCGCGGGTCTGCACCGCGGGCTGGCCGGTCGCGGTCGGCGTGCCGGGCACGGTGCCGGGGGCCGTTGGCGCAAGGCCCGACTGGGCGTTGCCGGTCGGCGGCGCCACCGGCTGGGACTGCTGTTGCTGGGCGGCGAGCTGCTTCTGCTTCTCCGCCTGCGGCATTGCATAAAAATATTGCCACGCAATCAGCACCACGGCGGACAGCACTATGGCGAGAATGGTGTTCTTGTTGTCGGTCATCGGGATCCCGTTTTAAGGCTATTGCCGCGGCCGCGCCCCGCTATGGACACGCCCCAGTGCCCGCTCGAAGTCGTGTGCGATGCGGTCGAAAGGCAGGCTCAGAGCCGCCTGGCGCCCCACTAGCACATAATCATGCCCGCTGTGCATGCGCGTTTCGCCGTGGAGGCGAACCACCTCGCGCAGGCGGCGGCGGACGCGGTTACGCTCGACGGCGTTTCCGACTTTGCGCGACACGGTGAATCCGACCCGGATCGGACCGGTTTCGGCGCGTTTGCGCATTTGCAGTACGAAAGCGGCGGCCGGAACCTTGGTCCCGGTCGCCGCTTTGAGAAAGTCCGCCCGTTGCTTCAATCGTTCCATTTAAAGCAGCGTCGCGGCTATGAGGGCCGCTGGTTAGGCGCTGAGCCGCTTGCGTCCGCGGGCGCGGCGAGCCTTGACCACCTTGCGTCCGCCGGTGGTCGCCATGCGCGCGCGGAAACCGTGACGGCGCTTGCGTACAAGCTTGCTCGGTTGGTAGGTCCGCTTCACGATCAAATCTCCGCTGATGGCGCCTTGGGGCCGGGGCCAGAGCCCCGAAAACCGCCAAATCCCGGTTCACGACCAGGGAAATTCCCGGCTCATGGACAGGGCAATTCCCGGTTCATGGATAGGGTAATGTCCCGGTTCATGACCGAGGGGCATATGTTGGGGCGGCTTATAAGCGAGCCACCCCCGCCCGTCAATGCGACTTCGCGGCCGAAATCCGGCGGTTTTGGCGGAAGAGCCCGGCGGTTGGTGGCAGGGCAAATATTCAGGCAAGTTAAGTCCGGACACTTGTTCCTACCGTTGCGAGAGCACAAATCGGCCTAGAATCCGGGCTAACAGCCGTCGGCGGGCGGGATTTGACCGGGTTTGGCGGCGAGGCGCATCATGTCTGTGCGGCTAGCAAGGTGAGATTGGGCTGAGTTGAGCACGACCCCTGAAACGATCGACGAGCCGGCCGCCACGACCAGTCCAGGCCGGTCGGGGGTCCGCGTCGGTTTGTCCGGCAAGCTCCTGTTGTTGACGATCGCTTTCGTGCTGGTGGCGGAAGTCCTGATCTATGTGCCGCTGATCGCGAACTTCCGCCTCAACTGGCTCAACGACCGGCTCGCCGCCGCGCATACCGCCGCCATGGTGCTCGACGCCGCGCCGAGCGGCATGGTGCCGGAGAGCCTTGCCAAGAAGATACTGGATTCGATCGGCGCCCGCGCCGTCGCCGTGAAGATGGGCGATCAACGTCGCCTGCTCGCCTCGGCCGATCTGCCGTCATCGGTCGAGGACGACGTCGACATGCGCCATCTCATGTGGTGGCAGTCGATCAAGGAAGCCTTCGACGTTCTGCTGTTCTGCAAGCCCACTGACGTCATGCGCGTTATCGGGCCCGCGCCGATGGCGAAGGGTCAGTTCATCGAAATCATTCTTGATGAGGGGCCGCTGCGCAGCGCGATGCTGAGCTTTTCCGTCACCATCATGCTGGTCTCGCTGGGTATCTCGGCGTTCACAGCGATGCTGGTATTCTTCGCGCTGCATTACTTGCTGGTACGCCCGATGGGCCGCTTGACGGCGAACATGGTGGCGTTCCGCGCTGATCCGGAGAATTCCGCGCGCATCATCGAGCGCTCGGGCCGCCGCGATGAAATCGGCACCGCGGAGGAGGAATTGGCGTCGATGCAGCGCGAGCTTGCCTCCATGCTGCATCAAAAGAATCGTCTTGCTTCGCTCGGTCTCGCGGTCGCCAAGATCAATCATGACCTGCGCAACCTGCTCGCCTCGGCGCAGCTTTTCTCCGATCAGATCTCGAGTCTGCCTGATCCGAAGGTGCAGCGCTTCGCTCCCAAACTGATGCATGCGATCGAACGAGCCGTCGCGCTGTGCCAATCGACCTTGTCCTACGGGCGCGCTCAGGAAGCGCCGCCCGATCGCAAGACGGTGGTGGTGGAATCGCTGATCGAGGAGGTGCGAGAGTCGCTCGGCCTCACCATGGAAGTGCCGATCCGCTGGATCGTTTCCGTCGAACGCGGGCTCACGATGGAAGCGGACCCCGATCAGATGTTCCGCGTCATGGTCAATCTCGGGCGCAACGCCATTCAGGCGCTGGAGACTCACGGCACGCGTGACCCCGCTCGCGACCAAATTCGCATTACCGGCCGGCGCGAGGGCGAGGTGATCGCCATCGAGGTTTCTGACACCGGCCCGGGCGTGTCGGAGCGGGCGCGCAGTCACCTGTATCAGGCCTTCCAGGGATCGACCCGCCCCGGCGGATCCGGTCTGGGTCTTGCGATCGCCGCGGAATTGGTTCGGGCGCATGGCGGCGAGATAAGCCTGATCCCCGGCACCATGGGCGCGACCTTCCGCATCACGATTCCGGATGTGACCGTAGAACTGAGCGCCCGCCGCACGGCCCGCGCACGCGCTTGAGCCGCGTCGCTAAGCAATCACGCAATCGCGAATGAAGAACGACGCCCCGGCGGTGTTTTCACCGCTGGGGCGACACTATCTGCGATGTCTGTGGTTCCGAAAGGTCTTGTCATGCGCCCATCTCAATCTGCGCTTCTTGCTTTGGCGACGGCGGTTCCGCCCCATAAGCTGAACCAATCCGACGTCGCTACACTGGCGCGGCGGGTCTATGCGCGGAGTTTCGCGCGCTATCCCAAACTCGCTGACATTTACGTGAACGCCGGAATCGAGCAGCGCTTCTCGGCGAAGCCGATCGACTGGTTCGAGGGGAAGCATGACTGGCCTGAGCGCACGCGGGCTTATCTCGAGAGCGCAAGCGCCCTGTTTATCGAGGCCGCTCAGAAAGCATTGACGGAGGCGCGGCTGGATGCGCGCGACGTTGACGTCATCGTCACGGTTTCGTCGACCGGTATTGCCACGCCGAGCCTGGAAGCCCGAGTCGGCGCAGAAATGGGTTTCCGCCCCGATGTGCTGCGTGTGCCTGTGTTCGGACGCGGCTGCGCCGGAGGGGTGGTCGGGCTATCGCTCGGTGCGCGGCTGGCGCAGGCGCAGCCTGGCGAGGTCGTACTCGTTGTCGTCGTTGAACTGTGCACGCTAGCCTTTCGTGCGGACCGTTCGACCAAAGCCGATGTGATCTCGTCAGCGTTATTCGGCGACGGCGCGGCTGCGCTGGTGCTGCGCGCGGGCGAGGCGGACGCTGGCATCAAAGTCGGCGCCACCGCCGAACACACTTGGCCGGCAACGCTCGACATTATGGGTTGGACCATGGATCCGACCGGATTCGGCGTCGTGCTGTCGCGCTCGCTGCCGCGTTTCATCGAACAGAAACTCGCGGCGCCGGCACGACGGTTCATCAAGCGCGCGCGGTTGACGGCCCCGCAACTTGTTTTTCATCCCGGCGGCACGAAGGTGCTCGAGGCGGTCGAGTCGGCGCTGGAGCTGCAGACGGGCACGCTGCGCGACGAACGCGATGTGCTGCGCACCCACGGCAACATGTCGGCGCCGACGGTCTTGTTCGTGCTCGAGCGCGCGGTGCGCCGCGGCCTGCGCGGTCAGACGATGCTCGCGGCAATGGGACCGGGCTTCACCGTCTCGATGGCCGCGCTCGATGGCGCCCATGGGTGAGGGCGCCTGGCTCATCGGCTTCCTGCTGGTGCAGCGGCTCGCCGAACTCGTGCTGGCGCGGCGCAATACGGCGCGGCTCAGGGCCGAAGGCGCCGTCGAATTCGGCGCTGGCCACTATCCGGTGATGGTAACGCTCCATGCGGCGTGGTGGCTCGCGCTCGCCTGGTTCGGTCATGACCGGCCGGTCAATCTCGGCTGGCTGGCGCTGTTCGTGCTGCTGCAGGCGGCCCGCGTCTGGGTCATCGCCAGCCTGGGTGGCCGGTGGACGACGCGGGTCATGGTGCTGCCGGGAGCCGAGTTAGTCGCCCGCGGCCCGTATCGCTGGCTAAAGCACCCCAATTACCTCGTGGTGGCCCTGGAAATCGCCGTGGTTCCTCTCGCGCTCGGACTGCCAGGCGTGGCGCTGACCTTCACCTTGGCCAATGCGGCGCTGCTGGCCTGGCGAATCAGGTCGGAAAACAGGGCCTTGGCCTGGTCGGCCGGGGCCGGGCCGCAGCCGGAAGCAAATGCGTCGGCGACACTTGCCAACGGATACCCAAGGCGATAGCTAGTGCCCGTCCCGCCCGGCTATCCGGCGGCGGCATTAGCGCCCGTAGCTCAGCTGGATAGAGCACCAGACTACGAATCTGGGGGTCAGGAGTTCGAATCTCTTCGGGCGCGCCATCATTTCAATGACTTAGCAGCTACATCCTCGGCGCCGTTACCGGATGTTACCGAGTGCGTTACCGAGTGAATTTCACTCTTGAATGGCAAGCGCAATCTTCATTAATGCATCGCGTTTGACAGCTCGCATTTGGAAGAAGTTCGCTCCGTAGTAATTGCTGATGACATCATAGATGTCCGTCATTTTAGGAAGTGGCGCATCGTCGCTTCTGCGCTCAGCCTCGGGGGCGAACGTGAGCACGCGGCTGTCACGCTGCCGAGAAAGCCACCTGACGATCGCAAAGCGTGGAAGTCCTCTCTGGGATGAGCCCATCGGCTCGATAAGCTGGAGCGCTGTCTCTGCCAAATGAACAGATCCGAAGGGCCTCCGCGGGCGAGTTTTATGCCGGTCGGTTTCAAAGGATGGGTCTCCAGCTTCCTCTTCAAGAATCGATTCGATGCGCCTTGCGAGGAACTCTTCAAGGGTGAAGTTCGATCGTCGGTCTCGTAATGATTTGAGTCCTCCGAAATTCTGCAAAACCTGTAGCGAGTCCTTTGCGAACAGGCTGCCTGCGCCAGCCAGCAAAAGCCTTGAGGCGTCCAAGCTGGTCATCGCGGCCGCAGCCCTTCCATATCCCTTGAACGAGATTTTGCCGGCTGCCCGGACGGTCTTCAGATGAAGCTCAGCGCTCTCCGGAGCGATGCCAAGTGCGTCACCAATCGCTTTTGCCAAAGTGCGGGAAGTGACCATTCAAGCCTCGAATCTTAGAGGGGCTTAACCATAACACAGGTTGCTCTCCAGCGGACCTATTGTACCGGTGAAAGTTCAGTGGTACTTTAGGTCCATTGGAGCCCGAGTATGGTCAAAGGTTTGGAATTTCGTGTGTTGGCGGCGACAGGGGTTCTCATCCCGACGCCGCTATACGTCGATGACGAGCTTCTATCTGCGATCGTACTTGGTGAGAAAGCCAAGCAGTGGTCGTCGATTCACGCCATGCTCCGGCGCGAAGGGATGCCTGATCCCCGACGCGCGATGGGAGGCCTTTACTACCTTCCGGCGCAACTTCAGTTTCTGCAGCGGCGGGAAGGTGTTCAGAATCCGCAAGGGGTCGATTATGCCGACGATGGTCCGGAGAATTTTGGGCCATGACGTCGCGAGTCACCCGCACCCGCAAGGTCACCGTCAAGATCGCCGGTCAAGAAATCCAACTTACGGCGCCCGGCTTGAAATCGATCAGGCGTGGCCCTGAGCAACAGCTCTACTGGGTAAAGGACGAGCACCCAGACTTCGAATTCTACCCGACGAAAACCGTTCGAATTCACGTCGATCTTTCGAGCTTTGAAGCTTGTGATTTTGATTTAATCGAGTCGATCTGTCAGCGCGAGCAACAGGCGATGTTGGCCTGGGCCGACGGTGCCGTCTCAGACAGGTCTCGCCTCGCCCCAAAGTACGACGGCACCGTCGGCAGTCTTATCGATCTCTATCTGCACGACGAAGAAAGCGCGTTCGAAGACATCAAGGACAACACCAGGGCGGCATATCGAGACTGGCTGAAGGTGATCAAAAACACAATCGGTGCGCGTCGGTTGGATCGACTCAGCCCTAAATTCTTTCGTTCTTACTACAAGCGTTGGCGGGAAGCCGCAGAAAAAGGTGGCGAGGAAAGAACGCGGCGGGCGTACGGCTGCATTCAGATGATCCGGGCGCTTCTCTCTTTCGGCATTGAGGCTGATCTTCCAGATTGCGAAAGGCTGCGCAAAGGCCTGTCCCAGATGAGGTTTTCCAAGAACCCGCCGCGTGAAGAGACGATGAGCTTCACTCAAGCGAAGGCGGTCGTGGACGAGTGTCTCAAACAAAATGACGCTCACATGGCGTTGACACAGGCGCTGCAATACGAGGCGTTTCTTCGTCAAGGAGATATCTTGGGCTCGTGGCGAGAAGAGCCGCCGACGTATGAGCTTAAGCCGGGTGAAGTACGGCGCGGTCCCAAGGTGTGGTCTGGGATGACGATCGACCGGATACAACTGGCCGAAAACCTCGTCGTTAGGACATCGAAAACGACACAGCCGGTTGTTCATGCACTCGACAAATGTGAGTTGGTCGTCCGTTGCGTGAGGCATCTCGATCGGGGAAATCCCTATGCACCAGTCGCGGCGCGTCCTGACGGCAAGCCGTGGGCCGACCGACAGGCATTTAGCAAAGCGTGGCGCCGCTACGCTTCCGCGGCCGGAATTCCAAAATCGGTCTGGAATATGGACGGCCGCGCTTCCGGGATTACTGAAGCAGCGGCAGCCGGCGCTAGCGACGACGATCTCGCGAGCACGGCGGGACACGCCGACAAGATAATCACGAGAGATGTTTACAAACGCGGCGCTCGGGAAATGTCCGAGCGCGTGCAGGAAAAGAGACGCCTTCGCAGGGCAAAGTCATAACGTTTACATTGGAGAGCACAAATGAACACGCAGTCTAACGATCCAAGAGACCATCGCAGCGAACCGTCTGCAACGGCTGCGACCAAGACCGAACGGAATTCTGACATGTCGGATGGGTCCGCACCGACCGAAGGCTTCGATGTGCAGGCCGCGTCCCCTGAGACAACGCCGCTGACCGAACCTCGCATCGGCGATGATGGTGATGTTCAGCCGTTGGCGACGGACGCAGAAACACAATCGAAGAGGCCAAAGGCCGAGAGCAAGAAAAACAGCAAGAACAAGTCGAAGCGCAAACCCAACCGCGCCAAGGCGGAGAAGACTGCCGGCGCCGACAAACGCGGCGCGGCAGAGCCCGGCGACGCTGGTGACGCCCCGAACGAAGCGGGATCGGACGAGCGCGCGCCCGATCTGACGTGCTTACAGGTTGTCCGCATCAAGCCCGCAGCTTCGCCTCCCGTTGGAACGCTCCCGCCCGCCCTCGAAGAACTGTTTACTGACACAGTGTCGGTTTCCGCGTTATTGGCGGCGACCGCCGCCGCTGCCGGTCTCGGTGTGTGGCTCGGTACTGGCAAGAACGCAAACGGCGTGGGCGGTTCGCTCGCGCTGCGCGTCGCTTTCGTCGGCGAAGAACACCACCTGCCGCAGGCCGCCAGGCCCGTGCTGCACGCCGCATACGCACTGGAAGCGAAAGATGTGCAGCGCTGGCGTGTGGACAAGGAGAAGGCCGATTTGCATGGCGCGGCCATCGCCGCGCGGCGGCGGCTTTGCCGGCAAACCCGTGCCCAGGCCGTCATGCTTGGGCTTGCGGGGCTTTCTGAGAGCCTCGAACTCGATCTCACAGCTGCCGAAACGGCTTCGTCGCCGCCCCGGCCTTCCGTCGTGCTGCGCGATCCAGTCCAGACCGAAGTAAAACGCGGTCTTGAGGCGGCGAACTCGGGTGTCCTGATCGTCGATGGGCGTCGGATGCCGAGCATGGCGGGCTTTGGCGTGAACTATGACACCCTGACGGCGCAGCTCTTGAACGACGCCAGCGTCGGCCGCCCGCTCGAACTCGCCGATCCCCGCGCTGACGGATGTGTCCGCATGCGTCCGGTAAGCGCATCGGTCATCGGCACGCTCTCCGTCGTCGACAGCTTCAGCCTTCACAAGGCGACCACCGCCGCACTGACGGCCACGCTGTTCATCCCGGCCGAAGAAAAATCGGAATCAGGCCAGGCCACCGACGTGGCCAAGGCGGCGACCGATATTCTCGCGCGCGCGCGCGCGCTCACCGCGACCAGGGGGGACGATTTGATTCAGTTGAAGTTCTCGGCGGCGGCACGCAAAATACTGGAGCACGCTAAAACGAGGTTCGTGAGCACGTCGGCCGCGGTGCTGCCGCCACTTGCGCACTACTACGTGGCTGCCGCCGACCTCGCGTATCGCATTGCAGTCCTGCTGCACCTTCTGGATCACGCCGCGCGCAAGGCTGATCAGATGTCTGCGGAGATCGGCAAGGATGTCGCACAGCGCGCGATCGATTTTGTCGAACAGACTGCGCTCCCGGCGGCCCGTAGCGTCCTGATGGATGCGAGCGTTGTTTCCGAGGTCCGCAACGCGAGGCGTATCCTCTCGTTTGCGCAGTTGAACGCGAGCGTTGCGCGTCCGAATCTGCTGCTGCGGGACGTAGGTCGTATTTTAAAGAGGGCGATGCCGACAGCCGCGGAGTTCGATCGTGCGATTGATCGGCTCGTCGCGGACAAGTTGCTGGTGCCGTGCGATCCTAAGGAGGCGGGCGGCGGCCATGCAGTCCGTGTGGCTGAGGTGGTTTTTGATCCCGAGCGCCAGCTTCCGGATCTCGTGACTGATCCGCGGCGGCCGAGGCAGTAAGGAAGATGAGAGCGAAGCGAATAGCGTGAGCGGCGTCGATCGGTGGCGGATGCCGTTCCTAGCCTTTCGCGGACGAACCGGCGATCCGGTCATTCGGGGTGCCGCCGCCAACTTGATCGCGGCGATCTCGACTAGGGCTTGTCCATCCGGCCAATAGATTTGGCTAGGCCGTTGCGGAATCCGTGATCCGTCGTCAGCCGGCTCATCGGTTGTCCCACATCTGTGAGTAGAGTTCATCGCATTATACAGTGAGTGCGGCTCGGAATGTTCGCCCGCCATCGAAGGGCTCTTTTCCTCGTGAGCAGACCTTGGCTGCGTAATATTATTTCCGAGAGCAGTCGGTGGTTCGGTCTGTCAACAGGGGGGCCCGGACCGGAGCCGTCGACGAGCCGACACCCCTGTTGACACCCCTGCGGTCCGACGTCGAGCGTGGTGCGACTGCCTACAAGTGAGCATAATTTTGGACGGCGCGGAGAACATCCGAACGTCATTCCGGAGCGCCAGGTGCTGCCGGGCGGTTGCGAATTTTCCGCGTATGCTAGTCGGTCAGTAGCATATGGACCGCAGACGCGAAAATTGTTGTCCAAAATTATTTTTTAAAAAACATTTTTGAGTTTGCTAGGCGGTCGGTTTGAATGCCTCAAACAACCATCAGGAGGCGAAAATGAAAAGCTATCAGTTTCTACATCTGGGCTCGTGCGGCCGCTTTCCGCGCTCGGGAGAACCGAGTTGGTCATGCATCGAAGGGATCACCGCGGAGGGGGCCCGTAGCCCGGGCGCGTCCAATCATATCCGCTATCCGGCGCAGCCGAAGGTTATCGACGGGGTGTCGCCGATCGAAGCGGGACGGCTCGCGATCGAACGCGCCGATCAGGCCCGTGACGAAGGCAAAAAACTTCGACGGCTGCGCCGAGACGGCGTCTGCCTGTTGGCGGGCGTCGTGAGCTATCCTTGGGATCACCAATCGCTGTGCGACGATCCGGTGGACAGCGATGTGTACTCGCTTTGGCAGCAGATGGTGCTTGCGTGGCTGCGGCAACAGTTCGGCCATCATCTTAAGTCCGTTGTCGAACATCGCGATGAACGATATCCCCATTTGCATTTTTATGTGGTCCCGGATCTGCGGGACGACGGGCGGCTCGACATCAACCAGGTCCATCCCGGACGCCGTGCCAAGGCGGCGGCCGCGGCGGACGGTGCCGAGCCCAAGCATAGGGACCGGGCGTATCGCCAGGGGATGCGGCAATGGCAAGACACTTTTCATCGCGACGTCAGCGCATTCTTTCGCCACGAGCGCTCCGGGCCCCGCCGTCAGCGCGTGAACCGATTGCAATGGAAGATGGAGCAGGCCATAGCGGCGAAGGAGAAGAGCATGCTCGAAAAGATCGAGAAAAAACGGGATGAAGTTGACTACGATACGCGCAAGCGTGCGTGGGAACGCTATGCCGCGCCGTACCGGGCCCTGCAGCAAGATGCCGCCGTCCTCGCGGAGCGTTACGGCACCGAGGAGAAGCGGCGCCGGGCAGCTGAGGCGGAGTGCGTGGCCCTACGCGAGCGTCTGGCGGCGCTGGAACCGGCCGCTGCGCCGAGGCCGGCCTTCTAACGGTGGCCGGACCCGCCGGCCCCCGCCTCAACTGGCGTCAGCGGCCTAGCCGCCTTCGGGCCGCTGACGGCGGGCAACACGGCACCAAGCCGCCGCCCGCCGGGGCGTGCCGAGCGCCGTCGGCCCCGGGGCGAGTGGGGCTTAGCGGCGCTCGAGATCGGTTAACCCCGCCGGCGGGGCGGGCCGCGTGCGGGTCACGGCGGGAGCGGCTGGTGTTCAGTGTGCCGCCGACGCCGCAATAGATTGGCACTGCAATATCGGATGTTGTTGAAATAAAACTGGCGGCATTCGCGGCGCTGTCACTTCAGCCCAAAATCTTGTTTAGCCTTTTCAAATGATGCTGCCGCTTCGCTGTCTATACGCCTGCTTCAACCGGCAATTGTCATGATGGATATTTCTGCTAAAAGGAGACGACGATTGTTGCCGCGTTCTTTTGGTGCGGACCTTATATTCGAGCCCGTTTTTCAATGAAAAATTAAAGGCAGGTCATGCCAAAAAATATCATCGTCTTCTCTGATGGCACGGGCCAGCGCGGGGGCATCCTCTTCGACGAATGCCGCAGCAATATCTACAAACTGTACAGGGCCACGCGCTGCGGTCCCGATTCCTGTGTCAATCCAGCAGAGCAACTGACCTATTACGATCCCGGAATCGGCACGGAGCCCGGCGGTCTCGGATTGATGGGACGTCTCTGGCGCAAAGTCCAGAATGTAGTCAGCCAAGCCACAGGCTTGGGAATCACTACCAACATTATCGACTGCTATGCGGCGATTATCCGCATGTGGGAGCCGGGCGACAGAATTTACCTGTTCGGTTTCAGCCGCGGCGCCTACACCGCGCGATGCGTCGGCGCGGTCGTGGCGATGTGCGGCGTTCCGCGCTTGGGCAAGGACGGAAAACTGTTAAAGCTCGATCCCGGTTCGGTGCGCGCCGTTGCGCAGATCGCCGTCAAGAAAGTCTACCAGCACGTCAGTTCCCCGAAAGACTCGGCCTACCTCGATCAGCGCAGGGCGCTCGCGAAATGGTTCCGAGAAAAATTCGGTTCGGATGCGGATGGCAAATCGAACGCCTATCCCTATTTTATAGGCGTGTTCGACACGGTTGCCTCCGTCGCGACATTGAGCGGGCTGCTGATGGTGTTCGGGGGTATCGCCGTTGTAGTCGCCTTCCTTGGCGCTACTCTCGGGGTTCTCTTCGGGCATTTTCTCTTCTGGACTGGCATTACGGCGCTTGCCGCAGTCGTGGCCACGCTTGGCCTGCTGGCCTTTATGAATGTTCGCTATGCCGTAGGTCTCCCGGGTTATCCGTTCTGGAAGACGTTCCACTTCACGGCGCTGCGCCTGCGCTTCTATGATCAAGAACTGAACCCCAACGTTGGCTATGCGCGTCACGCCATTGCGATCGACGAGAACCGCGACTCTTTCCCGCGCGTCCCTTGGGGCGATCCGAAAGATTGGCGGGATACTGGGCCCGGGAATCCGAGATGGTTCAAGCAGCTTTGGTTTCCCGGCAATCATTCCGACATCGGCGGAAGCTACCCCGAAAATGAATCTCGCCTGTCCGACATCGCCTTGCAGTGGATGGCGGAGGAGGCGCAGGCTTTGCCGGACGGCCTGAAATTCGACACGGCCTTGTTGCGGCTCAATCCCGATCCCCTCGGCCCACTGCATGATGAAACCCGCAGCAGCGTCTTCCGCTTCGCGAAGAAACGGCCAAGGGCGCCGGTGCCTGGCTCGTCCATGCACCCTTCGGTGCTTGCGCGCATGAAAGCGGAGCGTGTCCTGCAATACGACGAGTATGCCGCTTATAGGCCGGAAGCGTTGCGCAACCAGCCCGACTTCGCGGAGCTTTACAAAGCGAAGTGATTACGGGTCTTTGCTTTCCGTATAATCAGCGTTGCTGCCGAGTCCAAGCGCTCTGCGGCGCGACAGGACGAAAGCCATTAGGACTTGCCGCCCTATGCTTCTTTGTCCGGGAACAGGCCCGGCATCCAGCGCGAGGCGAGAGTGGCGGGAAACGCCAGAAGCAACGGATCCCGCATCCCTTTTGAAGTGAGGACGCCGCGATCAAGAAGCGCAGAAATTGTACGCCGCGCGTGACGCGGCGTAGCGCCGAGGATTTCGGCCACATCGCCGCGCGGCAGTTCGCCGCGATAAAGCACCGTTTCAAGTACCTGTCCCGATTTCGCAGGAAGTTTGCCGAGCTTGATTTCTTCTTCCGCCCACAGACCGATGCGGGCGCGCAGGCGATCGGGCTGCACCAGCTCTTCCATGAAGGCTACTTGATCGAGGCAGGTTTCGAGAAAGAATTTCGTGAAAGCGGCAAGAGCTTCTTCGCTTAGGTTGCCGCGTCCGTCGAGATCGTTACGGCGCGGCAGATCGCAGGCGGCGAGGTGGCCCTTATAAGCGGCGACATTCCTGCCGAAACCGCGCGCCACCGACCAGACGCCTCCTGTATCGAGTGTCTTGAGCAGCATCGCATGCGACATCAGCCGTGCCACGCGGCCGTTGCCGTCCAGGAACGGGTGAATCCAGACGAAGCGGTGATGGGCGGCGGCGGCGGCGATGATCGCGTCGGTCTTTCCGACGGCGCTGAAGACGCGCTCGAAGTCCGCGAGGAAGCGCGGGACTGCGCCGGGACTGATGGAAATATGCAAGCCGACTTTCACATCCTTCGTGCGGAATTCCCCCGGTACGACGCGTACGCGTTCTTTGGTCGTGGGCTCTTCCACCCAAAGCAGCTCATCGGGAAGCAATTCGCAGAAGCGGCGGTGAATCTCGCGAAGAGAGCCGGTGCTTGCGGGATTTTCGATCCTGCCGGCATCGATCCATTGTTGAACGGTGATGTGCGCTCTGGCTTCGCGCTGAAGATCGCGCTTTTTTGGATCGGCGCTGTAGTCGTCCTTCAGCGCCCGCTCTATATCGATAGGGTGAGTGTTGTGACCCTCAATGAGGTTGCTGTAGTAGCAGTTCATTGAGCGCACGAGGTCGGCGAGCGCCGCCATCACTCCTTGAGGCAGGCTGCGCCGAAACCCGGCGGACTTTGCGGCCAGATCGACGGCTAAATCAGTAAGAGCGCCTCGCTGCGGAGCGCCTTCCTGGAGTACAAGAGGTTGCATTAATCCCGTTGACTCTCCACGGTCCCGGAGAGCCTCTTTCATGTCCTCTTTCATGTCCTCTTCTCTGCCCATATAAATCTATTTATATCATATATTTAAAAATAAAGAAGCTGCCTTGTGGCTGCCGAAATGTCCGCTTGTTAGACCGCTTTAAATTGTTCCGAATAAATCGTATTTGCCTCTTTAAATCCAGAATCTGTTCACTATTTAGCCCCAATGCGGAGTTCCATTGTCCGCCCATTGCCCCGGCTGGAACCGGGTTATCAATCCCTTTGTACAAGGAACAAATACTGAACAAGGTGTACCCCAAATGACCGCTTCAGTTGCTTTCTTCCCCGTCTCTAACGGCGACATGACCCTCATCCGCCTTGATAACGGCCAGACCATCCTGGTCGACGTGAACATCCGCGGCGCCGCGGACGACGAGAACGACGATACGCCAAATGTCGCTGAAGACCTTCGCGGCCGTCTCGACCGCGACGCGGACGGGCGTCTGTTTGTGGACGCCTTTCTGGTCAGTCATCCGCACTCGGACCATACGACCGGTCTGCGCAACCACTTTCACCTCGGGCCGCCTGCCGATTGGAACGAAGACGACGACAAAATCATGATCCGCGAGATGTGGTCCTCGCCTGTTGTCTTCCGCCGCGCCGACGCCAATGGGGAAAGCCTTTGCGAAGACGCGCGCGCATGGGCCAAAGAGGCGCGGCGGCGCGTGAAGCTCTTCCGCGAGAAAAGCTTTGCGACCACGGAAGGCGATCGCATTCAAATCATGGGCGAGGATGTCGACGACAAGACCGACGACATCCTGGGCATCGTCGTCAAGCTCAACGAACTGGTCGATACTTGCAACCGCGTCCGCGACGGCTCGTTCGAAGCGCGCCTTCTGGCTCCGCTGTTTCCCATCGATGAGGACGACGAAGACACCCTCCGTCATAACCAGTCTTCCGTGATCCTTCGCTTTTCTCTGCGCGGCGGCGGCATCAGCGACCGCTGCCGCTTTCTGACCGGCGGCGATGCCGAAGTCGCTATCTGGAACCGCTTGTGGGACACCCACGGCGGCGCCAATGCGGATTGGCTCTCGTACGACCTTCTTCAAACCCCGCATCATTGCTCGTGGCGCAGCCTGAGCTTCGACCGCTGGAGCGAATTGGGCGAGGCCGTCGAGGTCGACGCGAATGCGCGGAACGCGCTTTCGCAGACGCGCAAAGGGGCAGTCATCGTCGCAAGCTGCAAGCCTATCAAGGCCGATGACGATAATCCCCCGCACGAGCGCGCGAAACGCGAATATGTCGTCATTCTGGATGACGATGCCGATCGGTTCTTCTGCACCGATGAATACTGGAAGGACAAGAAGCTGACTCTGGAATTTGAAGTGAAATCCAGCGGCATCGTCCGGAAGATCGGCACGGCGGCTGCGCTCGCCGCGCCGGCGCTCGGCATCAGCGCGACCGCATCGCACGCGCGGCATCACGGCTGACGATATGGCCGAAAGCCGGCCCAACTCCGCTGCCGAAAGATTTCTTTCGGCAGCGAAGACCCACGCGGAATGTCGCGCGGGGCGCCTGATTGCGAGCGACGAAAAGGGTTCGGCGCTCGAACTCGACCTCAATGTCGAGATGGC
This sequence comes from Pseudolabrys sp. Root1462, assembly GCF_001426945.1. Lineage (GTDB taxonomy): Bacteria > Pseudomonadota > Alphaproteobacteria > Rhizobiales > Xanthobacteraceae > Pseudolabrys. The sequence continues at coordinate 13,588 of NZ_LMFS01000004.1, read as the reverse complement.
GCTTGAGTTCAAAGTCGACGGCGCCAGCCCCAACGGCGTGCGAACGACTGAGACTGTCCGGGTTGTCTTGCGGCCGGACTATCCGTGGTCGTCACCGGTATTCTATTTGCGCAGCGACTTCCCGCGCGATCTTCCGCATTTGCAGCCCGGCTCGGCGGACAACCTGCCGCGCCCCTGCCTGGTCGACGGCAACCAGCGTGAATATTTCTTTCAGTTCGGGCTGATCGAGCTGGGTGTCTTCAACCTCATCCATCAGCTTGTCTTGTGGCTTCAGCGTGCTGCGGAAGGCACTCTCATCCATCATGGCGGCGGCTGGGAAGTGACGCTGCGCCGCGATCTGTCGGATGTGGTTGCGGTGGATGCGGAGGCTTGCCGCGCCGCCGTTGACCGGAACGGCGGACATCGCGTCCTCAAGGCGGGCTTTTTTCGGTCCGGCAAAGACGAAGCATTGCTTGGCGGCGAGGCCATGGCGTGGCTCGATGTTAGCAACGAACAGGTTCCGCTGAAACGCGACGACAAGAACCTGTTCGTAAGGCGCAAGAGCGGAAACGGGTGGGGCGGCGAGACGGTGTGCTGTCTCGTCTGGCCGGATAAAATGCCGAGCGGCGCGGAGTTTGTCGCCGCCTCTTACATGCCGGAGACGGTCGACAACTTCGCCCGCCTTCTCGCGCGGGCGGACGAATTGCATTGCGGCCGGGCCCTTCGGCTTTTCATAGGCGAGCTTGAGCGAAATTTCGACGGGTTCGTTCTTGAAGTGTCGATACCGGTTGCCGTGATCCTGTGCGCGCGGCGGCCGTGCGCTCTCGCGGGATCGCCGTCAAATATCGAACTGCTTCCTTATGTCTTCGAAATCCGGGCAATGAAGAAGCGAAGCTCGCTGCTGGCGGGCGGCGACAATGAGCCGGTGGCCCCGACCATGCAGATCGATGCGACAAATCCCGAGCTTTTGCGAAACGTGTCAGGCGCTCCCGTGATTGCGCCTGTTGCGATGATCGGTTGCGGCAGCGTCGGCTCGAAGATGGCGATGCATCTCGCGCGGTCCGGGGCAAAGATTTCTTCAGTCAGCGACAGCGGCTCGTTGCGGCCGCATAACATGGCGCGCCATGCGCTGGCCCGGTCCAGCTATGCCGGGTCGAAAGCAGCCGAGCTGGCGAAGGAGCTGGAACAGCTGGGCCAGTCGCCGGCTGTTTATAAAGACGATCTGGTCGCAAGTCTTCCGACAAAGGAAGCGCGGAAGACGGTTCTGCCTAAAGAGGCGGAGTACGCCCTTAATACAACTGCTTCGCTTGGCGTTCGGGAGGCGCTTTCAGTTCTTTCAGCCAAAGACATCAAACCCCGTCTCGCGGAAGCCGCTCTCTTCGGGCGCGGCGACGGCGGGTTTCTTGTTGTCGAAGGGGCCGCTCACAATCCGACTCTCTGCGATCTTGTCGCAGAAATGAATGCGGCTGCCACGGACGACCGCCTGCGCAAATTGCTTTTCGATCCCGCGTTCGGGCTCACCGAAATTCAGATTGGACAGGGCTGCGGCTCGCTCACAATGCCAATGACCGACATGCGGCTGTCGGCAATGACCGCAGCGCTCACCGAAGAATTCGTCGGGTTTACGCAGCAGCCCGGCAAGGATGGTTGCATCATCGTGGGGACCAAAGCGGAAACAACATCAAATACGGTTTGGCAAAAGCAGCAGGTTCCGCCGTTCGAGGTCGTTGAAATTGAAGGCCCTGAAGGCTGGACGGTTCGCGCATCCCGGCGCGTCGTTGAGGAAATCAGAGCCGAAACCGCGCGTTATCCGCACGTTGAAACCGGCGGCGTTCTTATCGGTACATGCAGCGCCCGGCTCAGGGCAGTGACGGTCGTGGACCTGATCCCCGCGCCGCCCGATAGTTTGCGATCGGCTGCGCTTTTTGTGCTGGGGACAAAGGGCTTGAAGGCGGCCATCAAGGCGCGCCACCGCCTCAGCGGAAATACGCTCTTTGATGTCGGCACATGGCATTCCCATCTGGCCGATCATGGTCCATCGTCTTTGGATAGGGCAACTGCAAGGCAGCTTGCGGCAGAGCGCCCGCCGCCGTCAGTATTGCTAATCACAGCACCCAGCCGGCTCTACGCGCTGATGCACAACGGGGTAACCGAATGAGTGCCGGGAAGTCTCTGAAAGAGCAGAACGCCTGGCTCATCCGGGCGGTCCTGGTTATTCACGCCCTGGCATTCGCCTACGTCGTCTTTCAACCGTTGCCGATTACGCAGCTTTCCGGGCCGGAGGCTTTGCAGAAGATGCAGAACTTCTTGGCCCCAGGATCAATTGCCCTCGGCCTCATAGCTCTGACCCGGCTTGTATTGCTGGGCCTGATACCGGCGCAGATGCGTGATCGCCTCATTCACTGGCGTTGGATCAATCCTTTGCCGGGCGCGCGCGCCTTCACGAAGATTGGCCCGGCAGATCAGCGCGTGGATATGAAAAAGCTCAAAAAAGCTCACGGCCGTTTGCCGGTCGACCCGGACGAACAGGGCCGATTGTTTTACTCGATATACCGAAAGCACTCCGCCGATGTCGGCGTGCTCGACGCTCACAAATCCTATCTCGCGGCGCGCGACATCGGGACGATCAATCTAATCCTGCTGATCCTGTTGGTCCCGCTTGCCGGCTTGTTCACCCAGGATCATGGAAGGGTTGCTGTTTACGCCGGCTGTCTGTTTGCGGCATATGCCTTGATGTGCCTTGCGGCTCAGGTCTATGCCGCTCGGCTGGTGCAGAACACACTCGCGGTGGCGTCTCACTGACAACCGTGGCGCTGAAAGAAGTCTCGCGTTGTGACGAATCAATTCGTCACGTGGCTTTATTTTATTTTAAGCGCATTCAACAACCAATCACCCCGCTCCAAAAATTATAAATCCCCGATCTTTCTGATCATTTCAGCAGGCGCAGTCGCCCTCCACTTGAGCGTGATGTGCAAAACGAAAAGATCCCAGAAGCTTTGGCGCAGTCGTCCTTCATGCGGGCGTGGTGTATGAGTTCAACGAAAGTGAGTGCCACAAAATGTAGCTGCTGCGTTGTCGTCTTCCATTCGGGCGTGTTGTGCTGTCGCACGCCTATTGAAGAATGAGCCAACGGGCATAGTCGCCCAACATACGGGGCCCGACAGAGCACAAATAACCTTGAAAAATGGCGCGGAATTTAATCCTTGAAGCTCTGTGCCTTGCGCCCTAGCTTGTCGGTCGCGGGGGTAGAGCGGCCCGGTAGCTCGCAAGGCTCATAACCTTGAAGTGGTTGGTTCAAATCCAACCCCCGCAACCACTTCGATTTCATCGCAGCACAGCGGCATAATTTCCAATTTATTAACGGCACAGCGCTCTAATACAGTGCACGGTCTGAGCAGGATGTATCGCGTGAGCAATGTAGTGGAGTTGCAAGTCGAGCCGCGGCACGCACCGGCGCGTCAGGCTTTTCTCTCGCCGCACCAAATGCTCTGCGCGCTGTTTGCCGACCGAACTCCCGTCATGAGCTTTCTTAAGAACATCTACAGGTCGTACGGAATCATTACGGTTCAACAGTGGGATCGCGTCGGCGGAGGTCATCTGTTCGATGAGTTCAATCTCAGCGCGGCTGGGCGACGTCAGTTCAATGAACGCGTCGGCTCTCCCCACCGCCCGGCATCAATGTCTGAAGGACGCGTCGTCGCCCTACGACGCTAAGCCCGGGCCTGCGCTTGCGCACAAGCCGTCCTTAAAAGACTGAACTCGGCGGCAAGCGCGGGCGCAAGGCTTATGAAGCAGGCTTCTTCCTTCACCGGTTTCGGTTCTGCCCGATTGGTAACGACGCCGAAGCCGCTATGGGGGATTTTTGCTTCCGTCAGATAGGCGCGAAGTCGAACCGCGTTTGCATGCGTTATCGCGCCACCCGATCCGACATTCTTTAGGAACGACTTGACCTTTCGCTCAGAGAGGTCCGGCCGTCCGGCACCAAGCTCGTTGAGCATACGCTCGTAAATGGGGCCGGAGCCGTGGTCCAGCCAGCGGGCGCCACCGCCTTCAAACGTGAATATGACGGGGCGAACACGAAGAAAGCGCCACGCATCGACCGTCGAAAGGCCGGGGGCCGAAGACCATCGTAGCGCGAGCGTTAAGCAGTTCGCGACTTGGATAGCTCTGTCATAGCGGATCAGCTTGCACTCGCAGGCGCTGATCACGTCCTGTGGCTTGATATAGTCCCAATGAAATAGGCGCGTATCGTGAAAAGGTCTGCGCCGCAGCTCGGCTGGAATTTTGGCGACGGCCAGTTCGTGATAGCCAGCAATCACGGCGTATAGGCCCTCCCGCGAATAATCGTCGGGATAGGCAAGGGCAAAAAGGTCAAGGAGTTCGCGAAGGCCGCCAACATAACAGCGGTAGCGCGGCCCAAGCGCACGCGCGAAAAAGCGAACGTCCAGGGTATCGGGCACGTCCGCAATCGTTTGCAATGCTTGGATCGATGTTAGCAATTAATTGGCCCGCGACTCAGACGTGTATATGCCGAGCATTATGACAATGGCTCGAACCCCCTCAATGGGTTCAAGGGGTCTTTCCCCATCCACGTCACCGAAATCTTGAATGGGTCATATTTGGAAAGGTTAAGGCGCGCCCGCTTCACTTCCGGAACAAGACCGCCTTCAATTGCGCTGGCAACCGACAGCGTTCGGAGGGGAGTTGTATCAATGAGTACCGGGGCACAGGGCAACAGTGAGGGCTACCTCTCAGGTAGCGCAACTGTAGCGTCTCAAACACCGAATCACGCAGGCAACGAATCACCCATATTTGTGCCTCCGCCGGAGCCAAATAACAATCCGCTTTCGACCGTCGAAATACTTCAGCCTGTAAATGCCTCGCCGCCCGCCGCCGCAGCTGCTCACAAGGCATACAAGAGTAGGCAGGAGGTGACCTGGCGTTTTGGCTGGGCCAGATACAGCTCGACACGAGTTGTTGAGAGCGTCGGCTCAGCTAACCCCCCGCGTCCGGCAAAAAGCGGGGGGCGGTTTGGGAGCCTCGGCGCCATCGTCTCCGCCGCCCTAGCGTCACTTCGTGGCCTTTTTGGAGGCCAGTAGTGTCCACCGACGCATGATGATGCCCGCCCTTGGAGCTGTAGCCCCGCGGTGCTGACTAAAAAGGCCTCTTGCCAAGGGCGCGTCAACTCGACATGCATTTGCGATGCTACTATCTGCCCTCACAGGCCATGCCGGGTATGAAACCGCCCAAGCTCCCGATCGACCCCCAGCACGTTGCCGCGATGCAGGCTTGTGTGACGCACGCTCGCGCGCTGTTGGATTCGGCCAAGGCGGTTCAGACAACCGGTAACGCAAATGTGGCCTATCACCTTGCGACGCTTTCACTCGAAGAGATCGGCCGTCGCGCGCTGATGGGTGTGCAGCACCTTGCTGATCAGCAAGTCGTCCCACCCGCATGGCCGAAAAATCACCAGCACGACCACATCAAGAAATTGTTCTGGGCGTTCTTCGGACCCGAGTTCTACGGCAACCGTCTCACGGCCAAAGGCCTGACGGAGATGGCCGGCCTTGCCGAGCGTATCCATGGCAACCGGCTCGCAGGCTTGTATGTGGATAACGGCGAAGACGGCTTGAGCATCCCGGCGGATGCCGTTTTGCTTGAGCAGGCCGAGGAGCTTATCGGCCTTGCCGAGGCCCGGCTCGGCATGGCCGAAGCGGAAACCGTCCGCGAAGATTTCACGAAAGCCGATGTCGAATTGCAAGCGTGGTTCATGACGGCGGTCGATGATCCCGAGCAGCGCAAGCAGATTCTATCAAAAGGATCGATGGAGAAGCTGGCGGAGTTGAAGGACGCTCACGCATGGGGCCTGTGGCTGAAAGACCTTTTCGACAAGGCCGAAGCCGAGTCACAAGCTGCTGTTGCCGTCGAGATTGAACGCAGCAGGAATGTGCCGGACAAAAAGACCAAGGACAAATGGAAGCTGCGGGTGCGGATCATCTGTGCGTCGCACTCCATTCGACCAAAAGTACTCACGGCATGGAACGAGAAAACGGACTGGATCAAGCTCACGGCGGTGAGCGGCAAGAAGAATGAGCTGCTTATCGACTTCATCTTTGGCGACAACGTACCGGTCGAAGCGCTGTGGTATTTCGGATGGGGCGTCGCCCGCCAGTTCGTCGTTGCGCTGAATATCGCCACGATGGGGTTCTGGTGGTGGCGCATGCCTGAGCAGATCGACCGTTATCACGAGTCCGTCCAGGACCTTGAGAACAAAGCGGAGGTGCGGATTGAAAGGCGCCCGAGCCTCAAAATTGATTGGGGCGAGAATCGCGTCCTGACGATTGAGGACTTGGCGCGCACCGCTGCCGTGTTTGCGGCCTTGCCGGCGCGCGACAAGCAGGGGAAGCAAACCGGGCTCGACTACTATGTCGGCGGCGTGACCTTCCTGTCGCTCAACGACGTGCACTGGCAATGCGAAGTTCAGGCGTTCGGCAATTTCTTTGAGTGTCTACGCCACATGATGGCTCAGCAGGGCGACTGGCGGGAAGGCAAACCCTTCGAAGGCGCGTTCGTTCGCTTCATCGGAGAGCTGTTTCCAGAGTTCGACGAGACCGCACGTTACGTCGAGTTGTGTCGCGCCTTCGATGCGAACGACGCGACTAATGCCAAAATTACCCTGAAGGAAGTGTCCTTCATCAAGCTGTTCTGTGACGCTTACTTTCTGCACAAAATCCAGCCGAAGGCGGCAGAGGCTATGGATGCGAGATTGGCCGCGGGGGCGCAGCCGTCCGGTTGAAGGCGGCTCTGCCTATCTCCGCGAATGACGCTTTGCCAAAAGCTCAAGTCGCTCGGCCAGTCGCGCTTTATAGAGCGCCTCTGCACGGGCCTTGATCGCCTCGGCTTCTGCTTCGGTTTTTGCATAAATCCGGCTGTTCACCCCGATTGTCTTAATTGCCAACTGGTCTACGGCGCTCTGGACGCATGACGGCCAGAGGCTGTCCCAATGCGTTCCAGACCCGGTCTTGCTTCGACGGCGGGTTGCCACGCCAAATTTGTACGTCTCAATAGCCCGGGCGATACCCTCCTGAATCTGGCGCCGTGCTTCGTCATTAGCCGGATCATTGCCAAAGAGAATGCGCTTGGAGAGACTCATCTGACCTCCATTGTCTACGCCTACATCATACTCCCGGGCACAGGATTGGCACACGGACGCCCGAAGGTCGTTGACTTCAAACAGGAATTTCCGTGTTTTGCAGAGGCTCATAATCTGAAGGTCGCTGTTGTCCACCTGATAGATAATTCGACGGGGGCCATGTGGCCCGGATGCTAATGAACCGCGAATATTCCATAATGGACCTACGCGCGATTTGAAAATCGATCGAGGGCGGTCATTGCGCGGCACCCGATATGGACCTCGCGTTGGTAGATTTCCTTCTTCAGGAAACTTAGCTCGGCATCGCGCTTGTCTTCATCGACGTCGATGAACCATGACTTTGGACGGCCATCCGTTCCATCATTCCAACGATAGCCACGGGCCTTCAGCGCGTCTTTCAGGTCAAAAGGCGAGCGTTGCGCCCAGATACGGACCGTGGTTCGACGTGCGCAGTCGATCAATTCGGCAAACACGGACCGAGCGGTCGCCGGCAGCGGGTGGCAGAGAACCTCGACGAGCGCATGGCAATCGTCGATGGCGCGATGCGCGTTGTGGAAATACCCGATGTCGGCCAGTAGGTAACCGAGCTTGGCGCCGCCGAAGCCCTGCTTGCGCCAATCGATCTCGGTCTGGGTGCAGGCCCAGTGCTTGTGCTCGAAGACTGGTGACAGCCGCTCGGCAAACTTCCTATCAAACCCGGCGTTATGGGCGATGACGATATTGGCGTCGGCGACGAATGCTTGCACGCTGGCGATATCGATCCGGTGCCCAGCGACCATTTCATTCGTGATGCCGGTCAGGTCCGTAACCAACGCGGGGATCGGGATCGACGGTTCATTGTAGGATTGGAAGACGCCGCTGACGCCGGTGATTTCATCCGTTGCGGAATACCGGAATTTGATCATGGCCACTTCGATGATCTCGTCCTTCGCCGGATCGAGCCCCGTTGTCTCGAAATCGACGATGACACCAATCTTGCCGGTATAGTCGGCGGGCGCAGGCGTAGCAGTTCTCGGAATCAGCCGGCGGAGGATTTTATAGTAGCCGGTTGCCTCAAGATGGCGCGCCAGACTTTCGGCGTCGTCACTAGTGGGCTGCGCTTGAGCTATCGTGGTCTGAGCATGAATGTTCATGACGGCCTTCTATGCCTGATTCTTGAGGGCGGAGTTGGACGGCGTAGCGCCGGCGATGGCCGTATCGTTGCTCGGCGCATCGAGGGTTTCGGAGGCCGGGGCTGCCGGTGCCACCGCCATGGTTTGGGAGACCAGCGGCGAATGAACCAGGATTGCCTGGATATCAGTCCGGTCGAGATAGCCGGCGGCGAACAAGGCCGCGGCAAGGGCTTCAAGCGCGTGCTGGTTCCGGCCCAGCAGTTCAAGCGCCGTCGCGTAGGCGCGATCAATGGTGCCACCGACGGCCGAACGCAGAGTGTCGAGCAGGAGAAGGTCACGACCGCTTGACCCACCGGGGATGCAGACCAGACCAAAAGTGCCAAGGCCATAGTCAGTCTCCAGGCGCGTCGCCAGCATCGTTGCCCGACCAAGATCGCTGTCGTCGCTGCCGCCGGCGCCGGCGGTCGCTTCACCGAAGGTGAGCTGTTCGGCGGCACGTCCGGCGAGAAGGGCAACGAGGAATTTCTCCAGGTGCGAGCGGGTGATCGCGCGCATCTCGCCCAGGTCGCTTTCGGCAAGGCCACCGGTACCGCCGATCGACAGCGCTTTGGGTTCGGCAATGCCGAGGGCCAGGAAAGCAATGGCATGTCCGGCTTCATGGTAAGCGACACGGCGGCGCACATCGGCGGGCCATTCGGACTGACCATTGCGTACGGCATCGAGGAGGTCCTGAATATTGATTGGACGGCCGGCGCGGCGTGCGCGGCCACGCGCTTCACGCACGAAGCGTTCCACATCGGCGCCGGTGCCACCGCGGGCGGCGAGGGCCACTTCGCGCAGGTCGGCGCCGGCCAGGTCGGCGGCGAGGTGGGTGCGGAGAATGCCGACCAGCGAAGGAACATCGGGCAGCGGGATCTCGATGTGGCGGTCGAGACGCCCCGAGCGCACCAGGGCCGGATCGAGTCGAGAGGGGTCGTTGCAGGCCGCGATGACCACCACGCCTTCGCGCCGCTCGAACCCATCAAGGCATTCCAGCAATGTGTTGGTGATCGATGTCCACCAGTCGTCGTTCCACTTGCCGGTGCCGCGCGCGGGAATCGTATCGATTTCGTCGATGAACAAGATCGTCGGGCTCTGAAGCATGGCCTCGGAAAAGGCCTTGCGAATGGCCTGAGTCACGTGACCGAGGTGGCCCTCGCGGTGCGCTTGCCACTGCGCATAACTGGTGGCGATGAAGTGGACGTTGCCCTCCTGCGCCAGTGCTCGCGCAAATGAAGTCTTGCCGGTCCCAGGCGCGCCGGTCAGCAAGCAGCCTTTGTCGACCTCGGCCCAAGGCAGTCGGCCAGTGCCGTAGTCGCGCAGGTCCTGGATCAAGGCCAGGCCCCACGTCTTGGCAGCGCCAAGCCCGTGCATGTCGGTCAGAAGGACGCCGGGTTCGGCATCTACGTCATTGCGACAGACGAATTGGCGGAGCCGTTTGAGCGAGCGTTCGGCGCCAAGATCGGCGCGCACGGTAAGATTGAGAGCTTCCAGGGTCGTGCTTCGGGCAAGCTTGTCATCGACCGCGCCGGGATGGCGGCCGGTAATTGCCTCGATCACAGCGGCAATCGCCGGACCGTCCAGCCGCCCCAGAACGACACGATGTTCAGCCATGCGAACCAGATGCGACGGAAGCAGGCGATCGGGCTCAGTGGCGATGCCGACGATCGCACAGCGCCGTTGAATAGCGGCGGCGAATTCTGCGTTGCCACTTTTTGTCGCCTTCTTGGACTTCTCTTCGCCGCGCCGTACGAAAATGGCGACCGTCCGCGGCGCCGCAACGGCAATTTCCTGGAGCGACAACCCATCGCCGTCGAGCATCGGGGCGTCGGTGCCGATCACGTACTTCTTGAAAAGCCGCTCGACGAAGTCGATGTATTCCTCGCCCGGGGCTTCGATGATCGCCACGGTGTCGCGGTCCTGGAGCCTGGCCAGGACATCGCGTCGATGATCGAGCGCCTGGCCGAGCAAAATGGCGATGGCGACCTCGTCCGGCCGCATGACGTGGGTTGAATGGCTATCGCCGCCTTCTTCCACATCCTCGAGTCGCAGCGGATACTGGCGCTGGTCGCAGACATCCTCATCGGATGAAGGGGTCCGAAGCCTTAACAAGGAATTGCCGCTGCCACGCAGGCTATCGACCAGCACATCGGCGAGCGGCCTTGGTGACGATGCAAGCATCTGCACACGCGTCATGACGCGATCTCCACCACAAGTGCAGGATCGAACCGCTGGTTTTCTCCGCCATAGCCATGCGGATTGCAGATCACCCGAGTGGTCCCGACGCTGTAGTCGAAGCTTTCGTGAACGTGGCCATGGATCCAGAAGGCGGGGCGGCCCGCCTCGATCACCGCCGTCAGGTTGGAAACGTATGCGGCGGTCAAAGGGTCGGATTTGTAGCGAGAATGGATCGAGCCGGGGTGAGGGGCGTGATGTGTCACCACGACCGTGGCACCCTCGAACGGCTCCGCCAGCGTCGTCTCGATGAAGGCGCGCGAACGTTTATGCAGCAGCAACGCCTCTTGCGGGCGAAAGCGCAGCCATGGCTCCTTCGACCACTTGATCCGCCGGTGGTCGTTGAGGCCCTCGGCGGCGACCAGCATGGCGCGCTGAGGATCGCCAAAAAGCGCGTAATCCGTCCACAGCGAACAGCCGATGAACCTGACGCCACCAAGAGTGACGAGGTCGTTTTCAAGCAGGTGGATACCATAGAGCGGCGCCGCCTGGCGCGCGGATGCCAGTTCACTGGCAAGGTGGCTGCGGTAGTATTCATGATTGCCCATCACCATGATGATCGGCACCTGCATCGGCACGATCTGGCGCAGGCGGGCAAAGCCGTTTTTGGCGCCTTCGCAGACGTCGCCGGCGACGATGACCGCATCGACATCCGGGGCGACCGTGATTGGCCGAGGCCGGGCGACGTCGGCGTGAAGATCCGAAAATATCTGGAGCCGCATGTTAGGCTCCCGCCGTGGCATCGGAGCCGAGTTGGTTATGGTTGCGCTTGTTCGCAGCTGCTCCCGAGTCCTCGATAACGCTGGGGGTACCAAGCCAAGAGGTGATGAGGGCGTTCCTCTCAGCTCTTGCGCCCTTACGCTTGATCATCGTCGTTAGCGTCAGCGTTGCTGCAGGATCGCCCGACAAGGCTGCGAGCAGAACCGCCGACATCACCAGGTCGATGACAGGCGCGGCGGTGCCGCGCCGCCGCGCGACCCGCAAGGCAATACCGATCGCGGCCGCTGGATCACCTTTGGCGGCTTCGCGCCACCGCGGCTCATTCAGGATAAAGAGGCCAGCCAAAGCTTTGCGGATGACGCGGACATGGGCTCCGGTAAATATGTCTGCCGGCAATCGGCGCCACCAATGGAGCGGCGGCACCTTTGCCAAGGCTATGGCGCGCGAGGAGTCCTGGCGGTTGGGCGCTGGTGCTTCGCAACGCCCAGACGGCGACGTGCCGCATTGATCACTTGAACCAGGGTTAAAGACATTACGCATGACACAGACTCCGCCCGTGGCGTGGCAAGCACGCAAAAGGGGCATCGAAGGAGAAAAGGAGGCGGCGCCGTGGGCGCCACCCCTGGGTTTAGTGCGGCGGCCGCCCGAACTCGGCGGACGCGACGCCGTGCACCGGCCTGCGCCGGTTGGTCCCGCGGCCGGGCCCGGTGGGCGGCGCCGTCAACGTCTTCAAGACCGCCGGATCCATCGCCGCGCGCTCAGTCATCTCAGCGGTCAAGCGGATGGCATTGCCGGTCGGCCTCCTCTCGCCGTCATCGGGGGCCGGCAGGCTGGCAAGGAACGGTCCGAACAACCGCGGCAAGGCGGCCTTCAGTTCCTCCTGCAGCGCAGACGTCATGGCGTCGACGGTCGCCACCACCGGCACGCCGAAGTGGTCGTCGAGTTCATCCCGCAAAAGCGTGAATTCCGGGGTGAAACCGGCGGCGCCGTAATAGTCGATCACGCCGCTGGTGCAAGTCTCCATGGTGCCGTAACCCGCCTGGCGGAGATAGGATTCCAGCACCAGACGAGCTGCGCGCAGCTTGTGGATCGACTGACGCCGCTTACCGTGCTCCGTGGCGCCGTTGCCGCGTTTGATCTCGTAGGCGCCGGCCCATTTTGCCTCAGGGTCGACAACGACCAGATCGACGTTCACGATGCCGTCAGCTTCCGAATCAGCCGAGAGCCTGATCTTGGCCAAGGCCTGATCGGAGTTTTTCGCGTCGAGCAACTGCGCCGCTCCTTTGGTGACAGGGAGCGCGACGTTGGTCAGCACCACGAAGCGTTCACTCGCGATCAGGGCGCCAGCAATGCCCAACTCAATGAGCCCGCCATGCCGCTTCACCACGCTGCCGAGAGTCGAGATCGCCCGCGACAGGTCCGGACCGATGACTGGGTCCTGAGGAAAGTCGCCGGCAAGAGCGCCTGCCACCACTTCGCGGGCGGCGCGGATCAGCGCCGCATGAGATACGTCAGTCAAACCAAGCTGTTTCGCCATGTGTTCACGGCCTCCTTGCCGTGGGGTAATTTCCCCGTCCATGGCAACGAGTATGGTACAAATGATGGGCATACGCATCAATAGAACCATTTTATGATTAATAAAGAGCAACTACGCGCCGCACGAGCGTGGCTGAACCTGTCTCAGCAGGATCTGGCAACCGCAGCCAAAGTGGGCAAAAGAACCATTGCCGATTTCGAGCGCGGGGCAACAATCCCCCATGACCGAACGCTTCGCGACATTGAACAGACGCTCATTGCGCTGGGCGTCGAGTTTCAGTTTGAAGGTCAAATTGGCGTAGGTGTTCGTATTTATCGAAGCAGCACGAATAGCTAAGCAGTAGAACGAAAAAGTGAGTGCCCGCTGTCAACAGGGGGGTACGTTCGCTGACTAGCCGATCGGCGGGAGGCCTGTTGACAGCAGGGCGCTGCGGCAGACGTTGGAAGTGCCCAAGACGTGTGTACGGTTGAGGCGGTCCCATCAGGTGCACGCAACGGGCATCCGATCCGGGGCCGCCGACGTCCTGTCGGGAACCGGGCATCTTAGTCGGCAAATCCGCTGTAGTGACGGCACTCATTTTTGCCGCAACAAAGCTATTATCAAAAACGTTTTGCGCCTTGCAGGCTTTCAGCTGAAGCTCCGGCTCAACGGAGAGTTCCGATGCCGGGTCCAGAGACTGCACCTCAATTTCGCAGGACGCGCTTCACGTAAGGGATCGCTCCGACAGTCGGGCCGGTCCGCCAAATCAATAGATGGGGTAATCGGCCGGCCGGCGTTTCGATTGCTGGATATTTTGGGTGCTGCGCTTCAGGC
>NZ_LMFS01000003.1:863530-881976 GCF_001426945.1 Pseudolabrys sp. Root1462 | reverse complement strand
CCCGCCGCCGCGATCTGCGGCAGATCAGCCACCACCGAGCCCACGATCACAGGCGCGTCGTTGACCGGCGTAATGTTAAGGGCGACTGTGGTCGTGGTTGGCGCGGAATGGCCGTCGGTTTTGGTGATGCTGAGGACAGCGGCGCCGTTGTAGTCCTGCGACGGCATATAGGTGAGGCCATTCAGGGCAGTTGCGATCGCCGCCGGCGAGCCGCTGAAGGTCATGGTGCCGTCGTTCGCGCCGTCGCCGGAACTGAACGACAATTGGGAGACATTGCCCAGACTGAGAACGCCGTTAGTCACCGACAGGGTGACGGTGAGGATCGAACTGTCATTGTCGGCGATCGTAATGGCCCTGGGGCCGCCGAAGATGAGCGGTGTGTCTTCGGCCGTGGTCAGCGACAAAGGCGCGAACGTCACTGGCGGCAGGTTGACCTGCAGCAAATCGGTGATGGTCGTGGGTATGGCCGGATTGTCGGGATTGGTCGGTATAAAATGAATTGTCGCCTGGTCGATAGGGCCGGGGTTGCCACCCGGCAGGTCGTCGCCGATCGCATTGCCGGGGCTCTTGTGCAGATCGATCTGGATCTGGGTATGCGGCCCGTTCTGCGGCGTTTGCGGATTGGGGTTATTCGGATTCTGCTGCTGAAAGAACTGCTGCAACAGCTGGTCGCCGACCGTCTTGATGCTGACGATCTGCTGCAGCGCCTGCAGTTCGACGGCGAGCTGTTGCGGCGATTTCTGGATTTCTTCGGCAATCACCTGCAATGGCCCCGCCGGGCGAACGACGATCATCGGACCGTCCTGCACAACGTTGGCGATGATCTGGCCCTGCTCGTTGATGATCACGGCGCCGGTCGCGCTCTGCGACACGTAGAAGTGCACCGTGCCGTCGTTCGCCGTGGTGACGCCGCCGACCGTGCCGCGGATGCCCATGGTCGCCACCGGCGTGCCGATGCGCATGTTGCCGCTATGCGCGACCTCGCCGGAAATGAAGGTCAGCGAGCCCTGCACCAGGTTGAGCAGCTGCGAATTGCCGGCGCCGTTCGGCGAATAGACAAATTCACTGACAACGATACGGGTATTGGCGGTCAGGTTGAGGGTGCTGCCGTCGTTGAACGTCACGGCCATCGTGCCGGCTTGCGTCTGCAGCACGTCGGCACGCAGGACGGGATCGCCCGCCTTCAATGTCACCGCGACGCCGTTGCGGATGATGCTGGCATCGCCGCTCCCGGTGACGACGCGGCCTACGGCATCAGATGCCGCCTGAGCCGGCGCGCCAGCCTGCGCGTACTGGCCCGGCGCGAGAGGCCCGCTCATCATGTCGATGAGTTCGCCGGAAAGCTTCGCGCCGTCGCGTGAGATCAGGGTCGCGCGCGTCTCGGATGCGAAATAGTCACGGACGACAGCAGATCCGCCGTCGTGGCCGCGCAGGATGAGATCGTGGCCGGCGCGGACGAAATCCGAATTGAACAGGAGATGCGCGTCCGCGATCGTCGCCGTCGCGCCGGATGGCCCCGCCTGGACGTCGACAGCAGTCGTCGCCGCGTGTTCGGCGTCGTGGCCGAACGCGAACGACTCTGGGTCAAAATCGCTGACGTCTCGAAGCATGCCTCAGCGCATCCTCGGGCCGCGGTTGGAAGATCGTTCGGCCTTCCCCGTAAAGGCCAAGGTTAATAAAGCATTATATTATAAACAGACCGCTTTTACCGCCTGTCCGGCGGAAAGGACAGCATTTATCCTTAATCCCGGCCCGGAATTGGCTCGGGCGGCCCGAAAGCCTAATGTTTTGGCAGCGCGGGCACTTTCTCCGCAGCCCGGGCTTCATCCACCGCTTTGATCCACCGGCCCGGATAGCCGTCTGCCCGGTTCATTGCGTAAGCTGCGCCTGACCGTCCCTAAAAGTGCGAGCCGAGTGTCGATGCCGCAGGATCAGCCCTTGGAAGTGTTTGTGTCGGGGCGGGTCAAATACGCCGTGCTGGTGATCGGCCTCGTCGCCATGGCCGCGATGACGGTTCCCGGTTTGCGGGCCCCCTGGATCACCGCGGCGCTTTGGGTCTGCCTCGGCTATTTTGCCGCCGAAATGGCCCTGAAAACCCGGCAAAGCTCCCATTTCGGCCGCAAGCCACCCTATCTGGGCTCGGCGGAGTTCTGGTGGGACGTCCTGGGCGTCGTCCCGGTGCCCCTCGCGCTGATCGCGGGCTTGCCGCCTGAAAAGGCCTGGCTGCTCGCGTCGCTGTGGATCCTCAAGCTCGCGACCGTGGTGCCCGGGCTGTCCCTGCTTGGCCGCATCATCCACCTCGAAGCCCGGCCGCTGGCCAGCGTCTTCGTGATCTTCCTGATCGTCCTGCTGCTCGCCAGCGTGGCCGTGCATCTCGCCGAGGGCCCGGGCCAGCCGGAGAAGTTCGGCACCCTGCCGCTGGCACTGTGGTGGGCGGTGACGACCCTGACCACCACCGGCTACGGCGACGCCGTCCCGGAAACCTTCGTCGGCCGTTCGGTCGCCGGCCTGGTCATGATCTGCGGCCTCGGCGTCTTCGGCCTGTGGACCGGCATTCTGGCCACCGGCTTCGCCAACGAGCACCGGCGCCGGGAATTCATCCGCACATACGAACTGGTCACGCGGGTGCCGTTCCTGCGTACGCTCGATGCCGCCGGTGTCATCGAGCTGACGCGGATGCTGAGGCGTCAGGACCTCGCCGAACGCAGCGTCGTGGTGCGACGGGGCCGCGCCGGCGATTGCATGTTCTTCATTGCTTCCGGCGAAGTTGAGGTCCAAGTCGAACCGAAGCCGATCCGGCTTGCCGCCGGCTCGTTCTTCGGCGAATTCGCGTTGCTCGACGGCGCGCCGCGCACGGCCACCGTGGTCACGACGCGGCCGACAACTCTCCTCACTCTCGACGTCACGGATTTCCACGCCTTCACCGCGCAACATCCCGACCTCGCCAGAGAACTGGAAGCGGAGGCGGCACGACGACGCGCCCCTGTCAAGGATGCCGGTCACATCGTCAACGACGCCGATGCCGCACAATAGGCTGTGAACAGTTCCGCCTCGCGCCGCGCCGGCGTTCCACCTATGGTCCGGCGCGAACTAGGATGCGGTATCGATATCGGAAACAGGGCGACAGGTCATTCATGCGTGTACGGTTCTGGGGAGTGCGGGGCAGTATCGCTTGTCCCGGTGCCGACACCATTCGCTATGGCGGCAATACGCCGTGCATCGAAGTCCACTGCGGCAATCACGTCCTGATCTTCGACGCCGGTACCGGCTTGCGGCCACTCGGCAACGCGCTGATGAAGAACAGCGCGCGCCGCGAGGTCGAGATTTTCCTCACCCATTGCCACCTCGATCACGTCACGGGGCTGCCGTTCTTCGCGCCGTTCTTCGTCGACGGTTACAAGATCGGCGTCTGGGCCGGCAATCTGCTGCCGGCGGCGAGCGTCGAGCAGGTCATGCGCAAGATCATGAGTTCGCCGCTGTTTCCGGTGGAAGTCGAGATTTTCCGCGCGGGCATCACCTTCCACGATTTCGTCTCAGGCGACGTCCTCGAGCCTTATCCCGGCGTGACGTTGCGCACCGCGCCACTCGATCACCCCGACGGCGCCAGCGGCTATCGTCTGGAATACAACGGCAAGATTTTCGCGGTGATCAGCGACACCTCGGGCTTTCCCGGCAACCGCGATAGCGAGCTCGTTTCGCTGGCGCGCAACGCCGACCTCATTGTTTATGACGCGACCTTCACGGAAGAGGAAATCAAGACGCGCGAAACGTGGGGCCATTCGACCTGGGAGCGCGGCGTCAAGCTGGCCAACGTGGCGAACGTGAAGCAGCTCTGCCTGTTCCACCACGACCCATCGCATGACGACGACTTCATGGACGGGCTCGCCGCCGACGCCGCCGACGCACGACCCGGCACCATCACCGCGCGTGAAGGCCAGATCATCGATTTGTAAGACGGCGACGCCGGCCGCTGCGGCGGTGAAGCATCTGGCCTCTTCACAGGTACGGCGATACTATTGAAGCAGCGCTGCCGGAGCTGGGCCGGCACGACATTTCGTCGAAGGGGTTGAGGGGCAATCGATGCACGATTCGCACGACGTTTTTCTCGGCGTGGACATGCACACCATCGTTCTCGCCATCGGGTTTATCGGTGGCGTTCTGTATATCGCCAGCCATTACATGAAGACCATGGTGCCGCTGCGCGTCTGCGAAATCCTCAGCAACGCGCTGTTCGTCGGTTACGGCTTTCTCTATCCGTCCTATCCGACGCTGTTTCTCTACGGCATCCTGATCCCGCTGAATGCCTATCGGCTCTACGAAATGATCGAACTGATCCACAAGGTGCGCCACGCCGCGCAAGGCGATCTGTCGATGAACTGGCTCAAGCCCTACATGAGCAAGCGGCACTACAAAAAAGGCGACCTGCTGTTCAGCAAGGGCGACCATGCCTCCGAGATGTTCTACATCGTCCATGGCAAATGCCGCGTCGTCGAAATCAATGTCGACCTTCCCGAGGGCCGCCTGGTCGGCGAACTCGGCTTCCTGACCCCCGAGCACGCCCGCACTCAATCCGTCGAATGCGTCGAGGACACCGAGATGATGGTGATCACCTACGACAAGCTCAGCGAACTGTATTTCCAGAATCCGACCTTCGGCTTCTACTTCCTGCGGCTGACCAGCGAACGCCTGCTGCAGAATATGAAGCGACTGGAGCAGGAGCTGGAGGCGCGCCCCAAAGCCGCGACTGCCTAAGCGCGCACGGCTGGCCGCAGCCATACGTTTCTTTGCGCTCTTTTAATGATGAATGCTCGGTTAGCGAGCGCGATCGCGCACTGCCGTCGCGCCGCAATGATTCAAATTTTACGCAGTTTCCCTAAGGCGCGTTGACGCTGCCCGGCAAAGTTCCCGTGCGGTCGCGGCGCACTTAACCGGGCCTCAGAAGCTCTTCACTTATCGATGTTCCCGCGAGCGGCATGAGACCGGCGATCAAGACCGGCCTGTCACCGCTCCGACGGGGACGTGTCAATGAGCATCCGGTTGCACTGGCCGGCGTGGATTTTCCTCGCCGCTGTTTTCAGCGTAATCCTGTCCGCCGCCTGGCATGGCGGCGCGCGCGCCGAGCCTTCACCGCAGCAGGTCGCATGGGCGCCGGCCGATCCGCCAGCCGTCGCGACGCGCTCGGCGGCGGTGTCCGCGCCGTTCGGTCTGGCGCAGTCAGCGCTGTCTGCCGCGCCTGCCGATGCAATGACCGCGAAATGGCAGGCGCTGCAGGCTGCCATCGCTATCGAGACGCGCGCCATGATCTTGTGCCGGCAAATGCCGCAGGCCTGCTCGCCGGCGGCGGCACGCTTTGTTTCGATCATCGATGCGGCGCGCGCCGAGACCGGCCGCGCCCGCGCCGGCCGGATCAACCGCGCCATCAATCTCGCCATCCGCCCGACGCGCGATAGCGCGCAGTTTGGCGCCGCCGATATCTGGCAATCGCCGCTGATGACCTTCGCCAGCGGCGCCGGCGATTGCGAGGATTATGCCATCGCCAAATATGTCGCGTTGCGCGAGGCGGGTGTTAACGTCAACGATCTCAAGCTCGTCATCGTTCATGACGCGCGCACGGGCGAGGATCATGCGGTGACCGCAGCTCGCATCGACGGCGAGTGGCTGATCCTCGATAACCGCAAGATGCTATTGCTCACCGACGCGCAGACGCCGGAGTTGAAGCCGCTGATCGCGCTTGGCGAGGAAGCGCCGAAGCCGGAGCTGATCCGCGATGCCGGGCTCGATAAGCGATTTATGCCGGTGGCGGCAGCGATCGGATGACGCAATTCAGCGCCGCCACGGCTCCATGAAGGGCGGGTATGGCTGAAACACCATCGAGGCCTGCGCGCGCCGGAATCGATCCGCCCCGCGCGCCTGGTCGCAGTCTTTGCAGGGCCGCCAGCGCCGCGTAATCACGCCCGGCTGGGAATCGTAGACCGTGATCATGTCGGAGCCGCAATAGGCCTCGCCGCCCGCTGACCACGAGCCGCCGAGATCAGCCGCCTGTACGGAGGCGATCGAACCCGCCAGGGCAACGAGGATGACAGCGACACGTCCGGTCATGAACCGAGTATTGGCCGCGAGGGGGAAACAACCGGTTAAGCCCGTGGCGGCCATGCCGGCGTCCGGCGTAACTGCAAGAGAAAGGGGCACGGATTGGAGCGGGCGAAGGGAATCGAACCCTCGTATGCAGCTTGGGAAGCTGCCGTTCTACCATTGAACTACGCCCGCGTCGGGCGGGACCTTAGCCAAAGGAAAGGCGGCGCGGCAAGGGCCGTTTGTCTCCGGAAGCGTGCCTCAGGCGGCGCGCCGTCCGGTAACGATGCCCCAGACCACCAGCACGATGATCGCGCCGACCACGGCGCCGATGAAGCCCGCCGCCTGCCCGGGTTGATACCAGCCGATCTGCTGACCGAGCCACGTCGCAACGAAGGCGCCGATGATGCCGAGGATCGTCGTCAGAATGAAGCCGGACGGCTCGTTCGGTCCCGGCGAAATGAATTTGGCGACGACTCCGGCAAGAAAGCCGATGATGATCGTCCAGATGATGCTCATGTAATCCCCTGTGCTGGTCAGGCCACAACGCGGCGATCGAGGTTTGGTTTCCTCGAAGGCGACTCGGCGTGTCCTACTCCGCGATCTCCCGCACCACGCGGCAGGGATTCCCGGCGGCGAACGTGCCGTCCGGAATGTCGCGGGATACGACGCTTCCGGCGCCGATCACGGCCCGCGCGCCGATACGCACGCCCGGCAGAATGATGGCGCCGCCACCAACCCAAACATCCGATCCGATCTCCACCGGCTTGCCGAACTCTTTCTTGCGGCGCGCCTCGGCATTCCATGGATGCATCGGCGTGAGGATCTGCACCGACGGACCGAACAGCGTGAAACTGCCGATGCGCACCGGGCATACGTCGAGGATGATGCAATTGAAATTGAAGAACACCCGCTCGCCGAGCTCGATGTTGGCGCCGTAGTCGCAAAAGAACGGCGGCTGCATCAGGACCGACTCGCCACCGGCGCCGAACAATTCCTCAAGAATCTGCCGGCGCGTGCCGGTGTCCGCCTCGGCGGAGGCGTTCAATAATTGGCAGAGATTGCGCGCACGCGTCCTCGCGGTGACGAGCTCGGCATCCATGGGATCATAGAGTTCACCCGCCACCATTCTCTGGCGTTCGCTCATCGCCGCCTCCCGTTGATCACCAACAGGGTCAAGCCGCGACGGATAGGTCGGTTCCTCGCGGCGGCGATGCCCGTTCGCTCGGGCGGACTAGGTTCTGAAATGCTTCGACAGCTTCAGGCTCTGTGCCTGGTAGTTCGAGCCGATGCCCTGGCCGTACAAGGTCTTCGGCAAGCCGAGCATCTTCTCGTATACGAGGCGACCGACGATCTGGCCATGCTCAAGAATGAACGGCACCTCGCGCGAGCGCACTTCCAGCACGGCGCGCGAACCTCGGCCGCCCGCGCCGGCGTAGCCGAAACCGGGGTCGAAGAAGCCGGCATAGTGCACGCGGAATTCGCCGACCAAGGGATCGAACGGCACCATCTCGGCGGCATAGGCAGGCGGCACCTGCACCGCTTCCTTCGACGCGAGAATGTAAAACTCGTCGGGATCGAGGATCAGCCGCTGGTCGGGCCGCGCGTCGATCGGCTCCCAGAAGTCGGCAACGTCGTAGCCGCCGCGGCGTTCGACATCGATCACCGCGGTGTGCCGCTTGGCGCGATAGCCGACGATGCCGGGCCGTCCCGCGCCGGCGATGGTGCCGGACAGATCGACGCTGACGGCGATCCCGTCGCTCAGGTCGACATCATCTGAATCGACGAGACGCTCTTGCGCGTGCAGCGCCTTCAAGGCGGCGGCATCGAGCTGGGCGTGGCCGTGACGGAAACGGATCTGCGACAGTCGGGTACCTTCACGCACCAGCACCGGGAAGGTGCGCGGCGAAATCTCGGCGTAAAGCGGACCCTTGTAGCCGGCCTCGATGCGGTCGAAGCCGCGCATCTCGTCGGCGATGACGCGGGTGAAGACATCGAGGCGGCCGGTCGAACTCTTCGGATTGGCGGCGGCGGCGATCTCAGGCGGCAGCGCCAGACTCTCCAGCAGCGGCACGATGTAGACGCAGCCGGTCTCCAGCACCGCGCCATCTTTGAGTGGGAACTGGTGCAGCGTCAATTCGTCGATGCGGCGCGCGACCTTGGCCGAACCCGGCAGGAACGAGGCGCGCACGCGGTAAGCCACCGAACCGAGACGGAGATCGAGGCTAGCCGGCTGAATCTGGTCCGATGCGAAGTCTTTCTCGCGCAGGATCGCGCCATCGGCGGCGAGCTGCTCGATCATGCTGTCGGGCAGAATTCCTTTGTCATCTCTGGAAAAAGTCAGCGCCACGCAACAATCCCCGCCGTCTCTGCCTGCGATCTAACCCAACGGGCGGCTTGACGGGAAGCTTACTGAGCCGCTAAAACCCCTTTATCCCGTGGTCATTTGAGCCGGCCGGCTTGCAGCCACGTAAAACAAATCGCTAAAAGGCCGTGGACATGATGCCCCAGGGCGCGACGCCCGTTTAAGGACATATGAGCCCGGCCGAGGACTTATCCTCCGGCCGGTTTTTTATTGGCTGAACGAGCCTTCACTGGCGCGTCAGGCCAAAGGAGCTGAACGATGTCCGACGATAACAGAGGCTATCGCCCCGAAACCCGCCTGGTCCACGCCGGCACGCTGCGCTCGCAGTTCAACGAAATGTCGGAGGCGCTGTATCTGACGCAGGGCTATCGCTACGAGAGCGCCGAAGACTGCGAGGCGCGCTTTTCCGGTAAAATCCCGGGTTACGTCTATTCGCGCTACTCCAACCCGACCATGGACATGTTCGAGAAGCGCATGGCCGCGCTCGAAGGCGCCGAGGCCGCGCGCTCGACCGTCACCGGCATGGCCGCCGTGACCAATGCGCTGATGGGGCTGGTCCGCGCCGGCGATCACATCGTTGCCGCCAAGGCGCTGTTCGGCTCGTGCCGCTGGGTAATCGAGGACTGGCTGTCGCGCTTCGGCGTCACCTTCACCCTGGTCGACGGCAAGGACCTCGAGGCCTGGAAAAAGGCGGTGCGCAAGGAGACCAAGGTCTTCTTCATGGAGACGCCGACCAACCCGACGCTGGAAGTTTACGACATCGCCGCGGTGGCCGAGATCGCCCGTAGCGCCGGCGCCAAGCTCGTCGTCGACAACGTGTTCGCGACGCCGCTGTACCAGAGCCCGCTGCAGCTCGGGGCCGACGTCGTCGTCTATTCCGCGACCAAGCATATCGACGGTCAGGGCCGTGTGCTCGGCGGCGTCATCCTGTCGAGCGAGAAGATCATTGCCGATCATTATCACAATCTGCTGCGGCAGACCGGCCCGACGCTGCCGCCGTTCAATGCCTGGGTGCTGCTCAAGGGCCTCGAGACGCTCGGCGTCCGTGTCGAACGCCAGACCAAGACCGCTGGCGTGATCGCCGACAAGCTCGCCGGCCACGACAAGCTGACGCGGCTCATCTATCCCGGCCGCGCCGACCACCCTCAGGCCGACATCGTCAAGAAGCAGATGAAGGCTGGCTCGACGCTGATCGCCTTCGAAATCAAGGGCGGTAAGGAAGGCGCTTTCCGCTTCCTCAACGGTCTGAAGCTGACGCAGATCACCAACAATCTCGGTGACGCAAAGACGCTGATCACGCATCCGATGACGACGACGCATCAAAGGCTGACGCCGGAGCAGCGTGCCGAACTCGGCATCGGCGACGGCATGGTGCGGCTGTCATGCGGCCTCGAGCATCAAGACGATATCCTCGAGGACCTGCTGACGGCGCTCGACAAGGTGTAAGGCGCCGCCAAAAAGAAAATGGCCGGACAAGCAAATGTCCGGCCATCGCAACGAGGTTGACTGTTCGATTAACGGACGGCCGATGCTTTGGCCGCCACGATCGGGCGTTTCACCGCTTCGGCAATCGCGAGGCCGAGGTGGTGCGCCATGCACGCATAGCCCCAGTCGTTCATGTGCAGGCCGTCGGCGATGGTGAATGCCGAGAACGGCAGACCGTCTTCGTTCCAGCGTTTCATCGCCTCGAAGCGGCGGAATAGACCGACGTCTTCCTGCTTCGATACCGAGGCGATGAAGTCGACCATCTTCGGCGCCAGCGGCTTGGCAATCACTTTCGGCGCGTATTGCGGATCGATGAGAATGATGTCGGCGCCGACCGCGCGGATGCGATCGAGGCCGCCGCGGATCGCCCCGCCGCGATCTTCCATCTGGTGGTCGCGGATCAGTGAATTGGTGCCGAGCTGCCAAAGCACCAGATCGGGCTTGTAGGCGATCACCGACGTGTCAAAGCGGCGCAGCATGTCCGGCGCTTCTTCGCCGTTCACGCCCTGGTTGATCACCGTGAAACGTTGTGCCGGAAACTGCGCCTGGAGTTCGACGGACAGGCGGCTGGGATAGCTCGCGGCGGGCGACGACGCGCCGGCGCCGGCCGTTGAGGACGAGCCGATGGCGACGATGGTGACCGGCTGGCGGCGTGCAATCTTCTGCGCGACATGCGTCAGCGATCCGCCGAGACGCAACAGATCGTGCGGGGTGTCGCAGCGCGGCTGCGGCGCGGTGGCATCGGCAAGCGCCGCCGCGGGAATAAAAAACAACAGAGCGGCAGCGAGCGATTTGGTCGCCCGGCCGGCGAGATCGAACAGCGTCACGGATTCTTCCCCAAGGCAGCGATCAAGGTCCGAGGTATCTTTTCCGTTAGTTATTATCGGCTGGCGGTGTTGGCTTGGCGGCCTCAAGGACGAGATCGGCCAATAAGCGTCCGATACAATCGTGTACCCGCTCAGCCATATCAAGTTTCTTTGTCGGGGAATAGAGATCAAAGGTTCCTTGGTCGGACCATGCTTTCATAAGACTGAAGCGATCAAACACCGGCACTTCTTGCTGCACTGCAACCCAGCGCATGTTTTCGACATAGACGCCGAGCGCGATCATGGATTCAGTGCGGGGACTATACTGTGGGTTGATGAACATCACGTCAGCACCCGCTGCGCGGGCTTTGCGAATGCCCTTGTCGAGCGCCTGGCTGAACTGGTCGGGGTCGACAGCCTGCATCGCATCGACCGTCGCCGTCTGCCACAGCATCAGAGCCGGATGAGACGCAGCGAGCTCAGCCGGCAATGTTTTGACCATGTCGACGGCGGTGCGGCGCGACTTGACGTCGGTCGTCACCGAAACCTGCACGCCCGGGAGTTTACGACTGAGACTCTGCTGCAAGCGGGCCGGATAGGAATTTGCCGCACCGTTCGGGCCGGGCAATTGCGACGAGCCCGCGCCGACCACGAGGATCGACAGCGACTTGTCGGCGATGGCCTTTTTGACGTGCTGCATCGGGAAGGCAATGGCAAAGGGACCGCCATCGACCCCACACTCGGCGGGATTGGTCGCGTGAGCCGGACTTCCCAGGCTCAAAAATAGCGCGGCTAGGCATGCCGATACCGGCACGCCCAACCCCCATGGACGTCGCCCGCTCATGTGTCGCCCCCGGCCAAGCTCGGCTTGGCAGCCTGCGTCCTCGTCGAGGATCCGGACCCCGATCCTGATCCCTGGCGTTCAATGATCCTATACCATGAAATGAGCCACGCCGCGCCCGCCATGATCGCAATACCCGCCACGCTGACAAGAATCTGAACCGGTACGCGGTTGGAAACTTCGGTGAACACGAAGTGCCCGGCAAACGACAAGAACACGCCGAGACAGAAAATGCCCAGCGAATGCGCGCCGCACATAATCGCCGGTTTGAACCACGGCGACTTCAGCGCCGGCCAGTCGCGCGGCACCAAACGTACCGTGATGATCGCCAGCGCGAGGAAGTGCAGAATCCGCAGCACGTCGAGATTGGTCTTGTCGATCGGATAGATCAGGTCGCCGACAAAGCTCGGGACGAAGGCGCCCAGGGTCGGAATGTGCCAGGTCAGCGCGATGCCGAAGGCGAACAGCAAATAAACGATGGCGAGGACCAAAGTGATCGGCGAATTGATCGCCCGCGACAACCGTGCCGCGCCGCCGAGCGCGCACCACGCGCCAAAGATGAAAAGGAACTGCCAGGCGAACGGATTGAACACCCAGACGCCTTGCGGCCAGGCCGGCAAATTCCAGTCGAACAGCCATGACAGCGTATAGATTGCGACGGAGGCCAGCAAAGCGATCGTCGGGACCCGCATCAGCAACCACAGGAACGGCGCGAAGCCCAGCAGCAGGACGATATACAGCGGCAACACATCCATGTTCACGGGCTTGAACTTCAGCAGCATCGCCTCGATGATCGTCACGTCCGGACTGTTCAGGAAATTCAGCACGCCCATTTCTTCGGTATAAAGCGGGTTCTCGAACGAATGCGCGATGTAGGAAATCTCGGCGAGGTAGATCGCAAACAGGAAGATATGAGCGACGTAAATCTGCCAGGCGCGCTTGAGCACCCGTGCCGCGGCGATGAGGAAGCCGTTGAGATACATCGACCGGCCGTAGACGAAGGCGACCGTGTAGCCGGAGATGAAGACGAAGATCTCGGTGGCGTCGGAGAACCCGTAATTACGGATCGTAACCCAGCTGACCGCGTTGGACGGTATGTGGTCGAGAAAAATCAGCCAGAGCGCAAGCCCGCGGAACAGATCCAGACGCAGGTCACGTTCGGTCGTGGTCGGCACCATGGACGGCTTTTCTTTCCTATACCGCTTCGGTCATAATCGAACACCAAACCGAGCCGGCTTCAATCGCGTCGCATAGGATTAAGGCAGAACATGTACCGCGCGATTACCCGCAAGATCGAGGTCACCGTCACGCCCCGGTATCTTTCCGAGCGGTCGTCGCCTGCCAGCGCTTATTTCTTCTGGGCTTATACCATCGATATCGTCAATCACGGCGATGAGACCGTCCAGCTCAAGACCCGGCACTGGCGCATCACCGACGCGTCCGGCCGGCTGCAGGAGGTCAAGGGGGCGGGGGTCGTCGGCGAAGAGCCGATCCTGAAGCCGGGGGAATCCTTCGAATACACCAGTGGCGTGCCGCTGCCGACGCCGTCCGGTTTCATGGAAGGCACCTATGGAATGATCACCGAGGATGGCCGCCGCTTCGATATAGATATTCCGTTATTTTCGCTCGACATGCCGTCCAAAGGCCGCATCCTCAATTAGCTGAGCTATTGCGGCAGGCAACCCTTGAAGCGCCCGAGCGCCGGCCGCGGCACGACGGCCAAGACTGCCCCGTTTACGGAAAAGTTCTGCAGACGCTCGACCTCCGGTTCCGGCAAGGCGACGCAGCCCGCGGTGCCTGGCGCGCCGGGCTTGCGGACGTGGATGAAAATGCACGAGCCGGCCTTCGCCGCCCGGTTGGTCGGATATTCCACCAGCAGGCCGCGGCGATATTCCGGGACGCGCCACATGTTCTCGCCATGCACCTGCCAGCCAACCTGCGCCCGCGTCGAGATGGTGTTGTAGGCGGGCGATGAGGGATCATCGACGCAGGTCACGCCTTCCTCGACATGAAGATAATGTGCGCGGCGCGCAGGAGCGAAACCGAAGCTGCGGCCGATGGCGAAGAAGCCGGCCGGCGCACGCTTGTCACCGTCGACCTTGATCGGCTCGCCGGCCGTCGCGAAGTTGCGGAAGGTATGCGACCACGCTGTGCCCTTGCGCCCGATCAGCGCGCTGACCGGTCCGCCGTCCGCCTGCCATTCGGCAACGGGCGCGGATCGCGTGAAGCGCCGCAAGGTCGCGGTGCTATTCGTCATGGTGTCGGGCACGACCAGCACCAGGCGGCGCGCTTGCGCGAGCGGCGCCGGACACGATTGTGCGATCGCCGCCGACGATGCGACAGGCGCCGCAATCAACGCCATCGCAAGCAACCCAGAGCGCATCGAGAGCTCACTAATCATGCACGGAGTCGGGCCGCGTTCGGCCAGGCGCGCAAGGTTAATGCGGGAGCACAGTTAATTGCCGTTGGCGCCGACGTCTTCAGGCTGGAACACGTAGTTGGAATTGCAGAACTCGCAGGTCACGGAAATGCGGCCGTCCTCGACCATGTGGTTGCGATCGTCCTGCGAAAAACTCTTCAGCATCGAGAACACGGCGTCACGCGAGCACGAGCACTGCGCGCGAACTTCCTGCACCTTGAAGACGCGCACGCCCGGCTCATGGAACAGCCGAAAGGCCAGCCGCTCGCTCGACAGGTCCGGATCGATCAGTTCGATGTCCTCGACGGTCTCGAGCAGCGCCCGGCCCTGCACCCAGGCATCGTCCTCGATCACCGGGGCAACTTCGACGCCTTCGGGCGCATCGCCCGGATGCAGATCGATGCGCGCGCGGTCCTGCGATTTCGGCAGGAACTGCAACATGACGCCGCCGGCGCGCCAGCGATGGCTGTCGGCGCCGGAGCCGGGCTTGAATTCTTCGGCGACGGCAAGACGCACGCGGGTCGGTATCTGTTCGGAGCGCAGGAAATACTCGTGCGCGGCATCTTCCAGCGAAGCGCCATCGAGCGCGACCAGACCCTGGTAGCGCTGCATGTTCTCACCCTGGTCGATGGTCATGGCGAGATGGCCCTTGCCAAGCAGATTGGCGGAGGTCGCCTCGCCGGAGGCAACCAGCGCCTCGACGCCAGACGCGCCGAACCGGGCGCAGGCCCGCACCTGGCCGGGGGTGGTGTAATCGACCACCAGCAGACCGACAGGACCGTCGGTCTGGGCCTGCAGGATGAAGCGGCCGTCCATCTTCAGCGACGAACCAAGCATGACGGCGAGCACGATCGCCTCGCCGAGCAGCTTGGCGACCGGTGCCGGATAGGCGTGCTTCGACAGGATCTCGTCCACCATCGGGCCGAGGCGGACCAGCCGGCCGCGCAGATCCAGGCTCGCCACTTCGAACGGCGTCACCGCGTCATCGACCGAAGCGGCCGACGGAACGCGGGTGGGGATGGAGATATCGGGGGATTGGCTCATCGGTTCAGTCATGCCGGTTATGTAGCGAGCGAGGGCGAAATTGCGAGGGCAACCCGCCTCATCCTGAGGAGCGGTCCGCAGGACCGCGTCTCGAAGGATGGGACGGCCACATGGTTCGAGACGCGCACTTCGTGCGCTCCTCACCATCAGGCCGGGCGAAGCCTCAGGCGTCTTCGGCGTGCAGGCACCAGGCGAGCAGGCCCTTCTGGGCGTGCAGGCGGTTCTCGGCCTCGTCGAACACCACGGACTGCGGCCCGTCCATCACCTCATCGGTGACTTCCTCACCGCGATGCGCGGGCAGGCAGTGCATGAACAGCGCGTCCGGCTTGGCCTTGGCCATCAAGGCTGAGTTGACCTGATACGGCTTGAGTACGTTGTGGCGGTGCTGGGCCTCGCGGTCGCCCATCGACACCCAGGTGTCGGTGAAGACACAATCGGCGCCTTCGACCGCGGCTTCCGGATCGTCGCCGACCTTGATGTTGGCGCCGGACGACTTGACCCAGTCCATCAGCCACTTCTTCGGCTTCAGTTCCGCCGGACAGGCGACGCGCAGTTCGAAATCGAAGCGTTCGGCGGCGTGCATCAGCGACGCCAGCACGTTGTTGGCGTCGCCGGTCCAGGCGATCTTGCGCCCGGTGATCGAACCGCGATGCTCCTCGAAAGTCATGACGTCGGCCAGCACCTGGCACGGATGCGAACGGCGCGTCAGGCCGTTGATCACCGGCACCGTGGCGTATTTCGCGATCTCGGCGACCGATTCATGATCGAGCGTGCGGATCATGATGGCGTCGACGAAGCGCGACAGCACGCGCGCGGTGTCGGCCAGCGTCTCGCCGCGGCCGAGCTGCATTTCCTGCGACGTCAGCATGATCGCTTCGCCGCCAAGCTGGCGCATGCCGACGTCGAACGACACGCGCGTACGCGTCGACGGCTTGTCGAAGATCATCGCCAGAGTCTTGCCGGCGAGCGGCTGCGGACCCTCGCCGCGCTTCTGCCGCGCCTTGATGGCGCGGCTGTGCGTGATCATCTCCTTCAGCGTCGGCTTCGGGATGTCGGTGAGATCGAGGAAGTGACGGATGTCGCCGCTCATGCGACCGCCCCTTGCTTGGCGGCCGGATTGCTCTGGCGCGGATGGGCCTGGGCGAGCTTGGCGCAGGCGCGTTCGATGCGCCTGATCGCCTCGCCGATCTCCTCGTCGTTGATGATGAGCGGCGGCAGCAGACGCACCACGTTGTCGCCGGCGGCAACCGTGATCATCTCCTCGTTGCGCAGCTCATCGACCATCTCGCCGACCGGCGGCACCATGCGCAGGCCCATCAGCAGGCCTTCGCCGCGCACCTCGGCGACGACAGACGGATAGCGATCGCGTATTTCGGCGAGCCGCTGCTTGAACAGCAGGCCCTTGCGCTTGACCTCGTCGAGGAAGGCGCGGTCGGCGACGATGTCGAGCACGGCATTGGCCGCGGCCATGGCGAGCTGGTTGCCGCCGAAGGTCGAACCGTGCGTGCCCGGCGTCATGCCCTTGGCCGCTTCCGCCGTGGCAAGGCAGGCGCCGATCGGGAAGCCGCCGCCGAGCGCCTTGGCGAGCCCCATAATGTCCGGGGTCACGCCGGTATGCTGATAGGCGAAGAGGTCGCCGGTGCGGCCGACGCCGGTCTGCACTTCGTCGAAGATCAGCAGCAGGCCATTGTCGTCGCACAGCTTGCGCAGCGCGCGCAAAAATTCATGGGGAACGACGCGGACGCCGCCCTCGCCCATGACCGGCTCGGCGATGATCGCCGCGGTTTCCGGCGTGATCGCCTTCTTCACCGTCTCGATGTCGCCGAACGGCAGTTGGTCGAAGCCCGGCATGTTGGGGCCGAAGCCTTCGAGATACTTCTTGTTGCCGGTCGCCGACAGCGCGGCAAGAGTCCGGCCGTGGAACGCGCCTTCGAAGGTGATGATGCGGTTACGTTCCGGCTTGCCGGACACGTACTGGTATTTCCGCGCCATCTTGATGCAGCATTCCATCGCCTCGGTGCCGGAGTTCTGGAAGAACACATAGTCGGCGAAGGAAAGCTCGCAGAGCCGCTCGGCCAGCCGCTCGCCTTCCGGAATGCGGTACAGGTTCGAGGTATGCCAGAGCTTCTGGGCTTGCGCGGTAATCGCCGCGACCATGTGCGGATGCGCATGGCCGAGCGCATTGACGGCGACGCCCGAGGTGAAATCGAGATAGCGTTTGCCGTTGGTCGCGGTCAGCCAAACACCTTCGCCCCGCTCGAAAGCGAGGTCGACACGGGCATAGGTCGGCAACAGATGCGAGCTCACGGCCAGTCTCTTTCAACGAAACGAAAAACACGACGCCCGACGCGCAGCGAACGGGAAAACGAAAGCGACCCCGGACAATAGCCGAGGCGTTTCAACATCTTCGCCGAAGACTCGTCCGCGGGACGGCCCGCGGGCCGATCTCCTTTGGACTGAAGCGTTTTCCCGGCTGGCTGCGCCCGAAACGAAACGTGCCGCCTCGCCGGGCGGCACTGCAGGCATTTTAGGCCAGGTCGGCCCCAAGTCAACCGAACCGGGAAACCGATTCGGCCGACTCAATTTCACCGCAACTGCGGATTCTAAAGGAAAACCTGTTGGTAGATGGGCTTTCGCCGATTGCAAAAGCTTGCGGGAGAGTCAACCCATAGTGTAGTTTTTTGGTCAGGCGATACGACATGTCGTGCGTACCGCCGCCAAAATCTGGTTCATCCCTGCAGCGTAACACGTTCGGGCACGAATAGCCGTGCCGGACGAAGGGGATGGATTCTATCTGAAGCTTGGACGCCGAGGGGAACGCCCAAATGAGCTGGACCGACGAGAGGGTCGAACTCTTAAAGAAGCTATGGTCGGACGGCCTCTCGGCCAGCCAGATCGCGGC
This sequence comes from Pseudolabrys sp. Root1462, assembly GCF_001426945.1. Lineage (GTDB taxonomy): Bacteria > Pseudomonadota > Alphaproteobacteria > Rhizobiales > Xanthobacteraceae > Pseudolabrys. The sequence goes on along the minus strand of NZ_LMFS01000003.1, from coordinate 864,042 downwards.
CGAACTGGGCGGGATCACCCGAAATGCCGTGATCGGCAAGGTGCACCGCCTCGGCCTGTCGGGCCGGGCCAAAAGCCCCTCGAGCACGGCGCCGCGGCCGCGCAAGGCCCGCACCTCCGGTCACATGATCCGGGTGCAGCGGCCCCAGGTCCGGGGCAACACGGCGCTGGCCTATGACTACGAGGCCGAGCCCGAACCCGAACTGCTGGAAATCCCGGTCGAGCAGCGCAAGACCCTGCTGCAGCTCAGCGAGCGCACCTGCCACTGGCCGGTGGGCGATCCGTCGGGCCCGGATTTCTTCTTCTGCGGCGGCGACAGCGCGGAAGACCAGCCCTATTGCAGCTTCCATTGCCGCGTCGCCTATCAGCCGGCCAGCGACCGCCGTCGTCACAAGCCGGCGTTCCGCAACTGAGCGATCTGCCAGCGCGAAGTCTCAAGCCGGGGCGAAAGCTCCGGCTTTTTCGTTGCGGGCGCTTTCTTGTCTTTGATTTTCAAACAGCCGGGAAGACTTG
>NZ_LMFS01000003.1:613114-863452 GCF_001426945.1 Pseudolabrys sp. Root1462 | reverse complement strand
GCCGGTCTTATTGCCGGCGGGCGGAGCCCCGGCGCCGCCCGAGCGCCTGGGGTGCGTATTCCCCAGGCCCGCGGGCACCGCATCCGACCCCATCGATCCAGACGCCTCTAGATGACGCCCCCGGCAGGATCGGACGGTCAGTATATATTCCTTAATTAGGACTTGTGTCAAGAGAGGCTTCAGCCGTCAGTCCGCTCGACCGCGCTGATGCTGACCCAGTAGCCGTCGGGATCGCGCAGCGAGAATTCTAGGGTGCCGGTGTTCGGATTGCGGTGCGGCGCTTCGGCGAGCGGCGAACCGAGCGCCCTCGCCCGCGCCAGGCAGGCGTCGAAGTCGTCGACGCGGAAGAACAGGATCAGGCCGTTGCCCGGCGTCGCGACATCCGCGCTGGTCAGCGTCGGATGGCCGTGCGCGCCCCAGGCATGGAGCGACAGCAGCACGGTGCCGTCGCCATCGACGAGTTGGCCGAAGTCGTCATGCGCCGGCGCGGTGTCCGGCAACCCCAGCAGTGTGCGGTACCACGTGAAGCTCGCCGCAACGTCCGCGACGCCGATGATCGTCCAAAGGCGCATCATGCGCGCGACGATATCGGAGCGCGACGATCGACGAAAGCGTCAGTTCGCCCGGCCGAAGCGGTCGTCGAGGGCGTAGCCGGCGCCGCGCACGGTGCGGATCGGGTCGGCGAGCTGGCCGCGGTTAATCGCCTTGCGCAGGCGGCCGACATGAACATCGACAGTACGTTCGTCGATATAGATCTCCGAACCCCAGACGCCGTCGAGCAACTGCTCACGCGAGAACACGCGGCCGGGCCGCTCCATGAGGAATTCGAGCAGGCGATATTCGGTCGGTCCGAGATCGACGGCGCGGCCGTTGCGCGAGACGCGCTTCTTCTCGCGGTCGAGTTCGATGTCGCCGATGTTGAGGACGGTGGCGACGCGATCGGGATGGGCGCGGCGCAGCAGCGCCCGCACCCGCGCCAGCAGTTCCGGCACCGAGAACGGCTTGACGATGTAGTCGTCGGCGCCGGTGGCGAGACCGCGGATCTTCTCGCTCTCTTCGCCGCGCGCGGTGAGCATGATGATCGGCAATTGCTGCGTCTCGGGGCGGGCGCGCAGACGCCGGCACAGTTCGATGCCGGACAGTCCGGGCAGCATCCAGTCCAGCACAACAAGGTCCGGCGCGCTTTCCTTCAGCTTGGTGTCGGCATCGTCGCCGCGCGCCGCGGTTTCGACCTCGTAGCCTTCCTTCTCCAGATTATAGACGAGGAGCATCGTCAGCGGCTCCTCGTCTTCGACGATCAGGATGCGGGCGCTCATGCTTGGTACCTTGCGTCAGCCCTTATCAGCTGGTCATCCCCGCCAGCGCGGAGATTTCGGTGTCGCCCTTCGGACGGCGCTCGGTGATCGGCCGGCCATCGACGATGTAATGCACGGTCTCGGCGATATTGGTGGCGTGATCGCCCATGCGCTCGATGTTCTTGGCGCAGAACATCAGATGGATGCAGAAGGTGATGTTGCGCGGATCTTCCATCATGTAGGTGAGCAGTTCGCGGAACACCGAGGTGCAAACCGCGTCGATTTCCTCGTCGCCGCGCCACACCGCCATCGCCTTGTTGTCGTCGCGGTGCGCATAGGCGTCGAGCACGGCCTTGAGCTGCTCGAGAACGAGATCGGTCATGTGTTCGACCCCGCGGATCAGTTTCGGCGGCGGGAATTCGGCGTTCAGCGCGATGACGCGCTTGGCGATGTTCTTGGCGAGATCGCCGATGCGCTCGAGATCGTTGGCAAGGCGCAGCGAACCGACGATGGCGCGCAGGTCAACCGCCATGGGCTGACGGCGGGCGATGGTGAGGACCGCCTTTTCCTCGATCTCGCGCTGCAGGTTGTCGATGCTGACGTCGGCGGCGGTGACACGTTGCGCCGTCGTGGTGTCGCGCTTGGCCAGCGCGTCGACGGCGTCGGCGACCTGCTTTTCCGCAAGGCCGCCCATTTCCGCGACCATCCGCGACAGATCCTGCAGATCGACGTCGAAAGCCTTGGCCGTGTGCTGTTCGTTCATGGTGCTACTTCCTCAATCTTTGTCCGGCGACGAGGCTAACCAAAGCGACCGGTGATGTAGTCCTGGGTGCGGCGATCGTTCGGCGCGGTGAAGATCTTGGTGGTTTCGCCGTATTCGACCAGTTCGCCGAGATACATGAAGGCGGTGAAGTCGGAGACGCGCGCCGCCTGCTGCATGTTATGGGTAACGATGGCGATCGTGTAGTCTTCCTTCAGTTCGTCGATCAGCTCTTCGATCTTCGCGGTCGAGATCGGATCGAGCGCCGAGCACGGCTCGTCGAACAGGATGACCTCCGGACGCACCGCCACGGTGCGGGCGATGCACAGGCGCTGCTGCTGACCGCCGGACAGCGACTGGCCGTTGGCGTTGAGCTTGTCCTTGACCTCGGTCCACAACGCAGCGCGCTCCAGCGCATGCTGCACGCGGCCATCGAGCTCGGACTTCGACAGTTTCTCGTAAAGCCGGATGCCGAAGGCGATGTTCTCGTAGATCGTCATCGGGAACGGCGTCGGCTTCTGGAACACCATGCCGACCTTGGCGCGCAGCAGGTTCAGGTCCTGCGACGGCGACAGGATGTTATCGTTGTCGAGCCGCACCGTGCCGGTGGCGCGCTGGTTCGGATAGAGGTCGTACATGCGGTTGAGGATGCGCAGCAACGTCGACTTGCCGCAGCCCGACGGGCCGATGAAGGCCGTGACCTTGCCCTGATAGAGCGAGACGTTGATGTTCTTCAGCGCGCGGTGATCGCCGTAGAAGAAATCGAGATTCTGCACGGTGATCTTCTCGACCAGACCTTCGGTCGAGGCGACGGTGTTGGTGACGGTCGGTACTGTGAAGCTGGCCATCGTCATGATTTCTTACTCTGTCCACCGAGGTAACGCGCGAGGATGCTCAAGGCGAGCACCGCCAATGTGATGATCAAGGCGCCGGTCCAGGCCAGCTCCTGCCAGTCCTTGTAGGGGCTGAGCGCGAACTGGAAGATGACGACCGGCAGGCTCGAGACCGGAGCATTGAGATTGGTGCTCCAGAACTGGTTGTTGAGCGCGGTGAACAGCAAGGGCGCGGTTTCACCGGAGATACGCGCGACCGCGAGCAGCACGCCGGTGATCATGCCGGCGCGGGCGGCACGATAGGCGACCTTCTGGATCATCTTCGAGCGCGGCAGGCCGATCGAGGCCGCGGCTTCACGCAGCGTGTCCGGCACCAAAGTCAGCATGTCTTCGGTGGTGCGGACCACGACCGGCACGACGATTACCGCCAGCGCCACCGCACCGGCCCAGCCGGAGAAGTGGCCCATCTGCGCCACCATGATCTCGTAGACGAACAGGCCGACCACGATCGACGGCGCCGAGAGCAGGATGTCGTTGATGAAGCGCACCACCGTCGACAGTTTGTCGTAGCGGCCGTACTCGGCAAGATAAGTGCCGGCGAGCACGCCGAGCGGCGTGCCGATGGCGACGGCGAGGAACGTCATCACCAGGCTGCCGGCGATGGCGTTGAGCAGGCCGCCGGACGAGCCGGGCGGCGGCGTCATTTCGGTGAAGACGCGCAGCGACAGACCGCTGAAGCCTTCCCAGAACAGCACGATGAGGATCAGCGCGAGCCACAGCAGGCCGAAACCGGTCGCCGCGTACGCGATCGCCATGGTGATGACGTTCTTGCGCCGGCGCGCGGCGTAGATCGGCGTCGACGAGTTGATGGTGCTTGGAGCGGCCATGACTTACTTCCCCAGCCGGGCGTTGAGCCGCATCAGCATCAGCCGGGCGAAGGCCAGCACGATGAAGGTGATGACGAACAGGATGAGGCCGAGGGCGATCAGCGACGAGGTATAGATGTCACCGACCGCTTCGGTGAATTCGTTGGCGATGGTGGCCGAGATCGTCGTGCCGGGCGCCAGGATCGAACCGGAGATGCGGTGCGCGTTGCCGATGACGAAGGTCACCGCCATGGTTTCGCCGAGCGCGCGGCCGAGGCCGAGCATGACGCCGCCAATGACGCCGACACGAGTGAAGGGCAGCACGACGTTGCGAGCCACTTCCCAAGTGGTGCAGCCCAGGCCGTAAGCGGCCTCCTTGAGCACCGGCGGCACCGCCTCGAACACGTCGCGCGAGATCGAGGTGATGAACGGCAGCACCATGATGGCAAGGATCAGCCCGGCGGTGAGCACGCCGATGCCGTACGGCGGGCCGGCGAAAAGATTGCCGAGGAACGGGATCGGTCCGAACACCGTGATCAGGAACGGCTGCACGTGCTGCTGCAGGAACGGCGCGAAAACGAACAGGCCCCAGATGCCGTAGATGATCGACGGGATGCCGGCGAGCAGTTCGATGGCGATGCCGATCGGGCGGCGCAGGAACATCGGGCACAGTTCGGTGAGGAACATGGCGATGAACAGGCCGACCGGCACCGCGATCAGCATGGCGATCAGCGACGTGACGATGGTGCCGTAGATCGGCGCGATGGCGCCGAATTTATCGGTGACCGGGTTCCAGCTTTCATCGATCAGGAAGCCGAATCCGAACTCGCGAAGCGCCGGCCAGGAACCGTGGATCAGCGAGATGATGATGCCGCTGAGGATGATGAGCACCGCCATGGCGGCGGCCCGGGTCATGAACCGGAAGGAAGCATCGCTAAAGCGCAGTCTGCTGAGAATCTTGGCGCGGTCGACCTGTTCGGTCTCCGTCATCGCGCCGCTGGCCGGATACGCTACGTCAACCACGGGTCGCCTCCCGGAAGAAGTCATTTGGCTCTCCTCGCGGCGCATCGCCAGATCGGCGGATTATGCCAGTTTCGGAGGGCCACTGAAGCGGCCTTGCGGCCGCGAAACAAGTCGTCAGTTTCAGGCTGTGGGCAAAGGAAGGCAGGCCGGAAAAGGGGCGCCAGGAGCAGTGTCTGACCTGGCGCCCTTCCCGGTTTACCGGCGGATTACATCGCCGCTTTGACTTCGCTCTTCCACTTGTCCTGGATCAGCTTCACGACGCTGTCCGGCATCGGGACGTAGTCGAGGTCCTCAGCCATCTTGTCGCCGTTCTTGTAGGCCCAGCCGAAGAACTTGAGGGCTTCGGTGGCGGCAGCCTGATCCTTCGGCTCCTTCGGGATCAGGATGAAGGTGGCGCCGGCGATCGGCCAGGACTTCGCACCCGGCTCGTCGGTGAGGATCTGGTAGAAGCCGGGCGCCTTGGCCCAGTCGGCACCGGCGGCGGCGGCCATGATCGATTCCGAATCCGCGGTGACCGTCTTGCCGTCCTTGTTGACCATCTTGGTGGTGGTCAGCTTGTTCTGCTTGGCATAAGCGGTTTCGACGTAACCGATCGCGCCCTTGGTGTTGGCGACGTTGTTGGCGACGCCTTCGTTACCCTTGGCGCCGATGCCGGCCGGCCACTGCACCGCGGTGCTGCTGCCAACCTTCGACTTCCAGTCGCCGCTGACCTTCGACAGATAGTTCGTGAAGATGAAGGTCGTGCCCGAACCGTCCGAACGGTGCACCAGCGCGATCGCCTGATCGGGCAGCTTGGCGTTCGGGTTGAGCTTGACCAGCGCCGGATCGTTCCACTTCTTGATGTCGCCAAGGAAGATCTTGGCGAGCGTCGGACCGTCGATGGTCAGGTCGCCGCTCTTGACGCCGTCGAGATTGACGACCGGCACGATGCCGCCCATCACGGTCGGGAACTGGATGACGCCGATCTTGTCGAGCTCAGCCGGCTCGAGCGGCATGTCCGACGCGCCGAAGGTGACGGTGCGCGCGGTGATCTGCTTGATGCCGCCGCCCGAACCGATCGACTGATAGTTCAGGCCGTTGCCGGTTTCTTTCTTATAGGCGTCAGCCCACTTGGCATAAATCGGATAGGGGAACGTCGCGCCGGCACCCGAGATGTCGGCAGCGAAGGCCGGAAGCGACACGGCGGCGGCGACGAGGCCGGCGGCTGCCATTACGGTCCAGTGTTTCAAGGGATCTCTCCATGTTTGCGGCCAAGAGCGCAGAGTCGCGACGACCCTGCGCAGTTGCATCGCCCAAAACGGGCGGCCGCTGTTGTTTCAACGCACTCCATGTTGGCTCCGGGGGGTGAGTCTCGCTGTGCGCTAGCTCAAAGTTTCCCGAACCCGCGGCCAGCGTTAGGGGCCGGGTGTCATGGTTTTATGAAGCTTCCATGACAACCAGATGACAGAATAAGATATTGAAATATATAATGAAATTTAGGAAGCTGGCGACGCTGCTGTGTAGAGCGGCAGGTGCATTGTGAATGTCGCGCCCTGGCCCAGGACACTCTCGATCGAGACCCGGCCGCCGTGGCGGTTGAGCACGTGCTTGACCAGCGACAGGCCGAGGCCGGTGCCGCCCTGCGAGCGGCTGTCGGCGACATCGACACGGTAGAACCGCTCGGTGAGGCGGGGCAGATGTTCGGGCGCGATGCCGGGGCCGAAGTCGCGGATCGCGATGCGCGCCTCCGGCGCGCCAGCCCGGGTCTGCGCGCGCGATAAGGCGACATCGACGCGCTTGCCGGCGGCGCCGTATTTGAGCGCGTTCTCGACCAGGTTCTCCAGCGCCCGGATCAGTTCGTCGCGATCGCCGAGCACCATCACGGGTTCCGGCGGTAGTGCCATCCGGATATCGACCTGGCGGTCGCGGGCCAAAGTCTGCAGGCCGTCGGCGACATGGCGCACCAGTGGCACCAGATCGACCGCCGTGTTCGGCGGCAGGTGAGCGTTGAGCTCGATACGCGACAGCGACAACAGGTCGTCGATCAGACGGGCCATGCGCGTCGCCTGCTGCTGCATGATGGCGAGGAACTTCTCGCGCGCGGCGACATCGTTCTTGGCCGGACCCTGCAGCGTTTCGATGAAGCCGAGCAAGGCGGCGAGCGGCGTGCGCAGTTCGTGGCTGGCATTGGCGACGAAATCGGCGCGCATTTCCTCGACGCGGCGCAGCGGCGTCAGATCGTTGAACGTCATCAGCAGCAGTTCGGCCTGCGTGCCATCGGTCTCCGGCAAGGTCACCGGCGTCACGAAAGCCTCGAACCAGCGGTCGAGCGGCACGCGCTCAAAGAACTCGACGCGCTGCTGTTCGCGCCTTTTGCCGGCGCGGCGGATGGCATCGACCAGTTCCGGCATCCGCAGGGCGATCAGCGCCGGCTCGCCGCTGCGCAGCGCCGGCGCGACGCCACGCGCCGCCTGGTTGAAGGTGATGACGCGCCCTTCGCGGTCGAGCACGATGGCAGGTTGCGGCAGGCCGCCGATCAGCGCTTCGATGAGCCGGGCGCGGCGCGCCGGATTGCCGCGCCGCTGCGGCGACGGGGGCGGCGCGGATGCACCCACCTCGTCATCGCCCTCCCCGTCGCCGCGGCCGATCAGCGAGCGCAAGGCGCCGCGCCACCCGCCTGCCCGGCCGGTCGGCGCGTCCCTGTCGTTGCCGTCGTTGTCATTGACCATCGTGCAATGCCGCGCTCGAACCGCACCCGATTATCGGTGCGGCATCAGGCCTTTATCAGGCCTTGGATTTTCGCGTGTCGTCACCGTTGTCAAGCTCGGTCCGGATCGGCGCGATCACGCTTGGCACCGGATGCAGGTCGAGCTTGGGACGCGTGCCGCGCAGGTTGAGCCACAACTCCCGGGCGCCGAGGATAACCACGGCGATGGCGAAGGGCACGAGGTAATAGAGCACGCGGAACAGCAGAAGGCCCGCCACCAGCTCTTCCTTGTTGAATTCCCACAGCGCCACCAGCATCGCCGCATCGAACACGCCGAGCCCGCCGGGCGCGTGGCTAGCGAAGCCGAGCAAGGTCGCGGTGACGAAGATGACGCCGAGCGTGACGAAATCGACGTGCGGCGCCGCCGGCACCAGCATGTACATCGCGAGCGCGCAGCTCATCAGATCGAAGATGCCGAGCGTGATCTGCAGCAGCGTCGACGGCCCGTTCGGCAGTCGGACGGTCCAGCCGCCGCGACCGATCTCGCGTGGTGCAGTAAAGACCCAGGCAACGTAGCAGGCGAGAATGGCGAGCAGGCCAAGGCCGATGATGCGGTTGGCCAGATGGCCAAGCTGGTCGATGGCGCCGGCCGCGGACGGATGGATGGTCACGCCGATGCCGAGCACCGTGACATTGCCGAGCCAGAAGGTGAGCCCGGCGATAAAGCAGATCTTGGCGACGTCGACGGCGTCGAGCCCGTACATCGAATAGATGCGATAGCGCACCGCCCCGCCGGTAAAGACCGTGGCGCCGATATTGTGACCGATCGAATAGCTGGTGAAGCCGGCCAATGCGGCAATGCGGTATGGAATGTCGCGGCGGCCGATGGCGCGCAGCGCGAACCAGTCATAGAAGGTGAGCGTGAAGTAGCCGATGGCGACGAAACCGGCGGCGATCGCGACGTTGCGGGCGTCGGTGGCGTGGATTGCCGCCCAGACCTCGCGGACGTCGATCTTGTGCAGCATGCGGTACAGCACCGTCACCGCGACAGCGATGATCGCAATGCTGAGCAGAAAGCCCAGCCTGTTCCAGCCGATGTAGCGATCGAATAGACGCGCTATGGCGCGCAGGGCCTTCAGCATTGTTTCTCCGCGGCGGGACAACACATGGCGGGGAGCATAGTTCGTCACCAATGTCGGATTGCGGCGTTCATGGGCAACCCCGCCCCATTCTCGCCATTCCCCTCATCGGCCCGAGGCCGTTCCGTAGCAGAACTGAACGGCCGGCGCGAGAGCGCGCGAAAGCCCCGGCTTCGCTTGACGAAGCCGGGGCTTGTCGGCCGTTAAGGACGGCTCAGTCGCATACCGTCACGCGACGCCAGCGCTTGCCGTACGGGGTGTCGATGAGGCGGCGGACGACGTAGCAGTCCGGCCCACCGACATAGGTCGGCGCGTAAAAGCCGAAGCCGAAGCCACGGTGCCAGCCGTGATGCCCATGGTGGCCATGCCATCCGGAGGCGGAAGCGGTCGTAGGCGACAGAGCGGCGGCAGCGACGACAGCGGTGGCGCCGAGGGCGATGATGAGCTTGCGGATCATGGTGTCTCTCCTGGGTTTGGCGTTTCGGGGGATGTGCCTCTCACATCCTGACCGTGGGTCGCCGGCGCCCGGGAAAAGGTTCAAAGATTTTTCGCATGCGATATGCGCGCCTCCTTAACATTCTGATTTGGAATAGCTTTTTTACGAAAAATTGGCTTTGCGGCGGCTTTGAATGGCGACGGGCTTGCCCTGCGCGGCGATCGGTCCGAGCCTGCGTTCAGTGCCGGACGTGCCCGCGATCACATTATTCGCGCTGACGCTCCGATAGCCTTGAACCGAACGGCCGGCGGCCGCGACCCATGTTCAGGTTACGCCTGCGATGCAAACGACCCCAGACGAGGTTCTGATCGCAAGGATCGCCGGCGGCGACCGACTGGCCATGCAGGTGCTGTTCGCGCGGCACCACGTGCGCGCTTACCGCTTCGTGTTGCGGCTGGTGCGCAACGAAGCCACCGCCGAGGACCTGATCAGCGAGGTCTTTCTCGAGGTGTGGCGGCAGGCCGGGGAATTCGAAGGCCGCGCTGCGGTGTCCACCTGGATTCTGGGCATCGCGCGCTTCAAGGCGCTCTCGGCTCTGCGGAAGAGGTCCGAGGCCGAACTGGACGACGACACGGCAGCGGCGATCGAGGATCACGCCGACAATCCGGAGACGGTGCTGGCGAAGAAGGACAAGGGTTCGCAACTGCGACAAGCGATTTCGAAGCTGTCGAACGAGCATCGCGAGATCATCGACCTCGTCTACTACCACGAGAAGTCGGTGGAAGAAGTGGCCGGGATCGTCGGCATCCCGGAAGCGACCGTGAAGACGCGCATGTTCTATGCGCGCAAGAAATTATCGGAGCTCCTCAAGGAGCAGGGAATCGATCGAGGCTGGCCATGACAACGACAGGCAAAGACGAAGAGACCGACATCGAGTTTCTTCTGCCGTGGCACGCGGCCGGCACGCTCGGTCCGCGCGAGGCGCGGCGCGTCGAAGAAGCGCTCAGGAACGATCCCGAGATCGCGCGCCGCTACGCACTGGTGCGCGAGGAGCTTGGCGAAACCATTGGTCTCAATGAAAGCCTTGGCACGCCGTCGGGGCGCATCATGGCCGATCTGTTTACGCGCATCGACGCCGAGCCGAAGCGGCGCGCGGCTGCACCGGGCTGGAGCTTGCGCGTTGCCGAATTCTTCGCCGGGCTGACGCCGCGCACGCTGACTTATGCCACCGGCGCCGCCGTCATCGCCATCCTGCTGCAGGCCGGCATCATCGGCGGCATCATGCTCAAGCAATCCGGGGGCACCTATGAGACCGCTTCTGCGCCTACGGCACAGAATGCGACCGGCTCCTTCGCCCTCGTCCGCTTTGCGGCGCAGGCGACGCAGGACGACGTCACCCAGTTCCTCGCCAAGAACAAGCTGGGCATCGTCGCCGGCCCGATGAACGGCGGACTTTATCGCGTGAAGATCGCGCCCGAGAAGCTGTCGCAGGCCGACGTCGCGGTGCGCATCCAGGAACTGCAGGACAACAAGATCGTCGCCCTGATCGTCACATCGCCATAACGGAGGATCGATCATGTCCATGAAGATCGTCCATTTCTGTCTCGCCGCCGTCGTCGTTGCGGCCGCGTCACTGATGACGGATGCAGTGCAAGCGCAGAAATCGAATGCGCGCAGCGTCGCCACACCGCCGCCCCCATCCGGCGGCGGCGGTTACACGCAGCCGCCGTCAGGCGGGCATCGCGGCGGCGGCGGCTATCGCGGTCCGGGCTGGGGCGCGATCGTGCCCGGCATCATCATGACGGTGCCGCAGCTTGTGCAGCCGCGCGACGACGTCCTCTATGAGGACGACGTCATCGACGATCAGCCGCGCCGCCGCCCGCCGCAGCGCGCGGCGCGGCCGAGCCGCCCGAGCAGCGTGCCGCCCGCCAATGAACGACGTTATGTGCCGGATGAAGTCGTCATCGAACTGCGCAACACCGTGCCAACGGCGCAAGTCGATGCCCTGCAACGCCGCCACCGCCTGACACGCCTCGAATCGCAGCCGCATCAGCTCAGTGGCACTACGTTGTATCGCTGGCGCATCCCCGATCGCCGTTCGGTGCCGCAGGTGGTGCGCGAACTGGAGCGCGACAATGTCGTCGCCTCGGCGCAGCCGAACTATGTCTACACCTTGCAGGATGACGCAACGGCGTCCGCCGGCGATCCGGCGCAATACGAAGTCGCCAAGCTGCGTCTGCCGCAGGCCCATCAAATCGCCAGCGGCACCGACGTGCTGGTGGCCGTGATCGATTCCGGTATCGATGCCGCCCATCCCGAGCTCACGGACAGTGTCGTCGAAAGCTTCAACGCCGCTGCGACGCCGATGGCGCCGCACAATCACGGCACCGCCATCGCCGCGCTGATCGCAGGTCACGGCAAACTGATCGGCGCCGCGCCGAAAGCGAGAATCCTCGCCATCCGCGCCTTCGATCCCAATGGCGGCAGCGCCGACGGCACCACCTTTGCCATCCTCAAGGGGCTCGATTGGGCAGTTGCGCGGAAGGCGCGCATCATCAACATGAGCTTTGCCGGGCCGAACGATCCGGCGCTGCAGCGCAGTCTCGCCGCTGCACACACGAGAGGCATCATCCTGATCGCGGCCGCCGGCAATGCCGGCGCCAAATCGCCGCCGCTTTATCCCGCCGACGGCCCAAACGTCATTGCCGTGTCCGCCACCGATGCCGACGACCGGCTGTTCGCGCCATCCAACCGCGGCCCGCATATCGCCATCGCGGCGCCGGGCGATCAGCTGCTGGTGGCGGTGCCGGGCGGCTATGAGGTGTCATCGGGCACCTCCTACTCGGCCGCCGAAATTTCCGGCGTCGTGGCACTGATGCTCGAACGCGATCCGAAGTTGAGCCCGGCCAAGGCGCTGCGCCTGCTGCAAGCAACGGCGCGCGATCTCGGGCCGAAGGGCCGCGACAGCGAGTTCGGGGCGGGGCTGGCCGATGCCTTCGGCGCGCTCGGCGCTGTCGGCGGCGTCGGCGGCGTCGAGGCCGCGGCGCCGGTCAAGGCCGGCATGCGCTGAGATATATTTCCGGCACTTGCCGTCCGGCCCGGCAAGCGCCAAGTGTCGCGGCGGATGACCTGACCGACGGAGCCGCCTTGACCACCGAACAGCCGATGATGACGCTGCGCGTCACGCGTAACGAGGCGATTGCCGACGGCATCAATCTCTTCGAATTCCGCCAGCCCGACGGCGCCGCCCTGCCGGAATTCTCCGCCGGCGCCCATATCGCCATCCGGGTGCCGAACGGCGCCATCCGCAAATATTCGCTGTGCAACGATCCGGCCGAACGCGGGCACTACCAGATCGCGGTGAAGCGCGAGGCCAGCGGCCGCGGCGGCTCGATCGACCTGATCGACAACGTCAAGGCCGGCGACACCGTGATGGTGTCGGAGCCGGTCAACGACTTCGCCTTGCCGCCGCGCGCCACCGACTTCCTGTTCATCGCCGGCGGCATCGGCATTACGCCGATCCTGGCGATGATCCGCCAGGTGCAGGCCGCCGGCAAACACTTCCGTCTGTATTACTGCTCGCGCTCGCCGGAGACGACCGCCTTCAAGGAAGAACTGGGCGCGCCGGGCATCCGGGAGTTCGTCACCATCCATTACGACAATGGCGATCCGTCCTGCTCGCTCGACCTCAGGCCGATCCTCAAGGAACGGCAGAACCGCGAGCATCTTTACTGCTGCGGCCCGCGGCCGCTGATGGAAGCGGTGCGCGCGATGACCGATCACTGGTCGCCGACCGCGGTGCATTTCGAGGCCTTCAGCGACGCCGAAACGCACAAGGCCGGCGACAGGCCGTTCCGCGTCAAGCTGGCGAAGACCGGCAAGACCGTCGACGTGCCGGCCGACAAGACCATCCTCGAAGTGCTGCGCGAAACCGGGCTCGAGGTGCCGAGCTCATGCGAGACCGGCACCTGCGGCACCTGCCGCACCCGATATTCGAACGGCGAAGCCGACCACCGTGACCTGGTGCTGGCCGAGCACGAAAAGGCCGACACCATCATGATCTGCGTGTCGCGCGCCAAGAGCGACGAGATCACGCTGGATCGGTGATCGCCTTACCGCGAGCGCCTTCTAATCCTGGATCGTCCTCAAATAGGCGATTACCGCGTCGGCATCTTCCTCATTGAAATGAAATTCCGGCATGTCGGGATGCGATGACGCGATGCCGCGCGTGAGGCGGCGGGCAAACTGATCGAGTTCGTAGCTCTGGCCGATGATGCGGAACGGCGGCGCGCCCTTCAGCGGGCTGACATCGATCTTGCCGATGGCGTGGCAGCGGGCGCAGTTTTCCTGCAACAGGGCGCGGCCGCGGTCGGCCGGATCCTGCGCGCCGGCCTCGGTCGCGAGGATGGTTCCGAGTACCGCCAAACCGGTGATGATTGTTCGTCCGCTTGTCATCGGACAATTATCTAGCAGAATTGCGCGGTAATATGGCGCGAACGGTAGTTTGCGGCCCTTTCGCGGGATATCGTTACCGAAAGGGCGGATTACATGCGGCGCGACTATCTCATCGCAATCATTCTCGCTGTAGCGGCTATCCCCGCCGGGACGGCTCTAATGGCCGCCCCTGAATATCTTCATTTAACGGGCACTACTTTAGCAGTGACCTTTTGGGGCGGCGTCGCCCTTACATTGGCTTTGATTTTCGCCGCCGTAGTCATAGCTTTGCGAGGAGAGTCCAAATCCCCGCCGTTAGGTCACAGACGCCGCATGGTCGCAATCATCGGAATGGCTGTATTTGGGATCGGCTTTATTGCCTGTGCTGTCTGGTTCTTTAGCCAACGGCCCTTTGGGCCTAGTGGTTCGGGTATAGGCGACAGAGCAACTCTAGAAGTGGCTACAGGTGGCGAAATCTCAGCTCGCGGGGCTGAAATGCCAAATGATCTGCCGTTTACTTTTGGCCGCGCAGAAACTGGCGGCAAGATTAACATGGACGGCATCAAGGTAATGAGACAACCGCCCCCCCAGGCCCAAGGTGGCAAGGGAGGCGGCGGCGAGATATTTGGCGACAGTGGGACCATCATTGGCGGCAAAGGGGGGAACGTCGGCCCCGGTGCCGAGGGCCGTGGCGGTGACGGCGGTGGTGGCATCATCCATGGAAGCGGAGGAACCATCATTGGCGGTGAAGGCGGCTCAGTTGATGGACGCAGTATTTGGTATCCGCCTGCTCAATCGGGCTACATCCAATTCTTGGAGGCGCAGGGGCAAACGCCAGACTTTAATGTGCAATATCCCGGAGCTGGCGGCGCTAGCGCCGGGTGGCTTCACCGGCAGGAAATCGTCGTAAAAATCAGGGATGATTATTTCCGAAGCAAAGGGCTCTTAGACAAGATTAAGTCCAGCAAAATCGAAGACGTACCGCTTGATTATATCAATGAAAAGCTGGAAGAGGCTGGACAGCCATGGCGCGCTCGCATCGATAAGAAATATTGGTATCTCTATTACGTTCCAAGTGAATAGCTAAATCTCGTCAACGCCACTCCATCCCGCGGCTCCGTAGCGCGCATAGTCTCGCCGCCTCGCGCTCGACGTACCCCAGTGCTGGCAGATCGGCCTTTTTGACCATCTTGGTCAATTTCCGGTCCTCGAATGAACGTAGGCGCGGGGGCAACATTGATCGTCCGCCACTTTTGTCATGGCCATGGCGCGCCGGCCGCTTTGACCTTTGTCAGGCAGCCGGCGCCAGCTTTATGTTTGACGCGTTTCTTCACGCGAACCGGTATCCACTTCGCTTGAAAACGCTTTCGCTTCAGCACAGCCGGTCGGCGAGCTTGCGGAACGCGGCGAGCTGGTCGGGCAGCAGTTCGCGCTTGTCGTCGCGGCCGACGAAGATCTTGAACATGATGCCGCCGTCGCGGTTGAACAGCAGGATCGACGCCGACAGCCGGCCGAAGAACGGCCGCTCCATGAAGCAGATGCCGGCGCAACGCTCGGCGCGCAGGTGGCCGTGCAGGCCCTTGGCGCCGGACAGATTGTAGTAGTTGCGCGCCTCCGACCCCGGCGGGATCGGCCCGCCGAACTCGAAGATGCCGTCTTCGGTGTGGACGATGAAGGTGACGTCGCCCCAGGTGGCGACCTCGCCCATCACCGCGACGAAGGCCGCCGTGCTGGAGAAGTCGTCCTTGACGAAGCGGATCATCGCGGCCGGCATGGCCTCGACGACGTCGCGGCAGGTGACGCCGTTGTCGGCGGCGAAGCTCTCAATGACGACGCCCGGTTCGGCCGCGAGCCTGGCTCGCAGATCGGGCGCCGCCGTCAATGTGTCGGACATGGGCTTTCTCACGTCGCCGTCAGGCGACGGCCGCCTTGTTGGTCTGGGTCAGACGGACCTCGAAGCCCTCGAACTTCGGATGCTCGAGATAGAGCGGCGCGTTGCTCGAATTGTTGCCGGCGCGGGCATGCGCCGTGCGGAATTCGTCCGACTTGGTCCAGGCCTCGAAGTTCGCCTTGCTCTGCCACACCGTGTGCGAGGAGTAGAGCGTGTGGTCTTCCGCTTCCGGGCCCTTGAGCAGATGGAATTCGACAAAGCCCGGCATGCGGTCGAGATAGGATTCCCGGCTCGACCAGACGTTCTCGAAGGCTTCCTCGGAACCCTTCTTCACCTTGAAGCGGTTCATGGCGATAAATTGAGACATGGCGTTACCCCTGTGGCTGGCGCTTGCTGGCGCGGGTTGGTGTTGCAGTCATTTCATCCGGGAGCGACATCGCGATCACACGCCGCCGAAGTGAACCTTGAGCGCGGCCTTGTAGGTGATGCCGGGGCCCGGGCTGGTCCACAGCACGTCGTTCTGCGACGTGCCATCGCTCGAGGAGCCGGGAACGGCATAAGGCCGGTAGTATTCGTTGAAGACGTTGTCGATGCCGAGATTGACCGTGACGTCCTTGGTCGGCTGGTAGGTCGCATAGAGATTGACGAGATTGTACGACGTCGACGGGATGTAGCCGGCCGGGATGTCGTTATTGGCGGCCACCGAGGACCACTGCGCCGACAAGGTGAGCTTGCGGTCGAGCAGGCGCACGCCTCCGGTGGTGGTCAGGCGCGCCGGCTGGATGCTGGCGAGGCCGACGCCGGTCTGGGTGTTCTCGCCCTTCTGCAACGTGCCATTCAGGCCCATGAACCAGCCGCCGGCATCGTAGCTCGCTTCCATTTCGAGACCACGAATGCGCGCGCTCGGGATGTTCTGGTACTGGTAGTACTGCGAGAACGAACCGAACGCCGTCGCGACCGGCGCCGACGCCACCAGTTCGATGTAGTCGTCGACATCGTTCTGGAAGGCGTTGATCTTGGCGCGGAAGGCGTCGCCCTTGTTGAACACGCTGTCGAACTTGAAGTTGACGCCGACTTCCTTGTTCTTGCCGACCTCGGGACGCAGGTTCGGGTTCGGCAGGAAGCAGAACAGACCTGTGGTGCCATCCGGACAGGTGAAGAAGGCCGGGCCGCCGCCGGTCGCATGGGCGCCGGCGATCAGGGTCTCGGTCACCGACGGTGCGCGGTAGCCTTCGGCGTAGCTGACATAAGGCTGGATGCCGGGCACCGGCGTGACGCCGATGGTGATCTTCGGCGAGATGCGATCGCCGGACGTCGTCGTCGCCGCCGATTCCAGCCGGTAATTGTCGTAGCGCGCCGCGCTGATGATCTCGAGCCAGCGCGAGTAATTCGCCTTCCACTGCAGGAAGCCGCCGGACACCGTACGCTTGCCGCCCGGCGTGGTGACGTTGGAATTGCCGCGCGAGTCCGAGGACGACACGTCGTCCTGGAAGCCGTCGACGCCGTAGGTGAAGGCATTTTCCCAACTGCCGATGGCGACGCGCGAGGTGTTGTTGAAGTCGAAGCCGACGGTGTCGATCTGATAGCTGCGCGGATCGCCGACGCAGCCTGAGATGTTGTTGCCGGTGCCGCCGTTGCAGTAGGCGCCGCCCGACGTGCTGTAGTGATAGAGCTTGGTCTGATCGGTGGTGGTGCGGTTGCCGTAGAGGCCGAGGTTCCAGTCGAACAGCCGGTCTTCCGGCTTGCTGTAGGTCCAGCGCAGCGAGCCCTGAAAGTTCTGCGTGTTGGTGTCGTAGACCGACGAACCCTGATTGAGCGTACGCTGCGCCGCCGTCGCCACCGGGCCCTGGTTGATCTGGCCGACCTTGTAGAGATCTTCCTGGAAGATGCCGCCGAGCTTGATCTCGTGGCCGTCGGCCGGGCGCGCGGTCAGTTTCAGCAGGCCGCTCGAGACGTTGGAGCCGGTGTTGCCGACTTCGAAGCCGTGGCCGTCCTTGTAGTTCTGTGACGAGCGATAGACGGCGCCGCCGAAGATGTCGAAGTTCGGCGTAGCGCGCACGCCGCCGAACGCCGACGTGTAGCCCTGCAGCTTGTTCGAGCCGATGGCGCCGCCGACATCCGCGCCCCACTTCTCGCCGGGACGCAGCACGTCGTTGATGTCCTTGGTCTGGAACGAGGCGACGCCGCCGATCGCGCCGGAGCCATAGATGTTGGCGGTCGGGCCGCGCACCACATCGACGCTGCCGATCAGTTCGGGGTCGAGGAAGAACGAGCCGTTGGCGTTGTGGCCGGAGCGTTGATAATTCTGCCGCGCGCCGTCGATAATCGTCGCGACGCGGCCGAAGTCCTGCAGGCCGCGGATGTTGATCGTGGTCGCCGGATCGTCGCCGCGATCCTGGGTCCACACGCCCGGTACCAGATAGAACAGGTCCGAGACGCGCTTCGGCTGGACGACGTCGATCTTGTCCTTGCCGATCACCGTCACCGGCGCCAGCGCGTCGATGGCTTTTTCCGGCGTCTTGGTGGCGAGCACGGTGATCGGATCGAGCACCAAAGTATCCTGCGCCTTTGCCGCGACGGACAGCACTGCAGCCGAAGAAACTGAAACAAGGAGCGCAATCGCGCTCCGGCGACGAACAGTCATGACAACCCCCAACCCGGTACCGGTGTTTTCTGATTTGCGGCGGGCTGGCGGGCGGTTCGCTGGCGCGATCCACCGGGGCTGGCTGGCTTTCTGCCTTTACTTCGGCAGCGAATATTTGCCTTTGTAACCACCATGTATTACTTAGGTCAAGGCAGGAATATCTAAGTTATAACAGCTCTAAACTATCGGATAGCCATGTATTCGTAGTTTATAATGCCTCAAAATTAGAAGTAACTACATGGAATAATGTACTCAATACTACGAGAGCAATGGCGATGAATGATGAAATGGCCCGCGGCGGCCCAAGCAATGCGGCAGGCCGCGCAAGTCAAAGTGACAGCGCGCGCAGCGTTTCACTTCATGACAACCGCATCGATAGCCGCGCGCTGTTTCACGGCGCTCGCGAAATCATCATCGCGCATGGCGACGAGACGTATCGGCTGCGTCTCACCGCGCAGAACAAGCTGATCCTGACCAAGTGAGAGTGCGATGACCTGTCTCTTCTCCACAACACAGCGCAGTTTTCTGGCGGCGATGGCGCTGCTCGCGGTCGCGGTGCCGGCGCATGCGGCGGATACCAGCCGCGTCGTATCGATCGGCGGCGCTGTCACCGAGATCCTGTACGCGCTCGGCCACGACAAGGAGATCGTCGGCGTCGACTCGACCAGCCTTTATCCGCCGCGGGCGATGAAGGAGAAGGCCAATGTCGGCTACATGCGCCAGCTCTCCGCCGAGGGCGTGCTCGGCCTCAACCCGAGCGTTGTCATCGCCATTGAAGGCGCCGGGCCGAAAGAGACGATGAATGTACTCGAGGCGGCCAAGGTGCCGCTGGTCATCGTGCCCGACTCCTATTCCGAAGCCGGCATCGTCGAGAAGATCAATGTCATCGCCCGCGTGACCGGCGCCACAGAGCCGGCGAAATGCCTGACTGCGCGCGTGCGTGCCGACCTCGATGCGCTCGAAACGATCCGCGCCGGCATCGGCGACAAGAAGAAGCGCGTGCTGTTCGTGCTTTCGCTCGTCAATGGCAGGGCCATGGCGGCGGGCACGCACACCGCCGCTGACGGCATTATCAGGCTCGCCGGCGCGACCAACGTGATCGGCGACTACGAAGGCTACAAGCAGCTGACCGACGAGGCGGTGATCGCGGCAAAGCCCGACGTCATCCTCAGCATCCAGCGCGGCGGCCCCGGCGTGCTCGACGCCGCTACCGTGTTCGCCCAGCCGGCCTTTGAGGCGACGCCGGCGGCGGCGCAGAAATCCTTTGTCGCCATGGAAGGCCTCTATCTGCTCGGCTTCGGCCCGCGCACCGCGCGCGCGGCACGTGATCTGGCGACGACGCTCTATCCCGACCTCAAGGCGGCGCCGCTGCCGTCGGAACGCACGGGTGAGACCGCCGCATGTCCGGAATGAGCGACGCCCTGCCCGCGCGTCTGCCGGCGACGTCGCCCGTTGCGCGGCTGCGCGCGCTCATGGCCGGGCCGCTGCTGTTTCCAACGCTCGTCCTGCTTCTCATCGTCGCGGCGCTGGCGGCGATGTCGGTCGGCGCTGCCGGCATTCCGCTCAATCGCATTCCCGCTGCGCTCGGACTGGCGCATCCGATCGACGCCGCGATCGCCGAGCGCGACCGGCTGGTGCTGCTGTCGGTGCGGCTGCCGCGCATCGCCGTCGCCATCATCATCGGCGCGCTGCTCGCGGCGAGCGGCGCCATCATGCAGGGCCTGTTCCGCAATCCGCTGGCCGATCCGGCGCTGGTCGGCGTCTCCAGCGGCGGCGCGCTGGCGGCCGCCGCGGCCATCGTCATCGGCGACAGGCTGACCGCACAAGCCGTGCCGCTGCCGTTCGCCATTCTGCCGCTCGCGGCTTTCATCGGCTCCCTCATCACCACCGCGATCCTGCAGCGCCTGGCCAGCCGCGGGCGCGCCACTTCAATTGCCATCTTCCTGCTCGCCGGCCTCGCCATCGCAGCGCTGGCCAATGCCGGCATCGGCCTCCTGGTGTTCGTCGCCGATGACCGGCAGTTGCGCGACATCACCTTCTGGATGCTCGGCTCGCTCGGCGGCGCCACCTGGGAGAAGGCGGCGCTGATCGCGCCGTTCCTCGCCGCGCTGTTCGCCGCGATTCCGTTCATCGGCCGCGGCCTCGACTTTCTCGTGCTCGGCGAGACCGAGGCCTTTCACATGGGCATCGCCGTCGAGCGGCTCAAACGCATCGCCATCGTGCTGATCGCGGCGATGACCGGCGCGGCAGTGGCCTTCGCCGGCGTCGTCGGCTTCGTCGGCATCGTCGTGCCGCATCTGTTGCGGCTCGTCATCGGCCCCGGCCACCGGCGCCTGCTGCCGGCGTCGGCTTGCTTCGGCGCCGCGCTGCTGCTCGCGGCCGACACCGCGGCGCGCACCATCGCCGCGCCGGCGGAAGTGCCGATCGGCGTGCTGACCGCGCTGTTCGGCGCGCCGTTCTTCCTCGTGCTGCTGCTGCGTCAGCGCGGATTGGCCGGGCTATGAACGCCATCGACGTCAGAGCGCTGACGGTGCGCGTCGGCAGCAAGCGGCTGCTCGACGACGTGTCGTTTTCGGTCGCGCAAGGCGAGACCATCGCCGTCATCGGCCCGAACGGCGCCGGCAAATCGACGCTGCTGCGGGCTTTGTCCGGCGAACTCGCGCCGAGCGGCGGCAGCATTCACTTGAAGGGCCGCGCGCCGCAGGCCTGGCCGCCGCGCGAACTGGCGCTGCGCCGGGCGGTGCTGTCGCAGCATGTCACGGTGACGTTTCCCTTCACCGTCGCCGAAGTGGTGCGCATGGGCGCCGGCGAACGGCGCGGCGCGGCCATCGACACCATGGCGGAAGCGGCGCTCGCCGCCGTCGATCTCGATGGCTTTCAGGAGCGCATCATCAATACCCTGTCGGGCGGCGAACAGCAGCGCGTGCACTTCGCCCGCGTCATGCTGCAACTCGCCTGCGGCGAGGAAGCCAGCGGCCCCGGCATCCTGCTGCTCGACGAACCGACGGCGAGCCTCGACCTGCGGCACCAGCTCGATCTGGTGACGGTGGCCAGGCAATGCGCGGCCCGCGGCACGACGACGATTGCCATCGTCCACGATCTCAACCTCGCGGCGCTGCTGGCGGAACGCGTCATCGTGCTCAGCCGCGGCTGCGTCGCCGCCGACGGCCCGCCCGTGGAAACGATCAACGACGAGACGCTGGCGCGCGTGTTCGGCGTTGCGTCGGCGGTGGGCCGCGTGCCGGAACAGGCGATGCCGTTCGTGCTGCCGCACCGCGCGGAAAGGCATGGCCGCTGACCGGCCGATAGCCGTTGCGCCGGCGCGCGATGTGCCGTTGAATGCCGGCGAACGCCGCGCCTCCCCAACATCCACAAAACGGCCGGCCGCATGGAAACGCTCATGACCGACCGCCCGCCCGAGCCCGACGCCAGCCTGCTCAACGACCTCGTCGCCGCCAACCGCGTGCTCTATGCCAAGGGCATCGTCGATGGCCTCGGCCATATCAGCGTGCGGCACGACAAGAACCCGTCGATGTATCTGCTGGCCGCCGAGCGCGCGCCGGCGCTGGTCACCAAGGACGACATCGCGATTTACGATCTCGACAGCAACGCGCTGACGCTCAAGGAGCGCCGCGGCTATATCGAGCGCTACATTCACGGCGAGATCTACAAGGCGCGCCCCGACGTGATGTCGGTGATCCATTGCCATGCGCCGTCGCTGGTGACGTTCTGCGTCTGCCAGGTGCCGCTCAAGCCGCTCTATCACATGAGCGGCTTTCTCGGTCACGGCGTCGGCCGGTTCGAGGCGCGCGAAGCATTCGGCATGACCGACATGCTGATCTCGTCGCCCGACATGGGCCGCGAACTGGCCAAGTCGCTGGGCGGCCACGCCGTCGTGCTGATGCGCGGCCACGGCGCGACCATGGCCGGCGCCTCGATCAAGCACACGGTGTTCCGCGCCATCTATGCGGCGCTGAACGCCACCATGCAGATGGACGCCATGCGGCTCGGCGACGTGACCTATCTGTCGGACGAGGAAGCCGCCAAGGCCACGGCGACCAACGACAAGGTCGTCGATCGCTCATGGGCGCTGTGGAAGGCCGAGGCGGCGGGCGAGGTGTAGCGAGCCGCCGCTCAGTGCGACAGGATCTTTGAAAGGAATTCCGTGGCCCGCGGCGTGCGCGGCCGCGAGAAGAACTCCTCGCTGCCGGCATTCTCGACGATCTCACCGGCGTCCATGAACACGACGCGGTTGGCGACGCGGCGGGCAAACCCCATTTCGTGGGTCACGACCATCATCGTCATGCCCTCGGTCGCCAGCTCGGTCATGACCTGAAGCACTTCGTGGATCATTTCCGGATCGAGCGCCGAAGTCGGCTCGTCGAACAGGATAGCCTGCGGATCGAGCGCCAGCGCCCGGGCGATGGCGACGCGCTGCTGCTGGCCGCCCGACAAATCGACTGGCATGGCGTCGGCTTTTGCCTCAAGCCCGACGCGCTTGAGAAGCTGGCGTCCGCGCTCGGCCGCCTCGGCGCGCGAGCGCTTGAGGACATGAACCTGGGCCAGTTCGAGGTTCTTGAGAACCGACATATGCGGATAGAGCTCGAAATGCTGAAACACCATGCCGATGCGCGAGCGCAGCTTCGGCAGGTCGGTATCCTTCGCGCCGACCTCGATGCCCTCAACCTTGATGCTGCCCGACTGATAGCGCTCGAGGCCGTTCACGCATTTGATGAGCGTGCTCTTGCCGGAGCCGGACGGCCCGCAGACCACGACCACCTCGCCGCGGTTGACGTTCATGGTGCAGCCGCGCAGCACGGGCGTCGCCCCGTAGCTTTTATGAAGGTCGCGGATTTCGACGATCGGAGCTTCGCTCATTCGGGACTCACGTTCTCACGGCGAAGCGCGCGTACAGCACGCGGCCGACCATGGACAAAGCATAGCAGACGACAAGATAGGTCACCGCGACCGCACCCAGCAGGGTGACCGGGTGGAAATCGCGCGCGTTGATCAGCAAGGCCGCGCCGGTCAGCTCGGTCACGCCGATAATGGATGCGACCGAGGTAAATTTCAGCAGGCGGACATACTGGTTGAACAGCGATGGAATGACGATGCGGGTGGCCTGCGGCGCGATGACGAATCGCAACACCTGCCAGCGCGTCAATCCGGTGGCGAGGCCGGCCTGAATCAGGCCCGGCCTCACCGAGCGCAGGCCGGCGCGGAAGTCTTCGGCGATGTAGGCGCCGGTGAACAGGATGAAGCCGAGCAGCGCGGCATTGTAGGCCGTGGTCTTGTAGCCGAGCAAAGCCGGCAGCGCGAAATAGGTGATGAGCAGAACCACCAGAAGCGGCGTGCCGCGAATGAACTCGATGAACAGCATCGAGGCCGTGCCGAGCACCGGGAACCGGACATAACGCAGGATGCCGAGCACGGCGCCGAGCAGCGTGCCGCCGACGATCGTCCAGATCGACAGGTGGATCGTGGTCCACAGGCCGGCCAGCAGGAACGGCAGATTGCGCGTAATGACGTCAAGCATCGGCGAACCTCGCCGAAGACGCATCGTTGCGAGCCCCGGGCACCAGCATCACGAGCTGGCTCGCGACGGTCACGAGGATGAGGTAGAGCACAGAGATCGTGATGTAGACCTCGAAGGTGCGGAAGGTCTGACCTTCGATGGCGCCCGCCTCATAGGTCAATTCGGCGACCGCGATGACCGAGGCGAGCGACGAGTCCTTGATGAGCTGGGAGAACAGGCTTGCCAGCGACGGCGCGATGATGCGCAGCGCCTGCGGATAAATGATGAAGCGAAATGCCTGGATCCGGGTCAGACCGGTCGCCAGCGCCGCCTGCATCTGGCCGCGGCGCACGGCACCGATGCCCGAGCGTACGACTTCGGCGACGTAGGCGCCGGAATAGAGGCTCAGGCCCAGCACGGCGCAGGCAAAGGCCGGCAGCTTGAGGAAGGCCAGCGCCATGTACCAGATGTACATGTGAATGAGCAGCGGGATGTTGCGCATGGTATCGACGAACAGGGCGGCGCCCAGGCGCGCGGATCGCGAGCCCGAGGCACCGCCCGTTCCGACGACGAAACCGATGACGATCGAGATGGCGAGCGAGACCAGCGAGACCGCGATCGTCATCCAAAGACCGCTGAGGATGAGGTCGCGCTGCTCCCAGATCGGCGTCCAATCGAAACGGTAGTTCATGGTCCGTCGCTCGTCATACGCCGCGGGTTACGGCCAGACTTCGAGCGGCACGTCCGGCTCGGCGCCGAACCATTTCTTGTACAGCTCGGCATATTCGCCGGACTTCCACATGTCCTGCAGCGCGAAGTTGACGGCGTCGCGCAGCGACGAGTCACCCTGGCGTACGCCGATGCCGAACGGCTCGACGCTGAAGCGGTCGGGCAGGATCACGTAGTCCTTGTTGTCCTTGGCAAAGCCCTGGAGGATGTTGAGGCTGCCGGTGAGCGCATCGACGCGGCCCTGCACCAGCGCCAGCCAGGCGCTGTTGTAGTCCTTGAAGGCGACGATCTTGGCGCCTGGCGCGGCCGCGGCGATATTCTTCTCCAGCGTCGTACCCTGCTGCACCGAGACCTGCTTGCCGGCGAGATCCTTGAGGCTCTTGATGGTGCTCGCCTTCGGCACGATCAGCGACTGCGCACCGGTGTAGTAGGTGATCGAGAAGTCGATGGTCTTGTCGCGCTCCTGGGTGTGCGTCATCGAGGCCGCGGACAGATCGACGTTGCCACTGACGAGCAGCGGAATGCGGGTCGGCGACGTCACCTTGACGAACTCGACCGGCACGCCGATGCGCTCGGCGACCTTCTTGACGATGTCGAGGTCGAAGCCGACCGGCTCGTTCTTTTCGTTGAGGAAGCCGAACGGCGGCGTGTCGAACTTGACGCCGGCGAGCAGTTTGCCGCGCTGCTTGATCTGCGCGATCGTGTCCGGCGCCTGCGCCGACGCCGGATGGACTCCGGCTCCCGCGATAGCGACGGCCGCAATTGCCGCAAGAATGCTGTTGAAACGAATCATCGTCTTCATCTCCGTTACACGGTTGGCACGCCGATTCCGGCCTTGGCGATGCGGGTTAAAGCTGTTTCGAGTTCTTCGTCGGACACCGTCAGCGACAGCCGCAGGTGCCCTGCCCCCGGTCCGCCGAACGACGAGCCAGGCAACGTCGCGACATCGAGGGTGTCGAGCCAGCGCTTGGCGATCGCGGCGTCGTCACCCGCGACCTTCGGGAACAGATAGAAGGTTGCGTCAGACATGTGGCATTCGATGCCGTCGATCTTCGACAACGCCTCGACGCTACGCGCGAGACGCTTCCTGAACATCGAGCGGTAGCGCGGCACGATCTCGTCATACAGGCGCAGCGCCTCGATGCCGGCGACCTGGATGAAGGGCGGCACGCAATAGATCGAGTGCTGCAGGAACTTGACGATCTGCTTGGCGAAGCCCGACGGCACTGCGAGATAGCCAAGGCGCCAGCCGGTCATGCCGAAGGTTTTCGAGGTGCTGTCGACGACCAGCGTACGCGCCCGGCCGGCCTCGCTGGCCTGCGCGAAGGCCACCGGACGGTCATAGGTGAGATCGGCATAGACCTGATCGAAGATGATCCAGAGATT
This sequence comes from Pseudolabrys sp. Root1462, assembly GCF_001426945.1. Classification (GTDB taxonomy): domain Bacteria; phylum Pseudomonadota; class Alphaproteobacteria; order Rhizobiales; family Xanthobacteraceae; genus Pseudolabrys. The sequence goes on along the minus strand of NZ_LMFS01000003.1, from coordinate 837,815 downwards.
GTGCTTCTCCGCGATCTTCACCACGGCGGCGATTTCGTCCTCCGGCAGGATGCGCCCAGTCGGGTTGACCGGCGAATTGAGGATGATGGCGCGTGTCTGCTTCGTGATTGCGGCTTCGACCGCCTGTACATCGATGCGGTCGAGCATGGCCAGCGCCACCGGCTTGCCGCCGCACAAGCGAACGCAGGGACCGTAGCTGACCCAGCCCGGTTCCGGCACCAGCACTTCATCACCCGGGCCGACAACGCCCATCAGCGCCGTCAGCAGCGCGAATTTGCCGCCGGGCGTGACCAGAATATCGGCAGCGTCATAGGTCGCACCCGAGCGGCGCTTCTCGTAAGCGGCGATCGCCTCGCGCAAAGCCGGCAGGCCGGCAGGCGTCGAATAATGCGTCTCGCCGCCGCGAATGGCGCGTTCCGCCGCTTCAACGATACGCGGATCGGTGGCGAGATTGGGATCGCCGCTCGACAGGCCGATGATCTTACGGCCAGCGGCACGGCCCTGGCGAATGCGCTCGGACATTTCGACGGTTGCCGATGGCTTCAGCGAACTGACGCGCTCGGCAAGTTTCGGCAGACCGGAAAGCGGCGAATTCAAAGGGTCGTCTCCATGGATGGGACCGCGCCAGAGGGCAACGGAAGAACATTCGGCGCGCGCAGACCGGCGGCGAACAGCGCGATCATGGTGCGCAGCGTGACTTCGGTGTCGGCCGGATCGCACAGGCCTTTCGACAGGTCCTGGATGCGGTGCGGATTGAGCACGGTGTAGTAATGAGCGCCGAGCAGAAACTGGAAGCGCAAATAGAGCTCCGGCAGGCCGAGATGCGGCAGGCGCCTGTGCAACGCCTCGATGAAGCGCTGGCTGGTGTCGTTGAAGTATCGGGCGATGAGATCGCGCGCCAACGCTTCCTGCTCATAGGCGACGACGGCGCGCAGTCGCATGAAGCGGCGTGTCCCCTTGTCGTCGTCCTTCCAGACCAGCGCGGGGCGTAGGAACGCGTCGAGAATGCGCTCGATCAGGTCGGGCGCTGCAGACTTTTCGGCGGCATCCAGCAGGTCGAGGCGCGCGCTGTTCATGCCGGCACAGCGGCGTTCGAAGATCGCCGCGAGAATCTGCTCCTTGCTGCCGAAGTGATAGTGCGCGGCGGCGGCGTTGGCGCCGCACTCGCGCAGAATGGAGCGCAGCGACACTGCCTTGTACCCGTGTTCCGCGAACTGGGCTTCGGCAACATCGAGGATCAGGTCGGCCGTGCTTTGCGCGCCCTTCGCCAAATTCAATCACCTGCTTCAATCAAGTGATTGGCACTAGAACGCCTTCTTTCTCAAGGGTCAAGCGCATGGCGCGCAGGACGTGCCCAGCAGAAATGCATGCCCAAAAGATAAGCCCCGCCGTTTCCGGCGGGGCTCAGGAGTCGCGAAAACTTTCGCGCCGAAGACGGCTTCGGCAGCGGTGTCAGACGTCTTCCGGATTGTCGACGTAGACGAGGCCCGCCTTCTTCAGCGGCTCACGCATGTTGTACATGTCGAGGCCGAGCACGCCGGAGGCCAGCTTCTGCCGCTTGGCGTCCTCGTCGTCGAAGCGCTTCTGCGCCTTCGCTGCGGTCTCGGCGACATACTTCTTCGGCACGACGACGACGCCGTCGTCGTCGGCGACCACCGCGTCGCCCGGCTCGACGTAAACACCGGCACAGACCACCGGGATGTTGACCGAACCCAACGTCGCCTTCACCGTGCCCTTCGACGAAATCGCGCGCGACCAGATCGGGAAGCCCATTTCCTTGAGCGCCACGACGTCACGGCAGCCGGCGTCGAGAATGACTCCCTTCACGCCGCGCGCCTTCAGCGAGGTGGCGATCAGGTCGCCGATCATGCCGTCGGTATTGTCGGCGGTGCAGCCGAGCACGACGATGTCGCCGGGCTGGCACTGCTCGATGGCGACATGCAGCATCCAGTTGTCGCCCGGCTGTGCCAGGATCGTGACGGCGGGACCGGCGATCGACGCGCCGGCCCAGACCGGACGCATATAGGGCTTCATCAACTGGTAGCGCCCGAGCGCTTCGTGCACGGTCGAGGTGCCGAGCTTCTCGAAGGTGGCGATGGCGTCGGCATCGGCGCGTTTGATGTTGCGGACGACAACGTTTTTCATGGCTTACTTCATCCTTATTCTTCCGACCCGGCGACAGGCCGGTCCGGTTCACCGTGCTTGCGGCGCCCTCAGATACAGATGTCGGCGCGTCTTGCCAATGATTGGGCCTACCGGCGGCCGGGCCGCGGCACGTTGCGCCGCATCAGATCGAGCAGGTACTCCGCCGCCGGCGTCAACGGCAGACCGGCGCGGCGGATCGTGACGATCGACGGCGCCCGCAAGGTCTCGCGGATCGGAATGCGGGCGAGCTGATCGCCGACCCAGGGCGACTGGATCCACTGGATCGGCACCATCGCCAGCAAATCCGAGGCCGCGAGCGACGTCATCAAGGTCAATGCCGACTGGCTGCGCAGCGCCAGCTTCGGTGCCGGCAGATCGAAACGGCTGAACAACTCGCTGAATTCTTCTTCCGCCTTGAACGTGACCGACGTGGTCGCCCATTCGGCATCGATCAACTGGCGCAGCGAGCGGGCGTGATTGAGCGGGTGGCCCTTGCGCGCCAGCACGATGCGCACGTTCTCGAACAGCAATTCCTGCACGAGGTCCGATGGCGGCGCCTGCACCGGCTCGGGACCGACGTAGAAGTCCATGCTGCCGTCCTTCAGCGCGTTTTCCAGCGTCGGATACCAGCCTTCGATCAGATGGAGCTGCACGTTGGGATAGCGCGCGCGAAACAGCGACAGGGCCTTTGGCAGCAGCGCAATCAGCGCCACCATCGACAAACCGGCGACGACCTCGCCGCGCGTGCCGCCGTGCAGCTGTTCGACTTCCTCGCGGGCGCGGCGCACTTCGCTGAGCACCGCGTTGGCGCGGCGCACGAAGGCGACGCCCATCGCGGTCAGGCTCATGCCGCGGGCGCGGCGCTCGAACAAAGGCGCGCCGAGTTCGCGCTCGAGATCGCGGACGCTGCGGGTCAGCGCCGGCTGCGCCACGGCCAGATGCCGCGCCGCGGCCCGCAGGCTGCCGCGTTCGGCGACGGCGACGATGTCGCGGAGTTGGTTGAGCTTCACGGACCACCGATAACAGACAGGTATCACTCGAGCATATCGAACATCTATCCGTGATCCCTGTCCAGCGGTATCGCTTGTGCCAACGAGACAACATACCTGCGGGACGGAACGTGAAGACCCTGGAGAGGCGGCCTGCTCGGCCCCCGGGGTTGCCGTGGCCTCCCCGCCCGGGCGGAGGCGTTTGATGGCGGCGAATTTCGACACCGACGTGCTGGTCGTCGGCGCGGGGCCAGCCGGGCTCTCGCTGGCAACCGAGCTCACCATGCGCGGCGTCTCGGTCATCGTGGTCGAACAGAACGAGCGCGTCGGCGTGCAGCCGCGCGCCAAGACCACCAATGTCCGCACCATGGAGCATATGCGGCGCTGGGGCCTGTCGAAGCACCTGCGCAATCTGTCGCCGATCCCGCCTGAAGTGCCACGCCGCGTGCGCTTCGCCACCTCGCTGTTCGGCGGCGACATCTGGCTGTTCGACAATTCGTTCTGTGCGGCGCGCCAGCGCGACGACCGGTTCTCGGAAAACGCCGAGTGGATCCCGCAATACGTCATCGAGAAGGTGCTGCTCGATCATGTCAGCCGCCAGGCGACGGTGAAGCTCAAGCACCGCTTCATCGATTTCACCCAGGACGCTGACGGCGTCACCACCAACATCTCCGATCTCGACGGCGGCAAGACCGTGACGATCCGCGCCCGCTATCTGGTCGGTGCCGATGGCGGCCGCTCGCCGGTGCGCGCCCAGCTCGGCATCGCCATGCAGGGCCAATCCTCGATCGCGTCCTTCGTCACCCTGATCCTGAAAGTGCCGGGGCTGAACGCCGATCCGCGGCTGGAGCCGGCACTGATGCACTGGCTGGTCGATCCCGCCGCGCCCTGCATCGTCGGACCAATGGATCGCGACGACACCTGGTTCTTCAATCCAAGCCCGAAGGCCGGGGGCCCGGGCGACGACGCCCAGGTGCACAACGAAATTCGCCACGTGCTCGGCGACCGCTACGACTACACCGTGCTGGCCAAGGACCTGTGGACCGCGCACCGGCTGCTCGCCGACCGTTACGGCGAGGGCCGCGTTTATCTCGCCGGCGATGCCTGCCACCTGCATTCGCCGTTCGGCGGCCACGGCATGAATTTCGGCATCGGCGACGCCGTCGATCTCGGCTGGAAGCTCGCCGCGACGCTGCAAGGCTGGGGCGGGCCGGGGCTGCTCGATACTTATGAGATCGAACGCAAGCCGGTGCACCAGCGCGTGCTCGATTCCGCGACCGAGAACCTCGCTTCGCTCAGCGGGCAGTTTTCCGCGCCCGAGCTTCTGGAGGACAGCGAACGCGGCGAAGCGGCGCGGCAGCAGGCCGGCCGCGCCGTCGAACGCTCCAAGACGCCGGAATTCCGCTCGCTCGGCCTCGTGCTCGGCTACAGCTATGCCGGCTCGCCGATCGTCGCGCGAGAGGACAAGGCGCCGCCGCAGCCCGACGTCGTCCAGTTGCGGCCGAGCGGCTATCCCGGCGAACGCGCGCCGCATGCCTGGCTCGCCGACGACAAGTCGGTCTATGACCTGTTCGGCCACGGCTTCACCTTGCTGGCCACCGCAGAGGCGATGCCGCAGGAACTCGCGGCGGCGACGGCCGAAGCGAAGCGGCAAGGCATTCCGTTCGCCGTCGCAAATCCGGATGAGCCGCGGTTGCGCGCGCTCTACGGTGCCCGCTTCGCGCTCATTCGTCCCGACCAGCATATTGCCTGGCGCGGCGATTCACTCGATGATTTCGCCGTTGTGCTAACCATGGCGCGCGGCGTCACGACCAAGAACGAACAACGAGCGTCTCCGCTGGAGCGCCGACACAACGCCTAAGGGAGGATATCATGATCTCACGCCGCCAATTGCTCGGCACCGCCGCCGCCGGTGCTGCCGTCATCGCCATGCCGGCCGTCCTGCGCGCCGCGCCAGTGAAGCTCAAGCTGTCGCACTATCTGCCGCCGCAGCATCAGATCAACACCGAGCTCAAGCGCTGGGCCGACGAGATGCGCCAGAAGAGCAACGGCGAACTCGACATCGAGGTGTTCCCCGCCGGTCAGATGGGCCCGCCGCCGCGGCAGTTCGACCTCGCCCGCACCGGCGTCTCGGACTTCTCGTTCTTCTTCACCGCGTTGGTGCCGGGCCGCTTCCCGCTCACCGAAGTCCTCGGCGCGCCCTTCCTGTTCACCAACGGCGGCAAGTCGATCACGTCGGCCGAGGCCTCGGCCATCGGCACCAACCTGCGCGAAGACCTCGCCGCCGAATATGCCGGCACCGAGATGCTCTATGCCGTCGTGACGTCGTCGATGGGCTTCTTCATGCGCGACAAGCTCGTCAAGACACCCGACGACGTCAAAGGCCTGAAGATCCGTCCGACCTCGACGACGATGGCATCGCATCTGCGCGCCTGGGGCGCGGCACCGACCACCATCGCGCCGGCAGAAGTTTCCGACGCCATCGCCAAGGGCGTGGTCGACGGCGCCATCTTCAACTTCGAAGGCGGCAAGGCCTTCCAGTTGCAGGAAGCGTCGAAGAAAGTGTCGGTGATGGGCGACTCGGCCGGCTTCTTCGCACTGGTCGCGAATGCGGACGTGATGAAGAAGCTGCCGAAGGACCTCAACAAGCTGATCGCCGACACCACCGGGCCCGAAGGCGGCCGCCGCGTTGGCGGCCTCTATGACGCAGCCGAGGCCGACGGCCGCAAGGCGTTCGAGAAGGCCGGTGTCGAGATCATCACGATCGACGGCGCGGCCGCCGAGCCGTTCAAGAAGCTCGCCGACGTACCGACCAACGAACAGGTCGCGGCGCTCGAAGCCAAGGGCCTGAAGGCCGGCGCGCTGCTGGCCAAGGCCCGCGGCATGGTCGCAAAGGTCTGACATGACGGTCGAGCGCGGGCTGGAACGGCTGGCGAGAGCCTGCACTGCGCTCGGCGCGGTCGCGCTGGCGGTGATGATGGTCACGACGGACTATGATATCGCCGCCCGCGCGCTATTCCGCGCCCCGCTGTCGGGTGCGGTCGACATTGTCGAGATGATGATGCTGTGCAGCGCCTTTCTCGGCCTGCCGGAGGTCTGCCTCCGCGACGAACAGATCCGCGTCGATATCATCGACACGCTGGTGCCGCCGCGGCTGCTCGAGGCGTTGAAGGCGTTGGGGCTGATCGCCACCATCGGCTTCATGGGCCTGCTGGCGATCAACGTCACGCGGCCGCTGACCGACACCTGGCAGTTCGGCGACATCAAACCCGACACTGGCTTTCCACTCTACCCATTGTTTGCGCTGGTGCTGTTCTGCCTTGTCGCCGCGATGGCGACGACGGCCGTCGTCCTGATCCGCACAGTCCGGGCGCAAACGGCGGTCCGCGCATGACCGCGACCGCCATCGGTTTCATCGGCCTTGCCGGTCTGGTCGCACTGATCCTGTTGCGCATTCCGGTCGCTGTGGCGCTCGGCCTGACCGGATACTTCGGCTATGCCGCAATCGACGGTTTTGCCCGCGCCAACCTGATGCTCGGCGGCGTGCCGGCCGAATTCGCCTCGGGCTACACCTTGTCTGTCGTGCCTTTGTTCACGCTGATGGGTGCGGTCGCAGCGAGCGCCGGCCTGTCATCCGACCTGTTCCAGGCAGGACGCGTCCTGTTCCGCGGCATGCGCGGCTCGCTGGCGATCGCTTCGATCTTCGCTTCGGCAATGTTCGGCGCGGTTTGCGGCTCGTCGGTCGCGACCGCACTGACCATGAGCAAGGTGTCGATCCCGGAAATGCTGCGCGCCAAATATCCGCCGCAACTCGCGGCAGGCGCTGTCGCCGCCGGCGGCACGCTCGGCATTCTCATTCCGCCGTCGCTGATCCTGATGATCTACGCCATCATCGCGCAGCAGTCGGTCGCCAAGCTGTTCATGGCGGCGCTGCTGCCCGGCATCATCCTGACAGTGCTCTACATCGTCACGGCGCTGATCTATTATCGCTGGCTCGCCGGCGACCGGCCTGAGCCGAAGACATCGGGCCGCGAGGACGACACCTTATTGCGCTCCTTCGCCCGTATCTGGCACGTCATCGCGCTGTTCGCGGTGACGCTCGGCGGCATTTATCTCGGCTGGTTCACGCCGACGGAGGCCGCCGCCATCGGCGCGGTCGGCGCCATCGCGCTCGGTCTCGCGCTGCGCCGGCACACCCTTAGCGATACCGTCGGCTGCTTCTCCGAGACGATCCGGCTGGTGTCGAGCCTGATCTTCATCGTCATCGCCTCGGCGGTGTTCTCATATTTTGTCGTGCAGACCGGTGTGTCCAACCAGTTGATCGGCGCGGTCAAGAGCGCCGGGCTCGGCGCCATCGGCGTCATCACCGCGGTTTGCGTGCTCTACATCGTGATGGGTGCCTTCCTCGAAGGCATCGGCATGCTGTTGATCACGGTGCCGATCACGCTGCCGCTGGTTCTGTCCTTCGGCTTCGATCCGATCTGGTTCGGCGTGCTGCTGGTCATCCTGATCGAGGTCGGCCTCATCCATCCACCGATGGGCATGAACCTGTTCGCCATCAACGCGGTGACCAAGGACATCGACATCCTCGACATCTACAAGGGCTCGGCGCCGTTCCTGATCGCGCCGCTGCTCCTGATCGTGCTGATGGTCGCGTTTCCGCAGATCGTGCTGTGGTTGCCGGCGCAGCTCCATTAGCCGCGCCGGCTAAACCTCAATTCAGCCGACGGACTTGCGGACGTGGTCGTCGATCTCGGCGCGCGTCGCCACCCAGACATTGCCGAGCTTGGCAGCCTTTTCGGCGATCGCTTCGTAAGCCCACGCGCCGCTGACGCGGCCATAGACATGCGTATGGGCGGTGACATCGACCATGATGGTGTGGTGGCCGCCGCGCGTCACGGCGCCGACGTAGTCGTCGAACAATTCGATGAACTGACGCGGCGAGCGGCCAAAGCGCATGGCGTGCGGCAGATCGTTGATCTCCATGGTCAGCGGGATCGCGGTGAGCGACTTGCCGTCGGCGAACCTCTGCACATAAGGCTTGTCGTCGTCGAACACGTCGCCCTGCCAGGTGTATCCCGCGTCAGCGAGGAAACGGGCGCTGTCGGCGTGCGGCGTGCCGCGCGGGCTGATCCAGCCGCGCGGCTTGACGCCGGAAACCTGCGCGAGCGCCTGCGTCGTTTTCTCGATATCGGCGCGGACCTGCTCGGGCGTCAGCGCCGCCGGGATGATATCCTGCGCCCAGCAATGCGGCACGATCTCGTGGCCTTCGTCGGCGATGCGCTTGACGTGATGCGGCGCGCGCTCGGCGAACACGCCGCTGGTCATGACACTCGCCTTGGTCTTTGTGCGCTTGAGGACGTCGAGCAGGTTCTCGACGCCGCGCTCGACGCCGTAGCTGCCCCAGGACAGAGAATTGGTGTCGAAGGCACCGGCGGGCAGCGGATTGCCCATCGGGCCGATGCCGGGCGGCTTGCCATCGGACCAGCCTTCAAAGGCGACGTTGAACACCACCGCGACGCGGCGACCGCCGGGCCAGCGGAAATCGGGGCCAAGGCGCCGCGCCGTCGCGCCGCGTGAAATCGCATCCGTTTTATCGGTCATTGCTGCCTGCGCCTGAATTGATGACGGCGGCGATAACACCGCAATGGTCCTCAAATGCAAGGACAATCGCCGCGCCCGGCGTCATCCGCGATATGCATCCGCGACATGCGTCAGACGAGTTTCTTGACCGCCGCCATCCGCGTCCCGTCGTCCGGCGCCGGCGAGGCAACGAAGCCCAGCTCCGCGCTGATCGCCTCGAGTTGCCGCAGCGTCGCCGGATAGATCAGCACCGCGGTCCGCACGCCCTGCGCGGCGATCACCTCGGTCAGCTTGCCGAGCAGCTTCGTCGCCAGACCGAGCTCGCGCAGATCGGCGCGGATGATGACGGCGCATTCGGCGCGGTCGAAATCCGGATCGGCGATGGCGCGCGCCAGCCCGGCGACGCGGTCGCCCTGCCACGCCACCAAGGTCATCTCGCGGTCGTAGTCGATCTGGCTGAGCCGCGCGGTGGTCTCATGAGTGCGCTCGCGCAACGAGGCGAAGGACGGATGCCAGAGATCGCGATCGTCCACCTCCCGGGCAAAGCGGGTCAGCGCCGGCTCGTCCTCCGGCCGGATCGGCCGCACCCGAAACGTATCATTTCCGTTGACCGCGAGATCGGATTCGAAGCGGTCGGGGTAAGGCCGGATCGCCAGCCGATCGGCGATGCGGTCGGCACTTGCCGCGACCGCGCGAACGCGGACCCGGCCATCGACCGAGATCACGCCCGCCGCATCGCACAGCAGCGGATTGATATCGAGTTCGGTCACCTGCGGATGATCGGCGACGATGCGGCCGAGCTGCACCAGCACATCGACGACGCCATCGATATCGGAGGGCAGCCGGTCCCTGTACCCTTTCATCAGCTTGGCGATCCGGGTGCGGCCGATCAGGGCGCGGGCGAGCGCGGTGTTGAGCGGGGGAAGTTCGAGCGACTGGTCGTTGATGATCTCGGCCGCAGTGCCGCCATGGCCGAACAGGATCACCGGGCCGAACGTCGGATCGGTGGTAACGCCGGCGATCAGTTCGATGGCATTCGGCCGCTCGATCATCTCCTGCACAATGAAGCCTTCGAGCCGGGCCTTCGGCATCGCCGCGGTCACGCGCTCGATCATACGCTTCGCGGCACCGAGCACTTCGTCGCGGCCGACCAGATTGAGCCCGACGCCGCCGACATCGGACTTGTGAATGATGTCGCGCGAGCGAATCTTGAGCGCGATCGGCCGCTCGACTTCGGCGGCGAAGGCCGCCGCCGCCGCGGCATCGGCTACCGCCTGCGTGCGGACGAACGGAATGTCGTAACAGGACAGAAACGCCGCGACCTCGGCGGGATCGAGCCATTCGCGGCCGTCGGCCAGAGTAGCGGCGACGATGTCGCGAGCCCGCGCCATGCGCTCCGGCGCGCTGGGCGCCAGCGCCGCCGGCGTCTCCAGCAGCAGTGACTGGCTTTCGTGGTAGCGCACCAGATGCATGAAGGCGCGCACCGCGCGCTCCGGCGTTTCGTAATAAGGCAGCCTGGCCGCGATCAATTCGGCGCGGCTCTCGCGCACCGTCGCCTCGCCCATCCAGCAGACGAAGACGTTCTTGTGGGCGCCGAGCGGCGCCAGCGCATCGACCACGCCTTTGGCGGCGTCTACGGAAGAGGCGATCGCCGTCGGACAATAGGCGATCAGCAGGCCGTCATTGCTGTCGTCCTTGATCAGGATGTCGATGGCGTTGCGATAGCGCGCGGCGTCGGCATCGCCGATGATGTCGACCGGGTTGCCGTGGCTCCAGGTCGGCGGCAGCACCTTGTCGAGCGCGCTCATCGTCGCCGGCGAAATCGCCGCGAGCGTGCCGCCCTCCTTGATCAGGCGGTCGGTTGCCAGCACGCCGGCACCACCGCCATTGGTCAGGATCGCCAGCCGCTTGCCGCGTTGCGACGACATGCGCGCCAGCGTGGTCGCGGCGTCGAACAGTTCCTCGACTTCATCGACGCGCAGCATGCCGGCGCGGCGGAAGGCGGCCTCGTAGATATTGTCGGCGCCGGCCAGCGCGCCGGTGTGCGACGACGCGGCCTTGGCCCCTTCGGCGGCGCGGCCGCCCTTGACCACGATCACCGGCTTGATACGCGCCGCCTTGCGCGCGGCCGACATGAACTTGCGCGCCTGCGTCACGCCCTCGGCATAGATGAGGATCGCCTGCGTCGTCTCGTCGAGCGCGAAGTAATCGAGCAGATCGCCGAAATCGACATCGCTCATGTCACCCATCGATACGATCGCGGAAAAGCCGATGCCACGGGGCAATGCCCAATCCATCACCGTGGTCGCCATGGCGCCGGATTGCGTCAGGAACGCGATGTTGCCAGGCAGTGCCGCGGCCGGCGCAAAGGTGGCGTTGAGGCCGATGCCCGGCACGGCAATGCCGAGACAGTTCGGCCCAACGACACGCAACAGATAAGGCCGCGCCTCGGTGAGTAACCGCGCGGCGCGATCCTTGCCCTTCGACACTTCGCCTTCGCCGAAGCCGGCGGTCAGCACCACCGCGCCGCGGGTGCCGCGCGCGCCCAGCTCGGCGATCAGCGAGGGAACGCTGTCAGGCGGCGTGGCGATGACGGCGAGATCCGGCGCCGTCGGCAGACTGGTGATATCGGCAAACACCGGCAGGCCGTGAAGCGTGCCGGCCTTGGGATTGACCGGATAGATCGGCCCCTTGAAGCCCGCCTGCAGTACATTGTGCATCAGCGCGGCGCCGACCGTGTGCGGCCGCTCGGTGGCGCCGATAATGGCGACCGAGGCCGGCCGGAACAATTTGTCGAGATTGCGGATCGTCATTTCGGTTCACCGTGGCAGCTCCGGCGTGGGCGCCCTCTCCGATAGCGGCACCGGCGGCGCGACCGCTTGATTCACGTCAATGCATGGCTTTCGCCGCGGCCAAAATATCCGCCAGACAGCGAAGGCCGAATGACATGGCGCCCGAACGGCGAAGCTTGCACCCCGCAAACGCGCAAGGCCCGGCAGCGGTGCCGGCGGCCACATCATGACCGATGCACGATTGCAGCTCTTTGCCCTCAACGCCTCCAAGGCCTTCGGCGAGGCGGTGGCGACGGCGCTCGGCGAGCCGCTGGCGGCGCATGAGGAGCGCGAATTCGAGGACGGTGAGCACAAGGCGCGGCCGCTCGACGAGGTCGGCGGAAACGACGTCTATGTCGTGCAGAGCACGCATGGCGGGCCTCAGCAGAGCGCCAACGACAAATTGTGCCGCCTGTTGTTCTTCATCGGCGCGCTGAAGGATGCCGGCGCGGCGCGCGTCACCGCGGTGACGCCGTATCTGTGTTACGCGCGCAAGGATCGCCGCACCAAGCCGAACGACCCGGTGACGACGCGCTATGTCGCGGCGCTGTTCGAGAGCGTCGGCACCGACCGTATCGTCACGCTCGAAGTCCACAATCCGGCGGCGTTCGAGAACGCCTTCCGCTGCCCGACAGTGGTGCTCACCGGCACGCCGCTGTTCGTCGATTACGTCAAAGCCAATCTGGCCGACGCCCCGCTCGCCGTGGTCTCGCCGGACGCCGGCGGCATGAAGCGCGCGGAACAGCTGCGGGAGGCGCTGGAAGCCGCGCTGGGCCGGCCGGTGCGCAAAGGGCTGGCCGAGAAGCATCGCAGCGCCGGCGTGGTGTCCGGCGACCTGTTCGCCGGCGACGTCGCCAGCGCCACGGCCCTGATTGTCGATGATCTGATCAGCACCGGCGGCACCTTGCTCCGCACCGCGCGCGCCGCCCGCGCCGCCGGCGCGACGCGGGTCATCGCCCTGGTGACGCATGGCCTGTTCATGGCCGGGTCGGCCGAAGTGCTGGCCGATCCCGCCATCGACCAGCTTGTGATCAGCGACAGCGTGCCGCCCTTCCGCGTCACGAACGCCCCGACAAATAAGCTCGTCGTTCTGCCGGCGGCGGCGCTCATCGCCGCGAGCATCCGCCGCCTGCACGACAACCGCGGCCTTAGCGACCTGATGGCCGTCTGAGCATCCGCTCCAGTCGCCGCGCGTCCCGCGCCGCGAGGCTGAGATACTGGCGGCACTGCCGCGGCCATTTCTCAGGCGTGCGCGGATGTTCTTCGTAGAGGTGGGCAATGGCGAGCCGCGCCCGCAACGTGGCGCGGTGGCAGCGATAGAAGGTGAACAGCTCGTCCACCGGGCCATCGCGCAGCAGCACCTTCATGCGGCGCCACAGGTAGTCGCCGGCGTGCGGCGCGCCGAGCCGCTCGCACTCCAGCGACAGGTACGCGACTTCGTCGACCGGATCGTTGATGCGCAGCCGGTCGTTGAATTCCAGGCAATCGATGATGCTGACGCGATCGCCGAGAAAAATGTGTTCGGGACGCATGTCGCCGTGGCCGTCGATGACCCGGCGATGACGGATGCGCGCGGCGATGGCCACGCCGCGGGCGCGCAGGAAATGCCGCTGCACACGATCGATGTCGTGCACCACGCCGGGCGGCAGACAAAATCGCGGATCGAGCAGGACACGCTTGTTGTCGTTGAAGCTCTTGCGCCAGTCGTTGAGATGCACCGCCGGTGACAGAAACACCGGATCGGCGCCACGATAAAAGCGCGCCAGCGTGTCGGCGAGGCGGTCAAGATGCACGCGGCTCAATCGCCGCTCATCGATCATGCGATCGAGCATGAAGCGATCGTCGAGTCGCCGCATCACCACCAGCCATTCGACCGCAGGCCCGTCGCCGCCGATCGAGAACAGCCCGTCACGCGCGATAAGCGGCACAACGCCGAGATAGACATCCGGCGCCAGCCGCCGGTTAAGACGAAGCTCGGCACGGCAGGCTGCTTCGCGGCGCGGCAGGGTCGAGAAATCGAGATAGGAAAAGCGGACCGGCTTCTTCAGTTTGTAAACGCGGTCGCCCGCAAGGAAGACCCAGGACATGTGGGTCTCGCGCGGCATCACGCTGTCCGGTCGGGCGTCGTAAGCCTGCGGCTGGCTGAGAAACGCCACCTTGTCAGCCAGCGTCGGCACGCCCTGTGAGGCCGCGATCGGTTGCACGAGCTTCTCCCAAGTGCCTGATTCTTTAGCGTCTTTGGCGGGCACGCGATTGATTTCGCTCAACTCGGAAGCCGGCAAGTCGCGCCATAGTGGCGGTGCGGATCAGCGCGGAAAACGGCGATGTCGGCACAACCGGACAAGTCGACGACCGAGCGCGAAATGACGATCGGGCCTTTGCAGTTACGCGGGGATTTGCGCGTGCCGCGGGATGCCTGGGCGCTCGTCATTTTCGCCCATGGCAGCGGCTCCAGCCGCTTCAGCGTCCGCAATCGCATGGTTGCGGAGGCCCTGAACGGCCGGGGCATTGCCACGCTGCTGTTCGACCTTCTCACCCGTGACGAAGAAGACGATCGCGCCAATATCTTCGACATCGCGCTGCTGACGGGACGCCTGATCGATGTCGTTCGTTGGGCCGGCGATCAGGGCGAACTCGCGGCACTGCCGGTTGGACTGTTTGGCGCCAGCACCGGCGCGGCCGCGGCCCTGATGGCCGCAGCGCAACTCGGGTCTCGCATCGGCGCCGTCGTCTCGCGCGGCGGACGGCCGGATCTGGCAGGCGCTTCGCTTTCGCTCGTTGCCGCCCCGACGCTGTTGATCGTCGGCGGCAATGACGACGTGGTGATCACCTTGAATGAGCAAGCTTACGTGCAACTGAAAGCCCGGAAGTCGCTCAAGATCGTGCCCGGCGCAAGCCACCTGTTTCCCGAGAGCGGCGCCATGGAGACGGTCATCGCGCTGTCGGCGCGATGGTTCGCCGATTGGCTCGCGCCGCACTCACACGACAAACGTACGAGGGCCTGAATGCCGTTCAAGGATCGGATCGAAGCGGGACGCCGGCTCGCCAAGGCGCTCGGCCGTTATAAGGACGACAAGCCGATCGTGATGGCATTGCCACGCGGCGGCGTGCCGGTGGCGGCGGAAGTGGCGGCGGCGCTCAAAGCACCTCTCGATCTCATCCTTGTGCGCAAGATCGGTGTGCCGTTCCAGACAGAACTCGCGATGGGCGCTGTCGTCGACGGGCCAGCGCCGATCACCATCCGCAACGACGACGTGATTGCATCATGCGGCGTCCGGGACAAGGAATTCGAGGAAGTCCGCCGCCGTGAGATCGCCGAGATCGAACGCCGGCGCCAGCGCTACCTCGCCGGCCGGCCGCATCCGGATGTAAAGGGCAGGACCGTCATCGTCGTCGATGACGGTATTGCCACCGGGGCGACGACGCGCGCGGCGCTGCAGGCGATACGGGAAAGCAAGGCGGGCAAGATCGTGCTCGCCGTGCCGGTCGCCCCGGACGATACGCTGGAGAAACTGCGCGGCGAATGCGACGACATCGTCTGCCTGGAGAGCCACACATTCTTCGGTGCGATTGGCGCCTATTACGCCGATTTCAGTCAGGTCAGCGATGACGAAGTGATCGCGCTGCTCGATCGCACCGCCGCGCCTACACGCCCACAGTAAATGGAGGGTAGATACCATGACCAAAACAGATTCCGGCGGCGCCGTCGCCGCCAGCCGCGATGATGTCACCAGCATTCTCGGACCGCTCGATATCGACCAGATGATCGCGATCCTGGCGCTGCATCCAACCTTGGCCGAGGTGGAACAGGCCTCGGTCTGGCTTGCTGGCGATGCCGACGTGTTCGGCGCCGAACCGCCG
The DNA here is from genome assembly GCF_001426945.1 of Pseudolabrys sp. Root1462. GTDB lineage: Bacteria > Pseudomonadota > Alphaproteobacteria > Rhizobiales > Xanthobacteraceae > Pseudolabrys. The sequence goes on along the minus strand of NZ_LMFS01000003.1, from coordinate 822,406 downwards.
GTTAAAGGCACCGCGGCCGAGATCGTCAGCATCCTTGCGGCGAGCGACGAGGATGAAGGGTAGTCCATCGGGACTGCAAGTTGCGGCCATTGACCTGAATCAAGGCCCGCAGGTGCACGGCACATATCAAATGACCTTGCTATTCATGATGTGCGAGATTTGCCATGGCTCATAAGCAGGTGCTATTCCGCTCCGCCGCGCGCGAGAAAATCCTGCGCGGTGTCACCCAGCTCGCCGACGCGGTGCGCGTCACACTCGGACCGCGCTCGAAATCGGTGCTGATCGAGAAGAAGTGGGGCGCGCCGATCGTCTGCAACGACGGCGTCACCATCGCCAAGGAATTCGACCTCAAGGACCCGGAAGAAAACCTCGGCGCGCGAATGCTGCGCCAGGCCGCCGAGAAAACCGGCGAGATGGTCGGCGACGGGACGAGCACTTCGACCATTCTCGCGCATGCGATCTTCGCCGATGGCGTCCGCAACGTCGTCGCCGGCGCCAGCGCCATCGACATCAAACGTGGCCTCGACCGCGGCATGAGGCGCGCGGTCGAATCGCTGAAGACGCTGTCGCGCCCGGTAAAGACTCGGCTGGAGAAGGCGCAGATCGCCACCATCTCGGCGCACAACGATACGCAGATCGGTGAACTGGTCGCCGATGCGATGGACAAGGTCGGCAATGAAGGCGTGATTTCAGTCGAGGAGTCCAAGACCACCGAGACGGCGTTGGAGGTGGTCGAGGGCATGCAGTTCGACCGCGGCTTCGTCTCGCCTTACTTCATCACCAGCCCGGAGAAGATGGAGGCAGTGCTTGATGACGCACTGATCCTGATCAGCGATCGCAAGATCGGCTCGCTGCAGGACTTGCTGCCGCTGCTCGAACAGGTGGCGAAGTCCGCCAAGCCGTTACTCGTCATCGCCGAAGACATTGAAGGCGAAGCACTGGCAACCCTGATCGTCAACCAGATCCGCGGCGTCCTGAAGAGTTGCGCGGTAAAGGCGCCCGGCTTCGGCGATCGCCGCAAAGCGATGCTGCAGGACATCGCCATCCTCACCGGCGGCACGGTGCTGTCGGAGGATATCGGCATCAAGCTCGAGAATGTCAGTCTGCAGCAGCTTGGGCGGGCCAAACGTGTCGTCATCGACAAGGACAACACGACGCTGATCGGCGGTGCCGGCGAACGCCAGCAGATTGACGGACGCATCGACCAGCTCCGTCGCGAGATCGAGAAAGCGACCAGCGACTACGACAAGGAAAAGCTGCACGAGCGGCTGGCCAAGCTGTCGGGCGGCGTCGCGGTCATTCGCGTCGGCGCCCCGTCGGAGTCCGAGATGAAAGCCAAGAAAGAAGCTCTCGACGACGCCATCAGCGCGACCAAGGCGGCGGTCGCGGAAGGCATCGTGCCGGGCGGCGGGTTGGCACTCTTGCGCTGTGTCAACGTCGTAGCCGACGAAGAGACGAAATGCGACGGTGACGAGAAGACCGGAGTGCAGATCCTCAAACGCGCACTGGAGGCGCCGACGCGCCAGATTGCCGAAAACTCTGCGACCGACGGCGGTGTGGTGGTCGCCCGCATGCTCGACGGCAAAGGCAGCGAAGGCTTCGACGCCGGTCGCAAGACCTATGTCGATCTGGTGGCCGCAGGCATCATCGATCCAACCAAGGTCGTGCGCGTCGCGCTCGAGAATGCGGTATCGGTCGCCAGCGTGCTGTTGCTGACCGAAGCGACCATGACGGAAATTCCGGAAGAGACCAAGCAACGGGCGCCGGAGCCGGAAATGGCCCTGTAGCTATTCGGCCGCGCCAGCGCCCGCCGGCTCGATGAGCAGCACCGGCGTCGCGCGGCGGCCGGCAATAGCAGCAGCCGCTTCGCCGTCTGCCGGCAACCGCGACATCACCACCAGCCTTTCCTGCAGCCCCGCCATGGCGTCCAGAATCGCCGTCACGTCGGCGTTAGGGCTTCCCGGCACCGGGAGACGCTGAACGGCAATGCCGGCTTCGGTCGCCATCCGAAGCGCCGGATAGTCGAGACCCGGGCCGGCGGCCTCCACGACCACCAGCGGTTCGCGCGCGGCGACGGCAAGCGACGCCGCCACCGCAACGCTTTCATCATCCGCCGTCACCGCGATGGCGACGATCGGGCCGGTGCGCCGTGCCGGTTGCGGCGGCAAAAGCATCACCGCTGCCGCCGAACTCAAGGCGGCTTCGAACAGCCAGCGGAATTGGCCTGTGGCGCGCTCGGCCGGGCTACGCGGTTCGATGAGCACAATGATGTCGGCAGCGGTGGAAGCCGAAGCCAATGCCTGTTGTAGGGGCCCATGCGCCACTTCGAATCGGGAGTGCGGCGCGCGCGCCTTCACCGCCTCGGCAAAGATGCGAGCGGCACTGCGGGCGGCGAGATCGAGCTCGCCACTGACGCGCTCCGGCTCGAGCGGCTGCCAGCCGCCGCCCATGAGCCGCAGTTCTCGCGCAAAGGGAAAACGCGCCAGGTGGCGGAGGCTGTCGTCGGCGAGAAACAGGCCGAGCAGGTTCAGACCCAGCAACTCGGCGAGTTCGACCGAGAAGCTCACCGAATGGCCGGATGGGGCGGAGTTCAGTCCGAGCACCAGTCGCGTGAAGCGTTGTTCGCCGGGCATGACTAACTCGCCGGATTGGCAGCCGCGCGATCGCCGACAAAATTGCGGCGGACATTGGCGAAGGCGCGCAGCCGGTCTTCGACACGCCGGTTGATCGTGTCCGGGGGTAGCTGCCATCCGCACCGCGCTGGCCCGCGGGCCGGCCGGTGAGCAGCGCGATGCCTTCGTCGATGGTGGCGATCGGATAAATGTTGAAGCGCCCCGCGGCGCAGGCCTCGATCACGTCCTTGCGCAACATCAGATGCTGCACGTTGGATTGCGGGATCAGCACGCCCTGCAGGCCGGTCAAGGCGCGCTTGTGGCAAATATCGAAGAAGCCCTCGATCTTCTCGTTGACGCCGCCGATCGCCTGGATCTCGCCGTGCTGATTGACCGATCCGGTGACCGCGAGATCCTGACGGATCGCGACGTCCGAAAGCGCCGAGAGCAGCGCATAGAGCTCTGCCGACGAAGCGCTGTCGCCCTCGACACCGCCGTAGGACTGCTCGAACACCAGGCTGGCGAACAGCGACATTGGTGTATCGAGCGCATAACGGCCCGCGAGGAAGCCCGACAGAATCAAGACACCTTTGGAATGCAGCGGCCCGCCGAGTTCGACCTCGCGCTCGATATCGACGACCTTGCCGCTGCCGGGGCGGACCTGACAGGTGATCCGCGTCGGCCGACCGAAGCGCAACCCCGCCAGTTCGAGGACGCTGAGACCGTTGATCTGGCCGACCCGCGCACCTTCGGTATCAATCAGTGCGACCTTTTCCAGGATCTGCTCCTGGGAGCGGTCGCGCAGCCGCGCCGCGCGGCTTACACGCGCCGCCAAGGCCCGCTCGATATCGGCGCGCCCGGTGACGGCATGCTCGGCCTTGCGGGCGCAGAAATCGGCCTCGATAAGCACCTCGCGAAGTTGCTCGATCACCAGCGATAACTTATCGGCGTGATCGGCGAGGCGCGCCGCATGTTCGAGCACGAGGGCGACGGCCTCGCGGTCGAGCGGATTGAGGCCGTCGCGCCTCGTCAGCATCGCCAGCATGCGCGCCAGAATGGCTTCGTTTTCCGGCGTGCGCGCAAAATCATTCTCGAAGTCGGCCAGTACCTTGAAGTGCTCGCCGAGTTCGGGATCGAGTTCAGCCAGCAGGAAATACAGCAACCGGTCCCCGAACAGGATAACCTTGACGTTGAGCGGGATGGGGTCCGGCTCGAGCGACACCGTGCTGGTGAAGCCGAGAAAGCGGCCGATGTCCTCGATGGCGATTTCGCCGCGGCGCAGGATGCGCTTGAGCGCCGCCCAACTGAACGGCTCGGTCAGCAGGCTGCGGACGTCGAGCAGCAGATAGCCGCCATTGGCGCGATGCAGGGCGCCGGCCTTGATCAGCCGGAAATTGGTAACCAGCGCGCCGCGGATCGAGATGTATTCGATACGGCCGATGAGATTGGCCAGTGCCGGATGCAGTTCCTCGATGATCGGCGCGCCGGGCTTGTCCGCGTTCTGCCCGACGATGAGGTTGACCTCGTAGCGGTCGAAGACGCTGCCGGGCCGGGAGTCCGTGACATCGCCCTCGCCGTCTTCGGCTTTCATAATGAACAGCGAAACGTTGTCGACCAGGTCGTTGCGGACCATTTCGATGTGCTGCACGACGCGCGAGGTGTCGTGAAACGCGGCCTTGGCCTCCTCGATGAGCTGGTCGACAGCATATTTAGCGGTGTCGCGGTTAAGTTCACGCAAGGCGTCGCGCCGCTCCCTCTCCCACTGCGGCAAGTGGCGTATGATGTGCTCGAGCTCCTTCTCAAGGACTTCGATCGTGGTCTGCACCTCCTTGCGCTTTTCTTCAGGCCACTTGCTGAATTCGTCCGGAGGCACGACCTGACCGTCCTTGATCGGCGCCAGCGCAAAGCCCATGGGCGTCCGCAGCAGCACGACACTCTTCTCCGCCGCACGATCGCGCAGCGCGGTGAAGGCGTCGGCCTGTTTCTTCTGAAATGACTCTTCGATCGCGCCGTGACGCGTCTGATAATCTTCGCTCTGGAAGACCGCCGGCAAGGCACCCTTCAGATCATCAATGAGTTTGTGCATCGCGTCGCGGAACGCCGTGGCGCGGCCGGTCGGAAGCTGCAGGGCGACCGGGCGTTCGGGATCGGAAAAATTATTGACATAGACCCAATCCGACGGGCTCGGCCGCGTGCGGGCCTGGTCCTCGAGCATGGCTTTGACGGCTTCCTGCATATGCGCGCCGTTCGGGCCGATGACGAAGAGATTGAAGCCGTCCTTGTCGATCTGGGTGCCGAAGCGAACCGCCTCAAAAGCCCGGCCTTGCGCCACAAGGCCGTCAATCGGCTGCAATTCAGCGGTCGTTGCAAAGCTCAGATGCGAAAGATCGGTCGCGCGCGACAATCGCTCCGCGCCAAGCGGACGCACTGGCTTTTCCATCGTGTTGTCCATGGCCGCACGCCTTGCCGTCATCGCTTCAGGCTGTGCTTTTCCAGGAGCTTGACCGTGCTCGCTTGCGGTCCCTTGTCGCCGATCTCTTCGGCGTAAGAGACGTGCGAATTGACGGCAAGTTTCGCGAACTCGCCGCCGAGCACGCTGTTACGGTGGAAATAGATCTCGCGGCCGTCCGGCGTTTCGATGAAGCCGAATTCGCCGAGCGGATCGAGTTCGACCACAACGCCGACCGGGGCGCCGACCGACGTTTTCACGTCGCCCTGCATTTTGCGCACATGGTCCTGCAATTGCCGGCGTGCGCGCTTGAAGCTGTCATTAATGGCGAAGGGCAGATCCGAATAACGCTCATCGTTCTGCCGGGTGTGGTCGACATTCACTTCCCGGCCATCCGGCAATGCGAGGCGGATACTGACCTCGAACAGCCCGCCGGTGCGGTGGCGACCGCCCGGGCCTTTCAAGACAACGCGGCCGGCAGTGATGCGACCGAACCGTTCTTCGAGCTGTCTGACATGCGCGGCAATGACGCTCCGCACCCGCTCGTCCGGCTCCAGGCCCTGAAAATCGATCTCGACCGGTGTTTCCATGTCCGCCACCATGCTGATTGTCCGAGAGAGACTTTGCCAGCCGAAGGCAAGCGGCATTGATTTACCTCAAGCAGCATCCGCATCCGGTTTCTCCGAAGAGAATCCGGATGCGGATGGACGAGCTCAGCGGCAGCGCACGTAATGACGGCGGCCGTTGCGGTCGCGCCAGTAGCAGCGGCCGGGCCGCGTTTCGTCAGCAATGATGGCGCCGGCGGCGGCGCCGATCAGCCCGCCGGCAACCGCGGCGCCGGTCGAACGGCCGGCAAGGCCGCCAATCAGGGCACCGGTGCCGGCACCGATCAGTGCACCACCGGCAACGCGATCCTGACGCGCGGTTTCGCAACCGGCCAAGCCCAGGCCGAGGGCAAACACAATGGCCACAGCAAGCATCTTTCGCATTTCATCGCCTCCTCTGTTGAGTTCGCCGACAGCACGCAAATTCCGCGGAACTTCCGCCTTGCGCTAAGTCAAAGGTGGCGGCCTAACGGCAAAAATGATCCAGCACAGCCGACATGGAGGCAGCCGAGCACCTTCCGTTTGCGCGCGTCGGATTGACCTTTCGCAAGCCTGCGACGCGGCAGCGGTACTTTATTGTCGTCATGTACCAACCGCTGGCTTCGGACCTGACGCGGCTTGCATTCATGGCGCCGGCCATCGCCGCCGCGACCTTGAGCGAAACCGCCGCGCTTGTCGCGGAGCGCCTGACCGAACTGTCGCTCGGCAACAGCGAGGCGGGCGCGGCGGACGAACCGGCATGGCAAACGCCGCATCGCGTCGCGTTGGAATTGAAGACGGTCCGCCTGCGTGACTTCAGCCTCACCAGTGAAGGCTTGCCGACCTTGCTATGCGCGCCTCTGTCGCTGCACAGCGCAACCGTGGTCGATCTTCTTCCCGGACAGAGTCTGGTGGCGACGCTGCGCGAGGCCGGCCTTAACCGGCTGTTCGTCGTCGATTGGCGCTCGGCGACCGACGATATGCGCTACCTGCGTATCGACGACTATCTGGCAAGCCTCAACGTGTTGATCGATCACTTGGGCGGTGCGGTCAATCTCATCGGCCTTTGTCAGGGCGGCTGGCTGTCGCTGCTTTACTCCGCTCGCTTCCCCGCAAAGGTTCACAAGCTCGTGCTCGGCGGTGCGCCCATCGATCTTGCCGCGGTGGATTCGGCAATCTCCACTCTCGTCAAGACCACGCCTCCTGAGTTCTTCGACGAACTGGTCAGGCTCGGCAAAGGCCGGGTCAACGGCAGCCGTTTTCTTGGTTTGTGGGCGCCCGGCAAACTCTCGTCCGACGACATCAGAACGGCGCTCGAGATCGACGAGGACGGTTCGGACGACGATCGGGAGGCAGAAGCGATCTTCCGCAACTGGTTTGCGTGGACGGTCGACTTGCCCGGCGCTTATTATCTCGAAACCGTCGAACGAATTTTCCGGCGCAACGAGCTCGCGGCCGGCACGATGACCGCACTTGGCCAGCCGGTCAGTCTGGCTGAAATCAAGACGCCGCTCTATTTGCTTGGCGCCCACAACGACGAACTCGTGGCGCCGACTCAACTGCTATCGGTGGCGGGACTGGTCGGAACGGATCCGTCGGACATTCGTCGTCACATGACGCCCGGCGGTCATCTCGGATTATTTCTTGGCCAACGCACGCTGCGAACGGTGTGGCCGCGCATCGCCGCCTGGCTCAATGCGACCGACGGCCCGGCTTGATCTGGCGCAAGGTGCCTTAGCCCGAGCGCGGCGACCATGCGGCGTAACAGGAGGTTCCGATGGCTGACACAACCCACCAAGACGTAGAAGCGGGCAGCGACAGTGAAAGAACCGACATCAGCATCTCGCCGGAGAAGGTGTTTTTCCTCATCGTCAAGGCGCGCGAGTTCGATGTCAAAGACGCCGTGACGGAACCGGATCCCGCATCCAACCCGTCAGATGACATGGAAGCGGCCGTTCTCGAGGACCATAAGGACGATCCGACCGTTGATGAGATCACGTCGTTCATCAACGCGCTGTCGCAGGACGAGCAGATCGATCTCGTCGCGCTGGCCTGGCTGGGCCGCGACGACTACACCGCCGAAGATTGGGCTGACATTCGCGCCGAAGCGGCCCGTGCCTGGAATGAAAGAACGGCCAGCTACCTGCTCGGCATGCCGATGTTGGGCGATCATCTCGAGGAAGGCCTCTCACAGCTCGGCTACTCCATCGAAGAATACGAGTTCAACCGGCTCTGACGGCCGCCGGAGCGAGATTCGGTCGCGCCCGCGCTGGCCAATTGAATGGCGCCGCTCGCGCTTGACGCGAGGCGGACTTGCGCTTGCGCCGCCGTCCCGTCGGAGTTCCAATGGAACCGGCGAACACCATTTGACAAAATATGGCCGCGAAGGCGCGCCTTAATTGCGCCCGTCCAATCACGCCTTTGTCGCCCCGCGCCGCCGGCTTACGATCGCCGCGCCGGATTTCAGAACCGCACCATTTATTCCGGATCGCTTTATGCTTCAGCAAGTTCCCAAAATCGCGACGCTCGCGACGTCCGACCAGTCGACGATCGAAGCCGCTTTTCGCCAGTCGATCGAGCGCAAGCTCACCTACGATCTCGGCAAGACCTTCGAAACCGCGACCGACAACGACTGGTATCACGCCACGGCACTGACCGTTCGCGACCGCATCGTCGATGTATGGATGGCGTCTCGTCGCAAAGCGGGAGAACAGCGCAAAAAGCGCGTGTACTATCTTTCCATCGAGTTTCTCATCGGTCGTCTGTTGTTCGACGCACTGACCAACCTGCGCATGGTCGAACCGGCGCGGCGCGCGCTGGCGGATATGGGTGTCGATCTCGAACGCCTGCGTACCGGCGAACCGGACGCCGCGCTCGGCAATGGCGGCCTCGGCCGCCTCGCTGCCTGTTTCATGGACAGCCTCTCGGCGCTGCAAATTCCGGCTTTCGGTTACGGCATTCGTTACGAGAACGGACTGTTCGAACAACGCATCGTGGACGGCCAGCAGCACGAAGTCCCCGAGGACTGGCTGGTCAGCGGCAATCCCTGGGAGTTCATTCGGGCCGACACGCGCGTGCCGATCGGCTTCGGTGGGCGCGTCGATTATGCCGGCGCCGCGGAGCCGACGGCGCGCGCGCTCTGGTATCCCGACGAGGTGGTTTTCGCCGTGCCTTATGACACGCCGGTCGTCGGCTGGCGCGGCCGCCATGCCAATACGCTGCGGCTCTGGTCGGCACGCGCCGCCGATCCCATCCATCTCGACACCTTCAACCGCGGCGATCTGGTCGGCGCCACGGCTGCGCGCGCCCGCGCGGAAGCAATTTCCCGCGTGCTTTATCCAAACGACGGCACATCGGTCGGCCAGGAGTTGCGGCTGCGCCAGGAGTTTTTCTTTACCTCGGCGACGCTACAGGATCTGATCCGGCGCCACATCGACGAAGTCGGCGCGATCGATACTTTACCCGATCATGCCGCGGTCCAGCTCAACGACACTCATCCGGCGATTGCGGTCGCCGAATTGATGCGCATTCTCATTGACGAGCATGAGGTCGACTGGGCCAAGGCCTGGCGCATCACCCGCGCGACGCTGAGCTACACCAATCACACATTGCTGCCGGAAGCGCTGGAAAGCTGGCCGGTCGAGCTACTCGGGCGCCTGCTGCCGCGCCATCTGCAGATCATCTACACCATCAACTGGTTGCATCTGCGGAAGCAGGACGAGCGCGGCCTCGCCGACCCGGCATTCATCAAGAATGTTTCGTTGATTCACGAAGACGGTGAGCGACGGGTGCGCATGGCGCATCTCGCCTTTGTCGGCACCCACGCCGTGAACGGCGTCTCGGCGCTGCATACCGATCTGCTGCGCGAGAACGTTTTTGCCGATCTCGCCCATTCGTCGAAGACACGCATCGTCAACAAGACCAACGGCATTACCTTCCGGCGCTGGCTCTACGAATCCAATCCGGAGCTCACGGCGCTGCTGGTCGAGACGATCGGCGAACGCGTCCTCGACGATCCGGCCGCGCTCAAGGACCTCGAGAAGCACATCGGCGAGCGCGGCTTCGTCGCTCGTTACGCACAGGCACGAGCGGCGAACAAGGAGAGGCTGGCGACGCTGTTGCGCTCGAAGACCGGCGTCAAGGTCGATCCGCAGGCGCTGTTCGACGTTCATATCAAACGAATCCACGAATATAAGCGCCAGCTTCTCAACCTGGTCGAAACCGTCGCCCTCTATCAAGGCTTGCGGTCGGGCACCGGCGACAGCTTTGCCCCGCGCGTCAAGATCTTCGCGGGGAAGGCAGCGGCGAGCTATGACCGGGCCAAGCTGATCATCAGGCTCGTCAACGATATCGCGCACGTGATCAACAACGATCCGGCGATCGGCGACCGGCTGAAGGTGGTATTCGTGCCGAATTACAGCGCCAGCCTCGCCGAGGCGATCATTCCCGCCGCCGATTTGTCCGAACAGATTTCGACCGCCGGCATGGAAGCCTCGGGCACCGGCAATATGAAACTGGCGCTCAATGGCGCGATCACCATCGGCACGCTTGACGGCGCCAACATCGAGATTCGCGAGAACGTCGGCACCGATAACGTCGTCATCTTCGGCCTTACCGCCGCGGAAGTCGCCGGGTATCAGCGGCAACGTTTCGCCGGCGGGGACGCTATCGCGACGTCGCCGCGCCTCGCTGCGGCGATCGAGGCCATCGCCGATGGCACTTTCTCGGGTGGCGATACCGAGCGCTACGCGCCCATCGTCACCGCGTTGCGCGAGTATGATCGCTTCATGGTAGCCGCCGATTTCGACGACTACTGGGAGGCCCAGCGTTCGGTCGACCGGCTCTGGAATGCGCCGGCCGCGTGGTGGCGCATGAGCATCCTGAATACGGCGCGCATGGGCTGGTTCTCGTCCGACCGCACCATTCGCGAATACGCCGCCGACATCTGGAACGTGCCCGTGGAATAGAGTCTGGTCGCTGAGGCGTCAGACCAGCGCCTTAGCAACCCGCCGTGGTAGCCGCAACGCGGCCGCCAGCAGAAGAAGCTGCAGCATGCCGAGCAGCGTCGCCCGTGCGCGTGGCGGCAGATCCTCGCGTTTAAACTACTCCCACCCTCCCGGGAAATTCTAGGTAGTCGCCCGCCCGGTCGCCTTGAACGCCGCCGCGACGCCCTTGAACCCGGTAGAGCGCTCGAGGTCCTCAAGCGGCACCGATATCTTGCACTGCCAGTTCGGGTGCTCGTCGACTGTGCCGGGGATGTTGATCTGCTCGGTGAGGCCGAGAATATCTTCGAGCGACACCATGACCAGCCGCGACGGCGTCTGGCCCATCACGTAGGCGACGGCGGCGAAGTCGTCATTGCCGTCGGCGCGCTCGGCCAGCAATTCGCGAAGCATGTTCCGGGAATGCGCGCGGCCGTCATCGCTCTCGCCGGGGTCGATGCCGAGCGAGCGCTTGAACGCGAGGTCTGAGGACTGCATCCACGCCCTGAAGGTCGCGAGATCGTGCGTATTGAAGGTCGCCAGCGCTTCCGCCGGGTAATGTTCGGGCGGACGAAAACGACCGTCCTGCTCGCGTTCGAACATCATGACGCGGTAACTCCAAAGGCCCCAGTGCGCGAGCGTTTCACGAAATCCTTCCGGCACCGTGCCGAGGTCTTCTCCGATCACGATGCACCTCGCCCGGCAGCTTTCCTCCGCAACGACGCGCAGCACGGCCTCGAACGGATAGCGCACATAAGCGCCCTCCGCAGCGCCGCAGCCGTCGGGAATGAGGAACAGCCGCTTCAGACCGAGCACGTGATCGAGCCGCACCGCGCCGGCGTGCCGCATCGTCGACCGCATCAGACGGCGCAGCGGTGCGAAGTCATCTTTCGAAATCGTGCGCGGGTTGAACGGCGCCAGCCCCCAATTCTGACCGGCGCGGTTGAATTCGTCGGGCGGCGCGCCAACCGAGACGCCCCGGACCACGGCGTCCTGATCGCTCCAGGCATCGGCGCCGTGCGGATTGATGCCGACGGCGAGGTCGGTATAGAGCCCGATCGACATGCCCAAGCGGCGTGCTTCGGCCTGACAGGCGCCCAGTTGCCGGTCGGCCGTCCACTGCATGAACTCCTGGAATTCGCAGGCGTCCTGGTTCGCTTCCCGGAATTCGGCGAGCGCAGCCGTTGACGGCGTTCGCCATGGCATCGGCCATTCGGGCCACGGTAACGGCGCGTGCGTCAGACGCAGGACCTCAAAAGCGGCGAAACGGCGTAACGCGTCGCCGGCTTCGTGCCGATATTCCTCAAAGTCGGCACGTCGTTCGGCGGTGGCCTTGCGCTTGAAATTGTCCCAAGTCTGCCACAAGACCTCGAGCTTCAGCTGGCCAACCGCGCGATAGGCGACCATCTCGCTCTGGCGCAGCGGGGTGATATCGTCGGCCCACTCAGAGACATCGGGACACTCCGGAATCGCTTCGACATCGATATAAAGAGGATTGAGGAAAAGCCGGCTATTCGGACGATACGGACTGGCCTCCTCCGCCCGCTCGGGAAACAGCGCGTGCAGTGGATTGAGGCCGATGGCGCCGGCGCCTGCCCGTGCGGAGACGCCGACAAGCGCCGACAAGTCGGTGAAGTCACCGTGACCCCAGTTACGCGCCGAACGAAGCGCATAGAGCTGCACCGCCAAGCCCCAGATCCGTCGGCCGTCGCCTTGCCAGGCGCGCATATGGCCATCGGGTACTGGCGTGTCTATCATAATCGGCGACGCATCCGGGCCAGACAGTGCCTCAATCAGTCGGCTCTGCGTCTCCGGACTGATGTCGTGCCAGTGGCCAAAAATATCGTGATATCCGCGTTCGATACCGCAAGCTTCAACTTCCAGATCACGCATTGCCGATCTCCCGCCCACGGCCGAGCCGATTGCACCAGCCTAGCGCCGGAACCTTAGGACAACTCAGCCGTTTTCCCCTTCGGTAAGGAAGCCCAATCAGCCAGCCAATCGGGAGCATTCGGGGTGCGAGCCGAGCGTTCATTTTCGAGCAAGACATTCGACAGTTCCTCTTCAGATCCGACGGGCCCCCGCTTCCGATTCGAGGACATTTTCCCGTGCGTGGACGGCGGACGGTACGCAGTAAAACGCGTGGCCGGCGAAACGGTCGACGTCTGGGCCGATATTTTTCGCGAAGGTCATGATGTCCTCGGCGCGGCGCTGTTGTGGCGGCGGCAGGACGCCAGCGACTGGCAGCGCGAAGACATGGTGCTGTTCGCCAACGACCGCTGGCATGGTCAATTCACGCCGCCGGAGCCGGGCTATTACATTTTCGAGATCGAGGCCTGGACGGACCAGTACGCGACGTGGCGTAAGGAATTTCTTGCCAAGCAGAAGGCCGGGCAGAATGTCGCATTGGAAGCGCGCGAGGGCCTCGAGCTGCTGCAGCAACTGATGCCGCCCGAAGACGGCCCGCGCGCCATCGTAGAAGCCGCGATTCACAAATTTACCCAGACGAGCGATCCCACAGACCTGCTCGACGAATGGCTGGCGACGGCGATGCGCCAGGGCGGCGCGCGGCCAGATCTCTGCCGCAGCAGCCCGGTGCCGCTGGTCGCCGATCGCGAACGGGCCCGTGCCGGCGCCTGGTACGAGATGGTGCCGCGCAGTCAGAGCTCGGTCCCTGGACAACACGGCACGTTTCAGGACTGCATCGCCCGCATCCCGGAGATCGCCGGCCTCGGATTCGACGTCCTTTATCTGACGCCGATTCATCCGGTTGGCCGCACCAACCGTAAGGGCAAGAACAACGCCGTAACGGCCGCACCGGGGGACGTCGGCAGCTTTTACGCCGTCGGCAACGAGAACGGCGGCCACGACGCGGTCGAACCGGCGCTCGGCACCCTCGAGGATTTCCGCGCGCTGGTGGCGGCCTGCCATCAGCACGGCATGGAAGTCGCCATGGATATCGCCGTCCAGTGTTCGCCGGATCATCCCTGGCTCAAGGAACATCCGCAGTGGTTCAAGCGGCGGCCCGACGGCAGCATCAAATATGCCGAGAACCCGCCGAAGAAATACGAGGACATCGTCAATCCCGATTTCGGTTCCGATGACAGCATCGGCCTGTGGATCGCGTTGCGCGACGTGCTGTTGTTCTGGGTCAAACAGGGCGTCCGCATTTTCCGCATCGATAATCCGCACACCAAGCCGTTGCCGTTCTGGGAATGGGCGATCCGCGAGGTGCAGACGCGCGACCCGGGGGTGATTTTCCTCGCTGAGGCTTTCACCCGGCCGAAAGTCATGAAGGCGCTGGCCAAGCTCGGCTTTACGCAGTCCTACACCTACTTCACCTGGCGCACGGGCAAGGACGAACTGCAGGAATATCTGACCGAACTCACGGGCTATCCGGAGCGCGACTATTATCGCCCCAACTTCTTCGTGACGACGCCGGACATCCTGCCGGTGCAGTTGCAGAGCGGCGACACCTGGTTGTTCAAGGCACGCGCCGCGCTGGCTGCGACGCTGTCGTCGAACTACGGCATCTATAACGGCTTCGAACTCGTCGAATATGAGCCGCTGCCCGGCCGCGAAGAGTACCTCAACTCGGAAAAATACGAGATCCGCACCCGCGACTGGAACAAGCGCGGCAACATCAAGGCCTATCTGCAGCGCATCAACATGATCCGCCGGGCCAATCCAGCGTTGCTGCAGACCGCCAATCTCCACTTCCTGCAAACCAACGACCCCAACGTGATCGGCTTCATCAAAGAGTCGGTCGACGGCACCAACGCCGTTGCGGTGGCCATTTCGCTGGCGAAGGAGCCGCGCGAGTTCTGGTTCCATTTCGGCGATACACAGATCGGTCCGCCCGATGCACGCCGTCCGGTTCGGGAAATCGAAAATCTTGTCACCGGTGAGCGGCACCTTCTCGAGTGGAATGGGTTGCGTACCAGGATCGACGCGAACAACGACCCCGCGGTGCTATTCCGCTGTCACGTGTGAAGGCGCCATGAACGTTCATTCTGCCATTAGCGAAGAAGTGCGGACCGGGAGCGAAGATGGCCTCTGGTATAAGGACGCCATCATCTACCAGCTGCACGTCAAGGCGTTCTTCGACAACAACGGCGACGGCGTTGGCGACTTCGCCGGCTTGACGGAAAAGCTCGACTATCTGCGCGACCTCGGCGTCACAGTGCTTTGGCTGCTGCCCTTCTATCCGAGCCCCGGCCGCGACGACGGCTACGACATCTCGGATTACGGCGACATCAACCCGCAATTCGGCACCATGAAAGACTTCCGCCGCTTCATGCAGGAAGCCAAGCGGCGCGACCTCAAGGTGGTGACGGAACTTGTCGTCAATCACACCTCCGACCAGCATGCCTGGTTCAAGCGCGCCAAGCGCAGCCCGAAGGGGTCGAGCGCGCGCGACTGGTATGTCTGGAGCGATACCGACCAGAAATATCAAGGTACGCGGATCATCTTCACCGACACCGAGAAGTCGAACTGGACGTGGGACCCTGAGGCCGGCGCCTTCTACTGGCACCGCTTCTTCTCGCACCAGCCGGACCTCAACTACGACAATCCACGCGTCGTGAGCGCCGTCATGCAGGTCATGAAGCGCTGGCTCGATACCGGCGTCGATGGATTCCGGCTCGACGCCGTGCCTTATCTCTGTGAGCGCGAAGGCACCAACAACGAAAACCTGCCTGAGACCCATGCCATCCTGAAGCGCATTCGCGCCGAGCTCGACGCCTACGCGCCCAATAAGGTGCTGCTGGCCGAGGCCAATCAATGGCCCGAGGATGTGCAGGAATATTTCGGCAATGGCGACGAATGCCATATGGCTTACCACTTCCCGCTGATGCCGCGCATTTACATGGCGATCGCGCAAGAAGACCGTTTCCCGGTCACCGACATCATGCGGCAGACGCCGGAAATTCCAGCCAACTGCCAGTGGGCAATGTTCCTGCGCAATCACGACGAACTGACGCTGGAAATGGTCACCGACGCCGAGCGCGACTATTTGTGGTCGACTTACGCGGTCGATCCGCGCGCGCGCATCAATGTCGGCATCCGCCGCCGCCTCGCGCCGCTGATGGATAACGACCGGCGCAAGATCGAACTGATGAACTCGATCCTGATGTCGATGCCGGGCACTCCGATCATCTACTACGGCGACGAAATCGGCATGGGCGACAACATCTTTCTCGGCGACCGCAACGGCGTCCGCACGCCGATGCAGTGGTCGCCGGACCGCAATGGCGGCTTTTCGCGTTCCGATCCGGCGCAACTCTACCTGCCCTGCATCATGGACCCGGTTTATGGCTTCTCGGCCGTCAACGTCGAGGCGCAAAGCCGCTCGGCATCATCGCTGTTGAACTGGACCAAGCGCCTGATCAGCGTGCGCAAATCGACCAAGGTGTTCGGCCGCGGCACGCTGACCTTTGTAAGACCGACCAACCGCAGCGTGCTCGCATATGTCCGCCAGCTCGACGACGAGGCGATTCTGTGCGTCGCCAACTTGTCGCGCTCGGCGCAAGCCGTGGAGCTGGACCTGTCGGCCTGGGAAGGCCGCATGCCTCAGGAGATGCTGGGTCGCGTCAACTTCCCGCGCATCGGCCAGTTGCCCTACCTGGTAACACTGCCGCCTTACGGCTTCTTCTGGTTCCAGCTCAACAAGGAGCCCGGCAGCGAACAGCCCCACGCATTGCCGCGCGATGTGCCGACTCTCGTCTTGGGTGCCGGATGGAGTTCACTTGCCGGCGGCTGGACGCGACGCACTTTCGAGACCGAAGCGCTCCCAGGCTTCATCACGCACCAGCGCTGGTTCGCCGACAAGGAAGCGCGCAATATTTCGACGACGATCAGCGCAGCCATTCCGCTCGAGCTCGGTGGTCACAACCACCTAGCGACGATCATTTCAGTGAATGGTTCGCACGGCACCACGCGATATTTCCTGCCGCTGGCGACCCGATGGACCCGTTACACCACCGTCGATCGCGGCCCCGGCACGATCCTCGCCGCGGTGCGCCGCGGACCGCGTGAAGGCACCCTGCTCGATGCCACGGGCGAGCCGGAATTCGTGCCGGCATTGCTGGAGGCCATGCATCGCGGAACGACGATCACTCATCAGGACCAGACTATCGAATTCCGCCCCACCGAAGCCTTTGCCCGGGCACCCTTGCCGAAATTCGAGTCGATCAAGCTGGTCGATCGCGAGCAATCGAACTCCAGCATCGTCGTCGACAATCGCTACGTCGTGAAACTACTGCGCCGGCTGAACGACGGGATCCATCCGGAAATCGAAATCGGGCGCTTCCTCACCGACAAGACCGGCTTCAAGAACGCGCCGGCCTTGCTCGGCTCGGCCGAACTGATCGAGGGCGATACGCGCAGCGCCCTCGTTGTCGCCAACGAATTCATCGAGAACCAGGGCGACGCCTGGTCGCTCACGCTGTCGTCGTTCGAACGCCTGATTGATCAACAGCGGCTCAATGCCGCCGAACCGATCAGCGAGACCGCGGACACCCTGGTTCTGACGCACCGCATGAGCCAGATCGGCCGCCGCACGGCTGAACTGCACCTTGCGCTCGCAAGCCATGACGACATCGCGGACTTCGCGCCCGAACCCATTTCATCGGACGATATGGCGCGATGGACCGAGGCCCTGCTGGCGCGGACCGATGCGCGACTCGAGCTGATCAAGTCCAGCACCTTGCTGGAACAGACCGCCGCGATGGGCAAGCTCTTGGTCGACAATCACGAGGCCATCCGCAGCTACATAGAAGCAAGCCGCGACATCCCGTTCGAAGGCATGAAAATCCGGCATCACGGCGATTTCCATCTCGGCCAGATCCTGATCGCCAAGGACGACGCCTTCATCCTCGATTTTGAGGGGGAACCGCGCCGTACGCTGGAGGAGCGCCGGCAGAAGGCGCCACCGGCGCGCGATGTCGCTGGCTTTATCCGCTCGATCGATTACGCCGTCAGCGCCGCGATCGATCAGGCGCCCGATCTCAGCGGCGAAGATCTGAGTGTGCTCACGCCATTGATGCGCGCCTGGGGCGACCGTCTCACCACCGCGTTCTGGGATTGCTATCGCGAGAACATCAAAGACTCGAACCTGTGGCCTGGCGACGCGGAACAGGCACGCCGCCTGCTCGACTGGTTCCTGCTCGACAAGGCCCTTTATGAAATCGAATACGAACTCAGCAATCGGCCGACATGGGCGCACATTCCAATGGAAGCGACTTTGCGCATCCTGTGGCAGCGCGGAGTGATAAAGCAATGAACGAGCACGTCCGCAACCTATCTCCCGACGCTCAGGCCATCCTCGAAGGCCGCCACGCCGACCCGTTCGCCTACCTCGGACCGCACGTCGAAAACGAGCGAACGGTGGTGCGCGCGTTCTTGCCCAACGCCGAGCGGGTCTCTGTGGTCAACGATGCCGGCGAGCAGCCGTTGGAGCGTCTCGACATGGCCGGCCTGTTCGCGGGCGTCGTGAACGATCCCGGCCGCTACCGGCTGCGGGCACGCTTTGGCGACAATGAGGTCGATCTGGAAGACCCCTATCGCTTCCCGCCGGTTCTGTCCGACTTCGATCTATTTCTGCTCGGCGAAGGCACTCAGCTTCGTCTCTATGACAAACTCGGCGCACATCCGATGACCGTGGACGGCGTCGAGGGCGTCGCGTTCGCCGTGCTTGCACCAAATGCGGCCCGCGTGAGCGTGGTCGGCGATTTCAATTTCTGGGATGGTCGCCGGCATCCGATGCGAGTGCGCGGCAACGGTTACTGGGAATTGTTCGTGCCCGGGGCCCGGCCCGGTAACAAATACAAGTTCGAGATTATCAGCCGGTCGGCTGGGCGGTTGCCGCTGAAGTCCGACCCCGTTGCGTTTGCCGCCGAAATTCGGCCTTCGACCGCCTCGATCGTTGTCGATGCCGAAAACCTGCCGCGACCCGCGCCGGCGCGCCATGGCATCAACGCGCTCGACCAGCCGATGTCGATCTATGAACTGCATCTCGGATCGTGGCGGCGCAGCGTCGAGCGCGACAATGGCTGGCTGACCTATCGCGAACTGGCCGAGCAACTGCCACAGTATGTGGCCGACATGGGCTTCACCCATGTTGAATTGCTGCCGGTGTCCGAGCATCCGTTCGACGGGTCATGGGGCTATCAACCGACCGGGATGTTCGCGCCGACCAGCCGCTTCGGGACGCCGGCCGATTTCATCGCGCTCGTCGATGCCCTCCACAAGGCCGGGCTCGGCGTCATTCTCGATTGGGTGCCCGGGCATTTCCCCGACGATCCACACGGGCTTGCCCGCTTCGACGGCACCGGCCTCTACGAACACGAGGATCCGCGCCAAGGCCGCCATCTCGACTGGGGCACCTTGATCTACAATTACGGCCGGGTCGAAGTGACCAACTTCCTGTTGTCTAACGCATTGTTCTGGCTCGACCGCTACGGCATCGATGGCCTGCGCGTCGATGCCGTCGCTTCGATGCTGTATCTCGACTACAGCCGGCCTTCGAACGCCTGGGTGCCGAACAAGCACGGCGGCCGCGAGAACATCGAAGCCATCGACTTCCTGCGCCGGACCAACACTGAGGTTTTCAAGGAATTCCCGAACGCGACCACGGCCGCCGAAGAGTCGACGGCCTGGCCGCAGGTGTCGCGTCCGGTCGACTGGGGCGGACTTGGCTTCGGCTACAAGTGGAACATGGGGTGGATGAACGACACCCTCGATTACATCTCGAAAGACCCGATCCACCGCCGGTTCCACCACGGCAAGATTTTGTTCGGACTGCACTACGCCTTTTCGGAAAACTTCATCCTGCCGCTGTCCCATGACGAAGTCGTGCATGGCAAGCTCTCGATACTTGGCCGCATGCCGGGCGACCGATGGCAGCGTTTCGCCAATCTGCGCGCCTACTACGCTTTCATGTTCGGCCATCCGGGCAAGAAGCTGATGTTCATGGGTTCGGAATTCGGCCAGGACACCGAATGGAACCACGACATCAGCCTGCCGTGGCACCTTACCGAGCAGCCCGAGCATGCCGGCATCCAGCGACTGGTACGCGATCTGAACCGGCTGTACCGCGACACGCCGGCGCTACATGCGCTCGACTATGATGCCGCCGGTTTCGAGTGGCTGGTGACCGACGACGCCGACAACTCGACTTTCGCCTGGTTGCGTAAGGGAAAGGGCGCGGCTGAACGTTGTGTAGTTGTTGTCAACTTCACGCCCCAGGTGCTGAACAACTACCGCGTTCGCGTTCCCTTCGCCGGGCGCTGGCGCGAAGTATTTAATTCCGACGCCGCGGTCTACGGCGGCAGCAATGTGGGGAACTCAGGCGTGGTGTCCACCGTTGCGATGCGTGACAGTCAGGAGCTCCACATTGTCGTCCCACCGCTTGCTGCCGTCTTTTTCATTCCTGAGTAACAACGGCAAAATGTCCGCCGGCGCACCGTATCCGCTCGGCGCGACCTGGGACGGCCGCGGCACCAATTTCGCTTTGTTCTCCGCGAATTCCACCAAGGTCACGCTTTGCCTGTTCGACCGGAGCGGCAAGCGCGAGACCGAGCGCATCGTGCTGCCGGAACGCACCGATGACGTGTGGCACGTCTACCTGCCGCAGGTGACGCCGGGCCAGCTCTACGGCTACCGCGTCGACGGTCCCTACGAGCCCAACGCCGGGCATCGTTTCAACGCCCACAAGCTGTTGATCGACCCCTACAGCAAACAGCTCGCCGGGCCGTTCTCCTGGACCGACGCGCATTTCGGTTATCGCACCGGCGCCAAGCAGCAGGACCTTGCCATCGACCGGCGCGACAATGCCCGCAACATGTACAAGTCGGTGGTTGTCGACGTGGCGCATACGTGGCGCGCTTCCGCACGGCCGCAGACGCGCTGGGAAGACACAGTTATCTATGAGGCGCACGTCAAGGGCCTGACGCAGCAGCACCCCGATGTGCCGCCGGAACTGCGCGGCACCTTTCGCGGCCTGTCGGCGCCGGGCATGATCGCCCACCTGCGCAAGATCGGCGTCACGGCGATCGAGCTCTTGCCGATTCACTCCTTCCTCGACGACCGCCATCTCTTGGACAAGGGCCTCAAGAACTACTGGGGCTACAACACGCTGAGCTTCTTCACGCCGGAGCCGCGCTACGCCAAGGGCGACGAGATTGCCGCGATGCGCGCCACGGTGGCGGCACTGCACGATGCCGGCATCGAGGTCATTCTCGATGTCGTCTACAATCACACCTGCGAAGGCAACCATATGGGGCCGACGCTGTGCTATCGCGGCATCGACAACGCCTCGTATTACTGGCTGATGCCGGACGAGCCGCGCTATTATGACGACTTCACCGGCACCGGCAATTCACTGAAGCTCGCGCATCCGCGCGTGCTGCAAATGGTGATGGACTCGCTGCGGCACTGGGTCGAGGCCTATCACGTCGATGGCTTCCGCTTCGATCTCGCCTCGACGCTCGGACGCGGCCCGGCGTTCGACCGCAACGGGCCATTCTTCGCCGCCGTGCGGCAGGACCCGGTCCTCGCCAACGTCAAGATGATCGCCGAACCGTGGGATATCGGCGCCGGCGGCTATCAGGTGGGCGGCTTCCCGAACGGCTGGTCGGAATGGAACGATGTCTATCGCAAGACCCTGCGACGCTTCTGGCGTGGCGACGGCGGCATTATCGGCGATCTGGCTCATGCGCTCACCGCCTCCGCGGCACAGTTTCAGCACGATGGCCGCGGCCCGCGCGCCAGCATCAACCACGTCACAGTGCATGACGGCTTCACCTTGGCTGATCTCTACAGCTACGAGCACAAACACAACGAAGCCAATGGCGAGGACAATCGCGACGGCTCCGACGACAATGTCAGCACCAATTGCGGCGTCGAAGGCCCGACCGACGATCCCGAGATTCTGAAGCGCCGGCGCCAGCTCCGGCGCAACCAGATTGCCTGTCTCTATCTCGCGCAGGGCATTCCCCTGCTGCTCGCCGGCGACGAGGTCGGTAACAGTCAGAACGGCAACAACAATGCCTATTGCCAGGATGACGAGATCGGTTGGACCGACTGGTCGAAACTGGGCAGCGACGACGACCTGAGCGAGTTCGTCCGCACCCTGTCCAAGCTGCGCGGCCGCTTCCCGCAGATCGCGGCCGATCACTGGCTTCAGGGCAAGCGCGAAGACGGCTCCTATGACATCAAGTGGCTGAGGCCATCCGGCGAGGAGATGTCGGAGGAAGACTGGCACTTCCCCGATGGGCGTTTCATTGCCTATGTGCTGGGAGCGCGCGACGACGCCAGCGAGCCGATGCTCGTCGTTATCAACGGCGCAGCGACCGACGTCGAATTCACCTTTCCGGAGTGGCCGGGCGCGCCCAAGTGGCAGAATCTGCTCGACACCGGCAACGGCGAGCCGCAGAGCGTGCTCGGCGACACCGGATCGCCCTGGACCAGCCAGCCATCGTCGATTCTCGTCTTCGCAGGCCGGCCATGACGGCGCCTGCGTTATTCGGGCCGCTGCGCACCAGCGAGGGCGTCACCTTTCGGCTATGGGCACCGGCAGCGCGCTCGGTCGATGTTCTCCTCGACAAGCCTGTTCCGATGACCCGGCGAGGCGACTGGTTTCTCGCCACGGTCCCGGGCGCCGAGGCGGGGACCCGTTACAGCTTCCGCATCGACGGCGAACTCGATATCCCGGACCCAGGCTCGCATTTTCAGCCCGACGATGTCGCGGGTCCGAGCGAAGTCATTGACCACGACTTCGCCTGGCAGACCGAATGGCGCGGGCGTCCGTGGGAAGACTGCGTGTTTCTCGAAGCCCATGTGGGGACCTTCACGCCGCAAGGCACCTACCGGGCCATCATCGACAAGCTCGATCACCTCGTCGCAACCGGCATCACGGCGCTCGAACTGATGCCGCTGTCCGACTTTCCCGGCCTCTGGAACTGGGGCTATGACGGCGTGCTGCCTTATGCGCCGGACTCCAGTTACGGCCGCCCGGAGGATCTCAAGGCTCTGATCGACGCCGCTCACGCGCGCGGTCTGATGGTGTTTCTCGACGTCGTCTACAATCACTTCGGCCCGGAAGGAAATTACCTCGGCCGCATCGCGCCCGCCACATTCTCCGATGCGCATACGCCCTGGGGCGGCGCCATTGATTATCGCGTGCCGGAAGTCCGCGCCTTCGCCGTCGAGAATGCTGTGCACTGGCTGAGTCATTATCGCTTTGACGGCCTTCGCCTCGATGCCGTGCACGCCATTGTCACGCCCGGCGAGCCGGAGTTGTTGACGGAACTCAGCCGGACGGTTGGCGAGCTTGCGCGCGAGACCGACCGCCACATCCATCTGGTGCTCGAGAACGACGACAACCGTGCGGCGCTGCTGGCGCCGGATGAGGATCCGCCGGCCGGCCGCTATCGCGCGCAGTGGAACGACGACTATCATCACGCTTGGCACGTGCTGCTGACCGGCGAAGCTCAGGGCTATTACAGCGACTATGGCGATGTCGTCGTCCATATCGAGCGTGTGCTGGCCGAGGGCTTCTCTTATCAAGGCACGCCGTCGCCGCATCGCGGCGGCAGCCAACGGGGCGAGCCGAGCACCGCGCTGCCGCGTTCGGCTTTTGTGAATTTCCTCCAGAACCACGACCAGATCGGCAATCGCCCGCTCGGCGAGCGACTGGCGACGCTGGCTTTGCCTGAAGCGGTGGAAGCCGCGCTGGCCGTGCTGCTGCTGCAACCCTCGCCGCCGCTGCTTTTCATGGGCGAGGAATGGGGTGCCACCGAGCCGTTCCCGTTTTTCTGCGACTTCAAAGGTGAACTCGCCGAAGCCGTCCGCCAGGGCCGCAAGCGCGAATTTGCCGAGGCCTATGCCCGTCACGGCGAGGAAATTCCGGACCCGCTGGCACGCGAGACCCGCGATCTTGCTGTGCTCGACTGGGGCGCGGCGGCCGAACCGGCGCACGCCCAACGACTGGCACTGACGCGCGACCTGCTGCGCGTGCGCCGCGAACGCATTGTGCCGCTCCTTCGAGCGATGACCGGAAAAGGAAGAGCCACTCTCGAGACCGGGCGCCTCTATGCCGAATGGCCGGCGGGCTCGGCTACCTTGATGCTGCTCGCCAATCTCAGTGACGCGCCGAAGCCGGCGCCGGTCCCCCTTCAATGGGGCGAGCCCATCTGGAACGGTGCACCGCCCGCGACACTGCCGCCCTGGACGGTGTATGCCGCGGTCGCGGGTTGATGCCGATGCCCCCCACCATTCCGCGCGCCACCTATCGTCTGCAGTTCACCAAGGATTTCACCTTCGATGACGCCGCCGCGCTTGCGCCTTACCTGAAGCAGCTCGGCATCTCGCATCTCTACGCGTCGCCGTTTCTCAAGGCCCGCCCTGGCAGTACGCATGGCTACGACATCATCGACCACGGTCAGCTCAATCCCGAACTCGGCGGCGAGGAGGCCTTCGCCCGCCTGAGCGATGCGCTCAAGAAGCACGACCTCGGTCTGATCCTCGATTTCGTTCCGAACCACATGGGCGTCGGTCACGCCGACAATGCCTGGTGGCTCGATGTATTGGAATGGGGCAAGGACTCGCCTTATGCGCAGGCCTTCGACATCGACTGGGACGCGGTGCCATTTCGCCATAACCCCGGCGTGCTGCTGCCGATCCTCGGCAAGCCTTACGGCGAGGCGCTGCAATCCGGCGAGATCGAACTCAAATACGACGCCGGGACCGGCAGCTTCGCCGCCTGGTATTATGCCAACAAGCTGCCGATCAATCCGCAGCGCTATAATGAAATCATCCGCACCGCCGTGATAGCCGCCGATGCCGCCCAGGATGCGGGTGGCAAGGAACTGCTCGCGCTCGCGGACCGGTCTCGCGACCTGAAGACGCCATCCTATCGTGAGGCCCCGGCGTTCAAGGAAGCATTGCGCTCGATCGCCGGCGGAGCCACGATCATCGAACGTGGCCTCGATGCCGCTTACCGGGGCGACGACGAAGCGGGCCGCGCGCAGTTGCATCGTCTGCTCGAGCGGCAGAATTACCGCATCGCCTATTGGCGTGTCGCCTTCGCCGCGGTGAACTATCGCCGCTTCTTCGACATCAATGAGCTGGCCGGCCTGCGCGTCGAACAGTCGATCGTGTTCCGAAGCATTCACGAACGCGTCGAACGACTGATCCGGGACGACCAGTTGCAGGGGCTGCGGCTCGATCACATCGACGGCCTGCGCGACCCCGCGCAATACACGAGGCGCCTGCAGCAACTGACCCGCAAGGCACGCCCCAAGAATTCCCGCGAGCCCTTCTACGTCATCGTCGAGAAGATTCTCGCCGAGGGCGAGCCGCTGCCGGCCTTGCCCGGAGTCGCTGGCACGACGGGCTACGAATGGCTTAACGTCATTTCGCATGTTCTGGCGGACGGCGCAGGCCTTGCCCCTCTCGAGGCGACCTGGCGCGCCTTTACCGGCGAACAGGCCTCGCCTGCCGACATGCTCGACGGCGCCAAGCGGCGCGTCATCGACACCATGCTGGCCAGCGAATTCACCGTGCTGTCGCGCGCTCTGGCGCGCATCGCCGCCGGACATTTTTCGACGCGGGACTATACGCTCAACCGGCTGCGCGAAGCGCTGCTGCTTTACGCGCTCGAATTCCCGCTCTACCGCACCTATGTCACGGCCGCCGGCGCCTCGGCGACGGACCGCATAACCATCGATCTCGTCATCGGGCGCGTCAGAAAGCGCTGGGCAGGCCCGGACCCCGACATCTTCGATTTTCTGCGCAAGGCGGTCACACTCGATCTCGCTCGTGACCCGAGCTACAGCGCGCCGCGCGTCCGCAATTTCGCGCTCAAGCTGCAGCAGTTCACCGGGCCGTTGATGGCCAAGGCGATGGAGGACACCGTCTTCTACCGCGATCACCGGCTGCTCGCCTTCAACGAAGTCGGCGGCCATCCGGACGCCCATGCCCTGACGATCGGTGATTTCCATGCGCTACAACGCCGCCGGCTCGACAAGGAATCCGGCAGCCTGACGGCGACCGCCACTCACGACACCAAGCGCGGCGAGGATGCGCGGGCGCGCATTCTGGCGCTGACGGAGATGGCCGGCGATTGGGACGCGGCTGTCCGCAAATGGGGCGAGCAAAATGCGGCGCTGATCGAGCGCCGAGGCAAATCGCGGCGACCGAGCGCAGCCCATGAATATATGATTTATCAGGCGCTCATCGGCGCCTGGCCCGGCACACCGGATGCCGAGTTTATCGAGCGCATGAAGGCCTATGTGATCAAGGCCGCGCGCGAGGGCAAACAGCAGACGAGCTGGACCACGCCTGACGAAGATTATGAGCGGCTGTTGACGGAATTTGTCGGCGCCGTGCTCGACCCGGCAAGCGCCGGCGACTTCCTCCAATCCTTTGCCGGCTTCGCGGAGCGCACGTCGGTGCTTGGCGCGCTCAACGGCTTGTCCCAGGTGGCGCTGAAGGCGCTGACGCCGGGCGTACCGGACTTCTATCAGGGCACCGAGTTCTGGGACTTATCTCTGGTGGATCCCGACAACCGCCGGCCGGTCGATTTTCAGAAACGCCGCGACGCGCTTTTACATCACGCCGACTGGGCGGCCCTGGCACGGGATTGGCGTACAGGCGAGATCAAGCTCGCACTGACAAAGGCCCTGCTCGACGTGCGATCGCGCTTTGCGGACCTGTTCCGCGAGGGTGACTATCAGCCGGTGCGCGTGTCCGGCGCGCATGCGCGGCATATCATCGCCTTCACCCGCAGCTTCAGACGGCAGCGCATTGTCATCGCGGTCGGCCGTCATTTCGGTCCGCTGACCGACGGCGGCTGGCGCTGGCCCGAGCGCATTGAAGCAAGTCTCGAGGTCGAACAAAGCGGCCGCTACCGCAACCTGCTATCGCCAGCGGATGCGGCAATCGATCAACTCGATCTGTCGGCGATGCTCACGGACATCCCGGTGGCCGTTCTGCTCGCGGAGTAGCGACTTTGGGAACCTAGCGGCAGGGAAATGGTGCCCAGGGGCGGGATCGAACCACCGACACTGCGATTTTCAATCGCATGCTCTACCAACTGAGCTACCTGGGCCCAAAGACAGACTGTTATCCGGCTGCTGGCCGCCGAACCCTGTCGAGCGCCGCGTTATAGAGGGCCGGCCCGCCCCTGTCCAGAACCCAGCCGAGCAAAATTCCCTCAGGCTTTCAGGCCGATAGCGGCCCGGAAGCGATTTTTCAGCACGATGCCGTCACGCTCCGGCAAGACGCGGGGCGCTTCGCCCGCGGCAATGGCGACCCTGGCAAAAAGAGGCCCCGCGCCGCTCAGGTCCTTCAGCCTGGAGGCCAGCCCGGCGAGCCCAGCCTCGTCGCGGACATCCAGCACCGCCGCAATGCCGCAACCCTCCGCGATCGCGACCAGATCGACGCCGCCGGTGCTGGTGTGACTCGGCTGCATGCCGGTCTCGCCATAGTGGCCGTTGTCGAACACCACGACCGCGAGATTGGCTGGCCGCTTGACGCCGATGGTGGCGAGCGAGCCCATGCCCATGAGCATCTCGCCATCGCCCGTTACGACCAGCACGCGCTTGTCGGGCTGCGCCAACGCCAGCCCAAGGCCGATCATCGCCGCTCCGCCCATGGCGCCCCAGAGATAGAAATTGCGATCGTTGTCGCCGGCGGCGGCGAGATCCCAGCAGGTCGAGCCGAGGCCGGGAACGACCAGCAGGTCGTCCTTTCGATCGGCCAGCAACGTCGCCATCGCGGCGCGGCGGTCCAGTGCGCTCATTTCACCCACACCTTCTTGCCGATGAGCTGCTGGGACAAGATCAACGCGGCGATGCGCTCGTCGCCGAATACGTGCTGCACCGCGCGCTCGGCGAGACCTTCGACCTCCTCCGGCCTTGTCGCGCGATAGACCTCGGCTTCGCTCAGCTTCATCACAGGCTCGACGATGGAACCCATCGGCTGCTGCCACGGATTGAACTCTTCCCACTCGCCGCGCATGGTGATCATCATCAGTAGCGGAAAGCGGCACGATCGCGCCAGCGACAGCATGTTGATGCAGTTGCCGACGCCGCTCGATTGCATCAGCAGCACAGCGCGCTGACCGCCCAGCCAGGCGCCGGCGGCGAGCGCGATGCCTTCTTCCTCCGTGGTCAGCACCACATCGTGGATATCGGGATCGGCGCGCACGCGGTCGATCAACCGCGCGTGCCCGGCATCCGGCACGTAGCCGACCTGGCGGATGCCGGCGCGTTTGAGCGTGGCGTAAAGCTGGTCGGGCCAGTCGATGGCGGCCGCGGGCGCGTTCATTCCGGTTGTTCCTCGATGCCATCGGTCGGCCGGGTGCCGTCCTCATCTTCTTCTTCCTTGACGGGCACGGCATAGACGCCGGTCAGCCAGCGGTTGAGATCGATGTCGGCGCAACGCTTGGAGCAGAACGGCTTGAAGGCGACATCGGCCGGCTTGCGGCAGATCGGGCAGCGCGCGGTCTGGGTCTTGCGGACGGTTTCGTTCATGAGCGCAATATAATCATTTCCGCCGCGCATCGAGAGTGCGCAGTTCGGTTTTCAGGATCTTGCCGTAATTGTTCTTCGGCAGGGCATCGACGAAAACGTAGTCCTTCGGCCGCTTGAACCGGGCGATATGGGAGAGGCAGAGGGCGTCGAGCTCGGAGGCAGGCGCGTCGCCCACCACATAGGCCACAACCGCCTCGCCCCATTCGGCGTCGGGCCGGCCGATTACGGAGACTTCGCGCACCGCGGCGTGGGTCAGCAGCACCTCCTCGACTTCGCGCGGGTAGATGTTCGAGCCGCCGGATATGATCAGGTCCTTGGAGCGGTCCTTCAGCGTCAGATAGCCCTCGGCATCGAAGGCGCCGACATCGCCGGTGTGCAGATAGCCGCCACCCAGCGCGGCCGCGGTCGCCGCCTCGTTGCGCCAGTAGCCGGCCATGACGACGTCGCCGCCGACCAGGATCTCGCCGGTCTCGCCGACCGGTAAGGCTTCGCCGTCGGCGCCGGCGACAATCACATCGACGCAGGCATAAGGCTTGCCGGCCGAGGCGAGGCGCTCGCGCCAGCGCGGATGATCGCGGTCGGCGATATCCTGCCTGGTCAGCGTGGTGATGGTCATCGGCGATTCGCCCTGGCCATAGATCTGCGCCAGCCGCGGACCAAAACGGTCGAGCGCCTTGAGGCAGTCCTCGACATACATCGGCGCGCCGCCCCAGACCAACGTGCGGATGTTGCCGACGTTGCAGGAGGTTTCGCTGTCCACCAGCCGCTTGATCATGGTCGGCGCGGCAAACATCGAAGTGTTCGGCCAACGATCGAACAGCGCGAAGATTTCGTCCGGCTCGAAGGCCCCCGACTCCGGCACCACCTGCACGCCGAGGCGCGCCACGTGCTGCATGATGTAAAGGCCAGAGCCGTGGCTCATCGGCGCGGCGTGCAGGATGGCGTCACCCGGTGACACGGGATCGACCTCCGCGCCATAGGCATAACTCGCAACGGCGACATTGCGATGAGTCAGCATCGCGCCTTTCGGCCGGCCCGTCGTGCCCGAGGTGTAGAACAGCCAGGCGAGATCGTCGCCGGTACGCGCCGCTATATCGATGACGTCGGCATCAAACAGCGCCTCGTATTCGGCGCTGCCGATCAAGATCAAACGCTCGATCGATGACGGCGCATGCGGCGCGATGTCGGCATCGAGGCCCTTCGAGGCGAAGCAGACGCGCGCGCCGGAATGTTCGAGAATGTAGCCGAGTTCCGCACCATGCAGCTTGGCGTTTGCGGGCACCGCGGCGCAGCCGGCGTGCCAGACGGCGTAAAGCATCGTCAGATAGTCAGGTGAATTCTTCGCGGCAATGGCGACACGGTCGCCGGGGTTGAGTTTCAATTTATCGCGCAGGGCACCCGCGAGTTTCGCCGCGCGCGTTGCCAGTTGGCCATAGGTCATCACGACGCGCGAGCCGAGCGCGGCGGCCGGCGTATGGGGATGGGAGAGACCGGAACGTGTGAGCCACGACGCCAGGTTCATTCGCTTCCCCCATGTCCGCACCCTCTGTCCGGGGCACGTCACATGTTGCGCGATACGCGCGTCAGGCGCTCACCGCGTTCAGCCAGCCGAAGCGGATCGGATAGCCTTCGCCGCCGAGCAGCGCCATCGTTTCATAAAGCGGCAGGCCGACCACGTTGGAATAGGAACCGACCATCTTGACGATGAAGGTGCCGGCAATGCCCTGCGCGGCATAGCCGCCAGCCTTGCCGCGCCATTCGCCGCACGCGAGGTATGATTCAATATCCTCCGACGACAAGCGCTTGAAGCGCACGCGGGTCTCGACCAGGCGCTGGCGGAACGCTTCGCGCGGCGTCACCAGACAGATCGACGTGTAGACGCGATGATTGCGGCCCGACAGCAGGCGCAGACATTGTTGCGCCTCGTCGAGCAACTCCGCCTTCGGCAGGATGCGGCGGCCGACCGCGACCACGGTGTCGGCAGCGAGAATGAAGGCACCACGCAATTCGTCGTCGAGCCGGATATTGTCGAGCGCGACCTGCGCCTTTTCCTTGGCCAGCCGGTTGGCATAGGCGCGCGGGATCTCGCCGCGCTTCGGCGTCTCGTCGACGTCGGAGGGCTTGAGCGCGTCGGGCTCGATGCCGGCCTGGTTGACCAAAGCAAGGCGCCGCGGCGAGCCGGAGGCGAGAACGAATTTCGGACGGCCGATCATGAGGTTAGCAATAATGCCTGGGGCTGGAATAAAGCTGCCGAATGGGGGCGGAAACTAGCGGATGGAGGGGGGGAGTGCAAACATCCGCTCTGTCACCCTGCGGCACCTGCCGAAGGCGGGCCTCGAAGGGCGACGGGTTTACTCATTCCCCTGCCCGCCTTTGCCGAAACGTTTGCGGATCTGCGCCAGCAACTGATCGCGGACGCCGCGATAGGCCTCGAGCTTCTGCTCGCGCGAGCCTTCGATGCCTGTCGGATCGACGGTTGGCCAGTATTCGACATCGACGGCCACCGCACGCGTGAGATCCAGCGCCTTGTGATGCGCCGGCGGCGACAACGTGACGATCAGATCGAAGTTGAGCCCCTCGAGATCTTCCAGTTCTTCGAAATCGATCGGCTTGTGACGCGAGATGTCGATGCCGAGCTCTTCCATCACCGACACGGCGAAGGGATCGAGGTCGCCCTTCTGCACGCCGGCCGACTGCACATAGACCGACTTGCCGAACAGCTGCTTGAACAGGCCCTCGGCCATCGGCGAGCGAACGGCGTTATAACCGCACGCGAACAACACTGCCTGCGGCCGCGAGGGGCGGTCGGAGGGGGGCAACGCCTCACCCTTTCCAGTGCAGGACGCAGATCAGCGTGAACAGGCGACGCGCGGTGTCCATGTCCAGCGCCACCTTGTCCTTGAGCCGCTCCATCAGGATGCGCGAACCTTCGTTGTGAATGCCGCGCCGGCCCATGTCGATCGCCTCGATTTTGTCGGGCGTCGCGGTGCGGATGGCCTGATAGTAGCTGTCGCAGATCATGTAGTAGTCCTTCACGATCCGGCGCAAAGGCGACAGCGAGAACAGGTGCGCCATCACCGGCGTGCCATCTTCGAGACGAATGTCGAAGACCAGCCGGTTGTCGTTGATGCTGAGATTCAGCATGTACGGCCCGCCGTCATGTTCGACCGGCTTGAAATGATTCTGTTCCAGCAGATCGTAGATCGCGATCGCGCGCTCATGCTCGACATCGGGATTCGAGCGGCCGATCGAGGCCTCGTCCAGCGTGACGCCGACAAGGCGTTGCTTCATTGCGGCCGGCGTCGGCTTTTTCTCGCTCATCTCACGGTTCCGGCAAATTCAATCGGATGGCGACCGATCGGGAATGCGCGTCGAGCCCTTCCGCCTTGCCCAGCGCAATCGCCGCAGGGCCTAGCGCGCGCAACTGCTCAGGGCCGCATTTCAGCAGCGACGTACGCTTCATGAAGTCGAGCACGCCGAGCCCCGACGAGAAGCGGGCCGAGCGCGCCGTCGGCAGTACGTGATTGGAGCCGGCGACGTAGTCGCCGATGGCCTCGGGCGTGTGCGCGCCGATGAAGATGGCGCCGGCGTTGCGGATGCGCGCGACGAAACGCTCGGGATCTTCGATTGCAAGTTCGAGATGCTCGGGCGCCAGGCGATCCGTGAGCGCAATGGCGTCGTCGAGCTTGCCGACGAGAATGATGGCGCCGAAGTCGCGCCACGAGGCGGTAGCAATCTCGGTCCGCGGCAGAGCGAGAAGTTGCCCGGTGACCGATCGCTCCACATCGTCGGCCAGTTCTTCATCGTCGGTGATGAGAATCGACTGGGCGCTGACATCGTGCTCGGCCTGCGCCAGCAGGTCGGCGGCGATCCAGTCCGGATTGCCGGTGTTATCGGCGATAATCAGCACTTCCGAAGGCCCGGCAATCATGTCGATGCCGACCTGACCGAACACGACGCGTTTCGCCGCGGCGACATAAGCATTGCCGGGACCGACGATCTTCGCCACCGGGGCGATGGTCTCGGTACCGTAAGCCAAAGCCGCCACCGCCTGCGCGCCGCCGATGCGGTAGACCTCATCGACGCCGGCGAGCTTCGCCGCCGCCAGCACCAGTGGCGCGAGTTTGCCGTCGGGCGAGGGAACCACCATCACCAGCCGCGGACAGCCGGCGACCTTGGCGGGAATCGCATTCATGAGAACCGATGACGGATAGGCGGCCGTGCCGCCTGGGACATAGAGCCCGGCGGCCTCGATGGCCGTCCAGCGCGTACCGAGTTCGACACCGAGCGCGTCGGTGAAGCGATCGTCCTTCGGCTTCTGGCGGAGGTGATAGGCCTCGATGCGGTCACGGGCGAGCTTCAGCGCATCGAGCGCTATCTTGTCGCAAGCTTCGACGGCGGCATCGATCTCGGCCGGCGTCACCCGCAAGCCGACCTTGCCGAGATCGACGCGGTCATACCTGGCGGTCAGTTCGATCAACGCCTTGTCGCCGCGCGCCTGGACGTCGGCGATGATGGCCCGTACCGCCTGCTCGACATCGGCCGCGGCCTCGCGTTTCACACCGAGAAAGGCGCGAAAACGCTGGTCGAAATCGGGGCTGCGGGCGTCCAGACGGATGGGCATGGGCTGACTTGGCTAGAGCTTAGAAGGCTTCGGCGGGCAGGCCCGCCCGGGTTATGGCCATGGTCAATGGCGTGCGGGCCCTGATCCGTCAACCGGGGCCCTATCATCCCGGATGGTCCACTGCTCAGTCCTTGGCCTCGACCGCGTGCACCGGACGGCCGGTGCAGGTCCAAACCGGGCCGAGATCGGCCAGTTCGACCTCCAGGCACTCGACTTCGAGCCGCATGGCGGCTTCGCCGGAAAAGATCAGGTTGACGACGCCAGACGGCGCGTCGGTCGGCGTAAATTCCACCGCCAACAGGTTGAGCACAGCGTCCTTAGCGGCCGGATCGACGCCGCGGCACTTGAAAGACTGCACGCGCTCGAAACGCAGGGCGGCGCGGCGGCGGCAGTTCTGCGGCTTCTCGGCAATCGCCTGTTCCCAGTCGAAGCGGTTGAGCCCGAGTACCAAGCGGTTGGCCTTCGGCTGCCAGATGACGTCGGCGACCTTGACGGCCGCGTCCTGCAGATGGGTCGAGACGACCTCGAGGTCCTCTTCGTCGAGGACGGCGAATTTCAAAGGTTCAGCTACGCGATCCATGGAAGTCGCTCCCGGTTGCCTTGAAGCTAGGCAGAGCCGGCGCGGGCCGCAAGATGAGACGGCCCGCAAAGCCCGTCATCGGTAAGGAGATCAGCCGCTGATGCGCTCGATCATGGCGCCGCAGGCGGCGAGCTTCTGTTCCAGCCGCTCGAAGCCGCGATCGAGATGATAGACCCGGTTGACGGTGGTCTCGCCTTCGGCGGCGAGTGCCGCGATCACCAGCGATACCGACGCACGCAGGTCGGTCGCCATGACCGGCGCACCCTTGAGCCGCTTGACGCCCTCGATGGTCGCGGTGTCGCCGTTGAGCTGGATCTGAGCGCCGAGGCGGGCCAGTTCCTGCACGTGCATGAACCGGTTTTCGAAGATGGTTTCCGTGATGTGCGAGGTGCCCTCGGCGCGCGTCATCAGCGCCATGAGCTGCGCCTGCAGGTCGGTCGGGAAACCGGGGAACGGCGCGGTAGCGACATCGACCGGCTTCAGGCCGCTACCGTTGCGGGAGATGCGAATGCCTTCGTTGGTTGGCGTCACGGTGGCGCCGGCCTGGGCGATGACGTCGAGCGCGGCCTGCAGTAGTTCCGGCCGCGCGTGCTGCAACAGCACGTCGCCGCCGGTCATCGCCACTGCCATGGCGTAAGTGCCGGTCTCGATGCGATCGGGCAGCACGGAATGGCGCGCGCCATTGAGGCCGGCGACGCCCTCGACAACGATGCGCGAGGTGCCGGCGCCGGTAATTTTGGCGCCCATCTTGGTGAGGCAGTCGGCCACGTCAGTAATTTCCGGCTCGCGCGCGGCGTTCTCGATCACGGTGGTGCCCTTGGCCAGTACCGCCGCCATCAACGCGGTATGCGTGCCGCCGACCGTGACCTTGGGGAAATTGATGTCGCCGCCGCGCAAGCCGTTCTTGGCGCGAGCGATGACATAGCCGCCTTCGATCTCGATCTGCGCGCCGAGCTTTTCCAGCGCCATGATCAGCAGATCGACCGGCCGCGTGCCGATGGTGCAACCGCCCGGCATCGACACCTTGGCTTCGCCCATGCGCGCCACCAGCGGCGCGATGACCCAGAAGCTGGCGCGCATGGTCGAAACCAGTTCGTAGGGCGCCGTGGTATCCACAATGTGCTTGGCGGAGAGTTCGATGGTGCGGCCGATATTCGGCTCGTCGCCGGCTCGCTTGCCGGCGATCATGACATCGACGCCGTGATTGCCGAGGATGCGCTGCAACTGGATGACGTCGGCGAGCCGCGGCACGTTCTCGAGGACCAGCCGGTCCTCGGTCAGCAGGCTGGCGATCATCAGCGGCAGCGTCGCGTTCTTGGCGCCGGAGATCGGAATGGTGCCGTTGAGCTTCTGCCCGCCGACGATTCGAATTCGGTCCATGGTCGCCCCGCCCCGCTTGAGCCTGCCGGCCCGGAAAATCCTGGCTGAATATAGGGGCGGTCTAGACCGGCCGCCTCGCCGCCGCAAAGCCAATTTGGCCGAGGGGTTACCGCCCGCCCGGCCGCAGCCCTGATCGCCGGCCAATAAGGCGAAAGTCCGGTTTCGGTTCCGCTCAGCCCTTCTTGCCGGCTTCTTCGGCATCCCCGCCGGCATCCCGGCCTCTCGTTTGCGCCTTGCGGCGCTTGAGGTTTTCCCGCAGCGCCCTGGCCAGCCGCGCCTCGCGGGCGGCGGTCTGGGCATTCTTGCCGGATTTCGGCGGCTGCTCCGGGTGGTCCGTCATGCGGGTATGTATCGGGACGGTTTCGACTTTCGCAAGTTCACTTAATCTTCAGACCTTGTGCTCAGGTTGCCTTGCGTTTAAAGGGGCGCCTGTGGCAGTTTCCGCCGCGTTCGCGAGGGGCCCTGGCGCCCCGATCCGCGTCCTTTTGCTGCCGTAGCTCAGTGGTAGAGCACCTCATTGGTAATGAGGAGGTCGAGTGTTCAATCCACTCCGGCAGCACCATCCGTTTTCCTGACGATCAGTTCGCCTTCCCGTCCAGCCAGCCGATACCGGCCGCGAGTCGCGGCGACCAGAGGATACGCCGGAGGCGTCCCATCGCCTCAGGATAGCGGCGCTGCAGCCAAGGCAGACCGACCTGCTGCATGAAGGCAGCGCAGGCCAGAAGCGTCAGGAACCAGGTGAGGAAGTGGTAGCGCGGCGTGGCGGCGTAAAAGAGCGCGACCGCGTGCTGCGCCAGCGCCGCGGCGCCGACGAGGCGCAGCCACGGATCGAAGCCGCGGCCCCGCGCGACGACATAGACCAGCATCGCGAAGCCAGCGGCATTGAGCGGCACGGTCCAGATCGATTCGGCGGGCCCCGAGAGCCAATGGACGATCTGCATCAGCGCGCGATGGGCCAGGCCGCCGCTGAAATCGAACGTGGCGACCTCGCGCAGCGCACCGACCCATGCCGCGGGCGGCATCACCAGA
Organism: Pseudolabrys sp. Root1462; assembly: GCF_001426945.1. Classification (GTDB taxonomy): domain Bacteria; phylum Pseudomonadota; class Alphaproteobacteria; order Rhizobiales; family Xanthobacteraceae; genus Pseudolabrys. The sequence goes on along the minus strand of NZ_LMFS01000003.1, from coordinate 786,629 downwards.
AGGTTGCTGTCCTGCGCATTCGAGCTGAACAGCACGAGTGCGTGGCCGAACACCCAGTTGTGCAGCGCCATCGAGAAAACCGGCAGCGAGCCGACCGACAATCCGGCGAGGCGCCGCCATTGCCGCCTGAGGACGGCGTAAAGCCACGTCGCGCCGAGCAAGACGAAGGCGGCGACAACAATGATCGGCTTCATGGCGACGCCGAGCACGATCAGCAGCGCGCCGAAGAATGCAGGTACAAAAGCGTCACGCGGCCCGTTCTCTCTGCTGCCGAGCAGCGGCACCAGTCCAGCGATAAAGAGAATATAGGCCATCGGATCGGCAAAGCCGCGCGCCGCCCATTTCGCATAATCGATGAAGGTGGTGCCGAACAGTTCGCCGACCGGAACGGCGACGAACAGCAACGCCAGCACGAGCGGCCACGGTGGCGACAGGAGGCGCCGGAACAGCGCCAGCACCATCAGCGGCAGCGCCAGGACAAGCGACAGATAGCCGAGAAAACTGTCGCCGAACACGATGTGCTCGAGCGCACGGAAGTAACGCAAACCGGGGCCGCCGTAATAGAAGACCGCCTCGCCGCCTTCGAAAAATCCCGCCCAATTTCCGGCCAGCAGCTTTTGCAGGATGGCGCGGCCGACGCTGTCGTAGAATAAGCCGTCGTCACCGCCATCGAAGGGCCGCACGCCGCCAAGGAAACTGGCATCGTCGACGGCGACGATCAGCGCCGCCAGCACGATCAGGATGAGCGGCACGACGGCACGCCTTGGCCGGATGCGCACCAGCACAACGATCAGCGCGACGATGGTCAGCAATTTAATGAGCGGCTGTGCCCATTGCAGGAGCCGCACCTTGAGCGGGCCTTGCAACTGCATCGCCAAGGTCTCGGGCTTGATGGCGACGCCGACGACACGGCGCCCGGCATCGTCCGGCGTTATGGGTCGACAGCCTTCGCCGTTAAGCGGCGCAAAGTGCCCGTCGGTCGCTTCCCAGCGAATATCGCCGCGCCAGCACAATTGCCCGCCGGCATAGGCGGCCGGCAGCCGGATTGTCACGAACCACGGCATGGTGAGCTGCCAGCGGCCATAACCTTTCCAGAATCGGCCATCGCGATGCGCGCGCTGCACGTCGCTGAGCGGATACCAGTTGTAGCGGGAGTCGTTGATGAAGCCGAGGCGGTGCCAGACCGGATCGGACAGGTCGAACGATGTCACGGCGCGTGACATGTCCGACTTGTGAAAGATGCCGTCGGCGGCGAAGGCATAGGCGCGATCGGGCGCGCCGGTATTGCGCCAGCAGCCTGGTGTGGCGGCGTCGCAGCGTTTGTCGGCGGGATACCGCTTGTCGAATTGCTCCGACATGTATCGGTAGACATCGGGCGGCAGGTCGCGTTGCAGCGCAGCGCCCGGCAGGAAGACGTTGAAGCCTTCGTCGATGCGCGGCGGCGCGAACACCGCGTGCGCGCCGATACCGACAACCACGATAGCCACGGCCGCGCCCCAGGCCTGAGGCGTAACGCGCACGATCCCGGTCAGAACCACGACGGCAGCGACGACAAGCAGCGCATAGATCGCGATGCCATTGACCGGCAAACCAGCCGCGGCGACGGCAAGGGCGAGCGCGACAAGTTTGAGCCCGGTCTGCCGGGATTTCGGCTCAGTTGCTGCGGTGGCGGAGGCCATTTGCATGGCCTCTGCCATAGCATCAAGGTCGGAGGGTCGCCAATCGCAGGCGGCGTTAACCGGCTAGAAAATCTCGCAAATTGCCGTAGAGCTACAATTGGCCCGGTCGAAAATCCCATGCTAGAAGCCATCTATGTCTGCCGCCCTGTCGCAGAACAAGGAAAGCGAAATCGCGTTCTTCGACAGTCACGCGTCGTCGAACGCCTATGACGTTTTCACGCCGCGCACCAACGAACGCATCGTAGCGATCGTGACGCGGCTCGGCGCGTTCAAGCCCGGCGCCCGCATCGCCGACCTCGGCTGCGGCTCCGGAGTCTTCAGCAATCTGTTGCGCCGCCGTGGCTTCGATGTAGTCGGCCTCGATCTGAGCCCGAGGCTCATCGGCATCGCGCGGCAGAATTATCCGGACATCGAGTTCCGCGAAGGCGATCTCGAGCACCTGCCCTTCGAGAACGAAAGTTTCGATGGCGTGCTTCTCGCCGGCGTGCTGCACCACCTGCCGGACTGGACCGCCAGCATCGCCGAGATCAAACGCATCTTGAAACCGGGCGGCCGCTTCGTCGCCTTCGATCCGAACCGCATGAACCCCGCGATGTATCTCTATCGCGATCGGTCATCGCCGATGTACTCTCCGATCGGCGTCACGCGGAACGAACGCCTGCTGGTCGCGGACGATATCGCCCGCGCCTTCAGCGCCGCGGGTTTCCGTGTCACCATCGAATTTCACTCCGGCCTGAAGTATCGTTATATCGCCGCGGCAAAACTGCGCTGGTTGCTGCCGCTTTATAACCTTTTCGACAGTTTGCTGTTCGCACCGTCGTTCATGGCACGGCTGCGCGCTTTCATCTTCACGGCCGGTGAAAAGCCCAAGGAGCCAGCGTGATCCGGATCGGCATTGTCGGCGTCAATTACGGACGCACCGTGCTACTGCCGGCGTTCCGCGCCGATGCGCGCTGCGAGGTCGTGGCCTTGGCGGGCAGCGACGAGTCTCGCACCGCCGAGCATGCGCAAGCGGTCAACGTGCGGAAGGCCTACGGCGACTGGCGCGCGCTCATTGAAGATGATGGTGTCGATGCCGTTGCCATCGCCACCGTGCCGAGCCTGCAAACGCAGATCGCGCTCGCAGCGCTGGCCGCCGGCAAGCCGGTGTTCGCTGAGAAACCGATGGCGAGCACGCTCGATGAGGCGCGCACCATGCTCGACGCCGCTGACGCCAGTGGCCTACCGACCGGCATTGATTTCAATTTCCATGAGATCATGGCGTGGCAGCGCGCCAAGGCCATGCTGGACGAAGGCGCCATCGGCAAGCTGCGCCACGTCACGGTGCACTGGCACGTCGAGAATTACGCGATCCAGAACCGCATGCGGAACTGGAAGACCTTGCGCGACGACGGCGGCGGGGTGCTCGGCAACTTCATCTCGCACTGTTTCCATTATCTCGAGTGGTTCGTCGGTCCGCTCTCCGGTCTGCAGGCCCGCGTCGGCGGCTTGCCCGGCGACGACGCCCTCGACACCACCGTGGCGATGGCCTTGCAATATGCGAGCGGCTCGCTGGCCAGCCTGAGCATGAGCTGCGCCTCGTTCCGCGGATCCGGCCATTGCATCGAATTCTACGGCGAGGACGGCACCCTGGTGCTGGACAACCGCACTGCCGACTACATGCGCGGCTTCCAACTCAGCCACGCCAAGCGGCCCGGCGAGTTGACGCCGGTGCCGGTCGAGGACCCGGCCGACGCCGGCCAGCCGGACGGCCGCATCGCACCGGCCTCGCGGCTGGCGGCCAAGTTCATCGATTGCCTTGCCAGCAAGCCCCGCTATAAGCCCAACGCCGCGCCCGGCTTCGCAGCCGGCTTCCGCGTGCAACGCCTGATCGATGCCGCCCAGCGCTCGAACCGCGAGGGCCGGTTTGTCGATGTGGCGCCAGGCGACTTGAAATAGGACGGGATGGCGAATGAGTGCGCGTAAAGTTCTGGTCACCGGCGGTTCGGGCTTCATCGGCTCCGGCCTGGTCAAGGCGCTGGTGAAATCCGGCGCACAGGTGCGCGTGCTCGACGACAATTCGCGCGGCCGGCCGCGCCGCCTGCATCGCGTCGAGGAAGAGATCGAGTTCATCGGTGGCGACATCCGCAACGCCGACACGGTCGCCAAGGCGACGGCCGGCATGGACGAGGTGCATCACCTCGCTTTCGTCAACGGAACAGAATTCTTTTACACGCAACCCGACCTTGTTCTCGATGTCGGCGTGCGCGGCATGATCAACGTCATCGACGCCTGTCGCAAACACAATGTCGGCAATCTTATTCTGGCGTCGTCATCGGAAGTCTATCAGACGCCGCCGGTCGTCCCGACCGACGAGACCGCGCCCTTGTCGGTACCGGACGTGCTCAACCCGCGCTACTCCTACGGCGGTGGCAAGCTGATCAGCGAACTGATGGCGATCAATTTCGGTCGCAAGTATTTCGAGCGCGTCCTGATCTTCCGTCCGCACAACGTCTATGGTCCCGACATGGGCTTCGAGCACGTCGTGCCGCAGTTCGCGCTGCGCCTGAAGAAGCTCGCGGACGCCCAGCCGCAAGGCAAGTTGCGATTCGATATCCAGGGTACCGGCGAGGAAACCCGCTCGTTCTGCTATATCGACGACCTCGTCGCCGGCGTCATGGTGATGCGCGCCAAGGGCGAGCATCTCGGCATCTATCACGTCGGCACCACGGAAGAGCTGTCGATTGCCGACGTCGCCCGCATGGTTGCCGCGCAAGCCGGCCGCGAGATCGACATCGTGCCGGGCAAGCTGCAGGCCGGCGGCACCCCGCGCCGCTGCCCGGACATTTCCAAGCTCGGCGCGCTCGGCTACAAGCCCGCCGTGTCGCTCGAGCAAGGCCTGAAGCCGACGCTGGACTGGTACTGGAAGAACGCCGATCTGGCGCCGAAGAATTAGCTTACTGGCTAGGAGAGTTCACTTGGTAGGCCCCACCAAAATCGCGCGCGGCGCCGGCACCGGCGGCAGCGTTCCGGTCGAGCAGTGCCAGATCTGCGGCTCGGAAAAGCTCGATGCCGTTCTGTCGCTCGGCTATATGCCGCCGGTGAATCAGATGGTGCCGATCGGCCAGGTGCCGCGACAGCAGCCGTGGTTTCCGACCGATCTCCTGCACTGCCGCAATTGCGACCTGGTTCAGCTCGGTCTCGCGGTCGATCCGGTCATCATCTTCCCGCCGGAATATCCCTACACCTCGGGCACCACCAAGCTGCTGCGCGACAACTTCGCCGACCTGCAGCGCGAGAGCTGGGAGCTGATGGGCCTGACGGCGAAGGACTTCGTTGTCGATATCGGCTCCAACGACGGCACGCTGATCTCCAACTTCCAGAAGGCCGGCAATCGCATTTTGGGCATCGAGCCTACCGACGTCGGCGACATCGCCAATTCGCGCGGCATCCCGACCATCAAGCGCTACTTCGGCAAGGCGGCGGCGCAGGAAGTCGTCGCCTCGCACGGCAAGGCCAAGGTGATCACGGCAGCGAATTGCTTCGCCCATATCGAGGACGTGCACGCCATCGTCGAAGGCATTCTCGAAATGCTGGCCGATGACGGCGCCTTCATCTCGGAATCGCACTACCTCATTCCGCTGCTCGACACGCTGCAATACGACACCGTCTATCATGAGCACCTGCGCTACTACTCGCTCACCAGCCTGAAGTACCTGCTGGAGATGCATGGCCTCGAAGTGTTCCACGCGCGGCCGATCCCGAGCCATGGCGGCTCGATCCGGGTCTATGCAGGCCGCAAGGGCAAGCGTCCGGTGCAGGCGAGCGTGCGGCAGATGCTCGACGCCGAACCGAAGGGCGAGGCGATGGCGAAGCGGCTTAAGCAGTTCAAGCACGATGTGCTGCTTAGCAAGCTGCGGCTGCTGGCGATGCTTCGCGACCTCAAGGAAAAAAATGCCCGCGTCGTCGGCATCTCGGCGCCGTCGCGCGCCTCGACCTTGTTCAATTATGTCGGCCTCGACGACGGCATCATCGACTATGTCTGCGAAATTCCTGGCTCGCTGAAGATCGGCAAGTGCATGCCGGGGACGTCGATACCGGTCGTCGACGAGGAGCGCCTGTTCGCCGACCAGCCGGAAGCGGCCATCATCTTCTCCTGGCACATTGCCGACGAGCTGGCGCCCAAGCTGCGCGCCAAGGGCTACAAGGGCAAGCTGATCTCGCCGCTGCCCGAGCCAAGGTATCTTTGATGGCATGAGTCCCCGCTTTCGCGGGGGCGCTTCCATGCTAGGCTCCGCGTTCCAATGGAGCCAAGCATGGGCGAATACCCGAAGATCAGATCCCGCCGCACCATCGACATTTCGCCGTGGATGAAGGTGATCGAGCGCGAGGTCGAATTCCGCGCCGGCGCCAAGCCCGAGCTTTATCACGCCATCGGCCAGCAGGATTACATCGCCATCGTCGCGCTGACGCCGGATGGCCGCATCCCCATCGTCCAGCAGTACCGGCCGGCCGTAGAGCGCAAGACGTGGGAATTGCCGGCGGGCATGACCGAAGCGGGCGAGGACCCGGCTCGCACCTGCGAGCGCGAACTTCTCGAAGAGACCGGCTATCCGGCCAAAGCCGTGCATGCGCTCGGCAGCTTCGCGCCGTGCACAGCGCGGCTGTCGAACATGGTGCACACTTTCTTCGTCGAGACCGACTGGCGGCCGCCTGGCGCAAGCGTCGAGGCCGGCCTCGAACTCAATCTGGTGAGCCCGGCCGAACTCGGCGCCATGATCTATTCCGGTGAATTCTCACTGCAACTGCATATCGGTGCGCTGATGCTCGCCGGCATGCGTGGCTATCTGAACCTCGCCGATTTTCAGGCGCGCTAGAGGCTCTCGGTCGCAAGCCCATCGACGATGTACGGCGCGTAGTGGAAGTCGCGGATGCTGGCGACCTTGTCGCCGGACCAGCCCAGCAGCACCACGAACCGCAGCGTGTCATTGTCAGGCGCGCCGACGAGCAGCGCCGGCTGGCCCTCGGCGAAACCGAGCGTAAAGCGCCAGGGCGCCGCGGCCGCGTAGCGGGTGAAGTAGACCGAGACATCGCGGCGGCCATTGAGTCTTGTTCGGTTCACGAGGTCGAGCCTGACATCTTCGGCCAGTAAATCGCGTAGCGCGTCGAAGTCGCGCGCGTTGAACAGATCGGCGTAGTTGCGCAGGCGCGCCCTTTCCGCATCGCTGATCGCAGGCCGCGCGACCGGCTCGTTCTTCTGCGCCCTCAACCTCTCGCGGCCGCGATGCAGATCAGCTTTGACGGCCGCTACGGTCGTCTCGAGGATGCCGGCTGTTTCGGCATTGGCGTAGCCGAGAACATCCGACAGCACGACGCAGGCGCGTTGCGTGGCCGGCAGCGCGAGGAAAGCGGCGAAGCTCCCGGCCGTCTCCACGCGCGCCGCGGCGTCGGCCGATGGATCCTCGATCGCAATGAGTTCGGACGATGATTGACGCGTCTCCAGCCGCTTCCGGCGGCGTAAGGCATCGAGCGCGGTGTTGTGCGCGATGCGAAACAACCAGCGCTCCGGATTGTCCAGATGGCCCGCCTCCGGCAATGCCTCGATCGCCTTGGCCATGGCGTCCTGCACCACGTCTTCGCCGTCGAAGGCCGATCCGAGCATGCGCGCGCAATAGCGATGCAGCCGCGGCCGGGTCTGCGACAGCAATTGCCCGAAGGCGTCCGGGGTCATGACGGTGTCGCCCATGGCGGCCTCTCTTCTGTTGGTCCTGCCATCTGGACGATCCGACACAGCAATAGGATTCGGTCTCGCAAAAATTTATCGCCCGGCGAATCCTTACCCGCCGCCGCGGCGTCCTTTTCGACATGAGCGTGCGCACAGGGCGCGCGCCAGCCGAAGGAGGCCTCCATGGCGAGAGTAACGATAGTACGCTACACGACCAAACCCGAACGGGCGGACGAAAACGAAGCACTGTCGCGTGCGGTGTTTTCGGAATTGCACGAAAAAAAGCCCGCCGGCATCGCCTACGGGCTGTTCAAGGAGCCGGATGGCGTCAGCTTCGTTCACGTCTTCGTCAATCTCGCGGAAGACAGCTCCGACGCCGTGACCGAACTGCCGACCTTCAAGGCCTTCGAAAAATCGATTCGCGAGCGCTGCAGCACACCGCCGACGCCGACGCGGCTCCGCGCCGATCTGATCGACAGCTACGGGCTGCAATAGTCGCGAACCCACGAAAGAACCTTCCCGGCCCGCCGGGGAGGTTCCGCCTTTGACCTCGGTCAATACCGCCACATTGGAATTGTACGAATCTCATCTCGACAAGCGGGCTGGAAGCCCACTAAAAAGACCCGACCTCGGGGCGAGAAAGTAGAAATTCCATGAATTACAATGAGTTCTTCGTGTCCGCCCTGGACCAGCTCCGCCAGGAACGCCGCTACCGCGTGTTCGCCGACCTCGAGCGCATCGCCGGTCGCTTCCCCTACGCCTATTGGCATGCGCCGGAGGGGAAGCGCGAAGTCGTGATCTGGTGCTCGAACGACTATCTCGGCATGGCGCAGCACCCGCAGGTGATCGGCGCCATGGTCGACGTCGCGGCGCGCATGGGCACCGGCGCCGGCGGTACCCGCAACATCGCCGGCACCAACCATCCGCTGGTCGAGCTGGAGCGTGAACTCGCCGACCTGCACGGCAAGGAGGCTGCGCTGGTTTTTACGTCGGGCTACGTCTCGAACCAGACCGGTATCCCGACCATCGCCAAACTGCTGCCGAACTGCCTGATCCTGTCGGACGCGCTGAACCACAACTCGATGATCGAGGGCGTGCGCCAGTCCGGCTGCGAAAAGGTCGTGTGGCGACACAACGATCTCGAGCATCTTGAGGAACTGCTCAAGGCCGCCGATCCGGCGCGGCCGAAGATCGTGCTCTTCGAGAGCCTGTATTCGATGGATGGCGACGTCGCGCCACTGCATGCGATCTGCGATCTCGCCGCCAAGTACAATGCCATGACCTATGTCGATGAGGTCCACGCCGTCGGCATGTACGGCCCGCGTGGCGGTGGCGTCACCGAACGTGACAAGGCCGCACATCGCATCGATGTCATCGAGGGCACGCTCGCCAAGGCGTTCGGCTGCCTCGGCGGTTACATCGCCGGCACGGCGGCGATGATCGATGCCGTGCGCTCCTACGCCCCCGGCTTCATCTTCACCACCGCGCTGCCGCCGGCGATCTGCGCGGCGGCGACCGCGGCGATCCGCCACCTCAAGACTTCACAGTGGGAACGCGACCGCCATCAGGACCGCGCCGCGCGCGTCAAGGCCGTGCTCAATGCCGCCGGCCTGCCGGTGATGCCGTCGGATACGCATATTGTGCCGGTGCTGGTCGCCGATCCGGAAAAGGTCAAGCTCGCGAGCGACATGCTGCTCACCGAGCACAACATCTATATTCAGCCGATCAATTACCCGACTGTGCCGCGCGGAATGGAACGTCTGCGTATCACGCCGTCGCCCTATCACGACGACGTGCTGGTCGATCATCTGGCCGAAGCGCTGGTCGATGTCTGGGAGCGGCTGCAATTGCCGAAGAGCCGACGGCAACTGGCGGCCGAATAAGCCACCTCAATCGTCGATCGCATCCGCCGACGGCTTGACGGCCGGGTCCTTCTCGCCGCCCCGCGCCCGCAGCCGCACCACGAACGGCGTCACGATCATCGCGAAGAAGATGCGCACCAGGTGGTGCGTGCCGACGTAAACCGGGTCGAAATGCAGCGCCAGCGCCAGTAGCAGCATGGCGTCGACCGCGCCTGGCGCGTAGGCGACCATCACCTCGGCGATGGGAATGTCGAGCAGTCCCAGCAGCAGAACGGCAAAGCCGCCGGTGATCGCCACGGCGACGGCGAACACGCCGAGCGCCGCACCGGTGAACCTCAGCAGCAGGCGCAGCGGTGTATTGGCAAAGCGCGCGCCGCTGACGGCGCCGAAGGCGATCATCACCACATAGGAAAGCCACCACGGCATGACGACGCGCAGCGTGTCGGTACCGTGCAGGGCCGCCGAGGCCAGCATGGCGCCGAACAGCAGCCCGCCGGGAAACCTGATCTTATGAGCGATGACGGCCGCAAAAGCCGAGACCACGATGAGGATGGCGAGCTCGTCGAACTGTGACGGTGAAAACGATGCCGTCGGCTCGGCGTGGGTATGATCGACGAGACCGAGACCGGCGAACAGTGCCGGCAAGCCGACCGCGAGGATGATGACGCGCACGGTCTGCACGATCGCAACCGCCCGCACATCGGCCTTGAACTCGATGGCCAGCGCCATCACCTGCGACAGCCCGCCCGGCACCGAGGCGAGATAAGCCGTCAGCTTGTCCCAGCCGTGGACGACGCGCAGATAGGCCGTGCCGGCGACGACGATGACCACCGTTGCAGCCAGCAGCACCGCGATGCTGACCGGATAGCTGGTGACGCCGCGCAGCGTCTCCGGCGTGACCACGGCGCCCAGCGAAATGCCGATGAGGACGACGAGCACGCGCATCATCGTGGTCGGCACGTGCATCGGCCGGCCGGCCAGCGCGGCGATGGCGACGGCAAGAATGGAGCCGGACAGATAACCCGCGGGCATCCCGAGATAACCGAGCACCAGTCCGCCGATCGCGGCGAACATCATGGTCTCCGCAACATCGCGGAAGGCGGCCAATCGGGTGATGAATGGGAAAGCAGGCAAGGCGGGCGGACTCTCAGGGAACCACCCGCGCGCCCTTGCGCAGGCCTTTCCTCGGGATCATTGCCCCGCTTCGCCGGGCAAGGTCAAATCATGGCTCTCAGACCAGAACATCGTATGTCGGCTTATTGAGATGCCGCCTGAACCGGGCATTTGGGCGACTTCGAAGTCCTATCCATCCGCCACGCCGATCGATAAAATAGCAGACGAAAGCTGGGCTTAGCCTGGCTTCTGTCCGGAGCCGGGAATGCTGCAAGGCTGGGTCGTTATCGCCGTAGCGCTGGGCTACATCGGCCTGCTGTTCCTGGTCGCCAGCTATGGCGACCGGCTGCGACGGCGCGTGCCCGGCGTTGCCACAGCGAGCGGCGGCCTCGGCCGCATCGGCCGCACCCGGTTGATGATCTACCCGCTGTCGCTGGCGATCTATTGCACCTCCTGGACCTTCTTCGGCTCGGTCGGCTCGGCTTCACGCACCGGCTACGACTTCCTCACCATCTATATCGGCCCGGTGCTGATGCTCGGTCTGTTCGCGCCACTCATCATCCGCATCGTACGCCTCGCCAAGGCGCAGAACATTACTTCGATCGCCGACTTCATCGCGGCGCGCTATGGCAAAGGCCAGGCCGTGGCTGCGACCGTCGCCTTGATCGCGATCATCGGCACAATTCCGTATATTGCTCTCCAGCTCAAAGCCGTGTCGTCGTCGCTCGAGACCATCCTCGCGCATGTAACGCCGGCCGACGACTTGTCGCGACCGCTGCTTGGCGACATCGCCCTGTTCGTTGCGCTATCGATGGCGACCTTCGCGGTCCTGTTCGGCACGCGCCATATCGACGCCACCGAACATCAGGACGGCCTGATGCTGGCGATCGCGACGGAGTCCCTCGTCAAGCTGTTCGCCTTCCTTGCCGTCGGCATCTACGTCACCTTCTGGATGTTCGGCGGCCCCACAGCGCTGTTCGAGGCGGCGCAGCAGCTCCCCCAGGTCGTAAGCCAGTTCACCCGCGAACCGGCGCTCGATACATTCATGGCGACGACACTCCTGTCATTCTTCGCCATCATCCTGCTGCCGCGCCAGTTCCACGTCGCGGTGGTCGAGAACAACAACGAGGATGAGATCAAGCGCGCGGCGTGGCTGTTCCCGCTCTACCTCGTGCTGATCAATATTTTCGTCGTGCCGATCGCAGTCGCCGGCCTGCTCACCTTCAAGGGCGACGCCATCGATAGCGACATGTTCGTGCTGGCGCTGCCGCTGCAGACCGGATCCTACGTGCTCACCATCGCCGCCTTCGTCGGCGGCCTGTCCGCCGCCACCGCCATGGTGATCGTCGAATCTGTCGCGCTGTCGATCATGATTTCGAACGACCTCATCATGCCGCTGGTGCTGCAACGGCGCGAAGCCCTGATATCCGGGCGAGAGGATGTCGGCTCGATGCTGCTTACCGTGCGCCGGTTGTCGATCTTCGGCATCCTCATTCTGGCTTATCTGTATTATCGCGCCGCCGGCCCCTCGCAGCTTGCGTCGATCGGCCTGCTGTCCTTTGCCGCGATTGCGCAACTCGCGCCGGCATTCTTCGGCGGCATGTTCTGGCGGCGCGCCACCGCGGCGGGCGCCATCGCCGGCATGGTCGCCGGCATCCTGATGTGGGGCTACACGCTGCTGCTGCCGACCTTCGCCGATATCGGCATCATAGGTCAGCATTTCCTCACCGAAGGTCCGTGGGGCATCGCGCTGTTGCGGCCGCAGCACCTGCTGGGCCTCAATCTATCGCCCTTGGTGCATGGCGTGGTGTGGAGCTTCTTCGTCAACATCGCCTGCTATATCGGCTTCTCGCTGCGCCGAGATCCGTCGCCGATCGAGCGCCTGCAGGCCAACACCTTCGTGCCGACGACGCTGGCGCCGATAGCGCCGACCTTCCGGCTGTGGCGCTCCGCGGTTACGGTCGAAGAACTCAACAATACGGTCGCCCGCTATCTCGGCGAGGACCGCACCCGAAACGCCTTCGAAAATTTCGCAACCACCCACCGCATCAGCCTCGATCCCAAGGACGAAGCCGACTTTCGCCTGGTACGTCACGCCGAACATATCCTCGCCTCGGCGATCGGCGGCGCCTCATCGCGCCTGGTGCTGTCGCTGCTGCTGCGCAAACGCACGGTGACGACCAAGGCGGCGCTGAAGCTGCTCGACGACGCCAGCGCCGCAATCCAGTACAACCGCGAAATCCTGCAGACCGCGCTCGACCACGTGCGCCAGGGCATTGCGGTGTTCGACCGCGACCTGCAGCTGATCTGCTGGAACCGGCAGTTCGGTGAAATCCTCGATCTGCCGCCCAGTCTGATCCGCGTCGGCATCGACCTTGCCGAAATCCTGCGCTTCAACCTGCGGCGCGCCGACGTCGACGCGAAACGCGCCGAGGATCTGGTGCGCGAGCAGGTCGAACGGTATTTGTCCGGCAAGGACGTGTTCATGGAGCGCTTCGCCGAAGGCTCCATGGTCATCGAGGTGCGCGCCAACCACATGCCGGATGGCGGCATCGTCACCACCTTCACCGACATCACCGCCAGCGTCGAGGCGGCCGAGGCCCTGGAGCGCTCCAACGAAACGCTCGAGCGGCGCGTGCGCGAGCGCACCGAAGAGCTCGAACTGCTCAATGCCGAGCTCGCTCACGCCAAGGGGGAAGCAGACGCCGCCAACATTTCGAAGACCAAGTTTCTCGCCGCCGCCAGCCACGACATCCTGCAGCCGCTCAATGCCGCGCGGCTTTACGTGACCAGCCTGATCGAGCGCGGCGCCCACGACGACCGCAGACTCGCCGACAACATCGACGCCTCGCTGGAAGCCGTCGAAGAGATATTCAGCGCGCTGCTCGACATGTCGCGGCTCGATACCGGCTCGATGCGTCCGGAGTATTCATCCTTCCGGATCGACGACGTGATGCGGCAGATCGAACTGGAATTCGCGCCACTCGCCGCCGGCAAGGGCATCGAGCTCAAATATGTGCCCTGCTCGCTGGTGGTGCGTTCGGATCGCCGCCTGCTGCGCCGCCTGGTGCAGAACCTTGTCTCCAATGCCATCAAATACACGCCCGCCGGCAAGGTGCTGATCGGCTGCCGTCGCAGGGGCCACGAACTGCGCATCGACGTTTACGATACCGGCGTCGGCATACCGGCGTCGAAACGGCGCGACATTTTCATTGAATTCCACCGGCTCGATCAGGGCGCGCGCATCGCCCGCGGCCTCGGTCTTGGCCTCTCTATTGTCGAACGCATCGGCCGCATCCTTGCAGCCGCTGTCGATGTTGACAGCATCCGCGCCGGCGGATCGCATTTCGCCGTGACGGTGCCGCGCTCGAGCGCCAAGCCGGTTGAATTGCCGGCGCGCAACCAGAGCCGCGTCGATCCCGGACAGCTCGCCGGCACCACGGCGATCTGCATCGACAATGAACCCGCGGTGCTCGATGGCATGGAGATGCTGTTGCGCGGCTGGGGCTGTGAAGTGCTCAAGGCTCCGGACCTCGACGGGGCCCTGAACGCAGTCGCGGCGAGCGCGGTGCCGCCCAACGGCCTGCTGGTCGATTATCACCTCGATCACGGCAACGGCATCGACGCCATCATCGCGTTGCGCCAGCACTGCGGCCCGCTGCCGGCGATCCTGATCACCGCCGACCGTTCGCCGGCCGTGCGCGAGCGCGCTCGCGCCGAAGACATTCAGTTGCTGAACAAGCCGGTAAAGCCGGCCGCCTTGCGCGCACTGCTGGCACAGTGGCGCGTGCTGCGCGTCGCCGCGGCGGAGTGATTCTTCATCCCTCCATTGCAGGAGGGATGATAAGCATCAGCCCTCGATGCCGGCACCCTGCGACCACTGACCCGTTTCGATCTTGGCCGCGGCGATCACCGCCTGGGTACGGCTCTCGACGCCGAGCTTTTGCAGAATCGCCGAGACATGGGCCTTCACCGTCGCCTCGGACACGCCGAGCTGGTAGGCGATCTGCTTATTCAGCAATCCTTCGGACAGCATCATGAGGACCCGCACCTGTTGCGGCGTCAGGGTCGCCATGCGCGCCATCAGGGCTGCGGTCTCGGCATCCGAACCGGCGCTGAGGTCGACGTCCGGCGGTGTCCACAGGCCGCCGCCGAGGATGCGTGATATTGCCGCACGCATGTCCTCAACGCCGAGCGTCTTGGGGATGAATCCCGAGGCGCCGAACTCCATGCAGCGGCGGATCGTGGCCGGATCGTCGTTGGCCGAAACCACCACGACCGGCACGCTCGGATACTGTGTCCGCAGATACATCAGGCCTGAAAAACCTCGGGCGCCCGGCATCGCCAGATCGAGCAGCACCAGGTCGATATCGGCCGAGCGATCCAGGATCGCGACCGCTTCATCGAACGTGCCGGCTTCGGCGATTTCCGCCCGGTCCATCAGGCCGGAAATGCCCTCTCGCAGCGCGCCCCGGAACAGCGGATGGTCGTCCGCAATCAACAACTTGTATTCAACAGCCTCGCTCACCATCACCTCGAAAAACCGGCCCTGCCGGCCGCTGTCACCCTGTCGCCCTCTATATAGAACTTTTGTCGCGGGCGTCTCGGATTGTTGCGCGCAGGTAATTCACCTTTCCCCGAAGCGCGGCGGCGGGGCCTTTTATTCGCACTGCAAAAAGTCAGCATCCGTAGTAATTTATGCCGGTAAAATAGCCTAAAGTCTAATAGGCGGGTTCCGAGGCTTTGCGACTACGATGTCGCCGCCGCGGCCGAGATTCAAAAGTGCTCTGCCGCGACGAGGAAACATCCAAACAAGCCTTTGGGGGCAACATGTCAGCTATGGCAGCATCGGCGACGCGGGGCGCCGGCATGACGAAGGACGAACGTTTCGTCATCTTCGCATCATCGCTCGGCACCGTTTTCGAATGGTACGACTTCTATCTTTTCGGCTCGCTCGCAGCGATCATCGGCACGCAGTTCTTCGGTGTCATCGACCCGGCGACCAACCAGCCGATGTTCAATCAGGCGACGCGCGACATCTTCGCGCTGCTGGCCTTCGCCGCCGGCTTCATCGTTCGTCCGTTCGGCGCAATCGTGTTCGGCCGCGTCGGCGACATCGTCGGCCGCAAATACACCTTCCTCGTCACCATCCTCATCATGGGCTTGTCGACCTTCATCGTCGGCCTGCTCCCGAGCGCTGCCTCCATCGGCATCGCGGCCCCGATCATCCTGATCGGTCTGCGCCTGTTGCAGGGCCTCGCACTCGGCGGCGAATACGGCGGCGCCGCAACTTACGTCGCCGAGCACTCGCCGATGGGCAAGCGCGGCTACTACACGTCGTTCATCCAGACCACCGCGACCCTCGGCCTGTTCCTGTCGCTGCTGGTGATCCTGTTCACCCGCACGATCCTTGGCGAGCCGGCTTTCGCCGCCTGGGGCTGGCGCATTCCGTTCCTGGTCTCGGTCGTGCTGCTCGGCGTCTCGGTCATCATCCGGTTGAAGCTGAATGAATCGCCGGTCTTCCAGAAGATGAAGGACGAAGGAAAGGGCTCGAAAGCGCCGTTGACCGAAGCCTTCGCCAACTGGAGCAATGCCAAGATCGTTCTCATCGCCCTGCTCGGCGGCGTGATGGGCCAGGGCGTGGTCTGGTACACCGGCCAGTTCTACGCGCTGTTCTTCATGCAATCGATCCTCAAGGTCGACGGCTACACCGCCAACCTGCTGATCGCCTGGTCCCTGTTGCTGGGCACCGGCGGCTTCATCCTGTTCGGCGCGTTGTCCGACAGGATCGGCCGCAAACCGATCATCCTCGGCGGATGCTTGATCGCGGCGCTGACCTTCTTCCCGATCTTCAAGATGATCACGAGCAACGCCAACCCGGCGCTGGAAAAGGCCATCGAGACGGTCAAGGTTGAAGTCGTCTCGGATCCCGCGCTCTGCGGCGATCTGTTCAACCCGGTCGGCACGCGCGTCTTCACCAAGCCGTGCGACACCGCCCGTGCCTTCCTCGCCCTCCAGTCGGTCAAGTATTCGACCACCTATGGCGCGACCGGCTCCGGCGTGAAGGTCGTCGTCAATGGCAAGGAAGTGCCGTACCCCGCGGCAGCGGCCAATCCGCAGGTTCTCGCGGCCGTGCAGGCGGCGGGCTACCCGAAGGCTGGCGATCCCGGCATCGTGAAGATGAACCACCCGTTCGATATCTTCAAAGCGAACACGGCGGCCATCATCGGTCTGTTGCTGGTCCTCGTGATCTTCGTCACGATGGTCTACGGCCCGATCGCGGCGATGCTGGTCGAACTCTTCCCGACCAAGATTCGCTACACCTCGATGTCGCTGCCGTATCACATCGGCAACGGCTGGTTCGGCGGCCTTCTGCCGGCCACCGCCTTCGCGATCGTGGCCTCGACCGGCAACATTTACGCCGGTCTCTGGTACCCGGTCATCTTCGCGTCGATCACCGTGGTCGTGGGCTTCTTCTTCCTGCCCGAGACCAAGGACCGCGACATCACGTAGTAACGAGAACGGGCGGTGGCAGACACCACCGCCCGCCTTTTTCCTTGACGATTTCATGCCCCGCACTTCGCGGGGCATTTTTTTGATCGGAGCGTTTACAGGGGAGCGGAAGCCGGTTCGCCGTTCGAAAACGCGATCCAATCAGATGCGGCTGCCGATGAACTGGAAGATCACTTCACGCGTATGCGGCGCGCGGCGATGTTCGACCAGATAGATACCCTGCCAGGTCCCGAGCATCAGCCGACCGTCCTTGACCGGCACATGGAGCGACACCCCGTTAAGCATGGCCTTCACATGCGCCGGCATGTCGTCGGGCCCTTCGGCGTCGTGGATCCACGGCGCTGCTTCCGGCGCCAGGCGATCGAGCGCCGTCGTCAGGTCGGTCTGCACGTCGGGATCGGCGTTCTCCTGAATCGTCAGCGACGCCGAAGTGTGACGCAGGAAAGCGAGGAAGACGCCTTCGCCGGCGCTCGCCTGTTCGATGAAGGCACGCGCGTCGCCGGTGATCTCTGTGAATCCGGTGCCGTGCGTCGTCACGCTCAGCGTCGCGGTGACGATGGTTTGCGGCGAGCTCTCGCTTAGGGAAGACAGTCGGCGCGGCACGCTAGCCTTTCTTCATCATGTCTTTCTGGAACTGGGTGATCATGTCGACGAGGTGTTGCCAGGCGCGCTCCAGGGCGGCGCGGGCACGCTCCATCTCCTCGCGACTTGGCAGCCTGAGTTTCGCGTCGTCTTGCGCCTTGCCTTGACCCGGAGGCTGCGGCGAAAGGTCGGCCGGCGGCCGCGGCGGCTCCGGTGGCAGCTGCGCCTTGGCGATCTCGTCCTTGAGGCTGGCGAGGTCGCGCTGCAGCCGGGCGATTTCGGCATCGAGCGCGGCGCGATCCTCCGGCACGGCCTCGCAGGCCCAGCCGACCGTGTGCTGACTGCAGAAGCTCATGTGGCCGGTGGCGCTGTCGAGCCGCAGCACACCGCCATCGACCTTGGTGAAGCTGAACCGTCCCGACGCCTGCGGCACAATGTCCCTCGCCGCGGCGTCAGGCGGCGCCGGCGGTGTCTGGCCTGGCGGTTCCTTGAGCCGATCCTGTGTCGGCGGCTCAACCGCATCCGGAGCGGGCTGCTGCGCCGGACTCTGCGCCAAAGCGCTGCCCAGCGCGGCAAAAACGATAGCTGTCGCTAGTGTGAGACGGGCGGATCGCATGGCCCTCGTCCTTCCCGGTTCGTCATGACGTAACAAGTTTAGCACCCGTGATGTGACGCCTGTAACCGCAACAACGCCGATCCTGTTGACGGCGGTCCCGCCTCGCAAGCGAGGCCTCTCAGGACCATTCGGAAATCGCGATATTCTGTGCAAAATCAATATCTTAAATGAATACTCCGGTTTCTTGACTTGGATACACACCGCCAGTATGGTCCGCGCGGCTTTTAGGGCGGCGGGACGATTGCGGAGCCTTTAAACCACGCAGGTCGAAAGCATGGCTGACGGCAGGCGCGGCGATAAAGATCACAAAAATCCGTCGGACGACGAAGCTGCTCTCTCCGCGAGGCTCGAGCGTCTGGGCGAACGGATCGCAACCGCGAACCGGCAAACCGACCAAGATGACGACGCTCGATCGAATGCCAAGGCCGCCAATTCGGCTTCGGCTTATGCGCGCGGGTTCCGCATGTCGACCGAGCTTGTCGCCGGCGTGCTGGTAGGTGGGGGATTGGGCTGGCTTTTGGATCGCTGGCTCGGTATCTCGCCGTGGGGGCTGATCCTGTTCCTGTTGCTCGGCTTCGCCGCCGGGGTACTCAATGTGATGCGGGCCGCTGGCGTCGTCAGTGAACAATCCGAACGTTTAAAGTCGAAGTAGAGCACGAATAGAAAATGGCCGCCGATCCAATCCATCAGTTCCGCATTGTCGAGTTCTTCCCGGTCGCTCACATCGGTAACACCGAGATCGCCTTTACCAATTCGGCGCTGTTCATGCTCACCGCGGTGGTCATCATCACCGCCTTCCTGATCATCGGCACCGCCAAGAAGAGTCTGGTTCCCTCGCGCCTGCAATCGGCAGCGGAATTATCCTACGAATTTGTCGCCACCACCGTGCGTTCGACCGCCGGTTCGGAAGGCATGAAGTTCTTCCCCTTCGTCTTCACGCTCTTCATGTTCGTGCTGACGCTGAACTTCATCGGCCTGGTGCCCTACACCTTCACCGTCACCAGCCACATCATCGTCACCGCCGCGCTGGCGATCATGGTGTTCCTCACCGTGCTGCTGTACGGCCTGTACCGTCACGGTTTCCACTTCTTCAATCTGTTCGTGCCCAAGGGCGTGCCGATCGCCATCCTGCCGCTGATCGTGTTCATCGAAGTGCTCTCCTTCGTGTCGCGGCCGATCTCGCACTCGGTTCGTCTGTTCGCCAACATGCTGGCGGGTCACATTACGCTGCAGGTTTTCGCGGGCTTCATCATTCTGATGGGCAGCGCGATGGGCGCGATCGGCTGGATCGGCGGCATCCTGCCCTTCGGCATGATCGTCATCCTGATGGCGCTCGAAACGCTGGTGGCTTTCTTGCAGGCCTATGTGTTTGCAATTCTCACCTGCATCTACCTCAATGACGCTATTCACCCGGGCCACTAAGGGCTCGGGTCAAGCAAAAAACCAGAAGGAGTTAGGCTATGGATCCAGTGGCAGCGAAGTACATCGGCGCGGGCATCGCGGCGATCGGCATGGGCGGCGCGGGCGTCGGTGTCGGCATCATTTTCGGCAACTACCTGGCGGCGGCGATCCGCAATCCGTCGGCGGCTCAGGGCCAGTTCGGCAACCTGATTTTCGGCTTCGCCATCACCGAAGCGCTCGGCATCTTCTCGCTGCTGATCGCCCTCTTGCTGCTGTTCGCTCTCTAATCGAGAGCCGACGCACCGGGCACCAAGGCAGTAAAGACGATGGCCGAACCAAAGCACACGACAAGCACCGAGCACATTCCGGCAGGTGAGCATAAGACGGGCTTTCCGCCTTTTGACTCGCATTCCTATGCCTCGCAGCTTGTCTGGCTCGCGATCGCTTTCGTCCTGCTCTTCGTCCTGATGTCCAAATGGGCGCTGCCGCGCGTCGGCAGCGTCATCGAGAACCGCCAGAAGCGGATCGACGGCGACATTGCCGAGGCCGGCACGCTCAAGGAGCAGTCGGACGCGGCGGTGGCGGCCTACGAGAAGGCGCTGGCCGATGCCCGCGCCAACGCGCAGGCGATCGCCAACGAAACCCGCGACAAGCAGGCGGCGGAGGCGGAAACCCGCCGCAAGGCGCTGGAAGACGAGCTTAACGTCAAGCTCACCGACGCCGAGAAGACCATCGCGACGACCAAACAGGCGGCAATGACCAACGTTCGCGGCATCGCCGAGGACGCCGCCCGGGCCATCGTCGAACGGCTCATCGGCAAGGCGCCAAGCGATCAGGCGGTCACGGCCGCAGTCGCCGACGCGCTCAAGAGGTAATCGACAATGGCCGAATTTTTCCTCGAGGGCGAAACCTGGGTCGCCATCGCCTTCGTCCTGTTCATCGCAGGCTTGGGCTACATCGGCGTCCACAAGATGCTGGCCAAGTCGCTCGACGACCGCGCCGCCCGCATCCAGGCGGAACTCGACGAGGCCCGCAAGCTGAAGGAAGAAGCGGCTGCGGTTCTGGCCGAATATCAGCGCAAGCGCGCCGCTGCTGAATCCGAAGCGCAGAGCATCGTCGCCGGCGCCAAGGAAGACGCCGCCCGGATGGCGGTCGAAGCCAAGGCCAAGATCGAAGAGTTCGTCGCCCGCCGCACCAAGATGGCCGAGGTCAAGATTGCCCAGGCCGAAGCGCAGGCCGCGGCCGATGTCCGCGCCGCCGCCGCCGAAGCGGCCATCTCCGCCGCCGAGCGGATCCTCTCGACCGAGGCCAAGGGCGCGCTGGCCGGCGAGTTGATCAGCCGCGGCATTGAAGACGTCCGCAAGAAGCTGAACTAGAGCGCCCTGCGCCTCCCGACGAGCTTCGTTATAAGCAACACCAAGGCTGGCCGATTGGCCGGCCTTTTTCTTTGGGCGCTTGTGGTTTTCGTGCGGTATCTGATTCCGGAGTGAGCGCGCGGAACAGCATTGCGGAATGTTAAATTTCAGGTGCGCCTTGCATACCGATTCGGCCGGACTAAGCTCGCAGTCAGCGATTCGTTTGTAAGAGTGGCGTTGCGGCTCCAGAGGCCGCCCATTCGTAGGCGTTTGTATTCCAACAAACAGACCAGCCGGCTAATCCGGCCACGGATCGGGGGACTCGTGGTCATCTTCGATTGCAACGGCGTGCTTGTCGACAGCGAGCCGCTTGCCACCGCGATCGTATCGCAGGAGTTCATGCGCGCCGGCTTCGGGCTGACGCCGGACCTTGTCGCGCGCTATTTCACCGGCCGCCGCCAGGCCGACATGTTCGCCGAGGTGGAGATCGCCTCGGGGCGCAAGTTGCCGCATGGTTTCGCCGAGACGGTGACGCTGGCGACCCTGCGCAAGTTCCGCGCCGAACTGCGCCCCACCGCCCATGCGGCCCATGCTTTATCGTGGCTGCGCGGACCGAAATGCGTGGCGTCGTCGTCATCGCTCGACCGTATCCGGGTCAGCCTCGAGACCACAGATCTACTGCGCTTTTTCGAACCGAACCTGTTCTCGGCCGGCGACGTTCCCAACGGAAAGCCGGCGCCGGACCTGTTCCTGCACGTCGCGCGGCAGATGCGGGTTGAGCCGGCTAACTGCCTGGTCGTCGAGGATTCGGCGGCTGGCGTCACCGCGGCGGTCGCAGCCGGCATGACGGTGATCGGCTTTGTCGGCGGCAGCCACGCCGGATCGACACTCGGCGCTCAGCTGGGCGAAGCCGGCGCCCGCGCCGTGATCTCCGACCTGCGCGCGCTCAAGAGCACGGTCGTCGATCTTCGAGGCTGGTGAGGCGTTCGCGCCGACGCGATCGGTTCCGTCAACCTGAGGTGCGAACGCGCGCAGCGCGTGACCTCGAAGGCTGACGGACGGCTCGTTCAGAGCGTCCTACCGCCGCTTTCGCGGCGCCGGCTTCTTCTGCTGCTGTGCCGCCAGGGTATCGAAGCCGATATAGACCACATAGGAATCGAGCAGGCCCGCCGGGGTCGGCATCGGGAAGGTCATGCCTTCCTCGATATGGGTGAATGTGACGCGATCCACCGCCGAGGTTATTTCCACCGGCACGATCACGAACTTCGAGCTAATGGCTTTTGGTGTCACGCCCTCCTGCACCACTGCGATGCGCAGCGGCACGTCGACCTTGCCCGGGCCGCCGGCCGGGCCGGTGATGACGCGCCCCTCGATGCCGACACGCATGGTCATCACGCCTGCGTTGATGTGGCATTCGCGCGCGTAGCGGATGATCGTGCCCTGGTAGCGCAGATTGAGCGCCGCCGGCTCATCGGGCTTGCCCGCGCCGCCGATCATGAGCGTCGCGGCCCCCGTGCGAACCTGGACCGGCGGGCAATCGACGTCCTCGTTGCTGAGGTTGCCGACATTGCCGCTTTCCGCCTGGCCGTCGCTGGTCGCCTTATTGGAATCGAGAAGGTTGAGCGAGGACAGGCTGGTGCCGCAGCCGGCCAGCAGCAAAGCCAGCAGAGGCGTCGCGCAGGCCAGGGCCCGCCAAGGAGCACCTGTTTCCCGCTGGTTCCCTGGTTGTTCGTTTCGTTCCCCGGTCATAGGTCCACTCGCAATTGGTCGAATACGTTCATGGTCGGGCTAAAGCCCTGCGCTCTATAGCAAAACAAGCGTGGCGGGCCCAAGGCAAGCGACTTTTGATCGCAGGCTCACGGGTCGTCGGACAGGCGCGCGTAGAGCAAATGGTCCTGCCAGACGCCATTTATGCACAGGTAGCGGCGGGCATAGCCCTCGCGTTGAAATCCGGTCTTCTCGAGGAGCCCGATCGAGGGCGCATTGGTCGGTATACAGGCCGCCTCGACCCGGTGCAGCCGCAGGGCGCCAAAGCTGTGCGCCAGAAGCGCGCGGACCGCCGCGCTCATATAGCCGCGGCGGGCGAACGGCGCGCCGGTCCAGTAGCCGAGGCTGCCGGCTTGGGCGACCCCGCGGCGGATATTGGCGAGGGTCAGCCCGCCGACCAGCGCATGATCGGCGCTCCGAAACACCAGGAAGGCGTAGGCAAGATCGTTGCGCTGATCGTCTTGATAACGCCGCAGCCTGCGGCGGAAGGCGCCACGGCTCAGGTCGTCCGACGGCCAGATCGGCTCCCAGGGGCTCAGAAAAGCCCGGCTCTGCTCGCGAAGTTGGGCCCAGGCGGCAAAGTCCGCGTGCTGCGGCGCGCGCATATAGACGCCCTGCCCGGCGATCACCGGCTCGACATCGTTGAAACCGACGGTGCGGAAAAACGCCATGGTCCCATTCCGCTTGGCCAGCCTGCGCGTCGCTCAGGCGGCCGGACGGACCAAACCTTCGGCAATTGCGGCGGTGCTTTCAAGCCCATTGCCGGGCCCCAGCGCGGCGATGGCGGGACGGCCGCGGGCGATCAGAGCCCGGCCGGCGGCCCGCGCGCTTTCCACGGTCACGGCCTCGACCTTGGCGACGATTTCTTCGAGCGGCACCGGCCGGCCATAGGCCAGCATCTGCCGTGCAATCTGCCCGAGGCGGGCTTCCGAACTCTCCAGCGTCATCAGCAGGCCGGCCTTCATCTGCGCTTTGGCCCGGGCGATTTCCGCGTCGTTGAGCGTTTCGGTCGCGCTCTCGATCTGATCGATCACGACGCGCATCAATTCCGGCGCGTCGGCCTCATCCGTGCCGGCGTAAAGCCCGAACAGCCCCGTGTCGGAATACGGCATGTGGAAGGCCTGGATCGTGTAACAGAGTCCGCGGATCTCGCGCACTTCCTGGAACAGGCGCGAAGACATGCCGCCGCCGAGCACGCTGGTGAAGACCTGCAGGCTGTAAAGCTGCGGGTCCTTCACCGGCACGCCTTCGAGCGCCAACGCGATGTGGACCTGTTCGAGATCGCGCGATTCCACCTTGGTGCCACCGCCGAAACGTGCCGGCTGGTGCGCCGGCGCGTCCGGACCGGCAAAGCTGGCGAAGCGCTTCTCGGCCTCGGCGACGATCTGCTGGTGATCGACGGCGCCGGCCGCCGCGACCAGCATGTTCGGCGCACTGTAATTGCGGTTGAGATAAGCGCGCAGGCTCTTGGCGCTGAACGAACGCACCGTGTCCGGCGTACCGAGGATTGAGCGGCCGATCGGCTGGCCCGGGAACGCGGTTTCCTGCAGGCGGTCGAACACCAGATCGTCCGGCGCATCTTCGGTGGCGCCGATTTCCTGAGTGATGACGTTCTGCTCGCGGCGCAATTCTTCTGGATCGAAGGTCGGCTCGGACAGGATGTCGGCCAGCACGTCGAGCGCCAGCGGCACGTCGGCCTTGAGCACACGGGCGAAATAACCGGTGTTCTCGACGCTGGTCGCGGCGTTGAGATCGCCGCCGACCGCTTCGATGGTCTCCGCGATCTGACGCGCGGTACGCCGCTTGGTGCCCTTGAAGGCCATGTGTTCGAGGAGGTGCGAAATGCCGTGCTCGTCGGGCGCCTCGTCGCGGCTGCCCGCACCGACCCAGACGCCCAGCGAAGCCGACTCAAGATGCGGCATACGGTCAGTCACCACCGACAGGCCGGATGGCAGCTTGGTCACTTCAACGGTCATACGCCAACTCCTTCACGCGCCGCGCGCGACGCGTTCGCCACGAATGTCTCGATCTTGCTTTGGTCAGCCGGCAGCACGGTAAAGCGCTCGGATTTCTTAGGCAGGTCAGAAAGCCAATCTGGGAGCCCGGGGTTCACTCCGCAAGCCGCCTTCACCGCGTCCGGGAACTTGGCCGGATGCGCGGTCGACAGCACCACCATCGGTACCGACGGGTCGCGGGTTTCCTTCTCGGCCACTGCCAGCGCCACCGCGGTGTGCGGATCGACGCAATAGGACGCCTCTTTCATCCAGGCGCGGATTTCGGCGTCGACCTCCTGCTCGTCGGCGCGGTCGGCCGAGAACAGAGCTCGCATTGCCTTGAGCGCATCGCCCGGCACGGTGAAGCGGCCGGATTGCGCCAGCGAGCCCATCAGCGCGTTGACCTTGGCAGCATCGCGGCCGCAGGTTTCGAACAACAGGCGCTCGAAGTTTGAGGACACCTGAATGTCCATCGACGGCGACGACGTCGCCACGACCTTCCGCGTCTCGTAATCGCCGGTGGCGAAGGTGCGGGCCAGGATGTCGTTGACGTTGGTCGCCACGACCAGCCGATCGATCGGCAGGCCCATTTTGCTGGCGACATAACCGGCATAGACGTCGCCGAAATTGCCGGTCGGCACCGTGAAGGCGATCTTGCGATGCGGCGCGCCGAGCGCGACCGCCGACGTGAAGTAATAAACCGCCTGCGCCACCAGTCGCGCCCAGTTGATCGAATTCACACCGGACAGGCGCACACGGTCGCGAAAGGCGTGATGATTGAACATCGCCTTCACCAGCGCCTGGCAATCGTCGAATGTGCCCTCGACGGCGATCGAATGAACGTTGCTGTCGGCCGGCGTCGTCATCATGCGACGCTGGACCTCGGAGATACGGCCGTGCGGATAAAGCGCGACGACATCGACCTGGGCGCGGCCGCGGAACGCTTCGACCGCGGCACCGCCGGTGTCGCCCGAGGTGGCGACGACGATGGTGGTGCGCTCGCCGCGCTTCCTGAGCACGTGATCCATCAGCCGCGCCACGAGCTGCATGGCGAGGTCCTTGAAGGCGAGCGTCGGGCCGTGAAACAGCTCGAGCACGAACAGGTTGTCGCCGAGCTGCACCAGCGGCGCCACGGCCGGATGCCGGAACGTGCCGTAGGCCTCATGGGCGATGCGCGAGAGATCGGCCTCGGCGATGGCGTCGCCGACGAACGGTTTGAGCACCTCGACCGCGATCTCGGCATAGGGCCGGCCGGCGAAGCCGGCGATCGCCGCCGGCGACAAGGTCGGCCAGGTTGTTGGAACGTATAGCCCGCCGTCGCGGGCCAACCCCGCCAGCATTACCTCAACGAAATCGAGCTGGGCCGTCGCGCCCCGGGTGGAGATGTAACGCATTGATATTGTTGACTGTCTCGGAAGGTTTGAATTGCTGACAGCACCCTAGCCTCGGGCTGGGCCGAGCACAAGAAAGCTCGCTCGGGCCCGGGAGCCGCCGGAACATCCGTGCGCGGCCAGCGTCGCAACGCCGCGGGGAATTTTCGTCACAAGCACTGTGCCGGAGCGCCGCTTCGCGCATTGCCCGCCTCTGGCTAAGTTGATCCAGCTTTTTGACGAGGTGCCGATGTCCGCCGATTCATCCAGGTTCAGCGTGTCCTACGCTAAAGACGCGGTGTTCGCGCCGCAGGGCCTGTGGTCGCACTTCGAATATCGCAATCTCGGCATCGCCGAAGCCACCGGTGGCCGGTTCGGCGCTCATGTTATCCGCGCCAAGGAGGCGCGCGAAGGCGGCTTCAAGCGGCACAAGCACGAACTCGATTTTCAGATGATCTACATCCTGCGAGGCTGGTTCAAGATCGAAGCCGGCGGTGAGGTCATCACCGCGAAAGCCGGCGACAGCGTGTGTCAGCCGTCCGGCGTGGCTCATGTCACGATCGCCTGCTCGGACGATCTGGAGCTGATCGAGATCACCTCGCCCGCGGAATTTCCGACGATCGATGTGGCCTGACGTTTTCCGCGCCCGGATTTCGCTTCGCTCCATCCAGGCGAAGCCAGCTAAACTCTCAAAGCTTCGCGATACGAGCCGTGCTCGATGTCGTCGAGCAAGGCGACGCCCTTCGGCTTCCAGTCGAGCATCCTGCGCGCCTTGAGCGCGCTGACCCGGCTGTTCGACGCGAAGGTGGCGTGCGCGGAGATACCCCACTCCTTCAACGCTTCCGCCATCGGCCAACTTTCGGTCTTGCCGCCATAGCCGAGCAAGCGACTGATCGCCTGGGCCACCGCGCGCATGCTGCACTCGCCATTCTCGGCATAGAACAAGGAGCCGGCCGGCGCCTTCTCCAGAAGGGCCAGATAGAGATCCGCCACGTCGTCGATATGGACGTTCGACCAGATGTTCTCGCCCGCGCCGATATGCAGCGCCTTGCCCTTGCTGATGGCAAGGTCGAGCATGCGCGGAACCTGGACGCTGTTCTTATGCAGTCCAAGGCCCGTGCCGTAGATGAGCGTCGGCCGGATGACGCAGGTGCGCACGCCGCGTTGCCCGTAGGACAACACGAGTTGTTCCACCGCGAGACGGCCCTGCCGCTCCGGCAGCGTCCGGTACGGCGTATCCTCATGAAAAACGAGATTGCTGCCGTTGCCGCCGGCGCGATCGGCGATGATGCTTGAGCCGCTGGTATGGATGAAGGACTTCCCGGTTCCTTCGAGGACCGGGAGAATGGCCTCGACGGCGAATGGATCGTCGGCATTGGCGGCGTTGATCACTGCATCGACGCCGCGTGCGGCCTCCGCGAGCAGGTCGAGGCTGATCAGCGATCCGACCAGGGGCTCAATGCCGAGCGCCTTGAGCCGCGCCGCGCCATCGTCGCTGCGCGTCAGCCCCACGATTTCATGGCCCGCGGCCATCAGCTTTGCCGCCACCGAACCGCCGATATACCCCGTCGCACCCGTCACCAGTATCTTCATCCGTGAAGCCCTCTCCATCCGTCGGCCACTTACACCCGTAGGCCATATCATTGATGGGGCGGAGAAAGCGGCATAGGATTTATGATTGCTGGTCACAGAACAGGAGCCAGGCGGCAATGGCCGACAAATCGGGGGAAATGGAGTTCTTCGTCCGCGCCGTGGCCCTTGGCAGCTTCTCGAATGCGGCCCGCACGCTGCTCGTCACGCCCTCGGCCGTCAGCAAGGCGATCGGGCGCCTGGAGGACCGGCTCGGCGTGCAACTGCTCGACCGTTCCACCCGCAGCATTCGCCTCACCGCCGAAGGTCAGGTTTATTACCGCGAATGCCTGCGTCTCACCGATGAGATCGACGAATTGGAACGCACGCTGGCATCGCGCCGCAGCGTTCCGCACGGGCGACTGCGCGTGAACTCGTCAGTGTCGATTGCGCGCCAGCATCTCCTGCCGATCCTGCCGAAGTTTCTTGAACGCTACCCGGAAATCGAGGTCGATCTGTCCCTGTCCGACGAAGTCGTGGATCTGGTCAGCGGCCAAGCCGACGTTGCAGTTCGCATCGGGCCGCTGCAGGACTCTTCGCTGCGGGCCCGCAAGGTTCTCGATTTTCGCCGTATCGTGGTCGCCTCGCCGGCCTACCTCGCGCGGCACCCGGCGCCGCGCACCCCGGCCGATCTCGCAACGCACAATTGCCTCGGCTTCAATATCAAGGCGAGCCTGAACGAATGGCCGTTCATCGAGAACGGGCGCTCGTTCGTACAGCCGGTGTCAGGAAATTTCCGGGCCAACAATGGTGATACCTTGCGCGAATCCGTGCTGGCCGGCATCGGCATTGCCCGGCTCGGCAGTTTCATGGTCGACGGCGATATCAGCGCCGGGCGGCTGATTCCGTTGCTCGAAGAATTCCACCCCAATGACACGCTGAGTGTCTTCGCCGTGTTCTTCCGGCAGAAGTACATGCCTGCGCGCATCCGTTGCTTCGTCGATTTCCTGATCGACGGGCTTGGCCACATCTCGGCGTCCGAAGTCCAGTCCGTTGCCCGCCACAACGAACAGACGATGTCACCATCGCCAGTGGCCTGATCTGCCGCTTACCGGCGGCGGCGCGCGCCGGCCGATCTGTTCCCCATTGGCAAAGATGCTGTGACCGTCAGGCTTTCGGGCGGCTGTTACACTACCACCCACGCCGGCCGTCGCGCAGACGGCGGTTTGCAAAGACAAAATAACAAATCTTGCAAGGTGAGGGACAGATGCGTCAGGGATGGAAAGCTTGGTTCGGCGGGCTCGCAGCGCTCGCATTGATGATCACAGGGTCGGCGATGCCGGCCGCGGCAGCGTTTCCCGAACGTCCGATCACGCTGATCGTGCCATGGGCCGCCGGCGGCGGCACCGACGCGGTTGCCAGAATGATTGCGGCCCTGCTCGAGAAGGACTTCGGGCAACCGATCAATGTGGTCAACCGCACCGGCGGCAGCGGAGTCGTCGGCCATCAAGCGATCGCGACGTCGAAACCCGACGGCTACACGATCGGCTTGATCACGCTCGAAATCAACATGATGCATTGGGTCGGGCTGACCGATCTCGACTACAAAGCCTTCACGCCGCTGGCGCTGATGAACACCGATCCGGCTGCGATCCACGTCAAGTCCGACTCCAAGTACAAGACAATCAGCGAGCTTCTCGACGACATCAAGGCCAACCCGAACAAGTTCAAGGCCTCCGGCACCGGCCAAGGCGGCAGCTGGCATCTGGCGCTCGGCGGGCTATTGAAGTCGAAAGGCATTGACCCGAAGAATGTCGGCTGGGTGCCGTCGACCGGCGCGGCAACCGCGTTGACGGACCTCGCCGGCGGCGGGATCGACTTCGTTTCATGCTCGCTGCCGGAAGCGGAAAGTCTGACCAAAGCAGGACGCGTCCGCACGCTTGTCTATATGGACAGCAAGCGGTCGAAGGTGGCTCCCGATATTCCGACCGTGAAAGAAGCTACCGGTTCTGATTGGACCATGGTGCTGTGGCGCGCGATGGCGGCCCCGAAAGGTCTCCCGGCCGACATCACCGCGAAGTACGAGGCGGCATTCAAACGTATTTATGACGGCAAGGAGTATCAGGACTTCATGGCCAACCGCGGCTTCGGCGCGGTCTGGGG
Source organism: Pseudolabrys sp. Root1462 (assembly GCF_001426945.1). Taxonomy (GTDB): domain Bacteria; phylum Pseudomonadota; class Alphaproteobacteria; order Rhizobiales; family Xanthobacteraceae; genus Pseudolabrys. Next base: position 756,941 of record NZ_LMFS01000003.1, on the reverse strand, counting down.
CGGGTCGGCCGAATTGAGCACCTTCCTGGCCAAGAATGACAAGGAGCTCGGCGAGAGTCTCAAGGATCTCGGGCTGGCGAAGTAATCGCCATCAGCCAGTCATGACCGCTATGGGCCGGACGCCAACGTCCGGCCCATTTGCGTTCAGCGCTCGGTGCGCCGCCGCAGACGGCCGGTGAGCCACACCGTGTAAACGCCGATCAGCGCCAGCGCGAGACCGTACCAGGTGAGTGCATACTGCCAGTGGTTGTTCGGGAGATTCACTTCGATCTTGCCCGGCTTCGGTAGGCCGCCCGGCGGCGGCGGCGCTTCCTGATCAATGTAGAACGGCGCATCGAGCTTCCAACCGTGCGCGGCCGACATGGCGTTGAGATCGCGGGTGAAGAACAGGTTGGCTTTGACGTCATCGGTCGGCGCGAACAGGCCATGCGCCTCCGGCCAGCGCATGTAGCCGACAATGTCGACCGGACCGCCCGGCGTAACTTGCGCACGCGCCGCCGAATCCTTGCGGGGGGTGGGGACGAAGCCGCGGTTGACTAGCAACACACCACCATCGGCGAGGCGCGCCGGAGCAAAAACCCAGTAGCCCTGGTCGGTAACGTCCGGCCGGAGCGACGATCCGGCGGTATAGACGAAGGCTTCGCCGGGCAGGAATGTCCCCGTGAACCTCACATGGGCATATTCGCGCTCGCTTTCGCTCGCAGTCGGCCACTGCGCCCGTGGCAAGAGCGGCTGCGGCGGCTGGGTGATACGCGCGGTTACCGTGGCAATCAGGGTTTCCTTCCAGGCCTTGCGCTGCAACTGCCAGGTGCCGAGCCCGAGCAGCAGCGCCAGCCCCAGAGCGGCAGCAATGCTGGCGGTGACAACGCCGCGCACGCCGACACCTGTATCCTTCGCCGCGGTCACGCGTCGCCCTTGCGCTGCAGTTGGCCGGGCGCCGCCTTGTGGTGGTATTGCAGGGCGATCAGCAGCCCCTTGAGCATGCGCAGGGGGGCGAGCGTGACGATGAGGATCAACGGCACCCACAGCACCGCGTGCACCCAGTACGGCGGCTGATACACCACCTCGGTGAACAGCGCGGCGAGTACCACCAGCGCGCCGCCGATGAGGATGACGAATACCGCCGGGCCGTCACCGGCGTCGGCGAACGAATAATCGAGCCCGCATTTGTTGCAGGCCGGGCGCAGTGTCAGGAAGCCGTCGAACAGCTTGCCTTCGCCGCAGCGAGGGCAGCGGCCGAGCAGGCCGCGCTTGATCGGCAGAGCGGTCGAGCCAGCTTCGGACATAAAGATACCTCCAAACAAAAAGGGCGGCGTTGCCGCCGCCCCTTTGCAACATCAATACGGCGGCTTTAGTGCGCGGCCGCGGCGGCGTGTTCGGCACCCGAGCCCCACACATAGATGCAGGCGAACAGGAACAGCCAGACCACGTCGACGAAGTGCCAGTACCAGGCGGCGAATTCGAAGCCGAGGTGCTGGGTCGGCGTGAAGTGACCGCGGAGCGTGCGCACCAGGCAGACGATCAGGAAGATCGTGCCGATGATGACATGCGCGCCATGGAAGCCGGTCGCCATGAAGAAGGCGGCGCCGTACATGTTGCCGCTGAAGGCGAAGGCGGCGTGCGAGTATTCGAAGGCCTGCACGCAAGTGAAAATCATGCCGAGGCCGATGGTGAGGATCAAACCCCACTTCAGACCCTGCCGATCGTTCTCCAGCAGCGCGTGGTGCGCCCAGGTCACCGTGGTGCCCGAGGTCAGCAGGATCAGCGTGTTGAGGAGAGGCAGGTGCCACGGGTCGAAGGTCTCGATGCCCTTAGGCGGCCAGACGCCGCCGGTGAAGGCGACGCGGGCGACTTCATGCGCCTCGCCGGGGAACAGCGCGGTGTTGAAGTAGGCCCAGAACCAGGCGACGAAGAACATCACCTCGGAGGCAATGAACAGGATCATGCCGTAGCGGTGCGAGATCTGCACGACGCGGGTGTGGAAGCCACCAAACTCCGCCTCACGGATCACGTCACGCCACCAGCCGACGAAGGTGTAGAGCACCAGCAGCACGCCGAGGCCGAACACCAGCGGCGCCGCGGAATACAGGTGGTGCATCCAGCTGACGGCGCCGAACGCCATCACGAAGGCGGCGACCGAGCCGACCGCCGGCCACGGGCTCGGATCGACCAGGTGGTAGTCGTGATGCTTTGCGTGTGCCTCGGCCATTATCGTCTCCGTTCGAGTCGGTCGGTTTGCAACGGGCGCCGAGGCGCCCCCCAGTTCCAGTTACAGCTTTTTCGATGTCTTCGGTTCCGCATCCGCTACCGGCTTCTGCGGCGCGTCCACGGGGAAGAAGGTATAGGAAAGAGTGATGGTGTTCAGCGGGTCCTGGTCCGAATCCTTCACGAGCGAAGGATCGACATAGAACACCACCGCCATGTCACGCGTTTCGCCGGGCTTCATGGTCTGCTCGGTGAAACAGAAGCAGTTGATCTTGTGAAAGTAGAGCCCGACGGTCGGCGGCGTCACGTTGTAGCCCGCCTGCGCGGTGATCTCGCGCGCGGCCATGTTGATGACCTTGTAATAGACGGTCTTGACCTCGCCGATGCGCACCTGGACCGTGTTCTGCTCCGGCACGAAGCGCCACGGCAGGCCGGGCGCGACGTTCGAATCGAAACGGACGGTCAGGGTGCGGTCGAGGACCTGGCCCGGCGCGGCCTCGGACACCTGGGTGGTCCCGCCAAAGCCAGTGGTGCGGCAGAACCAGTTGTAGAGCGGCACCGAGGCGAAGGCGGCGCCGACCATGCCGGCGACGACGACGCCGCAGGTCGCGGCAATGATGGTGTCGCGCTTGACCTTGCGCGGAGCGGGCGCGGTGTTCTTCGTGTCCGTCATATCGGTCGCACCAGAACGGCCGGACCCTTCACCAGGGTCATGATGAAGAACAGGATGACAAGCGCGGCAAGCGCCAGGGCGATCGCGATCGAACGCGAGCGCTGAGCCCGCTTCTGCGCGTCGGTGAGGACGATGCCGCCCAGATTTGGGCTCTCGCGATCCTGTTTGTCATCCATGGTCATCTCCGCACTCACGCGGCCACCCTAGCGATGAGCCCGCCCCAGCCGCGATCAACCAGCAGCACCGCGTAGAGCAGAAACAAGTAGAGGATCGAGAAGGCGAAGAGATGCCGGCACGCCCGGTCGGCCGGCGAGGCTTCGCGATAGACCTGGACAGCGAGCAGCACCATACCGGCGCCCATTGCCAGCGCCACAGCGCCGTAGAGGACGCTGGTGTAGCCGAGCAGCCATGGCGCCACGCCGAGCGGAACGAGGATCAGCGTATAGAGCAGGATCTGCAGGCGGGTATGGGCGTCGCCGGCGACATTCGGCAGCATTGGCACGCCGGCGCGGCCATAGTCGCTCTTCTTGTAGATCGCCAGCGCCCAGAAGTGCGGCGGCGTCCAGAAGAAGATGATGGCGAAGAGCAGCAGCGACTCGAGCGATACCGAGCCGGTGACGGCGGCCCAGCCGATCATCGGCGGAAAGGCGCCGGCGGCGCCGCCGATGACGATGTTCTGCGGCGTCGAGCGCTTCAGCCACATCGTGTAGATGACGGCGTAGAAGAAGATGGTGAAGGCGAGCAGCGCCGCCGACAGCAGGTTGACCATCAGTCCGAGCACGACGACGGCGAACACCGACAGCGTCAGGCCGAAGCCGAGCGCCTCGCCAGGACGCACGCGTCCCGACGGCACCGGACGACGCTGGGTGCGCGTCATCAACGCGTCGATGTCGGCGTCGAACCACATGTTCAGCGCGCCGGAAGCGCCCGCGCCGACCGCGATGCACAGCAGCGCGGTGAAGGCCTCGAACGGATGGATCGATCCGGGAGCGACGGCGAGACCGACCAGCGCCGTGAACACCACGAGCGACATGACTCGCGGCTTCAGCAGCGCGATGTAATCGCCCACCTCGGCGTTGCTCGGCTCGTAGAGGCCCGGCTCATAACCTGTCGGTTGGATGAGCCGCGCCCCGCCGGGGCCGACATTTGCGCCTTCGCTGATGAGCGACATTGCTCGTTTACGCCCTTCTCAATCCGCGCATCACTTGATGCGCGGCAGGACCTCGAATTGATGGAACGGCGGCGGCGAGGACAGGGTCCACTCCAGCGTCGTCGCACCCTCGCCCCACGGATTGGCGGCTGCCACGCGCTTCTTCATGAAGGCTTCGGCCATACCGATGAAGAAGATCACGAGACCGACGGCCGCGATGTACGAACCGTAGGACGAGACCTCGTTCCAGCCGTGGAACGCATCCGGATAGTCGACGGTGCGGCGCGGCATGCCGGCGAGGCCGAGGAAGTGCTGCGGGAAGAAGATGACGTTGACGCCGATGAAGGTGACCCAGAAATGGGCCTTGGCGATCGTCTCGTTGTACATGTAGCCGGTAATCTTCGGGAACCAGTAGTACCAGCCTGCGAAGATCGCGAACACGGCGCCGAGCGACAGCACGTAGTGGAAGTGCGCGATGACGTAGTAGGTGTCGTGCAGCACACGGTCGACACCCGCGTTCGACAGCACCACGCCGGTCACGCCGCCGACGGTGAACAGGAAGATGAAGCCCACGGCCCATAGCATGGGCGTGCGGAATTCGATCGAACCGCCCCACATCGTCGCGATCCACGAGAAGATCTTCACGCCGGTCGGCACCGCGATGACCATGGTCGCCGCGATGAAGTAGGCCTGCGCGCCGGTCGACAGACCGACCGTGTACATGTGGTGCGCCCAGACGATGAAGCCGATGCCGCCGATCGCGACCATGGCGTAGGCCATGCCGAGATAGCCGAACACGGGCTTCTTCGAGAAGGTCGAGACGATCTGCGAGATCATGCCGAAGCCGGGCAGGATCAGGATGTACACTTCGGGGTGACCGAAGAACCAGAACAAGTGCTGGAACAGCAGCGGATCGCCGCCGCCTTCGGGCGAGAAGAAGGTGGTGCCGAAGTTGCGGTCGGTGAGCAGCATGGTGATGCCGCCGGCCAGAACCGGCAGCGACAGCAGCAGCAGGAACACGGTCACCAGGATCGACCAGACGAACAGCGGCATCTTGTGCAGAGTCATGCCCGGCGCGCGCATGTTGAAGATCGTGGTGATGAAGTTGATGGCGCCGAGGATCGACGACGCGCCGGCGATGTGCAGCGACAGGATGACGAAGTCCACCGCCGGGCCCGGATGGCCGGAGGTCGAGAGCGGCGCGTAGATGGTCCAGCCGGTGCCGGCGCCCATCGAGCCGGGTTCGCCTTCGACGAACAGCGAGCACAGCAGCAGCGCGAACGAAGCCGGCAGCAGCCAGAACGAGATGTTGTTCATGCGCGGGAACGCCATGTCTGGCGCGCCGATCATCAGCGGCACGAACCAGTTGCCGAAGCCGCCGATCATGGCCGGCATGACCATGAAGAAGATCATGATCAGACCGTGCGAGGTCGCGAACACGTTGTATTCGTGCGGGGTCGAGAAGATCTGGAGCCCCGGGTTCTGCAGTTCGAGGCGGATGCCGATCGAGAGGGCGAAGCCGATCACGCCCGCGATCATCGCGAACACGAGGTACATCGTGCCGATGTCCTTGTGGTTCGTCGAATAGACGTAACGGCGCCACCCGGTCGGGTGGGCGTGTTCATGAGCATCGTGCGCGCCGTGTGCTGCTACGTTCTCGGCCATTGTTCAGATTCCTTCGACCCTGATTTCCATTGTCGCCCGCGGATTATATTGCGATTCCGCTATGTGTCACTGCGCGCCGGCGGACTCCACCGCGGCGACGGCGTTTTTCGGCGCGTCGTCGCTGGTGGCAAATTTCTTCTTCGCGGCCTCGAGCCAGGCCGCATAGTCCTTCTCGTTCATGACCTGGACGGCAATCGGCATGAAGGCGTGATCGCGGCCGCAGAGCTGCGAGCACTGGCCGTAGTACATGCCTTCGCGCTCGGCCTTGAACCAGGTTTCATTGAGGCGGCCCGGAATGGCGTCGATCTTCACGCCGAAGGACGGAACGGCCCAGGAGTGGATGACGTCGGCCCCGGTGGTGATGACGCGGACCACCTTGTTGACTGGCACGACCATGGTGTTGTCGACGGCCAGCAGGCGCGGCTCATCGCCCTTGAGGTCCTTGGCCTGCTTCATCAGCGAGTCGAACTCGATCTTGGCGTCCGGGTAGGTGTAGGTCCAGAACCACTGCTTGCCGGTGGCCTTCACGGTCACTTCGGCCGCCGGCACCTTGAGCTGGTAGAACAGCAGGCGGAACGACGGCACGGCGATCGCCACCAGGATGAGGACCGGAACCACGGTCCAGACCACTTCGATCATGGTGTTGTGCGTGGTGCGCGAGGGTACCGGGTTCGACTTGGCGTTGAACTTCAGGATGATGATGACGAGCAGCGCCAGGACGAACACGACGATGATCGCGATGACCCAGAGCAGGAAGTTGTGGAACCAGACGACGTCTTCCATCACCGGAGTGGCGGCGGCCTGAAGGCCAACTTCCCACGGGTGCGGCTGGCCGGTGGCCGCGAAAGCGGTACCAGCAAAGAGAATAGCCATGCTTGAGGCCAGGAAAGCGATCAACCGCTTGAGCACCAGCATTTTCTTATGCGCTCCTCGACGAGAAAAACGGCCCTTGCGCAGGCCCCTTCTTTGGCCCCCTGGTCGCCGCTCGCTCGTTTTCGGACGGACGGCAGCCCTCACGGCATTTGGGGCCACGGGCGTGGCCGGTTTTGCTATGCAGTGAGCCGGGGGGTACCCCGGCTTCTCAAACCACAATTCCGTGCCAGCCGCAATCCGCCTCATTAGAACACTTCTGCGATAGAAGGCTTATCCTCAAACCCTTGCAGAATGCCGTATTTCCGCCAAGGCAAAGGCGTTCACGGAGGGCGAATACGGCCGGTTTACCTCGCCGTCCCGGGCCACACGCCGGCGCGTGGCAGGCATGACTGGAATCGACCGTCTACAATGGCCGCGGGCTGGTGATTCGGAACACCGGTTGCTCCCGGCGGCCGCGACAGGTTTGCACTAAAGGATTGAACGATGAGCAATTTCAGGCACCGCTGGCAGGCGGACCGGGTCCCTGGCGGCAACTGCCCGACCGTTCGGCGTGGTATCAGTGGAATTTTCCTCGCCACGGCGCTCGCTTTTGCGCTCGCCATGGCTGGCGCCGGCCCCGCCCTCGCCCAGGGCGCGGTCAAGTCCGTTCATAAGGACTGGCAGATTCGCTGCGACACGCCGCCCGGCGCCAAATCCGAGCAGTGCGCGCTGATCCAGAGCGTCACCGCCGAGGATCGCGCCAATGTCGGCCTGACGGTAATCGTGCTCAAAACCGCCGATCAGAAGAGCAAATTGATGCGCGTCGTAGCGCCGCTCGGTGTGCTCCTGCCCTCCGGCCTCGGCCTCAAGATCGACAATGCCGATATCGGCCGTGCCGGCTTCGTGCGCTGCCTGCCCAATGGCTGCATCGCCGAGGTGGTGATGGACGACGAACTGCTGAAGAAGCTGAGGACCGCCAAGACCGCGACCTTCATCATCTATCAGACGCCCGAGGAAGGCATCGGCTTCCCGATGTCGCTCGCCGGCTTCGGCGAAGGCTACGACAAGCTGCCTTGATCTTTCGACGCGTTTTCGTCACGCGAACCGGCATCCACTTCGCTGGAAAACGCTATAGGGCGCCATGGCCAAGGACCTGCTGATTCTCACCACCGGCGGCACCTTCGACAAGCGCTATCCGGAGGGCCAGTGGGTGACGGAGTTCACCTTCCCGCCCGGGCAGGAATCGGCCGTCACCGAGATTCTCAAGCGCGGCCGCATCGATCCGGACAGCATCGCCTGCGAGTGGCTGTTCGCCGAGGACTCGACCCGGATCACGGATGCGCAGCGCGACATCATCGCCAACCGCTGCGCCACGGCGACGCAGAGCCGCATCGTCGTGACCCACGGCACCGACACCATGACGCGGCGCATCGACCCGGCGACCGGTCAGGTCGCGACCACGCCGAACACCGCTCAGACCATCGCCGCGCGCAAGCTGAACAAGACCATCGTGCTGACCGGCGCGGCGCAGCCGGCGGTGCTGCGCGACTCGGACACCGACTTCAATCTCGGCCTTGCCATCGGCGCGGCGCTGATCGCGCCGGCCGGCGTCTATGTCGCCATGAATGGTCTGGTTGCCCCCTGGGACCAGGTCGTCAAGAATGTCGACGGCAGCTTCCGCCGCTTGTGAGTGAAGGCATCTGGACGTGGCTCTGTTCGGCATCGACGACATCGAAGACGCGGCACGCCTGATCTACCGGCAGATGCAGGCGACGCCGCAATATGTCTGGCCGCTGCTTGGCGAACGCACCGGCTCAACCGTCTGGGTCAAGCACGAGAATCACACGCCGACCGGCGCTTTCAAGGTGCGCGGCGGCATCACCTTCATGGACTGGCTCAAGCGGACGCATCCCGGCACGCCGGGGATCGTCACCGCGACGCGCGGCAATCACGGCCAGAGCCAGGCCCGCGCCGCCACCGCGGCGGGGCTGAAGGCCAAGATCCTGGTGCCGTTCGGCAATTCGGTCGAGAAAAATGCGGCGATGCGCGCGTTCGGCGCCGATCTGATCGAATTCGGCAGCGACTTCGACGAGGCCCGTATCGAGGCCATGCGCCTGGCCGAGGTCGAGGGCCTGTTTTGCGTGCCGCCGTTCCACCGCGAACTGCTGCGCGGCGTCGCCACCTATGCGCTCGAACTGTTCGGCGCGGCGCGCGATCTCGACACTGTCTATGTGCCGATCGGCTGCGGCTCCGGCATCTGCGGCGTCATCGCGGTGCGCGATGCGCTCGGCCTTGCCACCGAAGTCGTCGGCGTGGTCTCGACCGAAGCCGCCGGCGCCAAGCTGTCGTTCGAAGCCGGCAAGCTGATCGAGACCAATTCTGCCAACACCATCGCCGATGGCATGGCGGTGCGCGTGCCGGTGCAGGAAGCGTTCGACATTTATGCGGAGGGCGCGAGCCGTATCGTCGCGGTCTCCGATGACGAGATCGCCGCGGCGATGCGCATTCTCTATTCCGACACCCACAATCTCGCCGAGGGCGCCGGCGCTGCGGCACTCGCCGCGCTGATCCAGGAAAAGCACAGGATGCGCGGTAAGAAAGTCGGCATCATCCTGTCCGGCGGCAATGTCGATCTGCCGCTCTATGCCAAGGTGCTGGCCGGCGACGCGCCGAAAGCCGGCTGACATTTCAAGGGAGAAGCGCCGATGGAAGCCTGGGAGCATCCGCTCATCAAGAAAGGCATGCCGGAGCAACTCGCCAAGCGGCGCGCGCGCATTGCCGCCGGTGAGAAGCCGTTGGGCTGGAAGGTCGGGCTCGGCGCGCCCGCGCTGATGCAAAAGGTCGGCATCGCTGCGCCGATCGTCGGCTTCCTGATGCAGAGCGCGCAGATCAAGTCGGGCGGCACGGTGTCGCTGAAGGGCTATGTGCGGCCCGTCGCCGAGCCGGAGATTGCAGTGCGCATGGCGGCGACGCCGATGCCGGGCGCGTCCGCGGACGAAGTTCGCGCGGCGATCCGGGAGATCATGCCGGCCATAGAAATCGCCGATATGGATCCGGTGCCGACGCCGCACAATCTCGACGTCATCCTCGAGGACGACGTCTTCCAGCGCCATGTGATTATCGGCGAGACGACGCGCGCCGGCGGCAGCATCGAAGGCCTGACCTCGCGTGTTACCCGGCGCGGCGCGCTCATCAACACGACGACCGATCCGCAAGCATTGACCGGCAAGGTCGTCGATATCGTCGCGCATGTCGCGGCCACCCTCGCCGCCTATGGCGAGATGCTGTCGCCCGGCGACATCATCATCACCGGTTCGATCACGCCGCCGCAGATGCTGGAGGCCGACGATACGGCCTTTATCCACGCGCTCGATCCGGTCGGCGACGTGCGCGTTGCATTCACGCACGACTGAAGGTTCTTGATCTCGATCAACGGCGTCCGCCGCTGCGCGACTAAGGTCGCGTCCGTACGGAGGACCGGCCGATGAAGCAGTGGAATGATCATCTCAATGAGGTCAAGGCACTGATGCGCACGTTGCGCGGCGACACGCCCGACGTGATGAAAGCCTTTTCCAGCCTGGCGCAGGCCGCGGCGGCGCCGAAGGCCCTCGACGCCAAGAGCAAGGAACTGATCGCGCTTGGCATCTCGGTGGCGATCCGCTGCGACGACTGCATCGGCTTCCACGTCAAGGCAGCGCTCGACCACGGCGCCACTCGCGAGGAAGTGATCGAAACACTCGGTATGGCGATCTACATGGGCGCCGGGCCGGCGGTCATGTACGCCACCCATGCAATCGAGGCTTTTGAGCAGATGAAACCGCCGGCGGTTGCGCGCGGCACGTCCTGAAAAGGCGCAATGCGAGCCCCCGGTATACTGGTTCTGCGTCAGTCACTGTTTTGAAACCGACTTTGGTCTCGTCGTTTCGCGCATTGCGCATGGCGTCCGAGTCCCCATGTTGGATACGGGGATCATCAATCAACCTTTCGAGGACGCTATGTCGCTCTTTTCGAAGGCCACGCTTGGCCCGCTGACACTGCAAAACCATCTCGTCATGGCACCGCTGACGCGGAGCCGCGCTATCGGCAACGTCCCAAACGACCTGATGGCCGACTACTACGCGCAGCGCGCCAGTGTCGGTCTGATCATCACCGAGGGCACTTCGCCATCGCCTAACGGCCTCGGTTATGCGCGCATTCCAGGCATCTATTCTGCCGAACAGGTGGCCGGCTGGAAGAAGGTGACTGATGCCGTCCACGCCAAGGGCGCGAAGATCTTCGTGCAACTGATGCACACCGGACGCATCGCGCATCCGCTCAATTTGCCCGCCGGCGCCCGCCTGGTTGCGCCGTCCGCCGTTGCGGCTCAAGGCCAGATGTATACCGACGCCGAAGGCATGAAGGATCAGCCCGTACCACACGCGTTCACCGAGGCCGAACTCGCTGCAACGCGCGAAGAATTTGTCACGGCCGCGAAGAATGCAGTTGCCGCGGGCTTCGACGGCATCGAACTGCACGCCGCCAATGGCTACCTGCTCGAACAGTTCATCCGGCCGAACTCGAACATCCGCACCGACAAGTATGGCGGGTCGATCGAAAATCGCGCCCGTTTCGTCATCGAAGTCGCGGAGGCTACTGCCGCCGCGATCGGCAAGGACAAGGTTGGCATCCGGCTGTCGCCGTACGGCGTCTTCAACGACATGCCGCTCTATCCCGAGATGGAATCGGACTACACCTATCTCGCCGGCAAGCTCAACGAAGTTGGGCTCGTCTACATTCATCTGGTCGATCATTCGCCGCAGGGCGCGCCGGAAGTTCCGGCCTCGATCAAGCAGACGTTCCGCAACAAGTTCAAGCGCACGCTGATCCTGTCCGGCGGCTATGACGCCAAGCGCGCCGAAGCCGATCTCGCCGCGGGCAAGGCCGACCTCATCGCGGTCGGCCGTCCGATCCTCGCCAATCCGGATCTCGTGGAGCGCTGGAAGGCGAATACGTCGCTGAACGAGCCGGATGCCAGCACGTTCTATACGCCCGGAGCGAANACACACACACACACAAAATGCCCCGGCACCTCGCCGGGGCATTTTTATTTTCGACGACGATCAGTCGGCGGCTTTCTCAGCCTTTTCGGCATTCTTCACGATGTCGCCTTCGACCATGACGATGCCCTTGAGGATCTGCCGCCATGCCGGCTTGTGCCGGAGGAGAAACTCTAGATCCATCGAGAAATGTTTGAACTCTTCCTTCTGCGCATTTTCCATGATGGCGTGCGCGACCTCGTCCTTTTCAAGCGAGAGGCGCTGTTCGTACCAGCCGATGGCTTCGGCTTCCTCGATCAGTCCCGTGATCATGCGCGCGAAGGTCCGCGTCTTCTGCGACAACTCTGCCGCGGGCTCATGATATTGGTCAGTAGCCATTGTCATCTCTTCTTCGTGTTACGCGAAAGCCCTGCCGGGCCGTTTACTGCCCGGACGGATGCTGAGCACGGGCGCGCTCCGCCTGCGCGCGGGCGCGCTTATTCGCCTCATGACGGCCAATCGCGCAGCCGGCCGCAGCGCCGAGTAGACCGTGATGACCGGCGTAGTGGCCTGCAACGCCGCCAACGATGGCGCCCTTGATGCAGCCCTTGGCATCGGCCGCCGTGGCTCCGGCGACCAGAAGGACAATGAATGCTGCTCCTGCCAGAACCTTCATCCCTGATCTCCTTCTCGCTCAAGTGGATCGTTAAGCGAAAGCAGCCGGGTAAAGTTCCCGCCCAACCCCTCAAGGGCTTAGGTTATCGGCTGCCGAATAGGCTAGGTTGCCTGGCGACAGCCAAATCATGACCGCGCCATTAGCAGCGGGTGTTACGAACGAGAGACGCGTGCTTCCCTGGAAGGTGCTCGATACGGCCAAGGTCCCCGGCGGCCGCGAAGAACTACGGCTGAAGCAGCGCGGCGCCGAATTCGTCATCATGCTCGGCAAACAGGAGCTGATGAGCAACCGGCTCAGCGCCACTGAAGAGGCGCTGGCGACATTCGGCTGCGACACCATCCGGACGCGCGCCAAGCCGCGGGTGTTGATCGGCGGCCTCGGCATGGGCTTCACCTTGCGCGCGGCGCTCAAGATACTCGGTGACAAGGCCGACATCGTGGTGGCCGAGCTGGTGCCCGCGGTCGTTGACTGGGCGCGCGGCCCGATGGCTAAGCTATTCGGCGACAGCCTCACCGACGCGCGCGTCACCATTCACGAAACCGACGTCGGCGAACTGATCCGCGCCAAGGCATCGGCCTATGATGCGATTCTGCTCGATGTCGATAATGGCCCTGAGGGGCTGACTCGCGTCGCCAACGACGCGCTGTACGACGCGAAGGGTCTCGCCGCGGCACACCGGGCGCTGCGTCCGGGCGGCGTGCTTGCGGTGTGGTCTTCCGCGCCTGATCCGAAATTCACCGCGCGGCTGAAAAAGGCGAGCTTCGCCGTGAAGGAAATCCCGATGCGTGCCAAGGGCTCGCCCGGCACGGTTCGCCATTTCGTTTGGACCGCGACCAAGGGCCAATAGGCCCGAGCCAACCGCCATCCGTGCCCTAGCGGCCACCCTCGCCAAATCGCCGCATTGTGCCTATCTGTTGGGGACCCGCTCCCCTCTGAGATGCGGGGCTTTCCAGGAGATTTTGGCCATGGATCCAGCCGCTTCATCACTGATCGACCGCGCCGGCCTCGACAAGGGCAAGGTCCGCGAGCTGGTCGGCCGCGGCCTGGAAGGCGCCGACGACGGCGAATTGTTCCTCGAATACAAGCAGACCGAGGCGCTGGCCTTCGACAACGGCCGCCTCAAGCAGGCGACTTACGACACCACCCAGGGCTTCGGCCTGCGCGCCGTCAAGGATGAGGCCGTTGGCTACGCCCACGCCTCCGACCTGTCGGAAGGCGCCCTCGCCCGCGCCGCCGAGGCCGTGCGCGCTGTCAAGGGTGGCTACAGCGGCACCTATGCCGAGGCTCCCGGCCGAACCAACCGCAAGCTCTATGATGACGTGAACCCGCTCGGCACGCCGACCTTTGAATCCAAGGTCAAGCTGCTCGAGACGATCGATGCTTATGCCCGCGCCAAGGATCCACGCGTGCGGCAGGTCACCGCGTCGATTGCCGCAACTTGGCAGGTCGTAGAAATCCTGCGCGGCGACGGCGAGACCTATCGCGACATTCGTCCACTGGTCCGCCTCAACGTCTCCGTGGTCGCCGGCGACGGCGACCGTCAGGAAACCGGCAGCTACGGCGTCGGCGGGCGCGAAGGTTACGAACGTTTCATCGAGCCTTCGATGTGGCAACATGCGGTCGATGAAGCCGTGCGCCAGGCCATGGTCAACCTCACCGCCGTCGCGGCACCGGCCGGAGAAATGGATGTCGTGCTCGCCTCCGGCTGGCCAGGCGTGATGCTGCATGAAGCCGTCGGCCACGGCCTCGAGGGCGACTTCAACCGCAAGAAGACCTCGGCCTTCGCCGGTTTGATGGGCCAGCAGGTCGCCGCCAAGGGCGTCACCGTCATAGACGACGGCACCGTGCAGCAGCGCCGCGGCTCGCTGACCATCGACGACGAAGGTACGCCGACCAACCGGACCGTTCTGATCGAAGACGGCATTCTCGTCGGCTACATGCAGGACCGGCAGAACGCGCGGCTGATGGGCATGAAGCCGACCGGCAATGGCCGGCGCGAAAGCCACGCTCATGTGCCGATGCCGCGCATGACCAACACGGCGATGCTCGCCGGCGACAAGGAGCCGTCCGAGATCATCGCTTCGGTGAAGAATGGCCTGTACGCCGTCAATTTCGGCGGCGGCCAGGTCGATATCACCTCGGGAAAATACGTCTTCCAGTGCACCGAGGCCTACAAAATCGAGAACGGCAAGATCACCGCGCCGGTAAAGGGCGCCATGCTGATCGGCAACGGCCCGACCGATCTGCACCGCATCACCATGATCGGCAACGACTTCGCGCTCGATCCGGGAATCGGCACCTGTGGCAAGAACGGCCAGGGCGTGCCGGTCGGCGTCGGCCAGCCGTCGCTGCGCATGGACAAGATCACTGTTGGCGGAACGGCCTAGGGCCGTGGTCCCGAAAAGCGAAACCGGATTTCGGACAAGACCACGCGCCAAGAGAGAATGTGAGCCATGACCAGTGAGACCGCTCCCGTGAGTAAGTCGCCTTCGCGCCTGCGCAGCATCGGCAAGGGCGTCGTCGATATCGTATCGATCTTGCTGGCCGTAACGATCGCCAAGACGGCGCTCGCCGAACCGTTCTACGTGCCGTCGGGCTCGATGGAGCCAACCTTGCTGATCGGCGACGAATTGCTGGCGACCAAGTTCGCCTATGGCTACTCGACCGCCTCGCTGCCGGCCTTCATCACGCTACCGCCGAGCGAGCGGTTGTTTGGCGCGCTGCCGAAGCGCGGCGACGTTGTCGTGTTCCGCTGGCCGGGCGATCGCTCGCAGGTCTGGGTCAAGCGCGTCATCGGCCTGCCCGGCGATCATATCAAGCTCGAGAACGGCGTCGTCTTCATCAATGGCGAAGCCGCCATGCAGACGCCCGAAGGCGCCGGCCAGGCCGAGAACGAGGATGGCTCGCAGGCCAAGGCTGCGCGCTTCATCGAGACGCTGCCGGGCGGCCGCAAGCACACGATCTTCAAACTCACCGGCTACGATCCGCTCGACAACGTGCCGGACACTTTGGTGCCGGCGGGCCACGTCTTCGTCATGGGCGACAACCGCGACAACTCGGCCGACTCGCGCGTGCCGCTGCGCGCCGGCGGCGTCGGCCTGTTGCCGACCGCCGATCTCATCGGCCGCGTCGATGCCATTGTCGGCTCGTGGGACCTTGGCATGAAGGACCAGCCGGTATGGACCTGGCCGAAGGGCCTGCGGATGTCGCGGTTCTTCTCGGGCGTTGAGTAGGCTCCGTCATTCCCGGCGCGCATTGGCGCTAGCCCAACGCGGGCCGCCCGGGAATGACAATCTCTATCGCACCACCCCGGAAATACAGCATGGCTTCGACCGCGGCCGCGTGATCCTGTCTTTCAGGAAGCAGCGCGCCTGGGCGCCAATATAGCCCGGCCGCAAATAGGTCCAGGCTCGGCATTTGTTGTCGTCGGCGCAGGCCTTGCCACAGGCGGCGCCGCTCGGATCCGGCGGCAGTTCGAAATTGCGGTAGTCGCCGCCGAACCGATCGATCGAGTATTCGGTCTCGCCGACGGGCGGCTCGATGACCCCGGCGCCGCGCACACCGGACACACAGCAACTGTCGGCGTTGCGCGGCGGCACCTTGTTCTTGAGCCAGCAGGCCGCATGCGCGTCGGCGGTGCGGGGATAGGAGAAGCTCCAGGCGCGGCAACGCGTATCGCGCTCGCAGCGGGCGGCGCAGACCTGCGGATCGCCGTTGTTGACCTCGAATCTCAGATAGTCGCCGCCGCGGCGGTCGAACCCGGTCTGGGCCAAGGCCAAACCCGGCATGAAGGCCACGACCGCGAGGAGCGCCCAGAAGCGCGCCCAATTCCGCATCAATCCGCCAAGATAGCAGCTCAATCGCATCCCGGCCTGCCATTCCGTTGCTGCCGCCTTGGCTTTCAACCAAGGATCGCGCCTTGCCGCCCCCACGTGCCCCGCTCGCGCAGATGGAGCATGACAGATGCCACGGAACAAGACAAAATCCGCCGCAAAGAGATAGGGAGGGCCGCCTGCCGGGGAGCCTGCCTGTCGCCGTAGCCCAGTGATCTGTGGATCATGCGAGCCAACGCATGGCCAGCCGTTCGTCTGTGCCTTGGCGTTTCCCCGACACGCACACAACGATGTTTGCCGATCTTTCGAGGGAACGGCTGCGCGCCGCGACGCGCCTTGGTGCGCGACTTCGCGAGCGCTTTGCCGCGTGCGACCGCTATGACATGGCGGTCGCCGTGCTTTTTGCCGTCCTCGCCGTGTTGGTGCCGGCGACCTTCCATGCTTACGCCATCACCAACGACGAAGAAGTGCAGCAGCGTTACGGCGAAATGATCGTCGCCTATTACGCCAGCGGCTTCAAAAACCAGTCACTGTTTCACTTCGTCAATCTCTATCTCTATGGCGGCCTGTTCGACGGCCTCGCTGTCATGATCCAGCGCGCGCTGCCGATGGTCGAGCCTTACGGCATCCGCCACCTGCTCTGTGCCGTCATCGGACTCGGCGGCATCGCCGCCGCATGGGCCACTGCGCGCATGGTCGCCGGACCGCGCGCCGCGGCAATCGCGGCCTTCTCGCTCGCGGTGTGCGGGCCGTGGTACGGCTCGATGTTCAATCACACCAAGGACATCCCCTTCGCCGCTGCGATGATGGCGGCCGCCTATTTTCTGCTGCGCGCAACGCGGGACCTGCCACGGCCGCGCTGGCGCCACGTCATCGCCTTCGGAATTTTCTTCGGCGCCGCGCTCGGCATTCGCGTGCTCGGGCTGCTCCTTGCCGGCTATGTAGCGCTGGCGATTTTCGTCTCGGGGCCGTCCTGGCGCGCCAACCTGAGCCAGGCTATCGAGTTCTACGCCCGGTCGGTGACGGCGCTGCTGCCCGCTTTCGTGATCGCCTACCTCATCATGATCGTGGCGTGGCCGTGGTCGGCGCTGTCGCCGCTCAATCCGATCCGCGGACTCTTTGATTTCGGCGAATTCCACTACCAGATCCGCACCCTGCTTGGCGGTCATATCTATGAAATGGCCAATGTGCCGCGCTGGTATGTGCCGGCCTATCTGCTGTTCAAGCTGCCGCTGATCATCGTCGCTGGCGCCATCGTCTCGATCATCTTCGTTCTATGGCCGCGCAGCGAGGCAGGCGGCCACTCGCGCCGGCGCAACGACACCCTGCTGCTGGCGGTGATCGCCGCGTTTCCGGTTCTGTGCGAGGTGATCGATCGCGGGCCGGCTTTCACCGGACTGCGGCACTTCCTGTTCGTCGTCCCGGTGTTTGCCGTGCTGGCGGGCATCGGCTTCGACGCGCTGCTGACACGCTTTGCTTTGGTGCGGCCGTGGCTGTCGCGAGCCGCGGCGGCGGCGATCGTCGCTGTGCTCGTGGCGAACGCCGGCATACTGGTCGCGCTGCATCCTTACGAATATCTCTATTACAATCCGCTGGTCGGCGGCTTGTCCGGCGCCGCGGGCCGCTACGTGGGCGACTACTGGGTGACGATCATGCCGGAAGCGGTCGACGACCTCGAAGCCTATGTCGCCAAGATCGATGCCAAGGGCCACCACACCCATCGCTATACGGTCGCGGTGTGCGGCGAGCGGCTGCCGTTCGAGAAAGAGGCCAACTCGCGGCTGCAATGGGTGTCGGACTGGAGCAAGGCCGAATTCTTCATCGCGCCGACGCACATGAATTGTGATCGCGCGCTCGGCGGCCGCGAGGTTTCAACGATCAAGCGGCTCGGCGTGAAGATCGGCGTGGTCAAAGACCGCCGCTCGCTGCTGACGTCAGAAGTCGCCGGCGTGCGCTGACGAATCACTCTGCAAAAATTAAAGCGCCCGCCGGAGGGGCCAGCGGGCGCTTGTGATCCGGGCGCGAGAGGGGAATTTCGCAGTGCTCGGACCGTAGCGGCCGATGAGAGGGATCGGCCGTTTTCGTGAAACGCGCCTCACGGCGCGTTCCCCTATTTTGTCAGACCGTTTCGCGAGCGGGCCGGTTGGTCGCCGGGCGGCGGAAGGTCTTGCTGTCGCCTTGCCAGAGAACGACGCGCGTCCGGGCGCGGTTCATGCGCCGCTCGATGGCACGCTCCTTCAGGAGCGCCGTCGGGTCCGCCCAGAGCGGCTCCGAGAAGGCGTCCTGCACATCGGACTGCGTCAGGCCGATATCGGCGAGCATGCGGCCATCGAGGCCGGCAAGCATTCGGGCGTCGCGGCGGTGGCGCACAGCGCGATTGACGGATTTGACCGAGATGACGACCACGTTGATGGCGGCGCCCAGGGCCCGGGTCAGGGTTCCGGCGGCGAGCGGCAAAACGGGATAAGCGGTTGTCATGGTCATCTCCAATTTTCTGATGCAAAACCAGCGCCTTATGCTCTGATTCAGGTCAGCGGGACCCTGTATCACCACGTCCGAGTCCGTTGCCGACACCGTCTATATGCGCCTGCGGTATTGATTAGTGAAACGAATGTTTTTAATCTGACCAATCAGGAATAGTGATGTTATCCTTTGCGGGCGCCAAGCCCGTAGCATTTGGGGAGTTTTGCCCATGACTGCACTGCTCGATGCTGACCAACTCAGGACATTCATCGCAATCGCCGAGACCGGCAGCTTCACCAAAGCCGCCGAGTTCGTGAACAAGACGCAATCGGCGGTGTCGATGCAGATGAAGCGGCTGGAGGAGCGCCTTGATCGGCCGGTGTTCGTTCGCGATGGCCGCGCCTCCAAACTCACCGAAGACGGCCAGCGCCTGCTCGACTATGCGCGACGCATCATCAAGCTGAACATCGAAACGATCGCCGCCTTCACCGATGAGGAATTGTCGGGCCGCGTCCGGCTCGGCGTGCCGGACGACTATGCCGACCGTTATCTGCCGGAAATCATGGCGCGGTTCTCGCGCGCTTATCCCGGGGTCGAACTGTCGGTGATGTGCGAACCGTCGGTCGATCTGTGGGAGCGCATCGACGCCAACGAGATCGATCTCGCCATCGTCACCAATTGCGAATCCCAGCGCGCCGCCGAAACGTTTCGCCGCGAGCGGCTGTTGTGGGTGACGTCGAACCGCCATACCGCACACACGGAAGAAACCGTGCCGCTTGCGCTCGGCCGACCGACCTGCGCCTGGCGGCGCACCGCGATCGAGCGTCTCGACGTCATGGGCCGGCCGTATCGCCTGCTTTATTCGAGTTCGAATGCCGGCGCGGTCGCCGCCGCGGTGCTGTCGGGGCTTGCGGTATCGGTGCTGGCCGAATCCGGCCTGCGGCCCGGCATGCGCGTCTTGACGCCGGCCGACGGCTATCCCGACCTGCCGAGCTGCCAGATCGGCCTGGTGCGCAATGCGCATGAGAGCTCGACGCTGGCCAACGCGCTGGCCGAGCACATCATCTCGTCGCTCGACAACCTGTCGGAAGCCGCGATCGCCGCCGAATGATCACGGCTTCGGCGGCCGCAGCACGAGGATGACACCGCACAGCACGCAGGCGAGGCCGGCGACCGCCACCGGCGTCCAGCGATAGTCTTCGAGCCAGGTCGAGGCCGCGAGCGCGACCACCGGGTACAGCACGGTCGAGTAGCCGGCGCGCGCCGCGCCGATGCGGTTGAGCAGCGTGAAATAGGTGCCGAAGCCAACCACCGACGCCAGCAACACCAGATAGACCAGCGAGCCGAGATAGATCGGGCTCCAGTCCATGACGAAGGCTTCGCCCTTGGCGACGCCGACCAGCGCCACGATAACGGTGCCGTAGAGCATGGCCCAGGACAACGTGGCGAACACCGGCAGATTGCGGCGCTTGGCGGAAAGCGACACCATGTTGCCGATGCAGAAGCACGAGGTGGCGACAAGGCCGAGCACGAAGCCGAGCAGCGCGCCGCCATCGAGGCGCAGCCCCTTGATCTGCGGATAGAACATCGCCGCGACGCCGACGATGCCGATCAGGCCGCCGAGAACGGCGCGGCCCTCGATCCTTGTGCCGAAGACCAGGGCGCCGAGCAGCACATTGCCCACCGCAGCCAATGTAAATTCGATCGACAGCAGCCCCGACGAGACATGCTGGGCCGCGTGATAGAACAGCATGTAATTGATCGAGAATATGCACAGGCCGAGCGCGACGAAGTAACCGTGATCGACGAGCCGGTAGCGCAGACGCTCGCCGCGATAGACGGTGATGGCGAACATCAGCGGCGTGGCGAAGCCGTAGCGCCAGACGATCGACACCTCCGGCGCGATCGACGCGGCCTGATAGTGCGTCGCGATCCAGCTCGAGCCCCAGATCAGCACCGTGACCACATAGAGCACGATGTCCGACCTTGTCATCGGCCGGAGCACGGCCGACGGCGCTGGAATGAGTTTTGTCTTGGGACATCGCGATAAGGCGCCGCCGGAACGCGTGGCTGGGATGGCCTTGTGACGCGACGATGCTGTTCCGGCAAGCGATCAGGCGTGATGGCCGCCATGCAGAATGCGGCCTCAGCAGATCTCCGCCGGCGTCGCGGCGAGAACGCGCACCAGATCCGCCGGCTTGAGTTCGACCTGGAGGCCGCGGCGGCCGCCGTTGCACAGGATGGTCGGGAACTGCAACGCCGTCTGTTCGATGAATACCCGCGCGCGCTTCTTCTGGCCGAACGGCGAAATGCCGCCGACATGATAGCCGGTGATGCGCTCGGCTTCGGCCGCCCCCAGCATCGCCGCGCTTTTGGCGCCGGCGGCCGCGGCAAGGCGCTTCAGGTTCACTTCGCGGTCGGAGGGCGCCAGCACGCAGACGACATCGGTGCCGGCCTTCGCCATCAAGGTCTTCAGCAACCGCGCCGGTTCGATGCCGAGCGCTTCGGCCGCCTGCATACCGATGCGTTCGGCATTCGGGTCGTAGTCGTATTCGTGCAGCGAGAAGGCGACCTTGGCCTTTTCAAGCGCGAGCGTCGCGGGCGTGGACTTGGCCATTTGACAACCTATCCAGGCCTCATCCTGAGGAGCGCTCCGAAGGAGCGCGTCTCGAAGGACGAGGCCGCCCCATGGTTCGAGACGCGCGCAATTGCGCGCTCCTCACCATGAGGCGGAGCTAATACATATACTCATCGAAGATGTGATCGACCGAGCCGCCCCACTCGCCGTGGAATTTCTCGAGCAGTTCCTCGGCCGGCGTGATGCCGCGCGCGATCGACTCTTCCAGCGGGCGAAGGTAGCGCGTTTCGTCGCGGCCGTTGCGGTCGAGCCGCTTGCGGCGGGAAAGGCCCTTGGCGCAAATGCGCAAGGTCTCCTGCGCCAACGTCAGCACGTTGCGGCCGCGGATCTCGGCCTTGAAGCCGAGCTTCGGCACGTCGTCGCGCAGCTTCTGCCGCTCCTGCGCGGTCCAGTCCTTCACCATCTGCCAGCAGGCATCGAGCGCATCATCGTCGTAGAGAATGCCGACCCAGTAGGCCGAGAGCGACGGCAGGCGGCGCCAGGGGCCGCCGTCGGCGCCGCGCATTTCGAGATAACGCTTGAGCCGAACCTCGGGGAAGATCGTCGACAGATGGTTGGCCCAGTCCGACAAGGTCGGCTTTTCGCCGGGCATGATGTCGAGCTTGCCGGCGAAGAAATCGCGGAACGACTTGCCGGAGGCATCGATATATTTGTCGCCGCGCTTGATGAAATACATCGGCACGTCGAGCGCATAATCGACATAGCGCTCGAAGCCCATGCCGTCTTCGAAGGCGAAGGGAAGCATGCCGGCGCGGTTATTGTCGGTATCACGCCAGATCTCCGAGCGCGCCGACAGGTAACCGTTCGGGCAGCCTTCGGTGAACGGCGAGTTGGCGAACAAAGCAGTGGCCACCGGCTGCAGCGCCAGCGACACGCGCAGCTTCTTCACCATGTCGGCTTCGGACGAGAAGTCGAGGTTCGCCTGCACCGTACAGGTGCGATACATCATGTCGAGGCCGCGGGTGCCGACCTTCGGCATGTAGTTCGTCATGATCTTGTAGCGGCCCTTGGGCATCACCGGCATGTCGGCGCGCGACCAGTTCGGCGTCATGCCGAGGCCGAGGAAGCCGAGGCCCAGTGGCTTTGCCACTTCGCGGACCTGCGCCAGGTGCGCGAACAGTTCGGCCGCGGTCTGGTGCACATTGTCGTAAGGCGCGCCGGACAGTTCGAACTGGCCGCCCGGTTCGAGCGAAATGGCGCCGCCGCCGGTGACGTCGAACATGCCGATGATGTTCTCGCCCTCCATGATCGGCTCCCAGCCGAGCAGGCCGTGCATGCCGTCGAGCAGCGCGCGAATCGACTGCTGGCCGGCATAGGGCACCGGCCGGTGGTCTTTTAATGTGAAGACGAATTTCTCGTGCTCGGTGCCGACACGCCACTGCGACTTCGGCTTGCAACCCGCTTCAAACCAGGCGACGAGTTCGTCGCGGGTCTCGAGCGGGGTCATATCGATCTGGTCACGCGCCATAAAACTCTTCCGGCCGAAGGGGCCGCGACCTTAAACATGACGGCGGCCAAAGGGCAATCCGGAAGACGTAAGGGTGCTATGCGGACCGGCCCAAGCCCCGAGCGCCGTCAAGACTTCGTGATGACGGCCGGATCGGGGTGCGCGCCGCGCTCGTACCAGCCGCGGCTGCGGTTGACGATCGCGACCACGGTCAGCATCACGGGGACTTCGATCAAGACCCCGACCACGGTCGCAAGGGCGGCGCCGGAATTGAAGCCGAACAGGCTGATCGCCGCGGCCACGGCAAGCTCGAAGAAGTTGCTCGCTCCGATCAGCGCCGACGGACCGGCGACGCAATGCTGCTCGCCGGCGATGCGGTTGAGGATGTAGGCCAGCCCGGCGTTGAAATAGACCTGGATCAGGATCGGCACCGCCAGGAGCGCGATCACCAAAGGCTGCGTCAGGATCTGTTCGCCCTGGAACCCGAACAGCATCACCAGGGTCGCCAGCAGCGCCACCAGGGACAAAGGCTGCAGTGCCGCCAGCAAGCGGTCGAGCGCGGCCTTGCCGCCCGTGGCTAAAACGCGCCGGCGCAGCAGTTGCGCAGCCGCAACGGGCACAAGAATGTAAAGCACGACGGACAGCAACAACGTGTCCCACGGCACCGTGATTGCGGACAGACCGAGCAGCAGGCCGACCAGCGGCGCGAAAGCAAAGATCATGATGGTGTCGTTGAGCGCCACCTGGGACAGCGTGAAATGCGGCTCGCCCTTGGTGAGGTTGCTCCAGACGAAGACCATCGCCGTGCACGGCGCGGCGGCGAGCAGGATAAGACCAGCAATGTAGGAGTTGATCTGATCGGCCGGCAGATACGGCCGAAACAGATAGCCGACGAACAGCCAGCCGAGCGCCGCCATCGAGAACGGCTTGACCGCCCAGTTGATGAACAGCGTGACGCCGATGCCGCGCCAGTGCTCCTTCACCTGCGCCAGCGCCGCAAAGTCGATCTTGATCAGCATCGGCACGATCATCAGCCAGATCAGCGCCGCGACCGGCAGGTTGACGCGGGCGATCTCGGCCGAGCCGATGGCTTGAAACACCCCCGGCATCAGATGGCCGAGTGCGACCCCGGCGACGATGCAGAGCCCGACCCAAAGAGTCAGATAGCGTTCAAACTTCGACACGGCCGGCCGCCAGTTGCGTCGCGCCTTCAGAAGCGCCGATGTCCTTCAACTTCTTGTGCAGCACGAGTTTGTCGAGTTTGTTCATCGGCAGCGCCAGGAAGAGTTCGATGCGGCGATTCAGCATGCGATAGGCCTCGTCGAAGGCGAGCGCGATTTCGACCGCGCTGCCGGTCGCGGCCGCCGGATCGGGGATACCCCAATGCGCCGTCATCGGCTGACCCGGCCACACCGGGCAGGCTTCACCCGCGGCGTCGTCGCAGACGGTGAAGACGAAATCCATTTGCGGCGCGCCGGGCTGCGCGAACTCAAGCCAGCTCTTGGAGCGGAAGCCGGAGACGTCGTAGCCGAGGTTGCGCAGAAGCGTCAGCGTATGCGGGTTGACTTGCCCCTTCGGCTGACTGCCGGCGCTGAAGGCTTTGAAGCGGCCCTTGCCTTCGCGTTCGAGAATAGCTTCGGCGATCACCGAGCGCGCCGAGTTGCCGGTGCAGAGAAACAGGACGTTGTAGATGCGGTCCGACATGACAGAACCTCAGGCGCAGCAGGCTGATTTGGAAGAGGATGGCGCGGCCGACACCGATGGCGCGCAGCAGGCCTTGGCGCCGGTCGTGCGGGCTTCGTTTTCGCCGCTGCCATCGCCGTAGGTCGTGCTCTCGCCCGTTGTATGGAAGGTTTCCCAAGCGATACCGGCCGGATCGTCGATCCAGGATTTTTCCGATTGGGCGTAGCAGCAGGCGGTTTCGCCCTGCTCGATCACGGCGCCGCCGGCCTGCTTGAGCCGCGCATAGACGTCGTGCAGTTCGTCCTTGCTCTCGACCTGGATGCCAAGGTGATCGAGGCCGGCTTCGCGGCCGCGCGAGGAGATGGCAAAGTTGACGCGCGGATCCTCCAGCATCCATTTGGCGTAGTCGGTCTTCGTCACCGACGGCTGCGCGGCGAACAGCGCCGAATAGAACGGGATCGACTTCGCGATGTCATCAACGGCGACGTGAACATGCAGACGCTTCATGAGAGCCTCCTCAGGCGGTTTGCCTGGCGCGTTTCGTGGACGGTTTGCAGGCTGCGGCCGGCGCGCATTGCTCGGGCTGACCGCCGCAGCAATTGTCGGTGAGATAGCCGATCAGCGAATTCATGGTGTCGAAGTGCGCGGCGTAGATCATCGAGCGGCCATCGCGGCGCACGGTGACGAGACCGGCGGCGCGCAGCCGATCGAAATGGAAGGTGAGCGTGTTCGGCGCCAGACCGAGCCTGTCGGCGATCGCGCCCGCCGCCATGCCGTCCGGACCGGACTGCACCAGCAGCCGGTAGACATCGAGGCGATTGTCCTGGGCGAGCGCGGCCAGCGCCGCGACGGCATCAATCTGTTCCATATTTCTACGAATATTGAAATATAACTCGGGAGTCAAGCGCGGCGCGCAGGGCGATGCGGCATGCGGTATCGACCCTGTTGTTTGCAAAGGCCCGGGCCGAGCCTCACCCTTTTTCCGTTCCCCGAGGGGATGGAGCGCCGGGAGGCGCCAGAGGGTTTGCGAGACCCTCTTGTGGCGCGGCTTGCGAGGCCGCGCCGCACGCCGGAGCGAAGCAGGTTTGCGAGACCTGCTCCGAGGCGCGCGCGCCGGATCGCATCGGGTTTGCGAGGCCCGCTGCGGCGGCGCTGCGCCTCCCGGCGCTCCACCATCGGACCGGCGACCGGCCGGCCGATTGTCACGAGGCGCATTGTCGGCGCCCCGCTCTTCCCGCCCGCCCCCGGCGCGTCATGACGGCGCCGGATCGGGTCGAGAGAGAGTTGGGAATATATGCTGCCTGCGGTACGACGTCAAGACAGAATTCCTGTGCACCGGCAGACCCCGTTCGTTCCCGCGCCAGCGGGAACCCAGCTTTTTGCCGCAGCGCGGGCAAAGCCTGGGTCCTCGCCATAGGCGTTCTGAAAGAACGCCGTTCTTCGAACGGTTATGCGCGGGGACGAACGAAGCTTGTTGCTATTATGTTCTTTGCCATCCGGGCCGCATGCTCTATTCATCCGCGCATGCAATTCACGCCCCATCAGGATGACGCCTTGAAAGCCGTCGCCGACTGGCTCAAGGCCAGGCCCGGCACTGGCTCGACTCCGCAGGTTTTCCGCCTGTTCGGCTATGCCGGCACCGGTAAGACCACGCTCGCCACCCATCTCGCCGAGGCCGTCGACGGCGAAGTGAAGTTCGCTGCCTTCACCGGCAAAGCGGCCAGTGTGATGCGCGGCAAGGGCTGCCGCGGCGCCACCACGATCCACTCGCTGATCTATCGCGCCCGCGAGAGCGGCGAGGAAATCCCCAGCTTCGATCTGTGGGACGAAGCGCCGGCGTCGAAGGCGTCGCTGATCATCATCGACGAGTGCTCGATGGTGGACGCCGAGCTCGGCAAGGATTTGCTGTCCTTCGGCGTGCCGCTTTTGGTGCTGGGCGACCCAGCGCAGTTGCCGCCGATCACCGCCGGCGCCAATGGCGGCGGCTTCTTCACCGAGCACGAGCCCGACGTGATGCTGACCGAGGTGCATCGCCAGGCGCAGGACAATCCGATCATCCGCCTGTCGATGGATATTCGCGCCGGCGAATATCTCGAGCCCGGCCGCTACGGCGAGACCGAAGTGGTGCTCAAGGGTGAACTCGATCCGCAGCGCGTGCTGGAGGCCGATCAGGTGCTGGTCGGCCGCAACAACACGCGGCGCGCCTACAACATGCGCATGCGCGAGCGCCGCGGCTTCAAGGATCCGATGCCGGAAGCCGGCGACAAGCTGGTGTGCCTGCGCAACAACCGCAAGAAGGGTCTGTTCAACGGCGGCCTGTGGAGCGTCAAGGAGCGCGGCGGCCGCAAGACCGGCATCATGACGCTGCGGCTGTTGCCGGACGACGAAACCGCGACGCGCGGTGTCAAGGTTTCGGTGCGGCCGGAATGTTTCGCCGGCGGCATCGAGCAGATCGACTGGCAGCGCCGCAAGCCCTACGACGAATTCGATTACGGCTACGTGCTCACCGTGCACAAGGCGCAAGGCTCGCAGTGGGACGACGTCGTGCTGTTCGACGAGTCGTTTGCGTTCCAGGAATCGCGCCAGCGCTGGCTCTACACCGGCATCACCCGCGCGGCGAAGCGGCTGACGGTGGTGATGTAGCTATCGTCGTCGCCGCGAAGGCGGGGACCCATACGCCGTTCCTCTCGATGGCGCGGTCGCCATGGGTCCCGGGTCCTGCTTTCGCCCGCCCGGGACGACAATGAATCCCGCTACGCCGCCTTCTTCTTCGGTGCGAAGCGGGTGTGGAAGCTCTCGCCCTTCTCGGCCATCTCGACCAGCAGCTTCGGCGGGGTGAAGCGGTCGCCGTATTTCTTCACGAATTTGTTGCACAGCGCGACGAAGGCCTTGGTCCCCATCATGTCGATGTAGGACAAAGTGCCGCCGGTGAACGGCGCGAAGCCGAAGCCGAGGATGGAGCCGACATCGGCCTCGCGCACGTCGGTGACGACATGCTCCTCGAAGGTGCGCGCGGCCTCGACCGCCTGCACGACGAGAAAACGCTGCTTCAGTTCCTCGACGTCGAGAGCCTCGACCTGTTCGCGCGTCAGCTTCTTCGGCAACAGGTCGGCGAGACCCGGCCACAGTTTCTTCGGCTGGCCGGGCGCGTAATCGTAGAAGCCCTTGCCGTTCTTGCGGCCGAAGCGCTGGTGTTTTTCCACCAAGTCCTCGAGCAGCTTCTTCATGCCCGGATCGACCGCATTGGCGCCGAGATCGGCTTCGGTGGCGCGGACGATCTTGAGGCCGAGATCGAGCGCGGTCTCGTCGTTGAGCGACAGCGGGCCGACCGGCATGCCGGCCATGCGCGCGGTGTTCTCGATCATCGCCGCCGGGATGCCTTCCTGCAGCATCAGGTGGCCTTCGCGGATGTAGTTGAGCACGCAGCGGTTGGCATAGAAGCCGCGCGTGTCGTTGACGACGATGGGGGTCTTGCGGATGGCGCGGATGAAATCGAGCGCCGCGGCGAGCGCCGGATCGCCGGTTTCCTTGCCCATGATGACTTCGACCAGCATCATGCGATCGACCGGCGAGAAGAAGTGGATGCCGATGAAACGCTTCGGCTCCTTGAACTCCGCGGCGAGCGAGGTGATCGGCAGCGTCGAGGTGTTGGAAGCGAATGTGGCGTCGTCGCGGATCACCGCAGCGATTTTTTTGATAACGTCGGCCTTCACCTTGCGGTCCTCGAACACGGCTTCGACGACGAGATCGCAATCCTTCAGCGCCGCGTAGTCGGCAGTCGGCATGATCTTTTCCAGCAGGCCGTCACGCTCGGCCGATTTCATGCGACCCTTGGCGACACGGTCGGACAGCGCCTTGTGGAGGCCGGCCTTGCCCTTGTCGGCGGTTTCCTGATCGCGATCGATCAGCACCACCGAAAGCCCGGCAGCGGCCGACACCTGGGCAATGCCGGCGCCCATGAAGCCGGCGCCGACGACGCCGATCTTCTTGATATTGGTCGGCGGCACATTGGCCGGACGGCGCGCGCCCTTGTTGAGGTCCTGCATGTTGACGAACAGGGTGCGGATCATCGCCGCCGCTTCCGGCGAGCGCAGGATCTTGGCGAACCAGCGCGACTCGACGCGCAGCGCGGTGTCGATATCGAGCTGCAGGCCCTCATAGACGACCTGGAGGATGGCGCGTGCCGCCGGATAATTGTCGTAGGTCTCGCGGCGATAGATGGCGTTGGCCGGCGGGAACGTCATCATGCCGGCCTTGGAATAGACGAGGCCGCCGGGGAATTTGTAACCCTTCACGTCCCACGGCGCTTCACCCTTGCCGCCGCCCTTGATCCAGGCCTTTGCGGTCTCGATCAGCTTGTCCTGCGGCACGACTTCATCGATCAGCTTCATCGCCTTGGCGCGATCCACTTTGAGCTGATCGCCCTTGAGCAGGAACTGCAGCGCGTCGGCCGGCATCATCATGCGCACGACGCGCTGCGTGCCGCCGGCGCCGGGAAACAAGCCGACCTTGATCTCGGGCAGGCCGAGCCGCGTCTTCGGATTGTCGGCAGCGATGCGGCGATGGCAGGCCAGCGCCAGCTCGAAGCCGCCGCCCATCGCGGTGCCGTTGAGCGCGCAGACCCACGGCTTGCCGCTCTTTTCCAGGCGGCGGTAGAGCTGCGACAGCTTCGAGCTCTCCTCGTAGACGTATTTCGCCGCGGCCTCTTCGCCTTCCTTCTTCACCTTGTCGGCGTAGATGCCTCCCATGCTCTCGAGCATGGTGAGATCGGCACCGCCGCAGAACGCTTCCTTGCCGGAGGTGATGACCGCGCCCTTGATCGCGGGGTCATTGGTCACCTTGTCGACCA
The DNA here is from genome assembly GCF_001426945.1 of Pseudolabrys sp. Root1462. Taxonomy (GTDB): domain Bacteria; phylum Pseudomonadota; class Alphaproteobacteria; order Rhizobiales; family Xanthobacteraceae; genus Pseudolabrys. Next base: position 727,792 of record NZ_LMFS01000003.1, on the reverse strand, counting down.
GACTCGACAATTCAGCGATCACGTCCATGGTGATGACGTTCATCGAGCGGTCGGCCATGTCCCAGGTGATGAGCGCAATGCCGTCAGTGTCGATATCGAGTTTGAAGCTGCTCATGAACGGTTCCTCTCGGTGGTCTTGAAGGGGCGCGCCTCAGTAGGGCGTGCCGTCGCGATGCAGGACGCGCAACGTTTTGCCGTCGCGCTCGAAACGCAGATCTTCGCCGGGATAATGCGCGCGCTCGATGGGCGCCCGCGTGCCGACCTCGATCAGCACGACGTCGCCCTGCGAGCGGTTGACGATGGTGTGGGCATTCGGCACGCCGGCCTTAAAGCCGGCGGCGTCGCCCGGCTTGAGAATAGTCTCGCCGACGTCCTCGATCAGCACGCATTCGCCCATCAGGATGAAGACGAATTCGTCCTCGTTCTCGTGCCAGTGGCGGACCGAGGTGGCGGCGCCGGGTTCGAGCCGCGTCAGGTTGACGCCGAACTGGGTGATGCCGGCGGCATTGCCGAGCGGCGTCTTGTGGCGGCCGGCGCAGACCGGCTGAAACTCAGGCGGATAGTTCGGCGAGCCCTTGCGGCTCTCGAGCTTGCTGACGTCAATCTTGGGCATTGTCTCGCTCCCCAGCCCCTATCCGGCCTCATGGTGAGGAGCGTTGCGCAGCAACGCGTCTCGAACCATGGGCCGCCCCATCCTTCGAGACGCGGCCTGCGGCCGCTCCTCAGGATGAGGCGGATTTAGTTACACCCGCTCGATGATCGTCGCCGTACCCATGCCGGCGCCGATGCACAGCGTGATCAGCGCCGTTTCCTTGCCCGAGCGCTCGAGTTCGTCGAGCACGGTGCCGAGGATCATGGCGCCCGTGGCGCCCAGCGGATGGCCCATGGCGATGGCGCCGCCATTGACGTTGATCTTGTCGTGCGGAATGTCGAAGGCCTGCATGTAGCGCAGCACCACCGAGGCGAAGGCCTCGTTGAGCTCGAACAGGTCGATATCGCCGATCGACATGCCGGCCTTCTTCAGCACCTTCTCGGTGACCGGCACCGGGCCGGTCAGCATGATCGACGGCTCGGAGCCGATATTGGCGAAGGCCTTGATGCGCGCGCGCGGCTTCATCCCGGCCTTCTTGCCGGCTTCCGCATTGCCGATCAGCACCGCGGCGGCGCCATCGACGATGCCCGACGAGTTGCCCGGCGTGTGCACATGGTTGAGCGCTTCCAGCTCCGGATAGCGCTGAATGGCCACCGCATCGAAGCCGCCCATTTCGCCCATCTGCACGAAGGACGGGTTGAGCGCGGCGAGCGTCTGCATCGTCGTCGACGGACGCATGTGTTCGTCCTTGTCGAGGATGGTGATGCCGTTGACGTCCTTGACCGCGATGACGGATTTCTTGAAGCGGCCTTCGTCCCAGGAACGGCCGGCACGCTTCTGACTCTCGACGGCGTAAGCGTCGACGTCGTCACGCGAGAAGCCGTATTTGGTGGCGATCATGTCGGCGGAAATGCCCTGCGGCACGAAATAGGACTTCAGCGCGATCGAAGGATCGAGCGGCCAGGCGCCGCCCGAGGCACCGATGCCGACGCGGCTCATCGACTCGACGCCGCCGCCGATGGTCATGTCGTGCTGGCCGGACATCACTTCCGCCGCGGCGAAGTTCACCGCATCGAGACCGGAGGCGCAGAAGCGGTTGATCTGGATGCCGGGCACCGTCTCGCCGTAGCCGGCCACGATCGCGGCGACGCGGGCGATGTCGCCGCCGGCTTCGCCGACCGGATCGACGCAGCCGAGCACGACGTCATCGACCAGGCTCGGCTCAAGCTTGTTGCGATCCTTGATCGCGCCGAGTGCCTGAGATGCCAGATTGAGAGCGGTGACCTCGTGCAGCGCGCCATCGGCCTTGCCGCGGCCGCGCGGGGTGCGGACGGCGTCGTAGATGAATGCGTCAGGCATTGACCTGTTCTCCTCGTTTCTAGGTCTTCCCCGCGAAGGCGGGGACCCATACGCCGTGCGCTCTCGGTGGCGCGGTGGTTATGGGCCCCGGGCCTTGCGCTTCGCGCTCGCCCGGGACGACAGGAAATTACAAACTGCGCGCGATCAGCAACTTCATGATCTCGTTCGTACCGGCATAGATACGCAGCACCCGGGCATCCCGGTAGAGGCGCGAGATCGGATATTCGTCCATGAAACCATAGCCGCCGAACAGCTGCAGGCAGCGATCGAGGATGGTGCCAAGGGTGTCGGTCAGCCTGTATTTGGCCATCGAGGCGGTCACGGTGTCGAGCTTGCCCTCGACATGCAGGCCGATGCAATGGTCGAGGAACACCTTGGCGATGGTGGCGTCGGTCTTGCAGGCGGCCAGTTCGAACTGGGTGTTCTGGAATTCGATGATCGCCTTGCCGAAGGCCTTGCGCTGCTTGACGTAATCGACGGTCAGCGCCAGCGCCCGTTCCATCATGGCCACAGCGTGGATCGCGACGATCAGCCGCTCCTGCGGCAGTTCCTTCATCAATTGATAGAAGCCCTGCCCTTCCTCGGTGCCGAGCAGGCTTTCGGCCGGAAGCTTCACGTCGTCGAAGAACAGTTCCGAGGTATCGGCCGAATCCATGCCGAGCTTCTTGAGCTTGCGGCCACGGCGAAATCCCGGCGCGTCGTCGGTCTCGACGACCAGCAGCGACACGCCCTTGGAGCCCTGCTTGGGATCGGTCTTGGCGACTACGACGATGAGGTTGGCGTGCTGGCCATTGGTGATGAAGGTCTTGGCGCCGTTGAGAATGTAGCCGTTGCCGGATTTCTCCGCCTTGGTGCGCACGCCCTGCAGGTCGGAGCCGGTGCCCGGCTCGGTCATGGCGATGGCGCCGACCATCTCGCCGCTGGCGAGCTTCGGCAGCCAGCGCTTCTTCTGCTCTTCGGTGCCGTAATGCAGGATGTAGGGCGCGACGATGCCGGAATGCAGCGGCGCGCCGAAGGTGTCGAAACCGCCAAGTGAATATTCGCGATAGATGACAGCTTCATGAGCGAAAGTGCCGCCGGCGCCGCCATACTCCTCGGGCAACGAAGCGCCGAGCAGCCCGGCCTCGCCGGCCTTGGTCCAGACCTCGCGCGGGTACATGCCTTTCTCGTGCCAGGCATCGAGATGCGGGGTGAACTCGTCGGCGATGAAACGGCGTGCCTGCTCTTCGAGCATGACGTGTTCTTCCGTCATCCAGGCGGGCCGCGGCAGGTTAAGCGCTTCCATGATTTCTTCCCGGGCGAGTCGTTCGTGTGCCGGGAGAATAGAGGGCCGGGCGGACGGAAGCGAGGGGTCGGACTATGGTTCGGAATGTGGGGCCGCAGTCTTTACCGTCCCCTGGGCGGGGAGAGCCGCGAGCCGAAGCCGACCGGCGTGGGAAAGGCATTTGCCCCTTCCCAACCCTCCCCCGCGAGGGGGAGGGTATAGCTTGTATATGAGGTGAAGGAGCGAGGCCTACTTGGCCGGGTCCTTGACCTTTTCGACCTTGTCGAACTCGACGTTCTGGTTGTTGCCGTTCACCTTCTCGACACGGCGTATGTAGACCGTCTGCACGATGTCGCGGGTGGCCGGGTCGATCGAGATCGGACCGCGCGGGCTTTCCCACGCCATGCCCTTGGCGGCGCCGATCAACGATTCACCGTCGGCCTTGCCGCCGGTCTTCTTCAGCGCTTCGTAGATCAGGTGCATGCCGTCCCAACCGCCGATCGAGAAGACGTCGGGGTTGCGCTTGAACTCGGCATTGTACGCCTTGACGAAGTCCTCGTTCATCTTGGACTTGTGCTCCCAGCCGTAGTGGAACACCGTGATGATGCCGAGACCGGCGTCGCCCATGTTCTTCAAGGCGGTGTCGTCCATGGTCAGTTCGCCCTGCGCCATGATCTTCACCTTGTTCGGATCGATGCCGCGTTCCTGCAGCGCCTTGGTGATCGCCACCGGCTGCGCGCCACCCGGAATGAAGATGAAGACGGCTTCCGGATTGAGATCCTTCATGCGCTGGATGTAGGCGGAGAAGTCCGGATTGGCGACGGCCATGCGCACCGAACCGACGATCTCGCCGCCGGCGGCCTTGAAACCTTTCTGGAACCAGGTTTCGGCGTCGATGCCCGGGCCATAGTCCGACACCATGGTGTAGGCTTTCTTCACGCCGTTCTTGGCGGCCCATCCACCGAGCGTGTTCTCGAGCTGCGGAATGGTGAGCGACGTGCGCGCCATGTACGGCGACTTGGTCGTGATGATCGAGGTCGCCGCGTTCATGACGACCATGAACTTCTTGGCTTCGGCAGACGCGTCGGCGGCGCCGAGCGCTTCCGGCGTCAGCGTGAAGCCGGCGAGGATGTCGATGTTGTCACGCACGATCAGTTCCTGCGCCAGACGCTTGGCAACGTCCGGGTTCGGGCCGCCGGTATCCTTGCGGATGATCTCGATCTTCTTGCCGGCGACGGTGTCGCCATGCTGCTTCATGTACAGCTTGATGGCGTTGTCCATCTGCGTCGCGGTGTCGGCGAACTGGCCGGAATAGGCCATGATCAAACCGATCTTGACGGTGCCCTGCGCGTAGGCCGAGGATGCGGCCGACGCAGCCAGGAGCGCGGCCGCCAAAAAGAGACCAGTCTTCTTCATCAAATTCCTCCCCATGAGCCGCTCGGTTATGACGGCTTCCTCCGTAAAATAGCGGCATTTCCGGCGTCCGTCACGCCTTTCGCCGCGCGTCCAGCCGATGGAAACGTCCAGCATGCTTAAATTCGCGATCTTCGATCATCTCGACAGCAGTGGCGCGCCGTTGGGCAAGTTCTTCGAGGAGCGGCTCCAGCTCATCGAGGCGATCGAACGGGGCGGATTTGCCGGATTTCACCACGCCGAACATCATTCGACGCCCTTGGGCATGGTGGCGAGCCCGAGCGTCTTCCTTGCAGCGGCGATTCAGCGCACGCGCACGCTGCGGTTGGGACCGCTGGTTTACGTGCTGCCGCTTTACCACCCGCTGCGGGTCTATGAAGAAATCTGCATGCTCGATCACATGAGCGGCGGCCGCCTCATGGTGGGCGTGGGCCGCGGCGGCGCGCTGGTCGAGCACGAGCGTTATGGGATCGATCCCACCAACGCCTCGCCGCTGTATCACGAAGCCTTTGCGGTGCTGATGCGCGCCTTCGAGAGCGACGTCGTCAATTTCGAAGGCAAGTTCTTCAACTTCAAGGACTACGTGGTGCAGGCCAAGCCCGCGCAGTTGCCGCATCCGCCGCTGTGGTATGGCGCGCCGAGCCCGGATGCGATCGCGTGGGCCGTGCCGAAATCCATCAATGTCGTCTCGCTCGGACCGGCCGATCGCGCCAAGGCGATCAGCGACCGCTATCGCAATGACTGGCGGGCGCTCGGCCGCGACGATGCTGCACTGCCGCATATCGGCATCACGCGCCACGTCGTCGTCGCCGAGACCGACGCGGCGGCGCAGCGCATCGCCGACGCCGCCTATGCGAAGTGGCGCGACTCGATGGACTGGCTGTGGCGCCACGCCGGGCAGGATTTCACGCTGAAAGGCATCTATCCGCAAACTTTCAAGGAACTCGCGGCCATCGGCCATGGCGTCGCCGGCTCGCCCGCCACCGTGCGCGATTACATGGCGAAGCTCGAGCGCGAGGCCGGCGTCAATTACGTGCTGTGCCAGATGGTGTTCGGTGACATGACTTTTGCTGATGCCAGCCATTCGATTGATTTGTTTGCCAAGGAGGTCATGCCGGCGTTTCGGTAATTGGCTGCCGCGTGCTACCAGCGTTGATCGCCTTGCCGGGTGCCGACCATGACGACGACCGCGGATGTTTCCGCCGCCTATGGAATTGAATCGCCTTATGCCTGGCGGCGTCTCACCGCCGGCCTGTTGCTGAGCACGATCGGCGGCGTCGGCATGTGGTCGGTGGTGGTGGCGCTGCCGGCGATGCAGGCCGATTTCGGCGTCGATCGCGGCTCGGCGTCCGTGCCCTTCACCCTCACCATGCTCGGCTTCGGCGCCGGCAATATCGTCATGGGGCGCCTCGCCGACCGTTTCGGTATCGCGCTGCCGATGGCGCTGGGCACCGTGCTGCTCGCGCTCGGCTATATCGCCTGCGGCTTTGCCGGGGCATTGTGGCAGGTGTCGCTGCTGCACGGGCTGTTGATCGGCTTTGGCTGCTCGACCTCGTTCGGCCCGCTGATGGCCGACATCTCGCACTGGTTCTCGAAACGCCGCGGCTCGGCGGTCGCGATCGCCGCCGCCGGCAATTATCTCGCCGGGACGTTCTGGCCGCCGGTGGTCCAGCATTTCATCGCCAGCGACGGGTGGCGCGCCACGCATATCGGCATCGGCATCTTTGCCCTGATCACGATGTTTCCGCTGATCCTGGTGATGCGCCGCCGCCGCATCGACGATCACAGCGACGCCACCAGCAGCAACGACGCCAAGCGCCGCGCCGAAAGTCCGTTCTCGCCACGTACGCTGCAGGTGCTGCTGTGCATCGCCGGCGTCGCCTGCTGCGTGGCGATGTCGATGCCGCAGGTGCATCTGGTCGCCTATTGCGGCGATCTCGGCTACGGCGCGGCGCGCGGCGCCGAAATGCTGTCGCTGATGCTGGCCTTCGGCATCATCAGCCGCGTCGGCTCCGGTTTCGTCGCCGACAAGATCGGCGGCGTGCGCACGCTGCTGATCGGTTCGGTGCTGCAGGGCGTGGCGCTGCTGCTGTATCTGCCGTTCAATGGACTGTATTCGCTCTATGTGATCTCGGCGATGTTCGGCCTGTTCCAGGGCGGCATCGTTCCGAGCTACGCCATCATCGTGCGTGAATATTTCTCGCCCAAGGACGCCAGCACGCGCGTCGGCCTCGTCATCTTCTCCACCGTGATCGGCATGGCGCTCGGCGGCTGGATCTCGGGCGTGATCTTCGACCTCACCGGCTCGTATCAGGCGGCGTTCCTCAACGGCATCGCCTTCAACGCCATCAACGTCTCGATCATGCTGTGGCTGCTGACGCGCTCGCGCCGCGGCGGCCGTGTGGTGCAAGCGGCGGCGTGATGCCGCGCTAACCGCGGTCGAGATACGTCAGAAATTTCCGCAGCAGCGGCTTCATCTTTTCCAGTTCGTCGCGGTGCGCCAGCGACAGCGCCGCCAGTTGCTTCTCCGCCTTCGGCGTCAGGATAAGAAACACCTGGCGGCGATCGGCTTCGCCGGTCTGCCGCACCACCATGCCGTTCGCCGCCAGCCGGTCGATGAGGCCTACGGTACTGTGGTGCTTGGTGCCGAGCCGCTCCGACAACTGGCCGGTGCTGACGTTGCCGCCGGGGAAACCCTTGATCGCCAGAAGCGCCTGGTGCTGCTGCGGCGTCAGCCCGGCCGCGGCCGCGGCCGCTTCGCTGAAGGTCAGGAAGCGCCGCAACTGATAGCGGAACTCCGCCAGTTGTTCGTAGTCGGTTTGGGTCAGCCGCGCGCGTTTAGCCATGCATCATCGTCCCGTCAGCCGGCAGGGGCTGTCTGTTGCAATTATATCGTACTGCGATATATCCCCGGTACTGCGGTATATCGCCGCCCCCGGTTCAAACTCAGCCATGCCCAAGGCCTCCTGCTCATGACCTCCGCTCCGGACGTGCCGCCCGTCATTCGCGATCAAGCCGTCAATTCGCACCACGGTTCCACCGTCGATCGGCTGCGCGATTTCAGCGCGGACTGGCGTCTGCTCATTCTCATCGCCATAGCGCCGGTCATCGGCACCGTCGGCGCCGCCGCGGCCTGGACCCTACTGCATCTCATCGCGCTGTTCACCAACATCGCCTATTACGGCCGCTTCAGCGCCGCGCACGCGACGATCGAGGGAAATTCCCTCGGCCTGTTCGCGGTGCTCATTCCGGTCGCGGGCTGCCTGATCATCGGCATCATGGCGCGCTACGGCTCGGAGAAGATCCGCGGCCACGGCATTCCCGAAGCGATGGAAGCGATCCTCATCGGCCGCAGCCGCATCTCAGCCAAGGTCGCGGTGCTCAAGCCGATCTCGTCCGCCGTCTCGATCGGCACCGGCGGCCCATTCGGCGCCGAAGGTCCGATCATCATGACCGGCGGCGCTTTCGGTTCGCTGTTTGCGCAGTTCTTCCATCTGTCCAACGCCGAGCGCAAGACGCTGCTGGTGGCCGGCGCCGCCGCCGGCATGGCCGCGACGTTCGGCACGCCGATCGCGGCGATGCTGCTGGCGGTCGAACTGCTGTTGTTCGAATGGAAGCCGCGCAGTTTCGTGCCGGTCGCCATTGCCGCCGTCGTCGCCGCGGCGTGGCGGCCTTATTTGCTGCAAACCGGCGCGCTGTTCCCGATGGCATCGAGCGCGGCGCTGCCGCCGCTTGGACTGCTGTTCGCGGCCGCGCTCGGCATCGTCGCCGGCCTCGGTTCCGGACTGCTGACACAGATGGTCTATGCCAGCGAGGATCTGTTCGCCCGCTTGCCGCTGCACTGGATGTGGTGGCCGATGATCGGCGGCCTCGTGGTCGGCCTTGGCGGGTTGATCGAGCCGCATGCGCTCGGTGTCGGCTACGAAAACATTTCGGCACTGCTCAACGGCGACATGGCGACCACGGCGATCCTGCGGCTCGTCATCGTCAAGGCGATCATCTGGGCCGTCGCGCTCGGCTCCGGCACCTCCGGCGGCGTTCTCGCCCCACTGCTGATCATCGGCGGCGCCATCGGCGCGCTGTTCGGCGGCCTGTTGCCGGTCGGCGATCCTGGACTGTGGGCGCTCGCCGGCATGGCGGCGATGATGGGCGGCACCATGCGCTCGCCGCTCACCGCGATGATCTTCGCGCTGGAGCTGTCGCATAACATGGGCGCGCTGGTGCCGCTTGCGGTTGCCTGCGTGATTGCCCATGCGACCACGGTGCTGCTGCTGCGCCGTTCCATCCTCACCGAGAAGGTGGCGCGCCGCGGCCATCACGTCACGCGCGAATACGTCATCGATCCGTTCGAGACGATGCGCGTCGCCGACATCATGGCGAAGCCGGTCGATACGCTGCCGGCCGCAATGTCGATCGAGGACGCGGTCGCTTTCTTCACCGCCGACACCGTGCGGCACAAGAGCTACCCCGTGATCGAGAAGGACGACCGCCTCGCCGGCATGGTGGCGCGCGCCGACGTGCTGCGCTGGCGCATGCAAGGCTGGCGAGAAGGAGCGACGCTTGGCGAAGCGACGGCGGAGCGCGAGATCATCACCGGCTTCGGCGACGAACTGGTCGGGCAACTCGCCGATCGCATGGCGGCCGAGGATGTCGGCCGCGTGCCGATCCTGCATCGCGGCGATCGGAAGCTCATCGGGCTGGTGGCGCGGCGCGATCTGCTGCGCGTACGCGCCCACGCACGGCGCCACGAAGTCGAACGGGCCGCGCTGTTGCGGTTGCGGCCGCGCGACCAGCAAAGCCCCGAAGTGAAAGGCGCCTAGAACGCCTCGGCAGGCAATTCCATCGTCGAGGCGCTGCCGGCCTGGATGCGGGCAAGCCGCGTCGCGGTTTCCGGCATCATGCGCTCCATGAAGAAGCGCGCGGTGACCAGCTTGGCGTTGAAGCGCGCGGCGTCGCCGCCGTTCTTCAGCTTGGCATTCGCGGCGTCGGCGATCTGACACCACATGTAGCCGAGCGCGACCAGACCGAAGAGATGCATGTAATCGGTGGCGCCGGCGCCGGCATTGTCGGGCTTGGCCATCGCGTTCTGCATGAACCACATCGAGGCCTGCTGCAGGTGGCCGGCGCCCTGCCCGAGCGCGGTGACCAGCGGCTTCATGGTCTCATCCGCGCCCCTCTCCTTTACGTAAGCGCCGACCTCGCCAAGGAAGGCCATCAGCGCGCGGCCGCCGTCCTTGCCGAGCTTGCGGCCGACCAGATCCATCGCCTGCACGCCATTGGCGCCTTCATAGATCATGGCGATGCGCGCATCGCGCACGAACTGCTCCATGCCGTGCTCGGCGATGTAGCCGTGACCGCCATACATCTGCTGTGCCGAAACCGTGTTGGCGAAGCCCTGATCGGTGAGCACGCCCTTGATCACCGGCGTCATCAGGCCGAGGGCATCGTCGGCCGCCTGACGCTCCTTGGCATCGCCCGAGCGATGCGCGACATCGCTCTTGAGCCCGGCCCAGATGACAAGGGCCCGCGCCGCTTCGTTGAAGGCACGCATCGTCATCAAGGTGCGGCGCACGTCGGGATGGACGATGATCGGATCGGCCGGCTTGTCGGGAAACTTCGTGCCGGTGATGGCACGGCCCTGCAGGCGCTCGCGGGCGTAGATCGCGGCGTTCTGATAGGCGACCTCCGACATGGCGAGGCCCTGAATGCCGACACCGAGGCGCGCCTCATTCATCATCACGAACATCGCGTTGAGGCCGCGGTTTTCCTCGCCGACCAGCCAGCCGGTGGCGCCATCGTAATTCATGACGCAGGTCGAGTTGCCGTGGATGCCCATCTTCTCTTCGAGCGAGCCGCACGACACACCGTTGCGTTCGCCGAGCGAGCCGTCATCCTTGACCATGAACTTCGGCACCACGAACAGCGAGATGCCCTTGGTACCGGCGGGTGCGCCTTCGATACGCGCCAGCACCAGATGGATGATGTTGTCGGAGAGATCATGTTCGCCGGCCGAGATGAATATCTTGGTGCCGCTGATCTTGTAGGAGCCGTCGGCCTGTTTGACCGCCTTGGATCGCAGCAGACCGAGATCGGTGCCGCAATGCGGCTCGGTCAGGTTCATGGTGCCGGTCCAGACGCCCTCGATCATCTTCGGCAGATATTTCTGCTTGATGGCGTCGTTGGCGTGGACTATCAGCGCCGCGATCGCGCCTTGCGTCAGGCCGGGATACATGGCGAAGGCCATGTTGGCGGAACAGAAATACTCGTTGACGATCTCGGTCAGCGTCGAAGGCAGGCCCTGGCCGCCGAATTCCTGCGGCGCCGAGATGCCGATCCAGCCGCCCTCGACGATCTGCTTGAAGGCGTCCTTGAAACCGGTGGGCGTCGTCACGCTGCCGTCGGCGGCGCGCTTGCAGCCTTCCTTGTCGCCGACGCGGTTGAGCGGGGTCAGCACGTCCTCGGACAGCTTGGCGGCTTCACTGAGGATGGCCTCGACCACGTCGGGCGAGGCGTCGGAGAATCCCGGCAGGTTGCCATAGCGCTCGACATGGAAGACGTCGTTGAGCAGGAACAGCGCGTCGTCGACGGGCGCTTTATAGGTCGGCATCGTTTTTCTCTCCCCGGCGGGCGGCTTGAGGCGTTGAACGCCTTCAATGCAGCCGCTCGATTCTGGATCCCCACGTGCGGTCCCGAATGGTCCCCTTGACCAGCTAATCGTCCGCTTCGGCGCTGCCAAGGCGCTTTTGGGCAGCCCCACCAGTTTAACAGCCCCGTTTTACAGCCGTCTTAAGGCCAAGAGCAGGTCCCGGTCCGCCCGGCGGGCAGCGCCAATTCTTACCGAAACTCCGGCACTTCGGCAGGTTGTTAACCCGGTGTTTACCGTGAGCGGCAAAAAGTCGCCGGGTGGCCTGTAGCCGGTTCGGCCGGCTGTCAAAGAGTCGAGCACGCAAGCCTCTTTGCGCCTCCACCTCGACGTTGGGTGAAGAATGAAATTTGGTGTCCCGTGGAGTGTCAAAGGCATCCGGCCCGAAGCCCGCGAGACAGCCAAGGAAGCGGCTCGCCGGTCGGGCATGCCTTTGGGCGAGTGGCTCAACTCCGTCATTCTCGAGCAGGCCGCCGACCTCCACGATGACGAGGACAGCTACGGCGAGGACATGTCCTTCGTTCATGAACGGCTGGACGACATCACCCGCCGCCTCGACCAGTTTTCCCGCAAGGGGCCCGAGGCTTATGCACCGCGACGCCAGCGTCAGGCGCCGCCGCAGGCTCAGAATTACGCTCCGCCGCAGGCCAATCCCGGAAACGACCAGCTCGCGCAACTGATTGCGCGGCTCGACCAGCGGATAGAGCAGCTCGCGGCCCTGCCGCGCATGATGGCGCCTTATGCGCCGCCGCTGCCGCAACAGCCGCCGCAGCCTGTTTGGGCGCCGCAGCCGATGCCCGCGCCGGCCATGCAACCCCAGCCCGCGATGCGGCCGCCGATGGCGCCGCCCGCGCCGCAGCCGATGCCGTTCGGCCTCGACCGCGCGGTCGCCGAGATCGCCGCCCGCCAGCGCAGCCTCAACGGCGCGCCGGCGCAGGGCCAGCCCGCCTTTCAGCCGGCGCCGCAGCCGGCCCAACCGCCGATGCCGCAGGCGGTGACCGCCCCCGCCTTCATGCCGCAACAGATCCCGGCGCAGGACATCTCCGGCCTTGAAGACCGCCTGCGCCAGATCACCGACCAGATCGAAACGCTGCGCCGTCCCGGCGTCGAGGACGCCATCAACGCGCTGCGCGCCGAGCTCAGCGACATCAACCGCGCGCTCGCCGACGCCATGCCGCGCCAGGCAATCGATGCCATCGAACGGCAGATTCAGGGCCTGACCCAGCGCATCGCCGAAGGCCGCCAGAACGGCGGCGATCACGGCGCCCTCTCCGGCATCGAGCACGGTCTCGCTGAAGTGCGCGATGCGCTGCGCGGCCTGACGCCGGCGGAAAACCTGGTCGGTTTCAACGACGCCGTCGAAGGTCTGGCGCACAAGATCGACATGATCGTCGCGCGCCGCGATCCGGAGACCCTCGGCCAGCTCGAGCACGCCATTACGACCTTGCGCGACATGGCCGAGCACGTCGCCTCCAACGAGGCGGTCGGCCGGCTTGCCGCGCAGGTCGCCGAACTCGGCGACAAGGTCGATCACTTCGCCATGGGCGGCGCCAGCGACGCGCTCAACAATCTCGAACACCGCATCAGCGCGCTGTCCGATGCCCTGGCCGCGCGGTCGCAGAACGGCGCCGTTGTGCCGCCGCGGCTCGAAGCGCTGGTCGAGTCGCTGTCGGACAAGATTGAACAGATCCAGCAATCGCGCGGCGACAATGTCGCCGTCGGTCACCTCGAAAACCAGATCGTCGCGCTGGTGCAGCGCCTCGACGCCTCGGATTCGCGCCTCGGCCATCTCGAAGCGATCGAGCGCGGCCTTGGCGATCTTCTGGTGCATATCCAGGAACTGCGCGCCGACAAGAACCCGTCGGGCTTGCGCGACGGCAACCCGCCCGAAGTCGCCAATCTGCAGCAGCAACTGGCGCGCACGCAGTCGGCACTCGATGCCATGCACGGCACGCTCGGCATCGTCGTCGACCGCCTGGCGACGATCGAGAAGGGCGTGCGCGAGCCGCGTCCCGCCGCGTTCGACGACGCCATGGAGCTGACCGAGCCGGTCGGCCGCATCGCCAGCCGCGTCATCGTCGATGAGCCGGTCGCACCGGCGCCGCGCGAAATGAACGCGCCCTTGCCGAACTTGGCGGCGTCGCGGCCGCAAGTGCAGCCGGCGCCCGAACTCGCCGCGGCTCTGGCGCCGAAACCGGCGCAGCGTCCGGCTCCCGCACCGGCGCCTCAGGCGGCGCAGCCGCAAGCCAAACGCCTGCCGCCGGCGCCGCGCCTGCCGATCAATCCGGAACTGCCGCCCGACCAGCCGCTCGAGCCGGGCAGCGTGCCGCCGCGCTTCGGCGGCAATCCGGCTGCGCGCATCGCCGCCTCGGAAGCCGCCCTCGCCGGCATCAAGCCGCACGCGGACGCGAGCCCGACCGGCAAATCCGGCTTCATCGCCGCGGCACGCCGCGCCGCGCAGGCCGCGATGGAGACCGCCAAGCCGCGCGCACCGCGCGCCGACGAAATCGAAGCCCTGAGCGAAACCGACGCGCCGTCGCCGCTGCGCGCCTCGATCTTCAAGAAGATCAAGCAGGTGCTGATCGCGGCGAGCCTCGTCGCCATCGTGATCGGCGGCATCCAGTTCGCCAGCACGTTCCTCCATCTCGGCGGTTCGAATTCGCGCACCGCGCAGGACGCGCCGGCGGGCGTCGCCAGAACTCCGGCCGACGACAATGGCGCTGCCGTGCCGCAACCGCCGGCCACCGATGATGCGCTCGTCACCCATTCGGTGACCGCGCCGGCCAAGCCGCTCGATCTGCCGGGCTACCTGATGGGTCCCTCCGGCACGATCCGCAATGTCACGCCGGGCGCCGCGCCGCGCGACGACAGTTCGTCGCTGCTCAGCGCCCCGGCGCTCAATCCGCCGCCGACGACGTCGGCGCCGAACGCCGATGTCACCGGCAGCATTCCGGCCGGACCGAAGGCAAAGCCCGCGGCTCCGCAGGTTGACGGCGGCCTGCCTGTCACCATCGGCAGCGACAAGCTGCGCGAAGCCGCCGCCGCCGGCGACGCCGGCGCCGCCTTCGAGATCGCCCAGCGCTTTGCCGAAGGCCGCGGCGTCGCTGCCAGCGCCGAGGAAGCGGCGCGCTGGTACGAGCGCGCCGCCGGCAAAGGCCTGCCCCTCGCCCAGTTCCGTTACGCCAGCATGCTGGAAAAGGGCCAGGGCGTGAAAAAGAACCTCGGCCAGGCGCGCAAGCTTTATGTCGCCGCCGCCGGCAAGGGCTACGCCAAGGCGATGCACAATCTCGCGGTGCTCTACGCCGAGGGCATCGACGGCAAGCCCGACTACGGCACCGCGGCGCAATGGTTCCGCAAGGCGGCCGACTACGGCGTCGGCGACAGCCAGTACAATCTCGGCATCCTTTGCGCCCGCGGCCTCGGCGTCGAAAAGAACCTCGGCGAAGCCTATCAGTGGTTCTCGCTGGCGGCCGCTCAGGGCGACCACGAAGCCGGCCGCAAGCGCGACGAGATCGGCGGCCGTCTCGAACCGGACGAACTTACCGCTGCCCAGGACGCGGTGAAGGCCTTCAAGCCGCAAGAACAGCCGGCCGCGGCGACCGCCGTGCCGATGCCGCGCGGCGGCTGGGATGCCACCAGCAATGCCGAACCCGCCGCACCCAAGGCTCACGTCAAGCCGCGCGCCGTTCCGCAGGCCGTGACCGGCAACTCACCGCTGAACATCGGCGTGGTGGCGCGCCGTTAAGTTTAAGCCTGCGAAAGCCGTGACCGCGCCGCGCGAGGGGTGTTCAATCGCGACGAATCGCGCGAAGACGTGCGGGTGTCATTGACTATCGTCAGGATCGGCCTCGAGCCCTAAGTTTGACGACCAGCCCGCGGCGGCGGCCGCTGCCGGCGCGGAATGGGCATTCAAGACCTGCGCCCTCGAACGCCGGGTGACGTCGCTTGCAGATCTATCTCCCGATCGCCGACTTGCCCGTCAACATCTTCCTGGTGTTGGCGATGGGGCTGACGATCGGCTTCATCTCCGGCATGTTCGGCATCGGCGGCGGCTTCCTGATGACGCCGCTTCTGATCTTCATCGGCATTTCGCCGGCGGTGGCAGTGGCGAGCGTCACCAGCCACATCGCCGCCTCCACCTTCACCGGCGCGATCAGCTACTGGCGTAAGCGTGCCATCGACCTTTCGCTGGCGCTCATGCTGCTCGCTGCCGGCATTCTCGGTACGGCGGCCGGCGTCTGGCTGTTCGCGGTGCTGCGCGCCATCGACCAGCTCGATCTCACCATCGGCCTGTCCTACGTCACGCTGCTGACCCTGGTCGGCGTCCTGATGATCAAGGAGGGCGTCCAGGCGGAACTGCGGGCGCGGCGCGGCCAGCCGGCGACCTTGCGGCGCCCCGGCAGCCATAACTGGGTGCATGGCCTGCCGCTGAAGATGCGCTTCAAGCGCTCGAAGATCTACGTGTCGCTGATCCCGGTCTGGGGCATCGGCTTCCTCATCGGCTTCATCGGCGCCGTGCTCGGCATCGGCGGCGGCTTCCTGCTGGTGCCCATGCTCATCTATTTCCTGCGCGTGCCGACCGCGACCGTCATCGGCACGTCGATGGTGATGACGCTGGTCACCATGACTTCGGCGACCGTGATGCACGCAGCCACCAATCATCTGGTCGATGCGGTGCTGGCCCTGATCCTGATGGTCGGCGGCGTCATCGGCGCGCAATTCGGCGCCCACACCGGGCAGCGCATGCGCGCCGAGCGGCTGCGCCTGCTGCTCGGCCTCCTGGTATTCGCGGTCGGCCTGCGCTTTGCCTACGATCTGGTGGTCATCCCCGACGACCTCTATTCCATCCGCGTCGTGAGGAGCCAGTGATGCGGGTCCCCGCCTTCGCCATCGCGATGATCGCCGCCGCGGGCGCGGCAGCATCGGCGCCGGCACAGGCCGAGAAGCTCGTGGTGTCGCTGTCCACTCACCGTGTCGCGGTGACCTCGAATTTCATCGGTGCGGAGCTCGTGCTGTTCGGCACCATCGAGCCGGATGCGCCGCGCACCGCACTGCGCAGCAGTTACGATCTCGTCACCACCGTGACCGGACCGAATGTCACCTTGCGCACACGGCGCAAGGAGCGGGTGCTCGGCATCTGGGTCAATGTCGACTCGCGCGAATTCATCCGGGTGCCGTCTTATCTCGGCGTGCTCAGCAACCGGCCGATCCAGCAGATCGCCGACACGGCGACCGCGCGCAAGCTGCAGCTCGGCCTCAATTACATCATCCTCACCCAGCGCATCGGTACCGATTTCGCCGATGCGGTGTCGGACGACCCGTTCCGCCTGAATTTCGTCAATCTGCAAAAAGAAGCGGAGCAATATCGCGAAGAGGCGAACGGCGTCACCTTCCTGACCCCGACGGTGTTCCGCGTCTCCATTCCGCTGCCGGCCAATGTGCCGACCGGCACCTACACCGTGGACGTCAAGCTGTTCGCCGGCGGACAGATGCTCTCGCGCACCAACACGGCGCTGGAAGTGATCAAGTCCGGCTTCGAGCAATATGTGTTCGAAGCTTCGCAGAACCACGGCCTCATCTACGGCGTCGTCACCGCGATGATGGCCCTGCTCATCGGCTGGTTCGCCACCGTGGTATTCCGGCGCGATTGAGCGCGTTCGCTCACTGCATGCCGGCGAGCGCCTCGAGCACCACATGGGCGGCGACAATCCGATCCGAGATCGGGAAGTTGCGGTTCGCCAGCATGACGATGCCGATCTTCTTCGCCGGCACGAAAGCCACGTAGCTGCCGAAGCCGGTGGTCGATCCGGTCTTGTTGAAGAGGATCTCGCCTTCGGGCGTGCGTGGCGGCGTGAGCTGCGCCGCGACATTTGGCTTGAAGATCATGGCAGCCGAATTGCCGTCGCGCAGCGCATCGAGCGTCACCGGATAGCGGTACTGCTCCCAACCGAGGCCCTGCACCATGGCGCCGATGCTGAAATAGCCGACATGGGTCGCCGCGACGGCGCGGCGCATCGGCTCATCGAGCGCCTCCGGCGCCATATTGACCTCGACGAAATGCAGCAGGTCGGACGACGTGGTCTTTACGCCATAGGTTTCATTGGCAAACACCGCGGGGCTGACGCGCACCGGCTTGTCAGCCTTGTAGCCCCAGGCGTAGCGATCCATCGCCGCGGCGGGCACGCGGATGTAGCTGTGTTTCAGGCCGAGCCGCGGGAAGATTTCCTTCTCCATCAGATCGGCGAAATCGCGCTTCATCGCCAGGGCGGTAACATGGCCGAACAGCCCGAGACTTGGATTTGAATACTGCCGTTGTTGGCCTGGAGCCGCCGCAGGCTTGAAGGCCTTGAAATATGCCGTCATGGCGGCATCGCTGCTCACGGTGGCGGGCAGTTGCAACGGAAGGCCGCCGGCGGTGTAGGTGCCGAGATTGAGCAGGCTCGCCTTGTCGATGGCGGCGCCGCGCAGCGCCGGCATGTAGGCGCTCGGATGGGCATTAAGCGTCATCGCGCCGCTTGCCACCGCATAGGCGGCGAGCGTTGCAGTGAAAGTCTTGCTCACCGAGCCGATCTCGAACAGCGTGTGGTTCGTCACCGGCGACTTCGCCTCTTTGGAGGCAACGCCGAAATTGAAGAAATGCTGCCGACCGCCGACGGTCACGGCCACCGCCATGCCGGGAATATCGTATTTCTTCATCAAGGGCCGATAGGTCTGATCGACCGCGGCGGCGATGCGTGCGGTATCGTCGGCGGCGCGCGCCGCGGCCGGAAGGCAAAGCGCGGCGATGGCAATGACCGATGACGCGACCGCTCTGATGAGGATGCTCACGCGAATCTTCTCCAGTCTAATGGCCGCGCAACAGGCGCAGCCATTATGGCGAGAGCGAGATGATCAGGCCATCGGCGCAACCGTCGTCGCGACGCCGGGCGCGAGCAGGCGCAGCCGCCCATCGATGCCGAGCGCCTTGAACGATTTCACCAGATCGTCGCGATCTTGCGTGAAATGCGCCCAGCTGTCGCAATGCACCGGCACGATCGCCGCTTGCGGGAAAGCATGCGCAGTTTCGATCGCGTCATTGACGTTCATGGTGAGATTGAACGGGCCGCGCGTCTGCGCCGAGCCGGCGAACAGCACGACAATGCCGGCCTTGAAGCGCCGCGCCACGTCGGCGACACCGTCGTACCAGACCGTGTCGCCGGTGACGTAGACGGTCGGCGCGCCGTCGGCTTCGAGAACGAAGCCGACGACATCTCCCGAGAATGGCTCGATGCCGGCGGGGCCGTGCCGCGCCGGCGTCGCAGTGACGCGCACGCGCGCGCCGCCGGGCGCGATCAATTCCGCCGTCGCCCACGGCGCCAGGCCCCGCGCATTGCCGCCCAACCGCTTGGCGCCGGCTTCGGTGGTGAGAACCTGCTGCGCCCGCGCCAGGAAATCGCGGCCCGACGTATCGAGATTGTCGGCATGCTGATCGTGACTCAGCAGGACGGCGTCCACCGCGCCGACCTTGGCGATGTCGAGCGCGGGTCCGTGCGTCTTGTGCAGCGTTACATGCGGCAGCTTGTAATCGCCGGGCGCGTCGAATGTCGGATCGGTCAACAGCCGCAAGCCGACATAGTCGATCAGCACCGTCGGGCCGCCGATGAGCGTGAGATGCGGATTGGACATTGATGGTCTCTCTTAAGCGCGGGCCGCCGCAGGCCGGGTGACGAGGTAGATGCCGAGCGCGACCGGAACGATGCCGAACAGATCGGCGGTTTCGAGGTGCTCGCCGAGAATGAGCCAGCCGAATAGCATGCCGAGCGGCGGGATCAGGAAGTGATAGCTGCTCGCCGCGGTGGCGCCGGACACGGCGAGAATGCGGAACCAGAGCAGATAGGCAAAGATCGAGATCAGCAACACGTTGTAAGCGAAGGCGCCGAGCAGGCTTAGGGTCGGCACGACGTCGTGGAAGCTCTCGAAGGCGAGCGCGAACGGCAGGATGGCGAGGCCGGCGGCAAGGCTCTGCACGCCGTTGCCGATCCACAGGCCCTGCTTCGGCGCATAAAGTTTGAACAGGATGGTGCCCCCGACCAGCGAGAACAGCGCCAGCACCGAGAGCACGATGCCGGTCAGGTGGTCGGTGCCGAGCGTGAGCCGGCTCTGCACGATGAAGGCGACGCCGCCGAGGCCGAGCAGCAAGCCGAGCACCTTGGGCCAGGTCATGCGCTCGCCGAGCACGGCGACGGCGAACACCGCGGTGACGATCGGGTTGGCGCTGATGATCAGCGCCGCGAGACCGGCCGACACCGTCTTCAACGCGATGTAGCCGATGCCGAGATAGACCGCCTGGTTGGCGATGCCGAGCGCGGCGAAGACGGCGACGTCGCGCCGGGTCAGAGTCCAGCGGATGCCGCTCACGCCCGCGAGCGCCATCATCAGTATGCCGGCGGCAAGAAAGCGAACGGCCAGGAAGATCAGCGGCGGGCAGTCGGCAATCGCCACCTTGGCGACGGAAAATGCGGAACTCCACAACAGCACGAAGCCGACAACCATGAGCGCGAGCTTCACGCGGCTGGTGGCGGCGGGCGCGGCGGCAGGCGGGGCGGCGAACAGAGCGAGTTGGGACATCGGGAGGGTTCCTTTCGCCCCGACACCTAGGCCCGCCCCTCGCCATTTGGAAATTAAATGGTAGAATTTGAGCCAGTGGTTTTGTAAATGGGTGCCGCCATGCTGGATATCGAGCTTCTCCGCAGCTTCGTCTCGGTCGTCGATTCGGGCGGTTTCACCCGCGCCGGCGAGCGGGTCCACCGCACCCAGTCGACCGTCAGCCAGCAAATCAAGCGGCTGGAGGAATCGGTCGGCCGGCCGCTGCTGGTGCGCAACGGCAAGCAGGCGGCGCCGACCGAGGAAGGCGAGCGGCTTTTGACCTATGCCCGCCGCATCCTGGCGCTGGAGCAGGAGGCACGCGATGTCGTGGCGCGGCCGGTGGTCGACGGCGTTGTGCGGCTCGGCATTCCCGAGGACTTTGCCGCCTACCGGCTGACCGAAATGCTGTCAGACTTTGCGCGATCGCGCCCGACCTTGCGGCTGCATGTGCGGTGCGGCCTGAGTCTGCATCTGCGCGAAGCGCTCGAACGCGGCGAACTCGATGTCGCGTTGCTCAAGCACAGGGCCGGGCAATCCGGCGGCATCGCCACGTGGCGCGAGAAGCTGCTCTGGGTCACCAGCCGCAAGCATCCGATCGACATGAGCCGCGACCCGATTCCGATCGCGGTGTCGGAGCAAGGCTGCCTCTATCGCAACCAGATGATCCACGCTTTCGAGAAAGCGGGCCGCGCCTGGCACATCGCCTATACCAGCCCCAACCTGCCCGGCATCCAGGCGGCCGTATCGGTCGGCCTCGGCGTCAGCGTCCTGCCGGAAGTCGCGATCCTGCCCGATCACCAGATCATCGACAAAGCGCACGGATTCCTGCCGATCACCAATACGGAAGTCGGGCTGGTCGTCGCCGACGGCGCGAGCCCGGCCTGCCGCGCGATGGCTGATGTCCTGGCCCAATTTTACAGGGACGGCGATCCGCGCAAGGCGGCCTGACGGCTCAACCCGGCAGGCAGCGTCCCGCCGTGAAGGCGTAAAGCCGATCTTCCCCGAGCATATGCGCGGTGAATGACAGCGTGCCGAACAGATCGGCGAAGGCCGCATCGCGGATGTTGAGGCCGCCGGTGAATTCGCCGAAGGCCGGCATCACCAGCCGCGCCGCGTCGGCCGCGAAACAACGGCGGCGCACGGCGCGGCCGCGATGCGAAATCTTCGCCACCGGATGCAGATGACCGGCGACCTCGCCGGCAGCACCGCTCGGCAGGTGGCGGAAGGTGAGCGCGTCGATCGTCAGCGTGTGCATGAACACGCCGCCGATGCCGTCGGCCGGTTCCGGATCGTGGTTGCCGGTGATCCACACCCACTCGCGGCCGCGCTGCAGCGTCGCGATGCTGTCGCGATCCTGTGAGGCGAGGCGCGACGGCCCGCCGCCGTCATGAAAGCTGTCGCCGAGAGCAACGACGAGACGCGGCGCATAATGCGCGATGAGTTTCGTCAGCCGCGCCAGAGTCGCGGCGGTATCGTAAGGCGGCAGCAACATGCCGCGCCGCGCGAAGCTCGAACCTTTTTCCAGATGCAGATCGCTGACGGCGAGCAGGCCGTGTTCCGGCCAGTAGAGTGCGCCGCAGGGATCGCAGATGAGCGAGACGACCGACAGCGTGACAACATGGTCCGTGCGCCCCCGTGAAAGCGGGGCCCCAGTGCCGGCCTGGTCTGGATTCCCGCTATCGCGGGAATGAGCGGAGAAACTCAATTCATCGCCTCTTTGATCAGTTCGTCGGCCGCCTCGGCCAACAGCGTGTCCGCCGCCTCGCCATAGACCCTTTCGCGGCCGATCTCCAGCATCACCGGAACCGCGAGCGGCGAGACGTGGTCCAGCCGTTTATGGACGATTCGGTCCTGTACGCGCGACAGCATTTCCGACAACCGCTTGATGTCCAGGAGCCCGGTGGCGGCATCGGCCCGCGCGGCGCGCAGCAGAATGTGGTCGGGCTGGTGCTTGCGCAGCACGTCATAGACCAGGTCCGTGGAAATCGTGAGCTGACGGCGCGTCTTCTCCTCACCGGGGAACCGGCGCTCGATCAGCCCGGCGATGATGGCGCAGGTGCGGAACGTGCGCTTCATCAGCGCCGATTCGTCGAGCCAGGCTTCGAGATCGTCGCCGAGCATATCCTCGGCGAAGAGTTCCTTGAGCGACAATCCGCCTTTTGCAATGCGCAGGCCCATGTCGCCCAGAGCCCACACCGCCAGCGCATATTCATTGGCGACAAAGCCGAGCGGCTTGAGCCCCCAGCGCTCGAGCCGGCGCGTCAGCAGCATGCCCAATGTCTGATGCGCGAGGCGGCCCTCGAACGGATAGCAGACCAGATAGTTCTTGGCCGCGCGCGGAAAGGTCTCGACCAGCAGATCGCCGGCCGGCGGCAGCAGCGAGCGCCACTGCTGGATCTCCAGCCATTCGCGCACCTGCGCCGGCAGCGCCTGCCACGCCTTCGGATCGGCGAGAATGCCCCGCACGCGCGCGGCGAGATAAGTCGAGAGCGGAAACTTGCCGCCTTCATAGGCCGGCACTTTCGGATCCGTGGCCGACGAACGCGAGACATAGACTTCGTTCTCGACCAGCGCCTCGTATTTCAGGATTTCGCCGGCGAAGACGAAGGTGTCGCCCGGCGTCAGGCCTTCGATGAAATATTCCTCGACCTGGCCGAGCACGCGGCCGCCGCGCGGGATCACCGTGGTCGACCGGCGCGAGCGCACGAGGCGCACCTTCAGCATATCGGCCTCGACGATGGTGCCGATGTTCATGCGGTAGCGCTGCGCCACGTTCGGATGGGTGATGCGCCACTTGCCGTCCTTACCCTGACGAATCTTGGCGAAGCGCTCATAGGCCTTCAGCGCGTAGCCGCCGGTGGCGACGAAATCGACCACGGCGTCGAAATCGGCGCGCGCCAATTTGGCGTAAGGCGCGGCGGCGCGGACTTCGTCGTAGAGCTCATCGGATAAAAACGGTTCACCGACGGCGCGCCCGAGCACGTGCTGCGCCAGCACATCGAGCGCGCCGGTACGAAGCGGCGGCGTGTCCTGCGCGTTCTCGGCGACCGCGCCGATCGCCGCGGTGCATTCCAGCACTTCGAAGCGATTGGACGGCACCAGCACCGCCTTCGACGGCTCGTCGAGCCGGTGATTGGCGCGGCCGATTCGTTGCAGCAGTCGCGACGAGCCCTTCGGCGCGCCGATATTGATGACGAGATCGACATCGCCCCAGTCGATGCCGAGATCGAGCGACGAGGTACAGACCACCGCGCGCAGTTTGCCGGCGGCCATAGCGTCCTCGACCTTGCGGCGCTGCGCCACGTCGAGCGAGCCGTGGTGTAAGGCGATGGCGAGGTTGTCGTCGTTGATGCCCCACAGCGACTGGAACATGAATTCGGCCTGGCTGCGGGTGTTGACGAAGATCAGCGTCGTCTTGTGCGTCTTGATGAGGTCGTAAACCTCGTTGAGCGCGTGACGCGCCGAATGGCCGGCCCACGGCAGCCGTTCGGTGGTGTCGAGCATCGACACGTTCGGCTGCGCGCCGGCCTGGGCGATGACGAGATCGGCAAGATTTTGCGAACCGCTCGCTTCGCCATCCGGCGGCTGCGGCACCAGGAAGCGGCACAGTTCGTCCGGCGTGGCGACCGTGGCGGAGAGGCCCACGGTGACGAGAGCGGGCGCCAAAGTGAACAGCCGCGCCAACCCCAGCGACAACAGATCGCCGCGCTTCGACAGCACCAGCGAATGCAACTCGTCGAGGATGACGCGCTTGAGCGAGCCGAACAGGTACGGCGCGTCGGCGGTGGCGAGCAGCAGCGCCAGTTGCTCCGGCGTGGTGAGCAATATGTCCGGCGGATCACGGCGCTGGCGCTGGCGCTTCGAGGCCGGCGTGTCGCCGGTCCGGGTCTCGAGCCGGATCGGCAGCTTCATCTCGGCCACCGGCGCTTCGAGATTGCGCGCGATGTCGACCGCCAGCGCTTTCAGCGGTGAGATGTACAGCGTGTGCAGGCCGCCCTCGCGGCGAATGCCGCTGCCGGTCGAAACGAGTTTGCGATCCTTGGCGTGCTTCGGCTTTTCCGCCTGTTCATGCAATTCGACCAGCGTCGGCAGAAAGCCGGCGAGCGTCTTGCCGCCGCCGGTCGGGGCGATCAGCAGCGACGATCGGCCGGCGCGCGCCTTTCCCAGCAGCGCTAGTTGGTGGGCGCGCGGCGTCCAGCCGCGCGCGGCGAACCAGCGCGCGAAGACATCGGGAAGCTGCGCATGTTCTTCGGTCAACGTCGCGCCACCACCACGAGGCCCGGAACCTCGTCGCCTTTCTCGCGGCGGGCCCAGGCTTGTTCCACCACCAGCAATTCGAGCCCGCCCGCCGCCATCGCCTCGCGCACATGCGGTTCCGAATGCGCGTAGCGCAACGTGTTGCGCAAGATAACGCCGTCGCCGTCATGCGTCTCGACGCTGAAGGCGATGAGGCCGCCGGATTTCAATGCCCGGGCCGCCGGCGGCCCGACCTGCATCAGTTCGTGGAAATAGATGAACACGTCGGCGGCAAGAACGAGGTCGAGCGACGCGTCCGGCACGGCGCGCAGATAGGTCATGGCCTCGGCTTCCTCGAGCCGATCGTAGACTTTCTTGTCGCGCGCCAGCGCCAGCATGCCGGATGATAGATCGACGCCGGTCAGCGAAGCGCAGAATGGATGGAAGGTTTCGCCGGCGAGCCCGGTGCCGCAGCCGAGATCGAGCGCGGCGGCAAAACGCGGCTCGGTCGGCGCAACGCGCTTGACCGCGTCGAGCAGAATCTGCGGCCCGCGATAGCCGAGCCGGCCGGCGAGCGAACCCTCGAACTTCGGCGCATAGCCGTCGAACAGCGACCGGATGTAGCCGACCGGCATGGCGACCGGCGGCAACGCCCCGAGCCGGGCGAGCCGCACCGCGGCGCCATGGGCATCCCGTGGATCGGCGGCGCGGGCCTGTTCGAACGCCGCGATGGCGCCGGTCTCGTCGCCGAGCCGCTCGCGGGCCTCGCCAAGCGCGAACCAGGCGGCGGCAAAGCCGGGCGCCAGCGCCACCACCTCGGCCAGCAGTTCCGCAGCCGCGGCGCTGTCGCCGGCCTCGGTCAGCCCACGCGCCCATTCGTAGCGGCGGTCGGCGATCAGGTCGCCGGAGGATTGGATCATGGCACTCAAGGATCGCTCGCGCGTTACGGTATCAATGTCTATCTAACCGTCATGCGGCCCGAACAAATCCTGGTTCCCATGCCGTCCGGCCTGTGCAGCAAGGCCGGCGGCTTTCATATCGACCCGACCCGGCCCGTGGACAAGGCCCTGATCACCCATGGCCATTCCGATCATGCCCGGGCCGGGCACGGTCACGTGCTGGCGACCCAGGAAACGCTGGACATCATGCGCCTGCGCTACGGCGACAACTTCGCCGGCTCGACCCAGGCGATTACGTATGGCGAGACACTGAAGCTGGGCGATGTCACGGTCAGCTATCATCCGGCCGGCCACGTGCTCGGCTCCGCGCAGATCGCGGTCGAGCGCAAGGGCCTGCGCATCGTCGCTTCCGGCGACTACAAGGACGTCGCCGATCCGACCTGCGCGCCGTTCGAACTGGTGCCGTGCGATGTGTTCATCACCGAGGCGACGTTCGGCTTGCCGGTATTCCGCCATCATGACGCCGCCGGCGAGATCAGGAAGCTGCTGCATTCGGTTGCGGTGTTTCCGGAGCGCGCGCATCTGGTCGGCGCCTATTCGCTCGGCAAGGCGCAGCGCGTCATCGCCATGCTGCGGGCCGCCGGTTACGACAAGACGATCTATCTGCACGGCGCGATGGAGAAGATCACCGCCTATTATCAGCAGCGCGGCATCGACCTCGGCCCGGTCGAACTGGTGCGCGGCGCCAAGAAGGCGGAGCTTGCCGGCACGATCACCATCTGCCCGCCCACGGCGATGTCGGATCTGTGGTCACGTCGCTTCCCCGATCCGGTGCTCGCTTTCGCTTCCGGCTGGATGCGTGTGCGCGCCCGAGCAAGGCAGCGCGGCGTCACCCTGCCGCTGGTGATTTCCGATCACGCCGACTGGGATGGGCTGACCAAGACCATTACCGCCACCGGCTGCTCGGAAGTCTGGGTGACGCACGGCGAAGAAGAAGCGCTGGTGCACTGGGCGCACATGCAGGGCCTGAAGGCAAAGCCGCTGGCGATCGTCGGCTATGGCGACGAGGAAGAGCATGAGGCTGAAAGTCCCCTTCCTCCGCAAAGCGGCGGGGAGGGAGCGGAGAAGAAAGAGGCAAAGCCATGAACCGCTTTGCCGAACTGCTCGATCGCCTGGCCTACGAGCCGGGGCGTAACAACAAGATCAAGCTGATCGCCGCCTATTTCCGCGAGACGGAAGATCCCGACCGTGGTTATGCGCTCGCTGCCATGACCGGCGCGCTGACGTTCAAAAACGCCAAGGCCGGCATGATTCGCGCACTGATCGCCGAGCGGACCGATCCGGCACTGTTCGCTCTGTCGTATGATTACGTGGGCGATCTGTCGGAGACAGTGGCGCTGATGTGGTCGGCGGCTTCCGTCTCTCCCGGCGCTCATGCGCGCGCCGGCCTCTCCCCGCAGGGGAGCGGCGAAGAGAGAGAGCTCATGTGGCGAGGCGAACAGCGAGATCTGTTCGAAATCCCCAAGCCCGAACGCCTGCTCCGCAACGACCCCTCGCCAACCCTCGCCGAGGTGGTCGAAACCTTATCGACGCTCGGCAAGGCGCAGTTGCCGGCCCAGATCGCGCGCTGGCTCGATGTGCTCGACGAGACCGGCCGCTGGGCGCTGCTGAAGCTCGTCACCGGCGCGCTGCGCATCGGCGTGTCCGCGCGTCTCGCCAAGACGGCTGCGGCCTCGCTCGGCGACAAGGAGCCCGACGAAGTCGAGGTGATCTGGCCCGGATTGGCGCCGCCCTACACCGAACTGTTCGCCTGGCTCGAAGGCAGAAGCGACAAACCGAAGAGCAGCGATCCGGCGCCGTTCCGCCCCGCGATGCTGGCGCATGCGATCGAAGACGGCGATCTCGACGCCCTCGATCCCGCCGACTTCATGGCGGAATGGAAGTGGGACGGCATCCGCATCCAGGCGGTGGCCGGCCGCGACGAGCACGGCGACATGGTCACACGGCTTTACTCGCGCACCGGCGAGGACATCTCCAAAAGTTTCCCCGACCTGCTGACGTCGCTGCGCCAGCCTGGCGCCATCGACGGCGAACTGCTGATCCTGCGCGAGGGCCGCGTGCAGTCGTTCAACGTGCTGCAGCAGCGGCTCAACCGCAAGACCGTGACGCCGAAGCTGACCCAGGAATTCCCGGCGCATCTGCGCGCCTACGATCTGCTCGCCGACGAAACCGGCGACCTGCGCGAATACGGCTTTGCCGAACGGCGCGCACGGCTCGATGCCTTCGTCACGAAGCTCGACGATCCGCGCATCGATCTCTCGCCGCTGGTCGCCTTCACCACCTGGGACGACCTGATCGCCGCGCGCGCCGATCCGGCGACCGGCGGCGCCGGCGATGACGCCGATGCCGTCGAAGGCGTCATGCTCAAGCGCCGCGACGCGCCTTACGTGCCCGGCCGGCCGAAGGGCCAGTGGTGGAAGTGGAAGCGTGACCCGATGGTGGTGGACGCCGTGCTGATGTACGCGCAGCGCGGCCACGGCAAACGCTCCTCGTTCTATTCCGACTACACGTTCGGCGTCTGGAACGGCGATGACGAGCTGGTGCCGGTCGGCAAGGCCTATTTCGGCTTCACCGACGAAGAGCTCACCGAGATCGACCGCTTCATCCGCCGCAACACGGTCGCCAAGTTCGGCCCAGTGCGCGAAGTCACCCATGAGGCCGATACCGGACTGGTCTTCGAGGTGGCATTCGAGGGGTTGCAGCAATCGACGCGGCACAAGTCCGGCATCGCCATGCGTTTCCCGCGCGTCAACCGGCTGCGCTGGGACAAGCCGCCGCGCGAGGCCGACCGGCTGGAAACGCTGGAGAAGATGCTGAAGCAAGGTGCTATAAGTACGCCGCTCGACTCCGCGAAAACGGAGAATCAGAGCTGAATTGCATCATCGCTCTGGATTCCCGCTTGCGCGGGAATGAGCGGAGTGAGAGGTCATGCTACAATGCCGAATGAATTAGAGCCCCTGGAGCGCCCGATGAGCAACGACACCGTCACCCGCGTTTTCGGCGGCTCGCCGCTCGGTGTCATCGTCCGCCTGATCCTCGTTTCGGTCCTGGTCGGCGTCATCCTGTCGGCGCTCGGCCTCGATCCGCTCGACATCCTGCACAGCCTGCAGCGGCTCGTCCGCAACATCTGGAATATGGGCTTTGACGCCGTGCGCTGGCTGTGGGGCTATTTCCTGCTCGGCGCCGTCATCGTCATCCCGATCTGGCTGATCATGCGCGTCGTCAACGCCCCGCGCGGAAAGTAAACACGGCACCCGGGTGAACCCTTCCGTCGAGGTCAACACCGCCCGCATCTTCGCGATCGCGGGCCCGGCGATGCTTGCCAATATCACCACGCCGCTGCTCGGCGTCGTGGCGACGACAGTCATCGGCCGCCTTGGCGATGCGGCGATCCTCGGCGGGGTCGCCATGGCGTCGCTGGTGTTCGACTGCATCTTCTGGCTGTTCGGCTTCCTGCGCAGCGGCACCGTGGCGCTGACCGCACAGGCCTTCGGCGCCCGCGACCACAGCGAGCAGCGCGCGGTACTGGCGCGCGCGATGATGACGGCGGCCGTCTGCGGCTTCGCATTGATCGCCCTGCGCGGCCCGCTGACGTCGTTTGTCTTCGATCTTATGGGCGGCAGCGCCGAGGTTTCGGCGGCGGCGCGCCACTATTTTCTCCTGCGGAGCTGGGCATCGCCCTTCGCGCTCGGCAACTACGTGATGCTCGGCTGGTTCATCGGTCTGGCGCGGCCGATGCAGGCGCTGGCGGTGCAGATCACGGTCAACGTCATCAACATGGTGCTCACGGTCGTCTTGGTGCTTGGCGTCGGCTGGGGCGCAAGTGGGGCCGCCATCGCGGCGGTGATCGCTGAAATATGCGGCCTTATCCTTGGCCTGGCGCTGGCGTGGCGCATGCTCGACGGCCGCTTCGAATGGCGCAGCACCGCGCATTACAACCGCGAGAAGCTGTGGCGCATGCTTCTCATCAACCGCGACATCATGTTGCGAACCGCGGCGCTGGTCAGCGTCTTCCTGTTCTTCTCGGCGCAGGGCGCCCGCGCCGGCGACGTCACCCTGGCCGCCAATGCGGTGCTGCAAAACGTAGTGTTCCTCGGCACATTCTTTCTTGAAGGCCTGGCCAACGCCGCCCAGCAGCTCTGCGGCGCCACCTACGGCGCGCGCGACCGTACGGCCTTTGCCCGTGCGGTGCGACTGATCATGGGCTGGGGCATCGCCTTCGGCATATGCGCCGCGGTGTTCTTTTATGTGGCCGGCCCGGCCATCATCACGATGATGACGTCCAGCGCCGACGTCCGTCACGTCGCCAACGAATTTCTGCTGATGGCGGCCCTGGTGCCGCTGATCGGCGTGCCGGCCTTCATCATGGACGGTGTTTACGTCGGCGCGACCTGGACGCGCGACATGCGCAATTTGATGGCCGCGGCGCTGGCCGTCTATCTCGCGGCCTGGTGGGCGATGCACTCGCTCGGCAATACCGGACTGTGGCTGGCGTTCTTGACGTTCTACGTCTTCCGCGGCGGCCTGCAGGTGCTGCGCTATCCGAGCCTGGCGCGGAAGCCTTGGCCGGAGCGATAAGGTCGCGCCGGCGCCGGTACGTCAGGTCGGCCAGCTGTCCGCGGTGATGTCCGCGGCATCGACGCCGACCATGGCGGCGAGCGACTCGCGGTTGCCGCGTTTGATGGCGGCGGCGATATCCGCCTTCATCTGCGCGACCAGGCCGATGCCCTGATAGATGAGGCCGGTATAAAGTTGCACGAGGCTGGCGCCGGCCTTGATCTTGGCAATCGCGGTGGCGCCGGAATCGATGCCGCCGACGCCGATCAGCGGAAATGCGTTTTCCGTGCGCACGAAAGTCTCGGCCAGCATCCGCGTCGACAGCCTGAAGATCGGTTTGCCGGACAAGCCGCCCGACTCCCGGGCCTTGTCCTGATCGCGCAATGCGGCCGGCCGGGAGATCGTCGTGTTCGAGACGATCATGCCATCGACGCGATGCTTGCGGGCGACGCCAACGACGTCGTCGAGCTCGGCCAAGGTCAGGTCCGGCGCGATCTTGACCAGAATCGGGGTTGGGCCGGCGCGCGGGCGCACCTTTTCGCGCGCATCGGTCACTCGCGCCAGCAGGTCGTCGAGAGCGTCGGCCTGCTGCAGGCTGCGCAGGCCGGGCGTGTTCGGCGACGAGACGTTGACGGTGAAATAGCTCGCCACCGCGGCGAAGGTTTCGATCAGCCGGACGTAATCCTCGCTGCGGTCGGCCGAATCCTTGTTGGCCCCGATGTTGACGCCGACGACGCCGCCGGCGACCACGCCGGAGGCATGCGCCCTCGCCGCCAGCCGCGCGAGCGCCGCTGGCGCTCCGCCATTGTTGAAACCGAGCCGGTTGATGACGCCGCCATCGGCCTCGAGGCGGAATACCCTCGGCCGCGGATTGCCGATCTGTGCTCGTGGCGTGAGCGTGCCGACCTCGACAAAACCGAAGCCCAGCCTGAGCAGCGCATCGGGCGCGACCGCGTTCTTGTCAAAACCGGCGGCAAGTCCGATCGGATTGGGGAAATTCAGGCCAAAGGCGCGGACTCGCAGCTCCGGCGGATCGGGCTGCGGCTGCCCCCCGGGCACCAGCCGGAGCGCCTTGAGCACGAGATTATGAGCATCTTCGGGATCGAGGGCGCGCAGGAAGGGGCGCGACAGGCGATCAAATAGGGCGATCACCGGCGGATACTCCAGCATCGGACGCCGCGGAGCGGTCGGCCCGGCGGCGGAGGGTAAAACTTGGCAAAGACATAAGGCCGATCGCCGACAAAAGCGATGGCTTGGGGGAATTTCTCCCCCACGACCACAAAGAGGTGTGACAGCGGCCCGACTCGCGGTTATAATTCCTACGTAATGACCGATAACCCCGACGCCTCTCGAGGCCTAACCGCCGGTGCCGACATGCTGACCCACGCCCAGATCTGGAATGCCATCGACCGCCTCGCCGCGCGGTCCAAGATGACCGCCTCCGGTCTCGCCAAGAAGTCCGGCCTCGATCCGACCACCTTTAACAAGTCGAAGCGTATCACGCCGGAAGGCCGGCCGCGCTGGCCGTCGACTGAATCGGTCGCCAAGGCGCTGGCCGCGACCAACACCAAGGTTGATACCTTCGTCAGCCTGATCACCGACGGCGGCAAGCCGTCGATCGCCAATGTGCCTCTGATCGGATTCGCCGAAGCGGGCGCCGAAGGCTTCTTCGACGACGCCGGCTTTCCAGTCGGCAAGGGCTGGGAAGAAGTCGGCTTTCCGCAGATCACCGACGAGCACGCCTATGCGCTGGAGATCTCCGGCGACTCGATGAAGCCGGCCTATCGCGAAGGCGATATCATCATCGTCTCGCCGGGCGCGCCGGTGCGCAAAGGCGATCGCGTCGTGGTCAAGACCAAGAAGGGCGAGATCATGGCCAAGGAGCTCAAGCGCAAGCAGGCCAAGAGCATCGAACTCAAATCGCTCAACTCCGAGCATCGCGATCGAACGTTGCAGATGTCCGACGTCGAATGGATTGCCCGCATCGTCTGGGCGAGCCAGTAAGCGCCGATGGATCGCGGCCGGCGATCGCGATAGAGTTCCGCCGCATCGGTTACTGAGTCGCGCAACGTCACGTCATGCGTCGCTGCCGGTAACCGGATATTTAATCGGGGGACACTTATGAATCGTCGACATGCGTTGAGAGTGTTGGCCGGTATGGCGCTGTGTCCGGTATGCGCATCACCGGGTCTTGCTGCGGAAGGCCCGCACTGGGGCTACGAAGGAGACCACGGGCCG
The DNA here is from genome assembly GCF_001426945.1 of Pseudolabrys sp. Root1462. Lineage (GTDB taxonomy): Bacteria > Pseudomonadota > Alphaproteobacteria > Rhizobiales > Xanthobacteraceae > Pseudolabrys. Next base: position 695,906 of record NZ_LMFS01000003.1, on the reverse strand, counting down.
TCGCATTGGGGCGACCTGGACGCGGCGAGCAAGACCTGCTCGGTGGGAAGTCAGCAATCGCCGATCGATATTCAGGGCAGCATCAAGTCACAATTGCCGGCCTTGAAAGTCAGCTGGCCCAAGAAGCCGGACATGATCGTCAACAACGGCCACACCATCCAGGTCAATGCCGACCCGGGCAACAGCCTGACACTCGGTTCGAGTAAGTACGAATTGCTGCAGTACCATTTGCATCATCCGAGCGAACATCTGATCGCCGGCAAGGCCTATCCGATGGAAGTTCATTTCGTGCATCGCGAAGCGAGCGGCAATCTCGCGGTCGTCGGCGCGCTGATGGCCGGCGGCAAGGCCAACGCGGCCTTCAGCAAGATCGTGGCTGCTATGCCGGGCAAGGAAGGCCCGGCGGTGAAGATGGCGGCTGCCGCCGATCCAAATCAGATGCTGCCGGCGCAGCGCGGCTATTACCGCTACTCCGGCTCGCTGACGACGCCGCCCTGCAGCGAGGTGGTGAACTGGCTGGTGCTTCGCGAACCGATCCAGGTCGCGCGCGGCGACATCGACGCCTTCGCCAAGCTGTTCCCGATGAACGCCCGACCGGTACAGAAGGACAATCGCCGGTTCGTGCTGAGTTCGTGAGGTTGTCTGCTCCCTCCCCCGAAAAGGGGGAGGGAATCAGGCCGAACGCGCCAGCGCGCCGTCGATCATGTCGACGGTGTTTTTGACGCCGTACACCGCGGCGAAGGAGCCGAAGCGCGGGCCCTTCTCCTGCCCGAGCAGCACCTGATAGAGCATGTTGAACCAGTCGAGCGAAACGCCCGGCCGGCCGTCCTTGGCCTTCTTGGCGTGATCGAGGAACGGTTCGCGGCGGCCGATCTCGTAGACGACGTTCTGGATGTCTTCCGCCGTCACGGCGGGATCGAGATTGGCCAGTGCGTCGCGCAGATCGGCGAGCGCCTTGCGCTCGACCTCGCTCGGTTCGCGGAATTTCTTTTCCGGCAGAACGAAATCGCGGAAGTAATGGATGGCGTAGCCGACCGCGTCGTTGAGCTTCGGGTGAGTCTGCGGCGTCACGCCAGGGCGATAGCGGCCGATGAAGCCCCACAAGGTCTCGGCGTTTTCGGCGTTCGATGACGACACCAGCGTCAGCAGCATCGTGAACGAGATCGGCATATCCGCGACCGGCGGGTTGCCGTTGTGGATGTGCCAGACCGGATTGCCGAGCTTCTGCTTCCAGTCCTGCTGACGCGGATAGCCCTCTAAGAACTGCTGATAGTCGTCGACCTGTCGCGGGATCACGTCGAAGTACAGACGCTTGGCCGACTTCGGCTCGCGATACATGAACAGCGACAACGATTCCGGCGACGCATAGCGCAGCCATTCCTCAATGGTCAGGCCGTTGCCCTTCGACTTGGAGATCTTCTGGCCATTTTCGTCGAGGAAAAGTTCGTAGTTGAAGCCTTCCGGCGGCTTGCCGTCGAGCGCCTTGCAGATCTGGCCGGACAACTTGACCGAGTCGATCAGATCCTTACCGGCCATTTCGTAGTCAATGCCGAGCGCGACCCAGCGCATCGCCCAGTCAGGCTTCCATTGCAGCTTGCAGGCGCCGCCCGTTACAGGAACCGTGACCGGCTCCTTCGTATCGGGATGTTCGTAAGTGATGGTGCCCGCCTTGGCGTCGTGTGCGGTCACCGGCACCTGCAGCACGATACCCGTTTGCGGATCGATCGGCAGGAACGGCGAATAGGTCGAGGCACGCTCCTCGCGCAGCGACGGCAGCATGATCGCCATCACCTTGTCGAAGCGCGCCAGCATCTTCAGCAGCGCCGCGTCAAACTTCCCCGACTTGTAGCACTGCGTCGACGACATGAACTCGTAGTCAAATCCGAAGTGGTCGAGGAATGAGCGCAGCCGCGCATTGTTGTGCTCGCCGAACGACGGATGAGTGCCGAACGGGTCGCGCACCTGGGTCAGCGGCTTGCCAAGATCGAGCGCCAGCGCGTCCTTGTTCGGCACGTTGTCCGGCACCTTACGAAGGCCGTCCATGTCGTCGGAGAAGGCGATCAGCCGCGTCTTGACCTTGTCGCCGGTGAGCACGCGAAAGGCGTGGCGGACCATGGTGGTGCGCGCCACTTCGCCGAAGGTACCGATATGCGGCAGGCCAGACGGCCCGTAGCCGGTCTCGAAAATGACCTCATCTTTCGGTTTGGCTTTGAGCCGGGCCACGATCTTGCGTGCTTCCTCGAACGGCCAGGCGTTCGACTGCTCGGCCAGCTTCTTGAGCTCGTCGGGCGTGATTTGCGGCGCAATTTCGGCAGTGGTCATCGACATTCCGGCCTCCGGCGGGCAGACATAGGCAACAGGCGGAACGCCGTCAATTCAAGCCATGAAAAGCAGCCATCTTGAGCCCATCCAAAGCACTTAAGAGCAAAAATGCCGCCGTCATCGGCGGCGGTCCCGCCGGGCTGATCGCGGCGGAGAGCCTGGCTCGAGCGGGCGTGGCCGTCACGGTCTACGACCAGATGCCGTCGCTCGGCCGCAAGTTTCTCATGGCGGGACGCGGCGGCTTGAACCTGACCCACAGCGAGCCGCTCGCCGAATTTCTCAAGCGTTACGGCGACGCCGACGAACTGCTGCTCGCCGCTGTCTCGGACTTTCCGCCCGCCGCGCTGCGCGCCTGGGCCGATGAACTTGGGGCCGACACTTTCGTCGGATCGAGCGGCCGCGTCTTCCCGAAGGCGTTGAAGACCTCGCCGCTGCTGCGGACGTGGTTGCTCCGCCTCGGCAATCTCGGCGTCACCGTGAAGCTGCGGCACCGCTGGGAAGGCTGGGATGAAGACGGCCAACTCCGTTTCAACGCCGGGGGAAAGGAAATTTCGGTGAAGGCGGATGTCGTCGTGCTGGCCGCGGGCGGAGCGAGCTGGCCGAGGCTCGGCTCGGACGGCCGCTGGGCCGAGATCTTGCGTCAGCAGCATATCGCAGTAGAGCCGTTGCAGCCGTCGAATTGCGGCTTCACAGCGTCATGGTCCGATGTGCTTCGCGGCTTCGCTGGCCAACCGCTGAAACGCATGGCCATCACTTTCGGCGAGCGCAGCGCGCGCGGCGAAGCGATGGTGACGCAAACTGGGATCGAAGGCGGCGCGATCTACGCGTTGTCGTCGCCGATCCGCGACGCCATCAACAAACACGGCGCGGCGACCATCACCATCGATCTGCTGCCGGACGTGACGGCCGCCAAGCTCGGCGAGCGCCTCGCCGCGCCGCGCGGCAAGCAGTCGCTATCGAACTTCCTGCGCAAGAATACGCATCTCGCCGCCGTCGCGCTGTCGCTGTTGCATGAGGCGGCGCTGGCGAAGGGGTTGCAGCTATCGGTCCTGCCCCCGGCCAAGATCGCCGCGCTGATCAAAGCCGTGCCGGTGAAGCTGACCGGCGTCCAGCCAATCGAGACGGCGATCTCGAGCGCCGGCGGCATTCGCTTTAGCGAACTCGACAACCATTTCATGCTGAAGAAGAGCCGCGGCGTCTTCGTCGCTGGTGAGATGCTCGACTGGGAAGCGCCCACCGGCGGCTATCTCTTGCAGGCCAGCTTTGCCACCGGCATCGCGGCGGCCAAGGGCGCGCTGAATTGGCTGCGCCGTTCTCCGGCATGAAGAAGGGCCGCCCGTACGGGGCGGCCCTTCCATTGCCGAACCGCAAATCCGCGGGACCGCTAGCTGACGTGGAACCCCACCGAGGCGAGATTCCAGGTCGCGGATGCCGACGTCTGCGGCGATAGACAATGAGACACTGGATCACCTCCTTTCTGATGTTGACGATCCGCGTAACGTAGTTCGTCCACGCCAGTTTGGAAGGGGCCTTCAGGCCTCAAAACGGGCTGATCGGGAAATAGCGCAGCCACAGGTCGGTGAACCGCCCCTGCTCCCAGAGCCGGAACAGCGCCCAGTTCAGCGACTGCCGCAACAGGTCGTTGCCGCGGCGGACGGCGATGCCAACGCCCTCGCCAAAGTAACGGCTTTCCAGGTAAGGCCCGCCGACGAAGCGGCAGCAATTCGCCGAGTCGGTGCCGTTGAGCCAGAACGCCAGCGAGATGCCATCGCCGAATACGAGATCAACCTCACCTTTTTTCAGCGCGGCGCGCGCGGCGGCGTCGTCAGGGTAAGCGTGCAGCTCGGCTTCGGTGAACAGCGCCTTGATATAGGCTTCGTGCGCGGTGCCGGCGATGACGCCGACCTTCTTGCCTTCCAGTGCCTGCGGCCGCACGTCGTCGATGCCGGAATTGCGCCGCGTCACGAAGCGCGCCGGTGTGCGATAGTAAGGGTCGGTGAAATCAACGCGCTTGCGCATTGTCGGCGACGCCGCGATCGAGGCAATCACCGCGTCGCCCTGGTTGGTATTCAGGCTGTCAACCAAGGTATCGTAGCGGCGCATCTGGACCGTGCAGGCGACCTTGATCTCCTCGCAGATCATGCGGGCCAGATCGACATTGAAACCGATCGGATTGCCATCCGGCCCGGCATAATCGAACGGCGGATAATCGGTCTCGGTGAGAAAGCGGATGACGGTGAGCCGCGAAAGGTCCGGCCGCTCCGGCCGCCGGCGCGGGTCCCAGAAGCCGGGCACATCGACGGGGTTGCGCACCGGGTTAGTGTCGGGGGCGTCGGCGGCGGGCTGATCGCGCGGCGCGGGAACGTGGGCCTGCGGCCAGGCCGACCCGGCGCTCAGCGTCAGGACAAGCGCGGCCAGCGCGCCGCCCCACCGCAGTTTATGAAAGAAGCCCATCGCCGGCCGAAATCCCGATCAGATTCGGCCGGACCATAAAGCGTTTTCAAGCCAAGTGGAAACCGGTTCAGACGAAGAAAAACGGCGAGGCCGAGCCTCGCCGTCGGGGCGGCCGTGGCGGCCTGATCAGTGCGCGGCCAGATACTTCTCGATCTCGTGCACGGGCATCTTGACCAGATCCTTGTCGATCTCGGCGCGCACCGCCGCCTTCAGGCCATGTCCGTAGGCCTGGCGGAGAAAGCCGAGCGCCCGTGGCGGCGCGACGATGACCATCGTCTTCACCTCGTGCGCGGTCACCGCATGATCGAGCTTGGCGGCGAGGTCGGCAAGAAAGCTCTCTTCTTCCTGGCTGTGCCAGTCGGTCTGCCCAACTGCGGAGCGGCCTGGGCCCACCGACGAATTCGAGCGGCCCGGCCTGTCGGTGCCCAGGTCGTGGGTCGCCTTTGCCTTGTGCTCGAGAACCTCTCTCGTCTTGAGGTTGGGGAACTTCGCGTCACCCGAATTTTCAAGTATGAGCGCCTTGGCGCCGTCGCAGACGACGACCCATTCACCCTGTTCGATCGATAGTGACATGCGCACTCTCCCTTGGACGACGCATAGAAGCGCGTTGGCCGCGCCGACGCTTTGCGCCAGATCAACGCGAGAGAGTGGTATTTCGTTGCGTGACGGGCCTAATTGGTGCCGTCGAGTAGACGCCGCGCGATGACCTGCGCCTGAATCTCTGCCGCGCCCTCGAAGATATTGAGGATGCGGGCGTCGCACAGGATGCGCGAGATCGGGAATTCGAGCGCAAAGCCGTTGCCGCCATGCACCTGCACTGCGTTGTCGGCGTTGGCCCAGGCGACACGCGCACCGTAGAGCTTGGCCATGCCGGCTTCGAGATCACAGCGCCGGCCCGAATCCTTCTCGCGTGCGGCGTGATAGGTGAGCTGGCGCGCGATCATGATCTCGACCGCCATCATCACGATCTTGTCGGCGACCCGCGGGAAATCGGCGATCGGCCGCGAGAACTGGATGCGGTTGGTCGCATACTCCATCGCCTGCTCCATGGCCGCCTGGGCGACGCCGATGGCGCGCGCCGCGGTCTGGATGCGCGCGGATTCGAAGGTCTGCATCAACTGCTTGAAGCCCATGCCCTCGACGCCGCCGAGCAGGTTCTCGGCCTTCACTTCGAAACCGTCGAAGGCGATTTCGTATTCCTTCATGCCGCGATAGCCGAGCACCTCGATCTCGGTGCCGGTCATGCCCTTGGCCGGGAACGGATTCTTGTCGTCACCGCGCGGCTTTTCGGCAAGCAGCATCGACAGGCCGCGGTGGCCCGGCTCCTTCGGATTGGTGCGGACCAGAAGCGTCATCAGGTCGGCGCGCACCGGATGCGTGATCCAGGTCTTGTTGCCGTAGACCTTGTAGACATCGCCTTCGCGCACCGCGCGCGTCTTCAGCGAGGCGAGGTCGGAGCCCGTGTTCGGCTCGGTAAACACCGCGGTCGGCAGCACTTCGCCGGAGGCGATCTTCGGCAGCCACTTCGCCTTCTGTTCGGGCGTGCCGCCGCCGAGAATGAGTTCGGCGGCGATTTCCGAACGCGTGCCGAGTGAGCCGACGCCGATATAGCCGCGCGACAATTCCTCGGAGACAACGCACATCGACTCCTTGCCGAGGCCCATGCCGCCGAATTCTTCCGGGATGGTCAGACCGAAAACGCCGAGCTCCGACATCTGCCCGACGACTTCGTACGGGATGTAGCTGTTGGTGCGATGCCAGCCATGAGCGTGACCGACAACTTCGGCGTCGGAGAAGCGGCGCATCTCCTCGCGAATCGATTCAAGCGTTTCGTCGAGACCGGCGGCGCCGACGGTGGCGCCGTGGCTCTGTCGCATCAACTCCATCAGCCGGGCGCGGCGCTCGGCGGTGTTGCCATTGGCGATCAGTGCTTCGACGCCGGGCGTCAGCCGCGCCGCAACCTGCGCCATGGAGAGCCCCATGTCGCTCGGCCGCACCATCTCGCCCTGGCTCATTGGAATGCCGCCCAAGGTCTGCGCCAGGCACTCGCCGAGGCCGATCCAGGTGAGGTGCTCCTCGACCTCGCCGAACGTACCGGACGCGGTCATCCGCTCGGCATAGGCGGTCAGCTGTTTGACCGCCTCGACATAGGTGGCGAGCCAGGCCAGCCCGTGGGTCGCCCGCTGCTCGCGATCAAACAACTTGCCGACGGCATGACCTTCCACCGTCACCTTGCCTCGCACCTTGCCGGTGGCGTCGGCCAGGATTGCCTCCATGGCGGCCACCGCCTCGCGGGCAAGGTCGCGCAGATCCTGGTCGGCAGTGCTACGGGAGGCGGCGATTGGCATGGCGGTCCCCAGATTTCGATATTCTTGGCCCAAAGGCAGCTAACAGTACGCGTGCACTGCACAAAAGCAAAGTACCGGACGCGGCCGGCCCGGATTTAATAATAAAATTAACCATTTCGGGTTCATCTGTGGCGACCGCTTGTGCGCCGCGTTCCATTCAACTGACGACAACCGCCACCGCTCATGCGCCTCATCAAGGCAACGCTCCAGTCGTGGTCGCCCACCCGGCTGCTGACGTCGTTTTCCGTCCGGACCCGGATTGTGGCACTGGCCCTGGTGCCGGTGTTGGGCTTTTTCGCCAACGGACTGACTTACACGGCCGGCGAAGACGATGTGTCCGGCGCCTTCCAGACCGTCGCCGGCTCCCACACGCTCGCCGACGCCAGCCGCGATCTGAAGATCGCGATTGCCTCGATCCGCATCGCCGCCAAGGATTTCGGCCGCGAGCGCAATTTCGCGCTGAACTCCTTCCCACAGTCCCACGACCTCGCCGTCAAGAGCCTGGGCATCATCGAGACGTTGATCGGCAATTCTCGCGTCGATGACATCAAGGCGCTGCGCGCCGATCTCGCCGCGATCAGGACCAACTACGACGATCTCTACGGGCTGCAGCGCGTCCTCGGCTTTTCCGATGACGAAGGCATTCGCTGGGCGCTCAGGGACGCGGGCAACGCGATCGAATCGATCATCAATAACGATCTGACTTGGATCGCCGATGCCGAAGCGCGCAAGATTACCGTGCTGTTGTTGACGATGCGGCATCAGGAGAGCGAATATCGGCTTGTGCCGAGCGACCTGACGCTCTCCCAGTTCGAAGCCGGCTACAAAGCATTCGAACGCTTGTTCGCCGACATCGACGGCACGCCGCAACTGAAAGAAAAGATCGAACGGCTCGTGAAGGAATATGACGACACCTTCACCTACTGGGTTTCGCTTCATGACCGCACCCAGCCGCTGCGCACGCTGATCGACATCGACAGCCAGAACATGCTGCCCCGCGTCGACGCCGTCATCCTGTCGGCCAACGGCGCCGCGCAGCGGGCCGCGACGGCGCTCGCTGTGTCGCAGCACGACACGCGTACCGGCATCATCGCGGTCGGCGCGGTGATGGCGATCCTCGGGCTTGTGTTCAGTTGGCTGATCGGCCGCAGCATCACGCGCCCGCTCGACAGGCTGGGCGCCGCGATGAAAGCGCTCGCCGCCGGCGATACGGCCACCACCGTTCCGGCCACCAAGACACGCGACGAGATCGGCGCCATGGCGCGCACCGTTCTCGTGTTTCGCGATTCCATGATCGAACGCGAGAAGCTGGCGCGAACCCAGACCGACCAGAGCCGTGCCCGCGAGGCGCGCAGCAACAGCATCGCTGCCGCCATTCGACGCTTCGAAGGCTCGGTCGGTGCGGCACTCGGCAAGCTGCGGGCCGCTTCACACCAGCTCGAAGCCAGCTCCACCAATCTCAACCGCACCGCGGACACGGTTTCGGCCGAAGCGAGCACCGCCGAACAGCGCGCCACCGCGGCTTCCGACAATGTCAGTGCTGCGGCAGGCTCCGTCGAGGAACTGGCGCTGTCGATCGACGCCATCGCCGCGCAAGCGACCCAATCCAGCGGCGTTGCCGGGCGCGCCGTCGCCGAAGCGAAGCAAACCGCCAGGACCATGACCGAACTCGGCGTTGCGGCGACGCGCATCGGCGAAGTGGTCGGCCTCATTCAAGCCGTCGCCGGCCAGACCAATCTGCTTGCACTCAATGCCACGATCGAAGCAGCGCGCGCCGGAGAGGCCGGGCGCGGCTTCGCCGTGGTCGCCGCCGAAGTGAAATCGCTGGCCGCGCAGACGGCGCGCTCGACCGAAGAGATCGCCGAGCAGATCGGCGGCATCCAGTCGGCGGCGGCGGGCGCCACGCTGGCCATCGAGCAGGTCAACGCCATCATCGGCGAGATGGCGTCGATTGCCACCTCGGTCGCCGCCACGGTCGAGCAGCAGAACGCCGCGGTCGCGGCGATTGCCGAAGGCGTCAGCCGCGCTTCGAACGAGGCTCGCACCGGCGCCGAGGCGATGAGCCGGGTGACCGGCGTGACCATCGACGCCCGCTCGACCGCGGCGGACGTCAAGAACCTCGCCGACGCCGTCGCGGTTGAAGCCGAGAGCCTAGAGGCCGAGGTCCGCCAGTTCCTCAGCGACGTGCAGGCGGCCTGACGGCGTCCCACTTGCAAACGGCCGCCTGATAGCCATTCTCCGCACTGCGGATCGCCCGCTCCGGAACCCTCGTGTGAGCTACCTCAAGCTGTCATTGCGTTGTCTGCGCGACGCCTTCCGCCAGTTTCTGGCGGATGACGGCTGGGCCATCGCCAGCCATATCGCGCTGTCGACGCTGATGGCGATGTTCCCCTTCCTCATCGTCGTGACTGCGCTGGCTGGCGTGTTCTTCGGCTCGAAGAGTCTGGCCGACGAAGCGGCACGCATACTGCTGGAAACCTGGCCCGCGCAGGTGGCAGGGCCCATCGCCGACGACATCCGCGGCGTTCTGATCGGCAGCCGCGGCAATGTGCTGACTTTCGGCGTGCTCTTTGCCGTCTACTTCGCCTCCAGCGGCATAGAGAGTCTGCGCATTGGCTTGAACCGCGCTTACGGCATGGCCGAGCGACGGCCATGGTGGCTCCTGCGCATCGAGTCGATCGCTTATGTGCTGATCGCCGCGATCAGTCTCTTGGTCTTTTCGTTCCTCGTCGTGCTGGCGCCGTTCATCTGGGACAAGGTGCTGCAATATGTGCCGACGCTCGAACCCTTGAGCGACCTCATCACCTTTTCGCGCTTTACCGCGGCGGGCGTCATTTTGATTATCTCGCTGACCATCGTGCATCGATGGCTGCCGGCCGGGCGGCGCGACTTCCTCGACATCGCGCCTGGCATCGCCGCGACGCTCCTGCTCTGGATGATTTGCGGCGCGGCGTTCGGCCGCTACCTCGCCAGTTACACGTTCACTTATGTGAACATGTATGCGGGCCTCGCTTCGGCAATGATCGCGCTGATTTTCCTGTATGTCTGCGCGTCGATCTTTATCTTCGGCAGCGAGCTCAATTCGGTGGTTTTGAAATGGCGTCAGGACAGGCTGGCGGCTCCGGATGATACTTCCACCGGAAAGACCGCCCCGCCCACCGAACTCGACAAGCCAGCGCTGCCCTAGCAGCGGCTCAGCGCGGCCCCGTGACCTCGACCACGTCCTCGTAGGTCTTGAGCCCCATCATTGGCGCATTGACCAGCACCGCCATGTTGCCCGGAGGATGCTGGTTCTTCCACATCATGGTGTGCGCCTTCGGAATTTCCAGCCACGGGAAAGTCTTCGACAGGCACGGATCGATGCGGCGTTCGAGCACGAAGCGGTTGGCCTGGCTCGCCTGCTTCAGATGCGCGAAATGCGAGCCCTGGATGCGCTTCTGCCGCATCCAGACATAGCGCGCGTCGAAGGTGATGTTGAAACCCGTGGTACCGGCGCAGAACACGACCATGCCCCCGCGCTTCACCACCATCGCCGACACCGGGAAGGTCTGTTCGCCCGGATGCTCGAACACGATATCGACGTCGCGTTTGCCGGTGATGTCCCAGATGGCCTTGCCGAAGCGGCGCGCTTCCTTGGCCCAGTCATTGAACTCCGCGGAATTCACCTGGGGCAACTGGCCCCAGCACTTGAAGTCCTTGCGGTTGATCACGCCCTTGGCGCCGAGGTTATAAACATACTCGGCCTTGGAATCGTCGGAGATGACGCCGATGGCGTTGGCGCCCGACGCCGCCGCCAACTGAATGCCGAACACGCCGAGACCACCCGATGCGCCCCACACCAGGACATTGTCGCCCGGCTTGAGCGTATGCGGCGCGTGGCCGAACAGCATGCGATACGCGGTGGCGAGCGTCAGCGTGTAGCAGGCCGACTCTTCCCACGACAAATGCGCCGGCTTGATCATGAGCTGGCGCGACTGCACGCGGCAGAACTGCGCGAACGAACCGTCCGGGGTTTCGTAACCCCAGATGCGCTGCGACGGCGACAACAGCGGATCGCCGCCGTTGCAGTCCTCGTCATCGCCATCGTCCTGGTTACAGTGGACGATGACCTCATCGCCGACCTTCCAGCGCTTCACCTTGGAGCCGACGGCCCAGACGATGCCGGAGGCGTCAGAGCCAGCAATGTGATAAGGTTGTTTGTGAACGTTGAACGGCGTGATCGGCTGGCCGAGTCCCGCCCAGATGCCGTTGTAGTTCACGCCCGCGGCCATCACGAGAACGAGTACATCTTCCTCGCCGATCGGCCATGTCGGCACCGCTTCGATCTGGAAGGATTGCTCCGGCGGCCCGTGACGCTCCTGGCGGATTACCCAAGCGTACATTTTTTCCGGGACATGACCGAGCGGCGGAATTTCTCCGATGTCGTAAAGGTCCTTGAGCGGAGCCCCGCTCCGCGCGACGGCAGCAACCGGCATCGACGTACTCCCTAACGACCAGCATTATTAATTAGCTGTATCAGTCTGACGTAATTTATATTGCAATGCAACAATAGAACCGCCAGACTGAAGGTGAAGGCGCCCCAGCGCGCTAAGCAGCCAAAACAGAACAGCAATGGCGGAAACAAAGCGCGACAAACCCTGGATTTTCCGCACTTACGCCGGTCACTCCACGGCTGCGGATTCAAACGCGCTGTATCGGCGGAACCTGGCCAAAGGCCAGACCGGCCTCTCGGTCGCTTTCGACCTGCCAACGCAAACGGGTTACGACAGCGACCACGTGCTGGCGCGCGGCGAGGTCGGCAAGGTCGGGGTGCCGATCAGCCATGTCGGCGACATGCGTGCGCTGTTCGATCAGATCCCGCTCGACTCAATGAACACCTCGATGACCATCAACGCCACCGCGGCGTGGCTGATGGCGCTGTACATTGCGGTTGCCGACGAGCAAGGCGCACCGCGGGCATCGCTCACCGGCACCATCCAGAACGACATCATCAAGGAATACCTGTCGCGCGGCACTTATGTATTTCCGCCGAAGCCATCGCTGCGCCTGATCAAGGATGTCGCCATCTTCACCACCTCGGAATTGCCGAAGTGGAATCCGATGAACATCTGCAGCTATCACCTGCAGGAAGCCGGCGCGACGCCGGTGCAGGAATTGGCCTACGCACTCGCCACCGCCATCGCCGTGCTCGACACCGTCAGGGCTTCGGGCGAAGTCGATCAGGCCAAATTCGGCGAAGTGGTCGGGCGCATTTCGTTCTTCGTCAATGCAGGTCTGCGCTTCGTCACCGAAGTGTGCAAGATGCGCGCCTTCACCGAGCTGTGGGACGAGATCACGCGCGAGCGCTACGGCATCACCGATCCGAAGCAGCGTCTGTTTCGCTACGGCGTCCAGGTCAACTCGCTCGGCCTCACCGAGCCGCAGCCGGAAAATAACGTCGCCCGCATTCTCATTGAAATGCTCGCGGTTACCCTGTCGAAGAATGCCCGCGCCCGCGCCGTGCAATTGCCGGCCTGGAACGAGGCTCTCGGCCTGCCGCGGCCTTGGGACCAGCAGTGGTCGCTGCGCATGCAGCAGATCCTCGCCTATGAAACCGACCTCCTGGAATACGGAGACATCTTCGACGGCTCGTCCGAGATCACCCGCAAGGTCGAAGCGCTGAAAGCAGAGGCCAAGGAAGAGCTCAAGCGCATCGAGGACATGGGCGGCGCCGTGGCCGCGGTCGAAACCGGCTACATGAAACAGCGGTTGGTTGAATCCAACACCGCGCGTTTGGAAGCCATCGAGCGTGGTGACCAGATCGTCGTCGGCGTCAATAAATACCTCGAGACCGAGCCCTCGCCACTGACGGGCGGCATCGCCTCGATCATGACCGTATCCGAGGAAGCCGAGCACAATCAGATCGAACGGCTGAAGGCCTGGCGCGCGCAGCGTGACAACAAGAAGGTCGCCGAGACGCTGGCCGCGCTCAAGCGCGCCGCAACGGAAGGCGGCAATATTATGCCGCCGTCAATCGAATGCGCCAAGGCCGGTGTTACCACCGGCGAATGGGGCTGGACCTTGCGCGAAGCCTTCGGCGAATATCGCGCGCCGACCGGCGTCGGCAATGCCATGCGCAACGACGTCTCCGGACTCGACGAAATCCGCGCCGATGTCGATCGGGTGTCAAAGCAGCTCGGCCGACGCATGACCTTCCTCGTCGGCAAACCCGGACTCGACGGCCATTCCAACGGCGCCGAACAGATCGCCGTGCGGGCGCGCGATGCCGGCATGCAGGTGGTCTATGAGGGCATTCGCCTGACACCGGAAGAAATCGTCGATGCGGCGCGCGCGCAGAAGGCCCATGTCATCGGTCTTTCTGTCCTGTCCGGCAGCCACATGCCGCTGGTCGAGGACGTCGTCGGCCGCATGAAAAAGGAAGGCCTAGACATTCCGGTCGTGGTCGGCGGCATCATTCCGCCGGAAGACGCCGCCCAACTGGAGAAAGCCGGGGTCGCGGCGGTCTATACGCCGAAGGACTTCGAGCTCAACCGCATCATGGGCGACCTGGTGCGCATCGTCGAGCGCAAGAACAACCTGACGAACGCGTAAGCAGCTTCCGCTATGCCCGCACGCGGGAAGAAGGAAGAAGTGCCAGGGCCTCGGCTAGTTTGCTCGGGCTCACCGGCTTGCTGAAATAGAAATTCATGCCCGCTTCGCTGGCCCGCGCTTCGTCCTGCGCGGTGGAGCGGCCGGACAGGCCGATGACTGGAACATGGCCCGCATCCCCCGGCAGCGCGCGGATGCGGCGCGTGGCTTCGCAGCCGTCGATGTCCGGCAACACCAGATCCATGATCACCGCGTCGTAACCGCCGCGCGCGACCGCCTGCACCGCCGCCTCGCCGCTGCCGACGAAATCGGCGCGATGGCCAAGTTCAGTGAGGATCGTGTTCAGCACCACGCGGCCGAATGGATTGTCTTCGGCGCACAGGATCGATAACGCGCGCGTCGGCGCGGATGCCCGCGTCTTGCCGCGCGACGCCGCCCTGACGACCGGCTTCACCAAGGCGGTGAAGGTAAAGGTCGAGCCATGACCGGGCGCGCTGCTAACGGTGAGGTCGCCGCCCATCGCGCGCGCCACGCGCCTGACGAAAACAAGGCCGAGGCCCGCACCGCCATAGCGCCGCGCGACGTCTTCGTTGGCCTGCGCAAACGGCTTGAAGAGCCGCTTCAGTTCGGCCGGCGACAGACCGACGCCGGTATCGGTGAAGCTGAACACGAGGCGCAGCCGCCCGCGGGACGCGGGCCCGCTCGACATCTCGAACTTCACCGAACCGTCATGGGTGAACTTCACGGCGTTGTCGGAAAGATTCTCCAGCGCCGCTCGCAGCCGCAGCGCATCGCCCGACACCAATGCGGGCACGTCGGGCGCGATGTCGGTCGTCACGGCGACTGCCTTGTTGCCGGCGCGCGCGGTGAGCGCGTGGCCGACGGCTTCGGCCAGTGCCCTGGCTGAGAAAGGCTCGTCGCGCAGCACCAGTCCCTTGGTATCGGCGCGCACCGCATCGACGATCAGGGTCGCAAGCTGCGCCAGATGGTCGGCACCGCTCTTCACGGCCTGCGCCCATTCGCGCTCGCGCGGTCCGAGATCGGAGGATGCCAGCAGTTCGGCCAGCGCGACGATGCCGGTCAACGGCGTGCGGATGTCATGGGCGACGCCGGCGAGCGCGGCCTCGATGGCGCGCACCGGCGGCAACGCCGGCGATGTTCGCGCCGGTCGCTTGACCAGTTTCCGGGTCGCCTTCTTTTTCGCTGTTTTGACCGCCCGCTTGCGCTTGGCCATAGCCCCTTGCCCCAAGGCCGGACCATGGCATGGCCGGCCCGCTCAATCGAGCCCGACCATCCGGCGAATGTCGGCTGGGGTTAATCCTTCGGCCCGCAGTTGGCGCAGCGCCGTGGCCGCGGTCGATTTGGAGAGCTTGCGGCCGTCGCTGCCAAGAATCAGCCGGTGGTGGCGGTAGCGCGGCGCGGGCAGTCCGAGCAGGCTCTGCAGCAGGCGGTGAACACTCGTTGAGGGGAACAAATCCTCGCCTCGCACCACATCGGTGACGCCCAGCGCATCGTCCACCGTCACCGCGAGATGATAACTCGCCGGCGTGTCCTTGCGGGCCAGGATGACATCACCCCACGCCGATGGATCGGCGGCGACCGTGCCGCGCCCCGCCTCATCCCAAGCGAGGGCGCCGGCACGCCGAACAGCTTTCGCCATGTCGAGCCGCAGCGCGTAAGACTCGCCAGCCGCGATGCGCCGGCTACGCTCGTCCGGCGCGATGTCTCTCGCCGTGCCCGGATAGAGCGGCGCTCCGTCCGGATCGCGCGGCCAAGGGCCCTGCCGCTCGCGTTCCTCGACCAGCGCGGCGATCCCTGCACGGCTTTCGAAGCTCGGATAAACGAGGCCCATTGCCTCGAGGCGCGCAAGCGCCGCGCGATAATCGTCGAAGTGTTCCGACTGCCGCCGCACCGGCTGTTCCCAGCCGATGCCGAGCCAGGCGAGATCCTCGTAGATCGCCGCCTCGAACCCCGGCCGGCAGCGCGCGAGGTCGATATCCTCGATGCGCAGCAGCAATCGCCCGCCGGCGGCGCGCGCGGCTGCGGCATTGAGCAGCGCCGACAGCGCATGGCCGAGGTGCAGGTAGCCATTCGGGCTCGGGGCAAATCGGAAAACGGGTGGCATATCTGACCTTACCCTGACCAAACACTCCATTCATTCCCCCGCAAGCGGGAATCTCCTGGAGCCCCGCCATTGGCGCTCTGAAACAACGTCGTACGTCCCGCGGCTTTGCGCAGGGACGAACCGTGTATTATGTCGGCAGTAACATGACCCACTTCCTCCACACCCAGTCCGACCTCGAAGCCGGCCTCGCCGAGTTGCTCCGTATCGACCCGCGGCTGGTCCCGGCGGCGGAGAAGGCCGGCACGTTCGCGCTGCGCCGCCGCGAGGGCGGTTATCCGGGCCTGTGCGCCATCGTATGTGGTCAACAACTATCGACCGCCAGCGCCGCCGCCATCCGCGATCGGCTGTTCAAGGCTTTCGAACCGTTTCACCACGATGCGGTCCGCGCCGCGCGCAGCGACAAGCTCAAGCGGCTCGGCCTGTCCAACGCCAAGATCAAGGCGGTCAAGGAAATCGGCAAGGCAGTCTCGACCGGCGCGATCGATCTCAACGCCGTCGGCGAGATGGATGCCGACGCGGCGCACGCTCTGCTCACGGCGCTGCATGGCGTCGGACCCTGGACCGCCGACATTTACTTGTTGTTCTGCCTCGGCCATGCCGACGCTTTTCCCGCCGGCGATCTCGCCGTGCAGGAGGCAGCGCGCATCGCGCTGGACTTACGCAAACGGCCCGACCCCAAGGCGCTCACCAAGATCGCCGAAGCGTGGCGGCCATGGCGCGGCGTCGCAGCGCATCTGATGTGGGCCTATTATCACGTCGTCAAACGGCGCGAGGGCATCAGCCTGGAGACCGCTGATAAAAAGCCGATCAAGAAGACGAAGAAAAGAACGGCCAAAGCCGTCGACGCAAAAAAGCATTGGCCGCAGATCAAGAAGACGAAGATTTCAGCTAAGAAGAAAACTGAAACAGCCAAACGCGCCAAAAAGGCAAAAGGAGTAAAGCGTGCAACTTGACGGTCCGCGGCTCGAGGCGAAATCCGGTACGACCAGGCAACTGGTCGTGTTCCTGCACGGCTACGGCGCCGACGGCAACGACCTGATCGACATCGGCGGCGTCTGGCAGAGCTTGCTGCCCGATGCCGCCTTCGTCTCGCCACACGCGCCGCGGCCCTGCGGCCAGGCGCCGGTCGGCCGCGAGTGGTTTCCGCTGACTTTCCGCGATCCGAACGAGCGCTGGACCGGCGTCAACGCCGCGGCGCCGGCCTTAAACGGGTTCCTCGACGCCGAACTGGAGCGGCTCGAACTGCCGCCGGAGGCGCTGGCACTGGTCGGCTTCAGCCAGGGCACCATGATGTCGCTGCACGTCGGCCTGCGCCGGCCGGTCGCGCCCTCGGCGATCGTCGGCTATTCCGGCATGCTGGTACTGCCGGAGGACGGCGATCCGGATGCGTTCGCCGCCGAGATCAAGAGCCGGCCTCCTGTGCTGCTGGTGCATGGCGACCAGGACCAGCTCATTCCGGTGCAGGCGCTGATGCATGCGGCGCAGGCGCTGGCCACGCTGGAAGTGCCGACGCAGTGGCACATTTCGCCCGGTATCGGCCACGGAATCGACCAGGAAGGTCTCCGCCACGGCGGCGAATTTCTCGCCCGCCACCTGACCGCCCGGAAATAAACACCGCCTATCGATGGTGGGCCGGGCGCGCGCGCCCCTTGCGTCTTCTTCACAATCCCGTCACGCTGCTCTATTAGTAGAGGCTAGGCCGCGTGGCGGCGGCTGTCCTTGGAGGTCGAGGAGCAGCGCTTGAACGTGCATGTTTCGCCAGCCGGTTTTCCGGCCCTTGTACTCAACGCCGATTTCAGACCGTTGAGCTACTATCCGCTGTCCTTGTGGTCCTGGCAGGACACGATCAAGGCGGTGTTCCTCGAACGGGTCAGTATCGTCGCCAACTACGACCAGGCGGTGCGAAGTCCCAGCTTCGAGATGAGATTGCCGAGCGTCGTTTCGCTCAAGACTTATGTAAAGCCTTCAACTCACCCTGCCTTTACCCGCTTCAACGTTTTTTTGCGCGACCGGTTCTCCTGCCAATATTGCGGCAGCCGCGATGACCTGACTTTCGATCATGTCGTTCCCCGCTCGCGTGGCGGCATTACCTCCTGGGACAACGTCATCACGGCCTGCTCGCCCTGCAATCTGCGCAAGGGCTCGCTCACCATGAACGAAGCCCACATGCATCCGGCGCAGATGCCGTTCCAGCCGACGGTCCACCACCTGCACCGCAACGGCCGGCTGTTTCCGCCGAATTATCTGCACGATAGCTGGCTCGACTATCTCTACTGGGATACGGAACTGGAGCCGTAAACCGGCCGGCGCCGCCCTTTTCATTTCGCCACCGATTGACCGGTATCAAAGGCCGGGGCCCGGCTCTGCGCTACCTGTATTTCGGGGGTGCGAAGGGCCAGCCGATGAACCAACCTGCTGTCGCAAATGCAACGCGCGCCGAGACCGCGGCTCCGGTCGTCCTGGTGCCCAAACCGCAGGTACCAACCCCGCCATCCCGACCGCAGCGGTTCTGGATCGCCGCCGCTCTCGCCGCCGTCGTCGTGACGGCTGCCGCCTTCGCCGTGTGGCGCTATGCGGGCACGGAGAGCACCGTTCAATACAGTACGGCTCCCGTCACCCGTGGCGACGTCACTCGCGCCGTGACCGCGACCGGCACCGTCAATCCGGTGCTGACGATCATTGTCGGCAGCTACGTTTCCGGCGTGATCAAGGAGATCCACTGCGACTACAACACCGAGGTCAAGGTCGGCCAGGTCTGCGCCGAGATCGATCCGGCGCCGTACCAGACCGTGGTGGACCAGAACCGGGCCAACCTCGCAGTCGCCCGAGCTCAGCTCGAAAAGGACAAGGCAAACCTCGCTTACGCGCAGCTCAATTACGAGCGCAACGCCCGGCTGGCGCAGACCAATGCCGTATCGCGCGATGCGCTCGACAACGCTAGGAACGCACTCGACCAGGCCACCGCACAGATCGGCGTCGACCAGGCCACCATCCAGCAGCGCGAGGCGCAGCTCGCCGCGGCGGAAGTGAACCTCAGCTACACCAACATCGTTTCGCCGGTGAACGGCACGGTGGTGTCGCGCAACGTCACCATGGGGCAGACGGTGGCCGCCAGCTTCCAGACGCCGACTTTGTTCTTGATCGCCACCGACCTGACGCAAATGCAGGTGGATACCAATGTCAGCGAAAGCGACATCGGCGGCATCAAGGAGGGCAATCGCGCCGCCTTCACCGTCGACGCGTTTCCGAAACGCAGCTTCCTTGGCGCCGTCTCGCAGGTGCGTCAATCGCCGCAGACGGTGCAGAATGTCGTGACATATGACGTCGTCGTCAGCATCGACAACAAGGACCTGGCGTTGAAGCCCGGCATGACCGCGGCGACGCGCCTGATCGTCGACCAGCGCAGCGATGTGCTGCGCGTGCCGAGCCAGGCATTGCGCTATTCGCCGCCGTCGGCCGGCGCACCCGCCGGCGGCGCCAGACGTATCCGCAACAACGATGCACCCGCGCAGGTCTATGTGTTGCGCGACGGCGCGCCGATCGCGCTGCCGGTGACCCCCGGGCTAGATGACGACAGCTTCACCGAGATCGTGGCTGGCGACCTCAAGCCCGGCGACCGCGTCATCGTCTCCGAGCAACGCGGCGCCGCCAAAGCGGCAACGCCGCGACCGCGCCTCTGAGACGGAGGGGCCGGTGGCCGCGCCGATCATCCGCCTCGACCACGTCTCGCGCACCTATCGGGTGGGCGATGTCGATGTCCACGCCCTGCGCGACGTCAGCCTCGAGATCGATGCCGGTGAATTCGTCGCCATCATGGGCGCCTCGGGCTCCGGCAAATCGACGCTGATGAATGTCATCGGCTGCCTCGACCGGCCGACCAGCGGCCATTATTTCTTTGAAGATCTGGATGTCGCTACCCTGAGCGAACCGGAACGCGCGCGGCTTCGCGGCGAGAGGCTGGGCTTCGTGTTCCAGAGCTTCAACCTGCTCGCCCGCACCAGCGCGCTTGAGAATGTGGCACTGCCCTTATTCTACGCCGCGGCCGGACCCGCCGGGCTTGCGCCCCGCAACACGCGAGCGCGGGCCATGCTGTCGCTGCTTGGTCTTGCCGAGCGGGAGCGCAACACGCCGGGGCAACTCTCCGGCGGCCAGCAGCAGCGCGTTGCCATCGCCCGCGCCCTGATCAACGAGCCGGGCCTTCTACTGGCCGACGAGCCGACCGGCAACCTCGACACCCGCACCTCGCACGAGATCATGGAGACGCTGACGACCCTCAACCGCAAGCAGGGCGTCACCATCATCGTCGTCACCCATGAGGCCGATATCGCCGCCTATGCCGACCGCGTCATCACCATGCGTGACGGCAGCATCCTGTCCGATGTACGCAACCCTAAACCCGGCGACACGCGCCCCGCGTCGAAGGCGGTCCCGGCGCGCGCGGTCGCCGTACAGCATCCTACCGCGGCCTGGGCCTTTGCGCGCATGATTGTCGCCGCCGCGCTTCAGGCGATTCACCGCAACATGATGCGCTCCGCGCTCACGATGCTCGGTGTGTTCATCGGAGTTGCGGCGTTGATCGCCATGGTCGCCGTCGGCCAGGGCGCCAACGAGGCCGTCCGCAAGCAGATCGAGAGCCTGGGCACCAACCTCGTCGTCGTGTTGCCGGGCGCCCGCACCGCCGGTGGCATGCGCGGCGGCTTCGGCAGCGCCTCCACGCTGACCACCGCAGATGCGCACTCGATAAAGCGCGAGGCGACAGCGGTGAGCGAGGTGAGCTACATCATCCGCCAGTCCGGCCAGGTTCAGTCCGGCAACCAGAACTGGGCGACGTCGATCCAGGGCGTCAGCGCCAACTACCCGCCGATGACCAACTGGCGCGTTGCCGAAGGCCGCGAAATCACCGACGATGATGACAGCGCCGCCGCCCTCGTCGTTGTCATCGGACAGACTGTCGTCAAGCAGTTGTTCGGCGAAGCCGTGAATCCGATCGGCGCGCTGATCCAGGTGAAGACGACGCCCATGCGGGTCATCGGCATCCTGGCGTCGAAGGGACAAACGCCGTTCGGCCAGGATCAGGACGATCTGGTGATGATGCCGTTCGCCACGGCGGAGCGCAAAGTGCTCGGAGTAGCCGCGCCGACGCAGACCCAGACGCCACTCAACTGGATCTATCCGGCGCCTCCCAATCCCTACGGTCTCACGCCGCATCTGGCTGGCTATGTCAACCAGATCTTCGTGCAAGCCGGCAGTTCATCCGACGTACAGATCGCCGTTCAACAGGTCACCGACGTCCTCAAGCGTCGCCACCGCGTCAAACCCGGCGACGAGGAGGACTTTTCAGTGCGCAACTTGAGCCAGATCGCCGAAACGGCAGAGAGCTCGAGTCGCATCATGGCGTTGCTGCTTGCCGCCGTCGCCTCGATATCGCTCGTGGTCGGCGGCATCGGCATCATGAACATCCTGCTCGTCTCGGTGACGGAACGCACGCGCGAGATCGGCTTGCGCATGGCGATCGGCGCGCGGCGGCTGTATGTGCTTTTGCAGTTTCTCGCGGAAGCGATTCTGCTCAGTGTCACCGGCGGCATCGCCGGAATCGTGACCGGCGTCGCCGCATCACTTGGGGTCGGCCTGTTGACCGGCTGGCCGACGCCAATCTCCGGCGCCGCGATCGCCATCGGCTTCCTATTCTCGGCGGCGGTCGGAATTTTCTTCGGATACTATCCGGCACGCAAGGCCGCGCGTCTCGATCCAATCGAGGCGCTCCGATTCGAATGAAACAATTTCAAACCGGTGAGGCCGCCGAGTTTGCATGAACATGCGTTCATCAGAAACTCGTGCTCGCAGCAGGAACGCTTTTCGATCAAATGTCGTTTGTTATCCTGGACGGTCACACCCAGGAGGAACTTATGAAAAGCAAGCTTCTCGTTACGACGGCAGCGCTGACCCTTATGATCGCGGCTGGCGCCAACGCTCAGACAGCCAGCGACACCAAAGCGGATCAACCCGCTGCGTCTCAGAACCACAGCGAACGCGGTTCCGCGATTAAAGACAAGACTCGCCGCGATGCGCGCGATTCAGATCGCGTGAAGGCGGGAACCGCCGACGCCAAGTCAGCGGGCACCAGGGCTGCCAGCGACACGAAATCCGATGCCGGCAAGCCGGCCACCGCGCAGGACAGCACCTCGCCGTCGCGCAGCAATGCCGCCCAGTCCACGCCGACCGACAAGGCCGGCGACAAGGCCAGCACGGCGGCGAGTGACAAATCGAACGACAAGACCAATGCCGCGAAGCAGGACGACAAGAGTTCGATTTCGAGCCGCAGTGCGCAGTCGACCGAGTCGACGAGCACCAAATCCAACACCGTGGACCGGACCGATACCAAGCAGCCGGCGGCGGCGCAGCGCAGCACCACCGATCAGAACCAGGCCACGACGGATTCGAAGACCAACGACACCAACCGCGCTGCCGCAACCAATACGAAGACCGAGTCGGCCACGCGTATTTCCGCCTCGCTGCAGACCGAGCAGAAGACCCGCCTGAACCAGGCCATCACTCGGCTCGACGCCAAGCCGGTGACACAGGTCAACTTCTCGATTTCGGTCGGCACCGCCGTGCCGCGGACCATCGATCTGCATCCGGTGCCAACAACGATCGTCGAGATCGTGCCGCAGTACCGCGGCTACGATTACTTTGTCGTGCGCGATCAGGTGATTATCGTGCAGCCGGAGACGCACAAGATCGTCGACGTGATCGAGCGCGGCGGCTCATCGCGGGCCAGCGTAAGCACCACGCATGAGCGCCGCGTCAAGCTTTCGGAGAAGCAGCGCAGCTATATCCGCCAGCACGCGACGGCGCGCCGGACCACCACGACGACGACCACCACGGGGTCGGCGCCGCGCCACCAGACGATCGTCGTCGGTGAGGAGGTTCCGGCTTCTGTCGTGATCGAGGCCTTCCCGGAAGACGTCTATCGTGAAGTGCCGACCGTTCGCGAATATCGCTATGTCCGCAGCGGCAGCGACGTCTATCTGGTCGATCCGGGCAGCCGCCGCGTCATCGAAGAACTCGAGTAATACGGCGACGACGAAGTGCCGCTGATGGAAACGAAAAGGGCGGCCAGATGGCCGCCCTTTTTTGTGCGTCACCGACCCGGTAACATCCGTCGCAGCACGCCGTCGCCCATGACGAAGTGGTGATACAGCGCAGCGGCGACGTGGATGCCGACCAACGCCAGCATGGCGTAGTTGGCCAGCAGCCCGTGAACGTCGCCGGTCCATTGCCAGCCCGGCGCCCGCGCCGCGATCAGATGCGGCATCTCGAAGCCGAACAGGCCGACCGGCATGCCGCGGAAATCGGCATTGATCCAGCCGAGCAGCGGCACGATCAGCAGCAGCGCGTAGAGCAGCCAGTGCACGATCTGCGACGAGGTTTCCTGCCACCCCGGGATGCCGGCTTCCGGGACCGGCACGCCGCGGACGACGCGGAGCAGCAGCCGGATGACGGCCACAGCGAGAATGCTGACGCCGAAGCTGAAATGCAGGCCGATCAGCGTCGTCACTGGCGTATCGCGGCGGATTTCCGGCATGGTCCAGGCAATGATGAACTGGACGATCAGCAGCGCAACGATCAGCCAATGCAGCGCCTTGGCTGTGCCGGTGTAGGTGCTACGCGACACCGTGGCATCGATGGTCATGACTGTTCCTTTTCGCGGTCGAATGTTTCGCTTGTAACGGTCTTGCGACGGAACCCCTGCATAGCCATATACGTTTCAGTCGCGTTGTCGAGCGCACGCAAGTGCATTCCAACGCGCCGCGTAGTTGCCAATCGGCAACTCGTGCGGATTGACGGCCACGAAAAGCGGGTGACGCCGGATGTACGCGCACCTCTCCTTCGTGGTCGTTGTCTTTTCAGAACAGCAATGCTGAAGACGCCGCCGGTACCGGTGCGATTACTCGGCGTCTGCGCGCGCCCAGGCCGCTTTGGCGCCGATGGCGGCGGTGACGGCGAGGAAAGCCGACACCAGCACGTCATAACCGGCGAGCGAGATTCCGAACAGCCGCCATGCCGCCTCATCGCAACGGACGATGCGGATGTCTTGCAGGCGGTTGAGCATGTTGCTGGCCTGGCCGAGTCCGTTGATCGGCCCCGAGCAGTCGGTCGGTCCCGCCCAGAACTTCCACTCAACGCCGGCGTGGAAGGCCGACAGGCCAGTGTTCCACAGCATGGCAATGGCGATTACCAGGAAGCCGAGAAACAGCACCTTGCGTGAGGCGCCGTGACCGGCGCCCAGCCACAGCAGCGCCGCCAGCGGCACGCTGATATAGAACGCCAGGCGCTGGTCGAGACAGAGCGGACACGGCGGATAGCCGAGCACGTACTGGAAAAAGAAGAAGCCGCCGATGGTGGCGAGGCCGATCAGTGCGATCACCGCTGCGGCGGTGGCGACGGCATCTTTGCGCGCCAGTGCAAGAACATCGGTCATCAGACGCGTCCTTTAACCGCCGTCAGGCCGGATTGTCGGCTGGATCGCTCAAAGGTGGTGCCCCTGGCCGGACTCGAACCAGCACACCTTGCGGTACCTGATTTTGAGTCAGGCGCGTCTACCAATTCCGCCACAGGGGCATCTCTCACCGCGCAGGGCTGAGCTCGAGAGCCCGCCGCCTGCGCTTCGCGGCCGGGATAATAGCGAGGTCGGCCCCCCGGTCAACGGGCAGTTCCGCAACGCCGGCAAGGTTCCTGATCGAGCGATATGGCGCTTTCGGGGCGGCTGGCGCACCATCGGCGGGTGAAGCCATTCACGATTGCCGGAGCCACGGCGACCAGGAGCAAGCCATGAATGAAGAGGTGTTGAACGCATCGCTGCGCAAGTTTCTCAAGACAGTCGGTGTCACTTCCCAGCGCGAGATCGAGAAGGCGGTGCGCGCCGCCGTCGCCGACGGCCGCATCAAGGGCAACGAGGCGCTCAAGGCGCGCATGGTGCTGACCATCGAGGAAGCCCGGCTTCACTACACCATCGACGGCATCATCGAGACCGAATGATGTGTGGCGTGATGCCGAAGCGGCCCGGCCACTGCGGACAAAACGCAAACATCGCATTATTCGAGCGCGTACTGCCCGCGCGCGCGGAACCATCCGTGTCGCTACGTCTTTAGTATCCGGACGAATAGCGACATAGGAGTTAAGTGCATGATTAGAACAGCGATCGTCGCTGCCGTGGTAGCCGCCGCGTTTGCTCTCGCGGTGCCTGGTGCAGCGGAAGCGCGTATGGCCAATCCAGGCCTCAATTCGGCGGCGCCGACGGCGACGCAGGACGTGCAATATTATCGTCACGGCTATAATCGCCGGCATTACCGATACAACCGGCACCGTGGTTACCGCCATCACGCGCGCTATCGCCACTGCTGGAACGAGCGGGTGCGCGTGCGTACGCCGGGTGGTTATGTTGTGTGGCGGACGCATCGCCGTTGCAGCTGGCGTTGATCATTAGTTGACCTGTGACCAAGGGCGGCGCGCGGCGCCGCCCTTTTTCTTTGTGGCGGGCGACAGGCCGGCGCATCGCGCCGATCAAGGATGACCGCGCCTACTGACAGAGAGCGCGGGATACGAACGTCTCGGTGCGGCATTCCGGGCCGGAATTGCGGCCGGACAGATAGACCTTCGCCGGGCAGACATCCGCGGTCGTCATGTCGGCACTCTTGCCGCCCTCGAAGCCCCGCGCCTTGCACATCGCGGTCGCGGCGGCGACGCAGTCCGGCGCGCCGTTCGGCGCCACCTTGCAGACTTCATGACCGGTGACCACCCTTGCGGCCGGGATACGCACCACCGAGCCCGCCGCATCCTTGGCGCCCTCCACGGTGGTCTGCGCGGCGACGCCGGCTTCACGGCCAAAATTCTCGACGCCCTTGCCAGCGTCCTTGAACGACGAAGTGAGGCTGTCGCTCTGGCGGTCGAGCCAGCGGCCGAGGCTCTCGAGCACTCCTGGCTCGTTGTGCTGGCTTTGCGTCGGTTGCTGGACTCGCTGCTCGCGCTGTTGCTGCGGCGGTTGTTGCGGCTCCTGCATTTGCAATTGCTGCGCCTGCCCGCTGGTCACTGACCACGCGACAGCGCATGCGGCAGCCGTCACGGCTCGCGTGACTTTAGATCTGGTGATGCTACTTGCGCCCCAAAACATCTTGGTCGCGCCCCGTCAGGCTCTACCGGAAACCAAATTCGCGCGAATGCGCGATCCCCTATGATAGGCCAATGGCGGAAATGAGGAACCGGAATCCGTCAGATCAAGTATACCGCCGCGACCAAACCGGCCACGACCACCGCGGCACCAAGCGTGGTCCATAGACCAAGCCGCTTTTCGATGATGACCCGGGCCTGGTCGCCGTAGCGGTGAAGGAGGAACGCCACCACGAAGAAACGCATCGCCCGCGCGATGATTGAGAAAATGACGAACAGAAAGATGTTGTAGCTGGCAAAGCCCGCGGTGATCGTCACCACCTTGTAAGGGATGGGCGTCAGGCCCTTGATCAGGATAATGGCGGCGCCCCAATCGGCGTAGCCTTGGCGGAACGTCTCGACCTTGCCTTCGAGGTGATAGAGGTGGACCAGCCAGATGCCGACTGAATCGTAGAGCAAGTGACCGATGGCATAGCCGAGAAGGCCTCCCAAAACGGAGGCCACGGTCGCCACAGCCGCGAACCAGTAGGCCCGCTTCGGGTACGCCAACGACATCGGAATCAGCATGACATCGGGCGGGATCGGGAAAAACGAGCTCTCGGCAAAGGCAATGCCGGCCATCGTCCACATGGCATGCGGCTTGTGGGCGGCGTCGATGCACCAATCATAGAGACGGCGCAGCAAATTGCGGGATGGGGCAGCCTCAACGGTCATGTAGTACCCATGGCGGGGAAATGTGACGGCGGGACGACGGGCGGCCACTTTGCCTGGATTTACCGGCGCTTGCGAGCCCGGACCGGCCGCAGCGGGACGACCTTGGACGCCGATTTCGGCCGCGACAGCGGTTTGACAAGGTCTTTTGGCAATTTCTCGGCAATGCCGAAGAGCTGCTCACGCCGGCGCATTTCGGCCCAGACCTGGTCCGGGGTAACCCCGGCATGCACCCACAGGACGACCAGGTTGTACAGCAGATCCGCGCTCTCGCGGACGACCGCCTCAGGCTGGCCGTGCATGGCGTCGATTACGACCTCGACCGCCTCTTCGGCCAGTTTCTTGGCCATTTTGGCGCCACCGGCCTGCAACAACCGGGCAGTGCGCGATTTCGCCGGGTCAGCGGTCCTCGCGGCCAAGACAGCGTTATGAAGCCGGGAAATCGAATCAGCCATACCGCACCATAACCGATCGATTCCCAACAGATATTAAATAAAGCAAGGCTTCAGACCTTTTGAGCTTCGGCTGCTGGACCGGGCGGAGCGAAGGTCGCCGGCCAAGGCTGCCGGGCGACACGAACAGGGCCAGACCGCAGTAAGCGGCCTGGCCCTTTTGTTCGACGTCAGAATGTTCGCCCGCTGGTTAGCGGCCGAGCAGATCCCCCCTGCCCTCCGAGACCGCCGCCATCGTTATCCCAAGGCTGGCAGCAGCGGACGTGGTCAGCGGTTACCCGGATCGTTGTTGCCGTAGGGATTGACTGTGCCTGGCGCCGGGAACGGCGCATTCCCGCGATAGTAGCCGGGGCGCCCGTAGTTCTGCCGATTATGATAGTAGCGCGGGCTCGAGTGATACACTTGGCCCGGTCCACCATAATAATAGCCGTCGTCGTAATAGCGGTCGCGGTAAGCATCCTGCGCCGCCACACCCGCAATCGCGCCAAACAGGCCCATCACGGCCGCGGCGCCCGCGGCGTTGTTTCGGTGCACCCTGCGATGTTTCTTCTTCGACGCAACCTGAACCACCCGCGCATCATTCTGAATCGTGGGCGGTGTCGCGTGCGGCGGCGCCGCGAACGCGGTGTTCATGCCCAGCGAACTGACCGCCATCACGGCGGCCACGGTCGCGGCAATCGGAATTCTTGCCTTCATATTTGTCACTCCCTGCATTCCCGTTAGAGGATATAATCATTAAACGCGCGGGGATCGCGGACCCTGTGCTGGCTCAAAGGACGCTTTGAATCATGCTGCGGCGCAGTGTCGCGACATCGCATCCTGCGGGGATTAAAGGGTTTATTCCCCCTCGGCCAGAAGCGTCGCATTGCCTCCGGACGCCGCGGTATTGACCGTCACCACCTGTTCCAACGCAAATCGGGCGAGATAGTTCGGCCCACCGGCTTTCGGGCCGGTACCGGACAATCCGTTACCGCCAAACGGCTGCGAACCGACGACGGCACCGATCATGTTGCGGTTGACGTAGACATTGCCGTTCGAAAGCGATGCCGCTACCTCGGCGATGGTCGCCTCGATGCGCGAATGAACGCCCAAGGTCAGGCCATAGCCGTTACCGGCAATGTCGCCGAGCACGGTCTTCAGCGCCCCCGCCCGCCAGCGAACCACGTGCAGTACCGGACCGAACACTTCTTCAGCGAGATCACCAGCGCGCTTGAGCTCGACAATGGCCGGCACGACGAAGGTGCCTTGCTGAGGCCCTTCCTTGCCGCGGAAACGCAGGGCGCCGTTCTTGTCCTGGGCCTCGATCCAATTCTCGAGTTTCGTCTTGGCCTCGGCGTCGATCACCGGCCCGACGTGAGTTGCCACGTCGCGCGGATCGCCGAGTTCGAGTTCGGCGGCAGCGCCTTCGATCATCGCCAGCATGCGATCGGCGACATCCTCCTGCACGCATAACAACCGCAGCGCCGAGCAGCGCTGCCCCGCGGAACGGAAAGCCGACATCACCACGTCGTCGGTGACCTGTTCCGGCAGGGCGGTCGCATCGACAACCATGGCATTGATGCCGCCGGTCTCGGCGATCAGCGGTACGATCGGTCCATCCTTGGCGGCCAGCGCGCGATTGATAAGCCGCGCCACCTCGGTCGACCCAGTGAAGGCGACGCCCGCGACTGCGGAATGGGCTGTCAGCGACGCTCCGACCTTGCCGTCGCCGGGCGCCAGATGCAGTGCACTGGTCGGAATGCCCGCCTGGTGCATCAGCTTCACGGTCTCGAACGCGATCAGCGGCGTTTGCTCGGCGGGCTTGGCCACCACGGAATTGCCGGCGACCAGCGCGGCGGCAACCTGCCCGGTGAAAATCGCCAGCGGGAAATTCCAGGGGCTGATGCAAACAAAAACACCGCGGCCGCGCGTGCGCAATTGATTGCTCTCGCCGGTCGGTCCCGGTAACGCCCGAGGCGTGAGTTCGCGCAACGCCTGTGCCGCGTAGTAGCGGCAGAAATCGGCCGCCTCGCGCACTTCGGAAAGGCAATCATCAATGGTCTTGCCGGCCTCACTCTGCAACAGCGCGATGAGCCGGCCGCGGTTGGCCTCGATCAGATCGGCCGTGCGGTCGAGCACTGTAGCGCGCGTTTCAACGCGCGTTGCAGTCCATGCCGGAAAGCCGGCTGTCGCGGCCGCCATGATCAAGCCGACCGCGGCTTCGTCGCATTCCTCGACGCTGCCGATCGGCTTGCTGTCGATCGGCGAGAGAACGTCGCGACGTTTACCCGCAACATTGCCGCCATTGACCAGCGGCGTCGCGTCGACGCGCGCTGGCGCCCGGACAACGTCCTCGCGTAGCGCGGCGAGCGCCTGGGCATTGCCGAACTCCACGCCGGACGAATTCGTCCGCTCAGGCGCGAACAGGTCGCGCGGCAGCGGAATATGCGAATGCCGGGCGCGCGACGGATCGCCGATCCAGGCCTGCGGCCGCTTCAGTATTTCGACGACAGGGACGTCCGGATCCGCGGCGACCGACACGAATGACGAATTGGCGCCGTTCTCCAGGAGACGGCGCACCAGATAGGCCAGGAGATCGGCATAACCGCCGACCGGCGCGTAGACGCGGCAGGACAGTTGCGGCTTTTCGGCCAGCAGCGCGGCATAGAGCGCATCACCCATGCCGTGCAGCCGCTGGAATTCGAAACCGCTCAATTCGCCGGCGCCACCGCCGGCGTCTTCGAGCACGCTGGCGATGGTCAGCGCATTGTGCGTAGCGAATTGCGGGTAAATCCGCGGCCGCAGTGCCAGCAGCTTGCGCGCGCACTCGCCATAGCTCAGATCGGTCATCGCCTTGCGCGTGAACACCGGATAGTCGGCGAGGCCGCGCTCCTGCGCACGCTTGACCTCGGTGTCCCAATAGGCGCCCTTGACGAGCCGCACCATCAGCCGTCGGTCGAGCGTTTCGGCCAGCGCCGCGATCCAGTCGATCACCGCCGGCGCCCGCTTCTGGTAGGCCTGGATTGCCAGCCCAAAGCCGTCCCAACCCCTGAGCGAGGAATCGCGCAAGGTCGCTTCGATGACATCGAGCGACAACTCAAGACGGTCCGCTTCCTCGGCGTCGACGGTGAAATTGAGATCGTGGCCTTTGGCCTGACGCGCGAGTTCGAGCAGGCGCGGCGGCAGCTCGCGCATCACGCGCTCCCGCGACAACGCCTCATAGCGCGGATGCAGCGCCGACAGCTTTACCGAAATACCGGGGCGGCGCGGCAGGGGCTCGTTGCCGGCCGCGTTGCCAATGGCGTCGATCGCCTTGGCGTAAGACTGCAGATAGCGCTCGGCATCGGCCGCCGTGCGCGCGCCCTCACCGAGCATGTCGAAGGAGTAGAGAAACTGGCGGGCTTCGCCGGCGCGGGCCAGCGCATCCTGGATGGTCTGGCCCAGCACGAAATGCGAGCCGAGCAATTTCATCGCCTGCCGCGTGGCAGTTCGCACCGCCGGCAGGCCGAGCCGCTTCACCAGAGTATCGACGATGCCCTCCGGAGTTTCGCCGGGTGCGATGACCCGCGCGGTCGTCGCCAGCGCCCAGGCCGAGGCGGACACCAGGAAGGTGCCATTCTTGCGGTCCTGGTGGTCCCAATCGCCGCCCTTGAGCTTGTCCTCGATCAGCCGATCCGCGGTGGCACCGTCGGGAATACGCAGCAGCGCTTCAGCCAGCACCATCAGCGCCAGGCCTTCCTTGGTCGACAGCGCGTAAGCGTGGAGGAAGTCCTCGACGCCGCCGAGCCCACCGGCGCGGCCGCGGATCGCCGCAATCAATCGCCCGGCCAGGGCGTCGATCCGCGCGTCGGCATCGGCGCCGCGGTTGGCGTCGGCGAGCAGGCGGCGCGCGACGGCGTCGTCGGCGGGGGCGTAGTCGGCACGGAAGGGGCTGATGGGTGGCATGATCTGACCTGATTTTTCCGATCCGTAGGCCAGCTTCTATGGTGATACTATCTATTATTTTTGCTACAAGGTAGCGATAATCACCACAGATTGAGATTTAATAGTGATTTCCGATATCGACAAAACCGACCGCCGGCTGCTGGCCGAGCTGCAGCGCGACGGCCGCATCGCCATCGTGGCGCTGGCCGAAAAGCTCGGCCTGTCGCCGACGGCCACCACCGAGCGGCTGCGGCGGCTGACCCGCGACGGTTTCATCCTCGGCTATTCGGCGCGGCTGAACCCGGAGAAGCTCGACCGCGGCTTGCTGGTCTTCATCGAAGTGAAGCTCGACCGCACCACCCCTGACGTGTTCGATCGTTTCGCCAAGGCAGTGGCGCGGGCCCCGGAAGTTCTGGAGTGCCACATGGTGGCCGGGGGATTCGATTACCTGGTCAAGATCCGCATCGCCGACATGAACGCCTATCGCCGTTTCCTCGGCGACGTGCTGCTGGCGTTACCGGGCGTCCGCGAGAGCCACACCTACGCCGTGATGGAAGAGGTCAAGAACTCCGCGGCGCTGCCGATCTGACAGCGGCAGCAAAGGCGGGCGACAATTTCGTCGCAGGCCAAAAATCCCGCGGGCTTTGCCTTGCTCTTTGCAACGGCTTGTTCTTTTCTATCCGACGGCAACAAATTCGGGCCGATACCGCATCGCCGGGTGCGCAACGGCCGCGACCAAGAAGGATTTCTTCCATGCGCGCTATCGATGCCGCCCGGCTGGCACGGTCCGGGAAACCGGTGATGTTTAAAATGCTGAGGAATTCGGCTGCCG
Organism: Pseudolabrys sp. Root1462; assembly: GCF_001426945.1. Lineage (GTDB taxonomy): Bacteria > Pseudomonadota > Alphaproteobacteria > Rhizobiales > Xanthobacteraceae > Pseudolabrys. The sequence continues at coordinate 664,004 of NZ_LMFS01000003.1, read as the reverse complement.
CCCTGGCCGTCGCCGCTGTCGTGGCGGCCGGAGCCGGTACCGCCCGCGCGCAGGAAACCAGCATCAAGTTCAGTCTCGACTTCAAGTTTGAGGGGCCGTCGGCGCCGTTCCTGGTGCCGCTCGACAAGGGCTACTACAAAGCCGAAAAGTTGAATGTCACTATCGACAGCGCGTCCGGCTCGCTCGAGCCGATCACCCGCGTCGCCTCCGGCACCTATGACATGGGCTTCGGCGACATCAATTCGCTGATCAAGTTCCGCGACGCCAACCCGAACACGCCGATCAAGGCGGTGTTCATGGTCTACAACAAGCCGCCCTTCGCCATCATCGGCCGCAAGAGCCGCGGCGTCGTGAAGCCAAAAGATCTGGAAGGCAAGAAACTTGGGGCGCCCGCGCCGGACGGCGCCTACGCGCAGTGGCCGATCTTCGTCGAGGCCAACGGCATCGACGCCTCCAAGGTGACGATCGAGAATGTCGGTTTCCCGGTGCGCGAGCCGATGCTGGCCGCCGGTCAGGTCGACGCCATTACCGGCTTCTCGTTCTCGTCCTTCATCAACCTCAAGGAAAAGGGTGTCGCGGTTGACGACATCACCGTGCTGCTGATGGCCGATTACGGCGTCAACCTGTACGGCAACGCCATCATCGTGAATCCGAAATTCGCCGCCGAGCATCCGGATGCGGTGAAGGGCTTCATCCGGGCCTACCTCAAGGGCCTGAAGGACACGATCACTTCGCCGGCCACGGCGGTCGACTCGGTGCTCAAGCGCAACGACATCGCCAAGAAGCCGACCGAGCTCGAACGTCTCACGATGGCGCTGAACGACAATATCGTGACGGCCGAGACCAAGAAGGACGGCTATGGCGGCGTCGATGCAACGCGCTTCGCCAAGGCGATCGAACAGATCGGCCTGACCTACAAGTGGAAGAGCGACAAGCCGAAGATGGAGGACATCTTCGACGCATCGTATCTGCCGCCCGCCGCCGATCGCAAATTCTGACGGCGTGTTGCGCATGATCCCGAAACCGGTCAGCCGGATATCGGAATCAGCGCACATGGTAGATCAAATGTCCGCTTTCGTTTCCCTGGAAAACGTCAGCCATGCTTATGCCGGCGCGGGCTCCGCGCTGGCGGTCGAGGGGCTGTCGCTCGATGTCGCCGAGGGCGAGTTCGCCGCCGTGGTCGGCCCGTCCGGCTGCGGCAAGTCCACCCTGATGAAGCTCGCCACCGGTCTCCAGTTCCCGCAAACCGGCACGGTGACCGTCGCCGGCGAGCGCGTCAGCCACCCGGTCAAGATCGCCGGCATGGCTTTTCAGGCGCCGACTCTGCTGCCATGGCGCACGACGCTCGACAATCTGCTGTTGCCACTGGAGATCGTCGAGCCGTACCGCCGGGAAATGCGCCGCCGCAAAGGCGAGTTCGCGGCGCGCGCCAACAACCTGCTCGGGTCGGTCGGTCTGCGCGATCAGGGCGGCAAATTTCCCTGGGAGCTGTCCGGCGGCATGCAGCAGCGCGCGTCGCTGTGCCGGGCGCTGATCCACGAGCCGAAGCTCCTGATGCTCGATGAGCCGTTCGGCGCGCTCGATGCCTTCACGCGCGAAGAACTGTGGTGCGTGATCCGCGACCTGCATGCGTCGCGCAAAATCACTGTCGTCCTGGTGACGCACGACCTGCGCGAGGCGGTGTTCCTGGCCGACCGCATCTTCGTGATGTCGTCGCGGCCTGGCCGCGTCATCGTCGAGCGCAGGGTCGAACTGTCGCGACCGCGCGATCTCGAGGTGACGTTCACCAAGGAATTCCAGGACATCGTCCACGAATTGCGCGCTCATATCGTCAAGGCGCGGCAATGACGCTCACCCGAACCAATCTTCTCATCAAGGCTTCGCCCTGGCTGTTCACCATCGGCCTGTTCGTATTCTGGGAAGCGGTGGTGCGGATCTTCAAAATACCGACCTTCTTCCTGCCGCCGCCGAGCCTGATCGCGCAGGCCTTCGTCGAATTCGCCGGGCCGATCGCGCGCAACTCGTGGATCACGCTGGAAACCACCTTGATCGGCTTCGCGCTTGCGGTCGGCTTCGGCCTGCTGCTCGGCCTCGTCGTCGGCTGGTCACGCGCCATCTATGCCGGTTTGTATCCGCTGATGATCGGCTTCAACGCCATCCCCAAGGTCGCGCTGGTGCCGATCCTGGTGCTTTGGTTCGGCATCGGTTTCATTCCCGCGGTGCTGACCGCGTTTCTGATTTCGTTCTTCCCGATCGTCGTCAATGTCGCGACGGGGCTCGCCACCATCGAGCCCGAACTCGAGGACGTGCTGAAGGCCCTGGGCGCCTCCAAGCTCGACATCATGCGTAAAGTGGGAATCCCGCGCACGCTGCCCTATTTTTTCGGCTCGCTGAAAGTGGCGATCACGCTGGCCTTCGTCGGCTCGGTGATTTCCGAAAGCGTGGCGTCGAATTACGGCATCGGCAATCTGATGCTGCAGGCACAGGCGCAATTCCAGGTGCCGCTGATTTTCGCCGGGCTGGTCGCGCTGGCAGTCGAGGGCATCGCCATGTACGCGGTGATGGCGATGCTGGAAAAACGCATGACGGGCTGGGCGCAGCGTTCGGGCTTCGGCCAAGGCTGAAATCCCGGGCCCCGCGCGGCGCGGCGTCCTAACTGGCGAGCAGGTCGAGGCCCCGCCGGCCCGGCGGCACCTTGATCAGCCGCCGCACGGTGGCGGAAATGTCGTCGGCGAGTGCCTCGTAAACCTCGCGCGGCCCGCCTTCGCGCACGAAGACCCCGGCGTAGACTTCGGGCAGCGGCGGCAACGGCAGATCGTCGGCGATGATCAGACCCGCCTCGATGGCGCGGCGGCGCGTGATCGGCATGACACCGAGGCCGGCGGCAACGGCCCCGGTCAGACTGGTGACGACCGGCGCGGTAAAAACCTCTTCCCAATCGAGACCGGCGGCGCGCAACGCGGAAACGGCAACCCTGTGATGGACGCCGGGCTCGCCGTGGGAAATCAGCGGCACGCGCTCGCCGTGACCGAGGCGGAATTGCGGACCGCGAACCCAGACCAGAGGCGCCGTCCAGCCGTCGCGGGCATCTTTCGGCTCGACCGGCGTCAGACCGATGAAGAGATCGAGCTCGCCGCTGCGCAGCTGACGCATCATCGAGTCGCTGTCGGCACTGCTGACGCTAAAGCGCAAAGCCGGACTGGCGGTGCGGAAACGCTTGAGAACATCCGGCAGCACCATCGCCACGAAATCGCTCGAGGTGCCGATCCGGACCACCAGATCCGGCCTGACGCTGTCGCCGCCAAGGCGGACGATCTGGTCGTTGATCGACAAAAGCCGGCGCGCATAACTGACCACGACCTCGCCATGCGAGGTCAGGCTCACGCCTTGCACCGAGCGATCGAAGATATCCTCGCCGAGAAGATATTGCAGACGTTTGATCTGGGCGCTGACCGCCGGCTGCGTCACGCCGAGCGACATCGCCGCCTTGGTGAAGCTGCGGTGATCGACGACCGCCACAAGCGTACGCAACAAGTCCGTCGGAATGTTCGTCATGGCGCCCGTACCCCCCAAGCGACCCCGGCTTTACAACCTGTAGTTCATATAACAAAATATTAACACGAATATCGATGCAATCAATTTCGCACTCGCGGCAGGTTGTGCAAGCGAATCGAGTTGCATTGACGCTACTACACGCACGGGTAGCGGCGCATCTCATCTCTTAGTTGGAACAAGGGCCGGCCGCCGATTCGTTTCAGTACCGGGCTCCAATTACCGGAGCCGTTCGAGAATACTGACGTAGTTGGCGACGGCGGTGCCGCCCATATTGAAGATCCCGCCGAGGCGGGCATTCTGGACCTGAAGGTCACCGGCGGTTCCGGTCAGTTGCATGGCCGTCAGGGCGTGCATCGAAACACCGGTCGCGCCGATGGGGTGGCCCTTGGCCTTGAGCCCGCCGGACGGATTGACCGGCAGCTTGCCGTCTTTCTGGGTCCAGCCTTCCTTGATGGCGCGTGCGCCCTCGCCTTCCGGCGTCAATCCCATGGCCTCGTATTCGATGAGCTCGGCGATGGTGAAGCAGTCATGGGTCTCGACAAATGAGAGGTCGTCGAGCGTCAGGCCGGCTTTCGTCAGGGCGCGCTGCCAGCCGAGCGCGCAGCCCTCGAATTTGAGAATGTCGCGCTTCGCCATCGGCAGGAAATCCTGCACATGTTCGGCAGCGCGAAACGCGACCGCCTTCTTCATGCGCAACGCCGTTTCGACGTCGGCCAGCACCACTGCGGCTGCGCCGTCGGAAACCAACGAACAGTCCGTGCGCTTGAGCGGACCGGCGACGAAGGGATTCTTCTCGCTTTCGTTGCGGCAGAAGTCGTAGCCGAGATCCTTGCGCATCTGCGCGTAAGGATTACCCACGCCGTTCTTGTGATTCTTGGCCGCGATCATGGCCAAGGCATCGGACTGGTTGCCGTATTTCTGGAAATACAGCCCGGCGATCTGACCGAACACGCCGGCAAAGCCACCTTCGATCTCCGCTTCGTCGCGCACATAGGACGCTTTCAGCAAATTCTTGCCGATTTCGGGTCCGGGCGTCGTCGTCATCTGCTCGACACCGACCGCCAGGACAATGCGCGCCGCTTTGGCGTCGATTGCCTTGATGCCCTGGTGCACCGCAGCGGAACCGGTGGCGCAGGCGTTCTCGACGCGTAGCGCGCGCTTGAAGCGCAGGTCCGGCGAGGCTTGCAGTACCAGCGAAGCCGTAAAGTCCTGAGCCGAGAAGCCGGCATTGAAATGCCCAAGCACGATCTCGTCGACATCCTTGGCCTCGATGCCGGCATCGGCCAGCGCCTCGGTGGCCACCTTGACGATCAGGCTCTCAACGGTTTCCCCGGAGAGCTTGCCAAACGGGCTATGGGCCCAGCCGACTATTGCCGCAGTCATTGCCTACTCCCGGTATCCCTTGCCGAACTTTGGTCGCATTAACCGGCGATTTTGTCCGAACGTCGATTGACCATAATCACATATGCATTGGCGGCCGGCTTTGCGTCGCGCCGCAAGCTTAGATAGCGTAGAACCGCGGTTCGCGGAACCCGACTGATGATTCCGGGTTCCCGCCCTGGTTTTGTGCCATCGATCGCCCGACCGGAACGCAACATTGCCCCATCCCAGCCGCCCCCGCCGCTTATCGCTAGCCCTGCTCGGCATCTTTGCCGGGGCCCTTCTCGGTCTGACGTCGGCGGGCCGCGCCCATGCCGAAGCCCAGCTTCTGATCGACGCCGCCACCGGCAAGGTGCTGCATGCCGAGAATGCCACCTACCCGTGGTACCCGGCTTCGGTCACCAAGCTGATGACGCTCTACACCACGCTGCGTCTGATCCAGGACAAGAAGATCACCTTCGACACCGTCATGACGGTGACCAAGAACGCCGCGGCGCAGCAGCCGACCAAGATGGGCTTCAAAGTCGGCACTCAGGTCACGGTCGATAATGCCATCAAGATGCTGATGGTGAAGTCGGCGAACGACATCGCCGTCACCATCGCGGAAAACCTCGGCGGCTCGATCGAAGGCTTCGCCGACATGATGAACGCCAATGCGCGGCGGCTCGGCATGACGCAATCGAACTTCGTCAACCCGAATGGCCTGCCGGCAGAGAACCATGTTTCGTCAGCCCGCGACCTCGCCATTCTTGCGCGGGCGCTGATCAACGAATTCCCGCAGGACGACGCCTATCTGCATGTTCACGCCATCCGTTACGGCAATCGGATCATGCGCAACTACAACAGCCTGCTCGACCGTTATCCGGGCGCCGATGGCATGAAGACCGGCTTCATTTGTGCGTCCGGCTATAACGTGGTCGCATCCGCCACCCGCAATGGCCGGCGCCTGATCGCTATTGTCCTCGGTTCTTATTCGGGTGCGACCCGGGCGCAGAAGGCCGCGCAGCTTCTCGAGAGCGGGTTCGACAACAGCGGTCTGAACTGGCTGACGCCCTCACTCGGCACCGTGGACAAGCTGGCGCCGATCGATGCCCCGCCACCAAACCTGCGCGATGAAATGTGCGGCGGCCATCGCCGCAAGCCGCCATCGGAAGACAACCAGGAAGAAGAAGTGACGTCCGAAGCGGCGACCTCGACCGCGCCTGGCGGCGGTCCCGCATTCATGCTGTCGAGCCTGAAGCCGGGCGCCGGCAAGTTCGTGCTCGGCCCCCCGGTTGAAACCGTGCCACCGGTGACGGTCTTCACCGGTCCGGCCAACCATCCCGATCCGGTCGTCGCCGCCGCGCCGCACGCCAAGAAGAAAAAGAAGGTCGCCGCCAAACCGGCCGGCGAAACGGCGCCCGCCGCCGCGACATCGCCCAAGCCCAAGACGACCGCGAAGAAGCAGACCAAGCCGAAGGTTTCGTCGGCGACGCAATGAGCGGCGAACCGACCAGCCCCGGCGCCTCCCGGCGCGGCCCGCCCGAGCCGATTCCGCTGTCGCTGCTGACCGGCTTTCTCGGCGCCGGCAAGACGACGCTGCTCAATCGTCTCCTGAAAGACGAAGCGCTCGCCAACACGGCGGTCATCATCAACGAATTCGGTGAGGTCGGCCTCGATCACCTGCTGGTCGATTACATCGACGACAACACGGTGCTGCTGCAGTCCGGCTGCCTGTGCTGCACCATGCGCGGCGATCTCGTCGATGCGCTGGAAAAGCTGCTGCGCGACCTCGACAATGGCCGCGTCAAGTTCTCGCGTGTGCTTCTGGAGACGACCGGGCTCGCCGATCCGGCGCCGGTGCTGCATACCGCGATGGTGCATCCCTATCTGGTCAAGCGCTTCCGGCTCGACGGCGTCATCACCGTGGTCGATGCCGTCAACGGCGACAAGACGCTCGACGAGCATGTCGAAGCCGTGAAGCAGGCCGCGGTCGCCGACCGTATCGTGCTGAGCAAGACCGACATCGCCGCGCCGGCGGACACGCAGCGACTGATCGGGCGGCTGAAGTCGCTGAACCCGGCCGCCGCGATCCTCGATGCCGCACAGGGCGAAGCCACCCCCGACAAGCTCCTGAATTGCGGCCTGTACGATCCATCGCGCAAGATCCCAGATGTGGGCAAATGGCTGGCCGCCGAGGCCTATGAGGCCGGTCATGGCCACGACCATGGCCACGACGATCATGCCCACCACGATCATGCCCATCATGGCCATGGTCACCAACATCACCACCACGACGTCAGCCGCCACGATGAGCACATTGGCTCCTTCGTGCTGCGCGCCGACCGGCCGATCGCCGGCGGCACGCTCGATATGTTCCTGGAACTCCTGCTGTCGACCTATGGCGCGCAGATTCTGCGGCTCAAGGGCATCGTGAACGTCGCCGAACACCCCGATACGCCGCTGGTGGTGCATGGTGTGCAACACGTACTTCACCCGCCCGCCCGCCTCCCCCACTGGCCGGATGACGACCACACGACGCGGCTGGTGTTCATCACCAAGGATTTGCCGCAGCGCACTGTAAGCGACCTGTTCGACGCCTTCCTCGGTGTTGCCAAGACCGACCGGCCGGACCGGATGGCCTTGACCGACAATCCGTTGGTGCCGTTCGGCGGCCGCTAGCCGATACCCGCGGCGTTTTCGCCGGGCGCCGATCCACCACTTGCACGCTTGTTCGACTCGATTGATGCTGGCGCCAAGGTGTCCCATATAAGGGGGCACTTCAGGGGAACGTCATGGAGAGGATCTGGCTGCGCAACTACCCGCCGGGCGTGCCTGCCGACATCGATCCCAGCCAATATTCGTCGCTCGTCGCCATGTTCGAGGAAAGCTTCAAGGCTTTCGGCGACCAGACCGCCTTTGTCTGCATGGACAAGGAACTGACCTACCGCGCGTTCGAGGATACCTCGCGCGCCTTCGCCGCCTATCTTCAAGGCCTCGGGCTGGCCCGCGGCACCCGCATCGCGGTGATGATGCCGAACGTGTTGCAATGCCCGGTCACCGTGACCGGCGCGCTGCGCGCCGGCATGACGGTGGTGAACGTCAATCCGCTCTACAAGCCGCGCGAACTGCAATTTCAGCTCATCGATTCTGGCGCCGAGGTGATCATCGTCCTGGAGAACTTCGCCAAGGTCGTCGAAGAAGCGATCCCTGGCACGCAGATCAAGCACGTCGTAGTCGCCAGCATGGGCGACATGCTCGGCACGCTCAAAGGCGCGATCGTCAATATGGTGGTACGGCACGTCAAGAAACTGGTGCCGCGCTACTCATTGCCCCGGTCGGTCAGCTTCAACGACGCGCTGGCGCGCGGCCGCGCCGGCCGCTTTACCAAACCCGAGATCGGCCCTGACGATATTGCCTTCCTGCAATATACCGGCGGAACGACGGGCGTCGCCAAAGGCGCGATCCTGTTGCATCGCAATCTCGTCGCCAACATGCTGCAGGTCGACGCCTGGTATCAGCCGATGGTGGCGCTGCCGCCGCCAATCGACAACCTCGTAATCCTGACGGCGCTGCCGCTCTATCACATCTTCGCGCTGACGGCGTGCTTCCTGTTCGGCGTGCGCAAGGGCGGCGTTTGTCTGCTCGTCCCAAACCCGCGCGACATCCCCGGTCTGATCAAGGAACTGAAGAAAACCAAAGTCAATTCCTTCCCGGCGGTGAACACCTTGTTCAACGCGCTGCTGCATCATCCCGAATTCAAGTCGATCGACTGGAGCTTGCTGAAGTGCTCGATCGGCGGCGGCATGGCCGTGCAGCAACAGGTCGCAGAACAATGGGTGCGGGCGACCGGCCGGCCTATCATCGAGGGCTATGGTCTTTCGGAGACCTCGCCGGTGCTGACCTGCAACCGGGGCGACATCACCGGCTTCACCGGCACCATCGGCTTCCCGGTGCCGTCGACCGAGATATCGATCCGCGACGACGCCGGTCACGAGCTGCCGCTCGGCGAAGCCGGTGAAATATGCGCCCGCGGGCCACAGGTCATGCCGGGCTATTGGCGGCGGCCGGACGAAACTGCGCTGGTGATGACCAAGGACGGCTTCTTCCGCACCGGCGACATCGGCCTGATGGACGAACACGGCCGCGTCAAGATCGTCGACCGCAAGAAGGACATGATCTCGGTATCGGGCTTCAAGGTGTTTCCGAACGAGGTCGAGGATCAAGCGATGCTGCAAGGCGCCATCGCAGAATGCGCCGCGGTGGGCGTGCCGGACGAAAATTCCGGCGAAGCAGTGAAGCTGTTCGCAGTCAAGAAATCACCCGATCTCTCCGAACACGACGTTCAGGCCTTCCTCCGTGGCAAGCTCGCGGCGTATAAGGTGCCGAAATACGTCGAGTTCCGGAAAGAACTGCCGAAGACCAATGTCGGCAAGATCCTGCGCCGGGCGTTACGGGATGGCGAATGAGCGATAAAAGCCTGGCCACCGCTGCCGAAGTCGTTGCGTTCTGGCGCGCCGCCGGGCCGGACGCCTGGTTCAAGAAGGACGCGGCTTTCGACACCGCGCTGCGCGACCGCTTTCTCACCACCCATGAGGCGGCCCGCGACGGTGCGCTGAGCGCATGGGAAGCGACGGCCGAAGGTGCGCTCGCGCTGTTGCTGCTGCTCGATCAGTTTCCGCGCAACATGTTTCGCGGTTCCGCGCGCATGTTCGAGACCGATCCGATGGCCCGCGCGACTGCAGCGGCGGCTTTGGTGCGCGGCTTCGACGCCGAAGTGCCGACCGAGCTGCGCAGCTTTTTCTATCTGCCATTCGAGCATTCCGAAGACATCAAGGATCAGGAGCGCTCGGTGGCTTTATGCAAGGCGACCGGCGACGCCGATCTCCTGAAGTGGGCCGAGATCCACGCCGACATCATCCGTCGCTTCGGCCGCTTCCCGCATCGCAACGCCGTGCTCGCGCGCGCGACGACGCCGGAGGAGCAGGCGTTTCTCGATGACGAGAAGAGTTTCAAGGGGTAGGCACGGCGCATGTCGGCAACATTCCACGGCGTCTTTCCCTACCTCGTCACACCGATCGATGCACAAGGCCGCATCAAGACCGACGTGCTGGCGAAACTGTGCGACGACCTGATCAAGGCCGGTGTCCACGGCTTGACGCCGCTAGGTTCGACCGGAGAGTTTGCCTATCTGTCGCGCGAACAGCGCGAGACCGTGGTGAAGACGACGATCGAAGCGGCAGGAAAACGCGTGCCGGTGATCGCGGGCGTCGCCTCGACCGCGACGGCCGATGCCGTCGAGCAAGCGCGCAACTACCAGAGGCTTGGCGCCGACGGCATTCTCGCGATCTGCGAAGCGTACTTTCCCCTCAAGGACGCGCAGGTCGAAGCCTATTTCCGCGCCATCGCCGATGCGGTCGATATCCCGGTGGTGATGTACACCAACCCGAATTTCCAGCGCAGCGATCTCACGCTCGACGTCATCGCGCGCCTCGCCAAGCATCCGCGTATCGTTGCGATCAAGGATGCCTCGACCAATACCGGACGGTTGCTCTCGATCATGAACCGCGCACCGGAGATCGATGTGTTCGCGGCCTCGGCGCATATCCCGGCGGCGGTGATGCTGATCGGCGGCCTCGGCTGGATGGCCGGGCCGGCCTGCGTGGTGCCGAAACAGAGCGTCCGGCTTTACGAACTGTGCAAGGCGGGCGCATGGCCCGAGGCGATGGCTCTGCAACGCGAGCTGTGGCGCATCAACGAAGCCTTCGCACGCTTCAACCTCGCCGCCTGCATCAAGGCCGGGCTGCAGATCCAGGGTTACGACGTCGGCGATCCTGTGCCGCCGCAGACTCCGCTGTCCGCCGAGGACCGCAAGGTCGTTGCGCAGATTCTGTCGGATTTACCGGCCTGATTGCGCTCCAGCGGTATCGGCGGACGGGGCGACTCCGGCATCTTCCAACCGATTCTTAACGATCCCTTGCTATGGGCGGAGCATGGCCCCGCCCTCCAGTTCCGACGCCGACGCTGTCGCCGCTCCACCGCCGTCACTGAGCAGCGCCATCGCGCGCGTGCGCGCGATGCTGGCCGACAAGAGCGACTCCCGGCTGGCGCAATTGATGGCGGGCAAAGTGTTCCTCGTCCGCGTCGCCAATGCGATGCTGATGCTGCTCAGTCAGGTATTGCTGGCGCGCTGGATGGGCTCCTACGAATTCGGCATTTTCATCTATGTCTGGACCTGGGTGCTGATGATCGGCGCGCTGTCCGACATGGGGCTGTCCTCGGCGGCCAAGCGCTTCGTGCCGGAATACACCGAGCTCAAGGCCTTCGATAAGTTGCGCGGCTTCCTCGTCGGCAGCTGCTGGCTGGCCTTCGCCATCGCCACGGGTATCGCCGCCATCGGCGCGCTCGCGGTCTGGCTCTTGGACTCGTGGCTCGATCACTATCTCGTCATCCCGCTTTTTCTCGCCTGCGTGATGATCCCGGTTTACGGCCTGGTGCAGGTCCAGTCCGGCATCGCCTCGGCCTATGACTGGGCGGGTCTGGCGTTCTGGCCGTTCTACATCATCCGCACCTCGCTGGTGATCGTCATGATGGGCATCGCCTGGGCGATCGGCCTGCCGACCGACGCGCACACCGCGCTCTACATCTCGATCGTTTCCATCTACGCCATCACCATCGGCCAGCTCTTCGTCCTCAACCGCCGGCTCAAGACCAAGGTCGAGCCCGGGCCGAAACAGTATGAAGTGAAGACCTGGCTCGGCACTGCCCTGCCGATCTTCGTCGTCGAAGGCTTCTTCCTGCTGCTGACTTATGTCGACATCCTGGCTCTGCAGCACTTCGGCACGCCGGAAGACGTCGCGACCTATTATGCCGGCGCACGGCTCCTTTCGATCGTCGCCTTCGTTTATTTCGCTATCTCCGGCGCAGTGACACATCGCTTCACCGAGTATCACGTCACCGGCGACAAAGAGCGGCTGGCTTCGTTCTTCGCCGAAACGATCCGCTGGACATTCTGGCCGTCGCTGGCGATGTGCGCTGGTATTCTCATTTTCGGTAAGCCGCTGCTGTATCTCTTCGGCCCCGACTTCCAGTCCGCCTATCCGGTGATGTTCATCCTCGCGATCGGCATGCTGGCGCGCGCTGCGGTCGGCCCGGCCGAGCGGTTGCTCAACATGCTCGGTCAGCGCATGCAATGCGCCTCGATCTATGCGGGCGCCTTCACCATCAATCTGGTGCTGTGCATCATCCTGATCCCGCGCATCGGTATCGAGGGAGCCGGCACCGCGACCGCGACGGCGCTGGTGTTCGAATCGGTCATGCTGTTCGTCGTGGCGCGCCGCCGCCTCGGGCTCCACGTGCTGATGTGGGGCGGGAAAAAGCTCGACGTATAATATTGGGGGGCTATCCCCGCTCCCTGAGCATCCGCCGGATGACCTTGCCCGTCGTCGTCATCGGCATGTCGTCGATGAACGCCACCTCGCGCGGATACTCGTGGCCGGACAGCCGCGTCTTCACATAGGTCTGGATCTCTGACGCGAGCTGCTCAGACGGCGTGTACCCCTGCTTGAGCACGATGAACGCCTTGACGATCTCGGTGCGGATCGGATCCGGCTTGCCGACGGCGGCGGCGAGCGCCACCGCCGGATGCGCGATGAGGCAATCCTCGATCTCGCCGGGCCCGATGCGGAAGCCCGCCGAGGTGATGACGTCGTCGTCGCGGCCGACGAAGGTGACGTACCCTTCCTCGTCCATGACGCCCTGATCGCCGGTCGTCATCCAGTCGCCGATGAACTTGTCGCGCGTCGCTTCCGGCCGGCCCCAGTATTCCAGGAACATCACCGGATCGGGCCGCTTCACCGCGATTTGGCCGATCTCACCCGGCTTGAGCACACGGCCATCCGGCCCGACCACCGCCACGGCATGTCCCGGCACGGCCTTGCCGATGGCGCCGACCTTCAGCGCGCCGAGCTGCGCGCAGGAGCCAAGCACCAGATTGCATTCGGTCTGGCCATAGAATTCGTTGATGGTGAGATTGAGGGCGGAGCGGCCCCACTCCAGCGCCTCGAGGCCGAGCGATTCACCGCCCGAGCCCATGGCGCGCAGCTTGAGATCGAAGCGGCCGACGGGCGATGGCGCCGCGCGCATCATGCGCAGCGCCGTCGGCGGAATGAACGCCAGGCGGATGCCGACTTTTTGCATGAGGGCGAAAGCGTCGTCCGGATCGAACTTGTCGAACTTGCGCGCCACCACCGGCACGCCGTGATGCAGGCTGGGCAGCAACACATCGAGCAGCCCGCCGGCCCACGCCCAGTCGGCCGGCGTCCAGAACAGATCGCCGGGCTGGCCGAACGGATAATATGGCAGTTCGGCGCCGGGCAGATGGCCGAGCACGACGCGATGCCCGTGCAGCGCACCCTTCGGCTGACCGGTCGTGCCGGACGTGTACATGATGAGCCCGGGATCATCCGGCGCGGTGACTTCCGGCGTGAACGACGAGGACGCGCGCGACAACTGCGCATGGAAGTCGCCGACGCCGTCCGCTGCGCCGTCGATCGACAGCACGCAGGCAACGCCCGGCGTTTCGTGATGGATTTCGCCGAAGCGGGCGACACCGGCCGCATTGGTAATGAGCGCCTTCGATCCGGAATTCTGCAGCCGGTAAGACAACGCGTCGGGCCCGAACAGCACCGCGATCGGCAGCGCCACGGCGCCCAACTTGTAGATCGCGATGTGACAAGCCGCGACTTCCGGCGCCTGCGGCAGATACACGGCAACGCGGTCGCCGCGCTTGACGCCGTTGGCGCGCAGCACGTTGGCGAGACGGTTCGAGGTCTCGCGCAACCAGCCGAAGCTCATACGGTCTTCGCGGCCGTCGGGATGCACGTGCAGGATGGCGAGGCGACTCGGGTCCCGCTCCGCCCAGCGATCGCAGCAATAGACGCCGATGTTGTATTGCGCCGGGATGTCCCAGCGGAAGCGGCGGGTCAGTTCGTCGAAATTCGCGGCGTCCGGCAACATGCGGCGGCAGGCTAATCGGGTGAGAGCGTGAGGTCCACTTCTTATCCCTCCCCGCAAGAAGAGGGGGTGGCGCCGGGCGACAGCGCGCGACGGGGTGGGGAGCGACATTCGAGATGCGAACCCCACCCGGCTCGTTGACGCTCGCCAGCCTCCCCAAAGACGGGGAGAGATAAGAAGCAGGCGCGCGTCATCGCCCGCGTTATTTGCTCGGCCCCGGGCAGGCCGTCTTCCATCGTCGCCTTTCCTTTCGCTCCCTCGATAACGAGGGCGCGCGGAACGCCGGGGCCCGAACGACCCCGCAGCCCTGTGTACGATGTGAGTTTTGAGTACACAGGAGATAGCCACCACGAGATTGCCGGATCCCCGGCGTCCCGCGCGCGGTGTTTCTTAGGTTTGCTCGGCTCGGCCCCCGGTGGACTGTCATTTCAGGCGGCTCATCTTGGCGACCAGCCGCTTAACCACCGCTTTGGGGCCTCGATCTGTGTGCATGACCGTGACAGGTGGCTCACACAGATCGTCACGTGCCCCCTGCGAGCCACGAAGCGGGTGACTCGGGACCGAGCGGTTTGGACCGCCGGGGAGGGAAATTTGCGCCGCATCTCCGACGCCCCTTGCCCGGCCACCGCTCCCCGCCCCAGCGTCTGGAGACGCTGATCAGACACCCCTCGCTAGCAGGGGCGGGATAGATGGGAATATAGGGCTAGGGAGACAGAGGCGTCAATAGTCCTAGGAATATTTTTTGAGCGAAGGCGTCTTCTGACCCGTTCCCCTTGTGGGGAGGGTAAGAAGCAGATGAGAGAGCGCGAAGAAAGACTACGCCGCAGCGAACAGCTCCGCCGCGTGCACACTGCGCAGCGCGCGGCGGTCGTAGTCGTCGGCCAGCGCGCGCAACGCCGCCGCACCGTCGCCGGTGTAAGACGGCCCGTGCATCAGCGCGAGCGATCTCGGATCGAGCCGCGACAGGCCGCGAATGGTCGCGCCCATGCCGGGATTGAGACTCGAATATTTGAACACGTCCTCGGCGGCGATGGCCGGACCGACGATGTCGCGGTCGGTCGTGGCCCGGTCATTGCCGAGCTGAGTGAACAGGTCGCCGCACAGCAACGTGCCCGTGGTTTCCTCGAACAGCACGCCGGCGTCCCAGCCATGCGGCGTATGCGGCGTGTCGATATAGCGCACGCGCTTGCCGCCCAGATCGACGACCTCGCCGTCGGCCAGCATGCGCGGCGGCCGGTCCGCCATGTCGTTGAGCGACACCATGCAGCCGGTATGGCCGTGGGCAGCCTGGGCCCGCGGCGCCACCGCGAGCCATTCGTTCATCGCACCGCATTCGTCGGATTCATAATGGCCGTAGGCGATCCAGCGCAGTTCATGGGGCGGCATGAGGCGGCGCAGGGCCTGAAGGTTGAGGCCGAACATCTTGCGCAGCCCGGTGTGAAACATGAGCGGCTGGTCGCCCATCACGAGGAACTGGTTAAAGGTGAAGCCAGCCGGTGGGGCGATGTCAGGGACGAAGGTCGAGAGCCGGTAGATGCCATCGGCGATTTCGCTGATGTTCGTTTCCATAGAAAACTCCAATGTTTTCATAGGGTTGAATTTAGCGCGGCGGTTCCACAGGCCGATTGGACCTCGGCCTTAACTTCATGGTACACAATCGTGTATTGAAATATGAGGCGGGAGTCAATACATTGCACAATACAGTGCAATGAATTTTCGTGAGGCACGATGTCGAGACGCTACACGTTGGGAAAGCGAGCGGAGCAGCAGGCCGAAACGCGCCGCAAAATCGTCGAGGCGGCGGTCGACCTCCATACGCAAGTGGGCCCGGCGCGAACGACAATCAGCATGGTGGCCGAACGCGCCGGCGTGCAGCGACACACCTTCTATGCGCACTTTCCCGACGACCGGAGCTTGCTGCTGGCCTGCTCGGGGCTGGCCCTGGAGCGAGACCCGTTTCCGGAGGCGTCAGTCTGGCGCGGCATTGCCGATCGTCGCGAGCGGCTGCGGACCGGGCTCGATGCGATCTACGCCTATTACGAACGCAACGCGCAGCTCACCGCCAGCGTGTTGCGCGACGCCGAGGCCAGTCCCCTCGTGGGCGAGATCGTGGCGCTACGCATGGGGCCGTTATTCGCGGAGGCGCTTGTGGTTCTCGGCGACGGCATGAGCGAGCGCCAGCGGGCGCTGTTGCAAGTTGCCATCAGTTACTTCACCTGGCGCACACTGACGCGCGAAAGCGCGCTGACAAATGACGCGGCGACAGAGACGATGGCCAGCGCGGTGCTTGCCGCAGGCTGATCCAGTTCTTCCAACGCTTTGCAGTCCGCGCCCAGTCACCCGCGCGCCGAGGCCACCCCCGAACGAGATGCCACTTCGATCCCCAGCAATGCGCGCATTGGCGCGCGCGGCTTCACCAGATCGGCAAGTGAATATTCGTCAAGCACGGCAAGGAAGGCCGCGTTTGCCCGCGCCAGTGCGCCGCGCAGGCCGCAGCAAGGAGCGATGACGCAATCCTCCTCGATCGGCTTGAAGCACGGCACCAAGGCCATGTCCGGTTCGGTGAACCGCACGACGTCGCCGAGGTTGATGTCCTGCGCCGGCCGGGCCAGCCGCAGGCCGCCGCTGCGCCCGCGCACGGTTTCGATATAGCCGGCGACGCCGAGATTGTAGGCGACCTTCATCAGATGATTCCTGGAAATTCCGTAGCGCAGCGCCACGTCGGCGATGGTCGCCAGGCGCCCCTCGCCGACCGCCAAATACATCAGCAGGCGCAGCGCGAAATCAGAATGGACGGTCAGACGCATGGCGAGCCCTCATCGGTCTAAAAGATGTATTTTAAATATTGCTTTTCGGCAAGACCGCCCTAGAATGCGCCGAGCCTTTTCAACGACGGAGGACCTTCATGAGCAAGGTCGGTTCCAGTCTGGCGCGCCTATTCCTGATGCCCGGTGACATCGCGTGCGTGGCCATCGGCCTCGACCACGATGACAAACAGGAGTTGGTCCGAATGCTGATCAACTCGCTGGTGTGGATAATCGTCGGCATGGCGGTGGCCGTGGCGGTGATATGACGGACGTCAAATTTGCAGCCGTCACCGACGAGTCGATCGGGCGTTTGGTGGACGAGTTCTATACGAAGGTTCGCGCCGATCCCGCGCTCGGACCGGTTTTCATGCACGCGGTCCACGACTGGGACTCTCACCTGGCGACCCTGCGCGACTTCTGGTCCTCGGTGATGCTGACAACCGGTCGCTACAAGGGCAACCCGGTTGCCAAGCATCGGCAGGTCGAGGGCATCAGCCACGATCTGTTCGCGCGTTGGCTCGCCCTGTTCGACGAGACGGCCCGAGCGTTGTTCGAGCCGGCGCTGGCCGCCGTTTTCAACGCCAAGGCAGCGCGGATCGCCGAGAGCCTGCAGCTCGCGGTATTCTACCGGCCCGACCGCCCTTGGCCGCCGACCGCGGCGTGAAGCCGATTGCGCTCACTGCTTAGTTCCGGCGATCGTCCGGATCGGCGATGATCATCGCCCAGTAGACCTTGTATTTCGACTTCGGCGTATAAACCGCGGCGATGCCCATGCGCGTCGCGCCCTTGAGCAGCATGTTGGCGCGGTGCGGCGGCGAATCGCGCCAGCCGGAAAACGCTTCCGCCAGCGTGTGATAGCCGGCGCCGATATTTTCGGCCGCGGCCTTGGCGTCGTACCCCGCCGCCTTAAGCCTGACGTTGAACGGTTTGCCGACGGCATGGTCGAGCTTGTCGCGCTGCGCCATCACGGCGGCCTGGCCCTGCGCCATGCGCGTGAGTTCCGGATCGAGGGTGACGGCCGGCAAACCGTTATTGCCGCGATAGCCGGAAATCATCGATGCGGCGGCCGCCTCGTCGAGCTGGGCACCGGGCTGCGCCATGCTGCGATACATGCTCGGTTCCGCCTTGGGGGCGTAGTTCTCCCCGGCACAGCCGGCCAGTGCAAAAAGAGCAATGAGTGACGCGCACAAGCGGACCGAAACCATTGAGCAGTTCTTCCTTGAATTGATGCAGCGGGAAACTGACCTGCGACCATGGCCGAACGGTGGTGAGCGCATTCGGCGCCAAGCGTCAAAGACGGCGTAACAAGGAACCCGTTAACCTTCGCTTAACGATCTAACCCATCGCATTAACGGCAAAAAAACCGGTTGGTCTCTAGATTCGCGGCGAGCCGGGGATTCATGAACGAGACCGCATCTCGACAGCCGTCGTCGCAGCATGCCCTTCTGGTGGGCGGTGCTGGCGCTGTCGCGTTTTCCATCTGCTTCTTGGCCTTCGTGACGTTGCTGCCGCTCGAGGGCTCGCCTGCCGTCAACGCGGGCATTGCCGCGATCGTGGCGATGACGATCGTCCTGCTCGACCTGGCGAACCGCATGCGCCGACAGAGCGCGCATATGTCGCGCGCCTTGCGCGGAATTTCGCTTGGCCTCTGCGTGTTCGACGGCAACGAGCGCCTCGCTTATTGCAACAAGCGTTACGCCGACCTCTACCGGCTGCCGCCCGATCTTTGCCGGCCCGGCGCGACATTGAGCGACATCCTCGCCTACCGCGCGGCCAATGGCTCGTTCATGCACGATCCGAGCGAGTTCCGTCGCCAGTTGATCGAGGACATGCGCCAGCTCAAGGCGATGACGGCCGAGGTGAGAGCGCCCGACGGCCGGCTGCTGCAGATCAGCAACCAGGGGCTGCCCGGCGGCGGCTGGGTCGGCAGCCACGAAGACATCACCGCGCGGCGCGAAGCGGAGCGCGAACGCGAAGCCTTGCAGGTGCAATCGAAGCGCCGCGAAGCGATCGACGCCGCGATCGCAGCCTTCCGTGTTCACATCGACGAGCAGTTGCAGGCCGTCACCGAGAGCGCCCGGGCCATGCGCACCACGGCGACGACCTTGTCCGCCAACTCCGGCCGGACGTTGAGCGGCGCCGCGAGCGCGGTATCGACGTCACACGAGGCTGCGACCAGCGTCGAAACGGCGGCCATTGCCTCGGATGAACTGGCTTCCTCAATTGTCGAAATCGCGCGGCAACTGTCGGTGACCACCACCATCGTGCGGGGCGCCGTCGACGAAACCCGGGGCACCAATGCCCAAGTCGTCTCGCTCGCCGAAGCAGCGCAGAAGATCGGCGATGTCGTCAAACTCATTCGAACCATCGCCGAGCAGACCAACCTGCTGGCGCTCAATGCCACCATCGAAGCGGCGCGCGCCGGTGAGGCCGGCAAGGGCTTTGCCGTGGTCGCGTCCGAGGTGAAATCGCTCGCGGTACAGACCGCGCAGGCGACCGGCGATATCTCGACATTGATCGGCGCCGTTCAAAAGGCGATCAGCGGCGCCGCAGCCGCGATCAGCCGCATCGCCAACCGCATGCAGGACATCGATGGCAACGCCACCATCGTCGCCGCGGCGGTTGAAGAGCAAAGCGCGGCGACCTCGGAGATTTCACAGAACGTCGCCAGCGCGGCGACCGGCGCGCGCTCGATCGGCGCCACGCTCGATGAGGTCGCCGGCGCGGCGCAGGAAACCTCGGCCGCGGCCGAGAACGTCCTGGCCGCATCGCAAGAGGTCGAGGCGGCGGCCGGCGAACTGCGCGACGAGGTCGCGGATTTCCTCAAGCGCGTCGCGGCCTGATTCAACAGTCGGCTGAAAACAAAATGGCCGGGCGCTGGGCCCGACCATTATTAATTCGGTGTGTTCGGAGCGCTCAGCGCGCCGGCCCCGGGCCAGGCACGACCTGCGACGGCGGCGCCATCGGATTGGCGGGCGGCTGCGGGCCCTGCGCCACCGCATCGGGCGGCGGAGCCTTGCCCGGCAACACCACGACGCGGGTGCCAACCTGAACGCGGCTGAACAGATCCTCGACGTCTTCGTTGAGCATGCCGACGCAGCCGGACGACACGTAGTGGCCGATCGTCGAAGGCTGGTTGGTGCCGTGAATGCGGTACAGCGTCTTGCCGAGATACATCGCGCGCGCGCCGAGCGGATTGCCCGCGCCGCCGGCCATGAAACGCGGCAGGTAAGGCTGACGCTCGATCATCTCGGTCGGCGGATGCCAGTCCGGCCACTCCGCCATGCGGGTGATACGTTCGGTGCCGGTCCAGGTGAAACCTTCGCGGCCGACGCGGACGCCGTAGCGCAACGCCTTGCCGCCGCCGAGCACAAGATAGAGGTAGGTGTTGCTCGTATCGACGATGATGGTGCCTGCCGGCTCCTTCGTCGAATAGTCGACGAGCTGGCGCTTCAAATTCGGCGCCAGTTCTTTCGGCTGGCCCTGCTCGGGCTGATCGTCCGGCGGCAGCGCCATGACGGTTTCGTTCGGCACCGCGGCCGGCGCGGTCGACGAATTGCCGAGCGCCGCCGGCGGCCGGGCAACCGCCACGGAATTGGGGTCGGGCTGGACGGGAGCCTGATTGCCGAACTGATGACCGAACTGATTGCCGATCGGCGCGGGCGCGGGGCCATCGGAAGCCGGCGGCAGGCCGTTCGCCGAAGGCATATTCGACGGGGCCAGACCGGGCGGCGGCAGGCCTTCCGACTCGATTCGGCTCGAACCGCCCATGGACGGCTGAACCTGGGCCTGGCGAACTTCGCCCCGGGTGTCGTTGTCGCTGCGGAACAGGCCGAACAGGTCGGGAAGCGAGCTATTCTGCGTTGCAGCCGAAGATTGAGCGTGGGCAGCCGGCACCGCGAGAGCGAGGACCACCGGCAAAGACGTCAGAATTGGGCCGAGAGGACGAAACATCGATCACCTTTGAATGGGTCGGCCACCCCGCTGGCCGCCGATCCGCGCCCTGATTGCCCCGTGATCAAGGCACATTCAAGACCTGAATCGGCTTTCGTCGACCTCGGGCGTAACGGTTGCGTTATTGCCACGGTTGCCTGCCGGACGAGCACCGCCCCAGCCGAAGCGAGCACGTCGGCGGCAAAACCCGGGTTGACGCGGAGGAACCCGATTGGTTCTTTGGCGGCCGACAAACGGCTATTCCGCCCGCGGAATGGCAGGGAGAGTGAACGGCCATGAAGGTAGCGATCGTCGGCGGCGGCGTGTGCGGGCTCTCGCTCGCCCTGCACTTGAAAAAACGCGGCATTTCGGCCCGCGTCTATGAGCGCGTTCCCGAGATCAAGCCGCTCGGCGTCGGCATCACGCTGCTGCCGCACGCGATGCGCGAGTTCTCCGCGCTCGGCCTCGGCGAGGAACTGCTCGCCGCCGGCATCGAGAACCGCGAGAGCCGATTTTATAACCGCTTCGGCCAACTGATTTACCGCGAGGATCGTGGCAAATTCGCCGGCTATCCATTTCCGGAAGTCGGCATCCACCGCGGCAAGCTTCACCTCATTCTCTATAATGCGGTGTGCCGCGAATTAGGGGCGGACGCTGTCGTCACCGGTCATGAATGCGTCGGCGTCGACCAGGACGAAAACGGCGCCACGATCCGCTTCAAGGAACGCGAGCCGGTGCGGGCCGACGTCGTGGTCGCCTGCGAGGGCATCAATTCGCCGATCCGCAAGCAGTTCTATCCGGATGACAAGGTCGTCTTCACCGGCATCAATACCTGGCGCGGCGTGACCCGGCGCAAGCCGATCCTCGACGGCCGCACCTATATGCGCGTCGGCTCGATCAACACCGGCAAGATCGTGATTTATCCGATCGTCGACAATGTCGACGGCGAGGGCAATCAGCTCATCAACTGGATGGCCGAGATCAAGCGCGACGATGCGCGCGCGCAGAACGACTGGAACAAGCCCGGCAACCTGGCAGACTTTTTCCCGATCTACGAGAGCTGGCGCTTCGATTGGCTCGACGTCGCCCAGATGATCCGCGACGCCGATCAGATCCTCGAATATCCGATGGTCGACAAGGACCCCATTGCGCAATGGACGTTCGGCCGCGTCACGCTGGCGGGCGATGCCGCGCATCCGATGTACCCACGCGGTTCGAATGGCGGCGCCCAGGCCGTCATCGACGCCCGCACCCTGGCGGAATGCCTGGCCAATGCCACCACGGCGCCCGCGGCCCTCAAGGCCTACGAGGCGGCGCGCGCCGAACCGGCCGCTCAGGTGGTACGAACCAACCGGGCCCAGCCGCCCGATTTCATTAACATCAAGGTCGAGGAACTGGTCGGCGACCGCCCCTTCGACAACCTCGACGACTACATCAGCCAGAACGAACTGAAGGCCCTGTCCGACAGCTACAAGCGCGTCGCCGGCTTCGCGCTCGCGGATGTCGGCCGTCTGGGCTAAGCCGCCGACCGAAAAGCTTCGTAAATTCCGCTTGGTTGGCGCTGTCACGCCGAGTAATCTAGGCAAAACGACGCTAATTCAATAGCTTACGCTTGGCGTCGGCTAGCACCAGGATGCTCTTGCGGCCGCGGGGCAGCACAGGTTTTGGCACAGTCATGCGTTTATCGGATAGACCAACGACGATGATGTGGTGTTTCCGATGGCGGCCGCTGGCGCGACATGGACGATAGCAACGACGCCAGCGACCTGGCACTCATGGCTCGCGTCGCCCAAGGGGACGAGACGGCATTCCGAATCCTGTCACGCCGCCATGTCCCGGCCATGCTGGGGCTGGCGCGGCGGATCCTCGGCAACGCCGCAGACGCTGAAGACGTGGCGCAGGAAGCGATGCTTCGGGTCTGGACCCATGCACCACGCTGGCAGCCGCTGGCGGCGTTCCGGACCTGGCTTACGCGGATCGTGGTCAACTTGTGCCTCGACCGCAAACGGCGCGCGGCCTGGGTCGATCTCGACGAGGTCGGTGAAATTGCCGATCCGGCTCCTGATGCCGGCGAGGCGGTCGAACAAAACGAACGGGACGGCATGGTCCAGCGGGCGATCGGTCAACTGCCGGCTCGGCAACGGACTGCGATCGTGCTCACATACGGTGACGGCATGAGCAACGCCGAGGTCGCCGAAGTGATGGGGACGACCGTTTCAGCGGTCGAGACATTATTGGTACGCGCCAAGCAGAACCTGCGGCGCGTTCTCGGCGATACCGCCGAGGAAGCGTAATCGAGAGGGTCATGTGACATGACGAACAACCAGAGGCCTGATTTCCTCGATGCTGCGCTCAAGCGCGTGGCGGCCCCGCGAGAAGCGGACGATGCCGCGATTGCTCGTGTGCTCGGTCGCCTGCGGCCGCCTTTGCCGCGCCAGAAGGTGGCGTTCTGGCGGTGGCCCGCGGTGCTGCTCGACTGGCAGTTCACCCCGTCCTGGTCGCGCATGGCGGCGTTGGCCTGCAGCGCCTTGCTTGGCTTCTATATCGGCATTGCCGGCCTCGATCGATCGCTCGACCAGCTCGATCAGACGACGACGGTTGCCAGCAATGCGGACGGCGGCTTCTTCGTCTTCGATCCCGAACCGCTGTCCGGAGCACGTCCATGACCGCAGCGCATTTCACGCCGGTCGCGGCGCGATCGACGCCGCGTTGGCTGTTGCTCGGCTC
The DNA here is from genome assembly GCF_001426945.1 of Pseudolabrys sp. Root1462. Classification (GTDB taxonomy): domain Bacteria; phylum Pseudomonadota; class Alphaproteobacteria; order Rhizobiales; family Xanthobacteraceae; genus Pseudolabrys. The sequence goes on along the minus strand of NZ_LMFS01000003.1, from coordinate 640,608 downwards.
GCTGGCGCTCAACCTGTTTTTCATCGGCATTGCCATCGCGATGGTCGTGCGCCATCCGGCGCCGCCGCGAAACTGGGAGCGCGACATTTTCGTCCGCACCGAGCGGCTGGCCGAAGGCCTGCCGAAGGCAGACCGGGACATTTTGCTGCGGCAGATGCAGGCCAATCGACCTGCTATCGAAAAGACGCAGCGCGAGTATCGCGCCGCGCAGGAAAGCATTCGCGACAACCTGCGCAAGGAACCGTTTGATATTACCGCCATGCGGTCGGCCATGAATGACACCCGCGTGGCCCGCCAGGCTTTCGACGTCGCCGTACAGAACGCATTCGCCAGCGCTGCCGAGCAGATGTCTCAGAATGGACGGACGGCGCTCGCGGATTGGCGGCATAATCGCCCCGCCGGTCGCCAGACCGACGATAAGTAATAGAGCCGGTTTTCAGAGCGCCTGTGTCCTTACTCGTGTTGAAAGTTCCATCTATGTATTGCGGTATTGCGAAGCCAAAGCGGGTCGGAACACAGTCGGCTGCGCGCCGCTTATCCATGATGCTTCTTGGAACGGGCCTGACACTGACTCTGGGCGGCTGTCTGCTCACCGACCAGCCGGAGCCCGGCCTCGATATTCCCGCCCGCTATACGCGGTCTTCGGCCAATCCGCAGATTGCTGAAGCAGCCCTGCCCAAGCTCGACTGGTGGCGCGGCTTTCGCTCGCGCGAATTGACCGAAATTGTCGAACAAGCGCGTGAGTCCAATCTCGACATTGCCGCCGCCATCTCCCGCGTCATCCAGGCGGACGCTAATTCGCGGGTCGCCGGCGCGGCGCTGCTGCCGGCGATCGACTTCAACGGCGACGCCGCGCGCAGCCAGGCGTCGAAAACCACCGGCCTCGGCAACGGCGCGGCCTTTGTCGACAACAGCGGCTTCAGGGTTTCGAACACGCTGACCGCCTCGCTGTCGGCAAGCTACGAGATCGACTTCTGGGGCAAGAACCGCGCGGCCCTGCGGGCGCTCGAGCAGACCGCCGTCGCCAGCCGGTTCGACCGTGAAGTCGTGACGCTGTCCACCATCGCGACCGCCGCGAATTCCTATTTCCAGGTGCTGGCAGCCCAGGACCGGCTGCGCGTTGCCCGCAGCAATCTGGCGGCGGCGGAGCGCGTCCTCAGCCTTATCCGCCAGCGCGTCAATGCCGGCACCGCCTCCGCACTCGAAGTGTCGCAGCAGGAGAGCCTGGTGGCCACGCAGCGCGCCGCCATTCCGCCGCTTGAACAAACCGTCGTGCAGTTCCGTAATGCGCTCGCGGTGCTGATGGCGCGCTCGCCCGAGCGGGTCAACGTCCGCGGCGGCTCGCTCAATTCGATCGCGGTGCCGCGCGTGACTCCTGGCCTGCCGTCCGAACTGCTGACGCAGCGTCCAGACATCCGCGAGGCGGAGGCGCAGCTCGCCGCCGCCAACGCCAATGTCTACAGCGCACGCGCCCAGCTTCTGCCGAGCATTACGCTCACCGGCGAAGGCGGCTATCAGAGTTCGGTGTTCAAGTTGCTGACACGGCCGGAGTCGGTGATTTTCAGTGCCGCCGGCGGTTTGACCCAGCCGATCTTCGAAGGTGGCCGTCTGCTCGGCAATGTCGACCTGCAGAAAGGCCGCCAGGACGAATTGCTGCAGAACTATCGCAAGTCGGTGATTTCCGGCTTCTCCGATGTCGAGACGGCACTCAGCGCGGTTCGCACCACAGCCCAGAGCGAGCAGTTGCAGCGCGCGGTGGTGACCGCCTCGCAGAGCGCCTTCGATATTGCGGAGCAGCGCCTGCGCGAGGGCACGATCGATCTCGTCACGGTGCTGCAGACGCAGCAGACCTTGTTTACGGCACAGGATTCGCTGGTGCAGGCGCGTCTTTCGCGCATGCAGGCCATCGTCAGTCTGTATCAGGCGCTCGGCGGCGGCTGGTCGCCCAAACCTCGGATAGCCGAAGTCACCACCAATGAACGTTAATATTCCACAGAAGGACTTGCACAAGGAGGTCGTCGCGTCGCCGAAGCGACCACGGTCGCTTTGGCCGCGCTATGGAATCTATCTGGTCGTGCTGATCGGCATCGCCGCGGCGCTTTATTATGCATTCGGCACGTCGGGGCAGCAGCAACAGCGGCGCGGCCGTTTCTTCGCCGGCGAGGGTCCGACGCCCGTGCTCGCGGCCAATGCGCAATTTTCCGACGTGCCCGTCTATCTCGATGCCGTCGGCACCGCGCGGGCGCTCAACACCGTCACCGTCCGTCCGCAGGTCGATGGCAAGCTGCTGAGCGTCAAGTTCCAGGAAGGCCAGGACGTCAAGAAGGGCGACGTGCTGGCGCAGATCGATCCGACCACCTTTCAAGCCACGCTCGACCAGGCGATCGCCAAGAAGGCACAGGACGAAGCGCTGCTCTCGAACGCCAAGAACGATCTAGCGCGTTACGAGCAGCTCGCCGCCACCAACGCCATCAACAAGCAGCAGGCCGACACGCAGCGTTCGCTGGTGGCGCAATATACGGCGCAGGTGCAATCGGACCAGGCATCCGTCGAGAGCGCGCAGGCGACGCTCGCCTATACGACGATCCGGGCGCCGCTCGACGGCCGCACCGGCATCCGGCAGGTCGACGAAGGCAACATCGTCCACGCTTCGGACTCCACCGGCATCGTCGTGATCACCCAGGTTAAGCCGATCGCGGTTCAGTTCAATATTCCTCAGCAGGACCTGCAGAGCGTCAACAACGCCTTCGCCAAGGCTCCGCTGGAAGTCGATGCGCAGCGCTCGGACACCGACGCCGTGATCGACAAGGGCAAACTGACCGTGGTCGACAACCAGGTCGATCCGACGACCGGCACGGTCAAGATGAAGGCCGAGTTTCCCAATACGTCTCTGCAATTGTGGCCCGGCCAGTTCGTCAATGTCCGGCTGCTGGTCGACACGCTCAAACACGTCGTGACGATCCCGACCGGCGCGGTGCAGCGCGGCCCGAACGGAACCTTCGTCTATGTGATCAAGGACGACGCCGTGACGATGCGGCCGATCGTGGTCCAGAAGCAGGACGAGACGCAGACGGTCGTGAAGAGCGGGCTGACGCCGCCGGAGCAAGTGGTGACCACCGGCTTCGCGCGTCTCACCGACGGCAGCAAGGTCAAAGTCAGCACGGGTGACGCGACGCCGGCACCGGCAACGAATGCGCCGCGTCAACGCGGCCAGCGACAGAACGGTGCAGCAGGGGCGAACGGGCAGCAGCGACCGAACCGGCAGCAATGACGCGGCCTTTCAGATCACATCTGGTCATTCCGGGGCGCGACGATGCCTCTGGATTCCGGGTTCGGCCCTGCGGGCCGCCCCGGAATGACGTGAAACAATGAGCGTCTCCTCACCCTTCATCCATCGGCCGATCGCCACTTCCCTGCTCGGTGTTGCGGTGATGCTCGCCGGCGCGCTCGGCTACTGGTGGCTTCCGGTGTCGGCGCTGCCGCAAGTCGATTTCCCGACCGTGCAGGTGACGACGCAACTGCCGGGCGCCAACCCCGACACCGTGGCGGCGCTGGTCACCGCTCCGCTAGAGCGAAGCTTCGGCCAGATTCCGTCGCTCCAGACGATGACGTCGTCGAGTTCGTTCGGCATCAGCCAGATCACGCTGCAGTTCGATCTCGACCGCGACATCGACGGCGCAGCTCAGGACGTGCAGTCGCAAATCAGCGCCGCGCGCTCGACGCTTCCCGCCAACCTGCCCTACCCGCCGGTCTACTCGAAGGTGAATCCGGCCGACACGCCGATCATCACGCTCGCCATCCGCTCGGACAATATCGCGTTGCGCGAGCTGTCGGACCTCGCCAACACCATCCTGGCGCCGCGGCTGTCGGAAGTGTCCGGCGTCGGCCGTGTCTCGGTGCAGGGCGGCATCAAGCCGGCGGTGCGCATCCAGGCCGATCTGTCGCGGCTCGCCGCCTATGGCATCGCGCTCGAAGATCTACGCTCGGCCATCGTGAGCGCCAATGTCGCAGGAGCCAAGGGCGCGCTCGACGGCGCGCAGCAATCCTACACCATCGCCGCCAACGATCAGCTCGCCAGCGCGCAGGCCTACCGCAACACGGTCGTCGCTTATCGCAACAGTGCGCCGGTCCTGCTGTCCGACATCGCCGACGTCATCGACGGCCTGGAGAACGACAAGGTCGGTGCCACCTATCACGGCAAGCCGGCCATCGTCATCGACGTCCAGCGCCAGCCCGGCGCCAATGTCATCGAGACTGTGCAGCGCGTCCGACAGGAACTGCCGCGCCTGCAGCGCACCTTGCCGGCGGGCGCCCAGCTCACCGTGGTCACCGACCGCACCGAGACGATCCGCTCCTCGATCCACGACGTGCAGTTCACCTTGGTGCTTTCGATCGCGCTGGTCGTGCTGGTCGTATTTGTGTTCCTGCGCACCATCCGCGCCACCATCATCGCCGGCGTGGCGCTGCCGCTGTCGCTGGTCGCCACCTTCGGCGTCATGTATTTCGCCGGCTTCTCGCTCGACAACCTGTCGCTGATGGCGCTGACCATCGGCACCGGCTTTGTCGTCGACGACGCCATCGTCATGATCGAGAACATCGTGCGGCACATCGAGGACGGCGAAAGTCCGCTCGAGGCCGCGCTCAAGGGCGCCAAGGAAATCGGCTTCACCGTCATTTCGCTGACCTTGTCGCTGATCGCGGTGTTCATCCCGCTGCTGTTCATGACCGGCCTGGTCGGCCGCATGTTCCGCGAATTCGCCCTGACGCTCACCATCGCGGTCGTCGCCTCGGCCATCGTTTCGCTGACGCTGACGCCGATGATGTGCGCCAAACTGCTCCGCCGCGAAGAGGAAGGGGCCGGCAACAGACTGACGCAGCGTTTCTCCGATTATACCGACCGCACCATCGAGGCCTATCGCAAGAGCCTGGAATGGGTGCTGCTCCGCCGCCGCGCCACCTTGCTGGTCACGTTCCTGACATTGGCGGCTACGCTGGCGCTCTACGTGGTGATGCCGAAGGGCTTCCTGCCGTTGCAGGACACCGGGCAGATCACCGCCGTGACCGAGGCCGGCACCGACGTCTCGTTCGATGAAATGACGCGGCGCCAGGCGCAGGTCGAAGCCATCATGCGCGCCGATCCCGACGTCGCCAGCGTCGCCTCGGTGATCGGCGTCTCGACCGTCAACGCGACGCCCAATGCCGGCCGGCTGACGATCAGCCTGAAGCCGCGCAGCGAGCGTTCGGATCTGGTGGCGGCCATCATCCAGCGCCTGAAAGGCAAGGTCGCCGATATTCCCGGCATGACCGTCTATTTCCAGGCGACGCAGGACATCCAGATTTCGACGCGGTCCAGCCGCGCCCAGTATCAATATACGTTGACCGGCAGCGACGCGGCGGAAGTGACGCAGTGGGCCGACAAGCTCGCGAACAATCTGCGCACCAATCCGGTGATGCGGGAAGTCGCTTCCGAAGCCCAGGAGGGCGGGCCGCGCATCATGGTCAACGTGGACCGTGAAAAGGCCGGCCGGCTCGGCGTGTCGATGCAGAGCGTCACCGACACGCTTTACGACGCCTTCGGCCAGCGCCAGATTTCGACGATCTACGGCCAGGCCAACCAGTATCGCGTCATCCTCGAAGCGCAGCCGCGCTATCAGCAGGACCCGAGCGCCCTGTCGAAGATCTACGTCACCGGCGCCACCACCTCGACCGGAACGACTTCGACCACCAGCAACACATCGACCAGCGTCACCAATACCAACACCTCGGCGACGCCGAACGCGGTGACCAGCTCCAACCAGGTGCCGCTCGCGGCCTTCGCGCGGTTCGAGCGCACCTCGGCGCCGCTGGCGATCGCGCATCAGGAGCAATTCCCTTCGGTGACCATCAGCTTCGACCTCGCGCCGGGTTATGCCCTGAGCGACGCAGTGCAGGTCATCAGCGCGGCGGAGCGCAATCTCGGCATGCCGTCATCGGTGTCCGGCAGCTATTCCGGCGACGCGGCCGAGTTCGCCAAATCGCTGGCCGGCGAGCCGTGGCTGATCCTCGCCGCCGTCATCGCGATCTACATCGTGCTCGGCGTGCTGTACGAGAGCTTCATCCACCCGCTGACGATTCTCTCGACCTTGCCGTCGGCCGGCGTCGGCGCTCTCTTGGCGCTGATGCTGTTCGGCTACGACCTCAGCGTGATCGCGCTGATCGGCATCGTGCTGCTGATGGGCATCGTGAAGAAGAACGCCATTCTGATGATCGACTTCGCGCTCGAGGCCGAGCGTGAGCAGGGCATGAGTCCGGAGCAGTCGATCGTGCAGGCAGCGATGCTGCGCTTCCGTCCGATCATGATGACGACCCTCGCCGCGCTGTTCGGCGCGCTGCCGCTGGCGCTGGAATCAGGCACCGGCTCGGAACTGCGCAATCCGCTCGGCATCACCATCGTGGGCGGCCTGCTGCTCAGCCAGTTGCTGACGTTGTACACGACGCCGGTCATCTATCTCTACATGGAGCAGTTGCGCGCTTATCTGTCGCCCGGCCGCCCGCGCCGCGCCGCGCAACCGGCGGAGTAACGCCATGAATTTTTCATGGCCCTTCATCCGGCGGCCTATCGGCACCACGCTCTTGGCGATCGGGCTCTTCCTTACCGGCGCCGTCGCCTACGACTTCCTGCCGGTCTCCAGCCTGCCCAGCGTGTCGTTCCCGACCATCAGCGTGTCCGCCTCCTATCCGGGCGCCGATCCGAACACCATGGCGGCAACCGTCGCCGCGCCGCTCGAGCGACGGCTGGGCGAAATCTCCGGGGTCACCGAACTTACCTCGACTAGTTCGCAAGGCTCGAGCCGCATCAACGTGCAGTTCGACCTGTCGCGTAACGCCGATTCCGCGGCGCGCGACGTGCAGGCGGCGATCAACGCCGCACTGAGCGACCTGCCCAGCGACCTGCCGTCAGTGCCGACGTTCCGCAAGGCCAATCCGGCCGCGGCGCCGATCCTCATTCTGGCGCTCACGTCCAAGAACCTGCCGGGCAGCGCCATCTACGACGCCGCCGACACCGTCGTCGCGCAACGGCTCAGTCAGGTCGAAGGCGTCGCCGAGGTCAGCGTCGCCGGTTCCGAACAGCCGGCCATCCGCGTCCGCGTCGATCCGGATCGCATCGCCGGCATGGGCGTGACGCTGGAGCAGATACGCAACGCCATCCGCAATTCCAATGCCCAGGGTCCGCTCGGCTCGTTCGACGGCCCGCAACGCTCGGTCACGGTCGGCATCAACGATCAGCTGCGTCAGGCGCCCGAATACGATTCGCTGGTGGTGAAGACCGTTGACGGCAATGTGGTTCGGCTGTCCGACGTCGCCAAGATAACGCCGAGCGTGCGCAACACCCGCTCCGCCGGCTGGTACAACCGCGACCCGTCGGTGCTGCTGATCATCACCAAGCAGGGCGACGCCAACGTCATCGACACCGTCGACCGCATCTACGCGCTGTTGCCGGAGCTCAAGCAGTGGATCCCGGCCGGCCTCGACATCCACGTCCTGACCGACCGCACCCAGACCATCCGCGCCAGCGTCGAGGACATGCAGCTCACCCTTGCCGCCTCGGCGGTGCTGGTGATGCTGGTGGTGTTCCTGTTTCTGCGCCGCGGCGCCGCGACCATCGCCGCCGGCGTCACCGTGCCGCTGTGCCTCGCCGGCACCTGCGGCGCGATGTGGCTCGCCGGCTTTTCCATCGACAACCTGTCGCTGATGGCGCTGGCGGTCTCGATCGGCTTCGTCGTGGACGATGCCATCGTCATGATCGAGAACATGTTCCGCTTCATGGAGCAGGGTCACCGGCCGCTCCGCGCGGCGATGATGGGCGCGCGGCAAATCTCGTTCACCGTGGTGTCGATCTCGGTGTCGCTGATCGCGGCCTTCATCCCGCTCCTTTTCATGGGCGGCATCGTCGGCCGGCTGTTCCGCGAATTTTCGGTGACGCTCGCCTTCTCCATCGCCGTCTCCACGGTGGTGTCGCTGTCGGTAACGCCGATGATCTGCGCCTATTTCGTGCGCAAACTGCCCGACAAGAGCGAGACCTGGCTGGACCGCCGCGTCGAGGGCGTGCTGTCGATCATGGTGCGGTTCTACGACCGTACGCTTCTGTTCGTGCTCGCTCATCGCGGCCTGACGCTGATCGTGTTCTTCGCCACCATCGTGCTGACGGTCGGCCTCTTCATCAAGACACCGAAGGGCTACTTCCCGCAGGACGATACCGGCCTCGTGTTCGGTGGCACCCAGGCTTCCACCGACATCTCCTATGACGCCATGGAGAAGCTGCAACTTCAGGCTCTGGATGTGGTGCTGGCCGATCCCGCCGTCGCCGGCGTCGGCTCCTCCGTTGGCGCTTCCGGTTTCAACGCCTCGGTCAATCGCGGCCGCCTGTTCATCAGTCTCAAACCGCTCGAGGAGCGCGGCAACATGCCGACCCAAGCGGTGATCACGCGGCTGCGCAACCGCATCAGCCAGATCCCAGGGCTGCGCGTCTTCCTCGTGCCGGCGCAGGATTTGCGCGCAGGTGCGCGTTCAAGCGACTCGTCCTATCAATTCACGCTGTGGAGCGCCGATATTGACGCGCTGCAGGCCTGGGTACCGAAGGTGGTGGACCGGGCCCAGAAGATTCCGGACCTCACCGACGTCACCACCGATCGCGAACAGGGCGGCCTGCAGGTCAACGTCAAGATCGATCGCGCCGCTGCCGCGCGTCTTGGCGTCAGCATTCAGGACATCGACAGCGCGCTGAATAACTCCTATTCGCAGCGCCAGGTCTCGACCATCTACACGCAGCGCAACCAGTATCGCGTGATCCTTGAAGTGGCGCCCCAGTTCCGGCGCGACCCCACCGATCTGTCGACGCTCTATGTGCCGGGCAACAACAACGCCCAGATCCCGCTGTCTGCGGTAGCGACCATCGAGCGCGGCATCGCCCCGCTGGTGGTGAACCACCAGGGCCAGTTTCCCTCGGTGACCATTACCTACAACATCAAGGAAGGCGTGCCGATCGCCGATGCCACCGCCGCGCTGACGCAAGCGGTCGCGGAGATGCACATGCCGGATTCGATCCGCACGGATTTTGCCGGCGACGTGAAGGCGTTCCGGCAAAGCGCCGGCGCGCAGCCATTGCTGCTGCTGTCGGCACTGATCGCCGTCTATATCGTGCTCGGCGTGCTGTACGAGAGCCTGGTGCACCCGCTGACGATCATATCGACGCTGCCCTCGGCCGGGCTCGGCGCGCTGCTGGCGCTGCAGGTGTCCGGCGCCGAGCTGACGGTGATTGCCTTCATCGGCATTGTCCTGCTGATCGGCATCGTCAAGAAGAACGGCATCATGATGGTGGATTTCGCGCTGGAGGGAGAGCGCGTGCGCGGTCTGCCGCCGGTGCAGGCGATCTACGAGGCGTGCCTCGCCCGCTTCCGCCCCATCCTGATGACGACGCTCGCGGCCATTCTCGGCGCGGTGCCCCTGATCGTCGCCAGCGGTCCGGGTTCGGAGCTGCGGCGCCCGCTCGGCATCACCATCATCGGCGGGCTGATCGTGTCGCAGATCCTGACGCTGTACACGACGCCGGTGATTTATCTCTGGCTCGACCGGCTGCATCACCGGCTCGGCGGCGGCATGCCGAGCTTCATCAAGCGCAGGCCGCGCGGACCGGAAGCGCCGAGCATTCAGCCGGCTGAATAGATCAGACTCCCAAATACCGATGCTGCACGTCGGTGTTGGCGGCGAGCTCCGCCGACAGCCCCGACCACACGACGCGACCGCGCTCGATCATGAAGTGGCGATCGGCGACGCGCAGCAGCGCGCCGACATTCTTGTCGATCACCATGACCGACAGGCCGGACTGCTTGAGCCGAGCGAGACAATTCCAGATTTCCTGGCGGATCAGCGGCGCGAGGCCTTCGGCGGCTTCGTCGAGAATGAGCAGGCGCGGATTGGTCATCAGCGCGCGGCCGACCGCGAGCATCTGCTGTTCGCCGCCCGAGAGCTGGTTGCCCATGCTGCTGGTGCGCTCGGCAAGACGCGGAAACAGATCGAACACCCGCTCCAGCGTCCATTCACCGCCATCACGCGCGACGGCGGTGGCGACGAGATTTTCCCGCACCGTGAGATTGGGGAAGATCTGGCGGCCTTCCGGCACCAGGCCGATGCCGCGCTGGGCGATGCGATAGGCCGGCAGCCCGCGGATTTCCTCGCCCATGAATTTGATCGAGCCGGCGCGCGCCATAGTGAGCCCCATGATCGAGCGCACGCTGGTGGTCTTGCCCATGCCGTTGCGGCCCATGAGCGTGACCATCTCGCCCGGCGCAATGGATAAGCCGACGCCGAACAACACCTGACTCTGGCCGTAGCAGGTCTCGACCCCGTCAAGCTGGAGGATGGCGTCAGGCATGAGCCACCTCCGCGTCGCCGAGGTAAGCCTCGCGCACCTGTCCGTTGGCGCGGATGTCGTCCGGCGAACCGGAGGCGATGATGCGGCCATAGACCAGAACGGATATGCGGTCAGCGAGCGCGAACACCGCTTCCATGTCGTGCTCGACCAGCAGAATGGTGAAATCGCGCTTCAGCGCCCGCAGCATTCCGACCATGCGCGCGGATTCCTCCGGGCCGAGCCCGGCCATCGGCTCATCGAGCAGCAGCAGCCGGGGCTTGCCGGCGAGCGCCATGGCCAGTTCAAGCAGGCGGTGTTCGCCGTGGCTGAGCGCGGCGGTCAGCCGGTCGGCGCGGTCGATGAGACCGACGCGGGCCAGCGCCGCAAGCGCCGGCTCGCGCAAGGCCGCATCGGAACGCGCCGGACGCCAGAACGAGAAGGAGTGCCCGGCATGCGCCTGCACCGCGAGGGCGACATTGTCGAGCACGCTGAGATCGAGAAACAGCGACGTGATCTGGAACGATCGCGCCAGCCCGATATGGCTGCGCTTCTGCATCGGCAGGCGGGTGATGTCGGCGCCGGCAAATTGGATCGCTCCGCTGTCGGCGAACAGCGAGCCCGACAACTGCGCGATGAGCGTGGTCTTGCCGGCGCCGTTCGGTCCGATCAGCGCGTGCAACTCGCCTTGGGGGATGGCGAAGGAGACATCGTCGGTGGCGACGATGCCGCCGAACCGCTTGGCGAGATGGCTGACCTCGAGCAGCGGCGAGCTCATGACGGCCTCCGCGCCGGGAAGCGTTCGCTCAACATGCCGAGGAGACCGTCGATGCCGCCGCGGGCGAACAGCACGACCAGGAGCAGCAGCGGCCCGAGGATGATCTGCCAATATTCGGTGAAACCCGACAGCACCTCTTCGAGCACCAACAGCGCGATGGCGCCCATCACCGGGCCGACCACGGTGCCCATGCCGCCAAGGACGACCATGATGATGAGGTCGCCGGAACGCGTCCAGTACATCACCGATGGCGAAACGAAGTCGGCCTGGTTGGCGAGCAGCGCGCCCGACAGGCCGCACAGCACGCCGGCGATGACGAAGGCGGTCAGCTTGTAGCGATAGGTCGGGAAACCGACGGCGCGCATGCGCACTTCGTTCGAGCGCACGCCCTGCAGGACCATGCCGAAGCGGGAATTGATCAGCCGGTAGACGAGATAGATCGCCGCGAACAGGATCGTCAGGCAGACATAATAGAACTGCGTCTTGTTCGACAGGTTCAGCGGGTCGACGAACTGGCTGCGCTTGTAAATCGTGAGGCCGTCGTCGCCGCCGTAGCGGGCGATGCCGGCGAAGATGTAATAGGCCATCTGCGCGAAGGCGAGCGTGATCATGATGAAATAGACGCCGCGCGTGCGCAGACTGAGCGCGCCGATCACCAGCGCGAACAGCGCCGAGGCGAGGATCACCACCGGCCATTGGACAAAGCCGCTATAGACGCCTTCATTGGCCAGCGCGCCGACCGCATAACCGCCGATGCCGAGGTAAACGGCGTGGCCGAAGCTCATCATGCCGCCGAAGCCGAGGATCAGATTGAGACTGACGGCCGCGAGCGCCATGATGACGATGCGGGTAAACAGCGTCAGTGCGAAGCGGTCGCCGGCGAGGTGCGAATAGACCGGCAGCAGCACCAGCGCGATCAGCAGGACGGCAACGAGGACGTTGCGAAACGTGAGCGGCGGCATCAGCGCTGCCCCGCCGAGAACAGGCCTTCGGGCTTCACGATGAGGACGATCGCCATCAGCAGGTAGATCAGCATGGACGACAGCGCCGGCGCCAAGGTCGAGGCCGCCGCCGGGCTGAGCACCTCGCGCAGCATGTCCGGCAGATAAGAGCGGCCGAGCGTGTCGATGAAGCCGACCAGCAGCGCCGCGACCAGCGCGCCGCGGATTGAGCCGATGCCGCCGATCACGGTGATGACGAAGGCAAGGATCAGGATGTTCTCGCCCATGCCGATCTGGACGGTAAGGATCGGCGCCTGCATCAACCCGGCCAGGCCGGCGAGCGCCGCACCGAGGCCGAACACCAGCGTATAGAGCAGCTTGATGTTGACGCCGAGCGCGCCGACCATTTCGCGGTTGGAGGCGCCGGCGCGGATCAGCATGCCGATACGCGTGCGCATCACCAGCGCGTAGAGGCCACCGGCGACGATCAGCGACACCACGATGATCGAGAACTTGTAGGCCGAATACTGAAAGCCGAGGATCGAGATCGGCTGCTGCAGCCAGGCTGGCAGGGGCAACGCCAGGCCGGCCGGGCCCCAGATCAGACGAACGCTCTCATTGAAGAACAGGATGAGGCCGAAGGTGCCGAGCACGTGGTCGAGGTGATCCCGGCCGTACAGCCGGCGCATGGCGACAACCTCCACCACCATGCCGACGAGCAGGGTCGCGAGCAGCGCCAGCACGGCGCCGAGCACGAAACTGCCGGTGAAGGCGGTGAAGGTCGCCGCGAAATAGGCGCCAACCATGTAGAGCGAGCCATGCGCCAGATTTACCAGATCCATGATGCCGAACACCAGCGTCAATCCGGCCGCCAGCATGAACAGCAGCAGGCCGAATTGCAGGCCGTTGAGGCATTGCTCGATGAAAAGGGTCATGGTCCTCGGTGATCGATCGTGAGGCAGCCACTATAAAACAAAACGGCGGAAACGCTCGCGCTTCCGCCGCTTTGCCGTTTGGCCGTGCCGCTTACTTCATCGGGCACTTGTCGTGGAAGCGGTCCTGGTCGTCCTTGACGATGGTCGCGACGGTCTTCAGCGAGAGCTGGCCGTCGGCGTCCTTGACCACGTCCTGCAGGTAGAAGTTCTGGATCGGGAAGTGATTGTTGCCGAACTTGAAGCCGCCGCGCAGCGACTTGAAGTCGGCCTTTTCCATGGCCTTCTGCACAGCCGCCTTGTCCGACAGGTTGCCCTTGGTGGCGACGACGGCCGAGTTGATGAGCTGCGCCGCGTCGTAAGCCTGGGCGCCGTAATAGGTCGGGCGCAAGCCGGTGTACTTCTTGCGGTAGTCGGCAACGAACTTCTTGTTCTGCTCGTTCGGCAGGTCGTTGACCCACTCCTGCGCGCCCGGCACGCCGATCGCATTGTCCTTCTGCAGCGGCAGCGACAGTTCGTCGATGGTGAAGGCGGTGTAGAGCGGCACCGAGCCCTTGAGACCGGACGCGGCATACTGGTTGAGGAACTGCACGCCGGCGGCGCCGGGATAGAACACGAAGATCGATTCAGCGCCGGAAGCCTTGGCCTTGGCCAGTTCGGCGGAGAAGTCGAGCTGCGATGGCCACGTCGTGAGTTCCTGGCCAACCACCTTGCCCTTGAAGGTCGAGGCGACGCCCGCCAGCATGTCCTTGCCGGCGGCATAGTTCGGGCCGATCAGGAAGACGCTCTTCACGTTCTTCTGATTCATGTAGAGGCCCATGGCCTGCGGCGTCTGGTCGTTCTGCCACGAGGTCGAGAAGAAATACGGCGAGCACAATTCGCCGGCGATCTGCGACGGCCCGGCATTGGCGCTGATGATGAAGGTCTTGGAATCGACGGCCGGCTTAAGCGCGGCGAGCATCACGTTCGACCAGATATAGCCGGTGATGAAATCGACCTTGTCGCTTTCGATCAGCTTCTCGGTCTTCTGCTTGCCGACATCGGGCTTCTGCGCGTCGTCTTCGTAGATGACCTCGACCGGGATGCCGCCCATCTTGCGGCCCATGTGATCGAGCGCCAGTTCGAACGAATTGCGCATGTCGTTGCCGATCACCGCCGTCGGACCGCTGAAGGTCGAGACGAAGCCGATTTTGATCGATTTTTGCTGTGCCAGCGCGGGCTGAGCCGCCAGCAGAGCGACGGCAGTGGCCGCCAGGAGCGCGTTACGCATTTTAATTCCTCCCCTTTGGTCACTTCGGACCATTTTGCTTTCGCCGGACAGCCTAGCTGAATTTCCGCCGAACCGTCTACGGCTTGCTGATGCTATCGCGGTTTGGCGGGCGGCCCGGTTGAACTATAATTCCAGTTGTGGCGAGGCTTAACATCCATGGCGCAAGGGTCGCTGCCGCCGTAGAACGCCTCACGCCCCTCGCGATCCCGCAGCCGATCAGAAGGACAATCGATGCCGCCGACCATTGCCATTATTGCCGCAGGCGCCATGGGGGCCGGCGTCGCCCAATGTCTCACGGCCAAAGGCGTCACGGTTCTCACCTCGCTCGCCGGCCGCAGCCCGGCCAGCGTCAAACGGGCGACCGAGGCCGGCATGCGCGACGCGGATGACCGGGCACTGGCGGAAGCCGACTTCGTCCTTACGATCCTGCCGCCGGGCGAGGCCGTGGCGCTGGCCGAGCGGCTGGCGCCGGCGCTCGCCGCCGCGCCGCGCAAGACCATCTACGTGGATTGCAACGCCGTTTCGCCGCCGACGGCGCAGGCGGTGGCCGATATCATTGCACCGACCGGATGTGGCTTCATCGACGCCGGCATCATCGGTCCGCCGCCCAAGCCGGGCTCAACGGCGACGAAGTTCTACGTGTCCGGTCCGCGCGCCGGGGACATGACGACACTGAACGACTACGGCCTTATTGTTCGCCCGCTCGATGGTCCGCTCACCGCGGCGTCGGCGCTGAAGATGTCCTATGCCGGCATCACCAAAGGCCTGACCGCGCTTGGCGCCACGATGATGCTCGCGGCGACGCGCGGCGGTTCCGCCGAGGCCCTGCGCGCCGAACTCGCCGATAGCCAGCGCGAACTGCTGACCTATTTCGAGCGCGCAGTGCCTGGCATGTACGGCAAGGCCTATCGCTGGGTCGCCGAACTCGACGAGATCGCCGCTTTCGTCGGCAGCGATCGGCCGGAAAGCGAAATGCTGTCGGCCGCCGCGAGGCTCTATGAAAACATCGCCGCGGATGTTGCCGGAGAAAAGCGGGAAACCGCTGTACTCGACCGATTCCTCAAGCGATAAACGCGTTTCTCCGTTCGCAGGCTTTCCATGTCCGAACCATCCATCCTGGTCACGCGCGAAGCCGGCTTTCGTATCGTCACGCTCAACCGGCCGGAGCGGCTCAATGCCTTCAACGATGCGATGCACGAGGAATTGCGTGCCGCGATCGATGAAGCGGAAGCGGATGAGGACTGCCGCGCGCTTCTGATCACCGGCGCGGGCCGTGGCTTCTGCGCCGGGCAGGATCTCAGCGACCGGCTGCTGAAACCGGGCGAAAAGCCGGTGCCGCGCGAGTCGCTGGAGAAATATTACAATCCGCTGGTGCGCAAACTTCGTGCCCTGCCCTTCCCGGTCGTCGCCGCCGTCAATGGCGTCGCCGCCGGCGCCGGCGTCAACATTGCGCTGGCCTGCGATATCGTCATCGCCGCGCAGTCGGCCAGTTTCACGCAATCCTTCGCCCGCATCGGCCTCGTGCCCGATTCCGGCGGCACCTATATTTTGCCCCGGCTGATCGGCGACGCGCGCGCTCGCGCGCTGATGCTGATCGCGCAACAGGTGTCCGCCGAACGCGCGGCCGAATGGGGCATGATCTGGCGTTGCCTCAACGACAAGGACCTGATGCCGGAAGCGATCCGCACATGCCAGCATTTCGCCACCGCGCCGACGCAGGGACTGGCACTGATCAAGCGCGCGCTGGACGCTTCGGCGACCAACTCGCTCGATGAACAACTGGACCTCGAGCGGGATCTGCAGCGCGAGGCCGTGATGTCGCCCGACTATGCCGAAGGCGTGCGCGCCTTCATGGAAAAGCGGAAGCCGCACTTCCGCGGCCGCAAGTAACGCAAACGGACGCTGGATCGATGAAAACGGATTTCCTCGCTCTTGCCTGCCTCATCTCGATGGGTCTGATCGTCGCGCCCATGGCCGAGGCCAGGCCGGGGCCCAAATCGAAGCATCACGTCGTGCGCAAGACCGGGGTCAAGAAGAACAGCCCGTCCGGCGGCGTGACGATGGACAGCCAGGATATCGACGGCGACGGCACGCCCGACACAGTCGTCGTCGCGCCGCCCAAGCCGAAACCGAGGAAGCGCGGCGCGTCGATCAGTACCCAGGATGTGAACGGTGACGGCACTCCGGACACGGTCGTGCGGACGCACGCCAAGCCGACAAAGCCCTGACGCCGCTTCCGCGGAAGCATACCGTTGACTCCGACGAACCGAGATCGTTAGCATACACACAATCTCGGAGCGCGCGATCCCGGACGGACGGCCTGTTTTCCGGGTCCCGCGCGCGTGCAGGAACGACGCCGCATGAAGCCCGCGCCCTTCGTCCGCCATGTCCCGCGCAGCCTCGACGAGGCCCTGAAAATCCTGGCCGACGTCGCCGGCGATGACGGCCGCATTCTGGCCGGAGGGCAGAGCCTGGTGCCGATCATGGCGTTCCGGCTCGCCAAGCCGGCGCATCTGGTGGACATCAACGAGGTCGAAGGCCTCGACAAGATCGCCGACGACGGCAAGGCGCTGACGATCGGCGCCCGCGTCCGGCACGCCGCCTTCCACAAGCCGGTGACCGGCAATCCGCTCGGCGCCCTGCTCGCTTATGTGGCGCGGCACATCGCGCATTATCCGATCCGCATGCGCGGCACGTTCTGCGGCAGCCTCGCGCATGCCGACCCGTCGTCGGAATGGTGTCTGACCGCGGCGACGCTCGATGCCGTGATGGTGGCAAAAAGCATCAATGGAACGCGCGAGATTAAGGCCGCCGAATTCTTCGACGGCATCATGTCCACGCACCTCAAAGAAGACGAACTGCTTGCCGAGGTGCGCCTGCCGCTGCTGCCGGCTGACGCGAGGTTCGGCTTCTACGAATTCAGCCGCCGTGCCGGCGACTTCGCCATGTCCGCTTCGCTCGTTACCTACCGGCTCGATGGCGGCAAGATCGTCGACGCGCGCGTCGGCCTCGGCGGCGCCGAGGCTTCGCCGCGCCGCATCCCGGAGGCGGAAGCAGAGCTCAACGGCAAGGCAGCCGGTGACGCCGCCTTCCGCGCCGCCGGCGAAGCGGCGAGCCGCGCCATCGAACCGCTCGTTGATCACCAGACCGACGCCGACTATCGCCGCGATCTGGTGCGCGTCGTGGTACGCCGCGCGCTCGAGCATTCACTCACATGACCGCGCATACCAAAGGCTCCGGCGGCGATGGCATGAAGTGGGTCGGCCGCTCGATTCGCCGGCTGGAAGATCCGGCTCTGGTGCGCGGCAAAGGCCGCTTCACCGCCGACCTGCCGGCCGCGCACTGGGTGCGCTTCGTGCGCAGCCCCAATGCCGCGGGCACGATCAAGGGCATCACCGCGCCGGATGACGCCATGGTGATCACCGCCGCCGACATCAAAGGCGTGAAGAAGATCACGCCGATGCTGCACAAATTCAGTTACCGACCGGTCGGCCAGCCGATCCTTGCCGACGGCGAAGTCCGCTTCGTCGGTGAGGCGATCGCCGCCGTGGTGGCGGCGAGCGAGGAAGAGGCCGAGGACATCGCCGATCTCGTCGAGATCGAGATCGAAGACGCGTTGCCGTTGGTCGACAGCCGCGCCGCCGTCGCCGACGGGGCACGGCAGATCCATGCCGAGGCGCCGGGCAACGTCATCCTCAAGGGCGAAGTGAAGACGCCCGGCTTCGACGAGGTCTGGGCGGGTGCGGCGAAAATCGTGAAGATCGACGCCCGCTCCAACCGGCAGAACGCCACGCCGATGGAAGCGCGCGCGGCGCACGCGGCGTATGATTCCATCACCGGCCGCATCACGCTGCATTGCACGACGCAAATGCCGCATTTGATGCGTACGGCGATCGCCGACTGTCTCGGCATGCCGGAAAGCGACCTGCGCGTCGTCGCGCCCGATGTCGGCGGCGGCTTCGGCCAGAAGATGTCGCTATGCGCCGAATATGTGCTGGTGACGTGGCTGGCGCGGCACCTGAAGTCGTCGGTCGGCTGGACCGAGGACCGCCGCGAGAACCTGATCGCCTCGTTCCACTCGCGCGACCAGTACATCGCTTTGGAAGGCGCCTTCGACAAGGATGCGAAGCTGCTGGCGCTGCGCGCCGACGTCTTGTCGAATGTCGGCGCCTATTCGTGCTTCCCCACCACCTCCGGCGTCGAGCCGCTGATGGCGATGGCGGAGATGCCGGGCCCCTATGATGTGCAGCAGTATCAGTGCGTCGCGCGCGGCGCGCTGACCAACACCTGCACCATGGCCGCCTATCGCGGTGTGTCGCGCCCGGTGATCACTTTCACGCTCGAACGGCTGATGGACAAGGCAGCCAAGGCCTTCGCCATCGATTGCATCGATATTCGCCGCCGCAACCTGATTACGACGTTTCCCTACAAGTCGGCGACGGGTCTCGAATACGACGAAGCGAGCTATCGCCAGACCATGGAGATGGCGGTCGAGGCCATCAACGTGCCGGCGTTCCGCGCCCGCCAGCAACTGGCGCGCGAGAAGGGCGAATATCTCGGCATCGGCTTTGCAACCTTCTCCGAGCGCACCGGCTATGGCTCGCCGGCCTTCGCGGCACGCGGCATGGCGATCACGCCGGGCTGGGAGACGGTGCATGTCACGGTCGACCCATCCGGCTTCGTCGAGGCGCGCATCGGCTCCTCGCCGCACGGCCAGGGCCTGCGCACCACGCTGGCGCAGATCATCGCCGACGAGATCGGCGTGCCACCGGGGATGATCAAGGTCGTTCATGGCGACACCGACACAGCGCCCTACGGTTGGGGCACCTTTGCGTCACGCTCGCTGGTGATTTCCGGCGGCGCGACCTTGATCGCGTCGCGGAAGATCCGCGCCAAGCTTCTGAAGATCGCCGGCCACATGCTGGAAGCGGCCGAGACCGACATCGTGCTTGCGGACGGCAAGGCCAAGGTCGCCGGCACCGACCGCGAAGTCTCCATCGCGGCGATGGCGCGTGAAGCCTATACGCAGACGCATCGCTTCAAGGGCGAGATCGAACCCGGCCTCTCCGAGAGCGGCACCTACGATCCGCCGGGCACTTTCTCGAATGCCTGCCACGTCGCCATCGTGCGGCTCGATCCCGAGACCGGCCACGTCAGGATCGAGCGCTATCTGGTCGCGGAAGACGCCGGCCGCATCATCAATCCGATGATCGCCGACGGTCAGGTGCATGGCGGCGTCGTGCAGGGCATCGGCAACGCCCTGCTCGAAGAGATCGTCTACGACGACAGCGGCGCGATCCTCACCGCCAATCTCGCCGATTACATGCCGCCGACTGCGCATGAAGTGCCGCCGATCGAACTGCACCACATGGAAACGCCATCGACGCAGTCCATTACCAAGGCCAAGGGCCTCGGCGAAGGCGGCACGATCGGGCCGCCGGCCGCCATCGTCAACGCCATCAATGATGCGCTGACGCCGTTCAATGTCGAAATCGACACCATTCCGGCAACCCCGCAGCGCATCCGCGCGCTGCTGCGCAACGCCGAGAGAGCACCATGAGCGAAAAGACCGCCCTCACGCTGACTATCAACGGCAAGGACCACGCGATATCGGTCGAGCCGCGCCGCACCCTGGCTGACGCCATCCGCGAGGACTGCGGCCAGACCGGCACGCATATCGGCTGTGAGCACGGCGTCTGCGGCGCCTGCACCGTCATCGTCGACGATGCGCCGGTACGTTCCTGTTTGATGTTCGCGGTGCAGGCCGAGGGCAAGAAGATCCGCACCGTGGAAGGTCTCGCCGACGGCGACACGTTGCATCCGATGCAGCAGGCGTTCATGGACAATCACGGCCTGCAGTGCGGCTTCTGCACCCCCGGCTTTCTCATGCTGGCGGTCGGTGTCCTGGAACGCGAACCCGACATCAGCGACGAGGATCTGATCGACGTGCTGTCGTCGAACCTGTGCCGCTGCACCGGCTATCAGAACATCATCAAGTCCGTGCGCGCCGCGGCGCAGGAAATGCGGAAGTGAAGCCGGCGCGCCGCCATGGCTGAACCAAAAAAGAAATTCATCGGCCGCTCGGTGCCGCGGCTGGAGGACCGGCCGCTGCTGACCGGTCAGGGCCGCTTTGCCGCCGACGTCAATTTCCCCGGGCAGTGGGCGATGCGCGTCGTGCGCTCGCCCATCGCGCATGGAAGGCTCAAAAGCATCGACGCCACGGCCGCGCTCGCCATGGCGGGCGTCCATGCGGTGTGGACCTTTGCCGACGTCGCGCATATTCCGCCGATCCCGTTCCGCCTCACCGGCCTCGTCGAGCTGGAGCCCTATCAGCAGCGCGTGCTGGCGAGCGATTATGTGCGCTATGTCGGCGAGCCGGTCGCCGTCGTGTTCGCCGATGACGCGTACCTCGCCGAGGACGCCGCCGAGACGATCGAACTCGATATCGAGCCGCTGGCGCCGGTGATGAAGGCGACCGACGAGCCCGGACCGTTCGACGAGACGCAGAACACCGAGCCGAGCGTCATCGTCAAAAGCTACGGCGACGTCGAGGCCGCGTTCAAGGCAGCCGATTCCACCATCACGCTCGAGCTGTCGGTCGGCCGCCATTCCGGCGTGCCGCTCGAGACTCGCGGCGCCATCGGCTACTACAACGAAGCGCTTGGCCGGCTGGAGATGCATGGCGCCGCCAAGGTGCCGCACTGGAACCGCGACACCATGGGCCGCATGCTCGGCCGCACGCGCGACGACTTCCAGCTCTTCGAGGGTCACGTCGGCGGCGGCTTCGGCATTCGCGGCGAAATCTATCCCGAGGACGTCATTGTCTGTGCGGCCGCGTTGCATTTCAGGAAGCCGATCAAGTGGATCGAGGACCGCCGCGAGCATCTGATCAGCGCCAATCACTCGCGCCAGCAGACACACCGGATCCGCGCCGCCATCGATCGCCAGGGCCGCATCCTCGCCATCGACGACGAGTTCTTTCACGACAACGGCGCCTATATGCGCACCCACGCGGCGACCGTGCCGGACCTCGCCGCGGCGATGCTGCCCGGGCCCTACCGGGTGCCGGCCTATCGCGCCACCGGCCACATCCGTCTCACCAACAAGACGCCGTGCGGCACCTATCGCGCGCCAGGCCGCTATGAATCCACCTTCGTGCGCGAACGCCTGATCGACGCCATCGCCGCCAGTGTCGGCGTCGACAAGGTCGAGATCCGCAAGCGCAACCTACTGCCGAAAAGCGCGATGCCCTATGCGCTCAATCTCGAAACGCTCGGCACCCACATCGTCTACGACTCCGGCGACTACGCCCTGCTGCTCGACAAGGCGCTGGAACGCGCCGGCTGGCCGAAGCTGCAGAAGGAGATCGCCAAACGCCGCGCCAACGGCGAACTGATCGGCGCCGGCGTGGCCATGTTCGTCGAGAAGAGCGGCCTTGGCCCGTTCGACGATGTGCGCCTCGAGGTCAAGCCCGACGGTGGCATCGAACTCGTCACCGGCGCGGCCTCGGTCGGCCAGGGCATCGAGACGGCCATGGCGCAGATCTGCGCCGAAACGCTCGGCGTCGATTACGCCGCGATCAATGTCGTGCACGGCCAGACCGATCGTATCGGTCGCGGCCTCGGCGCCTTTGCCTCGCGCGTCACCGTGATGACCGGAGAAGCCACGCGCCGCGCGGCCGACAAATTGCGGACGAAGGCGCTGATGCACGCCGCCGGGCTGATGCAAACCGACGCGGCCCAGCTCGACATCGTCGATGGCGAGATCGTGCGCGCCGATGGCGCCGGTCCATCGATGAAGCTTGTCGAACTGGCGATGGCGAGGCCGGGCGAACTCATCGCCGAGGATTCATTCGAATCGAAGCACATGGTCTACCCCTACGGCGTCCATGTCGCGGCGGTCCGCGTCGATGCCGAGACCGGCGGCGTCACCATCGAAAAATACGTGATGGCCTACGATGTCGGCCGCGCGGTGAACCCGACGCTTGTCGAAGGCCAGATCGCCGGCGGCCTGGCGCAGGGTATCGGCGGCGCGCTGTACGAGGAATTCCTTTATGACGAAGCCGGCGAGCCATTGTCCGTCACCTTCGCCGACTATCTGATGCCGACGGCGCGCGAAGTGCCGGCATCCTCGATCCTGATCACCGAAGACGCCCCGAGCCCGCTCAATCCGCTCGGCCTCAAGGGCGCCGGCGAAGGCGGTACCAACCCTGTTGGCGCGGCAATCGCCTCTGCTATAGATGATGCCCTGCAGCGGCCGGGCGCGATCGCCACCCTTCCGGTGACGCCGCAGCGCCTTCGAGCCATCTGCAAGATGTCATAAAGAGTTTCGGGAAACGTTCAAGGGAATCCGTCGATGAGCGACGACAGCGTGCCGCAGTTGAAGGCGCCAGCCGGCACCTGCGACTGCCATATCCACATTTACGATTCGCATTACCCGACCGCGCCGACCGCCGTGGTGACGCCGCCCGACGCTTCGCTCGCCGACTACATGGCGATGTGCAAGAGGGTCGGCATTGAGCGCACCGTGTTGGTGCAGGCTTCCGCTTACGGCAAGGACAACCGCCTGCTGCTCAAGTGCATGGAAGAGATGGGGCCGCGCGCCCGCGGCATCGTCGTGGTCGATGACACCGTGACCGACGAAGAACTCGATCGCCTGACCAAGCTGGGGGTGCGCGGCATCCGCTTCTTCATGCTGGCCGGCGCGCCGCTGCCGCTGTCGCTGCTCGAGACGATGGCGGCGCGCGTGGCGCCGTTCGGCTGGACCATCAACTTCCAATGCGACGGCCGCGACCTGGCCGATCACGAAGCGCGGCTCAAGGCGCTGCCGACCACCGTGACCATCGATCACCAGGGTAAATTCCTCGAGCCGGTCGAGCCGGATCATCCCGGCTTCAAGGCCCTGCTGCGCATGCTGGAGACCGGCAAGGTCTGGTACAAGCTCGCCGCGCCTTACGAGACCTCGAAGCTCGGCCCGCCTTACTACGACGATGTCGGCAAACTGGCGAAGCTCTTGGTCAAGGCCGCGCCGGACCGCGGACTGTGGGCGTCGAACTGGCCCTATCCGATGGCGGGCGCCAAGACGCCGAAGGACGCCTGGACGCTCGACATGCTGCTCGACTGGGTGCCGGACGAGAAAACCCGGCAGAAGATTCTGGTCGACAATCCGGCGAAGCTTTACGGCTTCTGAGCGAACTGCTCAGCCCAGCTTCTTGAGCAGCGCCGCGATCGTGCGCTGTTCGGACGCGGTCAGCGGCCCCAGGGTCTGCGTCGTGATCTTTCCCGCGACCTTCATCGCCGCCTCGGTGACACGGCGGCCTTCGTCGGTCAGCGTTACCGCGCGGCGCCGGCGATCCTTCGGATCGCTCAGCGCGGTGACGAAGCCGCGAACGTTCAAGCGATCGACCACGCCCTTGATGGTCGCGGCGTCGAGATAGATCAGCCGGCCGAGCTGGTTCTGCGACGACGGACCGGTCTCATACAACTTGGCGAGCGCGGCAAATTGCGTCTGCGTCAGTCCCTCGATCATGTTCGCGGTGAAGATCGAGGTATGACGCTGCATGGCAATGCGCATCAGGAAGCCGACCTGCTCATCGAGCCGGTAGCCGCCGTTTGACGTTTCCTCGGCCACGCCGGCGACATTGAGTTTGCTGCGCGCCATTCCCCAAACCGCTTTTAAAAGGACCATCACCTGGGGCCCGCGATGGCCCTCGTGAATCATGACCGGGAAACGGCTTAAGCGAAAGTCTTTTTACCGCCAAATTGACTCAAACGGTCAGGTAAGCCCGCTGCACTTCGAGATTACCGGCCAATTCGGCCATCGTGCCCTGCCAGTGTATCTCGCCCTTCTCCAGCACATAGACCCGGTCCGACACCAGCCGCGCGAAATGGATGTTCTGCTCGGACAGCAGGATCGACAGCCCTTCTTTCTTCAGCTCGATGATGGTGTTGGCCATCTGCTCGACGATCAGCGGCGCCACGCCCTCGGACGGTTCATCCAGCAGCACCAGCAGCGGATTACCCATCAGCGTGCGCGCGACCGTCAGCATCTGCTGCTCGCCGCCGCTCATGCGGCCGCCGGGCCGGTTCGGCATTTCGCCCAGGTTCGGAAACAGCGCAAACAGCCGCTCCGGCGTCCACACCGGCGCGGCCGCGCCGTCGGCGAACTGGCGCGGCGGTTGACGGCCGATGTCGAGATTTTCCAGAACCGTCAGTTCGGAGAAGATGCGGCGGTCCTCCGGCGTGAAACCAAGGCCCAGCCGCGCGATCTCGAACGGCCGCAGGCCGGCGATATCCGCGCCGTTGAAACGCAGCGCGCCGCGCCGCGACACCAGCCCCATCAGCGCCTTCATGGTCGTGGTCTTGCCAGCGCCATTGCGGCCCATCAGCGCCACGACTTCGCCGCGCCCGACATTGAACGATACGTCGTGCAGTATCTGCGCCGCGCCATACCAGGCCTGCAGCCCTGCGACCGAGAGCATGGCGTCGTTCATGACGCTGTCTCCTGGAAGGTCTTGCCGGTGCCGAAATACACTTCCCGCACCTTGGCATTGTCGCGGATCGCGGCGGCATTGCCATCGGCTATCAGCCTGCCCCGCGCCAGCACGATGATGCGGTCGGCGTATGAGAACACCACGTCCATCGAATGTTCGGTGAACAGCACCGAAATGCCGCGCTCGACCACCAGCGCCTTGACCAGCTTGATGAGATCGTTGCGCTCGCGCGGCGCCATGCCGGCGGTTGGTTCGTCCATCAACAGAAGCTGCGGATCGTTGGCCAGCGCAATGGCAAGTTCGATGCGCTTGACGTCGCCGTAGGCGAGTTCGCGGCTCGGCCGGTCGGCGGCATCCGCCATGCCGACCTGCGCCAGCAGTTCGAGCGCGCGCTCGCGGTGAAGCGAGGCCGCCGGCCGCCACAGGCCGAGAATTCCGCGTGCATGCGAGATCAGCGCCATCTGCACGTTCTCGACCACGGTCATCGAACCGAAAGTCGCCGCCACCTGAAAGGTACGGCCGACGCCGAGCCGCCAGATGTCGCGCGGCGCCATGCCGGCGATGGACTTGTCGCCAATGAGAATATCGCCGGAGTCCGGCGTCAGTTGGCCGTTGATCATGTTGAAGGTGGTCGATTTGCCGGCGCCGTTCGGCCCGATCAACGCCAGGAATTCGCCCTTGCCGATGTCGAACGACACGTCGTTCACGGCATGGACGCCGCCGAAGGTCTTGGACAGCGACCTGACCGAGAGCACGCTCATGCGGCGCCTCCCGGTTTGCGGCCGAGCTTGCGCGACAGCGCCGACAAGGCGCCGGCGATGCCCTGCGGGAACGCCAGCACCAGCACGAGAATGATGACACCTAGCAGTGCGCGCCAGTATTCAGTCTGCCGCATCACCGTGTCCTGCAAGACGGCATAGACCGAGGCGCCGACGATCGGCCCGACCAAGGTCTGGATGCCACCGAGCAACACCATGACAAGACCGTCGATCGAGCGGCTGACGCTGATCGCCTCCGGCGAGATCGAACCCTTGGCGAAGGCGAACAGGCCGCCGGCGATGCCGCAGACGCAGCCGGCAATGGCGAAGCCGAGCCAGTGAATGCGTTTGACGTCGATGCCGATGGCCTCGGCACGCAATGGCGAATCCCGCCCCGCCCGCATGGCATAGCCGAACGGCGCGAACAGGAAGCGGCGCAGTACCAGGATGGCGATGACCGTGAAGGCCAGCGCCAGCAGGAAATAGGCCCACGACTTGTTGAACGGCGCCGCCGGCCAGACGCCGATCACGCCGTTGGAGCCGCCGGTGAAGCCCTCCCACTGGAACACCAGGGCCCAGACGATCTGCGCGAAGGCCAGCGTCAGCATGGCGAGGTAGACGCCGGACAGGCGGACCGCGAACCAGCCGAACAGCAGCGCACCGAGAAGCGCGACCAGCGGCGCGGTGAACAGCGCCGCCAGCATCGGGAAGCCGGCGAGCTTCACCAGCAGCGCCGCGCCATAGGCGCCAAGCCCGAAATAGGCGGCATGACCAAAGGAGTGCATGCCGCCCGGCCCCATGATGAAGTGCAGCGACGTGGCGAAGATCACCGCGATCAGCACGTCGGTCGCCAGCACCAGGACGTAGGGCGAGGTCTGCGCCAGCAGCGGCAGCGCCAGCAGCAGCACCAGGACGACGGCGCCGAGCACCTTGAGCATGGGCGTCGCCGGACGGATCGGAGCTTCCGGCTCGGCGACCGAGCGCACCACGCCCTGCGGCTTGCCGAGCAGGCCGTAAGGCCGCGCGATCAGGACGATGGCCATGACGATGAATTCGGCGACCAGCGTGAATTTGGAGAAGTTCACGGTGACGAAGCCGAGATTGACGACGCCGATGGCGATGCACAGCGCCTTGACCTCGGCGATGATGATGGCCGCGAGATAGGCGCCGGTGATCGAACCCATGCCGCCGACGACGACGACGACGAAGGCATCGCCGATGGCGACGAGGTCTGTCGCCAGGTTGGCCGGCTCGCGCGCGACCTGCAACGCGCCGCCGAGCCCGGCGAGCAGCGCGCCGAGCGCAAAGACCGAGGTGAACAGAACGGCCTGATTGACGCCAAGCGCGCCGACCATCTCGCGGTCCTGCGTGGCGGCGCGCATCAGCCGGCCGAAACGGGTTTTCGCCAGCGCGAAGTGCAGCACGATCAGCACCGCGGGCGCGATGAAGATGAGGAACAGATCGTAGCTCGGGAGGCGGCGGCCGAAGATCTCGACGGCGCCGGCGAGCCCCGGCGCGCGCGGTCCGAGCAGATCTTCCGGTCCCCACAGCCACAGGGTGGCGTCATTGATGACGAGTACCAGCGCGAAGGTCGCCAGCAACTGAAACAGTTCGGGTGCGCGATAGATCCTGCGCAGCAGCACGATCTCGATCAGCGCGCCGATGACGCCGACGATGAGCGCGGTGAGAACGATGCCGCCCCAGAAGCCGAACGCGCCGCCGATCTTGGTCGCCAGTGAATAGGCGATATAGGTCCCCAACATATAGAGGGACCCGTGCGCGATATTGACGATGCGGGTGACGCCGAAGATCAGCGACAGACCGGCCGCGATGAAGAACAGCCCGGACGCCGTGGAGAGGCCGTTGAG
Organism: Pseudolabrys sp. Root1462; assembly: GCF_001426945.1. Classification (GTDB taxonomy): domain Bacteria; phylum Pseudomonadota; class Alphaproteobacteria; order Rhizobiales; family Xanthobacteraceae; genus Pseudolabrys. The sequence continues at coordinate 613,182 of NZ_LMFS01000003.1, read as the reverse complement.
AGCCTGAAACAGGAGCGCGTTGAGGGTCATGGCTTTTTCCCCTCTCCCCGCGTGCGGGGAGAGGGTGC
>NZ_LMFS01000003.1:95107-613104 GCF_001426945.1 Pseudolabrys sp. Root1462 | reverse complement strand
GGTTCATTGTTTCAGGAGCCCCTCACCCGGCTCGCTTCGCTCGCCACCCTCTCCCCGTACGAACGGGGAGAGGACAAGGCGAGGCTTCGCATCAGAAAGCTAGTTCGCGCCGGCGGGACGCAGCTTGGCGACCTCGGCGTCGCTCGGCAGCACCGACGCGCCGTCGACATACTTGAAGTCGTCCATCGTGCCCTTGCCCTTCTCGAGCGCGAGCTTGCCGACGAAAGCGCCCATGGTCGCCTGGTGATCGCTGGCGCGATACTGGAACGCGCCGAACGGGCTCTGCACGTAAAGCCCCTTGAAGGCCTCGACCAGCGAGTTGGCGTCGAGCGCCTTGGTCTTGGCGAGACCCGCCGCGAGCGACTTGACCGTGGTGTAGCCGACGATCGAACCGAGCCGCGGATAGTCGCTGTACTTCTTCTGGTACGCCGTGAGGAAGGCAACGTGCTCCGGCGTCTTGATCTTGTCCCAGGGATAGCCGGTGACGGTCCAGCCGACCGGCGTTTCGGCGCCGAGCGGATCGAGATATTCGGGCTCGCCCGACAACAGGCTCACCACCGTGCGGTTCTTGAACACGCCGCGGGTGTTGCCTTCGCGCACGAACTTGGCGAGGTCGGGCCCGAACAGCACGTTGAAGATCGCGTCCGGCTTGGCGTCGTCGATCGCCTGCGCCACGGCACCGGCATCGAGCTTGCCGAGCGGCGTCGCCTGATCGGTGACGAACTCGACATCCGGCTGCGCCTTCTTGATCATTTCCTTGAAGGTCGCCACCGCCGACTGGCCGTACTCGTAGTTCGGATAGACAAGCGCCCAGCGCTTGGCATGCGCGGCGATCGCCGCCGGCATCAGCATGGCCGTCTGCATGTAGGTCGTGGCGCGCAGGCGGTACGTGTATTTGTTGCCTTCCGCCCAGGTGATCTTGTCGGTCAGCGGTTCGGAAGCGAGGAAGAACACTTTCTTCTGCCCGGCGAAGTTCGCGACCGCCAGACCGATATTCGACAGGAACGTGCCGGACAAGGCCACGACGCCTTCGCGGGTCACCAACTCCTCGGCGACGCGCACGGCTTCGCCGGGGTTGCCGCCATCGTCGCGGCTGACGAGCTCGAGCTTCTTGCCGTTGACGCCGCCCTTGCCGTTGATCTCCTCGATCGCCAGCTCCATGCCCTTCTTGTAGGGATCGAGGAAGGCCGGCTGCGATTTGTAACTGTTCAGTTCACCGATCTTGATGGTGTCCTGAGCGGCCGCCGGCGCCGCGAGGCCGGCCGCGAGGACAAAAGCGAGCGAGTAAAGGTAAGCCTGGGCTCTCATCGTATGACTCCATGCGTTGCGGCGCGCACAATACACGGCCGCGAGGTCAACTGTGACTTCTTTTCAGTCCGACGATTTTGCGTGCGTGCAAACAGTCCGACTGCCTTTCCACTCTGTCAAGCAAACGTCCCGGCATGAACTCGCGAGAAATTCGGCGTCCCCTCAGCTCCGCGGCCGATCTCGGAATTTGTCCATCAGTGCCTTGTCCTGGCCGCCGTCGATTTCGATCATGGTGCCGTTGACCATGTGCATGGTCGGCGACGCCAGCATGACGACGAGGTTGGCGACTTCTTCAACCTCTGCGATACGGCCGAGCGGGATCGAGGCGGGCGCCAGCTTGTCGGCGTCCTCGCGCGGAATTTTCATGTCGCGCGCCATGGCATCGACGAGACCGGCCCAGCGCTCGGTGCGCACCGGACCCGGATTGACCGCAACGAAGGAGATGCCTTCCTTGCCGTATTGGCCGGCCAGCGACAGCGTCAGGTTCTGACCGGCGGCGTTCGCCGCGCCGGGGCAGATTTCCCAGTACGACGGCTTCACGCCGTCATTGCCGATGAGGTTGACGACGCGGCCACCGCCCTGCGCGCGCATGATCGGCAGCACGTAGCGCAGGCAGCGCACATAGCCCATGAACTTGAGCTGCAGGCCCTTTTCCCAATCGTCCTCGGTGAGATGTTCGATGACGCCACCGGCGGCAGAACCGGCATTGTTGACCATGATGTCGATGCGGCCGAGGGCCTTGTGGCCCTGCTCGACGAAGGCCTTAGCCTCGGCGTCGGAGCGCAGGTCGGCCGTGATCGGCACGATCTTGCGGCCGGTCGCCTTGGCGATCTCGTCGGCGGCAGCCTTGAGCGGCTCCATGCGGCGGGCGCAGATCGCAACATCGACGCCTTCCTTGGCGAGCGTCAGCGCAATGCCCTTGCCGATGCCTTCCGATCCGCCGGTCACCAGCGCCGTCTTGCCGTTCAGTTTGAGGTCCATCGTGCTTCTCCCTTGCGATCCAGCTCTACGATTTGTTTCGATTTAAAGGCCGCGATGCGCCATCCAGCGCCCCGCTTCGGCATTGGCGATGAGATCCGCGAGCGCCGCATTGAACGCCGCCGGCTCTTCGCTGGTAATGGTGTGTCCCGAGCGCGGGATGACGACGAGCCCTGCCGTCGGCACCGTGCGCTTGAGGAAGACGCTGGCCTCGAGGCACCAGTCGTCTTCATCGCCGACGAGCACGAGCAGCGGCGGTTTGAATTTCTTGAGATCATCCTGGATGTGCCAGAGCGTCGGCCGTTTGGCCTGCAATTCGCGCATGGTCAGCGCATGGCCGACCGGCGAGTGCTCCGCGAGCATCTTGGCGAATTCGGCGAAGCCGCGCGGATCCTTGTGCTTGTGGGTCTGGCGCGTTGCGCCATCGGCATAGCGCGCGGCGGCGGTCGCGAAATCGACGGTCTCGAACATCTTGGCGGTCTCGCGCGAGGCTTCGCGCGTCTGCTCGACGATCTTCTCATCCGGGCTCGAGCCGTAGCCGCAGCCGGCCGCGGTCACGCTGAGGCAGCGCTCCGGATATTTGACGCCGACCAGCAGCGCCGTCAGCGCGCCCATCGAATGGCCGACGACATGGGCCTTGTCGATCTTGAGCGCATCCATCACGGCGACGACGTCGTCGCGCGCGATATCCTGGCCGTATTTCGACGGATCGGTCGGCACGTCGGAAGGCGGATACCCGCGCTGCGAATAAGTGACGCAGCGGTGCGAACGCGAGAAGAACCGCATCTGCGGCTCCCAGGTCCGGTAATCGCCGGCATATTCGTGGACGAAGACGACAGGGGTGCCCTGCCCCGCCTCCTCCACGTAAAGCCGGACGCCATCGCGCGTCATGATCTGCGGCATGGAGCCCTCACCGTGCTTGCGGAAAATTATATGCACGCAAACGAATTTCCGGCAAGCCGGATTCGGCGGACCGCGACGGCGGAATGTTGAGCAGCGGCCGCCTTTTTGCAGTGCAGGATAAATACAAGCGCGCCGCGGCGCCTACAGGACCGCCCGCAAGGCCAGATGCGCGCCGAGCAGCAACAGGCCGATGAAGAAACACAGCCTGAACGTTTCCGGCCGGATGCGGCCGAGTACCGTTTGCCCGAGCCGCATCCCGATGAGCGCGGCGACCAACGCGATCAGCGACGGCCACAGCACGCCGAACTGAAACTCGCCGGCGTGCTGTAGCGCCGCGGCCAGCGCCACCGTCGAGAAGGTGAAGGCGATGCCGAGCGCCTGCACCAGCTTGCGGCGCTCCATATGCAGACCGTTCACGTAAGGCACCATCGGAATGACGAACACGCCGGTCGCCACGGTGACGACGCCGGTGGCGATGCCGCAGACAAAGCCGATCGAGCCTTCATGGCGCGGCGGCACCTTGAATTCGATCCGAATGAGTCCGAGCAGCGCGTAGGCAATGAGCGCCAGGCCGAGCCACAGCGTCGCGGCCGTGCCGCCGCTGTGCACCAGCGTCAGCGCACCGGCGGTGGTGCCGATGACGATGCCGGCGAACAGCGGCCACAGCCGTCCGATCAGTTCGCGAAAATGACCGCCGACCGCGGCCTGCCAGATGTTGGTGACGAGCGACGGCACGATGAGGATGGCGGCGGCGCGGGCCGGCGTCATCATCAGGCCGAGCAGCCCGATCGCCACCGTCGGCAGGCCCATGCCGATCACGCCCTTCACCAGGCCGACGAGAACAAAGATGGCGGCGATGGCGATAAGAACGGAAGCCGACGTCAGATCCAAGGTGCTGCCTTTCGATGAGGCACGACCATGATCGAGACCTGCCGCTTCGGCAATGCGCGGTTCGGCAAGGCTGGGTATGTGGATGGCGAAGGGCGCGCGACTGTACAGACACCCCTCGTCATGGGGCGGGATGAATAGGAATATAGAGCTAGGTCCGGGACGGAGTCAATAGTCCTAGGAATATTTTATGATGACGTCCGGCGGACCGTCAGGAGGAGATGAAGGAACTCTATAAGATAGTATCTTTACTATCCTTGGCGGTGGCGACATACTCCAGAAGCGTTCTTCGAGATGCCGGCCCAGGAAGGCCGGCGCCGGGACGCAATGGAGGACGCCGATGCCGCGCACCAGCGCCAAGACGGCCACAGGCATTCCGGTCGCGATGAGCGGTCAGCTCACCGCGCGCATCATGTTCGCCGGCCGCTCCTCTTCCCTCTCGGCGCAGATCGTCGGTCAGGTCCGCGACGAACTGTTCGCCAAGCAACTCAAGCCCGGCGACTTCCTCGGTACCGAAAAGGACCTGGCCGCCCGCTTCGGCACCAGCCGCATCGTTGCCCGCGACGCGCTGCGCACGCTGGAGGCGCTCGGCATCGTCGAGATCCGCATGGGCAAAGGCGGCGGCGCGCGCATCGCCCACGGCAATCCGCGCCTGTTCGCCGAAGCGCTCGCCGTGCAGCTCGACCTCACCGGCGTGTCGGTCGCCGAGATCATGGACGCGCAGCGCGCCATCGAAACGCTGGCCGCCGAGCTGGCCGCCGAGCACGCTACCGCCGAGGACATCGCGCGGCTGCGGCTGCTGTTGAAGCAGGCCGGGAATGTCATCGGCGACATGGATGCGTTCACGAGGGCCTCGCGCGACTTCCACCTCGCCGTCGCCGAAGCCTCGCACAACCGCGTGCTCGTGGTGCAACTGATCTCGCTCGAGCACGTATCGTGGCCGCGCCGCAACGTCACGGCCACGCCGAAGCTGACGCAGCACATCCTCGAGATTCATTCGAAGCTCGTCGATCTCATCGAACTGCGCGACGCCAGCGCGGCACGCGCGCTCATGGACGACCACGTCAAGATGATCCGCGCCCGGCGCGTCGCCGAGCGCGGGCATGAGCACGAAGCCCCCGAAGAAGGGCGGTGCTGTTGCTGACGTTGCTGTCATTCCGGGTTCGGAATGACGATACGAAAAGTCGAAACGACAATTAACAAAGGGAGAAAACGCATGGCCAAGTTCATCATCGAACCGCATTTCCGCCTGCAGGAATGGGTGGCGGACGAAAAGGGCTACTTCATCGACGAAGGGCTCGACTACGAATTCCGCGAACTGCTGCGCGCCAGCGACGGCAAGATCCACGACAAGGGCGACAAGGTCGGCGCGTTCCAGTCGTTCGAAGAAGGCCGCAAGGCCAGCGTCTCCTGCGCCTGCCACTGGACGGTCAATGTCGCCGCCAGCAACGGCCACGGCCGCATGCTCACCGATGTCTATTCCGTGGCCACCGCCGGCATCTTCGTTGCGCCGGATTCGCCGATCAAGACGCCGGAAGATCTCGCCGGCGTGCCTATCTCGGTCGGCTATCAATCCGGCAGCCATTACGCCACCGTGCAATCGCTCGAGCAATATCTCAAGCCCGATCAGATCAACCTGCGCTACGAAACCGGCATGCTGTTCAAGCGCATGGAGCATCTGTTCGAGGGCTCCGCACCGGCGGTGCACCTGTTCAACGGGCCGTATTACTTCGCCGAGCAGCTCGGTTTCCGCAAGGTCATCGACGCCACCTTCATGATCTCCACCATGATCCACGGCGAACCCGATCCGGAAGACCTGCGCAAGTTCTTCCGCGCGCTGCGCAAGGCGCAACGCGACATCGACCTGCGTCCCGAACTCTACACACACTATTACAAGAATGAGTTCCCCGACCGCTTCCACGCCAAGATGGATACGCGGCGCTGGGGACCCGGCGAGCGGCTGGTGTTCGAGCCCTACACCAAGGAAGTGTACGAGGAATCCTTCGAGTGGATCGCCGCCCACGGCATTTTCCCCGAAGGCGGGATGGGCAATGGGCAATACGAAAAGGCGACCTTGTCGCTCGCCTAGAAGCTGGCCTCAGACTCCGCGGCCAAGCGCCGCAATCGCATGCCCGCAGACGCCTCGGCCGCAACCCGGCCGGGGCGTTGTCGCGTGTGGCGACGCCCATCAGTGCATCGGCGCGCTCAGGCCGGGGCGAATCGAGATGGGCTTGGCCGGCGCGGTCCGTGACAAATCCGGACAGGTTGGCTTCGCACTGCGGTATGACACTAGCCGGTGCCAAGCCGATAAAGTTTTGCTATGGCGTTGGGTGCACGCGGTTTGGGGTTGGGGTGGCCGCGTCCCTCACAGCAAAGCATGAAGGCGCAGTTCGACAACCATGCTCCCTCCTGTGTTCGGTGTCCTGTTCGACGGCATTGCCTACGGCATGCTGCTGTTCCTGCTGTCGGTCGGCATGTCGGTGACGCTCGGTTTGATGAATTTCGTCAACCTGGCGCATTGCGCCTTCGCCATGTTCGGCGCCTACGTCACCGTCGTGCTGATGAAGGACTTCCACTGGAATTTCTTCGCCACGCTGCCGATGGCTTTCGCCGCCTCGGCGCTGGTCAGCGTCGTCATCGAGCGCATTCTGTACCGGCGGCTGTACCGCGCCACCGATCTCGACCAGGTGCTGTTGACCATCGGTCTTGCCTTCATGTCGGTCGCGATCGCCGCCTGGTTCTTCGGCACCACGCAACAGCCGATCGCCGTGCCGAGCTACATGCGCGGCTCGATCGGCTTCCTCGGCCTCAATCTCGGCATTTACCGGCTGTTCCTGGTCGCGGTCGGCATCGCCGTGACGGTGCTGCTGGTCCTGACGCTGGAGCACACGCGCTTCGGCGCCCAGGTGCGCGCGGCGGTCGATAACCAGCGCATGGCGCGCGGCATCGGCATCGACGTCGACCGCACCTTCGCCATCACCTTCGCGCTCGGCTCCGGCCTCGCCGGCCTCGGCGGCGCGCTGGCGATCGAGATCGTCGGCCTCGATCCGCAATTCGCGCTGGTCTATCTCGTCTATGTCCTGATCATCGTCTCGGTTGGCGGCCTCGGCTCGATCGCCGGTTCGTTCGCCGCCGCCTGCCTGATCGGCGTCAGCGATATCGCCGGCAAATACTACGTGCCGCAGCTCGGCTCGTTCCTCATCTATCTCGTCATGGTGGCGGTGCTGATGTGGCGGCCGGCCGGGCTGTTCGGGAGGCGATGAGAGCGCATGACCACGCTTGACGCATCCCGGGCCCTGACGCCGCAAGCCTATATGCAGGGGCTGAGCCGCTGGCAGCCGATCGAAATCATTTTCTGGCTGGCGACGCTGCTGCCGTTCTGGCTGTTTCCGACCTATCTGTCGCTGGCGAGCCAGATCGCCATCACCGCGCTTTTCGCGCTCTCGCTCGACCTGATCCTCGGCTATGCCGGCATCGTATCGCTCGGCCACGCCGCCTTCTTCGGCTTCGGCGCCTACAGCGCCGGCATCTTCAGCAAATTCGCCTGGAGCGAGCCGATCAGCGGCCTGATTGCCGCCGCGCTGCTGACCGGCCTCCTCGGCTACGCTTCGAGCTTCATTATCTCGCGCTTCCGCCATCTGACGCTGATCATGATCACGCTCGGCCTCGGCCTGCTGCTCAAGGAAGCCGCCAACAGCGCGCACTGGCTCACCGGCGGTTCGGACGGCCTGCAGGGCGTCTCGATTGCGCCGGTGTTCGGCCTGTTCAAGTTCGATCTCTACGGCCGCACCGCTTACGGCTATTCGCTCGGCGTCCTGTTCATCGTCTTCCTGTTCGCACGCCGTCTCATCAACTCGCCGTTCGGCCTGGCGCTGCGCGGCATCCGCGAAAATTTCGTGCGCATGCCGGCGATCGGCGCCGACAGCCGCGCGCATATTCGCAAGGTCTATACGATTTCCGCCATCGTCGCCGGCATCGCCGGCGCCCTGCTGGCGCAGACCACGCAGACCGTGGCGCTCGAAGTGCTGAGCTTCGAACGCTCCGCCGACGTCGTGGTGATGCTGGTGTTGGGCGGCGCCGGGCGGCTCTATGGCGGACTGATCGGCGCCGCCGTGTACATGATCGCGCGCGATCAGTTCTCCGGCATCGCGCCGCAATACTGGTACTTCTGGATCGGCGCGCTGCTGGTCATGGTGGTGACGCTGCTGCCCAACGGCATTCTCGGCGGGCTGTCGAAACTCCTCAAGCGCTGGAGCCGCCGATGAGCGCGGTGGCCTTGAGTGCCCGTGGTCTGCAAAAGAGCTTCGGCTCGCTCGCCGTGGCGCGCGATATCAATATCGATCTGCCGGTCGGCGCCCGCTACGCGCTGATCGGACCGAACGGCGCCGGCAAGACGACGCTGATCAATTTGATGACCGGGCTGCTGACGCCGAATGCCGGGCAGATCACGCTCGGCGGCGAGGACGTCACGGCGCTGCGGCCGCAGGCGCGCGTCAAGCGCGGCCTCGCCCGCACCTTCCAGATCAACACTCTGTTCGCCGGACTGAACCCGCTCGAGGCGGTCACGCTGGCGGTGTGCGAACGGCGCGGCATCGCCGATCGTTTCTGGCAGAACATCGCCGGCAACAAGGACGCCATCGAGGAAGCCTACGGCATCCTCGCCAGGCTCAAGCTCGGCGATGCCTGCTACCAGACGACGCGCGAACTGCCTTACGGCCGCCAGCGCCTTCTCGAGATCGCGCTGGCGCTCGCCACCAAGCCGAAGGTGCTGCTGCTCGACGAACCGGCCGCCGGCGTGCCGGTGGAAGAGTCGGGCGAAATCTTCGAGGTCGTCGCCAGCCTGTCGGACGAGCTGACCTTGCTGTTTATCGAGCACGACATGCACGTCGTGTTCCGCTTCGCCACGCACATCATCGTGCTGGTCGGCGGCGCCATCTTCACGCAGGGTTCGCCCGCCGAGATCGCCGCCGATCCGGGCGTGCGCGAGGTTTATCTGGGGACGCGCAAACATGGGTGAAGACCTTGGCTGAGCCGCTCCTCCGACTCGAGAAGGTGACGGCGGGCTATGGCGACGCCGTGGTGCTCAACGGCGTGTCGCTCGACATCGTCGAGCACGGCTCGCTCGCCGTGCTCGGTCGCAACGGCGTCGGCAAATCGACGCTGATGCTGACCATCATGGGCTTCACCCAGATGCGCGCCGGCAGCGTGTTCTGGCGCGGCCGCGACATTTCGCGGCAGCCGCCGCACTGGCGCGCCAGGAACGGCATCGGCTGGGTGGCGCAGGAGCGCGAGATCTTCCCGTCGCTGTCGGTGGAGGAGAACCTCACGGTGGCGGCGACCGCGGGCGAATGGACGCTCGAGGCAATCTACACGATGTTCCCGCGCCTGGCCGAGCGCAAACGCAACATGGGCAACCAGCTCTCCGGCGGCGAGCAGCAGATGCTGGCGATCGCCCGCGCGCTGAGAACCAACCCGTCGCTGCTGCTGCTCGACGAGCCGTTCGAAGGCCTGGCGCCGGTCATCGTCGAGGAACTGATTGGCGCGGTGAGCAAGATGCTGGCCGGGCGCAAGCTGGCCATCGTCCTGGTCGAGCAGCACACCGATGTGGCGCTGGAGCTGACCGCCGATGCTCTGGTGCTGGAGCGCGGCGCGGTGATGCACCGGGCGGCGTCAACCGCGTTGCAGCAGGACACCGAGACGCTGGAGCGCTATGTCGGCCTGCGCGTGGCGGCGGACTGACTTTTCCTCTCCGCTCCCGGCGAGTCTACGCCGGCCCGGCCATTTTTCGTTTCACCCGCACCACCGCCAGATCCAGCGCCGAGAGAAACCGCGAGATATCCTGCCGCGACAAAGGCGGCGGGCCGCGCGTCACCGCGCCGGCGCTGCGCAGATCCGCCATCAGGTTGCGGGCGGCGAGCGCCATGCCCATCGAATCGTCGTCGAACAGCTTGCCGGTCGGCGACAGCACGGTGGCGCCGTTCTTGACGCAGCGGCTGGCCAGCGGAATGTCGGCGGTGATGACGATATCGTAGGGCCCTGCCCGGTCGGCAATCCAGCCGTCGGCGACGTCCGGGCCCTCCGGCACGATGACCCGCTCGATCAGGTCGGTGCGCGGCACGTTCATGAACGAATTGGCGACGACGAAGACCTTCAGCCCATAGCGCTCGGCCACCCGGTAGACCTCGTTCTTGACCGGGCAGGCGTCGGCATCGACGAAAATGCGGATGGCGGGGGTCGCCGGCTCTTCCATGAAATCAGCAGCCATGATCCAATCGGTGGGGGACGCAGGGGAGGCATCAATGGCCAAAAAGAGCAACAAAACAAGGAAGAAGCCGGCAAAACCGGTGCATCCCCGCAAACCGGCCAAACCGAACGCCCGCCGCGCCGTTTCCGCCAAGACCCGGGCCAAGAAGCAGCCGAAGCAGAAGTTCCACGTCAGCCATCACGACGAGGCCGCCTTCGACCAGGGCTTGCGCACCTACGCCAAGTATCGCGACCTCGGCCTGGCGCCGGCGACCGGCGGCATGGTGCAAGGCCACGTCATCCGCTTCATTCCGCCCTTCGTGCCGGAGGACGTCGCCAAGCCGCATTATCACGACGTCGATCTGCAACTGATCTACGTGCTGAAGGGCTGGTACAGGACCGAGTTCGACGGCGAAGGCGTGCACACCTTCGAGGCCGGCTCATGCTGGATCCAGCCGCCGAAGATCAAGCACACCGTGCTCGGCTATTCCGACGACTGTGAACTGCTGGAGATCGTGCTGCCGGCCGAGTTCAAGACGGTGATGCTGGAGAAGTAGCTACTTCTCCACGTCGTCGTCCGACAGCACGCGATAGGCGGCGCCTTCCATGTCGCTGTACTGGCCGCTCTTCAGCGCCCACAGGAAGCCGAACAGCCCGAGCAGGCCGAGACCGAGCGCCAGTGGCAGCAGATAGATGATCACGTTCATCGCGCGCCTCCGGCCTCGAGCAGGCGAGTATCGTCCGCCGATCCGCGCGCCAGCGATGAGTCAGAACTTGCCTCCCCGCTTGCGCGGGAACGAACGGAGGTCGTGACGGCATCCGGATCTGCCGCCTTCGCATTGGCGCGCAGCGCGTTCAGCGTCACCAGCATCGACGAGCCGGACATCGCCGCCGCCGCGATCAACGGCGTCACCAGACCCGCGATCGCCACCGGCACGGCGATGAGATTGTACAAGGCCGCGAGCCACAGATTCTCGATCATCAGGCGGCGTGCCTTGCGCGCGATGGTGACCGCGTCGCCGACCGGCGCGAGCCGCTCGCCGCGGAACACGGCATCGGCCTGCGCCTGCGTGACGTCGGCGGCGGAGATCGGCGACAGCGACACATGCGCTGCGGCGAGCGACGGCGCGTCGTTGAGCCCGTCGCCGACCATCAGCACACGGCGGCCTTGCGCCTTCAACGCTTCGATGAACGCGATCTTCTCCGCCGGATTGACGCCGCCCTGCCACTGCGGAATGCCGAGCGCCTCGGCGACCGGCGCCACCGCCTCGTTGCGGTCGCCCGACAGAATGTGCAGGTCGAAGCCGAGATCGCGCAATGCCTGCACCGTCTCGATCGCATCCGGCCGCAGGCTCTGCGCGATGGCGAATGTCGCAATGCGGTCGCCGTGGCGGAAATAGATGTGAGAGGCGCCAATCTCTCCGCTCACCCCCGGGGCAACATTGCAAAAACCCGCACTGCCCAGCCGCATCTCGGCGCCATCGACGACGGCGCGCACGCCCTGCCCCGGCTCTTCTACAGCGGCATCGAATGGCGCCGCGCTCGCGGTTTCCTTGGCCAGCGCCATGGCCAGGGGATGGCGGCTCGATTGCGCCAGCCGCGCCGCGGCCTGCAGCACGGCCGGATCGGTAGCGCCGGCATTGACGACGCGCGGCTCGGGCAGCGTCAGCGTGCCGGTCTTGTCGAACACAATGGTATCGGCCTCGGCGAGACGCTCAATGGCGTCGCCTGAATTGAGAATGATGCCGCGCCTGAACATCGCGCCGGACGCGACCACCTGCACCGCGGGAATGGCCAGTGCCAGCGCGCAAGGACAGGTGATGATGAGCACAGCGATGGCGGTGATGATGGCGTCATGCGCTGACGCGCCGGCGAACAGCCAGCCGGCCAAGGTCAGCGCCGCCGTCGTGTGCACGATCGGGGCATAGATGCGCGCCGCTCGATCGGCCAGCCGGCGGGTGTGCGATTTGGCGCTCGCTGCCTTGTCGAGCAGCTTTTCGATCTCGTCAATCAGCGCCGAGCCGCCGGCCGCGGTGACGCGCAAAGTCAGCGTGCCGGAGAAATTCAGGCTGCCGGCATAGACCTTCGCCCCGGACCTGATGGAGCGGCGCGCGGTCTCGCCGGTGATCAGGCTCTCGTCGACCTCGGACGCGCCGCCAATCACCTCGCCATCGGCCGGAACGCGCTCACCCGGCTTGACCAGGACGCGGTCGCCGACCTTGAGCGAAGCCGCCAGCACCCGAACCAGCTCGTCGCCGTCGAAGCGATGCGCGATTTCAGCGCGCAGCGCGGCGAGATTGCTGGCGGTGGCGCGTGTCTTACGCCGCATCGCGTGATCGAGCGCACGGCCGACCAGCAGGAAGAACAGCAGCATCAGCGCCGAATCGAAATAGGCTTCGCGGGCGTGGTTGGCGGTTTCAATCACCGACATGCCGAGCGCCAGGATGACGCCGAGCGAGATCGGCACGTTCATGTTGAGCTGGCCGGCGCGGAGCGCCATCCAGGCGCTGGAGAAGAATGGCCGCCCAGCATAGGCCGCCGCCGGCAGCGCGATCAGCGCCGAGGCCCAGTGGAAGAAGTCGCGGGTCTCCGGCGTGATGTCGGTGACATTGCCCGACCATACCGAGACCGACAGCAGCATGACGTTCATCGCCGCAAAGCCAGCGACGGCAAGGCAGCGCGTCAGCTTGCGGGCTTCTTCGGCCTCTTCCTGCTCGGCGCGCAGCGGCACGAAGGGATGACCGCGATAGCCATTGGCCTGCAAGGTCTCGAAGATGCGGCCGGGTTCCTCGAGCGCATCGGACCAGGCGACATGCAGGCGGCGGTTGGTGTAGTTGACGCGCGCCTCGGTGACGCCCGGCAGGCTCTTCACCGCGTGCTCGATGCGGCCGATGCAAGCGCCGCAGGTGATGCCCTCGACGGCCACGTCCATACCGTGGGAGCCGTCGGCTTCCGGCTTCACATAAGGCGAGACATCGAGGGTGTCGGCAGCGGTCATCTCAATCTCGTGTGCTGCGTGGCTCTCCGTTCGATCCCGCGAACGGATGAATTTGCCCGGCTCATTTATTGCAACGTCACCCGGCTGCGCGACAGGAAGACGCGGCGCCCGTCACGCGTCAGGTCGATGATCAGTTCCCAGCGCCCGGCGCCGGCATCGGCAACGCCATGAAACTGCCCGCTGCCGATACCGCTCAAGGGCACGTCGTGGTCGCGGCGCGCATCGGCCGGATGCTCGAGCCGCGCCGTCGCGGCGAGACCGGACACCGGCGCGCCATTGGCATCGCGCACCGAAATATCGAGAACGGTTTCGCCGGCCTTGTCGCGGATGAGATTGCCGTCGACGCGCCAGTGCAGCTCGGCCTGCTTCTGGGCCGCTACTTCCGCCTGCTTGAACATCAGGCCGGCTTTGTATGAGCTCGCCGTTTCGACGCCGCCGAAGGTCGAGGTCGCGGCCTTCACCATCACCGCATTGACAGCGAACACAAAGCCGAAGAAGCCGACCAGCCACATCAGCACGGCAAAGCCCGTCAGTTCGCGCGGCTTTTTCGCGGACGATTGAGCCATGACTATCTCCTCTCGGAACCGAAGAAGTGATCGCGCACCTGCGCGACCGCGCCGCTGTCGGCGTCGATCAGGCTGAACAACACCGTGGTCGAGGCCGCCGGCGGCACGTCGCTGTAGTCGGTGACCAGGACGCGGACTTCCTTGGTCTGGTCTGGACCGACCGACACCAGTTGGCGGCCGTCGGCGCGCGGCGGCAAGCCGACGAAATCCACCAGCGACGACGGCAGGCCGTCCACCGCGACGATGAAGTCACGCGACTTGAGCTGCTTGTTGACGATGCGGATGGTGTAACCGTTGCGCAAGGAGCCGTCGGACAAGCGCACGAACATCGGATTGCGATCGTGGATGACGCTGATGCCTTCCGAGTCGCGCGTCGCCAGCGTGTACAGCATGACGCCGCCGGCGATGGCGATGATCGCCGCGTACAACAATGTGCGCGGGCGGATGAGATTGTAGGACGGCTGACGGCCTTCCTGACGCGCCTTGATGTTCAGATCGGTGTCGTAGGCGATCAGGTCGCGCGGCCGGCCGAGCTTGGCCATGATGTTGTTGCAGGCGTCGATGCACAGCCCACACTGGATGCAGCCGAGCTGCGAACCCTGGCGGATGTCGATGCCGGTCGGGCAGACATGCACGCATTGCAGGCAATCGACGCAATCGCCGACATGCTGGCCTTGCGCTTTGAGTTGTTCGGCCTTCTTCGCCGACATGCGCGGCTCGCCGCGGTCATAGCGGTAGGTGACGTTGAGGGCGTATTCGTCGGTGAGCGCCGCCTGGATACGCGGCCACGGACACATATAGAGGCAGACCTGCTCGCGCAGGTGACCGGCCAGCGCATAGGTGGTGACGGTGAGAATGCCGATCCACGCGTAGGCGACGAAGGGCGCTTCGCCGGTCGCGAGCTCCTTCACCAGGGTCGGCGCATCGGCGAAATACAGCACCCAGGCGCCGCCGGTCCACCACGCAACCATCAGCCACAGGAAGTGCTTGGCGCCTTTGCGGGCATAAGTCTCGAGCGTCCATTTGGCGGCTTCGCGCTTCATATGCTCGCGACGATCGCCCTCGGTGAAGCGCTCGATCGCCATATAGAGATCGGTCCACACCGTCTGCGGGCAGAGATAGCCGCACCAGACCCGGCCGGCGAGCGCGTTCATCAGGAACAGACCGATCGCCGCCAGCACCAGCAGCCCGGTGAGGTAATAGATTTCCTGCGGCCACAGCTCGATGAAGAAGAAATAGAAGCGCCGGTTCGGGAAGTCGATCAGCACCGCCTGCGACGGCGCGTTCGGGCCGCGATCCCAACGCACGAACGGCAGGAAATAGTAGATGCCGAGCGTGATCAGCAGCACCGCCCATTTGATGCGCCGGAAGGTGCCATGAACGCTTTGCGGATAGATCTTGCGCCGCGCGGCGTAGAGCGGAATGTCGTCGATGTCATCGTCCGGCGGTGGCGGCGATGGCGGCGTCGCCGGCTTCACCTCGGATTGCCGCACCAGTTCTTCAAGTTGGGTCATTGGATGTCCGCCGGAATTACCGGGGTAGTCTAGAGACGGGGAGATCCGGGGTATTGATCTGGCTCAAGGGATGAGCCGTGATCCCGAGGGGCGAGCCGCCATAAGCGCGTCCCCGCGCGTCCTCGGCGCACTTTGGCGGCAAGCCTCGAAGGACGAACGGCCCGCCATCCTTCGGTGGCCGCCGCCATGGACGGCCACCTGAGGATGACGGGACCGCGCTACTTTTCGCCGCCGCCGAAGCTGTAGACGTAGACGGCCAGCGACTTGATGACCGGCTCGCTGAGACGGCCGTCCCAGGTCGGCATGACGCCGCCATGGCCCTTCTCGATGCCGTCGACGATGGCCTCCTTGTCGGAACCGTAGAGCCAGATGCGGTCGGTCAGGTTGGCCGAGCCGAGCTCGCGGTTGCCCTTGGCGTTGTCGCCGTGACAGACGGCGCAGTTGTCGGCGAACACCTTCTTGCCGGCGGCCAGATCGGCCCCGGCCTCGGTCGACAATCCCGACAGCGACCGCACATAGTCGGCAACGTTCGAGATTTCCGCCGGCTTCAGGACGCCGGTGAACGGCGGCATGTTGCCCTGACGGCCCTGGTCGTTGCCGGCGCGGGCGCCGAAACGGATGGTCTGCTCGATGTCGGCGATCTTGCCACCCCACAGCCAGTCGTCGTCGTTGAGGTTGGGGTAGCCCTTGGTGCCGCCGCCGCCGGCGCCGTGGCACGGCGCACAGTTGTCGGCGAAGGCGACGCGGCCCTGCGCCCGGGCAAAGTCCAGAAGTTGCGGATCGGCGAGGATTTCGGCGGTGGTCGCGGAGCCGAGCTTGGCCATCATCGGACCGCGTTGCGCGTGCAGCGCATCGAGATCCTCGACCACGGCATCGCGCGAGTGATAGCCGAACAGGCCCTGCGTCGAATTGTGGATCAGCGGCCACGCCGGATAGACGATCCAGTAGCCGATCGCCCAGACGATGGTGAGGTAGAACAGCCAGAGCCACCAGCGCGGCAGCGGCGTATTGAGTTCGCGCAGGCCGTCCCACTCATGGCCGGTGGTCGCGGTGCCGGTGATGGGATCAATTTGTTTGTGTTCTTCAGCCACGACTTAGTCCTCCTGGAGCGGAATGCGCGCGGCTTCGTCGAACTGCTTCTGGCGCGACGGCCAAAGCGCGTAGACCAGAACCACCGCGAAAATCGCGACGAAGTAGATGAGTCCCCATCGCTGGGCGAACTCGGCAACGGCTTGATAGGTCGGATCCATGTCAAATCACCGGATATTGGCTTTGTCGTCGTACATCTTGAAGTCGACTTCGGTGCCGAGCATCTGCAGATAGGCGATCAGCGCATCGGCTTCCGTGACGCGGGCGGGGTTGCCGTCGAAATCACGCGCGATCGCTTTCGGATAGCGCTTGGTCAGGTCGGCGGCGTCGGGATTGTCGGTTGACGCCTGGACCTGAACGTCCTTGGCGGCATCCTCGATCATCTCGGGCGTGTACGGCGTGCCGAGCAGCGCCTGCACCTTCATGTCGGCAGCGATGTGCTTGTAGTCGAGATCCGTCTTGGCGAGGAAGCCGTAGTCCGGCATCACCGAACCCGGCACCACCGAGCGCGGATCGCGCAGGTGATCGCGGTGCCACGCGTCGGAATACTTGCCGCCGACGCGAGCGAGATCCGGACCGGTTCGCTTCGAGCCCCACTGGAACGGATGATCGTACATGCTCTCGGCCGCCAGCGAGTAGTGGCCGTAGCGTTCGACCTCGTCGCGCAGCGGACGAATCATCTGCGAGTGGCACAGGTAGCAGCCTTCGCGGACGTAGATATTGCGGCCGGCGAGCTCGAGCGGCGTATAGGGCCGCACGCCGTCGACCTTCTCGATCGTGTTCTTCAGGTAGAACAGCGGCACGATCTCGACCAGACCGCCGACGGCGATCACCAGCAGAATGCCGATCACGAGAATGATCGAATTCTTCTCAAGAATGGCGTGTTTTTGCCAGACAGACATTGTCGTCCTCGTTTATTCGGCGGGCTGGAGCTGGAGTTCGGCTTCGCCGGCGACGGCTTCCGAATTCACCGTCTTCCAGAGATTGAAGACCATGATCAGCGCGCCGCAGAGGAACAGGAAGCCACCGAGAGCGCGGATCACATAGAAGGGATGCATAGCCTCGACGGTTTCGACGAAGGAGTATTCGAGGAAGCCGAGCGAAGTGTAGGCGCGCCACATCAAGCCCTGCAGGATGCCCGACACCCACATCGCGGTGATGTAGAGCACGATGCCGATGGTCGAGATCCAGAAGTGCCAGTTGACGAGCTTGAGCGAGTACAGCCGGCGATTCCACAGCCACGGCACCAGGCAGTAGATGGCGCCGAAGGAGATGTATGCGACCCAGCCGAGCGCGCCGGAGTGGACGTGGCCGATGGTCCAGTCGGTGTAGTGCGACAGCGAGTTGACGATCTTCACCGACATCATCGGACCTTCGAAGGTCGACATGCCGTAGAACGCCACCGACACCACCATCATGCGCAGCACCGGATCGGTGCGCAGTTTGTCCCACGCGCCGGACAGCGTCATGATGCCGTTGATCATGCCGCCCCAGGACGGCATCCACAGCATGATCGAGAAGGTCATGCCGAGCGTCTGCGCCCAATCGGGCAACGCCGTGTAGTGCAGATGATGCGGACCGGCCCAGATGTAGAGGAAGATCAGCGCCCAGAAGTGGATGATCGACAGGCGATAGCTGTAGACCGGACGATCGGCCCGCTTCGGGATGAAGTAGTACATGATGGCGAGGAAGCCGGCGGTGAGGAAGAAGCCGACCGCGTTGTGGCCGTACCACCACTGCACCATGGCATCCTGCACGCCGGACCAGACGATGTAGGACTTCGGCGAGAAGATCGACACCGGCACCGTGGCGTTATTGCCGAGGTGCAGCACCGCGATGGTGACGATGAAGGCGAGATAGAACCAGTTGGCGACATAGATGTGCGGCTCGGTGCGCCGCATGATGGTTCCGAGGAAGACCAGGAAATAGGTGACCCACACGATGGTCAGCCACAGGTCGGAGTACCATTCCGGCTCGGCATATTCCTTCGACTGCGTGATGCCCAGCAGATAGCCGGTGCCGGCGATCAGGATGAAGAAGTTGTAGCCGAGCACGACGAACCACGGCGCCAGGTCACCGGCGAGGCGGGCGCGGCAGGTGCGCTGCACGACATAGAAGGATGTGGCGATCAGCACGTTGCCGCCGAAAGCGAAGATCACCGCCGACGTATGCAGCGGGCGCAGACGGCCGAAGTTGAACCACTGCGCGAAGTTGAGGCCCGGAAAAGCCAGCTCCAGCGCGATGTAAAGCCCGACGGCGAAACCGGCGATGCCCCAGAACACCGCCGCGATGGTCGCGAACTTGACCGGCCCCATATTGTAGTTGGGACGCCCGTCGGCGTTGACCAGCGCCGGCCGTTCCGCCGGCCGCTCGAAGTAGCGATTGATGACGGCGAAGACCGCGGCGATGCTCGCGGCGGCAAAGAGATAGGCGTGGAAGGCGTATTCGGGTGTGTAGGCCTTGGCGGCTATCACGATCGACAGGATCGCCAGGCCGACGAGCGCCAGCGACAGACCGCCTTCGCCGATTGTCATGTTTTTTTGAGGAGCAAGCGCGTTCGCCATGAGGGTGCTTCCGTTGAAGAAATCGCTGCGGGCAGAAAACCGCAGGGCAATATCTTCGAGCGGACGCTGAGCAACCTTGATTCAAGTCAAGCGAATGACCGCGGCCCACAACTGCGAGGCCGCAATGTCTTGCATTTTCTTGCGGTATCTCATGCGACTGGCGCTGAATAAAAACTATTCATTCGCATGACTGTGGATGCCCGGTAACTGGCTGCTGAAATCTGTGACATAACTGCAGCATGCGTGCGCGAAACTTTCACGCTTGATCTAAGTCAACTTTACACACCCACCCTGCCTGTTGAATTTCTTGCGATGCGTAGTTCCGCATCCGCAATTCAACGGGGTATCAGGGGATAATCATGAAGTTACGTAAAATCGCGCCGGCACTCGTCGCCGCGTTTGTCGGTCTGGCCGCCGCGCCGGCCGTCGCCGCCGATCTGCCGGCGAAGTCGGTGTACAAGGCGCCGGTCGTCGACATGTTCAATCCGTGGATGATTCGCCTGCGCGCGCTCGGCGTCATCACCCGCAATTCCGGTGTGGTCGATCAGGTGCCGGGCTCCGGCCTGACCACCAACGACGCTGTCGTGCCCGAGCTCGACATCACCTACTTCTTCACCCGCAACTTCGCCGCCGAACTCATCCTTGGCGTGACCAAGCATCACGTCACGGGCACCGGCGTTGCCGCCACCAACGGTCTCGACGTCGGCAAGGCCTGGCTGCTGCCGCCGACGCTGACCTTCCAGTATCACTTCACCGATTTCGGCGCCTTCAAGCCGTATGTCGGCGCCGGCGTGAACTACACCATGTTCTTCAGCCAGTCCGCCGGCAACACTGCCAACGGCGCCGGCGTGATCATCACCCGCAGCCATCTGCATAACGCGTGGGCCCCGGCCCTGCAGGTCGGCTTCGATTACATGATCGACCGCCACTGGGGCTTCAACGTCGACGTCAAGAAGCTGTGGCTGCGGCCGAGCTGGGATGGCGACAGCAATGTCGGTCCGCTGACCGGCAAGGTGAACCTCGACCCGTGGCTGATCGGCGCCGGCGTCACCTACAAGTTCTGATCGGCAAGTTCTGATCTGCAAACGATAAGGAATCGTGCGGGGGTTCCTCCCCACCCGATGCCAACTGAAGCCCCGGCAATCGCCGGGGCTTTTTTTGTTGGCGTTCAGTTGCGCCAGCCGTGCCAGCCCCAGCCGCGCGGGCCGGACGAATTGATGCGCGCCTTCTGCTCGTCGGTGAGCGTGGCGTAGAACGCATCGAAAGCCGGCCGCACCGTCTTCACGGCGGACAGCATGGCCTCCATACGCTTTTCCATCAGCTCGAGCCGTGCCTGCGCGCTCGCCGGAAATTCGCGCGGGCAGGCATCGGTGACGATCTGCGCCGCCTTGCTCGAAGCGGCTTGCAGATCGTCGAGCGCCTTGCGCTGCGTTTCGGTGGGCTTCACCAGCCGTTCGATGCGTTCCTTGCGCCATTCGGCGAGGCCGGCACTTTGCGGGCTGCACATCCAGCCCATGCCGCGACCGCCGCGGCCCATCATGCCAGGACCCATCATCATGCCGGGTCCCCAACCGGGACCCGCACCGGGACCGGCACCGCCGGGACCGGGCTGAGCTTGTGCGGATCCGGCGGCGAGGCTTGCGACCAGCAAGACAGCCGCTATCGCGAGACGTGATTTCATTTTGCTATCCTCCATTAGAGCGCGGCACGCCGCTGACCGCGACCGTCAGTAAGAGTCGAGCTACGGCGCAAATTCCCGCTCGACGTCGCCCGTGGTAATCTCGGGTATCAAGGCCGGCGCGATCGACGCGCGATCGCCGCGGTAAAGCACCCCGAGGCTGAAGCCGTCGTCGGCGAGGACGAGTGCGGTCGCCGCCGCGCGGTCCTGTTCGACGGACATGGCCGAGGGCCGCACCATCTTCTTCCATTCACGTTGTTCGGGCCGGAAGGTGACGCAGGGGCTGAGCACTTCGATGAAGGCGAAGCCCGGCCATTTGAGGCCATCGACGATGAGATCGGCGAGACCGCTCGGATCGCCGGAAAAGCCCCGCGCCACGTAATTGGCGCCGGACGCGATCGCAACCGCGAGCGGATTGAACGGCCGCAGACCGATGCCACCGGGCGCAATGTCGCTGTCCCAGTCCGGCTCCGTGGTCGGCGACGGCTGCCCCTTGGTCATGCCATAAACGCGGTTGTCCATGACGACATAGAGCATGTCGGGATTGCGCCGGCAGGCATGAATGAAATGATTGCCGCCGATCGAGTAGCCGTCGCCATCGCCGCCGACGACGATCACCTCGAGATCCGGCCGTGCGAGCTTGAGGCCGGAACCAGCGGCGAGCGCTCGGCCGTGCACGCCGTGGAAGCCATAAGTGCTCATGTAACCAGGCAGCCGCGACGAACAGCCGATGCCGGAGACCAGCACGACCTCATGCGGCGGCCGGCCATACTTGGCGAGCGCGCGCTCAAGCGCGGCGAGCACGCCGAAGTCGCCGCAGCCGGGGCACCAGACTGGATGCGCGCCGGAGGAGAAGTCCTTGGCGTCATAGACGCAGGACGGTGGAGCGGCGGCGGTCAGAGTGTCGGTCATGGCACGGTTCTCCTCACGCCACGTAGTTCACGATCTCGGACGGGCGAAACGGCAGCGGGCCCGGCCGCGCCACGCTCTCGGCGTCCACCGGCACGGCCTTGTGGCCGAGCAGGTGGCGATAGAGCTGGCCCGTGTCGTTCTGCTCGATGACGACAACACGACGCACGCCGGTCAGCGCCTGAGCGAGCTGCTTTGCCGGCAGCGGCGCCAGCAGCCGCAGCGCAATGACACGGACGTTGCGGCCGGCTTCGGCCAGACGCCGCGCCGCTTCACGCGCCGGACCGACGGTCGAGCCGAAAGCGAGAATCGCGGTATCGCCTTCGCCCGTCACTTCGCCCCAGCGGTCGCCGGCATCAAATTCGCGAATCTTGCGCGCCCGCTTGTGGATCTGTGCGGCATGCATCGCCGCGCCGCTTGCCGGCAGGCCGGCTTCGTTATGCGTCAGCCCTTCGGCAACCCATTCGCGGCCCGGCGTTCCGGGCAAGGGCATCGGCGTCACCGCATCGCCGCCGGTGGCGTATCGCTTGAACGGCTGGCCGGCGGCGGCACCGTTTGTCTTGCGCGACTGTGGCGGCGGGCGGTCCGACACCGGATCGATCACCGCGGTTGCCTGGCCGAGCATCTGGTCGGACAGCACGATGACCGGCACCTGCAAGGCTTCAGCGACATAAACGGCATATTCGGCAGTGCCGGCACAGTCGCCCACCGACAGTGGCGCCAGCACGACACGCGGCGCATCGCCATGGGCGCCATAGATCGCCAGATTGACGTCGCTCTGCTCGGTCTTCGAGGCGATGCCGGTGGACGGTCCGGCGCGCATCACGTCGATCACGACCAGCGGGATTTCCGCGGCGACTGCCAGCCCCAGACTCTCGACCATCAGCGAGAAGCCGGGACCCGACGTCACCGTCATCGCCGGCACGCCGCCATAGGAGGCGCCGAGCGCCAGATTGACCGAGGCGAGTTCGTCTTCGCCCAGCACGAGGCGGCCGCCGAGCTTGAGAAGATGCGGCGCCAGCCATTCGACCAAGTCGGTCGCCGGCGTGATCGGATAGCAGCCGACGAAACGTACGCCGCCGCGCAGCGCGCCGAGCGCGACCGCCTGATTGCCGCTGATCAGCCAACGCCGGTCATGGGTCGGTGGCGCCAGCTTCAGATCGAGGGCCAGCGCGGGGGCCGCCTGCACGCCGGCCAGCGCTCGCGCCCGGTTGGCGCCGACAACGTCGCCGCCTTTCTCGCCGAAAATCGATTCGACCGCGCCGCCGATGTCGTCGGCCGGCAAACCGCACAGCGCGGCCAGACATCCGGCCGCAAACATGTTGACGCGCTTGCCGTGCAGGGCGCGATCGATCTTGCTCTCGCCGGGATCGCTCATCGTCAACGCGACCACCCTGCCCTTCGATTTGGCGATGCCGGCCGGCACCGCACCGGCCGACGGGTCGGCGAAGATCAGGCTCGTCTCATCGAGCGGAATTTCGGCAGCGAACTGTTCGACCTTGTCCCAATCGAGCGCGACGAAGGCGTCGAAGCGGTCGGGCTGCGCCTCGATCGGTTCGACGCCGATCTGCACCAGCGCCGCCGACTCGCCGCCGCGCACCTGCGCGCCGAACAATTGCGTCATCATGCCGAAATAGCCGGCGCGCGCCGCCGCGCGCAGGAACACGGCGCCGGCCGACATTGCGCCGGAACCACCGCTTCCGGCAAACACGACGGCGATGGAATGGCGCGGCATCGTACGGCTCCTGTTCAGACGTAGCCGAGCCAGCGCCAGTAAGTGGCGCCGAGCAGCATCACCAGCCCCAGGGCGACGACCGTCAGCACCAGGCCGGTGCGAACGAAATCGCGCGCCGTGAACGTATCGGTGCCGTAGGCCACCATGTTCTGCGGCGCATTCACCACCAGGATGAAGCCGAACGAGACGACGAACTGCAGCAGCATCGTCATGCCGATGACGTTGATGCCGGGCGTCGCCACGCCCTTGAGAACGGCGATGACGATCGGGATCATGGCCGAGGCAAGCGCGGTGGCGCTGGCAAAGCCAAGGTGGATGATCACCAGGAACAGGCTCATGGTGCCGAGAATGAACAGCGCCGTGGCGTTCTTCAGGCCGAATTCAAGGACCACGATGTCGGCGAGCCAGGTCGCCGCCTTGGTCTGCAGCAGCGCCGTGCCGAGCGAGATGCCGACGCCGAATAGGATCACCGTGCCCCACGGAATCTTCGGCTGCGCCTCCTTCCAGGTCATGATGCCGATGCCGGGCATGAACATCAGGGCGACGGCCGTGATCGTCGTGGTGCTGGTATCGAATTTGTGCAGCACGCCTTCGGTCGCCCAGAAGGCGATCAAAGTCAGCGAAATGGCGAGCAGCTTCTTTTCCGAGGTCTTCATCGGCCCAAGATCGGCGAGCGATTTCTTGATGCCCTCCGCGCCGCCGGGGACGGAGGTGACTTCCGGCTTCATCATGCGTGTCATGACGAAATAGAGCGCGATCGACATGGCGATACCGAACGGCGCCGCCGCAATCAGCCATTCCAGCCAGGTGATCGTCTGATTGAAGGCTTTCTCGATGAAGCCGATGGCGATCATGTTCTGCGCGGCCGCGGTCTTGATGCCGACGTTCCAGATGCTGGCAGTCTGAACCGTCACCATCATCAGCATGGCGGCGAAGGTGCTGGTGCGGCTGACGCCGAAGGCGGCGATCATGCCGAGCGTGATCGGCACAAGGCAGGCGACGCGCGCGGTCGTTGAAGGGACCATGAAGGCAATGACGATGCCGACGAGGATGGTGCCGATAACGACGTTGCGGGTTTCGGTGCCGACGCGGGCGAGAATGTTCAGTGCGATGCGCTTGTCGAGCCCGGTCTGTGTCATCGCCGCGGCCAGGAACAGCGCCGCCGCGACCAGAACGAGACCCGTCGAGGTGAAGCCGCTGAAGGCGAGCGTCAGCGCCGCGCTGGTGCCCATCAGGACTTTTGGATTGGCGACACTCGGCGCCAGGCCGAGCAGGAATGCCATCAGCGCCGCGATGACAATCGCCGAGACGGCGTAGTCGATCGCCTCTGTCATCCAGATGATGACGGCGAAGGCGAGAATCGCGAGCATCCGATGCCCCGCGACAGGCAGGTTCGCCGGCGTCGGCAGCAGGAGCACGACAACCAGCGCAGCGATGGCGGCCAGAAGGCCCCAATTCGCCGCGAACCAAGTGCGTTCGGACTTCGATGAATTCGTCGCGGGCGTTGCGACCACTTGCAGAGCGGGCTGGGTCGACATGATATCCCTCTGGGTCAGGTTTCTTCCCGCCCTGAATATTCGGCCTAACGTCGGAACTAGCCATTGAGGAAAGTCAAAAGATGCCGCTTACTTCCACGGTTCTGCTGAGGCCCTTGCGCGGCATGTATCGGGCAAAAAAAGACGCGCCCGGAGCCTTCCGACTCCGCCGGCGCGCCTGTGTTGAGAACTCGAATTCAGCTCGCGACTTTAACCTCGACCTTCTTGGCCTGCGCGGGCGTCGGTTTGGGTACCGTCACCTTGAGCACGCCCTTGGACAGGCTGGCCTTGATGGCGTCGGCATCGACGCCGCTCGGCAATTCGAGCGTCCGCTCGAACGACCCGTAGCTGCGCTCGACCAGACGATAATTCTTGTCCTTCTGTTCCTTCTCGGCGCTCTTCTCGCCGCGGATGGTGAGGACGTTGTCGGCGACGTTGATTTGCACGTCCTTTTCCTCGAGGCCCGGCAGCTCGGCCGTGATCTCGATTTCCTTATCGGTTTCGCTGACATCGACGCTCGGCGTCAGGGAGCCGCCGTTGCCGCCGGTGAACGGGGCGAGCGTTGGGAAGCCACGCGTGAAATCCTCGAACAGGCGGTCGATTTCGCGCTGGAGCGAGACGAACGGATTGGCGACCGAACGATCGCGACTAACGGGGAGAAGCGAGCGAAGCGTCATGAATGCCTCCATCGGGTATGCGGGACCGTCGCAGATCGACGGTTTAATTATTCTCGATCACGACCTGCGCGGTGCATTGACGAGAATCAAAGCACCGCGGCCTTGCTCAATGACGGGCCGTCTCGCCCGCGGTGTCCGGCGCGTCGAACGTCATTCCGGTCGACGGATCGATCCAGGCCATGTGATCCTTCACCGACTTCACGCCGGCAACGTTCTCGCAGGCGACATGCAGGGCCTCGCGCTGGCGCTCGTCGGTGATGACGCCGAACAGTTCCACGACGCCATCGCGCACCACGACGTCCATCGCGGCGATCGGCGCCCAGTTCAGCTTCTCGAGGTCGGCGAGCAGTTGCGCGCGGATGGCGCCGTCGCTTTGCGGCGACTGCGGCGCAGGCGTGACCCGCGCCATACTCACCATGGCGCGCATCAGGTTGGAGCGCGTGACGATGCCGACCAGCGCCGAACCCGACATCACGGGCACGCGCTTGATCCGGAACTTCTCCATCATTTCGATGATGTCTTCGAGCGAAGCATTTTCATCGACGGTCTGGACGTCGACCGTCATCACTTCGCTGACGCGGCTGCCGTGGGTGTGGGCGTATTCTTCCGCGACCTTGCCCGGGCCCATGATGAATTCGAGCCAGCGCGAGCGGCGCTTTTCGGTCTGGGTTTCGCGGCGGCGCAGGAAGTCGCCTTCCGACACGACGCCGACCAGATTGTGATCCTTGTCGACCACCGGCAGACCGCTGATGCGGTGTTGCAGCATCAACCGCGCCGCCTGGAGAACCGTGGCCTCGGGTTCGATCGTGACCACGTCGCGGGTCATGACATCGCTGGCGTTCATCGCTGCCTCCTTCAGGTTGGTGCCGCATTCCAACACCGCGGTCGGCGTTGCATGTTGATCGAAGTCAATCGTAACGCTCAAAGAAAAGCCCCGGCGGAATGGCCGGGGCAGTACGGGGGAGGAAACGTAATCGGCTCGAAGCCGGGCTGACGTCAGCCGTTCAGCCGGTTGAGCGCAGCCTGGTTGCGCAGCACGATGCGGCGCGAGGTCGGCACCGCGATGGCGGCCGAGTTCTCGAGTTGCGTCAGAGTCCGCGACACGGTCTCGATGGTGAGTCCGAGATAGTCGGCGATGTCCTGGCGCGACATCGGCAATTCGACGGCGTCGCCGCAGCGCGCACGGTTGGCCATTTCGAGCAGGAAGCCGGCGACGCGCTCCTGTGCGGTCTTGATCAGCAGCATGGTGTGATCCTGGGCGCGCTGCAGTTCGGTTGCCGCCATGGTCCAGAGCTGACGGGAGACGTCGGGGCTGCGCGTCGCCAGCGACACCAGCGACGAGCGCTTGATCAGCATGACCTTGCAATCGGTGATCGCTTCTGCCGAGAACGAGTGCACGTCGCCGACTTCGAGGCCGAACACGTCGCCGGGCAGGCAGAAGGCGCCGATCTGGCGGCGGCCGTCATTGAGGACCCGGTAGGTGCGGACCGCGCCGCTGACGATCTTGTAGAGATATTCGGCCGGCTCGTTCTCGCCGTAGATTTCGGCGTTGCGCGCGAACGGCATCACAGCGCCCATGAATTCGATGGCTTCGCCGGTGCCGTGAGTGACGGACGGCGGAACGGGCGCGGCGGCCAGAGGCTGCGACTTCCGGACGCTCATTGTCTGGGTGTGCATGGCTTCAATCCTCGCTCAGGGGCACCATCGGCCCGGTTGAATGGTCATTGTGGTACCGCTGGCGCGCGCGCCCCGAAATTCAGATAATCTCCATAGGGGATTTACCGGAGGCGCCCGCCGCGCGGCCGGTGCGCTCCGTTCTGGTGACATAAGTGGTTGATATAAAAAGTCTTTATCGCGAGAAGCCGATCGGCCTGTGGCGCTATGGCGTCGCCCTGATCGCGGTTGTGCTGGCGCTGGCAGGACGCACGCTGCTCACGCCGGATTTGCACACCGAAGCGCTGTTTCTCTATTTCATTCCGCCGGTATTGGTGGCGTCCGCCTTTGGCGGGTTGGTACCGGGCCTGCTGGCGACGGTACTGAGCCTCGGCATTGCGATTGTTCTGCTCGAAGATGCGAGCGGTCTGTCGAGTTCAGACATCTTCAGCGCCCTGGCCTTCGCAGTGATCGGCGGAGCGACTGCCTGGGGCGGCGAATTGCTACGCCGCGGCCGCCGGCGCGCCAACGTCATGACCCGCGACGCGCTGGCGCGCGAAGCGCATCTGCAGTCGATCCTCGATACCGTGCCGGAAGCCATGATCGTCATCGACGAGCGCGGCGTCATGCAATCGTTTTCCAGCGCGGCCGAGCGGTTGTTCGGCTACCGCTCCGCGGAGGTGATCGGGAAAAACGTCAAGATCCTGATGCCCCAGCCCTATCGCGACAACCACGATTCATATCTGCACCGCTACCGCGACACGGGCGAGCGCCGCATCATCGGCATCGGCCGCGTCGTCGTCGGCCAGCGGGTGGACGGCTCGACCTTTCCGATGGAGTTGGCGGTCGGCGAAATGAAATCCGGCGATCGGCGTTTCTTCACCGGCTTCATCCGCGACCTGACCGAACGGCAGCAAACCGAGCAGCGACTGCAGGAGTTGCAATCCGAACTCGTCCACATCTCGCGCCTGACGGCGATGGGCGAGATGGCCTCGACGCTCGCGCACGAACTCAACCAGCCGCTCGCCGCCATTTCCAACTATCTCAAGGGCTCGCAGCGGTTGATCGAGAACGACGGCGCCGAAAAGCTGCCGATGCTGCGTGACGCCCTGGGCAAGGCGTCCGAGCAAGCGGACCGCGCCGGCAAGATCATTCGCCGCCTGCGCGATTTCGTGGCGCGCGGCGAGAGCGAACGGCGCGTGGAGAACATCACCAAGCTGGTTGAGGAGGCCAGCGCGCTGGCGCTGGTCGGCGTCAAGGACCGTGGCATTCGGGTGCAATTCAAGTTCGATCCGCAGGTCGATCTCGTGCTGGCCGACCGCGTGCAGGTCCAGCAAGTGCTGCTCAATCTGATTCGCAATGCCATGGACGCCATGGAAGACGCGCCGACGCGCGACCTGACGATTTCCATCACCGTCGACGGCCCCGCTCAGGTGCGCATCAGCGTCGCCGACACCGGTTCGGGTATCGCGCCGGAAATCGCGGAGCACCTGTTCCAGCCGTTCATGACGACCAAGCGGCAAGGCATGGGCGTCGGACTTTCCATCTCGCGGACCATCATCGAAGCCCATGGCGGCCGGATCTGGGCCGAGCCTAATCCGCGCGGGGGAACGGCTTTTCATTTCACGCTTGCGGCGATAGAGGAAGGCGATGTCGACGATGCCTGAACCCATCATCTATGTGGTCGATGACGACGACGCCGTGCGGCAGTCGCTGGAATTCCTGCTGTCCACCGCCGGGTTCAAAGCACGCGGATTCGACTCGGCGAAGGCCCTCTTCAGTGTCCTGCCGGAAATCGATTCCGGCTGCATCATCACCGACGTTCGCATGCCCGAGATCACCGGCATCGACCTGCTCAAGAAGGTCAAGGAGGTGAAGCCCGGCCTGCCCGTGATCGTCATCACCGGCCACGGCGATGTCGCGCTTGCGGTCGAGGCGATGAAGATCGGCGCCATCGACTTTCTCGAGAAGCCGTTCGACGACGACGGCCTGATCGCCGCGGTCAAGGCGGCGCTGAGCAACGCCGCCGACAGCGGCAAACGCCAGGCCGAATTGGACGCAATCAGGGAGAAGCTGGCGGCGCTGTCGAATCGCGAGCGTCAGGTCCTCAATGGTCTGGTCGCCGGCCAGCCCAACAAGACCATCGCCTTCGATCTCGGCATCTCACCGCGCACGGTCGAGATCTATCGCGCCAACCTCATGACCAAGATGGGCGCCAACAGCCTGTCGGATCTGGTGCGCATGGCGATGCTTGCCGACATCGTGCCGGACAACGGCAAGACCGGCTGAATCCGTTCGCCATTCACTAAACCCGGCATCTGCGGACCGCCCTCACGCGTGGGCGGTCGCCTGCCGGATTTCGCTGTCCGGGATGGCGCGCCTACTAATTAATCAGTTTTGGACCTATTGTATGCAATACGCGGAACGCGATACCGGGCGCCCACGAGGTGCGAGCGCGTTAAAAACCCAGTTACCCCAATACTTTAGCTAATTGTATGCAGGCCACCTGAATCTGGCACAGCCCTTGCGGAGAGGGTTCCAGTATCATTCGGGAGGCTGTCACATGAAGCGTCGTGAATTTTTGAAGTCGGCCACCGCCCTCGCGGCCGGCACTGCCATTTCCGCTCCGACGATTTTTTCCGCCGAAGCCCAGTCGCGCAAGGAAACGCTGCTCCTTGTCAGCGAAAACGGCCCCAACAATCTCGACATCCACGGCGTCGGCACCAACCGCCCCGGCTATGAAGCGTCGTGGAATTGCTACGATCGGCTGATTACCCACGCGACCAAGACGCTGCCGGACGGCTCGCTGTCTTACGATCGTGACAAGTTCGTGCCGGAGCTCGCCGAAGACATGAACGTCGGCGACATGTCCGTCACCTTCAAACTGAAGAAGGGCGCGAAATTCCAGGACGGCACGCCCGTCACCGCCAAAGACGTCAAGTGGTCGTTCGATCGCTCGGTCACAGTCGGCGGCTTCCCGGTGGTCCAGATGAAGGCCGGCTCGCTGGAAAAGCCGGAGCAATTCGTCGCCGTTGACGACACCACGTTCCGCGTCGATTTTCTGAAGAAGAACCGCCTCACCATTCCCGATCTCGCGGTCATCGTGCCGAGTATCTTCAACTCGGGCCTGCTCAAGGCGAAGGCCACCGAGAAGGATCCGTGGGCGCTCGAATACACCAAATCCAACACCGCAGGCTCCGGCGCCTACAAGGTGACGAGCTGGAAGCCCGGCGTCGAAGTCGTCTATGAGCGCAACGACGCCTGGATCGGCGGCAAGCTACCCGAACTCAAGAAGGTGATCTGGCGCACCATCCCATCAGGCGGCAATCGCCGCGCGCTGATGGAACGCGGCGACGCCGACATCTCGTTCGATCTGCCGGCCAAGGACTTCGTCGAGTTGAAGAAGGAAGGCAAGCTGAAGCTGGTCTCGAACCCGATCGGCAACGGCATGTACTCGCTCGAACTGAACGTGAAGAGCGCCCCGTTCGACAATGAGAAGGTTCGCCAGGCTATCGCCTACGCGCTGCCCTATCAGAAGATCATCGATGCGGCGATGTTCGGCCACGCCAAGCCGCTGTTCGGCGGCCCGTCGAACACCGTCAGCACGATCGATTGGCCGCAGGCGACCGGTTACAAGACCGATCTTGCCATGGCCAAGAAGCTGATGGCGGAATCGGGAGCCGGTCCGATTGAATCGACGGTTTCGTTCGATCTCGGCGACGCCGTGAACTGCGAGCCGATGGCCGTGCTGATCCAGGAGGCGCTTGGCGAAATCGGCATTAAGCTTGCCATCAATAAGGTGCCCGGGGCCAACTGGCGCAGCGAAATGGCGAAGAAGTCGATGCCGATGATGGTCAACTTCTTCTCGGGCTGGCTCGATTACCCGGAATACTTCTTCTGGTGCTACTCGAAGCTGAACGCCGTCTTCAACACGCCGAGCTATGTCGATCCCGCGATGGATGCGTTCATCGACGGCGCCTATGCCGCGGCTGCGGTGGGCGACAAAGAAAAGTACGCCACCGACGTCAAGGGCTTCATCTCGAAGGCCTACACGGACGTGCCGCGCGTACCGATCCTGCAGCCTTACCTGAACGTGGCGATGCAGAACAACATCAGCGGCTACCAGTACTGGTTCCACCGTCAGGTCGACTACCGCAAGCTGGTGAAGGGATAAGAGCAGCGGCTTTCCTCGGCTGCGGCGCAGCGCGTGAGCGCTATGCCGCAGCGGGGGGCATAACATTCCGACGTCGTAACGATCCCGGTTCAGCAGCGCCACGAAGACGTGCGGCGCTGCGCCCGGGAAAGGCAGAGTAACCATCATGCTCGCGACCCTCGGCAAAAGACTGCTCACGGTGATCCCGACTTTGATCGGCGTGATTATCGTCACCTTTCTCCTGACCCGCGTGCTGCCCGGCGATCCGGCGGTGTATTTCGCCGGCCCTGCGGCGACGCCCGACTCGATCGCCGAAATTCGCAAAGGCCTCGGCCTCGACAAGCCGCTTCCCGAACAGTTCGTTCGCTACGTCGGCGATCTGGCTCATGGCAACTTCGGCAATTCGCTCTCGACCGGGCGCCCGGTGGCGACCGAAATCGCCAGCCGCCTGCCCGCTTCCGCAGAACTGACGCTGCTCGGTCTGTTCGTCTCGCTCGTTATCGCCGTGCCGCTCGGCATTCTCGCCGCCGTCAAGCAGGGTTCGTGGATCGACCACACCTGCCGCGTGGTCGCAACCGCGGGCGTATCGCTGCCGGTGTTTTTCACCGGCCTGCTGCTGGTCTATGCGTTTTACTACCAGCTCGGCTGGGCGCCGGCACCGCTCGGCCGGCTCGACGCCTTTGCCAGCGCGCCGCCGCAGATCAACGGTTTCTACCTGATCGACAGCCTGGTGACCGGCAATTTCGAGGTCTTCCGCTCGGCCCTGTCGCAGCTCATTCTGCCCGTCGCAACGCTGGCAATCTTCTCGCTGGCGCCGATCGCGCGCATGACGCGCGCTTCGATGCTGGCGGTGCTGGCGTCGGAATTCGTTCGCACCGCGCGCGCTTCCGGCCTCGATACCCGCACCGTCATCATCACCTATGCCTTTCGCAATGCCATGCTGCCGGTCGTCACCACACTCGGCATGGTTTTCTCATTCCTGTTAGGGGCCAACGTGCTGGTCGAGAAGGTGTTCGCCTGGCCCGGCATCGGCTCCTACGCGGTCGAGGCGCTGCTGCAATCCGATTTCGCGCCGGTGCAGGGCTTCGTGCTGACCATGGCCGTGCTCTATGTCGTGCTCAATCTCGTCATCGACATTCTCTACGGCGTCATCGACCCGCGCGTGAGGCTTGAAGGATGACCGATACGCTCAACGCCATCCCGCCGGTTACCGAGAAGCCCGCCCTGTCCGCCACACCGGCGCAGCCGAAGCCGGAGCACAACTCCATGCTCCGCCACGCCCGCTATGTGATGTCGGAAAATCCGGTGACGGGGCTCGCCTTCTTCCTGTTCGCGCTGATCGCGGTTTGTGCGCTGATCGGCCCCTATATCGTGCCGCACGATCCGCTCGCCAGCGACACCGCCTCGGCGTTGCAGGCGCCGAGCTGGAAGCACTGGTTCGGCACCGACCAACTCGGTCGCGACATCCTGAGCCGCGTGGTCGTCGCCACCCGGCTCGATTTCATCATCGCCATCACCTCGGTGGCGCTGGTGTTCGCGATGGGCGGGCTGGCCGGCATCGCCGCTGGCTACTTCGGGGGCTGGACCGACCGCATCGTGTCCCGGCTGTCCGACACCATCATGGCGTTTCCGCTGTTCGTGCTGGCGATGGGCATCGTCGCCGCTCTGGGCAACACCGTGACCAACATCGTGATCGCCACGGCCATCATCAACTTCCCGCTCTATGTGCGCGTCGCCCGCGCCGAGGCCAATGTGCGGCGGGAGGCCGGCTTCGTGCAGGCGGCGCGGCTGTCCGGCAACGGCGATGCGCGCATCCTGCTCGGCCACATCCTGCCGAACATCATGCCGATCATGATGGTGCAGATTTCGCTGACCATGGGCTACGCCATTCTCAATGCCGCCGGCCTGTCCTTCATCGGCCTCGGCGTCAAACCGCCGACGCCGGAATGGGGCATCATGGTCGCCGAGGGCGCCGCCAACATCATCTCCGGCGAATGGTGGATCGCGCTGTTTCCCGGCGCGGCGCTGATGCTCGCCGTCTTCACCTTCAACCTGCTCGGTGACGGGCTGCGCGACCTCGTCGATCCGCAGCGGAGAACGTGACGCGCATGATCCAGAAAAGTGGGGACCGGTTTTCGGATCAGATCATGCGCAACGGAGAAAAAGCATGCTGAAAGCACCGACACCCGAAGTCGATACCGGCGAAGCACTGCCGCTGCTCGACGTGCGCGATCTCACCGTCGAATTCCAGACCCGGCGCGGCACCGTCCAGGCGGTCAAGCATGTCAATATCTCGCTCGCCAAGGGCGAGACGCTCGGCATCGTTGGGGAATCCGGCTCCGGCAAGTCGGTGACGTCCTATGCAGTGATGCGCATTCTCGATCGCGCCGGCCGCATCGCCGACGGCTCGGTGAGATTCTCCAATCTCGATCTGCGCCAGATCGACGAAAGCGAGATGCGCGACCTGCGCGGCCGCGAAATGTCGATGATCTTCCAGTCGCCGCGGCTGGCGCTCAATCCGATCCGCAAGATCGGCCACCAGATCGAGGACGTGCTGCTGCAGCACGCCCAAGCCGATGCCGCCGCCGCGGCCGACAAGGCGGTGGAGATGCTCGAGCAGGTGCGGATCGCGCGGCCGCGCGAGCGCTACCACGCCTATCCGTTCGAACTGTCGGGCGGCATGTGCCAACGCGTCGTCATTGCGCTGGCGCTGGCCTGCCGGCCGCAATTGCTCATCGCCGACGAGCCGACCACGGGCCTCGACGTCACCACGCAGAAGGCGGTGATGGATCTCGTCGTCGAGCTGACGCGCGAGCGCGGTATGTCCACCATTCTCATTACTCACGACCTTGGCCTCGCCGCCGCCTACTGCGACAAGGTCATCGTCATGGAAAAGGGCAACGTGGTCGAGACCGCGAAGGCCGAAACGATCTTTCGCAATCCGATGCATCCCTACACGCGCAAACTCATGCGCGCGACGCCGCGACCCGGCATAACCTTGCGCGAGCTGCTGCCGGATGAGGACGCGCTGCGCGCCGGTGCGATTGGCGCGGCGACCGCCAAAGCGGACGCGCCTCTCCTCAAGGTCGAGAAACTGGTGAAGGAATATCCGCGCCAGGGCGCGGCATCGTCACTGAGCCGGCTGTTCAAGTCCGGTCCGACACCGGAGGGCGAAGTCTTCCGTGCCGTTGACGGCATTTCGTTCGAGATCGCGCGCGGCGAAAGCGTCGGTCTGGTTGGCGAGTCGGGCTGCGGCAAATCGACGACGTCGATGATGCTGATGCGGCTGATCGACAAGACGTCGGGCACGATCAGCTTCGACGGCGAGGACATCGGCGCGATTCCGGCCAAGGACTTCGCGACGCTGCCGCAACGCCGGCGCATCCAGATGGTGTTCCAGGATCCGACCGACAGCCTCAACCCGCGCTTCACCGCAGCGCGCGCCATAGCCGACCCGTTGCTGCGGCTCAGCGACATCTCGCGCCATTCGCTGCGGGGGCGCGTCGAGGAGCTGGCGACCCAGGTCGGCCTGCCGCTCGACCTGCTCGATCGTTTTCCCCATCAATTGTCCGGCGGTCAGAAAGCCCGCGTCGGCATTGCTCGCGCCATCGCCCTCAAGCCTGATCTCGTCGTGCTCGACGAGCCAACCGCCGCGCTCGACGTGTCGGTTCAGGCCGTCGTCCTTAACCTGTTGCAGGACCTCAAAGATAAGCTGGGGATGAGCTATCTTTTCGTGTCCCACGACCTGAATGTGGTACGCTTGCTGTGCGACCGCGTGATCGTGATGAAGAGCGGGCAGATCGTCGAGCAGGGCCTGACCGCGCGCGTCATGGATGCGCCACAAGCTGAGTATACGCGCGATCTGCTGGCGGCGATCCCGCACCCGCCGATCTGAAGACACGTTGAGGCCGGATGAGTTTGACAGGGACGGATGCCGAGGCGCGACCAGCGGCAAGGGACGCAAGCTGGCCGCGCACGACCCGCGCCGAGGAATTGCGCCTGCAACTCGCCGACGAGATCGTCCGCGGCGTGCATGCGCCCGGCGCGCCGCTCGACGAAACGCGCATCGCCAACCGCTTCAACGTCTCGCGTACGCCGGTGCGCGAGGCGATCCGCCTGCTCGCGGCGAGTGGGCTGGTCGAAGTGCGGCCGCACCGCGCCGCGCTGGTGGCGCGACCGGACGCCGATCAGCTTGCGGGCATGTTCGAAGCCATGGCCGAACTGGAAGCGTTGTGCGCCGGCTTTGCCGCCGAGCGCATGACCATCGTCGAGCGCCGGGCCCTCGAGGACATTCATGAAGGACTGCGCGTGCTGATCCAGAGCGGCGACCCGCAACGCTATCACGAGATGAACGAGGCATTTCACAACGCCATCTATGACGGCGCACACAACACCTATCTCGCCGAGCTCGCGCTATCGACCCGCGCCCGCGTGCAGCCGTTCCGCCGCGCGCAATTCCGCAATCTGGGCCGTCTTGCCAAGTCGCATGTCGAGCATGATCGTGTCGTCGAGGCTATTCTGCGCGGCGAGAAGGCGGCCGCGGCGGCGGCGATGAACCAGCACATCATCCTCGTGCGCGAGGAGTATGAACATTATTCGGAGACGGTGTGACGGCTATTCCGCCGCCTTCTCCTGCGCCAAATAAGCCCGCCAGCCGCCGAAACCGGTGATGTCGCGCGCGCCGCCGATGCCCGCAGCTTCGACGAGAAAGCCTTTGACGCCGCGGCCGTCGGCCAGGACCACGGTGCCGATCGACAGCGGCGCGACGACGCCGCCGATGAACACTCCGAAGGCAGCCCTCGGCAAGGCCCAGACTTCAACGCCGATGCTTGATCCCTCGCCGGCGCCGACTCGCAGCAGACCGGGCTTGGCCGGCGCGGTGCCGTTGAGCGCATAGAGCTTGTAGTCCGGCGCGGTTTGCGTGGCTTCCAGCAGACGGCCGCCGAGCGATGTCAGCTCGCCGTTGAGTGGCAGACCGGACAGATGCGCGCCGACCACGGCGATGGCGATTTCGTCCTCCGCCGCTTCGGCCGGCAACGCCGGCAGCTTCGGCTGCGGCACCTTGAGCGCGCCGAGCGGCAACTGCGTGTCGGCATGGAAGACGCGGCCGATCTCGGCAAGCCGCGCGTCACCACCCCCGGGCCCAAGCAGCGTAACGCCGAACGGCAGACCCCTGCCCGTCAACGACGCCGGCAGCGCCAGACCGCACAGATCGAGCAGATTGACGAAGTTGGTGTAGGTGCCGAGCCGGCTGTTGAGCTCAATCGGATCCGCCAGCACCTGCTCGACGGTGTAAATCGTCGGCGCCGTCGGCAGCGCCAGCGCATCGATCTGATGCGCGAAGATGTAGTCAGACACGCGGCGCAGGCGCTCAAGCTTGTAGAATGCGGCGAAGGCATCCATCGCCGTCGGCCGCAGACCGCCGATGGTGATCTCGCGCGTCACCGGATGGATGGCGTCGGGATCGGAGGCCAGCAGCTTTTGCGCGGTGATGGCGCGCTCGGCGACCCACGGACCCTCGTACAGCAACCGCGCTGTTTCGTAGAACGGCTCAATGTCGATCTCGACGATGTCGCAGCCGAGCCTGGCGAGGCGCTGCAGCGCCGCGTCGTAACCGACTTCATATTCCTTGTCGCCGAAGAACAGCCGCTGGCCCGCGATCGGCACGCCGAGCTTCACATGCGGAGGCATCGAGCCGGGATGCCCGAGTGGCCGATTCCGCGAATAACTGTCAGCGGCATCGGGCGCGCCGGCAATACTGAGAGCGTGCCAGGCATCATCGACGGTGAGCGCGAAGATTGAAATGCAGTCGAGCGTGCGGCAGGCCGGCACCAGACCATGAGTCGAGATCAGGCCGAGGCTCGGCTTGAGGCCGACAATGTTATTGAAGCCGGCGGGCACGCGGCCGGAGCCGGCGGTGTCGGTGCCGAGCGAGAACGGCACCAGACCGGCGGCGACCGAAGTTGCCGAGCCCGACGAGGACCCCCCAGGCACCAGCTCGGGATCGAAGGTGTTGCGCGGCACACCATAAGGTGAGCGCACGCCGACGAGGCCGGTGGCGAACTGGTCGAGGTTCGTCTTGCCGATGACGATGGCGCCGGCGGCGCGCAGCCGCGCCACCGCGGTCGCATCGTGGCCCGGCTTGTAGCTGAACGCCGGACAGGCCGCCGTGGTCGGCAGGCCGGCGACGTCGATGTTGTCCTTGACCGCGAAGGGCACGCCATAGAGCGGTAAGTTCTTATTGCCCGACTTCTCGAGCGCCTTGGCTTCGGCGACCGCTTCGGCCTCGTCGCGCAAGGAGATGAAGATTGCCGGGTCGGCATGCGCCCGGATCCGGGCATAGCTGCGGGTGATCGTTTCGGACGGCGTCGCCGTCCCGGCCCGGTGCGTCGCGAGGATTTCGAGGACGGTTTCAGCCATGGCGTACGACACCCCGACGGCAGCGTCGAGAAATCCAAAAAAGAGGCAGAGAATTCATTGGGGACAAGATGTTAGCGGCCAGTCGTGTATTGCATACAATAGGCTCTTTTTGCGAAGCACACAAACGTCCCGTTGCCGAGACATTAGAATTGCGCTCAACTTGAGGTACTTCAACGTGAAGGCGGCGCACCCGCCGGAGGCCCTCATCGCCAGCGACCCGAAATCAAGCCGGACGGCGCCCCAGCGACGCGGCCCGACGGGTCGAGCAGAGCTTTCCAGACCACCACGCCTTTAGGGCTGACCGCCTCGGTCGGCCACCACAAGCAATGACGCGCTCAAGCGGCGCCAGGGAGAAACATTCATGAAACAGTCGAAGCGCGCCCATCAGTCGTCCGAGAAGAAGCCCAAGGGCAAGAGCCTGCGGTCGCAATTGTGGTTCGACAATCCGGAAAACCCGGGCATGACCGCGCTCTATCTCGAGCGCTACCTGAACTGGGGCCTGACTCGCGAAGAGCTGACCTCCGGCAAGCCGATCATCGGCATTGCCCAGACCGGCTCCGATCTCTCGCCCTGCAATCGTCATCACCTCGAACTGGCTTCGCGCGTGCGTGAAGGCATCCGCGCCGCCGGTGGCATCGCCTTCGAATTTCCGGTGCATCCGATCCAGGAAACCGGCAAGCGCCCTGGCGCCGCGCTCGACCGCAACCTGGCTTATCTCGGCCTCGTCGAAATCCTCTACGGCTATCCGCTCGACGGCGTCGTGCTGATGACCGGCTGCGACAAGACCACGCCGGCTTGCATCATGGCGGCGGCGACCGTGAATATTCCGTCGATCGTGCTGTCGGGCGGCCCGATGCTCAACGGCTGGGACGGCGAACGCCGCATCGGCTCGGGCATGGTGGTGTGGCAGGCGCGCGAGGATCACGCCGCCGGCAAGATCAGCTATCAGCAGTTCATCGATCTGGTCGCCAATTCGGCGCCGTCGATCGGCCACTGCAACACCATGGGCACCGCTTCAACCATGAATGCGCTGGCCGAAGCGCTCGGCATGTCGCTGCCCGGCTGCGCCGCGATCCCCGCGCCGTACCGTGAGCGCGGTCAGATTGCCTACGACACCGGCGTGCGCGCGGTCCAGATCGTGCACGAGGATCTCAAGCCTTCGGACATTCTGACCCGCAAAGCTTTCGAGAATACCATCATTGCCAACTCGGCGATCGGCGGCTCAACCAACGCGCCGATCCACATCAACGCGATCGCCAAACATATCGGCGTCAAGCTCGACATCACCGACTGGGAGAAGGTCGGCCTCGACATTCCGCTGCTGGTCAACATGCAGCCGGCGGGCTTCTATCTCGCCGAAGAGTATTATCGCGCCGGCGGCCTGCCGGCGGTGATGAACGAACTTCTCAAGGCGAAGAAGATTCACGCCGACGCCATCACCGTCAACGGCAAGACGATGGGTGACAACGTCAAGCGCGCCAAGATCATCAACGAAGACGTGATCCGGCCCTACAAGAAGCCGATGAAGGAAAGGGCCGGCTTCAAGGTGCTGCACGGCAACCTGTTCGACTCGGCCGTCATGAAGCTTTCGGTCATCTCCGATGAATTCCGGGACCGTTACCTCAGCAACCCCAAGGATCCGATGGCTTTCGAAGGCCGCGCCGTCGTGTTCGAAGGGCCGGAGGATTATCACCACCGCATCGACGATCCAAAGCTGAAGATCGACGAGAACACCATGCTGTTCATCCGCGGCACCGGGCCGATCGGCTATCCCGGCGCGGCGGAAGTCGTGAACATGCAGCCGCCGGACTATCTCATCAAGAATGGCATCCTGTCGCTGCCATGTATCGGTGACGGCCGTCAGTCCGGCACGTCGGCCTCGCCATCTATCCTCAACGCCTCGCCGGAAGCAGCAGCCGGCGGCGGCCTCGCCATTCTCAAGAGCGGCGATCGCGTGCGCATCGACCTCAACAAGGGCACCGCCGACATTCTCATTTCCAAAGCGGAGCTCGCCGAGCGTCGCGCAACACTGGAAAAGCAGGGCGGCTTCAAATATCCGGCGAGCCAGACGCCATGGCAGGAAATCCAGCGCGGCATGGTCGATCAGCTCGGCGAAGGCATGGTGCTCAAGCCGGCAGTGAAGTATCAGCGGGTCGCCCAGAAATACATTCCACGCGATAACCACTAAGCACAGTACCATAAAAAGAAGACAGGGCGGGAGGAACGACAAGTGGCTGGACGTTTGAAAGGCAAGGTTGCGTTCGTGACGGCGGCCGGACAGGGCATCGGCCGCGCCATCGCGGAAGCGTTCGTGGCCGAGGGCGCCAAGGTCATTGCGACAGATCTCGATGCCGGCAAACTCAAGGATCTCAAGAAAGCCAAGTCTTACGCGCTGGATGTCACGTCGACTGAAGCGGTGGACACGCTGGCGCAGAAGGTGATCAAGGAATTCGGCGCGCCCGATATCCTCGCCAACTGCGCAGGATTTGTGCATCAGGGCAGCATCCTCGACTGCAGCGAGGCGGATTGGGACCGGTCCTTCGATATCAACGTGAAATCGATGCACCGGACCTTGCGCGCTTTCGTCCCGGCGATGCTGAAACATAGCGGCGGCTCGGTCATCAATATCGCGTCGGTCGCTTCTTCGCTGCGCGGAATTCCGAACCGCTATGCCTATGGCAGCACCAAGGCCGCCGTGATCGGACTAACCAAGGCGATGGCCGCCGACTTCATCCGCCAGGGCTTGCGCGTTAACGCCATCTGCCCCGGCACCATTCAGTCGCCGTCCCTGAATGAGCGCATCGCCACCAACGCCAAAAAGTTCGCCAAGTCGGCAAAAGAAGTCCGTCAGGACTTTATCGATCGTCAGCCGATCGGCCGTCTTGGCACGCCGGAAGAAATCGCTGCCGGCGCGGTTTGGCTCGCTTCCGATGAATCGAGCTACTACACCGGACAAACTCTGCAAATCGACGGCGGTATGACGATGTAACCTGTTACGGCAGGCCTTCACGCCGTCGCGATATCGACCATCGCGACTGCGACCAACGGGGTATTGCCGCGGCCGGTGTCATATGATGATATCACCGCGAAATTTCGGCTGAATACAGCCGGCGGCCGCAAAAGGCCGACCGCGACGATGGGAACAACCCCACTCGCGGTGACGCTGAGAAAAGCGTCGACAGGGAGGGAAGACGATGGCTTCTGTCGCGATCCGCGACGTCCGGAAAGCGTTCGGCACGACCGCCGTGATCCACGGCGTAGACATTTCCATTCTCGACGGTGAATTCGTGGTGCTGGTCGGCCCCTCCGGCTGCGGCAAGTCCACGCTTTTGCGCATGATCGCGGGCCTGGAGAACATCACTGGAGGCGAGATCGCCATCGGCGATCGCGTCGTCAACAACGTGCCGCCGAAAGAGCGCGACATTGCGATGGTGTTCCAGAACTACGCGCTGTATCCGCACATGACCGTGTCGGACAACATGGCGTTCTCCATGAAGCTGCGCGGCGCGCCGAAGGAAGAGATCGACTCGCGCGTCAACCGCGCGGCCGGCATTCTCGGCCTGGAGAATCTGCTCGAGCGCTATCCGCGCCAGCTCTCCGGCGGCCAGCGCCAGCGCGTCGCCATGGGCCGCGCCATCGTCCGCGATCCCCAAGTGTTCCTGTTCGACGAGCCCTTGTCGAATCTCGATGCTAAGCTGCGCGTGCAGATGCGCACCGAGATCAAGGAGCTGCATCAGCGCCTCAAGACCACCACGGTCTACGTCACGCACGACCAGATCGAGGCCATGACCATGGCCGACAAGATCGTCGTCATGCATGACGGCATCGTCGAGCAGATCGGCGCACCGCTCGACCTCTACGACAAGCCGGCCAATGTTTTCGTCGCCGGCTTCATCGGTTCGCCGGCCATGAACTTCCTCAAGGGCAAGGTGCAGGTGAACGGCACTGGGACCTTCATCGGCCCGCAGGGCGTCAAGCTCCCGCTCGCTGACGTGCCGGCCAGCGCCAACGGCGTTGATGCCATTTACGGCATCCGGCCGGAGCACTTCACTTTGGCCGACGACGGCGCCGAAGCCGAGATCATCGTCATCGAGCCGACCGGCTCGGAGACACAGGTTTTCGCCAATCTGGGAGGCGAAGAGGTGGTCGCGGTGTTCCGCGAACGTCATCAGTTCAAGCCGGGCGAAAAGATCCGGCTGAAACCCGACCCGAAGCTCGTGCATCTGTTCGACGCTTCGACAGGCAAGCGCCTGAATTCCTGAAGACTGCTTTTAACAAAACAGAACTTAAAGGGAGAGAAACGATGACTGACTTGACACGCCGTAGTCTGGTCAAGGCCGGCACCGCGCTGGGCGCGGCGGCGGCACTGACCGGCCCCGCCTTGCTCGATTGGGCCAAGGTCTGGGCGCAGAACGCGCAGTGGAAGCCTGAGAAGGGCGCCAAGCTGTCGATGCTGCGCTGGAAATACTTCGTGAAGGAGGAAGACGACGCCTTCGTCAAGCTGATCGACGCCTATAGCAAGGCCACCGGCGTTCCGGTCGAGATCTCCCGCGAATCCTACGAAGACGTGCAGCCGAAGGCATCGGTTGCGGCCAACACCGGCACCGGGCCGGACCTGTTCTGGGGTCTGTACTCGCTGCCGCACCTGTTCCCGCAGAAGTGCCTCGACGTCACCGACGTCGCCGACTATCTCGGCAAGGCGCATGGCGGCTGGGTCGACAGCGCGATCAAGTACGGCAAGAACGGCAACAAGTGGATCGCTATCCCGATCTGCTATTCCGGCGCGCTGATGAACTACCGCCTCGAAGCCTCGAAGAAGGCCGGGTTCTCGAAATTCCCGACCAAGACCGACGAGTTCCTCGAATACGCCAAGGCGATGAAGGCGCAGGGCACGCCCGGCGGTTTCGCGCTCGGCCACGCGTCGGGCGACGGCAACACCTGGATCCACTGGTGCCTGTGGGCGCAGGGCGGCCAGGTCGTCGACAAGGACGACAAGGTCATCATCAACTCGCCGGAGACGGTCAAGGCGCTCGAATACGCCAAGACGCTCTACGGCTACATGATCCCAGGCACCGCGTCTTGGAACGATGCGTCCAACAACAAGGCTTTCCTCGCCAAGGAAATCTTCTGGACGAATAACGGCATCTCGATCTACGTCGCCGCGAAGAACAACGCCAAGGACATCGCGGAAGACATGGATCACGCCTACTTCCCGGTGGGCCCGGTCGGCAAGCCGACCGAACTTCACCTGATGTATCCAATCCTGGCGATGAAATACACGAAGTATCCGCAGGCCTGTAAGTCGCTGATGGCGTTCATGCTCGACGCCAAGAACTTCAACCCGTGGATCGAATCGGCCAAGGGTTATCTGACCCACTGCCTGAACGAGTACGACTCGAATCCGATCTGGACCGCCGATCCGAAGAACACCGTGTTCCGCGACGTCGCCAAGCGTTCGCTGACCGCGGGCGGCCTCGGCTCCGTCGGCGAGAAGGCGGCGACCGCGATCTCTGACTTCGTCGTGCTCGA
Source organism: Pseudolabrys sp. Root1462 (assembly GCF_001426945.1). Lineage (GTDB taxonomy): Bacteria > Pseudomonadota > Alphaproteobacteria > Rhizobiales > Xanthobacteraceae > Pseudolabrys. Next base: position 569,764 of record NZ_LMFS01000003.1, on the reverse strand, counting down.
CATGTTCGCCAACTACTGCACCGGCCGCGAAGACGCCAAAGGCGCCATCGCGGGCGCCGAACGCCAGCTCAAGCGCATCTATCGCTAAGCGTCAACGACCGGCGGAGGCGACTTTCCTCCGCCGGTCTTCTTCTTAGTTGGGAGTCCGCCGACTGTGAGCATTGCAGCGCCAACAGCCAAGCCGGCCCGGGAGATCCGCGAGATCACCGCCTGGGACCGTCTCAAGGTCAACAAGAACTGGCTCGGAGCATGGTTCATGCTGCCGGCCGCGGCCTTCCTGATCCTGTTTCTCGCCTATCCGCTCGGCCTCGGCGTCTGGCTGTCCTTCACTGACGCACGGCTCGGCCGCGACGGCGTCTTCGTCGGCGTCGAGAACTACATCTATCTCTGGGAAGATTCCGTCTTCTGGCTCTCCGTGTTCAACACCATTCTCTATACGGGCGTCGCCAGCATCATCAAATTCGCCATCGGGCTTTATCTGGCGCTGCTGCTCAACGAGAATCTGCCGTTCAAGGCCATCATCCGCGCCATCGTGCTGATTCCCTTCATCGTTCCGACGGTGCTGTCGGCGATCGCCTTCTGGTGGCTGTTCGACCCTCAATTCTCGATCATTTCGTGGTCGCTGAAGCAGATGGGGCTCATCACCCAGAACATCGACTTCCTCGGTGACGTCTGGAACGCGCGCTGGTCTGTGATCTTCGCCAATATCTGGCGCGGCGTGCCGTTCGTCGCCATCACACTGCTGGCGGGCCTGCAGACCGTATCGCCGTCGCTCTACGAAGCCGCCACCATCGACGGCGCCTCGACCTGGCAGCGCTTCCGCTTCATCACCTATCCGCTTCTGACACCGATCATCGCGGTGGTCATGACCTTCTCGGTACTGTTCACCTTCACCGACTTCCAGCTCATCTGGGTCATGACGCGCGGCGGCCCGGTGAATGCCACGCATCTGATGGCGACCCTCTCCTATCAGCGCGCAATCATGAGCGGCTATCTCGGCGAAGGCGCCGCGATCTCGACGGCCATGATCCCGTTCCTGCTGGCTGCGATCATGGTGTCGTGGTTCGGGCTGCAGCGCCGCAAGTGGCAACAAGGTGGCGACAATGACTGACGCACTCGCTCAAAAAGCCGGCGATCCGCGCGGCACGCTGGCCGGGACGGCCGACCACAGCGAAGGCATGAGCTACCTGCATAGCCTGCCGCGCCGGCTGGTGACGCTCTATCTGCCGCTGGGGCTCATTCTGGTGGTGCTGCTGTTCCCGTTCTACTGGATGGCGCTGACCTCGGTGAAGCCGGACGCTCAGCTGCTCGACATGGATACCTACAGTCCGTTCTGGACATGGTCGCCGACTCTCAAGCACATCACCAAGCTGCTGTTCGAGACGGAGTATCCGGTCTGGCTGTGGAACACGATGCTGGTGGCGACCTGCGCGACCGCGTTGTCGATCTTCGCCAGCGTGCTCGCCGCCTATGCGCTGGTTCGTCTGCGCTTCAAGGGCTCGACGGTCGCCGGCGGCCTCATCTTTCTTGCCTACCTCGTGCCGCCGTCGATCCTGTTCATCCCGTTGTCGACCGTGGTCTTCCAGTACGGCCTGTTCGACACGCCCTTCGCGCTGATCCTGACCTACCCCACCATCCTCATTCCGTTCTCAACCTGGCTGCTGATGGGCTACTTCAAGACCATCCCGTTCGAGCTTGAGGAATGTGCGCTGATGGATGGCGCCAGCCGCTGGCAGATTCTGGTCAAGATCATCCTGCCGCTGGCGGTGCCGGGCCTGATCTCGGCCTTCATCTTCTGCTTCACCTTGTGCTGGAACGAGTTCATCTACGCGCTGACCTTCATCTCGACCACCAGCTACAAGACGGTGCCGGTGGCGATCGTCACGGCGCTGGTCGATGGCGACGTCTACCGCTGGGGTTCGTTGATGGCCGGCGCCATGATCGGCTCGCTGCCGCTGGTGGTCCTCTACGCCTTCTTCGTCGAGCACTACGTGTCGGCGATGACCGGCGCGGTCAAGGAATAGACCCGGAAACGACAATGGATGCGCGATCAGCGCGCGGCGTTGCTCGCCGGCAGCTTCAGCAAGGCCCGCACTTCCTGCGACGACGCGATGACGCCGCCGAGATCCTCGACGATGCGCCTGGCCTTGACGACCATCGCCGCATTCGAGGGCGCGAGTTCGCCCGCCGACAGATAGACCGCATCTTCGAGGCCGACACGCACGCTGCCGCCGGCGAGATACGACTGCGCCACCATCGGAAATGCCATGCGGCCCGTGCCGAAGCCGGTCCAGATCGCGCCTTCCGGCATCAGGCCGCGCGCATAGAACAACGTCTCCGGCACCGGCTTGAAACCGTATTTGATGCCCATGACGATCGAGCACAACGGCTTCGGCGCCAGCGTGCCTTCCTTGATCAAATCGTTGGCGAACTGGATGTCTCCAGAGTCGAACAGCTCCAGTTCCGGCAGCACGCCGGCCGCCGACATTGCCGCCGCCATCTTGCGCACGCTGTCCGGCGCATTGATGACGACCTCGCCGCCGAACACCATGGTGTTGAGGTCGAGCGTGGCGATGTCGGGTCGGATCGCTGTGATGTGCGCCACGCGTTTCTCGGCCGTGGTCAGCGTCGTCTTGGGTCCCGGCACCAGCGGGTCGTGCGCCGACGGCTGGTAGCGGCCGCCCGGTCCCGTCGTCAGATTGATGATCAGCGCCGGATTGGCGCGCCTGATCTGCGCAACCACGTCTTCATAATATTCCAGCTTCATCGACGGCATCGTGGTCTGCGGGTCGCGGACATGAATGTGCACGATGGCCGCGCCCGCTTCGGCGGCCGACAGCGCCGCTTCCGCGATTTCATTGGGCGTGACCGGCAGATTTGGGTTCTGCGCGCGCGTGGTGTGGTTGCCGGTGACGGCGCAGGTGATGAAGGTCGAGCTTGCCATGACGATGTCCAAAGCCTCTGCAAACAAAAGACGCGGCGGCGATTAACGCCGCCGCGCCAAGAGGAAGATAGCCGAGCTTACGACTTACAGTTCGATGTTGGCATCCTTGATGAGCGGTGCCCATTTCTTGAGTTCGTTGGCGATGAAGGCCTTGAGATCGTCCGGCGAGCCGCCGATGCCATCCATGCCGTTCTGCTGCAGGCTCTTCTTGCCCTGCTCGCTCTTGAGCCAGTCGTTGACGATCTTGTTGACCTTTTCAGTGGCGTCTTTCGGCGTCCCTTTGGGCCCGAGAATGGCGTACCAAGCCGACGCATCGAAGCCCGGCAGACCGACCGAGGTCGCCGTCGGCACGTCAGGCAACTGAAATGACGGCGTCGTCGTGGTCACGGCCAGCGCATTGAGCTTGCCCTCTTTGACCAGCGGCACATAGGTGGTCAGGAAGTCGATGGCGACATCGATGTGGCCGCCCAGCAGGTCGGTCATCAGCGGCGCGGTGCCGCGATAGGGCACGTCCGCGACCTTCACGTTACCGAGTTTCTGCAGGAACACCGTGGTGATGTGGCCGAGGGTGCCTTTGCCCGGATGGCCGATGTTCAGCTTCCCGGGATTGGCCTTGGCGAAATCGAGCAGCTCCTTGACCGTCTTGAAGCCGCCCTGCTTCGCCACGATGATGAGCGGCGACTTCGACACCAGCACCACCGGCGACAGATCTTCCGCCGGGTCGTACTGCATCGACTTGTACATGAGCTTGTTCAGCGCGGCCGGAGCCGGCGTCGAGAACAGGAAGGTGTAGCCGTCGGGTTTCGCCTTGGCGACGTAAGCGCCGCCGATATTGCCGCCGGCGCCGGACCGGTTCTCAACGATCACGGTCTGGCCGAGCTTTTCCTGGAGCGCCAGCGCAATTTCGCGCGCGATGATGTCGGCATTGCCGCCGGCCGGAAACGGCACGACCAGCGAGATGGTGCGGCTTGGCCAGTTGTCCTGCGCCCACGCCGAGCTGCACAACAAGCTCAGGCAGAGAACAGCGCATAGCTGCAAAAATTTCTTCATCGGCTCCTCCCGGGGAATTTTGCTGTTCCGCAGGGCGGAACAGCAGTTTTGTTTACGCTTATTGTTTGCAGCCGCACCGGCTTTTTGCCATAGGTAATCGACCGCATTCCGCACAGTGGAATTTTGGGGCATGCCGCTCAGGACGGATACAGTCGAGTCCGCAGCCCGCACCTTGCGCCTGCTCGAGGAGCTCAACCGCCATCGCGTGGCCTCGCTCGACCAGTTGCACAAGGCGACCTCCCTGCCGAAATCGACGCTGGTCCGCCTGCTCAAGTCGCTTTGCGCCCTGGGCTATGTCGTCAACGACCGCCGCCAGGGCGGCTATGCCGTTACGTCCCGGGTCAAATCGCTGAGTAACGGCTTCCGCGGCGATCCGCTCGTGGTCGAAGCGGCGCGGCCCTGGGCCATCGCCTTCACCCGCCAGCATCAATGGCCGGTGGCGATCGCCGTGCGCGACGGCCTTTCGGTGGCGATCCGCTTCAGCACCATTCCCGACAGCCCGGTCTCGCCGTTTCAGCAGGCGACGGTCAACACGCGATTGAGCCTGCTCGGCCGCGCGCTGGGCCGCGCCTATCTGGCGTTCTGTCCGTCGCGCGAGCGCGCCAGCCTGCTCGACATGCTGGCGCTGTCGCCCGAGCCGGAAGACGTGGCGGCGCGCGATCGCGCCCGCACGCTGGCGATGCTGTCGGGGATCCGCCGCCAGGGCCATGCCGAGCGCGATCCGCTGGTCGAACCGCGCTCGTCCAGCACCATCGCCGTGCCCATCATCGTCGATAACAAGGTGCTGGCGACGGCCGGCATGACGTATTTCAAATCGGCGATCAGGCCTGAGGAAATCGTCGAACGTTACGTGCCGTCGGTGAAGGCGCTCGGCCGCAGCATCGCGACCAGCGTTCAGTCGTTGCGCTGATCGGGCGAACGACTCTGTCAGGTGCCATAGCGACGATTTAGCTCGGCCATTTCACTGAGACCAATGAAATGATTAAATTCGTCGAAGGGTGTCAGCCCCTCTGCAATGGCGTCTGTCGTCTGATCAGCGAGAAAGCGTCGCATCATCTCGCTGACGGCCCGGTGTTCGGTCAGCATCGACTCAACCGGGCACAATGCAAAAACAAAACCCAGTTTCGCCGCCTCCTGCATAGTCAGCACCGGGCTCTTACCGGAGCGCACCATATTGAACAGAATGGGCAGCCCGAGATCACCCAGTCCGCTGCTCAAAGCCTTCATATGGTCGCGACTTTCCGGCGCATCGGCATAAAGCGCGTCGACGCCGGTCGCCGCGTAGGCGCGCAGCCTCTCGATCGCCTTGTCGATCCCTTCGACGGCGATCGCATCGGTGCGGGCGATGACGAAGAACCCGGGATCCCGCCGGGCGTCCAGCATTGCGTGGAGCTTTTGCACCATATCGGCGGTCGGGATCAGTCGCTTCCCAGCAAAGTGGCCGCATTTTTTCGGCGCCTCCTGGTCCTCCAAGTGTAGAGCCGCGGCGCCAGCTTCTTCCCAAAGCTCGATTGTGCGCCGTGCTTCTAGAGGGCCGCCATAACCGGTATCGGCGTCGGCAAATACAGGCAGCGACGTTACCCGACAGATGCGGCGAATAGCTTCGAACATCTCAGTCTGTGTAAGCACCCCGAAGTCTGGTGCGCCGGCGATCACCGCGGAAAGCGCAAAGCCGCTGACATAGAGCGCCTTAGCACCGGCCGCCTCGGCGATGCGTGCCGTCAGCGGGTCATGCGCGCCCATGCAGACGAACGGGCCTTGTTCGAACAATCGACGGAACCGGGCGCCGGGCGTATCGCTCCGCATCGTGGAAACCTCCTGAATTACCGTCAGCGCCTTGCGGGAATTACGCAGCCACGGTGTGGGCTGGGCGACGCATCCACTCCCACGCCAGCAGCAAGGCAAGGCAACCCATGCCGATCGCGCTCGCCGTTATCGACGGCAACAGCGTAACGAAGGCAACGACCAGATAAACCGCCGCGTAAGGCCGCGAAATGGTTCTGAAGAACGCGAACTGCTCGAAGCCGATCGCGAGTGCCACGATGCCCACTAGCACCGACGCGAGCAGGAACAGCCCTTCCAACGTTATGCCATGTACCATGAGGATGGCGGGGTCGTAGATGAAGATAAACGGTACCAGGAAGCCGACGATCGAAAAACGGAGGGCCTGCCACGCCGTCTTCATCGTGTCCGATTTCGCGATCGAAGCCGCGGCGAAAACGCCGACCATGACCGGCGGGCTGATGGCGCTCATCACCGCGAGATAGAAGATGAACATATGCGCGACGATTAATTCGACGCCGAGATGCACCATCAGGGGCACCACGGTCACCGCGACCAGGACATAGTCGCCAACCGTCACCATGCCAGTTCCAAGCAGTAGGCAGATCAGCGCCGTCATGACGATCATGATGTGCAAATTGTTCCCGGACACCATCTCGATCAAATAGGACAGCCGGTCACCAAGTCCCGTCATCGTCAGAACGCCGACGATCATCCCGGCGGTCGCCAGCGATCCGACAAGCGGAATGCAGGTTGCGGCACCTTCGCGGAGCCCGCGCATGGAATTGGCGAGGAAGTTGCGCCGCGTCTCCGGGAAGACCATGCACACGGCGAAGAAGAACAGGATCGATACCGATACCGCGTAACTCGTCGAGTACCGCATATAGAGAAGCACGACCAATGCGACGATCGGTATGAAGAACGGCAGCGCTTCAAACGTCGCGCGCCCGAGCGGCGGGATTTCCTTGGGATCGAGCGCGCCGATGTTCAGCTTGATCGAGGCCAGGTGCACCTGCATGAAAATGCAGAAGTAGAACAGGATGCAGGGGATCACGGTCAGCGCCATGATTTGGATCATGGGATAGCCGGTGATTTCACTCATAAGAAACGCCGTCGCTCCGAGAATTGGTGGCGTTATCTGGCTGCCAAGCGAAGCGGTCGCCTCGATGCCGGCGGCCATCTCCGGTTTGTAGCCAACGCGCTTCATCATCGGGATGGTAATGACACCCGTGGTGACAATATTGGTCACCGACGAGCCCGACATCATGCCCATCATCGCGCTGGCCAGGATCGCGATCTTTGCTGAGCCGCCGCGGAAGCGGCCGGCGATGGCAATCGTGAAGTTCATAAACTTTTGCGCGCCGCCGCTGGCTTCGAGGAAGGCGGCAAAGAACACGAAAAGGCCGATGAAAGTCGCACCGATCGACAGCGGCTCGCCGAATAGGCCATCCGTGGTAAACACTTGGCTCCACAGCAGCCGGTCAACCGTCATGCCAGCCTGGCCGAGAAGACTCGGCAAGTAATTGCCGAACAGCGCGTATACTATGGCGCCGATCGCCACATAGTTCATCGCGCTGGTCGGCGTCCGCCGGGTCATCTCCATCGCCGCAAGCAGCAGGACAACACAGCCGGTTTTCTCGAGCGGCGTCAGCGTGAAGACCAGCGCGAAACGCAGCCAATCATAAGCTACCCATGCCGCGGCAACGCACCCGGCGACGAGCAATAAATTTAAAGCCCACTCACCAGCCGACCCTGGCTTAAAAATTCCCGACGGCAACAGGAACGCCGTCAGAGCCATGACAATCAGCAGATAGGTGGACATGAACACGATCGCCGGCGGCCCGCCGAACAGCCCCGCGTAGATCGGGTAAACGAATAGCGCTAGAGATAGCGTGGCCGTTATCAAACGCCAAACCGGACCTCGCGTACTCGGATCTACCGTCGTCGGGCCAACATGAGGCACGACGCCTGCGATCTCATCATCGTGTTTCGTGCCGAGTTGCCCATCAATCGCCGACATTCCAGCCACCACAGTTTGTGAGTTTTCGCATGGCGCCAGACGCCGGTCCGTCAGTGTGGGCGGCGCCTCAACCGGTTCTTCAGTCGCCTATCCCTTAGGCAGGAGGCTCGCATACTTTTCCCAATTGGGGACATTCTGTTCCTTGTAATAGGCGAGCGCGCCGGGATGCGGCGGGATCGGTACGCGCTTCAGCGCGTCCTTTAAGTTGACGTGCTTATAGACGGCGCTGGATTCCTGAAGCACCGTGACATGCTCCCAGACGGCGCGCGTCATTGCGTACACCAAATCGTTGGGGAGCTTGCCGGAGAGGAACATAAACTCGGGGGAGACGAAGGCGAGCCCAGGCGCTGGTACGTTCATGTCCGGGTACTTGTCCTTGAGCGACCATTCGGCGGGCCCAGCCCATTCGATTTCCTGTTTGATCTTCGGCAGCGATTCTTCCGTCGGCTGAAGAAGTGTGACCTTCCTCGCGCCGGTCAGTTCAAGGATCGCGCCGGAATAATCGCGCACATATGACAGGGCGTCGATGTTGCCGTCCTGCAGCTGCTGGATAGCCTTCGACGTATCCATGTAGCGGACCTTCAGCGAGTTCATCGGAACGCCGTTTGCCTCGAAAACGATCTTCGAGAGGATGTAGTTTGATGTGCCTTCCGGGGCGAGCGCGACGGTCGCGCCTTTCAATTGCGAAATCTTCGTGAAGCCAGTCTCGCCGCGAGCGAAGAGGTTGAGCGGAATTTCGTTGTGCGAGAACCAGAACTTCAAATCGATCCCGCCTGCCGGAAACGGCGGCTTGCCGGCAATGGCGTTTTGGATGATGAGTGGCGTACCGACGCCGCCGATCATCGTGCCATCATGAACATGCATGGCACTTTCGGCGTCGTAGCCCGGCGAAACGCCGCCGCTTGCGCGAACGCCCTGGACGTTGTCCGTGATGACCTTGCCGACAGCGGAAGCGAAGATGCGCGAATTGCCGGTGGCCGAGCCGCCGCCTATCACAAGATCGTATTTCCAGGCCGGATTGCCGAGCTTGTTCTGGCCCCACGCGGGGACGCCGGAAGCGGCGAGAGCGAGCGAGGGCAGCGCAACGCCAAGAAACCTGCGTTTCGTGATGGTCATGTCTTCCTCCCTTGGAACGATTCCCGCCGCGATTCCGCTGTTCGGGATAAATTACGCATAAACCATAGGGCCGCCCTTTTCATCGGTCAATCCTACCGTCATACAATATGCAAGATGGCGGAGCCGCGCCGGGCGCATGGGTCAGCACTCGGCGTATAAAGTCAGCCAATAGAAAGGACGACGATCATGAACTACGGGTTGGCCGGCAAGTCGGCGATTGTGACCGGCGCAAGTCGCGGCCTCGGGGCAGCGATCGCGGAAGCCTTGGCGCGAGAAGGCATGCGGCTTTTCCTCGTCGCCCGCGACAAGACCAAGCTCGATCAGGTCGCCGCCGAGCTGTCCGGCCGCTACAAGGTCGAGGTCACTGTCCACGCCGCCGATCTGTCGTCCACCGAAGCGCTGGAAAAGGCCGCGCAGGCGGCGCTGGCGACGCTCGATACGATCGACGCTCTCGTCAATTGCGCCGGCGCGGCCAAGCGCGGCGACTTCTTCCAGCTTTCCGAGGACGACTGGGCGAGCGGCTTCGCGCTGAAGTTCTTCGGCACGGTGCGGCTCAGCAAGGCGATCTGGCCAGCGCTCAGGAAAAGCCACGGCTCGATCATCAACATTGCTGGTCTCGGCGCGCGCATGCCCGCCGCGGATTTCACGATCGGCGGTTCGATCAACTCGGCCTTGCTGAACTTCACCAAGGCACTGTCCGAAATCGGCGTCCGCGATGGCGTCAGGGTCAACGCGATCAATCCCGGTTACTTCATGACGGATCGCATCACGCAGTCATTGCGCTCGGAATCCGAGCGCACCGGCAAGCCAGCCGACGAGGCGGCGCAGGCGCTGCTGACCAGACTGGGCGTGACGCGGTTCGGTAAGCCGGAAGAAGTCGGCAATCTGGTTGCCTTCATGGTGTCGGAGCAGGCGAGCTATCTCAACGGCGCCGCCATCGAACTCGATAGTGGCGTGCGCCGCGACATTTGATAGCGGGTGATGCCGCAACTTCAGCGCGCCAGACGCTTGATCCGCTTCCAGGCCGGTGAAACGACAAACTCGACCACCGGCAGCAGGACACCGCCAATCGCAAGACCGATGACGCCGGAGATTGCTGCGATCGTCGTCCATTCCAGGACAGGACCGAGCGCCGGCACCAGACTTGCGACAGCCCGCGCCGCGCTTTCGACGGCATGTTGGATCTGCGACGGACCATAGACTTCGAGGCCGTGCAGCACGATGCCGCCGCCAACCCAGATCATTGCGGCGGTGCCGACGGCACTGAGCAACTTCAGCAGAATCGGCATCCCGAGCACGAGCGCACGTCCCAAGGCCCGGCTGATCCGGCCTGTCACCGAAGGCTGTTCGTTGCGTGCTAGCGCGAGGCCGACGTCATCGGCCTTCACGATCAACGCGACGACGCCATACACCGCGGCGGTGATGCCGATTGCCACCACCGCCAGCACCAGTGCCTGCGTCACAACGCTGCCAGCCGGAATGGCAGCCAGTGTGATCGCCATGATTTCCGCCGAGAGGATGAAGTCGGTCTTGATCGCGCTCGCGACCTTTTCGTCCTCGAACGTTTTCGGACTGAGGGCCACCGATTCAGTTCGCGCCTCATGCTCGTGCGCACGGTCCGGCAGCACAGCCTCGACGACCTTCTCAGTGCCCTCGTAACAAAGATACGCGCCGCCAAGCATCAGGATCGGCGTGATGATCCATGGCAGGAAATAGCTCAGCAGCAGTGCGGCCGGCAGGAGAATGAGGATCTTGTTGCGCAGCGACCCAACTGCAATCTTGCCGACGATGGGCAGTTCGCGCTTGGCGGCAAAACCGATGACGTAGCCAGGCGTCACCGCCGTGTCATCGATGACGACGCCGGCGGCCTTGACGCCGGCTTTGGCCGCCTGCCCCGCGACATCGTCGAGCGAGGCTGCGGCCACTTTGGCGAGCGCCGCAACATCGTCAAGCAGCGCGATCAATCCAATGCTCACGGCTTACCCTTTCTTCAAAGAGGTGTTCGCGCGGTCAGCGCCCGCAGCGTCGTGAGCAAGGCGTGAAGACAAAAGCTGTGGCGGACATCCGGCGGCTGGCGGAGAGAGAGGGATTCGAACCCTCGTTACGGTTTCCCGTAAACACGCTTTCCAAGCGTGCGCCTTCAGCCACTCGGCCACCTCTCCAAACCAGAACGTCCTGACGGGGCTCCTCGGCCTCGTCAAGCACGCCTTCGGCGCGCCGGTTCCTGACAGCCGCCGCAGCGCTTGGCAAGCGGCAAGACAGGCGTTCCGGCGCCCGCTAACCTGCATATTCCTGCTTTGATTGCAATGGCTTGTCGCGATAGAGAATCCCGCATCGTCCCGCGAGGCGAGATTCGCGCCTCGGACAGCGCAGCGGAATGATAGACAGCCTCCATGAGCGACTTCCCCCACCCCCCGACTTTCGGCCTGGTGCTCGCCGGCGGCCTCGCCCGCCGCATGGGCGGCGGCGACAAGGCCCTCATCAAGATCGGCCGTTCGACCATCCTCGACCGGGTGCTGGCAACCTTGTCCGGCCAGTGCATCGACATCGTCATCAATGCCAATGGCGATCCGGCGCGCTTCGCCGACACCGGCTGCGTGGTGGTTCCGGACAGCCTGCCGGATTTCCCGGGTCCGCTCGCCGGCATTCTCGCCGGGCTCGATTGGCTCGCGGCACAGGACAACGGCATCGAATGGCTGCTCAGTGCGCCGGGCGATTGTCCATTCCTTCCGGACGACCTGGTCGAGCGTCTGCATGAGGCGCGCCGCCGGATGGGTGCCGGCATGCCGCTGGCTTGCGCACGGTCCGGCGAGTGGCGGCACCCCGTCGTCGGCTTGTGGCCGCTGGCGCTGCGCGCGGATCTGCGCAAGGCGGTCACCGAAGAGGGTGTGCGCGGCGTCGAGGTCTTCACCGCGCGCCATGGCATCGCCATCGCCGATTGGCCCGATCAGCCGGTCGATCCGTTCTTCAACGTCAATACGTCCGACGATGTCGCCAAAGCCCAGGCCATCGCCGCCGCACACATGCTCTAGATGTGAACTGCATCGCCGAAGGCCGGCACGCGCACGTCGAGATCGCTGCCCGACAAGGCGGCGTTCAATGTCTCCAGCGGTTCGTGATAGCCATCGTCGGCGAGGTGAAACACTCCGTAATGGATTGGCAGCGTGACGCGCGATTGCAAAATGCTTGCCGCCTCGACGGCCTGATGCGCATCCATGTGCACGATGGACATGAACCAGCGCGGCAGATAGGCGCCGATCGGCAACAGCGACACGTCCGGCGAGCCGAAACGCTCGCGAATGGCGGCGAAATGTTCGCCGAATGCCGTGTCGCCGGCGAAATAGATGGTGCCTGCCGGCGTCTCGATGACGAAGCCGCCCCACAGACTCTTGTTCTGGTCGAACAGCCCGCGCGCCGAACCGTGCTCGGCCGGCACGTAGGTCGTGGTTACACCGCCGCCCAGCGCTTCGCTGTGCCACCAGTCGAGCTCGCGAACATTCCTGCATGGCGTGATGGCGCCGACATTGAGGCCGGTGATGAGCCGCGGCCCGTCGCGCTGCTCCAGCCAGGCTAGCGTCGCGCGGTCGAGATGGTCGTAATGACAATGGCTGAGCAGCACGACGTCGATCGGCGGCAGATCGTCGAGCGCCAGCGGCGGCGGGCAGCGGCGCTTCGCGCCGAGCCAACGCGTCGGGCCCGCGCGTTCCGACCACATCGGATCGGTCAAGATGTTCAAGCCCGCGGTCTGCAGCAGCACCGTCGCGTGTCCCATCGGCGTGATGCGGATGCCATCGGTGACGCGCGTCACCGGTTTCTCGGCCTGCCGGTGCGGAATTTGCTCGGGCCACGGCGCCGGATCATGCGTGCGCAGCAGGCGCCAGACATCGCCGCGCGTCACAGCCCTGCCGCTCTTGTTGACGAAGCGGCCGTCAATACGACGCGCGTGTGCGAAGGGGTGGTCGGGCGGCGAGACCTTCATCCCATCAGCGCCGCGAAAGAGAGAAAGCCGGCACGGTCGCCGGGCGCGACTGAGGCGACGTCTTCGGGAAATTCGAGCAAGCCGTCGGTCTCCGTCAATGATGTGAGAATACCAGTGCCGTCCTGGGGATGTTTCACAGCTTCGATCTCGCCGTCGGCCCCGCGCCGCAAGGCGACCCGGACATATTCGCGTCGGCCCTTCTTTTTCATATAGGTGAAGGCCGCGCGCACCGGGAGGGGCGTCAGGCTCTGCGGCCGTGCGCCGGAAAGGCGCAGCAGCAGCGGTTTGACCACGCGGACGAATGTCACGAACACCGCAACCGGATTACCAGGCAGTCCGCAAAACGCGGCGCCGGCATGGGCCGCGTAATCCTTGCGCGGCGCGGCGCGGATCACCCCCATCGCCACCGGCCGGCCGGGCTTGATGGCGACGCGCCAGAACACCAGACTGCCAATCTTCTCCACCGCCGCCCGGACGTGATCGGCTTCCCCGGCCGACACGCCACCCGACGTGATGACGAGATCGTGCCACGCGGCGGCTTTGGCCAGCGCCCGCGCCAGTTCGGACGGCTCGTCAGCCAGAATGCCGAGATCAGTGACGACCGTGCCGAGTTGCTCGAACAGCGCGGACAGCAAATAGCGATTGGAATCGAAGATCGTCGCGCCGGCGCGTTGCGTGCCGGGTTCGACGACTTCGTCGCCGGTCGAAAAGATAGCGACCTTCAGCCGACGCCGCACTTCGACCTCGGTGATGCCGAGCGCCGCCAGGAGCGCGATGTGCCGGGCCTCGAGCACGGTACCGGCGGGCAAAACAACGCGGCCGGCGGGTACATCCTCGCCGGCCAGCCGGCGGTTGGCGCCAGGCGCCAGCCCTTTCGGCACTGTCACCGCATCGCCCGCCAGCGTCACGTCTTCCTGCATGTAGACGGTGTCGGCACCGGCCGGCATCGCCGCACCGGTAAAGATGCGGATTGCCTGCTTCGGCCCCAGTGCGATGTCGGCGCGCGCGCCGGCGGTGAGCCGGCCGCTGACGGCGAGCGTGGTGTCGCCGTCCGCATCGAGATCGGCGTGGCGCACCGCATAGCCATCGACCGCCGAATTGTCGAACGGCGGCAGATCGAGCGGTGCCTTGATATCGCCGGTCGTGACGCGGCCGCGTGCACCTCGCAACGCCACGCGTTCGGTCTCAGGGACCGGCGCAACGCGTGTCGCAATCAGTTGCTCCATCTCGGCCAGCGTCAGCAGGGGCCCCGAGAACGCGAAACAGTCGTCGCTCAGTTGCGCCATCGGCCCTAACCAGCCATCGCCCGCGCGACCTCGCGGATCGTCGCGGCATGCCGGAGCAGCAGATCGGCGATCGCTTCGACATCGTTGAGATCGATGACCGGGACCTTGGCCTGCGGCAGAGCAACGTCCGCGGCCACAGCGACGATATAAGGATCGTCCGGCTGGATCAGCGGCTTGCCGTTTTCGGCGCGGTGGATTTCGATTTTCGGAAAGGCGTCGCGTTTGAAACCTTCGACCAGCACCAGGTCGACCGGCGACATTTTCTCGACCAGGTCGAGCAGATTCCATTCTTCTTCGTCACGCAGTTCATGAAGGATCGCCCAGCGGCTGGCCGAGGAAACGATGACCTCGGTCGCGCCGGCTTCGCGGTGCCGGAAGCTGTCCTTGCCTGGGCGGTCGAGGTCGAAGCCGTGATGGGCGTGCTTGAGGGTCGAGACGCGAAGGCCGCGCAACTTGAGGACAGGAACGAGTTTGGTGATCAGCGTCGTCTTGCCGGAGCCGCTCCACCCGGCAAGACCGATGATGCGCATGGTCGACTTGTCGGCCCACTCGGCGGCATCCTCCGCCGTCGCATCGCCGTGCTTGCTCGCGGCATCGCCGGCTGTGCCATAGAGGTCGGGCCGCAGGATCGATCGGTCGATACCGGTCGCCGCCTCGACCGCAACAACGCGGCCCGCCGGAATGCGCGTCCAGTTCGAAACCGACGGCTGCGAGATGCCGACGCGGCGTGCCAGTTCGGTGACGCCGCCGACGGCGCGGATTGCTTCCTGAAGACCCCGGTTGACCATTCCCGAATGTGCCCGGCTAAGCGTAAGCGTTCAAGGCCACGGCCGGACCTGCACGGTAGCGCCTTCGTCGTAGCCGTCGCATTCGGCCGGAATCAGGATCCAGCCGTCGGACCGCGTCAGCGCCGACAATGGCAGGTATTTCGACGCCAAAGGCTCGACCGAATTCTGGATGCGGCGCACGGGGACGATTTCGCAGAGCCCGACGGTGGATGACAGCTTTCGTGACAGCGTGAGCGGCTCGGACAATTGTCTCTCGCCGCCGGGAATACCGGCCAGCCGGTCCTGAATGCGGCGTCCCACCATCAACCACACGGCCAGCGCCGCATCGAGGCGGCCCGGCAGCAGCAGTAGCGGCCGCGAACCGGCAAAGCCGAGCGCCGCGGTTTCGCCGGGCGCAATCGCCATGCCGTGCACGGCGAGTTCGCTGTCCCTCGCCATCGTGTGCACGCAAGTGTCGTTGCGGCCCGAGCCGGTGCCGCCGATGACGACAATCGCATCGGCCGTTTCCGAGGCCAGCACGGTGCCGAGATCGCGCCCCGGCTCGTCGAGCTTGGCGGCGCCGCCGCGCCGTTCGACGTCTTGGGCCAGGAGCCGCGCCGCCGCGGCGATGATGGTCGAGCCGCGCAGCGGCAAAACGCGAATGCGCGGTTCGCGCACCGCGATGCGCGACACGCCGGCGGCGGCGAAGGCGGCCAGATCCATCATGCGCATGCGCTCGCCGGCGCGCCGCAACGGGATCAGTGGATCGCTGTCGCCGCCGGGCTGCAACACGCCGTCGCCGGGATTGATGGTGGCCAGCGCCTCGGCCAATCCGTTCGCGGACTTCACGGCATGAAAAGGCGCGACACTGTCGGCGTCGGGCGGCAAGGGCTGTCCGGCTTCGATGCGCTGCGGCGGATGAACGAGCGGCAGTGGATTATGAGCGGCTGCACCGAGCGTGGCGTCGGAGGCCAGCGCCCAGCCGTCGATCAGCGCCAGCGGCGCTGTCGGCCGTGGCGCGGCCATGGCATCGACGGCGAGCGCGCGGCCCGCCGCCGCCGCGACGTCCAGCGTGCGCGGCGTCACCGCCTTGACGCGCAGATCGACCATCGCGAGGACATCGGAAAGCGGCGTGAGCCGCGAAATCATCTGTATTGTCTCGGACGCCGCCGCCATAATCCGCCCTTGACCGCTTCAGGCCTGATGGGTTCTCAGTCTAGCGCAGCATTGTCGCCGACAGGAGCTTTGGCGTTGACGGAAAAGACCATGGACATGCGGGGCCTCAAATGCCCGTTGCCCACGCTCCTGGTAAAGAAGGCGCTGACCGCGCTGGCGCCCGGCGACCTGATCATCGCCGAATGCACCGACCCGATGGCGGCCATCGACATTCCCCATGCGGTCCGCGAGAGCGGGGACATCCTGGAAGCCAGAGATCTTGGCACCGACCTTCTCACCTTCCGGATTCGCAAGAAGTAGCCATTGCGGGCGAGGGAATCCGAAGCTCCTTAAGTAGCTGCAGATAAATGAGAAACAACCGCTGCCTTGCTGAAGACGCCGATGGTTTTGACCTTGGCGCTTTCCGCCTGTAGGCGAAGGGCCATGGCGCCACCTCCCCTGCTGCAACTCACCGGTATCAAATTGACTTTCGGCGGTACGCCGCTGCTGAGCGGGGCCGACCTGTCGGTTTCCACGGGCGAACGCGTGTCGCTGGTCGGGCGTAATGGCTCCGGCAAGTCGACCTTGCTCAAGATCGCCGCCGGCCTGGTCGAGCCCGATGCCGGCACGGTGTTCGTGCAGCCGGGCGCCTTGGTCCGCTACCTGTCGCAGGAACCGAATTTCGGCGGCCACGCCACCACGCTCTCTTATGTCGAAGCCGGACTGAAGCCGACCGACGACCACTACATTGCCCGTCAGTTGCTCGAAGAGCTCGGGATGACCGGCGAGGAAGACCCGTCGCACCTGTCCGGCGGCGAGGCGCGGCGCGTGTCGCTGGCGCATGCTCTCGCGGCGGATCCCGACATTCTGCTGCTCGACGAGCCGACCAACCATCTCGATCTCACCACCATTGAATGGCTGGAAAAGGATCTAGCGGCGCGGCGCACTGCGCTGGTCATCATCAGCCATGACCGTCGCTTCCTTTCCAACCTGACGCGCACCACGGTGTGGCTCGATCGCGGCACCACGCGCCGGCTCGACAAGGGCTTTGCCTTCTTCGAGGAATGGCGCGACCAAGTGCTGGCGGAGGAGGAGCGCGACCAGCACAAGCTCGATCGCAAGATCGTCGCGGAAGAGCACTGGATGCGATACGGCGTCACCGCCCGGCGCAAGCGCAACATGCGCCGGGTCGGCGAACTCGCGGCCCTGCGCGAGCAGCGCCGCAGCTATCGAGGTGCGGCGGGCGCCGCCGCCATCACCGCAGGCGCGGCGCAGCAATCCGGCGCGCTGGTAATCGAAGCCAAGAACATCTTCAAAAGCTATGGCGATCGCCCCATCGTCAGCGACTTCTCGCTGCGCGTCGCCCGCGGCGACCGCATTGGCATCGTCGGGCCCAATGGCACCGGCAAGACCACGCTGATCAATTTGCTGATCGGCGCCGACCAGCCCGATTCCGGGACGGTGAAGCTTGGCGCCAATCTCGCAGTCGCCACGCTCAATCAGCACCGCGACAGTCTCAATGCCGAGACCACCGTCGCTGATGCGCTGACCGGCGGCGCCGGCGAGACGGTGATGGTCAACGGTCAAGCCAAGCACGTTATCAGCTACATGAAGGACTTTCTGTTTTCGCCTGAGCAGGCGCGAACTCCGCTCGGCAAACTATCGGGCGGCGAGCGCGGCCGGCTGATGCTGGCGCAGGCGCTGGCCAAGCCGTCGAACCTGCTGGTGCTCGACGAGCCGACCAACGATCTCGACATGGAAACGCTCGACGTGCTCGAGGAAACGATCAGCGAATATCCGGGCACGGTGCTGCTGATCAGCCATGACCGCGATTTTCTCGATCGTCTCGTTTCCGGTGTGATCGTGCCGGAAGGCGATGGCCGCTGGACTGAATATGCCGGCGGCTACTCCGACATGCTCAAGCAGCGCGGTGAGGATCTGTCGCGCGCCGCGGCAAGGGAAGTGCCGAAAGCCGAGACGGCCAAGACCGCGAAGCCGGTCGCCGAAAAGCCCGCGCCGAAGCAGAAGCTGACCTTCAAGCACAAGCACGCGCTCGAGACCTTGCCCAAGACCATTGAAGGCCTGCAGGCCAAGGCGGCCGAACTCCAGGACAAGCTCAACGATCCGCAACTCTATGTCCGCGACCGCGCGGCCTTCGACAAGATCAGCAAGGATCTCGGCGAAACCCAGCGCAAACTCGCGGCCGCGGAAGATCAGTGGCTCGAGCTCGAAATGATGCGCGAGGAACTGGCCGGCGAGTGAGTTGCTTCGCTCTCCCCTGGAGGGGAGAGGGCACAGGTTAAAGGAATCGCCTCACATCAAACGGCGCGGGCGGACAGGACGGCGGTTTGCGGTCGATGAGATCGACGGTCAGTCGCGCGCTGCCGCAGGCCAGCGTCCAGCCGAGCATGCCCTGGCCGGTGTTGAGAAAGAGCCCGTCGAGCGGTGACGGTCCGATGATCGGCCGGCTGTCCGGCGTCATCGGCCGCAAACCAGCCCACGGTTCGACATCCCCAGACGCCTGAAGTCCGAAGATGGCTGCCGCCGCGCTCTTCAACTGCGCGATGCGTGCCGCAACTGGCATCGTGTCGTAACCCTGGAAATCGGCAAAGCCGGCGACCCGCGTGGCGCCGCCGAGCGGCGCATAGACGATCTTGTGGCTGTAATCGGTGACGCTGTGCGTCAACGCCGAGGCGCCCTCGTCGGCGATCGTGATCGAATGGCCCTTCACCGGATAGATCGGCAAATCGAAGCCGCACGATCTGGCGAAAGCGCGCGCGCCGGAACCGAGCGACAGCACGAACAGGTCAGCCTCGACAATGCCGTTGTCGGTTTCGATGCCAGTCACCCGGCGGTCCTTCACCACCGGCCGGCCGATCGCGGTGTTCATGCGCAGTTCGACGCGATTGGATTGCCCAAGCCGCGCAAACAACTGGTCGCAAAACGCGCCGCAATCGCCAACCTGTTCCGACGCCGTATAAATGCCCCCGGCAAATTCATCGGGCCTGAGCACCAGTGCCGGTTCCAACGCCAGGCACTGCTGCGGCGTCAGCACTTGCACCGGTCCGTCGTCCTCGGGCCTTGCAGCATCGAGATCGGATTGTTTGCGGAACAGCACCAGCTTGCCCGCGGTGCGCAGCCCGAAATCGAGCGGCACCTGGCCGAGCAGGCGTTCCAGTTCCAGCCGGCTGAGTTCGGCGAGGGCCAGTTGCGCCGCCGTGGTGCGCGTCACTTCGGCGCTCGTGCAGGCCTTGAGGAAGCGCAGGCCCCAACCAATCAACTCGCGATCGAGCGAGACCTTGATCGCGTTCTCGCCGGGGAACAGCAGCCCGGGCAGCTGCGCCAGCATCTTCGGCGAGGCCATCGGCGCGACGTAACGATAGGACAACTGGGCACCGTTGGCGCGGCTCGCCGCCGCGGCCGGCCCGGCGGCGCGGTCGATCAGTACGACCTCGTGGCCCGCCTCCGCCAGCCACCATGCCGAGGTCAGGCCGACCACCCCCGCGCCCAGAACGCCGATTTTCATCGCAAACACAGCCCTTCGTTGCCCGCACCTTACGCCGCAGCGTCTTTCCGCCTCATGCAAAATTTGCATGATAAGATGAAGCGCGGGCGACTATCGTGAGCAGGCAAAGGGGTAACGCGTCACGCCATGGATTTCCGGTGGCTGCAGGATTTTTTGAGTCTGGCCGAGGTGAGCAACTTCACCGAGGCAGCGGCCACCCGTCACTCATCGCAGCCGGCCTTCAGCCGCCGCATCCAGCAACTTGAATCCTGGCTCGGCGTCGAACTGATCGACCGCTCCTGCTATCCGACCAAGCTGACGCCGGCTGGCGAACGCTTCCGCCGCACCGCCGCCGACATCATCCAGCAGATGGTCGACGCCCGCGCCGTCGTTCACGGCGAACCGGCGCTCGGCCATGAAGTCATCACCTTCGCGCTGCCGCACTCACTCGCCATCTCGCGCTTTCCCGAATGGTGGAAGACTTGGCACGACGTGACCGGCGCCTCCGGCTGCCGGCTGCTCGCCAGCAACGTGCATGACGCGGTGACGGCGCACGTCGCCGGCGCCGCCGACGTGCTGTTGGTGTTCCACCACGCACAGCAGCCGATCTTCCTCGATCCCGATCATTACGAGCGTGTCGCTATCGCCAGCGAATGGTTCCGCCCCTATGTCGCGGTCAAGCGCGGCGAGCCGGCCTTCAAACTGCCGGGTACGGCGAAACATCCGTTTCCGCTGATCAACTACTCGCCCAACACTTTCATGGGCCGCATGGTCGATCTGATCATGCAGTCGGCCCCTCACCCGGTGCATGCCTTCAAGGCCTGCGAGTCCGATCTTGCCAGCGCCATCCATAATCTCATCGTGGCAGGTCACGGCATCGGCTGGCTGCCGGAATCGGCCGCCGCCGAAGCGGTGGCGGACGGCAAGATCAAGCCGGCTGGCGATAATCGCTGGTCGGTGCCGTTCACGATCTTCGCCTTCTGCGACCGCTCGCGCAGCGGCCCGGCCGTGCAGCGCCTGATGGCGCACTTGCGCAAATCACCCGTTGTTTTCATTGCCGACAAGAAACCGGCGGCGCTCGCCTCAGGATCGCGATCATGACCCATCTAATGCACCGCCAGATCGGCAAGGATTATCCGATCGCCGTGCGCGGTGAAGGCGTCCACATCTACGACTCGACCGGCAAGCAGTATATCGACGCCTCCGGCGGCGCCGCTGTGTCCTGTCTCGGTCACGGCCACAAGGACGTCATCGACGCCATGAAGGCGCAGCTCGACAAACTCGAGTTCGCGCACACTAGCTTCTTCACGACCCCGGCGCTCGAGGACCTTGCCGATGACCTCGCCGCCCATGCGCCGCCCGGCCTGACCCATACATTCTTCGTCAGCGGGGGTTCAGAAGCCATCGAAGCCGCCATCAAGATGGCGCGGCAGGTGGCCGTCGAGCGCGGCGAGCCGCAGCGCCGGCATTTAATATCGCGGCGACAGAGCTATCACGGCATCACTTTCGGCGCGCTGGCGATCGGCGGGCGGGCGTCGGCGCGGCGCGACTTCTCGCCGCTGCTGATCGAAACGCATCACGTTTCACCCGTCTACGAATATCGCGATCGCCGCGCCAACGAGACGCCGGAAGCCTATGGCGAAAGGCTGGCGCAGGAACTGGAAGCCAAGATCGACGAACTCGGCGGCGACAATGTGCTTGCCTTCATTGCCGAGACCGTGGTCGGCGCCACGCTCGGCGCGGTACCGGCGGTGCCGGGCTATTTCAAACGCGTGCGCCAGATCTGCGACAAGCATGGCGTGCTGCTCATCCTCGACGAGGTGATGTGCGGCATGGGCCGCACCGGCACGCTGCACGCCTGCGAGCAGGAAGGCATCGCGCCGGACCTGATGGCGATTGCCAAGGGTCTCGGCGGCGGCTTCATGCCGATCGGCGCGCTGATGATGAGCGGAAAGATCTTCGACACCATCGCCAGAGGTTCGGGAGCCTTCCAGCACAGCCATACCTACACCGGCCACCCGCTGGCCTGCGCCGCGGCGCTGGCGGTGCAGCGCATTATCAGGCGCGACAATTTGCTCGCCAATGTACAGGCCCAGGGGGCGTATCTTTCGAGGCGGCTGCAGGAGCGCTTCGGCAACCATCCTTTTGTCGGAGACGTCCGCGGGCGCGGCATGTTCCAAGGCATCGAGATCGTCGCCGATCGCGGCACCAAGGAACCGTTCGACCCGGCACGCAAGCTGCATGCGAAGATCAAGCAGGAAGCGATGGCCCGCGGCCTCATGGTTTATCCGATGGGCGGGACCATGGACGGCAAGCGCGGCGATCACGTGCTGATGGCACCGCCATTCATCAGCGATAGCGATACGATCGATCAAATCGTCGAAAGATTGGGCGAAGCGGTCGACGCCGCGATCGGCTGATGACATCGAAAAGAGAATTACGCATTGCGGTCGACGACCGTATTGCGTGACAATGCGGGCTCAATGCGCGCACAGGTAAAACTGAACCAGGTTGGAGGGATTTATTATGACAAAGAAGATGTTGACCGGCGGCCTTGCGGCGGCCGGCTTGATCGCGCTGATGACAGGCGGAACGCCTGCTGTCGCGCAGCAGAAATTCGTTACCATTGGCACCGGCGGTGTTACCGGCGTCTATTACGCGGTCGGCGGCGCGGTGTGCCGCCTGATGAACAAGGATCGTGCGACCACCGGAATCCGCTGCTCGGTGGAATCGACCGGTGGCTCGGTGTTCAACGTCAACGCCATCAAGACCGGTGAGCTCGACTTCGGACTGACGCAGTCGGACGTACAGTTCAACGCCACCAAGGGTGAAGCCCAGTTCAAGGACAAGGCCGATCCGGATTTGCGCGCCGTGTTTTCGGTGCACCCGGAGCCGTTCACGGTCCTGTCGCGCAAGGAAGCAAACATTTCCAAGTTCGAAGACTTCAAGGGCAAGCGCTTCAACGTCGGCAATCCGGGTTCGGGCACCCGGGCCTCGATGGAAGAACTGCTGACCAAGATGGGCTGGAAGCTGTCCGACTTCTCGCTCGCCGCCGAACTAAAGGCCGACGAGCAGGGCACCGCGCTTTGCGACAACAAGATCGACGGCTTCTATTACGGCGTCGGCCATCCGTCGGCCGCGATCCAGGATCCGACCACGTCGTGCGGCGCCAAGCTGGTGTCGCTCACCGGCCCGGCGGTCGATGCGCTGATCAAGGAGCATCCGTACTACGCCAAGGCGACCATCCCGGCTGGCATGTATGCCAACAATCCGAACCCGACCGAGACCTATGGCGTGCTCGCGACCGTGGTCACGTCGGCCAAGGTTCCGGAAGCGACGGTTTACGCCATGACCAAGGCCGTGTTCGACAACTTCGACGAGTTCAAGAAGCTGCATCCGGCTTTCGCCAACCTTGACCCCAAGAACATGGTCAAGGACGGGCTGTCGGCCCCGCTGCATCCGGGCGCCATCAAGTACTTCAAGGAGAAGGGCTGGATGTAACGCCAGCCAGGGGGCGGCCCGATGGCCGCCCCCTATCCTTTCGAGCACGATCGCGAAAGGCGGACACCGCCTTTCGCAATCCTGCTCATCAGACAGGACGGCGCGATAGCGTCACTGAAATCTCACGACAGACGGCGGTAACGCCGCGCATTTGCAAGGGCGCTATTACGCGCCTGAGGGGACCTGCGATGACCGACGTGAATGAGAAAGCCGCGACGCGCGAAGAACTCGAGGCCATGGTCGCGGAAGCCGACACCGGTGGACGCAAGACGACGGGCTTCAACAAGAATTTTATCTTCGGCGTCGCGCTGGCCTGGGCGCTGTTCCAGCTCTGGTATGCCTCGCCACTGCCGTATCTGTTCAATGTCGGCGTGGTCAACGATGGCCAGGCGCGCATCGTCCACCTCGCCTTCGCCTTCCTCCTGGTATTCACGACCTTCCCCGCTTTCAAGGCTTCGTCGCGAGCGCATATCCCGATCGGCGACTGGATACTGGCGCTGCTCAGCGTCGGCGCCACCCTCTATCTCCTGGTATTCTACGATGCGATCGCGCAGCGTCCCGGCCTGCCGACGACGCTGGACATCGTTGTCGCGCTGATCGGCATACTCAGCCTGCTCGAAGCGGCGCGCCGTGCCGTCGGGCCGGCGCTCGCCGCCATTGCCTCGATCATGGTGCTGTACATCTTTGCCGGTCCGTGGTTGCCCGGACTGCTGGCGCACAAGGGCGCTTCGCTGTCGCGCGTCGCCTCGCAGATGTGGCTAACGTCGGAAGGGATCTTCGGCGTCGCGCTCGGCGTTTCGACCAGCGTCGTCTATCTGTTCGTCTTGTTCGGCAGCCTTCTGGAGCGCGCTGGCGCCGGTAACTATTTCATCCAGATGGCCTTTGCCATGCTTGGCACCTATCGCGGCGGCCCGGCCAAGGCCGGTGTCGTCGCCTCGGGTCTGACCGGCATGATCTCTGGCTCGTCAATCGCCAACACGGTGACGACTGGCACCTTCACCATTCCGCTGATGAAGCGCGTCGGCTATTCCGCCGTAAAGGCGGGCGCGATCGAAAGCGCCGCCGGCGTCAATGGCCAGCTCATGCCGCCGGTGATGGGCGCCGCCGCCTTCCTGATCGCCGAATATGTCGGCATCACCTACTCCGAGGTCGTTAAGCACGCCTTCCTGCCGGCGTTCCTCACCTACGGGGCGCTGTTCTACATCGTCGACATCGAAGCCGCGAAGTTGCACATGCGCGGCCTGCCGCGTGCTTCCACCGCGCCGATCCACCACTCGCTGCTGCGCGCGCTGATGACGATCTGCGGCATCATCGTCCTTAGCGGTATCGTTTACTACGGCATCGGCTGGACCAAGATCGTGTTCGGCGAAGCCGCGACCTGGGTGCTGAGCGTCTTGCTGATTGCCGCTTATGTGTTTCTGATACGCCACAAGGCCAAGCGGGCCGATCTGCCGGTCGACGACCTCACCAAGGCGATCGTTAAGGTCCCCGATTTCTACAGCACTGCCAATACCGGTCTGCACTATCTGTTGCCGGTCGTCGTATTGATCTGGTGCCTGATGGTCGAAGAGTTGTCGCCGGGCCTTTCGGCTTTCTGGGGCACCGCGCTGTTGATCTTCATCATGCTGACGCAGCGGCCGCTCATCGCCTTTTTCCGCAATGAACACCAATACGTCGCGCGGCTGCGCGACGGTGTCGACGACCTGATCGCCTCGTTCCAGGGGGCGTCGCGTAACATGACGTCGGTCGGCATTGCCACGGCGACGGCCGGCATCATCGTCGGCACCGTGTCGCTCACCGGCATCGGCCTGGTGATGACGGAGATCGTCGAGGCGGTCTCGGGCGGCAACCTGATCATCATGCTGCTGCTTACAGCCGTGATCTGCCTCATCCTCGGCATGGGCATGCCGACGACGGCGAGCTACGTCGTGGTGGCAACGCTGATGGCGCCGGTCCTGGTCGAACTCGCGGCGCAGAACGATCTCGCGGTGCCGCTGGTCGCGGTGCATATGTTCGTCTTCTATTTCGGTCTGATGGCCGACGTGACGCCGCCGGTCGGATTGGCGGCTTACGCCGCTGCGGCCATATCGGGCGCCGATCCGGTAAAAACCGGTGTGCAGGCGTTCCGCTATGAAATCCGCACGGCGTTATTGCCGTTCATCTTCATCTTCAATACCCAGCTCCTGCTCATCGATGTCGGAAGCTGGTTTGAACTCGCCATGGTGATCGTGTTGTCCGGCATCGCCATGGGCTGCTTCGTCGCGGCGACGCAGGGCTGGCTGCTGACGCGCAGCCGCTGGTACGAAAGCGCGTTACTGCTGTTGGTCTGTTTCACGCTGTTCCGGCCGGGCTTCTGGCTCGACCAGATCGCCGAACCGTTCCTCGCCCGCCCGGCAAGCGACATGGTCAAAACCGCCGGCGAACTGCCGCAAGGCGCGACGTTGCGCTTCCGCGTCAAGAGCCAGACGCGGGCCGGCGATGAAGTGGAGAAAGTCGTGCGCCTCACTTTACGCGACGGCGCCACAGGGGTCGACCGTCTGCGCTCTGCGGGTCTCAACGTCATGTCTCTCGGCGATCGCACCCAGATCGGCAGCGTGCGCTTCGGTAGCCAGGCGACGAAGTATGGGCTGGCGGGCGGCGACGAAATCACTGCGGTGCTTGTCGCGGCGGATCGTCCCAACAGGTACTGGTTTGCGCTCCCGGGGCTGGCGGTACTGGCCGGCATTGTCTTGCTGCAGCGCCGCCGACAACAGCCGCAACTCGCGACGGCGCGTTAAATCAAGCGGGGCTCGCGCCGCCGAGAGACCGTCAAAGAATTCGTTCAGCCCGTGGCGACGCGGGCTGAAGGCGGGACAGCGGCGGCTTCCTTGGCAACGACCTTGACCGGCTCGGACCTGACCAGGCTCGGCGTTGACGGCGTTGTCATGCTCTCGGGCGCCGGCCTCTTGCCGTTGTCCTTCTTGCCGGCCTTACGTTTGCCCTTGGGCGCGGACTTCGCGCTCTTCTTGTCCTTCTTCTTGACGTCCTTCTTCTTGGCGTCCTTGGCTTTCGCGCCGCGGCTGTCTTTGTCGGCCGTCTTTTTCAACGCCGCGATCTCGTCTTGAAGCTTTTTCAGCTTCTTGAGTTTCTTCTTCAACGCTTTGCTGGTGTCGTCTTTCTTCGACATACTCGCACCCACCGTTGCCATTGTGCACTGTTGAAGCAAATTGTGCATTGTTGAGCCAAGCGGCGCGCACGCAGCTCGGCGACGAGGACAGGAACCGCGCGCGGAACGCAAGCAGCGTAGCGGGAACGGCAATACCGTCAACGAAAACTGAACGGCTTTTTGTAACGCGCTGATCGGCTTCGAATATTTCCCGGACGCCAGAGTGCCCGGTGGCGAAGCCGTGGCGGTAATTGAAAAGTTATATGACAGTTTTGTGACAATGCTCGCAGAGCACGGCCTTCATTTTGACGTTGCGCGGAGTTTTCTTTTTGCAAGCGGTCTGATTAGCTTTGCGTTAGCGACGACGTCACCGACCAAAGTGATTGCGTTCATGACGACACCACCAACCGACGACGACGACAGCGAAGCGCTTCATTGGCTGACCATGGCGCGACGGATTTTATCCGGCGAAATCGCACCGCAGGATGCGCGCTGCCTGCTCAACGATGCCTTGATCGCGAAGCCGCGCGCCGAGGCGACCGAATTGCACCGATCGCTCTGATCGGTGCACCTCAGACCAGCGCTTTGCGGATGCGTGCGCTGACCAGATCGAGCAGCATGACCGTCAGAACGACGATGATGATCTGCGCCGCGGTCTGACCGTACTGGAAGCTGCGAATGCTCTCGTACAAGGTTTGGCCGATGCCGCCGGCGCCGACGATGCCGAGCGTCGTGGCCGAGCGCACATTCGTCTCGAGGCGATAAAGCGTCAGCGAACTCCAGAGCGGCGTGACCTGCGGGATGACGCCGAACACGACCTCCTGCACCTTCAGCGCGCCTGTGACGCGAATGCCTTCGACAGGGCGAGGATCGACGGCCTCGACCGCTTCCGAGAACAGCTTGGCAAAAACGCCGAGGTTATGAACGAACAACGCCATGACGCCGGCGAACGGGCCGAGACCGACGGCGACGACGAACAGCAGCGCAAACACGATTTCGTTGATGGCGCGGCAGGCGTCCATGAGGCGCCGCACCGGCTGCACGATCCATTGCGGCGCCACGTTTGACGAACACAGGATCGACAGCGGAATGCCGAACAGCACCGCAAGCGCGGTGCCCCACACCGCGATCTGGATGGTCACCACCATATCGGCGAGGTAATGGTCCCAGTCATGGAAATTCGGATTGAGAAATGCCTTGCCGAATTCCGCCATGTTGCGCCAGTCGGTGACCAGCGACGTGGCGCGGAACATCTCCGAGGGACCCCAACTCCACACCAGGACGGCGGCGACGATGGCCCAGCCCAGCCAGCCCTTGGCCCGCTTGGTCAGCGGATGGCGCGGCACCGCAGTCCCGCTGTCGGGGGCGGCGATCGGACGTGCGGTGATGTCGGTCATGCTTGAATAAGGTGGGCGGGCACCGGATCGACCCGGCGCCCGCCGCTGGCCTTAGTTGGTCGGCGCGTTCGCCGCCTGGGCGGCGAAGTCGGCGATCATCTTCTTCAGCTTGGCCTGATCGCCGGCCTTGTCGGCTTCGACGAAGGCCGCAACCTGCGCCTTGAACGGCGAGGATTCGGCCTTCGCGGTGGCGGCCTGGTCCTTCTTGATCTCCGCCTGCAGCGGCTCGATCTGCGCGGTCTTCTCGGCCTCGGAGAGCTTGGCGTCGCCCTTGATCTTCATCATCGCCTTGTTCGCTTCGAGGATGCGGATCGGCAGCAACTGGTTGTTGCTCGAGGGATTGAACGGCGACCAGATCAGGTTGGCCAGGACTTCCTTGGCGTGCTTGATCTCGTCGGGGGTACCGACGCGGCCATAGCCCAGCAGGAAGGTGTAGAGCTTGGTCTTGACCGCCGGGTCGAGATCCTTACGCCAGGCCAGCGGATCGAGCGGGATAATCGGCGAGGTCCAGATGACGCGGATCTTCTTGAAGTCTTCCGGCGACGACATCTGCAGGCGCTGCATGTCTTCCGAGTTGTTGGTTGCGGCCTGTACCTGCTTGTGCGAGATCGCCATCTGGTTGGCCTGATGGCTGGCGTTGCGCACGGTCTTGAAGCATTCCTTCGGGTCGATGTTCTTGGCCGCGAAGATGTACGAGGTCGGCACCAGGAAGCCCGAGGTCGAGTTCGGATCGCCGATGCCGAAGTCGATCGACTTATCGCACTTCAGCACGTCTTCGAGCTTCTGATACGGGCTGTCGGCGTTGACGATGATATGCGAGTAGTAGCCGGTCGAACCGTCCTTGCTGACGGTCTGGGCGAAGACTTCGGCGTTCGAACGATCGACCGCTTCCATGCCCGACTTGTTGCCGTACCAGGCGACCTGCACCTTGTTGAAGCGCATCGCTTCGATCACGCCGGCATAATCGCTCGAATAGAACGCGTTGATCTTGAGCCCCGTCGCCTTCGTCATGTCGGCGAGGAAGGGCTCCCAGTTCTTTTTCTGGTTCATCGACGCTTCGGTCGAGATGACGCCGAAGTTGATTTCACTCTCGGCGCGGGCGGCGGTTGCCGAAATGCTGGCGAC
Source organism: Pseudolabrys sp. Root1462 (assembly GCF_001426945.1). Classification (GTDB taxonomy): domain Bacteria; phylum Pseudomonadota; class Alphaproteobacteria; order Rhizobiales; family Xanthobacteraceae; genus Pseudolabrys. The sequence continues at coordinate 540,992 of NZ_LMFS01000003.1, read as the reverse complement.
GATCGCCAGGGCAGTACCAAGCAGGGCGAGCTTGCGCATAGGACCTTCTCCTGTTGCAGTCGTTTCTTAGTCAGATGTCCGGACGTCTGCCCGCCGTCAGGCGGAGAGCCGTCCGGCTTTCGCGTGCGACTTGGTCATAGCGACAGTCGGTGCATGCGGGATGACAATGGTCGGCGGCTCGGACCAATGACCGTTGCCGTCGATCGCCGCTTCCGTATCGGCCCAGTGCAGGCCATCGCCCTGCTCCAGCGCGGCGCCGAACGACGGCAGGAACAGTTCTTCCGATTCGGCGCCGTAGATCCGGTTGAGGAAAGCCGGCGTCAGCGCGCTCGACGGCCCGTCATAGGCAATCTTGCCGTCCTTCAGCGCGATGGTGCGCGGGCAATATTTCATCGCGTATTCGACCTGATGCAGCGACACCAGCACGGTCAGGCCGTCATTGCGATTCATGTCGGCGAGCAGATCCATGACGCGGCGCGACGACGCCGGGTCGAGCGAGGCGATCGGTTCGTCGGCGATCAGCAGTTCGGCGCCCTGCACCAGCGATCGCGCGATCGCCGCGCGCTGCTGCTGGCCGCCCGACAGGTCGTTGGAGCGGCGGAGTGCGTGCTCGGCGATGCCGACGCGCGCCAGCGCCTGCATGGCGATGCGCTTCTCATCGTCGTTGAAGCGGCCGAGCGTGCCGCGCGCGCTCGGCACGCGGCCGAGCAGGCCGAAGCAGACATTGGTGAGCAACGACAGCCGCGGCACCAGATTGAACTGCTGGAAGATGACGCCAATGCGAGCGCGCAAAGCGCGACTGCAGGAAATACGGCCGCCGCGCTGGATCGGCTGGCCGAGCACATGGATCTGCCCCGCGTTCGCGCCGTTGCCGCGCGGCGAATCGATCGGGATGAGCCCGGCGATGGAACGGATCAGTGTCGATTTGCCGGAGCCCGATGCGCCGATCAACGCGACCATCTCACCGCGCTTGAGCGACAGCGAGATATCGTCCAGCACGATCACGCCGCGCAGGTACGATTTCGAAACGCCTCGGGCCTCGATGACAGCATCCATTCGCGGGGCACCCTTCTGCATCGTCTGTCACAATCGCTAACAACGGCGTGTGACAGTTGGATGAATGGCGGACGGGTTTCCGTGGAGTTCACACGTCTCATTATCCGCGCCACGAGCGGGCCGGGAAGCGCAACATCTTCAAGAGATTGCGCGACAGGAAGTCAGGCGGGACTGCCGAGTGCCGCCTGATGCAGCACGGTGAACGGGGCGCCGGGCTGCGGCTGCCGCGATATGACGAGGCGGTCGAAGGTCAGGAGCGGCGCCTGCAGCAGTTGCTCAAATTTCGCGCAGAGGAATCTGGAAGCCGCTGTCCGCTTCTGCACCGGCAAGGAGCCGGTCAGCGTCATATGAAAGCGGAAATCCTCGAAAACATAAGGATAACCCCAGCGGTATAGATGTTCGATCTGGCGCTCGCTGAGGCCGGGCGTGAGGCGGCGCGTCAGTTCCTGATCGGTCATCATCGCACGGTATTTGTCGAACGTACTGACGCAGGAAGCGGCAAGCGCGTTGAGCGGTTCGCACGGCGCTTCCGGCACCGCCGCGATGAACGAGCCGAGCTCGCGCACAACCAGGCGTCCAGCGGCAAAGGGTCGCTGTCGCGCGGCGAAAGCCTGAAAGGCCTCCACCAGATCGCGCTCGATGTAGCCTTCCTTGAGCCGGATCGGCGCTTTCATGGTCGCGTGAAAGCCGTAGACCCGCGGTTCGCGCACCAGCGCCGGCCAAGTGCCGCCATCGGCTCCATCGAGATACGAGCAGTCAACGCCTTGGTATGCGTCGTAGCCGAGCGCGGCGGCGCCGAAGCGGTAGAGCGCCGTTGCCGCCGCCGGCACGTAATAGATGGCGTAGCGGGCTGTCGAACTCATGCCGCCGCACTCCAACTTGTCAATTGAACCGGCTGGCGTCGGCGACATGAACGAAGCGGCCGCTCGTCATGGTGGCGAGGGCGCGCGGCCGCAACGGATCGTTGGCATCGACCACGACGATGTCGGCGCGCTTTCCAGATTCCAGCGTGCCGCGATCGTCAAGACCCGCAGCCTGCGCTGGATGGGCAGAGACGAAACGCCAGGCTTGTCCCAGCGGCGCGACCTTGTCGGCGGCGAGGCGGAACGGCGCGAGCAGCGGCGCCGGATAGTAATAGTCGGACGCCAGCACGGTGCAGAGGCCGCGGGCGATCATGTCGGCGGCGGCGATCCAGCCGATGTGGCTGCCGCCGCGCACGACGTTGGGCGCGCCCATCACGACGTTATCCCCGGCGCGCGTCGCATCGTCGGCGGTCTCGAGATTGACCGGGAATTCGGCGAGTCGGCAGTCGAGCGCGCGGAACCACTGCCGCTGCGCCGGCGAGTTATCATCGTGCGACAGAGTGGCGACGCCATTGTCGTTCGCAGCGTGCGCCAGACGTTCGATCGAGCCCGGCACTTCATTGGCGCGGGCGCGGAGGCGTTCGACCAGAGCATTGAATTCCTCGACGGTAAGCCCGGCGCGCGCCGCCATCTCGGCAATCTTGCGCGTGCGCGGCGGCGCATCGGCGCTTGGCATATGATCGTTGAAGCCGAGCATGCCGATCCGCTTGTCGCCGAGCCAGTCGGTGATCTCGGCCTCGGCGGCGAGATTGAAGGTCTCGTGGCGCAAGTGGCAGCGCGTGTCGGCGCCGAGCGACGGATTGAGCGCTTCAATGGCATTCAGCACCGCGCGCGCATTGTCTGCGCCGCGCAGGCCGGGCTCCCACGACCAGGTGACACCGTGGAACAGGGTGGTGATGCCATTGCCGACGGCCTGGCGGTCGCTCTCCTGCAACGCCAGATCGGTCGGAAAGCCGACGCCCGGACGCGGCATCAATTGCCGCTCGAAAGCATCGGCGTGAATATCGACGATGCCCGGCAGCACATAGAGGCCACGCGCGTCGTACGTCCGGCCATTGCCGCCATTGGCGCCGACCGAGGCGATGGCGCCGTCCCTGTCGTCAACCACAATGTCCGCTTCGACGAATTGCCCGCCGACCAGAACCTGCCCACCTTGAATCCGCATTGCCATTCCTTATCCGGCGGCCGTGACCTGCATGGCCGGCTCCGGCAGCGCGCCGCCTTCGTACCTGTCGAGAAACTGCTCGGCGCTCAACGCGCGGAAATCCCTGAGCGCCGCGTGCAAGCGCTCGTGCGGCCAGTTCCACCAGCCGAGTTTCAGCATTCGCTCCGCGACCCCGTCGGCAAAGCGCGGCCGCAGCACGCGCGCCGGATTGCCGACTGCGATCATGTAAGGCGGGACGTCCTTGGTGACGACGGCGCCCGCGCCGATCACGGCCCCGGTCCCGATCGACCGTCCAGCCATCACAATGGCGCCATGGCCGATCCAGACGTCGTGGCCGATGGTGACGTGAAACGAGCGACGCCAGTTGAAGAATTCTTCCTCGTCGGCCGCGCCGTCGAAATAGGCGCTTGCGCGGTAGGTGAAGTGCGATTGCGTCGCCCGATTCATCGGGTGATTGCCCGGATTGATCCGGGTCATCGCCGCGATCGAGGTGAACTTGCCGATGGTGGTGTAGGCGATGTCGCTGTCATTGACGACATAGGAGTAGTCGCCGAGCTCGACCTCCTGCAGCTTGGTGCGCGGCCCGACCTCGGTATAGGCGCCGAGGCTGCATTTCTTCACCGTCGCGGTCGGGTCGACGAACGGTGTGGGGGAGAGTTTGTTGTTGGCCATTGCTACAGAACGACTCTCTTTCAAGACAGCAGCGTGACGCCGCCACGCAATCCTAGCTTTCCACAATCAGCGCCACGCGATCGGCGGAGAACCGCGCGCGCGCCAGCATGATCGGTTCGTCACTATCGGTGACGTTCAGTCCTTCGGCGATCAGGATCGGCCGATGGACCGAGAGCCTCAGCCGGCCGGCATCGACCGCGTCGGTGAAGCCCGCGCTGATCCGCGTCCATTTGCGGCGATAGCTCTTGATGCCGAAATGCTCGAGCATGCGGGTGATGGAACGCACACGGCGGAATATCTTGGCGGCCTCGCCGTAACGATCAGCTGGCAGCCAGGTCGTCGAGACCGAGATCGGCACGCCGTCGGCGGCGCGCAGAATTTCCAGGCGCACCACCTCGTCGCCGGGCTTGATGCCGAGATCGCGCGCGACATCCTCGTTGGCCGCTTCGTGACGATGGCCCTGCAACCGGCCTTCCGCCTCGTGACCGGCCGCGGTCACGATCTCGGAGAATTTCATGCGCTGGCTGATCGGGTAATTGAGCTTGTCGGTTTTGACGAAGGTGCCGCTGCCGCGCTCGGTGCGCACCAGCCCGCGCGCCGCGAGCTCCGCCATGGCGCGCCGAACCGTATGACGGTTGACGCCGTAGCGCGCCGCGATCTCGCTCTCGGCCGGCAGCTTCGAGCCGTTGTCGTGCTTGCCGACCAGAATCGCCTGTTCGAAATCGTCGGCGATGCAGCGCCACAGCATGACACCACGCGCCAAAAGGTCGTCGCGGTCCGAAGACCCTTTCGCAGTTCCTCGGGGAGTCCGTGTCAGCATGGGCGCCCTGTCATCATGGCGTCATTGGAAGGCATTTATAACTTGTCTATTGGACTAGACAAGTTATAACGGCACTTGTCTAGTCGACTAGACAACTTTCCGCAAGGCTGCCGAAAGCTGACCGCCCATGACCGCAAGCACCCACGCTGCCGCCAAAAACCCGCCCGACCTCCAGGACCGGCGTGAAGCGCTCGGCGTCCTGGCGCGTGCCGAATCGCGGGATATTGCGGACGGCCTGCGTCAGTTGGATGACGGGTTGTCTTATTCGGAACCGCGTCCGCCGGAAGTCGGCCTGGTCATGTTGCGCGGACGCATCGGCTCGCGCGGCGCGCCGTTCAACGCCGGCGAAGCCACCGTCACCCGCGCCGCGGTTCAATTGGCGAGCGGCGAGGTGGGTTTCGGCTATGTGCTTGGACGCGACCGCGAAAAGGCGCGGCTGGTCGCCCTGTGTGACGCGCTCTGGCAGGTCGCGGACCGGCGCGCAGCCGTCGAGAACCAGGTTCTCGCGCCGCTGCGCCGAAAGCAGAACGAAAAGAAGGATCTCGAGCGCGCCCGCACCGCGGCGACGCGCGTCGACTTCTTCACCTTGGTGCGCGGAGAGGATTGAGCATGCTCGACATCACCGCGAACACGCCGGCATTCGACCCCGCTTATGCCAGCCAGGCCGCGTTCCGCGCGCTGATGGAGTGCATGGCGAGGCCGGGCGAGATCCGCTCGCTCAAAGGCATCGACGCGCCCGCGCCATTCGCACCGGCAACGGCGGCGCTGATCAAGAGCCTCGCCGATTATGAGACGCCGCTGTGGCTCGATGCCACCTTCGCCGCCGCGCCTAAAGCCGCCGAATGGATCCGCTTCCACACCGGTGCGCCGGTCGTCGGCTCACCCGCTCAAGCCGCCTTCGCCCTGATCGCCGACGCACGCACCCTGCCGGATTTCGGTCTCTTTGCGCAGGGGACGTCGGAATATCCTGACCGTTCGACCACGGTGATGGTGCAAATCGACGCTTTCAGCGGCGATGCCGTCACGCTCAAGGGGCCTGGCATCAAGGCGGCGCACCGTTTTGCCGCCGCGCCGTTGCCCGCAGACTTCGACACGCGCCTGCAAGTTAACCGCGCCCTGTTCCCGCGCGGCATCGATCTCGTTTTCATTGCCGGCAACGGCATCGCGGCGCTGCCGCGCTCGATCATGATCGAGGAGCGCTGAACCATGTATGTCGCAGTCAAAGGCGGCGAGCGCGCCATCGACAACGCCCACAAGCTGCTCGCTGACGCCCGGCGCGGCGACCGCGAGGTGGCGGAGCTATCGCTGGCGCAGATCGACAACCAGCTCGCTTTGGCGGTCGATCGCGTGATGTGCGAGGGCTCGCTGTATGATCGCGAACTCGCTTCGCTCGCGATCAAGCAGGCGCGTGGCGATCTGATCGAAGCGATCTTCCTGCTGCGCGCCTATCGCACCACGCTGCCGCGCTTCGGCGCCTCGGAGCCGCTGGAGACCGGCGCCATGGACATCCGCCGCCGCGTCTCGGCGACGTTCAAGGATCTGCCCGGCGGGCAGGTGCTGGGCCCGACTTTCGACTACACCCATCGCCTGCTGGATCACACGCTCGCCGAACAAGGCGACGTCGAGGAGCCGGCGACGGCGCCGGCCGAAACCGGCCGCTTCAAGTCGGTGGCGGAATTGCTAGACGGCGGCGGACTGATCGAGGGCGATGACCCGCCGGCCGACGAGATCGGCGATCTCACCCGTGAGCCTCTTTCTTTCCCCGCCAACCGCGACCTGCGCCTGCAGAATCTAGCGCGCGGCGATGAAGGTTTCCTGCTGGCGCTCGGCTATTCAACGCAACGCGGCTTCGGCCGCACGCATCCGTTCGCCGGCGAAATTCGTTACGGCTCGGTCGAGGTCGAGTTCTTCGCCGAGGATGCCGGTTTCGCTGTGCCACTCGGTTCGATCAGCGTCACCGAATGCCAGATGGTCAATCAATTCACCGGCAACGGCACGCAGGCTCCCCGCTTCACGCGCGGCTACGGCCTGGTGTTCGGCCAGAGCGAGCGCAAGGCTATGGCGATGGCGCTGGTCGATCGCTCGTTGCGCGCACGCGAACTCGGCGAAGAAACCGGCTCGCCGGCGCAGGACGAAGAATTCGTGCTCAGCCATTCCGACAATGTGCAGGCGACCGGCTTCGTCGAGCATCTGAAGCTGCCGCATTACGTCGACTTCCAGTCCGAGCTCGGGCTGCTGCGCAAGCTGCAGGTCGAATTTCATGCGCGCGACGGGCGAGACGAAACGCCGATACAGGATGCCGCCGAATGAGCGCGCCGGTTTACAACTTCGCCTATCTCGACGAGCAGACCAAGCGCATGATTCGGCGCGCGATCCTCAAGGCGATCGCCATTCCGGGCTATCAGGTGCCATTCGCGTCGCGCGAAATGCCAATGCCGTACGGCTGGGGCACCGGCGGCGTGCAGGTCACCGCCTCGATCCTCGGCCCCGACGACAAGCTCAAGGTGATCGACCAGGGCTCCGACGACACCACCAACGCCGTGTCGATCCGCAAATTCTTCGTCAAGACCGCCGGCGTGGAGACCACGACGAAGACCAGCGAAGCGACCGTGATCCAGACGCGCCATCGCGTTCCGGAACAGGCGCTGACCGAGGACCAGGTGCTGGTTTACCAGGTGCCGATTCCGGAGCCGCTGCGTTTCCTCGAACCGCGCGAGACCGAGACGCGGCGCATGCACGCGCTGTCGGAATATGGGCTGATGCACGTCAAGCTGTACGAGGACATCGCGCGCCACGGCCACATTGCCACGACCTATGCCTATCCGGTCGAAGTCGGTGGCCGCTACGTCATGGACCCGTCGCCAATCCCGAAATTCGACAATCCGAAGCTGTCGGACTGCGCGGCGCTGCAACTGTTCGGCGCCGGCCGCGAGAAGCGCATCTACGCCATCCCGCCCTACACCCATGTGAAGTCGCTCGACTTCGAGGATCATCCGTTCGAGCCGTACCGCCACGATGCGCAATGCGAACTATGCGGCGCGATGAATTCTTATCTCGACGAGGTGATCACCGACGACGCCGGCAGCCGGATGTTCGTCTGCTCGGATACCGATTTCTGCGAGGGCCGTCGTGCCGCCGGCCACGGCCCGGTTGCAGCGGGCGCAATGGAGACCGCACGTGGTTGAGCTCGACGCCATCAATATCCGCGAAGCCGAAAAGCGCGACCTGCCCGGCGTGCTGGCGCTCTATGCCCAGCCCGATCTCGATGACGGCGACGTGCTGCCGATGATCGACGCCGAACGCATCTTCGACCGCTTTGCCCGCTATCCCGACTACACGCTCTATATCGCCGAACTCGATGGCCGCATCGTCGGCACCTTCGCGCTGCTGATCATGGACAATCTCGGCCATCTCGGCGCGCCGTCGGCCATCGTCGAGGATGTCGCCGTCGGCCCGATCCTGCATGGCCGCGGCGTCGGCCGCGCCATGATGGCCTTCGCCATGGAACGCGCCAAAGAGAAGCACTGCTACAAGATCGTGCTGTCGTCGAACGCCAAGCGCGAACGGGCGCACGCCTTCTACGAACAGATTGGCTTCGAACGGCACGGTTACAGCTTCCGGATCCTGTTCGACGAGGTGACGGCATGATCCAGGAAAACGACCGCCCGCTGCTCGTCGCCGAGGGCCTGACCAAGTATTACGGCCGCCAGCTCGGCTGCCGCGATGCCTCGTTCGAGCTATACGAAGGCGAGGTGATGGCCGTGGTCGGCGAATCCGGCTCCGGCAAATCGACGCTGCTGCAACTCCTGTCGACGCAGATCGAACCGAGTGCCGGCCGCGTCCTCTATCGCATGCGCGGCGGCGCGGTGAAGAGCCTGTGGGAGATGACCGAACCGGAGCGCCGCTTCCTGCTGCGCACCGATTGGGGCTACGTGCATCAGGATCCGCAGCATGGCCTGCGCATGGGCGTATCCGCCGGCGGCAATGTCGGCGAACGCCTGATGGCGGTCGGCCAGCGTAACTACGCCAACATCCGCTCGGTCGCGACCGATTGGCTCGGCCGCGTCGAGATTCCGGAAGATCGTATCGACGACACGCCGCGCACTTATTCCGGCGGCATGCGCCAGCGCCTGCAGATCGCGCGCAACCTCGTCACCGCACCACGGCTCATCTTCATGGACGAGCCGACCGGCGGCCTCGACGTCTCGGTGCAGGCCCGCCTGCTCGACCTGCTGCGTCGCATCGTCTCGGAAATGCGCATCGCCGCCATCGTCGTCACCCATGATCTCGCCGTGGCGCGGCTGTTGTCGAACCGCATCATGGTGATGAAAGGCGGTGAAGTGATCGAAGCCGGTCTCACCGATCAGGTGCTGGACGATCCGCACCAGCCTTATACCCAGCTTCTCGTATCGTCGATTTTGCCGGTGTAAACCATGACCGCGCTTGAACTCAAAGACGTCGCCAAGACCTTCACCATGCATCTGCAAGGCGGCCTCAAGCTGCCGGTGCTGCGCGATGTCAGCTTCGCCGTCCGGCCGGGCCAGTGCGCGGTCCTCACCGGACCGTCCGGCGCCGGCAAGTCATCAATCCTGAAGCTGATCTACGGCAATTATCGCTGCGACGAAGGCGCCATCCTGGTGCGTGACGGCGACACCCAGGTCGACCTCGCCACCGCCGCGCCGCGCCGCATCCTGGCGGTACGCCGGCGCGCGCTCGGCTATGTCACCCAGTTCCTGCGCGCGGTGCCGCGCGTCTCCGCGCTCGATATCGTCGCCGAACCACTGATCGCCGAGGGGATTGCCGCCGCAGAAGCGACTGAAGCCGCCGCTGCCATGCTGCGGCGCTTCAATGTACCGGAGCGGCTGTGGAGCTTGCCGCCGGCCACGTTCTCAGGCGGCGAACAGCAGCGCATCAACCTGGCGCGCGGCCTGTTGCCCGAGCATCCCATTCTGCTATTGGACGAGCCGACCGCGTCGCTCGACGCCAGGAACCGCGCCGTCGTCGTCGATATCGTGCGCGAGCGCAAGTCGCGCGGCGCCGCCATCGTCGCCATCGTGCATGATGAGCAGGTGCGCGATGACATCGCCGATGTCGGCGTCGACGTCACCCGTTTTGCCACTGCCGCCTAAGAAGCCATGTCAGATCCGACGATTATCGAAAATGCCCGTATCATCCTCGCCGAAGAGGTGATCGAGAACGGCTATGTCGCCTTCGACGGCGGACAAATCGCCGAAATCGGTGAAGGCCAGGCGCCGGGGCGCGGCCAGGTCAACCGCATCGACGCCAACGGCGATATGTTGCTGCCCGGCCTGGTCGAGTTGCACACCGATCATCTCGAGGCGCATGTGCAGCCGCGACCGAAGGTGCAATGGAACGCAGTCTCCGCCGTCGTATCGTACGATGCGCAGATCGCCACCAGCGGCATCACCACCGTGCTCGATTCGCTGCGCGTCTGGCGCGAGGAAGGCAGCGCCGAAGCCGCGGACGGCCAGGCGGCCCTGCTGTCAGATGCCATCGACCGCGCCCGCGCCGCCGGCCTGCTGCGCGTCGATCATTTTCTGCACCTGCGTTGCGAAGTACCGATGCCGAAGGTCGTCATCGATGCCGCCGATCTCATCACGCGACCGGATGTCCGACTGCTGTCGTTGATGGACCACACGCCGGGTCAGCGGCAGTTCCAGGATGCGGGCAAGCTGCGCGATTACTATCGCGGCAAATCGGGCGGCATGACCGAGGCCGAACTTGACGAGATGTTCGCGCGGCGCATTGCTCATTCGGAGCAATACGCGCCACAGAACTACAAGGGTCTGGTCGAACTGGCGCAGAAGCACGGCACGCCACTGGCGAGCCACGACGACACCACGTCAGAACATGTCGAACAGGCAATCAAGGACAGGGTGGCGATCGCCGAATTCCCGACCAACGTCGCCTCGGCGGAAGGCCTGCATGCCAACGGCATCAAGGTCATGATGGGGGCGCCGAATCTCGTGCGCGGCGGTTCGCACTCCGGCAATGTCGCTACCGCCGAACTCGCGCGCGCCGGCCTGCTCGATCTGATGTCATCGGATTACGTGCCGTCCAGCCTTCTTCTCGCGGCGCTGATGCTGCCGAAAGCCGCCCCCAACTACGACCTGCCGGCCGCCATTCGCACCGTATCCAAGACTCCGGCCGAGGCTGTTGGTCTTAACGACCGCGGCGAAATCGCCACTGGCAAACGCGCCGATGCCATCCTTGTTCACGTTGCGCCGGATGGCGCCGCCGTGCGCAGCGTCTGGAGCGGTGGCCGCCGCGTCGCCTAAAGAGAGCCGCGCGCACCGATCGCGGACGGCCGCCAGCCGCGGGCATCGCGCGTCTCGGATCGTCAATTCAGCGTGCGGGCATCGCCGAAGCTGGCGGCGACGGCGCGTAACTGCGGCTGCGTCCGCTCGATCGCCGATACCTGATGATGGCGCGTCACGTAAAGCGCGACAAAGCTCAACGTCAGCGCATCCTCGGCATAGCGGAATGAGACACCGAGCCGGTCGAGCATCCGGGTGACCAGCGGCCGGTGCGCTTGCAGGGAGAACCGGACGGCCACGTGGTAGGAATCAATCAGCCCCGCCGCGAACGGAAAACGCAGCAGATAGTGGAACAGATCGAGCAACGGCGCGCCGTCGCGATCGCTGAACTCCCAATCGATAGCGCGACAAGCACCGTCGTCCTGGCAAATCAGATTCCAGGATACGAAGTCGCCGTGATAGAATGCCTTCGGCACCCGCTCGTCGCTGCGGATCGAATCCAGCATGCGCGCGAACTGCGATTCGCCCTCGTGCCCCGCCAGTGCCGCGAGCCGAGCGCGATAGCGCTGCGCCAGATCGCCTAATGTCGTCGTCGTGTCATCCTGCTGCAGCAGCGCGAGAAAATCGACGGCGGCTTGCGGCGGCGGCGACAGACGGATTTCACCCTCGATCCATTCTTGAGCGGTCATGCCAAGCGTCGGATAGAAGCCGAGGGGCCGCGGCGCGATTCCCGGATGCATTTTGCCGACGGTTTCGAGATTGGCATGCTCGCGCTCAAGCGACGACCAGGCGTGCGACCCCAACGAGACCTTCACCACTCGATTGACCTCGCCGCTGCGCGACGACAGCAGGCTGACCACGGCCTTTTGCGTCGTCGACGGCCGGGCAACATAGACCACCGGCACCATATCGCCGTCATCAGCGACACCGACTTGCGCCCACGCGGACCTGTCCAGGCCGGCGACGCCGATAACCGTCGCGCCAGGAATGTGTCCGATGCATTGCAGACGGTGAGCAATCATAGCCAGGCGCCATTTGGCGCGCGACGCGCGCCCGATCGGCAACCATTGCCGCAGAACCTTCTCCGATAGGCTCCAATCGAGCGGTGCAATCCAGCGCGGACCGTCATCGCCCGGAATGATGACAAAACGTTGCGCCTTGGGAACCGACGCGGCTGGAACCAGCTCGCAGCCCGGAGGAAACAGACGTTTTAGCAATGCTTCCACGTCGCCCGCCCCTTCCCTGCTTATCGTTTGAGCAACCGTCTCAACGATCGCTCATCGTTATCCGAATCGCGCCCGCCTCTGCCTTATTTCTGCGCGCACGGAACTCGGCACACGGTAACATTTCTATAACGCGTCCGTTCCCGTCGACGCAGCGGCGTGCGCGCGGCAAGCGCATATGAAGACAGCTCACGCATTGTGGCGAATCTCGTACTTTGACCTTTTATTGCCGCAGACATTGCGCACCCTTTCTGCTTCGCAACATGCTCCACGTCACCCTCAGAAAGGATGCACAACATGGCCCTGCGCGAATTGTTGGCGCCGACGAAGAAGAAGATCGATCTGAAAGCCGGTCTCGTGGTTCCGGTCCTTCTGTCGGGCGGAGCTGGAACACGGCTGTGGCCCCTGTCTCGCGAAACCTATCCGAAGCAACTGCTGTCCCTGATCGGCGACCATACGCTGCTGCAGCAGGCGGCAATGCGCGTGGCGGATCGCAACAAGTTCACGGCGCCGCTGGTGGTCGCCCACGAGGAGCATCGGTTCGTCATCGCCGAACAGTTGCGATCACTCGGAATTGCCGATCCGACCATTGTGCTGGAACCGGTTCGGCGCAACACCGCGGCCGCAGTGGCCGTCGCCGCCTTGATCGTCAACAAGATCGATCCAAATACGACCTTGCTCGTCATGCCGGTCGATCATCTCATCCGCGACACTGCGGCATTTGTCGAGACTATCGATACCGCGATGGCGGCGGCGGAACATCACAAGCTGTCCTTGTTCGGCATTCGCCCGACATATGCGGCAACCGGATACGGCTATATCAAGGCCGGCGACGCGATGGAGACGGCCGCAGGCGTCAATGAGGTCGGCGAATTCATCGAGAAGCCAGATGCGGATCGCGCCGCGCAGCTTGTCGCCAGCGGTGACTACCTGTGGAACAGCGGCATCTTTCTGTTGCCGGTGCGGGCGTTCCTCCGCGAATTGGAGCGCCACGCCCCCGACGTTCTCAAGGCGGCGCGCGGCGCGGTCGCTACCGCCTCGCTCGATCTCGACTTCCTGCGGCTGCGCGAAGAGCCGCTCGCGGCGTGTCCGTCGATATCGCTCGACAAGGCGGTGCTCGAGAAGACAGACCGCGCCGCGGTCGTGCCGGCGCGTTTCGACTGGAGCGATATCGGCAGTTGGTCAGCGCTGTGGGACGTTGGTGACAAGACCGCCGAAGAAAACGTCGAGATCGGCGACGTAGTCGCGGAGAACAGCCGGGGCTGCTATCTGCGCGGCGATGGTCCGTTGGTGGCCGCCTTGGGCGTCGAGGATCTCGTTATCGTGGCGACGCCCGATGTCGTCCTGGTAACGCCGAAGAACAATGCGCAGGATGTCGGCAAGCTGGTCAGCCGGCTGAAACAGGACGGCCACAGATCGGCGACGCAGACCCAGTGCGTTTACCGGCCTTGGGGCTATTACCAGCAGATCCATGTCGGCGAGCGCTTCCAGGTCAAACGCATCACGGTCAATCCCGGCTGCAAGCTGTCGCTGCAGAAACATTTCCACCGCGCCGAACACTGGGTCGTGGTCAACGGCACCGCGCTGGTCACGCGCGACGACGAGCAGGTGCTACTTGGTGAAAACGAGTCGCTGTTCATCCCGCTCGGCGCCATGCACCGCCTGGAAAACCCGGGCAAGATGCCGCTAAACCTGATCGAGGTGCAATCCGGAGCCTATCTCGGCGAGGACGACATCGTGCGCGTCGAGGACATCTACAACCGGGTGACGCCGGAACTGGTCAAGACCGGCACCTGACGGATCAGTTGACCGTGCCGCGAAGCGCCAGCGCCTCGGCGCTGCGCTTCCTGGCCGGTCTCGTCTTGAGCAACAGCGCCGGGCGTTCGACGGCGAGATAAGTCAGTGCTGAAAGCGCGATGGTGACCAGGAGCACGGCCGCATAAGACGCGAGGATGAGCGGCAGGGTCTGCGGTCGTTCGCCGTGCAGCAGCCATTTGTACACGCCCCAGATCACCGGCAGATGCCAGAGATAGAAGCTGTACGAGATCACGCCGATCCAGCGAATCGGATGCCACTCGAGCAGCGCCACAAGCCAGTGCGGTCGCCTTGACGCCGTTTCAGTGGTGACGAGCAGCACCACCACCGCGAAGAACATCGCAAAGCCGAACTCGTATTCGACGCGGGTCATCGCGGCGGCTGCGGCCGCGGCAACATAAAGCCAGCGGCGGAAGCGGGCCCGGTCCTCACGCGCCGACAGTGTGAGGCTGTGGCGATAGCCGATCGCCGCGAGCATGCCGAGACCGAACAGATCCGCCTGGCACAGGATGCTCCGCAGATAGACGGCCAGCCAGGTGCCGCCCCACTGCTGATAGAACTGCGCCGCCGCGTCGCCGTGCACCTGCATGTTGCCGATGGTCCGGCATACGAGCCCAACCACGATCATGCCCGTCGAGACGGCGACCGCCGCTCGGCTGAGTCCCCAACGGCCACTGAGCCGAACAGCGACGACGGCCAGTACCGGCAGCACCAGATAGAAGCAGATTTCCGCCGTCAACGACCATGACACGCCGAGGCCGGTCTTGATCGTCCACGGCAATAACGTCTGCACCAGCAACACATTGGCGAGGATGGCGCCTGCATCGGCCATCCGGCCGACGGTCTCACCGACGCCTTCTACGCCGCCGTTCGTGGCCGAGATCGGCGACATATAGGCCAAGCCCAGCCCGCAGGCGACGACCAGAAAAATCGTCACATAGGCGGGATAGATCCGTAGAAAGCGGTTGGCGAAGTAGCGCGAGATGTTGAACGGACGGCTCTGCGCCGCCGCCGTCAGAAATGGACCGAACAGCAGGAAGCCGGACAGCACAAAGAACAGTGTGAGGCCTTGGCCAGCGAGATTGAGCAGGTGACGGGCGAGTGGCGGCACCAATTCGCCCGGCACCAGATGCAGATTGAAGTGGCCGAGCATGACCGAAAGGGCAGCCGCGGCGCGCAGCCCTTCAATGCCGGCAAGCCGCCTGCCCGAGGTCGGTTGGACCTCGAGCACCTCGACTCCGGTCGGGCTTACGGGAGCGTTCACTCGCCCTTGCCGGTGAAGAACTCACGCTTGACTGTCCACCAGATGATCTTGATGTCCAGCCACAGCGACCATTGCTCGATGTACTGAAGGTCGTAGTCGACGCGCGAGATCGCCGCCTCGGCATTGGCGGTGCTGCCGCGGCAGCCGCTGACCTGCGCCAGCCCGGTAATACCGGGCCTGATCGTGTGGCGCTGGAAATAATACGGAACGAGATTCTCATAGAGCGTGCTCGCGGCCTGCATGCCGGGTACGTGCGGCCGTGGCCCGACCAGTGACATGTCGCCGCGAATGACATTGATCAGTTGCGGCAGTTCATCGAGGCTGGTCTTGCGCAGGATACGCCCGACGAAAGTGACGCGCGGATCGTTGGTCACCGTTTGCTTGACGCCACGCTGATCGCCGAGATGCGAATGCATGGTGCGGAACTTGAATATCCGGAACCGATGATTGCGATGGCCGTAGCGATACTGCGTGAAGAAGACCGGACCTGGAGACGTCAGCTTGATCGCCAGCGCGATGCCGCCGAACAGCGGCGCAAACGCAAGCAGTGCAGCGCTGGCGCACGTGGCGTCGAACAAGCGCTTCATGCGCGAACGCGACGGCTCGCTGAGCGCGCCACGATGCGACAGGTAATACAGCCGCCGGCGAGGCGGGCGCGGCCGATCGCTGTAATTCACGCCAGGCGTGAACAGCGAGCGCTTGTGGTACCAGACCGATGCGTTGTCGTCCCGCGTGGCGGGCAGCGAAACAGAGAGGGCCATCGTTAGCTCCTTTGCAGTGTTGCTTTGCGCACGGGTGCTCCACCCCCATCGCGCGCGCCTCCCTGCATATCTTATTGGCGCGACTGTTCGGTTCGAGCAGCCGCAATTCGTACATGTGTCGTCTTTGCTCGCATCGACTCGATGCCGCCTTGGTCGACAGGAGACGTGGCGTTCTTGGAGAAAGTGTGGCGGTGCACCATCACGAATGCTGAACATTCGTCTCAAGGTGCGATTCACGCGCGCATCGCGACGATGCAATGCAATGCATCGATCAAGAAATGTTTCAGCGCAACGGTGAAAGAGAACATGCGCGTCATACAACCGTTAGAATGACGTCACGACACCACCAGCCAGATCGTGTGCATGCCCCGTCGATCGACGCCGTATTTTCATGCATTGCTACGCTTCATTCCGCTGAGACGACGCGCATGCTTACAGTTTTGGCTTGTCGCTGCGAATTTTGTCGCTTGGGCGCTCATCATTTCAGCGCTTCATCGCTTGGTCGCGCGGCTCTGAACTTTCTTGAACTATTTTGCGTGGTGTTCGGAACCTATCGCCAGGCAACGCCGTTGCCGACCTCGGTATAAGTGTCGCATTCAAGACTCCCATCTTTGACGCGGCGACATCGCATCGAATCGCTTTTGTATTCACGTGCGTAAGGGGGAACTATGCAGAACGCCTTCGGTCGACTGGTCTTTTTTGGGGCCGGTCTTGTTGGCCTTTTGATCACGGCCGGTTGCACCCCCGCTGGATCGACACGCTATGCTGCCTATCAAGAAGCTGTGTCGACACCGGCGGTTAGTCGCCCCTACACGCTCCATACCAACGATCAGGTGCACGTCCAGGTTTACAACGAGCAGACCATCACCGGCGATTACGTCGTCGACAGCGCCGGTTATCTGTCGATTCCGGTTGCGGGTCGCGTCAGAGCCGCCGGTCTGACCGTTGAGCAGCTCGAGCGCCGCATCACCGCACAATTAAACGGCGGAATCCTCAAGGATGCGCGCGTGAATATCCAGGTCGCCACGTACGCGCCTTTTTATATCCGCGGTGAGGTCAAAAAGCCGGGCGAATTTCCCTACAAGCCGGGATTGACCGTGGCCGACGCTGTCGCATTGGCAGGCGGATACACCTATCGCGCGGATGAGAATCGTGTCGTTGTGCGTCCTTCAGGTTCCAACGCCGCACTCACGCGTCCAACGGACGCGAATCCGCAGGTGTCGCCCGGCGACAACATCACCGTGCCTGAACGATTCCTTTGATCGTCGTTTGAGCATCGTGCCAATCCATTGGGCGCTTGCCGATCGCGCGCGTCGGAGCGCGCGCAATGAATCACGCGCGAGTCGGCGCGCGCGAGGAACCAAGCGTTCAACGTCACAATGGATTTTTGCTGCAGTGCGGAACCAAGCGTCGCTTATGCGGTTGATGGCGATGCTGCACGTCCGGCTCGTTCGCGGGCAGGGCCACGTCTGTGCCAACAAAGCTTGTCGTCACGGCCTAGGCCGCGACGACACCTCAAAAGCGAAGCGACGCGCTGGGCAATCTCGTGATCCAGCGCCAGCGGCAATGATCCGCCGCCAAGAGGTGCGCGATGTCTCTCAACAAAAGCGCGAAACTGCCATCGAGTTCCATCGCGGCAAAAAATTCGGCGCGCGAATTCCGCTTGCCGCCGGCGTCGCGTTCATTGCTGCCCTCGCCGGAACGCCGGAGGCTCGCGCTCAGATCGTCACGCCTCTCGTGCCCTCTCCCACGCCGCCGTGGAGCTCGCTTGAGGTTTTCGAACCTGTGCCGTTCGCACAGCTTTGGGCACGCAGTGGCGAAGCACTTGAGCCGGAGGACACGCCGGTGAAAACACGGCAGCAGCCAGGCTACGAAAGTGTTGGCGTGCGCGCGGGTCCGTGGATGTTCAACCCTTCGCTCACCGGCGGCGTGCGCTACGACAACAATGTCTTCGCATCGGGTTCCGACAAGCGTGGCGACCTGTCGGCTACCGTCAAGCCATCGCTCGAAGTGAAGTCGCTGTGGGAGCGGCACGGCATCGATGTGCAAGGTAATGTAGCTTCGACCAGCTACCGGCGTTTTTCACAACTCGATCAGACCGATGCCAATCTGCGCCTGCGCGGCCGCATCGATCTCTGGCACGATGCCGCGATCCTGACCACCTTCCGCACCGCGCTGCTGCACGAGGGCGTCGGCTCGCTGACGTCACCGACCAACGCCGCCGAACCGACGCCCTACACTTTGAACTCCGCCGACGTGACTTACTGGCAACAGAGCGGCCGATGGGCCGGCTCGTTCGGCTTGCGTTCCGACACCTACAATTTCGGCACGACGCGAGCCATCAACGGCTCGATCATCAATCAGGACAGCCGTGACGGTCATATCGAGGCCCTGCACGGCCGTATCGATTATGCGATGTCGGGCAGTCTTGGCCTGTTCACTGCCGCCGAAGCCAATCGCCGCAGCCTGCGCGGCTCGCCGACGCAATCGCTGAGTTCCGACGGCTATCGCGTGCTCGCAGGCGTCAACCTCCAGCTTGGCCATCTTATCACCGGCGAAGTGAGCGCAGGCTACGCTCGGCAGCGCTTTGACGACCCGAGTATCGGCACCATCAGCGGCCCGACCTATCGGGCGCTCGTCAATTGGAGCGTCACACGCCTACTCGATGTGCACGTCAAAGCCGAACAACTCGTTACTCAAGCCGCCGACACGGTCGCGGGCGGCATCCGCGCAGATGCGATCCAGGTCGGCGCCGACTACGAGCTTCGCCGCAACATCGTGCTCTCGGTCGGTGCCACCTACGAACGTGACAAGTTCTTCGGCCAATTGCGCAACGACGCCGTATTTTCGACGCTGACTGAGCTCACATACAAACTCAATCGATACAGCACTGTCTCACTTCAGCACCAATACTTCCGGCGCGACAGTGACGCTCCGTCGGCCAGCTACGACAAGCATGAGGTGGGACTGAATGTCACAACGCGCTACTGAATACGGGCCTGTTCCGCTGGCTTACGAGCCTGAGCTTTCCCACGTCCCCGGGTGGGAGGGCGTCACTCTTTCGGAAATTTTCCGCATCCTCAGACGGCGCGTTGCGCTGATTGTGTTGACGACCATCTTCTTCGCCGCCGCGGCAACCATCGCGGTCGTCATGATTAAGCCGCTCTATACCGCGACCGCTACGGTGTTGATCGATCCCCGCCGGCCTAACGTGATCAATCTCGACGCAAAGCAGACGCCGGTGCAGACTCCGTCGACCGACGACGCAACGATCGAGAGTCAGGTTCTGCTGACCCAGTCCGTCTCGGTGCTGCGCCGCGTCGTCGACGACCTGAAGCTCACTGAAGACCCGGACTTCATGCCGAAGCCCGGGCTGCTTGCGCCGATCAAGCGCCTGTTTGCCCAGAATGCAACGCAGAATGCCGATCCGCGCGAAGCCGCGCGCATGGCCGCGGTCTCTGTGCTGCAGAGCCGCCTTAAGGTCGCTCGTCAGCGCACGAGCTTCCTGGTCGACATCAATGTCAGCGCGCACAATCCCGAAACCACGGCACGCATCGCCAACGCGATTTCGGCGGCATATTTTGCGGAACTGGTGCGATCGAAATCCGATGCCACCAAGATGGCGGCCGGTTGGCTCAATCAGCAGCTCAATGACCTCAAGGCGCGCGTGCTCGCCTCCGACAAGGCGGTCGAGGAGTTCCGCGGCGCCCATAATCTCACGCTCAGTCAGGGCGAAACCGTCAACAGCCAGCAGATTACCGACCTGAACAGCAAGCTGGTGGAGGCTCGCGCCGAGGCGGCGCAAGCGCAGGCCAAATATGACCAGGTCGCCGAAATCGCCAAAACCAATGCGGATCCGGGTTCGCTGAGCGAAGCGCTGGCTTCGGAGACCATCGCTCGCTTGCGCGGCCAGTACGCCCAATTGACGATGAACGAGGCCGATCTGACGAGCCGCTACGGGCCCCAGCATCCGCAGGTCACGGCCGTTAAGGCGCAACTGCGCGATACACAGAAGCTGATCAGTGCCGAAGTGCAGCGCATCCTGCAGAGCCGAAGGCACAGCTACGAAGTCGCAGCCGCGCGCGAAGCCTCGCTGGAGAAGAGTCTCGCGGCACTGCAGAACATCTCGACTGAGTCTGGACAGGCCGAGGTCCGCCTTCGCGAACTGCAGCGCGAGGCCGACGCCAATCGCGCGCTCTATGAGTCGTTCCTCAGCCGCTACAAGGAAGCCAGTGCGCGCGAGAGCCTGGATCTCCCCGAGGCGCGCACCGTCACCGCGGCCAATGCGCCGACGCAGCCGTCTTTCCCGAAAGGCTGGTTGTTCCTGGGGCTGGCCATTCCATTCGGCGCCGCGTTCGGCTCAATCATAGCCATTGCCGTCGACCGGTTCGATCGCCGCATCAAGACTATCGACCAGGTCGAATCGATCTCCGGCGTTCCCGGCATCGCCTCACTGCCGCTGGTTGGTTTGCGCGAACTTTCACGCATCACCAAACGCGGGCGCGACGAACTCGCTCGCTATCGGGAGCAGCCGACCCGGATGCTGCCGCTGGCGCTGCAGCCGCCGCTGATGCGCTACATCATCGAAGAGCCGAATTCGGTTTTTGCCGAGGCGATCCGCGCCGTACGCCTGTCCGTACAGCGGGCGGCGCGAACGCGTCCGATGCAGACGATCATGCTGACCTCGGCGATCGAGGGCGAAGGCAAGACCACGCTCGCCGCCAATCTGGCGCTGTCCTATGCCATGATGGGCGTGCGCACGCTGATCGTCGAGGGCGATCTGCGCAATCCGCAATTGACGCGTTCGCTGTGCCCGAATGCCGAATGGGGCCTTTTCGACGTGGCGCTCGGCCGGGCGTCTCTGCAGCAGGCGATTCTCTTCGACACCGCGACTTCGCTGTCGATTCTGCCGGCGCCGTCGTCGGATGAACTCGAGAGCATGAGCGAGTTCGCGTTCTCCGATTCGATTCGGATCATCCTCGGTGAACTGCGGCGGCATTACGACATCATCATCGTGGATGCTCCGCCGCTGGTCCCCCTGGTGGACAGCCGCGCGCTTGGTGAGCACGTTGATGGCATCGTGCTCGCGGTCGGCTGGGATCGAGCGCCGCAGGACCTCATCGCTCGCGCGATCGAACTGTTGTCACCGCTGAAGGATCGCGTGTTGGGAACCGTGCTGACGCGTGTCGATCTGCGCCGCATGCGCAATTACGATTATTACCACAGCTCCGCCTACATCAAGCCTTATGAATACAATAGCGACCTCCGGCAAAGCGCCAGTTCGTAAACGTTTCCGAGCGGACGGAGTTTGAACGAATGACCACTGTGCTCCTGGTCAGCGGCTCGTGGCCTCCGCAGGTCTGTGGGGTTGGCGATTACACGCAGGTGCTTGGTCATGAACTGGCCAAGGCCGGCGTCGAGGTACGACGATTTGCCAGCGACCGGTTTTCACAACTTTACGCGCGGTCCATTCTCGAAGAAATTGAGAGCGTCGACTGTGACGTCATTCACATTCAATATCCGACCGTTGGATACGGCCGCTCGCTGACGCCGAGCGCCATCGCGCGCGTCATTCGCGATCGCCCCGTCGTCGTGACGCTGCACGAGTATTCGGTGTTCAAGCCGTACCGGCGCGCCTGGTTCTCGCCCTTTGCCAAGCACTGCGCGGCCCGCGTCTTCACCACCGACGAAGAGCGCGCACTGTTCGCGCAACGCTTCCCGCGGCGGGGCGGCATCGATGCGACCATCGAAATCGGCAGCAATGTCCCGGCAGCCGCCGGCCGGCCGCGCCTGCCGGATCTCGTCTGCCAGTTCGGCCTCATCGCGCCGAACAAGGGCCTCGAGTCGTTTCTCGAACTCGCTCGTCTCGCCGGCGCGGCGGAAAGCGGTCTGACCTTCGAAATGATCGGCGCCATCCCCGAACGTCATCAGCGCTACGCCGACGACATCATCGCGCAGGCGAAGACCCTCGGCGTGAAGGTCTTGTTGCAGTTGCCGGATCATGCGGTTGCCGAGCGGCTCGCGACGGCGACCTTCGCCTATCTGCCGTTTCCCGATGGCGCCACCGCCAAGCGCGGCACGTTGGCAGCGGCCTTCGTCAACGGGCTGATCGTGGCGACCCATCACAGTCGGATCACGCCCGACTGGATCCGCGCCGCGACGCTCGATACGGCGACGCCGCAGGATGCTCTCGGAGCCCTCACGCACCTGCAAGCCAATGCCACCGCGCGCGCGGATTTGCGCCACCGCGTCGCGACCGCATCCGATCACTTTCGCTGGGACGCGATCGCCGACCGCCATGCCGCACTTTATCAGAGTCTGCTGGAGCGGCGGGCGGCGGCCGGTTTGCGGAGCCGCCACGCCTTCCGATCATTCGACTACTCCATTTCAGCACCGCAATGACAGGATCGAACATGCAGCACAGGGATCTCGCCAGAAAGTATCTGCCGCAACCGGTTGTCGATATTCTTCGGGCGGTGAAATACCGCTACGAGCTGGCAACGTTTCCCCAGCGCGTGGTGACGCACCGGTACGGGCCGCACGTCCTGGAGATGAGCATCGATGATCGCATCGCGGCGGAGTGGTACGACAAGGATTGGGAGCTGCCGCCCGAGATCGAGTTCCTGGCGCAAATGCCGATTCCGCAAGCCGGCCGCATCTTCGATCTCGGCGCGCATCAATGTCTGATCGCGATGCTGCTTGGCAAGGAGGTTACGCCGGGCGGAACTGTCGTCTCCGTCGAGGCCAACCGGCATAACGCCGCGATCGCGCGCCGGAATCTCGAACTCAACGGCGTCGATAATGTCGAGGTCATGCACGCGCTGGTCTCCGACGTCACCGGCCGCGGCCGCGCCGACATGAGCTTCAATTCGCGCGCTCGCCCGGGGATCGGCGGCCTGGTCGGCGATCAGGTTTCGGCGCTCAGCATCGACGATCTCGCGCAGATGCGGGGCTTCCCCGATCTCGTCTACATGGACATCGAAGGCTTCGAGGTCGAGGCGCTCAAGGGCGCCACGCAGACACTGTCACGCTGGTGCTACTGGTTCATCGAACTGCACGGCGACGATCTGCTCGGTCGCTATGGCGCCAGGAATGCCGACATCCTGCGCTATTTCAGCTTCCAGGATTTCGCCGCGTACCTGTGCCTCGAAACGGACACCAAATTCCGGCCGCTCACCGAGCGCGAGCCGCTGCCCGCGGAACGATGCTTCCTGATCTTTGCGCCGCGCTCGGCGCGTTTGATCAAGCACGGCCTGCCGGACGGTGCGCTCAGCCAGCAATGAAAGTCATCTACTACAAAAGCCCCCGCGGCAATTTCGGCGACGATCTGAACCCTCTGTTGTGGCGGGAAGTGCTGCCGCCCGCCTGCTTCGATATCGACGACGCCGTACTGCTTGGCATCGGCTCGATCTTCCGCGACGATTTCCTGTCGCCGCCGGCAACGGTGCGCAAGCGCGTCTTTGTGCTTGGCAGCGGCGCCGGAACCGGGCCGCTGCCGTCGCAATGGCCGAACGGCGACTGGTCAATTCTCGCGGTGCGGGGGCCGCTGACCGGCCGGCTGATCGGCATGCCTGCCAAGGCGATCACGGACAGCGCCGCCCTGCTCGCGACCACGCCGGCACTGAAGCCGGAGGTGCCGCGCAGCGGCCGCGTCGTCTTCATGCCGCACTACAATTCGGTCGCCTACAGCCGCTGGCCGGAGATCTGCGAGGAGATCGGTTTCGACTTCATCGACGCGCACTGGCCTGTGGAGCGCACCCTGAAAAGTCTTGCCGGCGCCAGCCTGGTGATGACCGAAGCGATGCACGGCGCGATCGTCGCCGATACCTTGCGCGTGCCTTGGATTCCGGTCGCCTGCTCGCCCGAGGTCGCGCCGTTCAA
Source organism: Pseudolabrys sp. Root1462 (assembly GCF_001426945.1). Classification (GTDB taxonomy): domain Bacteria; phylum Pseudomonadota; class Alphaproteobacteria; order Rhizobiales; family Xanthobacteraceae; genus Pseudolabrys. The sequence continues at coordinate 517,194 of NZ_LMFS01000003.1, read as the reverse complement.
GTGGATCGACTGGACTCAGTCACTCGACCTCGATTACCGGCCCGTTTCGTTGCCGCCGAGTTCTGCCTGGGAGGCCTTGAAACACTTCAAGATTCGCGCCGTCGATGGCGCCAAGGGCCTCGACGCCCTGTCGGACGACGATGAGGACCTGTTTGCCGACTTCAATCGCCGGTATGGCCAGGCGGCGGGCGCTGACCTGACGCCAGCCCGCATCGTGCCGAAGAGCCAGGCGGGGCGGCTGCAGAAAATCACCGCCCTGTTCGATCCGTTCTTCGCCGAACGGGCCACACGGGCGCTGATATCGGCAAGCAAGGGGCAGTCCTACCTGAGCAAGGATACGATTTTCCTGCGGCGCGTTGATCAGCTCCAGCAGGCTGTGGCCCAACTGGAGCGGGCCCTGCTCGGCACCGCGCACTGACCGCCGTCACACCGCGGAAGGCCGCGGTCGCAGCGCGGTGACGATCACGATCGCGGCGCCTGTCGCAGTCGCGATGGCGTTGGCCCAGAGCACCCCGGTGAGGCCCGCCGTCCACCCGAGCACGACGCCGCCGCCGCCGAACGCACCGAGCGCGATCAGCCGCGACGTCAGCACGATCCGGGTGCGCCGCGTCGCCAGCAGAGACATCGATGCCGCGACGCGGCTCGCTTCCCAGATGATTCCGAACGACAACGGCCACAACAGCGAAGCTGACGCCGCGATTTCCGGCTTTTTGTAGAGCAGCGGCAGCAGCAGCGGCGCCGTGGCGAGAACGGTTGCGCAATAAATGAGTACGAGGCCGGCAAACCCGGCAGTGGCGCGCAGCGCAAAGCGGCGCGCATAGCCGTCGCCGTGATCGGCGACCTTGTCGGCGACGCGCGGCAGCAGCGCGAGATTGAGCGCCGAATTGAACTGTACGATCGGCGTCAGCAAGTTTTGCAACGCGCGGATGATGCCGGCGGCGCCCGGACCGCTGAAAGCGGCGACCAGCGGAAAGATGCCCCAGCTCATCAACCACGACACCACCGCGGCCGGTGCCAGCCAGCGTCCGGAATTCCAGATGCGGACGGCGAGCCATTTGACATTGACGGCGCGAATTCGCGTTACCCGGCCGATGCCGGCGCCAAGGATCGCCGCCATCGCCGCTGCCGCGGCCAGCCCCGGCAACGCCAAAACCGCGCCCACGGAAACCATCTTGAAGAGCGCCAGCGCACCGGCGCCCGCCAGCAATGTGACGCTGTAGGCGGCCGCTGCCGCTGCCGCCACGCCCTGCCGGTCGCGGATGTAGCAGAGGCGGCGGAAGTACAGATACATGCGCTGCAGCGGATTGGCCAAAGCCAATACGAACACCGGCATCGCATAGGCGGAATTCAGGGCCCACAGCACGCCGGCTGCCGCGAGCAGCAGCCCGCTGCTCACGAGGCCGAAAGCCGCCACCACCCAGAAGGCTGCGACGTCGATGCGTCCGCGATTGCGCCGCCCATGATGACTGACGATGGCCGGCAGGGAATCGATGATCATCGAGTTCTGCACCGCCTCGATGAAGAACACGGCTGTCCACACGACGACGTAACGGCCGAAGTCGTCGAGCGGCAGCCACCACGCATAGAGCACGGTGAGGACGAAATTGGTGCTGCTGTATAGACCCTGATCAAGAAAGGCGAAGAGAATGCGGCCCTTCCAGCGATGCGCGAAGCTCCACGCGTTGCTGAGGCGGCCTCGAAAACCCGTCAACGCCATATCCCCCGAAGCAGCCGTCATCGACGCTCCTGTGTCACTGCGACGAAGCCGACGACACGCGGGCGCCGCCGATCCACTGCCGCACGACCCGTAGCAGGAAAATCGGCATCTGCACGAGGTAGCGCCGCCACAGCCGTCGCGGCTGCTGCATCATGCGGAAGGCCCATTCCATCCGGGCCGCGCGCACCCATTCAGGGGCCCGCGGCACGACCTCGGCCATGAAATCGAACAGTCCGCCGACGCCGAAGCCAAGCCTGCAACCGGTTTCGCGAAGACAGTCATTGAGCCAGGTCTCCTGATGCGGGTTGCCCATCGCGACCAGCAGAATATCGGCGCGCGATCGACGGATGTCGCCGATCAAGTGATCCCGCTGCTCCGGCGGCACATAGCCATGACAGACACCGACGAATGTGTGCTGCGGCGCCATTGCAGCGAGCCGCTGCGCGGCGCGCTGGGCGACCCCGGGCCTGCCGCCCAGCAGATAGATGCGATAGCGGTGCGTGGTATTGCGCAGATAATGCGGGATGAAGTCCGTGCCGTTGAGGTTTTCCGGAAACGACTTGCCGAACAGCAGACGGCTGGCGATATCGACGCCGACGCCGTCATTGAACACGATCGAGCGCTGCAGGATTGACTGCACGCGATGGTCGGCGACGGTGGCATTAAGCGTATGAGCGTTGGCGAAAATGACGATGCCGGTTCGCCCTGCCGCAAATTCCTGGTCGAGCAACTCCACGGCCTCGGTCGAAGTCTTGGCCAGGATTGGCACGTCGAGAATGGCGCGGCTCTTCCTGCCCAGGACTGAATCGTACAGCGCCTCATACCTTTCGCTGGCGACCTCCCATCGGTAGCCGGCGGCGGCTTTCATAGCCGCGTAACGCGCTTCATCGTAGTGGGCCGCGACCTTTTCCCAGAGGCCGAGGAACGCCAGCGCCGCGGCATCGACGTTGTCGAAGTTTACGACCGAACCGATGCCGGTCTGTTCGACCAGATGCCGGAACGGTGGAATGCCGCTCAGCACCGGCCACAGGCCAGCCGACATGCCTTCGATAGCCACCAGCCCGAAACCTTCATAGGCTGAGGCACTGATGAACACCGAGCTGCCGGCCATCAGCGCGCGCATATCTTCATTGCTTGGGCTATCGATGATGTTGACGGCACCGGTCAGCCCCAGATTCTTCGCATAGCCGGTGAGATCGTCGACCGAGACGTCATAGGGCCTCCCCGCGATCGTCAGCGACCATTCGGGATCGATTCGGCGCACCGCGGCCAGAAAGGCCAGAACCCGGTCGATACGCTTGTTGCTGGACAGCCGGCCCATTGCCAGCATCGATTTCTTTGCTACCGGCGAGCCGGCGTCGGCAAATTTATCGACATCGACGCCGTTTTCGATCAGGCAGGCGCCACGCGCCCGCACATTTCTGAACAGCGCTTCGTCGGCCGCGCTTACACAGGCGACGCCGGCATACCAGCGCAGCGACGCACGCGTGACCACACTAAAGTAGAGCTTCTTCAACCGCGCGGCGAATGACGTGTGAAAGAAACCACCGTGGGTGGAGACCACCAGTTTGCGGCGATGAAGCGGTGCGGTCCAAGCGAGATAATCGAAGATGAAATCAATGCCGTGAACATGGACAATATCGGCGTGACGGATATGGCGAAGGATCGATAGCGCGATCGGATAGCGCGTCGAGCCGAAATACGGCACTCGAATGATCTCGATATCCTCGATCCGCTCCCACTTCGGCAACTTCCCCGCACCTTGTGCGTTGAATAATCGATCAAGCGTGACGACCCGCACATCGTGGCCCTTGGCGTATTGCGCGTGAGCCAATTGAGCGACGACATCTTCCAGACCGCCGACCGACGGATGGAACTGGCGCACAACATGAACGATTTGCATGTTCGTTGAGATTCCTGTGGCACGACAGGATGCAACGCCGAAAACTCAATTCCGTTTCAGTTCCATCGTCACTCTTAAGTCTGAACGCATTGCCGCGCTTCCGACACTTTGTCGTCGTCGAATTACCCTCCGAGCCGGCAATGTCGCTTCCGCGTGACTCGTCGCGTCCATTCGCGACGTCCGTGAATACGGACGTACGACTTGATCGAACTTTAGATCTTCAACGATGGATGGAGGCAAGAATTGTCAGCCCGACACGGCCGTCGTTTCATCTGCCCAAAAATTACGCATCGCGCGTCAATTCTGGTGCTGTTGGCATGCGCTCTGTCGCTGACACCGCTGGCCGCGCGCAGCCAGCCCACGCACCTGACCGGCGTCAATATTTCCGGCGCTGAATTCAAGGGCCGCAAGGTTCCCGGGATTCCCGGCACGGACTACTTCTATCCAGCGCGCGCGACGATCGACTACGTAGCCAGCAAGGGACTCAATACAATCCGCGTGCCGTTTCTCTGGGAGCGGATGCAGCCGCAACTGAACGGTGCACTCGATGCCGCCGAACTCAAGCGCCTCGACTCGGTCGTTAAATACGCGACGGACAAAGGTCTCTATATCGTCCTCGATGTTCACAACTACGGCTACTATCGCCAGCAGGTCATCGGCAGTGCGGCGGTGCCGGTCACCGCCCTCGCCAGCCTGTGGCAGCAATTGGCGCAAAACTACAAGGGCAACGGGAAAGTCGGCTTCGGTCTCATGAATGAGCCGAAGGGTTTGCCGACCGAAACATGGCTTGATGCCGCCAATCAGGCCATCGCTGCGATCCGCCAGGCGGGCGCGCAAAACACCATTTTCGTTCCGGGTAACGCCTGGACCGGCGCGCATAGCTGGGCGAGCACGAGCTATGGCACATCGAACGCCAAAGCCATGCGGAACGTCGTCGATCCGGCCAACAACTTCGTTTACGAACTGCACCAGTATCTGGATTCGAATTATTCCGGCACGCACCCGCAATGCAAGAACGAGACCGTCGGCGTCACGACACTGGCGGGCGTGACCAACTGGCTGCGGCAGAACAATAAGAAAGGCTACCTCGGCGAGTTCGGCGCCGGCAGCGATCCGACATGCCTCGCGGCGCTCGACGCCATGCTCAAATATATGGACGATAACCGCGACGTCTGGATTGGGTGGAGCTATTGGGCCGCGGGCGCTTGGCCGCCGAGCTACTTCACCAGCGTACAGCCCGTAAACGGTCAGGATCGCCCGCAGATGGCGGTGCTGCTTCGGCACCTTTCCGCTCCCGCCGAGAACACCGGATCGGGCGCGCGGCAATGAGCAACGCCGGCACCCGGCCGCGCCCGATCGCCGTGGTGGCGCGGCAGCCGTTCTGGCTGCAACCGCCCACTGTCGCCGTCATCGGCGCGACCGTGTTCAATTTCCTGCTGTGCCTCGTCAACACCAACGTCACCAGTGTGGGCTCGGCCGCGGCGATCGGCTGCGAACTCATCATCATATCGGCCGTGCTTCTCTATACCTATCAGCGGCTCAACTATACGCAGCTACTCGTCATCTGCGGCGCCGTGTTCTATCTGATGGCGCTCGCCGCCGGACGGCTTTTGCTCAGCGGCAACGCCGATGTGAAGCCGATCCGCGACCTGCTGATTCCAATCGCCTTCTTCATTCTCGGCGCCGGCGCACCGGATCTGAAGACGGCGGATCGCATCATCGGCGTCATCGCGCTTCTGGTCGTCCTCGTCGGCTTGTTCGAATACTTCCTACCCGACGTCTTCACGCGGTTCTGCAACATCGCCAGCTTCTACGTCGAGCGCGGCACCATGGATGCGGCGCAGATGCAACAGTCGTCCAGCCTGTTCGTCTCCGGCATGCGACCGGAAGGCGCCGGAGGCGGCCGCAATATCCTGCCCTTCCTCGGCAATCATCGCGTATCGTCGATATTCCTCGAGCCGGTATCGGCCGGCAATTTCGGCATCATCCTTTTCATCTGGGGCATGGTCCGCTCAATGATGGAGCGGCGCCTTTACTGGGGCCTGTTCGCAGCGGCCGGCTTCGTCATCATCATGTCGGACAGCCGTTTCGGTGCATATTTTTGCGCGATCGCGCTGTTGCTGGCGATCGTTCCTTCCGCGATCCGATACATCATGGTGGCGCTGGCGCCGCTGGTCGGCGTCTTGACCATAGCCTTCCTGCCGGACCTGCTGTCGAATCAATTCGGCATGAGCAACGGTTTCATCGGCCGCATCATCATGTCGGGCGAAATTCTGAGCCGCTTCGATGCGCTGACATGGTTCGGGTTGCGCGCGCCGGAGTTCGGGATGGCGGACTCGGGCTACGCCTATTCGATCGCGTCGATCGGCCTCATCGGCATGGCGATCTTCTGGGCCATGCTGCTGTTGACCGAGGGGCGCAGCCGCTTCTTCTATACATTTCGCGATCTGGCGGCGGCCTACGTCGCCTTCCTGCTGTGCATCAGCAACTCGCCTTATACGATCAAGACCGGCGCCTTGCTGTGGTTCCTGACCGGTGTGCTGTCCGCGGCTCCCGCTTTGCTATCGCGACGGGCTCCGCGCGCCGCGCCGAAAGCCAACTACGCCTCAGCGATGCGATAGCCGATCCCGGGCTCGGTGAGCACGATGCGCGGATCGTCCGGCTTGTCCTCGATCTTCTGGCGCAACTGACCGATGTAGACCCGGAGATACTGCGTATCCCCGGTGTGCGCCGGGCCCCAGACCGCGGCCAGGATCTGCTTGTGCGTGATAACGCGCCCGGCATGCCGCGCCAGGAATGACAGCAGCTCGAATTCCTTCGGCGTCAGCTTGAGCTCGGCGGTGCCGCGCAGAACCCGGTGTCGAACCGCGTCGATCTCGAGGCCGCCGACGCGCAGCACGGGGATTTCGGCCTTGCGTTGCAGACGATGGCGCAGCGCCGTGCGCATGCGCGCCATGAGCTCGCCGACGTTGAATGGCTTGTTGACGTAATCGTCGGCGCCGAGATCGAGCGACTCGATCTTCTCCGCCTCGCGCTCGCGGGCTGACAGCACGATGATCGGTACGTCCGACCACTCGCGGGCGCGGCGGATGACGTCCTTGCCGTCGCCATCCGGCAGGCCGAGGTCGAGCAGCACGATGTCCGGCGTCTCGGCGGCGGTGCGCTTGATCGCCTCCGCCACGGTGCCGGCGCTCGTCATCTCGTAGTTGTTGGCTTCCAGCGCGGGCTTAAGGAAGCGCAGGATCGCGGCTTCGTCGTCGACGACCAGCACCCGCATCTTGGCGGTCATGGGCTTGCCTGCTCCCGCGGAAATTCCAGAGTGAAGCGCGCGCCGCGGCCGGACGCCACCGGCGTTGTGACGTCGATCGCGCCGCCATGGGCTTCCATGATCCCCTTGGCGATGGCAAGCCCTAATCCCGTGCTCTGATGACCGTCGGCGCGGCTGAGGATTTCGCCGCCCTTGGCGAATTTGTCGAAGATGTGTGGCAGCGCGTCTGCAGCGATGCCGGGCCCGTCGTCGGTGACGCGCAAGCCCACATTGTCCACCCCAACGACCGCGTCGATGACAATGCGGGTATTGGCCGGCGTATGGATGAGCGCGTTGGCGAGCACGTTGCCCAGCGCCTGCTCGACCAGCGTGGCGTCCGCGCGTACCAGCGGTAGATCGGTCGGCAGCTCGACGGCGATGGTCTGCGCCGCGCCACGGCGGCGCGCTGCGCCGACGACGCGATCGGTGGTCTCGTGCAAATCGAGCCAGTCGCGCCGCAATTCGAGAGCGCCGGCGTCGATGCGTGTGATGGCAAGCAGGTTGCGCACCATCTCGTCGAGTCCCTCCGCCTCATGCTTGATGCCGCCGAGCAAGTCCTGTTTGGTCGCGCTGTCGAGCTTGTCGCCATAGTCGATGAGGCTGGTCGCCGAGCCGAGAATCGACGACAGCGGCGTGCGAAAATCGTGGGAGATCGAGGCCAGCAAGGTGTTGCGCACGCGCTCGGTCTCGGTCGCGGTCTTCGCCGTCACCATCTCGCGCGCCAGCGAGGCGCGGTCGAGCGCTGCGGCGGTCTGCTCCGACAGGGTATCGAGCAGCGCACGAGCTTCCGAGTCGAGCGCACCGCTGTCGTCGTTCTTGCCTACGCCGATCACGCCCATGGTCTTGTCGCCGATGCGCAGCGGCACGAAGTACCACGGAATGATCGGCAAGGTGCCGGTGTCGGCACCAGCCGGCTCGGCATGGCTGAAGGCCCAGCGCGCCGCGGTCATGGCCGCGGCATCGAGCGTATCTTCCGGCGGCCACGCGGCCGTGAGCGCGAGATCGTCGGTCTGCGCAAGCAGCACGACCACCGGGCGGCCAAGACTGGCATGGATCTCGCTGGCGGCGCCTTCCGCCAGGGCATCCTGCGTCGCCAGTCCCGACATGCGGCGGGTAAATTCATAGAGCCGGCGCATCGCGCGCATGCGGCTCGCCGAGACACGCGCCTGCTCGCGCACACGGCCGGCCATCGCCGACGACACCACCGCCACGACAAGGAAGATGATGAGCGCCAGAAGCTCGTAAGGCTCGGCCACAGTGAAGGTGTAGAGCGGCTGGATGAAGAAGAAATTGTAAACGGCCGACGACAGCAGCGACGCATAGATCGCCGGCCACATGCCGAAGTTCATGGCGGCGAACAGCACCGCGAGCATGAAGACCATCGACAGGTTCGGAATGGGCGTGAAGCGGATAAGTGCTTCACCAACGCCGAGCGCTGCGAATACCGCTGCCGTCGCGTAGAGGAAATGCAGAGGCTCCGGCGCCAGCCACCTCCGACGCCGCGTCGCCGGGCCGGACGGCGCATCGACTTCGCGCGTGACCAGGTGAATGGCAATGTCCTGCGTCCGCCGCACCAACTCATGCGGCAGCGACCGCCGCAGCAATTCGCTGAAGAAACCGCCGTGCGAGCGGCCGACCACGATCTGGGTGACGTTCTCGAACTTGGCGAAGCGCAACAGTTCGGCCGGCAGGTCGGCGCCGGTCAGCGTCTGCGTTTCCGCGCCCAGGCTTTGCGGCAGACTGAAAGCATCGTCGAGCCGTTGACGGGCGACATTGTCGAGCGCCGCGCCGGGCCGTTCGACCGTCACGGCCATCCACGGTGCATCCATCAGGTCGGCCATGCGCTTTGCGGTGCGGATCACCACCGGAGAGCCCGGATCGGGACCGATGCACGCCAGGATCCGTTCGCCCGCCGCCCACGGCCCCTCGATCGCCTGCGCCTGCATGCGTTCGATCAGCGATGCATCGACGCGTTCGGCGGCGCGGCGCAAGGCCAATTCGCGCAACGCCGTGAGGTTCTGCGGCTTGAAGAAATGCTCGACCGCGCGCGCCGCGGTGTCCTGCACATAGACCTTGCCCTCGGCCAGACGCTTGAGCAGTTCGTCAGGCGGGAAATCGACCAGCACCACCTCGTCGGCCTTGTCGAATACGGTGTCCGGCACCGTCTCGCGCACCCGCACCTTGCTGATCTTCTGGACGACGTCGTTGAGGCTTTCGAGATGCTGGATATTCAGCGTCGTCCAGACGTCGATGCCGGCCTCGAGAATCTCGTCGATGTCCTGCCACCTTTTGGGGTGACGGCTGCCCGGCACATTGGTGTGCGCGTATTCGTCGACCAGCAGCAGGCCGGGCCGTCGCGCCAGCGCCGCGTCGAGATCAAACTCCTGAATCACCTGATTGCGGTAGACGATGGGCTTGCGCGGCAGCATGTCGAGGCCGGCCGTCAGTTGCTCGGTCTCCCGGCGGCCATGGGTTTCGACCAGCCCGGCGACTACGTCACGTCCGCCCGCAAGCTCGCTATGCGCGGCCGTGAGCATGGCGTAGGTCTTGCCGACCCCCGGAGCTGCGCCCAGAAAAATCTTGAGCCGGCCCCGGCCTTCCTTCTTGGCCAGGGCCAGCAATGCATCGGGGGAAGCTCTTTGCGCTTGATCGCTGGCCATACGGCTCCTCGTTGGAGCCGATCTTATGACTTCATTGCATCGAGCGCGAGATTGAGCTTGAGCACATTCACCCGCGGCTCGCCGAGCAGGTCGAGCCAGCGGCCCCGAGTTTCGCTCTCAACCAGTGCTCGCACGCTGCTTTCCGGCACGCTTCGCGCCTTGGCGACGCGCGGCACCTGGAACAGCGCCGCGGCCGGCGAGATGTCCGGATCGAGGCCGCTGGCCGAGGTGGTGACGAGATCGACCGGCACCGCCGCCGACGGATTCTCCTGCTTCAAAGTGGCGACATCTTCCTTCAGCCGGTCGGCCAGCGCCTTGCTGGTCGGCCCGAGATTCGAACCGCCGGAGTTGGCCGCGTTATACGGCGCCGACACGCTCTTGGTGGGATCCTTGGGGTCCGGGCCGGTGGTCGCCGACGGGCGGCCGTGGAAGTACTTGGCCTCGGTGAACGACTGGCCGATCAGCGCCGAGCCGATCACCTTGCCGTCCTTTTCGATGAGACTGCCCTGCGCCTGGCTGGGAAAGATCGCGCCGGCGATACCCGTCATGGCCAATGGATAAATGAGGCCGGTGATGATCGTCAGCCCCACGATGAAAACGATAGCCGGACGAATTTCCTTCAACATGACCTCTCCTCCTTTAAGCCAGATGCAAGGCTGTGACGATGACGTCGATGGCCTTGATGCCGATGAACGGCAGGACGATGCCGCCGACGCCATAAACCAGCAGATTCTGCCGAAGCAGCGCGGCCGCGCCGATCGGGCGGTACTTCACGCCCTTTAGCGCCAGCGGGATCAGCGCAATGATGATGAGCGCATTGAAGATGATGGCCGACAGGATGGCGCTCTGCGGCGACGACAGGCCCATGATATTGAGCACGCCGAGTTGCGGATAGAACGCCGCGAACATCGCCGGGATGATGGCGAAGTATTTGGCGACATCGTTGGCGATCGAGAACGTGGTCAGCGAGCCCCGCGTCATCAGCAGCTGTTTGCCGATCTCCACCACCTCGATAAGCTTGGTCGGGTCGCTATCGAGATCGACCATGTTGCCCGCCTCGCGCGCCGCCTGCGTGCCGGTCTGCATGGCGACGCCGACATCGGCCTGTGCGAGGGCCGGCGCATCGTTGGTGCCGTCGCCGCACATCGCAATGAGCCGGCCGTTCGATTGTTCGTTGCGAATGTAGCGCAGCTTGTCCTCGGGCGTGGCTTCGGCGATGAAATCGTCGACGCCGGCTTCCGAGGCGATCGAGGCGGCGGTCACGGGGTTGTCGCCGGTGATCATCACCGTCTTGATACCCATGCGGCGCAGCGCGGCGAAGCGGTCCTTGACGTCGGGCTTCACCACATCCTTCAGGTGGATGACGCCGAGAATGCGTCCGTTCTCAGCCAGGCCGAGAGGCGTGCCGCCGGAACGGGCGATCTTGTCCACGGCGGCGCGGAAGGCCGCTGGCTCGGCCACATCGTGGCCGGCCTGCTCGCGGACGAATTTCAGCACCGAGTCAATCGCACCCTTGCGCAGCTTGCGCGTGCCGGCATCGACACCGGACAGGCGCGTCATGGCGGAAAACTCGATGAACTTCGCCCCGGCAGGCGCCGCTTCGCGGCGGACATTATACTTGTCCTGCGCCAGCGCGATGATCGATCGGCCTTCGGCCGTCTCGTCCGCGTCACTGGCGAGCAAGGCGGCTTCCGCGGCCTCGCGCTCCGTAACGCCGGGAACCGGAATGATCTCAGTCGCCAGGCGGTTGCCGAACGTGATGGTGCCGGTCTTGTCGAGCAGCAACGTATCGACGTCACCAGCGGCCTCCACAGCGCGACCCGACATGGCGAGCACGTTGAAGCGCACCAGGCGGTCCATGCCGGCAATACCGATGGCCGACAGCAGCGCACCGATGGTGGTCGGGATCAAGGTAACGAACAGCGCCACCAGCACGACCACCGAGATGCTGCCGCCGGCATAGAGCGCGTAGCTCGGAATGGTCGCTGTAGCGAAAACGAAGATGAGCGTCAGGCCGACGAGCAGGATGGTCAGCGCGATTTCGTTCGGCGTCTTCTGCCGTTCGGCGCCTTCGACCAGTTTGATCATGCGGTCGAGAAACGAAGTGCCCGGCGACGAGGTGATGCGCACGACGATGCGGTCGGAAATCACGGTGGTGCCGCCGGTGACAGCCGAACGGTCGCCGCCGGATTCGCGGATGACCGGCGCCGATTCACCAGTAATGGCCGCCTCGTTGACCGAGGCCACACCTTCTATGATGTCGCCATCGCCAGGGATGACGTCACCGGCTTCGCACACGACCAGATCGCCACTGCGCAGGTCGTCTGCGGCAACGGTCTCGAAACGCTCAGGGTTGTCGGCGGAGAGCAGCCGCTTGGCGCGGGTCTGGGTGCGGGTCTGCCGTAGCGTATCGGCCTGCGCCTTGCCGCGGCCTTCGGCCACCGCCTCGGCGAAATTGGCGAATAGCACGGTGAACCAGAGCCAGACCACGATCTGCAGTTCGAAAGCGAGGCTCTGCCCGCCCTGCACGATGTCGCGGAGCAGCAGCACGGTAGTCAGTACAGTGACGACCTCGAGCACGAACATCACCGGATTCTTCACCAGCGTGCGCGGGTCGAGCTTGACGAAGGACTGGCCGATCGCCGGCAGCACGATCTTCGGATCGACCAGAGTCGAGACCGGCATCCGCTTGCGTACTTTGGAGGTTTCCATGATCACTGCTCCGAATTCAGAACACGCTGCCGGCCAGCATCGAAAGATGTTCGACGATGGGCCCGAGGGCGAGCGCGGGGAAGAAGGTGAGACCGCCCACGATCAGGATGACGCCAACCAGCAGGCCGACGAAAAGACCGCCGGTGGTGGGGAACGTGCCGAGCGATGGCGGCACACTCTTCTTGGCCGCCAGCGCCCCGGCGATCGCCATCGCGGGAACGATCATCCAGAAGCGGCCAATGAACATCGCGACCGCGCCGGACAAATTGTAAAACAAGGTGTTGCCGGTCAGCCCGGCGAAGGCCGAGCCGTTATTCGCCGTCATCGAGGTGTAGGCATAGAGCACCTCGGAGAAGCCGTGCGGACCGGCATTGGCCATCGACGCGACCGCCGGGGGATAAACCACCGCGACTGCCGTCCAGCCGAGCATCATCAGCGGCAGGATCAGGATGGCCAGCATCGCCATCTTCACCTCGCGCGCCTCGATCTTCTTGCCGACATATTCCGGCGTTCGGCCGACCATTAGACCGGCGACGAACACGGTGACGATGACGAACAGCAGCATGCCGTAGAGACCGGCGCCGACGCCGCCGACGACGATCTCGCCGAGCTCCATGTTGATGAGCGGGATCATGCCGCCGAGCGCGGTGAAGCTATCGTGCATCGCGTTGACGGCGCCGCAGGAGGCCGCGGTGGTGATGACCGCGAATAGCGCCGAGGCGACGATACCGAAACGAACTTCCTTGCCTTCCATATTGCCGCCGGAAAGACCGAGCGAGCTGAGGATATGGGTGCCGTTGGCCTCGGCCCAGTAGCAGACCGCGACGCCGGCGATGAACAGCACGCCCATCGCGGCAAGGATCGCCCAACCTTGGCGCGGGTTGCCGACCATGCGGCCGAACACATTGGTGAGCGCGGCGCCGAGGGCAAAGATCGAGAGCATCTGCACGAAATTCGACAGCGCCGTCGGGTTCTCGAAAGGATGAGCGGCATTGGCGTTGAAGAAGCCGCCGCCATTGGTACCGAGCATCTTGATCGCGACCTGCGAGGCGACCGGCCCAACGGCAATGGTTTGCTTGGCGCCTTCCAGCGTGGTGGCATCGATGTAGGAGCCCAGCGTCTGCGGCATACCCTGCCAGACCAGGAACAATGTGTAGACGACGCAGATCGGCAGCAGGACGTAGAGCGTGCAGCGCGTGATATCGACCCAGAAATTGCCCACCGTCTTGGCTGAGGCTCGGGCAAAGCCGCGGATCAACGCCACGGCCAGCACGATACCCGTCGCCGCCGACAGGAAATTCTGATGCGTCAGGCCGAGCATCTGCACGAGATAAGACAGCGTGCTCTCGCCGCCGTAGTTCTGCCAGTTGGTGTTGGTGAGGAACGAGATCGCCGTATTGAACGACAGGTCCGGCGGCACGCCCGTCATGCCGGCGGGATTGAACGGCAGTGCGCCCTGCAGACGCAGCAGCGCATAGAGAATGACGAAGCCGCCGACATGAAACAACAGCATGGCAACGGTGTAGGCGAGCCAACCTTGCTCGCTTTTCTCGTCGACGCCGCCGGCGCGATAGAGAAGCACTTCCACCGGTCGCAGCACTGGCGCAAGGAAAGTGCGCTCGCCGTTGAACACGCGCGTCATGTAGCCGCCCAGCAAGGGCGTCAGCGCGACGATGATCGCGCAATAAAGAATGATCTGGACCCAGCCGATGGCGGTCATGGTCGTCCTCTAGAATTTCTCAGGGCGCAGCAGCGCGTAGGTGAGGTAAAACAGCAGCCCCAGGGTCACGAGGGCCGCGAGCGAATAATCAATGGGCATGGCGCACCTTCAGAGGCGGTCGCAGGCGATGGCGTAAGCAAACGTCAGCGCGAACAGGACGAGGCCAAGGGCGAGAACGGTGAGATCGAGCACAGGGGGCTCCCTTTCAAAGGGTCCGGAGCAAGCCCTGAAATAGAAGCCGGATCATAAAGAAGCGATGCGGAATGAATTTGAGCGGCATCAAGACGGCATAAAGACCGGTTGCTCGCCGGCACTGACGAGTCTGCAATCGCCATGCGCCGCGCGCGCGGCAGGCCGGATCTGGATAAACCTCAGCGGATCATGGCCGCGGGGCACGGGCCGGGCAGTTCAATCCAGCGGCAGCGCCGCCGACGCAATTGGGCGAGCGGCACGAGGACAGGCCTCGGCCGCGAAGCGCTTTCAAGCCTGGAAACGGCGGTTTTGGCCGTCTAGCCCCGGAAATCGGGGAAATAATTGGCGGAGAGGGAGGAATTTTGCTGCCGCTTTCGCCTACCGAATTTGATTGTCGTTAACGATCCATTACCATCTACAGAAGACGCGAAAATGGCTGCTTTTATTGACCTTTTACGGCATCGCGACTGTCGCCTAACGTCCTCGAACGTACATTGACAGCCACCTAAATCGCCGGCACGTGGTGGGGTATAAAGAGGGGTACAGGCGACAAAGGGGTTTCGTAATGCGTTCGATTTACCGGCTTTCAGCCCGCAAGCTGCCGAGCCTGACGGCACCCGGCCGATATCCTGACGGCAACTGCCTCTACCTACAAGTTGCGAAGCCCCGGCGGCCCGGCGAGCCCCACGGCGGCCGTTCGTGGATCGTCCGCTACCACGCGCCCGGGACTGGCAAGGTGCGTGAAATGGGCCTTGGCCCCCTTCTCAACGTGAGCCTTGAAGAGGCCCGGAAGAAGACCGATGCCGCGCACTCCTTGATAAAGGCCGGTACCGATCCTCTGGAGGATCGCAGCTCCAAACGCGCCGTCAAGGCGAAGTCCCGCACCTTCGGCGACTACGCCGAACACTATTGCAAGACCGTGCTGACCGGCTTGAAGAATCCGAAGCATCGAGCGCAGTGGGAATCCACGCTCAGGACCTACGGCAAGCCGATTTGGAAAAAGCTTCTTCACACGATCACCATGGATGACGTGTTCGCGTGCCTTGATCCGATCTGGGATGAAAAGACCGTCACGGCGAAGCGCCTGCGGGGCAGAATTGAGAACGTCCTTTCGGCGGCGAAGGTGGATGGCTTGCGCGATGGGCTCAATCCGGCCCGCTGGCATGATAATCTTGCGCCCAAGTTCAAGAACAGAAAGCAAAAGGGCAAGAAGCACCATGCCGCCGTGCCTTTCGAAGAAATGCCCGCTTTCATGGTTGAGCTTCGCAAGCTCAATTCCACTTCAGCCCTCGCGCTCGAATTCGTCATCATAACGGCCGTTCGGACAGGTGAGGCGCGAAAAGCGACGTGGAGCGAAATCGATTTCGAGGAAAAGACTTGGACCATTCCGGCCGCGCACATGAAGAAGACTAAGCAAACGGAAGATGCGGAAGATCATTGTGTGCCGCTTTGTGACCGCGCCATTGAAATCCTGAGGTCGCTGAAGGCCGGCAAACCCGATGAGTTCATTTTCAAGGTGACGCGCGATGCCCGCACGCGCGGCAAGCCACTATCGGATCAGGCTATGCTCCAAGTGGTGCGCGGCATCCGCGATGGTTTCACCACCCACGGCATGCGCAGCAGCTTCCGTGATTGGGTTGGCGAGGTCACCAACTACCCGAGTGACCTTGGCGAACTGGCATTGGCGCACAAGATCAAGAACGCGACTGAAGCGGCCTATCGCCGCCGCAAGGGATTGGAAAAGCGGCGACCGATGATGGCCGATTGGGCGGCTTATCTAGACGGTTAACGACGCGTCGAAACGTTCATTGACAACAATGCCACCGCGCATATTCTGCGCTGATTGAAGGACCGCGCATGGCTATTTTGCGCGGATTGACGTGGGGACGGCCGAATAGGCCGCGTCTCAAATAGTGCCAGCCCCGGGCCGATCCTTAACCTAGGCAAGCAACGCGGATGCGGGCTTGCCTTTCGGAATCGGCCCATGTCCATCAAAGCCTTACTCGACTCTAGCCCTGCCCCGCGCGCTTTCTCGCTAGAGGACTGCCAATTCACCGTCAGCGAAGCTGCGCAGCATCTTCGAATCTCCCGCGCATACTTCTACAAACTTGTCGAAGCCGGGAAGATCACGCCCGTGAAGTGCGGGAAGCGCACCCTAGTGCAGGGTCCCGAGCTTCGTCGGTTCATGAAATCGCTGGCGGCGTGAGCTTCGGCAGTGCTTCGCTGCTTCGCGGCGGCGGCATTGGTTTGCGTTGCGACCACTGCCGCCATTGCCGATTCGCGCCCGTCCAAATGGTGCGGCTGGTTCATGCGCCACGAGCTTGGCGTTTCCGACACCCGCTTTAATCGCGCCGATCAATGGGCTGATTTCGGATCGCCGGCCGATGGCCCGGCGGTCGGCGTCATCGTCGTGTGGCCTCACCATGTGGGCATCATCACCGAACGCACCGAACGCGGCTTCATCGTCCGATCCGGGAATGATGGCGGCAAAGTTCGGGAGCGCGAGCGCAGTTTGCGCGGAGCTATCGCGCTGCGGTGGCCGCAATGAAGTCCATAGCCATCGCCCGCCCCTCACCGGATACCGCTGCGCTTGCGCACGTCCGCAAAATTCTGAGTCCCGATTTTCCGCCGTCCGACTTCGAAGCCGCTCTGGACGGCATGGCGACGCGCGCCGCGTATCCGCCGACCGTTGCGGCGTTGTCAAGATTCGTTCGTGCGAAGCGCGGCGACTCGCCGTTGGTTGCGACGCTTGTGGACCCCTTGCTGACTCAAGACGTGCGTGCGCGCCGCGTCTCGCAAGCGGTCGGGCTGTTTAAACGAGACGATGCAGACGCATTTGGTTTCGCGTTCGGATATGCCGAGCTTGTCGAAGCCACACGCGTCGCGCCGCTAGCACGATTGGCCCTGTGTTGTCTCGGCTATGTCCTCGATCCCGACGGCACGCCTATCCCATACCAGTATGGGATGGCGTGGCCCGATACGCGGCGAGAGCGGGCGGGGCTAGCGCTTCACTTCCTGACCCGCCGCGCATTCGACTTGCGGGGCGCGCAATGAAGCCCAAAGAACGCGCTCGCATAGTCGAATTTGCGGCAAAGCTGCCGGCGGAGCTTGGGTCCGAATTGATCGCACTCATAACGCCGAAGCGAGGCGCTCCGCGCAAAGAACGGCTATTTGGAGGGACTTATAAACAGCTACTCACGGCCCTAGCTATTATTGAATACAGAGATTTGATCGCGGACAATTGGGACAACGAGGAAGCCCTCGGTGAGATTGAGCGAAAGCACGCCAATCGGAAGATCGGCCTTGCGGAAGGGACCATTCGGCAAGCTTGTATTAAACGTGGCGGTTCACAACTCCCGAAGATCGTTGGAAGACTCGTGGATGAGCGCAAGCGGATCGCGGCAAGCTATGGTCTTGAAGCTGCGATGAAAATGCTGCGAACAAAAATCGAGCAATTTAAATCCGGATGACGAGTAGCGTTTCGGGCTCCATCGTGTGTGCAGTTTCAACACGCCACAATGGAGTCCGCCATGCCCGTCACCAGCATCGCCGGCAATTCTGTCATTTCAACCGCCGGCAACTCCGTCGCGGAATTCATCGCCAGTATGGATAAAGGCGACTTCCACGACCTTCTGTCACGCACCACACCGCGCGCCCGCGAGCGCGCAGAACAACTGGCCGATACAGACCTGAAGATTAACGGCGAACGTGCTCAAAGACTAGCCGATGCGGATCATTTGTCGGAGCGAATGGCAGAAATCCGCAGCGCGGCACTCCGCGAAGATGCTGACTACCGGCGAAACGGGGTCGAGAAGAAGGCGCTTGATCCCAAGACTGGCAAGACGATTCCGGTCGATATCAAGGCTGAAGCGGAAGCCAAGATTGCGCCGTTGAAGGCCCGCCGAACCAAACTTCTGACGATGAAGGTGCCGGCGTCCGCCCTCGCCATGGCCGCCGACGATCCTGCGCCGCGTAAAGTGAGCTACCGCGACGCCGTTCTTCCGGCCGTGGCCCGAAAGGGCAAGGAAGAGTGGCCCGACTTGGTCATGCGTATGCGCGCGGAGCGGCACGCCGCGTATACCGAATTAGAGCGTGTTCAAAAAGCGCGCATTCCTACAGCCGAAGCCTTGGAATTCGTGGAAAGCACGATCCTTCCGCGCCTGCGCCGAAAAGCGCGCCTGATTTTGTCGCCCGCGTATCAAGGCGGTCATATCGCGTTCAGCGGAAAGTTTGATCCCTCTCACCCGAACCGTCGAATTGAATGGCCCAAGATCAACACTGGCGCGGAGGACCGTGCGGGCGAGCCGGTGTTGATTCCCGATGCCGTTGCCATCGCATATTGGTTCGACCCTGCGCGATTCAAGAAGCGCTTGCTTGAAGATGTCGCGGCATTTGGCGACGACTCGAAAGCTATTCCCCAAGCCGACAAGCCGCGCCTACTCAACGAAATCGCGGAACGGATTTTGTGGTGCGAACGCGCGGAGGAGGAAGCGATCCTCGCTGCCGCCAAGCATGGCGTTGTTGTGGACCGCGAGCCCTACCGCCATCCGCTTCTGGTCCTTCTTGGGATCGAGCCCGGCGTGCCCGACCAACCCGCCGAAGTCTCTGACGAATTCGACGGCGAGGATCGATGAATTCGGGCAATGGCGAACTTGGACACGCCAAAGCCGGCGCGCCGTAACTCCTGCGGCGCGGGCCGCGTCCGGCCTCGACAACCGGACGCGGCAAGAATCGGCCGAACGGCCCTAGACAGTGCGACGAACAACCCATGGAGAAGGAAAATGCCTACGATTGAGGAAGTCCGCGCGGCCCTCCGCCCCGTGCTGGAAAGCAACGGGAACGACGCGGTGACGCAGTTGCTGGATAACGTTGCCGGCGTCACTCGGCTCACTGATTTGCCCGAGTCGTATTATGCGGCCGTCGTGAAGGCCGCCAAGTCCGGCGACGTTTCGAAGTTGCCGACCCACGAGCGCATACAAGCGCAGGCGGAAGCCTACTGGAACGCCAAAGCTAACCGGTCCCGAGGCCGTGGTCGCGGCAGAGGAATTGGCAGCACACCGGGTAGAACCGATGATCAAGAATGATCGCGGTGGGCTCTATTGCGCGGCGAGCGTCGCGGCCACCTTGGCCGGTTATGACTCGCCGCGCGAGTTCCTCGATGCCGTCGCGCACGATGCTTCCGCGCCGAAAGCGCTTCCCGGCGATGCCCTAGGCGGCCCAACGTTCAATCGAGCGGAAGTCATCGCGTGGCGCGCAAAACGGATAAACGGCTATGAGTGACATCAAACGTCTTTCTCACCTCGCTCCCGTTATCGGGCTTGCCTACCAACAGCTCGCGGCGCTCGCGGAGAGACCCGATTTCCCTAGAATCCGGGCGCGGCAAGGCGTTATTCGCCTTTATGACTGCTCGGAGGTCTTGGACTGGCACGCCGCATTCGTTCAAAGACGAAATCGCACGCGCACTACTAAGAGCGCGATCTTCAACACGGCTCCGATAATTGACGGGCCAGACTCTTTAATCGACCCGCAGAGTACCGACCATTAGCGCGCAAGGAAGCGTCTCAAGTTTGCGTAAAGGAGCCATGCCATGTTCATCGAAACGATAAAGGGCGAATTCATCAACACCGACTATATCGTATCGGTGGATAAGTCGTCTGCGGATGAAGACCTGTGGATCATCCGCGATGCAGATGGCGGGATCATTGGGCGCGTCCATGATGAAGAATGGCGCAAGGCACAAGAAGGGCATGATCCGATTGTGGCTGCGTCGCCCGGCTATTTCCTGCTTTGCGTTCCCGAGCCGGAGGACATCGTTGATGCGCTTAGCGAGCCCGGCCAAATGTGTCTCCGCGATCCGATTATCGGCTGGCGTGGGCTGCAAGCCATCCCGGTTACGCTTGACGGGTATGATGAAAGTCAACGGAGCGCGATCTTATGCCCGGACGGGCGCGTGATCGAACCGCAGTGCACCACCTACGACTCAATTGCGGAATTCGAGGCCGCGATGGTGCGCATGGCTTTGGACGCCGTTGATCGCAGCGCGAAAGCGCGCAAGGCGAAGACGGCAGCGTGAGCGAGACGAAGTCATGACGAAAAGCGCCACCGACAATTCCGCCACCTTCGTTGGCCTCGCCCCTAAACACGGCTGGGACCACGCGGTTGACTTCTATCCGGCGCAAGAGATTGTCCGCGAGTATTCCATCCCCGATGACGATCACAGCGCCGTGCCTGCCGTGGAAGCCATGGCGAAGCGGGTGCGGGAATACGGCATCCACACCCACCTTCTCGCGGACTGGATTCTGGAACTCCTAAAGCCCACCAAATCGAAGGATTGGCTTCTAGCCGTCCTGATTAGTGCTTATCGGAAGCTCAAGGAAGTGCCCGGCCGGCGCAGCGCCTTCAAGCCGGAAGTCTTCCCCGATGATGACGAATTCGATTTTGAGCCGAAGAAGCCGGACCCGATCACATACGACCAGCTCCGCCTTCCTGCCATGCTGGATCACGTTGAAGCGTGCCTGCGCGCCGCTGGCACCGACATTTTCCAGATGGAAGGCCGGTTGGTTCATACCTACAGCGTTGAAGCGGACTCGGCTGACGATGACGCCGTGCGGCGCAAGGCCGGCGCGCTCATTGTCAATGACGTGGCCCCGCTTCGGTTACTCGAATATACCATTGAACACGTCCCCTTCATTAAGGCCGGCAAGAAGGGCGTTCTGACGCCTTACGCGCCGCCGATCAGTCTCGCCAACCATTATCTCGCCCGGGAAGACAAATGGCGGCTGCCGATGTTGCGCGGCGTGATCGAAATCCCGACCTTGCGGCAAGACGGCACGCTGGTCGTTGAGGACGGCTATGACGAAGAGTCAGGGCTTCTTCTCAATATGCGAGGCGTCGAATTTCCGACCATCAAGGATGAGCCCACGGAGGCCGAAGCCAAGGCCGCTCTAGCGACCCTCAAAACCGTCATAAAGGATTTTCCGTTTGTCGCCGACGAGAATGGGCATAGCCCCAGCCGGTCGGTGATGTTGTCCCTGATCTTGACAGCCCTTGTACGGCGGTCGCTTCCTTCCGCGCCGATGCACGGCTTCCGCGCGCCGACCATGGGCACCGGCAAGACACTTGCCGTTAACGTCGCCTCCATGATCGCGACTGGCCGCGAGATTACGGCGATGAGCCAAGGCCCGAACGAAGAGGAAGACGAAAAACGGCTCTTTTCGGTTTTGCTCAAGGGCGATCCGATGGTGCTGATTGACAACGTCACGCGGCCGATAAGCGGCAATGCGCTTTGTACGGTCCTGACTGAGGACACGTGGCAATCGCGGTTTCTTGGCGAGAGCAAAAACAAGACCGTTCGGACCAACGCCACATTTGCAGCGAGCGGGAATAACATGACCTTCAAGGGCGATATGACCACGCGCGCCTTGCTTTGCTGCCTCGACGCCGGGCTTGAAAAGCCGGAGACGCGGCGCTTCGACGTGGACCTCAAAGTGGAAGTGCCAAAGCGACGGCCGGAGCTTGTCGTCGCCGGCATCACCGTGTTGCGCGCCTTCGTGGTGGCAGGCCGGCCGGGCCTATCTAGATTGGTCCCCTTCGGTCGCTTTGAGCATTGGAGCAATCTGGTGCGTGGAGCGCTGGTGTGGCTTGGCGAGGCCGATCCGGTCGCGAGCCGCGAGCTTATCGCTCGTGACGATCCGGAACGCGGCGACCTTGGCGCACTCATAGCCGCGATTGCTGACTGCACCTTCGGTCCGTTCACGGCTGGCGATATCGTGAAAGCGGCTGAGGACGACTACGATAGCCCGCTTCGTGATGCGATGGAGAGCGCGATCCCCGGGTACAATAAGAAGTCGGTGTCGTCTTATCTACAGAAGTACCAAGGTCGGATCGTGGACGGCCTGAAGATCAAGGGATGGTTCAGCACTCGCGGAAAGCGCTGGCAGTTCCAAATAGTGCCGGCCACTAAGGACGGGTGATGCGGGTGATGACGGGTCATTTTTCGGCCAACGTCGATTCAGATACGTCTTACCCCATTTTTAAGAGTAGGATTGGCTGGAAAACTACCCGTCATCACCCGCATCACCCGTCCTTTGGACCTCATGAGCGGCCGTTCGAGTAATTCGCGCCCGACAACAAATAGATTTATTCCCATAGCGCCTAGAGGGAGGGGCCCTAGGGTCCTTCCCCGGCGAAAAGCAATGCGGGTAAATTCGGCGTGCCCAGCGCTTGTTTCGATGAGCTTGAATAAATGATACCGAAATTGAGTACGCAATTTCCGATACCTTTATTATTCGATATTTCCGATGCCTAAATTCACTACGCACTCGCTGGTTTAATTCGTACATTGGCGCAAGCGCTAATTTCCGATACCTTTATCGGATGAAGAAGAGCGCGAAGCGGAAGGCCGGACGGCCTAAGATCGGCGAGCGGATTCTTATGATCCTGCCCGCTGACTTGATCCGTCGCATTGATGAGTTCGCCGCAGACAATTTTGGCATGTCGCGGCCGGACGCCGTTCGCGCGCTTTTGGAGCTTGGGCTAGAAGGGGATCACGATGACGCTTAATTCACGCGGCCGTCCGTCGAAGGGCGGCCCGAAGCCGCAGATAAACGTGAAGCTGAACGAAGCTGTGTTCGCGAAGATCAAAGCTCGCGCCGATGCCGACTTCACGTCCCCGTCCACCTTGGTGGCCGAAGTAGTCGAAGCTGCGTTCAGCGGCCGTGACACAGTAGCGGCAACCGGCGGCGAAGGCGGCCTTGGAGACACTCGCGCCGAAGCCGCGAAGCTGGACTTGGAAATCAAGCGCACGCGGTTCGATCAAGCACGGGGTCAGCTTGTCCGCGTCGAAAATGTTTTGCAGTTTTACCACAACCGGCTATTGGAAATTAAGTCACGCGGCGTGGCTTTCGTCAATGAAGTCGCGCGCGAGACAGGGCTAAACGGCCGCGATCTTACGGGACGGTACCTCTCCGCAATGTCTGGTTCAGACAGCGTGCCCGAAAAGGAAGTTCGCGACGAAGCCACCGCATTCGCCAAGGCACCGCCGGCTGTGTAACAAAAGCGCGCTACAAAGGCTTATGGCTCGGCTTTATCGGCGCTAGCACCTGCCCGCCAAAACGGCTTTCGAAGGCGGTGGCGTCTGCGTGACTGACGAAGCACCAACGCACAAAGTCTCTATCGTTCCGCCGTCGAAATCCGCCACGGCGAACTTCTATTCGGCGCTCTTGGTGGAAGTCGTAAATCAAGTCCAGCGTCCGTCCTAGGCCGCCCTCCGGCAGAGACATTTCGACGATGTGCGGAAACTCGCGCTCATTGGCACGCACGGTTCGTTCGCCCTTTCGCCGCGTCATGGAGCAGACCTCAACGGAATGATAAAGGCCAGGTAGTGGGGCGGTAGGATTGCGTCCCTTCGGATACGCCCACCTTTTAAGAAGATGCACTAACTGACCGATTCCCCCTCGGTTGGCGAATCGCTGTATATTGCTCGCTTTGGTTGCCAAGGGGGACCTGAGTTATGCGCCTTCTCAAGTTTAAAGTGACCAATTTCCGTTCTGTTATTGATAGCGGCTGGATCGATGCCGAACGGGTCACCGCCTTAATTGGGGTCAATGAATCCGGTAAAACCAATTTACTCCTACCCCTTTGGAAACTGAATCCGGCTCGCGAAGGCGAAATTAAACCCACGTCGGATTATCCCAAGGGCAATTTCGCTGCCGTTCGGGCAAACCCCGGTTCATTTGTCTTTGTCACCGCGCGGTTTGATGTTGCAGAACTAGCCGCGCATCTGTCTTCGATCACGGGCGTCAAGGCCGATCATCTTTCTGTTGTCGACGTGAGCCGTACTTTTGATGGCGAGTATCACCTTGAGTTCCCAAAATACAAACCGGCTTTAGAGATAGAAATTGACGTAGTGCGAGATTTAGTCGACAGCGCGATAGACGATATAAATGCAATCCCAGTGGTCGAGGGCGAGAAGGCGACGAAGGACGCTCTGCTAGAAGCTCTGGAAGCGGCCAAGAACATGGTCGCAAGCGGCACGCCCTTAAACGCCACCCGCATAGCCGAAATTGCCGATGCCCTGAAAGATGCCCTTCCAAAGACGCCGGCCGCCAATAGCTCGATAGTGCCGCGCTTCAACAGACTCTTGGCCTCTTCCGATTCTCTACAGTCACAATTGAACGTGCTTCAGCCGGCAAGGGCTGACGGGGTCAAGGACTTTTTAATCGAAGCCCTGCCTCGATTTGTTTATTATTCAAATTACGGCAACTTGGATTCCGAGATTTATCTTCCTCATGTAGTCGAAAATTTAAAACGCGAAGATCTTGGCGCGCGCGAGGCCGCCAAGGCTCGCACGCTGCGGGTCCTGTTCAGCTTTGTACAATTGGAGCCCGAGGAAGTTTTGGAAATGGGCCGAGACTTCCGGCACCCTGAAGGCAAAAAGCCTAGCGAAGCGCAGATTGCAGAAATTGCGACGAAAAAGCGAGAGCGAACGATCCTATTGAATTCCGCTGGTACCGACCTCACGAAACGCTTTCGCGACTGGTGGAAGCAGGGAGACTACACGTTTGAATTCCAAGCAGACGGAGACCATTTTAGGATTTGGGTGAGTGACCAGCGCAGGCCCGAAAAAGTTGAACTGGAAGATCGTAGCAGCGGGCTCCAATGGTTCTTGAGCTTCTATCTCGTGTTTTTGGTAGAAAGTAGCCGCGACCACCGCAATGCAATCTTGTTGCTCGATGAGCCCGGCCTATCGTTGCATCCGCTTGCGCAACGCGATCTGTCAGCATTCTTCGAAAGCTTAGCAACGACCAATCAAATCGTTTACACAACTCATTCGCCCTTCCTTGTGGACGCCGACTTGCTTGACAGGGTTCGGAAGGTGTTCGTTGCCGCAGACGGCTCCACGAAGGCCTCTGCTGATCTTCGGCAGGGCAACGACAACCCTAGGAAATCTGGGGCAACATACGCAATCTATTCGGCCCTTAACATGAACGTGGCTGAGAGCATCCTTTACGGTTGCCATCCCGTTATCGTGGAGGGGCCATCAGATCAGCATTACCTTGCGACGATAAAGTCCCTCCTTATCGGCGGGCAAAAAATAAGTCCGAAGCGAGAACTCGTTTTTCCCCCGTCCCATGGGGCAAAGAATGCGAAAGTAGTGGCGAGCATTCTAACTGGCCGAGATGAGACGCTGCCCGTAATGCTCCTTGACGGAGACGCCGCCGGTCGAAAAATGGCGACCGATATGAAGAATGGTCTTTATCAGCAAGCTAAAGACAGAGTGCTCTCAACAGATGCATATGCCGATTTTGAAGCTTCCGAGATCGAAGACTTATTTCCTGCATCATTTCTGGCGGACGTAGTGGATCGCTGGGAACGTCGTTCAGATGTTAGATTCAGCGATGTATTGAAAGCAGGCAGCCCGATTGTCCCGCAGATTGAGAAATGGGCGGAGGGCGAAGGCCTCACCTTCGAAGAAGGATGGAAGGTCGATCTTGCGAGAGAGGTTAAAAAACGAGCGCTGAATATAGGCCTTGAAAAGTTCGAAGCCGAAACAGTCTCGAAGTGGACCCGACTATTCACCGACTTTTTCAGAGACCACTAGGCCATAGGATCGCGCCGGCCCGACATTATTGCAATTAGATTCGTCGCCGAAATGGTAGCTTCGACGCAAAACGCGGCGTCGCGGAATGTAGCTGTTCGCTTGTGTTGAAGATGAAGCGCAAGATCAATCGCAGCGCGCGCATGCTTGCGCACATATTCATTCGCGCTACCCACCAATGTCGAAGCAACATACGCTTCAAGCATCCGCTTGGCGTCGGTCAAGCTCGCTTTTACGCCGTCGATTGTGGGATGATCTTCCGGGCGAAATACCGCTTGTCCGAGAGAAATTAACATCTCGCGACACAAGAGCCCGACAGCTTGAAACTGCTCTTCATTTTCAGCCGATGCTAACCGATTGCGTAGCTCGTTCGCCGTTCGGTCTACACGATTCCATCCCGTCGCCTCATATGCAACTGCCGGACCGGCTTGAACTAGCTTTATGAGCGGCGAGAACAAGGTCGCAACGTATTCGCGTCGCGAACGATAATTCTTCAATGATTCGGTACCGCTCCAATGACCGTGCCACTGCCAAAGGTCACGATATGGCAAACTGTTCTCAATACTTCGACTCGAAAGCTCGACATTAACAGCGTCAAACCTTCGGATGAATTCATACTGAACATCTTGGATTCGCAGGCCGCCAGTGGCGACCGAAATCATAATGGCCTTCAGGCGGTCAAGTTCTTGGATCAGCTCCGCGGTCGTCATTCGCCACCATTGAGCCGGTTATAACTCGCGGGGCCATTTTTCATACATCTGCGCCCGTAAGGCTTGATAAACAGATTTGGGCCCGTGACATATTATTTTGCGGTCAATGCCACCTGTTTGGAAATATGCGACACCGAGCAGGCGAAGTTGCTTTAGATGTTTCTCGTTATTTGTATATGCCCTCCAAAGTCCTCCGCCGCTTGTACCGCCATAGCTAACCGGAAGTCGAAATCCGTTTTCTGGAAGCGGATCAAATTGGTAGCGATCAAAGCCATGAAGAGCCTCAATCTCTGTTACGACGCCCACGTTATGCAGTCCGCTTAGCGTCGTAACCCGCAAATTGGCCACGTCGCGAACTGGCTCCTTCCACTCGCCGATGGTTCCCAGCACAGCGTCAATGGACTCGGACGCCTCCAGTGGGGCCGGCGCGAAGGCCGAAGCGGCTTGCTTCTCAAAGTTTGCGAAAGAGCTGTTGGCGGCTAAGGCTTCGGCAAGCGTGATGGGAATACGGAGAAAAGCCAGATCGGGGCCTTCTTCTCCGAATGGACCATCCCCCATGTGGACGTGATCAAGATAACGGATTTCGACCCGCAGTCTTTGCGATTGCTCCATACGCACCGGAAACTCTAAGAGCCCGATTTCGCGCTCTCTTAGAATGACTTGTAATACGTGCGCGGCAGTCAAAATGCCCTTTACGCTTCCGGCGTCAATTAAGGTGCCGGAGCCCAAGAGTTCGGCCTTGGCGGCCAGCCGCACAAATCCGACTGTATAGTGCCCTAGGTCTAATGGGGGAGGCATACGAAATTGCCTTTTCAAGCTTAAGCTTGCGGCAAGGGCGCTTCGACTTGATTGTCTCCGCGCCCGATCCGACTCCAAGCTTCTCGAAATTTTATATCTGCATATTGCTTACGCGGCAGCCAATAAGCGCGGCTCCCATTCTTGTCCTGAACGGCGCGCTTCCTGACTTCTCCGGGCTTCATGATGAAGCATTCCGGATTGGTCGCAACTTTTGAAATGATGATCCACCAATCGCCAAGCAGATTGTCTAGCGGCTTGATACCGAGCGGGATGGCGCTCGCCTTCGAAAGCGTCTTGACCTGAATGCCCAGATATTTGTCGGCATTGGCGTCATAGGCGAGCAAGTCTATACCCCGCGCATTCCTAGCTGTGGGCATGACATTCCAGCCGTATCGCGACAATTGGTAGGCCGCGAAGTACATCCCAACATTTCCGGTGACTTGTTGCTTTGACATCCTCGCTCTCCGCTTAAGGCGGCCCCGCGCAAGCCTGCCATCCCGATTCTATGGAAACTTTGTTACCTGAACCTCTGGGCTGGGGGACGCCGATTGGGCCGGGAACGTCCCCCGAATGTGCCTGCTAGCCACAGGCGTGGGCACTGGTGCGCTTGATGGACGAAGGGCGGTGAGCCCCGGACCGGGAGCAATCGCGCCCTCGCGCGGCCAATTTTCAATAGCTAGCCGGCAGTGGGGCTATTAGTGGGGTACGAGAAAGTGATGAAAAAATAATATCAAAGACTTCAATAGGTTAAAAGAAAAACTGGCGGAGAGGGAGGGATTCGAACCCCCGATACGGTTGCCCGTATGCCGCATTTCGAGTGCGGTGCTTTCAACCGCTCAGCCACCTCTCCGGAGCCCAATCGGGCCTCAAAAGGCCCCAATTGGACGGCGCTGTGTAACCAACAGAAGCGAGACAAACAAGGGCCGTCGAGCGTATAAATGCCTAGGCCTTAAGAAATCGGCACCAGCCCGCCAGCCTATGCCCGACACCGTCAAATTCGCCGGCTTGCGCAAGGAACTTCGTCCGCTTTTGCTGACGACGCTCCTCGTCGTCGCCATTTCGGTGGTGATTCTCGGCGTTGTTTGGACCACCGGGCTGACGCGAGGTTCGGTGCTCTACCTTGTTCCGGTGATCATCGCCGCGACGCGCTGGGGCATTGTGTCGTCCCTGTACGCCGCCGCTGCCGGCGTGCTGTGCTCGGCCTTCTTCTTTTTCCCACCGCTGTACAGCTTCCGCATCCGCGACCCGCAGGAATTCATCAATCTCATCCTGTTCGTCTTCGTCGCGATCCTGGTCAGCCAGTTGGCGGCCCGGCTGAAGGGCCAATTGGAGATTTCGCGCCAGCGTGAAATCGACATGCGCGACCTGTACGCCTTCTCACGACGGCTTGCGGTCGCCTTCGACGTGCCGGACATTCAGGCGGCGATCGAGAACCATCTCACTGCGGCCATCCAGCGCCGCGTCGTGCTGTTCGCGAATGCGCGCGACGCCGCTGCGGCCGCGAGCCAGCGCACCGGCAACACCCTTCCGCCGCATGTGCTCGCGCAGATCGCCGCCACCGACCGGCCAGGTTCGGCCAGGGACATCGGGCTGACCGTCGCCAGCGTCACGGCGACCAACGGTGATATCTGGCTGGTGCGACCTGTCTCGCCGAAGAGTCCGGAATTCGGCGTCGTCGCCATCAATCTCGGCCAGCCGTCCAAGGACGACATCGACGATATGCGGGTGCGGGTCGATAATGTGCTCGCCGATGCCACTGCGACGCTGGAACGCCTCGGCGTCGCCCAGGCTATCAACGAAGCGCGCATGCGTTCGCAGACCGACGAACTGCGCGAGGCGCTGATCGGTTCGGTGAGCCACGAACTGCGCACACCGCTCGCGTCCATTCTCGGCGCCGCTACCGTGCTCAGCAGCGCACCGGCGCTCGCTGGCGAACCGAAGCTGCAGGCCCTTGTGGCGGACGTTCGAACCGAGGCCGAACGCCTCAATGACGACATTCAGAATTTGATCGACGCCACGCAGATTTCCAGCAACGGTGTCAGGCCGAGCCTGGAATGGGCCGATCCGCGCGATATTCTCGACAGCGCGATGGAGCGCTGCCGCAAGCGGCTTGCCGACCACAAACTCGTTCTGAACCTGCCGCACGATCTGCCGCTGATCCATGTCGATCCGGTGCTGGTGAAGCGGGCTCTGGTGCAGATTTTCGACAATGCCGGTAAGTACTCTCCGCCCGGGACCGCGATCACGATCGCCGCCCGCGCCCGCGACGGCCACATGATCATGAGCGTCAGCGACGAAGGCGCCGGCCTTACGGCCGCCGAACAGCCGCATATCTGGGACCGTTTCGCGCGCGGCGAGCGCATGGCCGCGGCGACCAGCGGTTCGGGCCTAGGCCTTTGGATCGCCAGATCTTTTATTGCCGCCAATGGCGGCGAGATGAACGCCGTCAGCGATGGTCCCGGCAAGGGCACGACGATGGCAATCGACCTGCCGGTGGCGCAAGCCGCCGTGCACTCCATGGAAAGTGACTCCGATGAGTGAGCCCTCCCCGATCGTTCTGATTGTTGACGACGAAATCCAGATCCGGCGTTTCCTGCGCACCGGTTTCGAGCTCAATGGCTTCGTTGTTCATGAGGCCGGCACCGGCGCCGAAGCCATACGCGCGGCGACGCTGCGGCCGATCGACATCGTCATCGTCGATCTCGGCCTGCCCGACATGGACGGCTCGGAGGTGGTCGAGCGCATCCGCTCCTGGTCCACGGTGCCGATCATCGTGCTGTCGGTGCGCTCCACGGAAGCGCAGAAGGTGCGGCTGCTCGAACTGGGCGCCGACGACTACGTCGTGAAGCCGTTTGGCATCGCCGAGTTGATGGCGCGCGTGCGGGTCGCGTTGCGCCGGCAGTTGCGCGCCGCCTCGGGCGAGCCCTCGGTCACGGTGGGCCCGCTGACCATCGATCTGGCCGCCCGCGCGGTGACGCTCAACGGCCAGCGTCTCACGCTGACGCCGAAGGAATACCGGCTGCTCCAGGTGCTCGCTCAGCATGCCGGCAACGTCGTCACCCACCAGCACCTGCTCAAGGACGTCTGGGGTTCGATCCACATGCAGGACACCCACTACCTGCGCATCTTCGTGCGCAAGCTGCGCCAGAAGATCGAACCGACCCCCGACTCGCCGAAGATCCTGGTCACGGAGCTCGGCGTCGGCTACCGGCTGGCTCACGCCAGCGAGGCCGAAAACGGCGCGCCGGCGCCCGTGACGGTGTCCTGAAGGGGTTAACCTCGGGGCCACCTACGGCGGCCCGCCGGGCAAAATCGCTCCATTTCCTTGACATTTGCCGCCTTTTCCCGGCATAACCCGCCGTCTGCGGACCTTTTTGAGGTCCGCATACTTGTTCAGGGTGCTTAAGCCCCTGAATTCATACGCAAAACAAGACTGACAAGAAGCCGGTCCAGGGCCTCCGGGCGCTGAGACGCGGATTTGAACACGAAGGAAAAAAACGATGTTCGCAGTCATCAAAGCCGGCGGTAAGCAGTACCGCGTTGTGGCTGAAGATGTGATCCGGATCGACCGCCAGGCGGGCGAACCGGGCGATGTGATTGAATTTGGCGAAGTTTTGCTGGTCGGCGGTGACAATCCGCAGGTCGGCGTGCCGACCGTGTCGGGCGCCACCGTGGCCGGCGTGGTCGTGAACCACGAGCGCGGCGACAAGGTCATCGCGTTCAAGAAGCGCCGCCGCAAGAATTCGCGCCGCAAGCGCGGTTTTCGGCACGAATTCTCGGTGATCCGCATCACCGAAATCCTGACGGACGGCAAGAAGCCGTCGAAGACGCCGCCGGAAAAGCCGAAGCGCGTCGCCAAGCCGAAGGCCGAAGGCGAAGCCGCCCCGGCCGAGCCGAAGAAAAAGGCCGCGAAAAAGCCGGCTAAAAAGGCCGAATAAGCGGCTGGCGGCTCTGAGCCGCGGCAAAAAGGCCACGCTGCGGCGAAACCTAGGTCGCCGTGGCGGTAGGTAAGAATTAGTGACGTGATTCCGACAAGGAATCGGTGTAACCAGTAACGGAATTCGAGAGAGCCCAGTTATGGCGCACAAAAAAGCAGGCGGTTCATCCCGCAACGGTCGCGACTCTGATGGTCGCCGTCTTGGTCTGAAGAAGTCCGGTGGTCAGCTCGCGACCGCCGGCAACATCATTGCGCGTCAGCGCGGCACCGTGTGGCATCCCGGCCGTAATGTAGGCATGGGCAAGGATCACACGCTGTTCGCACTCGTCGATGGAAAAGTTCAGTTCGCTACCAAAGCCAAAGGCCGCACCTACATTTCGGTTGTCCCGACGATGGAAGCAGCGGCTGAATAAACGGTAGACCAAAATTCGAGGTCTGCCGGTCACCAAGTCAAACCGGCAGGGCTCATCGAGGCTCTGAGAGGGGGAGACGGGTGACCGGCTCCCCCTCATCGCTTTTGGACCCGGGAGCGGCCTGGGTCCGACATCGGAGCCTGAGCCATGACACTGCTGGAAGAAATACCGAGCGGAACCTTCCGCGAAGCGAGTATCCCCGTCCTCGAGACCGAGCGGCTGACGATGCGCGCGCCGCGTCTCGCGGACGCTAAAACGGTATCGATGCTCGCAGCAGACCGTCGTATTGCCGAAAACACCGCGCGTATCCCGCATCCGTATCGTTTGTCGGATGCCGAGAATTTCATTGCCGGCGCCAACAAGCCTGGCGGCGAGCAGGTCTATCTCATTACGCTTCGCGACAAGGCGGTCATCGGCGCCTGCAGCATCGCCCAGCAGGACGGTGCGCCCGAGATCGGTTACTGGCTCGGCTCCGACTACTGGGGCAAGGGCTACGCCACCGAGGCGGTGCACGCGCTCATCGACTACGCCTTCACCGATCTGGGCTACGACGCCCTGCATGCCGGTGCGCGGGTGACCAACCCGGCGTCGCGGCGCGTGCTCGAGAAGTGCGGCTTTCAGTGGACCGGCGTCGGCCTCTACCGGATCCACTCGATCAAGTCGTCGGCGCCGATCGATCGCTTCCGGCTCGAGCAGCGCATCTGGTCCGCGCTCAAGGGCTGGGCCGCGCTCAAGCGGGTGTCCTAGGCGGTGCATGGAGACATGACATGTACCAGCCTCTGCATTTCCGCGAAGAGCGGCTCGACGTCCTGCACGCGCTCATTCGTTCGCATCCCCTCGGCCTGCTGATCACCGCAGGTCCGGGCGGGTTGCAGGCGAACCACGTGCCGCTCCTGCTCGACGCCAATTCGTCCGAACGGGGCACATTGCGCGCGCACCTTGCCCGCGCCAATCCGCAGGTGCAGGAGCTTGCGGCCGTCTCTGAATGTCTTGTCGTGTTTCAGGGGCCGCAGCACTACATCAGCCCGTCGCTCTATCCGACCAAACACGAGACCGGCAAGGTCGTGCCGACCTGGAACTACATCACGGTCCAGGCTTACGGCGCCCCGCGCGTCGTCGATGATGCTGGATGGCTCCGGCAGCAGATCGGCGATCTGACGCGCCATCAGGAAGGCCCGCGCGCCGCGCCGTGGCAGGTCGAAGATGCGCCCGACAGTTTCATTGCCGCGCAGATCAAGGGCATCATCGGTCTGGAAATTCCACTCGCGCGTCTCGACGGCAAATGGAAGGTCAGCCAGAACCGTCCGGCCATCGACCAGGTCGGCGTTGCCTCAGGGCTCCGCGGTCTCGGCGCCGATGCGAACGCCATGGCCGACGAAGTCGTTGCGCGCGGCAAACCCACGCGTGCGACGAATTAGATCTCCGTTCAACGCACTCCTATCGATGCGGAGTAATCAATGGAACGCAAACTCATCTCCTCCGGCGCCGTCTTCGAATCCAAGATCGGCTTCTCGCGCGCGGTGCGCGTCGGCCCGCATATCGCCGTCTCCGGCACTGCGCCGATCGCGCCGGGAGGCGGCGTCGCCTGCCCGGGCGATCTTTACGGCCAGACCTTGCGCTGTCTTGAGATCATTGAGACCGCGATCAAGCAAGCCGGCGGCAAACGCGACCATGTCATTCGCACGCGCATCTTTCTCAAGGAGATGACGAACTGGGAAGACGCCGGCCGCGCCCATGGCGAGTTCTTCCGCGACATCCGCCCGGCTTCGACCATGATCCAGATCGTGCAGGCGATCGATCCGGGCTGGCTTGTCGAGATCGAGGCGGACGCGATCGTAACTTAGTCGACCGCAAGCTCAGGCCGGCGGCGGCTCGTTGAATGCCGGCGGCTTGGCGAGGCGCTGCTCGCGGATGAAAATGTAGAATCCCGAGGCGATGATGATGCCGGCGCCGATCAGCATGTGCTCCGACGGCACGTCGCCGAAGAAGATGTAGCCGAGCAGCACCGCCCAGACGATGCTCGTATACTGATACGGCACGACCACCGAGGCCGGCGCCATGCCGATCGCGCGGTTGATGCAGAGAAACGCCGTCATGGCCACGGCGCCGAGCAGCGCCAGCAGGCCGGCGTCAAACCAGCTCACCGCCACCCAGGTAAACGGCGCGGTCACCGCCCCGAAGACCAGCGCGGCGATGATCTGCGTCCCGACCAGCACGACATCCGACGTGCCGCGCACCAGCCGTGTGCACACCATGAAGATCGAGAACGACAGGCTGCCGGCGATGGCGACCAGCGCATGCGGCGAGAACGCGCCGCTGCTCGGCCCGAGCGCAATCATCACGCCGACGAAGCCGGCGAGCACCGCCATCCAGCGCCGCCAGCCGACGTGCTCGCCGAGCAGGAACGGCGACACCGCCGTCACATAGATCGGCCCGGCGAGATAGAACGTCATGGTGTCGGCGAGCGACATGCCCGACAGCGCCCAATAGAAACAGGCGACTTCGAACGTGGCGAAGGCGGCGCGCAGCACCTGAAGCCAGGGCCGCGGCGCATTGAAGAAGGCGCCGATCCCGACTTTAGCGATGAAGGGCGACAGGATGATGATCGCGGAAATGCTGCGCAGCAGCAGCACCTGACCCACCGAATACGTGCTGATGAGCCACTTGCCCATGGTGTCGTTGACGGCGAAGAAGAAAATGCCGATCAGCATCAAGGCGATGCCGCCGACGGCGTGCTCACGGCGGCTCTGCGTCTGCGTGGTCATGGCAGCCGTATATACGCGCGCCGGTAGCACGCCAATAGCGCGTCACCGGAACGCCGCGACGGCCCACAGCCGCAGTTCAGCTCTGCTGCGCCAGGCGAGCCGCAGCGGTGAACCTGGCAACGAACTCCTCGAGTTCTTCGCGATTGATGTCGCTGATGGCGAGCAGCGCCAGGCCGTTGTCGCTCCAGCGGATGACATTGAAGCCTTGCACCACCTCGAACTGGGGCGTGCTTGAAGCCCCGTCGGCGCCTTGTCGCACGAACAGATTGATGACATGGACGCGGCGGCGGTAGACGATCGCCGCAGCCGGCTTGCCGTCGATGAAGTCGAGCCGGCCTCCGATCAGGGTGAAGCCCTGGGCGGTCAAATCGACCACCGGTGGCGCGAGGTCGATGCGGCCGTTGAACCACGGCTTCACCGTGTGCTGATCGGTCGATAGTACATCGGTCAAATGGTCCGCCTGCAGCGAGCGCAGATGCGCCGAGATCGCTTCGCCCACCACGATGCTATCGCGATCCTGCCGCAGAATGACGATACCCACGCTCGCCGCCGCGAGCGCCGACAGCGCACCGCCGGCGACAAAGCCCTTGAGCAAGGCGCGGCGGTCGGTCTTCGCCGGCGACGGTACGACGCGCTCGATGCTGGCGCGCAACGACGCCGGCGCGGCGTGACGCAGGCCCTGCACCGGCATGGCGTCGTGCAAGTCGCGCAACGCCGCCAGTTGCGCGGCGCAGCGCGCGCAGCCAGCGACATGTGCTTCGACATCGCGCGCGTGACCAGCATCGAGTTCGCCGTCGATCAGCGCGTGGATGAGCACCTCGGCCTCATCGCAGGTCATGTGTCCTTCTCCTCGGCAAGCCATGCCGCGCGCAACAAGGCCCGGGCCCGCGCCAGCCGCGACATCACCGTTCCGACCGGAACGCCAACCACGTCGGCAATCTCTCGATAGCTTAGATCGTTGATTTCGCGCAGCACCAACGTCTCACGATACGCCTCCGGCAGGCGCGCGATCAGATCCTGCACCGCGACCGCGTCGAGACGACGCAATGTCTCGGTTTCCGGCGACGGCGGATCGTCCCACAGTCCTTCGCTCTTCTGTTCGGCGATATCCTCTTCGCCACCGGTCACGACGATCGACGCATTGCGCCGGGCATATTCGGCGCGGCACACATTGCGCAGAATAGCGAGCAGCCACGGCTTGATCGAACCGCCCCGGAAGCTCGCGAAGTGCCGGAAGGCGCGCAGATAGCACTCCTGAACCGCGTCTTCGGCGTCGTGCGAATCGCGCAGTAGATAGCGGGCCAGCGTGTAGACGTCGTCGAGATATGGCAACGCCGCGGCGCGAAAGCGCTGCGCCGCGTCGTCACCTTTATTGAAGTCCGGCGCCATCATGTCGTCTGCGAGGGCCTACCCCGTTACTGCGGCGCGGCACTCCCCGTCGTGCCCTCGACCACAATCGAGCCGGTCATATGCGGATGCAAGCCGCAAAAATACTTGAACGCGCCCGGTGTCGTGAATGTGAACGAGAAGGATTGATCGGTATCAAGCGCCCGGGAGCGCAGCCCTTGCGTGCCGGAAGCGATGCTGTGCGGGATGTCGTCATGGTTGATCCAGGTGACTTTGGTCCCAGGCTTCACCGTCACGTTCTGCGGCGTGAAAGCGAAGTTATCGATGGTGACCGTTATTTCTTCGGCCTGGGCCGGCGGCGCCACCCAGAGAATGGAGACGGCGACGCCGACCAGAACGACTGGCAGTTTTATTCTCAACATTGATGACCTTTAGGGCTTGAGCGTCGTATCGACGATCGCGAGACGCTGTTCGTTTTGCTTGAAGGTGATATCGGCGATGCCGAGCAACGTGCGCAATTTGTCGTCGGCGACCTTCATCGGACCCGGCGATGGCGCGGTGCCGGGCGCCGGCTGTGGGAAGGCGGTGGAGCGCGCGGTGTGGAAGGTGACGTTGCCTTCGACCTTCTGCATCACCTGGTGAATGTGGCCGTTGAGCACGGTCACCGAGCCGAAGCGCTTGAGATAGCCGAGCGCCTGTGCGCCATCGTCGGTGCCCCAACCCCATTCCGGGTACACGGTCCACAGCGGGATATGGGCGAACACCACGATCGGCTGCGACGCGGAACGACCCTTGAGGTCGTTCTCCATCCAAGCCAGCTGCTCAGGCCCGAGATAGCCAAGGCCGCCGCCTTTGAGGTCGACGACATTGACCAGGCCTATGAAGTGCACACCGTTGGCGTCGAAGGAGTAATAACCGAAGCCTCTGGTGCCGCGGCCGTAGCGCTCCATATAAAGCTTGCCGCGATCTTCATCGATCAGGTCGTGCTCGCCCGGCACATAGTGCACGTCGAGCCGCGCCTGCGAGATGATCTTCTCGGCATCGTCGAATTCAGACGCTTTCGACAGATGCGAAATGTCGCCGGTATGGATCATGAAAGCCGGCTTGCCCGGGATCGCCCGGGCTCTGGTAATGGCCTCTTCCAGGGTACCCTTGGCATTCGGGTTGGCGGGCTTGTCGAAGCCCATATGGCTGTCGCTGATCTGAAGGAATGTGAACCCCTTTGCCTCCTGGGCCACCGCCTCGTCGATGATGCCGAGCGAGGCCGGTACGCCGCCGGCCACGGTCCAGAGCACCCCGGTTCCTGCCCAGGTCATGCATTCGAGCACTTTGCGGCGGCTCGGGCCGTCATCGTGGGTTGTCATATCGGGTGTCCCGCTTTGGTTGATCTGCGGGACTAGATCGGCGGAGCCGGCTTTTTATTCCCGGAAATCTTTCGCCCCCGGCAGGGCAATCGGATATAGAGACAAGATCATGAAATTCCTCGACGAAGCCAAGGTCTATATCGCGTCCGGCGCCGGCGGTAACGGCTGCATCTCGTTCCGGCGCGAGAAGTTCATCGAGTTCGGCGGCCCCAATGGCGGCGACGGCGGCAAGGGCGGCGACGTCTATATCGAAGCCGTCGACGGCCTCAACACGCTGATCGACTACCGCTACCAGCAGCACTTCAAGGCGCAGCGCGGCGAGAACGGCATGGGCAAGGACCGCCACGGCGCCGGTGGCAAAGACGTCACCCTCAAGGTGCCGGCCGGCACGCAGGTCTACGAGGAAGATGGCGAGACGCTGCTCGCCGATCTGGTCAATGTCGGCGACCGCGTCATGATCGCCAAGGGCGGCAATGGCGGCTTCGGCAATGCCTATTTCAAATCGTCGACCAATCAGGCGCCGCGCCATGCCAACCCTGGCCAGCCGGGCGAAGAACTCACGATCCGCCTGCGGCTGAAACTGATTGCCGACGCCGGCCTCGTCGGCCTGCCCAATGCCGGTAAGTCGACGTTCCTGGCGCGCGTTACCGCCGCCAAGCCGAAGATCGCCGATTATCCGTTCACGACCTTGCATCCGCAGCTTGGCGTCGTCCGCGTCGATGACCGCGAATTCGTGCTCGCCGACCTGCCCGGCCTGATCGAAGGCGCGCATGAAGGCGTCGGCTTAGGGGACCGCTTCCTCGGCCACACCGAGCGCTGCCGCGTGCTGCTGCATCTCGTCGACGGCACGTCGGAAGATGTGGTCGCCGCCTACAAGACCGTGCGCGGCGAACTGGAAGCCTATGGCAACGGCCTCGCGGACAAGCCGGAGATCGTGGCGCTGACCAAGGCCGACGCCATGACGCCGGACGAAATCAAGAAACAGGTCGCCAAATTCAAGAAGGCGACGAAGAAGACTCCGCTCGTCCTGTCCTCGGCGTCGGGCGACGGCGTCACCGAAGTGTTGCGCGAACTGTTCAAGATCGTCGGCAAGGACAGCAAGCCGCAGACCGCGAAGAAGAAAGAACAGGCGGCCTGGCAGCCGTAACGTTTCTGTTATCGCCGCCCGCCCACTTCATCACTTCGACGTCAGACGCTCCTCGGCGCGATTGCGTTATCACTCCGCTCCGCTTTAATCCGCCGTCGCTGGCGACGGAGCAAAGCTATGGATCAACATGCGATCATCATCGCCGATCATGACGGCGTCATTCGGTTGTGGAGCGAAGGTGCGGAGCGCCTGACCGGCCATTCCGCCGTTTATGCCGTCGGACAGAAGCTCGATCTTATCGTGCCGGAAGAGTTGCGCGCTCAGCACTGGGCCGGCTTCGGCAAGGTGATGGGCGGCGGTCCGTTCGGCGGCGCCGGGCAGTTTTTCGACCTGCCGGTGCGCTGCAGGGACGGCGCAACGAAGACGTTGCGCGGACAGCTTCACGTGCTACGAAATGAGGCAAGCCACGCCATCGGCGCGATGGCGATATTCTCCGCGCCGCCTTGAAGCGAGAAGGATTGCCGCATGAAAACCCGCGCCGCCGTAGCCTGGAAGGCCGCTTCGCCGCTCACCATCGAGACCATCGACATCGAAGGGCCGAAAGCAGGCGAGGTGCTGGTCGAGGTGAAGGCGACCGGCGTTTGCCACACCGATTATTACACGCTGTCGGGCGCGGACCCGGAAGGCATCTTCCCCGCGATTCTCGGCCATGAAGGCGCGGGCATCGTGCGCGAGGTCGGCGCCGGCGTGACATCGCTGAAGCCGGGCGATCACGTCATCCCGCTTTACACACCGGAATGCCGGCAGTGCAAAACCTGCCTGTCGCAGCGCTCCAATCTGTGCACCGCGATCCGCGGCACACAGGGCAAGGGCCTGATGCCGGACGGCACGTCGCGCTTCCACTGCGATGCCGAGCCGGTGTTCCACTACATGGGCTGCTCGACCTTCGCGAATTTCACCGTGCTGCCGGAAATCGCGCTCGCCAAGGTTCGCGAGGACGCGCCATTCGACAAGATCTGCTACATCGGCTGCGGCGTGACGACCGGCATCGGCGCCGTCATCAACACCGCGAAAGTCTGGCCCGGCGCCAATGTCGCGGTGTTCGGTCTCGGCGGCATCGGCCTGAATGTCGTGCAGGGCGCGCGCATGATCGGCGCCGACAAGATCATCGGCATTGATCTCAATCCCGAGCGCGTCGCCATGGCCAAGAAATTCGGAATGACGCATTTCATCAATCCGGACGAAGTCGGGCGCGACAAGGTGGTGCAGGCCATTGTCGATCTCACCGGCGGCGGCGCCGACTTCTCGTTCGAATGTATCGGCAGCGTCGATGTGATGCGTCAGGCGCTGGAATGCTGCCACCGCGGCTGGGGTGAATCGATCATCATCGGTGTCGCCGGCGCGGGCAAGGAAATCGCGACGCGCCCGTTCCAGCTCGTCACCGGCCGCGTCTGGAAGGGCACGGCGTTCGGCGGCGCCCGCGGCCGCACCGATGTCCCCAAAATCGTCGATTGGTACATGGAAGGTAAAATCAACATCGACGATTTGATCACTCACACCATGCCGCTCGACAAGATCAACGACGCTTTCGACCTGATGCATGAAGGCAAGTCGATCAGAAGCGTCGTTATTTATTGAGAATCCGATGGGACGGCGGGCGGCGCGCCGGCCGCTGCGCCGCCGCCATCGTCAACGCGGATAAACAGTTCCGCCGGAACTGCGGCAAAGACGCGGCACACGCCGCCATATTTCAAACTTGCCGACATCCAACTATCGTCAGGATCACCCCGCATGAAGTCCGGCTTCGGAGGGTATTCCCGTTCTTTCAGAATGAAAGCACGCACCGCGCCACCCCCTGCCAGATCGGGGCGCGGTGAGACGATTGGAGAGAAGCCCACATGCGGCAGCTGTTTCTGCCAGCGTGCATTTGTCTCGTGACGTGGTCAGGCCCGACCAGTTCCGACACTGGCATCACGCTTGAGGAATTTACCAGCAAGCGTCATGTCTTGAGCGAACAGCCGCCGATCAGGCTGGCCTCGCTCGGCACCGCCGAGATCGGCATCACGCATGAAGAGGACGCCAGCGCAATCGCTGCCATTCCGCGCGAGAATTTCTCGCCGCCAAGCAGCGACGAAATCGCCGCGCTGGTGCCGAACCTGCCGGCCGAGTTTCCTGTGCCATCCGGCAAGGTGATCAACAACGGCATTCCCGTCGGCGTTCCGCTGCCGCCGGTGCCGAAGCCGGTGGTCGATCGCTCGGAGGAAGAAGTCTGTCAGGCGCTGGCGCAGGCCGCGCAGCGCAACGACGTCCCCACGCCATTCCTCATTCGCCTCCTGTTCCAGGAAAGCCGGTTCAGGCCCGAAGTGGTCAGCGCCGCCGGCGCGCAAGGCGTCGCCCAGTTCATGCCCGGCACCGCGACCGAGATGGGCGTCGATAATCCTTACGACCCGCTGCAGGCCATTCCGGCATCGGCGCGAATGCTCGGCAACCTCGTCCGCCAGTTCGGCAATCTCGGTCTCGCCGCGGCGGCCTACAATGCCGGGCCGAAGCGCGTCGCCGACTGGCTGGCCGCCAAAGGGAAGACCAAGCTGCCCGACGAGACGCAAGGCTATGTGAAGACCATCACCGGTAACCCGGTTGAGAAATGGAGTGCGGCGACCGCGCGCCATCCGGCGCAGAAGGTGCCGGGAGAAGCGCCGTGCCAGAGCGCCGCCGGTCTGCTCGCGGCCAATGGTCCCGATGCCTTGCCGCTGCCGACGCCATCGCCGTTGCGCGCCACCGTCAAGCTCGCCGACAAGGCTAACGACAAGAGCACCGACGACAAGAAGAACGCCAAGGCCGACCACCAGGCCGACGCGGTGAAGACCGCCGAGGCCAAGCCGGAGAACAAGCCCTCCGACGTTAAACTGGCGGCGATCAAAAAGCCGGGTGCCGCGAAGAAGGCGCTCGACCTCACCATCATCGCGGAAGAGCCACACGCGGCAAGGAAGAATGGCCGCCTCGCGCTCGGCGCCAAGGTCGTTCACCGTTCCGACGCGCGCGCCGAACTGCGGCTCGACGTCAAGCCGGCGGCCAAAGCGGAAGCGAGGGTGGACGGCAAGGCGACCCACAAGTCGCAAGCCAAACCCGAGCCGCGCAAGGATGCGCCGAAGCGCGAGAAGATCGCGCAGCGCTGAGAGCACTGTCCCTCACCTATCGACGGCCCGCTCCCCGGAGCGGGCCGTTTTTCTGCGCGAGCCACCTCCCGGCCCGCATGACGCTGCGCTAGGCTGGCCGAAGCCCGCCTCTAGAGCGCGGCAAACAACTTGGGGAGGAGACCATGAAGCTCGTGAAAGCCGCGGCGGCGTTCGCCATGACTTTTGCCATGACGTTCGCCACCGCGCGGGTATCGGCGGCCGACTATCCCACTCCGCAGCAAGGCGAATGGATCGCCAGGGATTTCAAATTTCACACCGGCGAGGTGATGAAGGAACTGAAGCTGCATTACACCACGATCGGCGATCTGAAGGGCAAGCCGGTCCTGGTGCTGCATGGCACCGGCGGCTCGGCGCAGAGCATGCTGGGCGCGGGCTTTGCCGGCGCGCTGTTCGGGCCCGGTCAGCCGCTCGATGCCACCAAATATTACATCATCATCCCCGACGCGATCGGCGCCGGTCAGTCGTCGAAACCATCGGACGGCCTGCGCGCCAAATTCCCGAAATACAATTACGACGACATGGTCACGGCGCAGCATCTGCTGA
The DNA here is from genome assembly GCF_001426945.1 of Pseudolabrys sp. Root1462. GTDB lineage: Bacteria > Pseudomonadota > Alphaproteobacteria > Rhizobiales > Xanthobacteraceae > Pseudolabrys. Next base: position 475,223 of record NZ_LMFS01000003.1, on the reverse strand, counting down.
TCAAGGACGGCCTCGGCATCCAGCATCTGCGTCTCGTCATCGGCAATTCGATGGGGGGCATGCAGACCTGGATGTGGGCGGCCAAATATCCGAGCTACATGGATGCCGCGGTACCCATGGCCTCGCAGCCGACGCCGATGGCGTCGCGCAACTGGATGATGCGGCGCATGTTGCTGGAAGCCATCAAGGCCGATCCGGCTTACAAGAATGGCGACTATACCGAGCAGCCGCCGATGCTTCGGATCGCCAACGTGTTCTTCAGCATCGGCACCAATGGTGGCAGCTTGCGCTATCAGAAGATTGCGGCGACCAACGCCGCGGCCGATGCGTTCGTCGACAAGGCGCTGGCCGCGCCGATGAAGGCCGACGCCAACGACTTCCTCTATCAATGGAGTTCTTCGCAGGACTACGACGTGTCCAAGGATCTCGACAAGATCGAGGCGCAGGTGCTGGTGATCAATTCGGCCGACGACGAGCGCAATCCGCCGGAGACCGGCATCCTCAATCAGGCGATGAAGCGGGTGAAGAACGGCAGGGTTTATCTGATCCCGGCCAGCGCCGACACCGGCGGCCACGGCACCACCGGCGGCATAGCAAGGCTTTACGCCGAGCCGCTCGCCGAACTGCTGGCCACCGCCCCGCAGCGCGGCATGTAGCCCTCTAGCGGTCTTCGTAAATCCAGCGCGGTCCGTAAGCGGGCCGCGCGCCGTCCCGCTGAATCACGACGATACGGCTGCGTTCATAGGGATCGTCGTAACTGACTTCGCCCGGCGATGGCGGCGGCGGCAGGCGCCGCACCGTGCGAACCACTTCGTCGAGGTCATCACCACCACGGCCCACGCTGCCGCGCATCGTGCTCGGCGGCACGCTGGCCTGCCGCGCGCTCTCCGCTGTCATGTCGCACTGCTTCCGGGGGCCCTCGAAAGGCTGATACGTGCAATCCGAAGCGCGGAACGAGCGATACGCGCTGGCGCACGCCTCGATCGCGCAAGCGCCGGCCGGGATCGATGCTCGAACCGCCGACCCGGTGGTGGCCGCAGGTTGAGTGTTGTTTGCTTGACTGTTAGGTGCCGGCTCATTCGTCGCGGCTGGCGGGGCGGGCGTTGCGTTGGCGGCTTGCGCAGGCGCGGGTTGAGGCGTTTTGGCCTCCGGCGCGGGCTTGGTCTCGGGCGCCTTGGCGCCGCCAGCGTCAGTGGCATCGGCCGTCTGAGGCTGGGGCAAATCCTTGCCGGGGGCAGCCGGATAGATCGGCGTCAGGCTCTTGTCGGAGTCGTTCGATGAGGCTTGGGCGGTTGTCTCCCGCGTCGTCTTGCCGATAGGAACCTGGCGCACGGCAGGTCCCGCAGCATTACTATTGTCCGCCTTCGCGGTCTCATGCTTGGCAACCGGCGCACCGGGCGCGGTCAAATAATCGAGGCTGACGGCCGCCGTCACTGCGGTCAGAACGAGCACAAAGAAATAGGCAATGAATGGCATGGCGAGCGCCTCCGTGACCGTCGAAGGCAAACGCGCGGTGCCGTGGCCTTGTTCCGGGAACGAAGGTTCGAAGTTCCGCCGCTATTTCGCACAGAGCCGGCGCGGCCCATCGCTCGGCTGATACGTGCAGTCCGACGCGTTGAACGAGACATAGGCGTCGGTGCAGGCGGCAATGTTGCAGGTCGCTTGCGCCCGCGCCTCCGGCTTCGCCAGGCTTGCTGCAGCAGGCGGAGTGCCCTTGGTGCATAAGCGGCGCGGTCCATCGCTGGGCTGATAGGTGCAATCCGATGCCGTGAAGCTGCGATAGGCCCGCTCGCAGGCGGCGACGTCGCATTTCGGCGGCTCGGCCGCTGCGACAGGCTTCGGCTCCTCAGCGATGATCGGCTGCGGTGCGGGTTCGACCGCTGCCGGGGCCGGTGCCGGGCTCGCAACGGCAACGGCCGTGGCCTCGGCCCGCGCGGTCGTCGCGGCGGTGGCTTTGGTCTCCGGCTTCTTGACGTCGGCCTGCTGTACCGGCGGCGGTGGCGGCGGCTTGGCCACCTGCAACTCATATTTGCTCGGCGCCATAGGCGACATCGGCGCCTGCAGCCAGTCGGCACCGAAAATCACGCTGCCGACCGAAATCAGCAAGACGATGAAGTAGACAAAAAACGACATCGGCGCCCGTCACGAGTCCAACAGCCACATTCTTGCAGCCGAATGTAATATAAGGCCATGAACCGCCACGTTAAATACCCGCGTTCGGCGATGAATCGGCGTCTTTGAGGCAATTTTCGCGAGAATAAGGCTGAATTCTCGACGCGGTCACAGGCAACGGTGAGCACTGCTAACGGCCGAACGCATGCATCATGCCGAAGGCGTGCGCCCTACGATTGCACCACATCGTCACGTGTTGGCGTCACAACCCGGTGAACGTCGCCGCGTTCACGGCGATGCAAAAATTATCCGTCACCGGCAACCCGCAGAAATAGTTTCCGTTCCGATAACCCAACAGAGAATGGCTGCGTTGCGATGACTCGAATTGACGCCACACCGGGCGCCTCCTACAGCGGAACTCCCTCATATTTTAATGCGTGTCATTCAAATGTCGGATTTTCCTCGGTTGGCGTCCACACGACGTCAGTTCCTCACATCCGCCGCCGCATTGTCTTTCGTCACGATCGCCTCGCAGACCTACGCGCAAACGATATCGGGCGCGCTGCCGTGGCATCCTTTTGCCGGCGACCCGCCGCAGCCTTCGCTCGCCGGCTGGTACTTCTTCAAGCCGGAAGAAGCACGCGTCATCGAAGCCATCGTTGACCGGCTGATCCCGGCCGATGATCTGAGCGTTGGCGGCAGGGATGCGGGCTGCGCCGCCTTCATCGACCGCCAGCTTGCCGGGTCCTTCGGCAATTCAAGCCGCCTTTACACCCAAGGCCCGTACGCCAAGGGCACGCCGACGCAGGGCTATCAGGGCGAGGCTACGCCGGCGATGCGCTACCGCGCCGGGCTCGCCGCTATCGACGCCTATCTGCGCAAGAACAAGAACGACCGCGGCTTCGCGCAGCTCAACGCGCAGGAGCAGGACGACTTCCTGAAGACTCTGGAAGCCGGCAAGGTCGATCTCGGCGCCATTGACGGCAAGACCCTGTTCGACCTGTTCCTGCAGAACACCATGGAAGGCTTCTTTGCCGATCCGGTCTATGGCGGCAATCGCGACATGGTGTCGTGGAAGATGATCGGTTTCCCGGGCGCGCGTTACGACTACCGCGACCACATCACCAAACATAATCAGCGCTATCCGCTTGGCCCGGTTTCGATTACCGGCGCTCCGGATTGGTCGCACAAGGGTTGAGCCCAAAGGTCACGACATGGCACGCAAACTCCCGCCCAAGGATGTGGTGATCGTCGGCCTCGGCTGGACCGGCGCCATTCTTGCTCACGAACTCACCGAAACAGGACTCGACGTCGTCGCCATCGAGCGCGGCCCGTGGCGCGACACCGCCACCGATTTCAACATCGGCTACATGCAGGACGAACTGCGCTACGCCGTTCGTCGCGACCTGTTCCTGCAGCCCGCGCAGGAAGCCATGACGATGCGCAACACGACGTCGCAAACGGCGTTGCCGATGCGCGATTACGGCTCGTTCCTCCCCGGCACCGGTGTCGGCGGCGCCGGCGTGCACTGGAACGGCCACACCTGGCGGTTCTGGCAGAGCGACTTCGAAACGAAGAGCCATCTGACTCAGCGTTACGGCGAAGGACGCATCGCCGATCTGCAGGTGCAGGACTGGGGCGTCACCTACGACGAGATGGAAAGCGCCTACGACCGCTTCGAATATCTCTGCGGCATTTCCGGCAAGGCCGGCAATCTCAACGGCAATATCCAGGAGGGCGGCAATCCGTTTGAAAGCGCGCGCAAGCGCGAATATCCGCTGCCGCCGATGCAGATGCCCTACGCGCCTACACTATTTGCCGAAGGCGCGAAGTCGGTCGGTTATCATCCGTTTCCGACCCCCTCTGCCAACCTGTCGAAGTCCTATGTCAATCCGCTCGGCATCGCCATGGGCCAGTGCACGATGTGCGGGTTCTGCGAGCGCTTCGGCTGCGCCAACTACTCGAAGTCGAGCGCCCAGACCACCATCCTGCCGCTGCTGATGCGCAAATCGAACTTCGAGGCGCGCTGCAACAGCGAGGTGCTGCAGGTCAATCTCGATGGCGCCGGCAAGATGGCGAAGGGCGTCACCTATATCGACTCCTCGGGCGTCGAATGGGAACAGCCCGCCGAGATGGTGCTGCTCTGCGCCTACGGCCTGCATAATGCGCGCCTGATGATGCTGTCGAAGATCGGCAAGATCTACGATCCGCAAACCGGCGAAGGCACGGTCGGCCGCAATTACTGCTACCAGACCAATGCCGGCATTCAGCTTTTCTTCGAGGACAAGAACTTCAATCCGTTCATCGCCTCGGGCGCCTGCGGTCAGACGGTGGACGATTTCAACGGCGATGCCTTCGATCACGGATCGCTGGATTTCGTCGGCGGCGCCGGCATCAACTGCATTCCGACCAATGGCCGTCCGATAGGCTTCCGGCCGACGCCGCCGGGCACGCCGCGCTGGGGCAGCGCCTGGAAGAAGGCCACGAAGGACAATTACCTCAGCACGCTCGGCTTCTCCTCGCAGGGCTCGAGCTATGCCGCGCGCGGCAACTATCTCGACCTCGACCCGACCTACAAGGATCGCTTCGGCCGCCCGCTGCTGCGCATGACCTTCGACTTCCCCGACAACGACATCCGCATGTCGCATTGGGTTTCCGATCGCATGGTGGAAATCGCCAAAGCGCTCAAGCCGAAGCAGTATGTCGAGGCGCGCCGGAACAAGTCGTGGAATTCGGTGCCGTACCAGAGCACTCACAACACCGGCGGCGCCATCATGGGCGCCGATCCGAAGACCAGCGCGGTGAACAAGTATCTGCAGAGCTGGGACGTGCCGAACGTGTTCGTCATCGGCGCTTCGGCGTTCCCGCAGAACGCCGGCAAGAACCCGACGGGGACGGTGGGCGCCCTCGCCTTCCATGCCGCCGACGCGATCCGCAACCAGTATCTCCGCAATCCCGGCGCCGCCCTGGTGCAGGCATGAAAGCGATCATGAAGCCGTCACGGATCGTCGCGGCCGTTGCTGCGCTCGTTGTCAGCGCCGGAATCGCCCGCGCCGTCGAACTGCCATTCGATCAGATCAACGCCGGTCGCTATCAGGCCGCGCTCGGCGATTGCGCCGGCTGCCATACCGCGCCGGGCGGCAAACCCTATGCCGGCGGCGTCTCGCTCGAAACGCCGTTCGGCACGCTGGTCGCGCCGAACATAACGCCCGACGGCGCGACCGGCATCGGCACCTGGTCGGAAGCGGATTTCCGCCGCGCGCTGAAGCAAGGCATCGGCCATGGCGGCAAACGGCTTTACCCGGCCATGCCCTACACGGCCTATACCAAGATGACCGACAGCGACGTCGCCGCGCTGTGGGCCTATTTCCGCACCGTGCAGCCGGTCACGAACGAAGTGCAGTCGAACCGGCTGCCGTTCCCGTTCAACATCCGCCTGCTGATGGCCGGATGGAACTGGATCAATTTCACGCCCGGCGACTTCAAGCCCGATCCGAAGAAGACCGATGAGTGGAATCGCGGCGCCTATATCGTCGAGGCCGCCGGCCATTGCAGCGTGTGCCACGCGCCGAAATCCGCGCTCGGCGCCGACAAGGGCGGCCTGACCGGGACTGTCCTGCAGGGCTGGTTCGCGCCGAACATCACCGGGAATCTGCATGAGGGCGTCGGCAGTTGGAGCGCCGAAGAGATCGTGTCTTATCTGAAGACCGGTGTCGGCCGCGGCAGCATCGGCTCCGGCCCGATGCGCGAGGTGATCGAGAACTCGACCTCGAAAATGACCGATGCCGACCTCAAGGCCATTGCCGTTTACCTCAAGGACCTGCCGGCGTCGGACAAGGCGGCGCCCACGCCGGTCGCGACCGACAATCCGGCGATGCAGACCGGCGCCAGGATTTACGCCGTGAACTGCTCCGCCTGCCATAACGGCGACGGCAGCGGCCAGGGCGCGCTCTTCCCGAAGCTCGCCGGCAACAGCGTCGTCCAGCAAGGCGATCCCACGACCCTGATCCATATCGTGTTGGCCGGCAGCCAGGGCGCCGTCACCGCCGCGGCGCCGACCACGCCGGCCATGCCGTCCTTTGCCTGGCGCCTGACCGACCAGCAGGTGGCGGATGTACTGACTTACGTCCGCAACAACTGGGGCAATGCCGCGCCGCCGGTCGCTCCGGATGCCGTCGGCAAGCAGCGCAAGAACGGCTCCTGAGCCACCCCTGTCGGGGTGCATGACGGGATGCGGGGTGGCGTGCTAAGAGCGCGCCATCTCGAACCACCGTCAAGCCATGTCACCTGCTTCGTCGCCCACACCGTCCCTCGCCTCGTTCCGCCGTATCGTCATCAAGGTGGGCTCGTCGCTGCTCGTCGATTCCGCGGCCGGCGAGCTCAAGCGCGCCTGGCTGGCGTCGCTGGTCGACGACATTGCCAATCTGCATGACGGCAAGCGTGACGTGCTGGTGGTGTCGTCCGGCGCCATCGCGCTGGCGCGGGCCACGCTCAAGCTGCCGCGCGGCGCGCTCAAACTCGAGGAAGCGCAGGCCGCCGCCGCGGTCGGCCAGATCGCGCTCGCCCGCTCGTGGTCGGAGACCTTGAGCGCACACCGCATCACCGCCGGCCAGATCCTGCTGACGCTCACCGACACCGAGGAGCGCCGGCGCTATCTCAACGCGCGCGAGACCATCGACAAGTTGCTGGAATGGCGCGCGGTGCCGGTGATCAACGAGAACGACACCGTGGCGACCAGCGAAATCCGCTACGGCGACAACGATCGCCTCGCCGCGCGTGTCGCCACCATGGTCAGCGCCGATCTCTTGGTGCTGCTGTCCGATATCGACGGCCTCTACGACAAGCCGCCGGCGCCCGGCAACGACGCCAAGCTCATTCCGGTGGTGCCGCGCATCACCGCGGAGATCGAGAGCATGGCCGGCGCCTCGGGCTCCGAACTGTCGCGCGGCGGCATGGTCACCAAGATCGAGGCCGGCAAGATCGCCACCACCGCCGGCGTCCACATGGTCATCGCCTCCGGCCGCGTGATGAATCCGCTCAAAGCCATCGCCGATGGCGGGCCGTGCACCTGGTTCCTGACACCGGCCAATCCGGTGACCTCGCGCAAGAAATGGATCGCCGGTTCGCTCGAGCCGCGCGGCGCGTTGCACATCGATGCCGGCGCGGTGCAGGCGCTGCGCACCGGCAAGAGCCTGCTGCCCGCCGGCGTCAAGAAGATCGAAGGCGATTTCGGCCGCGGCGATGCGGTGATCCTGCGCGGCCCCGACGGCGCCGAGGTCGGCCGCGGCCTGGTCGCCTATGATGTCGCCGACGCGGAAAAGATCGTCGGCCGCTCGTCCGCCGATGTGCTCTTGATCCTCGGCTTCACCGGCCGCACCGAAATCGTGCACCGCGACGACCTGGTGATGGGCGGCGGTCTCTAAGAGCCGGAAAAAGAGACCGTTAAGTTTTCTAACAAACTCGTGAGGAAACTCTCGCGCGCTTCGGCCGTTGTTCCGGCACGACGCGCGACGAACACGGCCATCTGGTTACAACTCTGGTGCTGATCTGGCTGCAAGGACGACTGTTGGGTGACGAGCCTTCGACTCCCACCTGAACCCAGCGACCCTACGAGGCGATTGCACGATCGCCCATTAACCCCGGCCCTCGTGGCCGGGGTTTCTGTTTGCGGCGCCGATCGGTCAGTGGCTGCGCGCCCGCTTGATACGCGCGCGCCGGCCGGCCGGGGCCGACTTTTGCGGCAGCGGCCGCTTCGGCAACTTGAGCCGGGTGCCGTCGGGAAATTCGATGAAGCGGCTGAACACCTGCATCTGGCCTTCGTCGCCGGGACGGCCCTCGATCACGAACTTCGTGCCGACCGGAAACCGCGTGGGCAGACGGCTTGAACTGTACGCCATGGCACCCTCCATGCGCGCCGGCCCGGAAACGCTCCAAAAAGCCTTGCGCGGTTGGTTAATCGCACCCTGTCGTACCAATATGTAGCCCCCTTGACGGGTTTCCGGCCGCGCCGGGTTATCCTCGTTATCCCCAGGCGCAGACCGGCTATTCAGGGGGCCGGGGCCATCTCGCCGCGCCGGACTTGACGTGGTAGGAAAGCTTCCCGGCCTCCGGACGGGCCGCGGGGTAGCTGGGTACGGGACAAAACGGCCGGGTTTCTGGTGATGACGGCGCCTTTGAAAGCAATTGACGGGTCTGGCGATGCCGCCAGCCTGGCGAGGACTATGACCGGGATCGGCCGCGACGCGCGCGCCGCTGCCCGGGCGCTGGCGCTCGCGCCGGCCGAGCAGAAGAACCGCGCGCTCGCCGCCATGGCCGCCGCCATTCGCGCCCGCAAGGCCGAGATCCTCGCCGCCAACGCCGCCGATATCGCCGAGGCACGTAACAACGGCATGACCGGTGCGATGCTCGATCGCCTCAAGCTCACCGACAAGAATATCGACGGCATCGCCGACGGCATCGACGTGGTGCGCGACCTGCCCGACCCGGTCGGCGCCGTGATGGAATCCTGGACGCGGCCGAACGGCATGACGATCGAACGCGTGCGCGAGCCGCTCGGCGTTGTCGGTATCATCTACGAGAGCCGCCCGAACGTCACCGCCGACGCCGGCGCGCTGTGCCTCAAGGCCGGCAATGCGGCGATCCTGCGCGGCGGCTCCGACTCGACGCAGTCGAGCCGCGCTATTCACGCCTGCCTGACGCAGGGCCTGCGCGAAGCCAATTTACCCGAGGCGGCGATCCAGTTGGTGCCGACACGCGACCGCGCCGCGGTCGGGCTGATGCTCACCGGCCTCGACAACAATATCGACGTCATCGTGCCGCGCGGCGGCAAGGGCCTCGTCGCCCGCGTCCAGGCGGAGGCGCGCGTGCCCGTGTTCGCGCATCTCGAGGGCGTCAATCACGTCTATGTCGATAAGGCCGCCGATCCGGCGATGGCCAAGGCGATCGTGCTCAATGCCAAGATGCGCCGCACCGGCGTGTGCGGCGCCGCCGAGACCTTGCTGGTCGATCGCGCCGCGGCGTCGACCCTGCTCAAGCCGCTGATCGACATGCTGATCGAGGCCGGCTGCGAGATCCGCGGCGATGCCGCGGTGCAGGCCGCCGACAAACGCGTCAAGGCTGCCAGCGACGACGACTGGAAGACCGAATATCTCGACGCCATCATCACCGCCGGCGTCGTCGACGGCGTCGATGCCGCGATCGATCACATCGAACGCTACGGCTCGCATCACACGGACGCCATCGTCACCGCCGACCAGGCGGCGGCGGACAAGTTCTTGCGCGAAGTTGATTCCGCGATCGTGCTGCACAATGCCTCGACCCAGTTCGCCGACGGCGGCGAGTTCGGTTTCGGCGCCGAGATCGGCATCGCCACCGGCCGTCTGCATGCGCGCGGCCCGGTCGGCGCCGAACAGCTCACGACGTTCAAGTACCGCATCCGCGGCACCGGTCAGACGCGGCCGTGACATCGTGACGTCATCGCCGCCTGCGCAGACCCGCCTGCCGACCATCGAACGGATCATCCCACCGCACGCCCCCCGCATGCGCATCGGCCTGTTCGGCGGCTCGTTCGATCCGCCGCACCGCGCCCATCTCGATGCCTGCCTGCTGGCGATGAAGCGGCTGAAGCTCGATCGCGTCTGGTGGCTGGTGACGCCCGGCAATCCGCTGAAAAACACTAGTCATCTGGCGCCGCTCGCCGAGCGCATGGAGGCGGCGCGCCGCCTCGCCAGTCATCCGCGCATCGATGTCACCGGGCTCGAGGCCGTGATCAACACGCGCTACACCTACGACACCATCGAATGGCTGCGCGCCCGCTGCCCCGGCGTGCAGTTCGTCTGGATCATGGGCGCCGACAATCTTCGTCATTTCCACCGCTGGCAGAAATGGCGCGCCATCGCCGAGCTCATTCCGATCGTCGTCGTCGACCGCCCGGGGCCGAGCCTTTACGCATCGAACAGCACCGCGGCGCAGGCGCTGTGGCGCTTCCGCATTCCCGAAGAGGCGGCGACGTCGCTGCCGGGACGCCGGCCTCCGGTGTGGACCTACCTGCACGGCTTGAAATCGGTGCTGTCCTCGACCGCCCTGCGCGCGTTGCGCGAAAAGCGGAAGACCGAGGAACCGGCGAAGTCCACGACGCCGGCGGCCGACACGGCAAAACAGGCGCCGAAGACCTCGACCCGCAAGGCCACCGGCAAGAAGAAATCGCGCAGCAAAGCGACCACGAAGAAGAAGGCGGCGACGCGCCGCAGCGCCGCTCCCGCCCGCGGCAGCAAGGCACGCAAGGCCAGACCGGCCGCCAAGCGCGGCAAGGTATCCGGCAAGGCTTCCCGCAAAGGCGCGAAATAGCTATCCTGCCGTAAGCGTTATTCATCCGGCTTCAAGTTAGATCGATAACTTGGCAAATCGGGCAAAAGGACCAAGCTCCCCTGGCAAAGACCGTGAAATCCCGAACTGCATCGCGTTCGTCCGCTGGCAAGCGCTCAGGCGCGGCCAAAGGGGGCAGCAAGAAGGCGGCCGCCGCGAAGAAAAACAAGACCAGTTCGTCCGCCGGCAACAAGGTGAGCCCGCGCGCGCTTGCGAAAGCGAGCGTTAAGCCAAGTCCCAAACCGGCGCCCGCGCCGAAGGCCGTCGCCAAGGCGAAACCTCCCGAGAGCAAGTGGCTGAAGATCATTCGTCACAGCCTCGACGACATGAAGGCCGAGGACGTCGTGGTCATTGATCTGTCCGACAAGTCGTCGATCGGCGACACCATGGTGGTGGGGACCGGCCGCTCCAACGTGCATCTGGCCTCGATCGCCGACCGCATCGTCAAGGATCTGAAAGCCGCCGGCATGACCGGCATCGCCGTCGAAGGTTTGCGACAGGGCGACTGGGTGGTGATCGATACCGGCAGCGTGCTGGTGCACATCTTTCGTCCCGAGGTCCGCGCCTTCTACAACATCGAGAAGATGTGGAGCGCGTAACCGTCGGCGCCGGCATCGGCGGCAGGTTTCACAGCTCTTTGCGATAGACGATGAAGCCCGAACGCGCCGCCACCTGATTGTAAAGGCGCATCGCGGTCTGATTGGTTTCATGGGTCTGCCAATAGACCCGACTCGAGCCGCCTTGCCTTGCCTGCTCGTAGACGGCTTCGATCAACGCACGGCCGATGCCCTTGCCGCGGAGCGTCCCGTCGGTGAACAGATCCTGCAGATAGCAGATCGGCCCGAGCAGCGTTGTGCTGCGGTGGAATAGATAATGCACCAATCCCACCAGTCGGCCATCGTACTCGGCAGCCAAGCCACGGACCGGCTCGTAACCGTCGAAGAGTCGCGACCAGGTTGCCTGTGTGATTTCGGCGGGCAGCGCCGTCGGTCCGACGCGGCCGTAGAATTCGTTGTACCCGTTCCACAGCGGCAACCATTGATCGTAATCGGCGCGCACAAGCGGTCGAATGACAGGCGAGATGTTCATCGTGACTCCGGCGTAGACAGGACGGCCAGCCTAGAAGAGCCCAGCGCCCGCAACAAGCGCGGTATCGCCAATCGCTCGCTGCTGCCGGACAAACCGCGGCCAAGCTGATACATTCTTTGCGTCATGCGCATCATCATCGCCGCCATCGGCCGCCTGAAAGGCCCGGAGTCCGAACTCGCCGAGCGTTATCTCAAACGCGCGAACCAGGCCGGCCGTGCGCTCGGCTGGAAAGCGGTCGAGGTCATTGAGATCCGCGAGAGCCGTGCCGACGAAGTGATGAAGCGCATGCTCGAGGAATCGATCGCGCTCGCCAATGTCATTCCGCAAGGCGCCGCGGTGGCGCTGCTCGACGAGAAAGGCGATGCGCTCGGCAGCGAGGCTTTCGCCACAGAACTTGCGACCTGGCGCGGCAACAATGTGCCGGCGGTGGTGTTCATGATCGGCGGCGCCGATGGGCTTGCTGCCAGTCTGCGCGACAAGGCTTCGCTGCGGCTGTCTTTCGGCAAGGCGACCTGGCCGCATCAAATGGTTCGCGTCATGCTGCTCGAACAGCTCTACCGCGCCACGACGATTCTATCCGGGCATCCGTATCACCGGGCATGAGCGTATCTGTCCGGTCGTCCCCTGGATCGGACCCGGCCTGCTGACAGCCCGCGGCGCTCTCTCGGAAAATATACCTTGACGTTGTCTCCTTATAGGACTATATACAATACGTCCTGTTCCGGCCGGGGGCGCTGTCATGAGGCGTCGTTTCAGTGGGAGCAGGGCGCGGTGCCCGCGGGCTTGGCGAATACGCACGCCAGGCGCTCGGGCGGCGCCGGGGCTCCGCCCGCCGGCACTGNCCGAAAGCGCGGCCCGGCGCCGTAACGACACCGCGATGGAGCGCCGCGGGGCGCGGGTTCTCCTGTTCGCCAGGAGAACTACGCACCGCAAGGTGCGATCCAATGGGCGCCTCGCGGCGCTCCATCCCCTCGGCTTTCATGCCGAGGCGAAAGGGGAAGGCAGGCCGCCCCGGGCCTCAAACAACAGGGCCGATGGCGCATGCGCTTCCTCGATTTCGTCCCAAACTCCCGTCACAAGAGCCGCCGAATGACTTGCCGGCAACTCAACCCAGCGTAACGTGGCGACGATGACAGCTCCGCGCCGCGCTTTTGATTCGCACCGCCTGCAGGCAGCCGCGTTCGGCTGCGCCCTGCTCATCGGCGGCGCGGCGCTGGCGCAAACGCCCGCGCCGGCACCGGCCGCGCCAGACAAAACGCAGGTGCTCGACCAGCTCAAGGTTCACGACAAGGAACTGGAAGCGACGCGCAGTCAGCAGCAGCGCTCGAGCGAAGCCGAGGCGGCTCTCAAGCGCGACATCGAACAGATCGGCGCCGACCGGCGCAAGCTGGCGCAGGATCTGATCGATACCGCGGCGCGCGCCCGCGCCAACGAAGCCAAGATCGAGGCGACGCAGCAGCGCCTCGAACCCCTCGACGCCAAGGAAATGACGATCCGCCATTCGATCGACAGCCGCCGCGCCGTCATCGGCGAAGTTCTGGCGGCCTTGCAGCGGATCGGCCGCCGGCCGCCGCCGGCGCTGATCGCCAGCCCCGAGGATGCCCTGATTGCCGTGCGCACCGCCATGGTGCTGGGCGCGGTGCTGCCCGACATGCGCACCAAGGTCGATGCGCTCGCCGCCGACCTCACCGAGTTGCTCAACGTCCGCAAATCGATCGTCGCGGAACGCGACCGGCTGAAACAGGACATCGCCGCGCTCGACACCGAGCGCGCCCGCATGTCGGCCCTGGTCGAGGAGCGGCAGAAGCAGCAGGCGGAACGCGAGCAGGCGCTGGCTGCCGAGCAGGCCAAGGCCGCCGAACTGGCGCGGCAAGCCGGCGATCTCAAAGATTTGATTGCCAGGCTCGAGCAGGCGCTCGATCCGGCGGTCCGCGAGGCCCGCGAGGCCGGCCGCTCCGACAAGCGGCCTGCACTCTCCGCCTACCGCGATCCGGGCCGGCTGGGCCCGGCGGCGGCGTTCGCATCGCTGCGCGGCCGGGTGCCGATGCCGGTGAATGGCGTGAAATTGCGCAATTTTGGCGCTCCCGACGGTAGCGGGGGAACGGAGAAGGGGCTGACCGTGGCGACCCGGGCCGGCGCCCAGGTGACCGCCCCCGCCGACGGCTGGGTGGTCTATGCCGGCCCCTTCCGCTCCTATGGTCAACTATTGATCCTTAATGTTGGCGGCGGATATCATGTCTTGCTCGCCGGAATGGATCGGATATCAGTTGATCTCGGGCAGTTTGTGCTGGCGGGGGAACCCGTTGCGACCATGGGAACCGGCTCTCATATTGCCGCAATTCTGGCGTCAGGCTCCAGCCAACCGGTGCTTTATATCGAGTTCAGAAAAGACGGGACTCCCGTTGATCCAGGCCCATGGTGGGTAGCTGGCGAAGGCGAAAAGGTTCGCGGATGATGCGCAAGACTTCCCTGATTCTTCTTGGTGCAGCGGCCGGCGCGGCCTTGACGGTGATCGCGGTGCAGCCGCGGGCGATCTTTCTGGGATCGAGCGCCAAGGCAGCGGTCGCGGATACGTACAAGCAACTCAACCTGTTCGGCGATGTTTTCGAGCGCGTGCGCGCCGACTACGTCGAGAAGCCGGATGATCAGAAGCTGATCGAAACCGCGATCAACGGCATGCTCGCCGGCCTCGATCCGCATTCGAGCTACATGGACGCCAAGAGCTTCCGCGACATGCAGGTGCAGACCCGCGGCGAGTTCGGCGGTCTCGGCATCGAAGTGACGATGGAAGACGGCCTCATCAAGGTCGTGTCGCCGATCGACGACACCCCCGCCTCGAAGGCCGGCGTGCTCGCCAACGATCTCATCACCAAGCTCGATGACGACCAGGTGCAGGGCCTGACCCTCAACCAGGCGGTCGAGAAGATGCGCGGCCCGGTCAACACCAAGATCCGCCTGACGATCATGCGCAAGGGCTCCGACAAGCCGGTCGAGCTGACCCTGACGCGCGACGTCATCCGCGTTCGCGCGGTCAAGTCGAAGGTCGACGGTGACGACATCGGCTACATCCGCATGACGCAGTTCAACGAGCAGACCACCGACGGCCTGAAGAAGGCGCTCACCGAGATCAAGGCCAAGGTCGCCGACGACAAGCTCAAGGGCTACATCCTCGACCTGCGCAACAACCCGGGCGGCCTGCTCGATCAGGCGATCTCGGTGTCGGACGCCTTCCTCGACAAGGGCGAGATCGTCTCGACGCGCGGCCGCAACGCCGAAGAAACCCAGCGCTTCAACGCGCGCTCGGGCGACCTCACCGACCACAAGCCGGTGATCGTGCTGATCAACGGCGGCTCGGCTTCGGCGTCGGAAATCGTCGCCGGCGCGCTGCAGGACCACAAGCGCGTCACCGTCGTCGGTACGCGTTCGTTCGGCAAGGGCTCGGTGCAGACCATCATCCCGCTCGGTTCGGGTAACGGCGCGCTGCGGCTGACCACGGCGCGCTACTACACGCCGTCAGGCCGCTCGATCCAGGCCAAGGGCATCACCCCGGATATCGAAGTGATGCAGGACGTGCCGGACGATCTCAAGAACCGCGCTGACTCGAAGGGCGAAGCTTCGCTCCGCGGCCACCTCACCGGCGACCCCGGCAAGGAGCAGACCGGTTCGCAGGCTTACGTGCCGCCGGACGAGAAGGACGACAAGGCGCTGCACATGGCGGAAGACCTGCTGCGCGGCACCGTGAAGAACTCGGCGTTCCCGCCGAGCCAGAAGTCGGCAGTTCCGAACTAAGAAACAGCGCACTATCGGATACCCTCGGGGCGGCCTTCGGGCCGCCCCTTTCGTTTGCGGCCCGTCGTTTGCGCCCGGTTAAGGATTGACCGAATCGGCGCGTGATAGACTGCGCCGATGATTCGCCAGGGCCTGTCGAAATACGGTCCGCCTGCCGGGGATTTCGGCCTTGCAACCGGATGATCTGAATACCCCGCTAGGCCAGACCAAACCCAAGAGCCGGCTGCCGAAGCTGCCCGTCGCCGCCCCGCAGATTCTGGCCGGGCTGCTGGCGCTGAGCGGTCTGGTCGTGGTCGGCTGGGCGATGGTCGGCAACAACCCGCTCGGCGGCGAGCCGATGGCCGTGGTCGCCACCAAATCGGCCGGAGCCGGTGGTGATGACGCGCAGAGCGACGGCCGCGAGCATGCCCGCCGTGACGGCCCCAAGGGCCAGGCGGCCAATGCCGGCGCGGTGGCCACGAAAATCCCGGACGGTGCCAAGACCGTCAACATCATCGACGGCTCGAGCGGCAAGACCAAGGAAGTCGTCATTCCCGGCACCGGCAACGACGCCGGGCAAGCAACGGCCAAGGCGGCCGATCAGACGCCGGCCGATCAGACGCCAGCCAATGCGGGAACGCGCGAGCAGAAGCCCGCATTCGCGCCCGAGCAGAAGCCGGCCGAGATCAAGCTGCCGGTCGAGAACGATCCGTCGAAACTCCTGGAAAAAACACGCTACGGCAACATCCCGAAGATCGGACCCGATGGCGGCAAGGCGCTCGCCGTCTATGCCCAGGTCAAGGCGCTGCCAATCAACCTGAAGGACCGCCCGCGTATCGCCATCGTGCTCAGCGGCGTCGGCATCAGCGCTTCGGGCACCGCCGACGCCTTCACGCTGCCGCCGTCGGTGACCTTCGCGGTCGCGCCTTACGCTGTCGACGTCGCCAAGCTCGCCGACCGCGCGCGCGACGAAGGCCATGAACTGCTGCTGCAGACGCCAATGGAGCCGTTCGATTACCCGAACAACGATCCGGGTCCGCAGACGCTGCTCACCTCGCTGACGCCGGAGCAGAACATCGACCGCCTGCATTGGCTGATGAGCCGCATGCAGGGTTATGTCGGCCTGATCAGCTATATGGGCGCGCGCTTTCTCGCCACCGAGCCGGCCATGTCGCCGGTGGTCAATGAAGCGGCCAAGCGCGGCCTGTTGTTCGTGGACGGCGGCGCGTCGAACCGCAGCGTCGCCGGCTCGCTCGCCGCCGCCAAGAGCATGCCCTACGCCAAGGCCGATATCATTATCGACACGGTGCCGACGCCGGTCGAGATCGAGCGCGCGCTGGCCCGGCTCGAGATCATCGCCCGCGAAAGCGGCTCGGCGATCGGCATCGCCACGGCGCAACCCGGCGCCGTCAACCGCATTGCCGAGTGGATGAAGAAGGTCGAAAGCCGCGGCTTCGTGCTGGTGCCGGTCACCCTGGCCATGGCGAAGACGAAGCAGTCCTGACATCCGTCCGGGCGGCTTGCGGCGGCAGCCGGCAGGCGTCATATAGCCGGAATGTCCGACACCGCGCTGCCTTACGAGTCCCTCCCCTACCGCCCCTGCGCCGGCATCATGCTGCTCAACCGAGCCGGCCTCGTCTTTGTCGGGCGCCGCAAGGGCGGCCCCGAACATGTCGACGCCACCCATGTCTGGCAAATGCCGCAGGGCGGCATCGACGAGGGCGAGGATGCGTATCAGGGCGCGCTCCGCGAACTCTACGAAGAAACAAACGTCACGTCGGTCGAGAAGCTTGGCGAGATCGCCGACTGGATTGCCTACGACATTCCGCGCGACATCGCCGGCGAGGCCTGGCAGGGCCGTTATCGCGGCCAGAAACAGAAGTGGTTCGCGCTGCGCTTTGTCGGCAACGACCGCGAGATCGACGTCGTTCATCCCGCCGGCGGCGCTCACAAGCCGGAATTCATAGACTGGCGCTGGGTGGAAATGAAGGCATTGCCGGATCTGGTGGTGCCGTTCAAACGCTCGATCTACGAGCAGGTGGTCAGCGCGTTCGCGCAATATGCGTGACGCGTTCAAAGCGTCGCAGGACATTCCGCCGCACGCCATTCACCTTTCGAGCGCCCACATCGTTTCCTAACTCGTTGGATCGGATCAAAACGAGGGATGAGAACGATGTTCGACGCCAAAAGTCTGCTTGATCAGTTCATCGGCGGCCAGAACCCGCAGGGCAACCGGGGCAACGCGTTCCGCGGCGCCGGCGGCCGCGATCTCCTGCAACAGGCCGGCAATGTCCTGAGCGGCTTCGGCGGCGGCGCACTGACCGGCGGTCTCGCCGGGCTGCTGCTCGGCTCGAAAGGCGGCCGCAAGCTCGCCGGCAATGCGCTGACTTACGGTGGCATGGCGGTCGCCGGCGCGCTCGCCTATCGCGCCTATCAGAATTATCAGGCGGGCAAAGATCCGAGATCGGCCACCACGTCCGCCGCCGCGGCACAGACGTCCCTGCTGCCGCCGCCCGCGGACACGCCATTCAATCCGGCGCACGAGGCGGACCAGCAATCGCTCGGCCGCAATTTGCTGCGAGCGATGATCGCCGCGGCCAAAGCCGACGGTCACATCGATGCGGCGGAGCAGGCCAATATCTTCGCGCAGATGGATAAGCTCAATGTAAGCGCGGAAGACAAGATCTTCGTCATGGACGAATTGCGCAAGCCTCTCGATGTCGACGCGGTGGCGCGCACCGCGCGCACGCCGGAGGAGGCCGCGGAGATCTATACGGTATCGCTGCTGGCAATCGACGTCGATAATCCGTCCGAGCGCGCCTACTTGGCGCTGCTCGCGGCGCGGCTGAAACTCGACGACAGACTGGTCGCGCATCTGCACAGCACCGTCGACGGCGCCATGGAGCCGGTGAAGCAGACGGTCGCCTAACCTTGCTTTTCCCTCGCGCCGCAAAGCGCGGGAGCAAGTGGCGAAACAAAAACGCCGCCGGATTTCTCCGGCGGCGTTTGAATTTCGATTGCCGGCCGATGCCTAGTGCATCGCCGTGCCGGTCAGATGCCGATCGACCTGCTTGAAGTGATCGAGCCGGGTGATCAGCTTGTCGAGCGCGGAGCCCTGCTCCATCTTGGCCGCTTCCTGCTCCATCTCGGCGATGCGGGCCGCAATCGCGGCGCGATCGATGTCCTTCACCGCGTCGGCGGTGTCGGCCAGGATGGTCAGGCCCTTGTCCGAGACTTCGGCGAAGCCGCCGAGCACGACGATCTTCTGCTCACCGCCGGCGGCATGCACCGTGAGGATGCCGGGGCGCAGCGTCGTCACCAGCGGCGCGTGCCCTTCGAGCACGCCGAAGTCACCTTCGGCGCCGGGCACGTCCACCTGATCGACTTCGCCGGAAAAGACCAGCTTTTCAGGCGACACGAGTTCGAAATGCAGGGCCATCGGCTGTTCTTACCTTGAGCGTAATAGCTTAAGCGGCTTCGGCGGCGAGCTTCTTGCTCTTCTCGACGGCTTCTTCGATGTTGCCGACCATGTAGAACGCCGCTTCCGGCAGATGGTCGTACTTGCCTTCGACCAGGCCCTTGAAGCCCTTGATGGTGTCGGCGAGGTCGACGAGCTTGCCCGGCGAGCCGGTGAACACTTCGGCGACGAAGAACGGCTGCGACAGGAAGCGCTCGATCTTGCGGGCGCGCGACACCGTCAGCTTGTCCTCTTCCGACAGTTCGTCCATGCCGAGAATGGCGATGATGTCCTGAAGCGCCTTGTAGCGCTGCAGCACCTGCTGGACGCTACGCGCAACGGCGTAGTGCTCTTCACCGACGACCAGCGGCGACAGCATGCGCGACGTCGAGTCGAGCGGGTCCACCGCCGGATAGATGCCCTTGGCGGCGATGTCGCGCGACAGCACGGTGGTCGCGTCCAAATGCGCGAACGAAGTCGCCGGCGCCGGGTCGGTCAAGTCGTCGGCCGGCACGTAAATCGCCTGCACCGAAGTGATCGAGCCCTTGGTGGTGGTGGTGATGCGTTCCTGCAGCGCGCCCATGTCGGTCGCCAGCGTCGGCTGATAACCCACCGCCGAAGGAATACGGCCGAGCAGCGCCGACACTTCCGAACCGGCTTGCGTGAAGCGGAAGATGTTGTCGACGAAGAACAGCACGTCCTGGCCCTGATCGCGGAAGTATTCCGACAGGGTCAGACCGGTCAGGCCGACGCGGGCGCGGGCGCCCGGCGGCTCGTTCATCTGACCGAACACCAGCGCGCACTTCGAGCCTTCGCCGCCGCCCTTCTTGTTGACGCCGGATTCGATGAACTCGTGATAGAGGTCGTTGCCTTCGCGGGTACGCTCACCGACGCCGGCGAATACCGAATAACCGCCGTGCGCCCTGGCGACGTTGTTGATGAGTTCCTGAATGAGCACGGTCTTGCCGACGCCGGCGCCGCCGAACAGGCCGATCTTGCCGCCCTTGGCGTAAGGCGCGAGCAGGTCGACGACCTTGATGCCGGTGACGAGAATCTGCGCTTCGGTCGATTGCTCGGTGTACTTCGGCGCTTCGGCGTGGATCGGACGCGTCTCGTCGGATTTCACCGGACCGGCTTCGTCGATCGGCTCGCCGATGACATTGATGATGCGGCCGAGAAGACCGGGGCCGACCGGCACCGCGATCGGCAGACCGGTGTCGGTCACCTGCTGGCCGCGCACCAGACCTTCGGTGACGTCCATGGCGATGGTGCGCACGGTCGATTCACCGAGATGCTGCGCCACTTCGAGCACCAGGCGGTTGCCGCCGTTGTTGGTTTCGAGCGCGTTCAAGATCGCCGGCAGATTGCCTTCGAACTGCACGTCAACGACGGCGCCGATGACCTGCGTGATCTTGCCCGTTTTGTTGGAACCAGCCTGAGTCGCCATGTTCGGTCCTCTTACTCTCTAATTTTTTCGCGCTTAGAGCGCTTCCGCGCCGGAGATGATCTCGATGAGTTCCTTCGTGATCATCGCCTGACGCGTACGGTTGTAGGTAATGGTCTGCTTGCGGATCATGTCGCCGGCGTTGCGGGTTGCGTTGTCCATCGCCGACATCTGAGCGCCGTAGAACGAAGCGTTGTTCTCGAGCAGCGCGCGGAAAATCTGGGTCGCCACGTAGCGCGGCAACAGGTCGCCGAGGATTTCCTCTTCCTCCGGCTCGTAGTCGTAGGACGCCGCGGCGGCCGCGGGTTTGCTGCCGTCGAACTTCGGCGGGATGATCTGCTGCGCGGTCGGCACCTGCGAGATCACCGACTTGAACTGCGCGTAGAACAACGTCGCGATGTCGAATTCGCCGGCGGCGAACATCGCCAGCACCTTGTCGGCGATCTGCGAAGCATTGGCGTAGCCGAGCACACGCACGCCGCGCAGCTCGAGACGATCGACGATCAGCTTCTCGTAGTTGCGGCGGAGCTGCTCGTTGCCCTTCTTGCCGACGGTCAGAATCTTGACCTGCTTGCCTTCGGAGACGAGCCGGTTGATGTGCTCGCGCGCCAGACGCACGATCGACGAGTTGAACGCGCCAGCCAGGCCGCGCTCGCCGGTCGCCACGATCAGCAGGTGAACGCTATCGGAACCGGTACCGGCCAGCAGCTTCGGCGCGCCGTCGGCGCCGGCCATGCCGGCAGCGATGTTGCCGAGCGCCAGATCCATACGCTCGGCGTAGGGCCGCGCGGCTTCGGCCGCCGCCTGCGCGCGGCGCAGCTTCGACGCCGCGACCATCTGCATGGCCTTGGTGATCTTCTGCGTCGCCTTTGTCGCGGCGATGCGAACGCGCATGTCCTTGAGTGACGCCATGTCTTCTCAGTCGCCCTCTGGGGGTCTCAAATCACAAATCGGCAAGGCGTGATGGCCGGGCTAGTCCGGCCATCACGAATGTGCGCTTAAGCGAAGCTGCCCGCGAACTTCTCGACCTGCTCTCTCAGCTTCTTCTCGGTATCCGAGGAGAGGTCGTTGGTCTTGCGGATGTCGTCGAGGATGGTCTTCTCGTTGCGCAGCAGCGACAGAAGCCCCTGCTCGAACTTGCCGACCTTCGCGACCTCGATCTTGTCGAGATAGCCGTTGGTGCCGGCCCAGATCACGACGACCTGCTCTTCCATCTTCAGCGGCGAGAACTGCGCCTGCTTGAGGAGCTCGGTCAGGCGCGAACCGCGGGCGAGCAGACGCTGCGTGGTGGCGTCGAGATCGGAGCCGAACTGCGCGAAAGCCGCCATTTCGCGGTACTGCGCGAGCTCACCCTTGATCTTGCCGGCGACTTTTTTCATCGCCTTGGTCTGCGCCGACGAACCGACGCGCGACACCGACAGACCGACGTTCACCGCGGGACGGATGCCCTGATAGAACAGATCGGTCTCGAGGAAGATCTGACCGTCGGTGATCGAAATCACGTTGGTCGGAATGTAGGCCGACACGTCGTTGGCCTGGGTTTCGATGACCGGCAATGCGGTCAGCGAGCCCGCGCCCTTCGAGTCGTTCATCTTCGCCGCGCGCTCGAGCAGGCGCGAGTGGAGATAGAACACGTCGCCCGGGTAAGCTTCGCGGCCCGGCGGGCGGCGCAGCAGCAGCGACATCTGGCGATAGGCGACGGCCTGCTTCGACAGATCGTCATAGATGATCACGGCGTGCATGCCGTTGTCGCGGAAGTACTCGCCCATGGTGCAGCCGGCGAATGGCGCCAGGAACTGCATCGGCGCCGGATCTGACGCGGTGGCGGCGATGACGATCGAGTATTCCAGCGCGCCCTGCTCTTCGAGCACCTTGACGAACTGGGCGACGGTCGAACGCTTCTGGCCGACCGCGACGTAGACGCAGTACAGCTTGATCTTCTCGTCCGGCTGCGCGTTGAGCGGCTTCTGGTTGAGGATGGTGTCGAGCGCGATCGCGGTCTTGCCGGTCTGGCGGTCGCCGATGATCAGTTCGCGCTGGCCGCGGCCGATCGGGATCAGCGCGTCGATGGCCTTGAGGCCGGTTGCCATCGGCTCGTGCACCGACTTGCGCGGAATGATGCCGGGCGCCTTGACGTCCACCTGCTTGCGCACATCGGCCTTGATCGGGCCCTTGCCGTCGATCGGGTTGCCGAGCGCGTCGACGACGCGGCCGAGCAGACCCTTGCCGACCGGCACGTCGACGATGGCGCCGGTACGCTTGACGGTCTGGCCTTCCTTGATCTCGCGGTCGGAGCCGAAAATAACGATACCGACGTTGTCGCTTTCGAGGTTCAGCGCCATGCCGCGCGTGCCGTTCTCGAACTCGACCATTTCGCCCGCCTGGACGTTGTCGAGGCCGTAGACGCGGGCGATACCGTCACCGACGGACAACACCTGGCCGACTTCGGAAACTTCGGCTTCCTGGCCGAAGTTCTTGATCTGCTCTTTGAGAATGTTCGAAATTTCTGCGGCGCGGATATCCATCAGCGTGCCTCTTTCATCGCAATTTTGATCGAATTGAGTTTGGTGCGGAGGGACGTGTCGACCATACGGCTGCCGACCTTCACAATCAGCCCGCCGATGATGGCCGGGTCGATCTTGACGTCCATGTCGATGTCCTTGCCGCCCGTGACCGACTTGAGAGCGCCCTTGAGCGCCTCTTTGTTCGCGTCATTGAGCGGCTCGGCAACGGTGATCTGCGCCACCACCTCGCCCTTGTGCTGGGCGACCAGCGCGCGATAGGCGCGGATCATGTCGCGCACTGCAAACAGCCGGCGGTTGGTGGTGATGACGCGGAGAAAATTGACGGTGATGGCGTTGAGCCCGGCCTTGGCGAGAATGGCGCTGAGCGCCTTGAGCTGTTCGTCGGCGCCGAAAACGGGGCTGCGCACCAGCCGGTTGAGATCGGACGATTCGGCAATCAGCGCATCGAATTTTTCGAGGTC
This sequence comes from Pseudolabrys sp. Root1462, assembly GCF_001426945.1. Taxonomy (GTDB): domain Bacteria; phylum Pseudomonadota; class Alphaproteobacteria; order Rhizobiales; family Xanthobacteraceae; genus Pseudolabrys. The sequence continues at coordinate 452,003 of NZ_LMFS01000003.1, read as the reverse complement.
CTGCTTCACCGCATCGGTGGCTTTTTCCTCGAGCGCCAGCTCGAACAGGGCCCCGGCATAGCGGCCCGCCATTCCTGAAACTAGGTGTTCTTCGCCCGCCACTTTGAACGCTCTTTCTTGTGACTTTGAACAGGTCACGCGCCACCGCCGATGCGGCGGCACAAACCATTGGAATTCAAGAGGGAATTCCGATCCCGGCGGCGCTCAGCCAAGCCCCGTGGGCGCCCCTCGGAAATCGAGGGGGTAGCTAACACAGCGGCCGGAGCGGCGCAACACGGCGCGCCATGTTTGGACCGTTTCACGGCTGCGGCGAAAGCGACCGAGGCTTCGCGCGGCACCAGAGGAGAAAAAACCTGCCGATATCGCGCTGCCGTGCCGAAGCGGCGGCCGGCGACTAAGGGAAATCTCGGAGTTGCGGCAGGCGAGTTCCCGGCGCGATGGTGTCGTTTTACGCCAGAGCCGCCCATGTCTTCCCAGCCGCCCGTCTTTGCGCCGCCGACCTTCGTCGAACTGTTCACTCCCAAGCTCGTCACCGTGTTCCGCGAGGGCTATGGCTGGCGCGACCTGCGCGCCGACGCCATTGCCGGCCTCACGGTCGCCGTGGTGGCGCTGCCGCTGTCGATGGCCATCGCCATCGCCTCCGGGGTATCGCCGGAACGCGGGCTCTACACCGCCATTGCCGGCGGTTTCATCGTTTCGCTGATCGGCGGCAGCCGCTTCCAGATCGGCGGCCCGGCGGGCGCCTTCATCGGCCTGGTGGCCTCGGTGGTCGAACGTCATGGCTACGACGGCCTGGCGCTGGCCACGATCGTCGCCGGTCTCATCCTGATCGTGGTCGCGCTGCTCCGGCTCGGCACCTACATCAAATACATCCCGTTGCCGGTGACGGTCGGCTTTACCGCCGGCATCGCCGTGATCATCGCGGCGAGCCAGGTGCGCGAGGTGCTCGGCCTCGACATCGCGCACGAACCGTCGGCGCTGGTGCCCAAGGTCGAGGCGATCGCCGCGGCACTCTCGACCATTAGCTGGCAGACGCTCGGCATTGCCGCCCTGTCCCTCGCCATCATCCTGGTGCTGCGCCGCTACCGGCCGCGCTGGCCTGGCTTCCTGATCGCCATCGCGGTTGCCGGTGCGATCTGCTTTGCCTTCCATCTCGACGTCGCCACCGTCGCCTCGCGCTTCGGCGCGGTGCCGCGATCGCTGCCGGCGCCGTCGTTGCCGCCGTTCAGCCTCGAGAAGCTGCAGGCGGTGCTGCCCGACGCCTTCACCATCGCCCTGCTCTGCGCCATCGAATCGCTGTTGTCCGCCGTGGTCGCCGACGGCATGAGCGGCCGCCGCCATCGCTCGAACGCCGAACTCGGCGCTCAGGGCATTGCCAGCATCACCTCGGTCATCTTCGGCGGCATCTGCGTTACCGGCACGGTGGCGCGGACCGCGACCAACGTCCGCTCCGGCGCGCGCGGGCCGATCTCCGGCATCTTCCATTGCGGATATCTGCTGCTGTTCCTCGCCGTCGCCGCGCCGCTGGTCGGCTATATTCCACTCGCCGCGCTCGGCGCCGTGCTGATCATCGTTTCCTGGAACATGGCGGAGAAGGAAGAGTTCTGGTCGCTGGTCCGCACCTCGCGTGGCGACGCCGCCGTGCTGCTGGCAACCTTCCTGCTCACCATCTTCGTCGACCTCACCACCGGCATCGCCGTCGGGGTGGTGATGGGCGCGCTGATGTTCCTGCACCGCATGGCCGAATCGGTCGATGTGCAGGCCGGCGGCCTTGAAGACGTCGCCGACAGCGTGGACCAGGCCAAATACGACGCCGAGCAGGCGAGCAGCCGCGACGTCATGGTCTATCGCATCACCGGCGCCTTCTTTTTCGGCGCCACCGCGCAGGTGCTGATGACGCTGGAACGCATCGGCCGGCCGGCGAAGCTTCTGATTCTCGATTTCTCCGACGTGCCTTTGATCGACACCACGGCGGCGCGCTCGCTCCATGCCTTCGCCAAGAAACTCGATCGCGCCGGCACCAAGGTGAGCATCGCCGCGGCCAAGCAGAACGTGCGGCACGAACTCACCGCCTCGGGGCTCAAGCCGCCGCTGGTGACATACGCCGCCAGCGTCGCCGCGGCGCGCGCGGCGCATTGAGCCCGGTCCTTGCTGGTACGATAGTCGAATACGCGAAATCGGCGGGCTGTCCTGCGCCGGACGCGGCGCGTGGGGCCTTTCCCGACCGATGTGGCTCACTATCTCACGGGTTCACGTCAAGGCCGCGACCACGGCCGAAAATCCCATGGAAACGTCTGCCTGAACGCCTGCGCAAGCCGGCTCGCCTTGCGCGCGTTAAAGCGTTTCTGGAATCCGGAATCCGGCCTATGAATCCGAAGCTGTCCGCTGCACTGGCCGCCGCCATCTGGGGCACAACCTACATTTTCGTCAGCGTGGTGCTGCCGCACAATCCGATCTTCACGGCCGCGGTGCGCGCGCTGGGCGGCGGATTGCCTCTCCTGCTGCTATACAACGAGGTGCCGCCGCGCGACTGGTGGGGCAAGGTGGCGGTGCTCGGCACGCTGAATTGCGGCATCGTCTTCGCCTTCCTGTTCATCGCCGCGGAGCGGCTGCCTGGTGGCGTGGCCGGCACGCTGCAATCGCTTGGACCCATCATCACTGTGCTGATCGCCTGGCCGCTGCTCGGCGAACGGCCGACCTGGCTGCGCCTCGCCAGCGTCGTGCTCGGCTCGATCGGCATCATGATCCTCCTGACCAGCGGCAAGATCGTACTCGACGGCGTCGGCGCGGTAGCGGGCCTCATTGCGGCGGTGTCGCTGGCGCTCGGCGGCGTGCTGCTCAACCGTTGGGGTCGGCCCATTCCGCTGCTTGAATTCACCGCCCGGCAACTCGTCATCGGCGGCGTCGAATTGGCCGTGCTGGCGGCGATCCTCGGCGACGTGCCCTCGTCGCTCAGCCTCGCGAGCATCGGCGGCTATGTGTATGTGGCGCTGATCGGCACTTCGATCGCTTACGCGCTATGGTTCCACGGCATCGAAAAAGCCGGCGCGCCCGCAGTGGCGCCATTCTTCCTGCTCATTCCGATGGTGGCCTTCGCACTCGATGCGGCGGTGCGCGGCTTCGTGCCGACAGGCGTGCAGGCGCTCGGCGCGGTGATCGTGATCGGCAGCCTGATCGTCAACCAGAGCGCCGGCAAGCGACGGGCCGCCGTCGCGCGGTAGCGGCCGACGGCCCGGAAATTACGGGGGCGACGCGTCACTGGAGAAACGTCATGCCAATAACACGCGAAACCATCGCCATCCCCGGCACCGATCTCAAACCGTCGCGGGTTGCGCTCGGCACCTGGGCCATCGGCGGATGGATGTGGGGCGGCAGTGACGATGCCCTATCGATCCGCACCATCCAGTCCGCCGTCGATCGCGGCATCACGTTGATCGACACCGCGCCGGTTTACGGGTTCGGTCATTCGGAGGAGATCGTCGGCAAGGCTCTGGCCGAGGGCGGACGCCGGCACAAGGCGGTGATCGCCACCAAGGTCGCGCTCGCCTGGACTGCGGACGAAAAAGTGTACCGCGACGCCAGCCGCGCCCGCATCATGACGGAGATCGACGACTCGCTGCGCCGGCTCAAGACCGACGTCATCGATCTTTATCAGGTGCATTGGCCCGATCCGAACATACCGGTCGAGGAAACGGCGGCGGCGCTTGCCGCGCTGCTGAAAGCGGGAAAGATTCGCGCGATCGGCGTCAGCAATTTCTCGACGGCGCAGATGGACGCGTTCCGCAAGATAGCGCCGCTGCACGCCGATCAGCCGCCTTACAATCTGTTCGAGCGCGGCGCCGAACGCGATGTGCTGCCCTACACTACACGCAACAAGATGATCGCGCTGGCCTACGGGCCGCTGTGCCGCGGCCTGCTCGCCGGCAAAATGACGGCCGCCAGCCAATTCCCGGCCGACGATCTGCGCAGCGCCGATCCGAAATTTTCCTCGCCCCGGTTCGAGCAGTATCTTCAGGCGGTGAAGCAGCTCGATCGGTTCGCGCAAGCCAATTACGGCAAGTCCGTTCTGCATCTTGCCGTGCGCTGGATCCTCGACAAGCAACCGAACAGCATCGCTCTGTGGGGCGCGCGCAAGCCGGAACAGCTCGACGCCGTCGACGAGGCTTACGGCTGGACGCTGGACGCGGCGGCACTTGCAGAGATCGACAAGATTCTCGCCGCCACCATCGCCGATCCGATTGGCCCCGAATTCATGGCGCCGCCGGAGCGCTCGGCGGCTTAATAAAAGCTCATCGGATCGACATCGACGTCCATCTTGACGCCGCCGCGCGTCTTCGGCGCGACGGCGAGCCAGTCGCGCAGGTAAGCCGACAGATTGAACTCGCGCGGTGCCTTCACCAGCAGGCGGAAGCGATGACGGCCCCGCACGACCGCGATCGGCGCCTCGGCGGGACCGAGCACACGCACCGTTTCCTCGTAGGGCGCGCATTTCGCCAGCGCTTTGGCATAGCCTTCGGCGTCGTGACGGTTGTCGGCGGATATGACGATGCCCGCGAGTCGGCCGAACGGCGGATAACCTGACGACTCACGCAGCGCGATCTCGTTTTCGTAGAACGCCTCACGATCGCCGAGGATCAGCGCCTTCATCACCGGATGTTCGGGCTGGTGCGTCTGCAGAAAGCCGACGCCGCGATTGTCCTCGCGGCCGGCGCGGCCGACCACCTGATGCAGCAATTGGAAGGTACGCTCGGCGGCGCGCGGATCGCCATTACCAAGGCCGAGATCGGCATCGACGATGCCGACGAGATTGAGCTTCGGAAAATGATGGCCCTTCGCCACCAGTTGCGTGCCGACGATGATGTCGAATTTGCCGTCGGCGACGTCGTCCAGTTCCTGACGCAGCCGCTCCATCGACTCGACGAGGTCGCTCGACAGGATGAGGATGCGCTTGTCGGGAAACAGGTCGCCGGCTTCCTGTTCGAGCCGCTCGACACCGGGGCCGACCGCGGCGAAGCTCTCGGTGGCATGACAGTTCGGACATGCCTGAGGAGGCGGCATGTTGAAGCCGCAATGATGGCAGATCAGCCTTTTGCGAAAGCGGTGATCGACCAGCCAGGCATCGCAGTTCGGGCATTGCAGGCGGAAGCCGCAGGCGCGGCATAAGGTAAGTGGTGCGAAGCCGCGGCGGTTGAGAAACAGCAGCGCCTGGTCGCCGCGCTCCAGCGTATCCTTCACCGCCTCGGCGAGACGCGGCGCGATGAAGCGGCCGCGCGGCGGGCCTTCACGTGTCAGGTCGATGGCTTCGACATGCGGCAGGCTGGCGCCGCCGAACCGCTCCGGCAGATGCAGGCGGCGATAGCGGCCCTTGCGCGCATTGACTTCGGATTCGACCGACGGCGTCGCCGAGGCCAGCACGACCGGGATCTTGGCGATCGAGCCGCGCACCACGGCCATGTCGCGCGCGTTGTAGCGCGCGCCCTCTTCCTGCTTGTAGGCCTGCTCGTGCTCTTCGTCGACGATGATAAGCCCGAGATCGGCATAGGGAAGAAACAGCGCCGAGCGCGCGCCGACCACGACCGAGACTTCACCCTCGGCCACCGCCGCCCAGGTGCGGGCGCGCAGCCGCGGCGACAATTGCGAATGCCATTCGGCAGGCCGCACACCGAAGCGCTCGGTGAACCGATCGAGCGATTGACCCGTCAGCGCGATTTCCGGCATCAGGATCAAGGTCTGCCGGCCCTTGCGGATATTTTCGGCGACCGCTTCGAAATAGACTTCGGTCTTGCCCGAGCCGGTGACGCCATCGACCAGCGAAACGGTGTAGCCGCCCTGATCGACCGTGATGCGCAGCGCGTCCGCGGCGGCGAGCTGGCCGAGGGAGAATTCGGGTTTGCGAAAGTCAGGATCGGGCTGTCGCGTCACCTTCTCCGGCGGCAGCACCACGGTTTCCAAGGTGCCTTCATCGACCAGGCCGTCGATCACGCCGGTCGAGACGCCGGCTTCGCGCGCGGCCTCGCCCTTGACGCGGACCATGCCGTCCTCGAGCGCGCGCAGCACGCGCTGGCGGGCCACCGTCATGCGCTGCGGCGGCGGTCCGACAAGGCGCACGCCGACGCGCTCGCGCGCCGGGCCGAGGCCTTCGCCCATGCGCAGCGCCATGCGCAGCACCATGCCGCGCGACGACAGCGTGTAACCCGCGACCCAGTCGATGAAGGTGCGCAGTTCGCCCTTGAGCGGCGGCACGTCGATCTTCGCCGCGACGTCCTTCATCCGGTTGTGCAGGCCCGGCGCCGGGTTCGGGTTCTCGGCCCAGACCACGCCCATGGTTTCGCCGCGCGCGCCGAGCGGCACGGCGACGACGTCGCCGACCGCAAGCTCCATCCCTGCCGGCACGCGGTAGGAATAGGCCTGGTCGAGCGCCACCGGCACCAGAACATCGACGACGCGGGCTGCCATACAGAGGGTCTGGCCGATTCCGGCTCTTTAAGGAAGGGTAAGGAAGGGCTCCTACTCTGCCGTATATGGGTATGCCGCTCGCCATTTCCGCCGACGTCGCCGCCGAAATCGGCCGCTGGCGCGCCTATCTCGGCGCCGAGCGCCGCATGTCGCCGAAAACGCTGGAAGCCTATGAGCGCGATGTCGGCCAGTTCCTGAGCTTCCTCGCGGAGCATTTGGGCGGGCCGCCGACGCTGAAGACCCTGGCCAGGATCACCCCGGCCGATGTCCGCGCCTTCATGGCCGCGCGGCGCGCCGGCGGCGCCGGCAACCGCACCCTGATGCGCTCGCTGGCCGGCGCACGCTCCTTCGCCCGATTCCTCGAGCGCAACGGCAAGGGCAAGGTCGGCGCGCTCGCCGCCATCCGCGCGCCGAAGCTGGCCCGCACCTTGCCCAAGCCGCTGGCGGCCTCCGCCGCCAGGCAGATGACCGACATCGATCTGCGCGCCGGCGAGGACCGCGACACCTGGGTGCTGGCGCGCGATGCCGCGGTGCTGGCGCTGCTCTATGGCTCCGGCCTGCGCATCTCCGAGGCGCTCGGCCTCAAGCGCCGCGACGCCGACGGCAAGGACGCGCTCACCGTCACCGGCAAGGGCAACAAGACCCGCATGGTGCCGGTGCTGCCGCAGGTCAACAAGGCGATCGCCGATTACATCGCGCTGTGCCCGTACAAGCTGCAGCCGGACGGACCGCTGTTCGTCGGCGCGCGCGGCGGGCCGCTGTCGCCGCGCATCGTGCAACTGGCGATGGCGAGCTTGCGCGGCGCACTCGGCCTGCCCGACAGCGCGACGCCGCACGCGCTGCGCCATTCCTTCGCCACGCATCTCCTCGGCCGCGGCGGCGATCTGCGCTCGATCCAGGAACTGCTCGGCCACGCCTCGTTGTCGACGACGCAGATCTATACCGCCGTCGACACCGCGCGTTTATTGGAAGTTTATGCCAGCGCCCATCCGCGGGCGTCATCGTAATATCATCGTCGACAACGGCGCCGCGCCCTTGCGCGCCTGCCGGACTCCGCCCATCGTCCCCGCGCCAACCAGGGGACGACAATGGCCGGACCGCACGAAAACCTCGAACACGCCGAGCACGCCGAACACGCTCATCACGGCGGCAACAAGAAGATCGCGCTGCTGATTTCCGTGCTGGCGCTGTTTCTCGCCTTCACCGAAACGCTCGGCAAGGGCGCGCAGACCGAAAGCATCGGCCTCAACATCAAGGCGTCCGACACCTGGAATTTCTTCCAGGCAAAGACCATCCGCCAGACCGGCATCCGCACCGCGGCCGACAACCTCGCCGCCATCGCGCCGTCGATCGACAAGCCCGAGGTGAAGGCGGCGATGGAGAAGCAGATCGAGACCTGGCGTGCCACGGCGGCGCGTTATGAGTCCGATCCGAAGGAAAAGGATGGCCGCAAGGAATTGCGCGAGCAGGCCGAGCATTTTGAACATCAGCGCGATTATCAGCTTGCGCGCTACCACCAGTTCGAACTCGGCTCGGCGGCGTTCCAGATCGGCATCGTGCTGGCGTCGGCCGAGGTCATCACCGGCATGGCCGTGCTTGGCTGGCTCGCCGGCCTGTCCGGCGTAATCGGCCTGGTGTTCAGCCTGTTCGGACTATGGGCGCCGCACGCGCTGGATTTCCTGCTGCACGCCAGCGCCGCGCACTGAGCGTCAGGCGGCGCGGCGCCGCAGCCGCTTCAGCCAGCGCAGGATGCCGCCGCGCTCGGATGTGAACCGCGCGGTGATCTCTTTCATCCGCAATCGTACCGGCTCGGTGATCGCGTGCGCCCAGGCGCGCACGCGCAGCAGCCACTCATACAGCGCGCGAAACCACGCCATCTGCAGCAGCTTGTGGCGCGTCGCGTCGAAGATGAAGGCGGTGACGCCGACGCCGATCAGCTTGGCCGCGACAATGACGGCCGCGGCCGCAAACCAGCGGTGCGTGGCGAGACAATAGACTTCGAGGAATTTCAGCGGCAGCAGGACGAGACCCAGCGTCACGACGAAGACGATCAAGGTCGCCCAGGGCGGCAGTCGCTCGATCGCCTGCGCCAGCCGCCGCTTGAACGCCGCCCAGGGGATAAAGCTGATGATCCGCGCGACCACCGGCGACAGATGGTCCCACAGCCATGCTTCCAGCAGGAAAAGCAGGGCCAGCAGAATCCAGAGGGGACGGAGCCAGCGGCGCATCCGCAATAGATAAGGCCGCGCGCCGCGGAAAATAAGGCGGGCGGGCGCCCTCTCCCCGTTTGGCGGGAGAGGGAAGCGCGTCACATATGAATCGAGCGCTTGGCGACCGCCATGGCCGCTTCCTTGACCGCCTCAGGCAAGGTCGGATGCGCGTGGCAGGTGCGGGCGATGTCTTCCGCCGCACCGCCGAACTCCATGACGATGGCCGCTTCGGCGATCATGTTACCGGCGTCGGAGCCAATAATGTGGACGCCGAGCACGCGGTCGGTCTTGGCGTCGGCGATGACCTTGACGAAGCCGTCGGTCTGCTGGTTAGCCTTGGCGCGGCCGTTCGCGGTGAACGGAAACTTGCCGACGTTGTAGGCAATGCCGGCGGCCTTGAGTTCTTCCTCGCCTTTGCCGACCGAGGCGATCTCCGGCATCGTATAAACAACGGCCGGGATGACGTCGTAGTTCACATGGCCGGCCTGGCCGACCAGCATTTCCGCGACAGCGACACCTTCGTCTTCGGCCTTGTGCGCCAGCATCGGCCCGGTGATGACGTCGCCGATCGCCCAGATACCCGGCACGCTGGTGGCGTAATAGTGATCGGTGACGACGCGGCCTCGCTCGTCCATCTTCACGCCGAGCTCTTTCAGACCGAGACCATCGGTATAGGGCACACGGCCGGTAGAGACGAGCACGACATCGGCCTCGATCGTCTCGGCCTTGCCCTCGCCCTTCGCCGGCTCGACAGTCGCCTTCAGGGTCTTGCCCGATGAATCGACCGCGGTGACCTTCGACGACAGCTTGAAAGTGATGCCCTGCTTTTCCAGCAGACGCTGCGACTGCTTGCGCACTTCGCCGTCCATGCCGGGCAGGATGCCGTCGAGGAATTCGACCACCGTGACCTTGGCGCCGAGGCGGCGCCAGACCGAGCCGAGCTCGAGGCCGATGACGCCGGCGCCGATCACCAGCAGATTCTTCGGCACCTCCGGCAGCGACAGCGCGCCGGTGGACGACACGATGCGCTTCTCGTCGATGTCGATGCCGCGCAGCTTGGCGACGTCGGAGCCGGTGGCGATGACGATGGATTTAGTCTCCAGCGTCGTCACCTTGCCGTCGGCGGCCTTCACCTCGACCTTGCCCGGCGCGGCGATGCGGCCGAAGCCGTAATGCGTGTCGATCTTGTTCTTCTTGAACAGGAAGTCGACGCCCTTGACGTTGCCGTCGATGGCGTCCTGCTTGAACTTGAGCATGGTCTTGAGATCAAGCTTGGGCGCAGGAACGCCGATGCCCATCTTGGCGAAGGAATGCCCGGCTTCCTCGAACAGTTCGGAGGCGTGCAGCAGCGCCTTCGACGGAATGCAGCCGATGTTAAGGCAGGTGCCGCCGAGAGTCTTTTCCTTTTCGACGACCGCGGTCTTGAGACCGAGTTGTGCCGCGCGAATGGCGCAGACATAGCCGCCGGGGCCGGAACCGATGACGATAAGATCGTAGGACATAATGGACCTGTCTATATTTCGTTTATCCGCGTTATTCGGCCTCATGGTGAGGAGCCGCGCAAAGCGCGGCGTCTCAAACCATGTGGCCGCCTCGTCCTTCGAGATGCCCGCCTTCGGCGGGCTCCTCAGGATGAGGCGGATTATAGATCCAGCATCAGCCTTGCCGGATCCTCGAGATTTTCCTTCACGCGCACCAGGAAGGTGACCGCCTCGCGGCCATCGACGATGCGGTGATCGTAGGACAGCGCCAGATACATCATCGGCCGCACTTCGATCTTGCCGCCGACCACCATCGGCCGCTCCTGGATCTTGTGCATGCCGAGAATGCCGGATTGCGGCGCGTTGAGGATCGGCGTCGACATCAGCGAGCCATAGACGCCGCCATTGGTGATGGTGAAGGTGCCGCCCTGCATCTCGTCGATCTTGAGCTGACCGTCGCGGGCGCGCTTGCCGAAATCGTTGATCTTCTTCTCGACGCCAGCGAGCGACAGCATGTCGGCGTCGCGCACGACCGGCACGACGAGGCCCTTCTCGGTGCCGACGGCGATGCCGATGTGGTAGTAGTTCTTGTAAACGAGATCGGTGCCGTCGACTTCGGCGTTGACCGCCGGGATGTCCTTGAGCGCCGCGATGCAGGCCTTCACGAAGAAGCCCATGAAGCCGAGCTTGACGCCATGCTTCTTCTCGAACAGCTCCTTGTACTGATTGCGCATCGCCATCACCGTGGTCATGTCGACCTCGTTGAAGGTCGTCAGCATGGCGGCGGTGTTCTGCGCGTCCTTGAGACGGCGCGCGATGGTCTGGCGCAGCTTGGTCATGCGCACGCGCTCTTCGCGGCTCGCATCGTCCGGCGCCGAGGGCGCCCGCATCTGCACCGGCGCGGCGACGGGGGTCGGCTGCGCCGCGGCCTTTTCGATCGCCGCCATCATGTCGCCCTTGGTCACCTGACTGCGCAGGCCGGTGCCGGCGACCGTCGAGGGATCGACGCCGCTCTCGGCGGCCATCTTGCGCACTGACGGCGCCTGCGCGGTGTTGGCCGCGGCGGCCGGCATCTCGCGGAGCTGCGGCACTTCCGGTCCGGCGCCGATCGGCTTGGTCTTGTCCGACTTCTCGTCGGGCGCGCCGGTCGCCGATGCGGCCGGCTTGGTGGCTGTTGACGGCGTCGCCTTGGCGCCGGCGGCGCCGTCCTTGATCGAGCCTAGGATGGCGCCGACGCCGACGGTGTCGCCGTTCTTGGCCGCGATATCGCCGAGCACGCCGGCGGCGGGCGCCGGCACCTCCAGCGTGACCTTGTCGGTCTCGAGTTCGACAAGCGGCTCGTCGACAGCGACGGGATCGCCCGGCTGCTTGAACCATTTGCCGACGGTGGCTTCGGTCACCGATTCGCCGAGGGTGGGCACGCGGATGTCAGTCATGATTGTTTCTCTGCCTCAAAATGTTCTGCGTCATGACCGGGCTCGTCCCGGTCATCCACGTCTTCGTTCCGAACACCCGTCAAGACGTGGATGCCCGGCATAAGGCCGGGCATGACGGCGTGTGTATGGTCCTGTCAGCCCAGCGCCTCTTCGAGGAACTGCTTGAGCTGCGCGAGATGCTTCGACATCTGGCCGACCGCGGTCGAGGCCGAAGCGGGCCGTCCTGCATAGCGGGCGCGGCGGTGCTTGGCGTTGATCTGGTTCAGCACCCATTCCAGATAGATATCGACGAAGAACCAGGCGCCCATGTTGCGCGGCTCTTCCTGACACCAGACGATCTCCGCCTGCTTGAAGCGAGACAGCTCGGCGATCAGCGCCTTGGTCGGGAACGGATAGAGCTGCTCGACGCGCAGGAGATAGATGTCGTCGACGCCGCGCTTCTCGCGCTCGTCGTAAAGGTCGTAATAGACCTTGCCCGTGCAGAGCACGACGCGACGGATCTTGTCGTCGGCGACAAGCTTGATCTTCTCGCCCTGCAGAAACTGCGCGTCATCCCACAACAGGCGGTGGAACGAAGTGCCGGCGTCGAACTCGGCGAGCTTCGACACCGCGCGCTTGTGGCGCAGAAGCGACTTCGGCGTCATCAGGATCAGCGGCTTGCGGATCTCGCGCTTGAGCTGCCGGCGCAGGATGTGGAAGTAGTTCGCCGGCGTGGTGCAGTTGGCGACCTGCATGTTGTCTTCGGCGCACATCTGCAGGAAGCGCTCGAGACGCGCCGATGAATGCTCCGGGCCCTGACCTTCGTAGCCGTGGGGCAGCAGGCAGACGAGGCCGGACATGCGCAACCACTTGCGCTCGCCCGACGACAGGAACTGGTCGAACACCACCTGGGCGCCGTTGGCGAAGTCGCCGAACTGGGCTTCCCACAAGGTCAGCGCGTTCGGCTCGGCGGTCGAATAGCCGTATTCGAAACCGAGCACGGCCTCTTCCGACAGCATGGAGTTCAGCACTTCATACTTGGCCTGACCCTTGCCGAGATTGTTGAACGGCACGTAGCGCTTTTCGGTGTTCTGGTCGAACAGAACCGAGTGACGCTGCGAGAACGTGCCGCGCTCGGAATCCTGGCCGGACAGACGCACCGGGTTGCCTTCCTTGACCAGCGTGCAGAAGGCCAGCGCCTCGCCGGTCGCCCAGTCGATGCCCTCGCCGGTCTCGATCGCCTTGGCGCGATTGTCGAGGAATCGTTGCACCGTTTTGTGCACGTTGAAGTCGTCAGGAACGGTAGTGATCGCCTTGCCGATGGCGCGCAGTTCGTCGAGCGCGACGCCGGTATTGCCCTTGCGCGGGTCTTCGGCATCCTGCGCGGCCTTGAGACCGGACCAGCGGCCGTCGAGCCAGTCGGCCTTGTTCGGCTTGTAGCCCTGGCCCGCTTCGAATTCGGCGTCGAGGCGCGAGCGCCAGTCGGCCTTCATCTTGTCGATTTCGCCTTCGGTGACGACGCCTTCGGCGGTGAGCTTCTCGGCGTAGATTTCCAGCGTCGATTTGTGGCCGCGAATCTTGCGGTACATCACCGGCTGGGTGAAGGCCGGCTCGTCGCCTTCGTTGTGGCCGAAGCGGCGATAGCACCACATGTCGATCACGACCGGCTGCTGGAATTGCATCCGGTATTCGATCGCCACCTTGGCCGCGAAAACCACCGCTTCCGGATCGTCGCCGTTGACGTGCAGGATCAGCGCCTCGATCATCTTGGCGACGTCGGACGGATAGGGCGACGAGCGCGAGTAGCGCGGATAAGTCGTGAAGCCGATCTGGTTATTGACGATGAAATGGATCGAACCGCCGGTGCGGTAGCCCTTCAGTCCCGACAGGCCGAAGCATTCCGCCACGACGCCCTGGCCGGCGAAGGCCGCGTCGCCGTGCATCAGCAGCGGCAGCACGGCAGTGCGGTCGTCCGGCGGACAGCGATGCTGATCCTGCTTGGCGCGCACCTTGCCGAGCGTCACGGGATCGACGATCTCAAGGTGCGACGGATTCGGCGTCAGCGACAGATGCACCTTGTTGCTGTCGAACTCGCGATCCGACGAAGCACCGAGGTGATACTTGACGTCGCCGGAGCCTTCGACTTCGTCCGGAGTCGCCGAGCCGCCCTTGAATTCGTGGAACAGCACGCGGTGCGGCTTGCCCATCACCTGCGTGAGCACGTTGAGGCGGCCGCGATGCGGCATGCCAAGGACGATCTCCTTCACGCCGAGATTGCCGCCGCGCTTGATGATCTGCTCGAGCGCCGGGATCAGCGCTTCACCGCCGTCGAGGCCGAACCGCTTGGTGCCGGTGAACTTGACGTCGAGAAACTTCTCGAAGCCTTCGGCTTCGACCAGCTTGTTGAGGATGGCGCGCTTGCCTTCGCGGGTGAATTGGATTTCCTTGTCGCGTCCTTCGATGCGCTCCTGAATCCAGGCCTTCTGCGCCGCGTTCGAGATGTGCATGAACTCGATGCCGAGCGTCTGGCAGTAGGTCCGCCGCAGGATGGCGACGATCTCGCGCATCGACGCGAATTCGAGGCCGAGCACCTTGTCGAGGAAGATCTTGCGGTCGAGGTCGGCTTCGGTGAAGCCGTACGAAGCGGGCTGCAGTTCCTCCTCGTTCGGCTCTTCCTGGATGGCGAGCGGATCGAGCTTGGCATGGAAGTGGCCGCGAATCCGGTAGGCGCGGATCAGCATCAGCGCATGGATCGAGTCGCGCGTCGCCTGCATCACGTCGGCGTTGGACAGCTCGACGCCTTTGGCCTGCGCGGTCTTGGCGATCTTGTCGCCGATCTTCTTTTCGGTTTCGGCCCACTGCCCGTCGAGCGCGGCGACCAGGTCGCCGCTCGGCCGTACCGGCCAGTTCGGCTTCTTCCACGATGCGCCTTCGGCCGACTTCACCACATCGGCGCTGTTGTCCTTGAGCGCCTCGAAGAACGTCCGCCACTCGGCCTCGACCGAGCTCGGGTCTTTTTCGAACCGGGCCTGGAGGTCTTCGATATAGGCGGCGTTGCCGCCGTAGAGGAATGAGGTTTGGGCGAATGCGGCGTTGGCGTCTTGGCGAGACATGGTGACGAGGTCCTAGCGGCTCGATTCCGGCGCGGCGCGACGGCCGAGCAAATGGTTTTGGCGCATGAGCGTCGAAATTCGCGGCTCCTGCCCCCGGTTGGACGGGATCCGGCCTTTGCGATGCCTCGGCACAGGCGTTAGCCGCCCGCGTCGATGCGGCTCACTCTTAAACCCTTTTATGACGTAGTTAAGTCGAAAAAAGCGTAAGAATGAACATGGGATCATTTCTTATAGGCGGCCCGTTTTGACGGGCCCGGAGTTCTCCGGACCGCCCCTTTGGGCTCCCTCTCAAATGGTAGTCGGCGATGGCTCCCGCCAGCCTCAAAGACGGAAAGCCGCGGGCTCCGAAAATGCATTCGGCCCGGAGGCCGAAGCCCCCGGGCCGATGGAACCCGACTGCCGGACGTGCCGGCCGCTATGTTGCGAACACCTACTTGCCCTTCAGCACTTCCATCAACGTCTTGCCGATGCGGGCCGGCGATGGCGATACCCTGATGCCGGCCGCTTCCATCGCCGCGGACTTCGACTTCGCGTCGCCCTTGCCACCGGAGATGATCGCGCCGGCATGACCCATACGACGGCCGGGAGGCGCCGTGACGCCGGCAATGAAGCCGACCATCGGCTTCTTGCGGCCGCGTTTGGCTTCGTCGATCAGAAATTGCGCGGCGTCTTCTTCCGCCGAGCCGCCGATCTCGCCGATCATGACGATCGACTCGGTCTTCGGATCGCCGAGGAATTTCTCGAGCATGTCGATGAATTCCGTGCCCTTGACCGGATCGCCGCCGATGCCGACCGCGGTGGTCTGGCCGAGACCTTCACGTGTCGTCTGGAACACCGCTTCATAGGTCAGCGTGCCGGAGCGCGACACGATGCCGACCGAACCCGGCTTGAAGATGTTGCCCGGCATGATGCCGATCTTGCATTCTCCGGCGGTCATCACGCCCGGGCAGTTCGGCCCGATGAGGCGCGACTTCGAGCCCGACAGCGACCGCTTCACCTTGACCATGTCCATCACCGGAATGCCTTCGGTGATGCAGACGATGAGCGGGATCTCGGCCTGGATCGCTTCACAGATCGCGTCGCCGGCGCCCGGCGGCGGCACGTAGATCACCGAGGCGTCACAGCCGGTCTTTTCACGCGCTTCGGCGACGGTGTCGAACACCGGCAGATCGAGATGCGTCGAGCCGCCTTTGCCGGGCGAAGTGCCGCCGACCATCTTGGTGCCGTACTTGATGGCCTGCTCGGAATGGAAGGTGCCGTTCTTGCCGGTGAAGCCCTGGCAGATGACCTTGGTGTTCTTGTCGATGAGGATGGACATTACGCAGCCTCCTTCACCGCTTTGACAATCTTCTGCGCGGCATCGTCGAGGTCGTCACCCGAAGTGACGTTGAGCCCCGACTCCTTGATGATCTTTTTGCCCAACTCGACGTTCGTGCCTTCGAGACGAACGACCAGCGGCACTTTGAGGCCGACTTCCTTCACGGCAGCAACGACGCCTTCGGCGATGACATCGCATTTCATGATGCCGCCGAAGATGTTGACCAGGATGCCCTTCACGTTCGGATCGGAGGTAATGATCTTGAACGCCGCGGTCACCTTGTCCTTGGTCGCCGAGCCACCGACGTCGAGGAAGTTCGCCGGCTCCATGCCATACAGCTTGATGATGTCCATCGACGCCATGGCGAGGCCGGCGCCGTTGACCATGCAGCCGATCTGGCCGTCGAGCGCGATGTAGTTGAGGTCGTATTTCGACGCCTCGACTTCCTTCTCGTCTTCTTCGGTGATGTCGCGCAGCGCGATCACATCGGGATGGCGGTAGAGCGCGTTGTCATCGAAGCCGACCTTGGCGTCGAGGCAAATGATCTTGGCGTCCTTGGTGACGACCAGCGGATTGATCTCGAGCAGCGCCATATCCTTGTTGGTGAAGGCGGCGTAGAGCTTCGGCAGGATTTCGCCGATCTGCTTGGCAAGATCGCCGGTTAGGTTCAGCGCCTGCGCGACGCGGCGGGCGTGGTGCGGCATGAAGCCGGTCGCCGGATCGACCGAGAAGGTCAGAATCTTGTCGGGCGTGTCATGCGCCACCTGTTCGATATCCATGCCGCCTTCGGTCGAGACGACGAAGGCGACACGCGAGGTTTCGCGATCAATCAGCGCCGACAGGTAGAACTCCTTGTCGATCGCCGAACCTTCTTCAATGTAGAGGCGGTTGACGACCTTACCCTTCGGCCCCGTCTGATGCGTCACCAGCGTCGATCCGAGGATGCGGGTCGATTCCTTCTTCACGTCATCGACGGATTTGACGACCTTGACGCCACCGGCCTTGCCGCGGCCGCCGGCATGGATCTGGGCTTTCACCACCCAGACCGGCCCGCCCAGATCGTTGGCCGCCTTGATCGCTTCATCGACAGTGAAGGCGGGGATGCCGCGCGGCACCGGGACGCCGAATTCTTTCAGAACTGCCTTGGCTTGGTACTCGTGGATATTCATCCGGCTCTCCCCAACTGCTCGCGCTGTCATGCCCCGCTCGCGCGGGGCATCCAGTTATTTCACAATTCTCGCGTCGCGAACTCCGACGCTGACAGTTACTGGATCGCCCGCTTGCGCGGGCGATGACAGCAAAGAGCTATGCCAAAGTCGGCGCGATTTTCTTGCAGGCCTCGACCAAGCCCTGCACCGAGCCAACCGACTTTTCGAACGCGCTGCGCTCGGCGCCGCTGAACTCGACCTCGACGATGCGCTCCACGCCCTTGGCGCCGATCACCACCGGCACGCCGACATAGAGATCCTTCACGCCATATTCGCCATTGAGCCAGGCGGCGCAGGGCAAAACGCGCTTCTTGTCGAGCAGATAGCTCTCCGCCATGGCGATCGCCGAAGCAGCCGGTGCGTAGAAGGCCGAGCCGGTCTTGAGCAGGTTGACGATCTCGGCGCCGCCATTGGCGGTGCGCTTGACGATCTCGTCGATGCGGGCCTGTGTGGTCCAGCCCATCTTGACCAGATCCGGCACCGGAATGCCGGCGACCGTCGAGTAGCGCACCAGCGGCACCATCGTGTCGCCGTGGCCGCCGAGCACGAAGGCGGTGACGTCTTCAACCGAGACGTTGAATTCGTCGGCGAGAAAGTAGCGGAAGCGGGCCGAGTCGAGCACGCCGGCCATGCCGACGACCTTCTGCTGCGGCAGGCCGGCCGACTTCTGCAGCGCCCAGACCATGGCATCGAGCGGGTTGGTGATGCAGATCACGAATGCGTTCGGCGCATACTTGGCGATGCCGGCACCGACCTGGCCCATGACCTTCAGATTGATGTCGAGCAGGTCGTCGCGGCTCATGCCGGGCTTGCGCGGCACGCCAGCGGTCACGATGCAGACATCGGCGCCTTCGATCGCTTCATAGGAGTTGGCGCCGGTGAAACGGGCGTCGAACTTGTTGACCGGCGAAGACTGGGCAATGTCCAGAGCCTTGCCTTGCGGGGTGCCTTCCATGACGTCGAACAAAACGACGTCGCCCAATTGCTTGAGGCCGACCAGATGGGCCAGCGTGCCGCCGATCTGGCCAGCGCCGATCAATGCGATTTTATTACGCGCCATGATGGGAAAACTCTTTGCTGCTGCCGCGGAGCGCGGCCGGCGCTGGCTTAGCCATTTTGCTGTGATGCAGCAACATTTCCCCCCGGAATTCTTATCGTGTATACATTATACCAGCATCGGTTACGACGAAAGTCCAGCGCTGATTTGATCCATCTGCGGATGGCCCGGGTCTCATGCGCTAAGGTCGCGCGATAACGACCGGGGGGATTGCCGTGCGGCCGGTTCATCTTTCAGCGAAGGCGGTGTGGCGCGCGCTCGGCCCCGGGCTGGTCACCGGCGCGGCGGACGACGACCCGAGCGGCATCGCGACATACTCACAGGCAGGCGCACAGTTCGGCTATGCGCTTTTGTGGAGCCTGTTTCTCACGCTGCCGTTCATGGCCGCCATTCAGATCATCAGCGCGATGATCGGCTGGCAGACCCGGCGCGGACTTTCGGCCAACATCGCGCGCACGATGCCGCGCGCGGTGCTGTACCCGCTGATCGGTTCGCTGCTGGTGGCCAACACGCTCAACATCGCCGCTGACCTTGCCGCGATGGGCGAGGCCCTGCGGCTCGTCGTTGGCGGTTCCGCTCTGGTCTTTGCGGTGATGTTCGGAATCTTCTGCCTGACGGCGGAGATATTCGTGCCTTATCATCGCTATGCCGGCGTTTTGAAACTCATGACCATGGTGCTTCTGTTTTACGTCGCGGCCGCGTTCAGCGTGAACGTGCCGTGGGGTGAAGTCGCAGTTGCGACCTTCATGCCAACGCTGTCGTTCGACCGCGATTTAATGCTGATGGTGGTGGCGGTGTTCGGCACGACCATCAGCCCGTATCTCTTCTTCTGGCAGGCCTCCCAGGAAGCGGAAGAATCACGGCTCAGCCATCGCCGGCTTCTTGCGGCCGCCGGGAAAACGGATGCGCTTCGCGCAATCTCGATCGATACCTGGGTCGGCATGTTCTTTTCGAATCTGATCGCTTTCTTCATCATCGTGACGACGGCCGCGACGCTGCACGCCAGCGGCATCACCCGCATCGACACGGCGACGCAAGCGGCTGAGGCGCTGCGGCCGGTCGGCGGTCCCTTTGCCTTTGCTCTGTTCGCGCTTGGCATTATCGGCACCGGGCTTCTGGCCGTGCCGGTCCTGGCGGGCTCCGCGGCCTACGCTGTGGCCGATGTTTTCAAATTGCCGGGCAGCCTCGAACTACCCTTCAATCGCGCCATCGGCTTTTACGCCATCGTAGCCGCCGCGACTTTGGGCGGCGCCGCGCTCGCCGTCACCAGCATCGATCCGATCGCAATGCTGTTCTGGACCGCGGTGGTCAACGGCGTCGTCGCCGTACCGATCATCGTGGCGATGATGGTTGTGGCCACCAGCAAGCGCGAAGCGAAATTGACGCTGCCGCGATGGCTGATCGTTGTCGGCTGGTTCGCCGCGGCGCTGATGACCGGCGTCGTCGGAATGCTGATTTGGACCAGCCTCTAGGCCGCTTTCGGCCCGCCGCAGCAACATTCGCGGGAACTCTTGCGGTGGCCCGGCTTTAACGCGTGACTTTTCACGCGTGCGAGGCATCCCGCGATGATCAAGGACCTCTGGTACAAGAACGCCGTCATCTACTGCCTGTCGGTCGGCACTTACATGGACGCCAACGGCGATGGCATCGGCGACTTCTCCGGCCTGATGCGCAGGCTCGATTATCTCAACGGGCTCGGCGTTTCCGCAATCTGGCTGATGCCGTTCCAGGCTTCGCCCGGCCGCGACAACGGCTACGACATCTCGGATTACTACAGCGTCAATCCGGCTTACGGCACGCTCGGCGACTTCGTTGAATTCACGCATGCCGCCAAACAGCGCGGCATTCGTGTGCTGATCGACCTGGTCGTCAATCACACCTCCGACCAGCACCCATGGTTCAAGGAGGCGCGGCGCGACCCGAAGTCGAAACACCGCGACTGGTACGTCTGGTCGAAGAAGAAGCCGACCAACGCCAACAAGGGCATGGTGTTTCCCGGCGTTCAGAAATCCACCTGGACGCACGATCCCGTCGCAAAGGAATACTATTTCCACCGATTCTACGATTTTCAGCCCGACCTCAACACCTCGAACCCGGAAGTGCTGGCCGAGATCCTGCGCATCATGGGCTTCTGGATTCAGCTCGGCGTCTCGGGCTTTCGTATGGACGCCGTGCCTTTCGTGATTTCCACCAAGGGCGCCGACGTCAAGAAGCCGCGCGAGCAATACGCCATGCTGCGCGACCTGCGCGAATTCCTGCAATGGCGGGTCGGCGATTCGATGATCCTGGCCGAAGCCAATGTGCTGCCCAGCACGGACATGCAGTATTTCGGCGACGACGGCGACCGCATGCACATGATGTTCAACTTCCAGGTCAACCAGAACCTGTTTTATGCCCTCGCCTCGGCGGATACCAAACCGCTGATCCGCGCCATGGACAAGACGAAGAAGCGACCGCACAGCGGCCAATGGGGCATGTTCCTGCGCAATCACGACGAACTCGATCTCGGCCGTCTGAGCGAAAAACAGCGCCAGACGGTGTTCGATGCCTTCGGACCCAATAAGGAAGACCAGCTCTACGATCGCGGCATCCGCCGGCGATTGGCGCCGATGCTCGGTGGCGACCGCCGCCGTCTCGAGCTCGCCTACAGCCTGATGTTCACGCTGCCGGGCACGCCCGTGCTGCGTTACGGCGACGAACTCGGCATGGGCGACGACCTGTCACTGCCGGAACGCGAATGTTGCCGGACGCCGATGCAATGGTCCACCGAACCGCATGGCGGCTTCACCAAGAGCGACAAGCCGATCATGCCGGTGATCGGCCACGGGCCCTACGGCTACGAGCACGTCAACGCGGCCTTCCAGCGCCGCGACCCCAACTCCATGCTGAACTGGATCGAGCGCATCATCCGCATGCGCAAGGAAGTGCCCGAGGTCGGCTGGGGCGACTTCGAAGCCCTCAATGTCGGCAACGATGCCGTGCTCGCCCTGCGTTACGACTGGCGCAACAATTCGGTTCTGTTCCTGCATAATTTCGCCGCCGAGCCGATCGAGGTGGAGTTCAAGACCGGCCTTGCCGACCAGCGCGGCGCCAGGCTGGTCAATCTGCTCGGCGACGAGCACAGCGAGGCAAAGAAGAACGGCAAGCATTGCGTCTGTCTGGAGAGTTACGGTTATCGCTGGTACCGCGTCGGCGGCCTCGATTACCTGCTCAACCGAAGCGACGTCTGAGACTCTACGGCCGCAGCACCAGCCCCTCGTTCGCGCGCAACAGCGGTTCCGCAAGACGTCCTTGTCGATCCATTGATGTCGACAGCAGGACCTCTGCTTCGGCCAGATGGTCCGGCAACGGCTGTGGCTCATGATCGAGATTGAGCGCCACTATCAGCCGCTCATCGCCGAACGAACGCTCAAAGATTAGCATATCAGCGTCGGAGGAGATGAGCGTGAAGCTGCCGCTGCTCAAGGCGAGATGCTGTCGGCGCAGGTCCAGCAGCGCGCGATAGAGGTTGAGCAGCGATTGCGGCTGCGCGCGCAACGCCTGCACGTTCATGCGCGCATAATCCGCATCGAGCGGCAGCCACGGCTTGTCCGCCGTGGTGAAGCCGGCATTGCGGCCGGCATCCCATTGCATCGGCGTGCGCGAGGGATCGCGGCCGAGTCCGAGGCCCGGCTCGTTCTTTTCCCACGGATCCTGCACCGCATCGGGCGGAATCGTGACGCGGCCGAGACCCAGCTCGTCGCCGTAGTAAAGCGTCGGCGTGCCGCGCAAGGTCAGCAGCAGCATCGCCGCGACACGGGCCTGCGCGGCGCCGATGCGAGCCGCGATGCGCGGTTGGTCGTGATTGCCGAGCACCCAATTCGGCCAGCCGCCGGGCGGCAGGTTTCGTTCATAGTCCTCGATCAGCCGCGCGATCGTCGGCGCGTTCCAGGCGGCGAGGATGAGCTGGAAATTGAACGGCATCTGCGCGCCGGCGAGATCCTTGCCGTAATAGGTCACCAGCTTTTCGACCGGAAGATAGATTTCCCCGATCAGCACGCGCTCGTGGTAGCGATCGAGCAAGCGGCGCATGTCGGCAATGATGTCATGCACCTCCGGCTGGTCGGCATTGTGAATGTTCAGCGTCCGGCGGTGCTCGGATTGCCCGGGCTCCCAGCCCGGATTCACGGGATTATCGCGCAGCGCTTCATCTTTGATCAGCAGCCAGATGACATCGACGCGAAAACCGTCGACGCCGCGCTTGAGCCAGAAGTCGAGCACGGCATACATCGCCGCCCGCACCTCGGGATTGCGCCAGTTGAGATCGGGCTGCTGGCGCAGAAAGCTGTGCAGGTACCACTGCCGGGTCACGGCATCGAAGGTCCAGGCCGGACCGCCGAATTGCGACAACCAGTTGTTCGGCGGCGCGTCGCCGGATTTGCCGTCGCGCCAGACGTACCAGTCGCGCTTCGGATTATCGCGCGACGACCTGCTTTCGCGAAACCACGGATGCTGGTCGGAGGTGTGGTTCGGAACGAAGTCGAGAATCACCTTGAGCTTGCGCGCATGGGCATCGGCGACCAGCGCGTCGAACGCCGCCAGCGAGCCGAACAGCGGGTGGATATCGCAATAGTCCGCCACGTCGTAGCCGAAGTCGGCCATCGGTGAGGGAAAGATCGGCGAGATCCAGAGGGCATCGACGCCGAGCCAGGTCAGGTAATCGAGCCGGCTGCGAATGCCGTCGAGATCGCCGACGCCGTCGCCATTACTGTCCTGAAACGAGCGCGGGTAGATCTGGTAGATCGTCCCGCTCTGCCACCACAACGGCTCCGGCATCGGCCCTCCGGCGAATCAAGCGCCCGGAGGTAGGACGCCACAGAAGCGTGAATGTTCCGCGACGGTTTCGGTCAGCATCATCCTTGCCGCGGATGGCGTATTGCAAGCGCTTGCGACGAAAGACGCGCGGGCCGCCCGTAACCCTCAGGTATCGACGATCCGCGCCAAATCGACATTCTCCGCCGTGCGCGGGCCATGCGGCAGGCCGAGATAGGATTGCGAGCGCATTTCGAACAGCCGCGACGCGGTGCGCTTGAACTCGTTGGCTTCGTAGCCTTCGGTACCCGTATAGAGCTCCTCCGGCGAGGCCTCTGCGGAGGCCAGCAGCTTGACGGCATGGTCGTACATCGTGTCGACCAGGATGATGAAGCGTTTGGCTTCGTTGCGGCGCGACTGGTCCATCACCGGAATGCGGTCGATGATCAGGGTGTGGAATTCGAGCGCGATCTTGATGAAGTCCGATGCCCCGAGCGGCTGCTCGCACAAATCGGCGAAATCGAAGCGCGCGACGCCCATGGCCGCCTTCGGCACCTTGACGATACGGCCCTTGACGATGAGCTCGTGCGGCGCGCCTTCGGCATGGCCGACCAGATTGTGCCATGCCTTGTCGAGCGCTGCTTCGGCCTTGGCGTCCGGCGGCACATACCAGGCGGTGACGCCGGTGAGCTTCTCCAGCCGGAAATCGGTGCGCGCCTCGAGCCGCACCACTTCGCATTGCTGCTCGAGCAGCTTCAGGAACGGCACGAACAGAGCGCGGTTCAGTCCGTCTTTGTAGAGGTCGCGCGGCGCCAGATTCGAGGTCGCCACCATGACGATGCCGCGCTCGAACAATTTGGTGAACAAGCGGCCGAGGATCATCGCGTCGGCGATATCGGTGACATGGAATTCGTCGAAACACAGAAGCTGCGTCTCGTCGGCGATCTCGTCGGCGGCGTGCAGAATCGGATCCTGATCCGGCACCTTGCCGTCCTTGATCGCTTGGCGAAAATGATGAACGCGCTCGTGCACCTCGGCCATGAATTCATGAAAGTGGGCGCGCTTCTTCTTTTCGACCGCGCTCGATTCGCAGAACAGGTCCATCAGCATGGTCTTGCCGCGGCCGACCTCGCCATGAACGTAGAGGCCCTTCACGGTGCCGACATTGGCCTTCTTGCCGAAAAGCCAGCCGAGCGAAGACGACTTGCGCGCGAGCCGCCGTTCTTCCAGCCGCCCCTCGAGCGCGGCGAAATGCCGGGCGAGTTCCGCCTGCGCCGGGTCGGCCTCGATTTTTCCGGAGGCAACCAGCGCCGCGTAACGGCGGGAAAAGGTCTCAGGCATTCTTGGGCATGTTGGATGGGCGCCAGATGCGGGCCGAAGGGCTGTCAGGCGCACTGCTAAGGCCAACGGCCGTCACTGTAAATGGCCGTTCGGCGCGCCATGATACCGGCCCTGCCGGTATCATGGGAGGGCTCTCGGCCGGTTTTGATGTTGCAGTGCGAGTTCCGCGCAATTCATTGTTAGTTATTCGTTTTTTGCAATCGTGCTCTCCGCAGCCGACGGTGGGTAGTGGTTGTTTTGTTGCAGTGCACCAATATATGTATGCCAACAAATGCGTCGGCAGGCGAGGTGGGGCCAACCGGCGATTTGACTAAAGGATGATGACGATGAACGACCCCCTCCCCGGCGGCGGCCTGCTGCGCAAATTATGGCCGACCGAGACCGAGGCGTACCGTGACCACCTGCTGCGGCTCGATGCCGAGAGCCGCAACACCCGGTTTTCCGGCGCGGTCGCCGACGAATTCATCGCCAAGCATGCCGAAAGCATCCGCGACTTCGGCGTCATCGTGCACGGCTTCTTCGTCGATGGCGTGCTGCGCGGGGCCTGCGAATTGCGTCCGCTCGGGCCGCTGT
Organism: Pseudolabrys sp. Root1462; assembly: GCF_001426945.1. Taxonomy (GTDB): domain Bacteria; phylum Pseudomonadota; class Alphaproteobacteria; order Rhizobiales; family Xanthobacteraceae; genus Pseudolabrys. The sequence continues at coordinate 427,040 of NZ_LMFS01000003.1, read as the reverse complement.
TCGGCCATGAAGCCGAGGCTGCTTTCTCGATCGAAAAGGACTGGCAGAGCCACGGTGTGGGCACCGCGCTGCTTGAGCGCACCCTGCTGTCGGCGCGCAACCGCGGCATCCGCCTGCTGCGCATGGACTGCCTCGCGGCCAACCGCCGCATGCAGCAATTGGCGCGCAAGTTTGAAGCGGACTTCACTTTCGATTTCGGCTGCGTCGTCGGCGAAGTGAAGGCGCCGCGTTCGACGCCGCTGTCCATCGCCCGTGAGGTGATGGCCGACGCCCAGGACATGACCTCTGCCATGTTCGACGCGCAACTCCGCTTATTCCACGCGGCCTGATCGGCGATCACGCGCCGATCAACGGATACTCTTCTTCCACCACATAAGGCCCGCCGCCGGTCGAGGCGCGCGACGAGAACAGCACGAAGCGCGTGACCGGGAACGGCGCGGTGCGGAAGAAGCCGCGCGCGGCAAGATAGTCCGCGACATCGAGGCTCGACGTGGCGCGCAGGCGCGCCAGCGTCACATGCGGCGTGAATTTGCGTGTCTCCGGCGCGAGACCGATGCGGCGCATCAGCCGTTCGTGCTCCAACTGCAATTCCGCCAAGGCCGGCTCCGCCGCGACCGCGGCAAACACCGCGCGCGGCCTTCGGCCGCCGAAAGCATCCAACCCTTCGAAATGCAGGTCGAACGCGGGCTTGCGCACCTCCGCCAGAATCGAGGCGGCGTCATTGGCCGTGCGATCATCGATATCGCCGAGGAAACGCAAAGTGACGTGATAGTTCTCGGCATCGATCCAGCGTGCGCCGTGCAGGCCGCCGCGCAGCGTCGACAGCGCTTGCGCGATGCCTGCGGGGATTTCGATGCCGGTGAAGAGCCGGGGCATGATTGTCTTTTTAGCACTCTCGCATTTCTCGTCATGGCCGGGCTTGTCCGGCCATCCTCACCTAGACCCGATTAAAGGAAGACGTGGATGCCCGCACAAGGCCAGGCACGACAGACTTATTTCGTCTTCGCCTTGGCAATCAACTCTTCCACCTTCGGCAAGATGTTCTTCACGATCACATCGACGCCCTGCGGGTTAGGGTGCATGCCGTCGCGCTGATTGAGCTTGTCGTCGGCGGCGACGCCATCGAGGAAGAACGGATAGAAGATGCTGCCATGCGCCTTGGCCAAATCCGGAAAGATGGCGTCGAATTTTGCGACATAGTCCGGTCCCATGTTCGGCGGTGACTTCATGCCGGCAAGCAGAACCGGGATCTTGCGGGTGTCGACTTTGGTCAGGATCTGATCCAGCGCCGACCGGGTGACATCGGGACTGACGCCGCGCAACGCGTCATTGGCGCCAAGTTCGAGAATCACCGCATCGGCATCGGGCGGCACTGACCAGTCGAACCGTTCGAGGCCGCCGGTCGCGGTGTCGCCGGAGACGCCGGCATTGATCATCGTGGTCGCGTAACCCTTGGCTTTCAGTGCCGCCTGCAGCTTGCTCGGAAAGGCATCCTGCACCTCGAGGCCGTAGCCGGCGCTGAGCGAATCGCCGAGCACCACGATTTTCACGGCGTTGTCGACCGCAGCGGCCGGGACGGGTGCCAAAACACTCCAGATTGTCAATAAAATCGCCGGCAAGATTGCCGCAGCCCGCTGGACGGGGCCGAATATTTCCCCATATGAGGATGATCGAATTCGGTGGAAAATCATGAAAGCACCTTCTGAGCCGACGCCGGCCATCGCGCTGTCCGGCGTCAATCTCTCGCTTGGGCAAGGAGCTGCCCGCGTTCATATCCTCAAGGACATCGCCCTCAATATAGGCAGAGGCGAGGCAATTGGCCTCGTCGGTCCGTCCGGCTCCGGCAAATCGACGCTGCTGATGGTGATGGCCGGGCTCGAACGCGCCGACACCGGCACTGTCACGGTTGCCGGCGAGTCCCTTGGCGCGCTCAGCGAGGATGAACTGGCGCGCTTCCGCGGCCGCAATGTCGGCATCGTATTCCAGTCCTTTCACCTCATTCCAACCATGACGGCGCTCGAGAATGTCGCCGTGCCGCTGGAGCTTGCCGGCGTCGATGACGCGCTGGACCGCGCCAGGGCCGAACTCGACCTGGTCGGTCTCGGCCATCGTCTGCAGCATTATCCGGCGCAATTGTCGGGTGGCGAGCAGCAGCGCGTCGCGGTCGCCCGTGCGCTGGCGCCCGATCCGTCGATTCTGGTCGCCGACGAACCGACCGGCAATCTCGATGAGGACACCGGCAAACAGATCGTCGAGCTTCTCTTCACCGGCTACGAGAAACACGGCGCGACGCTTGTGCTCGTCACACACGATCCGGCGCTGGCGCAGAAATGCGGCCGCGTCGTGCGCCTGCGCTCGGGGCACGTCGAGACCTCGGCATGACAGCCTCACGCTGGCTCCCGCTCCGCTACGCACTGCGCGAAATGCGTGGCGGCCTCAGCGGTTTTTACATCTTCATCGCCTGCATCGCGCTCGGCGCCATGTCGATCGCCGGTGTCGGCTCGCTGGCGGCCAGCCTGTCGGACGGCCTTGCCCGCGAAGGCCGCGTCATTCTCGGCGGCGACCTGTCATTCAATCTGATTCAGCGCGAAGCCAAGCCGGAGGAGACGGCATTTCTCAAAAGCCACGGCGAAGTCTCGACCACGGCCAGTCTGCGCGCCATGTCACGCACCGAAAGCGGCGATGCGACCCTGGTCGAGCTCAAAGCCGTCGACAAAGCCTACCCGTTGTTCGGCGCGGTGACGCTCGATCCCGCCGGCTCGCTTGATGACGCCTTGGCCAAGCGCGACGGCGTTTACGGCGCAGTCGCCGACCCGACGCTGCTGGCACGGCTGGCCATCGCGCCCGGCGCACGTATCACTGTCGGCAATACCGAGTTCATCATTCGCGCCGCGCTCGCCAACGAGCCGGACAAACTCGCCGTCGGCATCGGCTTCGGCCCGCGGCTACTGGTCAGCGATGAAGCGCTGCGGGCCACCGGGCTGTTGCAACCAGGCAGTCTGGTTCGCTGGCGCTATCAATTGAAGCTGCCGGGCGACGGAAACGACCAGACTGTCAAAGCCGTCACCGCCGAGGCTCGCGCCAAACTTCCTGAAGCCGGCTGGGAAATCCGCAACCGGACCAATGCCTCGCCGCAGTTCGAACGCAATGTCGAGCGCTTCACCCAATTCCTCACGATCGTCGGCCTCACCGCGCTGCTGGTCGGCGGCGTCGGCGTCGGCAATGCCGTGAAAAGCCACCTCGATCGCAAGCGAGCGACCATCGCCACGCTCAAGGCATTGGGCGCCAGCGGCCGCCGCGTCTTCGCCATCTACCTGACACAGGTCGTCATTCTGGCGCTGATCGGCGGCGTCATCGGCGCCGTGCTCGGCGCCATCCTGCCTTTCGCGGTGGTCTGGACATTCGGCGCCATCATTCCGTTGCCGATCGTGCCGGCGGTGCATGCGCCCGAACTCGTGCTGTCGCTGGTCTATGGCCTGCTCACCGCATTGGCTTTCGCGCTGTGGCCGCTTGGCCGGGCCCATGACGTGCCGGTCGGCGCGCTGTTCCGCGATGTCGTCGCCGCACAACCGGCCTGGCCGCGCCGCGTCTACGTTGCGTTGACCGCGCTCGCGGTGCTTGCGCTCGGCACGCTCGCCGTGCTGCTCGCCTATGATCGGCGTGTCGCGCTCATCTATGTCGGCGTCGCGGCGGTCGTGTTCCTGCTGCTACGCCTCGTCGGCTCCCTGGTAATGACGATCGCGCGCCACGCGCCGCGCGCCCGCTCGACCGGCCTGCGCATGGCGATCGCCAACATTCATCGTCCGGGCGCGCTGACGCCCACCATCGTGCTGTCGCTCGGCCTCGGCATCGCGCTGCTCGTTACCGTGATCGAAATCGACGGCAATCTGCGCAACCAGTTCGCCAACGAATTGCCAGCCAAGGCGCCGGCGTTCTACTTCCTCGATATTCCGTCGGACAAGGCGCCGGCTTTCGACGCCTTCGTCGCCAAACAGGCGCCCGACGCCAAGCTCGAAGAAGTGCCGATGCTGCGTGGCCGCATAGTCTCGGCAAAAAAAGTCGAAGCGCAGAACCTCAAACCTACCGAGGAGGCTGCCTGGGTGCTGCAGAGCGACCGCGGCATCACCTACTCAACCGTGGTGCCGAACGGCTCCCGGCTGGTCGAAGGCCAATGGTGGGCGCCGGATTATAACGGACCGCCACTGGTCTCGTTCGAGAAGAAGATCGCCGACGGCCTCGGCCTCAAGATCGGCGACAGCATCACCGTCAACGTGCTCGGCCGCAACATTACCGCGACCATCGCCAATCTGCGCACCGTGGACTGGCAGAGCCTGAGCATCAACTTCGTCCTGGTGTACTCACCGCATGTATTCGACGGCGCGCCGCACACACGGCTCGCAACGCTGACCTTCCCGGACGGCAAAGCATCCACGGCCCAGGAGAACGGCATCATCCGCGCGCTCGCGCAGGATTTCCCGATGGTGACCACCGTGCGCGTCAAGGACGCACTCGACGCCATCGGCGAGCTGGTCGGCAATCTTGTGCTGGCGATCCGCGGCGCGTCGGCCTTGACGCTGCTGGTCGCGGCGCTCGTGCTCGGCGGCGCGCTCGCCGCCGGCCATCATCATCGCGTCTATGACGCCGTCATTCTCAAAACGCTCGGCGCTACACGGCTGCGCCTCGTCGGTGCCTACACCATCGAGTATCTCCTGATCGCGGCGGCGACGGCCCTGTTCGGCGTGTTGAGCGGCACCGTAGCGGGCTGGCTGATCGTCACCGAGCTGATGCACCTGCCCTTCGTCTGGCAACCGGCGTCCGCGCTTGGCGCCACGCTGGTCGCGGTGCTGGTCACGGTGGCGCTCGGGCTGGCCGGCACATTCTCGGCGCTTGGCCAGAAACCGGCTCCAGTGCTTCGCAATCTGTAAGGCTAACACCTTGGTCCGGCAGCGACATTCAGCCGCGCCGGGGGCGCCGCGGGCATTCAAGCCTTGTTTTTGCGCGAGAATCCGGCCGCCAGTGATAGGTTAATATTCGGCAATGTGAGGCGGTCATTGTCGGGCCATATCTGGCGCGGATCGTCGCCAGCGATTACATTCACGACACGAGCGCAGCGGTCAAAGCCGATGCGCCAGACGTGAGCCGGCACCGTCACCTGACAATCGCCGGCGCATAGAGAGGGAAACTTCGATGTCGGATTTCGACCGTAACGTAGCCGCCCGCGGCTTCGGCGCCGCCGGACAAGCGGCCGCGATCGATGCAGGCCTGCGGGCCTACATGCTTCGCGTCTACAACTACATGGCCGCCGGCGTCGCTCTAACCGGCGTCGTCGCCTACTTCGCCTATCAGATGGCCGGTGGTGACGCGATCCGCCTGACCGCGGGTGGCGTCGTTGGCGCAACAGCGTTCGGCCAGGCGCTGCTCGGCGGCTTCACGCCGATCATCCTGATGCTCGTGACGCTGGGCATCGTGTTCTTTCTGAGCTTCCGCGTGCACACGCTGCAGCCTTCGACGGCGTTCGGCCTGTTCATGCTGTACGCCGGCCTGCTCGGCCTCGCGCTGATGTCGATCCTCGTGATCTACACCGGCTCGTCGGTGGCCCGTACGTTCTTCATCTCGGCCGCCTCGTTCGGCGCGCTGAGCCTGTACGGCTACACCACGCAGCGTGACCTGTCGCCGATCGGCTCGTTCCTGATCATGGGCCTGTTCGGCATCATCCTGGCCTCGCTGGTCAACATCTTCCTCGGCAGCCAGGGCCTCGCCTTCGTGATCTCGATCGTGGGCGTCCTGATCTTCGCCGGCCTGACCGCCTGGGATACCCAGAAGATCAAGGAGATGTACTCGGCCAATGATGACGGCACCGTTGCCGGCCGCAAGGCAGTGATGGGCGCGCTGACGCTCTACCTCGACTTCATCAACCTGTTCCTGTTCATGCTGCGCTTCCTCGGCGATCGCCGCTAAGCCTCCAACGAACAGCTACAAGATCGAACGCCCCGGCCGAAAGCCGGGGCGTTTTTTACGCCTTGAGCGCGAACTCTTCCGCGATCGCGGCCGCCACGTTCGGCCGCGCCGCCATCCGGGCGCGGTGATCGATCACCTTGGGATAGCGCGCCGGATCGACGCCGTCCCCCTCGAGCCACTGCGCAACCGTGAACAGGTAGGCGTCGGCGATCGAATAGGCCTCGCCCATGACCCACGGGCCGGCGATCTGGGTCTCGACGTAGTCGTAACAGGCCCCGACCGACTGCGGCACCTTGCGCTTCATCGCCTCGATGGCTTCAGGCTCATCGGCCCAGCGCGAGCCGCGCATGCGGTGAGCATGCGCCACATGCAGCGTCGAGCACAGATAGCTGTTGAACTCCTGCACCTTGGCGAAGCGGAACGGGTCGGTGGGCGCCAGCCGGGCCTGCGGATAGGCCTGCGCCACGTAAGCAAGGATCGCCGGCGTCTCGGTGAGGATCCCCTCGGGCGTCACCAGAGCCGGCACGCGGCCCTTGGGATTGAGGGCCAGATAGGCGGCCGAACGCTGCTGGGTCGTGGCAAAATCGATGCGGTGGAGGCGATAATCGGCGCCGGCGTCCTTGAGCGCGATGTGCGAGGCCAGCGCGCAGGTGTCCGTGGCGTAGTAGAAGGTGAGCATGCGTTGTCTCCCCGGAGCGTCTATTGGATGCGACTGGACGCCGCTTGATCCAACGATATTCTTTGATCGCTGCTATCGTTTCCCATGATCCCGCCGAATCCGTAAGTGCCGTGAGCAATGGAATGACCCTGTCGATCCGACCGACCACGCCCGCCGATATCCCGGCCATCGCCCGCATCTACGCCCACGCCGTCCGCACCGGCACGGCGACCTTCGAGCTCGAGCCGCCGGACGAGGCCGAAATGCTGCGCCGCTATGAGAAACTGCGCGCCGGGCCATTCCCCTACATCGTCGCCGAGATCGACGGCGCGGTCGCCGGCTACGCCTATGCCGGACCGTTCCGCGAGCGGCCCGCCTATCGCTTCACCGTCGAGGATTCGATCTACATCGCGCCCGAGATGCAGAAGCGCGGTGTCGGCAAGGCGCTGATGGAGGAACTGATAAAACGCGCCGAACAGGCCGGCTTCCGGCAAATGATGGCGGTGATCGGCGACTCGAACCAGGCCGGCTCGATCGCGTTGCACAGGTCGTGTGGCTTTCGCGACGCCGGCGTGTTCAAGGCGGTCGGCTACAAGTTCGGTCGCTGGCTCGACACCGTGCAGATGCAACTGCCGCTCGGCAAAGGCGACACCGCGGCGCCTTGAGATCAGGCGTGGCCTCAACGCGCGTAAGCGAGTTGCGGCTTGTCGAGCACGCGCAGCACGCGGTCGAGTTCGGGACCGCGGCGCAGAATCAAGCCGGTCGCCGAGATGACGCTGTAGGCGCCCTGCTTTTGCGCCAGCTTCGGATTCTTCTCGATGCGATAGAGCGGCACTTCCGATGCGCGGCGGAACACCGAGAACACCGCGCGGTCTCTCAGGAAGTCGATGGCGTAGTCGCGCCATTCGCCGGCGGCGACCATGCGGCCATAGAGATCGAGAATGCGGTAGAGCTCGCGGCGGTTGAAGGTCACCTGATTGAGCAAATTCGCGGGGGCGGCCGGGTTGCGGTTGCCGCTCCCCGACGATGCGCTGGGATCGGTATCGCCGGAAACGAAGGTCATGCGGCCTCCCTGTGCTGGGCTTTGATGATTGCGCCGCAGTGCGACGACGGCAAGCCCCTGATTTCACGGGGCTGATCGGCAAACATACTGCTGAAAACGGCCGAAAAGACCGCGCATGCCATCACGAACTCGTCAATTCCTCCCACAATAAGGCCCTATTTCGGTCAAGTGCCGGTCATGAGCCCTTGGGATAAATCAACCGTTGCCTCAAGGCCCGGTCCGGTTCGATCTCCGGATTCCTCAGCCCCCCAGCCCCCCGGGGATCTTCGGACCGGGCCGATTGAGTTCAAGTTGAGTAGCGTTCGATTCAATCCCCTATGCCTTCGGGCCGGCTAACGCCGGCCCGATTTTTTTTGTGGCGCAGCAAACGCGCAAAGACGCGCGCGGACAATCCGCACGCGTCAGCCAAGTTCGAAAGAGATCAGAGAGCGGGCGCGTCCTTCAACGCGACGGAGGCGGCGCCGACCATGAGGCCCGGCTTGTCCGCGCTGCCGTCCTGCAGGAGCACGACCAGACGATCGATGTCCTCGAGCGGCAGGTTGGCATTCGGCAGTTGGTTCAGCGCGATGCTGAAACTTTCCGCCTTGCCGCTCCAGGTGCCGAGCTTAACCCAGCGTCGCACCACGTTGTAATAGGTCAGCGCCTTGCCGCTGTTCTCACCGCGACCGACCGCGACTTGAATCTTGCCGGTGACCGGACACAGCCAGACTTCGGCGCCGGCACCATCGACCGCGCCGGCCGGCACTTCGACGACGACCTTGCCGCCCTGAATTTTCATCGACACTGGCACTGAGAGCGGCTTGCCGCTCGAGCGGCTGTCGGCGATGGCCTTCTCGATCGCGATCTTGTCGCTGCCGAGGGCATGGACGACGCCGTTGACCACGGCTTGCGGCGTGTAAACGGCGCGATCGCCGCGCGCCACCGAATAGGCCCGCTGGCGGTTGGCGTGACCATGCAGGGCCAGCGTGTCCTTCCAGCCGAGATAATCCCAGTAATCGACCGGCAGGCTCAGCGCGATGACCGAAGGATCGTGCGCCAGCGAGCCGAGCAGCTTGTCGGCCGGCGGGCAAGACGAGCAACCCTGGCTGGTGAACAGCTCGACCACCGCCTTGGGTTCGGCAGCGGCGAGCGGACTGGTGACGACCAGCGACACGCAGACAGCGACGAGGGCGAGGCTCAGGCGGCGCAATTCCATAGCGGCACGATCCACAATCCAGGCTCGACCCAACCCGCGGCCGACGAGGCATCGCGGCGAACTTGCCGCTTCAATGCAACCGGCTGGTCTCGAATCGAGCGCTCCACCCCCCGGCTGGGCCCGTGGCCATTATATGGGTGAAAAGTAAATCACCCGCCACTCACTTCGCAGTGAGGGGCGGGTGATTTGAAGCTGCAGCGCGTACGGTTTTACGCGGCGAGGTGGCGCAGCACGTATTGCAGAATGCCGCCGCTACGGAAGTACTCCAGTTCGTCGAGCGTATCGATGCGGCAGACCAGCGGCACCTTCTTGACGCTGCCGTCGGCGAACGTGATTTCGGCGGTCAGTTTCTGCCGCGGCTTGAGGTCGCCCTCGAGGCCGCGGATCGAGACCTTCTCGTCGCCCTTGAGCCCGAGCGACTGCCACGAGGTTCCTTCCTCGAAGTTGAGCGGTACGACGCCCATGCCGACCAGATTCGAGCGGTGGATGCGCTCGAAGGACTGGGTGATCACGGCGCGGATGCCGAGCAGCACCGAGCCCTTGGCCGCCCAGTCGCGCGACGAACCGGTGCCGTATTCCTTGCCGGCGAAGACGACGAGCGGAACCTTCTCGGCCTTGTACTTCATGGCCGCGTCGTAGATCGTCATCTTTTCCTTGTCGGGATAGTGCAGCGTGAAGCCGCCTTCGACGCCGGGCACCATCTGGTTCTTGATACGGATGTTGCCGAAGGTGCCGCGCATCATGACCTGGTGATTGCCGCGACGCGTGCCGTACTGATTGAAGTCCTTCGGCCGCACCTGATGATCGCGCAGGTATTCGCCCGCCGGGCTCGATTCCTTGATCGAACCGGCCGGCGAAATGTGGTCGGTGGTGATCGAGTCGAGGAACAGGCCGAGCACGCGCGCATCGACGATGTCGTTGATCGGCACTTCCTTGCGCTGCATGCCTTCGAAGTAGGGCGGGTTCTGCACGTAGGTCGAACGGTCGTCCCAGGCGTAAGTGAGACCGCCCTTGACCGCGATCTTGCGCCAGTTGGCGTCGCCCTTGAAAACGTCGGCGTACTTCTTGGCGAAGATCTTCTTCGTCACGTTCTTGGCGACGAAAGACGCGATCTCCTTGTTGGTCGGCCAGATGTCCTTGAGATAGACCGGCTTGCCCTTCTGGTCGGTACCGAGGGGATCCTTGGCCAGATCGACATACATCGAGCCGGCCAGCGCATAGGCGACGACCAGCGGCGGCGACGCCAGATAGTTGGCGCGCACGTCGGCGTTGACGCGGCCTTCGAAGTTACGGTTACCGGACAGCACCGCCGCCGAGACCAGATCGTTCTTGTTGATCGCCTCGGAGATTTCTTCCGGCAGCGGACCGGAGTTGCCGATGCAGGTGGTGCAGCCGAAGCCGACCAGGTTGAAGCCGACCTTGTCGAGATCCTTTTGCAGACCGGCCTTTTCGAGATATTCGGCGACGACCTGCGAGCCGGGCGCCAGCGACGTCTTGACCCACGGCTTGGCCTTCAGGCCCTTGGCCGCCGCCTTGCGGGCGAGCAAACCGGCGCCGATCATCACGCTCGGGTTCGAGGTGTTGGTGCAGGAGGTGATGGCGGCGATGACAACGTCGCCATTGCCGAGGTCGTGCTTGCGGCCTTCGACCGGAACGCGCTTATGCAGCTCGTTCGCCTTGTTGTATTCCTTCTCCATCGCCTTGGTGAAACCGGCGGGCACTTCGCCGAGCGTGATCCGATCCTGCGGACGCTTCGGGCCCGACAGCGACGGCTGCACGGTGGCGAGGTCGAGCGTGAGGATGTCGGTGAACACGGGGTCCGGGGTACGCGCGGTGCGGTACATGCCCTGCGCTTTGGCATAGGCGGCGGCCAGCTTGACCACGTCGTTCGGACGACCGGTGTCCTTCAGATACTGGATGGCGTCGTCATCGACCGGCGAGAAGCCGCAGGTCGCGCCGTATTCCGGCGCCATGTTGGCGAGCGTCGCGCGATCGGCGACCGACAGATGCGTCAGGCCGGGACCGAAGAACTCGACAAACTTGCCGACCACGCCGCGGGCGCGCAGCATCTGCGTCACCGTGAGCACGAGGTCGGTCGCGGTCAGGCCTTCCTTGAGCTTGCCGTTGAGCTTGAAGCCGATGACTTCGGGCAGCGTCATCGACAGCGGCTGGCCGAGCATCGCGGCCTCCGCCTCGATGCCGCCAACGCCCCAGCCGAGCACGGCGACGCCGTTGACCATCGTGGTGTGCGAGTCGGTGCCGACCAGCGTGTCCGGATAGGCGACGGTCATTTCGGCGGTCTTCTTGCCGATCGTGACCTTGTCCTCCTTGGTCCAGACGACGCGCGACAGATATTCGAGGTTGACCTGGTGGCAGATGCCGGTGCCGGGCGGCACGACGCGGAAATTGTCGAACGAGCGCTGCGCCCATTTCAGGAAGGTGTAGCGCTCCTGGTTCTGCCGGTACTCTTCGTCGACGTTCATCTTGAACGCCTTGTTGTTACCGAAGAAGTTGACGTTGACCGAGTGGTCGATGACCAGATCGACCGGGATCAGCGGATTGATCTTCTTCGGATCGCCGCCGAAGTTCACCATGGCGTCGCGCATCGCGGCGAGATCGACCACCGCCGGCACGCCGGTGAAGTCCTGCATCAGCACGCGCGCCGGACGGAAGGCGAATTCATGCGTGGAGGTCTTCGACTTCATCCACTCGGCGACGGCCTTGATGTCTTCCTTGGTGACCGTCTGGCCGTCTTCGTTGCGCAGCAGGTTCTCGAGCAGAATCTTCATCGAGAACGGCAGGCGCGAGATGCCTTTCAGGCCGTTCTTTTCGGCGGTCGGCAGGCTGTAATAGGCGTAAGTCTTGCTGCCGACCTTGAGGGTCTTGGCGCATTTGAAGCTGTCGAGAGAGGTCATGATTGTGTTTCCATTCCCGGCGGGGGACGACGATTCTGGCTGGGCGCCCTTAGTGCTAAGCCATTGGCATGAAAGAGATATTCATCCAGCTTCGGCTCGGCAGCGCATTTTGCGATAGCGCAGCGCCGCATCGGCTGGCTTATAAGGTCTTTTCACGTCAGATGCCATAATGACTGGGATCATTCCAGAGTAAGAAGGCCGCGATTTTGATCGAGCAGTTGTTCCGAATCGTCACAAACGCCCGCGCGCGCGAGCGAAGGCCCTTTCGATGAAAAGCGATTCGGCGCAGCTCATCTGCGAGAGCCTCGCCTGTGAGCGCGGCGGGCGGCAGGTTTTCTCCGACGTCAGTTTCGCGGTACCGGCCGGCGAGGCCCTGATCGTCACCGGGCGCAACGGCTCCGGAAAATCGACCTTGCTGCGGGTCATCGCCGGGCTGCTGCGCGCCGCGGCCGGCCGGATCGAACTGTCCAGCGGCGTCGACGAGGCCAGCGTCGCCGAACAGGCGCACTATCTCGGTCATCTCGATGCCGCAAAACCGTCACTGACGGTCGCTGAAAACCTTCAGTTCTGGGCGCGCTTCCTTGGCGCCCCGGCGGCGGCATCGCTCGAACCCGCGCTCGAAGCGGTCGAACTGGCAACGCTCGCCGACCTGCCGGCCGCATATCTTTCGGCCGGGCAGAGGCGACGGCTGTCGATCGCGCGGCTTCTCGCGGTGAAACGTCCGGTGTGGCTGCTCGATGAGCCGACCTCGGCGCTCGACGCGCAATCGCAGGGTCGCCTCGCCGCCTTCATGCGCGACCATCTCGCCGGCGGCGGCATCATTGTCGCCGCGACCCATGGACCGATCGGGCTCGATCACCCGCGCGAATTGAAGATGGGGATCGGGAGATGACCGCCTTCACCAGCCTCCTGCTCCGCGACATGCGGTTGGCGACGCGCGTCGGCGGCGGCGCGCTGATGGGCGCATTGTTCTATTTCGTCGTCGTCTCGATGATCCCCTTCGCCATCGGTCCCGACCTCAACCTGCTGGCGCGGATCGGCCCAGCGGTGTTGTGGATCGGCGCGCTGCTGGCGAGCCTGCTCGCGCTCGACCGGCTATTCGCCAGCGACCATGACGACGGCTCGCTCGATCTGCTCACGATGGGCGCGTTACCGCTGGAGCTCACGGTGGCCGCCAAGGCCATCGCGCACTGGCTCACCACGGCACTGCCGCTGATCGTCATTACGCCGGTGCTCGGGCTGATGCTCAACGTCGACATGAACGCGATGGGCTATGTGGCGCTGACGCTGCTGGCCGGCACGCCGGCGCTGACCTTCATCGGGCTGATCGGCGCCGCACTGTCGGTCACCCTGCGCCGCGGCGGGCTGCTGATGGCGATCCTGGTGCTGCCGCTCACCGTCCCGGTGCTGATCTTCGGCGTCGCCGCGGCCAATGCGGCCATCGTCGGCCCCGCGCCGTTCGGCCCACCTTTCACCATTCTTTGCGCGCTTTCTCTGGCGAGCTTCGTACTCGGCCCCTTTGCCGCGGCTGCGGCCTTGCGGCAGGGTCAGGAGTGACCGAAGTTTGACCGACATCATTGCCCGCGCCCCGGCCGCTGATTAGAAGTCCGCCCCATGGCCATTATCGATCTTGCCAACCCGACGCGATTTCTGGCGCTCACCAACCGCGTGCTGCCGTGGCTCGCCGCGCTCACGGTGATCGTTTTCGCCTACGCGCTTTATCGCGTCGCCTACGCGCCGGACGACTATCAGCAGGGCGCCACGGTCAAGATCATGTTCCTGCACGTGCCGGCGGCCTGGCTCGCGATGATGGGCTGGGGCCTGATGACGGTCGCCGCCTTCGGCACTTTGGTGTGGCGGCATCCGCTCGCCGACGTCACGGCCAAGGCGGCCGCGCCGATCGGCGCCGCCTTCACGTTCATTTGTCTGGTCACCGGTTCGCTATGGGGCCGGCCGATGTGGGGCACCTACTGGGTGTGGGACGCGCGGCTGACCTCCGTCCTGGTGCTGTTCCTGCTCTATCTCGGCATGCTGGCGCTGTACTGGACCGCCGACGATCCGAACCGCTCGGCCAGAGCCGCGGCGATCCTGGCGCTGGTCGGCGCCATCAACATCCCGATCATCAAGTTCTCGGTCGACTGGTGGAATACGCTGCACCAGCCGGCCTCGGTGCTGCGCATGGGCGGCTCGGCGATCGATGCGTCGATCCTGGTGCCGCTCCTGGTCATGGCGCTGGCCTTTACGCTGCTGTTTCTGTTGCTGCTGCTGCTGGCGATGCGCAACGAAATTTTGCGCCGCCGCGTCCGCTCCATGCGCATGATGCAGGCAGCCTCCATATGAGTCTCGGACCGCATGCCAGCTTCATCGTCGCGGCTTACATCGTCACGGTCGTCGTGGTGATCGGACTGATTGCCTGGATCCTGCGCGACTACGCGGCGCAGCGGCGCATTCTCGGCGATCTCGAGCAGCGCGGCATCAAGCGCCGCTCGCAAACGCCACGTGGTGACGAAGCATGAGCTCCACCGCCGAAACACCGCGCAAGCGCTCGCGCAACTTCATCGTCCTGCTGCCGCTCGTCATCTTCATCGGCATCGCGGCGCTGTTCTATTTCGGCCTCGGCGCCGGCGATCCGTCGAAGCTGCCGTCGGCGCTGATCGGCAAGCCGGTGCCGGCGACCGATCTGCCGCCGATCAAGGATCTCGCGGTCAACGGCAAGCCGGTGCCCGGGCTGACGACCGACGCGCTCAAGGGCAACGTCACGCTGGTCAATGTGTGGGCGTCGTGGTGCGTGCCATGCCGCGACGAAGCGCCGTTGCTCGAGCAACTCGCCAAGGATACGCGCTTCAAGATGGTCGGCATCAACTACAAGGATGCGACCGATGACGCGCGGCGCTTCCTCAATCGCTTCGGCAATCCGTTCAGCGCCGTCGGCGCCGACGAGAAGGGCCGCACCTCGATCGACTGGGGCGTCTATGGCGTGCCGGAAACCTTCCTGATCGATCGCGACGGCAAGATCGCCTACAAACTGGTGGGGCCGATCACCGCGCAGAATATCGACGCGGTGCTCAAGCCGCAGCTCGAGAAAACGCTGGCGCAGAAGTAGCGGCGCCTCGCATCCAGCGGGGACGGCCATTTGAAGCGAATTTCTCAGAGTATTTAGCGAGCCATTCTAAACGTATTTTAATACCTTTGACGCAGTATTGGGTGTGGCGGGCTCGCATATCGGGACCGACCCGTCCCCGGGAATTGCCGAATGCGTCTCAATCGTTTTGACGGTGGATGGTCCGACTTCCTGGTGCGTTCACGCATCAGCCCGGTGTCGCGGCCGGCAATCCTGATCATGTCGGCGCTGGCCATCGCCGGATTATTGGCCGCCTCCGCCACGCACTTCACGCTGACAACGCTGCCCAATGCCTGGCCGGTGATCGCCGGCGTGGCCGCGCTCGACGCCGTGACGCTGGCCTTTCCGCAGACGCGCATCGTCCAGGCGGTGCAGGTCTTCCTGTATGGCTTCCTTTATCTGGTGACGATCTGCCTGTTCGGCGTCCTCGCCGCCTATGCCATGCAGCGCATGGCCTTTCCGTTGCAGGATCATCTGCTCAACGGCATGGACATGGCGCTCGGTTTCGACTGGCCGGCCTTTGCGCGCTGGGTCGACAGCCACGAGCAGGTCCAGAAGGTCTTCTATTTCGCCTACCACACGATCTCGCTTCAGATCGCATTCCCGCTGATCGTGCTGGCAGTCGCGCAACGCGCGACTGAACTCCGGATTTATCTGCTGGCCTTCACCATCGCCTTTGTCGCCACCATCATGATCTCGGCGATGATGCCGGCAGCCGGACCGATCGTATTCGTCGACACTAAGGATTTCGTCCTGCTGCATTTCACCGGCGCGACACCGGTGCAGCAGTTGATGCAGCTGCGTCAGCCGGGCCCCTTCGTGATGACCGAAGCGCCCGGCGGCATTGCCACCTTCCCGTCGTTCCACGCTACCATCGCCGTGCTGACGCCGCTGACGTTGCGACGCTTCCCGCGCATCCTCACCGGGCTTCTGGTGCTGGATGCCGCGATGCTCGGCGCCACGCTGACGGAGGGCGCGCACTATTTCGTTGATGTTCTCGCCGGCGGCACCATGGCGATCGTGGCGCACGCTCTCGCCGCCCGCATCATCGCCATGGAAGACCGGCCGCGCACGGCGCCGGCCATCGAGGGCGGCGCGCCGCAAAACGCGGCCAGCGGCGCCTAGTCTTCCTTCTCCGGCGCGGCGTATTTCATCAGCAGCGGATACTGCAACGCGCCGAACAGCAGCGTCAGCGGAATGACGCCGAACAGTTTGAAGCTGACCCAGAAATCCGTGGTCTGCGTGCGCCACACCACTTCATTGAGGACGGCGAGAAACACGAAGAACAGCGCCCAGCGCCAGGTCAGCTTGCGCCAACCCTCTTCGGTGAGATGAAACACCGAATCGAACACGGCGCCGAGCAGCGGCTTGTCGAACATGATGCCGAAGAACAATGCGCCGGCGAACAACAGATAAATGATGGTCGGCTTGAGCTTGATGAACAGGTCATCGTGCAGGACCAGCGTCAGTCCGCCGAACACCAGCACGACCACCGCGGTCACCACCGGCATCACCGCGACGTGCCTCGTCAGCGCATAGGACACGGCCAGCGCCGCCAGCACCGCCACCATGAAGCTGCCGGTGGCATAATAGATGCCGAGCTTGGCGTTCATGACGAAGAACAGGATCAGCGGTCCGATATCGAGCGCCATCTTCAGCAAGGGATTGAGTTGCTTCTTTTCAGCCATTTAATCCTCAACCCCCACCACCGCCCGGGCGAAATCGCGCGCGGTGAATTCGCTCAGATCGTCGACGCCTTCACCGACGCCGATGAAATGCACCGGCAGTTTGAATTTCTCGGCAATCGCCACGAGGATGCCGCCGCGCGCGGTACCGTCGAGCTTGGTCATCACCAGGCCGGTGACGCCGGCGATCTTGCCGAAGATTTCGACCTGGCTCAGCGCGTTCTGCCCGACCGTGGCGTCCAGCACCAGCAGCACGGCGTGCGGCGCCGTTGGCTCCACCTTGCGGATGACGCGCACGATCTTTTCCAGTTCGCTCATCAATTCGGCACGGTTCTGCAAACGGCCGGCAGTGTCGATAAGCACGACCTCGGTGCCGTCGGTCTTGGCCCGCGTCACCGCGTCGAAAGCAAGACTCGCCGGATCGGAGCCGGGGTTGCGCGCCATGACGCTGGCGCCGGTGCGTTCGGCCCAGATCTTGAGTTGGTCGATAGCGGCGGCGCGGAACGTGTCGGCGGCCACCAGCATCACTTTCTTGCCCTGGGCGCGAAACCGCGCCGACATCTTGCCGATGGTCGTGGTCTTGCCGGAGCCGTTGACGCCGGACACGAGGATGATGAAAGGCTGCGCCGTGACCTCGAGGGGCTTCGCCACCGGCGTCATCACCTTTTCGATTTCGCCGGCGAGCAGCGCGCGCAGTTCCTCCGGCGCGATGCCCTTCTCGTAGCGGCCGCCGCCGAGCGCCGAGGCGATCCGGGCAGCGAAGCCGACGCCGAGATCGGCACGGATCAGTTCATTCTCCAGATCGTCAAGCGTGGCGGCATCGAGCTTGCGCTTGGTGACGAGATCGCTGATCGCGGTTCCGAGCGAGGCCGAAGTGCGCTTGAGCCCCCCGCTCAGGCGCTTCCACCAGCTCTGCTTTTCGGTGCTGTCGTTCATGGTGGGGCCGTGATAGCGGTTTCGGCATGCGACTGAAAGTGACGATTGGCTGGTCGGTGCGATCATGACCCCCGACGAGATGCTCGCCCGCCTCCTGTACCGCGACGGCATGATGTTGGTGGTCGACAAGCCCGCCGGGCTTTCCGTGCATCGCGGACCGAAGGGCGGCAACAGCCTCGAGGACTATTTCGGCGTGCTGCGCTTCGGCCTGCCGCGCGATCCGGCGCTGGCACACCGGCTCGACAAGGACACCTCCGGCTGCCTGGTGCTCGGCCGCCACCGCAAGGCGCTGGCCCTGCTCGGCAAGCTGTTCAAGCAGGGCAAGGTCGGCAAGACCTATTGGGCCATCGTCGAAGGCGGACCGGCCGAGGACGAAGGTCGCATCGACATGCCGCTCGCCGAACTCGACAAGAACCGCGGCTGGTGGATGAAGCCCGATCCCCATGGCAAGCCGGCGTCATCGACGTGGAAGGTGATGGGGCGTGGGCAAGGCAAAGATGGCGTCGGCATCACCTGGCTCGCGCTGGAGCCGCTTACCGGCCGCACCCATCAGCTGCGCGTGCATTGCGCCGAAATGGGCTGGCCCATCGTCGGCGATCCGATCTACGGCAGCGCGCCGCGAACCGGCGGCACGCCGCTGCATCTGCATTCACGGTCGATCACGGTGCCGATCTCGAAGAACAAAGATGCGGTGACCGTCGAAGCGCCGGTGCCGGAGCATATGCGTGAGTTGCTGACGCTGTGCGGATGGAAGGGCGAAACGGCCGTAGCGCAGGTTCAATCCGAACAGCGCTGATAACTCAGCGTGTCCCAGCTCAGGGCGTCGATGTGCAACAGCAGCTCCGGCCGCTGCTCGGTCTTTTCCAGCACAATCAGGATGACTTCGCGCGCCGATTTGGCGCCTTCGCCTTCACAGGCAACCTTGACGCGGTGCGCGGCATCGCCGGACGTCGATAACCGGCGCGACGACACGATACGGCAGGCGCTGGCATAATAATCGAGCCGCTTCGCCGTGAAGGTGACCTTGAGATCGTCGTTGCGGCCATCCTGACAGGCATCGGGCCCTTCGACGGCCCATCGGCCGGCGAACGGCGGCGCGGATTGCGCCACCGCGCCCGAAGCGGCGGCGGCCACGATCACGACCGCGAGCGACGCCGCTTTCATGATCACGCCGCCAGCAGTTGCCGGCCGTCATGGCTGGCCATGGTGAGATCGAGGAACAGGCCGGGCGCGAGCGGTGAATTGAGCCGCACCGGAGTGAACTGCTCGGTGCGCGCGATGCCGCCGCGCTCGGTGAGCACACGATGCGTGGCGCCGACCTGGGCGTCGAGATGGCCGCGTAACGCCGCCTCGCCTCTGTCACGCAGGCGCTGTGCGCGCTCCTTGATAACGGCCCGGTCGAGTTGCGGCATCCGCGAAGCCGGCGTGCCGGGACGCGGCGAAAACGGAAAGACGTGAAGCTGCGTCAAGCCGCAATCATCGACCAGGTCGAGCGAGCGTTGAAACATCGCCTCGGTCTCGGTCGGGAAGCCGGCAATGATATCGGCGCCGAACACGACATCGGGCCGCAGCCGTCGAACCTCATTGCAGAAGGCAATGGCCTCGGCGCGCGAATGCCGCCGCTTCATGCGTTTGAGGATCATGTCGTCGCCGGCCTGCAGCGACAGGTGCAGATGCGGCATCAGCCGCGGTTCGTTGGCGAGCGCATCGAGCAGATCGGCATCCGCTTCGACGGAGTCGATCGACGACAGGCGCAAGCGCGCAATCTCAGGCACGGCACGCAGCAGGCGCTTGACCAGCGCGCCGAGTTTCAAATCGCCGTCACGATAGCTGGTGATATCGACGCCGGTGAGCACGATCTCGCGATAGCCGTTGACGGTGAGCCGCCGCGCCTGCGCAACCACGTCGTCAATCGACAGCGAGCGCGAATTGCCGCGGCCGAACGGAATGATGCAGAAGGTGCAGCGATGGTCGCATCCGTTCTGCACCTGGACGAATGCGCGGGTGTGCCCGTCGATATGATCGACCCCATGCGCCTTGATATGCGTTGAAGCCATGATGTCGCCGACGGCGACACGCTCCTCCCCACGCCACGCAGCAGCGCTCAGCTTCTCTTCATTGCCAAGCACGCGATTCACCTCCGGCATCGCCGCGAAGGGCGCGCTGTCGGCCTGCGCCGCGCAGCCGGTGACGATGATCGTCGTATCGGGCTTCTCGCGCCGGGTGCGGCGAATGCTCTGCCGCGCCTGCTTCACGGCTTCCGCCGTCACGGCGCAGGTGTTGAACACCACGGCGTCAGTGATGCCGGCCGCTTGCGCCTCGCGCTTGATGACTTCGGATTCGGCGATGTTGAGCCGGCAGCCGAAAGTCCGGACATCGACGGTCACGGCGCCGCCTTCTCGAACAACTTCGGATCGAACGTGCCGTTGAACTCGAATTCCACCGGTCCGGTCATCAGCACATGATCGTCGCTGGCGCGCCACTCGATGACGAGTTCGCCGCCGGGCAACGTCATATGCACCTTGCGTTCCGTGCGCTTGAGCCGCGCCGCCGCCACCGCCGTGGCGCAGGCCGCCGAACCACAGGCGCGCGTCAGCCCCGCGCCACGCTCCCAGGTGCGCATGACGATGTGTTCGCGGTCGACGATATGCGCCAGCGTGATGTTGGCCCGATCGGGAAAGATCGGATGGTTCTCGAGTAGCGGGCCGAACTTTTCGAGGTCGTAGGCGTAAGGGTCATCGACCCAGAAGATGGCGTGCGGGTTGCCCATGTTGACGACCGACGGCGAGTGCAGCACCGGCGCATCGATCGGCCCGATCTGCAGTTCGATCATCCGGGTGTCGCGGAATTCCTCGGCCAGTGGAATTTCGTTCCAGGCAAAGCGCGGCTTGCCCATGTCGATGGTGAACTGGCCGTTGTCGTTCTTCCACGCATTGAGGATGCCGGCATTGGTCTCGAAGGTCAGCGCCTTCTTGCCATTGGCATCCGAGACGATGGTGGCGACGCAGCGCATGCCGTTACCGCAAGCGCCGGCTTCCGACCCGTCATTGTTGTAGATACGAATGAAAGCGTCGGTGCCGGGCGTCCGCGGCGGATAGAGCGCCATTAATTGGTCATAAGGCGCACCGGCAGGGGACGCCGCGGCGCGCGCCTCGTCGGCGGCGATCGCGCCAGCGCGCGGCGTGTCGGCGCGCAGATCGACGACGACGATCTCGTTGCCGATGCCGTTCATCTTGACGAAAGACTTGTTGGAAAGCGCGCCCATTGTCCGCCAGCCACCTTGGCCAACCGGGTCCTGCCCGGTTTCCGCCCGGTTTATATGGCCAAAGATCACCCAATTAGCTAGGCCCATGATAGATTGGGCACGCCGGCGCGAATCGTAGCGCAAGACGGAGAACTGGAAATGCCAGGAGTGCGCCCTCGTTTGCTCGTCGCCGCGAGCGCCGTCCTCATGGCCGGCTGGATCGCGCTCGGCAGCACCGCACCGGCGCTGGCGCAAGCGCCGTCCGGCGAGCCGAAGCAGGCTCCACCCATGCCGGCCCCCAAGAGCAGCCAGCCGGCCATGCCGCAGCCGGGCGATGCGTTCGGCGAGGAGGTCACACTGCCGGACCGCACCATCGTCTATCTCAAGGGTCACACCAATTGGGACACGGCGTTCGACACGCTGCTCGACGCCTTCAAGTCGCTCAACGATTTTCTCGCCAAGCAGAATGTCAAACCTGCGGGGCCCTTCCTGACGATCTACACCGAGACCGACGATACCGGTTTCTCGTTCCAGGCGGCGGCGACCATTGCGCAACCGCTCGCCAACCCGCCGAAGGGCGACATCGCCATGGACAAGGGACCGAGCGGCAAGGCGCTGAAATTCGTGCACCGCGGCTCGTACGATTCGATGGATGCCACTTACGAAGCGATCACCAATTTCCTCGATGACCGGCAGCTCGAAGCCAAGGATCTGTTCATCGAGGAATATGCTTCAGATCCGGTGAAGAGCGATCCGAACAATCTCGTCGTCAACATCTATGTGCCGGTGAAATGATGATGAAATTATCCCGCCGTTCCCTCAGCCTCGTTATCGTCGCCTGCGCGCTGGCGGCGCCGCTCATCGCGCCGGGCGCCGCGCATGCCATTGATCGGCAGATCACGGTGACCGGCGACGCCACCATTTCCGTGGCGCCCGACACCGCCATGATCCGTCTCGGCGTCACCAGCCAGAGCAAGACCGCGCGCGAAGCCAGCGACGCCAACGCCAAGCAGATGACGACGGTGCTCGCCGCCATCAAGGATGCCGGCATCGCCGGGCGCGACGTGCAGACCTCGCGGCTGTCGTTGCAACCGCAATACGACCAGAGCAAACCCGGCGCCGCGCGGCTGCTCGGCTTCCAGGTCACCAATCAGGTCACCGTGCGCATCCGCGAGATCGACAAGCTGCCGTCGATCCTCGACCACGCCATCGCCGCCGGCGCCAACGAGATGTCGGGCATCGAGTTCATCGTTTCCGAACAGTCGAAGCTGCTCGATCAGGCCCGCGACGACGCCGTCGCCGACGCCCGCCGCAAGGCCGAACTCTACGCCAAGGCCGCCGGGGTGAAGCTCGGCAATGTGGTCTCGATCATCGAGGAAGGCTCCGCGCCGCCGCCGCGCCCGGTCATGCAGGCGATGCGGGCGGGCGCCGTGCCGGTCGCGCCGGGCGAGCAGATGCTGCGGGCGGGGGTGACGGTCAGCTTCGAATTGACCCCTTGAGTGCGATTTATCTTGTCTTTTCAATAGTTTGATTAAAATGCGGCGGCCGCCACGGCCCCCGCCTGGGCTGACCGGCTTGCCTTGACTTGGCCCCCTCCGGTCCCTAGTTTCCGCGCGTTCTCGCAAGAGACTGACTTTCCGACCCGCCGCCCGGTCCCTGAGGCCGGAGGCCAACGCCCGACAGCGCGATGCGCCCTCGGGCGTCGTTGTGTTTTGTCAGCCTTCCCGTGACGGGAACGAAAAGGAATTTGAATGTTCGACAATCTGTCGGAAAAACTTGGCGGCATTCTCGACAAGCTCACCCGGCGCGGTGCGCTGCGCGAGGCCGACGTCGACGAAGCGATGCGCGAAGTGCGCCGCGCGCTGCTCGAGGCCGACGTCGCGCTCGATGTGGCGCGCGAATTCGTCGACAACGTCAGGAAGCAGGCGGTCGGCGTCGAAGTTCTCAAGTCGGTCACGCCCGGCCAGATGGTCGTCAAGATCGTGCACGACCAGTTGGTCGCCACGCTCGGCGCCGAAGCGCAGGCCATCGATCTGCATGCCGCGCCGCCGGTCGCGATCATGATGGTCGGCCTGCAGGGCTCCGGCAAAACCACCACCACCGCCAAGCTCGCCAAGCGCCTCACCGAACGCCAGAAGAAGAAGGTTCTGATGGCCTCGCTCGACGTGCGCCGTCCGGCCGCGATGGAGCAATTGGCCGTGCTCGGCCGCGAGACCGGCATCGACACGCTGCCGGTCGTGCAGGGCCAGTTGCCGCCGCAGATCGCCAAGCGCGCGCTGGAAGCCGGCCGTCTCGGCGGCTACGACGTCGTGCTGCTCGACACCGCCGGCCGCACCACGCTCGACGACGAGATGATGAACGAAGCGGCCGAGGTCAAGCGTTCGGCCAATCCGCACGAAGTGCTGCTCGTCGCCGACTCGCTGACCGGTCAGGACGCCGTCAATCTCGCGCGCTCGTTCAACGAACGCGTCGGCCTCACCGGCATCGTGCTGACCCGCGTCGACGGCGACGGCCGCGGCGGCGCCGCACTGTCGATGCGCGCCGTGACGCAGAAGCCGATCAAGCTGATCGGCACCGGCGAAAAGATGGATGCGCTGGAGGAGTTCGATCCCTCGCGCATCGCCGGCCGCATCCTCGGCATGGGCGACATCGTCGCGCTGGTCGAGAAGGCCGCGGCCAATATCGACGCCGAAAAGGCGATGCGCACCGCGGAGAAGATGCGCAAGGGTCAGTTCGACCTCAACGACATGCGCGAACAGCTCACGCAGATGATGTCGATGGGCGGCATCGGCGGCCTGATGGGCATGATGCCCGGCGTCGCCAAGATGAAGAACCAGATCGCCAATGCCGGGCTCGACGACAAGATTCTCAAGCGCCAGGTCGCGATCATCGATTCCATGACGCCGCAGGAGCGGCGCAATCCCGACCTCCTCAAGAACAGCCGCAAGAAGCGCATTGCGGCCGGCTCCGGCACCTCGCCGGAAGCGATCAACAAGCTGCTGAAAATGCATCGCGGCATGGCCGACATGATGAAGGCCATGGGCAAAGGCGGGAAACGCGGCCCGCTCGCCGGCCTCGGCCAGATCATGGGCTTCGGCGGCGGCGGTACGCCGAGCCCCGAGCAGATGGCCGAGATGGCCAAGAACATGCCGGGCGGCCAGTTGCCACCGGGCTTTCCGGGCGGCGGCGCGCTGCCGCCGACGATGCCGAAATTGCCGCCGAACATGCCGGGACTTCCCGGTCTCGGCGGGAAATTCCAGGGCCCGCAAGGATTGCCGGGCTTCGGGAAAAAGAAATAGCCGACTTCAACCAACAAACATCAATCAGAGATCTCGAAAGGAAAACTCACAATGCTCGTTATCCGCATGGCCCGCGCCGGCACCAAGAAGCGCCCGTTCTATCACATCGTCCTCGCCGACTCGCGCTCGCCGCGCGACGGCCGCTTCATCGAACGTCTCGGCTACTACAATCCGCTGCTGCCGAAGGACAAGGAAGAGCGTCTCAAGCTCGACATGGACAAGGTCAAGGAGTGGATGACGAAGGGCGCGCAGCCGTCCGATCGCGTGATGCGCTTCCTCGACAAGGCCGGCGTTGCCAAGCGCAAGCCGCGCAACAATCCGGAAAAGGCCGTGCCGCGCAAGGAACGCAAGGCGAAGGCGGAAGAAGCCGCCAAGGCCCCGGCGGCCTGATCGCGTTAAGTCGTGGCGCGCAGCGACAGCAAGCCACTTAACTCCGCGGACAAGAGCCGCGTATGCGTCGCGCGTATTGGCGCGGCGCATGGCGTGCGCGGCGAGATCAAGCTGTGGTCCTTTACCGAGGACCCGGCCGCGGTCGCCGATTACGGCCCGCTCGAAACCCAGGACGGCAAGCGGCAATTCGAGATCGAGAGCATGCGCGCGGCGAAAGATCATGTCGTCGTGCGCCTGTCCGGCGTCGAGGATCGCACCGCCGCCGAGAAGCTCACCAACACCGACCTCTACGTGCCGCGCGACCGGCTGCCGCCGATCGACGAGGACGACACCTATTATCACTCGGATATCATCGGCCTGGCGGCGGTGACGCCCGACGGCGTTGCGCTCGGCAAGGTCACCGCGCTTTATAATTTCGGCGCCGGCGACCTGATCGAGATCGCCACCGCGCAGGGCGGCGAGCCGCTGCTCTTGCCGTTCAGCAATGCCGTCGTGCCCGTGGTCGATGTGCCGGGCGGCAAGCTGACCGTCGTCGTGCCGTCGGTCATTGAGTGATGGCCGTGTTCCGCGCCACCATTCTCACGCTCTATCCGGAGATGTTCCCCGGCCCGCTCGGCATCAGCCTGGCCGGCAAGGCGCTGGTCAACGGCCTGTGGTCGCTCGAGGCAAAGAACATCCGCGATCACGCCACCGACAAGCACGGCACCGTCGATGACACCCCGGCCGGCGGCGGACCGGGCATGGTGATGAAGGCCGATGTGCTCGCCCTCGCGCTGGACGCGGTTCCGCTCGACGGCCGCCCGCGCCTGATCATGAGCGCGCGCGGCAAGCCGCTGACCCAAGCCCGCGTCCGCGAACTGGCGGCCGGCCCCGGCGCGGTGATCCTCTGCGGCCGCTTCGAAGGCGTCGACGAGCGGCTGATCGAGGCGAGAGGCCTCGAGGAGGTCTGCCTCGGCGATTTCGTCCTGTCCGGCGGCGAGATGGCGGCCCTGACCCTGCTCGACGCCTGCGTCCGGCTGATCCCGGGCGTCATGGGCAAGGAAGCCTCCGGGGTCGAGGAAAGCTTCTCCGACGGTCTGCTCGAGTACCCCCAGTACACCCGCCCGGCGGTATTCGAGGGCCGGCCGATCCCGGAAATCCTGACCTCGGGCGACCATGCCAAGGTTGCCGCCTGGCGCCGCGCCGAGGCCGAAAGGCTGACCCGCGAGCGCCGCCCGGACCTCTGGGAGGCCTGGCTGGCAAGGAAAAGGCCCTGAATTCCCTCGCCCCGTTCAGGGGCAGAGGGTGGCGAGCCAAGCGAGCCGGGTGACGGGCAATTGACGTTTCATTCGCGGCCGATGCCCTCACCCCGACCCTTTCCCCGCCCGGCGGGCAGAGGGAGAAGAGGGGTGACAAGCAGGCTTTCTTGCTCTAAAAGCCCGGCCAACCCATTCAGTTAAAGCCTGAGAACCGCGCGCCGGTTGCTGGCGCTGCCGACGGAGATTTGAGCCATGAACATCATCCAACAGCTCGAGAAGGAACAGCGCGAGAAGCTCGCCGCTGTGCGCACCATTCCGGAATTCGCGCCGGGCGACACCGTGATCGTCAACGTCAAGGTGACCGAAGGCGACAAGACCCGCGTGCAGGCCTATGAAGGCGTCTGCATCGCGCGTTCGGGCGCCGGCCTCAACGAGAGCTTCACCGTTCGCAAGATCTCGTATGGCGAAGGCGTCGAGCGCGTGTTCCCGCTCTACGCGCCGGCCATCGACTCGCTCAAGGTTGTGCGCCGCGGCAAAGTGCGCCGCGCCAAGCTGTATTATCTGCGCGCGCTGCGCGGCAAGAAGGCCCGCATCGTCGAAGCGACCGGCACGACCGGCGCGGAAGCTGCCGCCTCCTAAGTTACGGCTGTTCGGGGGAACGCCGGAAAAGGGCCGCGCTTGCGCGGCTCTTTTCTTTTGCGGCCGTCGATTTCGTGCCGGACCGAAGCCGGGCCTGACAAGAAATCGGCATGGCTCTCAGGCTTCCGAGGTGCGTTGTCGCCGCTCCTTGAAATGGCTATATAGCTTTTCATGGTTCTAAAGGCCCAGCGCATCATTCTTGCCGACCATACCCGCCTGCCCTGGCGGTTCTTCGGCCGGCTGACCGCCGCCGTCCAAGCCGGCCTTTGATCGGCGCGGCGCGCTTCCGCGCGCGCATTTGCTGCCATCAAGCCGAAGAACCAATCCTTTTCAGAAAAGGTACCAAGCCATGCAACCGCGCACCCTGTACGACAAGATCTGGGATGACCATGTCGTCGACGTTCAAGAAGACGGCACCGCGCTGCTCTATATCGACCGTCATCTGGTCCACGAAGTGACCAGCCCGCAGGCCTTCGAAGGCCTGCGCACCGCCGGCCGTCCGGTGCACGCGCCGGAGAAGACGCTCGCCGTCGTCGATCACAACGTGCCGACCTCGGATCGCTCCAAGCCCAATCCCGATCCGGAAAGCGCCGAGCAGATCGCCGCCCTGGCGCAGAACGCCAAGGACTTCGGCATCACTTATTTCAACGAGTTCGATAAGCGTCAGGGCGTGGTGCACATCATCGGCCCCGAGCAGGGCTTCACTTTGCCCGGCACCACCATCGTGTGCGGCGACAGCCACACTGCGACACATGGCGCCTTCGGCGCGCTGGCTTACGGCATCGGCACGTCCGAGGTCGAACACGTGCTGGCGACGCAGACGCTGATCCAGAAGAAGTCGAAGAACATGCGCGCCATCGTCGACGGCAAGCTGCCGCCCGGCGTCACCGCCAAGGACATTATCCTCGCCATCATCGGCGAGATCGGCACCGCCGGCGGCACCGGCTATGCGCTGGAATATGCCGGCGAAGCCATCGACGACATCTCGATCGAAGGCCGCATGACCATCTGCAACATGTCGGTCGAGGGCGGCGCCAAGGCCGGCTTCATCGCGCCGGACGCCAAGGTGTTCGAGTATCTCAAGGGTCGCCCGATGGCGCCGAAGGGCGAGGCCTGGGATCAGGCCATGCGCTACTGGGAAACCCTGCGCTCGGATGACGGCGCGCATTTCGATTGGGAGATCAAGCTCGACGCCTCCAAGCTGCCGCCGATCGTGACCTGGGGCACCAGCCCCGAGCAGGTCGTCTCGATCGCCGGCCGCGTTCCGGTGCCGGCGGAAATCGCCGACGAGAAGAAGCGCGTCGCTGCCGAGCGTTCGCTCGGCTACATGGGCCTGAGCGGCGGCGAGAAAATCACCGACATCAAGCTCGACCGCGTTTTCATCGGCTCCTGCACCAATGGCCGCATCGAGGATCTGCGCGACGTCGCACGGATCGCGCAGGGTAAGAAGGTCAACGCCAATGTCTCGGCGATGATCGTGCCGGGCTCGGGACTGGTGAAGCTGCAGGCAGAAGCCGAAGGCCTCGACAAGATCTTCAAGGAAGCGGGCTTCGACTGGCGCGAGCCGGGCTGCTCGATGTGCCTTGCCATGAACCCCGACAAGCTGGCGCCGGGCGAACGCTGCGCCTCGACCTCGAACCGTAACTTCGAAGGCCGTCAGGGCTACAAGGGCCGTACACATCTGGTGTCGCCGGCCATGGCCGCCGCCGCGGCGATCGCCGGTCACTTCGTCGACGTGCGCGACTGGCACTAAGACCGCTACGAAGCTTAAAAAATAAACGCCGCCCGAAAAACCGGGCGGCGTTTTTTGTTTTAGTGCGGGCCGGATGATGCGCAGGGCAATCCGGCAGTGGCGTTCACGTCGCGGCTAGTAGCAGCGGCGCACGCTGCGCCAGTGCCAGCGGCCGTGACGCCAGAAGCGCACGCGCTCCCACCGGCAGGCCGGACCGTAATATGCCGGACCGCCGTAGTAGTAAGGCCGCGGCGCGTAGGCATAAGGCGCACCGAAACCGAAATAGAAGCCGCCGCCGTGGTGGCGATAGCCGTGATGGCCCCAGCCGTGATGACCATGCCACTGCGCTGCCGCCGGCGTCGCGATCATCGCGGTCGCGGCGATAGCCAGAGCTGCAGTGAGAACCTTGATACCGGACATGGCGAAACTCCCCATCAGATGAACGTCGCCAATGACATAACGTCGCACTGTGGCGGAAGTTTCACTGCCACCAGCAATTCATCACCGGCACGATCACGGTGCCGCTCGGGCGATATTGCTCGACGAGGTGCGCTTCGCATTCCCGCTTGGCGTTGGGGCCGGGTTCGCGCCGCGGTCTGATGATGATGCGGGGACGCGGGGTTTCCTGCGCGACCTCGGTGCCACGTTGCTGGGTTTGCGCGACAGCCGGCATCGCCGCTGCCGCCGCGATCAACCCTGTCAGAACGAGAACGGCGGCGCCGCGCATGGGCATCTACCAGCGCTCGTTGGAGGGACGCGAGAACGGCGCGAACAGGCCGGCGCTCCGGGTCCGGCGCGACGAATACTCGTGGCTCGTGTGGCTCGTGGAATAGCGGGCGAACGCCTGTCGCGACGAGGAGGACGAATAGGTCACCTTGGTGTGCGGGTCCTTGCAGCCGAAGAACTCGGCCGCGGCGGGCGTCACCATGGCGGCGCACAGCGCGCCGGCGAGGATGCCCAGTCCGATGGTTTTCAACGACATGACCGATACCTTGAACCACGCGTGGCGGGTCGCTGCCGCCGCGCTGCCATAATAGTTAACGGAATCCCGATCGGCAAGCACCGCCAAGGGCTTGCGGCGATCCTGGGCTTTCCGCCTTGGTTCGGGTCGGCCGCTGGCCTAGAAGGGGGCGATGGCAGGCCCAATCGACGATCCACAGGCTCTCCGGGGGGCGCTGGCGCCGTCCCTCATGGAGGTCGAGGCGCTGGCCCAGGAAGCCTATGCCCGGCTCCCCGAGACCTTCCAGGCCCTCTGCGAGGGGCTGGTGATCCGGGTCGAGGACTTCCCGACCGAGGAGGTGCTCGACACCATGGGCGCCGAGAGCGAATTCGACCTGCTCGGCCTGTTCCAGGGTGTCGGCCTGCCGTTCATGACCGCAGGACAGGTGACCGGTCAGATGCCCAACATGGTCTGGCTCTACCGCCGCCCGATTCTCGACTACTGGGCCGAGCACGAGGAGACCCTGGGTGCCATCGTCACCCATGTTCTGGTGCACGAGATCGGGCACCATTTCGGCCTGTCCGACGATGACATGGCAGCCATCGAGCAGGCGGCGGACTGAATCCTTCCCTTGGGGCGGCCGTTCGGGCTAAATCGGAGCCGCTGA
This sequence comes from Pseudolabrys sp. Root1462, assembly GCF_001426945.1. GTDB lineage: Bacteria > Pseudomonadota > Alphaproteobacteria > Rhizobiales > Xanthobacteraceae > Pseudolabrys. The sequence continues at coordinate 397,360 of NZ_LMFS01000003.1, read as the reverse complement.
GAACAGTCGGGAAAATTGGGCCTATGGAAAAATTCGACCACCTCGAAGGCGTCGCCGCGCCGCTGCGGATCATCAATGTCGATACCGACATGATCATTCCGAAGCAGTACCTGAAGACGATCAAGCGCACCGGACTGGGCAAGGGCCTGTTCTCGGAGCAGCGCTATCTCGACGACGGCGCCGAGAACCCGGACTTCGTGCTCAACAAGCCGGCCTACCGCCATTCCAAGATCCTGGTCGCGGGCGACAACTTCGGCTGCGGCTCGAGCCGCGAGCACGCGCCGTGGGCGCTGATGGATTTCGGCATCCGCTGCGTGATCTCGACGTCGTTCGGCGACATTTTTTATAACAACTGCTTCAAGAACGGCGTGCTGCCGATCCGCGTGTCGCCGGAAGATCTCGAGAAGCTGTTCGACGACGCCGACCGCGGCTCCAACGCCACGCTATCGATCGATCTCGAGAAGCAGGAAATCCGCGGCCCGGATGGTGGCGTCGTCAAGTTCGACATCGACCCGTTCCGCAAACACTGCATGCTCAACGGCCTCGACGACATCGGCCTGACCAAGCAGAAGCAGAGCAAGATCGACAGCTACGAGCAGAAGGCGCAGGCCGCGCGCCCTTGGGCGTAAGCTTCAGCGACATCGCCAGACAAAAAAGCCGCGGCAGGCAAGTTCGGTCGCGGCTTTTTCATTAGCGCTCGTCGAAGACGCTAGAATTCCTTCCAGTCATCAGCATTCACCGCGTCGGCGAGATCGGCCTGCATCCGTCGCACCGGGCCGCCGCCGCTCGCGGACGTCTGCTTGAGCTGCCGCACCGGCTTCTGCGCAGGCGCCGCTGCGCGCGCTTTGGCCGGCGCTATCGTGCGCGCCACAGGAGCTTGCCGGCCTTCTGCCGTCTCGCTGCCACGCAGGCGGAACGCCGCGACGCGCTCGTCCATCGCCTTGGCCTGATGTTCGAGGGTCTTGGCGGTCGCGGCATTCTCCTCGACCAGCGCCGAGTTTTGCTGTGTCACTTCGTCCATCTGCGCCAGCGCGCGGTTGACCTGTTCAATGCCGGCCGCCTGTTCCTCGCTGGCATGCGCGATCTGGGCGACGATATCGGTCACCTTCCTGATCGACGACACGATCTCCCCGAGTGCCGCGCCGGCCTTGTTCACCAGATCGACGCCATCTTTCACCTGGGCATTCGAATTGGTGATCAGGCCCTTGATGTCCTTGGCGGCCTGTGACGAGCGCTGGGCCAGGCTGCGCACTTCCGCGGCAACCACGGCGAAGCCGCGTCCGGCCTCGCCGGCACGAGCGGCTTCCACGGCCGCGTTGAGCGCCAGCAGGTTGGTCTGGCGCGCGATCTCGTCGATGACGCCGATGATGTCCGAAATCTTGCCCGACGATTCCTCGATCCGCGCCATCGCATCGACCGCGTTGCCGACGACCTCGCCACCGCGCGCCGCGACCGTGTCGGTCTCGCTGACGAAGGCATTGGCCTGCCGGGCGTTCTCGGCGTTCTTCTTGACCGTGGACGCGATCTCTTCCATCGAGGCCGAGGTCTGTTCGAGGCTTGCGGCCTGTTCCTCGGTGCGCTGCGACAGATCCGTTGTGCTGGTCGATATCTCGGCCGACGCGCTGGTCACATCCGCCGCCGCCAATTTGATGTTGCCGATGGTGGCGCCGACCTTGTCGGCGACGACATCGACCGCCGCGGCGATTTCGCCGACTTCATCCTTGCGGCCGAGCCAGGGCAGTTCGATGTTGAAGTCTCCGGCGGCGAGCTTGCGCATCTGCGCCACCAGCCCGGCGATCGGCCGCGCGATGCCGATCTGCACAATGGCGAAGGCCAGCGCCAGCACGGCGGCCAAGGTCAGCGCGACCGCCAGCCCGGTCATGCGCACGGTTTGCGTGACCTCCGCGGCAGCGGCAGCCGACTTTTCCTTCATGGTCTTGTCGAGGCCGTTGTTGACCTCGGCGAGACTCTTGCGCATCTCGCTTTGCCGCGAGATCAAACGCTTGCCGTAGCGGGCGGCCTCTTCGCTGTTGTTTTCCAGCGCCGCCTTTTCAACGATCGGATAGTCGTTGAAGACGCTCTTGGCCAAGCTATCGACGTGGTCGAACTCTTTTTCATAGGCTGGCGCCAGCTTGCGCGCATCGGCGAGGTCGGCGAGCATCCTCTGCCGCACATCCTGAGCTTCCTTGGCGATCTTTTTCAGCTCGATCAGATCATCTTCGGAAATCATCAGCCACATCAATCGCGCCTGATCCGAGACGCCGCGCATGGCGCGCTGCGTCCTGATCACCGCCTCGACGTCGTTGGCTATGATCTTCGAATAAACCTCGCTGCTATGCTCCATCCTGCCGGCGGCAAACCAGATGGCGCCGCCGATGACCGCGCCGAGCAACAGGAAGCAGCACGCAACCTTGGTGATGATTCTCAGGTCGGAGAATTTGGGCATGGCGCGTTCCTGTCGGAATTGTTCTACAGAATCGCCGCGTGTGATGCCTCGGCGAATGCGGCGCGTCTGTCACGCCGGCGCCAACCAAATTAGGCCGCAAATATTAATCTGTTATTGAAATAAGAAGTGACGCACTTTGCGGTTGCGGGTCGCGCGACCCCGGCGGACGGGCACTTTATAAATCGATCTTGCCGTAGACCGTGACGTTGAGGCCGATCTTGTCGCAGGTCAGCGCGATCGCTGCTTCGGCGCTGCCCTGGCTGAGCTTGCCGCGGGCCATCGCGTCGCGCAGCGCCTGCGCGATTTCCGCCTCGGCCTGCGACCGCATCGCGCCGAGATAACGGTCGACCGAGGCTCGCAATTCCTTGTCGCCAATCATGGTCCGCCTCGCGCCGTCACGGAGCCGCCCGCGCGGCGCTCCAGCCCGAGTTATTTTATCGCTCGCCGCGCGATAAAACAGCCGCGCAAAAGTTAATCCGGCGGCCTAGTTAATAGCGGCGGGGCGACCTTCGCCGCGGCGTTATCGATAAAATCAGGTTGTTCTATCGCCTGTCACATTGCTCGCTAGAATAAACCATCGCTCGACATCGGGGCGCCCGCCGCCTTTGCGTCGCGTGACATCGGCCATGGACGATAGGAGTTTCCCCCGTGAGCTACTTTTCTCCGACCAGAGGCGACCGCCCTGCCAAGCCGGCGGAAGCGTTGGCGCCTCAGCCCAAACCCGCCGCTGCCGCGGCGGCGGTGAACCTGGGCGACCGCGAAATCATCTCCACTTTCGGCGCCGGGCTGCTGATCACCGGTAATGTCGTCTCGACCGGCGGCGTGCAGGTGTTCGGCCGCGTCGACGGCGATATCCACGCCGCGCATCTGGTGGTCGGCAAAGGCGCCAATATCAACGGCAATGCCCGCGCCCAGGATGTCGTCATCGACGGCACCTTCAAGGGCACCATCCACGGCAACAACGTGAAGCTCCAGGCGACCGCGGCGGTGGAAGGCGAAATCTACAATCGCTCGCTGGCCATCGACCAGAACGCGCAGTTTGAAGGCGTGGCGCGCCGGCTGACGCAGCCGGTCGAGCCGCCGACGCAGGACCAGATTCAGGGTCGGACGCTGCAACCGGCCCTCGTGCCCGAGCAGCCGGCCACGCACGGCTATGCCGCGAACAACAATGGCGGCTTCCAGCCGGTGACGACCTACTGATGTCCGGCGGCCGATAGCGGCATCGTCCAGGGCGCGGGATCGCATCCCGCGCCTTTTAATTGGTCGCGCCGGGCTCAGCCCCGCGCGGCGATGGCCTCGGCGATGGCCTCGGCGATGGCGACGGTCCGTCGTGCCATGTCGGCATGCAGGCGCTCGACCATGCGGCCGTCGATCGACACCACACCCTTGGATTTGTTCTCCGGCAGATCGAACGCCACGATCATCTTGCGCGCCCAGGCGACCTCGGCTTCGGTCGGCGAGAACGCCTTGTTGCACGGTTCGATCTGGCTGGGATGGATCAGCGTCTTGCCGTCCATGCCGAGTTCGACGCCCTGCTGACATTCGGCGGCAAAGCCCTCCGCGTTGCCGAGATCGTTATAGACGCCGTCGAGCACCTCGACGCCGTGAATACGGGCCGCGGCGATAACGGTGGTGAGCCACGGCAGCATCGGCGCCCGGCCCGGCACCAGACGCGCTCGCGTGTCCTTGGCAAGATCGTTGGTGCCGAGCACGAAGCACGACAGCCGCACTTCCGAATCTCGCGCCTCCGCCGCGATCGAGAGGATGTTGAAGATCGCGAGCGGGGTTTCGATCATGGCCCAGACCCGCGTCTTCACCGGCGTGTGCATGTCCATCAGCCGGCGGCCGATCATCTCCAGCGTTTCGGCCGATTGTACTTTGGGAATCAGGATTGCGTCCGCCCCCGCGTGCGCCGCGGCGGCGAGATCTTCGGCATGCCAGGGCGTGTCCACGGCATTGGTACGGATGATGACCTCGCGCGCGCCGAAACCGCCGGCCTTGACGGCATCGACCACCTGTTGCCGAGCCGTCGCCTTCGCATCCGGCGCCACCGAGTCCTCGAGGTCGAGGATCACGCCGTCGGCCGGCAGCGTCTTCGCCTTCTCCAGCGCGCGGGCATTCGACCCGGGCATATAGAGAACACTGCGGCGCGGACGGATGGTCATGACATTTCCCCGATGTATGGTGACTTAGACAGTAGGGAGCCGATCTTAACCGAAATTCCGGCCGCACCAGCCTGATTGATCGGCGCATGGAATGGCGATGACCAAGACAACGCATACCGGGGACGAAGTCTGGCTGGCTGGCGTAGACGGCTGCCCGGCCGGCTGGCTGGTTGCTTTCGGTCGTCCGGCCGGCGAAGTGCTTGCGCCCCGCGTCTTCGCACGCTTCACCGACATCGTCCTTGCCGACGAGCGTCCGGCGATCATCGCCATCGACGTGCCGATCGGACTGCCGGCGCAAAGTCCGACGGGCGGACGCCGCGCCGAACGCGAGGTGCGGGCGTTGCTCGGCGACCGCAAATCGAGCGTGTTCCGCATTCCGTCACGCCGCGCCGTCGAGGCCAGTATCGCGACAGAGCCGGCCGATGCGCGCGAGCGCTTCTTCACCGCCTGCGCCATCGCGCGCGACACTTCCGACGACCGCAAGGCTTTCGCCAAACAGGGCTTCTACATCCTCGACAAGGTGGCCGAAGTGGACGCCGTCCTGCGTGCGAACAAGGACCATCTCGGACGGGTGTTCGAGACCCATCCAGAACTTGCCTTCGTCATGATGAACGGCGGCGCGCCGCTATCTCTGGCGAAGAAGGTGAAGAGCGGCAACCACACGCCCGGTCTCGACCTGCGGCGCAATCTGTTGCGCGGCAACGGCCTGCCTGACGACATCCTGCAGATGAAAGCCCCCAGGGGCGCGGGCGACGACGACCTGATCGATGCGCTGGCCTGCCTGGTCACGGCGCGGCGCATTCATGCGCGTCAGGCGCAATCGTTTCCAGCCGATCCGCCGCGCGACGAGCACGGGCTGCCGATGGCGATCTGGGCCTAGCGCTGCCCCACCGTAAACCGCCCGGGATATTGCGGCCGGGTATCGCTGGTCTCGCCGGGCTTGATGATCTTGTAGAGCTGGAAGCGATCGCCGTCGGCCACCAGCTTGAGGTGCGACGGATAGGGATTGGGCGCATCGTCCTCGGTGAACAGGACGTAGAGATAGTCGAACTTCGTCCAGTTCAGCCAGAACGCCGGCGTGCCCGGCTGCGGCTGCTCGGCGGCGACGATGAGCTGCGCCACCGACGGCGGCGTACCGTCGTGGGTGTCGGCAAAGTCTTCGTACTGCGGCTTCACGTGCAGGATCTGCTTGCCCGGCACCGTGAACAAGGTGGTGACCAGCGCCGAGCGCTCGATGGTGGCGATACAGGCAGCATGAACGAGGCCGAGATCGCGCACGTCGTCGCCCATCGAGCGATCGGAGTAGGCGACGAACACCTTCGAGCCGGGCGCGATGCGCTTGACCGACGAACGGAACTGGCTGGTCGAGTCGGACAATTGCGACCAGTTGTAGTCGATCTCGATCAGGCGGCCGGCAATGAGGACGATGAGAACGACCATGAAGCCGCGGCGCACCAGACGTCGCCGCAGTTCGAGATCGCCGCAGGCGAGAACCATGAAGGCAATGCCGATCGGCACGCGCTGGTCGGTCATGTAGGTGTCGAACATCACGCGCGGCAGCGCCAGATAGATCACGCCGCCGACGATGAGCAGCACCGCCACCAGCGGGTGGAAGCGCAGCACGCGATGGCGCACCGCCCAGATGATGGCGCCGCCGAGCACGGTGACGATCAGGAAAGCGGTGATGTCGGAATAATCGGCGATGACATACATCAGGCCGTCGATCTTGCCGCGCTGCTCCCAGTAGACACTCGAAGCAAGACCCATGGTCGGCGACAGCGCGAGCAGCGGCGTCACCGCCAGGAACGGCAGGCCGCCGCAGACGAATTCGATGACGCGCGCCGGCCACGGCTCGCGGCGCCGCTCCCACAGCCGCAGCATTTCGTACGACAGGATGCCGACGCCGTAGATGCCAAGCGCCGAGAGATGGCAGAAGAACAGCACCAGTGCGCAAGCCGCCGACAGCAGGTAACGCCACGGCCAGGCACGCTCGCGCAACGCCACCCAGCCGGCCATCGCCCACAAGGCGATGCCGATGCCGAACAGATAATTCATTAGTCCGACGAGGAAGACGAAATTATAGAGCAGCGGGTAGCCGAACAGCGGCGTCGTCGACCAGCGGCCGATCAGCGCCCGGTTGAGCGCCAGCGCGCCCGACATGATGAGCGCGAACATCGTCACCATGTAGATCTGGCCGGCGACGTAGATATTGACGCCCATCCGCGCCAGCCACGGCACCATGATGTCCATGGTCAGGTTGGGAATGACCTGCCAGTTGATGGTATAATATTCGGCCAGTCTGGGATTTTGATCCAGCGTGGCCAGCACCTTCATGCGGGCCAGATGGTTGACGTAATCCGACAGCGGCGGGAGCGGGTGCGTCCAGATCGGGATCGAAATCAGCAGCGTGAATGCCGCGAACAAGATCGCGATCTGCCCGCCGGAAAAGCCATGCGAGCGATGGCGCACGGCGATCGGTTCCGCATAGACCGGTTTGGCGGGTGACAGCATAAGCTCGGGGACCTGATGGTCGGCTATCAGTCGGCTATTCGACCTGAACGCGGGATGAATGGACGGATTTAGCGCGCCAAGGTTAAGAAGAGGCTCAGGTTTTCGCGGCGCCGCCGCTGCCGGCGCCCGGACTCGGCGGACGCTTGCGAGCGCCGCCTCCGTATGAAAAGCAGGCTTTCGTGACTCAGGAGCTAGGCCAATGAACTTTCCTCAGCGACTCATCGACGGTTATGGCGCCTTCGCCAGCGGCCGGCTCAAGGCCGAGCAGGACCGCTATCGCGAGCTCTCCGAGAGCGGTCAGGCCCCGGAAATCATGGTGATCGGCTGCTGCGACTCGCGGGTGGCGCCGGAGGCGATTTTCGACGCCGGGCCGGGCGAATTGTTCGTGGCGCGGAACATCGCCAATCTGGTGCCTCCCTACACGCCGGACGGCGCGCAACGCGCGATGTCGGCGGCGCTGGAATTCGCCGTGCAGGCGCTCAAGGTCAGGCACATCGTCGTGCTCGCCCATGCCCAGTGCGGCGGCATCCGCGCCTTCGCCGAGGAGGCCGCGCCGCTGTCGCCGGGCGACTTCATCGGTCGCTGGATCGAATTGCTCGGCCCGGCCGCGAAGGTCGTCGGCCCGCGCGGCGATCGCAGCATGACCGAATATCTCACGGCGCTGGAGCAGCAGGCAGCGGTGTCGACCCTCGACAACCTGATGACGTTCCCGTGCATCAAGATCCTGGTCGAGCGCGGCAGGCTCAACTTGCACGCCGCCTATTTCGGCGTCGCCACCGGCGATCTGTGGGTGCACGACAAGACGCAGAACAAATTCGTGCGCGTGACCCCGGCCAAGGCATTCGCGAACCCGGCTTTTTGAAGCGCAAAACAAAACGGCCGGCGAGACGCCGGCCGTTTTGCATTTGCATTCGGTCGAAGGACCTACGCCGCCTTCTTCTTCGCCTGAAGAAGCTTGCGGTTGATCAGCGCTTCCGCGATCTGAATCGCATTGAGCGCCGCGCCCTTGCGCAGGTTGTCGGAAACCACCCACATTTCCAGGCCGTTATCGACGGTCGGATCGGTACGGATGCGGCTGATGTAGGTCGCATCCTCGCCGGCGCATTCATACGGCGTGGCATAGCCGCCCGGTTCGCGCTTGTCGATGACAAGGCAACCCGGCGCCGCACGCAGGATTTCGCGCGCCTCGACGTCCGAGATCGGGTTTTCAAACTCGATGTTGACGGCTTCCGAGTGCGACACGAACACCGGCACGCGCACGCAGGTGGCGGTGAGCTTGATTTTGGGATCAAGAATCTTCTTGGTCTCCATCACCATCTTCCACTCTTCCTTGGTGTAGCCGTCTTCCATGAAGACGTCGATCTGCGGAATGAGGTTGAAGGCGATGCGCTTCGGGAATTTCTTGTTCGTCACTTCGTCCAGCGTGAACACCGACTTGGTCTGCGAGAACAACTCGTCCATCGCTTCCTTGCCGGCGCCGGACACCGATTGATAGGTCGCGACGACGACGCGCTTGATCTTGGCGTGATCGTGCAACGGCTTCAGCGCGACGACGAGCTGCGCCGTCGAGCAGTTCGGATTGGCGATGATGTTCTTCTTGGTGAAGCCGTCGAGCGCATGGGCATTCACTTCCGGAACGATCAGCGGAACGTCCGGATCCATACGCCAGGTCGAGGAGTTGTCGATAACGACAGCCCCCTGCGCCGCGATCTTGGGCGACCATTCCTTCGACACGGCGCCGCCGGCCGACATCAGACAAATATCGACGTCGGAGAAATCGTAGTGATCGAGCGCTTTCACTTTCAGGGTTTTGTCGCCGTACGAGCATTCCTGCCCCATGCTCTTGCGCGAGGCGAGCGCGACGACTTCGTCGGCGGGAAATTTGCGCTCATCCAGAATGTTGAGCATCTCGCGCCCCACATTGCCGGTGGCGCCGACCACGGCGACCTTGTAACCCATTGTTTACTCTCCGAAAAAATTCCCCGGTCTGGTTTGATTTGAAACAACCGGATGGCAGGGCTTCTAAGCGAGAATGACGCTTCTGACAACGGTACCAGAGGTTTTAAGCGCGATCCGAGACTCCGCGAGGCTCGACCATGCATCCGGCCCTGCATTCCTGGCGCGAGGAACTGCCCGCCAATATGGTGCGCCTGTTGGCTTATGTGGGTGGCCTTGTCGTCCTGTCCATAGCCGCGGCACAGGTCTTTCAATCGAAGCCTGTGAAGTCACCCATCGCGCCCATTGATCGGTCGGCCTGGACCACGATCGAGAAGCCGTTTCCGGCCTTCACCTTGGCGATCCCGGAGGCCGCCAGTCAGCCAGAGACCTATACAATCCGCCGCCATACCACCGGCAACGGCCGCCAGGACATCATGGGTCTCGGCGTGCCCGACGGCGTGACGCCTTACCTGCGGGTCGAGGTGTACCGGGCCGGCAGCGAGATCGACCGCTTTGCCTCGACCGCCGATACCATCGCCGCGGAGGCGATGACCCTCGGCCCGGTCAACATCACCCCGGTGGCTGAACCGGTCGCGAGCAAGTTCGGGCCGCTCTCGCTCGTCACCTTCGAGACGTCGCAAGGCGCGCACCGTTACTGCCTGGGCTTCTCTCGCAGCTTTGACGAACCGATGCTGCAGCTATCCGGCTGGTTCTGCCAAGGCGACAGCTTCGTGCATGACTCAACACTGGCCTGCGCGCTCGACCGGCTGACCCTGCTTTACGCCGGCAGCGACCCGAAGGTCGGTACGCTGTTCGCTCAGGCCGACCTCAACCGCAGCTACTGTGGCCAGCGCGATCCGCTGCTCGCGGCGACACCGAAATATCACGTGCTCTGGAAGGCTCTGGAAGGGCAGCCGGCGCGGCGCGCCCCGCGGTGACCCTTACAACGCCATTGCATGCGTATCGGCCGCGTCCGATAGTTGCCGCCTGCTTTTCGATCGGCGGCACAGATTTCCGCATGGCGCACGACCCGCATAACGGCCTGATGGCTCTGCTGCCGCGGCTTTATGCATTCGCGCGCACCATGCTGGCGGACCCCGATGCCGCGCGCGATCTGGTGCAGGAAGCCGTCACCCGCGCACTCGCGGCGCGACGCGTGCCGGACGACGCGCCGGCCTATCGCGCCTGGATGTTCCGTATCGTCCGCAATGCCGCGCTCGACGAAATCCGCCGCCTGAAACGGCCGGCACTAGATGTCACCAACAGCGCCGACATCTGGAGCTATGACGATGCCAGCATCGCCAAGATCACGGTCGAGCAGGGCTTGGCGACGCTGCCGCCGGCGCATCGCGAGATTATCTCCTTGATCGATATTGCCGGATTCAGTTACGGCGAAGCCGCCGAATTGCTTCAGGTGCCGGTCGGCACCGTGATGAGCCGCATCGCCCGGGCGCGCGAGGCTCTGCTGGCGGCGATTGAAGCCAGCAGCGTAAGGCCGCTCAAGGTGAACCAGGGCATCTGATAACGGGACCGGACTTTGGCACGCGATCCGCAGCAGCAGGATTTGGAAAAGCTCAGCGCCCTCGTCGATGGCGAATTGCCGGCCGGTGAACGCGCGGCCTTGGCCGGACGGCTGGCGAGCGAGCGCGATCTGGCGCGCGCCTACGCGACGCTGGCGCGGCTCAAGGCGACGATCGGCGAGGCTGCCGGCGCGGCGGCTGATTGTCCGGCCTTCGAATTGCCGCAGCGGGGCAAAGTGCGGCGGTGGCCGCCCATCGCCATCGGCGCCGCGCTTGCCGCCACGCTGGCGTTCGGCGTGTTCGTGACGATGCCGCGGCCGATTCAGACAGAGGCTCCGTTCGCCGAAGCGCCGACGGCGATTACCCTGGCCTCGCTGCCCGCCGGCACCACGGTGCCGCGGCTCGACACCGCGGGCCTCAAGCTCACCGGGCTGGCGATCGATCCGGGCCAGGTGCCGCTGGTGTCGGCGACCTATCGCGGCCCGCATGGCTGCCGGCTCGATCTGCGCGCCTGGCCGGTCGGCGCGACGCCACCGCAGACGGCCGGCACCGACCATCACCGCTGGACCGCGGGCAACCTGGTCTACGAGCTGACCGCGCATGGCATGCCGAAGGCACGCTTTGCCCTGATTGCCGGCGCGGCCGAGGGCCAGACCGCCGCCAATGCCGATTCCGACCGCATTGGTCGCCAACTCCGCGAAGCCGGTCACGGCCCCCCGCCCTGCACCGGATGATTTCTTCTCCGGTAATGGAATAATTCGGCGGAAGCGCCCGTTTCTTCCCTGTTCCCGAATGCGTGACGTGGGTCACGCAGATCGAGGGCCGCCGCGAGCGGCAACAAGGAGGAAACGATGCTAGCCATCAGTCGCCGGGGATTCCTCGGCACGGCCGCCGCTGCCGGCGCGGCCCTCATCGGAGGATTTGGCCGGTTCACCGAAGCGCAGGCGGCGTCCGCCGCGGCGCAATTGAGCCCCGGCGTGCCGGATGGCATCGCCAGCTACGTACAGATGGGCACGTTGCCGGGCAAACAGCCGCTCATCCAGCTTGCCGACCGGCCGCCGAATTATGAATCGCCGCTGGAATATCTGCAGACGCCGATCACGCCGAACGACAAGTTCTTCGTGCGCTATCACCTCGCCGACATTCCCGAGATCAAAGCTGCAGACTACAAGATCAAGATTGATGGCGACGGCGCGACGACTCCGATGGAGCTCACGCTCGACGACTTGAAGAAGATGCCGGCAGTCGAAATCGTCGCCGTCAATCAATGCTCGGGCAATCGTCGAGGCCTGTCGAACCCGCACGTGCCCGGCGTCGAATGGGGCTACGGCGCCATGGGCTGCGCCAAATGGAAGGGTGCGCGGCTCAAGGACATTCTCGCCAAGGCCGGCATCAAGAAGGAAGCGATCGAGGTCGCTTTCAATGGCGCCGATGGGCCGGTGGTCGACAAGACACCGGACTTCATCAAAAGCATCCCGGCCTGGAAGGCGATGGATGAGAACACCATCATTGCCTACGAAATGAACGGCCAGCCGCTGCCGCATTTCAATGGCTTCCCGGCGCGGCTCGTTGTGCCAGGCTGGACTGGCACCTATTGGATGAAGCACCTCATCCACGTCGAAGCGAGGACGACGCCGCAAGGCGGCTTCTGGATGAAGCCCGCCTATCGCGTGCCGGTCGGCCTGTTTCCGCTGCGCGACCGCTTCGTGACGCAGGAAGACGCCACTTCGACGCCGATTACCGAGATGGTGGTGAACTCTCTGATCACCAGCCACCGCGACGGCGCCAAGGTTAAGGCCGGCAAGGTGACTGTCGCCGGGCTCGCCTGGGACGGCGGCTACGGCATTGGCAAGGTCGAGGTCTCGACCGACGGCGGCAAGACGTGGTCCTCCGCCAAGCTCGGCGAGGATCTCGGCAAGTTCGCCTTCCGGCCGTGGAGCTTCGACGTGCAGGTCAAGGGCAAGGCCACGGTGATGGTCAATGCCACCAACGCCATCGGCCAGACGCAGGTCACCAAGCTGCTGTTCAATGGCGCCGGCTACCACAACAACGTGATGCAGAGCATCACGCTGACCGCCTGAAGGAGGCACCGCACATGCGCACCATCATCGCTGCCACCGCGGCCGTCCTCCTCGCCGGCACGGCTTTCGCCGACGAGCAGGTCATCAAACTCAAGCAGGCGCCTGGGGTCGACAAGGTCGAGAACAATTGTCAGGCCTGCCACACACTGGCTTACATCCCGATGAACTCGGTCTACCTCAACGCCGCCGGCTGGGACGCCGAGGTGACCAAGATGATCAACGCCTACGGCGCGCCTGTGGACGCCGACGATGCCAAGGCGATCGCCGAATACCTCAAGAAAAACTACGGCAGCTAATACCGCCACTTAGGCCGCAAGAGATCGGACCGGTCGCGCCCCTTCACCGGAGCGTGATTGGTCCTTTTTGCAACTCAGGCTGTGGCTTTTTCGCCCTATCAAGCCGAACCGAACGCGGCTAGAATGCGTTTCGCTAAGGGAATCGGTCGAGGACTTGAAGAAAATGCGCCTGAAATTTGTTGCAGCGACGTGTGCCGCCCTTGGCGTGGTGGCCGTTTTGGCCGCCCCGGCCGATGCCCAGACGACGAAAAAACGAATTTACGCCAACCGCGATCAGACAGTAGTCGTGATGCGCGGCGAAGACGGCAAGACCCGGACGCGCGTCATCATCCAGAAGCGGTCTTACCTGGACCCCGGTCCTGAAGTGCTGCCGGGCAGCCGCCACGACCTGGATTATGCGCAGTCGCCGAACCACCGCGCCACCGGGATCCTGAACAACACGGTTGGCGGCACCAATCAGCTCCCTCTGCCCGGCCCGTTCGAACTGGGGCCGCGTGGCCCCTGGCTGCAGTACTGAGAGCCACGCCTTTATAGAGATAGAAAACGCGGCCTCACCAGGCCGCGTTTTTATTTTGCCGATCGAGCAGCGTCAGCTTTGCGCGCTGTCGAATTGCGACCAGACGCCTTCGGCTCCATCCCAGCTACCGCGGCTCGCACCCTTGGAATATTCCGTGGCGCGCTGCTCGAAGAAGTTGGCGTGCTCGACGCCGTTGAGGATCTCGACCAGCCACGGCAGTGGGTGCGGCTTGAGCTGGTTATAACCGCCCTCCGTCTGCTCGAAATAGCCGAAGGTCGTCGGCAGCCTCAGTTGGGTGAGCCGCCAATCGGCGACGTAGCGCACATAGGCATGAATATCCTGCGGGGTCATGCCTTCGATGCCGCCAAGGCCAAACGCCAAATCGACGAAGCGCTCTTCCAACCCGACCATGGTCTTGGCGACATCGACAATATCGTCGCCCACCGACTTGGTGAGCGCGCCGGTTTCGTGATTCCACTCATGAAACAGCTTGATGATACCCTCGCAATGCAGACTTTCGTCACGCACCGACCAACTCACGATCTGCCCCATGCCGTTCATTTTATTATGGCGGGGAAAATTGAGCAGCATGGCGAAGCTCGCGAACAGCGCCATCCCCTCGGTGAAGGCGCCGAACATGGCGAGCGTGCGCGAGACATCGGCCACGGTGTCGACGCCGAATTCGTGCATATAGTCGGCCTTGGCGCGCATCTCGGCATAGTCGCGAAAGGCCTCGAACTCGGTTTTCGGCATGCCCAGCGTCTTCAGCAGCAGCGCGTAGGCGTCGATATGCACCGTCTCCATGTTGGTGAACGCGGCCATCATCATCTGCACCGCGAGCGGCTGAAAGATCGGAATATAGCGCTTGAGATAGTTGTCACCGACCTCGATGTCCGACTGGGTGAAGAAGCGGAATATCTGTGTCAGCAGAGCCCGCTCGTTCGGCGTCACCCGGTCCGACGCCCAGTCCTTGAGATCGCCGCCGAGCGGCACCTCCTCACCCATCCAGTGCGTCTGCTGCTGTCGCTTCCAGAACTCGTAGGCCCAGGCATAGCGATCGACGTCGTAAGTGCCCGTCGATTCCAGCAGACCTACTTTACCGGTGCCGATCAGCGCACGCGGGTCGAATTTGCCGAACAGATCGCTCACTGACATGCGAGGCACTCCTCGTAGTCGGCGCGAACTGGCGTGGTGAGCGCATCGGCCACTGCGGCCTTCTCGCCCTGCTGGCCGACGAAGGCGGCGCGCGAGATAGACTTGGAGCGGCAGTAATAGAGGCTCTTCAGCCCCTTCTTCCATGCCGTCCAATGCAGCATGTGCAGGTCCCATTTATCGATGTCGGCCGGCAGATAGACGTTGATCGACTGGCTCTGGCAGATGAACGGCGTGCGATCGGCGGCAAGCTCGATCACCCAGCGCTGATCGATCTCAAAGGCGGTGCGGAACACCAGCTTCTCCTGCTCGCTGAGCATGGTCAGATGCGCCACCGAACCTTCATGCTCGATGATCGACTGCCACACCTCCGGCGTATCGGCGTCCTTGGCGCGCAGCAGTCTTGCCAGATGCGGATTGCGAACCGAGATCGCGCCGGACAGGGTCTTGTGCGTGTAGATGTTGGCGGGGATCGGCTCGACGCAGGCGCTGGTACCGCCGCAGATGATGCTGATCGAGGCGGTCGGCGCGATCGCCAGCTTGTGCGAGAAGCGCGCCATCACGCCGCGCTCCAGCGCATCGGGACAGGGCCCGCGTTCCTTCGCCAGCGCTACTGAGGCGGCGTCGGCGTCGCGGCGAATTTTGCGAAACATCTTGAAGTTCCACGACTTCGCCATCGCGCTTTCGAACGGCACGCCCTTCGATTGCAAAAAGGAGTGGAAGCCCATGATGCCGAGGCCAACCGAGCGCTCTCGCAAAGCCGCATAACGCGCCCGCTTCATGCCGTCCGGCGCGACATTGATGAAGTGCGTCAGCACATTGTCCAGGAAGCGCAGCACGTCCTCGATGAAAGACGGTTCGTCGCACCACTGATCCCAGGTTTCGACGTTGAGCGATGACAGACAGCACACCGCAGTGCGTTCCTCGTCGCGATGATCGACGCCGGTCGGTAGCGTGATTTCGCTGCACAGGTTGGAGGTCGAGACCTTGAGGCCCAGTTCGCGCTGATGCTTGGGCAATGCGCGATTAACGGCATCGATGAACAAGAGATACGGTTCGCCGGTCTGCAGCCGCGTTTCCAGAATGCGCTGCCAAAGCTGGCGGGCATTGATTTCGCGCACCATGTCGCCCGACTTCGGGCTGCGCAGCGCGAACATGGCATTGTCCTTCACCGCCTGCATGAAGGCGTCAGTGATGTTGATGCCGTGATGCAGGTTGAGCCCCTTGCGGTTGAAGTCGCCGGAGGCTTTGCGGATCTCGAGAAATTCCTCGATCTCGGGGTGATGGATATCGAGATAGACCGCCGCCGAGCCGCGGCGCAGCGAGCCCTGGCTGATGGCGAGAGTCAGGCCATCCATGACATGGATGAAAGGGATGATGCCGGACGTGACGCCGCCTTTGACCGTCTCGCCGATCGAACGCACTTTGCCCCAATAAGTGCCGATGCCGCCGCCATTGGAGGCGAGCCAAACGTTTTCATTCCAGGTGGTGACGATGCCGTCGAGCGAATCCGGCACCGCATTGAGGAAGCATGAGATCGGCAGGCCGCGCGTCGTACCGCCATTGGACAACACCGGCGTCGCCGGCATGAACCACAGCCGCGACATCGCATCGTAGAGTCGCTGCGCGTGCGCGATGTCATCGGCGAAAGCGCAGGAAACGCGGGCGAACATGTCCTGATAGCTCTCGCCGGCGAGCAGATAGCGGTCATTGAGCGTGAGTTTGCCGAACGCGGTCAGGAGTTCGTCGCGCGAACGATCGAGCTTGAGATCGGACGGCTTCGGCGCCGGCGCGAGCGGCTGCGGCAGCGGCGCAGGGTGTGGCGCCTCGACGAGCGCGAGTTCGGGTGCGCGTTCCGCGTCCGGCGGGCGCGGCGCAATTTTGGCGACGTTTGTCTTTGGCGAAACAAGCTGACCGTTGCGGTCGAAGTCGTAGGCGAAGGCCATCAGCAACCCCGTGATGTGGGGGCAGGAGACCGATGGATGCTTGTGAGACGCGCGTCCGGGCGGACGTGCACAAGCGACCCGCCGGGGCACCCCGCCCGTGGACGATTTCAGCGGTCACGGCAGGTCTCCTGGCTCGCGGGTCGCTGCGATCGACATGCCTTCCCGAGGCGCGAAGGCCTCAGTGGCTTCATGACCGAAGGTCATGTGTCAAGCGCTCGCCGCTTACAGTTGCGGGGGCAGCCCCGGCTTAATCCCTAAGGACGCACCGGATTCCCTCTTAGCCCTTCATCGCTACAACATGTAGAAACGAAAAGACCGTGACGCCCATATATGGCGTCACGGTCTCACGATTCGTCAAGCTGCAATTCGGTATGCCGCGCCCCGCCGCGAACAGCGGGGACAAAGTCAGGCCGACAGCGCTTCCATCTCGCCAAGAATGGCCGAGCCCATCTCCGACGTGCTCACGCTCTTCTGCCCGGGCGAGGCGATGTCCGCGGTGCGGATGCCCTTGTCCAGCGTCGCGGCGATCGCCTTGTCGATCATGTCGGCTTCCTTGCCCATATCGAACGAGTAGCGCAGCGCCATGCCGAATGACGCGATCATCGCGATCGGATTGGCCAGGCCCTTGCCGGCAATATCAGGCGCCGAACCGTGCACCGGCTCGTAGAGCGCCTTGCGCTTCTGCGTCTTGGCATCGATCTCGCCGAGCGATGCCGAGGCCAGCATGCCGAGCGACCCGGTCAGCATTGCCGCGATATCGGACAGCATGTCGCCGAACAGATTGTCGCAGACAATGACGTCGAACTGCTTCGGATTGCGCACGAGCTGCATGCCGCCGGAATCGGCGAGCTGGTGCTCGAGCTGCACGTCCTTGAATTCGCGGTCGTGCGTCTGCTGCACAACTTCCTTCCAGAGCACGCCGCTCTTCATAACGTTGTTCTTCTCCATCGACGTCACCTTGTTCTTGCGCTTGCGCGCCAGTTCGAAGGCGACACGCGAGATGCGCTCGATCTCGTAGGTGTCGTAAACCTGGGTATCGATGGCGCGCTTCTGGCCGTTGCCGAGATCGGTGATGGTCTTCGGCTCGCCGAAATAAACACCGCCGGTGAGCTCGCGCAGGATCATGATGTCGAGGCCTTCGACCAGTTCGCGCTTCAGCGACGAGGCGTCGGCCAGCGCCGGATAGGTCACCGCCGGGCGCAGGTTGGCATAGAGGTCGAGGTCCTTACGCAGCCGCAAAAGACCGGCTTCGGGGCGCGCTTCGTACGGTACGTCAGCCCATTTCGGGCCGCCCACGGCGCCGAAAATCACGGCGTCGGCAGCCTTGGCCTTGGCCATGGTAGCGTCCGAGATTGACGTCTTGTCGGCGTCATAGGATGCGCCGCCGACCAGCCCTTCCTCATAGGCGAACTTGTTCGGGCCCTTCTTGTTGAAGAACTCGATGAGCCGCTTCACCTCGGCCATCACCTCGGGGCCGATGCCGTCGCCGGGCAGCAAGAGCAGATTGTGGGTCGCCATGAACGCCTCTTTTCTACGTGTCGCGCGTTTCCTCAGCCTGCGGGCGAGCCCGCGCGGCAAAAGCTGGCGGATTGCTAAAGCCTCCCCCGCCCCTTGGCAACCGCACAGCGGCGGTCCAGCCTTTCTCCGGGCGCAGGGCCGGAGTTCGGAATGAGCGTGCAAATCCCAAGGATTATCGTCGTCGGCGCCGGCTTCGGCGGGCTGGAAACCGTGCGCGCACTGCGCCGTGTGGCGGCCGACATCACCGTCATCGACCGGAAGAACCACCACTGCTTCCAGCCGCTGCTTTATCAGGTCGCCACCGCGGCGTTGTCGCCGGCCGAGATCGCCTGGCCGATCCGACACATTCTGCGGGCGCAGCGGAACACCACGGTGCTGATGGAGGAAGTGCTCGGGGTCGATCCAGCACGCAAGGTGCTGATCACCAATTTCGGCGAGACGGGGTTCGACTATCTTGTGTTAGCCACCGGCGCCCAACACTCGTACTTCGGTCATGAAGACTGGGAGCCCTTCGCGCCCGGCCTGAAGCGCATCGACGACGCCACCCGCATCCGCCGCAAAATTCTCGTCGCCTTCGAAAAGGCCGAAATCGCGACCGACACCGAGACCCAGCGGCGGCTGCTCACTTTCGTCATCGTCGGCGGCGGCGCCACCGGCGTGGAACTGGCCGGCGCCATCGCGGAAATTGCCCGGCAGACGCTGGCGATGGACTTCCGCCGCATCGATCCGCGCAACGCCCGCATCGTCCTGGTCGAAGCCGGGCCGCGCTTGCTGCCGGCCTTTGCGCCGGAGCAGTCGGACTATGTGCGCCAGGTGCTGACCAAAGTCGGCGTCACCGTGATGACCGACACGATGGTGACGAAATGCGATATCGGCGGCGTCGATCTCGGCTCCCAGCGGCTGCCCGCCGCGACCATCGTCTGGGCCGCAGGCGTGATGGCGTCGCCCGCGGCGAAATGGCTCGGCGCCGTGGCCGATCGCGCCGGCCGCGCCAAGGTCAATCCCGATCTGTCGGTGCCGGGCCATCCCGAAATCTTCGTCATCGGCGACGCGGCATCGGTGATGGACAGCAAGGGCAAGCCCGTGCCCGGCATCGCGCCCGCCGCCAAGCAGATGGGTCACTATGTCGGCAACCTGATCGCCGCGCGCATCGCCGGCCGCGCAACCGGCAAACCGTTCCGCTACATGCACCTTGGCGACCTTGCCACCATCGGCCGCCGCGCTGCCGTGGTTCAGCTCGGCCGCTTCCGCTTGCGCGGTTATCTCGGCTGGTGGTTCTGGGGCATCGCCCACATCTATTTCCTGATCGGCATCCGCAACCGCTTCATCGTCGCGTTCAGTTGGCTGTGGAGCTATCTGACCTTCCAGCGTGGCGCGCGCCTCATCACCCATGCTCACGACGATACCCCGTGAAGCCGCGCTCCAACGAACCGTCATACGCCTTTGCGACAATGGGCAGGCCCCGAGATCGCTGCTAGGATCTTCGAGGGGCAGGTCAGGAGTTTTTCGTGAGCGATAAAACGAATTTCGGTAATTTCTTCGAAGATTTCAAACTCGGGCAACAGATCCGCCACGCCACACCGCGTACCGTAACGACCGGCGACGTAGCGCTTTATAACGGGCTGTTCGGGGCCCGCTTCGCCGTGCAGTCGGCCGACGCTTTCGCATCGAGGATTGGTTATCCCCGCTCGCCGATCGACGACTTCCTCGTCTTCCACATGGTCTTTGGCAAGACCGTGCCGGATATCTCGCTCAACGCCGTCGCCAATCTGGGTTATGCCGACTGTCGTTTTCTCAAGCCGGTATTTCCGGGCGCGACGTTGAGCGCCACGTCGGAAGTCATCGGCCTCAAGGAGAATTCCAACAAGAAGACGGGCATCGTCTATGTGCGTTCACGCGGCATCGATCAGGATGGCGCAACGGTGCTCGAATATGTACGCTGGGTCATGGTGCGCAAACGCGACGAGAATGCGCCGGCACCGGACGAAGTCGTGCCCGAACTGCCGTCCTGCGTCGATGTCGGAGCGCTCGGCAACGGTTGCCCGATTATCCAGAACAACCTCTACGACGCCGAATTGGCCGGCAGTTCGCATCGCTACGGCGACTACGCCAAGGGTGAAAAAATCGACCACGTTGTCGGCATTACCGTCGAAGACGCCGAGCACATGATCGCGACGCGGCTTTATCAGAACACGGCGCGCATTCACTTCGATAACTTCACCGAAAGCAAAGGCCGCTTCGGCAAAAGGCTGATTTACGGCGGCCACGCGATTTCTCTGGCGCGGGCATTGTCCTTCAACGGTCTCGGCAACGCCTTTCACGTCACCGCCGTCAATGGCGGCCGTCACGTGTCGCCGTTATTTGCCGGGCTCACCGTCTTTGCCTGGACCGAAGTGCTCGACAAGGCCGAGCTGCTCGGCCGTGACGATGTCGGCGCGCTGCGCTTGCGCACGGTCGCGACCAAGGACAAGCCGTGCGACGACTTCCCCTACAAGATCGGCAATGAATACGATCCCGCGGTCATCCTCGACCTCGATTACTGGGTGCTGATGCCAAGGTGAGCCGCCGATGTCGTTCCCCGCGAAAGCGAGGACCCATACTCCGTGAGCCATCGAGGGCAAACGGAGTATGGGTCTCAGGTCTCGCTATCGCTCGCCCGGGACGACGTGTTGCCTACGTGCTCTCCCGCCTCGCCTCTCGAAGATGATCGACAAGCTGCCGGGCATAAGGGGGCAGCGCCTTGTAATCGCGCAGGCAGATCGACAGATTGCGCAGCGCCCACGGATCGGTGAGCTCGACGACCTGGATGGCCATTGTCTTGGCCGCCCAGCGCGCCGTGGTCTGCGGCACCACGCCGACGCCGACGTGGTTTTCGACCATGCGGCACACCGCATCGAACGAACGTAGCTGCACGCGCAGGCGCAGGGTGCGGCCGGACTGGCTGGCCTTGCTGGCGAGGAAGCGCTGGATGGCGCTGGCGCGGTCGATGCCGACGAAATTGTAGTCGAGCGTCTCCGCAAAACTGATCTTGCTGCGCTTGGCCAGGTCATGGCCGCGCGCCACGACCAGCACAAAGCGGTCGCTGCGGAACGGATAGGTCGTCAGGGAGCCGGCATCGACGGTCCCCGCGACGATACCGATATCGCCAACGCCCTCGGCGATCAGACCTACGATCTCATCGGACAGCCGTTCCTCGATATCGACGCTGATATTGGGATGCGCGGCGAGGAAGCTTCCGAGGGCCTCGGGCAGGAACTCGGTCAGCGAATTGGTGTTCGACAGCACCCGGACCTGTCCGGCATGGCCGCCGGCGTAGACCCCGAGGTCTTCCTGCAACCGCTCGGACTGCTCGAGGATGGTGCGGGCATGCTGCAGCAGGGTCCGCCCTGCCTGGGTCGGCGCCACACCCTGGCGACCGCGCACCAGCAGTTCCGCGCCGAACCCCTCCTCCAGCTTGCGGATGCGGGTCGAGGCCGCCGCCAAGGCGAGATTCATGCGCTCGGCACCGTGGGTAATGCTGCCGGCTTCGACGATGTGCCGGAACAAACTGAGGTCAGTGAGGTCGTAGCGCATGGGAGGGTGGCCTCGGAGAGCCTTCTTATTATACGAAGGCAGACTACGCAAAACACATATTGATCCGGGCAATTTACCCGGTTTAGTTTCGCGTTTGAAGAAGTTTAACTTGGTCAAACTCCAAACTGCAAAAGGCCGGACGCCGAGCTGCGTTGCGGTATTTTTGTGGTTTGGCTACCAACCGTCCGCGACTGCCGACAGGGCTACGGTGGTGCGAGGAGACTGACAATGTCCGACGTTAAGGCGGATGCCGCGGCAGCGCGGCGGCAACGACCGCTTTCCCCCCATCTGCAGATCTACCGCCCGATGCTGACGATGACGATGTCCATCGTCCACCGCATCACTGGCGGCGCGCTCTATGTCGGCACGCTGCTGCTCGCGTGGTGGCTTATTTCGGCCGCTTCCGGGCCCAACGCCTACGCGACGTTCGAAGCCTTCATCGGTTCGCTGCTCGGCCGCGTCATCCTGTTCGGCTACACTTGGGCGCTGCTGCATCACATGCTGGGCGGCATCCGTCATTTGATCTGGGACACGCTTCACGGCTTCCAACCGGCCGAGCGCGAATGGCTGACGGTGGCCTCCCTGGTCGGCTCGATCGCCTTGACCCTGGTGGTCTGGGTGGTCGGCTATATCGCCCTGGGAGGTCCGCGATGAAGGCTCAGCACGACATGCGCACGCCGGCCCGCCGCGTGCGCGGTTTGGGTCCGGCGCGCTCCGGCACCACGGATTTCTGGCATCAGCGACTGACCGGATTTGCCAGCATCTTCCTGTCGATCGCGCTGATCGTCATCATCATCTCGATGCTTGGCCGCAGCCACGCCGCCGCGGTGCAGATCCTCGGCTCGCCGATCGTCGCCGTCATCATGCTGCTGTTCATTCTGGCCGGCGTCTATCACATGTGGATCGGCATGCAGGAGATCATCCTGGATTACGTCCACGACGACAAATACAAGTTCCTGAGTCTCATGTTGAACACCTTCTTCTGCGTGGCCGTCGGTCTCGCCTCCGCGTTCGCCATCCTCAAACTGTCCTTCGGAGTCTGACGATGGCCGATGCTAACGGAAACATGAACGGCAAGAGCGCCCCCGGCATCAACGGCCGCGCCTACCCGATCGAAGACCACAAATACGACGTTGTCGTTGTCGGCGCCGGCGGCGCCGGCCTGCGCGCGGTCGTCGGCTGCTCGGAAGCCGGGCTGCGCACCGCCTGTATCTCCAAGGTGTTTCCGACGCGTTCGCACACCGTGGCGGCGCAGGGCGGCATCGCCGCCTCGCTCGGCAACATGAGCGAGGACGACTGGCGCTGGCACATGTACGACACGGTGAAGGGCGCCGACTGGCTCGGTGACCAGGACACCATCGAATACATGTGCAAGAACGCGCCGGCCGCGGTCTACGAGCTCGAGCACTGGGGCATGCCGTTCTCGCGCCGCGAGGAAGACGGCAAGATCTACCAGCGTCCGTTCGGCGGCATGACCACGCATTTCGGCAAGGGCACCGCGCAGCGCACCTGCGCAGCGGCGGACCGCACCGGCCACGCCATGCTGCACACGATGTACGGCCAGTCGCTCAAGCACGCGGCCGAATTCTACATCGAATATTTCGCCCTCGACCTGATCATGGACGACGAGGGCCGCTGCCGCGGCGTTATCGCGCTGAACATGGACGACGGCACGCTGCACCGCTTCACCGCCAACCAGACCATTCTGGCGACAGGCGGTTATGGACGCGCCTACTTCTCCTGCACCTCGGCGCATATTTGCACCGGCGATGGCAATGCGATGGTTTTGCGCGCTGGCCTGCCGCTGCAGGACATGGAATTCGTGCAATTCCATCCGACCGGCATCTATCCGGCCGGCTGCCTGATCACCGAGGGTTCGCGCGGCGAAGGCGGTTACCTCGTCAATTCCGAAGGCGAGCGCTTCATGGAGCGCTACGCGCCGTCGGCCAAGGATCTGGCCTCGCGTGACGTCGTCTCGCGCGCCATGACCATCGAAATCCGCGAAGGCCGCGGCGTCGGCAAGGAGAAGGACCACATCTTCCTTCACCTCGATCATCTCGACCCGGCGGTTCTCGCCGAGCGCCTGCCCGGCATTTCCGAGACCGCGCGCATCTTTGCCGGCGTCGATGTGACCCGCGAGCCGATCCCGGTGCTGCCGACCGTGCACTACAACATGGGCGGCATCCCGACGAACTATCACGGCGAAGCGCTGACCAAGAAGGACGGCAACGACGACTTCGTCATCCCGGGCCTCATGGCGATCGGCGAAGCGGCCTGCGTGTCGGTGCACGGCGCCAACCGTCTCGGTTCGAACTCGTTGATCGATCTCGTCGTGTTCGGCCGCGCCGCGGCGCAGCGCTGCGCCGATACGCTGAAGCCCGGCGAGAAGCAGCCCGAACTGCCGAAGGATTCGGCCGAGAAGGCGCTCGCCCGCCTCGATCACTTCCGTTACGCCTCGGGCGGCACGCCAACCGCACAGCTTCGCCTGAAGATGCAGCGGGTGATGCAGAACAACTGCGCGGTGTTCCGCACCGGTGAGGTTCTCGAAGAGGGCCACAACCTGATCCATCAGGTTTACGGCGCCATGAGCGACGTCAGCGTCGCCGACCGCTCGCTGATCTGGAACTCGGACCTGATCGAGACGCTTGAGCTCGACAACCTGATCTCACAGGCTTGCGTCACCATGGACTCGGCGAAAAACCGCACCGAAAGCCGCGGCGCTCACGCCCGCGAGGACTTCCCGGATCGCGACGACCAGAACTGGATGAAGCACACGCTGGCCTGGATCGATGCCAAGGGCAGCGTCTCGATCGATTACCGCCCGGTGCACACCTACACGCTGACGAACGAGATCGCGTACGTCGAACCCAAAGCGCGAGTTTACTGAGATGGTCGAAATCACGCTGCCGAAGAACTCGAAGGTCGAAGAAGGCAAGACCTGGCCGCGCACGTCGCACGCCACGCACCTCACCGAGTTCAAGATCTACCGCTGGAACCCGGATGACGGCGAGAACCCGCACGTCGACACCTATTATGTCGATCGCGACAATTGCGGGCCGATGGTTCTCGACGCGCTCATCTGGATCAAGAATAATATCGATCCGACGCTGACCTTCCGCCGCTCCTGCCGCGAAGGCGTCTGCGGCTCCTGCGCCATGAACATCGACGGCACCAATACGCTGGCCTGCACCAAGGCGATGGACGACGCCAAGGCGCCGATCAAGATCTACCCGCTGCCGCATCAGCCGGTGGTGAAGGACCTGGTGCCGGACCTGAAGAACTTCTACGCGCAATACGCCTCGATCGAGCCGTGGCTGCACACCGTGACGCCGGCGCCGGAGAAGGAATGGCGGCAGAGCCACGAGGAACGCGCCAAGCTCGATGGCATGTACGAGTGCATCTTGTGCGCCTGCTGTTCGACCTCGTGCCCGAGCTACTGGTGGAATTCGGATCGCTATCTCGGGCCCGCGGCGCTGCTGCAGGCCAACCGCTGGGTACAGGACTCACGCGACGAAGCGACCGGCGACCGCCTCGACAATCTCGAGGATCCGTTCCGCATCTATCGCTGCCACACCATTCTGAACTGCTCGAAGGCCTGTCCGAAGGGCCTCAACCCGGCGAAGGAAATCGCCACGCTGAAGAAGGCGCTGGTCGATCGTCAGGTGTGACGGCTTTCGACCCATCCGATTTGCGAAAAAGGCGCCGGAAACGGCGCCTTTTTTGTTCCCCCGGAACGCTGTCGTTGCTGCGCCGTTGACGCTGCAAAGGAGAATTATGATGGCACGTAATGACGACGTCGAGCGGGTCTGGGACCTGATGGAAAAGATCTCGATCTGCATGATGGCGACCTGGGACGGCAGCGAACTGCATTCGCGGCCGATGGGCGCCTATTCGCACCGCAATGAGCGGATGATCTACTTCCTCACCGATGTGCGCCGGCAGAAGGACGATGAGATCGCCAAATATCCAAAGCTGGCGCTGTCCTTCGCTGACACCGGCGGCCAGAAATATGTCTCGATCAGCGGGCACGCCGAGGTCAGCAACGACCGCGCCAAGATCAAGGAATTGTGGTCGACGCCGGCAAAGGCCTGGTGGGATTCGCCCGATGACCCGAACATCCGCGTGCTCAAGGTGACGCCGATCGAAGCCGAATACTGGGACAGCCCCGGCACCATCGTCAGCAACATCAAGATGGCCGTCGCCGCGGCGACCGGCAGCAAGCCGGACCTCGGCACCAACCGCAAGGTCGCGGTCTAGCCCTCCTCTCGCGTCGCCGGCCCCCCATGATTGGGGCGGCCGGCATCGCGATACGCCGCCTACAACTTTTGCTTGCGTCGGTTGTAATTTCGCTCCACCCTGCGCCTTAGCGGGTGGGGGTTGCGTTGCGTGAGAGTACCCGACAATTCGCAGTGAGCTTGGCGCTGCTGCTCGCCGGCTGCGCCATGCCGGTCAGCAAGCTGCCGGACCTGCCAGCGGACGTCGTCGCCGCCGAGCAGCGCCGCGAACAGATCGCGCAGCTCCGCAAGTATTACAGCGAACTGCACCGGGTCGATACGATCGCCTTCCGGCTGCGCACCGCAAATGTCACCTTCTGCGACGAGCGCGTGTCGCCGCAGATCGGCTTGTACGCCGTCACGCCGCGCAGCCTGCCGCGGCGCTACCAGTCCTATATCAGCGAAGCGCTCAACATCGGCTGGATGCGACCAACCGCGATTTCCGTGGTCGAGGATTCGCCAGCCGCCAAGGCCGGCATTGTCGCCGGCGATGAAATCATCACGCTCAACGGCGAGCTCATTCCGCTTTGGGGCACCGCAGGCTGGATCAACCGCCGGCTCAAGGCGAACGGCACCAAACCGGTCGAATTGAATGTCCGCCACGACGGCGAGGGCCGCATCGTTACGGTGACGCCGGTGATGGCCTGCGCCATCCCCATCGCCTACACCGTCGACGGAGCCGCCAGTGCCTCGACCGGCGACACCAGGATCGTGATCAACACGGGCATGATCACGCTGGCCGACACTGACGCGCAGCTGGCCCTGATCATCGGCCACGAGATGGCCCATTCCAATCTCGGCCATCTCGACAAACAGCGCTGGAATCAAGTTCTCGGCATGGCAAGCGGGGCCGCAATCGATCTCGGCATTCTCGCCGGCGGCGTCTCGACGGGCGGCGCCTTCGCCCGGCAATTCAAAATTTTCGGCGCGCGTGCCTTCAGCGTCAGCTTCGAACGCGAAGCCGACTATGTCGGAAGCTACTATGCGGCTCGTGCCGGCTACGATCTCAAAGGCGCGGAAGAGGTCTGGCGGAAGATCGGGCTTGACGCGCCCGGCAACATCCTGCCGAACAACAGCCATCCGGTGACCGCGGCGCGTTTCGTCCAGTTACAGAAGGTGACCGCGGAAATCGAGGAGAAGAAGCGGCGTCAGGAGCCTCTGGTCCCGGACCTGAAATACGTCACGGTGGAGCACGATCCCGCAACCGGCGAGACCACGGCGGCAAAATTCTGAGACCGTGCCGGCGTGCCGCCGCTACTTGCAGCCCTTCTCGCTGAAACAAATATTTTGTAGTTCGGGCCAAGGCTTATACGCCACCTTGGCGCACTGGTCGGCCGTCGCTTCAATCAGCTGATTGAGATGCCCGGCATAGAAATAGCCGATGCGATCCTTGGCGCCCGTATAGGTGCGGTTGATGTTGCGCGAGTTGCTGCGCACGCATACGGCGTAGCGCTGCTCGCGGCTCGCCGTGGTCAGGAACGGTTCGCTGATGAACCCGTCGCGAATATTGGTCGGATCTTCGAGCTCACGCTGCAGCGTGTTCATCAGCTCGAGCTTGTAGTCCTTCGGAAAAATATTGGCGTCCGGCTCGGCGTCTTTGCTGGACGAGCAGGCCGCCATCGCCAAAGCCATCATGCCGGCCGCGACGACGGCAACAAGACGCACTATTTCCGAAGCCATCCTGATCTCCCATTTCTGCACCGGCCGGCTTGCCGAGATCCCGCGAGCAGCCGGCGCTACACTATCGACTTACTTGAGCGTGCGCTTGCGCTGGCCGAGCGTGCGCAGCCGCAGCGCGTTGAGGCGGATGAAGCCCGCCGCATCCTTCTGATCGTAGGCACCCTTGTCGTCTTCGAACGTGACGAGCGTCGAGGAATAGAGCGAGGCCGGGCTCTCGCGACCGGTGACGATGACGTTGCCCTTATAGAGCTTGAGCCGCACGGTGCCTTCGACCATCTCCTGCGACTTGTCGATCAGCGCCTGCAGCATCTCGCGTTCCGGCGCGAACCAGAAGCCGTTGTAGATCAGCTCCGCGTAGCGCGGCATCAGTTCGTCCTTGAGATGTCCCGCGCCGCGGTCGAGGGTGATCGACTCGATGGCGCGGTGCGCCTGCAGCAGGATGGTGCCGCCGGGCGTCTCGTAAACACCGCGCGACTTCATGCCGACGAAACGGTTCTCGACCAGATCGAGCCGGCCGATGCCGTTGTCGTGGCCGTATTTATTGAGCTCGGCGAGCAACGTCGCCGGCGACATCGCCTTGCCGTTGAGGCTGACAGCGTCGCCACGCTTGAAGCCGATCGAGATCTCGGTCGGTTTGTCGGGCGCTTCCATCGGCGAGATGGTGCGCTGATAGACGATCGGCGGCGCTTCCTTGGCCGGGTCTTCCAGCACCTTGCCCTCGGACGACGAGTGCAGAAGATTGGCATCGACCGAGAACGGCGCCTCGCCTTCCTTGTCCTTGGTGATGGTGATCTGGTGATCGCGCGCGAACTTCAACAGGTCGTCGCGGCCCTTGAAAGTCCATTCCCGCCAGGGCGCGATGATCTTGATCGACGGATCGAGCGCGTAATAGCCGAGTTCGAAACGAACCTGATCGTTGCCCTTGCCGGTCGCGCCATGGCAGACGGCGTCGGCGCCGACCTGATGCGCGATTTCGATCTGGCGCTTCGCGATCAGCGGTCGCGCGATCGAGGTGCCGAGCAGGTACTGCCCTTCATAGACCGTATTGGCGCGGAACATCGGATAGACGAAGTCGCGGACGAATTCCTCGCGCAAGTCGTCGATGAAAATGTTCTCCGGCTTGATGCCGGCGCGCAGCGCCTTCTCGCGCGCGGGCCCCAACTCCTCGCCCTGGCCGAGATCGGCCGTAAACGTCACCACCTCCGCGCCGTAGGTGGTCTGCAGCCACTTCAGGATGATCGAGGTATCGAGACCGCCGGAATAGGCCAGAACGACCTTCTTGATGGTCTTTTTCGCGTCGCCGTCGGACATTGTTGCTCTTTCGTTCGAAGCCGGTGGGGCCGGCCGCATCGCCCGTGTTGAACCCAAGCTGACGGCCTGGGTCAAGAGGCAGGCCGCCCGCCCGTACGCCCCCCTTCCCGGGAGGCTGGAGCGCACCGATGAGCCTACTTGCTGACGTCCTGATAGACGTCCATCTCGGCGGCGCCGGCCAGCAGCGTCTTCCAGCCCTGCAGGAAGGTGCGCACCATCGGATCGCTGGAGATCTTCTGGCGATTGACCTCGAGCGCCGCATTGGCCTCGTACTCGACCTCGATCACGAACTGCGCCGGATCGTCGACGTTCTGCAGGAAGCGGACCTGAGTGCCGCCCAGCGCGCGATAGAATGGCGCGGTGCTTTGCACCAACGCCAGCACTTGAGCCGGCTCGCCGAGCGCGCGGATTTTCATTTGCAGCACGCGGTGCATAGTCTCCTGATTGTCCGCCATCACTTGTCTCCTGCAACGCGAGCGCCAATTGTCGCAGATGACACCTTAATGCAACCGGGCTGCAACGCCAGAGCGGGACGCATAGCTTACCACCAGCCGGATCGGCGCTTGACCTTGGGGTCGCTGCCGCCATCGCTGTCGGGGCCGGCGATCTCGGTGGCGACACGCCAACCGAGCCAATGGGCGATGCGCCGCCCGCGCGCGGAGAAGCGCTCGAGCCGTCGCTCGGAGGCTTCCTCGCTCAACCGTGTCGCCGGCCAGCGGTAGATGAGGGCATAGACCAGCCAGATGACCAGGAAGGTGAAGACGCCGGCAAAGATCACGTCGCTGGCGGCATGGCCACCGGCCATGACGCGGACCACCGCCATGCCGGTGCCCAGCGTCAACGCTGCGCCGACGGCGACGGCACGCCATGGCGCCGGCACCAGCACCGCCGGCGCAATCGTCCAGAACGCGCCCGACACGTCGCCTGAGACGAAGGCGCAATTGTTCGGGCAATCGCCGCGCGGATCCCACCACGGCCGGAAGTGTTCATTGCCGCCGAATTGAACCACGTCGATTGGCCGCGGACGGTGCCAGTGATCCTTGAGCAGCACGTTGACCAGAAGGCCGGGCCCGAGTGCCATCGTCGCGGCCAGGAACAGAACCGCACGGCCCGATAGCAACGAGCGCCGCCGCGGGAAGACGATCTTGAACAGCAGGGCGAGCAGCGCCGGAATGATGATCAACGTGCCGACCCAGAGCCCGGCGTCGCGCGCCGTCATCAAGGGCGGATAGATGCGCCAGCCGAAATGATTGCCGCCGATCGTGTACTCGTAGAACGGACGCGAGATGATCAGATCGAGCTCGGGAAATAAGCCGAACACCAGACCGGCGACGATGCCGATGGCGAGCGCTATATAAAGTCCAGTGCGACCCATGAAATGACCAAGCTCCGGGGCTCGTCTAGCCGAGGGCATCAAAAATGGAAAGCCGCCCCCGGTGGTCCTATAATGGGCCATCATGACGCAGCAGCCCTCACTCGATTTCTGGTTCGAATTCGCCTCGACCTATTCCTATCCCGCCGCCGCGCGGATTGGCGCGCTGGCCACGCAGCGCGGCGTGGCGGTGCGCTGGCGGCCGTTCCTGCTGGGACCCGTGTTCAAGCAGAACGGCTGGACCACCTCGCCGTTCAACCTCTATCCTGCCAGAGGCCGCTATATGTGGCGCGACCTCGCCCGCATCTGCGGCGCGATGGGCCTGCCCTTCGCCGAACCGCCGCAGTTTCCGCAGAACAGCATTCTGGCGGCACGGGTCGCGCTGATCGCGTTCGACAATGGCTGGGGCGAGACTTTCACTCACGCCGTTTATCGCGCGCAATTCGGTGAGCGGAAGAATATTGGCGAGCCCGAGGTGATGGCAGCGATCATCGGCGCCATGGGCAAGGACGCCACCGACGTCACGGCGGGAGCGCAGTCCGACGCCAACAAGCTCCGGCTGCGCGACCAGACCGACGAAGCGATCAGGCTCGGCATATTCGGCGCACCGAGTTTCGTCACCGGCGACGGCGAATTGTTCTGGGGCAATGACCGGCTGGAAGACGCTCTGGACTGGGCTGCCGGAAAGAAAAAGTAGGCGTTGCCACAACCTCCGTTCGTTCCCGCGAAAGCGGGAATCCAGCTATTACTAAGGCTTGAGACTGAAATTCTGGTGTTACTGCGGCGACCGTTCGCGCCAGCGTCCCGCATTGCGCCCGGCGATCAGCCAATACATCAGGCCGAATACCGCACCCGCAGCCGCGGCAATTTGGAGATCGTGCGACACGATCGGCGGCGAGCGGTCGATCGATTCCTCATAGGACGGCGGCGCAAAGCCGGCGCCATAATAGCTGAGCAACAACATCGCCACGCCGCCGAGCATGTTGAGCGCCAGCGAGCGGATATTGAAGGCTTCGGCGAGAGCAATCAGGATGATCATCGGAAGAATGCCGAGCGCGCCGGTGCCGGTCGCCCCGACGAAAGCCGTACCCCAGAAGAACACGCGCTCGACCGGATCGCCGGACATGCTGTGCCACTGTGGTCCGAGAATGCCGACGGCGATGGCAACACCCGCAGCCATGCTGGCGAGGATCACGGCAAAGATGATGACGAAGATGCGGCCGACGAGGGACATGATGTTCTTACTTGTCCCTGACGCGGCGCAGAGCGAAGCACTGAGCCGGAGAACCGGGACCTTCAAGCAGCGTAGAGATTGGGCAGGCCTCGAAAATAAGGATCACTCATCCACCATTGCCATGGCACGTAGCGCCATGCGCTCGCGGGCGGACAGTTTCTCGGTCGCGCTCTTGAGCTGGCCGCAGGCTGCGAGAATATCGCGGCCGCGCGGCGTGCGCACCGGCGACGCATAGCCGGCATCGAAGACCACCTGCGAGAACTTCTCGATCTGTTCCCAGTCCGAGCATTCGTACTTCGTACCCGGCCACGGATTGAACGGAATGAGATTGATCTTGGCCGGGATGCCCTTGAGCAGCTTGATCAGCGCCTTGGCGTCCTCGATGGAATCGTTGACACCCTTGAGCATCACATATTCGAAGGTGATGCGCTTGGCGTTCGACGCCCCGGGATAGTTGCGGCACGCCTCCATCAATTCGGCGATCTTGTATTTGCGATTGAGCGGCACCAACACGTCACGCAGATCGTCGCGCACCGCATGCAGCGAGATCGCCAGCATGCAGCCGATCTCGGCGCCGGCGCGAACGATGTATGGCACTACGCCGGAGGTGGACAGTGTGATGCGGCGCTTGGAAATGCCGATACCATCGCCATCCGACATGATGAGCAGCGCGTCGCGCACCGCTTCGAAATTGTAGAGCGGCTCGCCCATGCCCATCATGACGATGTTGGTGATGCAACGGTCACCAGACGGGATGACGCCGTCTGTCGGGCGCGTGCCGCCCGGCCAGTCGCCAAGCCGGTCGCGCGCCACAAGCACCTGACCGACAATTTCGCCGGCGGTGAGATTGCGTACCAGACGCTGCGTGCCGGTGTGGCAGAACGCGCAAGTGAGGGTGCAGCCGACCTGGCTGGAGACGCACAACGTGCCGCGTTCGGTGTCGGGAATGTAAACGCACTCGACGTCGTGTGGCAGCTTGGAGTCCTTGTCGCCCGGCAGCCGCAGCAGCCATTTGCGCGTGCCATCGACCGAGACCTGCTCAGCGATGACTTCGGGACGATCGACTGTGTAGCGGGTGGCGAGCAGCGCGCGTAGCTCCTTCGAGATCGTCGTCATCGTCTCGAACGAGGTGGCGCCGCGGAAGTAGATCCAGTGCCAGAGTTGCTGCACCCGCATCTTGCGCTGGGCGGGGGCGATGCCGAGTTCGCCGAGCACGTCCGACAGCTCCGGCCGCGACAAACCGACGAGCGAAGGCTTGTCCGGCGCGACATAGACCTCGAGCGCCGTCTTTTCGACGAAGCCCGGGGTGGCGCTGTGCTGATCGGCGGCGAGGGTCATCGGGTTGAAACTATCACAAATGGCTCGGCAAAAGCTCAACCCTCCCCCGTTCCGGGAGAGGGTCGTGTCATAGGCGTTCTATAAGAGCGCCGTTCTCCGGCTATGCCCGTTTATGTAGGCAGTCGCGGGCCTATTTACACTCCGCGGCGACCTTGTCGAGCGCGTCGGCAATGCCCTTGAGCGAGTAGGTGTCGGTGGTCTTGGTGCCCCGGGCGGACTCGCTCTTGACCACCAGATCGGAACCCTTGCGCATGGCCTCGACCATCTGCGCTTCCTCGCCCGCGTTCTTCACCCAGGCGCCGTCGTTCTGGGTGTACAGGACATATGTCTTGCCATTGACGGCGGCGCTGGCGTCGAAATTCGGCTTCTGCGGATAGCCGACGATCACCGAGACCTCGTTTTTCACCTTTTCCGAGGGGCGGGTGGAGACGAATGCATAGGACTGGTCGCGGTTGCGGCCGGCCGGTTCGGTCGTCGCCTGCGTCGGCTTCGACAGCGCGAAGCAGACCTTCTTGCCGCCAGGGGTCGCGGTATAGGCGCCCCAGTCGCCGAATTGGCCGAGCAGCACGGCCTGGTCGGCAGGATTCTTGGACTGCGCCTCAGCCGGTTGGAGGGGAAATGCGATCAGCACCGCCGCACCGGCGGTGAGCAAGGCAATCGCGGGGCTTAGGCAATGTTTCATTCTCATCGGGACCTACCGGTTGAATGGAACGACGCGTGGCACGCCGCCTGTGTTTCAGGAAGACACCAGCCCACTAACGGACCAATATCGGCATAGTGAAGGCACAATTGGCCTTTCCCCGCCACCTTAGCGGCGAAAAGTTAATGGCACCATGCCGCCGCTCCTGGCTGCGGGGCCGCCCCATGTTAGAACGGCCGAAATCCACGCCCCGTCAGGACGTCCATGAAAGCCCTGCTCTGCACACATTACGGCCCGCCTGAAGATCTCGAAGTGGTCGAGATCGTCGATCCGGTTCCCGGGCCCGGCGAAGTCCTCGTCCGAATCAAGGCAGCGGCGCTGAATTTTTTCGACACGCTGATCATTCAGGGCAAGTACCAGACCAAACCGACCTTCCCGTTCTCACCCTCGGCGGAATTCGCCGGCGTGGTCGAATCGGTCGGAGCCAACGTCACCGACTTCAAAGCGGGCGACCGGGTGCTCGGCTTCACCGGCTACGGCGCGGCGCGCGAGAAGATCGCCGTGCCGACGAAGGCACTGACGCCGATCCCGGACGATCTCGACTTCGATCGCGCCGCCGGCCTCTGCGTCACCTACGGCACGACGCTCTACGCTTTGAAAGATCGCGCGCATCTCAAACCGGGCGAGATGCTTGCGGTCCTGGGGGCGTCTGGCGGCACCGGACTTGCAGCAATCGAGATCGGCAAGATCATGGGCGCGCGCGTCATCGCCTGCGCCTCGTCGCCGGAGAAGGTCGCGTTCTGCAAGGAGCGCGGCGCCGACGACGGTATCGACTACGCCGCGGAGGACCTGAAGGAGGCGCTGCGCAAGGTCACCGGCGGCAAGGGCGCGGACGTCATCTACGATCCGGTCGGCGGCGCCTATGCCGAAGCCGCGTTACGCGCGATCGCCTGGGAAGGCCGTTTTCTCGTGGTCGGCTTCGCCGCCGGCGAAATCCCCAAGGTGCCGTTCAATCTCTTTCTCCTGAAGAGCGCCAATGTGCTCGGCGTGTTCTGGGGCGCGTGGACCGAGCGCGATCCGGCCGGTCATCGCGACAACGTCGCCCAGCTTCTCCGCTGGGCGGCAGACGGCAAGTTGTCGTCGCATGTGCACGCCGTCTATCTGCTGGACGAAGCGGCGCAGGCGCTCAAGGCCATCGCCGAGCGCAAAGTGATGGGGAAGGTGATCCTGCGGCCTTAGGCGCGAGCCCGCAACTCATCCAGCTTCCCGCGCGCCGCTTCGCGGTGCTCGGGGCGCAGGTGGCTCGACACCAGCTTGAGCGCGGTGATCAGCACCGCGGCATCGTCGGTGAAACCGAACACGGGCAGAAAGTCCGGCACGGCATCGAACGGCAGCACGAAATAGGCGATGGCCGCAAGCAGCGTGCCTTTCACCTGCATCGGCGTGGCGCGGTCGAAGGCGCAGTAATAGGCCGCCAGCAGATCCTCGGCGAACGGGATCTGCGCGGCAGCCGCGCCGAGCTTGCGCCAGAATTGCCGGCGCAACGACGGATCGTCGTCCGAAGGTGAAGTTCCAATGGTGCTATCGGCGGAGCGCATATCAAATATTTGGTAAGGCGGCAGCGGAGTTCAAGACGCTGATACGTCTTTACAAACCCGCGATCCGCTCCATCGCTTCCGCCAGCTTGATGTCGAGCGCGGTGACGCCGCCGGCGTCGTGGGTCGAGAGAGTCACCTCGACCGTCTTGTAGACGTTGGACCACTCGGGATGGTGGTCCATCTTTTCCGCCACCAGCGCCACCCGCGTCATGAAGCCAAACGCCTGGTTGAAATCCTTGAACGCGAATGTCTTGGCGATGGCGTCGCGGCCCGGCGCATCGGCCCAGCCTTTGAGCCTGTCGAGCGCTGCCTTGCGCGCCTCGGTGGTCAGTTTTTGCGAGGAGCCTGCTTGAGCCAAATCTGTTTGAGCCATGTCACATCCCTCGGTTCCGCTCGTGGCAAGATGCCACAGCAACGTCCCGGCCTCGCAATAGGTTCGGAATAGGCCTATTTTCCATCCGTTGGGCCGGATTAAACGAGGTCTTCATGTCCTGGTCACTGAGCATCGGCAAGGTCGCCGGCACCGTCGTCCGCATCCACCTCACCTTCCTGCTGTTCCTGGCCTGGATCTTCGCCGCCAGCTACGCCAAGGGCGGCAACACGGAGGCCTGGAGCAGCCTGATCTTCATGGTTCTGCTGTTTGCCTGCGTGCTGCTGCACGAGTTCGGTCACATCTTCACGGCACGTTATTTCGGCGTCGCCACGCCCTACGTCACGCTGCTGCCGATCGGCGGCGTCGCCCAGCTCGAACGCATCCCGGAGCAGCCCGGCCAGGAATTCCTCATCGCCATTGCCGGCCCGCTGGTGAACGTCGTCATCGCGTTGCTGCTGATTACGATCGGCGGCGCGCAGATCACGCAGAGCGCCGCCGCATCGATCGACAACGGCCAGATCTCGATGATCGACCGGCTCGCCGCCGTGAACCTGTTCCTGGCATTGTTCAATCTCATTCCCGCCTTTCCGATGGATGGCGGCCGCGTGCTGCGCGCCGCGCTGGCGACAAGGCTCGGCTATGTCCGCGCCACCGAAGTGGCGGCGACAATCGGCCAGTTCGTTGCTTTCGCGCTCGGCTTCATCGGGCTGATGTACAACCCGATCCTGATCTTCATCGCCATCTTCGTTTATCTCGCCGCATCGTCGGAAGCGCACATGGTTTCGCTGCGCGCCGTCTCGCGCGGCGTGCCGGTGAGCCACGCGATGATGACGCAGTTCGCCACGCTCGCACCCGAAGCCCATGTCGATGAAGCGGTGCAGACCTTGCTCGCCACCAGCCAGGGCGAATTCCCGGTGGTCGATGCCGCCGGCAAACCGATCGGTCTGCTGGCGCGCGTCGACATCATCAAAGCGATCAAGACGCTCGGTCCCGACGCACGCGTCGCCGACGCCATGACCCCCGGCATCGCGACCATCAGCCACCGCAGTTCGCTCGACGATGCCTTCAAGCTGCTTCAGGAGAAGGAAGCCGTCGCGGTCGGCGTCACCGACGCGGCCGGGCGCCTTACCGGCCTGATCACCTCGGAAACCATCGCCGAGATGATGATGCTCGGCGACTCCATGCCGAAGGCGACGCCCGAGCCGTGGGGCCGGACGGTCCCGTAATTCACAGGCGTCACGCGGCCGTCATCGCGCCGTCGGCAGGGCGTCAGCGGAACTGCTCATTGTCCCGCCTCCAATTCGAAACTGGAGGCGGACATGAGCAACAGTATCATCACGACGCGCCGGCGTTTTCTCACCACCACCGCCGCGGCTGCGGCGTTCACCGGTCTCGGCGGCGTCGCGGCGCCCTTCGTCAGCCGCGCCAACGATCGCCCGCTCGTCAGTCACGGCGTGCAATCCGGCGACGTGACGACCGATAGCGGCATGGTCTGGGCGCGCGCCGACCGGCCGTCGCGCATGCTGGTCGAATGGTCGACCACCGACAGCTTCAAGAATGGACGGCAGGTCGCCTATGTCGACGCGCTGCCGGAGAGCGACTTCACGGCCAAGCTGCTGCTGGAAGACCTACCGGCGGCGCAGGACATCTTCTACCGCGTACGTTTCCAGGACCTTTCGTCGCCGGCCATCGTCGGCGAGCCAGTGACCGGCCGCTTCCGCACCGCCCCGTCGGATCGGCGCTCGATCAGCTTCGTGTGGTCGGGCGACACCGCCGGCCAGGGCTGGGGCATCGACGAGGCCCGCGGCGGCATGCGCACCTACGAAACCATGCGCAAGAACCGCCCCGACTTCTTCATCCACAACGGCGACAACATCTACGCCGACGGCCCGATCCCGTCGGAAGTGAAGCTCAAGGACGGCACGACGTGGAAGAACATCGTCACCGAGGACAAGTCGAAGCCGGCGGAGACGCTCGCCGAATTCCGCGGCGCCTACAAATACAATCTGCTCGACAAGAATTTCCGCGCGCTCTACGCCGAAGTGCCGGTGTTCACGCAGTGGGACGACCACGAAGTGTTCAACAACTGGTGGCCGGGTGAGCCGATGACGCGCGCCGAGCTGGTCGCCAAGAAATACGTCGAGAAGAACGACCTCATCATCGCCGCGCGCGCGGCCCGCGCCTTCCACGAATACATGCCCATGCGCGAGACGATCGCCGAGGCCGGGCGGGTCTACCGCAAGATCGCCTACGGGCCGATGCTCGACGTGTTCATGCTCGACATGCGCAGCTATCGCGGGCCGAACGCCGAAAGCATGGAGGACAAATATGGTCCCGCCGCCTACTTCCTCGGACCAACCCAGATGGCCTGGCTCAAGCGCGAACTGCTGAACTCCAAGGCGACGTGGAAAGTGATCGCCGCCGACATGCCGATCAGCCTCAAGGTTGTCTATGACGGCGTGAAGAACTGGGGCGTCGAGGCGGCAGCGCAGGGCGACAATGGCGCGCCGAAGGGCCGCGAGCTCGAGGTCGCGGACCTCCTCTCGTTCATCAAACATGCCGGCGTGAAGAACACGGTCTGGCTGACCGCCGACGTGCACTACACCGCCGCCCACTACTACGACCCGAACAAGGCGGCGTTCCAGGACTTCGAACCGTTCTGGGAGTTCGTCTCCGGCCCGCTGCACGCCGGCACCTTCGGCCCCAACGACCTCGACAAGACCTTCGGTCCCGAGCTCGTCTACATCAAGGCGCCGAGCAAGGAGCAGGGACAGAACCTGCCGCCCAGCGATGGCTACCAGTTCTTCGGTCATGTCGGCATCGATGGGGCGACCCAGCAGATGACCGTTACGCTGAAGGATCTCGACGACAAGGCGCTGTGGACGAAAACGCTGGACCCGGCGTTCGGCTAACCGCACTCACTCCAGCCCGCTTTCCGTCGACACGTCTGCGCGACGGCGGGCGGGCCCTGTAAGGCTGATCCGGTATCGATTGCACCGCTCCGGGCGGTCGAACCGAGACGCCGATACCGGCGGTTGATCTGTCTCAACACGCGGATTTCGACGCAAAACTAGCGTCGCACCAACCATCAGGGGTGCGACCATGATCAACACGCAGTCCAGACAGTTTTCGCCAAACCGCAACATGTTCACCGTCAAGGCCGCGATCGCCGCCATGACGATGCTCGCGATGCCGGCTGCGCAAGCCGGCGACGTTCGCTTGTATGTGCTGGCGCCGCAGCCGCCAGCGTCACTGCAAACGGTCGAAACGCAAGGTTCGGACAAGCCGGCCTATGCGCACTCCTACGACATTTCCTACAACACGGTCGAACAGCAGATCCGCAACGAGATCAAGAAAGCCAATATCGATCTCGGCGGCGCGGTCGTCTGCGAAGGCGCCTGCCCCGACGTGCACTGGCACGTCAACGTCAGCAACGATCTCTCCTTCACGCTGAAGAACCAGCCGGTGGTGACCTCGTTCGGCAACGCGCAGGACAACGGCGTCGATGTTTATCTGAAGACGCAGTTCAAGCTGCACACCGTCGTCAGCGCGCGGCTGTGGGCCGACCCGGCCACCGGACACGTCGAAGGCACGGCCAATGTTCCGATCGACCTCGTCATCGGCATGGAGGCGACCTCCAAGCTCGCGCTCTGGCCGGAGGTCAAGTCGATCAGCAGCTATTGCGAATCGACCAAGCTGCAGGAGACGGCTTGCGTGAAGCTGACGCTTGACGACAAAAACATCGACCTCTCCGATCCCAAGGGCATCGCCGTCGGCGTCGGCACCGCGCTCGGCGGCCTGATCGGCGCATCGCCGCTCGCCGCCGGCATCGGCGACCCGCTGAGCGGCCTCATCGTCGGCAAACTCATCTCCGAAGAGGCCGTCAAGATCGCCGAGCGCAAGGTGCAGGACGAAGCCAACAAAGTGCTGAACAATGTCCTGCAGGTCGCCAACATCCGCGCCACCTGGCTCGCGAGCAATTATGTCGACGCCAAAGTGACGCAAGCCAACGCGGTGAAGAGCAAGCTGCTCGACACGAAACTGCCGGGTGTCAACAAGTCGCTGCAGGAGCTGTCGACCGCGTTCGGCCTGACGCTCGACGTCCAGACCCGAACCTCGAGCGGCGACGTCCATGTGATCGTCACGCCGCGCTTTGCCGCCAATCCCGCGGGCGGCACGCTGGCCGGCAAGCTGCGCATGCCGAAGGAAGCCTGCGTCTATGGCGAGTGGACCATGGGCACCATTCCGTTGGGCCTGCAAACGGTCCCGGGCAATGTGGACCTGCCCGGCAAGGTCGGCAAACCGTGCAGCGACATCATGTCGGCATCCGACATCAAACTCGCCGGCTATCTCGGCGCCGATCCGAAGATCCTCAAGGTCGGCGCCAATCCGCTGCCGAACTGGAAGCCAACCGGAAGCTTCAAGCTCATCGGCAACATGACCGAGGTGAAGCACGGCAACGTATTGCAGTCGCAGTTGCGGCAGCGCGGCTCAACGCGACGCACCGCGACCGGCTACTACGAGTGCAGCTTTGAAATCTCCGGACTGCCGGGTGCCGACATCATCGAACTCACCTTCAAGGGCAAGGCGGCGGAGCGGATGGCCGGTTTCCAGAAGGACCCGCATCGCTATGTCGAGGTCGCGGCCGCCGGCCTTTCCGCTGCGCTCGACGACGCCTGGAGCAAGGCCGGCCCGCCGGTCGTCATCGGCGGCGACGGTAAATGCGGGCCCGGCACCGTGAAGGCGCCACATTACGAGCCCGAGGGCTGGCTCGATCGCATCGGCGATCTGCTGGACATGGACAAATGCGCCGTCTGCGGCGTCAAACTCGACGAGGGCATGCTCAAGGCCGCGAATATGAACCCCGTGCTGGAAAATCCGGCGTTGAAGCCGCTGTTCGACGCGCTGGCTGCCGGACGGGCACTGCCGGCGGCAACGCGGACTCCGGCCACTCAGGCACCGGCGACGCAGACGCCGGGCGCGCAACAGGCCCCGGGCGGCGTGCAACACGCGCCGGCGCTGCGGCCGCAGTTGCAGCGGCCGGGTCTGCAGAAGGGAGTCGAGACGCCGAAGTGAAACAACGTTCGGGCGAGCGCAGCGTGGCAGCTTGCCACTTGCAGCACAGCGCGGCGGCCTTGCTGGCCGTCGCCTTGCTGCTGGCTGCGCCGTATGCAGAGCGGGCAATTCCCAGCCATATCACCCGGGTCGAAGACCCCGAGCCGCTGCCCGACGCGCCTCGCGGCCTTGTCACCCCGGTGACGCCGGGCACGCTGCAGGCCCCTGCGCTCCCGAGCGCGCAAAAGCCCTCCGTCGCTCCCGACGGGCGTCTGGTCCAGCCGGCGGCCCCCGCCAGCCAGCCTGAACACGGCACGCCGCCGAATAAAGAGCCTGGCGATGCCCTGAAATGACGGCGGTGGGCATCTGCGAGCGGCCCTTTACCTTTAAGGTTGTGCGTCGAAAGGCCCGCGAATAGGCGTCGGAGCGGTTGCTTCCGGCCATTTCCTCACTATATTGCGCCGCAATAGTGATGCGTCGCGGGCCCCCGAGAATAGCGGCCCGCGCTTTGGTTTTTGGAACAGCGCGCCCGCCCCCGAGACAGGAACCGGCTCCGGCTCTAGGCCCCGCGCAAAAGGCAAATCTTATGGATCTCCGGAATATCGCGATCATCGCGCACGTCGACCATGGCAAAACGACCCTGGTGGACAAGCTCCTGCAGCAGTCGGGCGTGTACCGGGCCAATGAGCGCCAGGTCGAGCGCGCCATGGACAGCAACGATCTCGAGCGCGAGCGCGGCATCACCATTCTGGCCAAGGCCGCTTCGGTCGAATGGAAAGGCACCCGCGTCAATATCGTCGACACGCCGGGCCACGCCGACTTCGGCGGCGAAGTCGAACGCATCCTCAACATGGTCGATGGCGCGCTGGTTCTCGTCGATGCCGCCGAAGGCCCGCTGCCGCAGACCAAGTTCGTCGTCTCCAAGGCGCTCAAGATGGGCCTCAAGCCCATCGTCGTCATCAACAAGGTGGACCGCCCCGACGCGCGCGCCAACGAAGTGCTCAACGAAGT
This sequence comes from Pseudolabrys sp. Root1462, assembly GCF_001426945.1. Classification (GTDB taxonomy): domain Bacteria; phylum Pseudomonadota; class Alphaproteobacteria; order Rhizobiales; family Xanthobacteraceae; genus Pseudolabrys. Next base: position 355,811 of record NZ_LMFS01000003.1, on the reverse strand, counting down.
GTTCGATCTGTTCGCCGCGCTCGATGCGACCGATGAGCAGCTCGACTTCCCGATCCTGTTCGGCTCCGCCAAGCAGGGCTGGATGGCGACCTCGCTCGACGGCTCGCATGACGACGGCATGACGCCGCTGTTCGATCTCGTGCTCAAGCACGTCAAGGCGCCGGCCGTCGATACCGGACCGTTCCGGATGCTCGGCACCATCATCGAAGCCAACCCCTATCTCGGCCGCATCATCACCGGCCGCATCACCTCAGGCAGCGTCAAGCCGAACCAGATGGTGAAGGTGCTCGATCGCGAAGGCAAATTGGTCGAGAGCGGCCGCATCACCAAGGTGCTGGCCTTCCGCGGTCTCGAGCGCGTGCCGATCGACGAAGCCGAGGCCGGCGACATCGTCGCGCTGGCCGGTCTCCCGAACGCCACCGTCGCGCACACAATCTGCGACCCTTCGGTTGAACAGGCGATCCCGGCGCAGCCGATCGACCCGCCGACCCTGTCGATGACGTTCCGCGTCAACGACAGTCCGCTCGCCGGCACCGAAGGCTCCAAGGTCACCGGCCGCATGATCCGCGACCGCCTGCTGCGCGAAGCCGAAGGCAACGTGGCATTGCGCGTGCGTGAATCGGACGACAAGGACGCCATGGAAGTGTCCGGCCGCGGCGAATTGCAGCTCGGCATTCTGATCGAAACGATGCGCCGCGAAGGCTTCGAATTGTCGGTGTCGCGCCCGAAGGTGCTGCTGCGCAAAAACGACGCCGGCGACATCGAAGAGCCGATCGAGGAAGTCGTCATCGACGTCGATGAAGAGCACTCCGGCGTCGTCGTTCAGAAGATGTCCGAGCGCAAGGCCGACCTCATCGAGATGCGCCCGTCGGGCGGCGGCCGCACCCGCATCGTGTTCTACGCGCCGACCCGCGGCCTGATCGGCTATCAGGGCGAACTGCTAACCGATACGCGCGGCACCGCGATCATGAACCGCCTGTTCCACGGCTATGCCGCGTACAAGGGCGCGATCCAGGGCCGCCGCAACGGCGTGCTGATCTCGAACGAAAAGGGCGAAGCCGTCGCCTACGCGCTGTGGAACCTCGAAGACCGCGGCCCGATGATGATCGAGCCGGGCTGGAAGGTTTACACCGGCATGATCGTCGGCGAGCACACGCGCGAGAACGATCTGGTCGTCAACGTGCTCAAGGGCAAGCAGCTCACCAACATCCGCACCACGCAGAAGGACGAAGCCGTCCGCCTGACGCCGCCGATTCGCATGACGCTGGAAAAGGCGCTGGCCTATATCCAGGACGACGAACTGGTGGAGGTGACGCCGTCTTCGATTCGCCTGCGCAAGAAGCTGCTCGACGAAAACGACCGCAAGCGGGAAGACCGCAAGAAGGAAGCCGAGGTCGTCTGACCGGCAAAACCGCGGGCGCCTTTCCGGCGCTCGCCGCCGCCTCTTCCCGGCGCCCGCCGCGACCGATTGCGGACTCCTGTACCGCAATGAGCCACCTGTGACCGGTAATCCACACCGTTAACCGGACGTTAATCATAGGGCTTGAAGGCCGCAGGGTTCATTGCTTGTATTCGCCAATGAGCACGACACTCATCGAGATTCGCCGCGCCAAGTCCGCCGATGCCGAGGAGGTTGCCTCGACGCATGACGAGGCATGGCGGACGTCCTACCAGGGCATCATTCCCGGCGCCGAGCTCGACAAGCTGATCAACCGCCGCGGGCCGGACTGGTGGGACTCGGCGATCCGCAAAGGCAGCCGCATCACCGTTCTGCAGTTCGGCGACCGGATCGCGGGCTACGCCAATTACGGGCGCAACCGCGCCCGCAGCCTGTTCTATGAAGGCGAAGTCTACGAACTATATCTGCGCCCCGAGTTCCAGGGCTTGGGCTTCGGCCGCCGCCTGTTCACGGCGGCACGCAAGGATCTGGTGCAGAGCGGGCTGAAGAGTCTGGTGGTCTGGGCGCTGTCGGATAACGAGCCGGCGATGGAATTCTACCGGGCGCTGGGCGGGCGCGCCGTGGCGCGCTCGTCGGAGAAGTTCGGGCCGAAGACGCTCGACAAGGTCGCCTACGCCTGGCCGCAGGGCTGAGTTCTTAAATAGAAGGGCATCGACCCTCATCCTGAGGCCCGCGCAGCGGGCGTCTCGAAGGATGAAGGCCGCCTTTGGCCTCATGGTTCGAGACGACGCGTTCCGCGCCTCCTCACCATCAGGATCAGACGCTGGGCGCCTGCAACTTGTTCAGCGCACACGCGGCGCGCACGGTGTTCAACAACAGACAGGCGATGGTCATCGGCCCCACGCCGCCCGGCACCGGGGTGATCGCGCCAGCCACGTTCCTGGCCTCGTCAAAGGCCACGTCGCCGACGATCTTCGATTTGCCGCCCTCTCCCGCCACGCGATTGATACCGACATCGATGACGGTGGCGCCCGGCTTCAGCCAGTCGCCGCGCACCAGCTCCGGCTTGCCGATGGCGGCGATGAGGATATCGGCGCGGCGGCACAGGTCCGGCAGATCCCGGGTCTTCGAATGGGCGATGGTCACTGTCGCATTCTCCGCGAGCAGAAGCTGCGCCACCGGCTTGCCGACGATGTTGGAGCGGCCGATCACCACCGCCTCGAGGCCGGCGAGCGATGATCGCGCCGACTTGGCCAGCATGACGCAGCCCGTCGGCGTGCAGGGTGCCAGCGCCGGCAGGCCGATCGACAGCCGCCCGACATTGACGGGGTGAAAGCCGTCGACATCCTTCATCGGATCGATCGCCGCGATCACCTTCTGCGAATCGATCTGTGGCGGCAGCGGCAGTTGCACGAGAATGCCGCTCACCGCCGGGTCGGCGTTGAGTCTGGCGACCAGCGCCAGCACTTCCTGCTCGCTCGCCGTCGCCGGCAGCTTGAAATCGCACGGCGCCATGCCGGCTTCGACGACCGCTTTCGACTTCGAACGGACATAGACTTCGCTCGCCGGGTCGTTGCCGACCAGCACCACCGCCAGCCCCGGCGTCACGCCATGGTCGCGCTTGAGCCGCGCCACCTCGCCGGCGACCTTGCCGCGCAGCGTGGCCGCGATTGCTTTTCCGTCGATGATGGCTGCGGTCATGAAGCCCCCTTGGCCTGCAGCATTATCGTGATGCGCCCAGTTTCTCCAGCGCGGCGATCAGGCGTGGCGCGTCGCCCGAAATCGTCAGCCGCTTGACCCGCGACGTCGCGCCACCGGTCAACGCCACATCGCGCAGCGCGACGCTCAGGGATTTGGCGATCAAACGGCACAACGCCTCGTTGGCTTCGCCTTCGCGCGGCGCCGCGCGCACCCGCACTTTGAGCACGCTGCGGCCATCGCTGAGCGTTTCGACTCCGTCGATGGCGTCTCGGCCGCCCTTCGGCGTCAGACGCACCTCGAGCATGACGCCACCCGCCACCGCCAGCCACGGGCGCGGGTTCATGCCTTACATGACGATCTGAAGATAGAGCCAGAACACCAACTGCCGGAGGAACAGCAGCCCGATAATCAGAATGACCGGCGAGACATCGATGCCGCCGAGATTGGGCATGATGTTGCGGATCGGCCGCAGCACCGGTTCGGTCACCGCATAGAGGAAGTTGCCGATCGAATGGACGATCGGGTTGCGCGTGTTGACCACGTTGAAAACGACGAGCCAGGACAGAACGGCCGAGGCCACCAGGATCCAAATATAGAGGCTGATGACCGTGTCTATGAGCCAGAGAAAGGGGTTCATCGCGTGCTCCGTCACCTCGCGCGTGTCCGGGCGAAGTGCAGGCGGCTTCGCCATCCGGAACGCAAACCGACGAATAGCCGCTCGGCGACCTTGAGGAAAGAGGCAGCCGCAGGACGCCGCGACGTGGCCCGCCGGGGGCCGTCCTTGACAGGCCGGACGCCCGGTCCTAAATGGCGCCCACTCAGCAAAAAAGCGCGGGGGTAACGGGTTTCCGTTCTCCGCCTTTGGGAAGGGGCCATAGCTCAGCTGGGAGAGCGCGTCGTTCGCAATGACGAGGTCGGCGGTTCGATCCCGCCTGGCTCCACCACCCCCTTCAAAAACCACTCCGAAGGCCACAGCGGCCGGCGCCGCAGGCATCAGGCTTGCCGCTGCTCGGCGGCCGATTGCCGCTTTCCCTGCCGTCGCCCGACCAGGCGCAGCACCATGCGCCGCGGCAGGACGCGCACCAGTAGCGTCACCAGCCTGTTGCCGATCCCTGGGACCACCACGGGGGTCCCCGCCATCAGCCCGCGGTACCCGGCCTCGGCCACCATCTGCGCTGTGTGGACCAAGGGACCGGGTGCGATCTTGGATTTGACGCCGGCGCGCTCGGCGAATTCGGTCGGAACCGGCCCTGGGCACAGAACGGTCACGCGAATGCCGCGCGGCCTGAGTTCACTGGACAGCGCCTCGGAGAACGACAGCACAAAGGCCTTGCTGGCGTAATACACCGCGCTGCCCGGCCCCGGCAGGAAGCCCGCTACCGAACCGACATTGAGAATGCCGCCGCGATGGCGCTCCAGGCTCGGCACGAAAGCAAGCGACAGATCGGTGAGTGCACGCTGGTTGACGTCGATGATCTGAAGCTGTTCGACGCGGTCGAGTTTGGCTGCGCTGCCAACGAGGCCGAAGCCCGCGTTGTTGACGACGTATTGCGGCTCGGCCCCCGCTGCCGCAAGCGCTTCGCCGATGGCGCGCGATGGCTCCGGCTGCGTCAGATCGGCGGCGATGACGATGGGCCGCGGCTGACCGCTTCTTTCGATCTCGTCGGCCAGCGCATTCAGTCGATCGACCCGCCGTGCCACCAACGCCAGCGCATGGCCGTGCCGCGCGAAGATGCGCGCCAGCTCGACGCCGATGCCGGACGATGCGCCAGTGATCAGGGTGATCGGTTTCATCGCGGGATCATAGCAAATGCCATTCCGCGGCGCGCGGACCGGAATGACGAAAATATCAACCTTCGCTGACCTGCTGCCCGGCTACCCGGGTGCGCAAGGCAATGCGTTCCTCGCGCGACACGTTGAGCAGGTCGGCGGCGCGCCAGATCAGGTTGTCCTCAAATTCGGTGACGGCGCCATCGGCAAACACCACCTGCCACATCATTTCGACGACGCGGGCGCGTTGGGTGTCGTCGAGCGCGCGGTTGAGCCGCGTGGTGAAGTGATAAAGATCGACGGCCCGCTCATCGACTTCCTCGGCGCGAGCGATGAGCTTGTCGGCCGATTCATCGTCGAGCTTGAAGCGCTGCATGATGAGGTCGTGCAGACGCGCGCGCTCGACATCGGAAATCTCGCCGTCGATGGCGGCGGTGTGGACGAGCAGCGCCGCGGCGGCGAGCCGATAATCGCTGTCGGCAAAAGCTTCGCGGCGCGGCTCATCCTCACCCAATTCGCCGATGAATTTCATGATGGCATCGAACATGGCGCGGTCTTACGTCCTCGATTTCGGCCCTGGCCCTCAGGCGTTGCCTGCAAAGGGCAAAATGCGGCGCCTCATGCGCCGCAATCCAACCCAATGTAGGTCGGATTTGCCCAAATGCTCATGACAAAATCGAAAGGTTCCGATCGCGGCGAATAGACGCGTGCGGGAACGCGGTCCGGCGGCCGTCGCTAACGGCCTTTGCGCTCGCTGGATTCAAGCAGGATCAGGTTGTTCTCGACGAACTTGTTGCGCGGATCCTGGCGCTGCGCCGCCAGCAGCTTGTCGCGCGCCGCCTTGAAGTCGCCGCGCAGCATGTAGGAGTAGCCCTGGTTGTTGAGCACTTCCGAGGTCGGGCCGGCGATGGCGAGCGCCTTGGCGTAAGCGTGATCGGCCTTGGCGAAATCGCGCAGGCGGTCATAGCAGGCGGCCAGGCCCAGCCAGGCTTCCGAACTCTTCGGTGCCAGCTCGGTCGCTTGGCGGAAATGACGCTCGGCATCGCGGAAACGATTGGCCTGATACTGGTCGCGGCCGCGGCGCATCGCATCCGCGGCGCCGCCGGCAGTGCCCGATTCGGTTTCGTCGCCGGGCAGTTTGACCGGGGCCTTGGGTGCGATCTCCGCGTTCGTCTCGGCGGCCGGCTCCGCCTCTTTTTTAGGATTGCCAATCGAGCCGGTCACGTCCGGCGGCGGCGGCACCATGGCCAGCGCCTGCGTGCCTGGCGCTCTGCCGTCGGCAACGCGGTCGTTGGTGGTGTTGCAGGCCGCAAGCATCAGGCCTGCACCCACGATGATCAAAGTTCTGGTAGGGGCGACGGGCATCGGCCGACCTGCGGACATCGCGTGGGAAGTGCCGGGCAAGCTAGGGCTTTTATGGTTAATGGATTCTTTAAGCCGGGCCCTCCGAAACCGATCATTCCCGTGCTATGGCGCGGGCCGAAAAAGACCCAAAAAGACCCCAAGGAGAGATCGCAGTGCCGTCGACCTATCTCGATTCAGCGGTTTTCCGCGACATTTTCACCACCCCTGCCATGCGTCAGGTCTGGTCCGATGAGAACCGGGTACAAAAATACCTCGATTTCGAGAAGGCCCTGGCCGTCGCCCAGGCGAAGCTGAAGATCATTCCGCAGGAAGCCTGCGACGAGATCGTCAGGCATTGCGACGCCAAGGAATACGACATGGCGAAGCTGAAGGAGGCCACCGAGCGCATCGGCTACCCGGTGCTGCCGGTCGTCCAGCAACTCGTGAAGCTGTGCAAGGACAAACTCGGCGAGTGGTCGCACTGGGGCGCGACCACACAGGACATCACCGACACCGCCACCGTGCTGCAGATCCGCGAATCGCTCGACATCGTCGGCAAGGAGATCGACGCGATCTGCGACGCGCTCGCCGCACTGGCGAAGAAATATCGCGACACGCCGATGGCCGGCCGCTCCAACCTGCAGCAGGCCGTGCCGATCACCTTCGGCTACAAGATGGCGACCATCCTCGCCGGCTTCGAGCGCCATCGCGAGCGCCTCGCCCAGTTGAAGGAACGCGTGCTGGTCGGCGAATTCGGCGGCGCCGCCGGCACCTTGTCGTCCCTCGGCAAGGAAGGCCTCAAGTGCCAGGTCGAACTGATGAAGGAACTGAAGCTCGGCCAGCCGGCGATATCCTGGCACACGGTGCGCGACTGCATTGCCGAAGTCGGCGCCTTCCTCGGCCTCGTCACCGGCTCGTGCGGCAAGGTCGCCTTTGACGTGAAGCTGCTGATGCAGACCGAAGTCGAAGAAGTCTACGAGCCGTTCCACCAGGGCCGCGGCTCGTCCTCGACCATGCCGCAGAAGCGCAACCCGATCTCGTCGGTCTACATCACCGCACAGACGGCGATCGTAAAGCAGCATGCCGCGGCGCTGATGGAAGCGATGGTGGAAGACCACGAGCGCGCCACCGGCCCGTGGGAAATCGAATGGATCGTGCTGCCGGAGATCTTCATGCTGTCGGCCGGCGCGCTGGCGCAGACCCGCTTCGTGCTCGAGGGCCTGCAGGTCAACGAGAAGAAGATGGCCGACAACCTCATGATCACCAAGGGCTTGATCATGTCCGAAGCGGTGATGATGAAGCTCGGCGACAAGATGGGCCGCAATTACGCGCACGACCACGTCTATGACATCTGCCGCGAAGTCGTGAAGACGGGTCGGCCGTTGGTCGATCTCCTCGCCGAGGACAAGGAGATCTCGCAGCACGCCAGCCGCAAGGAGCTGGAAGCGATGGTCGATCCGGCCAATTATCTCGGCGTCGCCGGCGAGATGGTCGACCGCGTCCTGGCGATGCGGAAGAAGTAGTCAGACGGCAGTCGTCAGGTTTTGGGCATCGTCCGCCAGATCGCGGACGCGACAACGAAGGTGGCGATGCCGATGCCGGCAAACAGCATCGGCAGCGTCGCACCAAATTTCTGCAACAGCGCGACCAGCACCGTGCCGCCGGTCATGAAGGCAGCGTTGAGCACGTTCACGGCCGCCACCGTGCGCGCGCGATAATCGCTGTCCGACCAAGCCTGGACGGCGGCGAAGGCCGGCACGATGAACAGCCCGCCGGCAATAGCGAGGCCGGCAAGATCGATCGCCACCCGCACGCCGAAGCCTGTCGCAAACACCTGTGACGGCGTTTGCCCGGGCGCGGCCGGCCCCGCCCCGAACGCCGACAGCCCGAGATCGAGCGCGAAAGCGGCGAGCAGCAGCGCGCCGGCAAAGGTCGTGCGCAGCACGATGCGGCCGCGCGCGATCGCCGCCGCCAGCGCCGAGCCGACACCGACTGCGATCGAAAACAGCGCCAGATAGACGGTAACCGTATCCTCGTTGCCGCCGATCAAAGTCTTGATCAGCGGCGGCAGCAGCGACAGCACCACGATGCCGACGAGCCAGAACCAGCTTGTCACCATGGCGCCCCACCACAGCCGCGGATCGGCGCGCAGATGACGGAGCATGGCGACCGTCGAGCGCGCGATATTGCCGTTGACCTTGAGATGCGGCGCGCCCTCGCCACTCGGCGGAATGCGCAACGCCGACAGCCAGCACGACAGCGCAAAGCCGATCACCAGCAGGCCGAAGGCGCGCACGCCGCCCTGATGCGCGGCAATGCCGCCCATAATCGTGCCGGTCAGAATGGCGATGAAGGTCGCGCCTTCGACCAGCGCATTGGCAGTCGGTAATTTTTCTGCCGGCAAGTGATCCGGAAGGATGCCGTATTTCATCGGCCCGAACAGCGAGGCGATGACGCCGAACAGGCCGAGCGCGACGAACATGACCGGAATCGACTTGTGCATGTAGCCGTAGAGCGCGAGCAGCGCGACGAAGATCTCGACGAATTTCAGCCATTGCGCGACGCGCGCCTTGTCGTAGCGGTCGGCGAGTTCGCCGCCGAGCCCGGACAGGAAGAAATAGGGCGCGATGAAGATCGCGCTGGCGACCGTGATCAGCACCTCGGCCTCGCCAGCCGTCACGTCGGCGCCGAACAAGATGAGGAAGACCAGCGACGTCTTCAGGAAGTTGTCATTGAACGCCGCGAAGAACTGGCACCAGAATAGCGGCGCGAAGCGGCGTGAAAACAGGAGCGGCGTGGCCATGCCGCTCCCTTAAAACAAGTTGTGCGTGGAAAGCTAGCCGCGGACGCGCGAGACCCGCCGGCGCCGCTTCGATGAGGCCTGCTGGGTGCTCAGATCGTTCTGCATGATGATGGCGGTGGCACCGAGACCAAGGGCAATGGCGAGGGCGACGGTGAAGAGATTGATCCACATCTTCGAGCCTCCTCCGTTGGGCGGTTTTCCCGCTCGGATATCAGCCCAAGGGAACGCCCAAGCAGGCCTCCTCGTTCCACGATGCAAGTCTTTGAAAAATCGTCGAAAAATTTACATTCGCAATGATGTCTGCAATTCGCCGAGCAGAATACGCAAGTCCAGTTCGCGAAATTCCAGATAGGCCTTGCGCAGCCAGCGCTGGATTTCGATGTGGGCATCGAGGGGGATGTGGCGGGCGTTGGCGAGCTGCTCGTCGGCGAATCCGAACGGCGGCGTTTCGATGTATTTGCGCAGGCCCGGCGCCAGCACCGGCATGCGCAGGATGGCGCCACCCTGTCCCGAGGGCGGAAAGCGGTCGCGGTGCTGGGCGAGCCCGAGCATCTCGTTGTGCACCGGCGTCAGGGCCGCGCCGGGAAAGCGGGTGCGCAGGTCGCGATAGACATCGGCGGCCTGCTTGTCAGACGAGACAATGAACAGAATGACCGGCGCAATGTCACGCTTGTGCGCCTCCTCGACCAGGCCGATGCGATAGGCGACGTCGAAAAAATTCTTGTAGGCGTCGCCGCCGACATCGACGACCTTGCCGCCGCCCTGCTCGCTGACGAGGCTGTCGAACAGCGCCATCTGTCCCTTGACGCTGCCGATATTGGCGGCGGTGACATCGTCGGGCGCGAATTGCTTGAGCGTATGGTCGCCTGAATTGAGATCGAAGGCGCCGAATTCGCGGCCTTCATGCTTGTGATAGTCGATCAGCAGCCGCGACAGCAGGGTCTTGCCAACCCGCGGCCGCGGCGAAGCTACGATATAAACAGAATGTCGGATCGACATTGCCGGAAGCCACAATCAATCGCGCCGCGAATGGCAGGAATCAGCCCGGCCTCGGCTTTCAAGTAAAGCATAGCGAGCGTCGAACGAGACACAAAAAAGCGGCGCCGCAGTTCAATCAGGCGCCGCCTGGGCCTTGAAAAATCCCGCGCGCAACTGTCGCGGATTTAGCCGGCGGCCTGACGAACCGGGCTGTCCTGTTTCGGCGCAAGCAAGTCCACCAGTTTGACCCGGTCGTATTCGCCCCAGACCTGGCCGAGCCAGTGGCGTACATAGCCGCGCAGTACGAACGAATAGTTCGCGGGGTCGCCGCTGCCGGTCTTGTTGGCGACGAACTGCACGTAGGGCACGCCGCCCACCTCGACCTGCTCGGTCGCCATCTCGTTGAGCTTCGGGATGGTGATGTCCTGCGCGTTCTTGATCTGGTTGAAGTAGGAATTGTAAGTCGCCGGATCCCAATCGAAGAACGACGTGTCGTTGATGTGGTTCTTCACCAGGAAATAGCTGGCATCGCCGACGAAGGTCGCGGTCTCGGCGATCTCCTGCAGCGAGGCGATCGACGGCCCGAGGATATGGAAAACCGCGAAGGTGATCTGGCCCTTCTTGGCGGATTCGAGAAAGCCGATATCGCTCAAGGCCTGCAAGGTCGGAGACAGTAGACCGGCGCGGATGTCGATGACCGTCACCTGGGCGGGTGTCGTGCCCAGAGTATCGAAGATCTTCATCTGGTCGGCGACCTCGGTCACATCGACGACCTCGGTCAGATTGGGATGGAAGCGCTTCAGCGTGCCGCGCGGCGATTCGGTGTCGAATGCCCGCGTCGGCGTATGGTGCGCGCCGAAATAGTCCAACAGGGTTCGCGCGACCGTGGTCTTTCCGACCCCGCCCTTATCGGCGCCAACGAGAACGACGGCTGGTTTTGCCATGGCTTCACTCTAGAACCGAATTGCGACAGATTTGGTGCCGCGCCAACGCGTTAGCCTCAGGCCCGGCAAAAAGCTGCCCGGATTCAGGTGGGTTGGCAAGGTTGCCAGGTAAGTCGATACATCCTGCCGCGGATCTGACCACAGCAAACCTGCCCTGCCCGGGACCGATCGGTGATTTCGTGAGCGGTGACGCCGCCGGAACTCGCGGGGAATGGTGCCGATGGAGGGATTTGAACCCCCGACCACCCGCTTACGAAGCGGATGCTCTACCACTGAGCTACATCGGCGCCGGCGCAAAAGTCGAAAATCGAGCCCTGTTTTCCGACAAAACCATGCAGAAATCGTGAAGCCCGCGGCGCCTTACTATCGGCGCGGCCCGGGCTTGGCAAGCGCGCCAACGCGGCTCAGCGGAACAAGCCCTTGAGGCGCGACCAGCCGTCCGCGGATGAGGTTTTTTCGGCCAGCGGGTCGCCATCGAGATCGGAATCGAGCCCCGGATCGTCCGGGGCATGAACCACCGGGATGATGGGCTCGACCGGCTTTGTCTCCGCCAGTTTCGGCCTTGGCTTAGCGAGCGGCGCGGCCTCGAGGGCCGTGACCGGGCCAACTCCTTCGCCCGAGGACGCGGTGGCGGCGCCTGCCATCGGTTCGGGGTGGGCCGGTGCGGTTTCCGCCGGCGTCACGACGATCGGCTTGCGCTCGGGCAGAGGCGGCGGCGGCGCATCGACCACCGGATGGGTCATGCCGATTTCCGCGAGCGGCACCCGCCATTCGTAACCGTCGAGCCGGCCGCCTGGCGACACCGGCAGCCAGCGATCCGAGACGACACCGTCGGCGGTCCAGACCGGATCCGGAGCCGCGCGCATGGCGCGGCCGAGCCATTCGCGCACCCGGCCATCATCGCCGTGTTCGGCTTCCTCGATCTCCGCCATCAGGGTTGCGATGCGCTTCGACGGCGACGTGACAAAGGGCGCCAGTGCATCGCGCGCGATTTTGAATTCGCGGGCGTCGATTGCCGCGCGAGCCACCGCGATGGCGCCCTCGCGCTTACCGTTCTGATCTTCCGGCGACTTGTCCGCGAGCGACTGCATGCGCGTCAGACGCGCGCGTGCGGTATCGCCCAGGCGGACGCTCGCGTAAGCCTCGGCCAGATCGGGATGCGGATTGAGCCGCCACGCCGCGATCAAAACCTTGCCGGCGCGGCGCGTATCGCCCGCTTCGGCCAGCCGCCGGCCCGCGAGCGCCGCAGCCGGCACCAGCCCCGGCGCGAGTTTGAGCGCATCGAGCGCAGCAACGCGTGCGGCTTCGCGGTCGCTGTCCTCCAGCGCCTGGGCATGCGCGGTGAGCAGGACCGCGCGCTTGCGGCGATAATCGTCCCTCGCCAGCAAGGAGCGTGTTGCGTCGAGCGCTTTGAGCGCTCCGCTCCAGTCGCCTTGCGCGCAGCGATCGTCGAGCACGGCCTGCCCGGCCCAGGCCAGCGATGGCTCGGCCTGCGCCGCCTGTTCGGCGACGCGGCGCGCAGCGGCGGGATCGTTGCGGCGCTGCGCCTCGATATAGAGGCCGCGAAGACCAAGCAGCCTGGTCTCGTCATGCCGCGTCATTTCAAAGAAGGCGCGCTCCGCGCCGCTACGGTCGCCGGCAAGCTGAGCCGATTGTGCGGTGAGCAAGAGCGTCAACGGATCGCCCGGCGAAAGCCGCGCCGCTTCGTCGGCGGAGCGGCGCGCCAGCCGGGTATCGCCCGAACCGATGGCGATAAGGCCGCGCGATATCGCGAGATGTCCTCGCATTGCACGGCGGTGGCGGAAGAACAGCGATACCTGTTCCGGTGAGCGCAGGATAGCGCGCGCGATCGACCAGATCAGAATCCCGGCGACGATCAACGCCGCGATTGTCAGCAGTGTCACCATCACCGACGTTTCGATGCGGTAACCCATCCAGTTGATGATGACGTCGCCTGGACGGTCGGCGAACCAGACAAAGCCCGCGGCAATGAGACCGACCGTGACGAGGAACAGAATGACCTGAATCATGCCGGCCTCACCGCGATCCGAGCGAGCGCGCGCTGTCCGCGGCGACGTCGCGAGCGGCGGTGAGCGCCTTTTGCCGCGCGACCGCGCGCGTCACCCACGCTGATGCCTTCTGCCGCGCCGCTTCCGGCAGCTTGCCGATCTCGGTGAGCGCCGCGTCGATGTTGCCTTGCGCGGCATCGGTTTCGAGTCGAGCCATTACCGCCATCGTATCGTCGCCGGGCGGCGAGCCGACGGGCCGGATGCGGACCAGTCCTTCGGCATTGGCTTGCAGGCGCTCGAGGAAGCCGCCACTCGGCGCCGGCGTGCCGACGTCCTTTTTCAATTGCGGCAGCAGATCATTCAGTTCGCGGCCAAGATCCTTGACGCTCGGAACGCCGGACGCGGCGAACGGCCATAGCGGCGCCAGCGCCTTCTCATTCGCGCCTGCCGCTTTCGCCTGCGCCAACTCTTCCGCGAACGGCACGCCGCGCAGAACGGCGTCGCGCACTGCGGCCGTGCTCAAGGCGAGGCGCGCCGCGCGTTCGGACTGACTGGTGCGGGCGAGTTCCGCCTTCGCGCTCTTCGCCTGGTCTTCCAGTGCGGCAAGCCGCTGCTGCAATGGCGCCAGATCGGCCGACGACGCTCCGGCGGACGCCGCGCGCGACACAGTTTGCAAATCGCTGCGCAAATCGGCAGCGACCTTTTCGGCAGCTTCGGCGCGCGTCTGCGCGTCCTTGTTGCTGGCGGCAAGTTCATCATAACGACGATTCAACGCGGTTAGCGCCACGCCGAGCGACTTCATCGCATTGTCGTTGGCGGCGACACGGTCGCTGAGTTCTTTATCGCCGGTTGGTGCCGCCGCCGGCCGCTTCTGTAACTCGTCTTCAAGCTTGGCGATGCGCGCCGTCAGGGCGTCGTTTGCTGCGGCATTGCTTGCCGGTGTGGCCGGACGGCTCTGCAATTGCTTGACCTGCGCTTCGAGCGCGGCGACGCGCGGATCGGCCGGCGCGCTGCCTGTGGTCGGCAAGACACCGGCGTACCAGATGGCGGCACCGACCAACGTCATCGCCACGGCGCCGACCAGCCCCCCGAGCACCGCCGGCACCCATGGGCTGGCGCGTTCGGCAGTCGCAGATTCGATTGGCTCTGGACTGCCATCGGGTGGCGGCGAGCCTGCGTCTTCGGTCGCGGGCTGCGCCTCCGGCGACGGCCCGATCGGTCCATCATCGACCGGTCCGGATGCGGTCTCGACGGCCTGCACCTCTTCCGCCTTGAGGTCGATCGTCGGCGCTGTGCGCTTGTGGCGGCCGGCCGATGGGTCAGGCGTGGGGCGCTTGTCGTTCATGCAGGAAATCCTAGCGAATTACGGCGGTTACCGCAGCAATTAAAACCGGCGGTAAAATGAATGAGCCCGGCGAAGTCAGGCCGCCGCCTGATCGATCAACGCAACCATCGCCGATTCGTCAGGCCGCTTTGCGACAACGATGCGGGTGGCACCGGCATCGCGCAGGGGCTCGGCAATCTGGGCAGACAGGCAAAAGTGACGAATCTGGAGCGCCTTCTCGGTGATACCGGCGTCATGCGCACCGGTAACGTACTGCGCGGCACTTCGTTTCGAAAAATGCATCACGGCATCGGCGGCGCCGCTTTGTAGCGCTGCCGTCAGTTCTGCCGGAAACGGCTGCGGTACCGCGCGATAGATCACGACCAGTTCCGCAGCAATGCCGTGCACGGCGAGATCGCCGACGAGATCACCGGAGCGATCCTCGCCGGCAAGATACAGAAGCGGCGCCCTGGCATCGGGCCGCTGTTCGGCGATGAGACGGGTAAGGTCCTCGATATCCCCGCCGGCGACATGGATGTTGGTAAAGCCAACAGCGCGCGCTGCGTCACCGCTGCGCTTGCCCACCGCGAACAGCGCTAATGCCGAGAGCGTTGCGCAGGCCGGATGACCGGCAATCGCCGCCGCCGCATTGGCGCTGGTGATGACGACGGCGCCGTAGCGCTGGCGCAGGTCGACGGGCACCGTTTCGATGCGCAACAACGGGGCGATCAGCACCTCGTGGCCGTGCGCGCGCAACGCCGCGGCGGTGCGCTCGCTATCGTCTTGCGGTCGCGTGAGCACGATGCGCATGGCCGCACTCCCGCGGTTCAATCGAAGAAGCCCGGCCCGGCAATCTTCTTCAGCGCGCGGCCGGCGTCATCGCCGATCCTGACCGCGTCGCGGATATGGCCGTTGCCGGTGACGTCGTGCGCGCCCTTGCCATCCGGCCGCGCGATGAGACCGCGGAAGTGCAGCGTGTCGCCGGACAACGTGGCGTGCCCGGCGAGCGGCGTCTTGCACGAGCCGTCAAGCGCGGCGAGGAACGCGCGTTCGCAGGCGACCGCGATGAAGGTCGCGGTGTGGTTGATGCGCGCCACCATCTGCCTTGTGCGGTTGTCGTCACCGCGCGTCTCGATGCCGATGGCGCCTTGCGCCACCGCAGGCAGAAACTCTTCCACCGACATCGCCCGCGTCGCGTGCTGCGACAGTCCGAGGCGGTTCAGTCCGGCCATCGCCAGCAAGGTCGCATCGACTTCGCCGCTCTCCAATTTGCGCAGCCGCGTTTCGACATTGCCGCGCAACGGCGTCACCTTGAGATCGGGCCGCGCCGCCATAACGATGGCCTGCCGCCGCAACGATGCGGTGCCGAGATGCGCGCCCTGCGGCAGATCGGCCAGCGACTTGGCCTTGAGGCTGATGAAGGCATCGCGCGGATCCTCGCGCTCCAGACAGGCCGCCAGCAGAAGGCCCGGCTGCGAGATGGTCGGCATGTCCTTGGCGGAATGCACGGCAAGATCGATGCGGCCGCTCAGCAGGGCTTCCTCGATCTCCTTGGTGAACAGTCCCTTGCCGCCGACTTCGGACAGGGGCCGGTCCTGGATGGCGTCGCCGGTGGTCTTGATGACGACGATCTCGAACGCCGCCTCATCGGCGCCGTTGGCCCTCGCCAGCATGCTGCGCACAGTATTGGCCTGGACCAGCGCCAGCGGTGAGCCGCGCGTTCCGATGCGGAGAAGGGGAGCCGATTGCGCCATATATCCTCGCGATGCTGGGCACCTTTTAGCGCATCGGTCCGCAATTGGGAGGGGTCGCCGCGGGCAATCGGACGTCAGTTGCGGCTTTGGCCGGCAGCCGCCTTCGCCGGCATCTGCCGGGACAGAATGGCCTCTTTGATCAATACGGCGATCCGGCGCGACATCGGCGCGGTATAATGGAATGTGTCCACGTAAAGCGCCTCCTTGAGATTTTCCTGCATGTCCGCGAGCCAGACGAAGTTTGGGCTGGGCGGGAGGACATCGACCCGCTTGCGCATCAGCGGATAGCCGAATTTCGAGCCGACATGGCACCCCAGCTGGTTCGGCACGAAGGGATCATGGCGCGTATCGTATTTGTAGGTCGGAATCGGTTGCCACACGAACACGGTCTGGACGCCCGACACGTCACCGACGGCCGAAATCTGCTTCACATTGGCATAGTAGCGATCCATCACCGCTTCGAGTTCCTTGATGGGCGGCGACGGTTCTTCCCCGATGGCCGCTGACGGCTTCGTCGCATATTCCGGCATTGAGCCCGATGCGATGCGCGTTGCGGCGGCCCGCGCCAGCCGGACCAACGGCAAGGTCTCAAAAAACTGCCGGGCGAATTCCCAGCGCGTGGCAACGTCGTTACCGCGCGCCCGCGCCATGTAATCGTCGTGGAATGAATTGTAGAGATGCTCAAGCAACTGCCAGTTCGACGGCTTGCCGTCGCGGAAACAGAATTCGTTGAGGCCGTCGAAGAAAACCGCCATGTCGGCCCGGATGCCGCTGGCGAGCAACCGCTCGAAGACGATCTTCTCCTGACTGTTGATGTAGCTGGTGCGCCCGAAATTGTAGACATAGACCTTGCGGCCATCCGCGGCGCCCATCTCGTCCTGAAGATAGGATGCTATGGTCGCAAAATAGGGGCCGACGCCGAAGGCGGTCGAGCCGCCGAAGAACAGGATGTTGTAATTTTTCGGGTCGGGCGGCCACGGGCCCGGCTCACGCGTATCGCGGTAACCATTTTCATTGGCGTGATAATATTTGCCCATGAAGGCGTGCGTGCGGAAATGGACGTAACTCTCGAACTGAACGCCGCCCTGATAGGTTTCGTCCCACATCTGCCGGACGGCTTCGTCCGACGGCAGGTCGAACCAGAGCTTCTCGTCATAGCCCTTGGTCAGACTGATGCGCTGGGATTTGAAGTTCTGCGCAACGAGCTCGTCATGGGACAGCAGAATCGATGGATTTGCGACGAGCACTTTTTCAGCGCCCCAGTTTGCCACCATCAAAAGCCCGACCGTGACAACGGCGATTGTCACACCTTCTTGGACGCGGCGAAGCACCGAGGCCAATCCCATCCCCCTCACCCCTGGCGACGTCAACCCGTTGTCGAATCGACAGCCATCCGAGCCGGATTTGGCAGCGATTGCGGCTCCCTGGGCGCCGTGGATTGCGCCATAGGATATCTCAATGTTAGGGCACATTTTAGCGCACCACCACTCCCGTAATAGGGGAGGTCCGGCATAGTCCGGGGCCACCATTGAGAATCGAATGCTAGTCCTCGGCATCGAAACGACCTGTGATGAAACCGCGGCGGCTGTGGTCGAGCGCAATACCGACGGCTCGGCACGTATCCTGTCGAATGTCGTCCTCAGCCAGATCGAGCAGCATGCGGCCTTCGGCGGCGTGGTGCCCGAGATCGCCGCCCGCGCCCATGTCGAGGCGCTCGATTTGATCATCGACCAGGCGATGCGCGAGGCCGGCAAGAGCTATGACGACCTCGACGGCATCGCCGCGGCCGCCGGCCCCGGACTCATCGGCGGTGTCATCGTCGGCCTGACCACCGCCAAGGCGATTGCGCTGGTCAAGAACAAGCCGCTGATCGCCATCAATCACCTCGAGGCGCACGCGCTCACAGCACGGCTCACGGACAACACGCCGTTTCCGTATCTCCTGTTCCTCGCCTCCGGCGGCCACACCCAGATCGTCGCCGTGCTCGGCGTCGGCAACTATGTGCGGCTCGGCACCACGCAGGACGACGCCATCGGCGAGGCCTTCGACAAGACCGCGAAGCTGCTCGGCCTTGGCTATCCCGGCGGCCCGGAAGTCGAGCGTCAAGCGACGCGCGGCGACAAGGAGCGCTTCGCGCTGCCGCGACCGATGCAGCATCGCAAGGATGCCGACTTCTCCTTCTCCGGCCTCAAGACGGCCGTGCGGCTCGAGGCCGAACGCATCGCACCGCTGTCGCCGCAGGACGTTGCCGACATGTGCGCGTCGTTCCAGCAGGCTGTCGTCGAAGTGGTGCATGACCGGCTGCGCTCGGGCCTGCGCCTTTTCCGCGCGCGCTTTGGTGAACCGCATGCGCTGGTCGCCGCCGGCGGCGTCGCCGCCAACCAGGCGATCCGGGGCGCGCTCAACCGCGTTGCCATGGAGACCGGCACGCCCTTGGTCGCGCCGCCGCTCAATCTCTGCACCGATAACGGCGCCATGATCGCCTGGGCCGGAATCGAACGTCTGGCGCTCGGCCTGACCGACGCGATGGACATGGCGCCGCGCGCCCGCTGGCCGCTCGATGCCTCGGCTGCCGCGGAAGGTGCGCGGAAGCGCACCGCGGCGTATAAGTAAACGCAACATTGCCGGAAATCACTTCATGACCATCCAACGCATCGCGGTGCTGGGAGGCGGCGCCTGGGGTACGGCGCTGGCGCAGACTGCTGCCCGCGCCGGGCGCGCGGTGACGTTGTGGGAGTTCGATGCCGCCCATGCCGAGCATCTCGCGACCGCGCGCGAAAGCCGCTTCCTGCCGGGCGTCAAGCTCGAACCCTCGATCAAGGTGACGCGCGCGCTCGGTGAGGTCGCGCAAGCCGATGCCATCCTGCTCGTGGTGCCAGCGCAGGCGCTGCGGTCGGTGGTGGCGGCGCTGGCGCAGACCATGCGCGCCGGGACGCCGCTCATCGCCTGCGCCAAGGGCATCGAGCACGGCACGCACCAGTTCATGACCGAGATCATCGTCGAATGTGCAGGGAGCGCGGTGCCGGCGATCCTCTCCGGCCCCAGCTTCGCCGCCGATGTGGCGCGCGGCCTGCCGACCGCCGTAACGATCGCCGCCGCCGATGCCGGCATCGCCGAAGAGCTGGCGCATGCCCTGAACTCCGGCAGCTTCCGGCCGTATCACACCACCGATATCCGCGGCGTCGAGATCGGCGGCGCGGTGAAGAACGTGCTGGCGATCGCCTCCGGTATTGTCACCGGGCGCGGCTTAGGGGCCAGCGCCTCAGCAGCACTGACGACGCGCGGCTTTGCCGAGATGGTGCGCTTCGGCCGCGCGCTGGGCGCCCGGCCGGAAACGCTGACCGGCCTGTCCGGGCTTGGCGATCTCATCCTCACCTGCTCGTCGCCGCAGTCGCGCAATTTCTCCTACGGCGTCGCCCTCGGCCGCAACGAAGCGCCAAGCGGCAAACTCGCCGAAGGCGCCTTCACCGCGCCGGTGCTGCTGGAGATGGCGCGTGACAAGAATATCGACATGCCGATTTCGGCGGCGGTAGCCGCGGTGCTGGCGAAGCAGCTCAGCGTCGATGAGGCCATCGCGGCGCTCCTGGCGCGGCCGATCAAGGCGGAGGAGTAGACAGCGATGGCCTACTGGCTTTTGAAATCCGAGCCCGATGCCTGGTCGTGGGACCAGATGGTCAAAGCCGGGTCCAAGGGCACCGCCTGGACCGGCATCCGCAATCACACCGCCAAGCTCAACATGAAGAAGATGAAGAAGGGCGATCGCGGCTTCTTCTATCATTCGAATATCGGCAAGGAGATCGTCGGCATTGTCGAGGTCATCAAGGAAGCCTATGCCGATCCGACCGCGGAGGCCGGCTCGCCCTGGGTATGTGTCGACGTGAAGGCGGTCGAGCCGCTGAAAAAGCCGGTATCCCTGGCCGCCATCAAGGCGGAGCCTAAGCTCGCCGATATCCAGTTGCTGAAGCAGTCGCGGCTGTCGCTGCCGGCTATCACCGACGGCGAATGGAAGGCGATCTGCAAAATGGGCGGCCTGTAGGATCCGCCCCCGCTGTCGGCCCTAAACCTGTCCCGGCATTGACATTTCCCAAATGTCGCACACGACGAAAGTCGCAAGGTGAGCGCTTGTGACCGCTCGGCCCGGCGGCGCATAATGCCGCACGAACCATAAGGGCGCCCGGGCCAAACGGGGCGCCGGGTAAGGGCGATACCGGGAGGGAGTGCGATGTCCGACGACAAGATTTACGACGTGCCGGCCGACTGGAAGACCAAGGCCTACGTCGACGAAGCGAAGTACAAGGAAATGTACGCGCGCTCGATCAAGGACCCGAACGGCTTCTGGGGCGAGCAGGCCTCGCGCCTCGACTGGATCAAGAAGCCGACCAAGGTCAAGAACACGACCTATGATCCGCACAACGTCTCGATCAAGTGGTTCGAGGACGGCACGCTGAACGCCTGTTTCAACTGCGTCGACCGCCATGTCGCCAAGCGGGGTAACCAGACCGCGCTGATCTGGGAAGGCGACGACCCGAAGGACGACAAGAAGATCACCTACAAGGAACTGCACGAGCAGGTGCAGGTCTTCGCCAACGTGCTAAAGGCGCGCGGCGTCAAGAAGGGCGACCGCGTCACCATCTACATGCCGATGATCACGGAGGCGGTCGTCTCGATCCTCGCCTGCGCGCGCATCGGCGCCGTGCATTCGGTGATCTTCGGCGGCTTCTCGCCCGACTCGATCGCGGGCCGCCTCGAGGACTGCAAATCGACCGTCATCGTGACCGCCGACGAAGGCCTGCGCGGCGGCCGCAAGGTGCCGCTGAAGGCCAATGTCGATGCAGCCTGCGACAAGGTCGGCGGCGTTAACACCGTGATCGTCATCAGGCGCACCGGCGCTGCGGCGAACATGGAGCCCGGCCGGGATTTTTATTACGACGATCTCGCCATGACGGTGCCGGCGGAATGTCCGTGCGAGCCGATGAATGCCGAGGATCCGTTGTTCATCCTCTACACCTCGGGCTCGACCGGCAAGCCGAAGGGCGTGCTGCACACCACCGGCGGCTATCTGCTCTATGCGTCGATGACGCACCAATACGTCTTCGATTATCACGACGGCGATGTGTACTGGTGCACCGCCGACGTCGGCTGGGTCACCGGCCACAGCTACATCATTTACGGCCCGCTCTCGAACGGCGCCATCTCGCTGGTGTTCGAAGGCGTGCCGAACTATCCGACCACGTCGCGCTTCTGGGAAGTCTGCGACAAGCATCAGGTCAATATCATCTACACCGCGCCGACCGCGATCCGCGCGCTGATGCAGGGCGGCGAAGGGCCAGTGAAAAAGACGTCGCGCAAGTCGCTGCGTCTGCTCGGTTCGGTCGGCGAGCCGATCAACCCCGAAGCGTGGGAGTGGTACTACCACGTCGTCGGTGACGACCGTTGCCCGATTGTCGATACCTGGTGGCAGACAGAGACCGGCGGCATTCTCATTACCCCGCTGCCCGGCGCGACCCAGCTCAAGCCTGGTTCGGCGACGCTTCCGTTCTTCGGCATCGTACCGGAAATCGTCGATGCCGAAGGCAAGGTGCTCGAGGGCGCCACCACCGGTAATCTGTGCATTGCCGACTCATGGCCCGGCCAGATGCGCACGGTTTACGGTGACCACCAGCGCTTCATCGACACCTACTTCAAGACCTACCCGGGCAAGTACTTCACCGGCGACGGCTGCCGCCGCGACGGCGACGGCTATTACTGGATCACCGGCCGCGTCGATGACGTCATCAACGTCTCCGGTCACCGCATGGGCACGGCGGAAGTCGAAAGCGCATTGGTCGCGCATGCCAAGGTGTCGGAAGCGGCGGTCGTCGGCTATCCGCACGACATCAAGGGTCAGGGCATCTACGCCTACGTCACCCTGATGGCGGGCGAGAAGCCGACCGAGGAACTGCGCAAGGAACTGGTGCAGTGGGTGCGCAAGGAGATCGGCCCGTTCGCGGCGCCCGATCTCATCCAGTTCTCGCCCGGCCTGCCGAAGACACGCTCCGGCAAGATCATGCGGCGCATCCTGCGCAAGATCGCCGAGGACGAGTTCGGCAATCTAGGCGACACTACGACGCTCGCCGATCCGGCGGTGGTCGATGACCTGATCAGCAACCGCCAGAACAAGAAGGCGGAAGCGAAGGTCTGATGCGCCGTCGTTAAGCAAGGCGGAGACTAAAAAGGCCCTCTCTCGCGCCGCGAGAGAGGGCTTTTTCACGCTTGCCTCAAAGCCGCGAAGTTCCACCGGCCGCGTTTACGTTACCGCGAGCTTTCCGTCGGCGGCGCCGCGAGCCGCCTTATGATTGCGGCATTGGAATAATTCCCGGGCCGCGTCATGACTCATGTTCTCCTCAAACGGACGGTGCTGTTCGTCACATTCGTTCTCTGCTGGGCGGTGTTTGCCGCCGTCATCGCGCATGGCGCGCCTGCTGACGCAAGTCCGCGCGGCGTCGTGCCGTTTTCCGGCTTTGCTCCCGGCACCATCGTCGTGAAGACAAACGAGCGCCGCCTGTATCTGGTGCTCGATGACTATCGCGCGCTGCGCTTTCCGGTCGGCGTCGGCCGCGAAGGCAAAGCCTGGACCGGCACCGCGCGCATCGAAGGCAAATATGTGAAGCCGGCCTGGTCGCCGCCGGAAGAAATCCGCCGCGAACATCCGGACCTGCCGGAGGTCATTGCCGGCGGCAGCCCGCACAACCCGATGGGCGACGCGGCGCTGACGATGCGCGGCGGCGAATACGCCATCCACGGTACCAACAATCCCCGCTCGATCGGCGGCTTCGTCTCCTACGGCTGCATCCGTATGTTCAACCGCGACATCCGCGAACTATATCGCATGGTCGCCGTCGGCACGCCGGTCATCGTCGAGCAATGACGTCTCTACGGCCGGTCGCCGCCTTCCTCTTTCTCATTGCCACTCTGTTCGCTACGTCGCCGGCCTTCGCGCGCGGCGACGTCGTGGCCTTCCGCAGCGCCTACCGGCCCGGCACCATCATCGTCGCCACCGGGCAGCGGCAGTTGTTCTACGTCGTCGATCGGGAACGGGCCGTCCGTTATCCGGTTGGCGTCGGTCGCGCCGGCATGGCCTGGCACGGCACCGCCTATGTGGCCGCCAAGCACATCCGGCCCGCCTGGGCGCGCATCCCGGGGCGCACGCCGACCTATCCCGGCGGTTCGCCAAACAACCCGATGGGCGCCGCGGCCATGGGTCTCGACCGCGGCAATTACGCCATCCACGGCACCAACGATCCGCCCTCGATCGGCGGCTTCGTGTCGCATGGCTGCATCCGGATGTTCAATGAGGACATCATGGACCTGTACCGCCGCACGCCGATCGGCACCGAAGTCCACGTCCTGCAGTAGATTCTCGCCTCGACGCCACCGCAAATTCCGGAAAGTCGCCGATATTTGGCGGCGCGCTCGCGCCCGTGACACAATTCGTGGCAATAAGGGATCGTCATGGCGCGTCCGCGAATCTCCCCACAACCCGAAGTCCCCGGCCTCGCCGCTCGGCGCATCGCCGCCGATATCATCGATGGCGTGCTGCGCCGCCGCCTGCCGCTGGACGAACAGCTCTCC
The DNA here is from genome assembly GCF_001426945.1 of Pseudolabrys sp. Root1462. GTDB lineage: Bacteria > Pseudomonadota > Alphaproteobacteria > Rhizobiales > Xanthobacteraceae > Pseudolabrys. Next base: position 332,174 of record NZ_LMFS01000003.1, on the reverse strand, counting down.
GGCAAGGCGGCGCATTTCGGGCTGGCGACACTCGCCGAGCGCGATCGCGCGCTGACGCGACGTCTGGTCGCCACCGTGCTGCGCCGGCTTGGCACCTTGCGCCATCTGGTCGGCGGCTTTCTCGACAAGGGTTTTCCGGCCGAGGCGCCCCGTGTTGAAACCATCCTGCTGATCGGCGCGGCGCAGATCCTCTGGCTCGATGTGCCGGACCACGCCGCGGTCGATCTGTCGGTGCGGCTGGCGCAGGCCGATCGCCGCGGCGGACGTTATGCCGGCCTGGTCAACGCGGTGCTGCGCCGCGTTACGCAGTCGCGCGGCACCTTCGACGATACCGACGCCTCGCGCGATACGCCGGCCTGGCTGACGACGCGATGGCAGAAGACTTACGGCGAAGAGACCGCGCTTGCCATCGCCCAGGCCAACGGGCATGAGCCGGCGCTCGACATCACCGTCAAAGCCGACGCCGCATCATGGGCCGAGCATCTCCACGGCAGAGTGCTGCCGACCGGAACCGTGCGCACGCTGGCGCATGGCGCCATCTCGCTGCTGCCGGGCTTTGCCGAGGGCGTGTGGTGGGTGCAGGACGCGGCGGCCTCGATCCCGGCGCGCCTGTTCGGCGACATCAGCGGCAAAGAGGTTTGCGACTTGTGTGCCGCGCCGGGCGGCAAGACGGCCCAGCTTGCGGCTGCGGGCGGTCACGTCACCGCGGTCGATCGCTCCCCGGCGCGCATCGCCCGGCTGAAGGAGAATTTCGCGCGCCTCAAGCTCAATGTCGAAACTGTCGCGGCCGATGCGCTGGAATGGCAGCCAGGCAAGCAGTTCGACGCCGTGCTGCTCGATGCACCCTGCACCGCGACGGGAACCATCCGCCGCCATCCCGATGTGCCTTGGCTCAAATCGGAAAATGATCTTGGCGTACTGACGCCGTTGCAGAGCCGGCTGCTCGACCGCGCCGTGGAACTGACCCGGCCAGGCGGCACGCTGGTCTACTGCACCTGTTCGCTCGAGCCGGAAGAAGGCGAGGCGCAGATCGCCGCCCTGCTGACGCGCGACCCGCGGCTGGCTCGCGCACCGATTGCCGCAGCGGACGTATTCGGCCGTGCCGAATTCGTCAGTGAGGCTGGCGACCTGCGCACGCTGCCGCATTACCTGCCCGACGAGGACCCGCGCTGGGGCGGCCTTGATGGCTTTTTCGCCGCCCGGCTGATCCGGAAAGACGCGTAAGGCCCGACTTATGCACCGCTGGACCGGGCCGCCGGGGCTTTATTGGCCCGCCGCGGACCCTTCCGCTATCCTACGGATTGCACGCGGGAATCGCCTGCGGTGCTGGGGACGAATGAGGGCAATGCGGATTTCGGTCGGCGAGCGCGCCAGACTATCGTTGCTGGTCGGGCGCCGCGCGTTGCGCAGCCTCGTTGGCGGCGGCGGCACGCATCCGCTGCTGCGCTGGCGCTATGGTTCGGGCAAGACCGACCGGCTTGTCATCGCGCCGCAGGACCTGCGCACCGCCGACGCCACCCGCGCCGCCGAAATTTACGCCGGCCGCTTCGCCTTCGCCGGCAAGGTGGTGATCTGCGATCGGCGGTCGCCCTTCGAGATGACGCCGCCGTCGGATGAATGGGCGACGGCTTTGCTCAGCTTCGTCTGGCTTCGCCATTTGCGCGCCGCCGACTCGGCCATCACGCGTGCCAATGCACGCTCGCTGATTGACGAGTGGATCAACGCCCAGGGCGGTTGGGATCCGCTCGCTTGGCAGCCGGAGGTGCTGTCGCGGCGCATCATCTGCTGGCTGTGCCATTCGCCTTTCATCTTGCAGGACGCCGACGCCCGCTTCTACCGGCGCTTCATCCGCAGCCTGCAGCGGCAGGTACGCTTTCTGCGCCGCACGGCGAACGATTCGCGCAACGGCTTGCCGCGCCTGCAAGTGCTGATCGCGCTGACCTACGCGGCGCTCTGCCTCAACGGCCTCTCCGGACAATTGCGCCCGATCGCGCGGCGGCTGATCGATGAATTGCGCGCGCAGGTGCTGCCCGACGGCGGCCATCTCAGCCGCAATCCCGGCGCGCTGATCGAGATCGTCATCGACCTGTTGCCGCTGCGGCAACTGTTCTCGGCGCGCAATCTGCAGCCGCCGCAGGCGATCAACAACGCCATCGACCGCATGATGCCGATGCTGCGCTTCTTCCGGCACCCTGATGGCAATTTCGCGCAATTCAACGGCATGGGTCCGACACCGGTCGATCTTTTGGCCACCGCGCTCGCCTATGACGACGCACGCGGCGCGCCGCTGTCGAACGCGCCCCATTCCGGTTATCAGCGCATCGATGCCGACGCGACCGTGCTGCTGATGGATACCGGCAAACCGCCGCCGGTAGCACTATCGACCGAAGCGCATGCCGGCTGCCTGTCGTTCGAGATGTCGTTCCGGCAGCATCGCATCGTCGTCAATTGCGGTTTGCCAGCGATGAATCGCGAGAACTGGCGGCAGGTGGCGCGCGCCACAGCGGCGCATTCGACGGTCACCTTCAATGACACTTCGTCGTGCCGCTTTCTCGAATCGAAATCGCTGTGCCGGCTGCTCGGCGGCACGCCGATCGTTTCCGGGCCGCGACACATCGGCATCGAACGGCACGACAACGAGGGCGGCATCACGACGCTGACCGCATCGCATGACGGTTATGCCGCCGAATTCGGCGCGATCCATACGCGCACGCTCAAGGTCAGCGAGGACGGCCGCAGCATTGACGGCGAGGATATGTTCACGCCGTCGCACAAGAAGTTCGACCTCAAGAAAGGCGACGAATACGCGATCCGCTTTCATCTGCATCCTTCGGTCAAGGCCAGCCGCCTGTCCGAAGGCCGCGGCGTCATCCTGGTGCTGCCGGACAAGGAAGTGTGGACCTTCGCCACCATGGGCGAGCGGGTCGACGTCGAAGAGAGCGTGTATCTGGCGGGGCCGGATGGCCCGCGCCGCGCCGTGCAGATCGTCATTTACGGCCACGCCCGGCAGGCCGAGAAGGTGCGCTGGAGCTTCCGCCACACGCCGCCGGCAGCAACCGGCCCGCGGATCGATCGCGCCGACGAGCCCGAACTCCCGCTTTAGCGGCGGCGCCCTGTGAACAGGGGGCAAAATGCGGGGAATCCCGCATACCCCTGGGCCCGTTTCCTGTGCTAGCCACGGGCGAACACCCCGAAACAAACAGCGATCCCGAGCAGCCGTCCAATGCCCAGCCATCCGCGCCGCGTTACCCGTGCTCTCCTGTCGGTATCCGACAAAGCCGGCCTGATCGACTTCGCCAGACAGCTGGCGCAATTCGATATCGAGCTGGTCTCGACCGGCGGCACCGCCAAGGCCCTCAAGGACGCCGGCCTGCGTGTCGAAGACGTTTCCGAACTGACCGGCTTTCCCGAGATGATGGACGGCCGCGTCAAGACGCTGCATCCGAACGTCCATGGCGGCCTGCTGGCAATCCGCAACAATGCGGAACATGCCGCGGCGATGAAGGCGCACAACATCAAGGCGATCGATCTCCTGGTGGTGAACCTCTATCCATTCGAGGAAACCGTCGCCAAGGGTGCGGACTACGACGACTGCATCGAGAACATCGACATCGGCGGGCCGGCGATGATCCGCGCCGCTGCGAAGAACCACGGCGATGTCGCTGTCGTCGTCGATACGACCGATTATGCCGTGGTGCTCGACGAACTGACGAAGCACAGCGGCATGACGACCTTAGAGACGCGCCAGAAGCTGGCCGCGAAGGCCTATGCGCGTACCGCCGCCTATGATGCCGCGATTTCCAACTGGTTCGCCGCGACGTTGAAGAACGATGCGCCCGATTATCGCGCCTTCGGCGGCCGGCTGGCGCAGCCCTTGCGCTATGGTGAAAATCCACACCAGACTGCCGCATTCTATCGCACGCCGAATGTGCGCGCCGGAGTCGCCACCGCCCAGCAGGTGCAGGGCAAGGAACTGTCCTACAACAATATCAACGACACCGACGCGGCCTATGAAGCGATTGCCGAGTTCGATCCGAAGCGCACGGCGGCCTGCGTCATCGTCAAGCACGCCAATCCGTGCGGCGTCGCGGAAGGCGCTTCGCTGCTCGAAGCCTACAAGAAGGCGCTGGCCTGCGACTCGACATCGGCATTCGGCGGCATCGTCGCGCTGAACCGACCGCTCGACGCGGACGCAGCAAAGGCGATCACCGAGATTTTCACCGAGGTCATTATCGCGCCGGCCGCCAGCGATGAAGCCATCGCCATCGTCGCCGCCAAGAAGAACCTGCGACTGCTCATCGCCGGCGGCGTGCCGGATCCGCGCGAACAAGGCCTGCTGGTGAAATCGGTTGCCGGCGGCCTGCTGGTGCAGTCGCGCGACAACGCCGTGGTCGACGACATGGAATTGAAGGTCGTCACCAAGCGCGCGCCGAGCGCCGCCGAGCTCAACGACCTGCGTTTCGCTTTCCGCGTCGCCAAGCACGTCAAGTCGAACACCATCATCTACGCCAAGGACCTTGCCACCGTGGGTATCGGCGCCGGGCAGATGAGCCGCGTCGATTCAGCGCGCATCGCCGCGCGCAAGGCGGAAGACGCGGCCAAGGAACTGAAACTCTCGGCGCCGCTGACCAAGGGTTCGGTCGTAGCTTCCGACGCGTTCTTCCCGTTTGCGGACGGGCTGCTGGTCGCGATCGAAGCCGGCGCCACCGCGGTCATTCAGCCCGGCGGCTCCATGCGCGATGCGGAAGTCATCGAGGCGGCCGACAAGCACGGCATCGCCATGGTCTTCACCGGCACGCGGCACTTCAAGCACTGAGCGACCAGCGCCTTACTGCACCGCGTAGCGCGCCATCACGTCGCGGTCGGGCTCGAGGCCGAGGCCAGGTCCCTCCGGCACGCGGATGGCGCCGTCAGCGTTGAGCGCCAGGGCATCGCCCCACAGGCACGCGGCGCGATCCATGTAGTACCACTCGACCAAGGACGTATCGTCGCGCAGCGACAGCATCTGCAAGGTAGCGATCAGGCCCGGCCCGAAATAGGGCGAGTGCGGCATCAGCCGCACGTTGGAGCGATCCGCCAGCGCGGCGACGCGACCAAACTCGGTGACACCGCCCACCTTGGTGATCGAGGGCTGCACAAAGGTCACGGCATTGCGCGAAATCATGTCGTTGAACTGCCACGCCGTGCAACAGTTCTCCCCGGCGGCAACCGCGATGCGGCCGTTCATCTGTATTCGAGCCAGCGAGCGAAAATCCTCCGGCGGCCACACCGGCTCCTCGAGGAACAGCGGCGCGTAAGGCCGGCACGATGTGGCAAAGGCAATGGCGTCGGCCGCACTCATCGGACAGTTCATGTCCACCATCAGAGGCACGTCGGGACCGATGGCACCGCGCGCGGCGGCAACGGCCTCGACCGTGGTCTCATGAATCTTGATGGCGCGATAACCCTCCGCCACCGCCTTTTTGCACTCGCTCGCCACCGCGTCCGGGTCGCCGATCGATAGCAGACTGGCATAGGCAGGAATGGCGGAGCGCCGCCGCGGGCCGATCAGATCGGACAGTGGCTTGCCGGCGATCTTGCCGGCGAGATCCCAGAGCGCGATGTCGAGTCCGGAGATCGCGAACATGGTGATGCCGTAGCGGCCGAACAAATGCAGTTGCCGCTGCAGGCGATCGGTAAAGCCCTGGAGCTCGTCGAGCTGCGGAACGGCAAGACCGACGACGCGCGAGGCGACCATCTGCCTGATCGCGGCGACCACTGCATCGGAGCAGGCATAGGCAAAGGCATCGCCCCAGCCGGTCAGGCCGGTATCGGTGACGACCTCGACCAGCACCGTATCGAGCGCGTTCGTACCCTTGCCAAAGCGGGCGGCGCTGGCCGGGCCGGCATCGAACGGAATACGGACGCGATGGGGAATGACTTTGTCGATGATCATCGCGATGAGCCCGGCCTCGAGGCCGGCGGCCCGGAATGACCGCCGTTCACTTCTCGCCGTTCTCGACCGAGCCGCCGGCCTCTCTCAGTGCCGCCGGCTGCGGCATGGCGATGACATTGTAGCCGCTGTCGACGAAATGGATTTCGCCGGTCACGCCGGTCGACAAGTCCGAACACAGATACAGACCCGAGCCGCCGAGGTCTTCCAGGGTTACGCCGCGACCGAGCGGCGAATATTTCTGCTGGAAGGCGAACATGTAGCGCGCGTCGCCAATACCGGCGCCGGCCAGCGTGCGGATCGGACCCGCCGAGATCGCGTTGACGCGAATCTTCTGGTGGCCGAAATCGACGGCGAGGTAGCGCACCGAGGACTCGAGCGCCGCCTTGGCAAGACCCATGACGTTGTAATTGGGCATGGCGCGATCGCCGCCGTTATAGGTCAGCGTCACCATGGAGCCGCCGTTCGGCATCAGCTCCGCCGCGCGCTTGGCGCTCTCGGCGAAGGAGAAGCACGAGATCACCATGGTGCGCACGAAGTTCTCGCGCGTGTTGTCGGCGAAGCGGCCCTTCAGTTCGTTCTTGTCGGAGAAACCGACGGCGTGAACGAAGAAGTCGAGGGTACCCCACTTCTCCTTGAGCGTCGCCCACACCTTGTCGACCGAGGCGATGTCCTCGACGTCGCAAGGCAGGATGAGGTCGGAATTGGTCTGCTCGGCGAGCGGCTTGACGCGCTTCAAGAGCGCGTCGCCCTGATAGGTATAGGCGATCTGAGCGCCGTGCTGATGCAGCGTCTTCGCGATGCCCCAGGCGATCGAGTGGTCGTTGGCGACCCCCATGATCAGCCCGCGCTTACCTTCCATCAAACCCGGCATGATTCTCAGCCTTTATCTTTGACCATCGTGCTGTCATTCCGGCCGAGCGCAGCGAGAGCCGGAATCCATATTCCCTGTATTGCGACGAACCGAAACACCGGGGTTATGGATTCCGGGCTCGAGCGTTTCACGCGCGCCCCGGAATGAGGGAGAAATAATTACGCATCCAGACGCTTGAACACCAAGGTCCCGTTGGTGCCGCCAAAGCCAAACGAGTTGGACATAGCGGCCCCGATTTCGACATTGTCCTTGCGCTCGCGCAGGATCGGCATGTCGGCAAATTCAGGATCCAGGTTCTGGATGTTGGCGCTCTCGCACAGGAAGCCGTTGTTCATCATCAACAGCGTGTAGATCGCTTCCTGGACGCCGGCGGCGCCGAGCGAATGTCCGGTCAGCGATTTGGTCGCCGAGATCGGGGGGCACTTGTCGCCGAACACAGCGCGGATGCCCTCGATTTCCTTGGCGTCGCCGACCGGCGTCGCGGTGGCGTGCGGATTGATGTAGTCGATCGGAACCTTGCAGGTCTCGAGCGCCAGCCTCATGCAGCGCTGCGCGCCTTCGCCCGATGGCGCCACCATATCGTAGCCATCCGAGGTCGCGCCGTAGCCGCCGACTTCGGCGTAGATCTTCGCGCCTCGCGCCTTGGCATGTTCGAGTTCTTCGAGCACGAGAACGCCGGCACCGCCGGCGATGACGAAGCCGTCGCGATCCTTGTCGTAAGCGCGCGAAGCGGTCTGCGGCGTGTCGTTATATTTCGACGACATCGCGCCCATCGCGTCGAACAGGTTGGACATGGTCCAGTCGACGTCCTCGCACCCGCCGGCGAACATCACGTCCTGCTTGCCCCACTGGATCATCTCGGCGGCGTTGCCGACGCAATGCGTCGATGTCGCGCAGGCGGACGCGATCGAATAGTTGACGCCTTTGATCTTGAACCAGGTGGCGAGCGTCGCCGACGCGGTCGACGACATCGCCTTCGGCACGGCAAACGGACCGATGCGCTTCGGGCTGGTGTTCTTGCGGGTGGTATCGGCGGCATCGACAATGGTGCTGGTGGTCGGGCCGCCCGAGCCCATGATGATGCCGGTACGCGGATTGGAGATGTCCTTGTCCTCGACGCCGCTATCGCGGATCGCCTGCTCCATCGCGATGTGGTTCCAGGCGGCGCCGCGTCCGAGGAAGCGCATGGCGCGGCGATCGATCATCGTTTCGGCATCGATCTGCGGCATGCCATGCACCTGGCAGCGGAAGCCGAGCTCGGCGTATTTATCGGCGCGGGAAATGCCGGATTTGGCCTCGCGCAGACTGGCGAGCACTTCCTGCGTGTTGTTGCCGATGGAGGAGACGATCCCCATCCCTGTGACGACCACCCGTCGCATCGTCGCTTCCCTTCACATGATTTCCGCGGTTGGGGCAAAGATTGGCCCGCCAACCACAATCCGCAAGATTGGAGATTGTCAACGCCGGACGATCTGCACCGTCACAAGCGGCTGGGCCATCAGGCCCCGGACGGCTGCAGGGCCTCTTCCTGCTGGAACAGGCCGACCTTGAGGTCGCTGACCTTGTAGATCACGGTGCCGTCGGCCGACAGCCAGCCGTCGGCGATGCCGAGCACCAGTTTCGAGCGCATCACGCGCTTGAAATCGACTCCATAGACGATCTTTTTGACCGAGGGCAGCACCTGGCCGGTGAATTTCACTTCGCCGGTGCCGAGCGCTCGTCCTTTGCCCGGCGCGCCTAGCCAGCCGAGGAAAAAGCCGACCATCTGCCACAGCGCATCGAGGCCGAGACAGCCCGGCATCACCGGATCGCCTTTGAAATGACAGAGGAAAAACCAGAGGTCCGGCTTCACATCGAGCTCGGCGCGCACCAGGCCCTTGCCATTGGCGCCGCCGGTTTCGGAAATTTCGGTGATACGGTCGAACATCAGCATCGGCGGCAGCGGCAGCTGGGCGTTGCCGGGACCGAACAGCTCGCCCCGGCCACAGGCCAGCAAATCCTCGTAGCCAAAACTGCTGCGGCGTTCCGTCATTATTCAAAGTTCCCGATTTGGCGGCTCGACTGAGCCCTTGAGCCACCGCCTGAATTTTCCGAAATGCCTAACACACCGGGCCACGACCGGCAAAGGTGGCCGGGGCCATGCGGCGGACCCTCGACACGCCCAAAGGCGCGACAAAATGGCCTTGCTGACGGCGCTCCGACCGGCCCCTTGAGGGCCGTTGCGCGGTTGCGCCGGGGCCGGTGCCCCGTTATGTTGCAAGTGTAACTGGTTGTGCCTAGCCGCCATTTCGGCCGGTTTCATCCGCACTATCGTTCTCGTGGCGCCACCCCCGCGAATACGGTATAGCCCGGAGTGGAACGTGCTGCGAATGAATGGCAGAAGCGTTCCGAGTTTGAGTGCAATTTTGCGTAGAATGAGCTGACCAACTGATGACCGAAACCCGGACCATGATGCTCCCTGTAGCCAAGGCCGATGCGGCCGCCGCGCCGGACCGTTCGGCCTTCACCGGCTGCCCCTGGCACGACGTCAAGTCGATGCTGCGTGATGTCGGCCTACGCCCGACCCGTCAGCGCATGGCGCTGGGCTGGATCCTGTTCGGCAAGGGCGATCGCCACCTGACCGCCGAGGCGCTGTACGAGGAAGCGACCCGCGCCAAGGTGCCGGTCTCGCTCGCGACCGTTTACAACACGCTTCATCAGTTCACCGAAGTCGGCCTGCTGCGTCAGGTCCCGGTCGATGGCACCAAGGCCTATTTCGACACCAACGCCTCGGCGCATCACCACTTCTTCGTCGAGGGCGAAGACGAACTGCTGGATATCCCGTCGAGCGACGTCATCGTCGGCAAGACGCCGGAAGCGCCGGAAGGCTATGAGATCGCGCGCGTCGACGTCGTCGTGCGGCTGCGCCGCAAAGCCTGACCGTTATCGATTTGGAATAAGCGAAACGCGCGAGGGCTTGCCCCGCGCGTTTTCATTTGGCGCCTCGTCGACCTCCTCCGCCACCACACCTTGCCATAGCCAACGGGCGGATTCGCGCGCGCGGGCGGCGTCGTCGATGCCGATGTCGCGCAGCAGATGAGCTGGCAGATCGCGGAGTTGCCGCCGCGTGCGGGCGCGCCGGGCATAGAGCTTGAGCCATCGCAGGGCCGAAAGCAGTGTCATGGCGCGCAGCATGCGCGTCAGGTGGGTTTCGATGTTACGGCCGGGACCGAAGCGTTGCCGGCACAAAACGGCTACAGTCAGAGCCAGATCGACGATGGAGGCCGGGATGGCGAGCCATGCCGCATTTGCAGAAACAGCTACGCTGGCGGGCGATCCGGCGCGCGCCGTCATGCTGCACGCGCTGATGGACGGCCGCGCGCTGACTGCGAGTGAGCTGGCGCAAGCTGCCGGCATCACGCCGCAAACCGCCTCCGGCCACTTGAGCAAGCTAGCGGCCGGCGGATTGCTGACCGTCGAAAAACAAGGACGCCACCGCTATCACCGGCTCGCTTCGGCGGCGGTGGCGCGCATGCTTGAAGGCATCATGCAGGTCGCCGCCGCTCAAGCCTCACGCCGCAGGCCGATCGTAACCGGGCCGCGCGACACCGCGCTGCGCGCGGCCCGCACCTGTTACGATCATCTCGCCGGACACCTCGGCGTCGCGCTCGCCGATTCGCTGGTCGCCAACAAGCAGATCGAGCTGACGGCGGACGCCGGCATCGTCACCGCGCGCGGGATCACATTGTTCGACAAGCTCGGTATCGATTACGCAGCGCGCAAGCCAGGCTCCCGTGCCCGCATGCTGTGCCGGCCGTGTCTCGACTGGAGCGAGCGGCGGCCGCATCTCGCCGGCGCCCTCGGCGCCGCGCTCTGTGCTCACTGCTTCGACGCAGGATGGATCAGACGCAATGATGGCACGCGGGCTGTCAGCGTCACGACCAAAGGCCGCGGTGCGTTTCGCAACCTGTTCGGAATTGAAGCGGTCTAGTCGACCTTCTCGTTCGGATAGGCGCCCCAAAGGCGCTCCTGCACGATGTAGCCCGAGAAGCTCTTGCCCGTGATCTCGCACCAGTGGCCGTCGCAGTTCTTGATCTGCGCCAGCACGCCCGCCTGCAACCTCGCCATCACAGCGGAGGTGGGATCCGCATCCTGATAGAGCGGCACTAGGTCGTCCTTCTTCGCCGGAACGATCACGGCGGTGCGCCGACCGGACAGCAGCGAATGGTAGACCCAGCCTTCGGCGCCTTCCCAGTCGCGGATGCGCCGCCAGTTCTCGAACTCGGCGGTGATCTCGACCGGCATGCCCGCCCGGGTGTAGACCCAGCGGACGTCCTGGTCCTTGTTCGGGCCGCCGCGGACATTGGTCCGGTCGGACTTCAGGCTGACGAAACGCGGTATCGGTAGGCCACTGACCGGACCGGTAGCGAGATCGGACGCGGCCTGCGCGCCGCCGGCCACGCCGGCAAGGAAAATTGCGGCCAAAAGCACGCCAGCCCAGCGGCGGACGCCACCACGGCCGCCGAAGCTTGCAACCCGCTGCATGCGGACACTTTGTCTTGCCCCAGCCATCTGATAGGAAAAGTCAGGAATTTTGGAACCCCGCATGCGCGAAGCGGCAGTTTGTGCGAGTGCGGTTAAAGAGACCTGAACACCCGGTCCGTGGCGAGTTGAAGTTCTTATGGTCAAGCAGAAGAAGCCCGTCGTTGTCGTGACCCGCAGACTGCCGGATACCATCCAGCAGCGCATGCAGGAACTGTTCGACGTTCGTCTCAATGCCAACGACAAGCCCATGACGGCGGCCGAGCTCGCCGAGGCCATGAAGACTGCCGACGTGCTGGTGCCGACCGTAACCGACCGGATCGATGCCGCGCTGTTGTCGAAGTCGGGCGAGCAATTGCGGCTGATCGCCAATTTCGGCAACGGCGTCGACAACATCGACGTCGCCACCGCGGTTCAGCGCGGCATCACCGTGACCAATACGCCGGGCGTGCTCACCGAAGATACCGCCGACATGACGATGGCGCTGATCCTGGCCGTGCCGCGCCGGCTGGCCGAAGGCGCCAATGTGCTCATCTCCGACAATGATTGGAACGGCTGGTCGCCGACCTGGATGCTTGGCCACCGTATCTGGGGCAAGCGCCTCGGCATCATCGGCATGGGCCGCATCGGTCAGGCGGTGGCGCGACGCGCCCGCGCGTTCGGCCTGCAAGTGCACTATCACAACCGCCGCAAGGTGGCGCCGAAGATCGAGGAAGAGCTCGACGCGACCTATTGGGAGAGCCTCGATCAAATGCTCGCCCGCATGGACATCGTGTCGGTAAACTGCCCGCACACGCCGGCGACATTCCACCTGCTGTCAGCGCGCCGTCTGAAGATGCTGCGGCCCGAGGCCTATATCGTCAACACCGCGCGCGGCGAGGTGATCGACGAAAACGCGTTGGCGCGCATGCTCGAAGCCGGCGAGATTGCCGGCGCCGGTCTCGACGTGTTCGAGCACGAGCCGGCGGTCAATCCGAAACTCGTCAAGCTCGCCAAGGCCGGCAAGGTGGTGCTGCTGCCGCATATGGGCTCGGCCACCGTCGAAGGCCGCGTCGACATGGGCGAGAAGGTCATCATCAACATCAAGACCTTCATGGACGGCCATCGGCCGCCGGATCGCGTCCTGCCGAGCATGTTGTAGGGCACTTCTCGCGTCCTGAGCGCGAGACAGGATCCAGAAAGCCCGCGATTAATGGCCCGATTTCGGGTCACGCGTTGCGCGCGCGTCCCGGCATTACCGCGGCGTGCGACGGCGATCGTTCGGATCGTGCTCCGAATGCATCATTCGCCTGAAGTACATGCCGCGATGGCCGCATTTGAGGCACGGCACCGAAAACTCAACGGCGACATTGCCCGGCTTATCAACAAAGATCGGCGAATGACACTTCTGACATTCGACGACGCCGCGCTCATGATCGCGTCCACCACTCTGGCCAAACTGCGCTGCCGACATGGCAATATCCAATCGAACTCTGTCTCACGTTTGAGTCCATTTTGACCAAAAAAAACTGTGGTGCTGTTAAGGACATCGCAAGCAAGACGTAAACGCGTATTAGCCCTAAAGCTTATCAAGCCGATGACGGCGAGCCGCGTTAAATCACGTCAATAATTGCCGGAGAGATCGACAATGGTCGCACTCTCGCCGCTCAATGGATTGTCGCTGTCCCAAGCGTAATCGAGCGTTTCGAACCGCATCGACCGTGCGTCGATCATGAGCAGGCGGCCGATCAGGCCTTCGCCGAAACCGACGATCTCGCGGATCACTTCCAGCGCCATCATCGATCCGAGTATACCGGGCAGCGCGCCGAGAATGCCGGCTTCCGAACAGGCGGGCACCGTGCCTGCCGGCGGCGGCTCTGGAAACAAACAACGATAGGTCGGATTGGGCGTGCCGTCGGCCCGTTTTTCGTGCGCGCGAATGGTGGTGAGCGATCCGTCGAAGACGCCGAGCGCGGCGGTCACCAGCGGCTTCTTCGCCAAGTAGCAGGCATCCGCCACCAGATAGCGCGTTGCGAAATTGTCGGAGCCATCGGCGACAACATCATAGCTTCCGATCAGCGGCATCGCATTGCCGGCATTGAGACGCTCATTGTGCACCTCGAACTTCACGTGCGGGTTCAGCCGCGCGATCGCCTGCGCCGCGCGTTCCGCTTTCGAGGCGCCGACATCCTCGGTGCTGAAGATGACCTGGCGCTGCAGGTTGGAGAGCGCGACCTGGTCGTCATCGACGACGCCGATCGTGCCGACCCCGGCCGCGGCGAGGTACAGGAGGAGCGGCGCGCCGAGGCCGCCGGCGCCGATCACCAGAACCCGCGCTGCCTTGAGCTTGCCCTGGCCCGGGCCACCCACCTCGCGCATGACGATGTGGCGGGCATAGCGTTCGAGTTCTTCCGGCGTCAGCATTTGCGGCCAATCTAACACCCGGACGCGACAAAACGAGGCGGTTAATGCAATTTCGCAAGGCCGGTTGCACGCTCTCTTCGTTCGGCTAAGGTGCCGGCCATGGTTAGCGTAGGGTTAACGGCAAGGCGTTTCGGCCGCTTTTTCGCGGTTTCGGCAGCCATCCTGGCCTTGGGCGCCGTTCCGGCGTTGGCCCAGGCGCCCGGCGCTGCCGCCGATGCTGCCCCGTATCCGATGGATGCCGCAGAGACGCCGCCCAGCGCCGCCAAGCCTGCGCCTCATGTGCCCGCCCACGCCGCACCGGCCAACACCGGAGCAGCGAAGCCGGCCGACAGAGCGACGGCGCCTCAGCCCAAGGCCGCGATGCCGCTGCCGGCGGCACGGCCCGACGCGCTGAAGAAGCTCGACACCTCGGCGGCAGCACAGATCGCCAAATCAGCGCCCGCGCCGGCGATCGCCAACTCCCCCGACAAAGCATCCAAGGAAACCGTCAAGGAGGCCGCGAAAGAACCGCCGAAGGAAGCGACCAAGGAAGCCGCAAAAGACACTCCGAAGGACGCGCCGAAGCCCGATCCGCTCAATACGCCGCTGACCGCCACCAAGGAAGGCGACACGCTTTATGGTAGCGCCGCTGACGAGCGCCTGCTGCTGCAGGCGGCGTTGCTTTGGGCCGGCGATTACACCGGTGCCGCCGAGGATGGCGACGATCCGCTTTCGACCGCGGTGAAAAATTTCCAGAAGCGTAAAAATTACAAAGTCACTGGCGCGCTCAGCGACAATGAGCGCAAGGAGCTGCTCACCGCCGCGCGCAATTATCAGGATGAGTTCGGTTGGAACGTCGTTGTCGATCCGGCGACCGGCATCCGCATCGGCTTGCCGGCGAAGATGGTGCCGATCGCGCATGATGCGCCACGCGGCACGCGCTGGTCGTCGCGCCACGGCGACGTTCAGGTCGAAACCTTCCGCTATGCCGATCCGAGCCTGAAGCTGGCTGCCTTGTTCGAGCGCGAAAAGCAGGAGCCATCGACCCGCCGCGTCGAATACAGCGTGCTGCGCGACGACAGTTTTTTCGTCAGCGGCATTCAGGGCCTGCGCAAGTTCGCGGTGCGGGCCTCGATCCGCAACGGCGAGATCCGCGGCTTCACCATGACCTTCGACCAGATGATGGAAGGCATTGTCGCGCCGGTGATGGTGGCGATGGCGTCGGCCTTCTCGCCGTTCCCGGCGCGTGCCGCGCCCTTCGCCGCGCTGTCGAAATCGGTCGAGTACGGCAACGGGCTGGTCGTATCGGCGAAGGGCTACCTCGTCACCGATGCGCGGCTGGCGCGCGGCTGTCAGGTGCTGGTGGCTGCAGGGCTCGGCGATGCCGAGCGCGTTGCTGATGATGCGGACAAGGGCTTGGCGTTGCTGCGCGTCTATGGGGCGCGTCAGTTGTCGCCGGTGGCGCTGCCGCGCGGCGCGGCAACTGCGAAAGGCGACGTAACGCTGGCCGGCATTCCGGATCCGAAGGAACGCGACGGCGCCGCCCGGCTTATGGAGATCAAGGCGCGACTGACATCCGGCAGCGCCATCGAATTGCGCGATCCGGTGCCGATGGCCGGCTTCACCGGCGCCGCCGCGATCGATGGAGAAGGCCGTTTCATCGGCATGACCGCAATGGGGCCCGCGGTGCTGGCGAGCCTTCAGCTCGCGGCGCCGCCAGTTCGCCTGGTACGCGCGGACAGCATCCGCGCTTTCCTCGACGCGCACCACCTGCAGCCGGCGGCAGCGGCCGGCAACCCGCGCGACGCCGTGGTGCGAATCATTTGTGTGAGGAAGTAGCTAGTGTCGTCCCCGCGAGCTATCTGTTCTTCCACTGCGGCTTGCGCTTTTCGATGAAGGCTTTCATGCCTTCCTTCTGATCCTCGGTGGCGAACAACGCGTGGAAGACGCGGCGCTCAAAGCGCAGGCCTTCGTTCAGCGTCGACTCGAAAGCGACATCGACCGACTCCTTGGCCGCCAGCACCGATGGCAACGACAGGCCGGCGATGGTTTCGGCCGCTTTCATCGCCTCTTCCATCAATTGCGCTGCCGGAACAACGCGGGCGACGAGACCAGAGCGTTCGGCCTCCGCGGCATCCATCATCCGCCCGGTGAGCACGAGGTCCATGGCCTTGGCCTTGCCGATCGCCCGAGTCAGGCGCTGCGTGCCGCCGAGACCGGGAATGACACCGAGCTTGATTTCGGGCTGGCCGAACTTCGCCGTATCGGCGGCGATGATGAAATCGCACTGCATGGCGAGTTCGCAGCCGCCGCCCAGCGCAAAGCCCGCCACCGCGGCGATGACCGGCTTGCGCGTCCGGTGCGCCACGGTCCAGTCGGCGGTGAAGTTGCCGAGATAGGCCTCGATGAAGGTTTTGTCCGCCATCTCCTTGATGTCGGCGCCGGCGGCGAAGGCCTTGTCACTGCCGGTGATGAGCAGGCAGCCAATGGCATCGTTGTTCTGGAAATCGGTCACCGCTTGCGACAAATCGGCGATCAGTGCGCGGTTGAGCGCGTTGAGCGCGTTCGGCCGGTTCAGCGTGATGACGCCGACGCGACCCTTGGTGTCGACGATGATGTTTTCGTAGGTCATGGGGTGACTCGCATTGGCCGGATAAGGCGCGGATAACAGATAGATAGGGAAACTAGACCAGTTTGACGGAAATACGTTGTTTTCATTGTAGCCCGCGAAAGGCAAGACCTAGCTCGCCCAGCGCGCAAATATTAACGGAACACGGCTAGGTTTTTCAGGTCCGGCTCGAAGCAAGTCACGGCATCACCTGGAGAAGCGACCATGCGAAGCATTCTCTTTTGCGCCGCGCTTTTTGCCTGCACCATGTCGCTCGCCAATGCGCAGACCGCCGGCCGGCCGGCTTCCGGCAAATTGAGCGTATCCGTGTCCGGCATGCGCAGCGACAGCGGCGTTGTGCGTTGCGGCCTGTACGCATCGGCCGACGGCTTCCGTCAGCCCGGGCGCGAGCAGAGTGGCGTAACGGCGAAGCCGAACGGCGGACAAGCCACCTGCGTCTTCAGCGGTCTCGCCGCGGGCACTTATGCAATTGCGGTATTCCACGCGGAGCAGAACGAAACCCAGATCGAATACGGCATGTTCGGCAAGCCCAAGCAGGGCTTCGGCTTCTCGCGCAATCCTGCGACGACTTTCGGGCCGCCTAGCTTCGAGGCGGCATCGTTCAGCTATTCCGGCGGCAACGAGACCGTGCGGGTGACGCTGCACTACTGACGGCCCTGACCGGGTATATGGCGAACGCCATGCACGACCTGTCGGATTCCAGCATTCAGCCATGGAGCGCGGGCTTTGCGTCGCTTGAACAGGAATTCGACTACCGGGTCGCCGACATTGACGGACAAGTGCCTCCATCGTTGCGCGGCACGCTGTTTCGCAACGGTGCAGGCCGCAACGACCTGAACGGAAAGTGGTTTCCGCACTGGTTCGACGGCGACGGCATGATCTCGGCCATCGCCTTTGACGACGGCGGCATTCGCTATCTCAACCGCTTTGTTCGCACCGACAATTACATCAACGAAACGCGCGAAGGCCGCGTGCTTTATCGCGGCTTCGGCAAGTCGCGGCCGGGCGGCATTCTCGCCAACGCTTTCCGCATGTCGGGCAACGTCTCGAATACGTCGGTCGTTATGCAAGGCGAACGGCTTTTGTCGCTGTGGGAAGGCGGCGCGCCTTACGCACTCAACCCCAAAACGCTCGAGACCCTGGGCATCGACGATTTCGGCGGCCGCGTGCGCGCCTTCTCGGCGCATCCCAAGGTCGATCCGGTCAGCGGCGAACTCTATAACTTCGGCATCGACTACGGCGCGAAGACGACACTGACGCCGTACCGGATCGACAGCGACGGCGCGCTGACCGCGTATCCGGCGATACCGCTGCCTTATCCGGTCATGAACCACGACTTCGTGCTGACCGAGAACTATCTGGTCTTCTGTCTCGGCCCCATTCTGGTCCATCCGATTAAATTCATCCTGGGGCTTTCGAGCTTCGACGGCGCGTTGCACTGGGACGGCACAAGGCCGACACTCATCCTGCTGCTGCGGCGTGACGGAACGGCGCCGCCACGCTGGATCGAGGCCGACGCATTCTTCCAGTTTCATTTCGCCAATGGCTTCGAGCGCGACGGCGCACTGTTCCTCGACCTGACGCGCTATCCGGATTATCTCGCCATTGGCCGGTCGCTGCGGACCTATGAGCATTCCGAATGGGCCGCCGACGGGATGGCGTCGCTGACACGGCTTCAAATCGATCTCGCCAGCGGCGCGGTCGGCGTGAGGAGTTTCGATACGGGCCGCAGCAACGAATTTCCGCGCATCAATCCGGCCCGTACCGGACGGCCCTACCGCTATGCCTACATCGCCAATAACCCCAACGGCGATGATATCGGGTTGCAGCATTGCGTGACCCGCATCGACACGGAGACGGGCCGCGTCCAGTCGCACGATGTCGGCAACGGCCGTTATGCCGGCGAGCCCGTGTTTATTCCGACCGGCGCCGGCGAGGATGACGGTGTCGTCGTGACGCTGGTGTACGACGCGGCCGCGAATCGCACCGACATCCTCGGCCTTGACGCGCGGGATCTGGCGGCCCGGCCGCTGTTCACGGCCCGGCTGCGGCATCATGTGCCCTATTCGCTGCACGGTTATTTCACGCCGCGGCTGTTCTGATGGGCTTTGTCATCGGCAAAGTAACAGATCCTTAGGCGAGACTTTCTAAGATTCTCGATCCGATCAAGGCACGAGGACTGCCTCCATGCGCGCGATCGTTGCTCTTCCGTTCATCCTGATCGCTTCGGCCGCCGCGGCGGCGGATTTCCCGCGGCAGCCCGCCTATGTCGCACCGCTGACGGTGCAGACAACTCCAGTCTGGTCCGGCTTCTATCTCGGCGGCAATGTCGGCGGCGGATGGGCCAAAGCCAGCTCGGAATTCTCGACCACGGGTCCGGTGTTCGGCACGGCCAACAATCCCATGAGCGGCGTGACCGGCGGCGTGACGCTGGGCTACAACTGGCAAAGCGGGCCTTTCGTATTCGGCGGCGAGACCGACTTCCAGTATTCCGGCATCAACGGCAGTCTCTCGACCAGTTGCCCTGCGGCGACCTGCCTTGTGCCAGTGTCGGCAAGCTATGACCAGAAGGTGCACTGGTTCGGTACCGTGCGCGGCCGCGCCGGCTACGCGCAGGATGGCTGGCTAATCTATGCGACCGGCGGCTATGCCTATGCGCGGCTTGAGACGACAGCGACAGCGAGCGCCGGCGGCGCCTCGGCAAGTCTGAGCCAGAATGACAATCGCAACGGCTGGACCGTGGGCGGCGGCATCGAAGTCGCGCTGACGTCGCACTGGAGCGCCAAGGCCGAGTATCTTTACATGAACTTCGGTAGCCATACGACGACGTGGCCCGTGCCCGGACTGCCAAGCTTGACCGACAACACCAAGCTCGACATGAACGTCGTGCGCGCGGGCGTCAATTACCGCTTCTGATCCACGCGCGGGTTATTTCTGACACGCCGGGCAATAGAACGTCGAGCGGCCGTTCTGCACGATGCGTTTGACCGTGCCCTTGCAGTCGGGGCACTTTTGTCCTTCCCGGTCGTAGACGCTGAAGTTGTGCTGGAAATAGCCGAGCGAACCATCGGCTTGGCGGTGATCGCGTAAGGACGAGCCGCCGGCTTTGATGGCGTCATTCAATACCGCCTTGATGGCGGCGACCAGCGCGCGGGCGCGGTCGTTGGGCTGACCCTTGCGATCAGCGATGGTGGACGCGAGCCTCTTGGGTGACAGACGTGCCCGGTACAGCGCCTCGCAGACATAGATGTTGCCGAGGCCGGCAACGACCCGCTGGTCGAGCAGCGCAGCCTTGAGAGACGTCTTCTTTCCGGCGCAGGCCGCGGCCAGCATCGCCGCATCGAACTGGTTGCCCAGCGGCTCAGGACCGATGGACTTCAACAGCGGCTCCTCGTCGAGCCTGGCCCGCGCCACGATCTTCATCGAGCCAAAGCGGCGCGGATCGTTGAAGGTCACGGTGCGGCCGTTGTCCATGTGGAACACCACATGGTCGTGAGCGGCATCCTTGGATCGCTCGTGGTGAAAATCGCCGGGCATATCCTTGTCGATGCGGAACGAGCCGGACATACCGAGATGCATGACCAGCACGTCACCGGACGACAGGTCGGCGAGGATGTATTTGGCGCGGCGGCCGAGGCCATCGATGGTCTGGCCGTGGAGGCGCTTCTCGAAGTCCTTGGCGATCGGCCAGCGCAGGCCGCGATGTCGCACCTCGACTTTGGCAATGCGCGCGCCCTCCATCGCGGGGGCGAGGCCGCGGCGCACGGTTTCGACTTCGGGTAGCTCGGGCATGGTTTACCGCTCCGGGCGTGATAGATAGCGTCCCGCGGGCCGGCGCGCTATGGTCCTGCCCGCAAAGGATTATTGGCCGATGAGCAGCTCGCAAGAGACCCATTTTGGATACCGTGACGTGCCCCTCGAGGAAAAGCAGGGGCTGGTCGACGACGTGTTCCACTCCGTGGCCAAGCGCTACGACCTGATGAACGACCTGATGTCCGGCGGCCTGCACCGGCCGTGGAAAAACGCCCTCGTCACGGCGGTCAATCCGCCCAAGAACGATCATCCCTTCGCGCTGCTCGATCTCGCCGGCGGCACCGGTGACGTCGCCTTTCGCGTGGCGGAAGCCGGCGGCATCGGAACGCATGTCACCGTCTGCGACATCAATGCCGAGATGCTGGCGGTCGGCCGCGAGCGCGCCGAAAAGCGCGGCCTGGACGCCCAGGTGACATTCGAGCAGGGCAACGCCGAGGAGCTGCCTTACGCCGACCGCAGCTTCGACTGCGTCACCATCGCCTTCGGCATCCGCAACGTGCCGCGCATCGACAAGGCGCTGGCCGAAGCACATCGCGTGCTGAAATTCGGCGGCCGCTTTCTGTGCCTCGAATTCTCGTCGGTCGATGTGCCGGGCCTCGACAAGCTCTATGAACTCTACTCGTTCCAGGTGATCCCGCGCGTCGGCGAGCGCGTCACCGGCGATCGCGAGGCCTATCAGTATCTGGTCGAGTCGATCCGCAAATTCCCCAAGCCGAAGGCCTTCGCGGCGATGATCGAACGCGCGGGCTTCCGCCGCGTTTCCTTCACGCCCATGACCGGCGGCGTTGTAGCGATGCATTCGGGCTGGAAATTGTGATCTCCGGCATTTCTCACCTCATCCGTCTCTCGCGTGCGGGCTATGTGTTCGCACGTGAAGGCGTGTTCGCGCTGGTCGATACGCGGCCGCTGCCGATGCCGGCGCGCACGGCCATTGCGCTGGCGCGGCTGATCGAGCGGCGTTCCTCGCGCAACGGCGAGAGCCGGCTGGGCGCGGCACTGACGCGGCTGGGGCCGACCTACGTCAAGCTCGGCCAGTTCCTGGCGACGCGTCCCGACGTCGTCGGCACGGCGATCGCGCGCGACCTGGAAGCGCTGCAGGACAAGATGCCGGCTTTCGACCAGAAGGAAGCCGAGGCCGTGGTTGCGGCCGCGCTGGAGCGGCCGCTGAGTGATGTCTATGCCAGCTTCGGGCCGTCGATGGCGGCGGCCTCGATCGCCCAGGTCCACAAGGCTGAGATCGAAAAGAACGGTGAGCGCACGCCGGTCGCGGTCAAGATCATCCGCCCCGGCATCGAGCGGCGTTTCCGCGCCGATCTCGACGCCTTCTATTTCGCCGCGCGCCGCGCCGAGGCGATGTCGCCCGAGGCGCAGCGCCTGCGCTTCGTCGAGGTTGTGAATACGCTCGATCGTTCGGTGCGGCTGGAGATGGATTTCCGTCTCGAGGCCGCCGCGCTCTCCGAGATGGCGGAGAACACCAAAGACGATCCCGACTTCCGCGTGCCGGGCGTCGATTGGGACCGCACTGCCCGCGAAGTGCTGACGATGGAGTGGATCGACGGCACGCCGCTCAACAACCGCGCCGTATTGGAAGCCAAGGGCTACGACCTGCCGGCGCTCGGCCGCACGGTGATTCAGAGCTTCCTGCGCCACGCGCTGCGCGACGGCTTCTTCCATGCCGACATGCATCCGGGCAACCTGTTCGTCGATACCAGCGGCAAGTTGGTCGCAGTCGATTTCGGCATCATGGGACGCCTCGGACCGAAGGAGCGCCGCTTCCTCGCCGAGATCCTGTTCGGCTTCATCACCCGCGACTACATGCGCGTCGCGCAGGTGCATTTCGACGCCGGCTATGTGCCGCGGCATCATTCGGTCGAGGCTTTCGCGCAGGCGATCCGCGCCATCGGCGAGCCGATCCACAACCGCACTGCCGAAGATATCTCGATGGCGAAGCTCCTGACGCTTTTGTTCGAAGTCACTGGCATCTTCGAAATGCGCACGCGGCCGGAATTGATCCTGTTGCAGAAGACCATGGTCGTGGTCGAGGGCGTGGCGCGCTCGTTCGATCCAAGGCTCGACATGTGGAAGACGGCCGACCCCGTGGTGCGCGAGTGGATCGCGCGCAACCTCGGACCGATCGGCAAGATCGAGGACGCGGTCGCCGGCGCCGGCAAGCTCGGCAATTTCGCCGCGCAGGTGCCGTCGCTGCTGTTGCGCACCGGCACGTTGCTCGATCAGATCGACGACATCACACGCAACGGTCTGGTGCTGGCGCCGGAGACCGTCGAGGCCATCGGCAGGGCGGAAGCGCGACGCAGCCGCGCCACCGCCGCGGCGCTGTGGGCCATCGTCGCGCTGCTCACGGCGATGACATGGATGCTGTTGCGGTAGCTACTTCTCGGCCACCGATTTGAGCTTCGCCAGGCCCGTTTCGAAGTCGCCGCCGACCATCTTGTCCATATTGATAAAGACCTGCATGACTTTGCTGATGAAGGGCGCTGGGCCCTGCATGGCCCAGGTCAACTGCGTGGCGGGCCCCTGCGGCGCCAGGGCGAAAATCACGTCGTTGCTGGCCGAAATCGGCTTCACCATATTCAGCCTGATGGCTACACGCGAAGACGGCGTGCTTTCGGTGATGGTCATGTCCCCGGCGCCGACCTGGCCGTTGCCGTCCCACGCATAGGTGGCACCACGCCCTTTCGTCGTGGCGCCAAAAGTCCGCGTCATGGCGGGATCCTTGTCCTCATAAGGCGACCACCGTGACCACTGATGAAAATCATCGATCAATGGAAAGATTTTGTCGGCACCGGCATTGATGACGATGGTGCGCTGGACACGAAAGGTATCGGGCTTAGTCAACGCGAGGACGGCGATAACAACAATTGCGCCCACGATTACCGTAGCGCCGGTGAGCAGTATCATCTTCATGATCGCTTCTCGATCATCGTCTTGAAGCCGCCGTAGATCATACGCTTGCCGTCGAACGGCATCGCCTTGGCATTCATGTACTTGGCGAGCCGCTTGTCCTGCATCACCTTGCCCAGGATGGTGTCGCGCGACTTGCGTGACTTGTAGGTGATCCAGGAAAAGATCACGACCTCATCCTTCTTGAGCTTCACGCTCTGCGGGAAGGAGGTCCACTTGCCCGGCTTGACGTCGTCAGCGACGCACTCGGCGTAACTGAGCGCGCCGTGCTCCATCCACACCTTGCTGGCGAGACGCGCCATCTTCTTGTAGGTGCCCAAATTCTTCTTCGGCACCGGAACGATGAAACCGTCGACGTAAGTCATTTCGTCACCCCTTGCTTGCTCGAAAATCCTAGCCTCGCCTGGCCTTCTCGATCGTGGCGATATCGAACTTCTTCATCTTCATGAAGGCGTTCATGACCCGTGCGGCGACGGCGCGGTCCGAACCAGCGAGAATATCGCCCATGAAATCGGGGAACACCTGCCACGACAGGCCGTACTTGTCCTTGAGCCAACCGCACTGGCTTTCCGCGCCGCCGTCGGCCGTCAGCGCGCTCCAGTAGTAGTCGATTTCCTCCTGCGTCTTGCAGGGCACCTGGAGCGAGATCGCTTCGTTGAACTTGAACATCGGCCCGCCATTCAGCGCCGTGAACGGCATGCCCGCGAGTTCGAACTCGACCGTCAGCACCGAATTCTTCGGCTTGCCGTGGATGTCCTGTCCGGCGTCCGGGTAATAGGCCGTGCGCCCGATCTTCGAGTCCTTGAAGACCGAGCAGTAGAACCTGGCAGCCTCTTCGGCCTGATTCTCGAACCACAGGCAGGTCGTCAGTTTTGGTTTGGAAAGAGCCACTTCAGTCTCCATTCGGTTTGCTGTGAAACGATGCGGACGGGCGCCGCATGAAAGCTGGGCCGCTTACGCCGCGGCGCGGAAGTCGCCGAGCTGGGCGTCGAGCGCGCGCTTGAACGCCGGGCGCGCGAGGCAGCGCTCGAGATAGGCGGACAGGCGCGCATCGCTTTTGATGATGTCGGTGTAGTGCAGGATACGGAGCACCGCCGACATCATCAGATCGCCGGCGGTGAAACGCTCGCCGTCGAGATAGGGCTTGTCGCCGAGGTTCTTCGACAGTGCGGCGAGCCGGCGCCGCACGAAGGCCTCGGCGCCGGGGCGCCGCAGCTTGGCCCATTCCTCGTTGGTGTAGAAGAAATCGATGAGCGCGAGGTTCATGATGAACGGCTCGATCGAATTGAGCGCGGCTACAACCCACTGTGTCGCGCGGGCCCGGGCTTTCGGATCTTCCGGCAGCAGCGCTGTGCTACGTTCGCCGATGTGCAGGACGATGGCGCCGCTCTCGAACAGAGTAAATCCGTCTTCCTCGAAGATCGGCACCTGTCCGAATGGCTGCAGCGCGCGATAGTCATCCTTGTCCTGATCGCCCTGTTCAAGCAGGCGCGCTTGGTAGGGCAAGCCGGCCTCCTCAAGGGCCCAGCGGACGCGAAGGTCGCGGACCTGACCGCGGGCCAGGTCGGGAACCCAATGGAATGCGGATATGGTGATCATCGGCGTGCTCCTCCGGTGACGTAGCCGCCTGACGCGGCTCGTTCGATCAGCGCTTGAGTCTCGGACCGTTTCAGCGGCCGTAGTCGAGCTTGGGATACCAGTCGGGCTTGCGGCCTTCCGGCGTGCAATCGAGCACGGTCCAGATCGGCATCAGGTCCGGCGCGCCGCGCGGATCCTGGCCCGGATCGGCGGTCGAGAAATCCATCTCGCCACTCCAGAAGTGGCGGAGCGCGCCGTCACGGCGGGTGAAAACATGCAGACCGGCGTCGTCGCCGCCGTTTGCGCCGACAGCGTGGAAGTCGCGGCTGAATTCCTCGCTCGGATCCGAATAGAGCTTGAGCGCGCGCCAGCCGCGCTGCTGCTTGAAGGCGACGAGGCGCTCGATCGGCGAGCGCGCCGTCACCGCCAGCGCGACATTCTGCATGATGTCATTGGCCTCGCCGTCCCATGACGACAGCAGCGATGTGCACATCGGGCACGGCTTTTCGCGCTGCGGCCCGTACATGTAGGTGTAGATGACCAGCGTCTGCTTGTCGCCGAACATGGCCGCGAGGTCGGTCGGACCGTCCTCGCCGACGAAGCGATAATTTTTCACCTCGGCGCCGGGCGGCAATGCCCGGCGCATTTCGGCCACGCGCTCGATCTGGCGGCGAAGCTCGATTTCCTCAGCGAGCAGCGCGGTGCGTGCCTTGCGGTACGCCGCGCTCTCGCCGGGAATGCGAACCTTGCAGTTGCCGGCCAGCGCTTGGGCGGACGGCAGCGCTTTGTTGGTATCGAGCATCTTGGTCCTCCTGTTCGCTCCCAGTCGCGTCATCGTGCAGCGGCGAATTCCACCGCGCTAAGCCGCAGTGACCACCATCCAGTTGACGCCGAACTTATCGGCGACCATGCCGAAGCTGGACGCGAAGAAGGTCTTCATCAGCGGCTGGAGTACCGCGCCGCCCTCGCTCAGCGCCTTGAACTTCGTCTGCGCTTCGGCATCGTCCTTGGTGGTGAGCGCCAGCGAGATGCCTTTGAAA
Source organism: Pseudolabrys sp. Root1462 (assembly GCF_001426945.1). Taxonomy (GTDB): domain Bacteria; phylum Pseudomonadota; class Alphaproteobacteria; order Rhizobiales; family Xanthobacteraceae; genus Pseudolabrys. The sequence continues at coordinate 306,483 of NZ_LMFS01000003.1, read as the reverse complement.
TCCGGCTTGCCGCTCGCCATCCCGTCTGTCGCCATGATGACGGAGTCGCCGAGCCTGACGCTCGAATGCATGATCTTGTCGGCCGACGGCATCGGACCGGCGCAACCGTCACCGGACATGCCGGCATCGGCTGGCGCGTCCTTGAAACGCATCATCACGTCGACCTGGGCGCCGATCGCCTTCTTGTAGAATTCCAGCGCTTCTTCGCAGCGGCCTTCGAAACTCAGATACGGCTGGACTTGCATGATTTTCTCCCGTTCGAGGCCGGAATGGCCGTTTTCCCTGTGATTTCGCGACCCCACCGTAGCGGCCGCCCTTGACAATTACGTTGATATCAACATATTATTCGGTATGTCAATACGTCAGGTGGCAGAATTTTCGGACGCGTCGCAGGCGCTGCCTGAGGCGGCCGGCGAGGCGCTGCCCTTCGACAAGACGATCGAAGTGCGCGATGCGTGTTTGTGCCTGCATGTGCAGCGCGCGGCGCGGGCCCTGGCGCGGCGCTTCGACGTTGTTCTGAAGCCGCTCGATCTCACCAGCGGTCAATTCTCGCTACTGACATCGCTGAACCGCCCGGCGCCGCCGACCATCGGCAGCGTCGCCGACCTGCTGGCGATGGATCGCACCACGCTGACCGCAAATCTCAAGCCGCTGGAGCGGCGCGGCCTCATCGAGGTGGCGATCGACAAGGACGACAAACGCAGCCGGCGACTCATCATCACGCCGGCCGGCCGCGCCCTGCTCGCCAAGGCCTTTCCGATCTGGCGCGATGCCCATACCGCGCTCGAATTCAAGATCTCGCACGGCAGCGCCGACGACCTGCGGCGCATGCTCGGCGCGCTGCTGTAACATCAGCTCGCGCCTCGCGCTTCTTCCGGAAGCGTCGGCTTGGTGTCGAGCGGCACCCAGCTGAAAAACGGCTCCGCTTCCTTCAGCGCGCGCGCATAGGACGGACGTTTCACCAGGCGCTGGTAATAGGCCTTGAGGTTCGGCGTCGTATCGCTGAACGGCACCGCGAGGCTGGCGTAGAACAAGGCCGGCGAGGCCGCGCAATCGACCAGGCTGTAGTCATCGCCGAGCGCCCATGTCTTGCCGCCGAGCGTGGCATCGAAAATCGCGTAGGACTTCGCGAGCTTCGCCTTCGCCTCCGCAACGCCATGGGCATCGCCCGATCCTTCGGGCCGCAGGCGGTCGCCGACAATCTTCTGGATGTGATCGTGAATGTACAAGTCGAAGAAGCGATCCCACATGCGCGCCTGCCAGGCCGCGTCCGGGGACGCCGGCACCAGGCGTCGCGGCGCGTGGAAGCTCTCGAGATAGTCGATGATCACCGTTGCTTCGGCGACGGTCTGGCCGCGTTCTTCATCCCGCAACACCGGGAATTTGCCGACCGGCCACAGCGCATGAAGCGCGGCGGCGGCCGCTTCGTCGCCGAAATTCACGACGACCGGCTCGAACGTCACGTCGTGCTCATAGAGCGCGATCAGCGCCTTGTGGCAGTACGACGACAGCGGGTGATAGTAGAACTTCAGGGTCATGATTCAGCTCCGCATCATTGTGGTGACATAGCCGGCCAGTCGCGCCGTGGTCTCCTGAAGCCCCTCGGCAGCGCCGTGTTCGCGGATCACGAAATCGCGCGCCTCGGCGTTCGGGAACACACCGTGCCAGACGATGCGGGTGCGGCCCTGTCCAAGATCTTCGAACGTCACGGTCTGCGAGAATTTGATCGGCTCGCCGTTGCCGCCGCCGTGGTGATAGGCGATGCGCCGGTTCGGCACGATCTCGTCGAAGGTGATGCGGTTCTCGTAATCGCGGCCGTCCGGCCCGTGCATGACGAAGCGCCAGACGCCGCCGGGCTTGAACTCGAAATGCGAGGTCGTCGTGGTGAAGCCGTTCGGCCCCCACCATTGCGACAGATGTTTCACATCGGTGAAAGCGGTGAACACCAGATCGACCGGCGCATCGAACTCGCGCGTGCCTTTGATGGAAACGGGGTCGCCGAGATCGAGACTAGTCTTTGCGGGCATTGCCTTCTCCTTGACGCTTCACCGAACGGGATTTCTTTTTCGGCGCCGGGCGAACTGCCTGCTGCGCCTTCATGACTTCGAGATGGCTCTCGAGCTTGTCCATGCTCTGGCCCCAGAGCTTGCGATATTCCTCGAGCCAGTGCTCGACGCCGATAAAGCCTGCCGCGTCGATCTTGCAGGGCCGCATTTGCGCGTCGCGGCCGCGGGTGATCAGGCCAGCGTGCTCGAGCACCTTCAGGTGCTTCGAGATCGCCGGCAGGCTGATAGCGAACGGTTCGGCGAGTTTCTGCACCGAGGTCTCGCCAAGCGCGAGGCGCGCGAGAATCGCACGCCTCGTCGGATCGGCGAGCGCGGCGAAGGTGGTGCTGAGGCGATCGGACATCTATTTAGCCATCCGGTTAATTAACTCATGGGTTAAATACATCAGCGGCGTTTACTGTCAACCCGGCAGGGGGTAATTTTCGAATGATTGCATTGGCATCATTGCAATCATTCTTATTAAGCTTCTGTGATGGTGAGGTTTTTCGATGGCTTCCCTGACTGTCCGGCAGCTCGACGAGGCGCTGAAACAGCAGTTGCGGCTGCGTGCGGCGCGGAACGGCCGCTCCGTTGAAGATGAAGTGCGCGGCATCTTGCGCGAGGCGGCCGGAGAGACCGAAACACCGGCCCGACCGGCGGCACCGGACACGCCCGCCGGCGCGGCTTCCGCGGCCCACCCCCGGGTGCTGCTGATCATCGGCGGCGGCATCGCCGCCTACAAATCGCTCGACCTCATCCGCCGGCTGAAGGAGCGCGGCTTCGCCGTGCGCTGCGTTCTCACGCAGGCGGCGACGCAGTTCGTGACCCAGCTCGCCGCCGGCGCGCTGGTCGGCGGCCGCGTCTACACCGACCTGTTCAATCCCGAGCACGAGTTCGATATCGGCCATATCCGCCTGGCGCGCGAAGCCGATCTCGTCGTCGTCGCGCCGGCGACCGCCGATCTGATGGCGAAGATGGCGCAAGGCCACGCCAACGATCTCGCCACTGCCGTGCTACTGGCGACAACGGCTAAGATCTTGCTGGCGCCGGCAATGAACCCGGCGATGTGGGCGCACAAGGCGACGCAGCGCAATCTCAAGCAGCTCAAGGCCGACGGTGTCGCCTTGATCGGCCCGAATGCAGGCGAGATGGCGGAGCGCGGCGAACGCGGCCTTGGCCGCATGGCCGAGCCGCTGGAGATCGCCGGCGCCGTCGAGCGTTTGCTGAAAGCCGATGGCGCCGCGCTGCCGCTCAAGGGCAAACGCATCCTCATCACCGCCGGCCCGACGCATGAGCCGATCGATCCGGTGCGCTACATCGCCAACCGCTCCTCGGGCAAGCAGGGCTACGCCATCGCCGCCGCCGCCGCCGAAGCGGGCGCCGACGTCGTTCTGGTCAGCGGCCCGGTCAATCTGCCGAAGCCGGATAATGTCGAAGTCATCGACGTCGAAAGCGCACGCGACATGCTGGCCGCCGTCGAAAAAGCCCTGCCCGCCGACGTCGCAATCTTCGCTGCAGCGGTGGCCGACTGGCGCGTCGCCAATGCCGGCGATCAAAAGATCAAGAAGCAGCCGGGCGCGGCCACCCCGCAACTGGCGCTCGCCGAGAATCCCGACATTCTCTCGACCATTGCCCACCGCACCGCCGGCCGGCCGAGGCTGGTGATCGGCTTCGCCGCCGAGACCGAGCACGTCATCGCCAATGCCAAGGCCAAGCTCGCCCGCAAAGGCTGCGACTGGATTTTGGCCAACGACGTGTCACCATCGACCGGTATCATGGGCGGTGACAGCAACACCATTCACCTGGTGACAGCCGCCGGTGTCGATGACTGGCCGCCGCAAAGCAAAGAGGAGGCCGCAGCGATGCTGATCCAAAGGATCGCCGCGACTCTGACGGGAGACAAGAATTGATCAGTACCGAGATTCGGATCACGCGCCTGACGCACGCGCAGGATCTGCCGCTGCCGGCCTATCAGAGCGCGCTCGCCGCCGGCTTCGACTTCACCGCCGCGCTGCCCGCCGATGAGCCGTTGACCATCAAACCCGGCGCGCGCGCGCTGGTGCCGACCGGTCTGGCGATGGCATTGCCCGAGGGCTTCGAGGCGCAGGTACGTCCACGTTCGGGCCTGGCGATGAAGCAGGGACTGACCGTGCTCAACGCGCCGGGCACCATCGATGCCGATTATCGCGGCGAGGTGCAGGTGCTGCTGGTCAACCTCGGTAGCGAACCCGTTGTCGTCAGCCGGGGTATGCGAATCGCGCAATGCGTCATTGCAACCGTTGCGCGCGCCGTTTTTACCGAGGTAAATGTTCTCGATCAGACAACCCGCGGCACGGGCGGTTTCGGTTCCACCGGAAGTTGAGAAGCGCCGGCGTCTTTTGCGCTAGACGTTTTATCAACTGTAATCTATTACCTTTGCATTAGTTGCATGTGGTGCCGATTATGCCGCTCGTTTCCCGCAAGGGCGTCCTCGCCATTGCCGCCGTGATCGATGTCGCCGTGAACGCCAGTAATCGGCCGGTTTCGGCCAAGGCGTTGGCGGCGCGCCACCAGTTGCCGCCGCGCCATCTGGAGCCCGTGCTGCAAGCGCTGGTGCGCGACGGCATCCTGCGCGGCATTCGCGGCCCGCACGGCGGCTACGAACTGGCGCGCGAACATCACCAGATCACCGCCGAAGATATCCTGCGCGCCGCATCCAGCACCGAAGAGGCCGAAGATCCGCCGCTGCCGCCGTCCGGGCTGGTCAGCGATGTGGTGCGTCCGGCGCTGGCGGAAGCGGAGCGCAGCTTCTCGACCGCGCTCGCCGCGATCAGCGTCGAAGCCATGACGAAGCAGGTCCTCGATCAGGGCTAGCGCCCGCCGAATTGCCGGCGCCGCTGGAATGATTGCTGTGCCTTGCTCCGTTCCCCTTATGGACTCTATCGGCGGGAGTCGCCTGAGGGGTAAAGTCCAATGATTCGCGAGCGGTACGGCGGTGAGCGACCGCACTCCTTGACGCGTCCCGTGGGGCAATCTGAATGCCGGAAGGATTCCGGACGGCGAACGAGGCATTGCGTTCTCGTCCGATACGAGGCGGATTCTTCGCCGCCGTCATCCTGACAGGTCTGACCGTCGCGCAAGATGCGGCGGCGGCCGATGGATCGGCGCTCGATCGCGCGGTGGCCTCGTTCGGCCGCCAGGAAATTGCGACCTTCACGCTGCTCGCCGGCCTCGTTTGCTTCGCCGTGCTCGCCACCGCCGTGCTGATTCGCAGCCGCGGCGGCCGTCGCGATCACGTGTCGCGTGACGACGCCATGGCGATGCAGGCGGAGATCGACCGGCTCCGGCAACTGTTGCTGTCGCAGCCCCAGGTCATCATCACCTGGCCGGCGGCGGCGGACGAACCGGAAATTCTAGGCGATACCGCCATTGTCGCGCCCGGCGGCGCGCCGCAGCGCGTGCTCGCTTTCGGTGCCTGGCTCGAACCGGCGGCGGCGCAGCGCATGGAAGATGCGGTGACGCGGCTGCGGGGCGAAGGTCGCGGCTTCGTCATGACGCTGACCACCCAGGCCGGTCGGCCGCTCGAAGCCGAAGGGCGGGCGCTCGGCGGCCGCGCCGTGCTCCGCTTGCGTGATGTCAGTGGCATCGAAAGCGAACTGGTGGCGGTCTCGACCAAGCACGACCGTCTCGCCGGCGATCTCGAAACCCTGAAGACGATGCTCGAGGCGCTGCCGGCGCCGGTCTGGGCGCGCGATGCCGCCGGCCGTCTCATCTTCGTCAACTCCGCCTATGCCCACGCCGTCGAGGCGGACGACGCAACCGGCGCGGTCGAACGCAATCTCGAGCTGCTGGAAGGGACCGCCCGCGCCGAGATCATGCGGTTGCGCGCTGACGGTCAGTCGTTTGCCAAGCGCCTGCCCGCCGTGGTCGCCGGTGAACGGCGCATTTTCGACGTGCTCGACACCCCGACGGTGTTCGGTGCCGCAGGCATCGCCATCGATCGCACCGAGGCGGAAACCATGCGCACCGAATTGCGGCGCATGACCGAGGCGCATCGGCGCCTCCTCGACCAGCTCGCCACCGGCGTCGCCATCTTCAACGCCGACCGCAAGCTCACATTCTACAACACTGCATTTCGCGCGCTGTTCGATCTCGATCCCGTCATGCTCGACCAGACGCCGACCGACACCAGCGTTCTCGATACGCTGCGCAGCGCGCGCAAGCTGCCCGAGGAGCAGGACTTCCGGCAGTGGAAGCAGCAGCTCTATGAAGCTTACCGCGCCGTCGAGCCGAAGGAGCACATGTGGCATCTGCCGGACGGCCGCACCTTGCGCGTCGTCACCACGCCCAATCCCGAAGGCGGCGTGACGTACCTGTACGACGATGTTACCGAGCGGCTCGCGATGCGCCGCAACTACGAAGCGCTCAACAAGGTGCAGAGCGAGACGCTCGATAATCTCGCCGAAGCGGTTGCCGTGTTCGGCTCGGACGGGCGCGTCCGCCTGCACAATCCGGCGTTCCAGCGTCTGTGGAAGCTGACGCCCGAGGCGCTGAACACGCATCCGCACGTCGAGGCCGTCACCGCCTGGTCGCAGGCGCTGCACGACGACAGCGCACTGTGGCGAGGCCTGCGCGCCGGGGTGACCGGCATCGACAACCGCACGCCGCTCACCGCGCGCATCGAGCGCCGCGACGGCATGATGATCGACATGGCCACCATGCCGCTGCCGGATGGCGCGACGCTGGTCACGTTCCAGGACGTCACCGACACCGTCAATGTCGAGCGCGCGCTGCGCGAGCGCAACGAAGCGCTCGTCGCCGCCGACTCGATCAAGATCGAGTTCGTGCATCACGTCTCTTATGAATTGCGCTCGCCGCTGACGAACATCATCGGTTTCGCCAACCTGCTGGCCGATCCGGTGTTCGGCCCGCTGACGCCGAAGCAGCACGAATATCTCGGCTACATCACCACCTCGACCAACGCGCTGCTGGCGATCATCAACAACATCCTGGACCTCGCGACCATCGATGCCGGCGCGATGACGCTGAATCTGACGCAGGTGGATATTCGTTCGTCGATGGCGGAAGCCGCAGAGGGCGTGCAGGACCGGCTGATCAAGAACAATCTGCGGCTCGACATCGTCGCGGCTTCGGACATCGGCAGCTTTGCCGCCGACGCCAAGCGGCTGCGGCAGATCCTCTTCAATCTCTTGTCGAATGCGATCGGCTTCTCGCCGGCCAACGCGACAGTCACGCTCGCTGCCGAGCGCCGCAATGGCGACGTGATCTTCTCGGTGACCGACCACGGCCCCGGCATCGAGCCGGCACGGCAGGAGAAGGTTTTCGACATGTTCGAGACCGACTCCAAGGGTTCGCAGCATCGCGGCACGGGGCTTGGCCTGTCGCTTGTGCGCTCCTTCGTCGAACTGCACGGCGGCTCGGTGTCGATCGATTCCACCGTCGGCCGCGGAACTACCTTCACCTGCGTCTTCCCGGCCGAGCAGCATCGCCAGCCGGCTGAAACCGAGCCGGCCCGGATCGCCGCGCCGGCCAAGCGCAGCGCGGCTTAAACCGCCCTCGACAATCTCCGCTCGTCCCCGCGAAAGCGGGGACCCAGTTCTTCACTTCTGGATTCCCGCTTTCGCGGGAATGAACGGAGTTTTTTACTCCGCCGCCACCCCCAAAAGAAAACCCCCGCGGCGAACCGCGGGGGCCTTGGCTTACGCATCTACGCGCACAAGACGCTACGCTACACTTACCCCGGGAGAGGCTTAGCGATAGTAGCGCTGAGCACGCGGCGCGTAGCCGACGTACTGACCGTCGACGCAGGCTTCACGATTGGCGCCGAACAGCGCATGGAAGCCGCGGCACGGCTGCACAACGCCGTCGATCAGCGCGACAGTGCCGATACCGGCAACGCCGCCGACAGCGGCCGCACCGGCGGCGGTGGTGGGAAGCGCGGTGCCGGCAATGGCAGGCGCGGCGCCGTACCAGCCGTTAGCAAGACCGACGCCTACGGCCGTGCCGACAGCGGCACCAGCCAGCGGCGCGCCATAGCTGACGTACGGGCCTTCGCTGCGGCCGTAAGCCGGCTCGGCGCTCGCCAGGGTCGGCATCGCAATGGCAGCCGCGACGACTGCAGCGGCGGAAAGTCCGGTGATAAATCTACGCATGAGAATTCTCCATTTTCTTCGTTCGTCAAACCCCTCGGCACCGTCAACGTGCCCCCGACGGGAAGCGTTCCGAAAACAGGGGAAAATCGCGATGTTTCCTCAACCAAGGCGACGATGTGATGAAGCGCGGTCAAAACAAGGCACGATCGCGGCAGTTTGGAAGCCAACGCTCACTAGCGGCTCGCGCCACGTCTTGCTTATAAAGAAGCGTCTCAATTCAGGATGATTCGATGTCGGCCCCAAGTTCCGGCGCTTTCAGTTTCTCGACCGCGCTCGGCGACGAAGCGGCGACGCGTCGGCTCGCGGCCGACATCGCCAACCTGATCGAGCCCGGCGACGTCATCGCGCTGTCGGGCGATCTCGGCGCCGGCAAGTCGGCTTTCGCCCGCGCCTTCATCCGTCACCTCGCCGGCGACGATGAACTCGAAGTACCGAGCCCGACCTTCACGCTGATGCAGACTTACGATCTGCCGCGCTTTCATCTGGTCCATGCCGATCTCTACCGGTTGTCGGGCCCCGACGAACTCAGCGAACTGGGCTTCGATGACGAAGCCGCCTCGACCGTGATGCTGATCGAATGGCCGGACCGCGCCGCAGGGTATCTGCCGCCCGACCGCATCGATGTCGCGCTCGCGCTCGATGCCGCGCAGAGCGACAGCTATCGCCACTGCGAGGTTACCGGCCATGGCAGACTCGCCTCGCGCGTCGAACGCATTCAGGTCGTTCGCCGCTTCCTCAGCGACATGAGTTTTAGCGCCGCGCGCCGCACGCGCATGCAGGGCGACGCCTCGACCCGCATGTATGAGCGACTCGAGCGCGACGGCGCCAGCTACATTCTGATGAACGCGCCGCGCCGTCCCGATGGACCGCCGGTCGAGGACGGCAAGCCCTACAGCGCCATCGCCCATCTCGCCGAGGACGTGACGCCGTTCATCGCCATGGCGCGCGCGCTACGCGATGGCGGCTTCTCCGCGCCCGAACTGATCGCCAGCGATCGGGCCGCAGGTTTGATCGTTCTCGAAGACCTCGGCAGCGAAGCGGTCGTGGCCGGCGATCCGCCGGCGCCGCTCGAAGAGCGTTATGTCGCCGCGGTCGATCTGCTCGCGGCCTTGCACAGCGTGCCGAAGCCAGACGTGCTGCGGGTCGATGCCAGCACGATGTACCGGGTGCCGCGCTACGACATCGGCGCCATGCTGATCGAAGTATCGCTGCTGATCGACTGGTTCCTGCCGTTCCGCGACGTGACGCCGGGCGATGCCTTGCGCGCCGATTATCGCATGCTGTGGCGCGACGCGCTGCAGCCGGCGCTCGCGGCGCCCCCGACTTGGGTGCTGCGCGATTATCATTCGCCGAACCTGATCTGGCTGCCGCACCGCGATGGTATCAAGCGCGTCGGCGTTCTCGACTTCCAGGACGCGGTCATGGGCCCGGCGGCCTACGACGTCGCCTCGCTGCTGCAGGATGCGCGCGTCGATGTGCCGGAAGCACTCGAGATCGGCTTGCTTACGCGTTACACGCGGGCGCGGCTCAACGAGCCCGACTTTGACGCCAAGAGGTTCACACACCTCTATGCACTGATGGCGGCGCAGCGCGCGTCGAAAATTCTCGGCATCTTCGCCCGCCTCGACAAGCGCGACGGCAAGCCGCAATATTTGCGTCATCTGCCGCGCGTATGGACCTATCTGCAGCGTGCGCTGGCGCATCCCGCCTTGGCGCCGCTTTCCGCCTGGTACCGCGACAACATTCCCGCACCGGACACGAAAAATCCATGAGCATCGAAACGCCGCGCCGCGCCATGGTGCTTGCCGCCGGCTTCGGCCAGCGCATGCGGCCGCTGACCGATACGATGCCGAAGCCGCTGGTCAAGGTCGCCGGAAAGGCACTGCTCGATCATGTGCTCGACCGGCTCGCCAATGCCGGCGTTCAGAAGGCGATCGTGAACGTGCATTATCTCGGCGCGCAGATCATCGCGCATGTCGCGCAGCGCCGCCGGCCCGCGGTCGTCATATCGGACGAGCGCGACGCGCTGCTCGACACCGGGGGCGGCGTTGTCAAGGCGCTGCCGCTGATCGGCCCGGCGCCGTTCTATCACATCAATTCCGACACGATCTGGATCGACGGCGTGCAGCCGAACCTGACGCGGCTCGCCGAACGCTTCGACGCGGCGACGATGGATGCGCTGCTTCTATTGGCGCCGACGGCCGGCAGCATCGGCTATGCCGGGCGCGGCGATTTTCTGATGGCCGCGGACGGCCGCCTTCATCCGCGCGCTGAGCGCGACGTCGCGCCCTTCGTCTATGCCGGCGCCGCGATCCTGTCGCCGCAGATGTTCGACGGCGCGCCGCAGGGCGCTTTTTCGCTGACCAAGCTGTTCAACCGCGCCATCGAGAACGGCCGGCTCTACGGCCTGCGCCTTGACGGCCTGTGGATGCATGTCGGTACGCCCGACGCAATCGGCCAGGCGGAACGGGCGATCGCCGAGAGCGCGGGGTAGGTTTGCGCCATGCCCGGCGGTCATCACTCGGTGGCACGAGTGCAGCAGCGGGTTGCACGCTGCGGAGTCCAGCCAGGTTGACTAAGCTTGCTTCCGGATTCCAGGTTCGCTCGCTGAACGCCCGCGCTCGGAGCGACTGGCAATCCACCCATCCATCATTCTTCGTGTAAGCTCGCCGCATGAAGCCCAATGTCTTCACCATCCCCGCTTCGGCGCCATTCTTGCCGGCGCTGATCGATGCGTTGCTCGCTGGCCGGCTGGTGCAGGGCTTTCCGGCTTCGGACGATCCGCTCGAATTGTCCCGCGCCACGCTGTATCTGCCGACGCGGCGAGCCTGCCGGCTCGCGCGAGACGTCTTTCTCGATCGGCTCGGCACAGAGGCCGCGATCCTGCCCCGTATCGTGCCGCTCGGCGACATCGACGAGGACGAGATCGCTTTCGCCGAAGCCGCCACCGGAGCACTCGCCGAAGCCGCGCTGGCTCTGCCGCCGGCGATCGCGCCGCTGGAGCGTCGGCTGTTGCTCGCCGAGCTCATCCTGCAATGGGCCAACACGCCCGAGGTGCGCGGCGCTGCCGGCTCGCCGCTGATCGCCAACACCCCGCCGGCCGCACTCGGACTCGCCGACGACCTGGCGCGGCTGATGGACGACATGACGACGCGGCAGGTGGCGTGGAGCGAACTCGACGGCCTGGTGCCCGACGATCTCGATCACTACTGGCAGTTGTCGCTGCGCTTCCTCAAGATCGCGCGCGAAGCCTGGCCGGCGCTGCGCGCCGAACGCGGCGCCATCGAGGCAACCGAACGCCGCGACCAGCTCATCGAAGCCGAAGCCAGGCGTTTGGCCGGCAGCGACGCCCCGGTCATCGCCGCCGGTTCGACAGGCTCGATGCCGGCGACCGCTAAACTGCTGGCCACGATCGCGAAGTTGCCGCATGGCGCCGTGGTACTTCCGGGGCTCGATCTCGATCTCGACGCCGCGTCGTGGGATCAGATTTCCGGCCGCGACGACGACAAGACCCATGACGGCACACCGGCCGCCGGGCATGCGCAATTCGCCATGCAGGCGCTGCTCAAGACCATCGGCATCACGCGCGACGAGATCGAAACGCTCAGCCCGCCGGCGCCGTTCGGCCGCGAGGCGCTGGTGTCCGAGGCGTTACGTCCCGCCGCCACCACCGAACGCTGGCAGGCGCATCGCGACATGCCGGACTTCGCCGCGGCGACCGACCGGGCGCTCGCCGCGGTGACCGCGATTGAATCCGCGAATGCCGAGGAAGAGGCGCTCAGCATCGCCGTTACCTTGCGCGAGGCGCTCGACACGCCCGGCAAGACCGCGGCACTGGTCACGCCGGATCGCGCGCTGGCCCGCCGCGTGCGCGCCGCGCTCGACCGCTGGCATGTCGCAGTGGACGATTCCGGCGGCGATTCGCTCGCCGATACAAGCGCCGGCGTGTTCGCGCGGCTGGCCGGCGACGTCGCGCTCAATGGCTGCGAACCGGTGACGCTGCTGGCGCTGCTCAAGCACCCCTTGCTGCGGCTCGGTGCGACCGATGGCGGACTACGCAATGCCGTTGCGGCGTTGGAGCGCGCCCTGCTGCGTGGGCCGCGGCCACGCCCGGGCAGCGACGGCCTGCGCCAGGCGATCATGCATTTCCGCGCCAACCGCGACGAGATGCATCGCAGCGACCCGCGTTGGCTGATCACGCCGGAGGAAATCGATGCTGCCGCCGGTTTGATCGAAGGACTGGGCGAGGCGCTGGCCCCGCTCGAGCAGCTCAAGGGCGCCGATCACCGTCTCGCGGCGCTGACGTCCTGCCACAAGAATGTCGTCGCCGCGCTCAGCCGCAATAGTGACGAGGTTGCCGCTTTCGACAATAACGACGGCGAAGCGCTCTCGCGCGCTTACGTCGAGATCATTGAAAGCCCGACCGCCAACGGCCTGGCCATTTCGCGCGGCGATTACCTCGAGCTGTTTCACACCGCGATCGCCGACCGCGTGGTGCGGCGGCCGGAGATTCGCGACGTCCGCGTCCATATCTACGGTCCGCTCGAAGCCCGCTTGCAGAACTTCGATCTCGTCGTGCTCGGTGGCCTCAATGAAACCACCTGGCCGCCGGAGACGCGCAGCGATCCGTGGCTGTCGCGGCCGATGCGGCGCAAACTCGGCCTCGATGCGCCGGAGCGGCGCATCGGCCTGTCGGCGCACGATTTCGCGCAGATGATGGGTGCGCGCGAAGTGGTCCTGAGCCGCGCCGCCAAGGTCGCCGGTGCGCCGACCGTGAGTTCGCGCTTCGTGCAGCGCATTGCGGCGCTCGCCGGCGCAGCGCGCTGGCAGGAAGTGACCAGGCGCGGCGAGCGCATTCTCGCTTTTGCCCGCGCGCTGGATCAGCCGGCCGAAGTGAAGGCCATCGAACGTCCGGCACCAAAGCCGCCCATCGAGGCGCGGCCGTCGCGGCTGTCGGTCACAGCCATCGAAGACTGGCTGCGCGATCCCTACACGGTTTACGCCAAGCACATTCTGCGCCTGCAACCGCTCGATCCGGTCGATACACCGCCCGGTGCGCGCGACCGCGGCACCGTGATTCACGGCGCCATCGGCGACTTCACGGTGAAGTTCGCCGACAGTCTGCCGCTCGAGCCGCTCGGCGAATTGCTCAAACTCGGTGAAGCGCGGTTTGCCGCGCTCAGCGACTTTCCCGAAGCGCGCGCCTTCTGGTGGCCGCGCTTCAAGCGCATCGCCCAGTGGTTCGTGCAGTGGGAGCGCAACCGCCGCGCCACGGTGCAAACGCTGCATGCCGAGATCAAGGGCGAGTTCAAGTTTCCGATCGGGCAGCGCGAGTTCACGCTGTCGGCCATCGCCGACCGCATCGAATGGCGGCGCGACGGCTCTTACGCCATCGTCGATTACAAGACCGGCCAGGCCCGCACCGAAAAGCAGGTGCGCACCGGGCTGGCGCCGCAGCTCACTTTGGAAGGCGCCATCCTGCGCAAGGGCGGTTTCAAGCCGCTGCGGCCCGGCTCGGTTGCCGAGGTCGCCTATGTGACATTGCGCGGCGGCTATCAGCCCGGCAAGGATGAAACCATCGATTTCAAGGACGGCACGCCGGACACGCAGGCCGACCACGCGCTGACGCGGCTGATCGAGCTTGCCAACACCTTCGAGGATGCCGGCGTGCCCTATCTGTCGCTGGTGCATCCGATGTGGAGCAATCACTACGGCGACTACGATCATCTGGCGCGCGTCAAGGAATGGTCGCTCGGCGGACGGGATGAGGAGTTGCCATGAGTACCGGCAAGAGCGGCACCCGCGTCATTCCCGATCACGTTCGCAATGTGCAGATCGAGGCCGCCGATCCGGACATTTCGGCCTTCGTCTCCGCCAATGCCGGCTCCGGCAAGACCCATGTGCTGGCGCAGCGCGTCATCAATCTGCTGCTGCGCGGCACCGACCCGGCCAAGATCCTCTGTATCACCTTCACCAAGGCGGCCGCCGCCAACATGGCGACGCGCGTGTTCGACACGTTGGCGGCCTGGAGCACGCTGCCGGACGCCGAACTCGACGAGAAGATCCGGTTGTCCACCGGCAAGCTCGCCGGCCCGGCGCAGCGCGCGCGGGCCCGGCGGCTGTTCGCCTCGGCGCTGGAAACCCCCGGCGGACTGAAAGTGCAGACCATCCACGCTTTCTGCACGCGGCTGCTGCACCAGTTTCCGTTCGAGGCCAATGTCGGCGCACGCTTCTCGGTGCTCGACGACGCCACCACGGCGGAATTGCTCAATCGGCTGACGCTCGACGTGCTCCAGGAGGCCTCGGCCGACGCCAACACGGCGCTCGGCCGCGCGCTCGCCACCGCCATCGTCGTCGCCGCCGACCAGACTTTCATGGATGTGATCGGCGACGCCATCAAGAAGCGCGACACCATCGAGCACTGGATCAGGCAGGCCGGCTCGATCGACGCGGCGATGGACGCGCTGTCGCAAAGCTTCGGCATCGCGCCGGGCGACACTGCCGAATCGCTGGAGCGCGAATTCTTCTCGCATTCGGTCATCCCGGAAAGCGACTGGCCGGCGCTGATCGAGGTGCTGTCGCGCGGCGCCAAGACCGAACAGGGGCACATCGACGCGCTCGTCGCGGCGCAGGCCAGCATCGGCCGCGAGCGCATCAACAATTATCTGCGAATTTTCTGCACCGCCGAACTGGCGCCGCGCAAGAACATCGTCACCAAGGCGATCGCCGACGAGCATCCGGTCTGGCTCGACCTGCTGCGCCAGGAGCAGGGCCGCGTCTGCGCCCTGCTCGCCCGCGAACGCGCGGTGGCGGCGCGCGACCGCACCCGCGCGCTGGTCACCATTGCTGCCGAAGTGATCAAACGCTATCGCGCGGAGAAAGAGCGCCGCGCGCTGCTCGACTATGACGATCTGATCGACAAGACGCTGCAACTGTTCGGTCAGGCTTCCGCCGCCTGGGTGTTGTACAAGCTCGATCTCGGCATCGACCATGTGCTGATCGACGAGGCGCAGGATACGAGCCCCAAGCAGTGGCAGGTGATCAGCACCATCGTCGGCGAATTCGTGGCCGGCGGCGCGCGACCCGACCTCAAGCGCACCGTGTTCGCGGTCGGCGACGAGAAACAGTCGATCTTCTCGTTCCAGGGCGCCGCGCCGCACGAGTTCGACGAGATGCGGCGCATGTTCGAGCGGCAGTTCACCAGCCAGCAGCAGGGCTGGAAGTTTCTGCGCTTTCAGTATTCATTCCGCTCCGGCGAGACGGTGCTTGGCTCGGTCGATGAGGTGTTCAAGGCGCCCGACGTTTATGCCAGCGTCACCACCGATACGGTGGGCATGCCGGAGCATCACGCGCTGCCGGAAACCGCGCCCGGTCTGGTGGAAATCTGGCCGCTGATCGAGCCTTCCGAACGCCGCGACATGGAAGGCTGGGACGCGCCGTTCGACACCGAAAGCGAGGAAAGCCCGCGCGTGAGGCTGGCGCGGCGTATTGCCCGACAGGTCAAGATCTGGATCGATCACGGCCTCAAGGCCGGCCATGTTCTGGTGTTGGTGCGTCAGCGCGGGCCGCTGTTCGAGTCGATCATCCGCGCGCTCAAGAGCGCCGGCATTGCGGTGGCCGGCGCCGACCGTCTGGTGCTCACCGAGCATATCGCGGTGATGGACCTGATGGCACTGGCGGATTGCCTGCTGCTCGCCGACGACGATCTGGCGCTCGCCAGCGTGCTGAAGTCGCCGCTGTTCGGCCTGTCCGAAGAGCAACTGTTCGCACTGGCTTACGGCCGCAAGGGCTCGCTGCGCGCCAGCCTTCTTGCGAAAGCCGGTGACGACCTGTCCTTCGCCGCAGCGGCGCGGCGGCTCGACGAACTCGACGGCGCGGCACGGCACATGACGCCGTTCGCCTTCTTCGCTCATGTGCTCGGCCCGCTCCGCGGCCGCGCCGAAATCCTGCGGCGTCTCGGCCCGGAAGCCAACGATGCTCTCGACGAATTCCTCAACCTCGCGCTCGACTACGAGACGCGCGAAACACCGTCGCTGCAAGGCTTCCTCGCCTGGCTGCGTGCGGCGCAGAGCGAAGTGCGACGCGACATGGAATTGGCGCGTGACGAAGTGCGGGTGATGACCGTACACGGCGCCAAGGGTCTGGAAGCCAACACCGTAATCCTGGCCGACACCACCTCGAAGCCGACCGGCAAGCAGGACCCGCGCCTGTTCAATCTCGACCAGGGCGCGCTGGTCTGGGCCAAGGGGCAGAAGGAGGATGTCGAAGCATTGTCGGACGCGCGCGCGATGGCGCAGCGCGAGGCGCGCGACGAATATCGCCGCCTGCTCTACGTGGCCATGACGCGCGCCGCCGAACGGCTGGTGATCTGCGGCTCCAAGGGCACTCAGAAGATTCCGACCGGCTGCTGGTACGAACTCGTCAGCGACGCGCTGCGCGATCAGAGTCGCGAAGAGCCGGCCGATGACGGCGACGGCAATGTGTGGCGCTTCCGCAAGGGCGAGCCGATTGCGGCGCCGCCGCCGGCGAACGACAACAAAACCGGCAAGAAGGACGAGCCGATCGCTCTGCCCGGCTGGCTGACGCGCAACGCGCCGCGCGAGGACATCGCGGTGCGCACGGTAACGCCATCGGGCTTTGCCGACGACGAACAACGGCCGGTCTTCACCAGTGGTGATGGTACTGCGCTGCTGCGCGGTTCGCTGACGCATCGCCTGCTGCAATCGCTGCCCGGCATTCCTGCCGAGCGCAGGCTCAAGGCGGCCGAGGATTACCTCGCCCGCTCCGGCGAGGACTTATCCGCCGCCGATCGCGCCAGGCTGGCCGCCGACGTGTTGGGCGTGCTCGACGATGTCCGCTTTCGCGATTTGTTCGGTCCGGGCAGCCGCGCCGAGGTGCCGATCGTCGGCCGGCTGCGCATCGGCGGCGACGAGGTCCGCGTCAGCGGCCAGGTCGACCGCCTCGTCGTCACAGCGGACTGGGTGCTGATCGCCGACTACAAGACGAATCGGCCGGCGCCGCGCAGCCTTGGCGAGGTTCCGCCACTTTATGTCCGCCAGCTTGCATTG
This sequence comes from Pseudolabrys sp. Root1462, assembly GCF_001426945.1. Classification (GTDB taxonomy): domain Bacteria; phylum Pseudomonadota; class Alphaproteobacteria; order Rhizobiales; family Xanthobacteraceae; genus Pseudolabrys. Next base: position 289,218 of record NZ_LMFS01000003.1, on the reverse strand, counting down.
TACCGCGCCGTCCTCGCCAAATTATACCCCGGCCGGGCCATCCGCTGCGCCCTCATCTGGACCGAAGTACCTGATCTGATGGAGCTTTCCAGCGAAGCGCTGACCCATGCCCTGGCGACGGTCACGTCCCCGCGATCACTGTCTTGACGCTGTAGGGGCCCGTCCATACGTTCCGGGCCTCGCAATTCTGCGGCGCGATTCTCGAGCCGCCAGTCACAGTAAAGGGGCTCATCATGGCCGTCGGAAAGACTACGGATGCAAGTTTCGACACGGACGTTCTGAATTCGTCCGAGCCGGTTGTGGTGGACTTCTGGGCTGAGTGGTGCGGTCCGTGCCGCATGATCGCCCCGGCGCTCGAAGAGATTTCCGGCGCGCTCGGCGACAAGGTGAAGATCGTCAAGCTGAACGTCGACGAGAACCCGAACATCGCCGCCAAGTACGGCATCATGTCGATCCCGACCCTGCTGCTGTTCAAGGGTGGCGAGATCAAGGACCGTCAGGTCGGCGCCGCGCCGAAGCAGAAGCTGCAGCAGTGGATCACCGCCGCGGTCTGATGTCCGCACAGATTGAGGTTGCAACGGCCGGGCTTGCCCGGCCGTTTTTGTTTGTCTTCGCCTTCTCCTGGAGGGGGGTAGCCATTGTGTCTGAACCGGAACGGGCGCGCCGCGTTGTTGCGCGATGTGTGCCGCGTTCCACAGACCGTACCCGCCGATGGAAGCCTTGTCCGTGGACGAGATCCCGCAAGGCCGGCAATGGCAATACGAGCCCAAATGGGACGGCTTCCGCTGCCTGGCCTTTCGCGACGGCACGAAGATCGAGCTGCAATCGAAATCCGGCCAGTCGCTGACGCGCTATTTCCCGGATGTCGTCGCGACGCTCTCTGACCTGAAAGCCAAGCGCTTTGTGCTCGACGGCGAAATCGTCGTGCCGGACGGCCGCGTGTTCTCGTTCGACAATCTGCTCCAGCGCATCCACCCCGCCGCGAGCCGTGTCACCAGGCTGGCGAAGGAAACGCCGGCGCTGCTGATCGTATTCGACCTGCTGATGGATGCCGATGGCGACACCCTCATCAAGCAGCCGCTCAGCGAGCGTCGCAAGACACTCGAGAGCTTCATGAAAAAGCACGCGCGCGGCCGCAAGACGATCCGGCTGTCGCCGGCGACAATAAAGCTCGCCGATGCAAAGAAGTGGCTGACCCAAGTCGGCGCCACACTCGACGGCATCATCGCCAAGCGCCTCGACCTGCCCTATCAGTCCGGCAACCGTCTCGGCATGCAGAAGATCAAGAACTATCGCAGTGCCGACTGCGTGGTCGGCGGCTTCCGCTACAACGAAGGCACCAAGGTTGTCGGCTCGCTGCTGCTCGGGCTCTATGACGACGAAGGCCTGCTCGATCATGTCGGCTTCACCTCCTCGCTGAGGGCGGCCGAGAAGAAGGCGCTGACGGCAAAGCTGAAGAAATTCATCGGCGGCGAAGGCTTTTCCGGCGACAAGCCCGGCGGGCCGAGCCGCTGGTCAACCAAGCGTTCGTCGGAATGGCAGCCGCTCAAGCCCGAACTGGTGGTCGAAGTCTGTTACGACCATTTCAGCGGCGGGCGCTTCCGCCACGGCACACGGCTGCTGCGCTGGCGGCCCGACAAGGCGCCGAAGCAATGCACGATGAAACAGGTGACCGCGCAAAAGAAGGCGGATCTGTTGAAGCTATTGAAGTGACTCCGGTTGTCGGACACCGAGCGAAGCGAGGATGGGTTCCCTCCTTCGCGGGGACGGCAGAAATTACGTCGGCTCCGTGCCGTTCTCGCGCAACACCTCGCCGGCCAGATAGAGCGACCCCGTAATCAGGATACGCGGCGGCGGATCGAGATCGAGCTTGCGCACTGCATCCAGGGCCTCATCGATATTGCCTCGCGACACCGCCTGCACGCCGACCGCGGTCGCGGCGGCAGCGACATCTTCCGCGCTCAGACCCTTGTCGGCACCGGGCACCGGGATGGTGATCATGCGCCGCGCCAGCCCGGTGAAATTGCGCAGGAAGCCCGAGGCATCCTTGGTCGACAGCATGCCGACGATCATGACCAGCGGCCGCGACACGCGGTCCTCGAGGTCGGCGAGCGCTGCGGCCGCAGCCCGGCCGCCATCGGGATTATGTCCGCCGTCGAGCCACAACTCGGCGCCTTGCGGAACGAGATCGACCAGCCGGCCGCTGCTCAGGCGCTGCAGTCGCGCCGGCCAGTCGGCCTTGGTCATGCCGGCTTCGAACGCTGCCGGCGAGAGCTTCAGAGTCGGAATCGCGCGCAGCGCCGCGATGGCCAGACCGGCATTCTCGAACTGATGCCGGCCGAATAATTTCGGCGCCGGCAGATCGAGCAGGCCGTTGTCGTCCTGATAGACCAGCCTTCCGCGTTCTTCAGTCGCCGTCCAGTTCTCGCCGGCGACGCGGATCGGCGCCTTCATACGTCCCGCCTGCCGCTCGATCACCGCGAGCGCATCGCGCGGCTGCGCCGCGACGATCACCGGCGCGCCGGGCTTGATGATGCCGGCTTTTTCGAACGCGATCTTGTCCAGCGTGTCGCCCAGGAATTCGAGATGATCGAGCGATACCGGCGTAATGATCGAGGCCATCGGCTTGTCGATGACATTGGTGGCATCGAGCCGTCCGCCTAAACCGACCTCGAGCAGCAGAACGTCGGCCGGATGCCGCGAGAACAGCAGCATGCCGGCGGCGGTGGTGATCTCGAACACGGTGATCGGCGCATCGCCATTGGCACGTTCGCACTCCTCGAGCACAGCCGACAATTCGACGTCATCGACCAGCGCGCCCTCGCCGCCTTTCTGACCGAGACGGAACCGCTCGTTGAAATGCACCAGGTGTGGCGAGGTATAGACGTGGACTGCGAGCCCGGCCGCCTCGAGAATGGCCCTCAGAAACGCGACCGTCGAACCCTTGCCGTTGGTGCCGGCGACATGGATGACCGGCGGCAGCTTGCGTTCCGGGTGATCCAACGCGGCGAGCAGCCGCTCGATGCGATCGAGCGACAGATCGATCCGCTTGGGATGCAGCGCGGTCAGCCGCGCGAGGATTAAATCGACGGGATTCATGTCTCTATCTGTCATGCCCCGCGTCTCCTTCCCTGCGAACTCTTGCGAGTGGCGGGGACGGGTCGCGGGTCGGGAAATTTATACGATAAAGATGGGGCTGCCCCCCACCCCGATTTGCATCGCTGACGCCACGCAAATCGACCTCCCACCGCTCCGCGGGGGAGGGAAAAGATCACGCCGCCGGCAATTGCTTGCCGGGAACGTAAGCCGGCGCCTTGGTCAGCAGCCGGCACAAGTCGCCGAGCGTCGAGCGCAACTGATGGCGATGCACAACCATATCCACCATGCCATGCTCGGCAAGATATTCGGCGCGCTGGAAGCCAGCCGGCAGTTTCTCGCGGATGGTCTGTTCGATGACGCGCGGACCGGCGAAGCCGATCAATGCGCCCGGCTCGGCGATGTGGACGTCGCCCAGCATCGCATAGGACGCGGTAACGCCGCCGGTCGTCGGATTGGTGAGAACGACGATATAGGGCTTCTTCGCTTCGCGCAGCATCTGCACGCCGACGGTGGTGCGCGGCAGTTGCATCAGCGACAGAATACCTTCCTGCATGCGCGCGCCGCCCGAAGCGGCGAACATGATGAATGGCGTCTCGCGCTTCACCGCCGTTTCCAGGCCGGCGATGATCGCCTCGCCGGCGGCCATGCCGAGCGAACCGCCCATGAAGTCGAAATCCTGCACGCCGATGGTGACCATCTGGCCTTCGAGACGGCCGATGCCGAGCTTCACCGCATCCTGATAGCCGGTCTTGGTGCGCGCATCCTTGATACGGTCGGCGTAGCGGCGCTCGTCGCGGAATTTCAGCGGATCGACCTGCACCTCGGGCAGCGCAATGTCTTCGTATTCGCCGTTGTCGAACATGCTCGACAGCCGCTTCGGCGCCGAGATGCGCATGTGATAGCCCGACGACGGAATGACGAACTGGTTCTGCTCGACGTCCTTGTAGAACACGAGCTGGCCGGTCTCCGGACACTTGATCCAGAGGTTTTCCGGCGTGTCGCGGCGCAGAATGCTGCGGATCTTCGGCCGTACGACGTTGTTGATCCAGTTCATCGAAAAGCTCGCGTTTGCTCCGGCGTCATCATCCGCGTGGGCGGATGACCCAGTATCCGCCGGATGTAAGCCGTCTTTGTCTACTGCGCCACTATGAACGAATTGTGGTTACCGGATTACCCGATCCGGCGGGCAATGACGCGCCGCTGCCGACGCTACTCCGCCGCCACCTTGCGCGCCGCCTTGACGCCGCTGGCGATGTCCGCAACCAGGTCGGCCACCGCCTTCACGGTTGCCGGGCCGCCTTTACCATTGCCGTCGAGGGTCTTTTTCAGGGCATCGATCAGCGCCGAGCCGACCACGACGCCGTCGGCGCCGGCGGCAATGGCGCGGGCGCTGTCGGCATTCTTGACGCCGAAACCGACCGCCACCGGCAGCTTGGTATGCCTCTTGATGCGGGCAACCGCCGCCGAAACCTTGGCCGCGTCCGGCGCCGCCGAGCCGGTGATGCCGGTGATCGATACGTAATAAACAAAGCCCGAGGTGTTGTTCAGCACTGCCGGCAGACGCTTGTCGTCGGTCGTCGGCGTCGCCAGGCGGATGAAGTTGAGACCCGCCTTCAAGGCCGGCAGGCAGAGCTCCTCGTCTTCTTCCGGGGGCAGATCGACGACGATCAGACCGTCAACGCCGGCTTCCTTGGCATCGACCAGAAACTTGTCGACGCCGTAGATGTAGATCGGATTATAGTAGCCCATCAGCACGATCGGCGTATTGGCTTCGCCCTTGCGGAATTCGCGCACCATCTGCAGCGTTTTCTTCAGCGTCTGCCCGCCTTTCAGCGCGCGCACGCCGGCCGCCTGGATCGACGGACCGTCGGCCATCGGATCGGTGAACGGCATGCCGAGTTCGATGACGTCGGCGCCCGCTTTCGGCAGCGCCTTGATCACGGCGATCGACGTCTCGTAGTCCGGATCGCCGGACATCACGAAGGTGACGAGCGCGGCGCGGCCTTCGTCCTTGAGTTCAGCGAAGCGCTTTTCGATACGGGTGGTCATTACTTATGCGCCTCCAGCCAGGTCTGCACGCTGGCGAGATCCTTGTCGCCGCGGCCGGACAGGTTGACCACCATCAGGTGATCCTTCGGCATCTTCGGGGCGAGATCGAACACGCGGGCCAGCGCATGTGCCGGCTCCAGCGCCGGAATGATGCCTTCTAACTGGCTGCACAACTGGAAGGCCGCGACGGCTTCCTGATCGGTCGCCGACAGGAATTTGATGCGGCCCATGTCGCCCAGCCAGGAGTGCTCGGGACCGATGCCGGGATAATCGAGGCCCGCGGAAATCGAATGCGCCTCGATGATCTGGCCGTCGTCGTCCATCAGGAGATACGTGCGATTGCCATGCAAAACACCGGGACGGCCGCCGGTGACGGACGCCGCATGCTGGCCCGACGGAATGCCATGGCCGGCGGCTTCGACGCCGTAGATATCGACCGAACGGTCGTCGAGGAACGGATGGAAAAGCCCCATGGCGTTGGAGCCGCCGCCGATGCAGGCGACCAGCGAATCCGGCAGGCGGCCTTCGGCCTTCTGCATCTGCTCGCGGGTTTCGTTGCCGATGATGCACTGGAAGTCGCGCACCATCGCCGGATAAGGATGCGGGCCGGCCACCGTGCCGATGCAATAGAACGTATCGGTGACGTTGGTGACCCAGTCGCGCAGCGCTTCGTTCATCGCGTCCTTGAGCGTCTTCGAGCCGCTCTCGACCGCGCGCACCTCGGCGCCTAACATCTTCATGCGCAGCACGTTGGGCTGCTGCCGCTCGACGTCCACCGCGCCCATATAGACGATGCAGGGCAGGCCGAACTTGGCGCACAATGTCGCCGTCGCGACGCCATGCATGCCGGCACCGGTCTCGGCGATGATGCGCTTCTTGCCCATGCGCTGCGCCAGCATGATCTGGCCGGTGACGTTGTTCACCTTGTGCGCGCCGGTGTGGTTGAGATCCTCGCGCTTGAAGTAGATCTTCGCGCCGCCGAGTTTTTCGGTCAGGCGCTCGGCGAAATACAAAGGCGATGGCCGGCCGACATAGTGCGCCAGCGTGTGATCCATTTCTTTTTTGAAATTCGGATCGGCCTTGGCCTCGTTATAGGCCTTCTCCAGATCGAGGATCAGCGGCATCAGCGTTTCGGCGACGAAGCGGCCGCCGTAAATACCGAAATGCCCGCGCTCGTCCGGCCCGGTTCGGAAGGAGTTCAACGGCTGTACGCTCATGCACTCACCTTTTCGTCGAGCGCACTATCCGCCGCGCGCGCGGCGCGGATGAAGGCGCGGATCTTGTCGAGGTCTTTCTCGCCGGGCGCACGTTCGACACCGGACGATACGTCGACGCCGGGGGCGCGCGTGATGCGCAGCGCTTCGCCGACATTGGAGGCGTCGAGGCCGCCGGACAGCATGTAAGGTACGTCCGGCTTGATGCCGGCCAGCAGCGTCCAGTCGAACGGCACGCCGAGGCCGCCCGGGCGTGTCGCATCCTGCGGCGGTCGCGCGTCGAACAGCAGACGATCTGCGACCTTGTCGAATTCGCGGATCGGCGACAGGTCGGCGCGCGTCGCGATCGGCAGCGCCTTCATCACCGGCAGGCCGAAGCGCGAGCGCACGACGGCGACGCGGTCCGGCGTCTCGTCGCCGTGGAGCTGCAGCATGTCCGGCTTGAGCGCGGCGATGATGGCCGCCAGCATGTCGTTGTTGGCATTGACCGAGAGCGCGACCTTGACGGCGCGGCCCTGCGCCCGCTCGCCGAGCAGGCGGGCGGCCTCGAGGCCGAGATTGCGCGGGCTCGGCGGAAAAAACACGAAGCCGACCTGATCGGCGCCGGATTCAATCGCCACATCAAGAGCTTCCGAGGTGCGCAGGCCGCAGATTTTGACGGTCAATGCCATGGTCCAGCGGGTTCTATAGCGTTTTCCGGCCAAGTGGAAACCGGTTTCGCGCGAAGAAAGCGCGTCAAAAGGATCGTCCGACCCCGAGGCACCGGGCCGGGCGGACGCTTCGGAGGCGCCGGGTCAGGTCGTGGGCGGAGCGAGGGCCGGCGTTGCGGCAGTCTGTTCGCGGTCGCGGCTCGCGGCCACTTCACGGGCCGCCGCCTCGGCAGCCGAGGCGCGCTGCGTCTCGGCCACGAGCCGTTCCCGCACGGCCGAGAGTTCCTGCAGCAGGTGGCGATTGTCGCCGTCCAGTTTGCGCGCGGCGCGGCGCCAATGCGCCTGACGCAGCCAGGCGGCGGCGCCGCCGACGACGACGCCGAGGACCACCAGGATGAAGATCAGCACGAACAGCGGCACTGTCGCGGAGTAGGCCGGATTTGCCGACGAGAACGGGTCAAATGAGACGGTCACGCCATGCCTGTTCGCCACAGCGAAAGCGATGATGACCGCCGCCAGCGGCACCAGAATGACGAGCGTGACGATCTTGCGGAACATGGGATTCGACCTTGTCATGCCCGCGATCTCCCCGGGCATTTACGCCTTGCTTCATGTCGGACTCTAAAGACGTAGATGGCCGGGACAAGCCCGGCCATGACGGTAGTGTTCCGAACTGGTAGCGGAATAAGCCTCAATCGTCGCTGTCGTCGTCGCCAGCATCCGGCGCGGCGTGGCCGTCCAGCTTATTCAGGCGTTCGCGCATTTCCTTGCCGGTCTTGAAGAACGGCACCGACTTCTGCTCGACCGAGACATGGGCGCCGGTGCGCGGATTGCGCCCGGTGCGGGCCGGCCGGTGCTTGACCGAGAAGGCGCCGAAGCCACGCAGCTCGACGCGATCACCCTGCGACATCGCGCCGGTGATCTCGTTGAGGATGGCGTTGACGATATTCTCGACGTCCCTCTGGTAAAGGTGCGGATTCTGAGCCGCGATGCGTTGCACCAGCTCGGATTTGATCATTGGTCGCCGCCTCTACCCTTAGCCGTCAATTGGAAGCCGAAGGGTGCCAAAGCGCTAAGAGCCCGTCAAGATTGAGTCTTTCGACCGCCTCGGTGCCGGCCCAGGTATCGACCCGGCGCGCCAGCGTCGACCAGCCCGCCGCATCGAAGCCCCAGGCCGCGACATGGAGGAACGAGAGCTCCCTGAACCGGGGCTCGAGCGAATAATCGCGCACCCGGGTCGAGGCCGGAATCTTCTTTTCCTTCTCCAGCCAGGCGAGCGCCGTGCGCTCGTTGCCGAGTTCATCGACCAGGCGCAGCGGCACGCCCTGGCGGCCGGTGAAGACGCGCCCGTCGGCAACCTTGGCCAGTTCGGTATCGTCTAGTTTACGCCGCGTTTTCACGAGGTTTTTGAACCAGGCGTAGGAGTCCTGCACGATGGCGTCGATTGCCGCCCGCGCCTCGGGACTGGTCGGCTCGAAGCCGTTCGGCGCGGCCTTCAGGGGTGAGGATTTGATCTCCTCGACCTTGATCCCGATGGTCTTCAGCACCTCGCTGAAATTGGGAAACTGGAACAACACGCCGATCGAGCCGACCAGCGAGGTGTCGTGCGCGATGATGTGGTCGGAGGCGAGCGCGGCGATATAGGCGCCGGAGGCGGCCAGCCCGTCGACTACCACGACCATCGGCTTCTTGGACTGCAGATTGCGCAACGCGTCGTAAAGCTGCTCGGAACCGGCGGTGGTACCGCCCGGACTGTCGAGATGGACGATGACTGCCTTGGCGTTCGACCGGCCGAGTCGCTCGAGCGCCTCGACGCGCTCCTGATTGCCGCGAATCAGGCCCTGAATACGGATGCGCGCGATCGCCTCATCACCGGGCTTGATGCCGCTGCCGGGCGTCAGCATGGCGACGCCGAACCCGACGGCGACGAGCACGATAACCACCGCGGCGACGCGCCAGAAGGTGAGCTTGCGCCGCAGCCGGCGGCGATCGACGATGGCATCGGCATCGAGCGACATGCGCTTATCCTCGCATTCAGTCCCTGACCGGGTGCGGCTGTTGTAGCCGACCGATTGGGGCAGTGCCATGTCCAAAAAAGAAGCCCCGGGCAAGACCCGGGGCTCCATTGTCGTAAGCCAAACGATAATTCGGCCGGTAAAGACTTACGCCTTTTCCTCTTCGTCGGCGGCGCGCTGCTTGAGCGCGGCACCGAGAATGTCGCCGAGCGACGCACCCGAGTCGGCCGAGCCGTATTGCGCCATGGCTTCCTTCTCTTCGGCCACTTCGAGGGCCTTGATCGAGACGCCAACCTTGTGGGTTTTGCGGTCGAACTGGGTGACGCGGGCGTCAACCTTCTGACCGACCGAGAAGCGCTCCGGCCGCTGATCGGCGCGCTCGCGCGCGAGATCGGCACGACGGATGAAGGCGACGAGATCGGTATCGACGATCTTCACGTCGATGCCGCCGTCCTTCACCTCGATCACTTCACAGGTCACCACCGAGCCCTTCTTGAGCTCGCCGGCCGTACCCGACGACATCGGGTCGCCCGCCAGTTGCTTGATGCCGAGCGAGATACGCTCCTTCTCGACATCGACGTCGAGCACCTGGGCCTTGACCATGTCGCCCTTGTTGTACTCGTCGATCACCTGCTCGCCCGGACGCTTCCAGTCCAGATCCGAGAGATGGACCATGCCGTCGACGTCGCCGTCGAGGCCGAGGAACAGGCCGAATTCGGTCTTGTTCTTGACTTCGCCTTCGACGATCGAACCCGGCGGGTGCGCCTCGACGAACACTTCCCACGGATTGCGCATGGTCTGCTTGAGACCGAGCGAAATGCGGCGCTTGACCGGATCGACTTCGAGGATCTGCACTTCGACTTCCTGCGAGGTCGAGACGATCTTGCCGGGGTGAACGTTCTTCTTGGTCCACGACATTTCCGAGACGTGGATCAGGCCTTCGATGCCCGGCTCCAGTTCGACGAACGCGCCGTAGTCGGTGATGTTGGTGACGCGGCCCTTGAACCTGGCGTTCACCGGGTACTTGGCTTCGATGCCCTGCCACGGATCGTCGAGCAGTTGCTTCATGCCGAGCGAGATGCGGTGCGTCTCGTGGTTGATCTTGATGATCTTGACCTTCACCTGCTGGCCGATGTTGAGCACTTCGGTCGGGTGATTGACGCGGCGCCACGCGATATCGGTGACGTGCAGCAGGCCGTCGATGCCGCCGAGATCGACGAACGCACCGTAGTCGGTGATGTTCTTGACCACGCCGTCGATGACCTGACCCTCTTCGAGGTTCTGCACCAGCTCCTGGCGCTGTTCGGCGCGGGTTTCTTCGAGCACGGTGCGGCGCGACACGACGATGTTGCCGCGGCGGCGATCCATCTTGAGGATCTGGAACTGCTGCTGATTGTTCATCAGCGGCGTAACATCGCGGATCGGACGGATGTCGACTTGCGAGCGCGGCAGGAAGGCGACGGCGCCGTCGAGATCGACGGTGAAGCCGCCCTTGACCTGATTGAAGATGACGCCCGAGACCTTCTCGTTGTTATTGAAGCTCTTCTCGAGCTTGCCCCAGCTTTCCTCGCGGCGCGCCTTGTCGCGCGACAGCACGGCTTCACCCAGCGCGTTCTCGACGCGCTCGAGATAAACCTCGACTTCATCGCCGACCTTGAGTTCGGCGGTGCGGCCCGGCGCGGCGAACTCGCGCAGCGCAACGCGGCCTTCGGTCTTGGCGCCGACGTCGATGACGGCCATGTCCTTTTCGATGCCGACGATCTTGCCGGTGACGACGGTCCCTTCCTGGGGGCTGCCCTGGTTGAAGGACTCTTCGAGCATCGCGGCGAAATCTTCACGCGAGGGATTGCTAGCAGTAGCGGTGGCCATGAACTCTCCTGTTGCCTGCGCCGGTGGTTTGATAATGGCGTTCCGCCCGAACGGGCCGAATGTCTGGCACGACGTTCGGCGACTATCCGCGCGAAGACGGACAGCCGGCGCTCATGCCGTACGGTCGGAACGATGGATCGATGTTCGCGGCACGCTTGAACGTCAAAACACGAGCGGGGCTTTTGTCCTCCAACAGCGAGGGGCGGTTCGTATCGCACCCTCGGCCCGCTCGGGATGCCTCGACGACTAAAGAAGCGGCCCGAATGGGGGCGATATAGCGAAGGACGGTTGTGCCGGCAAGTAGCACGCCAGCCGCTAGTTCGACGCGGGCAAGCCAGCGCGTGCGCCGGATCGCCTCCGGCTCCGAGAAGGTGACGGTGCCGGTATTCCGCGGCGCAGCAGCCCCGTGAAACTTTTTCATTCCTATTGAAGGTTCTGGAGCAGAATATCACAAATTGTGCGGGTATTCTTGCGCAAAACGAATAAGTTATTCTATCTGGGGGTGAGATCATCGAGTTTCAGCCATGTCCCCCAGTGCTTCCGTTCTCAGGCTTGATCCGGCTCCCGATGCCGATCCGGCCGCCGTTGTCGCCCACCTCAACGCCATCGCCGGAACCCTCGACCTGTTCGGCCGTCTGAAAGCCGCCCGCGCGGCGCTTCCGGGCAAGCTGACCTTCACCACCAGCTTCGGCCTCGAGGATCAGGCCATCGCCCACGCCATTCTCAGCCAGCATCTCGACGTCGATCTCGTCACGCTCGACACCGGCCGCCTGTTCCAGGAAACCCACGACGTCTGGGCCGCGACCGAGCAGCGTTACGGCGTGCGCATCCGCGCCGTCGCCCCGGAAGCCAGCGCCGTTGCCGCGCTGCTCGCCGAGCAAGGCGCCAATGGTTTCCGCAACTCGGTCGCCGCGCGGCAGGCCTGCTGCCATGTCCGCAAAGTCCTGCCGCTGAAGGCAGCGCTCAACGGCGCGCAAGGCTGGGTCACCGGACTGCGCGCCGACCAATCGGCGCACCGCGCCGCCGTTGAGTTCGCCTCGATCGACAGCGAACGCGGCCTCATCAAGATCAATCCGCTCTATGACTGGACGCGCGACCACGCCGTCGCCTTCACGCGTGAGCACGCCGTGCCGGTCAACGAACTGCACGGCCGCGGCTTCCTTTCCATCGGCTGCGCGCCGTGCACGCGCGCCATCCAACCCGGTGAGCCGGAGCGCGCCGGCCGCTGGTGGTGGGAAGACGAAGGCAAGACCGAATGCGGTCTGCACGCCAATCCGCTGCATCTCGCCGCCCGCGCCAAACTCACAGAAACGCATAACGCATGAACGACATCACCTTCACCACCGCGCAGGCGCGCGCGAGCTATCTCGACCAGCTCGAGGCCGAGAGCATCCACATCATGCGCGAGACCGCCGCCGAAACCGACAAGCCGGTGATGCTGTATTCGATCGGCAAGGACTCCTCAGTGCTGCTGCATCTGGCGCAGAAGGCGTTCTATCCGGGCAAGCTGCCGTTCCCGGTGCTGCACGTCGATACGACGTGGAAATTCCGCGAAATGATCGAATTCCGCGACGCGCGCGCAAAGGAGCTCGGCCTCGATCTCATCGTCTATATCAACCAGGACGGCGTGAAGCGCGGTATCGGCCCGTTCACGCACGGTTCCGAACTGCATACCGACGTGATGAAGACGCAGGCGTTGCGCCAGGCGCTCGATCTCTACGGCTTCGATGCCGCGATCGGCGGCGCGCGCCGTGACGAGGACAAGTCGCGCGCCAAGGAGCGCATCTTCTCGTTCCGCAACGCGCATCACCGCTGGGATCCGAAGCGCCAGCGCCCCGAGCCGTGGCGGCTGTTCAACGCCGAGAAGCGCAAGGGCGAGAGCATCCGCGTCTTCCCGCTGTCGAACTGGACCGAGCTCGACGTCTGGCTCTACATCCTGCGCGAAAATATCCCCGTCGTGCCGCTCTACTTCGCCAAGCCGCGCCCGGTGGTGTCCCGCGGCGGCACGCTGATCATGGTCGATGACGAGCGCCTGCCGCTCGAACCCGGCGAACAGCCGGAGCTGCGCAATGTGCGCTTCCGCACGCTCGGCTGCTATCCGCTGACCGGCGCGATCGATTCAACCGCGACCACGCTTGACGACATCATCCGCGAGACCCTCGACAGCCGTTTCTCCGAACGGGCTGGGCGCGTCATCGACAAGGACGGCGCCGCCTCGATGGAACGCAAGAAGCAGGAAGGCTACTTCTGATGAACATTCTCGCCGATCCCATTGAGCTTGCGCGCGACGCCGTTCTCTACAGCCACGAAAACAAGAGCCTGCTGCGCTTCATCGCCTGCGGCTCGGTCGATCACGGCAAGTCGAGCCTGCTCGGCCGCCTGCTGTTCGACGCCAGACTGGTGCCGGACGACCAGATCGAGACCCTGCGCAAGGACACCGGGCAACTCACCGGCCCGGACAACGAACTCGATTTCTCGCTGCTGTTCGACGGACTGGCCGCCGAGCGCGAGCAGAAGATCACCATCGACCTTGCCTATCGCTTCTTTGCCACCGCGAAGCGCAAGTTCATCGTCGCCGACGCGCCCGGCCACGAGCAGTACACCCGCAATATGGCGACCGGCGCTTCCACCGCCGAACTGGCGCTCATCCTCATCAACGCGCAATCCGGGCTGACGCAGCAGACGCGGCGCCATGCGCTGATCGCGGCGACGCTCGGCGTGCGCCATCTGGTCATCGCCATCAACAAGATGGACATCGTCGGCTATGCGCAGGACGTGTTCGACGCGATCGAGCGCGACTTCCGCGCCTTCGCCACGCGACTTGGCGATGTCGAACTGATCTTCATTCCGGTGTCGGCGAAGAAGGGCGACAATGTCGTGCACCGCTCCCGCGCCATGGCCTGGTATCGCGGCCCGACGCTGCTGGAGAAGCTGGAAACCGTCGATGCGACGCCGCGCGCCGCAAAAGCCGCGTTCCGCATGGCGGTGCAATGGGTGAGCCGGCCGACGCCGGATTTCCGCGGCTATTGCGGGCTGATCGCCGGCGGCATCGTGACGCCGGGTCAGGAGATCGTGGTGCAGCCCTCCGGCCAGCGCACCCGCATCAAGGAAATCATCACCGCGGGCGGCGAACTGGCGCGCGCCACCATCGGCCAGTCGGTGACGCTGACGCTGACCGACGACGTCGATGTATCGCGCGGCGATATCCTTGCCGATGCGGCCGCGCCCGCGTCGGTGTCGGACCGCTTCAACGCCCGCATCTTCTGGATGGGCCAAAGTGGGGATACTGGCGCGCTGGCGCCCGGCGGCCGCTTCCACATCAAGCTCGGCACCGCCAAGGCCGCGGCGCGCATTGCCGGTCCGATCAAGCTCATCGATCTGGCGGAAGACGCCGCGATCAAACCCGCCGACAGCCTGCTCAGCAACGAGTTCGGCCTGTGCACGCTGGAGCTCGACCGCCCGCTCGCGGCCGACGCCTATGACGACAACCGCGACACCGGCAGCTTCGTCCTGATCGACGCCGAGAGCCACGACACCGTAGCGATGGGCCTGATCGAACGCGCTTCAGCGGAAGAGCAAGCCGCGCCAGTGCGCACCAGCCTGATCGGTCACGTCGCGCTACGCGTCGCCCGGCTGTTCGGCGCGCGCGAATCGCACAGCCGCTCCATCGCCAAGGCGCTGAGCTGGCGTTTCACCGGCAGCTTCGACACCTTCATCATCGGCTGGCTGATCACCGGCAATTCCAAGGTGGCCGGCTCCATCGCACTGACCGAGATCGTCACCAAGATCGCGCTCTATTACTTCCACGAGCGCGCCTGGGCGCTGGTGCCGTGGGGACGGCGCTAGAACAATGCCGTTCGTCCCCGCGCAAGCGGGGACCCGGAAGCCAAGACCTGAAGTCGCTCTGGATTCCCGCTTTCGCGGGAATGAACGGAGAATACAGTTCCGCTCAACGCAATCGCTTGCTTTCCACGATCGCGATCGCCGCCTTCACCGCGTCCTCGACACCCATCGTCGTGGTGTCGAGCAGCACCGCATCCGCCGCCTGCTTCAGCGGCGCGGCAGAGCGGGACGAGTCGCGCTCGTCGCGCTTGCGGATGTCGGCGAGCACGGTGGCGTCGTCGATCGTCTTGCCGCCGGCGCGATATTCGGCGGCGCGGCGTGCCGCGCGCGTTTCCGGGCTCGCGGTGACGAAGATCTTCACGTCGGCGTCGGGACAGATCACGGTGCCGATGTCGCGGCCGTCGAGCACGGCGCCGGGCGGCGTCACCGCGAAATTGCGCTGGAAGTCGACCAGCGCCGCGCGCACTTCCGGAATCGCCGAGACGTAAGAGGCCGCTTCGCCGACCTCGGCGCTCTTCAGCACCGCCTCGTTGAAGCGCGACAGGTCGAGCGCCTGCGCCGCGGCAATCGCGGCGATCCGGTCATCGGGTTTCTTCCCGGCATCGAGCACGGTCTTGCCGACCGCGCGGTACAGGAGACCGGTGTCGAGATGGCGCAGCCGGTAATGCGCGGCCAGCCGCTTGCCGATCGTACCCTTGCCGGACGCCGCCGGCCCGTCGATGGCGATGATCACGACAGGTCCGCGCCCAAATTAGCGCCTAAGCCCTTCATCAGATCGACGAAGCCCGGGAAGCTGGTGGCGATGAAGGCCGAGTCGTCGATGCGCACGGGCTGCTTCGCGGCAAGCCCCATCATCAGCGCCGACATGGCGATGCGGTGATCCATGTGGGTGGCGACCTCGCCGCCGCCGGGCACGCCGCCTGCCCCCATGCCGTGCACGATCATGTCGTCGCCTTCGATATCGACGGTGACGCCGTTGACGCGCAACATCGCCGCCGTCGCTTCGAGACGATCGCTTTCCTTGACGCGCAGCTCCTTGAGTCCGTGCATGTGCGTCTTGCCTTCGGCAAAGGCGGCGGCCACCGCGAGGACGAGATATTCGTCGATCATCGACGGCGCGCGCTCGGCCGGCACCGCGACGCCCTTCAGCGCGGAGAAGGTGACGCGCAGGTCGGCGACGTTCTCGCCGCCGTCATCGCGCTTGTTCTCTTCCGTGATCTTGGCGCCCATTTCGCGCAACGTGGTAAACAATCCGGTGCGCAGCGGATTGAGCATGACGCCGTCGAGAATGATCTCGGAGCCCGGCACGATCAGCGCGCCGACCATCGGAAACGCCGCCGAGGAAGGATCGGCCGGCACGGCGACGTGGCACGGCTCGAGCTCGGGCTGACCCTGCAGCACGATGCGGCGGCCGTGATCGCCATGCGGCTTGGTCACGATCTTGGCGCCGAAGTGCTTGAGCATCTTCTCGGTGTGATCGCGCGAGGCTTCGGTCTCGATGACGATGGTCTCGCCCGGCGCGGCGAGGCCGGCGAGCAGCACTGCCGACTTGATCTGCGCCGAGGCGACCGGCGTCTCGTATTCGATCGGCAGCGGATCGGTCGCGCCCTTCAGCGTCAGGGGCAACCGGCCGCCCTCGGCCTGGTCGATCACCCGGGCGCCCATTTTGGCGAGCGGGTCGAGGATGCGCCGCATCGGCCGGCTGCGCAGCGAGGCGTCGCCGTCGAAGGTCGCGGTGATCGGGCAGCCGGCCACGGCGCCCATGACCAGCCGGCAGCCGGTGCCGGAATTGCCGAAGTCGAGGACGGCGGCCGGTTCGGCGAAGCCGCCGACGCCGACGCCGTGGACCCGCCAGTTGCCGCCGCCGAGGTTCTCGACCTTGGCGCCCAGCGCCCGCATGGCGCCGGCGGTGTTGAGCACGTCGTCGCCTTCCAGCAACCCGGAAATCGTGGTTTCGCCGACCGTCAGCGCCCCCAGAATAAGGGCGCGGTGCGAAATCGATTTGTCCCCGGGCACCCGGATGCGCCCGGTCATGGCCCCGCCGGCGCGGGCGGAAAGGGGGGTGCGGGGGGCATCGCTCACGCTGGGGGTATCCTTTGGCGTCTGGCCGCGGCCAGGGAGACCGGCCGCTGCGAATGGGGGCCGTCTACCATGCGGGCCCGCGGGCCGTCATCCCGGCGCACCCGCCCAATTCCCGCCTGTTTCCCGCTATTGACAGGCGCGGCACAACTAGCCAAGTGAAGCGCCATCCTATTCAACGGCATTTCTTTTCAGGACACACAGATCGTGGCTAAACCCGAACTCGGCACCAAGCGCATTTGCCCGGATACCGGCCGCAAATTCTACGACATGGGCAAGTCGCCGGTTATTTCGCCCTATACGGGCAAGGTCGTGCCCATCGTCGCGCCGCCGCAGTCGCGCAGCCGGCCGGAAGCCGCGCGGGCCGCCCCGGTCGCGGAAGCGGAGTCGATTGTTCCGGAGACCGCGGACGCCGAATTCGTATCGCTCGAGGACGCCGACAGCGAGCAGCAGGGCAAGACCAAGAAGAAGGGCGAGGTCGTCGCCGAAGAGGAAGAGATCGAGGCCGACGACGAGAGCCTTGACGATGACGCCTTCATTCAGGAAGAGGAAGAAGGCGATGATGACGTCACCGATATCATCGGCGACGGCATCGAAAAGGAAGAGGAACAATAGGCCGCAAAAAAAGGCTTATTGCCGGGCTATCGGAACCTTTGCTTTTTCCGGCGTTTCCGACTAGTCATCTCATCCCGTTACGGGGCCATAGCTCAGCTGGGAGAGCGCCTGCATGGCATGCAGGAGGTCGGCGGTTCGATCCCGCCTGGCTCCACCAATTTCCCCGCGCACCCGACCTTTGCCGCCGTCTTTGGTGCGCCGCGACAGAGGCCTTCGCCTAAATCACGAGATCGTGGCCTCAGCTAGCACCGTGACGGCTCTGAAACCTTAGGCTAGCATTTCCCCTTCAGTAGACCGGGATTGAACGCTGAGGGGCGTTCCCCGGCTCTCATGTGAGGGGCTCATGTCATATAATCGTACGCTGCCGGCGCTCGCCATCGTGGCGGCGCTGTTTGCCACGCCGGTGTCCGCGAAAACGCTGGTCTTCTGTTCGGAAGGCAGCCCGGAGAACTTCTATCCCGGCATCAACACCACTGGCACGTCGTTCGACGTCAACAGTCAGATCTACAGCCGCATCGTCGATTTCGAACGCGGCACCACCAATGTGATCCCCGGCCTTGCCGAAAAGTGGGACATCTCCGCTGACGGCACCGTTTACACTTTCCATTTGCGCAAGGGCGTGAAGTGGCACTCGAATGCCAATTTCAAGCCGACGCGCGACATGAACGCCGACGACATCCTGTTCATGTTCGAGCGCCAGTGGAAGGAATCGAACCCGTACTTCAAGGTGACGAGTTCGAACCACTCCTACTTCAACGACATGGGCATGCCGAAGCTGCTCAAGTCCGTGGAGAAGGTCGATGACTACACCGTCAAGGTGACGCTGAACGCGCCGGAAGCGCCGTTCCTTTCCGACCTCGCCATGGAATATGCCGGCGTGCAGTCGAAGGAATATGCCGACGCCATGCTGAAGGCCGGCACGCCGGAGAAGATCGATCAAGAGCCGATCGGCTCGGGTCCGTTCTATCTCGTGCAATACCAGAAGGACGCCATCATCCGCTACAAGACGTTCCCGCAGTTCTGGGGCGGCAAAGCGGCGATCGACGACCTGATCTTCTCGATCACGCCGGATGCGTCGGTGCGCTGGGCCAAGGTGCAGAAGGGCGAATGCCATGTCATGCCCTATCCGAACCCGGCCGATCTCGATGCCATGCGCAAGGATCCGAATGTCACCGTGCTCGAGCAGCCCGGCCTGAATATCGGTTACCTCGCCTACAACACCACCAAGAAGCCGTTCGACGACGTGCGCGTGCGCAAGGCCGTCAACATGGCGATGAACAAGAAGGCGATCGTCGACGCGGTGTTCCTGTCGAGCGGCGTGCCGGCGACCAATCCGATCCCGCCGACGATGTGGTCGTACAACAAGTCGGTGAAGGACGATCCGTATGATCCGGCAGCGGCGAAGAAGCTGCTCGCCGAAGCGGGTTATCCGAACGGCTTCGAAACCGACCTGTGGGCCATGCCGGTGCAGCGCCCGTACAACCCGAATGCCAAGCGCATTGCCGAACTGATGCAGGCCGACCTCGCCAAGGTCGGTATCCAGGCCAAGATCGTGTCCTATGAGTGGGGCGAATATCGCAAGCGCGCCCAGGCCGGCGAACATCAGATGGCGCAGCTCGGCTGGACCGGTGACAACGGCGATCCGGACAACTTCCTCAACACCCTGCTCGGCTGCGCCTCGGCGAAGTCGAACGGCTCCAACATCGCCAAGTTCTGCTACCAGCCGTTCGAGGACCTGGTGCAGAAGGCGAAGACCACCAGCGACCAGGCCGAGCGCACCAAGCTCTACGAACAGGCGCAGGTGATCTTCAAGGAGCAGGCGCCGTGGTTCACCATCGCGCACTCGGTGCAACTCAAGCCCGTGCGTAAGGAAGTGGTCGGCTTCAAGCTGTCGCCGTTTGGCCGCCACACCTTCTACGGCGTCGACATCAAGTAAGCGGCACAAGCGGGGCGGTCCGAACAGGACCGCCCCGTTTCGCCAGACATGCTTCGCTTCCTGCTCACCCGCGTTTCCCTGGTGATTCCGACCTTCATCGGAATCACATTGCTGGTCTTTGTCCTGGTCCGGCTCATCCCCGGCGATCCGATCGAGACCATGGCCGGCGAACGTGGCATCGATCCGGCCGAACACGCGCGCCTGGTCCACGAATACGGCTTCGACCGCCCGGTCATCGTTCAATACGGGCTTTACATCTCGCGTCTCGTTCAGGGCGATCTCGGCCGCTCGATCGTCACCCACAAATCGGTGATCGAGGAATTTTCCAGCCTGTTTCCGGCGACGGTCGAATTGTCGCTATGCGCCCTCGCCTTTGCGCTGCTGCTCGGCATTCCCGCCGGCATCATCGCCGCGGTGCGCCGCAATTCCATCTTCGACCAGGGCATCATGGGCCTGTCGCTGACCGGCTATTCGATGCCGATCTTCTGGTGGGGCCTGCTGCTCATTCTGTTGTTCTCCGTGCAACTCGGCTGGACGCCGGTGTCCGGCCGGATCGCGGTCCTGTATTTCGTCGAGGCGAAGACCGGCTTCCTGCTGATCGATACGCTGCTGGCCGGCGACATCGACGCCTTCTGGTCGGCGGTGTCGCACCTCATCCTGCCGGCGATCGTGCTCGGCACCGTGCCGCTCGCGGTGATCGCGCGCATGACGCGTTCGGCCATGCTGGAGGTGCTCGGTGAAGATTACATTCGCACGGCGCGCGCCAAAGGCCTCTCTAGCTTCCGCGTCGTCGCGGTGCACGCCTTCCGCAACGCCCTGATTCCGATCGTCACCGTCATCGGCCTGCAGGTCGGCGTGCTGTTCACCGGCGCGATCCTGACCGAAACGATCTTCTCGTGGCCCGGCGTCGGCAAGTGGCTGATCGACGGCATCGCCCGGCGCGACTACCCGGTGCTGCAAGGCGGCACGCTGCTGATCGGTACGATCATCATGGCGATCAACCTGATCGTCGACATGACCTACGGCCTGATCAACCCGCGCATCAGGCACCAGCGATGACCATCGAAGCCACACCAGCATCCGCCGCTGCCAAGGCTCCGTCAGGCCCGACGCATCCCTTTGCCGAATTCCTGTCCTATTTCGCCGCCAATCGCGGTGCGATGATCGGCTTCGGCACCATCGTCGTGCTGGTTCTGCTCGGCGCCTTCGCCAACCTCTTCGCGCCATTCTCTCCGATCGACACCAATCCGCAGGCCTTCCTCAAGCCGCCGATATGGCAGGCCGGGAGCGTCGCCGGCCACTGGCTCGGCACCGACGCCATCGGCCGCGACATGCTCTCGCGGCTGATCTATGGCGCGCGGCTGTCACTGCTGATCGGCCTCGCCGTGGTCGCCCTGTCGGTGACCATCGGCACCATTCTCGGCCTGGTCGCCGGATTTTTCCGCGGCATCGTCGAGATCGCCATCATGCGCATGATGGATATCCTGCTGACGCTGCCGACACTGCTGCTGGCTATCATCATCGTCGCCATTCTCGGGCCGGGCATCGTCAATGCCCTGATCGCGGTCGCCACCGTGCTGCTGCCGCACTATGTGCGCATCGTACGCGCCACCGTGATCGCGGAGACGGCGAAAGACTACGTCACCGCGGCGCGGCTGACCGGCGCCGGCAGCCTGCGCATCATCGTCAAGGAGATCCTGCCGAACTGCGCCGCGCCGCTGATCGTGCAGGCGACGCTCGGTATCTCCACGGCCATCCTCGATGCCGCCGCGCTGGGCTTCATCGGCCTCGGAGCGCAGCCGCCGACGCCGGAATGGGGCACCATGCTCGCCGATGCGCGCGAATTCGTGCTGCGCGCCTGGTGGGTGGTGACCTTCCCCGGAATCATGATCCTGATCACCGTGCTGGCCTTCAATTTGCTCGGCGACGGCCTGCGCGATGCGCTCGATCCGAAGCTGAAGCGGTGACGATCATGGCCGTGATCGAAATCGACAATCTGGTCGTGGAGTTTCCGTCGTCGCAAGGCATGCTGCGCGCCGTCGACGGCGTGTCGCTGAAGGTCGACGAGGGCGAAGTGCTCGGCATCGTCGGCGAGTCGGGCTCGGGCAAGAGCGTCGCCATGCTCGCGGCCATGGGTCTTGTGCCCTATCCCGGCCGCGTCAGCGCCGAGCGCCTGATCTTCGGCGGCCAGGACCTCCTGACCCTGAGCGACCGCGAACGCCGCAAGATCGTCGGCAAAGACATGGCGATGATCTTCCAGGAGCCGGCGACCAGTCTCAATCCCTGCTACACCGTCGGCTTCCAGATCACCGAAACCTTGCGCCTGCACGAGAACATGGACCGCAAGGCGGCGCACCGCCGCGCCATCGAATTGTTCGAGCAGGTCGGCATCCCCGCGCCCGAAAGCCGGCTGTCCGCCTATCCGCATCAGATGTCCGGCGGCATGAACCAGCGCGTCATGATCGCCATGGCGATCGCCTGCAATCCGAAACTGCTGATCGCCGACGAGCCGACCACCGCGCTCGATGTCACCATCCAGGCGCAGATCCTCGACCTGCTGATGTCGCTGCAGCGCGAGCGCGGCATGGCGCTGGTGCTGATCACCCACAACATGGGCGTGATATCGGAGACCGCGCAGCGCGTCGCCGTGATGTATTCCGGCCAGGTGGTGGAGACGAACGCCACGTCCCGGCTGTTCGCCGAGCCGCAGCATCCCTACACCGCGGCGCTGCTCGCCGCCCGGCCGGAAAGCCGCATCGGCGACCGCCTCGCCACCATCCCCGGCAGCGTGCCGAGCCTCTACGAGCGGCCGGCGGGTTGCCTGTTCGCGCCGCGCTGCACCTATGCGACGCCGCGCTGCTTTGCCGACCGCCCCGAATTGCGCGACTGGCCGATCGGCGGCGGCGTGCGCTGCCATTACCCGCTCGGGGATCCTGACCGTGACGCGAAGATCGCCGCGGATCGGGCACAGGTCAGGGTGACGGCATGAGCGCGCTCGTCGTCGCCCGCGATCTGGTGCAGGTCTACAAGACGCGGACCGGCGCGTTCCAGCCGGTGCAGGAGTTGCGCGCCGTCGGCGGCGTGTCATTCACGATCGAGCCTGGCAAGACGCTGGCGGTGGTCGGCGAATCCGGCTGCGGAAAATCGACGCTGGCCCGCATGGTGACGCTGATCGAACCGCCGACCTCCGGCACGCTCGAGATCGACGGCCACGATGCGCTCAACCCGTCCACCGAGACCCGCCGCGCCTTGCGGCAGGCGGTGCAACTCGTATTCCAGAACCCCTATGGCTCGCTCAACCCGCGGCGCAAGATCGGCACCATTCTCGAAGAGCCGCTGATCATCAACACCAGGCTCGGCAAGCGCGAGCGCTACGAGCAGGTCCTGGCGATGTTGGCGCGCGTCGGCCTCGGGCCGGATCACGCGCGGCGCTATCCGCACATGTTCTCCGGCGGCCAGCGCCAGCGCATCGCCATCGCCCGCGCGCTGATGCTCAACCCGAAGATCGTCGTCGCCGACGAACCGGTCTCCGCGCTCGACGTCTCGGTGCAGGCGCAGGTGCTCAATCTGCTGATCGACCTGCAGAAGCAGTTCGGCCTCGCCTACATGTTCATCTCGCACGACCTCGCGGTGGTGCAGTTCATCGCTCACGATGTGCTGGTGATGTATCTCGGCATCGCCGTCGAGCACGGTCCGAAGGACGCGATCTTCGGGCAACCGCTGCATCCCTATACGCGGGCACTGCTGGCGGCGACGCCGGCGCTCGGCGGCAAGCGGCCCGAGCGCAAGATCGTCAAGGGCGAAGTGCCTTCGCCGCTCGACACGCCGAAAGGCTGCGTGTTCGCCGCGCGCTGTCCCTATGTCACCGATCTGTGCCGCGCCGAGCGGCCGCCGCTGCGGCCGGTCGCCGGCCGCCTCGTCGCCTGCCACTACGCCGAGCAGTTCCTGGCGGCGTAGAAAAGCGCTCGGCTACTTCTTCTTCGTCTCGACCTTGGCCATCGCCGTCTTGCCCCAGACCGGCTCTTCGGCGCCATTGCCCCAGGCGTAGGGCCGGTAGAAGCTGTGCAGGCCGTAGCGCACCATCTTGCGCATCTCGCGCACCCAGTTCGGGTGCACGTAGGAGGCGTGATAGTGCGTCGATTTGGCGACCTCCGGCACGTAGATCTGGCCGTCGAGCGTCTGCTTGGCGATGCGGTTGGCCCGCGCCCAGTGGCCGCGCTCGGTGATCACCTTGCGCTTGCCGTCGCAGGCGAAGGTGAATTGGCAGGCGAGATGACGATTGGCGTTCTGGTACACGACGCCGCAGACATCGCTCGGATAAAATCCGGAGAACACCCGGTTCATCACCACCTGCGCCACGGCCATCTGGCCGCGCACCGGTTCGCTGCGCGCTTCCCAGTAGATCGCATTGGCGAGGCAGCGCTCGGCCTTGGCGTAGTCCTTGCCCTCGAGCTTGAGCCGCTGCGCCGGCGACGGCGGCGGCACGCCCGGCGCCGGGATCGGCATCGGCACCATGCTGAGCGGCGGCAGCGTGATCTGCAACGCCGCAGGTGATGCGGCGACGGACGACGGCAGCGAGCCGACGTCGAGGCTGGCAAGTTGCACCGGCGCCGCGTGCGCGTCGGTCACAGGCGGCACCGCCGCTGCAGCCGCCGACACTGTCCGGGCCTCCTTCGCCACCGCCGGCGTCGGCGTGATGTCCATCGACACCGGCAGGGATGCCAGCGCGAACACCCCGGGGCGCTGGCTGTCGGCCGGCGGCAGCATGGCCATCTCGACCGCATCCCCGTGGCGCGCGGCCGCCAGTTCGGCGACGATCGGATTGTTCTTGATCAACTGAGCGGTCGGCTTGGTCGCCGGGCTCGGCGCCGGTCTGGCCACCGCCAGCTTCGACTCCTCACGCTTGGGCAGCGCCGGGGGCAACGCCGCCGCCGACTGCGCGACGGCTGGCGCCGGCTTTGCCGGTTCGTAAAGCGTCGCCGCCGGACGCGACAGCGAAGCGACCTTCGGCAGGCTCGCGATGCTGTCGCGCGGAATAGCGACCACCACCGTGCTGCGATCCGGATAGATCGAGATGTCGTGGATGCCGGCGAGCAACCGGTTCGGCAATTCGTCGTAGTGCATCCGGCCCTCGCGCAACGCGGCGGCGACGGTGGTCACGGCGCTCGCATTGACGAGATCGAGCGCGGCGATGGAGACGGCGGCGATGGCGGATACGATGCAGATCCGCTTGCCAACGACGAAGATTTTTTCGTCGAAGGTCGGGCCGAAAGCTTCGGGGTCGATGCTACGGGCTAACACGGGTACGCTCCGCTGACGGGTTCGGTCGAACGAAGCGATCTTAGCTTTGGAAAACGCAACCGCGCGGATGTTAGGAAAATTTTAGCCAAACAAGGCAAACAGGCGTGATTAATTTCGCGCGTTTCGCCGGCGGTATTTAACGAATAATCGTTAAACCGCAGCGTTAATCGCGGCGCGCCGTCGTCGCGGAATTACAAACAAACAAGTCGAATAAACAAACAAGCCGCTGATTTAATAAACAATCGGCGCGACGCGAGGACTGCGCTCGGGCGATCCCGGCAAGCCGGACGAAGCCGTTGCAGAGCCGCCGCGGGACGACGGCGTGCACCGCCTCGCGCCAGTGGGTGGGGGCGCGGACGGTGATCTTTCCGGTCGCAAAGTGACCTGGAGCATCCGGGCCGGGGCCGATTTGACGGAGGCGTCTCGACCGGCGTGGCGCTGGGCGCGGAGGACGAGGCGCGCCGTGGGCGGCGTTTGCGCCCGATTGACCCCTCACGCGGCATCCCGATCGCGGAAAAACGCGGATTCGGCCGGAAAATGTCTTGTTCTTGAACCTTTAACCGGCCCTGCCCATATTAACGACAGCCGGGCGGCAGTCGCCGACCGGCTTCGAAGCCGGATCCGGGGGGTTCCCAGGTCCGGGAGGGGTGCCCGCAAGGGGCCTCAACAAAGTCGCTTCACAGCGAGGACTTTGGGACTATGTCACGAGTGCCGTCACTATCCAGCCCGTTCCTGCTTGGGTTCGACGAAATCGAGCGTGTGCTCGATCGTGTCGCCAAGGGGGCCGATGGCTATCCGCCCTACAACATCGAGCGGCTGCCCCGCGATGACGACAAGCCGGAGCGCTTGCGCATCACGCTGGCGCTTGCCGGCTTCACGCGGGATCAACTCGACGTATCCGTCGAGGAGAACCAGCTCGTGATCCGCGGGCGGCAGCAGGACGACAAGACCCGGCATTACCTTCACCGCGGCATCGCCGCGCGCCAATTCCAGCGCACCTTCGTGCTGGCCGACGGCATGGAGGTGATGGGGGCCGACCTGAAGCACGGGTTGCTGTCGGTCGACCTAGTCCGGCCCCAGCCGGAACGGATCGTGCGATCGATCGCCATCAACGACCTGGAATAGGGTCGCCTGAAGCCGGGCGACAGAATGACGGAACTTTGAAGCAACGAAAAAGGACTCGACCGCGTTGAGCGTTCTAAGGAAAGGATCGAGGGCCATGACTGAATTCAAGCAGACTGGCATGAATGACACGGCTAATCCGGTAATCACGCAGGATGCGCTGGCGCATCTGGGCGACGGGCGTCTGGCGTATGTCAGACCGATCCGCTCGGAAGACGTCGCCAACATGTTCCCGCAGGCGCCGCAGATCGCGCCCGGATTGACGTTGTTTGCTCTGCACGCCGCGGACGGCACGCCGATCATGCTGACCGACACCCGCGAATCGGCGCTGGCCAGCGCCTGGAGCAATGAGCTCGAAGCCGTCAGCGTACACTGATCGGCCCTTCGCTCCTCTTTCCCTCTCCCCGTTCACGGGGAGAGGGTGGCTTGCGCAGCAAGCCGGGTGAGGGGCAACTCTGTTTGCTGACAAGTCTATTTGCTGAGCGCGTCCAAAATCGTTTCAAGGACGCCGTTCTTGTTCGCCAAGACATCATTGTTCCAGAAGCGCAGGATGCGATATCCGGCTTCGGCTAATCGCCGATCGCGCAGCACATCTTTTGGATTGTCGGCGTGCTGACCGCCGTCGACTTCGACGATAAGGCGTCTATCGCGGCAGGCGAAGTCCACGACAAACGAGTCGATGGCTTCCTGGCGGACAAATTTGAAGCCGGCCAGCCGACGATCTCTGAGTGAAAGCCAAAGCACCATTTCTGCGTCTGTCGAGTGACGACGCAGGCGCCTTTTAACCGCGACTTTCTGAGGCTCCGGTCCACGCACGAAAACCGCCCCTCACCCGGCCCGCACGACGTGCGGGCCACCCTCTCCCCGCTTCGCGGGGCGAGGGAAGAGCTACGCCGCGCTGCTTTGCGGCATCGCCAGTACGGCGTAGAGCGCGTCCGTATCGCTGGATTCGCGCAGCTTGCGCGCCACTTCCGGATCGCGCAGCATCCGCGCCACGCGCGCCAGTGCTTTCAGGTGATCGGCGCCGGCAGCTTCCGGTGCAAGCAGCAGGAAGATCAGATCGACCGGCTGGGAATCGAGAGCCTCGAAGTCGATCGGCCGCTCGAGCCGCGCAAACAATCCGAACAGACGGCCGAGCTTCGGCAGCTTTCCGTGCGGAATGGCGATGCCGTTGCCGACGGCTGTCGAGCCGAGCTTTTCACGCTGCAGCAGGATTTCGAGAATCGCGCGCTCGCTTTGCCCGGTGAGTTCGGCGGCGCGCGCGGCAAGTTCCTGAAGCGCCTGCTTCTTGCCGTTGACCTTCAGCGCCGGAATGATCGCGGCTGGCGCAATGAGATCGGTAAGCGTCATGGGCATGTCCGGGTAACGGAAATGGCGGCGGGCGGTTGTTTGAGGGGTGAAGGCCGCGGACCATAGGGACGGTCCAAGGCGCCGTCAATGGGTCCTAAAGGGCGGAAATTGCTGCATTTTATTGCAGCAACTGCCCATTCATCCGCCGCGACGGGCCTGATTGTCCTTGCGCCGGCGCTTATAGCGACGCAATCTTTTCTCGATATTGGTGGCCGCTTCATCCGCGCTGTCGTAGGCGTCGGTCGCCGATCCTTGCGCTTCGAGCAACGTGCCCGAGTCGAGATGCAGCACGCATTCGGTGCGAAATCCAAAACCGTCCCGGCCGATGGTCGCGTGCCCTGAATAGCCGCCGCGAAAGTATTTCGACGCCGCTTCTTCAACCCGGTCCGTTATGCGCTGTTGCAGCGAAGCGCCGATGCTGATGTTTTTCCCCGAGACGCGTAAAGGCATTTGGCAGCCTCCTTGTCAGTCTGTCGGACGGCGCCTGGCGGCGCCGTTTATCCCCCAGCAATCAATCATATCATGTGGAAATCGTTCCCCAGGTCAATGCCTGATCGCGCCATGCTGGGTGCGTAATTCCACTTAACCATTCCCCTTGCGCGCTGCCGTTCGGCCGCAATCAGGCATTGGCCGCCAGCTTTTCGCGCCGCCGCTGCACCGACGAAGGAATCCGCATTGCTTCCCGGTACTTGGCGACCGTGCGCCGTGCAATATCGATTCCCGCGCTGCGCAATTTGTCGACGATCGTGTCGTCGGACAAAACGTCGCTGGGACATTCTGCATCAATCAGCGAACGAATGCGATGACGCACCGCTTCCGCGGAATGCGCTTCACCGCCATCGGCCGATGCGATCGACGACGTGAAGAAATACTTCAGTTCGAATATGCCACGCGGCGTCGCCATGTATTTGTTGGCGGTGACGCGCGACACGGTCGACTCGTGCATGCCGATCGCATCGGCGACCGTCTTCAGATTGAGCGGCCGCAGATGCTGGACGCCCTTGGCGAAGAAGCCGTCCTGCTGACGCACGATCTCGCTCGACACTTTGAGGATCGTCTTGGCGCGTTGATCGAGCGCGCGCACCAGCCAGGTCGCGGTTTGCAGGCAATCGGCGAGATAGGTTTTGTCCTTGTCGCTGCGCGCGTTCTTCGACACCTGCGTGTGATATTTCTGGCTGATCAGCACCTTCGGCAGCGTGTCGGAATTGAGTTCGACTTGCCACGTGCCATCCGGCGCGGCGCGCACGAAGACGTCGGGCACGATCGGCTGCACCAGCGTCGAACCGAACGCCAGGCCGGGCTTCGGATTGAGATTCCGGATTTCGGCGATCATGTCGACGAGGTCTTCGTCATCGACTCCGCAGATCCGGCGCAGCGCGGCGAGATCGCGCTTGGCGAGCAGCGGCAGATTGGCGACGAGCGCCTGCATCGCCGGGTCGAAGCGATCGCGTTCCTTCAGTTGCAGCGCCAGACATTCGGTGAGGTTGCGGGCGCAGACGCCGGGAGGATCGAGCGTCTGCAGGACCGCGAGCACCGTTTCGACATCGGCCAGCGAGCAGCCGAGCTTCTCGGCCACCGATTCAAGATCGCCGGTCAGATAGCCGGTGTCGTCCACCATATCGATCAGGTATTGCGCGATCATGCGCTGCTTCTGATCGCCGAGGGCCAGCACCATCTGCTCGGAAAGATGCTCCGCCAGCGTGGTCTCGGCGGAAACGAAGGCTTCGAGATTGTAGTCGCCGTCGGCGCCGCCCGAGCCCGAGCCCGACCATTCCGAATAGGCCGGGGGCGGCGCCTCGGCCGGCGCGGACTTCGCGGCGCCATCGTCGGGGAAGACGTTTTCGAGTTCGGTGCCGAGGCCCTGCTCCATCGAGGAGCGGCTGGTTTCCATGTCGGCGCCGATCCAGTCCTGCGCGCCGTCGTCGCCCGCGCCGGCTTCGCCATCGATCTCGGCATTGCTGGCGGTGGAGCGCTCGGCGTCGGCATCGCCGGACGCGCCGTCATCGGCGCCGCGCTCGAGCAGCGGATTCTTTTCGAGTTCGGTCTCGACATAGGCCGCCAGATCGAGACTGGAGAGCTGCAGCAGCTTGATGGCTTGCATCAGCTGCGGCGTCATCACCAGCGCTTGGGTCTGGCGAAACTCTAGACGTTGAGACAGCGCCATTTATGGGGTTTCCCGGCGGAAACTGGTCCGATTCTTGCTTTCCACCGTATACGACTTCTGTGCCCGGGGAAAGCCGGGATTCCGCACTGCGGTATGCACAAATTTTAGGCTACCGGACCGGCTTGTTCGCCAGGTCGCTGCGGCCCAAGGCGAAGCGGGCCGCTGTGCGCGCTACATTCTGAATTCTTCGCCGAGGTAGAGCCGCCGGACGTCGGGGTTGTTCACGATATCCTCAGGCCGGCCCTCCATCAGGACCTCCCCGGAATAGATGATGTAGGCGCGGTCGGTGAGCCCGAGCGTCTCGCGGACGTTATGGTCGGTGATCAGCACGCCGATGCCGCGGTTGGTGAGATGACGCACCAGTTGCTGAATGTCGCCGACCGCGATCGGGTCGATGCCGGCGAAGGGCTCGTCGAGCAGCATGTAGCTCGGCCGCGTCGCCAAGGCGCGCGCGATCTCGACGCGGCGGCGCTCGCCGCCCGACAGGGCGATGGTCGGCGTCTTGCGCAAGCGCGTGATGTTGAATTCCTCGAGCAACGCCTTCAGGTCGGCGTCGCGGCGGCGGCGATCGGGCTCGACCACTTCGAGCACGGCGCGGATGTTTTCCTCGACGTTGAGGCCGCGAAAAATCGAGGCTTCCTGCGGCAGGTAGCCGATGCCGAGGCGGGCGCGCTGGTACATCGGCAGGCCGGTGACGTCGTAACCGTCGAGCTCGATGCGGCCGCGATCGGCCTTGATCAGGCCGGTGATCATGTAGAACACGGTGGTCTTGCCGGCGCCGTTGGGGCCGAGGAGGCCGACCGCCTCGCCGCGGCGCACGTAGAGCGTGACGCCCTTCACCACCATGCGGCTGCCGAAGCTCTTCTCGACGCTGTGGGCGGCAAGATAGTGCCGCGCCGCCTGGCGCTGCGGATCGCGCGGCTGCTGCTGCGGCTGTTGAGCCGGCGGCCGCTGCTGCGGCGGCTGCTGGCCCGGTTGCCGCTGCTGCTGTTGTTGCGGCGCCGGCTGGCCGGCCGGACGCATCACCGGCGCGGCCGCGCGTTGCGGCGCGCGAGGTTGGGTCGGCTGCCGGCGTCGAAACAGCGAGATGATATTCACCCGCAAACCCCGCGGTATGTGACGTGACGGAGCCGGATGGCCTCGGTCGGGAGGCGAATCCGCCCCGGGAACCCTAGCTGATTCCCGGCGCAGGCGGGCTTCATGACCGAGGGTCTGGTTTTAGGCTGCGTCAATTGCGCGGCCCCAGCTGCAACGGCCCTCGGGGAGCGGGTGGTGGGGCGGTCTGCGGCGCGCTTGCCGGCGCTCCGGGGCCGCCGCCGCTGGGCAGGAAGAGGCCCTGAACCCGGCCTTTGCCATTCTTGCCCGATTCGACACGCGAGACACCGGTGGTCAGATCGACGACCAATTTCTCGCCACGCAGCACGTTCTTGCCCTGCGTCATCACGACATTGCCGGTGAGCGTGACGGTGTTCGTCGGCATATCGAAAACGCCGATCTCACCGGTCGCGGTTTGATCCTTCTGCGTCACGACGACATCGCCCCGCGCCTCGAGGCGCTTGATCTTCTGCGACCCGTTGGGTCCCGGCGTCGCGGCTTGCATCGGTTTGCCGGTTTCCGCCGCGCCACCACCCTGGCCGTCCTGCACGTAGAACACCACGAGCTTCTGGCTGCGCATCGCGGTGTCGCCCTGCTTGACTCGGACGTCGCCGGAGAAGGTCGCGACCTTGTCCTTGTCGCGCACCTCAAGGGTGTTCGATTCGATGTTCACCGGCTCGTCGCGATTCTGCGAGAAGCCTTGCAACGCGTTGGGCGGGCCCTTGTTCTGCTGCTGCTGCTGCTGATTTTTCGGCTGAGCCTGCGCACCCACAGCCAGCGCCAGCAAGGCCGCAACGGAAATGATGGATCGGACAAACAACTTCATCGCGCCGGTATCTTGTCTTTACGCAACGGCTCGCCGTTGAGCATCACAGTCATGTTCACGCCGTTCTCGAAGCGAATGACATCGCCGGAATTGGTGATGTTCATCCGGTTGGCGTTGAGGATGCCTTGCAACATTTCGAGTTCCACCGGCTTCTCCGAGACCACGTCGCCGCTGCGAACATCGACAACCGCTTCGGTCAGACGGCCCTTGTAACCATTGTCCGACGACAAAAGGATCTGCTGCTCGAGCTTGAGTGATTCTTTCTTGGTGTCGTAGACGCCGCTGATCGCGGTCATTCGCATTATGCCTTTGTCTTCCATTTGAACTTTGGCGTTGATGTTCTGTAATTCCACCACGTCCGGCTTTTTAAGATCCTGCGCCGCCGCTTCGGCGGTGAATTCGTATGGCCGCTGGTCCTTGGTGAAACCGCTAAGGCGCGGCTTTTCCATGGTGATCTTGGTCCCGGACACGACCAGTTTGTCCAGATTGACCGGCAGCGCCTGCAGCATGCGGGCGGGATTGAAATAGGTAATCAGCGTGACCACCAGAAGACCGACGGCGACCCCGATCGGTATCCCGACGCGGAGCCACCGTACCCACCGGCTGTGCCGGCGCGCCGAGCGAAAGGCGCGCTCGCTTTGCGCCTGGCTCATGCTCCAGTGTGCCCGCGCCAACCCGGGGTCGATCTTCGCTGTGGTCACCCTGTTCATGTTCAGAACTGACCCGCGCTCCGTTTGGTCGGATTTTCGAGAACTCGCCTTGCCCCATGCGGCGGCAGACTGCCGATAGAATATGGCCCCTGCGCGGCGGAAAACAGCGCGCCGGACCGCTTGAACCGCCCAGAGAGCCTCAACCGGCCTTGACCGAATGCGAAAAGATGTCCTCGTCGGCCCATCCGGCGAGATCGAGTTTCACCCGTTCGGGCAGAAATCCGAAGCATGCAGCGGCAAGCGCTGTACGGCCTTCGCGCGCCAGCATTGCGTCGAGCTTATCCCGCAAAGCATGAAGATAAAGCACGTCGGACGCGGCGTAAGCGACCTGCGCCTCGCTCAGGTCCTTCGCGCCCCAGTCGGACGATTGCTGCTGCTTGGACAAATCGACACCGAGCAGTTCGCGCGCCAGATCCTTCAGGCCGTGGCGGTCGGTATACGTGCGGACCAGGCGAGAGGCGATTTTGGTACAATAGACCGGCTGCGCCATGACGCCGAACGCCTTGTACATGACGCCGATGTCGAAGCGACCGAAATGAAATATCTTGAGGATCGACGGATCGGTCAGCAGCTTCTGGATATTCGGCGCGGACATCTGACCGGGCACGATCTGGACCACGTCGGCGGATCCATCACCTGGAGACAACTGCACAACGCAGAGCCGGTCACGATTGACGTCGAGCCCGAGCGTCTCGGTATCGATCGCCACCGCGCCTTTGTAGGCGTCGAGATTGGGCAGGTCACCGCGGTGCAGTCGGACGGTCATTCAGGCTTCCGGTTTCCAGGGGCGCGATACTGCGGCACTTGCCGGGAGTGGCGTGCACCGATTCGGCATTCTACGCCGGAGAAACGACGATCGGGCCGCATTTTCAAGCGCCTCGAGGCGCGCCTCGACAGAAACAAGGCAGGAAAATGCGAAGAATGGTGCCCAGGAAAGGACTCGAACCTTCACGACCTTTCGGCCACTGGCACCTGAAGCCAGCGCGTCTACCAATTCCGCCACCTGGGCAGGGGCCGGGGTCTAGTAAGGACCATGGTCCGGCTTGTCAATTGAGCGCCTTCAAGAGTCTGCAAAAGGCTCCGGATGCTGGTGCACAGCACGCTTGAAGCGGCCCGCCGTCGGCCTATAAAGACCTCAAAGACCTCTCTTTGCCAAAGACTTTCCCAGCTAGGTGAGCGCGGACATGACCGCCCAGAGCAATTCCGACACCCTCGTCACGGTTTATGGCGGCTCCGGCTTTCTCGGTCGCCATTTGGTCCGGGCATTGGCCAAGCGGGACTACCGCATCCGCGTGGCCGTGCGGCGGCCGGAACTGGCGTTCCATCTCCAGCCGCTCGGCCGGGTCGGCCAGATCCACGCCGTCCAGACCAATATTCGCGACGCCCGCTCTGTCGAGGCCGCGGCCCGCGATGCCTCGGTGCTGATCAACCTGGTCGGCATCATGCAGGAAGGCGGCCGCCAGCGCTTTAACGCTGTCCATGCCTATGGCGCCGAGCAGGTGGCGCTGGCCGCCAACGCCCACGGCGCCCGCATGGTCCATGTCTCCGCCATCGGCGCCGACGAGACGTCGGACGTCGGCTACGCCCGCTCCAAGGGCACTGCGGAGCGCCTCGTGCTCGCCGCGCAGCCGAAGGCGGTTCTGATGCGGCCGTCGATCATGTTCGGCCCCGAGGATGACTTCTTCAATCGCTTCGCCACGCTCGCCCGCATATCTCCGTTCCTGCCGTTGATCGGTGGCGGCCACACCAAATTCCAGCCGGTGTTTGTCGGCGATGTCGCCAGCGCGATCGCCGATGCAGTCGATGGAAGACTCCAGGGCGGCGCGACCTATGAACTTGGCGGGCCTAGCGTGCGCAGCTTCAAGGAGCTGATGCAGTACATTCTGACGACTATCGAGCGTAAGCGCCTGCTGGTGCCGATGCCGTTCTTCGCCGCACATATCGAGGCGCTGTTCCTGCAGTTCGCACCGCAGCCGTTCACGCTGACGCCCGGCCAGGTCGATCTCTTGCGAGCCGACAACGTCGTGTCCGACAAGGCAATCGCCGAGAACCGCACGCTGCCGGGCATTGGCATCGTGCCGGAGACGGTCGAGGCGATCGTTCCGTCCTACCTGTGGCGCTTCCGCAAGACCGGCCAGTTCAAAAGTCACGCTGCCTAGGAAGACACGCGGGCCGCGACAAGCCGGACAAAGAGCCGGCGGGGACCTGCGTGACGACAACAACACGGGGAGTGAAATGCCGGTCATCACGAATGTTGAAGACTTGCGCCAGCTTGCCAGACGCAAGGTGCCCAAGGCGATCTTCGAATATATCGACCACGGCTCTTACGATCAGCTTTCTCTCGCCGCCAACCGGAACGACATCAACGCCATCCGCTTTCGCCAGCGCGTCCTGATCGATGCCGAGACACGCGATCTGAAGACCAAGATGCTGGGTGAAGACGTCGCGATGCCGATCGCGATCGCGCCGACCGGCCTCACCGGCCTGATGCACGGCGATGGCGAGATGCTCGCGGCGCGCGCCGCAGAAGCAGCCGGCATCCGCTTCACCTTGTCCACCATGTCGATCTGCTCGATTGAGGACGTGCGCTCAGCCGTCAAGGGACCGTTCTGGTTCCAGCTTTACGTCTTCAAGGATCGCGGCTTCAGCGAGGAAGTGATCGAACGCGCAAATGTCGCGGGATGCACGGCCTTGTTCGTCACCGTCGATCTGCCGATGCGCGGCCAGCGCCACTGCGACATCAAGAACGGCCTGACGGTGCCGCCGCGTTTGACCACGCGCAACGTGTTCGACGTCATGACCAGACCCGCCTGGCTCTCCAGCGTGCTGATGGGCAAGCGCAAATCATTCGGCAATATCGACCATTACCTGCGCAAGAAGGGTGGGATCTGGGCCGCCGGCCGCTGGGGCGGCGATAACATGGATGCCACGCTGTCGTGGAAGGACATTGCCTGGATTCGCAAGCATTGGCCGGGCAAGCTCGTCATCAAGGGCATTCTCGATCCGGAAGACGCCAAGCTCGCAGCCAACGAAGGCGCCGACGGCATCGTCGTGTCCAACCATGGCGGCCGGCAGCTCGACGGCACGCCCGGCACCATTACGGTGCTGCCGCGCATCGCTGACGCCGTTGGCGATCGGCTCGAAGTGTTTCTCGATAGCGGCATCCGCGGCGGACAGGACGTCCTCAAGGCGCTGGCGCTCGGCGCCAAAGGCTGTTTCATCGGCCGCGCATACCTATACGGCCTCGCGGCGATGGGCGAAGCCGGCGTCGCCAAGGTGCTCAGCATCATGCGCGAGGAGCTGCGCGTGTCAATGTCACTGACCGGTGTCAAGTCGATCAGCGAGATCAGCCGCGATATTCTTTACGACCGTTACGACGACACGCGGCGGAACGTCTGAGGGTTACAGCAAATAGATCGCGACAACGCCGAGGGTGCCGAGCACGATGCGCCACCAGGCGAAAAGCGCGAAGGAATGGCGCTGCACGTAGCTCAGGAACGTCTTGACGACGATCCAGCCGAAGATGAACGAGAAGATGAAGCCGACGGCGATGGCGAGCATGTTGCCGTTGGCGAGTTCGTGCCGGCTCTTGAATGCTTCGTAGGCGAAAGCGCCGACCATGGTCGGCATCGCCAGCCAGAACGAAAATTCGGCGGCAGAGCGGCGATCGGCGCCGAACATCATGGCGCCGACGATGGTGGCGCCGGAGCGCGACACGCCCGGAATCATGGCGAAGCACTGACAGATGCCGATCAGGAAATACATCGGCAGCGAGAAGCCGGTCGATTCGAAATAACGCGGCTTGAGATTCATGCGATCGACCAACAGGAGCACGAAGCCGCCGATGATCAGCGTGATGCAGACGATGCGGACGTCGAACAGATAGGTCTTGATGTAACCGCCGGCGATGACGCCAATGACCGCAGCGGGCAGGAAGGCGAGCAGGATGCCGATCACGAAGCGCGTCGCTTCCCATCGGCTGAACATGTTCGTGGCCAGCGACCAGATTCGACCAAAATAGATCGTCAGCAGCGCCAGGATGGCGCCGAGCTGGATGAGAATGGCGAAGGACTTGCCGAATGCGCCATCGCCCCAGCCGAGGAACTGTTCCATCAGCAGGAGATGGCCGGTCGAGGAAACGGGCAGAAACTCCGTGAGCCCTTCGACGATGCCGAGAATGGCGGCTTTGATCAGATCGGCGAATGGGCCGGATAGAAGGCCGCTGGCAGCGTCCAGGGTCATGCGGGGAGGCTCCGGAGGGCAGGAATCGTCTGCCGCTTTTGGCGCAAAAGCCTCGGGCCTGGCAAATGGAAATAATCAGCAGTCGCCATTCTTTACGCGCAATTTGCGCTAACGAAGCGGGGACCTTATAGAGCCCGCCGTTCCCACCGGCTCTTGCATCCAGCTTTCCCGGCCGGCCGTCTCGGACCAGACTTCCTTAACCAGACTTCTTTAATGACACACGCCTGAATGCTTACGCTTCTGCACCAACCGCTGTGTCCTCTCTCGCGATTCGTCCGCCTCATGCTGGCCGAATACGACATCGACGCGCGCCTGCTGGAGGAGCGGTTCTGGGAGCGGCGCGAGGAATTCCTGGTGATCAATCCGGCGGGCACCATTCCCGTGCTGATCGCCGACGGCATCCCGCCTATTCCGAGCGCGCCGATTATCGCCGAATATATCGAGGAAACCCACGTGACCGCCGAAGGCGTGGATCGGCTGCTGCCGTCCGAGCCTCGGGATCGCGTCGAGGTGCGGCGGCTGGCGAGCTGGTTCAACGACAAATTCCATGCCGAGGTGTCAGGCCCGCTGGTGACCGAGCGGGTGTTCAAGCGCCATATGACGCTGGAGCAGGGCGGCGGCCCACCCGACACCGCGAGCCTGCGGGCCGCTCGCCACAATATCCGCTATCATCTGGCCTACATTGGCTGGCTGGCGCGGACGCGCAACTGGCTCGCCGGCGACCGCTTAAGCCTCGCCGATCTGGCGGCCGCCGCACATCTGTCGGCGGTGGACTATCTGGGCGACGTACCGTGGAACGAAGACGAAGCAGCGAGGGTCTGGTACGCGCGAGTGAAGTCGCGGCCGTCGTTCCGCGCGCTGCTGGCGGAAACGCTGGCGGGCATTCCGCCAGCCAAGCACTACGCCGACCTGGACTTCTAGCAGACAGCGCCGAGATCAAGGCCGCACTCGTCGCGCGCGCGCGCGAGCGCGGCTTCGACGTCGCCGGCATCACTCGTCCCGATGCGGTGCCCGAAGCCAAGGCGCGGCTCGAACGCTTTCTCGCCGACGGCGCGCATGGCGATATGACGTGGCTCGAAACCACCGCCGAACGTCGCGGCTCACCGCTGGCGCTGTGGCCCGATGTGCGCTCCGTCATCATGCTTGGCATGAATTACGGCCCCGATGAAGATCCGCGCGATATTCTGTCGAGCCGCGATCGTGCTGCGATCTCGGTTTATGCCAAGGGCGACGACTATCACGATCTGATCAAGGCGCGGTTGAAGGAGATCGCGCGTTGGCTGGTCGCCAATGCCGGCGGCGACGTGAAGGTCTTCGTCGATACAGCCGCGGTGATGGAGAAGCCGCTCGCCGCCAAAGCCGGTCTCGGCTGGCAGGGCAAGCACACGAACTTGGTGTCGCGCCAATTCGGATCGTGGTTGTTCCTTGGCGCGATTTTCACCACGCTCGATCTGCCGGCAGATGATGAGGTCGGTGATAGTTGCGGCTCTTGCCGCGCCTGCCTCGATGCCTGTCCAACCGCAGCATTTCCCGCACCGTATCGTCTCGATGCGCGGCGCTGCATCTCCTATCTCACCATCGAGCACAAAGGGCCGATCCCGCGCGAGTTGCGGCCCGCACTGGGCAACCGGATCTACGGCTGCGACGATTGCCTCGCCGCCTGCCCGTGGAACAAGTTCGCGCAGGCCGGCCGCGAGGCCAAGCTGGCCGCGCGCGATGTGTTGCGCGCGCCGCAGCTTGCCGAGCTGTCTCGGCTCGACGATGCGCAGTTTCGCGCGCTGTTCTCCAAGACATCGATCAAGCGCACCGGCCGCGATCGCTTCATCCGCAATGTTCTCTACGCCATCGGCAATTCCGGCGACGTCACATTGGCGCCCGAAACCGCACGATTGCTCGACGACCCGTCGCCTTTGGTGCGCGGCGCCGCGGTGTGGTCGCTGTCGCGGCTGAGAACGCGCGAAGCGCTGGCGACGATGAAGCGCGACGATGAGGATGGGCTCGTGCGCGACGAATGGGATGCGGCGCTCTCATGACCGCGCCGCACTAAAACTCCTTCACCGCGGCGATGAGGCGCTCCAGGTCCTCGGGCCGTGACAGGCGGTGATCGCCGTCCTTGATCAGGGTCAACACCACATCGTCACGCGCGATGCGCGACACCAGGTCGACGGCATGACGCCACGGCACGTCGGGATCCTGCACGCCCTGCAGGATGTGCACCGGACAGCCCGGCTCGATCATGCCGCCCATCATCAGGTGTTTGCGGCCGTCCTCGATCAGCTTGCGCGTGATCGGATAGCCGACCGGATCGTACTCCGACGGTCGCGTCCAGAAACCCTTGGTCTCGATTTCGCGCTTGATGTCGTCGGAGAACGCCTTCCACATCAGCGCTTCGGTGAAGTCCACCGCCGGCGCGATCAACACCATGCCGGTCAGCTTCGGCGCGTCCTTCAACTGCCGCAGCCGCGCCGCGAGCAAGAGCGCGATCCAACCACCCATTGAGGAACCGATCAGGATCTGCGGGCCCTTGGCGAAACGCGTGACCACGGCAAGGCTGTCCTCCAGCCACGAGCCGATGGTTCCGTCGGCGAAATCGCCGCCGGATTCGCCGTGACCCGAATAGTCGAAGCGCAGGCAGGCGCGGCCCTCCGCCTCGGCCCAGGCGTCCAATGCGACGGCCTTGGTGCCCTTCATGTCCGACTTGAAACCGCCGAGCCAGACCAGGCCCGGTTTGGCCTCGCCTTCCCCCTTGCCCAAATCCCCCTTGCTG
Source organism: Pseudolabrys sp. Root1462 (assembly GCF_001426945.1). GTDB lineage: Bacteria > Pseudomonadota > Alphaproteobacteria > Rhizobiales > Xanthobacteraceae > Pseudolabrys. The sequence continues at coordinate 250,272 of NZ_LMFS01000003.1, read as the reverse complement.
TTGCGCGCGCGCACGGCAATGGTCCTGAGAGGTGATTCGAGCGTCAGATTCGTAACTGGGACTTCGCTCATGCGTGACCTTTCGGGTGACCGTGCAGACGACAGGACTGGTTGAGGGCTAGAGACCGCTTGGCCATTCAATTCTTTTCGCCGCAACCGGCCCAGCATGGCAAGGGGCCGCAACCCGTGACCCAGCCGCGGCGCGGCAAGCCGCGCTCGCTCGCCGGTGCCACAATTATGCAATTGGTCCCGTCGCTGAGCGACGATGCCGTCGGCCAGGCCGCGGTTGAGACCGCGCTGACGCTGCTCAAGGCCGGCGCCCGCGCCATCGTTGCCGGCGGCGACGGCCCGCTGGTCGGCGAATTGCGCGGTCTCGGCGGCGAATGGCTGTCGATGACCACCGATACCGTCAATCCTTTGCGCGTCGGCGGCAATACGCGGCATTTGCAGCGGCTGATCGCCGGCGAGCGCATCGACATCATTCACGCGCATTGTGCATCGGCGGCGCGCAGCGCGTTGGCGGCGACGTCGGGCCAGCCGGTCTATCTGGTCACATCGTTCCCCGACCGGCTGCAAAGCAATTCCACGCTGCAGACTTACCTGCAGCGGCCGCTGGCGCTCGGCGACCGCGTCATTGCGCCGTCGAGTTACATCTCACGCGCGATGATCGAGCGCTACGGAATCCCGGCCGATCGCATCACCGTCATTCCGCGCGCGGTCGACACGACGACATTCTCGCCGACCTTCACCAGTGCCGACCGCATCGCCGCGATGCGGCGTACCTGGGGCTTGTTACCCCACATGCGTATCGTCCTGGTGTCCGGGCGCGTCGCGCCGTGGAACGGGCAATTGAGCATGATCGACGCGGCGCGGCTGATGGTATCGGACGGCAAGCGCAATATCGCTTTCGTTTTCGTCGGCGACGACCGAGGCCACCCGGCCTATCGGCACACGCTGGTCAAGCGCGCGCGCGATCTCGGCGTTGATACGCTCGTCCGCATCGTCGGTCATTGCCCCGATATGCCGACCGCGCTGGCCGCCGCCGATGTCGTGGTGGTGCCATCGCTGCAGCCACCGCTGACCGGGCGCGCCGCGGCTGAAGGCCAGGCGCTCGGCCGTCCTGTCGTCACCACCGCCGTTGGCGCCTTGCCCGAAAATGTGCTGGCGCCGCCGCGCATGCGCGAGGAATTGCGCACCGGCTGGGTGGTGCGTCCCGGAAATGCCGCGGAGTTGGCACGGGCCACCATCGCGGCGCTGAAGCTCGACGCCACAACGCATGAAGCGCTCGGCGCGCGGGCGCGGCAATTCGCCGAATTCATGTTTTCCCCCTCGAGCGTTGCCGAGGCCATCCGCGGCGTTTATACCTCGCTGCTGGCGCGTGACGCCTGACGAGGTCGTGACGGCATGTCGAGTTTTCCGGCGTCCCAACCAGCCGATCCAGACCGCGTCGCCGAGCCGACCCCGATCGCCGCAAACTCCAACACCACCGCCGCCAGACCGATGACGGTGCTCATCGTGGTGCCGACGCTCGGCGCCGGCGCCGCCGAACACGGTGCCGTCGAGCTAGTCCGCTGCCTGAAAAACGCAGGACATCACGCCATCGTCGCGGCGCGCGCCGGCCGGCTGCTCGGCGATATCACGGCTTTGGGCGGCGAATTCGTCGCCCTCGACGTCGCCAGCAAGAACCCGATCGTCATGCTGCGTAACGCCGCCGCGCTGGTGCGGCTGGCGCGGCGGCGGAATTGCGACGTCATTCACGCGCTCGGCCGCGCGGGCGCATGGAGCGCTTCGCTGGCGGCACGGCGCTGCAAGATCGGCTTCGTCACCGGCTGGTACAAAGGCTTCCGCGAGCAGAACTGGTTCAAGCGGGTTTATAACGGCGTGATGGCGCGGGGCGATCGCGTGATCGCTACCAGCGAAGACATCGCGCAACTGATCCACGACCGCTACGGCACGCCGTGGGAGCGCCTTGCCGTGGTGCCGCTGAGCATCGATTTCGAGATGTTCGATCCGGCTAGGGTTGCGCGTCAGCGCGTGTCGGCGATCCGCAACGCCTGGGGCGTTGATCCGGACACCAAGGTCATCCTGGTCACCGGCCGCATTGTCCGCCGTAAAGGCCACCACGTGGTGGTGAAGGCGCTCAAGCGTCTCAAGGATGCGGGGGTCACTGACTTCCTCTGTGTGTTCGTCGGCGAAGACCACGGTCGCACCAACTACACCGGCGAATTGTGGGACCAGGTGCTGGCGAGCGGTGTCATGGACCATGTCCGCATGGCTGCTCCTGTCCACGACATGCCAGCCGCCTATGCCGCCGCGTCCGTAGTGGTGTCGGCCGCGGTGCAGCTCGAAGGCGTCCAGCGTGCCATTCTCGAGGCCCAGGCCATGGCCCGGCCTGTCATCGTGTCCGATCTCGCCGCCGGCTCCGATGTGGTGCTCACGGCGCCGGCGGTGCCCGACAACCGCGTCTCTGGCCTGCGGTTTGCCGCCGGCGACGGCGCGGCCTTGGCGGGCAGCTTGATGCGCCTGCTTTCAATGCCTGAATCCGGCCGCGGCGCCATGGGGCGGCGTGGCCGCGCCTGGGTGCTGGACCATTTCGACGCCGAAATGGCTGGGCAGCGGATGCTGGCGTTGTACGGCGACCTTGCCGGCAACCCGGCGAGCCATCCTCCGGCCGCCGTTTGAATGCAAATAATCGATATGTTTTAAGCCATTTTCGACGCAAGCTTGACCCGGAACCGCGTTGACAGATCGGGGGTTAATACCGATCTTTTAAGAAGGGCTGTTTTCGCGGCCCGCGGCGCTCCTTTTTGGATTCAGCCGCGTCAGATGCTATAAGCCGCAGGCTCTACGTCACTATCGTTGCAACAATAGAGGAGAGAAGTGCCATTCGTCGTCCGATGAAAGCAGCGCTGCCCGCCCAAAAGGACGGCCCGCGCATCAATGAGGAGATCCGCTCCCGCGAGGTTCAGCTGATCGATGCCACTGGCGATAACAAAGGTATTGTCGCCACGGAAACCGCCATCGGGCTTGCCCAGGCGGCCGGGCTTGACCTCGTCGAGATCGCCCCGAATTCCACCCCGCCCGTCGCCAAGATCCTGGATTACGGCAAGTACAAATTCCAGGCGCAGAAGAAAGCGGCGGAAGCTCGCAAGAAGCAGAAAGTCGTCGAGATCAAGGAGATCAAACTCCGGCCGATGATCGACGATCACGATTACCAGGTGAAGATGCGGTCCATGCAGCGCTTCTTCGAGGAAGGCGACAAGGTCAAGATCACCTTGCGATTCCGCGGACGCGAAATGGCCCACCAGGAACTCGGTTACAAGCTGCTGCAGCGGGTGAAGGAAGACACCGACAAGATTTCCAAGGTCGAGTCGGAACCGCGCTTTGAAGGTCGCCAGATGGTCATGCTGCTGGCGCCGCGTTAAGCGGTCCTTGATCTGAAGCTAATAAACGCGCCGGGAAACCGGCGCGTTTTGCGTTTCGGCTCGTCCTCGCCAACGCCCGTACCGAACGGTTCAGGCGAATTTTAACCCCGCCGCGCCCGCGCCGCCTGGCGCACTTCCTGGCCGTAGCTGCCGAGCACATTGGCGCCGACCGACCACAGCTTGTTGGCGCCGCTGATGACCGTCACCAGTTCCTGGATCGGGCGGCGTTCGATTTCCTCCAGCGGCCGCGAAACAAACAGGTTGGAGTGATAGAGCCCTTCGGTCTCGAGGCCATCGGTGTCGAGGCCGCGACCCTCCACCGCCATGACCGCCTTTTCCATTTCGTCGCGGTTGGCGAAGCGGCGCTGCACGAAAGTAGCGCCTTCATAGGGCTCGGTGACGAGGCCCTGGTCGGCCAGCGTTTTAGCGATGCCGTCAAAAGGAAACATGCGCAGCACAAAATTGGCGGCCCAAGCGGTGCGTCCCTTGCGCGCCACCTTGGCGATGCGCTGGAAGGTCTTCGAGGTCACGTAGCCGACGCAGCCGGTCGACACGATGATATCGACGTCGGCGAGGATGGCGGCTTCTTCCGGCGTGGGGTCGCGGCTTTCCAGATCGATGGCGAGACCGCGGCCGAGGATGCCGGCGTCCTCGGCATAGCGAACCGCGTTCTCCGAGACGTCGAGGCCGATGACATTGACGCCCTTGTTCTGCGGCCACGACCGGTAGAAGTGGCGGTCGAGTTCAAGCACCTCGGCGCTGTTCAGGGGCTGTAGCGAGGGTGCAGTGTAGCGCTGACGCAGCGCTTCGTAGTCGACGGCATATTTCATCAGGGCGCCGTTGATAGCGTAGGAACAGCCGACGTCGAGGACGGTAACGGGTTCGGTCTGGGTTTCCTGGCGAGCCTTGATCAGTTGGGCGAAAACAGGCTGAGCAAGATGAGGGATAATATAGTCAAGCTGACCAAGATACTTGAAGTAATTTCTAGGGTCTTTAGAAGTATAAAGATCAGTGAAATCCATCTTTGCTTGATTGATAGTAGCATAATTGACAGAAATATTCATGCCAATATTCTCCTCTTTCCGCGTAAGGCGGGTGCCATGCCCTCATTATGTTGGTTGCGGGAACAATATAACTGATTGGGCGTTCGGTCGCAACCCGCGAAGACTATGAATATCCTCCAGAATTGAGCAAAATCGATCGAGATGCCTGCCGTTTCGCCCAGTCGGGACCCGTCCTGAGGAGACCGGCAGTCGCCATCAACGGAGCCACCGGCTCTGTTGATAAATCGGCCGGCCTCTGGCATACACCGCGCTCTCGCCGACCGGCCGACAAGGGCTGCCGTGGCGGCGATACCCGCTCAATACCGAGCACCGCTTCGGGGACGTGTTGTCCCTCGAGCGCAGACTTGGCTGTGCAGCGCCTTCGGGTGCCTAGCGACGGCCGTATTGGAGAGCAAAATGCCCAAGCTGAAGACCAAATCGGGCGCCAAAAAGCGCTTCAAAATCACCGCGACCGGCAAGGTGAAATTCCAACAGTCCGGCAAACGTCACGGCATGATCAAGCGCACCACCAAGCAGATCCGCGAGCATCGCGGCACTGCTGTGCTGTTCAAGACCGACGGCGACAACGTCAAGAAATACTGGCTGCCGAACGGCTAAGCCCATTTCCTGATCGCCATCCCCAATCGTTTGCAAGATTAGCTGAAGGAGTTTTCCTATGGCCCGCGTTAAACGTGGCGTTACCGCCCACGCCAAGCACAAGAAAGTCTACAAGGCCGCCAAGGGCTATTATGGCCGCCGCAAGAACACCATCCGCGTCGCCAAGCAGGCGGTCGAAAAGGCCGGCCAGTACGCGTTCCGCGACCGCAAGCGCAAGAAGCGCACCTTCCGCGCTTTGTGGATCCAGCGCCTCAACGCCGCCGTGCGTCCGTTCGGCCTGAGCTACTCGAAGTTCATCGACGGCCTCAACAAGTCCGGCCTCGTCATCGACCGTAAGGTTCTCTCGGACCTCGCGATCAACGAGCCGGGTGCGTTTGCCGCGATCGTCGAGAAGGCCAAGGCCGCCATTCCGGCGCAGGCCGAAGCGGCGACAGCCTAACTCGCTTTACCCTCCCCTGCAGGGGGAGGGTCGCTCGCTGGAGCCTTTGCGACAGCGAGCGGGGTGGGGTGCTACTCACCTGACGAAAATCACCCCCACCCGATTGCGCTTCCGCGCAATCGACCTCCCCCCCTCCAGGGGGAGGTGGTCCCGGGGTTATTCATGTCCGACATCGCCAAACTCGAATCCGAACTCACCGCCGCCATCGGCGCCGCCAAGGATGAGGCCGCGCTGGAAGCGGTCCGCGTCGCTGCGCTCGGCAAGAGCGGCACGGTGTCGGCGCTGCTGAAGACGCTCGGCGCCATGACGCCGGACGAGCGCAAGGCCAAGGGCCCGGCGATCAACGGCCTCAAGGACAAGGTCGGCGCCGCGATTGCCGCGCGCAAGGAAGAGCTCGGCGCCGCTGCCCTCGATGCGCGCCTCGCGTCCGAAACCGTCGACGTCACGCTGCCGACCGCGGAGCCGCCGGCCGAAACCGGTCGCGTGCATCCGATCAGCCAGGTGATCGACGAGCTCACCGCGATCTTCGCCGACATGGGCTTCGCGGTCGCCGAAGGTCCGGATATCGAGACCGACGACTACAACTTCACCAAGCTGAATTTCCCCGAAGGCCATCCGGCCCGGGAGATGCACGACACGTTCTACTTCCCGCCGAAGTCGGACGGCTCGCGGCTGCTGCTGCGCACGCACACCTCGCCTGTCCAGGTGCGCACCATGCTCACCCAGAAGCCGCCGATCCGCGTCATCATTCCCGGCCGCACCTACCGCTCGGACTCGGACCAGACGCACACGCCGATGTTCCATCAGGTCGAAGGCCTGGTCATCGACAAGGGCTCGCATCTCGGCCACCTGAAATGGATTCTCGAAGAATTCTGCAAGGCATTCTTCGAAGTCGACAGCGTCAAGATGCGCTTCCGTCCCTCGTTCTTTCCGTTCACCGAGCCGTCGATGGAAGTCGACATCCAGTGCCGGCGCGACAAGGGCGAAATCCGCTTCGGCGAAGGCAATGACTGGCTGGAGATTCTCGGCTGCGGCATGGTGCATCCGAACGTGCTGAAGAACTGCGGCCTCGATCCGGCCGAGTACCAGGGCTTCGCCTGGGGCATGGGTATCGATCGCATCGCCATGCTGAAATACGGCATCAACGATCTGCGCGCCTTCTTCGAGGCGGACGTGCGCTGGCTCAACCACTACGGCTTCCGCCCGCTCGACTTCCCGACGCTCGCGGGAGGGCTCAGCTCATGAAATTCACTCTCTCCTGGCTGAAGGATCATCTCGACACCACGGCTTCGCTCGACGAGATCGTCGACAAGCTCACCATGATCGGGCTCGAGGTCGAGCACGTCGAGGACAAGGCCAAGGAATACGAGCCGTTCAAGGTCGTGCAGATCCTCGAGGCTGTGCAGCATCCGAACGCGGACCGCCTGCGCGTCTGCAAGGTCGACAATGGCAGCGGCACGCCACTGCAGATCGTCTGCGGCGCACCGAACGCGCGCGCCGGCCTCAAGACCGTGCTCGGCCTGCCCGGCACTTACATCCCGGCGAAGGACATCACACTGTCGGTCGGCAAGATCCGCGGCGTCGAATCGCAGGGCATGATGATTTCCGGCGCCGAGATCGGCTTCAACGCCGATCACGACGGCATCATCGAAATGCCGGCCGACGCGCCGATCGGCAAGCCGTTTGCCGACGTGCTCGGTCTCACCGAGCCGGTGGTCGAAATCAATCTGACGCCGAACCGCTCCGATTGCACATCGGTCAACGGTATCGCGCGCGATCTCGCCGCGACGCTGATCGGCGAGTACAAGGAGAACACGCCGAAGCGGGTTGAGGGCAAATTCCCCTGCCCGGTCGGCGTGACGATCGAAGACCCGATCCTGTGCCCGGCCTTCGGCCTGCGCCTGGTGCGCGGCGTGAAGAACGGCCCGTCGCCGGAATGGATGCAGAAGCGGCTCGCCGCCATCGGCTTGCGCCCGATCAACGCACTCGTCGATATCACCAACTACATGACCTTCGACCGGGGTCGGCCACTGCATGTGTTCGACGCCAGGAAGGTCACCGGCAATCTCACCGTGCGCCGCGCCAAGAACGGCGAGAAGCTGCTGGCGCTCGACGGCCGCACCTACGAACTCGACAGTGCCATGTGCGTCATCGCCGACGAACGTGCCGTTGAATCGCTCGCCGGCATCATGGGCGGCGAGGAGTCGGGCTGCGACGAGAATACCACCGACGTGCTGATCGAATCGGCGCTGTGGGATGCCTTCAACATCGCGCAGACCGGCCGCAAGCTCGGCATCAACACCGACGCGCGCTATCGCTTCGAGCGCGGCGTCGATACGAATTTCATGATCCCCGGCCTCGAGCTGGCGACGCAGATGGTGCTCGATCTCTGCGGCGGCGAGCCGTCGGAAATCGTCGTCGCCGGCGATCCGACGCCGAAGGATGTTGTCGTCGATTATCCGGCGTCGGAGCTCGAGCGGCTGGTCGGCATTAAACTGCCGCAGGTCGAGGCTCGGCGCACGCTCGAGCGGCTTGGCTTCTTTGTCGCCGGCCAGGGCGAACGCTGGAAGGTCGCGGTACCGTCATGGCGCCCGGACGTTCACGGCCGCGCCGACATCGTCGAGGAGCTGGTGCGCATTCACGGCGTCGACGCCGTGCCGTCGACGCCGTTCCCACGCGGCGAGAACGATCGCAAACCGGTCTTGACCCCGATCCAGTCGCGCACGCGCAAAGCCAAGCGCGGGCTCGCCGCGCGCGGCATGACCGAGGCGGTCACGTGGTCTTTCGTGTCGAAGCGCGAAGCCGAACTGTTCGGCGGCGGCAAACCGGAACTGGCGCTGGCCAATCCGATCGCGGCCGAGCTCTCCGATATGCGCCCGAGCCTGCTGCCCGGCCTCTTGGCCTCGGCGCAGAAGAACGCGGACCGCGGCTATCCCGACGTCGCGCTGTTCGAAGTCGGCCAGATTTTCAAGGGCGACCGGCCCGACGATCAGTTCATCGCTGCTTCCGGCCTGCGCCGCGCGCTGGCGAAGCCGGACGGCGCCGGCCGCCACTGGTCGCGCGCCGCCAAACCGGTCGATGTGTTTGATGCCAAGGCCGACGCGCTGGCGGCGTTGGCTGCGGCGGGTGCGTTGGTCGGATCGCTGCAGGTCGTGCCCGGGGGACCGGCCTGGTTTCACCCCGGCCGTTCCGGCACCATCCAGCTCGGCCCGCAGAACGTCATCGGCCATTTCGGCGAAATCCATCCGCGCATGCTCACCGCGCTGAAGCTCGACGGCCCGCTGGTCGGCTTCGAGGTTCTCCTCGACAATATTCCGGCCGCCAAGGCCCGTCCGACCCGCGCCAAGCCGCTGCTCGAACTGTCGGCATTCCAGCCGGTCGATCGCGACTTCGCCTTCGTCGTGGATGGCAAGGTCAAGGCCGGCGACATCATCCGTGCCGCGCAGAATGTCGACAAGAAGCTGATCACGGGCGTCACGGTATTCGACGTCTATGAAGGCACTGGCATCGAGCCCGGCAAGAAGTCGGTGGCGATCGCCGTCACCATCCAGCCGCGCGACAAGACCATGACCGATGCCGAGATCGACGCGCTCGGTCAGAAGATCGTCGCCGAAGTCGGCAAGCGCACCGGCGGCGTGCTGAGGGGCTAGTTATTGCATCGTCCCCGCGAAAGCGGGGACCCATATCCTCTGCCGTGCCGAATCTCGCCCGAGCCCGGGTCTCGCTGACGCTCGCCCGCGACGACTTCGATTGAGTCACCCCGCCAGCAAATCCGCAAACGCAAAGCCATCCCGCTGTACTGTCTCGCCGCGCTTGACGGCGATGCGCCGCGCGAACATCGGCCCGGCGGCGACGAAGGAATGAAACTCGCCGTTCTCGCCGCACGGATCGATGCCTTCGGGCAGATCGGTAAGTAAGGCCTCGTCGAACCGCCGTCCGGCGAAAGACGGTTGAAGCTTGGCCATGTCGACCACGGCCAGATGTGCTTCGAGGCCGCCCGCAATCATCTCGCGCGCGAGCGTATCGGTTGGCCGCAGCCACAGCGGAAACACCGCCGTCATGCCAATCGATTTCAGCTTCTCCTCGCGCCACGCGCGCAGGTCGGCAAGAAACAGGTCGCCGAAGATGACGTGCGTCACGCCGTCGGCCTTGGCGCGCTCCATCGCCTTGGCCATCTCGCGCTCATAGATTTCGTTCGGACACGGATAGGGAATGCGCACAGTGATCGACGGCAGGCCGGCCGCGGCGAGTTGCGCCGCCAGCAATTCCTCGCGAACGCCGTGCATCGACACGCGCGAGAAGCTGTCGGTCACCGTGGTCAGCGCGCCTACAATGTCGTAGTCGCCGCCCCGGCGCGCCTCATGCAACGCCCAGGCCGAGTCCTTGCCGCTCGACCACGCGATGAGAGCCTTGGGCCGCTTGCCGTTCTGCTGTGCCATGCGCAATTTCTACCATGCGAATTGACGCCGCGCATCAACATGGTATGCGAAAGCTTACAATCGGGCGGTCGGAAATGGCGGAAACGCCCATTTGACAAGCATTTTTGTGCCTAACGAAGTCTTGCTGCGACCGTCGCGACATGAACGGTTTTGCAAGCTGTCCTGCCTATGTTGCGCAATAACAAGACGCGAAAAGCGCGATCCGGGGAACGTCGCGGTAGCGAGGGCGCGGGACGGCGCCACACATCATGGGTCTGGTCGCCAATTCCATTGGGCATCTGATTGCCCGCTATCTCGGTAAACCCGAAACGGGCTACCACGAGTTCGTGCCAGGCCGCGCCGACGCGCTGGCCGCGGTGCTGCGGCCCGGCGATGTTGTTCTGATTGAAGGCAACAGCCACATTGCGGGCATCATCAAATATCTCACGCAATCAACCTGGTCCCATGCCGCGCTTTATGTCGGGCCGATCGGCGATCGCGTTTCGGCCTCAGGCGAGCCTCTGACCCTGGTCGAAGCCGAGCTCGGCAAGGGCGTCGTCGCCGTGCCGCTGTCGAAATACGGCAACGCCCATACCCGCATCTGCCGTCCGATCGGACTGTCCGACGACGACCGCGCAAGTGTTGTTAATTACGCGTGCGAGCGCATCGGCTTCGACTACGACGTCAAGAACATCCTCGATCTCGCCCGCTATCTGTTGCCGATGCCGGTGCCGCGCCGTTTCCGCCGCCACATGCTGGCGATGGGCTCCGGTCATCCCACCCGCATCATCTGTTCGGCGCTGATCGCCGAGGCGTTCCAGAACGTACGCTATCCGATACTGCCGAAGGCGACGCGCGCCGAAAGCGCCGCCGAGCGCGCCGAGATCATGGAGATCCGCCATTCGTCACTTTACGCGCCGCGCGACTTCGACATCTCGCCCTACTTCCAGGTGGTGAAGCCGACCATAGAGCGCGGCTTCAATTATAAATCGGTCGCCTGGGCGGACCTGCCGGATGCCGAACCGGTTACGCTGGTGCCGGAGGATATGGCCGAGAAGACGGCGGCGTGACGTCGGGCGGCCTTGCCAGCAAGCCCCCGGTTCCCTACCTCTTTCCCATGATCGACGCCGCCCTCAAAGCTTTCGCCCAGTTGTTCACCCCCGCGCTCCGTGGCGTGCTGCTGAAAGCCGTGGGCCTCGCCATCCTGCTGATCGTCATCATCGGCATCGCGCTGCAGCGTGTGCTGGCAAGCCTGGCCGACAGCGGCGCGACCTGGGCCGAGCAGACCTCCGGCCTTGCATCGCATTCGGCCTGGGCGGCGCTGGCCTGGATCCTGTCGATCCTGGCGGGTCTCGGTATCGTCACCGGCGCGCTGTTTTTGATGCCGGCGGTATCGGCTTTCGTCGGCTCATTCTTCGTTGACGAGGTCGCCGAAACGGTCGAACGCGAATACTACCCGGCCGATCCGGTGGGCACCGCGCTGCCGATGTTGCCGGCGGTGCTCGAGGGCCTTAAGATCGCGCTGTTGTCGCTCGTCGTTTATATCGTCGCGCTGCCGTTCTTGCTGTTCGCCGGCTTCGGCTTTCTGATCCTGTTTTTCGCCAGCGCCTATCTGCTTAGCCGCGAATATTTCGAACTCGCCGCGATGCGCTTTCGCCCGGCGCAGGAAGTGACGGCGATGCGCAAAGCCAACGTCGGTTACATCTTCACGGCCGGACTGGTGATCGCGGCATTCGTATCGATCCCGATCCTCAATTTCGCGACGCCGATCTTCGCCATGGCTTTCATGGTGCACATCCACAAGAAGCTCGCCGGCCGGCGTGTCACGTCCGTTGAGCCGGCGCGCTGACATCGGGACCTGCCCCGATTTTGGCTTACGCCGCGACCGTCTTCCCCGGCCAATGGCACAGATCAGCGATGACGCAACGCTCGCACAGCGGCTTGCGCGCGAGGCACGTATAGCGGCCGTGCAGGATCAGCCAGTGATGGGCATGGCGCTTGAACTCGGCCGGGATCACCTGCTCCAGTTTCATCTCGACATCGTAAGGCGTCTTGCCCGGCGCCATGCCGGTGCGGTTACCGACGCGGAAGATGTGCGTATCGACGGCGATCGTGTGTTCGCCGAATGCCGTATTGAGCACGACGTTCGCGGTCTTGCGACCGACGCCGGGCAGCGCTTCAAGCGCCTCGCGCGTGCGCGGCACCTCACCGCCGTGCTCGGTCACCAGCTTGTGCGCCAGCAGCGCAACGTTTTTCGCCTTGGTGCGGAACAGTCCGATGGTCTTGATCAGGTCGCGGATGCGGTCTTCGCCGAGCGCCGCCATCTTGGCCGGCCTATCGGCCAGCGCGAACAGCGCCGGCGTCGCCTTGTTGACGCCCGCGTCGGTCGCCTGCGCCGACAGCACCACCGCGACCAGCAGCGTGAACGGATTGGTGTAGGTCAGCTCCGTGGTCGGCTCGGGATTGGCGGCGGCGAGCCGGCGGAACGCTTCGGCAATCTCCGCCTTTGTCATCGGGGGCGAGACGCCCTGCGCGGCCTTGCTGTCGGCCTGCCGCCGCTTTGATGCCGGCTTCACTTTGGCCGCTTTGCCCTTTTTCGCCCTGGCCAATGCGTTTTGAACCGAGGGCTTGCGGGCAGAGGCCTTCTTGTGGCCCGACTTTTTCGCCAAACTTTTCACCATGAGTTCCGGTATAGTGCCGCCCATGACCGTCGACAATCACGACACCCTCGAACCCACGCTGTTTTCTGCGGTGATCACGCCCCACCGGTCGCTGAATAATATCGGCTTCCTGGTGCTGATGCTGGCGTTCGGTCTGGCGAGTTTCTTTTCCGGCATGGCTTTCCTGATGATGGGCGCCTGGCCGGTGTTCGGCTTTTTCGGCCTCGACGTTCTGCTGCTCTACATTGCCTTCCGCGTCAGCTACCGGCGCGCCGCCGCTTCCGAGCATGTGACGGTGACGCCGTCGACGCTGACGGTTCGCAAGATCAGCCACCGCGGCCAGGTGCGCGAATGGCAGCTCAATCCGCTGTGGGCCCGGCTGGAAAAGGAAGAATACGAGGAATATGGCATCGCCCGGCTATTCCTGGTGAGCCGCGGCAAACAGCTGACCATCGGCAGTTTCCTGGGGCCGGACGAAAAGGCCGGTTTCGCCGAGGCATTGAGCCGCGCTTTGGGGGAAGCCCGGCGCGGCCCCGCGCTTTCCTGAGTTTCAGAAAGCGGGTGGTTCGCCCCGCCGGACTGTTTAAATAGACGGCATGAACACAGACACCGCAACCCGCACTGCAAAGCCGGCGCTCCGCAGCCGCTTCGGCGGTTTCGCCGAACTGTCGACCGCCGCGGCGGATTACGACATCGTCCGCCGCGCCATCGCTCATATCCGCGGCAACTGGCGCGCCCAGCCCGAGGTCGAAGCCATCGCCGACGCCGCCGGCGTCACGCCGACGGAGCTGCATCATCTGTTTCGTCGCTGGTGCGGGCTGCCGCCGAAAGCGTTTCTCCAGGCGCTGACGCTCGACAGCGCGCGCGCTCTGTTGCGCGCCTCGACCAGCGTGCTCGACACTGCCTACGAAGTCGGGCTGTCGGGCCCCGGCCGTCTCCATGATCTTTTCGTCACCCACGAGTCGATGTCGCCCGGCGAATGGAAGGCCGGCGGCGAAAACCTGACGATGACCTACGGCTATCACCCCTCGCCTTTCGGCATGGCGCTCGTGATGCTGGCCCCGCGAGGTTTGGCCGGTCTGGCCTTCGCCGATCCGGGCGAGGAACGCGCTGCGCTCGACGATATGAAAGCCCGTTGGCCGCGTGCGAAATATATAGAGGACTACGCGGCGACGGCGCCGACGGCGCGCCGCATCTTCGACTCCGCGTTGTGGAAGGAAGACCAGCCGCTGCGCGTCGTCCTCATCGGCACCGACTTCGAAGTGCGGGTGTGGGAAAAATTGCTCAGCATCCCGCTCGGCAAGATTATGACTTACTCCGATCTCGCGGCGCGGGCCGGCGCGCCGAAAGCGCCGCGCGCGGTTGGTGCCGCCGTCGGCAAGAACCCGATCAGTTTCGTGGTGCCGTGTCACCGCGTCATCGGCAAGAGCGGCGAGCTCACCGGCTATCACTGGGGCATCACGCGCAAGCGCGCCATGCTCGGCTGGGAAGCCGGCATGGTCACAGCCTGAAGCACTTGTTTATTCACTATTCATGTTCGCGGCCGGAACTTCGGCCGTGGTGTGATGTTTGTCGTTATCGAGGAACGAGCCTCGGAGCAAAGCGTTGGCGACGCGACCCTGATTTGAGGGCGACGTGATTGTCACAGCTCTGAGGAGGAACTCATGAAACTTCATATGCTCGCTACGGCTGCCGTGCTTGTTCTGGCGCCGGCTGCTGCTTTTGCTCAGGCTTCGACGGTTGGCGGCGCGGCGACCGGTGCGGTCGTCGGCGGCGTCGTCGGCGGTCCGGTTGGCGCCGTAGTCGGCGCTGGCATCGGTGCCGGTGTCGGTTCGGCAGTCGAGCCGCCGCGCGAAGTCGTGACCTATGTGGAAGGCGAACAGATCCCGGCCGAAACAGTCGCGGTCCGTGAAGAGATCGTCGTCGGCAAGCCGGTGCCGCGCACCGTGCAGTTGCGTCCGGTGCCGAACCACACCGAATTCCGCTACGCCTTCGTCAACAAGGAACGCGTGATCGTTGACAGCAAGGGCAACGTCGTGAAGATCATCAACTAAGCCTCTCTGGCTTGGCTGATGTGAAGGCTCCGCCGTTCGCGGCGGAGCCTTTTGCATGTCCGTCGTCAGAGCCAGTGCGGAGGATGCGTGCCGAGCGGCACCGATGGCCGCGCCCAGCGCGGCGGCGTCTCCGACAAAGTCGCTGGATGGCGCACCGCCGACAGCTTGCCGAAGCCCGACGCGCTTTCTTCCAGACAGTCGCGCACATCGTCGAGCGCCGGGTCCTTGCAGCGCAAGCCATCCGCGACGCGGCCGAGCGAGCGCAGCCAATAACCCGTCTGCGCCAGCGAGACGCGCACCAGCCAGGAGCCGCCGTCGCGGCGCTGGCGGAGAAGCGCGGTCATCGCGCCATAGGCCAGCAGATAGCCGCTGGCGTGATCGAGCACCTGCGCCGGCAACGGCTTCGGACCATCCACGCCGGCGGCTTCGGCCTCGGCGGCATTGAAGCCGCTCGCGGTCTGCACCAGCGAGTCGAAGCCGCGGCGCCCGGCCCACGGACCTTCGTGCGAATAGGCGCACAGCGACACATAGACGATGCCGGGACGAATACGCGCGGCGTCCTCCGGGCCGAAGCCGAGCGCAGCGAGGCCGCCGGGCCGGTAGCCCTGCACGACGACATCCGCCTCGCGCAGCAGGGCTTCAAAGGCGGCGCGGTCCTTCGCCTCGGTCAGATCGAGCTGCGCCGACAACTTGCCGCGTCCGGTATCGATGACCAGCGGCTCGACCGCCGGCAGCTTCGGCGATGTCACCCGCATGACGTCGGCGCCATGCGCGGCCAGCGTCTGCGTACCGACCGGGCCGGCGATGATACGGGTGAGATCGAGGACCTTGATGCCGGCCAGCGGGCGGTCGCCTTGCAGCCACGCCCGCGCCGGCGCATCGCCAATGCGATCGACCGACATCAGCGGCAACCGTGCAATCGCCTGGCCTTGCGGGTGGGCGTCCCATTCGGTGAAACTGCGCATCGCGGTGACGACGAGTTTTGCATCCGCGGCGGCCTGCTCGAAATCGAAGGCTTTCCATCCCTTCAAGGCCTCGGCCACCGCGGCCTTGTCATAGGCGCAGCCGAGCAGCTTCAGAACGCCGTCGCGATGATGCGGGAAATTGGTGTGCAGCCGCACATAGCGGCCGTCGCCGCACTGATAGGTGCCGGCGATCTTGTCCCAGAGTTCCGGCGCCGGGCCGCCATCGACGGTGAGATACCGCTCGCTACGCGCAGCGATAGCCGCGCGCCGCATATCGACGCCGACGCGCTGCGCCGTGCCGGTGCGCGCCTTCCACACTTCGGCGGCGGCCAGCGCCGATGCGGCGACGCTGGCCTGCATCGCGGTGCCAACGGCGAAGGACGACGGCAACACCGGCTCGCGGCCGGTCAGCTCGACATGGTCGAGCGCGGATGCGTCGTGGCCGAGGTCGAACCAGAGGTTTTCGAGAACAACGCGCGGGTCGGTCATTCGGCAGCCTTTACGTCTGGCGGTACTCTTGCGCCAGCCTATTCCGGGGTTAGTTGACGATAGAACCGCGATCCTTCAAAACCCCCGAAATTGGCTAAAACCGGGATTTTCCAATGCAGAAGCGCCGTCCTGTCATGCTGGTTGTGCTCGACGGTTGGGGCTGGCGCGAGGACGTCGCCGCCAACGCCGTGCGCGAAGCGAAGACCCCCACCTTCGACCGGCTCTGGGCCACCTGCCCGCACGGCTTCCTGCGTACCTCCGGCAACGACGTCGGCCTGCCGACCGGACAGATGGGCAATTCGGAAGTCGGCCATCTCAATATCGGCGCGGGCCGCGTCGTGATGCAGGACCTGCCGCGCATCGACGACGCGATTGCCTCCGGCGAGATCGCGAAGGCGCCGGCCGTCACCGGTCTGATCGCGAAGCTGAAGGCCAGCGGCGGCACCTGTCATCTCATCGGCCTCGTCTCGCCGGGCGGCGTGCATTCGCACCAGAACCATGCCGTGGCACTCGCCAAAATCCTCACCGACGCGAAAATTCCGGTGGCCGTGCATGCGCTCACCGACGGACGCGATACGCCGCCGCAGGCCGCCGCCGACTACATGAGGGCCTTCACCGCCGCGCTGCCGGCGCCAGCAAAAATAGCGACGGTGATCGGCCGCTACTATGCCATGGACCGCGACAAGCGCTGGGAGCGCGTGTCGAAAGCCTATGACGCCATCGTCGCCGGCACGGGCCCGCGGTTCGCCGATGCGCAGGCCGCGATCGCCGATGCCTACGCCAGCAAGGTCACCGACGAGTTCATCGTGCCGGCCGCAATCGGCGACTACAGCGGCATGAAAGACGGCGACGGCGTCCTGTGCTTCAACTTCCGCGCCGACCGTGTGCGCGAGATCCTCGACGCGATGCTCGATCCGGCCTTCGACGGCTTTGCGCGCACGCGCACGGTGAAGGTCGCCGCCGCTGTCGGCATGGCGCAATACAGCGAAGACCTCGACAAACTGATGGCGGCGATCTTTCCGTCGCAGAGCTTTCCCAACATCCTCGGTGAGGTCGTCGCCGACGCGCACCGCACGCAGTTGCGCATGGCGGAAACCGAGAAGTATCCGCACGTCACCTATTTCCTCAACGGCGGGCGTGAAGAACCATTCGAAGGCGAAGACCGCATCATGGTGCCGTCGCCCAAGGTCGCGACTTACGATCTGCAGCCCGAGATGTCGGCGCCAGAGCTGACCGACAAGGCGGTCGCTGCGATCACGTCCGGCAAATACGACATGATTGTCTTGAACTTCGCCAACGCCGACATGGTCGGCCACACCGGCAGCATTCCGGCGGCGGTCAAGGCGGTCGAGACGGTTGATACGGGACTGGGCAAGATCGCCAATGCCATCGAAAAGATGGGCGGCGCGCTGCTCGTCACGGCCGATCACGGCAACGCCGAGATGATGGTCGACCCTGAAACCGGCGGCCCGCACACGGCGCACACGCTCAATCCGGTACCGCTGATCCTGGTGGGCGCCGGCAACCGCATGGTCGTCAAGGAAGGCCGCCTCGCCGATATCGCGCCGACGCTGCTTGAACTGATGGGCCTGCCCAAGCCGGCGGAGATGACGGGCAAGTCATTGCTGCAGGGCTAGGTTGCTTCTGGATTCCGGATCGCTGTCATAAGCGACGTACGCGCGTCTTCGACGCGCTACGGCGGCGCGCTGACGAGTCAAAAATCCTTCAGCCCCAGCACATCCATCATCGAATAGAGGCCGGGCTTCTGCTTCATCGCCCAGCGCGCGGCATGAAGCGCGCCATTGGCAAACAACATCCGGTCTTCGGCCTTGTGCGTCAGTTCGATACGCTCCGCCGGGCCGGCGAAGATCACGGTGTGCTCGCCGACCACAGTGCCGCCGCGCAGAGAGGCGAAGCCGATATCGCCCGGCTTGCGCGCACCGGTGTGACCGTCACGGCCCGCGTCCTTTTTCTCGTCGAGATCGACATTGCGGCCGGCGGCCGCAGCGCGGCCGAGCATCAGCGCGGTGCCGGACGGTGCATCGACTTTCTTGTTGTGATGCATTTCGACGATTTCGATATCGAACGTCGCATCGAGCGACTGCGCCACGCGCCGCGTCAAGGCGGTGAGCAGATTGACGCCGACGCTCATATTGCCGGATTTGACGATGACGGCACCGGCCTTGGCCGCTTGCGCGATCTTGGCATCGTCCTCGGCACTGGTGCCGGTCGTGCCGATGATGTGCACCTTGCCGGCGCTGGCAACGCGCGCCGCATATCCAAGCGTGGCTGCCGGGGCGGTGAAATCGACGATGCCGTCGGCCGTGGCCAGCAGTGGCGCCAATTCGCCGGTGAGCTTGATACCGTTATCGCCGACCCCGGCCAGTTGACCGGCGTCCCAGCCGATCAGCGGCGAGCGCGGGTCTTCCAGCGCGCCCGCCAGCACGAAATCCTTGCTCTCGGCGATCGCCTTGACCAGCGTGCGGCCCATGCGCCCGCCGGCGCCGGCGACGATCAAACGCATTTCAGCCATCGGTTACGCTCCCAGACCTGACGGGAGGGGTATAGCGGGGCGAGATGCCCCCTGTCACGTCACGGCTGCGGGCCGTCATAGCCCTCGATGATCACCAGCTCACCAGTAGACGTGGCCTGCCGGATCTTCAGGTTGGCCTGATATTCCGGGGAATCGTAGCAGGCCTTGGCGGTCGCAAGGTCGACGAATTCGATGACGACGTTTCGGCTGCGCGCCGGACCTTCGACTGCGTTGAAGGGCCCGCCGCGGACGAGAAATCGACCGCCGTACTTCGCAAAGATGGCGCCGTTCGCCGCCGAATACGGCTTGTAGCCTTCCTCGTCGTGCACATCGACGCGCGCGATCCAATACGCCTTGGGCATTCCGTTTACCTCACCACACGTTACTGCTGTTGTTGCTGCTGCTGCGCCGTGACCTGTGCGATCTCATCAACGATCGCCTGCGCTGCCCCTCGGGGGTCGGCGGCTTCAACGATCGGGCGGCCGACGACGAGATAGTCGGCACCGGCGGCGATCGCGCGTGCCGGCGTCATGATGCGCTTCTGATCCCCGGCGGCGCTGCCGGCGGGACGGATACCCGGCGTCACCAGCGCCATTTCGCGGCCGACGACACCGCGCAGGTTGGCGGCTTCTTCCGGTGAACAGACCAGACCGTCGATACCGATGTCGCGCGCCTGCGCGGCGCGCCTGGCGACCAGCGGCCCCACCGTCAATCCGTAACCGGCTTCGGCAAGATCGTTATCGTCGTAAGAGGTCAGCACCGTCACGGCCAGAATTCTCAGGTTCGAACCGCGTGCGCCTTCGACCGCCGCTTTCATCGTCTGCGGATACGCGTGCACCGTGAGAAACGTCGCGCCCATATTGGCGACGCTGGCGACGCCATGTTTGATCGTGTTGCCGATATCGTGAAGCTTGAAATCGAGAAACACCTGTTTGCCCGCCGCGATCAGGCCGGCGGCGAATGGCAGACCGCCGGCGAGACCGAGCTGATAGCCGATTTTGTAGAACGTCGCCGCCGAGTCGATGCGCGCGACCATGGCTTCGGCGTCGCTCACCGACGGCACATCGAGCGCGACGATCAGGCGGTCACGAGGATCAAGCGGCACGGCGATCCACTCCCTGCGAGTACTGCTTACGCCATCGCCCGGGCCGTCTCCACGAGACGCGCGAGCAAGGCGTGAAACTGGTTGGCGACACGGGTATCGGCGATATTGCCCAGTTCGTCAAAAATTTCGTCGGCGCCGGCGATGGCCAGCTGTTCCGGAACGACCGGCGCGCCGCAGCCGATCTCGAGAATTTGCCGCAGCGCCAGCAGCGCATACAAGCCGCCGGACGACTCCGGCGATACCGAGGCGATGGCGAAGATGCGGTTGCGGAAGGCGGCGCAGAGCGGATCGCCCCTCTCGCGCACGCGCGACACCCAATCGATCGCGTTTTTCAGCAGCGGCGTCACCGACCCGGTATATTCCGGGCTGGCGATGAATACGCCGTGGTGCGCCATCATCATCTGTTTGAGCTTGACGGCGCTCGCCGGCGGCCCGCTGCGCGCTTCGAGATCGGGGTCGTACAGCGGCAGCGGATAATCCTGCAGCGAAATGCGGGTGACGTCGACGTCGAGCAGCGTCAATTCCTTCACCGCCAGCGCCGCCAGCCTGACGTTGTTCGAGCCGGTGCGGGTTGATCCGGCGAGGATGAGGATTTTCGGCGCAGGCATTTTTCGTCATGGCCGGGCTTGACCCGGCTCATCTCGCTTGGGGACGCAAGGAGCCTGCCTAAGCGGGACCACCGGGACAAGCCCGGTGATGACAAATTCAAACGCCGCGATAGGTCCAGACCCGCGCCGGCGGAATATTGAGCCAGATCAGCTCGGACGGTTCACCCTTGATCGCACCGAGATCTTTCGGGATCGGCGAGCTCATCGCGTAGGTGAACTGCACGAAGGGTGCTCCCGGTTTCAGGAGCGCCATCGCATCGGAGATCAGGCGCAGCCGCGTGCGCGGCGGCTTGGTCATCAGCGGCAGACCCGAGACCACGGCCGCCGCCGGTTCGCGCACGATGGTGCCGAGCAGGCGGCGCAAACGATAGGCATCGCCCTGCACCACTGTCGCCTCCGGATAGCGCGTGCGCAGCAGGCGGCAGAAATCGGGATCGAACTCGACGAGGATCAGACGCTTCGGATCGATGCCACGCTGCACCAGCGCTTCGGTGACCGGCCCGGTTCCCGGACCAAGCTCGATCAGGGGGCCGGTTGAATTCGGGTCGACGCAGCGCGCCATGCGACGCGCGAGCGCCTTGCCCGATGGCATCACGGCCCCGGTGCGGATCGGCTTCTCAAACCATGTGCGAAAGAACTGCACCTCGTCGTCGAGACGAAGGGGCTTTTTGGCGACGCGGGCGACGGGTTGAGGCTGCATTGCTGAGGGTACCCGGCCGGGGCAGAAAACGCTGTGGATCCTGTCACCTAACCGTCAAACGGGTATAGGGCGGCGGCGAAAGGGTCAAGATGCTCAAGCTGAATAGCTGCCCCGATTTGCCAAGCCGTCGAGGAAGGTCCTCACCCGGCTCAGAAACCCGGCCGACTCCGGCTGGGTATGTTCCGAGGACAGCTTTTCGAACTCGGCCAACAGCTCTTTCTGACGTTTGGTTAACTTTTGTGGCGTTTCCACCGCGACCTGAACGTACAGGTCGCCGGTTTGTTTCGAGCGCAGCACCGGCATACCCTTACCAGCGAGACGGAAGCGCGACCCCGACTGGGTGCCGGCCGGGATTTTGACCTTGGCCTCGCTGGCATCGATGGCCGGTACTCCGATCTCGCCGCCGAGCGCCGCGGTCACCATCGAGATCGGGACCCGACAATAGAGATCGGCGCCGTCGCGCTGGTACAGTTCGTGCGGCTGCAGCGACAGGAAAATATAGAGGTCGCCCGGCGGGCCGCCGCGCACGCCGGCTTCGCCCTCGCCGGCGAGGCGAATGCGCGTGCCGTCTTCCACGCCCGCGGGAATGTTCACCGACAGCGTGCGCTCACGCGTCACGCGCCCCGCGCCCGAGCAAGCCGCGCACGGATCATCGATCACCTGGCCACGGCCCTGACAGGTCGGGCAGGTGCGCTCCAGCGTGAAGAAGCCCTGGGCATGGCGAACCTTGCCGGCGCCGTTGCAGGTGTAACAGGTCTTCGGCTTGGTGCCGGCCTTGGCGCCGGTCCCCGAGCAGATTTCGCAGGTCACCGACGTCGGAATATGGATCTGCGCGTTCTTGCCCTCGAACGCTTCCTCGAGCGTGATCTCCATGTTGTAGCGCAAGTCGGAGCCGCGCTCGCGGCCGGAGCCGCGTCCGCCGCGGCGGCCGCCGCTCATGCCGAAGAGATCTTCGAAAATATCGGAGAACGTCGAAGCGAAATCCGCGCCGAAGCCGTGCTGCGCGCCGGCGCCGCCCTGCTCGAACGCGGCATGGCCGAAGCGGTCATAGGCAGCGCGCTTGTCGCCGTCCTTGAGGACGTCGTAGGCCTCGTTCAGTTCCTTGAACTTGTGCTCGCAGTCCTTGTCGCCCGGATTGCGGTCCGGGTGATGCTGCATCGCGAGCTTGCGGAAGGCGGCCTTCAGCTCGACTTCTGTGCAGGTGCGCGAGACACCGAGCACCTCGTAATAGTCGCGCTTGGACACGTTGGGCAATCCTCGCCGGACATTTGAAAACCTCGTCCCGCGATCCGCATGATGCGCATCTCAGAACGAGGTCTTCGGGTTTCGTGTCAGGGACTCCTTAGGCCGACTTCTTGCCGCCCTTGTCGTCGTCGACTTCGGTGAACTCGGCGTCGACCACGTCGTCCTTCTTCTCAGCTTCCGCGCCGCCGGCAGCGCCGGCCTGCTGCTGCTGATAGATGGCTTCGCCGAGCTTCATCGAGGCCTGCGCCAGCGCATTGGTCTTCTGCTGGATCGCGTCGGCGTCGCTGCCCTTCAGGGCTTCCTTGAGGTCGGCGATCGCATCCTCGATCGCGGAGCGCTCAGTGTCGCCCAGCTTGGAGCCGTGCTCGGTGAGCGCCTTCTCGGTCGAGTGGACCAGAGCTTCGGCGTGGTTCTTGGCTTCGACCGCCGCCTTGCGCTTCTTGTCTTCCTCGGCGTGAGACTCCGCGTCCTTGACCATCTTCTCGATGTCGGCTTCGGACAAACCACCCGACGCCTGAATGCGGATCTGCTGCTCCTTGTTCGTCGCCTTGTCCTTGGCCGACACGTTGACGATGCCGTTGGCGTCGATGTCGAAGGTCACTTCGATCTGCGGCATGCCGCGCGGCGCCGGCGGAATGCCGACGAGATCGAACTGGCCGAGCATCTTGTTGTCGGCCGCCATCTCGCGCTCGCCCTGGAAGACGCGGATCGTCACCGCGTTCTGGCTGTCCTCGGCGGTCGAGAAAGTCTGCGACTTCTTGGTCGGGATCGTGGTGTTGCGGTCGATGATGCGGGTGAACACGCCGCCCAGCGTTTCGATGCCGAGCGAGAGCGGGGTCACGTCGAGCAGCAGCACGTCCTTGACGTCGCCTTGCAGAACGCCGGCCTGGATCGCCGCGCCGATGGCGACGACTTCATCCGGGTTGACGCCCTTGTGCGGCTCCTTGCCGAAGAACTGCTTCACGACTTCCTGCACCTTCGGCATGCGCGTCATGCCGCCGACGAGGACCACTTCGTTGATTTCGCCCGCGGTGACACCCGCGTCCTTGAGCGCCTTGCGGCACGGCTCGATCGTGCGCTGGATGAGTTCGTCGACCAGGGCCTCGAGCTTGGCGCGCGTCAGCTTGATCGTCAGATGCTTCGGACCGGAAGCGTCCGCCGTGATGAACGGCAGGTTGACTTCGGTCTGCGTCGTCGACGACAGCTCGATCTTGGCCTTTTCGGCGGCCTCTTTCAGACGCTGCAGCGCGAGCTTGTCCTTGCGCAGGTCGATGCCCTGCTCTTTCTGGAACTCGGCCGCGAGATAATTGACGAGCACCATGTCGAAGTCTTCGCCGCCCAGGAACGTGTCACCGTTCGTGGACTTCACTTCGAACACGCCGTCGCCGATTTCGAGCACCGAGATATCGAAGGTGCCGCCGCCGAGGTCGTACACGGCGATAATGCCCTGCTTGGCCTTGTCGAGGCCGTAAGCGAGCGCCGCCGCGGTCGGCTCGTTGATGATGCGGAGAACTTCAAGACCCGCGATCTTGCCGGCGTCCTTGGTCGCCTGGCGCTGCGCGTCGTTGAAGTAGGCGGGAACGGTGATGACGGCCTGATCGACCTTCTGGCCGAGATGCGCTTCGGCAGTTTCCTTCATCTTCTGCAGAATGAAGGCCGAGATCTGCGACGGCGAATACTGCTTGCCGTCGGCTTCGACCCAGGCGTCGCCGTTGCTGGCCTTTGTAATCTTGTAAGGGACGAGCTTCTTGTCCTTCTCGATGATCGGGTCATCGTAGCGGCGCCCGACGAGGCGCTTGACCGCGAAGATCGTTTTTTCCGGATTGGTGACCGCCTGGCGCTTGGCCGGCTGGCCGACCAGTCGCTCACCGTCGTCGGTAAAGGCGACGATCGATGGCGTGGTACGCATGCCCTCGGCGTTCTCGATGACCTTGGGCGCTTTGCCCTCCATCACGGCAACGCAGGAGTTGGTGGTGCCGAGGTCGATTCCGATGACCTTGCCCATGTTGAACACCTCTCAATTGCGGCAGACCGGACGGGCCCTCAAACCTCTGGGGTTAACCCCCTCGGATTATCTGGCGCCCGAAAATGGGTTCGCGGCTCTTCCGCGAATGCCCCTGATCCAGCCCCCTGGATAAGCGATAACCGCCGTTTCAGCGGCTCGAAGCTCATATAGGAGGGGGCATGGGGGCCGCAAGCGGGCGGATCACGAAATTGGGAGCTAACCGCCTTCTCGGCCGCGAAAAAGCCGGCCGGAACGGCTATCTATAGGTTGCTGCACCGGCCGGCCGGGCATCCTCCCTGACCCGGCTCAACCATGGAAATGACCGGATTCATGCTGCGTCGAACGCTCGCAATTTTGCTCACCATCGCCGCGCTGGTTTTGCAGGCGCCCCGGCCGGCCGCCGCCGAGACCGTGTTCCCGCCCGGCCTGCGCGTCGGCCTGACGGTGCCGGGCGATCTGAAGATTTCGACCCGTTTCCCCGGCTTCGAAGACGCCGACCGCAAGGTCGCCATCACCATCCTCGACATGCCGATCGCTGCGCTCGAAGGCCTCGAGCGTTCGGCTTTCGCCAAGACGCAGACCGAGGTGCAGGATCTCAAGCGCGAGGCGTTTCCGTTCGAGAACGGCGTCGGCGTTCTGGTCAGCGGCGTCGCGACCGAAAATGGCGCCAAGGTTCATAAATGGTTTCTGATCGCATCCTCCGCCACCGGCGCCGTGCCCGATCTGGCAGCCCTCGTCAGCGTGCAGGTGCCGGACGATGCCCTGAATGTTTACAGCGAGGCGGTTGTCCGCGCCGCCTTGCGTAGCGTTACGTTCCGGCCAACTCCGCTGACGGAGCAGCTCGGGCTGCTGCCGTTCAAGCTCAAGGACATGGCCGGCTTCCGTGTGCTGACGGTAATGCCCTCAGGCGGCGTCATCCTGATCGACGGCGACAGCGACGACATCACCAGCAATCCCTACGTGATCGTGTCCATCGGACGTGGCGCGCCGGAGAGCGGCGATCGCGGCCGCTTCGCCGCCGATCTGCTGTCGCAGGCGCCGCTGCGCAATTTGCAGATCCAGGGTTCTGAACCGCAGCGCATCTCGAACGGTCCCGGCCATGAAATCCGCGCCAAAGCCGAGAGCGTCAACGGCAAGCCGGTGAAGCTCGTGCAATGGGTGCGCTTCGGCGGCTCAGGTTTCGTCCGCATCGTCGGCGTCTCTTCGGAGGCCCGATGGGATGACTTGTTCAACCGCTTCCGCGCCGTGCGCGACGGTGTCGAGCCGCGGGGCTGAGCTGTCATCCGGAGTGCGGGCGCCAGCCCGCGAACCCGGAATCCAGAAACGAGAGCGCTGACGGGGCCGCTGGATTCCGGGTTCGCAGCTTCGCTGCGCCCCGGAATGACGAGGACTAAAACTTGATCGTTGAGCGCAGCCCGGCAACCAGCGCATTCTTGACGGCGCCGCCGTTCGGATCGTTCGGGTCGGCGACGTTGCCGCCCGGATGCACGATGTATTGCAGGTCCGGCTGCAAGATCCACCACGGCGCGATCTGCGCGGCATAGCTCACTTCGAACACGACCTCGTGGTCGCGCACGACTGTATTGCCGGCATCGATATCGGCGGCAGCCGCATCCTTGCTGACCTTGGCGTATGCCACGCCGAAGGTGAGGGTGTCGTCGGAACGGCCGGCGAACAGGCCTTTAATGCCGGCGCCGCCATCGATGTAATATGACAGCAGATTGCGATCCGACGGCGACAGGCCGCCGCGCACGAACAGGCTCAATGCGGTATCGCCCCGGCGCAGCACGGTCTGGTCGGCGACGCCGTAAATGCCCCAATTCCCATTATGGTTGAGCGGGCCGGTCATGCTCGGGTCGCTGAGCGGCACGGTCGCGCCGGCAGCGTTGACGCCGAAGCGTTGGTCGGCGAAGTCGGTCGTCGCATACCAACCGCCGAGTTTGTAAGTCGCAGGCAGGCCGGTGGCGTCCTTGCCCTGGTTCACCGCGTATTGCACTTCGCCGATGTACAGCGCGCCGCCGGTGAGGCCGAAGTTCAGGCCGTTTTCATTACACTCCTGCGCCGTCACGGTGCAGGTCGATTTGCCGGCGGGGTTGCCGGCGAAGGCCGCGGCCAGCACGGTGACATTGTCAGTCGCGTTGACCTTGAGCCGGGCGCCGGGCGTGGCGAGCGGATAGGCCGGGCCGCCATTGAACATGTCGGATGCGAGAATGCCGGCCCAGCCGAAGGTGCCGTTGATCAGGCCGGCAGCGGTCGGACTGGTAATGAATTCATCGTCGGCCGCGAGTTGGCCGACACGCAGCGAAAAGCGGTCGGCGAAGCTCTGTTCGTACCACAGCGTGAACAGCCGCGTCGTCGACAGCGCGTCGATGTTGGATGGATCGGCGATCGAACCGACATTCTGCGCTGGGTTCGAACCGCTGTTGTGAATCTGATAGATCGTGAAATGCGTCGTCGCGCCGTTGAGGCCGACGAGCTTGGACAGGTCGGTATCGACCGAGAACTCAAACCGTCCCTCGTAGCTCGTGCGCCGGTTCAGGCCGCCGGACAGGACGCCGAAGGTCTCGCCGATGTAGTTCAGCGTGATGTCGATGCCCTGGTTTTCCTTGAGTGCGGTGCGCCCGCCGCCCCAATCGCCGGTCAGCGTATCGCGCTCCCAGATCGACGGCGCCGGCTTGGGTTGATCCTTGGCGAGCGCAGTGCCGGCGGATCCGGCCCCAATGGTCGCGATCGTAATGGCTGCCGCCAAGCGACGACCGAACCGATCCATCCGAATTGCGCCTCGCATCAATGCCCCCGCTTCGTGTTCGTAGGAAATCGTGTTATGTTATAGTATAACACAAAGGTCAATCCGGTTCGTCGATTCTATTTGGCCAATTCGGCGAGCTGGCGCAGCGCCGCGAAATGCTTCTCGTGTACCCGCGGATTGTAAAGAGACCATTGTTCGGCGGTTTTCAGATACGGCGTGACGGTGGCCACGGCCTGCCGATACTCGCCGTATAGCCGCGCCGCCTCGGTGAAATCGTCGGCCTCCGCGGCCATCGCCACTTGCCGCAAGGTCAGCACCAGATCGCGCACGCCGGCGCGCGCCTTCAGCCGCTCGGTGAGCCCGCCCTCGACGCTGGTATCCTTGCGGTCAGGGAAATTCTCGCCGACCTCACGCCATTCCGCGCCCACCGAATCGACGGCAAGGCGAATGACTTCCTTGTCGCGCGATGGGATGGCGACATCGAGCACGCTGGCGAACTGCGACAGCTCGTCGACTTCGGCCTGCACCGTGTTCGGCGTGAACGGCGTGTCGGCATCGCCGATCGCATCGAGATAGGCGACCAGATCGGCGCGCTCGTCCTTGGTCAGGCCAAGGTCGTAGTGCTTGTCGAAGTAGCCCACCACCTCGTCGAAATTGTCGAAGCGGCCGTCGTGGAAGTACGGCGCGTTGAACTTGGCGTTGACCAGCGTTTTGGTCTTGAAGAAACCGCCGGTGCCGATGTCGTGCACCTTGTGATCGACGAAGGCGGCGTTGGCCTCGTGGCAGGTCGCGCAGCTCATCGACGCATTGCTCGGAAACGGCTTGTTGAAGACGACTTCACCGCGCCGCGCCGCATCGGATGCCTTGCCCGTCAGATGACCGTCCGACGTCATCTTGGCGTTGGGCAGGAAGCTGATCTCGTGGATGTAGGCGATCAGCGCGTCGAGCGTCTGGCCCGACGGCTCGGGGCCGGCGAACTCGTTGACGATCACGTTGCGGACGAAGTCGCGCAGCGAGGCGAAGCGGCCATCATGGCCATAGGGCGCGAGAAACTTGTCGCCGCGCAGGCTCGGCACCGTGACCGGGTCGAACACGCCATTGTCGGCCTTGGCGTTGAACAGCGCGCCGGTGGTGTCGAACGTGCCGGGCTTTTTCGACAGGCCGGGCACGAACAGTTTCGGGTTGCTGGCGCCCTGCTGGTGACAGCTGTTGCAGCTCATGCCGGCATCGGCCGCCTTGCCGCCGAAAATCGCCGACGAGGAAAACAGCATGTCGCCGAGGTTGAAAAGATGAGAGCGCTTGCCGCCAGCCTGCTCGGCCGCGAACAGCTCGGTCGGCTGGTCGAGCAGCTGCTCGTTCAACTCGCTGCCGACCGGCAACGTCGCGTCCTGGCTCACGACCGGCGTGGCGTGCGCCGCCGCGAGCGACATCGCCAGTCCGATAAAGCCGCCGACGGCCGTGGCCTGGGTGGGTCCGAAGCGCATGACTGATCCTCTGGGGCTCGCTGCCGCGACAAGGCCGCCGCCGGATGCCGGCGACGGCCTTTGTTCGATTACTTCGCCTTGTCGGCGCCTTCCTCGTCCTCGTCGCCGACCTTGAACGGCTTGAGGCCGAGCTTCGGCGCGGCCTGCAGCATCAGCGCCGCGAGCTCCTCGCCGCCGACATGGACCTTCTTGGCGTCCATGCTCTTGATGTCGGCGACACCGACGAGCTTCTTGAGGTTCTGCGTGCGCTCGTCGATCAGGCCGGCGAGCTTGGCATCCTTCTTCTTCAGCGTATCGGCAAAGATCGTGTTCCAGGCGAACTCGATGCCGGCGACGTTCTGCTGCATGTCGATGATCGAGGTCGCGGCATAGGGCGATTCACCGCCGCCGGACTTCTCCTCGCCGACCTCGTAAGCGAGGTTGGCGGTGCCCTCGAGCAGCTTCTGCGGGGCGAAGGCGAATTTCTTGTCGTTGAGACGCTTTTCGAACTTGTCCATGTTCGCCAGCATTTCGGCGATCGGCTGGTCGAGGTCGTCGGTCTTCTTGGCCGAGAACAGCACGGCCTCGATGGCGTGGTAGCCGCTCTTGGCGTTCGGCCACGGATCGACGGTCTTGTCGAACTCGCCGAAGTAGGTGCCGGTCACCGGCTCCATCACTTCCCAGCCCTTGCGCGACTTGATCCAGGCGTCCTGCGCCGCCTTGAGATCGCCGGCCTTGACCGCGGCCTGCATCTCCTTGGCGCCGGCGATGGCCTTGCCGATGTTCTCGGCGATGAACGGCTCGTAGGCCTTGGCACCGTCCTTCATCGACGCCGCCTGCGCCGTGCCTGACAGAGCAGCGAGTGCGAACAGCGCGGCCGCGCAGCCCAGTTGTTTGAAGCGCCAAGGCGAAGACGTGAGGGAAGATGATGTCGGCATATGCGGCCTCCTGTCGCAGGGAATTTCGCCGGACAGTGTTCGCCGTGGCCGTCGTCGTCAAGGAAAATATCAATGAAATCAGTAGTTTATAACGAATCAAAACTGGCGGGACGCGTGTCGCAAGGAGCTGGAATTATTCCAATCCGAAGAAGACCGCTAACGCCTTGCCTCAGCATCGAAACCGCACGCGGTGAATTTCGCGTCAGCGTCACGGCCAAAAACAAACGGCGCCCGCAAGGGGCGCCGCGTGTGCTCATCGATAACCGTTCGTCTTATTTGCCAGCATCGCCCGTGGGCGAATTTTCATTGGCGGACGGCTTGGCCGCCGGTTTCGCTTGCGGCTTCGACACGCCGACCAGCGCCGGACGCAGGACGCGATCGCCGATCATGTAGCCGGACTGAATGACCTGGGCGACGTGGCCCGCCGGCACATCGGCGTTCGGCACTTCGTACATCGCCTGGTGTATGTTGGGATCGAACTTCTCGCCCTCCGGCGAGAATTTCTTGACGCCGTTCTTTTCCAGCGTCTTCAGCAATTCACGCTCGGTGAGTTCGACGCCTTCGAGCACGCCCTTGATCGCCGCATCGGCGGCTTCGCGCGCTTCCGCCGACAAAGTCCCCAGCGCGCGGTGCATGTTGTCGGCGACGTTCAGCACATCGAGCGCAAACTTGCGGATGCCATAGAGCCGCGCATCGGCGACTTCGCGCTCGGTGCGCTTGCGCAGATTTTCCATCTCGGCCAGCGTGCGCAGCAGCTTGTCCTTGTATTCGAAGGCTTCGCGCTTGGCCTCGGCTACCGGATCGGGCTGCTCGGCGAATTCCGGACGCGGCGCCGGTTCGGCGGCCGTATTCTCGGTCTCGGCGCTCGCGTTCTCAGCATTACGCGCGGTCGGGTCCGTCATCGTCTCAATCCACTTCTTAAACCTGGGGGTATGCCCCGGATATCAGGGCTGGAGCCCGAAAAATCAAGCTTTTCCAATCCGATTCGTCGAAAAATCCTGTATTTCCAGCATCTTTAGTGGCCAGAACCGGACAAAAGCCGGCTCACCACCCGCGCCGTATAGTCCACCATGGGAATGATGCGGGCATAGTTGAGCCGCGTCGGGCCGATCACGCCGATGACGCCGACGATACGGCCGGCATTATCGTGGTAGGGCGCGACGATGGTCGAGGAGCCCGACAGCGAGAACAGCTTGTTCTCCGAGCCGATGAAAATGCGCACGCCATCGCCGCGCTCGGCCCGGCCCAGCAGATCGATGACGCCGCGTTGCGCCTCCAGCGCGTCAAACAGCGAGCGCACCCGCTCGAGATCCTCGAGCGCGTGCAGGTCTTCGAGCAGGTTGGCGTGACCGCGCACGATGAGCTGGCGCGCGCCGGTGTCGCCGCCGGACCAGCTCGCCAACCCCGCGGCGATGATCTTCTGCGTCAGCTGGTCGAGCTCGGCCTGACCCTGCGTCAGTGCCGCTTCGATTTCGGTGCGCAGTTCGGACAGGGTCTTGCCGCGAATATGGGCGTTGAGAAAGTTGCCTGCCTCGGTCAGCGCCGAGGCCGGCAGACCGGCCGGCACGTTGAGCACGCGGTTTTCAACCTGCCCGTCCTCGCCAACAAGCACCGCCAGCGCCCGCTCCGGCTCCAGCCGTACGAACTCGATGTGCTTCATTCGCGTATCGGCTTTCGCCGTCAGCACCACGCCGGCCGACCGCGTCAGCCCCGACAGCATCTGCGAAGCTTCGGTGAGCACCGTTTCGAGAGACTTGGCGGTGCCGGCGCCGGCGACCTGGGCTTCGATCGAGCGGCGGTTGTCTTCGGTGAGATCGCCGACCTGCATCAGCGCATCGACGAAGAAACGCAGGCCCAGTTCGGTCGGCAGGCGGCCCGCCGAAGTATGCGGCGCGAAGATAAGACCGAGGTGCTCGAGGTCCGACATCACGTTGCGAACCGAGGCCGGCGACAAGGTGATCGGCAGGATACGAGCCAAATTACGCGAGCCGACCGGTTCGCCGGTCGCCAGATAGCTCTCGACGATCGAGCGGAAAATCTCACGCGAGCGCTCATTCAGCGCCGCGAGGCTGACATGCGAGGAACCGATCGGAACGTCTTGGGACGCCACCTGTAAACCTCTCTGGTTACGGACTAAATTTGGACATCGTCGTGCGCTTGATCAAGTCGGGACTTGCGCGCCAACTGGCAACAGTGCCATTTTGTGCCGGTCGCCGGTGCGGCAAGGGATATTTGCGGGCGGTATGCTGGCTCTGTTTACCAAATCCTGGCGAAGAAAGGCGGCAATCGTCGCGCTCGTCTTCTATGCGCTGGGTGTCGCCGCGCCGGCCGCCGCGTTCGCCTTTACCGATGCCGCGGCCCATTGCCTGACGATCTCAGAGGCGGAACAAGCCGGGTCGCATCACGCCCACGACCAGATGGCGGCCGATCATGCCTCGCACCCGGCCCCGGCCGCCGCGGACGACCATGGCATGACGGGCAAATGCTGCGGCACCTTGTGCTTTACGGCGCTGACCCCGCACGTCGCCCCGATCGCCGAACCACTGATGCAGGTCTCTGCTTTGAGCCAGTTGCGCGTCGCGCACCTGCTCGGTCACAGTTCCGACCCGATCGATCGTCCTCCACGCAATCTCCTGTCGATCTGAGTACCGGCACGACTGCGGCCTGACGGCCGTGGCGCGCCCGTTATCAATTCGATGGACGAGGAGATGCGATGCCATCCCGACATTGTTCGCGGCCGGCTGCCTTTGGGCGGCAGGCGACGCGATGGCGCTTCACGAAAAGCGGCCTTCTGCTGACGAGTCTTCTGACGCTGCCGGCGTGTGCGACGCTGGCGCCCGACGGCGGCATGAGTCTGCCGACGGAAATCGCCGCACGCCATTTGGGCAAGGATATCGCCGTCACGCAAAGCGAAGGCGACGCGGCGGCTGTTCGCGCCCGTGTCGCTCGCCTGCTCGGCAAGCCGTTGTCCGCCGACGCCGCGGTTCAGATCGCGCTGGTCAACAATCGCGGTTTGCAGGCCGCCTATAACGCTCTGGGCGTTGCCGATGCCGTCCGCGTGCAACAATCCTTGCCGCCCCGGCCGTCCTTCGAACTGACCCGGCTTTCCGGCGCCCCGGAAATCGAACTGGAGCGGCAGATCGTCGGCAGTATCCTCGCACTGGCGACGCTGCCGGCGCGGACGGAGATCGCCAATATCCGCTTCCGTCAGGCGCAAATGACCGCCGCCCTGGAGACGCTGCGAACGGCCGCTGACGCACGGCGCGCCTATTATCGCGCGGTCGCCGCGCAACAGGTCGCGAAACTGTTCAAGGAAGCCAGTGGCGCTTCCACCACATCCGCCGAATTGTCGCGCCGCATGCGCGACAGCGGCGCGATGAGCAAGCTCGATCTGTCGCGTCAGCAGGTGCTGCACGCCGAACTGTCCGCCGATCTGACCCGCGCCGAGTTGCGCGCTTCATCGGAACGCGAACGGCTGATCCGCGTGCTCGGCCTCATGGACGATCATCTTGCGCTCAAGCTGCCGACCGCCCTGCCGGGCCTGCCGGCGCGGCCGCCGACATTGCAGGCAGCCGAACAGAAGGCGCTCGACGAGCGCGTCGATCTGCAAACAGCCCGCCTCGATGTCGAAGCGCTCGCCAAGTCCTACGGGCTGACCAATGCCACACGCTTCGTAAACGTGCTCGAAGCCGGCTACGCCGACAAGATCACGGACAACAGGGAGACCGGCGAACACTCGCACAGTCGCGGCTTCACCGTGAAATTCGAAGTGCCGCTGTTCGATTTCGGCGAAGCGCGAACGCGCGAGGCCGAGCAGAGCTACATGCAGGCGGTCAACCGGCTGGCGCAGAAGGCGGTGGATGTCCGCTCGCAGACGCGCGAGGCCTATCGCGCCTATCGCCTCAACTACGATCTGGCGCAACGCTATGCGCGTGACGTGCTGCCGCTGCGCAAGGCGATGTCGGACGAGCAGATGCTGCGTTACGGCGCCATGCAGATCGACGTCTTCACGCTGCTGTCCGACATCAGGCAGCAGATCGCGGCGCGCGTCACGGCAACCGAAGTCCAGCGCGACTTCTGGCTCGCCAGTACCGATCTGTCGGCCGCGATCATCGGCGGCAATTCGTCGAATACCGAAATCGCAGCAGCCGGCGCCCCCGCGGGCGCCGAGGGCGAAGAGCATTGAACGGAGAACGATCATGATCTCACGACGCAATCTGCTGGGCTCTTCGGTCATGCTCGTCGGCGCCGCGGCCGTCAGTGGCCGCGTGCAGGCCGCTGCCATTCCGGAAGCCGCGACGAGCAACTCACCGACCATGCAGCCGCCACCGCGGCCATCAAGCGGACCGGACTATCACCCGGTCGTCACGCTCAATGGCTGGTCTCTGCCGTGGCGCATGAACGGCGACTGGAAGGAGTTTCATCTCGTCGCCGAAAAGGTCGAGCGAGAATTCGCCCCGGGCATGACGGCGCGGCTGTGGGGCTATAACGGCCAGTCGCCCGGACCGACCATCGAATGCGTCGAGGGCGATCGGCTGCGAATCTTCGTCACCAACAAGCTGCCGGAGCACACCACCGTGCATTGGCACGGCATGCCGGTGCCGAACGGCATGGACGGCGTCGGCGGCCTGACGCAGCCGCACATCAAGCCGGGACAGACATTCGCTTATGAATTTGTCGCCAAACGAAGCGGCACGTTCATGTACCACCCGCATGCCGACGAGATGGTGCAGATGGCGATGGGCATGATGGGCTTCTTCGTCGTGCATCCGCGCGATCCGAACGAGCATCGCGTCGATCGCGATTTCGTCTTCCTGATGTCGAGCTACGATATCGAGCCCGGCACGGCGCTGCCGAAGGTCATGACCATGACCGACTTCAACCTGTGGACCTGGAACAGTCGCGTGTTTCCCGGAATCGATCCGCTGGCGGTGCGCCAGGGCGACCGCGTGCGCATCCGTGTCGGCAACCTGACCATGACCAATCACCCGATCCACATGCACGGGCCGCATTTCGAGGTCACCGGCACCGATGGCGGATGGGTGCGCGAAAGCGCGCGCTGGCCCGAGGTCACGACCGACATTCCGGTCGGCGGCATGCGTGCGATCGAATTCGTCGCCGACGACCCCGGCGACTGGGCCATTCATTGCCACAAATCGCATCACACCATGAATGCGATGGGCCACGAGGTGAAAACCTTCATCGGCACGCCGCAGAAGGATCTCACCAAGACGCTGCGCAAGCTCATGCCGGACTACATGCCGATGGGTTCGGAAGGCATGGCGGAAATGGGCTCGATGGAAATGCCGTTGCCCGACAACACGCTGCCGATGATGACCGGCTTTGGCCAATACGGGCCGCTGGAAATGGGCGGCATGTTCTCGGTGGTCAAGGTGCGCGAGGGGCTTGCCGCCGACGATTACAAGGATCCCGGACCCTACAAGCATCCGGCCGGCACCGTCGCCCATCAGGTGACCGATGCGCCGGCGCCGCAACGGCGCAGCGATGCGCCCTCATCCTCCACGCCTGCCGGCTTCACCGTCGTGAAGCCGGGCTCGAACAATCACAACTCGCACTGATCAATCGAAGGAGAACTGCAGATGAAACTGATATCCCTCGCCGCAGTCGCGCTCATGGCCGGCCTCGCCGCCGCGCATGCCCATGACGGAGAATATTCGGCGGGCAAGCCGGGTGACCCGAAGAAGCCGGCGCGCACCGTCACCGTCATTATTCAGGACGATGCCGACGGCATGCGCTACGTGCCCAATCGCATCGAGGTGAAGCGCGGCGAGCAGGTGCGCTTCGTCCTTCAGAACCAGGGCGCGCTGAAGCACGAGTTCACGCTCGCCACCATGCAGGACAACAAGAAGCACGGCGCATTGATGATGAAATTTCCGGACATGGAGCACGACGATCCGAACGCCAAAAGCATCGAGCCCGGCAAGAGCGCGGAAATCCTGTGGCGGTTCGACAAGACCGGCACGTTCGAATTCGCCTGCCTGATTCCCGGTCACTACGAAGCCGGCATGCACGGCACCGCCAGCGTCAAGTAATTCACAACGGAAGGTAACAGACATGAGACAGCATTTTCAGAACGCCGCCATCGCCGCTCTCGTCAGCGTGGTTCTCGCCACGTCGAGCTGGGCGCAAACCGCGCTGATCGACGGCACGGTGACCAAGGTCGATACCGCGGCGAGCAAGATCACCATCAAGCACGGGCCGATCAAAAAGTTCGATATGGACGAAGGCATGACCATGGTCTTCACCGCTAAGGACAAGAGCCTGCTCGACAAGGTGAAGGCCGGCGACAAGATCAAGTTCGACGCCGACAACGTCAACGGCCAGTTCATCGTCACGGCGATCGAAAAGGCCAAATAATCCGGGCTTGCCGTCGCCGCCGGGCACACTTACAAGGCTCGGCGGCGACGATTTTGTCGGATTATTGAGGAGTTTCGATCCATGCGACCCAGCCAGCGCCAGCCGGATGAAATGCGCGCCGTGTCGCTGGAACGAAGCGTCGTCAAATACGCCGAGGGTTCCTGCTTCGTGAAATTCGGCGAAACCCACGTGCTGGTGACCGCCAGCCTCGAGGAGCGTCTGCCGCCGTGGCTCAAGGGTCAGGGCAAGGGTTGGGTGACCGCCGAATACGGCATGCTGCCGCGCGCCACCCATAGCCGCACCCGCCGCGAAGCCGCGTCAGGCAAACAGGGCGGCCGCACCGTGGAAATCCAGCGCCTGATCGGCCGCTCGGTGCGCACCATCGTCGATCTTCAGGCGCTCGGCGAGCGTCAGATCACCATCGATTGCGACGTGATCCAGGCCGATGGCGGCACCCGCACCGCGTCGATCACCGGCGCCTGGGTGGCGCTGGCCGACTGCATCGCCTGGATGAAGACGCGCGACATGTTCAAGGGCGACGCCAAGGTGCTGCGCGATCACGTCGCCGCGGTGTCGTGTGGCGTGTTCCGCGGCACCGCCGTGCTCGACCTCGATTACGCCGAGGATTCGGAAGCCGATACCGACGCCAATTTCGTCATGACCGGCACCGGCAACATCATCGAGGTGCAGGGCACCGCGGAGAAGGAACCGTTCAGCGAAGAGCAGTTGCTCGCGCTCCTCGCCCTGGCCCGCAAGGGCACCGGCAAGCTCATCGAACTGCAGAAGATGGCCGTCGGCTAGTTCATGACCGAACGTCAGCTTTCCGGATCGGTTGTTATCGCCACGCACAACCCCGGCAAACTCGCCGAGATGCGCGACCTGCTCGCGCCGCATGGGATCGCCGCGACATCGGCCGCCGAACTCAATCTCCCGGAGCCGGAAGAGACCGGCACGACCTTCGCCGCCAATGCACGCATCAAGGCCATGGCGGCGGCTAAGGCGACCGGCCAAGCGGCCTTCGCCGACGACTCCGGTCTCTGCGTCGATGCACTCGGGGGCGATCCCGGCATCTACTCGGCGCGCTGGGCTGGTCCCGACAAGGATTTCCGCGGCGCGATGAATCAGATTCAGACGCTGCTCGTCGAGAAGGGCGCGACTGCGCCGGAACAACGCCGCGCGCATTTCATTGCCGCGCTTTGTCTCGCCTGGCCAGACGGCCACACGGAAGAATTCGAAGGCCGCGTCGACGGCGTCATCGTCTGGCCGCCGAAGGGGACGGCGGGGTTTGGTTATGATCCCCTATTCCTGCCCGACGGTCATGAACGCACCTTCGGCGAGATGACGGCGGACGAAAAACACGGATTGCCGCCCAAGGGCATGGGTTTGTCGCATCGCGCACGGGCTTTCGTGATGCTGGCGAAGGCGTGCCTGCGCGCGTGAATTCGTTACAATTTTAAATACTTGTCCGCAGCGAAGATACGTCTTTACTGGCGGGAACCGCGTTGCGCGCCTATAGTCTTAAGATGTCGTTAACCAATACCATCGCGCCTCATCAAGACTTCGCCGTTTACGTCCACTGGCCGTTCTGCCTGTCGAAGTGCCCGTACTGCGACTTCAACAGCCATGTCCGCCACGGCGGCTATGACGAGACGCGCTATCTGCGCGCCATCGAAAGCGAGATCGCGGCCACCGCGGCGCGCATCGGCACGCGCACGGTGTCGTCGGTTTTCTTCGGCGGCGGCACACCGTCGCTGATGCAGCCGTCCACCGTCGAAGGCATCATCAACGCCATCGGCAAGAACTGGACGCTCGCCGGCAGCGCGGAGATTTCGCTCGAAGCCAATCCGACCAGCGTCGAGGCGACGCGGTTCCGCGGCTATCGCGCCGCCGGCGTCAATCGCGTGTCACTCGGCGTGCAGGCGCTCGACGATCAGTCGCTGAAAGAACTCGGCCGCCTGCACAGCGCCGACGAAGCGCTCGCCGCCATCGCTGTGGCGCGCTCGATCTTCGATCGCTACTCGTTCGATCTCATCTACGCGCGGCCGCGGCAGACGATCGAGGGCTGGGCGCTCGAACTCAATCGAGCCATTGCCGAAGCTGCCGAGCATCTGTCGCTCTATCAGCTGACCATTGAGCCGGGCACGCCGTTCTTCGGCCTGCACAAGGCAGGCAAACTGGTGATACCGGCGGAAGGTCTTGCCCGCGATCTCTACGATCTGACGCAGCAGGTCTGCGCCGATGCCGGCCTGCCGGCTTACGAAGTTTCCAATCACGCCCGCCCCGGCGCCGAGTGCCGGCACAATCTCGTCTATTGGCGCGGTCACGAATATGCCGGCATCGGTCCCGGCGCACATGGCCGCTTGAATGTCGACGGCCGCCGCTACGCCACCGAGACCGAGCGCAAACCGGAAGCCTGGCTCGATCTGATCGACACCAACGGCATCGGACTCACCGTCGATGAAGCCTTGCAGCCCGGCGAAGTCGCCGATGAATTCCTGCTGATGGGGCTGCGTCTCACCGAAGGCATCGACCCCAAACGCTTCACCGCCTTGTCCGGCCGCTCACTCGATCCGCGCCGGCTGGCATTCCTGATGGATGGCGGCGCGGTCGAGACCATGGACAATGGCCGCCTGCGCGTGACGCCATCCGGCTTCCCGCTGCTCGACGCGGTGGTGGCTGATCTGGCGGCTTAACTAGAACGCTTTCGGCGCCGGGCTCACCACCTGGCCGCCGCCAGGCGCCACGCGAAGCACGGCAAGGCCGCGCTCGTTGGTGCCATCGGGCATGAAGCGGAATACACCGTCGATGCCGGCAAAACCCGACGACGTCGTGAGGATCTGCTCATTGAAGCGCTGCGTGCCCTGCGTCTTCACCAACGCGGCGACCAGCGCCACCGCATCGTAAGACAGCGTCGCGGTGCGCACCGGCTCCTGTCCGTAACGGCCGCGATAGCGCTGAGCGAAACTGCGGAAGCCCGCCGCGTCAGGCGCGGCGTACCAGCCGCCGGCGAGCGAGGCATTGCTGAAGATCCGCGGATCGTCCCACAGCCCGGTGCCCAGCAATTGCAGCCGTTTCAGGTTAACGCGATTGGTCTCGAGCTGCGCGACCACCTGCGGCACGGCGTCGGCGCCATCCGGAATAAACAACGCGTCGGCACGGCTTGCCGCTTGCGCCACGCGGCGTACCGCCTCGCCCATCCGCGCCGGATCAAGCGGATACTTCTCGAGAGCCACAACGCGGCCGCCACGGCGCGCCACTTCCTGCTGGAACGCAGCTTCAATCACCGTGCCGTAGGCATTGTCCGGCAACAGCGCAGCGAACGACCGCTTGCCGCGCGACACCGCAAAATCGACGATGCGCCTCACGTCCGATTCAGGCAGGAAGCTGAGCAGATAAACGCCGCGCGTCGCCACGCTGGCATCGGTCGAGAATGCGATGACCGGAATGTTGCGCCCGCGCGCCACGGCACCGACCGCGCTCACCGACTGCGCGAACAGCGGTCCGATGATAATCTCGGCGCCTTCGGCGAGTGCCTGCTGCGCCGCGGCCTGCGCGCCCTGCGGCGAGCCGCCATCGTCTTTAACCAGCAGTTGGATGTTCGGTTCTTTGAATTCGGCGAGGGCCATTTCGGCCGCGTTCTTCATCGACAACGCCGCGACACCGGCATTGCCCTGCGCTGACAACGGGAGGATCAGGCCGACGCGAATCTGCCCGCTGCCGATCTGCGACGGCTGGGCAGGCTCACCGGCCGGCTGCTGTGGCTGCGGCTGCGGGCTGTCGAGGCGATCGAGCGCGCCTCCGGTGCATCCGGCAAGCGCCAGCGATGCCGCGGCAAAGCCGCCCACAATTACGAGACGGCGGCGGGTGATGCCCTGCCTGTCAGATCGAATTCGCAATAACCCCGTTCCCTCGTCCCAGACCGACCCCCCTGTCAGTCCTAATGGCTAAACGCCATTTTGTCCCGCAAAAGTTAAGGCAATGAAAAGATAGAGGAATTCGAGCCTTTTGCCGCCTGCCCTGCCACGATACCAAGCGGGCGACTCATTCGTGCTGCGCAAAAAGCCGCACAAAACCACGCACCGGTGCGCCGACGGGCTAAAGTGCCGGGCATGGACGAACGAAAAGCCGCGCGCCACTACGCCCCGATGGGCACCATGATCGACGCCCCCGCGCTCGCGCCAGGGCTCTATCTGGTGGCGACGCCGATCGGCAATCTCGCGGATATCAGCCTGCGGGCTCTGGCGACGCTGGCAGCGGCCGACGTCATCGCCTGCGAAGACACCCGGGTCACCCGCAAGCTGACCGAGCGCTATGGCATCGCCGCGCCACTCACGGCGTATCACGAACACAATTCGGACGAGGCCTTGCCGAAGATCCTGTCGCGGCTCGCCGCGGGCCAGGCGGTGGCGCTGGTGTCGGACGCCGGGACGCCTCTGGTGTCGGACCCCGGTTACCGGCTGGTGCGCGCCGTGGTCGAGGCGGGTCACAATGTTACAGCGGTGCCCGGTGCGTCGTCGGTGCTGACGGCGTTGTCGCTCGCGGGTCTGCCGACCGACCGCTTTTTCTTCGAGGGCTTCCTGCCGCCGAAGCAGGCAGCACGGCAGAAGCGCATCGCCGAGCTTGCGATTATTCCGGCGACGCTCGTGCTGTTCGAAACCGGACCGCGCGTCGAGGCTTCACTGGCCGATCTTGCTGCGGGTCTGGGGCCGCGGCAGGCCTCGCTCTGCCGCGAACTCACAAAACTGCACGAGGAGATTCGCCGCGGCGATCTTGCAACGCTGGCGCACGACTATGCCGAAGGCGCAGAAACGCGCGGCGAGATCGTGATCGTCATCGCGCCGCCGGCGGAAGAGGAAACCGCCGATGCCGATATCGATGCGATGTTGCGCGACGCGCTCACACGCACATCCGTGAAGGATGCCGTCAGCGAAGTCGCCTCGGCGACCGGCCGGGCGCGCCGCGAGGTCTATCAGCGCGCGCTCGAACTCGCCAGAAACGGCGCCGAGGATTGATCATGGCGAAGGAAGATCGCCCGCTGCCGCCGCTTCCGCGCCATCCGCGCGTTCCCGGCTTGCGCGCCAAGGCGGCGAAGCCGGAAGCCGACCCCGAACGTCAGGCCGCATTCAACCGTGGCATCTCGGCGGAAAGCCTCGCCGCCGCCTGGCTGATCGGCAAAGGCTATCGCATCCTGTCGCGGCGTTTCCGCTGCGCGGCGGGCGAGATCGATATCGTCGCCGGACGGTGGCACACGATCGCGTTCATCGAAGTCAAGGCGCGCGCATCGCTCGATGACGCGGCGGAATCGGTGACCCCGCGACAGCGCGGCCGCATCGCTGCCGCGGCCGAGATCTGGCTCGCGCAACACCCGCATGTGACGTTCAAGGATTTGCGCTTCGACGCTATCCTGATTGCGCCGGGCAAGCTGCCGCAGCATATCCAGGCTGCGTTTGAAACGTAGCGCTTGGACCGTCTACGCGCTCAGCCGTTCGAAGAACTGATCGACCTGCCCGCGAATGCGCGAGGCGACGTGCCCGAGATCGTCGGCGACGCTTTTCACCGTGTTGGCGCTCGTGCGGGTATCGGCGGTGGCGTTGCCGACGAGGCCGACTTCCTTGGCCGTGTCGATGGTGCGCAACGCGGCGGTCTCGACGCTGCGGGCGATCTCGCTGGTAGCCGCGCCCTGCTCGGTGACGGCGGCCGCAATGGCGCCGGAAATATTGCCGATTTCGCGGATCGTGCGTTCGATCGCGTTGATGGCCTCGATCGAGGTCGCGGTCGCGCGCTGCATGCCGGCGATCTGCGCGCTGATTTCCTCGGTCGCGCGGCTGGTCTGGCCGGCCAGTGCCTTGACCTCGCCGGCGACGACGGCAAAGCCGCGGCCGGCTTCGCCCGCGCGCGCCGCCTCGATCGTGGCATTGAGCGCCAGCAGGTTGGTCTGCTCGGCGATGTCGGTGATCAGCTTGACGACGTCGCCGATGCGGGTTGCCGCCTCGCCAAGCTCCTTGACCGCACGATTGGTCTGACCGGCCTCGCTGACCGCCTTCGAGGCGATCGCGTTCGACTGCAGGACCTGGCGGTCGATTTCATTGACCGAGGCCGACAGCTCATCGGCCGCTGACGCGATGTCGCGCACATTAGCCGAGGCCTCGGACGACGCCTGCTCGGCGCGGGTCGTCTGCATTGATGCCACGTCAGCCGCTCCGGCAAGCTTTGTCGAGGCGGCCAGCATCTGATCGGAGATCTGCCCGAGCTCCGACAAGGTTGTTTCGACCTCGGCCGAAAAGCGTGCAATTTCGCCGCTGATCTCGCGCTGGCGCGCCGCACGCTGCTCCGCCTCTTCGACGACGGTCTGGTTGAGCTCGCGGTTATGCATCATGGCGCGATGGAAGACTTCGATCGAGCGCGCCATGGCGCCGATTTCGTCCTTGCGGCCGCTGTAAGGGATCGACGCCACCTGCGAGCCGCCGGCCACGGATTCCGTGACCCGCGTTATCGCGGTCAACGGTTTGACGATGCCGCGCGCGATGAACAGCAGCGCCGTCGTCGCCAGCGCCGCAAGCCCGGCAAAGATAGCAAGCCAGCGCACGCCCTGGTCGATATTGCCGTTGATCTCGGTGAAAGCGATGTCGGCTCGCCTGGCGTATTGATCGGTCAGGCTCTTGAGGTCGGCATTGAGCTCTTTGCGTTCGCCGCGGCTGGCCTCGCCCCATGTGCGCGCGGCGTCGGCACCTTTGTCGGCGGCAATGCGTGCGAGTTCGCGGCGATAGGCGACAAAGGAAGCGACGCGCTTCGAGAAGGCCTCGAACAGCGCCGCATCGTCCGTGTGGACAGTCTTTTTCCAGTCGCCCATCAACTCTTCGATACGATCGAGAAAGCCGTTGAGGCCGTCGATGAATTGCCGACGGTTGGCCTGGTCGTTCGGCAGGTAGGTTCCGCGCGATTCCGCCACCACGGCGTAGATCAGGCCGTTGATGCGCTCGATGTTCTTCATCCCGGTGTTGGCCGACTCATAGGTCGTGGTCAGCACCGCGTAGTGGCGGGCGTTGATGACTGCCGATCCGGACAGCGCCAGTGCGGTCATGGCCATGAGCGCGAAGATGGCATAGAGCTTGGCGGCGATCGAAAGCTTCGGCAGAGTCACTTGCGGCCCCATCCTGCGCGGCATAAATCCCGGGTTCCATATACTCGCCGGAATACGTTAACGATCTGTTTTCCTTAACTTTTGGCCCCTCGCAGGATACCTTCGGAAAGCCCCCATGAGCCTGAAAATCGCCGTGCAGATGGATCCGATCGAACGGATCAATATCAAGGGGGACTCGACCTTCGCGCTGCTGCTGGAGGCCCAGGCCCGCGGCCACGCGCTGAGCTATTACACGCCGGACCGCATGGCCCAGCTCGACGGCCGGCTCTTTGCGCGGGTCGAGCCGCTGACCGTCCGCGACGAGCACGGCAACCACTTCACCCTGGGCGAGCCCGCCCGCGTGCCGCTCGACACCTTCGATGTTATCCTGCTCCGGCAGGACCCGCCCTTCGACCTCTCCTACATCACAACGACCCATATGCTGGAGCGCATTCACCCCAAGACTCTGGTGGTGAACGACCCGGCCGAAGTGCGCGACGCGCCCGAGAAGATCCTCGTGACCTCGTTCCCCGATCTGATGCCGCCGACGCTGATCACGCGTGACCTTGCCGAGATCAAGGCATTCCGCACCGAGCACAAGGACATCGTCATGAAGCCGCTGTACGGCCATGGCGGCGGCGGCGTATTCCGCGTCACGCGCGAGGATCTCAATTTCGGATCGCTCTACGACATGTTCGCCGCGACGTTCCGCGAACCTTGGGTGGTGCAGGCCTTCCTGCCGGCGGTGAAGGACGGCGACAAGCGCATCCTCCTGGTCAACGGCGAGTTCGCCGGCGCGGTCAATCGGGTGCCGGCGCCGGACGACCTGCGCTCCAACATGGTGCGCGGCGGCTCGCCGAAGGCGACCGACCTGACGCCGCGCGAACGCGAGATTATCGCGCGCCTCAAGCCGACGCTGGTCAACCGCGGCATGATTTTCGTCGGCATCGACGTGATCGGCGACATGCTCACTGAAATCAACGTCACCTCGCCGACCGGCATCCGCGCGGTGAAGAACCTCGGCGGCCCCGATGCCGCGGCGATGGTGTGGGACGTGATCGAGAAGAAGCGCCGCGGCTGACGCCCGGCGGGAGCGCTCTACGCCGAGCGTTTCTGCGGTGCGGCTTTCGTCGCGGCGGCAGCATTGCTGCCGCCGAGTATGAGCCGCGTGGTCGCCGCGACATCGGCCGGCCG
This sequence comes from Pseudolabrys sp. Root1462, assembly GCF_001426945.1. Classification (GTDB taxonomy): domain Bacteria; phylum Pseudomonadota; class Alphaproteobacteria; order Rhizobiales; family Xanthobacteraceae; genus Pseudolabrys. The sequence goes on along the minus strand of NZ_LMFS01000003.1, from coordinate 206,124 downwards.
GCCGAAGAAATAGCCCTGGCCATACTGACAACCGAGCTCCATGAGCCAGGCGGCTTGCGCTTCCGTCTCGATTCCTTCGGCGACCACCCGCAAGTCCAGCTTGCGCGACAGATCGACCAGCAATTCCACGACCAGCCGGCTGGGGCGCTCGACCAGCATCCGGTGAACGAATGACCTGTCGATCTTGACGATGTCGACCGGAAAACTGACGAGGTGGGTCAGCGACGCATAGCCGGTGCCGAAATCGTCCAGCGCGACGACGACGCCCTTCTTGCGCAGCCGCTCCAGCACGCCGACGACCTTGTCGTCCGGGCCGTCCATGAACACGGTCTCCGTCACCTCCAGAACCAGACGGTTGAGCGGAACGCCGACCGATTCAAAGGCATCCGAGAGGCGATGCTCGAGATCGGTGCGATAGAAGTCGGCGGTCGAGAGATTGATGCCGATGTGCTTGACCGCGAGGCCGCGATCGATCCAGCTGCGCATGTCGCGAGCGATCTGTTTGAGCATCTGGTCGGTGAGCCGAAACGCGATGCTCGGATCGGACAACGCCGCCTGCACCTCGCCGGCCGAGATGATGTCGCCGCCTTCGAGGCGAATGCGCGCCAGCGATTCGAAGCCCTCGATCGCGCGGCCGTCGATCGCCATGACGGGCTGATAATAGGGCAGCACGCGGTGGTCGTTGAGCGCCTGGTCGACGGTGCGGATCTTCGACATGCGCAGCGCAATTGAAGTGCGCAGGTTCTTTTCGAACGGGACGTAGCCGCCGCGCTTGATTTCCTTGGCGTGATACAGCGCGAAGTCGGCGTTCTGCCGCAGGAAGTCGGCGTTGTTGCCGTCGACGCCGTAAACCACGCCGCCCATCGTGATCTGCGGGATGATGGTGTAGCCGTCGCAATCGAACGGCTCGCGCATCGCGCGCATGAGCGTATCGGCGACCGCGACGAGGTCGTCGTGCGACCGGCATCCGTCGGCCAGGACCGCGAATTCGTCGCCGCCGAGGCGGTAGGCCGAGTTCGGCACCACGCCGGCGAGTCGGCCGGCGACTTCCTGGATAAGCCCGTCGCCGACGACGTGACCCATCGTGTCGTTGGCGATCTTCAGATTGTCGATATCGACGACCAGAAGGCCGAACGCCGGATCGTCGGCGACGATGCGCTCGAACATCGTGTCGTCGAAGCTGCGCCGGTTCGGCAGGCCGGTGAGCTGATCGAAATAGGCCAGCGCATGGTTGCGGCGCTGCGCCTCGTCGTGCTCGATGGCGATCGAAAACAGATGCACGCAGGTATTGACGATCGCGCGCTCGAGTTCGGTCGGGCCGCGCTTGGTGCGATAGTAGAAGCCGAAGGTCGCCGCGACACGGCCATCGCGCGTCTTGATCGGGCTCGACCAGCACGCCATGAGGCCGAGCGGCAGGATCAGGTCTTTATACGGAGCCCACAGCGGATTGGTCGACACGTCATCGACTTCGACGGGCTCGCCCAGATAGGCCGCAGTTCCGCAGGAGCCGACATTCGGCCCGATCGAAAGGCCGGTGATGGCTTCGGAATAATGTTGCGGCAGGCTGGGCGCGGCCACCGTGGCGAGCTTGCCGTCCGGCGTGACAGCGACGATTGAGCAGACGACCCCGGGAGCGAGTTCTTCGGCGCGACGGCACAGCAACTGAGCGATATCTTCGAAGCGCTCCCCGGTGACGAGCGCTTCGAGAATCTCGGTCTGCAATGCGTGCAAGGGAAGGCTCTGTTGAGGAGGCATCGCTCATACCCGCGACAATTGAACGAGCGAATAAACACCCTCTCCCTTAATTCCCTGAAAATTTAGATGTTCAACTGCGTTATTCAAACAACGCTAAAAGCCGCGCGTTTCCGTTTACCGGCGAACGGCGCAGAGGGCCGCGCCGCCTTCGAGGCTGACACCCGGCGCGCGCGGCATGCTGCTGTGGCGCCCTCAGGCGGCTTCCTGTTCAAAGCCGGATATCGAGAAAACAACCCGCTGCCGGCCCAGTTGCACGTGCTGCAACTCCCAGATCAGCTCCTCGACCTCGTGATTGGCGGCTTCGGCTTCCTCTCGAGCGCGGCGCGCTTCGAGCAGGTCGTTTTGCATGGCTTGGCGATCGATCATGGCGAGCACCTCTGTGACACCCGCCATGGTAAACGAAATTTTTTGTTCTGCAAATGTTCTCTTTGCCGTCCACAGGCCCGACCGGTCCGGGCGGCGGGTCAGCCCCCCGCCGCAGCCGTGGCCGGCCCGGAGCTCAGGCGCAGTCCGCGGCTGATGAACAGCACGAGCACTGCCGCGATGAGGCACAGCGCGCCGGCGGCGAAGAACGCCGGCACATAGGTGCCAAATTCGGTACGGGTCAGGCCGGCGCCATAGGCGGCGAAGGCCGCGCCGATCTGGTGACCGGCGAACACCCAGCCGAATACCAGTCCCGCCTTTTCACGGCCGAAGCGATCGGCGGTGAGCTTGACCGTCGGCGGCACCGTGGCGATCCAGTCGAGGCCATAGAACACCGCGAACAGCGACAGCCCGTAGAAGGTGAAATCGGTGAACGGCAGAAACAGCAGCGACAGGCCGCGCAGGCCGTAATACCAGGCGAGCAGATAGCGGCTGTCGAACCGATCGGAGAGCCAGCCGGAGCCGATTGTGCCGAAGAAGTCGAACACGCCCATCATGGCCAGAACGCTGGCCGCGGTGACGGCGGCAAGACCGTAATCGCTGCAGAACGTGACGAAATGAGTCTGCACCAGGCCGTTGGTGCTGCAGCCGCAAACGAAGAACGTGGCAAAGAGAATCCAGAACGTGCCGGTGCGCGCTGCATCCTTCAGCACCAGCAGCGGCGACATCATCAGCGACCAGAGTCCTTCGCCTTGCGCGGGCGCGGGCGTCACCTGCGTCTCGCCGTAGATCGGCAGCGCCAGATCGGCGGGCCGGTCGCGCATCAAAGCGAGCGTGACGAGCGCCGTAGCGGCGAGCATGGCGCACATGAAAGCCAGCGCAGTGCGCCAGCCGTAATCGGTTGTCAGCGCGGCGATCACCGGGAGGAAAACCAGTTGCCCGGTCGCGGAGCTCGCGGCCAGAAGGCCGACGACGAGGCCGCGCCGCTTGTTGAACCAGCGCGTCGCCACTGTGGCCGCCAGCACCATTGCGGTCAGCCCGGTGCCGAGTCCCACCACCACGCCCCAGAGCAGCATCAATTGCCACAGCCCGGTCATGTTGAGCGACGCAAGGAAGCCGACGCAGATGAGAGCCAGCGCCGTGAGGATGACACGGCGGACGCCGAAGCGGTTCATGAAGGCGGCGGCGAACGGACCGAGCAGCCCGTAAAGCAGAATGCGCAGCGCCAGCGCCGCGGAAATCTCCGACGTCGTCCAGCCGAATTCCTTCTCGAGCGGCACGATCAGAACGCCGGGCGCGCCCATGGCGGCGGCCGTCACCAGCATGGTGAGGAAGGTGCTGGCGACCACGACCCAGCCGTAATGGACGTTGCGGCGGCCGAGGCTGGCGGCAAGTGCGTTCGAAACCATGGTAGTGGCCCGGGGTTTGGCCCCAGCGGAAACCGCCGCAGCCGTTAAATGATGACCATCATCTATTGAAATAGATGACGGATGTCATATAACTTGTCAAGCTGTGCCGCGAGGGGAAAAGCGCATGCGCGTCAGTCGAGAAAAGGCGGCCGAAAACCGCGAACGCATCATCGCCGTGGCAAGCACCTTGCTGCGCGAGAAGGGCTTCGATGGCATTGGCGTCGCCGACATCATGAAGGCCGCCGAACTCACGCATGGTGGATTTTACGGACATTTCGAATCGAAAGACGATCTGGCGGCGCAGGCCTGCGATGCGGCCTTGGCGAAGTCCGCCGCGCGCTGGACCGAGGTGCGCGACAGCGCGGGCGACGATGCCTTCGCGGCGATGATCGCCCACTATCTGTCGCCGCGGCAGTACGACAGTTCGGGTCGCGGCTGCGCGCTGGTGGCGCTGGGCGCGGAGGCGCCGCGTCAGGCCAAGTCGGTGCGCGCCGTGTTTCGCGATGGCCTGATGCGGCTCGTCGACGTGTTGATGGGAGCGATCCCCGGCACCAAGGCGGCGCGACGGCGCAAGGCGCTGGCGGTGATGGCGCAGCTCGTCGGCGCCGGCGTGCTGGCGCGTGCCGTCAACGACGGCGCCTTGGCCGAGGAAATCCTTGAGGCGACCAAGCGCGATTTGCTGGCGCGCTCCTGAGCCCGAGGCGACCGCGCTGGAGAGGCGCCATCTCAACCGGACATTTTTGTTCTTCAAATGTTCTTGTCGGGCTTTGCAACCTGGGCTACACTCAAAGGTAGAACTCAGGGGGCAGGCATGGTCCAGCGGGTAGCGACGGTCGCTTTTGAGGGCATCGACGCCCGCATCGTCGACGTCCAGGTCCAGGTCGCTCCCGGCCTGCCCGCTTTCAATATCGTCGGGCTTCCCGACAAGGCGGTCTCCGAGGCCAAGGAGCGCGTCCGCGCGGCTCTCATCGCCTCCGGCCTCGCCCTGCCGGCCCGCCGTATCACCGTCAATCTCGCGCCCGCCGATTTGCCGAAGGAAGGCAGTCACTACGACCTGCCGATCGCGCTCGGACTGATGGCGGCGATCGGCGCCATTCCGGCCGACGCCTTGTCGGGCTTCACCGTGCTCGGCGAACTCGGCCTCGACGGTTCGATCGCGCCGGTCGCGGGGGTTTTGCCGGCAGCGATCGGCGCCAACGGCAATGGCTACGGACTGATCTGTCCGCAGGCTTGCGGTCCGGAGGCGGCGTGGGCCAGTCCGGAGATCGAAATCATCGCGGCGCAGTCGCTCATTCAACTGGCCAATCATTTCCGCGGCACGCAGGTGCTGATGCGCCCGGTACCGAAGATCCGCGAGCTTGAAGGCGTTTCACTCGACCTCGCCGACATCAAGGGACAGGAAAGCGCCAAGCGCGCGCTCGAAGTCGCCGCCGCCGGCGGCCACAATCTGCTGATGATCGGTCCGCCCGGCGCCGGCAAATCGATGCTGGCGGCCCGGCTGCCGTCGATCCTGCCGCCGCTGTCTCCGGCCGAATTGCTCGAGGTCTCGATGATCGCCTCGGTCGCCGGTGAGATCGAGGGCGGTGCCCTCACCAACCGGCGGCCGTTCCGCGCGCCGCATCATTCCGCCTCGATGCCGGCTTTGGTCGGCGGCGGCCTCCGCGCGCGGCCCGGCGAAGTGTCGCTGGCGCATAACGGCGTCCTGTTTCTCGACGAGATGCCGGAGTTCTCCGGCCAGGTACTCGATTCGCTGCGCCAGCCGCTCGAAACCGGCGAGGTCGCCATCGCCCGCGCCAATCATCGCGTCACTTATCCGGCGCGCTTCATGCTGGTCGGCGCGATGAACCCCTGTCGCTGCGGACGCGCCAACGATCCGGGCTTCGCCTGCAATCGCGCGCCGAATGTGCGCTGTGCCGCCGATTATCAAGGCCGGCTGTCCGGTCCGCTGATCGACCGCATCGATCTGCATATCGAAGTGCCGGCCGTCACCGCCGCCGACCTCATCCTGCCGCCGCCGACCGAAGGCAGCCGCGAAGTGGCGGCGCGTGTCGCACGCGCCCGTGACATCCAGATCGAACGCTACGCCGCGCGCGGCGCCGCCCACATTCGTTGCAACGCGCAAGCGAGCGGCCCGATTCTGGAGAAGTCGCTTGCGCCGATACGGCCGGGCTGAAATTGCTGCGCGATGCCGCCGACCACATGCAGCTATCGGCGCGCGGCTATCATCGCGTCTTGCGCGTCGCCCGTACTTTGGCCGATCTCGACGGTGCCGACAAAGTCGGCCGCGTGCATTTCGCCGAAGCCTTGTCGTATCGCGCGCTCGCCGACGACGTTCGCCGCGCGGCCTGAGCGGAAAGCGAGCGCTCCTTTAAGCCGCGCGCGCGACCGCGCGGCTGCCGGGGCGCAACGGCCGAGCCTGCGGCCGCTCGGAGGGAGCAGCCTTGCCCATATCGACATTGAAGAATTCGACCTGCTCGTCCATGGCCCGCGCCTGATCCTCCAGCGATTTGGCAGTCGACGCGTTTTCTTCGACCAGCGCCGAATTCTGCTGCGTTACCTCGTCCATCTGTGTCAGCGCCTTGTTGATCTGCTCGATGCCCGAGGCCTGCTCGGCGCTGGCGCTGGCGATATCGGCGACGATCGTCGTCACATCCTTGATCGAGGACACGATCTCGGCGAGAGACGCGCCGGCGCGATTGACCAGTTCGACGCCGTCTTTCACCTGGCCAGTTGAATTTGTGATCAGGTCCTTGATGTCCTTGGCCGCCTGCGACGACCGCTGCGCAAGGCTGCGCACCTCGGAGGCCACGACGGCGAAGCCACGACCGGCCTCGCCGGCGCGCGCCGCTTCGACGGCGGCGTTGAGCGCCAGCAGATTGGTTTGACGCGCGATCTCATCAATGACGCCGATGATATCGGCAATCTTGCGCGACGAATCCTCGATCCGCGCCATGGCATCGATCGCCTTGCCGACGACATCGCCGCCGCGACCGGCGACAGTCTCGGTCGTCTTCGCCGACTCCGCGGCGCGCCGCGCGTTGTCGGCGTTCGATTTCACGATCGACGAGATCCGCTCCATCGACGCCGAAGTCTGCTCCAGCGTCGCGGCCTGCTCTTCGGTCCGTTGTGACAGATCGGTTGTGCTGGTCGTGATCTCCGTCGAGGCGCTGGTCACGTCGCGGGCCGAACGCTTGACGGCGCCGATCACCGCATTGAGCTTGTCGATCGCGGTATTCAGATTATCGCGAAGCTCCATGTACTCCGGCGGCATCTTCTGCGTGATCCGTGCGGTCAAATCACCGCTCGACAGATGCGCAAGACTGTCACCGAGAATGCCGATCGGCCTGACGAGCCGGCGGATGATCGCCAAGATCCCGATCATGAGCAGGAGAAACAGCGCCGCATCGACGCCGGCTACCGACCAGATCGCGGTGCGGCCCAGACTCGACGAATCGGCTTCGACCTTCTCACCCAAAGCGTTCGCTGCGGTCACGATCTGGTCGATCACCGCGCGATGGCCGTTATAGATGGTCGTCAGTTCGGCATAGGCCGCCTTCGCTGCCGCTGCGTCCTTGCGCTCGAGGGCCGGGACGAGTTTGTCGTCGAACACCGTCCAGAACTTCGCGACATAGGCATGCGAGGCTTCCGTCAGCTTGTCCCTGATGCCGGTATCGAGGTCGGACCCCTGCCAATAGGCGCGGCGCGTGTCGTAATCCTTGCGCAGTTCGGCGACGCGCTTCTTGGCGTCTGCGACCGGCGTCTCGAAATAGGCGGCGCGCGTCGCTTCGAGATAGGCTTCGATGATGTAGAGCGGCGGCGGCAGGATATCGGCGACCAGATCCTTGGTCTGCACGATCCGCTCGTAAGTCGCGCCGCCGATGCGGATCTTGGTCATCGAGTAGGCGCTGATCGCGACGGCGACGCCGATGCCGACCGCCATGGTTACGCCGAAGACGAGCAACGTGGCCATCGACTTCAAGCTGCGCCGGCGAGTTGTCGAATGATGAGGCTGTGACATCGCTCGCTTCCTGGCCCTCGTCGAGCGTTCCGCCGTCGCCAACGAGCCGAGGGCATTCGTTTGATAAATCGATCCCGTAAACATGGCTGTTATTTATTAAGGAAACATTCAACATACCGAATGGATGCATAAACGACGCTGTTTGTTCCATGCTCCATGCCGCTTGTCGTAGCGAGATACTGTCGGCCGAGCTCCTGCCCCCGGCGCTGCCGGCCCGGTGTTTAACGCGGCTTTCACTACATCCGCACGAGTGCGCCCGGCACGGGCTTGCCGCCACCGAATTGCAAGACTTGGCGGGCACAACGCAGGCTATGGTCAAACGCAATCGCCCGTCGCAGCCTCATTCGCGCAACGTCGCGGCGCTGATCCTGTTTGGCCGTTCGGCCGTCGTCACCTTGTCGATCATCTCCGGCGCGCTCGGCTTTTACGCCGGTATTCAGGCGTCAAGCGCCGACTACGATCCGCATGCCTTCGCGCTCGGCGCCGCGGCGTTGTTTGCTGCCGCCTGCGTCGTCATCGCCGGGCTCCTGATGCAGCGCCGCTCCGCCAAGGCGGCAAGGCAAGAACTCGAAATGCGCATCGAGGAGCTGTCGGATCGAAACTGGGAATTGCGCGAGGCCGAAGTGCGGGCCCGCGGCCTGCTCGAAGCGCAAGGCGATCTGATCGCGCGTCGCGACGCGACCGGTTATCTCACCTACGTCAATGACGCCTATTGCAAGCTCGCCGGGCAAAGCCGCGCCGATCTCCTCGGCCGCCCCGCCGCCTTGCCGGTCTTCGAGCAAGGCGACATCACGGTGCTCGCCGACGGCACGCGCGCGCATGATCAGAAGATCGGCATGGACGGCGGTGCGCGCTGGATCGCCTGGCGTGAAGTCACCGTGCGCGGCGACAACGGCAGCGAGATCCAGAGCGTCGGCCGCGACGTAACCGACCGTGTCGAGGCACGCAGCCTCGCCGAAGCGGCCAACAACGCCAAGTCGCGCTTCCTCGCCACCATCAGCCACGAGATCCGCACGCCACTCAACGGCCTCATCGGCATGACCGATCTGCTGCTCGACACGGCGCTGACTCCGGAGCAACTCAACTACGTCAAGGCAGCGAAGAACTCCGGCGAGACGTTGCTGGGCTTGATCGAGGAGGTGCTCGACCTGTCCAAGATCGAAGCCGGCAAGCTCGATCTCGATCCGCAGCCGTTCGCGCTGCTGCCGCTGGTCGAAGAGACCATCGAATTGCTGGCGCCCCGCGCGCAGGCCAAGGGCATCGACATCAGCTCTTTCGTCGATGAGCGCCTGCCGCCGGCGGTCGTGGGCGACGCCGCGCGCCTGCGCCAGATTTTGCTGAATCTGGCCGGCAACGCCGTGAAGTTCACCGAACAAGGCGGCGTCACCGTGATCGTCGAGCCCGCGATCGACGGCGGCGATGGCGACCAGGCCATCCGTTTCAGCGTCCGTGACACGGGTATCGGGCTTGCACCGGAAGACCAGGCGCGCGTTTTCCGCGACTTCGAACAGGCCGATGCGTCATCGACGCGCAAGTTCGGCGGCACCGGTCTCGGCCTCGCCATTTCCAAACGCATCGTCGAGGGGATGAACGGTACGCTGAGTGTCGACAGCACGGCCGGTCAAGGCTCGACCTTTGCTTTCACGGTCGTCCTGCCGCCGGCCGACGACGAAGCCGCGCGGCCGTTCACGCCGCCCGATTTATCCGGGCAGTCCGTACTCATTGTTTCGCAAACTGAGACCACCGCCGAAATGCTGGCGCGCCGTCTCGACGCCTGGGGCGCGGCGACGCAAATCGAGATCGGCGATGCGCTCGACGCCGCGCGTCATTTGCAAACAGAGCATTTCGACGCACTGTTGATCGACGGCCGGCTCGCCGGCGAGATGGACGCTGCCGAGCCGTCATTCATGGCGCTGACCCACCGCATCGCCATGGTCAATCCGGGCGAACGCTCCGGCTTGCCGGCGCTCAAGGAAGCCGGCTTCACCGGCTATCTGGTCAAGCCGGTCCGCGCGGCGTCGCTGGCCGCCCGGTTCACGAGCGAGCAAACGTTCGAAACGGACAAGCCGGCCGAACCGGCCGCGGAAATGAATGTCCAGCCCATGTCCGCTGTGGCGCGTTCCGTGCTGCTGGCCGAGGACAACCCGATCAACGTGATGCTGACGCGGACTTTGCTGACGCGCTTCGGCCATCGCGTTACCGTGGTTGGCGACGGCGCTGGCGCCGTGCTCGCCTGGAGCAGCGCGCAGGAAACCGGCGTGCCGTTCGATCTCATCCTGATGGACGTGCAGATGCCGGGCATGGACGGCCTCGAAGCGACCCGGCGCATTCGCGCGCGCGAAGCCGAAATCAGGGAGACCGGGCTCGACAGCTACCAGCCGACGCGCATCGTCGCCTTGACCGCCAACGCCTATGCCGACGATCGTACCGCCTGTCTTGCGGCCGGCATGGACGCCATTCTGACCAAGCCCCTTGACCGCGAGCGCCTGCGTGACGAGTTAAGCAGGGTTGCGGGCGCGCCGTCGATTGCCGCCTGATTGGGCTTCCCCAAACTGTCATAATTCCGTATCCCTGCCATGGTGTAGGGATACAGCGGCGCGGCAGTGTCGATTCGTCAGGTCTTGAATGGCGTGAAAACCGCGCTTTATCGCGGAAATGAACCCGGAAAAAGCTCCAAAGGGCTCCTTTATGGCACGCGACGTCAGCGTGAATCAGACGCGTAACATGTTCGGCCGCCGTCGCGCGGTTCCAGCCGCGCCAGGCCTGATTTCGTCGTTGCAAGCCTATGGCGGCCTGCAGGCCTGGGCGGCACGCGCGCACCGCCCGGTGCAGAGCCTCGGCCGCATGGGTTCGCTCGAGGTTCGCCTCGCCCAAACTGCCGCTGAGGTGCGCCAGGCGCAGAAGCTTCGTTACCGCGTGTTCTATCAAGAAGGCGCCGCCATCCCGAACCCGGGCCGGCTGTTCGCCCGCCGCGACGTCGATGGCTACGACGCGATCTGCGACCACCTCTTGGTGCTCGATCATGCCGCGCGCGAAGGCGCGCCCGGCAACCGGCCGGCGGTCGTCGGCACTTACCGACTGCTGCGCCAGGCACTGGCTGAAGAGCATGGCGGCTTCTACACCTCCGGCGAATTCGACATTGGCGGCCTGATCGCGCGCCACCGCCGCCTGCAATTCCTCGAACTCGGCCGCTCCTGCGTGCTGGCGCCATATCGCAACAAACGTACGGTCGAGCTGCTGTGGCACGGCATCCATGCCTACATCACGCAGAACCGCTGCGACGTGATGATCGGCTGCGCCAGCCTCGACGGCACCGAGCCAAAGCGTCTCGCGCTGCCGCTGTCATTCCTGCATCACTACGCCCGCGCGCCGGAAGAATGGCGCGCGCAGGCGCTGCCGGAACGCTATGTCGAGATGAATCGCATCTCCAAGGAAGCCATCGATCCGAAGGAAGCGTTGCGACTCCTTCCCCCGCTGGTGAAGGGCTACTTGCGGCTGGGGGCCTATATCGGCGACGGCGCCGTGGTCGATCATGAATTTGGCACCACCGACGTCCTGATCGTGCTGCCGGTTGCTGCAATCAAGCAGCGCTATATGGAGCACTTCGACCTCAGCCGCCGCGCGGCGTAGCCCTCCGCGAGTCGCCCCCGCGAAGGCGGGCACTCATACACCGTGACTTCTCGATCGAATGGTGGCTGTGGGTCCCGCTAACGCTCACCCGGGACGACGAGCTACAGCCTCCGCAGCGACACTTTCTCGATCTTGTGAGTCGCGCTCTTCTTCAGGATCAGATCGGCACGCTGCCGTGTCGGCAGGATATTCTCGTGCAGGTTCACGAGATTGATACGCTCCCAGATCGACATCGCGGTCTTGCCCGCCTCGGCATCCGACAATTCCGAATAGCGATGGAAGTAGGACTTCGGATCGCGGAATGAGGTGCCGCGCAAGGTCAGAAAGCGATCGACGTACCAGTCCTTGAGGACGTCTTCCTCGGCATCGATATAGACAGAGAAGTCGAAGAAGTCGGACACGAACGGAATGGCCTTGCCATCCTTCGGCAGGCGCCCGGTCTGCAAGACGTTGAGGCCTTCGACGATGAGAATGTCGGGACGATCGACCTCGACCCACTGGTTCGGCACCACGTCATAGATCAGATGCGAATAGATCGGCGCCCGCGCCGGCCGCCGCCCCGCTTTGACGTCGGACAGGAAGCGCAGCAGCGTGGCGAGATCGTAGCTTTCGGGAAAGCCCTTCTTCTCCATCAAGCCTTCGCGCTCGAGCACCGCGTTGGGAAACAGGAAGCCGTCGGTGGTGACGAGATCGACTTTGGGCGACGCTGGCCAGCGCGCCAGCAAGGCCTGCAGCACGCGCGCGGTGGTCGATTTACCCACCGCGACCGAACCGGCAACGCCGATGATGAACGGCATCTTCTCGTCGGTGACGTTGAGGAAACGCTCCTGCGCGCGGAACAGCCGCTGCGTCGCGGTGACGTAGAGCGACAGCAGCCGCGACAATGGCAGGTAGATGTCCTCGACTTCCTTGATGTCGAGCCGGTCGTGCAGCGAGCGCAGCCGCGTCACCTCTTCCGAGGTCAGCGTCATCGGCGCGTCTTCGCGCAACGCCGCCCACTCCGCGCGCGAGAAGCTGCGGTAGGGCGACAGATTTTCTTCGACGCGCTGTTCCATTACGCAGCCGTCACGCTTTCCGTGACGCCTTCTCGGCGTGGCCCGATTGCGCCGTGCGCCGGTCGAGCTCGGCTTCGACCTCGGCGAACGGCACGCCCTTCGTCTTCAAGAGCACCATCAGGTGATAGATAAGATCGGCGGCTTCGGAAACGAGCCGGCCCTTGTCTTCGGACACGGCGGCGATCGCGGTTTCGAACGCCTCCTCGCCCATTTTCTTGGCGCAATGCGCCGGGCCTTTTTCGATAAGGCTGCGCGTATAGGACTGCTCGGCGGTGGCGCGCGAGCGCTCGTCGATGCGCTTTTCCAGGTCGGCGAGGGTGAAGCTCATGGAGGCCCTTTCCGGGGCGTGATTTAGCAGGTTATGCCGGTCGCGTCATTCCGCTGTCATGGGTCGAGCCGCATCGGCAGGCCGGCTTTGGCCATGTATTCCTTGGCTTCGCGCACCGAATACTCACCGAAATGGAAGATCGATGCGGCAAGCACAGCCGTGGCATGACCGTCGCGAATACCCGCCACCAGGTGATCGAGATTGCCGACTCCGCCGGAGGCGATCACCGGCGCCGGCACCGCATCGGCCACCGCGCAGGTCAGCGCGATATCGAAGCCGGACCGGGTGCCGTCGCGGTCCATCGAGGTGAGCAGAATTTCGCCAGCACCCAGCGATACGACCTCGCGCGCATAATCGATGGCGTCGAGGCCGGTCGGATTGCGGCCACCATGGGTGAAGATCTCCCAGCGCGGCGGCTCGCCGTCCTTCGAGACTCTCTTGGCGTCGATGGCGACGACGATGCACTGATCGCCGAACTTCTCCGCCGCTTCCTTCACAAAAGCGCGCCGGTTCACCGCCGCGGTGTTGATCGACACCTTGTCGGCGCCGCATTTCAGCAGCTTGCGAATATCTTCCACCGTGCGCACGCCGCCGCCGACGGTCAGCGGCATGAAGCAGGCCTCCGCCGTGCGCGTCACGACGTCGAAGATCGTATCGCGGTTTTCGTGGCTCGCCGTGATGTCGAGAAAGCAGAGCTCATCGGCGCCTGCGGCATCATAGGCCACCGCCGCCTCCACCGGATCGCCGGCATCGCGCAGATTGACGAAGTTGACGCCCTTGACGACGCGGCCGTCTTTCACATCGAGGCAAGGAATGACGCGAACCTTGAACATCAGCGCTGCGCCTCTGCCTCGCCGATAAGCTTCAGCGCTTCCGCGACGTCGAGCCGGCCGTCATAGATCGCTCGGCCGGCGATGGCGCCCTGCAGCTTGCGCGCGCGCGGCTCGAGCAATGCGCGGATATCATCCATCGAGGCCAGCCCGCCCGAGGCGATAACCGGAATGGCAATGGCTTCGGCCAGCGCAATGGTGGCCTCCCAGTTGATGCCCTTGAGCAGGCCGTCGCGCGCGATGTCGGTGTAGATGATCGCGGATACGCCGGCATCCTCGAAGCGGCGCGCAATCTCGAGCGCGGTCAGCTCCGACGTTTCCGCCCAGCCTTCGACCGCGACCTTGCCGTCGCGGGCGTCGAGCCCGACGGCGATGCGGCCGTGATACTTCTTCGCCGCTTCCTTGACGAATTGCGGATCGCGCACCGCGGCGGTGCCGATGATGACGCGATCGACGCCCTTGCCAAGCCAGCCTTCCACCGTCGCCATGTCACGCACCCCGCCGCCGAGCTGCACCGGAATGCCAATGGTTTCGAGAATACGATCGACCGCATCGGCATTCACCGGCTTGCCGGCGAAGGCGCCGTCGAGATCGACGATGTGCAAGTAATGAAAGCCCTGCACCTCGAAGGCGCGCGCCTGCGCCGCCGGGTCGCGGTGAAACACGGTCGCGCGCGCCATGTCGCCCTGCTCCAGGCGCACGGCGAGGCCTTCCTTGAGATCGATGGCGGGAAACAGAATCATGGCGTCCATTTCAAAAAGTTCGCGATCAGCTTCAGCCCGAGGCGTTGGCTCTTTTCGGGGTGAAACTGCGTGCCGACAATGTTGTCGCGACCGACGATTGCGGTGAGCGGCCCGCCGTATTCGGTCTGCGCGACCAGGTCGTCTTTATTCGCCGTCTTGAACTGATAGGAGTGCACGAAATAGGCGTGCAGTCCGTCAGGCCCAAGCGGGATTTCGTCGAGCAGCGGATGCATCTTCTTCAGGTCGAGCGTATTCCATCCCATGTGCGGGATCTTCAGTTCCGGATCGGCTGGGGCGATCCGGTCGACCTCGCCCGCGATCCAGCCGAGACCTGGCGTTACCTGATATTCCAGGCCGCGCTCGGCGAGAAGCTGCATGCCGACGCAAATGCCGAAGAACGGCCGGCCGTTCTTGCGGACGGCTTCTTCCAGCGCATCGATCATGCCGGGTACAGCGACCAGGCCGCGCTTGCAGTCGGCATAAGCCCCGACGCCGGGCAGCACGATGCGATCGGCTTTCGCAACGTCGTCCGGGCTCGATGTCACGAGGATCGGCTGGTCATGGCCGCTCTCGCGCGCGGCGCGTTCGAACGCCTTGGCCGCCGAGTGCAGGTTGCCCGAGCCGTAATCGACAATGGCGACGCTCATCGGGACGTCCCCGGCTCGGGAAACAAACCGATGACGTCGGAGCCGGACGGCGGCCCGCGACGCACCGGTGCTGCATAAAGCGGCGTGCTCTCGACCGGCGGCGTGCCGGACGGCGTTGCGGCGCGTTGCGTCCAGGCGCCGAAGAAGCGGCGCTCGGCGAGTTCGCCATCTTCGGCGACGACGAAGCCCAAGGTCTTCCACTTGCGGCGCTGCAAGGTCCAGCGCTGGATGCTCGCCGCTTCGAAGCCGATGAGGATCGCGATCAGGACGTCGACGAGCATGCGCCACGACGCCGGCACATGCGCGCGCGACAGCGCGAAGTCGAGCGCGATCGACGCGACGACATAAATGATCAGCGCCAGCCACAGCCGCCTCAGCACGAACCACAGCGGCGGCAGCAGGAAGGCCCAGAAGTGGAATCCATCGCGCACGAAAACAAAGCGTTCCGGACTGGCAACGCTTTCGTTCTTCCGCAGCGGCGGCTCGTGCACGGTGTAGGTGGGCATTTGGTTTACTCGATCACTCTCTGGTCATCCCGGGGCGCGTCGGAAGGATGCGCGCCCGGAATCCATATTCACAGACCGGGGTTATGGATTCCGGGCTCGCTCGCTTTCGCTCGCGCCCCGGAATGACAATCAATTTCCCAGCGTTCCCTTGGTCGAGGGCACTTCGTCCTTGGTGCGCTCGTCGATCGCGACGGCCGAGCGCAGGCAGCGCGCCAAACCCTTGAAGCAGGACTCGGCGATGTGATGGTCGTTGGTGCCGTACAGACACTCGACGTGCAGCGTCACGCCGGCGTTCATGGCGAAAGCCTGAAACCACTCCTGCACCAGTTCGGTATCGAAGGTGCCGACCTTGTCGCGCCCGAACGTCGCCTTGAACACCAGGAACGGCCGGCCGGAGATGTCGAGTGCAACGCGCGTCAGCGTCTCGTCCATCGGCATGTGGACGTCGGCATAGCGGCCGATGCCCTTCATGTCGCCGAGGGCCTGCTTGACCGCCTGGCCGAGCGCGATGCCGACGTCTTCAGCCGTGTGATGAAAATCGATGTGCAGGTCGCCGACCGCCTTGACGGTCATGTCGATGCGGGAGTGGCGCGCCAGGAGGTCGAGCATATGGTCCAGGAAGCCGATACCGGTCGCGATCTGCGAACGGCCCTTGCCGTCGAGGTCGATGGTGACCTCGATGTCGGTTTCCTTGGTCTTGCGCTTGATGGTGGCGGTGCGCATCAGGGCTAAATCCTCGTTTCGGCGGCCTTTTATCAGGGGTTGCGGGGTTATGCCACAGCGCCGGCGCCCCCGACACTCAGGACGGTCAGCGAGCGCCAGTCGCCGGTTGGGGTCTCCCATTCGATCGATTGCCCCACCGACAGGCCGATCAGGGCCGCGCCGACTGGCGACAGGACCGACAGCTTGCCGTCATCAAGGTCCGCCTGGTCCGGATAAACGAGGTTAACCGTCCGCGACCGGCCGGTGGCGTCGTCGCGGAATTCGACCTCCGACCCCATGGCTACGACCCCGCGCAGCAGGAAGCCGGACGGCACGATGGTCGCGCGCGCGATCTCTCGCGCCAGGAAATCGGCGGTGCGCGACTCCGGGCTGGCGGCGGCGACCAGCCGCTCGAGACGGTCGAAATCCATTCCGCTGACGATAATCGGCGGCAGTTCCTTGCGCAGCATTGACGGCATGAGAGCACTCCAGCGTTCCATGGGCCGCCTGCCGCACACGGCGGCGACGGCGTTCGTGCGCCACGGCCCGCGGACAAACGGTTAGCGACGATTGGTTAGGCGATTTGAGCGGAGGAAGAAGGTCGACAAGCCCGGGACGACAGACAGCCGTCGCCCGGGTTACCTGCCTGCGTGCAGATGACCGGCGCGCGAAAAATGGCGTGCAGTATGGCGCAACAGAGACCTCATGGTGCCGAATGTAGGATCGCACCGCGCATTGTCAACGCGGCGGATCGGCGCGACAGCGTGCACCAGCGCAGCGCGGCGCGTGCCAGCGAGGTTTGCAAACCCGGCTAGGCGTGCCTAGATGACCGAAATTGCAGGGGTAAAGCGTATGTCCTCGAACGAACTGCCGTCCTGGCATGGCACCACGATCCTGACCGTGCGCAAGGGCGGCACCGTTGTGATCGGCGGCGACGGCCAGGTGTCCATCGGCCAGACCATCGTCAAAGCCAACGCCAAGAAAGTCCGCAAACTGGGCAAGGGTGACGTCATCGGCGGCTTCGCCGGCGCCACGGCAGACGCTTTTACCCTGTTCGAGCGGCTCGAATCCAAGCTCGAGCAATACCCGAGCCAACTGCTGCGCGCCGCCGTCGAACTCGCCAAGGACTGGCGTACCGACCGCTATCTGCGCCGGCTCGAGGCCATGATGATCGTCGCCGACGCGCAGGTGTCGCTGGTGCTGACCGGCAATGGCGATGTGCTGGAGCCGGAAGCCGGCGTCGCCGGCATCGGCTCCGGCGGCAACTACGCGCTGGCCTCCGCGCGCGCCCTGCTCGACACCGGCGCCGATGCCGAGGCCATCGTGCGAAAGTCGCTCGATATCGCGGCCGACATCTGCGTCTACACCAATCGAAACATTACGGTCGAAAGCCTGAAATCGGCATGACCGACGCGGCGCGTCACACGCTGCGGAACTGCGTCATTGTCGCGGCCGCGCTGCTCGCGGTTCAGGCCGCAGTGCTCCTGGCGATGGGACGCGTGCCGATATGCGCCTGCGGCACCATCAAGCTCTGGCACGGTCAGGTGCAGAGTTCGGAGAACTCGCAGCATATCCTGGACTGGTACTCGTTCTCCCACGTCATTCATGGCTTCATCTTCTATTTCCTGACATGGCTGATCCTGCCAAAAGCGCCGGTCTGGATCCGCTTCGCCGTCGCGGTCGCTGTCGAAGGCGGATGGGAAATCCTCGAGAACTCCCCGTTCATCATCGAGCGGTACCGGGCGGCGACGATCTCGTTGCAATATTACGGCGACAGCGTGATTAACTCCGTATCCGACACCGTCGCCATGATCGCCGGATTTGTCCTGGCGCGGCGCCTCCCTATATTTGTGGTGATCGGTTCGGCTATCATGATGGAATTGGGCGTCGGCTACGTCATTCACGACAACCTCACGCTCAATATTCTCATGCTGATCTATCCGATCGACGCCGTCCGGGCCTGGCAGGGCGGCGGTTGACCATCAGGTGATAATATAAACATGACCGACTTCTCCCCGCGTGAAATCGTCTCCGAACTCGACCGCTACATCGTCGGCCAGCACGACGCCAAGCGCGCCGTTGCCATCGCGCTGCGCAACCGCTGGCGACGCCAGCAGCTCGACGACAAGCTGCGCGAGGAAGTTTTGCCGAAGAACATCCTGATGATCGGGCCGACCGGCGTCGGCAAGACCGAGATTTCGCGCCGCTTGGCCAGGCTCGCCGGCGCGCCGTTCCTGAAGGTTGAAGCGACCAAATTCACCGAAGTCGGCTATGTCGGCCGCGATGTCGAACAGATCATCCGCGATCTCGTCGAGATCGCCATCTCTTTGACGCGCGAAAAGCGCCGCAAGGACGTGCAAGCGCGCGCCGAACTGGCGGCCGAGGAGCGCGTGCTCGATGCGCTGGTCGGGCCCGGCTCCGGACCGTCGACCCGCGAAAGCTTCCGCAAGAAGCTGCGCAACGGCGAGCTCAACGACAAGGAGATCGAAATCGACGTGCAGGCCGGCGGCCAGGGTTTGCCGATGTTCGAAATTCCCGGCATGCCGGGCGCGCAGATGGGCGCCATCAATATCGGCGACATCTTCGGCAAAATGGGCGGCAGCCGCACCAAGACGCGCCGCGTCACCGTCGACGAATCACACGCTATCCTGCTCAACGAGGAATCCGACAAGCTGCTCGACAACGAACAGCTCGTTCAGGAAGCCATCCGCAGCACCGAGCAGAATGGCATCGTGTTCCTCGATGAGGTCGACAAGATCGCTGGCAGCGAGCGCCGCGGCGGCGCCGATGTGTCGCGCGAAGGCGTGCAGCGCGATCTGTTGCCGCTGATCGAAGGCACCACGGTCAATACCAAGCACGGACCGGTGAAGACCGACCACATCCTGTTCATCGCCTCTGGCGCTTTCCACATCTCGAAGCCTTCGGACCTGTTGCCGGAACTGCAAGGTCGTCTGCCAATCCGCGTCGAACTGAAGGCGCTGACGCGCGACGACTTCCGCCGAATCCTGACCGAGCCGGAAGCCTCGCTGATCAAGCAGTATGTGGCGCTGCTGGCCACTGAAGGCGTCACGCTCGATTTCTCAGAAGACGCCATCGATGCGATCGCCGATATCGCCGTGTCGGTCAACGGTTCGATCGAGAACATCGGCGCGCGCCGCCTGCAGACGGTGATGGAACGTATCCTCGATGATATTTCCTTCGCCGCGACCGACCGCGCCGGCGAAACCGTCCGCATCGACGCCGCCTATGTTGAAAAGCATATCGGCGATCTGGCCAAGAACACCGACCTCTCCCGCTTCATCCTCTAGTTCTTCCGCGCCTGCCCGACATTACGCAGACCGCCGCCGGCGCCTTTGGGCGGCCGGCGGCTGTGCCATGTCTTTAATTTATCGCTACAATTAACGGTTGCGGTACCACCGAATGTTTAGGGGTAGCGCGTAGGAATAAATATTTAGCGGGGAGCACAGGCCATGGCCGCTGGCAGCCGGGGCAAGAGGGGCACCGATTCGAGGACGGAGCGCACATCGCCGGGCGCGCATCTCCGCGCCGAGCTAAGTCGCCTGGGTCTCGATCAGGTGGCGGTCAGCAAAGCGACCGGCGTGTCACGCCAGTCGGTCAACAACATCATCAACGGCCGCCAGCCGATCTCACGAGCCATGGCCGGCAAGCTCGGCCGGCTGACCGGCCACAGCTCGGACTACTGGCTCAGCGAGTGGTTCGGCCAGCACCAAACGCCGGATCGGGCGGCCGCAAGTCCACTGGTCAATCATCAGATTGCGCGCGCCGTGCAAAAAGGCGTCATCGCCATCGAGCCTTTCATGACCAGCCATTTGCGCACGGCGTCGATAGAGCTGACGCTCGGCGGCGAGATCGTTAGCGGCGGCGACAGGATCGATCTCGCACGCAAGAAAGTCCTGAGCCTCGGCCCGGGCCGCGCGGTGCGCGCAACGACGGCCGAGATCGTCGAACTGCCTTACGATTATCTGGGCCGCTTCGGCGCCGTCGCCCGTCTGACCGCCGGCAGCGTCATCCTCTCGGGCGAGCTGCAAGTTGAACCGGGCTTCAGGGGACCGGTGCGCTTCGTCCTCTTCAATGCCGGGCACGCCGCCTTTACGCTGCGCCTCGGCGAAACCGTCGGCGCATTGGAAATTCTGTCGCTGTCTTCGGCCGCCGAGACCGCGCGCCCTAAGGCTGTGTCAAGGCAAGTATAAATTTTTCTTGACACATGGATTGTGGCTCACCCTATACTACTGGTTGTAAAACGTGTGCAGCCAACCTTGGGGGGATTTGGCGAATGCGGGTCGCAAAGCGCGAAAAGAGCGGGCCTGTCACCAGCGCCGTCGACGGCGGGCTCAATCGTCCGGAGATCGAAGCCGACGTTTTCGAAATCTGGATCGGCGTATCACGGCTGATGGCGCGGCTGACTGAACCCAGCCGGCCCCGGGTCCGCCATAAAACGCGACCGCGCCGCGCTCTCGCCGCGGCGTCAAAGCCGCCGGCGCCGCGATCCGGACGCGTTATTCCTTGATCGTCGTCGTCGGATCGGTGAGCGCCACCGGGTCCGAAGCGGGGAAGGTCTCGGCCAGACCTTCGCCCAGCTCACGCTCGACGACCATTTCTGTCGCCGACTTCCTGGCAGTGGATGTTCGGCTGGCTCTCTTCGCCACCTTCTTTGTCTTCTTAACCGCCGGCCGTTTGGCGCTCTTGGCCTTCATGGCTGATTTCGTCTTCTTGGCCGATTTCTTCCGCGCCGCCGCTTTCGGCTTCTTCACTTTGCTTTTGGTCTTTGTCTTGACCTTGCGCTTGCGCTTGGCCTTCTTAGCCATGGTCGACCCCTTTGCCTTGCCTGCGCTCAAGCTTTGGCGCGGCGAACGCGGACATAGAGCGCGCCCTCGCCGCCATGCGCGACGTGAGCGTCCTCGAAGCCGATAACATACTCGCGAAACTCCGGAAGCGACAGCCACTGCGGCACCTGGCGACGCAGCACGCCGCGCTCGCGGCCGCTGTCATCAAAAGAGCTGGCCCGACTCGCCCCTTTGCCGGTGATCACCAGCACCAGCCGCGCGCCGCGCCCGCTCGCCGCGCGCAAAAACCGCAGCAGCACGTGATGCGCTTCGCTTTGCGTCAAACCGTGCAGATCGAGCCGGGCATCAATATCCTGCTTGCCGCGCGCGAGATTGCGCTTGGCCCGCCGCGTCAGCGGCGGCGCGATGGGGGCAGTTTTCGGCGGCGACGGTGTGAGGATGGCGGCTGGTTCGCTGGGCCTGGCTTTTACGCTCGCCCGCAGCCTCGGCTGCGCAACCGGTTCTGCGACATCCTCATCGGCTTTGGCAGCCGCGTCTTCCGGACGCAGCGGTTTCATGCTCTTGGTGATGGTCGACCAGAGAACGCGTTCCTCGTAACTGAGAACGCGGCGTTTGCCGTCTCGGCTCATGGCACTGAGCCGTCAGAGATGCGTGCCGTCGGCGACAACAGCCTTCGGTCGCGGTCTTGGCAGAGGCACGCTGGCCGCAACTTCCGCATCGCCCTTCACCGTCACATCCTTCGGCACCAGCATGACGAACTTGCCGAACTGCTTGATGCGGCCGGCGATCGACGGAATATCCGGGCCGTGACCGAAATAGATGTCGGCGCGCGCCGCGCCGCGAATGGCCGAACCGGTATCCTGCGCAATCATCAGGCGCTGGAACGCGTCTTCAGGCGCTTCGCTCTTCAACGGCAGCTTGGCGTCGATCCACACCGGCGTGCCGTAAACATGCATCGACGGATCGACAGCGATCGACCGGCCGGGCGTCAACTGGATGCCCTGCGCGCCGAGACATTCCTCGTGCGGCTCCAGCGTCGTCTTCGAGAAGAAGACATAGGAACGATTTTTTTCGCGCAGCGCCTGTCCTTCCTCGGGATTGGCTTCCATGTAGGCGCGAATCTTGTCCATCGACATTTCTTCCGGCGTGTACACGCCCTGATCGATCAGGATGCGGCCGACCGGCGTATAGGGCTTGCCGTTGCTGGCGATGTAGTTGAGCCGCATCAGGGCGCCGTCGGTCAGCTTGACGCGCGTCGAACCCTGGATTTGTGCGAAGAAAGCATCCACCGGATTCCTCACCCAGCAGATCTCGAGGCCCTTGCCATCCAGGGCACCCTTCTCGATGTCCGTGCGATCGTATTGCCCGAACACCTTGCTCTTCTTCCCGGCGACTTTGGACGGCACGCCATAGAGCGGGACCGAATATTCCGCGGTCTTGACGCGCGAGCCGGTGACCTCGGGCTCATAGTAGCCGGTGTAGAACCCATCAGCTCCGCTGTAATAGCCGTAGGTTTTCATCTCCGGCAGGATGCGGACCGGCTTGAAATTGTCTTCGAAGAACTTGCGCGCCGTTGCGGCATCGATGCTGCCACTGGCGGCGACAGCCGTGGCGTTGCGGCAGGCGTTGAACAATCCGCCATAAACCGGCCGCGCGGTGCGCATCGCCTTGGTGCCGTGAAGGATGGCGCCGCAGCTTTTCAGATATGCGGAGAAGGCCGCCGCCTGATTGTCGTTTTGCCAGCCGTCGAGCTTGTCGAAGCTCAAGGCCTCGATTTCAGCGTTGCGGAATTTCACCGGCTGCGCCGTTGCCGGGCCGGCCGCCGCCGTCATAAGCCCGAGCGAAAAACCAAACGCGACAAGACAATGAAATCGGCTTGCCGCGGGTTTGTGCGCCATGCGTTATTGTCCGGCTTCGGTCGCGACCAGCTTCCAGTTCGGATCACGCGACGACACATCGCGCGCAAACGTCCACACGTCGGTGACGTCGGTCACGCTTTCGGCATTGCCGTCGATAACCTCGCCGGCCTTGTTGCGCGTGACTGAGATGAGCTTGGACTGGAAACGAACAGTGAGTTGCGCGCTGCGCGCACGCACCTCGGCGTTGGTGATCGTCGCCTTGTCGATCGAGACGAAGCGGCTCTCGACGACGTCGCCGCGCTTCTCACGCTCGGTGATGGCCGCGTCGAAACCGTCATAGACTTCGCGCGACAGCAGATTGCGCAAGGAACGCCGGTCGCCCTCGGCATAGGCCGTCACGATCATCTCGTAGGCGGCGCGGGCGCCGGTCAGGAAGTGATTGACGTCGAACGTGCGATCCGCGGCGACCACGGCGTCGAGGCCCGACGCCAATGGCGAGCCGGCCTCGGCGACGCCTTTCCAGCGCTCGGCCGCGGCAACCTCGGGCGTCTCATCCGGCGTGCGCGAAGCTTCGGCCGGCCGGTTCGGAATCTGAACCACATTGTCGGTCGCGGGCCGGGCGGGCTCGCGGGCGGCGAAGGGATCGTAAGGCGGCCGCTCGCGGCCGGTGCGTTGTCCCAGCACGCTGCGCAACCGCAGGAATATGAACACCGCGAGCGCCAAAAAGATGATGGTGTAGATGTCGAACACGTTTTCCATTCTTTCGGCTACCGTACCGGTGGGAGCTTTGCATCCGGCCGTTGGGACGGAAACACCCGCGGGACGGCGTAGCGGTTAGTCCCGCCCTACCTATTTAAGCTGACGGATGCGCCGATCCAATGGCTTAGCGCCGCTCGATCGGCGCCGGTCGGACCTTGGCAAACCTTAAACGATCGGGGCGCATAGGCCAATATCGCCAGCCGATCCGAGGAATCCCGATGAATGTGGCAAAATGGCTGTTGCTCGGCCTCCTGGCGCTGCCCATGGCCGAATTGGCTGTGTTTATCGCGGTAGTGGCCGTTTACGGCTTCGCCCTGGCCCTGACGCTGCTGATCGTCGGTTCGGTAGCCGGCGGGCTGATCCTGCGCCGCGCGGGGGGTCAGCACATCGCCCGTATGCGGGTCGCGATGCGCGACGGCCTGAACCAGAACAATTTCACGGCCTTACGCGCGGATGGCGTTGGCGGCCTGACCCTTTTGGGCGGCTTTTTGCTGGCCGTTCCGGGGTTTATTACCGACGTTCTCGGCCTCCTGATCCTCGTCGTTCCGCTCTGGACGCGGATCAGTGAGGCGCTTGGCCGCAGGCCGCCGCCGGCGCGATCCGACGGCGTGGTCGATCTTGAGCCGGAGCAGTGGCACCGGATCGACGATCCGGCGCTGCCGAGCCGGAGTCGTCTGGACGCCGGCGACCCGCGCCACCAGTAATTGCACTTCTGCACCCACCGCCCCCCGGTCGGTACGGCGCATTTACGATGTCGCACGACGGTGCCTCGAAGAGCACAACCGCAACCGCCGTTGTCCTTGTTCACTCAAAATGGCCGTGTTAGCCAACCGCCGCGTAGACAGGGGTACTAGTTCATGACGACCACGAATGGCGGGCAATCTCAGGATTTCAACCCGGAGCAGGTGCCGCAGCTCAATGTGGTGGCCCAGTACATCAAGGATTTCTCATTCGAGAATCCGAATGCGCCGAAGTCGCTCATCGGCGGCGAACAGCCGCAGATCTCGATCCAGATCAACGTCAACGCCGCCCCGATGTCGGATAGCGACATCGAAGTCGTGCTGCAGCTCAGCGGCAAGGCCGAGACCGGCGGCAGTCTGATGTTCAGCTTCGACCTCGCTTTTGGCGGCGTGTTCCGCATTCGCAATGTGCCGCAGGAAAGCATGAACGCGGTCGTGCTGATCGAATGCCCGCGGTTGCTGTTCCCGTTTGCCCGCGAAATCATTGCCACCACCGTGCGCAACGGTGGCTTCCCGCCGCTGCTGCTCGACCCGGTCGATTTCGTCGCGCTGTATCGCCAGAAGATGGCACAGCTCGGCGGACAAGCTCCCGCGCAGTAACGCTCGAAAATCCGAAAGTTCCATTCAGACGCCTGTGCGCCTCGAACGCACAGGCGTTATTGCTTCTCGTTCTGATAGATAATGGTTTCTTAAGAGGTATTTCCGTATTAGCGGCGGGCATTCAAAGGCACTGTTCGCTTGACCACGCTATGCGCGCGCCCCGGCCGTTTCGTCGAAGTGCTGACCCTGGTGTCGCTGTCGATAGCGGCACTGGCGGCGAGCGCCCGGATCGGCCTCGTGCCGCAAAATCCTGAAAACGGCGTCGCCGTTGTTTTCGCGCCCTGGACCTCATCGCAAGCCAGCATCGAACGCGCGACAGCCGATGGCAGCCGCTTCGTGCGGTTCGGCGGCTTCGGCTCGATCGCCGTCGTAATGCCGGCTGGTCCCGGCTACATCGAGCGCATGCTCGGCAGCGGCGCCTGGTTCGTCGTCGACCCGAAGATGCTCGCGGCCTGTTCCGCGGCGATATCGATCCTCGGTACGAACTGATGACCAGCCTCGACGAGCTGAGAAAAACCGTTGCCCTGGCCCAGCTCGCGCTGGCGCTGACCCTCGTCCCGGTGCTCGCGCTCGTCGCGCTTTGGCTCGGCAAATCGCCGCTCTCGACCGCGGCCGTCGCCGCGGCTCTGGCGCTGGTGCCGGCCGTCGCCATTTCGCTCAAGCGGTCGTTGCGATTCATCGCCTTCGCGCTGGCCATCGCGCTGATCGGCCAGACCTCGCTGCTCGTCATGCTGTTCGCCGGCCACCCGTGGCAGGTCGAGATGCACTTTTATTACTTCGCCGTTCTCGCCATGCTGTCCGGCCTATGCGACGTCGCGGTCCTCATCTCGGCGGCCGCCCTGATCGCGCTGCACCACCTGATTCTGAATTACCTGATGCCGATGACCTTGTTCACCGGCGGAAGCGATTTCCTGCGCGTGATCATTCACGCGCTCGCGGTCGTGATCGAGACCAGCATGCTGGTCGCTTTCACCGTGGCGATTCGGGCGACGTTCGAAAGCGCCGATAAGGCACAGAAAGCATCGGAGACCGCGGCTGCCGAACTGTCGCAGGTCGGCAAGCGCCGTGAGGAAGAGTTCGCCGCCACGACGCAACGTGCTGAGCACATGCGTTCGCTGCTCCACAGCTTCAAGACCGCGATCGAGAGCTCGACATCGATCCTTCATAGCGCATCGCAGACGCTGCAAAGCGACGCGCAAAACCTGGACAAGACCGCGACGCAGGCCAGCGCCCAGTCGGCCAAGGCGTCGTCGGCCGCCCAACGGGCGACGCAAATGGTGGAAAGCGCCGCGGCATCCGGCGAACTTCTCGCCAATTCGATCGCCGACGTCGGCCGCAATGCGGCGCGCTCCTCGGAGCTCGCTGCGGCTGCGGTCGGCGAAGCCATCCGGACGCGGTCCATCATCGACAAGCTGGCCGTCGCGACCGGCGAAATCGGCAATGTCACCGATCTGATCAACAGCATCGCAGCGCAGACCAACCTCCTGGCCCTCAACGCCACCATCGAAGCGGCGCGCGCCGGAGAAGCCGGCCGCGGCTTTGCCGTCGTCGCTCAGGAAGTCAAAGCACTGGCCGGCCAGACGACGCGCGCGACCGAAGAGATCGCCCGGTCCGTGGAAGCAATGCGCACCGAGACCGAACTGTCCGTCGCCGCGATCTCTGCGATCTCGGAAACCATTCGCGAGCTCGACGAATTTTCGGCGCGCATTGCAAGTTCGGTTGAGGAACAGGCGGCGACCTCGCAGCAGATCGCCAACAGTGGCAACGCCGTGACCGACAGTGTCGGCCAGGTCGGCAAGGCGATCGTTGAAATCGAAGGCGTTGCCGTCGAGGCGTCGCGCGCGGCAACCAAGGTCAACTCAGCCGCGATCGGCGTGACCGATCACACCAGACTGATCCGCGAGCAGGTGCATCGGCTGGCCGACGAGATTCAGGCGATACCGGCGTAAGTCTTAGCCAGCCTGATCGAGATAGCTCTTCCAGATCGGCGCTTCGCCGAGCGTCCCGACGAATTCGCGGTGCGCTGCAAGCTCGGCCGCGGTGAGCCGCGGCTTGAGCGGCGCCGGCCGCGTGCGGACTGCACCGCCGCCGCCGACAAGGATCGCGGTCGGCGACACGCTTTCGGCGAGGCTGAGCGAGGCCTGCCGGCCGCCCAGCAATTCCAGATAGACCTCGGCGAGGATCTCGGCGTCGAGCAGCGCGCCGTGCTTGGTGCGGCGGGAGTTGTCGATGCCGTAACGGCCGCACAGCGCATCGAGATTGTACGGGCCGGCGGAATGCTTGCGCCGCGCCAATGCCAGCGTGTCGACCAGGCGCTCGCGCGCGATGAGCGCGCGCTTCGCCAGCTTCAGCTCGGCGCAGAGGAATTTGTGATCGAACTCGGCGTTGTGGATCACCAGAGGCGTGTCGTCACCGATGAAGGCGATGAACTCGTCGACGATCTCGTGAAAGCGTCTGTGCTGGCTGAGGAACTCCGCCGACAGGCCGTGCACGTTGAACGCCTCGAACGGCATGTCGCGTTCCGGATTGATGTAGGCGTGGAACGTCAATCCGGTCGGAATGCGGTTCAGCAGTTCGACGCAGCCGACTTCGACCAGGCGGTGGCCCTGGAAGGGATCGAGGCCGGTGGTTTCGGTATCGAGGACGATTTCGCGCATATTCTCATCCGTCATTCCGGGATGCCGCAAAGCGGCGGACCCGGAATCCATAGCCCGTAGCGGTCTGATTATGGATCCGCGCTGACCGCCTTCGGCCGAGCCGCGGAACGCCCGCTACCGATTCGCCATTTTACGCACTTTGTCCAGAATCTCACGCACCTGTTGACGGGCGGCGTCGAAACCCTTTGACGTATCCACGATGAAATCGGCGCGCCGGCGTTTCTCGGCGTCCGGCATCTGCTTGGCCAGGATCGCGAGAAACCGCTCTTCGGTCATGCCCGGCCGCGTCAGCACGCGTTCGCGCTGCACCTCGGCCGGAGCCGACACCACCGCCACGGCGTCGCAGCGTTTGTCGCCGCCGGTCTCATACAGCAACGGTATATCGAGCACCGCGACATCGGCGCCATTTTTCTCGGATTCGGCGAGAAACTGATCGCGCTTCTGCGCCACCAGCGGATGCACGATTGCTTCCAGCCGCTTGATGGCATCCGCTTTGCCGATCACTTGCGCGCCCAGCTTGACGCGATTGACCACGCCGCCAGCCGTCGTGCCCGGGAATGCGGCTTCGATCAGCGCCGTCGCCTCCCCTTCATACAGGGCATGCACCACCGCGTCGGCATCCTGCACCGGCACCCCTTCTTCGGCGAACATCCTGGCGGTCGCCGTCTTTCCCATGCCGATCGAGCCGGTCAGGCCGAGGATGAACATGGCCGGCCTCCCTCAACCGTCGACATAACCGGCGTCGCGCAAAAACCTGAGCAACGGCAGCATCGGCAGGCCAAGAATGGTGAAATAGTCGCCCTCGACGCGCTCGAACAGATGAATGCCGATGCCCTCGAGCTGATAGGCGCCGACGCTGCTCAACGCTGCGGTGCCGGTCATGTCGAGATAGTCGTCGAGAAATCGGTCGGAAAAGTCGCGCATCGTCAGTCGCGCGGTATCGACCATCTCGAACAGCATTTCTCCGTCGCGCACCAGCGCGATGCCCGAATGCAGTTCGTGAGTGCGGCCGCGCAACGTGCGCAACTGCGCTGCGGCTTCGTCGCGGCTGACGGGCTTGGTCAACCGTATATTGCCGCGCGCCAAGGTCTGGTCGGCGCCGAGCACGATATGGCCCGGCATCTGCGCGGATACGGCTTCGGCTTTGGCCTTCGCCAGCAGCCGGGCCGCAGCCTGTGCATCGCTGACATTGGCATCGCGTTCGACCGCGCGTTCGTCGATCTGCGCGGCGCGGATGCCGAAGCGCAGCCCGGACGCGGCCAGAAGCTTGCCGCGAATGTCGCTTTTCGAGGCCAGCACCAGAGGATGAGGTGCGATCCACAAGGGCATGCGGAATTGTCTTTCTATGTCGCCGGCCGGCGGCGCCGTTCCATCAGCAGCTTCATCACGGCGGCGGCGGTTTCTTCGATCGAACGCCGCGTCACGTCGATCAGCGGCCAGCCGTGCTTGGTGCAGAGACGGCGCGAAAACGCGATCTCCTCGGCGACCGCCGTCTTGTCGATATAGAGATCGTCGTCGCGATGCGCCTTGAGGCCGAGCAGCCGGTTCTCGCGAATCTGCACGATACGTTCCGGGCTGGCGAATAGCCCGACCACCAGTGGCCGCGTCAATTTCTCAACTTCCGGCGCCACCGGTACGCCAGGCACCAGCGGCACGTTGCCGGTTTTGACGCCGCGGTTGGCGAGATAGATCGACGTCGGCGTCTTCGACGTCCGCGAGACGCCGATCAGCACGACGTCGGCTTCCTCGAGACCGACAACGTGCTGGCCGTCATCATGCATCATCGTGTAGTTGAGCGCGTCGATACGATGGAAATATTCGGCATTGAGCACGTGCTGGGCGCCGGCGCGATGGATCGTCTCGGCGCCGAGATAGGACTGGAACAGCCGCAGGATCGGACCGAGCACCGACATGCAGGGCAGACCGAGATCGCGGCACTTGTCTTCGAGCAGCTGGATGAGGTCTTCTTCCAGCAAGGTATAGAGGACGAGGCCCGGCGCTTCGGTTATCTCTGCCAGCACGTGGTCGAGCTGCTTCTTCGATCGAACCATCGGGTAGAGGTGTTCGACCGGCGCCACATTGGCGTATTGCGCGGCCGCCGCGCGGGCGACCGTGATCAGGGTTTCGCCGGTCGCGTCGGAAACCAGATGCAGGTGAAAGTAGCCTGTGTCGGACATCGGGATAGCGACCGGACGGAATGTGGATTGGCGGGGATGAATCCGCCCGCGGCAGGGGCATGTAAGCGACCGCGGCAGGACAGGTCAATTTTTGTCCACATCGCTCAGGACGGGACAGAATCTGGCTGCTCTGCCGAGGACTGGAGCGAGATGTGGACTGCGGTCTGGGGATAGGCGGGGATAACGCGCTAATTACGGCAAAAACCGCGGTTTCGGCGGGGACAACGTCGGGTTGGAATGAGCGGGGAATCTGAAGAGAGATCGGTTCTGCGGTGGACAGATTGTTGACCGCGAGTCATGAGTCCAATCGACAGCCTAATAATAACAACAGCGAAGCTATTAAGAGTCTTTTAGGAAGATGCCCGTGACGCCGGACCCTGTGGGGACAAAACCTCTTCTTCGTGTTCTCGAAGGCCGCCGCGAAGAGACTCCCCCGGTCTGGATGATGCGGCAGGCTGGCCGGTATCTCCCGGAATACCGTCAGATTCGCGAGAAGGCTGGCGGCTTCCTCGATCTCTGCTTCAATCCCGAACTGGCCGCCGAAGTAACGCTGCAACCCGTGCGGCGGTTCGGCTTCGATGCTGCTATTTTGTTTTCCGACATTCTGGTGATGCCGTTGGCTCTCGGCCGCAAGGTCGAGTTTCTCGCCGGCGAAGGGCCGAAGCTGGAGCCGATGACCGATGCGTCCGCGCTGGCGGGACTGCGCGATCGTGCCGATCCGGATGTTCTGGCGCCGGTCTACGAGACGGTTCGCCGCGTCAAGGCGCAGCTTGACGACAAGACGGCGCTGATCGGCTTCTGTGGCGCTCCCTGGACCGTGGCGACCTATATGGTGGCTGGCGAAGGGACATCCGATCAGGCCCCGGCTCGGCTGTTCGCCTATCGCGATCCGGAGAACTTCAAACGCATCATCGATCGACTGGTGCAAGGTTCGATCGAGTATCTCGTCGGTCAGCTCAAGGCTGGCGCCGACTGCGTTCAGATTTTCGATACCTGGGCCGGCATTCTGCCGCCGGAACAGTTCGATCGCTGGTGCATGGAGCCGACGGAAAAGATCGTCGCCGGCGTACGGGCTCAGGTTCCCGGTGCCAAGATCATTGGCTTTCCACGTGGCGCCGGGGCGATGGCGCTGCCTTACGTCGAGATCACGGGCGTCGACGCCATCGGGCTCGACTGGGCATTCCCGCGCAGTCTGGCGCACGACATTCTGCAGCCGCGGGTTCCGGTGCAGGGCAATCTCGATCCGCTGGCGCTGCTCGCCGGCGGTGATGCACTCGACCGGGAAGTCGATGATGTTCTGACGCTCGCCGACCGGCCGCTGATCTTCAATCTCGGCCACGGCATCTTGCCGGCTACGCCGATCGAGCACGTCGAGCGGATGCTGAAGCGGGTGCGAGGATAATGCTCTACCTCTGGATCAAAGCCCTGCACATCGTCGCCGTCATCTCGTGGATGGCCGGGATGCTCTATCTGCCGCGGTTGTTCGTGTATCACGCCGGCGTCGAGGCGGGCTCGGCACAGGCCAAGACCTTCGAAGTGATGGAATACCGCCTGCTGCACTACATCATGACGCCGGCGATGGCGCTGACCTGGATCGCCGGTATCGCTCTGATGATCGAGGGCAGCTGGCTCACCGCCGGCTGGCTGCATGCCAAGCTCGCGGCGGTCCTGGTCATGAGCGGCCTGCACGGTTTTTTGGGCCGCTGCCAAAAGGATTTCGCCGCCGGGCGCAATCGCCGGGATGCGAAATTCTATCGAATTATCAATGAAATACCGACCGTGCTGCTGATCTTCATTGTCATCATGGTGGTGGTCAAACCGTTTTAGGCGGCTTAACCAGGCCGCGCGATAGCCAGACCCGCGGCCGGGCGGCCCCTTGCGCGAATTCCCGGCCTCACCTATCTTATTTGCCATCCCACCGAACGCAGGCGGATGCAGTCGCGTTACCGGTCCCGAGCCGTTCGGAACCGTCGCAGCCTCGGGCCCCCGGGACCTCTTCCTAAAAAGCCCCGCGTCACTCCCAACCTGCGATCTCACTCCCACTATCGGTCAGCTCGAGCCCGTATTTGCAAGGGTGAGCAGGCCTCCCAAGGATACTTACCCGCATGCGGGAAATGAAACTCCAGGACCTCAAGTCCAAAACCCCCGCCGAACTCCTCTCCTTCGCGGAAGAGCACCAGGTCGAGAACGCGTCAACGCTGCGCAAGCAGGAGCTGATGTTCGCGATCCTGAAGCAGCTCGCCGCCCAGGAGATCGAGATCATCGGCGAAGGCGTCGTCGAAGTTCTGTCCGACGGCTTCGGCTTCTTGCGCTCGCCGGAATCCAATTACCTGTCCGGCCCGGACGACATCTACGTCTCGCCGTCGCAGATCCGCCGCTTCGGCCTGCGCACCGGTGACACCGTCGAAGGCCAGATCCGCTCGCCGAAGGAAGGCGAACGCTACTTCGCGCTGCTCAAGGTCAACACCATCAACTTCGAAGACCCCGAGAAGGCGCGCCACAAGATCAACTTCGACAACCTGACGCCGCTCTATCCCGACGAGCGGCTGAAGATGGAACACGACGATCCGACCAAGAAGGATCTGTCGGCTCGCGTGATCGACATCGTCGCGCCGATCGGCAAGGGCCAGCGCGCCCTCGTCGTCGCGCCGCCGCGCACCGGTAAAACCGTGCTGCTGCAGAACATCGCGCACGCCATCACCGCCAATCATCCGGAATGCTATCTGATCGTTCTTCTGATCGACGAGCGTCCGGAAGAAGTCACCGACATGCAGCGTTCGGTGAAGGGCGAAGTCGTGTCCTCGACCTTCGACGAACCGGCGACGCGTCACGTCGCCGTGGCCGAAATGGTCATCGAGAAGGCCAAGCGCCTGGTCGAACATGGCCGCGACGTCGTCATCCTGCTCGATTCGATCACGCGTCTCGGCCGGGCCTATAACACCGTCGTGCCGTCATCCGGCAAGGTGCTGACCGGCGGTGTCGACGCCAACGCGTTGCAGCGGCCGAAGCGCTTCTTCGGCGCCGCTCGTAATATCGAAGAAGGCGGCTCGCTGACCATCATCGCCACGGCGCTGATCGATACCGGCAGCCGCATGGACGAAGTCATCTTCGAAGAATTCAAGGGCACCGGTAACTCCGAACTCATCCTCGACCGTAAGGTTGCGGACAAGCGCACTTTCCCAGCGATCGACATCACCCGCTCGGGTACGCGCAAGGAAGAACTGCTGGTCGAACCGGCCGTGCTCAAGAAGATGTACGTGCTGCGCCGTATCCTCAACCCGATGGGCACGATGGATGCGATCGACTTCCTGCTCGACAAGCTGCGCAACACCAAGAGCAACGGCGAGTTCTTTGAGAGCATGAATACCTGATCTCGCGAACTGCGCTTGAATGCATCAACGGCCGGGCCAACGCCCGGCCGTTTTTTTGCTGCCGTTGAGAAAAGAAAAGGAGACCGCCCGCGATGTGCGGACGGTCTCCGTATCAGCCGGCCGGAGGGGATTCACAGCCGGCCAAAGACGCTAGCGGCGCGACATCCAGCGGCCTTCCAGCATGCGCTCGCCGATTTCGCGCTCGAGGTTGTCAGTCATCCGATGGCCGCGCCGGGCGATATAGGCTTCGACGTTGCGCTGGGCGTGACGCTCGCGCGATTCGAACAGGCTGTCGTAGATCCGGCGCAGCAGACTGGGCTTTTGCGGCGCCGTCGCGGGGACGGCAATCACCTGAAATCCGATAGGGCTCGCAATGGTCATGGCGGCAATCTCCCCGTTGCGAGGCCGAAACTTGAATCGACCTCATCCATGGAGCGTAAAATGCGTCTGGAAACGCCTTATGACAAAGGATAAGGTCTCAGCCGACAGTTGAGGAATATTCAACTATGGCGATGCCTCCGCTATCCGCGCTCCGCGCCTTCGAAGCCGCGGCCCGCCACATGAGCCTGACGCAGGCGGCCGGTGAACTGAACGTCACACCGGGCGCGCTCAGCCATCAGATCCGCGGTCTCGAGGACATGCTCGGCGTGAAGCTGTTCGAGCGCCGCGTCCGTGCCATCGCGCTCACCGCCGCTGGCAAGCAGCTTTATCCGGGACTTCAGGTCGGCTTCGGTCACATCCGCGATGCGGTGGCGAATCTGCAGGCGACCAATAATTCGCAGGTCCTTGTGCTGAGCACCTCGCCAGGTCTGACGGCCAAATGGCTGGTGCCGCGGCTGTACCGGTTTGCCGCAGCCTATCCGGACATTGACGTGCGGATTTCCGCGACAGCGACGAACGCCAATTTCGTCAATGACGGCGTGGACATGGCGTTGCGTAACATGGCTGATCCGCCACAGGCCGATACGGCGCTGGAGGCCGAGAAGCTTATCGATGTCTTTTACGTGCCGGTGTGCAGCCCGCGTCTTCTGGAAAAGCACGGTCCGATTCGCGCGCCGGAAGATCTTATGCGGCTGCGACTGGTCCATGACGATTCGTTGATCGCGCGCACGGCGCGGCCGGACTGGAAGGAATGGTTCAAGGCTGCCGGCGCCGGCGATGTCGATCTGCAGCGCGGCCTGCGCTTCAACAGCGCCGATCATGCGCTCGACGCCGCCTGTGAAGGCGCCGGCGTGCTGCTGTCGTATGACATGCTGGCTTACGACGATTTGCGCAGCGGCCAGCTCGTGATGCCGTTTCCGCTGGCTCTGCCGTCGGCCCGCGCGTTTTATCTGGTCCGACCGAAAGCGCGTAAACCGCCCGCGGCCGCCGAAGCCTTCCGCGCCTGGATTCATGAAGAGGTCGGCTTGCTCGACTGGAGCACCATCCGTGACGCGGCGCCGGACAAGCCGAAGCGTCGCCGCAAGTAGCCGCCGCCCAAAAGTTGGGCGCGTTTGCTGATAATTGATGCGGTCCTATCGCAACTGCGAAAAGGAATTGGAAACCATATTCGGGCGAATTTGATGGCTGGATATTTCTCCATCCGAGCCCGGAATGTCAGCCCGCACCCGCTATCGAATGCCGCGACCCGCGCTGTGGATCGCGGCGCCGGTATTCATTGTCTGCGCCGCTGTCCTCGGCGTGTTTCAGCTGTGGCAGTCGCCGCTCGCCGCGCTGGCGACAGCGCTTGGCGGCGCCTTGCTGGTCGGCATGTATGCCGATGGCCGTTTGGCCGCGGTGATCGGCGCCATCAGCGCCATCGCCGGCGGCGATCGCTATACCAGCCTGCCGGAGACCATCGGCGATGGCGCGATGCAGAGTTTCGGCGAGACCGCGGACCGCATCCGCAGCGCGCTGATCGAAGCCGATACCGTCTCGGTCGATCAGAACCGACGCGAGACCGAAGCGCGGCTGCATCATGCCGGCCGCCATTTCTTCACCGGCAATTTCCGCCGCGCCATCGATGACGTGGTCACCGCCTTCACCCAGGCCGGCGAGCGTATTCGCGGCACCGCCGGTGAACTGACCAAGACCAACCGGCTGATGGCGCAGCAGGTGATGGCTTCTTCCGACGCGGCGGCGCGGGCTGCCGAAGAGGTCGCCGGCGTTGCCGCTGCCGCGCAGGACGTACAGGCGCTGGCGGTGGATTCCTCGCGTCAGGTCGAGGCAGCGCGCGAGGCCACCCGGCGTACCGTGACCGAGCTGACGCGCGCCGACGAGACCATGCGGAATCTCGGCCTCGCCGCCGGTCGCATCGAGCAGGTCATCAAGCTTATCCAGGCGATCGCGCAGCAGACTTCGCTGCTGGCGCTCAATGCCACCATCGAGGCGGCGCGCGCCGGTGAATCCGGGCGCGGCTTTGCCGTGGTCGCCGCCGAGGTGAAGGAACTGTCGCGTCGGACAGAGCAGGCGACCCGTGAGGTCTCCACGCAGGTCCACGATATCCAGGCCGCAGTGGGCGAAGCCGCACAGGCGATCGTGGCGGTCGATCAGAGCGTCGCCGCCATGAGCCACGTCAACGAGAACGTGACGCGCCTGATGGAGCAGCAGATTGCCAAGCTCGATCGCATCGGCACGGACGCGCACAAGGTCGCGGCGATGGTGTGCGACGCGCTGCCGAGCATTCGTTCGGTCGTCGCCGACGTTGCCGATGCCGGCGATGCGGTGCTGGCCACCGCCGACGACCTGATGACGCGCGCGCAATCGCTGACGAATTCGGTGGGGCGCTACTTCGCCGATCTCGATCACGGCTCGATCAAGGTCGGCGTCTTGCATTCGCTCTCCGGGACCCTCACCGCCAGCGAACGGCCGCTGCAGCAATTGCTGGTGATGATGATCGAGAAGCTCAATGAGGCCGGCGGCCTGCTCGGTCGTCCGGTCGAAGCCGCGATCATGGATCCGCGCTCCGACACGCAAGCCTATGCCGGACAGGCCGAGGCCTTGCTCGGCGAGCACAATGTCGCGGCGATATTCGGCTGCTGGACTTCTGCCTCGCGCAAAGCCGTGCTGCCGGTGCTGGCGCGGCACGATGCGCTGCTGTTCTATCCGAGCCAGTACGAAGGCGAGGAGCAATCGCCGCACGTCATCTACACCGGCGCGACGCCGCAGCAGCAGGCGCTGCCCGCGGTCGATCATTTGATCGACATGGGCCGCCGCCGCTTCTTCCTGGTCGGCACCGACTACGTCTATCCGCGCACCACCAACGCCATCATCCGGAATTATCTCGCCGGCGCACATGGCATCGATGATGCCGCCGTCGATGAGCTCTATACGCCGTTCAACGAAACCAACTGGCGCGATACCGTGCATCGCATCCGCAAGTTCTGCGGCAAGGACGGCGCCATCATCGCCACCTTGTCCGGCGACTCCAACGTGCACTTCTTCCGCGAGCGCGCGCGTCAGGGCCTCGATGCCGACATCCTGCCGGTCATGAGCCTGTCGCTGGGCGAAGCTGAAATGCCGGCGCTGCACGAGCGCAACCTGATCGGCCACATGGTGGCGTGGAATTATCTGCACACCCTCGACTCGCCTGAGAACCGCGCCTTCATCGCCGAATGGCGCCGCTTCACCGGCGACGAAGCCGCGATCACCAACGACCCGATGGAAGCGACCTGGATCGGCTTCCAGCTCTGGACCCAGGCGGTCGCCGCCGCCGGCACCACCGATCCGCGCACGGTGCGCGGCGCCATGGCCGGGCGTTCGATCCGCGCCCCGTCCGGCTTCGACGTGCGGCTCGATGCGGTCAACCAGCATCTGCACAAGCCGTCGGTGATCGGCCGCATGGACGAGAAGAATGTGATCTGGCCGGTGCGCGTCAGCGATGGCCTGATCGCGCCGGCGCCGTGGAGTTCGTGGCTGGCGCGGAATGAAATGAAGCGCGCGAGTTGAGGGCAAGAGGCTTCCTCATTCTCCGCTCGTCCCCGCGAAAGCGGGGACCCAAGCCCGTGGCCTTCTGGATTCCCGCTTTCGCGGGAACGAACGGAGCGAGGGGCTACGCCATCGCCGCCACCGCCGCCGCGATCTTGCCCGGTTCGGTCACCGGCAGCGAACAGCGCTCGCCGACACAGACAAACGCCGCGCTGCCCGACACCGCCTTCACCTTCTCCTGTGCCGGATGCGACGGCGGCAGCGCCTCTGCCGACGATGCGCGCAACACAATGCGGGAGAGATGCGGCAGCTTCAGCGCCTCGCGCGCGAAGGCCTCCGCCTCCGGCCCGGTGCAGACGATCTCTGCCGCGCGCAGGCGGAAATCGAGCGCGTTGAGCAGCGCGACGTGGCCGAACAGGTTTTGCTGCGCGGTGGCGAGGATGCCTTCGAGCAGTGTGTCGGCTCGGGCCCGCCACTGGTCGTCGCCGGTCAGCGCCGCGAGCCGCACCAGATTTTCCGCTGCGACCGAATTCGGATTGGGCGTCGCATCGTCATTGGTAGCGGCCGGGCGCACCACCAGGCCCTCGGCGTCGTTGGCGGTGAGGAAGTAGCCGCCATTGGCCGGGTTGGCATAGTGGCGGTCGAGTGCCGCCTGCCAGACCAGGGCCTGATGCAGATAGGCCGCGTCCCCCGTCGCCTCGTTGAGCGCCAGAGCCGCCCGGATCATGGAGGCGAAATCCGACGCCAGCCCGGGCAGCAGCAGCCGGGCATCTCGCCAGGAGTGCCCTAGACGGTCGCCACGCGTCATCTCTTTGGCAATGAAATCATAAGCTTGCTGCGCAATGCCGACCCACTCCGGTTCCTCGAACACGGTTCCGGCGTGGACCAGGGCTGCAATCGTTAGCCCGTTCCAGTCCGCCAGCACCTTGTCGTCGAGTCCGGGCCTGACCCGATTCTCGCGCTCTTTCAGTAGCTTACCGCGCAACATGGCAAGGCGGTCCTCGTCCGGTGCTGGTCCCCCCTCGACCCCTATGTTGCGCGGTAAGTGCTTGAGCCGATTGAGGATGTTGTGGCCTTCGAAGTTGCCTTCGTCGCTGACGTCATATTGCAGTGCGAAATAATCGGCATCTGCGCCCAGAATCGCGCGGATCTCGGCCAGCGACCAGACATAGAATTTGCCCTCTTCGCCCTCGGAATCGGCGTCCAGAGACGAGCAGAAGGCCTTGTTTACGTTGGTCATTTCCCGCTGCAGCCAGCCCACCGTTTCGGCGGCGCGCGTGCGGAAGAGCGGGTTTTTGCTGCGGGCCCACGCTGCAGCAAGGAGGTCGAGCAGCTGGGCGTTGTCGTAGAGCATCTTTTCGAAATGCGGCACCAGCCAATACTCGTCGACCGAGTATCGGGCGAAGCCGCCGCCGAGGTGGTCGTAGATGCCGCCTTCGCAGATGTGGGCGAGCGTGAAATCGACGAGGTCGAAGAAACGCGTATCGCCGCCGCGGTCCCCTGCCCGCCACAAAAACTCGTAGAGCGAGGCCTGCGGAAATTTCGGCGCGCCGCGCAGGCCGCCATTGCCGGTGTCGAAGGCATTGCCGAGCCGTTTGGCGGCCGCGTCGAGCTCCTTGAGCCCGATGGTCACCTTGCCCTCCGGCCGCGCCGTTTCGCTCAGCCGCGCCAGCAGCGCGGCGCGGTTCTGTTCGATCTTGGCCGGCTCCTCGCGAAACAGCCGCGACACCTCGCGCAGGATGTCGGTGAAGGCCGGGCGGCCGAATTTCGATTCCTTCGGAAAATAAGTGCCGCCCCACACTGGCTCGCCGGCCGGCGTCAGAAACATGGTGAGCGGCCAGCCGCCCTGCTCGCCGAGCAGATGCAGCGCGTTCATGTAGATCTGGTCGATGTCGGGGCGTTCCTCGCGATCGACCTTGATGTTGACGAACAGCGCGTTCATCACCGCCGCAGTGGCTTCGTCCTCGAAGCTCTCATGCGCCATGACATGGCACCAGTGACAGGCCGCGTAGCCGACCGACAGCAGGATCGGTCGGTTTGAGGCTTTCGCTTCGGCCAGCGCCTCCGGCCCCCACTGCCACCAGTCCACCGGGTTGTGTTGATGCTGCAGCAGATAAGGCGACGTCGCCGCGGCGAGGCGATTGGTGTGGCTGAAGTCACCTGCTGTCATCGGAGTTTCTCCGCGGTCGTCCCGGCCAAGCGCCACTTGGCGCGAGCCGGGACCCATATCCACTAACGTCTCGGATAACGGAAAGACAGGGGATATGGGTCCCCGCCATAGGCGTTCTGAAAGAACGCCGTCCTTTGGACGGTTTTGCGTGGGGACGGCTGGAGAAGAGAAGGCTCTTCCTCTTACTTCACCCGCTGCCAGGTCTCGCCGCGGCACAGCACCATGGCGACACAACCCTTGAGATTGAGCGCGTTGGCGCTTTCCAGCGTCACCACGCCGGAATAGGTCTTGCCGGATTCGACGTCGAGCAGATCGCCCTTCCAGACATTGTCGCCGCTTTTCGCCGCACCCTTCATGATGACGGTGCCGATCTCTTTCTTGCGGCTCTCGTCCTTCACCGCGGCGACGCGCGCGCATAGTTTGCCGCCGCAGGCATAGAAGCTCACCTGAGTGCCGGTGGAAGGCCGCAGCCATGTGCCATAGGGCTCGGCGGCCTGGGCGCCGACCGTGAGCAGCAACAGCGAAGAGAGAGCGGCAATGCCTGAAGCCAACCTGATCGTTGGTGCCATCGTTTCCTCCTGCTTTTGATTGCGGTCAGTGTAACAGCAATTGCCGAGCGGATTGAATATCCGCGGCGCATAATTCGATTCCGCATTGCGGGGGCTGTCCTGCGATCGGAGCCTGCGGGCGGAGGCGCCCTCGACGCGGACTACTTGACGCGATGCCAGGTATCGATGCGGCAGAACACAGTCGCGGTGCAGCCTTTGAGGCTCAGCGTCTCGGACCCCTGCAAGGTAATCACGCCGGCGACAGTCCTGCTGCTGTCGATGTCGAGCACAGGTCCTTCCCACATATTGTGCCCGGTCTTGGCGGCGCTTTGGATCAGGGCCGTTCCACTTCTGACCCGTGCGGTCTTGTCCTTCGCCGCTGTGACGCGGGCACAGAGCTTGTCGCCGCACGGATAGAATCGCGCCTCGATCTGCGCATCGGCGCGTTGCCAGATCCCGAAGGGTGTCGCCATGGCGCTGGGCCCGCTCAGGAGTCCCGTAAAGACCGCGACGATGCTGGAGGCAAGAAGATCGATCATGGGTGCCGGTCGCGGTTAATCGGTGCAGAAAAGATACGCTATCATGGCTGGGTTTGGTTTGACATTGACGCCAGGAGACGGCGTCGCATCATTGGGAGAAGCCCGTGAAGTTCATCAATGCGCCGGGTGCCAGGGCTTTGAAGCTGCCGTTCAGCCAGGCGGTGCAGGTCGGCGATGTGCTCTATTTGTCGGGCCAGCTCGGCAACAGACCGGGCACGCTCGAACTGGTCCCGGGCGGGATGGAAGCCGAAGCGCGGCAGACAATGGACAACATCGCCGCGGTGCTGAAAGAGAACGGTCTCTCCTTCGCGGACGTGTTCAAGGTGACGGTGATGCTTGCCGACATGTCGCAATGGCCGGCGTTCAACAACGTTTATGTGACTTACTTCGATGCGGACCGCCTGCCCGCGCGCTCGGCTTTCGGCTGCAACGGTCTTGCGCTCGGCGCGCAGCTCGAGCTCGAGTGCATGGCCTATGTGGGTCGCTCGCGGTAGCAGCCAATCCGGGGCGCGGTTACGGATAGTTCGTCCGCGGCCGAACCATGTGGTCGGGCTGCATTGCTAGGGTGCTTGCCTGAAAGGGAGAAGCACCATGATCAAGCGCATGCGCGTCGAGCCGATTTCGACATATCTGGAACGCTACAGGCAACGGGGTGTGGCGCATCCGGTCACGATCGCCAACGGCTTTGTATATCTTTCGGGCCTGCCGCCATTCGATCCCCAATCCGGTGAGATCAGGCCGGCGTCCTTCGGGCGCCAGAGCGAAATCGTGATGGAGCAGCTCAAGACCTGCCTCGAAGCCGCCGGTTCATCATTAGCCAATGTCATCAAGTGCAATGTCTATTGCACACCGGGGGAGCAGCGTTTCGCGACTTTCAACGCCGTCTATGATCGCTATTTCCCTGGCAACGATCCGTCGCGGATCTTCATGTTCATCCATTCCTGGCCGGGGCCATTCGATCTCGAGATCGATTGCGTGGCGGTGGCCGGGGAACCTGCAGCTTCCGCCACGGCGTGAGTTTCGCTCGCGCGTCCGCTGGTGATTGCGGCGCCGCCGCTTGATGCCGCCGAGATAGCGCAGCCGGCCCGGCGGCGATGGTATCTTGACGTCTGGCCGCAACGAGCGTTTGCCTGCAGCATCATGTCCGCTGCTAAGCACGCCACCATCTTCGCCCTCTCGTCCGGCCGGCCGCCCGCTGCGATCGCGGTGATCCGTATTTCCGGACCGCGCGCCGGCGCCGCGCTCGAGGCACTCGGCGTCAGGGTGCCGCCGCCGCGCCAGGCGAAGCTGGCGCGCATGCGCGATCCGCGTTCCGGCGAAATCATCGATGAAGCGCTGGTGCTGTGGTTTCCGGGGCCGAACAGCGAGACCGGCGAGGATGTTGCGGAACTCCAAGCCCATGGCGGGCCGGCGGTGATTGCCGCTGTTCTCGACGCGCTCGGCCAGATCGATGGCCTGCGCATGGCGGAGCCGGGCGAGTTCACGCGGCGCGGCTTCGAAAACGGCAAGTTCGACCTGACCGCCGTCGAAGGCCTCGCCGATCTGGTCGCGGCCGAGACCGAGGGCCAGCGTCGGCAGGCGTTCCGGCAGATGAAGGGCCTGCTCGGCGATCGCGCCGAGACCTGGCGCAAGCGGCTGATCCAGGCGCTGGCGCTGGTCGAGGCCCGCATCGATTTTTCCGACGAGGCCGATGTTCCGGAGGAGCTGGTCGGGCCGGCGCTCGCCATCGTGCAGGAACTGCGCGACGAAATCGGCACCGCACTGGCTGACGGCGGCCGCGGTGAACGGTTGCGTGAAGGATTGGTGGTGGCCATCGCCGGGCCGCCGAACGCTGGCAAATCGACGTTGCTTAATCGCCTGGCGCAGCGCGAAGTCGCGATCGTTTCGCCGCACGCCGGCACCACCCGCGATGTGATCGAGGTGCATCTCGATCTCGGCGGCTTTCCGGTGACGTTGCTGGATACCGCCGGTATCCGGGAGACCGGCGACCCGGTCGAGATGGAGGGAGTGCGCCGGGCGCGCGCCCGCGCCGCGGCGGCCGACCTGGTGCTTTGGCTGACCGATGCCACGGACAATGAGGGAGAGCCCGATGCGGCCATCGGTGTTGCCCGCGACCGGAAAGCGCCTGTTTGGCGCGTGACCACCAAGATCGACCTTCTGGCGCCGGCCGCCGCTGCTTTGCTGCGTAATAAGAAGACGCACCCTTCGGGACGCGGGCAGAATTTGCCAGGAGAGCCGGTTACCGACCAGGGCACCGATTTGGCGGCAAAGGAGCCGTTAGCGGGACGTTCACCTAGTAATGAAGTGCAACTCACTCCAACGCACATCGCCAGAACTGCATTTGGATCAACGTCTTATAAGAATGAAAATGGCGTCACTTCTATATTTGAACATGAGTTCATTGTATCCGCACATACCGGCGCTGGATTTGATGGGCTGCTGACGGCTCTGTTTCAGTTTTCCGAGGGCCAGCTCGCCGGCGCCGAGCAGGCCCTCGTCACTCGCCAACGGCACCGCCAAGTTCTTGTTGCAGTGCAGCATATCTTGTCCGGTACCCTGAGCCAGTTTGGCGGCGGAAAGGGCGAGGGTCAGGAGGAACTCCTGGCCGAAGAACTACGGCAGGCGGCTGTGGAATTCGGCCGCCTTTTGGGGCGCGTTGACGTGGAGGACGTCCTGGACGTTATTTTCCGCGATTTCTGCATCGGCAAATGACGGCCACGCGACGGATGTTTCACGTGAAACATTGGCGCTGCGAAGATTTTGACCGCCCCCGGCCGGTCCGCTAAAGGACCGTCCATGGGCGAGACTCAATCAAAGTTCGACGTCGTCGTAATCGGCGGCGGCCACGCCGGCTGTGAAGCCGCGGCCGCGGCCGCCCGCATGGGCGCTCGGACGGCGCTGGTGACGCACAAGTTCGCCACCATCGGTGCCATGTCCTGCAATCCGGCGATCGGCGGGCTGGGTAAGGGCCATCTTGTCCGCGAGATCGACGCGCTCGACGGCCTGATGGGCCGCGTCGCCGACCAGGGCGGCATCCAGTTCCGGGTTCTCAATCGCCGCAAGGGTCCCGCGGTGCGCGGCCCGCGTGCCCAGGCTGACCGCAAGCTCTACGCTGCGGCGATGCAGGCGGCGATCCAGGCCACGTCCAATCTCGAGGTGATCGAGGCCGAAGCCGACGATCTGATCGTGAAAGACGGTCGCGTCGCGGGTGTTCGCTTCGCCGACGGCCGGGAAATCGCCGCCGCAGCAGTTGTTTTGACCACCGGCACCTTCCTGCGTGGTCTCATTCATATCGGCGAAAAGCAGATCCCGGCCGGCCGGGTCGGCGAGGCGCCGGCCTTGGACTTGTCCAAGACCCTGGAGCGGGCCGGTCTGACCCTCGGCCGCCTCAAGACCGGGACGCCGCCGCGTCTCGATGGCTCGACCATCGACTGGCAGGCGCTTGAGATGCAGCCTGGCGACGATCCGCCGGAGCCGTTCTCGATGCTGACCGAGCGAATCACGACCCGGCAGATCGAATGCGGCATTACCCGGACGACGCCGGCGACCCATGAGGTCATTCGCGCCAACGTCCACCGCTCGCCGATGTATTCCGGCCAAATTGCCTCGACCGGGCCGCGGTATTGCCCGTCGATCGAGGACAAGATCGTCCGTTTTGGCGAGCGCGACGGCCACCAGATCTTCCTGGAGCCGGAAGGGCTCGACGATACGACCGTTTACCCCAACGGCATCTCGACTTCGCTGCCGGAAGAGGTCCAGGCGGCCATCGTCGCCTCGATCCCGGGCCTGGAAAAGACCCGGATCGTCCGGCCAGGCTACGCCATCGAGTACGATTTCGTCGATCCGCGTCAGCTCAAGCTGACCTTGGAGACCAAACAGCTCGCCGGGCTCTTCCTGGCCGGACAGATCAACGGCACCACGGGCTATGAAGAGGCCGCGGCGCAGGGGCTTCTGGCCGGCTTGAATGCAGCAGCCTTGGCGTCGGGCAGCGCCGAGGTCACCTTTGACCGCGCCGAGTCCTATCTGGGTGTGATGATCGATGACCTCACCACCCGGGGTGTCAACGAGCCCTATCGGATGTTCACCTCGCGCGCCGAATATCGGCTGCGGCTGCGGGCGGACAATGCCGACCAGCGGCTCACCGACAGGGGCATCGCGATCGGCTGCGTCGGGCCGGGGCGGGCCGCCTTTCATCGGACCAAGCAGGACGCGCTGGATGAGGCCAGGGCCTTCGCCCGTTCGGTGTCGCTGACGCCGAAGGAGGCCGAAAAGCACGGCCTAACCCTCAATCAGGACGGTCAGCGCCGCACCGCGTTCGAGTTGCTGTCCTATCCGGCCATCTCGGTGACCGACCTGGCGCGGATCTGGCCGCAGTTCGGCGCCCTCAAGCCGGCTATCGCCGAGCAGATCGAGATCGACGCCAAGTACGAGGTCTATCTCAGCCGTCAAAACGCCGACATCGAGGCCTATCGCCGCGACGAAGGCTTCGCGCTGCCGGAAAGCATCGATTACGCGGCATTGCCGGGCCTATCCAACGAGGCCAAGCAGAAGCTGATCAAGCACCAGCCGCGCACCATCGGGCATGCCGCGAAGATCGACGGCATCACGCCGGCGGCGCTGACGCTGGTCGTGGCCCACGT
Organism: Pseudolabrys sp. Root1462; assembly: GCF_001426945.1. Classification (GTDB taxonomy): domain Bacteria; phylum Pseudomonadota; class Alphaproteobacteria; order Rhizobiales; family Xanthobacteraceae; genus Pseudolabrys. Next base: position 161,367 of record NZ_LMFS01000003.1, on the reverse strand, counting down.
CAAGCGTGGTCGCGGCAGGAAGTCCGCCAGTCAGCCGTGAGCAAGCCGGGGCAGGGCGCGAGCGAACTCGACGCCGATAAGGCCCAAGCGCTGGCGCTCACGCCTGTTTCACGTGAAACACAGCAGCGGCTGGAGATCTATGTCGACCTGCTGCTGAAATGGCAGCAGACGACCAACCTCATCGCGCCTTCGACCATCCCGCACATCTGGACGCGGCACGTTGCAGACTCGCTGCAGTTCGTCGAACTGGTTTCAGACGCAACGACTTGGGTCGATCTCGGATCCGGCGGCGGCTTTCCGGCCATCCCGGTGGCCTGCGTGCTCGCCGGCAAACCGGGCGCCCTGGTCCACCTGGTCGAGAGCAACGGCAAGAAGGCTGCGTTCCTCCGTGAGGCCATCCGCGCAACCGGGGTCCCGGCGCAAGTCCATGCCGAACGAATCGAAAAATTTGTCGCCGGCACTGTGAACAGCGTGGATGTGGTCAGTGCGCGGGCACTCGCCCCATTGAAAACCTTGTGCGATCAAGCGTTTCCTCTGATCGAGCGCGGGGCCATTGGCCTGTTCGCGAAAGGACTAGATGTAGAGGCCGAATTGACCGAAGCCTCTAAATATTGGAAAATCGAGATGCAAACGGTGCCGAGCAAGACGAGTCGCGATGGCTGTATCGTCGTTGTCCGCCACCTGACCGCGCGCTGACCATATATTCAGGCCCTCCCGCCTGTAGGACTAAGCCAATGACCGACACGTCCGATCCCACCTTGCAGTCCGGCCCCCAGGTGGTGCCGTTTGAAAAGCCCGTCGCCCCGGCCGCGCCGGGACCAGGCCCGCGCGTCATTGCCATCGCCAATCAGAAGGGCGGCGTCGGCAAGACGACGACGGCGATCAATCTCGGCACCGCGCTCGCGGCGATCGGCGAGCACGTTCTGATCGTTGACCTCGACCCGCAAGGCAACGCCTCGACCGGCCTCGGCATTCAGCACAAGGAGCGGGGCGTCTCGACTTACGACGTGCTCGCCGGCCAGGCGCCGATGCGCGACGCCGTGATCCCGACCGCGGTGCCGAAGCTGCATCTCGCGCCGTCGACCATGGACTTGTCCGGTCTCGAGCTCGAGATCGGTCAGCAGCGCGACCGCGCCTTCCGCCTGCGCACCGCGCTCAACAACATCAACAACGGCTCGCCCGCCTTCAATTTCACCTACGTGCTGGTCGATTGCCCGCCGTCGCTGAACCTGATCACGGTCAACGCCATGGCGGCGGCGAACTCGATCCTGGTGCCGATGCAGTGCGAGTTCTTCGCACTCGAGGGTCTGTCGCAGCTTCTCAAGACCGTCGAAGAGGTGAAGAAGAATCTCAATCCGGATCTGTCGATCCACGGCATCGTCATGACGATGTACGACTCGCGCAACAACCTGGCCAACCAGGTCGTCGCCGATGTTCGTCAGTTCATGGGCAAGCAGGTTTACGAAACGGTGATCCCGCGCAACGTGCGTATTTCCGAAGCGCCGTCTTACGGCAAGCCGGTGCTGGTCTACGATCTCAAATGCGTCGGCAGCGAAGCCTACTTGCGCCTCGCCACCGAGATCATCCAGCGCGAGCGCGCATTGAAGGCGGGCTAAATCTTGCGACGGCCATTGCCGCGTGAAATCGCGGCGTCTGCGTACCTTGATGGCATGAGCATTTCAGAGCGGATGGACCGCCTGCATGACCGCGTTCGCAGGCATGACAGCGGTCATTCAGATGACGACAAAAAGAAACGGCACGAGGTAGAGTTGATGGCATCGGGAGCAGCGTCGATGGCGGATCATTCGCGACTGGGGCGTGGGCTTGCCTCGCTGATGGGTGAAGTGGCGCAGGACGCTCCGGCGGCCGACAACGCGCCGCGTCGCCCGCGCAAGGCGCCGATCGAAAAGATTCATCCGAACCCGCGCAATCCGCGCCGCGACTTCACCGAAGCGCAGCTCGCCGAGCTCAGCGACTCGATCAAGGAGCGCGGCATCATTCAGCCGATCGTCGTGCGGCAGTTGCCCGACAACGAGTACGAGATCATCGCCGGCGAACGGCGTTGGCGCGCGGCGCAGCGCGCGGGCCTGCATGAAGTGCCGATCGCGATTGTCGATGCGACCGACGTGCAGTCGCTCGAATTCGCGATCATCGAGAACGTCCAGCGCGCCGACCTCAATCCGATCGAGGAAGCGGCCGGTTACGTGGCGCTCATGGAGCAGTGCAATCACACCCAGGAGCAGGTGGCGCAGATCGTCGGCAAGAGCCGGCCTTATATCGCCAACCTCGTGCGCCTGCTGAAGCTGCCCGATGCAGTCAAGCGCATGGTGCGCGAAGGCAAGCTGTCGGCCGGTCACGCGCGCCTGCTGGTCGGTCATGCCAACGCGCAAGTGCTGGCCGAGATGGCGGTCGACGAGACCATGAGCGTGCGTCAGCTCGAGGAGTGGGTGCGCGACGACAACGCCAAGCCTGGCGACGCCACCATGGATCTTCAGATGAAGAAGATCGCCGCGGGTGTCGCCAAGCAGAAAGATCCCGACACGCGCGCGCTGGAGAAGCGACTGACCGACGCGCTCGGCCTCGAGGTGTCGATTGATGCCAAGGGCGAGAAGGGCACCTTGCACATCAAGTTCACCGATCTCGATCAGCTCGATGGCGTGTTGCGGAAGCTGGGGGCGGCGTGACGCTTTTCCAGCTACGAATGTTCTGAATACGGCCGGGCATGTCCCGGCCGTTTATTTTGAAGCCCGAGACCGCATGAAGCGCGCGCCATGCGGCAGCGATGATCCCGGACCCCGCGGCGCTTCATCCAAGGCTCCGTGACGCAGCGGCCTTATCAACGGTGCGCCTGGGCGAAGCCGGTTGCCGGCAAGCGCACCACGGTCATGCCGACCTGGTTGTTGTACCGCATCGCATAGTCCCGCATCACCACCAGCGACAAGTGATCGTCGGCGCGCGGACACTGCACCACATCGAATTCCAGGCCCGCCTCCGTTATCAATCGCGAGAAGGCGCCTTCGGCGCCCGGCCGCTCGACTGCGACGTTCGTGACATAGGCGCGCTGTTCGGCATGCGACAAGGCGAGGCAGTATTGCCAGCCTTCGGCCTGCGCGAGGCCAGGCAGGGCGATGGCCCATGCGGCCACGACTGCCGTCGACCAATGATGGCTCATGAAACATTCCGTTCGTGCGCCGCCCGCGACGGCGGACCTTGAGCCCGGAATGTTAAGAAGAGGTCGCGAACGACGCTAACCGCGCATTATCTTTGCCGCCCGGTTCCGTAACGCGCGCGTAAAAACAACCGATCAGACTGCTTCCCGCGCGGAGCAGTCACGCGCCCGTTGCTATGGATTCCGGGCTCGCGCCTGCGGCGCGCCCCGCGATGATGGCGCCATGCGCTTCGCGCCAGCCCGGCCATTCAGCTTCTTGTGCAGCTTGCCGTTCATGGCCTTGCCATTGAGTGCCTTGCCATTGAGCGCCTTGCTGTTCGCCGGTTTCTTGAGAAACGCGGCGCACAAGGCCGGATCGAACTCCCGGTAGTCGTTGGTGATCTCGGCGCCCTTGGGGATGTCGGTGGCGGCGATAACATAGCCGCCGCGCAACACGGTGTTCGGCTTCTCGGCGTGGTTCATGTGGTGGTCGTTGTCGACCGTGAACAGGATTTCGCCGTCGACTTTGTACGCATAGTTCTTCAGGAACTCGCGCGCCGCCTTCGGCAGGCGTGCGAACTGCTTCGGCGTGTAGCAGCGATCGAAGCCTTCCACGAAGCGCCAGATCTTCGCGCCCTTCGGTATCCGTTCGGCGGCAAAAACGCCGAGGCCATGGATCGAGCTCTTATCGAGGTAAGTCTTGACCAGAAGCATGGGCTATTTTCACCACGGCAGCGCCTGGAAACAGCGTAGGTCCGGCCCCGAATCGATAACAAATCTGTCATGGCGGCGGGAGGCCCGGCGCGCTCGTGCCGGGCGACTGTCCCCAACTGCGGCGCGCGGCCTGGCCGAGAAGAGCGCGGGGAAGCGGCCTTGGCCGGCGTCAGCCCACCGCGGGGGCCGTGCTGCGCGGGCTGGCCTGTGCGGCCGGCAGCACGATGCGGCAGACGACGCCGTCGGGCTGGAAGTCGAGTTCGGCCGAGCCGCCGAAGCTGTCGAGGCTGCGCTCGATAAGGTTGCTGCCGAAACTCCGCCGCAACGGCTTGGCGACGGCCGGACCGGCGCGCTCGCGCCAGACGATTTCGATCGTGTCGTCCACCTGTCGCAGGCTGGCGTGGATCTGTCCGCCGGATCTCGAGAGCGCGCCATATTTGGCGGCATTGGTCGCCAGCTCGTGAAACACCAGCGCGACCACGGTCGGCAGCTTGCCGAACAGATCGACATCCGGTCCGTCGATGACAACGCGGCCATCGCCGAAGGGCGCGATTTCCATCGTCAGGATCTGCTGCAGGCTGACGCCGCCGTTCTCGCCGCGGCTCAGAAGATCGTCCGTCGTCGCCAGTGCCTGCAGCCGGCCGGAGACGCTGTCCCAGATGTCCGGTTGGTCGCGCAATTCATGACGCAGGATGGCGTAGATCGTGGCCAGCTTGTTCTTCACCCGGTGGCTGAGTTCATCGACCACGATCCGCCGGTATTTTTCCTCTTCGTCGATGCGGGCGATGACGACGCGATACTGGTTTGCCGTCCAGACGATCAGGCCGCCGGCGAACAGGTAGAGCAGAACGCTGACGAACTGGTCCTTGCTCGCGAGCATCCAGGCGAAGCGCGGCTCGATGAACAGCCACCACGACACGACGGCGCCGAGCACGGTGGCCAGCACGCCGGCCGCGGGGCCGCCTGCCAGCGTCGCGATCAACAGCGCGGGAAAGAACGTGGCGAAGGGTACGGCGTCCGGCGATACGATATTGATGAGCAGACGCAACAGGGTCGCGGCGAGCACGCAGGCGAGCGCCACTCCATAGGCCTCGAGGGAGCCGGGCCTGGGCCCCCGGCGCACCATCGTGTCGATCATCCCCGCAAAGGCGCGCATAACCTGAAGACCTCGGATCGAATGAGCGTAACCGCTCCATCGGCCGCTGCCTAGAGGAGCGGGGCGAACGGTCGGCGCTCCGGCGAGGTTATGGTAACTGAACGGTGCGGCCCGCGCGGGCCAGGCATCAGCCGTCGCGGCGCCGCGCGCTGACAGCGAGCGACAGCAGCGCGCGTTGGGCGATGGCGTCAGCCAGCGGCGCGTTGCGGCGTGCCTCGAGCGAAGCTTCGGCGAGCTGGCCCATGGCGCGCACCAGACCGGTGGCCGACCAGGCGCGCAGCGCGTCGCCGACCTTGCGCTCGCGCGAGAAGTGTACCGGCGGCGCGCCACGCTTCATCGCGAACTCGGCCGAGTCGCCGTCGTCGATCGCGAGCCGCATCTTGTGCAGGTTGGCGACGTGACGGATCGTGGCGGAAATGATCGCCGCCGGCGACGAACCGCCGGCGCGCGCCTTGCCGAATTCGGTTTCGACGTCGGTCGTTTTGCCGGAGAAAGCCGCGTCGATCACACCGTCGAGCGCCAGGGCGGAAGCGTCGGCGACCACCGCCATGACGTCGTCGATCTCGATGCGCTCCTTGCCGCGCGCGTAGAGTGCGAGCTTGCGGATCTCGTTGCGTGACGCGGCGCGATCGCCGCCGAGCAGGCCGAGCAGCGCGGTGCGCGCATCGAGCCCGATGGTGAGCCCGGCTTCCGTCATCTCATCGTCGATGAGACGGCCGAGCGCGGCGGCGTTATCGACGTAACAGGGCAGCGCCGCCGCGACCTTCGCCTTCTCGATCAGCGCGCGCAGCGGCGACGATTTCTTCAGGTCGCCGGCTTCGATGATGATGCGGCATTCATCCGACGGCGCGGCGATGACCTGTTCGACCGAGGCGGCGATGTTGCGCGAACCCGGCCGCACCAGGACGGCGCGGCGGCCGCCGAACAGCGGCACAGTGTGCGCTTCCTCGACCAGACGCGACGGATTGGCGGAGATGTCTTCGCCTTCGATGCGGACGAAGGAAAACGGATCGTTGACGTCATCGACCGAGGCCTTGACCAGGGCATCGACGCGTTCGCGCACAAGGCCGGCATCCGGTCCATAAACCAGCACGATCGGCAGGCGCGGATCGGGCCTGGCGACGAAGCGATCGACATCGGCGGCTTTGATGGCGGTCATGGTTTCTCTCTTACCCTCTCCCACAAGGGGAGGGAAAGGAGCTCACGTCCCCGCGACGAAGAACGATGCCAGCCGGTTCCGGATATTGTCGGCGATCACCTTGGCGGCGCGGTTCTCGGCATCGCGCAAGCCGCGGTCGCCGGCGAAGCGCTGCTGCTGGCCGGGGATGTTGTACGACACGCGCGCGAAGGTCTGGCTGGTGAACAGCACCTTGCCGGTACCGACTTCCTTCAGCGAGTAGCTGGCGTCGAGGCCGTAGTTCTGGATTTCGGGGCGGGCGCTGTTGATGTCGACGATCACCTGGCGCGTGCTGGCATTGACGTTGATGGTGAGCTGGTAGGCGGTTGTCGCCGCCGGTCCGCCGCCGGTGAGATTGGAGATCAGGTCGTTGCGGACTTCGACGCCGATGCGCGCGGTGCGGGTGCCGTTCGGCGCATTGATCGGCAGGACCTCGACCGAGCTCAGTTTGTCCGCGACGCCCGGCCCGCCCGGACTGGTCGATGACGAGCCATAGAGCGGCTGGAAGCAACCGGCGGTGAGCCCGGCAAGCGCCAGCGCCAGCGCGGCCCGAACCAGACGTGAGGCGTTAGACGACGACATTCACGATCCTCTGCGGTACGACGATGACCTTTTTCGGGCTCTTGCCGTCCAGCGCCCGTTTTACCTCATCGAGGGCCAGAACGGCAGCCTCAATCTCGTCCTTCCCGGCCTCGCGGGGCACGGTGACGTCGGCGCGCTTCTTGCCGTTGACCTGAACCGGCAGGGTGATCGAGGTCTCGATCAGCAGCGCCGGCTCGACCGCCGGCCACATTTCGGTGGCGACGAGGGTCTTGTGGCCGAGCGCGGCCCAGCACTCCTCGGCCAGGTGCGGCATCATCGGCTGAAACAGCCGGACCAGGATGTCGCCGGCCTCGCGCAGGCTCCAGGCGAAATCCGGCGACGGCGCCGTTTCGGCCGAGCCGATGGAATCGGACAGCGCGTTGGCGAATTCGTAGATGTGAGCGACGCAGCGGTTGAAGCGCAGCTTGGAGATGTCGTCGCTGACATTGCTCAGCGCCCGGTGCGCCGCCTTGCGCAGCTTGAGCGAATCCTCGCCGAACGATTGAGGCTTTGCACCGGGCGCAGTCACGTCCGCGACTTCGCCGATGAGACGCCACAGCCGCTGCACGAAGCGCCAGGCGCCCTGCACGCCTTCCTCGGTCCAGATCACATCGCGCTCCGGCGGTGAATCGGACAGCATGAACCAGCGCGCGGTGTCGGCACCGTAGGATGCAATGATGTCGTCGGGATCGACGGTGTTCTTCTTCGACTTCGACATCTTCTCGATCGAGCCGATCTCGATCGGTTCGCCGTTCGACGTCAGCTTGGCGGTGCGTGCGTCACCCATGCCCTCGATGGTCACGCTCGCCGGTTCGACCCAGTTGCCGGCCTTGTCGCGATAGGTTTCGTGCACGACCATGCCCTGCGTGAACAGGCCGGCGAACGGCTCGTCCATGCCGATGTGGCCGGTCTTCTTCATCGCGCGGGTGAAGAAGCGCGAATACAAGAGATGCAGAATCGCGTGCTCGATGCCGCCGATATATTGATCGACCGGCATCCAGGCATTGGCGACCTCGGGCGTCGTCGGCGCGTTCTCGTTCCACGGATCGGTGAAGCGCGCGAAGTACCAGGACGAGTCGACGAAGGTGTCCATGGTGTCGGTCTCGCGGCGGGCATCGCCGCCGCATGACGGGCACTTGACGTTCTTCCACGTCGGATGACGGTCGAGCGGATTGCCCGGCTTGTCGAAGGTGACGTCGTCCGGCAGCTTGACGGGCAGGCTTTCGACCGGCGCCGGCACCACGCCGCATTTCTCGCAGTGAATGACCGGGATCGGGCAGCCCCAGTAGCGCTGACGCGAAATACCCCAGTCACGCAGGCGATAATTGACCTGGCGCTGCGCCACCGGCCGGTTGCCGCGCGTCGTCGCCGCGAGCAGGTTGGCGATCTTGTCGAACGCCTTCTGCGGCGTCATGCCGTTGAGATCGACGAGCTCGTTCTTCGAATTGAACATCGTGCCGCCGCCGTCATAGGCGACATCGGTGACGACGAAGGTGTTCGGGTCCTGGCCCGGCGGCAACACCACCGGCGTATTGCCGAGACCGTATTTGTTGACGAAGTCGAGGTCGCGCTGGTCGTGCGCCGGACAGCCGAAGATGGCGCCGGTGCCGTAGTCCATCAGGATGAAGTTGGCGACATAGACCGGCAGCTTCCACGTCGGATCCAGCGGATGCACGGCGCGGATGCCGGTGTCGAAGCCCATCTTCTCGGCGGTGTCGATCGCTTCCTGCGACGTGCCGATGTGCTTGGCTTCCGCGATGAAGTCGGCGAGTTTCGGATTCTTCGCCGCCGCGGCCTGCGCCAGCGGATGATCGGGAGCGATCGCCATGAACTTGGCGCCGAACAAAGTGTCGGGCCGCGTCGTGAAGATCTCCAGCTCGGTTTCGCCGGACGGTGTCGTCGCGGTGTCGAGCATGAAGCGGACCAGCAGGCCTTCGGAGCGGCCGATCCAGTTCTTCTGCATCAGCCGGACCTTGTCCGGCCAGCGGTCGAGCGTGTCGAGCGCTTCCAGCAGCTCCTCGGCGTAATCCGAGATCTTGAACACCCACTGGTAGAGATCGCGCTGTTCGACCAGCGCGCCGGAGCGCCAGCCGCGGCCGTCGATCACCTGCTCGTTGGCGAGCACGGTCTGATCGACCGGGTCCCAGTTCACCTTGCGATATTCGCGCGCGACCAGCCCGGCCTTGAGGAAGTCCAGGAACATCTTCTGCTGGTGCTTGTAGTAAGTCGGGTCGCAGGTCGCGACTTCGCGCGCCCAGTCGAGCGACAGCCCCATGGACTGGAGCTGCTTCTTCATCGCCGCGATGTTGGCGTAGGTCCATTCCTTGGGGTGGACCTTGCGATCGATGGCGGCGTTTTCCGCCGGCATGCCGAAGGCGTCCCAGCCCATCGGGTGCAGGACGTTCATGCCCATGGCGCTTTTGAAGCGCGCCACCACGTCGCCCATCGTGTAGTTGCGGACGTGACCCATATGGATGCGTCCCGACGGGTAGGGAAACATCTCCAGGACGTAGTATTTCGGCTTGGGGTCGTCGTTTTTGGTGAAGTAGATGCCGGCCGCGTCCCAGGCTTTTTGCCACTTGGGCTCGGAGGCGCGGGCGTTATAGCGCTCGGTTTTGCTCGAATCGGCGGTCATTTCAGGCTCTTTTCAGGAGCCCGGGTGGTGGCATGGAACGGGGCGGAGGGTCAACGGGCTGGTTGCCGCCGGGCGGCTAGCGGCCGTCGAGCAGACCGCGGATCGCCTCGATCAGAACGTCCGGCCGATACGGCTTTTCGACCACCGGAGCGCCGGGGCCCGGTTGCTCCGACCTGCCGCTGCCGCGGCTGCCGGTCAGGTAGAGAAATGGAATCTTGCGGTCGGCGCAGGCCGCCCCCACGCTCGCGCTGGTGGTGCTGCCGAGGTGCCGATCGAGAACCGCGAAATCGAAATGGCCGCCATCGCGCAGAGTGTCGAGCGCCTGCTCGATGCGCGAGACGCTGACGATCTCGGCGCCGGCGCCCTGCAGCAGCTCCTCAAGGTCGAGTGCGATGAGGAATTCATCTTCAAGCACCAGGCCTCTTTTGCCGGCGAGCGGGTGGTCCGCGTCTGACACGATCGAATTAACCTCTGTTTCCGGAACGGAACCCGAGGCTTCTCCCACCAGTTATTGGCGCGGCGCATTTAAAAAAGACACACCGCCCCGGGTATTTGGCCGCGGCGTGGATTTGTCATGGCTGGTTTGCAGAAGACGTGCTGAAAGTTACTGATGATCGCCGTAAACGCGAAGCCTAACGGCTATGTCACGCCCTGCCAGCAGTGTCCGCTGCGGCGTTTGCCGTGCCTGCGCGAGTTCGCGCCGGACGAGCTCGAATTCGTCCAGCGGTTCAAGAGCGACGAGCTGCATTTCGAGGCGGGCGCCACCTTCCTGCGCGAGGGCTCGAAGAGCGACCACCTGTTCACCGTGCTGTCCGGCTGGGCCTTCCGCTACAAGGTGCTCGACGACGGCCGTCGCCAGATCCTCAACTTTGCGTTGCCAGCCGACATGGTCGGCCTGCAGGGCGCGGTCATGGACGAGATGGAGCATTCGGTCGAGGCGTTGACGCCGGTAAGGCTCTGCGTATTTCCGCGGGCGCGGCTTTACGAATTGTATTCGCAGTTTCCCACGCTGGCTTTCGATGTCACCTGGCTGGCGGCCCGCGAAGAGCAGCTCATCGACGAACATCTGGTGAGTGTCGGCAGGCGCACGGCGCTCGAACGCGTAGCCTATCTGCTGTTGTTTCTCTACGATCGCGCGGACGAACTGAAGCTGACGAAGGACGGCAAGATCCAGCTTCCCATCACCCAGCAGCATCTCGCCGATGCGCTCGGCCTGTCGCTCGTTCATACCAACAAGACGCTCAAACGCTTGCTGGTGACCAAGTCCATTCGCTGGCAGGCGCGGACCTTCGAAATGCTCGACCGCGCCGCGCTGGCCGATCTGGCGGGCGGCGATACGCCGCCGACACGCAAGCGGCGGCCGTTTATCTGAGATTTTGGCAGGGCTTGTCGGGGTGGCCGCACTTGGCTAGTCCAGACCGAACAGCGCAGTGGAGCGCCGGGGTTCTCGCCCCGGCGGCATCAGATGGATACGGCGGCATCCGGCCTCTCGCACGTCAGGGCTGACATCGCGCGCGCTTGCAGGGATGCGGCGCGCGACCCGGCCGGCGTCACGCTGGTCGCGGTGTCGAAGACTTTTCCGGCCGAGGCGATCGAGCCGGTGATCGAAGCCGGCCAGCGCGTGTTCGGCGAGAACCGCGTGCAGGAAGCCAAGGGCAAATGGCCGGCGCTGACCGAAAAATATTCCGGCATCGAGCTGCACCTGATCGGGCCGCTGCAATCGAACAAGGCCAGGGAAGCGGTGGCATTGTTCGACGCCATTCATTCGGTCGATCGCGCCAGCCTGTGCGAAGCGCTGGCCAGGGAAGTCGAGAAGCTCGGCAAGTCGCCGACTTTGTTCGTCCAGGTGAACACCGGCGCCGAGGCGCAAAAGGCCGGCGTGTTGCCGCAGGATGCCGATGCTTTCATCAAGGCCTGCAGCGCGACCTACGGCCTGACGATTTCCGGACTGATGTGCATTCCGCCGGTCGATGAGGCGCCGGCTCCGCATTTCGCGCTCACCGCCAAGATCGCGCAGCGCAACGGTTTGAAATTGCTGTCGATGGGCATGAGCGCCGACTTCGCCGATGCCATCGCACTCGGTGCAACGCATGTCCGCATCGGCAGCGCGATCTTCGGCACGCGGCCGCCATTCAAGGGAGCGGAAGCATGAGCAGCTCGCCCGAGTTCGAACGCTGGCAGCAGCGGTTCGCCGCGCCCGGCTATCTGTTCGGCACGGCGCCGAACGCGTTTCTCAAAGCCCACGCGCATTTGCTGCACAAAGGCCAGCGCGCGCTGTCGATTGCCGACGGCGAAGGCCGCAACGGCGTGTTTCTCGCCGAGCAGGGGCTCGATGTGCTGTCGCTCGATTTCTCGCCGGTGGCGCAGGAAAAAGCACGCAAGCTCGCCGCCGAACGCGGCGTGACGCTGCGCGTCGAGCAGGCGGACCTCACGACCTGGGCGTGGCCGGCCGCGCAATTCGACGTCGTCGTCGGCATTTTCTTTCAGTTCGCGACGCCGGCCGAACGCGTCCACATCTTCGCCGGCATCAAGCAGGCGCTGAAGCCGGGCGGCTTGCTGCTGCTCGAAGGCTATCGGCCCAAGCAGCTCGAGTACAAGACCGGCGGTCCGTCGAAGATCGAGAATCTCTATACGCGCGAATTGCTGGAAGCGGCTTTCGCCGACTTTGCCGCGATCGACATCCGCGAATACGACGCCGAGATCCAGGAAGGCGCCGGCCACGGCGGCATGTCGGCGCTGATCGATCTGGTCGGCCGGAAATAGCCGTCCGCTTAGCGGAAGCGCGACGGCAGGATCGGTTTGCCCGGCGTGCCGCTGCTGCCGCTGCCGAGACTCGAATCGAGCGGTTTCTTCAGAAGGCTCGAGCGCAGTCCTTCGCGCGGCGCCGCGGTCGGCGTCGCGGGAGGCGGCGGCGCGTAATTGGCGGCGGGCGCTGCCGGGCGCGCATATTGCGGCGGATAAGCCGCCGGCGAAGCCTGCGGCTGCGCCGGCTGCAGCGACGGCGAATCGAGCGGCGACGGCGTGTCGTCGTACATGTCGTCCGACATGCGATGGCTCATGCTGGCGTTGCGCCAGCGCTCGATCACCGACGTCAGGAAGTCGCGGTTGACGCTCAGGCCGGCGTCGGAGCGCGTCGAGCCCGAGGCTTCGCTGTTCGGCCGCTTCTCCGGCGGCAGTTCGAGGAAGCGCATGCGCGTCGGCAGCGCGACGCCGGCGCCGAAGGCGAACACTTCGCGGGTGCCGAGCGACGGGATGAAATCCAGCAGGCTCGCCGCCGCATCCGACACCGCGGAACGGATCAGCTTCTGGTCGCCTTCGCTCGACAGGCGCATGACGAACAAAGTCGAGCACTGCGAGATGATGGTGGTGTCGATTTCGGCCGGGCGCTGCGTGACCAGGCCGAGGAACACCCCGTATTTGCGGCCTTCCTTGGCGATGCGCGACAGCGCGCGTTTGGTCGGGCCGAAGCCGATCTTGCGGTCGGCCGGCGCGTAGCGGTGCGCCTCTTCGCAGACGAACAGCAGCGGCGCGGCGCCGTCGCTCCACAGGCCGAAGTCGAAGGCCATGCGGCACAGCACCGACACGACCGAGTCGACCACCTCGGCGGGGAAGCCGGCGAGCTGCATCACGGTCATCGGCTTGCCGTTCGGCGGCAGCCGGAACAGCGAGCCGATAATTTCCGCCATCGTGTCGCCGCCGATATTGGCGTTCTCGAACATGAAGGCGTAGCGCGGGTGATTGCGGAACGTCTGGATGCGGCCGATCAGCCGATTATAGACGAAGGCGCGCGACCGGTTTTCCAGCTTGCCCATGCGCTCATCGAGAACGCTGATCAGATCCTCGATGCGGTAAGGCACCGGCGTGTCGGCGGTGAAGCCGGCGTCGCGCGTTTCCTTCTTCTTGCTGAGCAGGCTGCCGCCGCTCGCAGCGGCGCTGCCGCCATTGCGAAGCTGCAGGTAGGCGCTCTTGGCCAGCGGGATCACCTCGGAGAGGATCTCGACTTCTTCCTCGACGCCGGGCCGGCCGCCGAAGAAAGCGTCGATCGTCTCCTCGAAATTGAAAAGCCAGAACGGCAGACGCAGGTTGCGCGGGTTCAGCACATTGGCCTTGTCGCCGAAGCAGCGGCCGTATTCGTTGTGCGGATCGACCAGAAAGATGCGCAGGTTTGGGCGCGTATCGAGAATCTTCTGCAGGATGATGGCGACGCCGCTCGATTTGCCGACGCCGGTGGTGCCGAGAATGGCGAAGTGGCGGCTGACCAGGCTGTCGATGTCGATGTGAACGCCGATCTTCGCGTTCTGCTGCAGGTCGCCGATATTGGCGTGATCGCCGTCCGCATTGCCGTAGACCTGGCGCAGCTCGCGTTCGGCCAGCATGGCGGCGGCATCGCCGATATTCGGATATTCGGTGACGCCGCGCTGAAAGCCCGGGGCGCCGCCGCCCGTCTTGATTTCACCGATGAGGTCGAGCTGCGCGATCTTGCGGAACGCGGCGCTGCCGGTGGCGCCGGGCACCGGTTGTTCGCCGACATCGGTGATCAGCGCGACGATGACGGCCTTGGCCGAGGTCAGCGCCATGAACTTGCCGACGGTCGGGATCTCGCCGCCCGGCGGACGCCCGGTCAGATCGACGCTCGCCTGCGAGCCGGTCACGGCAATGACGCGGCCGATCGTTGGCGAGGCGGCGGACATGGCGCCGGGAGTCGGGAGAACGCTGTCCATATCGGATCTCGACGCACTTCAACTGGGAAGGCCGACGGTTCGGCCGAAACAACGTGAATAACAAAGCATTATGTGGTGATTATTAACTCGGCAGGGCCCGCGGCGTTCGAGCGTCGCCATGCTTAAGGGAAAGTGACCCTGTCGAGGTCGTTAATACTTACTCAACCATGATGCGCGTCCGCGGCCCCACCCGCGTCAGCAGCCGGCGCAGGGCGCGGAGGTCGAGGCCGACGCAGCCGGCGGTCGGCGCGAACTGAGGTCGCGCAGCATGGATGAACACGGCGCTGCCGCGGCCGGCGATGCGCGGCCGCGTGTTGTGGTCGAGCTCGATGATGAAATCGTAGAGGTGATCGGCGCGGGCCAGCCGATCGGCCGCCGAGCCGGGCGGCACCTTCACGGGACGGTTGTAGTGCCGCGAGCCGGGGTCTTCGCACCAGCCGTCGTCGCTGCCGATGCGCCGCGACGGCAATTGCGTTGCCGGCCGTTGCTGGCGGTCGGCGCGCCACCATAGCCGCTTCAGCCTGAAAGTGCCGCGCGGCGTGCCGCCGTCGCCTTCGCGTTTATTTGCCTTGATGCCGCCGCGGCCGAGCGACACCGGCAGAGTGAAGGGCCCGGCGACCAGCCAGCCCTGGCGCGGATTGCCGGGGCGGTGGCGGACCACGAGACGGGTCAGCGTTTTGCTGCGCATGAGAGCCATTATGTCGCCGGAGCGTAGCCGAGATTCGGGCCTAAACGCCAGTTCTTGCTTGCCTTTTCTCGCCCGGATGTCTACGCCCCCGCCCCGGGCCGATCGGCCCGCCCGAGGTCCTGACGAGGAAAAGCCGGCGGCTCCGAATTTTCCAAAAGACCCCGTGCCGATAAGATGTCAGAACGTTCAAAGGCCGAAGCGGCGCGCTGACCCGGCGACGGGGGGCGTGGCCAAAGGGCGCGTCGAGGGATGTGCGAGCAATGGCGAGTAAGCGGACGATCCTCATCGTCGATGACGATACCGAACTGCGCGAGGCGCTGGTCGAGCAACTGGCGCTGCACGACGAGTTCGAAGCGATTTCCGCCGACAACGGCACCAAGGGCGTTCAGGTCGCCAAGAACGATCAGGTCGACCTGGTGCTGATGGATGTCGGCCTGCCGGATATCGACGGGCGCGAGGCGGTGAAGCTGCTGCGCAAGAGCGGCTTCAAGTCGCCGATCATCATGCTGACCGGGCACGACACCGACAGCGATACCATCCTTGGTCTCGAATCCGGCGCCAACGATTATGTCGTCAAGCCGTTCCGCTTCGCCGTGCTGCTGGCGCGCATCCGCGCGCAACTGCGTCAGCATGAAGCGAGCGAAGATGCGGTGTTCAACATCGGGCCCTACTCGTTCCGGCCGAGCTCCAAACTTCTGCTCAGCCCGAAAGGCAGCAAGGTGCGGCTGACGGAAAAGGAGACGGCGATCCTGCGTTATCTCTATCGCGCCGGACAGAAGCCGGTGTCGCGCGAGACGCTGCTGCAGGAAGTCTGGGGTTACAACTCCGGTGTCACGACGCATACGCTGGAGACGCACATTTACCGGCTGCGGCAGAAGGTCGAGAAGGATGCGGCGGTGCCGGCGATCCTGGTGACCGAGGCCGGCGGCTACA
This sequence comes from Pseudolabrys sp. Root1462, assembly GCF_001426945.1. GTDB lineage: Bacteria > Pseudomonadota > Alphaproteobacteria > Rhizobiales > Xanthobacteraceae > Pseudolabrys. Next base: position 145,613 of record NZ_LMFS01000003.1, on the reverse strand, counting down.
AGCTGGTGCCGTGAGCGCATTTCTCGACGTCATTCCGGGACGCGAGCGCAGCGAGCGGACCCGGAATCCGGACATAGACTCGGTCTGTTTGTCTGGATTCCGGGTTCGCGCTTTCAGCGCGCCCCGGAATGACAGCGAATGGATTTGCTGAGCGTATGTCCCTCGACGATGACATAGCTTTCTTCCGGCGGGTGCCGTTGTTTTCGGCGCTCGACAAGGAAGCGTTGCGCATCCTCGCCATCGGCGCCGAGACGCGAATAGTGCAGACAGGCTCCGTGCTGTTCTATGCCGGCGAACTGGCCGATGGCGGCTATCTGGTCGCCGAAGGCACGGTGCTGCTCGAGCCGGGCAGTTTCGCTGAAGGCAAGGATGTCAGGGTCGGCGTCGGCACGCTGATCGGCGAAATGGCGCTGCTCACCGATATGGTGTGGCAGGCAACCGCGATCGCCCAGGAGCCGGTGACAGTCTTGCGGCTGCCGCGCAGCCTGTTCCGCAAGATGCTGGAAGGCTATCCGGCTGCGGCGGTGGCGCTGCGCGATCTGATCGCCAAGAGGCTCAACTCGTTCCAGCGCGAACTGAGCACCGTGAAAAAGAAGATGGAAAAGGGCGGAAGCTGACCGCCGCTACATCTCCACTGTCGCCGTGACCGGCACGTGGTCGGACGGTTTTTCGTAGCCGCGGAAATCCTTGGCGATCTTGATCTTGGACACCTGTCCGGCGAGCGCGTCGGAGGTCCAGATATGATCGAGGCGACGGCCGCGATTGGACGTGAGCCAATTCTCCATCGCGCGGTAGCTCCACCACGTGAACAGCTTCTCCGGCTCGGGCGTGAGCACGCGCATGGAATCGATCCATTCGCCGGCTTTCCGGGCCGCGGTAAGCTTCTCGCATTCAATCGGCGTGTGCGACACCACCTTGAGCATTTGCTTGTGGCTCCACACGTCGTGCTCGAGCGGGGCGACGTTGAGGTCGCCGACGAGAATGGCGCGCTGGCCCTTGGCCGGGCGCAGTGACGGCAGCACGGTCATCTCGTCGAGGAAGTCGAGCTTGTGTTTGAATTTGACGTTGATCTCGGGATCCGGCTCGTCGCCGCCGGCCGGCACATAGAAATTATGCAGCGTCAGCGGATCCTTCAGCCCGGCGCGTTCGCCGAGCACAATCGAGATGTGACGGCAGTCGGTCTTGCCGCAGAAATTCTCGACGCTCCAGCTTTCGAACGGCAGGCGCGAGACGATGGCGACGCCGTGATAGCCCTTCTGCCCGCTCAAGGCGGTATATTCGTAACCGAGCCTGTGAAAGCGCTTGAGCGGAAAGGCGTCGTCCGGGCACTTGGTTTCCTGCAGGCACAGCACGTCGGGACGTGCGCTCTTCAGAAACTTGGCGACGAGGTCGATGCGGAGGCGGACGGAATTGATATTCCAGGTGGTGACTTTGAGGGCCATGGCGCCGCTAATTTAGGGGCGCGGCGCGGCTATTGCCACGGCAGGGCGGCATTTGTCCCCGGCGCCGTCACGCCAGGGGCGTCACGCTCCCTTTCGCTCGCGTCCCGGAACGAGCGGATTAGCGGTACCGCGTATAATCGATACGGAAGAGGCCCGGATCCGGCGTTTTCGTCGTGTCGAGGTTATAGACCGCGACGGTGGTGTCATATCCTTGCGGATCGGTGACGGTCCACTGCTTGAGCTGCATGTCCTTGGCATCGAACATGATCATTAGCCGGCTGGTGCCGACGATGCCGTTATGCTCCTCGACCACCGCGGTGACGAACACGTCGTCGGCATAAACCGCCTTCAGGTTGGCATCACGCACGAGATCGACACGGTTGGACAGCAGGAAGCGCAGCGGCGTTTGCGACAGAGGATAGACATCCTGCGTCGCCAGCTTGCGGTCGCGCACCACCACCGACTCGCCATCGGCGATCATTTCGATCGGACTCGGATCGTCGTATTCGAAGCGCACGCGACCCGGCTTCGACATATAGAACTCGCCTTCGGTCTTGCGACCGTCGGGGCCGACCTGGACGAAGCGGCCGGTCAGTTTCTGGGTATTGGAGAGATAGGCATTGATCTTGTCGATCAGCGCTTTCTGCTCGGGCGTCAGTTGCGACGACGCGCCTTGGGTCTTGCCGAGCAACCCGGCGAACGGATTGCTGATCGGACCCGGCGCCTGCGCCTGGGCGACAAGGGCGCTGGCCGGAATGTTCCGCGGCCTGGCAAAGGTGACGTCGTCCGCGGCCGCCATTTTGGTCGCCGGGGGCTTGGCATAGGGCCGCGACTTCGGCAGCGGCACGCTTTGCGCCAGCACCGGCGCAGCCGTCGACAGGGCCGCGATGGTCAGAATTACCGCTCGCAATGTTTGTGCACGCGCCATCAAGGTCTCTGCCTCGCGCTTTCCATGTCGGCCGCCCGATTGTGACTGAACTTAGGGGCTCGCTGTGGCTATTTCACGACCCCGGCGAATCGGGAGATCGTGGCTGATTCGGGTTAAACCGGAGCAACCGGCGTCGAACGGGCGGCCATTTGGCGGAGCGACGCCCGCCAGGTGAACGCTCAAAACCGGTCGCTGTTCGGGTCCTCCGGAATGAGAATCTCACGTTTTCCGGCGTGGTTGGCCTGCCCGATGATGCCTTCGTTTTCCATGCGCTCCATCAGCGAGGCGGCGCGGTTGTAGCCGATCTGCAGACGGCGCTGGATGTAGGAGGTCGAGGCCTTGCGGTCGCGCTTCACCACGGCGACGGCCTGGCTGTAGAGATCGCCGCCGCCATCCGCGCCCATGCTCGTATTGTCGAATACGGCACCGTCTTCGCCTTCCTCGAGTTCGTCCGAGGCGGTGACTTCTTCGAGATATTCCGGCGCGCCCTGCGACTTGAGATGGTTCACGATCTTTTCGACTTCGGCGTCCGAAACGAAAGGTCCGTGGACGCGGCTGATGCGGCCGCCGCCGGCCATGTACAGCATGTCGCCCTGGCCGAGCAGTTGCTCGGCGCCCATCTCGCCGAGAATGGTGCGCGAGTCGATCTTCGACGTGACCTGGAAGGATATGCGGGTCGGGAAGTTGGCTTTGATCGTGCCGGTGATGACGTCCACCGACGGACGTTGCGTGGCGAGAACGACGTGAATGCCGGCGGCGCGCGCCATCTGCGCCAGGCGCTGGATCGCGCCTTCGATGTCCTTGCCGGCGACCATCATCAGGTCGGCCATTTCGTCGACGATGACGACGATGAAAGGCAGCGGTTCGAGAGTGAGCTCTTCCTTCTCGTAGATCGCCTGGCCGGATTCCTTGTCGTAACCGGTCTGGACCGTACGCGTCAGCATCTCGCCCTTGGCCTTGGCTTCGGCGACGCGCTGGTTATAGCCGTCGATGTTGCGCACGCCGAGCTTGGCCATGTTCTTGTAGCGGCCTTCCATCTCGCGCACCGCCCATTTGAGCGCGACCACCGCCTTCTTCGGATCGGTGACGACCGGCGTCAGCAAATGCGGGATGCCGTCGTAGACGGAAAGTTCGAGCATCTTGGGATCGACCATGATCAGCCGGCACTGATCCGGCGTCAGCCGGTACAGCAACGACAGGATCATGGTGTTGATGGCAACCGATTTGCCCGAGCCGGTGGTGCCGGCGATGAGCAAATGCGGCATGCGCGCCAGATCGACGATGACGCTTTCGCCGCCGATGGTCTTGCCGAGGCAGAGCGGCAGCTTGGCCGAGGATTCGTTGTAATCCTTGGTCGAGAGCAGTTCGCGGAAATAGACCTTTTCGCGCACCGGGTTCGGCAGCTCGATGCCGATGGCGTTGCGGCCGGCGACCACCGCGACGCGCGCGGATACCGCGCTCATCGACCGGGCGATATCGTCGGCGAGGCCGATGACGCGCGAGGACTTGATGCCGGGGGCCGGCTCGAGTTCGTACAACGTGACGACCGGGCCGGGGCGCGCATTGACGATCTCGCCGCGCACGCCGAAATCGCCGAGCACGCTCTCCAGAGATTGCGCGGCGGCGTCGATGACCTCCTTCGGCATTGACGAGCGTTCGCCCGGCTTCTGCGCCGACAGCAGGTTGAGCGAAGGCAACTGGAAGCGGCCGTTGCGCTTCTTCGCCGGCGCGGTGGTGCGCTTGGCGCGCGGCGCTTCCTCTTCCTCCTCCTCGTCTTCTTCCTCGTATTCCTCTTCGTCTTCGGCGTGGCTGGGCGCCATGCTCGGTGCGACGACGCGGCCGAGCCCATCGAAACGCGGCTCCTGGCGAGGTCCTTTCGGCGCCACCGCCTTCGGCTCCAGCGAGCGCTTCACCTGGCCGTAGAGCCAGCGGCCGATGCGCGCCTTCCAGCTCAGCAGCGCGTGCACGATCATGCCGAGCATCGGCGAGGCGCGATCGGCTTCTTCGTCCTCGTCGGCGTCTTCCTCGGCGTCCTCGTCATAGGTCTTTTCGACGGCAGCAGCCTGGTCGGCGCGGCGTTTCCAGCCCACGCCGGCCGCGACGGCGACGGCGACGACGGCGGCGGCGGCGAACACACCCGCCACACCCACCAGCGGCAACCCGCCGAAGGCGCGGCCGAGGATGAGCGCCGGCAGAATCAGCATGGCATCGCCGCAGGCGCCGCCGAGACCGGTCGGCAACGGCCATGTACCAATGCGCGGAAGTGTCGAGGCAAAACCGGCAGCGAGAAATGCGGCGACGATCCAGATCAGCGTGCGCCAGCTCTCGCCCAGCGGCTTGTGCGACAACAGCCGCCAGCCGAGCAGCGCTTCCGGCAACAACAGCATCACACTGGCGAGGCCGAGCAGCTGCATCGCCAGATCGGAGAAGATCGCGCCCGGCAGACCAAGCAGATTGTTGATTGGTTTCTGAGTGGCGTGGCTGAGCGAGGGATCCTGCACCGACCAGGTCGCCAGCGCGATGGCGCCGAGCAGGGCGCAGATCAACAGCGTCAGGCCGCAGAGCTCGCGCAAGCGGCGGCGCAAAATGTCGCGGAAATGATCCGCGACAAACGCGACGACATCGAGGTTGCGGTCGGTGGCTGCCATTCTGCTCTCTATTGCCTCTTCACGTCACCCTTTTGAGCCAGCGCCGGTGAACAATTCATTGTCACCCCAGGACATCCACAATGCGATGAAGTGCTTCGGCGGTCGCCTCGGCATTCTGCACCATGGCGATCCGGATGAAGTTGGCGCCGGGGTTGGAGCCGTCCTTCTGCTCTCGCGCCAGATACTTGCCGGGAACGACCCGCACGCCAGCCTCGGCCCACAGTTTCTTGGTCGCGGCCTCGCTGCCGCCGTGCTTCGAGACATCGAGCCACAGGAAGAAGCCGCCGGCGGGGCGCTTGTAGCCATAGCGATCGCCGATGATCTGGTCGGCCAGGTCGAACTTGGCGTTGTACAGCTCGCGGTTCCGGACCACATGCGTCTCGTCGTTATAGGCGGCGATGGCGACATGCTGCAGCGGTACCGGCACCTGCGGCGCGGCGACATTGCGCAGTTCGAGGAAGGCGGCGAGGAAGTTCCGATCGCCGGCGACGAAGCCCATGCGCAGGCCGGGCAGGTTCGAACGCTTCGACAGCGAGTGGAAGACGATGGTGTTGGCGAAGCCCGCACCCGCGGCTTCCAGCATGCCGGCTGGCTTGTCCTTGGAATAAATCTCGCAATAGCACTCGTCGGCGAAGATCATGAAGCCGTAGCGCCGCGCCAGCGCCACCAGGCGCTCCAGATAGGTGCGATCCGCCACCGCGCCTTGCGGATTGGAGGGTGAGGCGAAATAGAAGGCGACGGTGCGCTTGAGCAGCGCGTCATCGAGCGCATCGAGGTCGGGCAGGAAGCCATGCTCGCGCGTGCACGGCAGATAGACCGGTTCGCATTCGGCGGCGGCCGCGCCCGCGGCATAGGCGGCGTAGAACGGATTGGGGATCAGGATCGCCGGCGGACCGACGCGGTTGCCGACATAACGCTTGGCGGCAATGGCGCCGAGAAACAGGCCCTCACGCGTGCCGCTCAGCACCAGCACTTCATGTTCCGGATCGACCGGCTTGGCCAGATCGTAACGGCGGCCGAGCCATTGCGCGACCGACTGCCGGAATTGTTCGGCGCCCTTGTTGGCCGGATAGCGGCCGAACTCGGCGACATGCTGGGCGAGCACCGGCCCGACGAAATCCGGAATAGCGTGTTGCGGTTCACCGACCGACAGGTTGATCGCCGGCTTGCCCGGAGCGATGCCCGCAATCAGATCGGTCAGCCGCACGAAGGGCGAGCGGCTGTTCTCGGCGGCCGCTGCGGCAGGACTGAGGGTTTCGCGCTGAGCCAACGTCATCGACATAACGAACACATTGCCGGGGAGGGTTAGGGCGCGATCACACCAGTTGCCGGCTTCCGGCAGTCGGGATCGCGCGGGGCACCCCGCGGCCAAAGGGTGAAGCACAATAGGAGGGGCGAGGTTAAGACCCGATTAACCATCGACGATTTCGCGAGGAGTTCATTGCCGCGCGTCGCATAACTTAAGTTGTTGATATATATCGAGTATTAGGTGTGCTCGTTCATTCCTTTCCGGCGCAATTGCGACCCGATCGTTCGCGCATATTCAGGTTGAGAACTTCGGCAAGCGACGAGAGTCGAGCTGCGTCGAGCCGATCAACGCCAGGTGCATTCTCGAAGATAGTCGTCGAGCCGGGAACTAATGAGGGCCCCGGGGGCTTGGTGATCGTCCAGCCTCAGACGGTTTGGATTTCCAAACAAAATGGAGCTGACATGCAAACCAAGATTCTTGGTTCGATCATTCTTATTGCTTCGCTGTCGATCCCGCTCACCGCACAAGCACAAGGCACCTTACGCGGCGCCGAACGCGGCGCGGCGCAGGGTAATCACGACGCCGGCCCGGTCGGCGCGGTAGTCGGCGGCGCACTCGGCGCTGTGGCTGGCACCGTTGGCGGTATTCTCGGCGTCGAGGACCGTCCGCGCTTTCGTACCTATGTCATGAACGAGCGGCACCCATCCTATCGCTACGAACGCGAGTTGGGCGTCGGCGCAGTGCTGCCCGAAACAGGTGTCGTCTACTACGACGTACCGGCCGAGTATCACGTGACCGGTTATCGCTACACCTACGTCAACGATCGCGCCGTGCTGGTCGACCCGCGAACGCGCACCGTTGTGCAGATCATAGAATAAGCCCTGAAAGGCATCATAACATGTTGAATATCATTAAAGCTGCGACCGTTGCGGCCGTCGCATTGACCGTCGTCGTCGCGTCCAACTCAGCGCAGGCGCGAGATGGCGAAATCGGCGCCGGCGTTATCGGCGGCATTGCGGCTGGCGCCATCGTCGGTTCGCAGATGAATAGGAATGACGGCTATCGCGACGACAATGGCTACCGCCGTTATCGTGGTCATGCCGGGTATCGCGACTGCCACACCGAGCGGCGCGAATTTGAAGATCGCTACGGCCGGCTTCATGTTCGTCGCGTTCGCGTCTGCGATTAAGTCTCGGATGGTCGACTAAGTCCGGCCGGCGGCGTGTTCATGCGCATGCCCGTCTGACGCTCGACATCTCTGCGAAACGGCCATTTGGCCCGTGCATCTAAGGAGGCCTCGCCGGAAACGGCGGGGCCTTTCGAAATTCGCCCCCCGGCAACAAGACGGCTCGATAACTTCCGGACCGAGGCGGCCGAAATCAGCGCTTCCAGCCGACGCCAACGAGGATCTGGGCCGGGAAAGTTCCTTTGTTGCCGACGACGAATTGCTTCATCGACGCCAACGCTGCGGCCTCCGCTTCAGCGCGATGCTCGTCAGGGACTTTATCCAGCGCGCGGCGAATGGCGGCTCCGCCGGCCTTCTGCGCCGTCCAGTAGTTGTCGAAATCATCGACGACAATGGTCGCGTCATGAAAATGAACTGTAACGTCGAAGAAACCAGCGCCTTTCATCGCGGCTTCGAGGGAGCCTGGCTCGGATAGCGCAAACGGTCCCCGCTCCGTGATCGGCGACGGCTCCCTGTGAAATTTGGTGAGCGCGGCGATCGGTCCGCCGAAATAGGGATTGCGATCGGCGGCGCCATGCATGGCCGCAACCAATCTTCCTCCGCGCCGCAGAACCCGAAACGTTTCCGTCAAGGCAAGACGTGCATTCGTGAAGTGGGGATATGCATAACGCGAAATGGCGGCATCGAATGTGTCGTCGGGGAAGCTGAGGTGTTCGGCTTCCATTTCCATGAATTCGGCATTGTCGGTGCCGAGTTCAGCGGCTCGTTTCCGTGCGGCGGCAATCATCGAGGGTGCGAAGTCAATGCCGGTCACCCGGCCGCCTGGCGAAATAGAGGGGACCGCTTCGAGGGCGGGGCTACCGGGACCGGTCCCCACGTCGAGAACCGTTTCGCCGCGTCGCAACTTGGCGATCTTGAGGACCTTTGCGGCAGCTTGCGCCGACAGATCCGCCAAGGCGCCGGTTGCCAGCTTGTCGTAGCGCTTGCCGGCCTCATCCCATTCCTGCCTGCGCTTCAGGCGATAGTCTTCGTCCGACATTTCCACGTCACGCACTCGCGTCGTTAAGTCCACCGATCTTCATGATTCAGAACTTGATGTTGGCGCCCTTGATAATCGGCTCCCACTTGGCGGCTTCATCGGTGATGTACTTCTTCGCCTCGGCCGGAGTGCTTTGACTGGCCTGGATGCCGTTGCTGCCGAGCACCTTGATCGCCGTTTCGGTCTTCAGATAATCATTAGTCGTCTTGTTGAGGCGGCTCACGATGTCGGCCGGCGTGCCACGCGGCACCAACAGCGTATAGAACACACTGGCTTCGAGAGCGGGGTATCCCGCCTCCGCCGTCGTCGGCACGTCGGGCAATCCCTCAAACCGCTTGCGGCTGCCGAGCGCAAGCGCTCTCAGCTTTCCTTCCTTCACCTGGGCGACGTAAGGCGCAATCGAGTCCATCGCGAGGTCGATCTGGCCGCCAATGAGATCAACGACGATCTCGCTGGAGCCCTTGTACTGGATGGTGCCGAACTTGAGCCCTTGCCGCGCCTTGATGAGTTCGCCGGTGATGTGGCCGAGCGAGCCGTTGCCGGGATAGCCGGCGTTGAGCTTGTCCGGATTGGCCTTGGCGTATTCGACCATCTCTTTCAGGGTCTTGAACGGCGCATCCGCGCGCGTCGCAATGATGATCGGCGCTGTTCCAAGTAGCGCGACGGGTTCGAAATCCTTGTCCGGATCGAACGCCATCTCCTTGTACATAAACTTGTTGTTGGCGGCGGGTCCGGTGGTCGCCATCAGCAGTGTATAGCCATCGGCTTGCGCATGGGCGACGGATGTCGCGCCGATGTTGCCGCCGGCACCGGGCCGATTGAAGACGACAACGGGCTGGCCGAGTTCGGTGCGGAAATGCTGCGCCAACGCGCGCGAGACGATGTCGACCGACGATCCGACGCCGAACGGTACGACGATCGTTACAGGGCGTGTCGGATAAGCCTGTTGTGCATCAGCGACGTTGCTGAAGCCCAGACACGCCATGACGGCCGCGAAGAAAATTCGCATGTTTCCATTCCCGTTTTTATTCAAAAATCTTTATCGACATATCGAGGCGATTTCGCCGCCGAGTCAAGCAATTGAAATTTCGCGTGCCCGTTCCGCCAACGTAAACGCTGACGTGATAACCACGTGAGATGCTAACACTGAAGCTCACCGCCAGCAGCATCGCGTCGCTCATTTCGCACGCCGAAAAAGTCGCGATAATGCAAGGCGCACCAAGGCTGCCTTGCCATCGTCAAACCTTCTGTGCGCAGGGTGTATCAAGAGATAGGACCGTCGCTGACGAAAGCGACGCGCGTGCTCGATGTACGACGCCTAATCTACATGGCGCGGTGTCGCGGTGATGATGCCCGTGTCATATGGCGAGCCGGTGCGCCGCGATCGACGCGAAGCTCGCTACTTCGCCGAGCAGACCATGGGAGACTGCGCCGGCGCTCCATTGAACCCGACAGCATGGCGACGCTGGTCGATGCGACCCTTGTGGACAGCGTTGCCCCGCAAGGTGTGTCGGCGAACCGACAAAGCGACTGTCGACGACGGTATCGCCGGATGCCTCTGATGAGCGGACTGTGGCGACGCGAACCGCACGGACCGTCCAAATTGATCGAACTCGTGGAGATAACGGCACTGGAGGCCAGCCCGGTGAGCAAACTCGGCTAGAACACGTTCTTCCATCCGTCTTTACAGCCTCTGAAATACTAATGTATCTGTTAGCCCACGAACCGGCATCAATAGGCGCCCGTTGCGATGGATCTGCGGCAAACCGAGACTACCTTGCCTGTCGACCGGCGGCTGTCGCTGCCGCAACAGGTCTATGCAGACATAAGACGGCGCATCGTGGCGCTGGAACTGCTGCCGAATACGCCGCTGTCACGGGCCGAACTGTCCGCGAATTATCAGATCAGCCAGACGCCGTTGCGCGAAGCGTTGCAGCGGCTCAGCGAAGAGGGTCTGGTCGCAACCTATCCGCAGTCGCGTACCGAAGTGCGGCGGATCGACGTCGCCGAGATCTTCGAAGCGCAGTTTCTGCGCACCGCCATCGAAGTCGAGGTCGTCGCCCGGCTTGCCGCAGATCCGCGCAATCCGGGGCTGTCGGCTGTCGAGGAAACGCACGATCAAATGGTGCGTTCGTGGGCACGCGAGCAATCGTTCGAGACTTTCTCCCAGCTCGACAAGCAATTTCACCGCGACCTCTACGCCGCTGCCGGCCTGTCGAACATCACGTTGCTGATCGATGCGCGCTGCGGCCAGCTCGATCGCATTCGCCGGCTCCACCTGCAATGGTCCAACGACCGCAAGCCGGACAAGGTGGTCAAGGATCACCAGGCGATCGTCGATGCCATCCGCCGCGGCGATGTCGAAGGCGCGCAGCGCGCCATGCGCGCGCACCTCGCGGGCACGGTCGGTCATCTCGACGACCTGCGCGCTCATTTTCCCGATTACTTCTGCTAGCGCGGACGACCTTTCCTGGCGCCGCGCGCGTGGGGCGCATTCAGTCGGCATCATCTATCGTCTAAGGCCCATTGGTTTGACATTGAAATATTAGTGTATTAGTTTTTTGAAAAATCCCGGAAAACCGGGTGATTGCCTGTTCGCTACGGAGCGAAGGTCGGGAGGGAGTGCGCGTGTTTCTCGCCGTAATATCATCTGACGTGAGCGCGGCTTTCGGGCGACGCCGGTCAGCTCCGACGCGCCCGTCCTCGAGTCCATCTCATCAATCGCACTTGCATCACCGCGCCCGGTAACGCGGCGATCGTCGCTGCGCGCCGCGCAGCGCGTCATCCTCGCGATACGAATGTGCCGAAACATCGCTGCTGCCGGGCCGGTTCGAGATGGTCCGGATACGAAACAAAAGGGAGGAAACATCAAATGACGTTCAAGATTTCACGCCGCGCTGTCGTCGGCGGCATCGCCGGCACCATGGCCATGGATCTGCGGGCCTTTGCGCAAAGCCTACCGATGCCGACTTCGCCTGTGACGCTCAACTTCGTCGATGTCGCCGGCAATCTGGCGCTGACGCAGAAGGCGATCGAGGCCTATCGCGACAAGAATCCGAAACTGGTGGCCAAGGTGAATTTCACCAAGGCTCCCGCGCCGGAACTGCCCGGCAAAATCAAGGCGCAGCAGGATGCCGGACGCGTCGATATCGACGGTGTGCTCACCGGCATCGATGCGCTGTCGGCCGGTCTCGACCAGAAGCTCTGGATTCCGATCGCGTCCGAGTATGCCGCCAAGTTGCCGAAGCTCGACGACATCTATCTCGATGGCGCGAAGAAGATGCAGGGGCTTGCCGCCAATAACGGCGTCTGCATCGTGTTCTGCCCCGCCGGCCCGGTCATGGAATACATGCCCGACAAAGTGAAGGAAGTGCCGAAGACCGCCGAAGAGGTGCTCGCCTGGGCCAAGGCCAATCCCAATCGCTTCATGTATGCCCGCCCGGCGAACTCGGGCCCCGGCCGTATCTTCATGATGGGCTTGCCCTACGTGCTCGGCGACAAGGATCCGTCCGATCCGATCAACGGCTGGGACAAGACCTGGGCCTATCTGAAGGAGCTCGGACAGTACGTCGAATATTATCCGGCCGGCACCGGCCCGGTGTTGAAGGAGCTGGGTGAAGGCTCACGCGACATGATCCCGTCGCAGATGGGCTGGGACATCAACCCGCGCGCCCTCGGCGTCGTGCCGAAGGAAGCCAAGGTGTTCTTCCTCAAAGGCTTCCACTGGATCCTCGACGCGCACTATCTGTGCATCCCCAAGGGCGTCTCCAACGACAAGCTCGCCGTGCTCCTTGATCTCCTGAACTACATGCTGAGTAAGGAAGCCCAGGCGACGACCTATGACGATGGCTACTTCTACCCGGGCCCCGCGGTGAAGGACGTGCCGCTCTCGATGGCGCCGGCGTCGAGCCAGGCCGTCATCAAGGAGTTTGGTCGTCCGGAATACGAAGCGGCGATCAAGGACAATCCGCAGGAGCTGCCGCTCACGCCGGACAAGCTGGTGAAGGCGTTTGCGCGCTGGGACGAGCAGATAGGCGCTCAGAAAAAGAAGTAACTGAAGACGAAGTAATCGGCATACTTGCTTCGGCGCTGAAGAGGGGACCGGCGGTCATCGCTGCCGGTCCCTTCGCGGCCGAAGCAATTTGCGCTCAAAGGATATGACCGACGATGTCTATCGCCGCCCGTGACTTCCGTGAGTTGCGCCTCGACGCAATGTGCCGCAACTTCGGCAGCCTCAACGCACTCAAGGGCGTTACGCTCAATGTGCGGCGCGGCGAATTCATCGCTTTGCTCGGACCTTCCGGCTGCGGCAAATCAACGGCGCTGAACTGCCTGGCCGGTCTGCTGACGCTGTCGGATGGCAGCATCTGGCTCGACAAGACGCGCATCGACGAACTGCGCCCGGAAGAGCGCGGCTTCGGCATGGTGTTTCAGAATTACGCACTGTTTCCGCATATGAGCGTGCGCAAGAATATCGGTTTCGGCCTCGCCATGCAGAACCGGTCGAAGGCCGAAATCGAGCGCAAGGTCGATGAGGCGCTGTCCATCGTTCGCCTGACGGATCAGGGCGATAAGCTGCCGGGCCAGCTTTCCGGCGGCCAGCAGCAGCGCGTCGCCATCGCGCGCGCTATTGTTATCGAACCGCCGCTGGTCCTGATGGACGAGCCGCTGTCCAACCTCGACGCCAAGCTTCGCCTCGAAATGCGCGCCGAAATTCGCCGCATCCACGAACTGATCGGCTCGGCCACGATTTACGTGACCCACGACCAGGAAGAGGCACTTTCGCTCGCCGACCGCATCGTCGTGATGCGTTCGGGCGAAGTGCGCCAGGTCGGCACACCGGAAGAACTATATGCGCGGCCGGCACATGCCGACGTCGCCGAGTTCATGGGCTATCGCAATCAGATCAAGACCCGCGTCAGCGGCGCTGTTTCGGCGATGACCGTCTCGATTGGCGGCGTCAGTCTGCCGGCAACGCCGGTCGAAGCGATGCGCGAAGGCGCTGCCATCGCCGCCATCCGCCCCTCCGATCTGCAGGTCACACCCGATGGCGCGATCGCGGTCGTCGTCGAATCGATCCAGTACCACGGCCAGGAGTTCTACTGCTCGGGCCGGACCAATGACGGGACCGAACTGTACTTCATCTCCAAGCACCGCATAACCAAGGGCGACACCGCGAAACTAAGCGCGGCGCCGAACCGCGTGCTGGTCTACGCCGGAGGGCAGTGATGAGCGAGCAAGCCCTGGGCACCGGCGCGCGTCCTGCAATGTCGCTGCGGACGCGACTCAAGCTTCACGAGATCGATGGCGTGACGCTGCTGGTGCTGCCCGCAGTATTGTTCGTCATCGCGCTGTTCATCTATCCGTTCGTTTACGGATTCGTGCTGTCGTTCCAGCCGAAAGCAGGGGACTGGCTGGCCAACTACCGTAAGTTTTTCTCAGACCCGTTCCTTTACGAAACCATCGCCAACACTTTCTGGCTCGCCATTCCGGCGACGCTGATCAATGTTCTGATCTCGATCCCGATCGCGTTGCGCGTGCGCCGGATGCATCATCGTCGTCTGCTGACGACCATCCTCGTCATCCCGATTACCCTGGGCACGGTGCTGATCGCCGAAGGCCTGCTGATCTATCTCGGCCCGCAGGGCTGGTTCAATCGAACGCTGATGCTGTTCGGCTTCGGTCAGGTCCGCCTGGTCCATAACTACACCGGCGTGATGCTGTCGCTGATCCTGTCCGGCTTTCCCTTCGCGTTCCTGCTGACTTTGTCCTACGTCACCGGTATCGACCCCTCGCTGGAGCAGGCGGCGTCCACGCTCGGCGCCAAGGCGCGCGCCCGGTTCCGCCTCATCCTGCTGCCGCTTTTGGCTCAGGGGTTGGCGATCAATATCTGCCTGTCCTTCGTGCAGACTTTCTCGGTATTCCCGTCGGCGGTGCTGCTTGGGGCACCCGCCGGCGCGACGCGCGTTATCTCAATCGCCGCCTATCAGGCGGCGTACGAGCAGTACGACACCTCGATGGCGTCGGCGATCGCCATGATCATGGGCTTCTGCCAGCTCGCGGTGGTTATCCTCATTCTGTCGGCCCGCAGCTTCTTCTATCGCGGCGCCGCCGGCGGCGGGAAAGGCTAGGTCATGGCTGTGAGAAACCCTTTCGCGCCGCAGACTCCAGGCGAGCGTCTCTGGGCCTTCGCCATGTGGGCCTTCATGATCTTTTTCATCGTCAACTTCGTGGCGATGGTGACGGCGGTCGTCGTCAATTCATTTGGCACGCGCTGGCTCAACGCCTGGCTTCCCGCCGCTTTTACGACGCGGTGGTACGTCTCGGCGTGGAATGAATTTCAGCTGCACGATGTGCTCATCGTCACCTTCGAAGTCGTCGGCGCCGTCGTGCTGTTGTCAGGCCTGCTCGGCGTACCGGCGGCCTACGCGCTGGCGCGGCGCAATTTTCCCGGCAAGCAACTCGTCATCCTGCTGTTCCTGCTGCCCATGCTGATTCCGCCGATCACTTTCGGCATCCCGCTCGCGACCGTGCTCTATCAGGCACATTTCGGCGGCAACCTGTCCGGCGTCATTCTCGCCAATCTTGTGCCGACGGTGCCGTTCGTGGTGCTGGTGATGATCCCGTTCATCGAGCAGATCGACCCGCGCATCGAATCGGCCGCGCGTGTCTTCGGCGCCGGCACTTTCCGGATCTTCATTCACATCCTGGTGCCGCTGCTGGCGCCCGGCATCCTCGCCGCGCTTCTGCTGGTGCTGGTGCGCACCATCGCGATGTTCGAACTGACGTTCTTCACCGCCGGCCCGGGCAGCCAGACCCTCGTCGTCGCGCTGTATTACGCAGTCTATGCCGCCGGCGTGCGTGCGGGACAATCGATCGACGCCATGGCGGTCATCTACATGTTGACCACCTTGGCCTGGCTGCTGATCGCGCTGCGCTTCGTCGACCCGACGCAGATCGTAACCCGGGCCAAGCGCGAGGCGGCGCACTGAGGATTGCCCGCCCCGCCGTCCCGGCCTATGGATGGGCGATCAACCGGGCGAGGCGGCTCAGGGATGGCGAAGACACAGGCCCAGATGCGCTTGCGCGAGTTCTCGCGGTCGCTGCCGATGTCCCTGCTCAAGGCGCGCGAGGCGGTGATGAGCCATTTCCGCCCGAGTCTCAATCACTTCGGCATCACCGAGCAGCAATGGCGGGTGCTGCGCGCGCTCACCGCGGTCGAAACCATCGAAATCATGGCGCTGGCGGAGCGTACCTTCCTGCTGCCGCCGTCGTTGTCGCGCATCCTCAAGGACCTGGACGAGCGCGGCCTGATCCTGCGGCGCACATCGGAAACCGATCTGCGGCGCGGGCTGGTCTCGATCAGCGCCCGCGGCCGTGACCTCATTGCCAAGGCCGGCGCCGACTCCGAGGCGATTTATCTCGAGATTACCGAGCGCTATGGGGCCGCCCGGCTGGAGCGCCTGCAAGACATGTTGCGCGACCTCGAGACCGCGCTCGCCGCGCCCATCGAATCCGGCGAGCTGCCACAGCGCGGCGGCAAAAAGGCCCGCGCGGCCGCCACCGGCCGCCGCAAGACGGCGAACGGCAAGCACGCGCCGTAAGCGGTGAACCGCGGCTGAGCGGCTTCGCCCGCCCGATGAGCAACCCGGTTGACTCCGGCCCGGCTTCGATTAGCTTAACATGTTAAGTAATAAAATACGGCGAGGAACGTCATGCCGCATTTGACGCTCGAATATTCGGCGAACCTGGAGGGCAGGGCCGACATCGCGGCTCTGTGCCGCGAACTGCACGCCGCCGTGATGGCGTCGGGCCTGTTCGAACTCGGCGCCGTGCGCGTCCGCGCTTTCGCCGCTCAGCACTACGCCATTGCCGATCTCGACCCGCGCAATTCCTTCATCGACATGTCGTTCCGCATCGGCGAGGGCCGCAGCGCCACCGACAGGAAGGCCGCCGGAGACAGGATCTTCGCCGCTGCCACCAAGCACTGCGCGGAGCTCCTCGCCGAACCGCATTTCGCGCTGTCGCTGGAGATCCGCGAGATCGATGCCGAACTGAGCTGGAAGAAGAACGCCATTCATCCGCGACTGCGTGGCAAGTGACGGCGGCCGAGCGATCATGAGCAAGCTCGAGACAAACTTGGCCAAGGCGAACGGTTATCTCGCACGTTTCCGCGAGGCCGGTGTGCTCAATCAGATCGGCGGCGAGGCCGTGCCGGCGGCAGACGGCACGACCTTCGAGACGATCTCGCCCATCGACTTGAAGCCGCTGGCCAAGGTCGCGCGCGGGAAGGCCGCAGATATCGACAAGGCAGCGAAAGCAGCCAAGCAGGCTTTTCCGGCCTGGGCCGCCTTGAGCAGCGACAAACGCAAGGCACTGTTGCACAAGATCGCCGACGCCATCGTCGCGCGCGCCGAAGAAATCGCCTTCGTCGAATGCATGGATACCGGCCAGGCGCTCAAGTTCATGTCAAAGGCGGCGCTGCGCGGCGCCGAGAACTTCCGCTTCTACGCTGACCGCGCGCCGGAAGCGCGCGACGGCAAGGCGCTGCGCATGGACGGCCAGCTCAATGTCACCAGCCGCGTTCCGATCGGGCCGGTCGGCATCATCACGCCGTGGAATACGCCGTTCATGCTGTCGACCTGGAAGATCGCGCCGGCGCTGGCGGCCGGCTGCACCGTCGTTCACAAGCCGGCCGAATTGTCGCCACTCACGGCGCGGCTGTTGGTCGAGATCGCCGAAGAAGCGGGCCTGCCGAAAGGCGTGTGGAATACCGTCAATGGCTTTGGCGAGGATGCCGGCAGGGCGCTGACCGAACATCCCGACATCAAGGCCATCGGTTTCGTCGGCGAAAGCCGAACGGGTTCGCTGATCATGAGCCAGGGCGCGGCGACGCTGAAGCGCGTGCATTTCGAACTCGGCGGCAAGAACCCGGTGATTGTCTTCGCTGACGCCGACCTCGAGCGCGCGGCCGATGCCGCCGTGTTCATGATCTACTCGCTCAACGGCGAGCGCTGCACATCGTCGTCGCGGCTGCTGGTCGAGCAGAGCATCTACGACAAATTCACGAGCCTGGTTGCCGAGAAGGCGAAGCGCATCAAGGTGGGCCATCCGCTCGATCCCGAGACGGTCATCGGTCCGCTGATCGATCCTCAGCACCAGCGCAAAGTGCTCGACTATCTCGATATCGGACGCCGCGAAGGCGCGACCGTCGCAGTCGGCGGCGGCAAGGTCGATGGGCCGGGCGGCGGCTGTTACGTGGCGCCGACATTGTTTACCGGCGCCAGCAACGGCATGCGTATCGCGCAGGAAGAGATCTTCGGGCCGGTGCTGACGGCGATACCGTTCAAGGACGAGGCCGATGCGCTCGCGCTCGCCAACGACGTGACTTACGGCCTGACCGCCTATCTCTGGACCTCGGATGTGACGCGCGCCCTGCGGTTCACCGACGCCCTCGAGGCCGGTATGATCTGGGTGAACTCGGAGAACGTCCGCCATCTGCCGACGCCGTTCGGCGGCACCAAAAGCTCCGGCATCGGCCGGGACGGCGGCGACTGGTCGTTCGATTTCTATATGGAAACCAAGAACGTCGCCTTCGCCACCACGAACCACGCGATCGCGAAACTCGGCGGTTGAAGACCCGCGGTTTGATCAAGGAGGGGAAAATGCCGCTGCCGAAACCGAACCTCTACCCGCCCTTCAATATCGTGCGCCTGTCGCACGTCGAATTCGTCGTCACCGATCTGGCGGTGTCGCGGGCCTTCTACGTCGATACGCTCGGCCTGCAGGTGACCTACGAGGACGACCAGACGATCACGCTGCGCGCCATGGAAGAGCGCGGCCATCACTGCATCGTGCTTCGCCGCGGCGAAAAGCCTGTCGCGAACAGCCTGTCGTTCAAGGTCTATGACGAGCGCGACCTGGACCGGGCCCATGACTGGTTCCAGGGTCAGCAGTTGCCGGTGGACTGGGTCGAGCGGCCCTGGCAGGGCCGCACCTTGCGCAGCCGCGATCCGATCGGCATTCCGCTCGAACTCTACGCTCACATGGACCGGCTGCCGCCGATTCACCAGAAGTACAAAATATATGCCGGCGTGAAGCCGCTGCGCATCGACCACTTCAACTGCTTCTCGACGAATGTCGATGACAGCGTCGCGTTCTACAATGCGATGGGCTTCCGCGTCACCGAATACACCGACGACGCCGAAACCGGACGGCTGTGGGCGGCGTGGATGCACCGCAAGGGCGGTGTACACGACATGGCCTTCACCAATGGCCGCGGGCCGCGCCTGCATCACACCGCGTTCTGGGTGCCGTCGCCGCTCAACATCATAGACCTGCTCGATCTGATGGCGACGACCGGCTACCTCAGCAATATCGAGCGCGGCCCGGGCCGCCACGGCATATCCAATGCCTTCTTCCTCTACATCCGCGATCCCGACGGGCACCGTATCGAGATCTACTGCTCGGATTATCAGACCGTCGATCCCGATCACGAACCGATTCGCTGGGATCTCAAGGACCCGCAGCGCCAGACCTTGTGGGGCGCGCCGGCGCCGCGGTCGTGGTTCGAGGAAGGCAGCTTCTTCGCCGGTGTCGAAGTGCGCGACGCCGAGCTGAAAGCGCAGCCGATCGTGGCGCCGTGACAGTGTTGCTGAGGACGGAATGATGACGCGGATCGCAAGCTTTACGACGGACGGCAAGCCCGGCTACGGCATCATCCGGGACGACGGCGTCGTTCATCTGTCGGCGCGCCAAGGCGCGCGCTGGCCGAGTCTGCGCGAGGTCGTCGAGGACGGCGCGCTCGCGCGTCTTGCCGATGAAGGCGGCAAGCTCGCCGCCGATCTGCCGCTCGCCGCGATCCGCTACGAGATTCCAATTCCGGCGCCGGAAAAGATCATCTGTGTCGGCGTCAACTTTCCCGACCGCAATGCCGAATATAAGGATGGCCAGGCGGCGCAGAGCAATCCGTCGCTGTTCGTGCGCTTTCCGCGCTCCTTCGTCGGTCACGACGCGCCGATCATCCGCCCGCCCGAGTCGCTCCAGCTCGATTACGAGGGCGAGATCGCCATCGTCATCGGCAAAGCGGGCCGCCGTATCGCGGAAGCGCAGGCGCTCGAGCACATCGCCGCGCTCACATTGTGCAACGAGGGCACGATCCGCGACTGGGTGCGCCACGCCAAGTTCAACGTCACGCAAGGCAAGAACTTCGACCGCACCGGCTCGATCGGCCCTTGGCTCATCCCCTATGCCGATGAAAGCCAGATCGCCGATATTGCGCTGGAGACGCGGGTCAACGGCGAGGTACGCCAGCACGACCGCACCAGCCGCATGATCTTCTCGTTCCGCAAGATCATCAACTACGTCTCGACCTTCACCACATTGGTGCCGGGCGACATTCTCGTCACCGGCACGCCGACCGGCGCCGGTGCGCGGTTCGATCCGCCGATCTGGCTCAAGCCTGGCGACGTCGTCGAAGTCGAGGCGGACGGCATCGGCCTGCTGCGCAACGCCATTGCGGATGAAGGATAGGCTCATGCTCGCAGCGAACCAGATCGAGGCGGCGGTCGAGCGGCTGGATACGGCGGAACGCACGCGCGTGCAGACCGGCCTCATTTCACTGGCTCACCCGGAAGCGACGATCGAGGACGCCTATGCCGTCCAGACCGCCTGGGTGAAGCGCAAGCTGGCGGGGGGGCGCCGCATCATCGGCTGGAAGATAGGTCTTACCTCCCGGGCCATGCAGTCCGCTCTCAATATCGACACGCCGGATTCGGGCGCGCTGTTCGACGACATGGCATTCGATGACGGCGTGACCATACCACCGGAGCGCTTCATCCAGCCGCGCATCGAGGCCGAGATTGCCTTCGTCATGAAATCGGCGCTGCACGGACCGGACGTGACCATCGCCGACGTGCTCAAGGCGACCGACTACGTGACGCCGGCGCTGGAAATTCTCGACACCCGCATTCACCGCGTCGATAAGACGAGCGGCAAAGCGCGCACCATCGTCGATACGATTTCCGACAACGCCGCCAATGCCGGCATCGTTACCGGCGGCACCGCCCTGCGGCCCGACGGTGTCGATCTGCGCTGGATGGGCGCCATCGTGTCGCGCAACGCCATCGTCGAGGAAACCGGGCTGGGCGCCGGCGTGCTCAATCATCCGGCGCGCGGCATCGTCTGGCTGGCGAACCGGCTGGCCGCCTATGGCGGCGCCATCGAAGCTGGCCAGATCGTACTTGCCGGCTCTTTCATCCGCCCGATCGAGGTGCGTCACGGCGACACCATCGTTGCCGACTATGGACCTTATGGAACTGTGAGCTGTCACTTCGCCTGAATTAAGTGGGCTTCCGGATAAGGAGGGCTGACCATGCGAGCCGAAGACTTCCGCGCCGATAAGACGAGGCCGTTCACCGGCGCCGAGTATCTCGAATCGCTGCGCGATGGCCGCGCGGTCTACATCAACGGCGAGCGCATCAAGGATGTCACCACGCACCCCGCCATGCGCAATTCCGCGCGCTCACTAGCGCGGCTCTACGATGCGCTGCACGATGAAAAGACCAGGGAGCGTCTGACCTCGCCGACCGACACCGGGTCGGGCGGCTATACGCACAAATATTTCCGCGTCGCCCATTCACCGGCCGATCTCGTCGCGCAACAAGGCGCCATCGCCGACTGGGCGCGCATGACCTATGGCTGGATGGGCCGCACCGCTGATTACAAAGCGGCGCTGATGAACACGCTCGGCGCCAATGCCGATTGGTATGGCCCGTTCAAGGACAATGCTCGCGCCTGGCACAAGCGCGCGCAGGAAGCCGTGCTGTTTATGAACCACGCCATCGTCAACCCGCCGATCGACCGTCACAAGCCGGCAGAGGCGGTGAAGGACGTGTTCGTGCACATCACCAAGGAGACCGACGCCGGCATCTATGTGTCGGGCGCCAAGGTGGTGGCGACCTCGTCGGCGCTGACGCATTACAATTTCCTGGCGCAGGGCTCGGCGACGGTGACCGACGATCCGTCTATGTCGGTCATGTTCATCGTGCCGATGAACGCGCCGAACCTGAAGATGTTCTGCCGCGTCTCCTACGAGCAGATGGCCAACACGGTCGGCCTGCCGTTCGACTATCCGCTATCGTCGCGCTTCGACGAGAACGACGCCATCCTGGTGCTCGACAATGTCTTCGTGCCCTGGGAGGACGTGCTGGTTCTGCGCGATGCGGCCAAGATCCTGTCGTTCCATCCCGCGTCCGGCTTCATGCACGGCTATTGTTTCCAGGGCTGCACGCGGCTCGCGGTGAAGATGGATTTCATCACCGGGCTGTTGGCCAAGGCGCTGCGCGCCACCGGCGGCGATGCGTTTCGCGGCAATCAGGCTATGCTCGGCGAGGTGATCGCCATCCGCCACCAGTTCTGGGCTTTCTCCAATGCGATGGCCTACAACCCGGTGCCGTGGGCGAGCGGCGCGGTGCTGCCCAATCTCGAAGCGGCGTTGTGCTACCGCACCTTCATGTCGGAGGCCTATCCCAAGGTCATCGACATCGTGCGCCGCGTCATCGCGTCCGGCCTCATTTATCTGCCGTCATCGGCCAGGGACTTCGGCAATCCCGAGATCGACCGCTATCTGGCGCAATATGTGCGCGGCTCGAACGACATGGGCCACATCGAGCGCATCAAGATCATGAAGCTGCTGTGGGACGCCACCGGCACCGAATTCGCCGGGCGTCACGCGCTCTACGAACTCAATTACGCCGGCGCGCCGGAAGAAGTGCGGTTGCAGGTGCTCAAGGGCGCGGAGCGCGGCGGCCGGCTCAAGGAGATGGAGGCGCTGGTCGACCGCTGCATGGCCGATTACGACGAGCACGGCTGGACCGGCGACACCTGGCTGCCGCCGCTCGACGCCACCAACGCCACCCGCAGCGCGGCCGAGTGACGTGCCGGTCGCCGCACCAACCGCTGCGGTGTGCGAGCCCTTGGCGCCACGGCGGCGAAGCCTATTCGATCTCCGCCGCAATGCGCTTCAGGATCGCGATAAACCGCTGCTTGTCGCGCGGCCCGATGAGGCGGTCGAGATTGCGCTCATGCTTGCGGGCGGCGCGCGTCATCAAGGCCAGGGTCTTGCGCCCGGCCGCCGACAGATTGAGGCGATAGGTTCGCCGGTCGCTATCGACGCGCTTGCGCTCGACCAGACCGCGCCGCACCAGATCCTCGACCACCGGCGTCAGGCTCGATTTGTCGCGACCGCTGGCGACGCTCAGCTTGGTCTGGCTGATATCCGCGTTGCGCGCGATCAGCATCAGCGTCGCGAAGCGGCCCGGGTTTTCGCCGATCGCGGCCGAATGCTGCGAGAAGGCTTCGAACGATGCTTCCTGCGCCACGCGCAGATTGAAGCCCACCCAGGTGGCCAGCGGACCGAAATCGATCGGCTTCACGGTGGCTTCGCCGTCGCGATCGCCGCGCTCCATTTTCTTTCCGCCGCTTTTCCGCACCGCGCTCGTCTCCAAGGGACCGACGGTGTCGCGCACCCGCCGGCAATTAGTTTGGTATCAAACTATCACTTTACAACGCTTCGGACATTCGGTTCAATGTCCGGAAAAGTTGGCGCTACAACCAACTGAACCACAGGGAGGTCTCTCATGAAGTCGCGTATTGCCGCTTGCGCATCCGCGCTCGCCGTCGCCGGTCTGCTCGGCGCGTCGGGCGCCGCTTTCGCTCAGGAAAAGACGTTCGATCTCAAGATCTCGCATTGGGTGCCGCCATCGCATCCGCTGCAGAAGTCGCTCGAAGAGTGGGGCGCCGACGTCGAAAAGGAATCCGGCGGAACCATTCATTACAAGGTTTATCCCGCGCAGCAGCTCGGCAAGGCCTTCGACCATTATGACATGGCGCGCGACGGCATTGCCGATCTCACTTACATCAATCCCGGCTATCAGCCCGGCCGTTTCCCGATCATCGCCGCCGGCGAACTGCCGTTCCTGATTGCCAACGGCAAGGGCGGCACGCAGGCGCTCGACGCCTGGTATCGCAAATACGCCGAGAAGGAGATGAAGGACGTCAAGTTCTGCCTCGCCTTCGTGCACGATCCAGGCACGTTTCACTCGAAGACCAAGAAGATCATGGTGCCCGAAGACATCAAGGGCATGAAGATCCGCCCGGCGCACGCCACCATGGCGACCTTCGTCACCCAGCTTGGCGGCACCAATGTGCAGTCGAGCGCGCCGGAAGTGCGCGACATCCTGGAAAAGGGCGTCGCCGACGCGGTGACCTTCCCGTGGGGCTCGATCCCGCTGTTCGGCATCGACAAGGTGACCAAGTATCACATGAACGTGCCGCTCTACGTCACCACCTTCGCGCTGGTGTTCAACAAGGACAAATACAACGCGATGTCCGCGAAGCAGAAGAAGGCGATCGACGACCACTGCACCAACGAATGGGCGTTGAAGGTCGCGAGCCCGTGGGCTGACTTCGAGCACGGCGGCATCGCCAAGCTCAAGGCGGAAGCCGGGCACGAGGTCTACGACATCTCCCCGGCCCAGCTCGCCGAGTGGAAAAAGGCGGCCGAACCGTTGCACAAGACGTGGGCGGATGGCGTCAAGAAAGCCGGCGGCGATCCCGATGCGATCATGAAGGATCTCAAGGCCGAGCTCACCAAATTCAAATCGGCCTACTGATGAACGGCGCGGTGGCACGCGGTCCGGTCGACCGCTTTATCGATGCCATCGAAGTGACGGCGGCGAGTTTTCTCGCCGTCGTCACGCTGCTCACTTTTGTCTCCGTTCTGCTGCGCTATTTTTTCGCCTGGGCGATTCCCGATTCCTACGACTTCACCCGGCTGCTGCTCGGCATTCTCATCTTCTGGGGCATCGCGGTCGCGGGCTATCGCGGCGATCATATCTCGGTCGATCTGTTGTGGAGCGCGTCGCCGCCATGGGCCAAACGCGTCATGGACGTGTTCGCCGCGCTTGTGACGCTCATCGCCATGGTCGCGCTGGCCTGGATGTTTGCCATCAAGGTGCTTGGCACTCGCGCCGACAACGTCGGCACGTTCGACCTGCGGCAGCCGGTGTGGATCTACTATTTCGTTGCGTGGATCGGGCTGGCCTCGTCGGTCATTTTGCTCGTTGCGCGCACGGTGCGCCTGGTGTTGTGGCCCGAGAAGCTCGCCCGGCCGAGCGAAATCCATTCAGTCGAGTGAATTGCTCATGAGCACCGACGCCGTCGCCGCCATCGGATTTGTCGCGCTGTTCGCGCTCATGATGCTCCGCGTACCGGTTGGCATCGCCATGGGCGCCGTGGGCGTGCTCGGGTTTGGCTACGTCGTCGGCGACATCGGCCCGGCGCTGAAGATCCTGGCGCAGTCGCCTATCCGCACCGCGACTGACGCGGAATTCGCCGTCATTCCGCTGTTCCTGCTGATGGGCGCTTTCGCCTCGTCGTCGGGCATGAGTCGCGAACTGTTTCGCGCCTCCAATACCTTTCTCGGCCATTTCCGCGGCGGTCTCGGCATCGCCACCATCGCCGCGTGCGGCGGCTTCGCCGCGATCTGCGGTTCATCGGTCGCCACCGCCGCGACCTTCTCGAAGGTGGCCTATCCGGAGATGCGGCAATACGGCTATCCGCAGAGCTTCGCCACCGGCGTGATCGCGGCCGGCGGTTCGCTCGGCATCATGATCCCGCCGTCGACGGTGTTCGCGGTTTACGGCCTGATCACGGAGCAGGACATTGGCAAGTTGTTCATTGCCGGTGTGGTGCCCGGCCTTCTCGCCATCGGCATGTACATCCTCACCATCAATATCATCGCGCTGGTGCGACCGGGTTTCCTGCCCAAGACGCCGCGGCATAGCTGGGCCGAGCGTATCGAGGCGCTGCGCGACATCTGGGCGGTGGTGCTGCTGTTCTTCTTCATCATCGGCGGGCTCTACGCCGGCATGTTCACCGCGACCGAAGCAGCTGGCATGGGCGCGGCCGGCGCTTTCATCATCGCTGTCGTTCGCCGCAAGCTGTCGCGCGAGGAATTCATGCGCAGCCTTATCGAGTCGCTGCGTACCAGCGCGTCGGTGTTCACGATCCTGATCGGCGCGTTGATCTTCGGCTACTTCCTCACCGTGACGCAGGTGCCGCAGCGCCTCACCGAATTCCTGACCGGCCTCGGCCTCGGACCCTACGGTGTGCTGGTGCTGATCATGCTGATGTATCTCGTCCTCGGCTGCATCATGGACGCGATGGCCATGATCATCTTGACGATTCCGATCGTGTTCCCGGTGATCAAGGCGCTCGGCTTCGACCCAATCTGGTTCGGCGTTATCATCGTCATGACGGTCGAGCTCGGGCTGATCCATCCGCCGGTCGGCATGAACGTCTTCGTCATCAAGAGCGTGATCAAGGACGTCAAGCTGTCGACCGTCTTCAAGGGCGTGCTGCCCTTCGTCGCAACGGACATCATCCGGCTGGCGATCCTGATTCTGTTCCCGATCCTGGCGACCTGGTTGCCCTCGCATATGTAGAGCAGCACATCGCGACGATCGGTGGTGAGACTGCGGCCGGGAGGCCACGATATGGAACGTTCATTCAAGAAAGAAGTCGAAGCGCTGAAACTGGGCGACGGCGACACCTTCCACGGCGAAGGCATCCTCGCCGTCACCAAGGCGCTGCTGCAATCCGGCGTGTCTTACGTCGGCGGCTATCAGGGCGCGCCGGTCTCGCACTTGCTGGACGTGCTGGTCGATGCCGAAGGCATCATGGCCGAGCTCGGCGTGCACCTTGAGACCTGCTCGAACGAAGCCAGCGCTGCGGCGATGCTGGGCGCTTCGATCAACTATCCGCTGCGCGGCGCAGTGACCTGGAAGTCCATCGTCGGCACCAATGTCGCCGCCGACGCGCTGTCGAACCTGTCGTCGCCCGGCGTCATCGGCGGCGCCATGATCATCCTCGGCGAGGATTATGGCGAGGGCGCCAGCGTCATTCAGGAGCGTTCCTATGCTTATGCGCTGAAGTCGTCGATGTGGCTGCTTGATCCGCGGCCCGACCTGCCGACCATCGTGCGCATGGTGGAGAAGGGCTTTGAGCTGTCGGAAGCCAGCCACGCGCCGGTGATGCTCGACCTGCGCATCCGCGCCTGCCACGTCACCGGAGAATTCGCCGCCAAGGACAACCGCAAGGGTGAGGTGTCTGGCCTCAACCGGCTGGCCGGTCCGCCGCGCTTCAACTATGAGCGGCTGGCGCATCCCCCGGTGATCTACGCGCAGGAGAAGCTGAAGATCGAACAGCGGCTGCCGGCCGCGCGCGCCTTCATTCGCGAGCACAAGCTCAACGAGAGCATTCCAGGTGATCTCGGCGATATCGGAATCATCGCCATGGGCGGGCTGACCAACAGCGTGCTGCGTGGGCTGGAACGGCTCGGGCTTGCCGACGTGTTCGGCGCCTCGCGCGTTCCGGTTCACGTGCTGAATGTTGCCTATCCGCTGGTGCCGGAAGAGGTTCGCGAATTCTGCGCCACCAAGCGCGCCGTGCTGGTGGTCGAGGAAGGTCACCCGGATTACATCGAGCAGGCCGTCAACGTTGAACTGCGTCGCGCCGACATCCAGACCAGGATCTACGGCAAGGGCGTGCTGCCGCAGGCCGGCGAATATTCCTCCGAAGTGCTGCTCGAGGGCTTGGCCGCCTTCCTGCAGGCCGCAAGACCGAACGGCGTCGATGCCGATGCGATCGCCGACAAGGCCCGCGCTGTCATCGCCCGCAAGGCCGCGACCGCACAGGCCATGGGCGTTGCATTGCCGCCGCGGCCGCCGACCTTCTGCACCGGCTGTCCGGAACGGCCGGTGTTCTCGGCCATCAAGCTGATGCAGCGCGAGATCGGGCCGGCCCACATCTCGGCGGACATCGGCTGTCATGCTTTCGCGACCTTTGCGCCGTTCTCGTTCGGCAATTCGATTCTCGGCTACGGCATGTCGCTGGCGAGCGCCGCGGCGGTCGGACCCAACATGGAGCGCCGGCCGATCGCGATCATGGGCGATGGCGGCTTTTGGCATAACGGTCTGATCACCGGCGTCGCTTCCAATCTGTTCAACAAGGGCGACGGCGTGCTCGTCGTTATGCAGAACGGCTACACCTCGGCGACCGGCCTGCAATACATGCCGTCGAGCAAGTCCAGCCGCACTGGCGCGGCGCCGGGCATGGACATCGAGCAAACCTTGCGTTCGATGGGCGTGAAGTGGATGCGCAAGGTGCGGACCTACAGCGTGGCGAAGATGGCGGCGACGCTTAAAGATGCAATGAAGAGCGCCGAGCACGGCCTCAAGGTCATCATCGCCGATGGCGAATGCCAGTTGGCGCGGCAGCGCCGCGTCCGCGCCGAGGATGCGGTCAAGCTCGAGCGCGGCGAGCGCGTCACCCGCACGCGCTACGGCGTCGATGACGCCATCTGCACCGGCGATCATTCTTGTATCCGTCTTTCCGGCTGCCCGTCGCTGACGGTGAAGCCGTCGCCAGATCCGCTGCGGACCGATCCGGTGGCGAGCGTCATCGACAGTTGCGTCGGCTGCGGCCTGTGCGGCGAGGTCGCGCACGCGGCGGTGCTGTGCCCTTCGTTCTACCGCGCCGAGATCGTGCGCAATGCCACATGGTGGGACCGCACGCTGTTCAGAGTGCGCCAGACGGTGATTGGCTGGCTCGGCGGCTATAACGGCGCGGCGACCGCATGACCGCCACCCGCCCAATCACCATGCTGATCGCCGCGCTGGGCGGCGAAGGCGGCGGCGTGCTCACCAACTGGATCGTCAGCGCCGCGGAAGCGGCCGGCTTTCCGGTGCAATCGACCTCGATCCCCGGCGTCGCACAGCGCACCGGCGCCACCACGTATTACATCGAAATCTTCCCCGAGCAGGCTTCGGCTCTGAACGGAAAGCGCCCGGTGCTGGCGCTGACGCCGGGCATCGGCGACATCGATATCGTGGTCGCGAGCGAGTTGCTCGAAGCCGGCCGCACCACGCTCAACGGCTTCGTCACGCCCGACCGCACCCATGTCATCGCCTCACTCAGCCGCTTCTTCACCATGGATGAAAAGACCGCCATGGGCGACGGCCGCTTTGACGACGATAAGCTGATTAAGCTGATCGAGGGTCAGGCGCGCGGCGCCTTCCTGTTCGATATGACCGGGCTGGCCCAACAGAACGGCGCCATGGTCAATGCCGTCATGCTCGGCGCCATCGCCGGCTCCGGCCGGCTGCCTATCAGCGCCGAGCAATTCGCCGCCGCCATCGGCCGCGAGGGCAAGGCCGGCGAGGCCAATCTGCGCGGCTTCCAGGCCGGGCTTGCCGCCGCACAGGCGCAGACCGGGAGGGGAAAAGCCGTTGCCGTCAAAAAGGGTGCGCCGGCGACCTTGGCCTCGCTCGAACAGCAAGCGTCGGCCGCCTATCCCGGCATCGCGCAACCGATTGTCGTTGAGGGCGTGCGCCGCTTGGTGCCGTATCAGAGCATCGCCTATGCCCAGCTCTACCTCGACCGTCTGAAGCCGGTTGCCGAGGCGGACCGGCGCAGCAGCGCCCAGGGTGCCCTGCTCAAGGAAGTAGCCCGGCATCTGGCGGTGCGGATGTCTTACGAGGACGTCGTGCGCGTGGCGCAGGAAAAGATCGCGCCGGAGCGCATGGCGCGTATTGCCCGCGAGGAATTGCGCGCCAAGGGCGAGCCCTATTCGGTGCACGATTTCCTCAAGCCCGGCATCGAGGAGTTGTGCCAGTTGCTGCCGCCGGTAATCGCCCGGCCGATTCTCCGCCTGGCCGAACGCAAAGGCTGGCTCGGCCGCATCCATTTCGGCATGGAAATCAATTCGACCTCGGTGACTGGCTATCTGCGCTTTCTCATGCTGGCCAAGCTCCGCGCCGTCCGGCCCTACGGCTATCGGTATGCCCAGGAGCAGGCGCAGATCGAATCGTGGCTTGGCTTGATCGCGGAGGCCGCGACACGCTCATCGGCGCTGGCGCTCGAAGTCGCCGAATGCGCACGGCTGATCAAGGGCTATGGCGATACCCATGCCCGCGGCTTGTCGAACTACGGCCGGATCGAGGAGGCGCTGATTCGTCCGGCGATCGCCGGGCGCATGCCGCTTGACCGCGCCATCGATGCCATCGCCTCGGCGCGCACGGCGGCACTGGTCGATCCGGAAGGCGAAAGCCTGGCCAAGTGCCTCATCGAGAGCGGCGCGGCGCAAGCGGCCTAGGATCCGGCACCTTCCGATCAAACAACAAGATCGTTCTGCGGAATCGCAGGTGGCAATCGACGGCCGGTCCCCACCAACGCACCGCACTGTTAATCCAGTTTGTCTATTCGCCAGCATTGGCCGATCAAACATTTATTTAACCGGAACCCATAACGTGGCGCTAACCGCGTCGCGGGCCGACCTCCGCTCAGATCGTGAGGTGACGGGCCGGTCCGGTGTTGTGCAAGGGGCACGATCAGGCGGCGGCGGGCCGTCAAGGGGCATTATTGATGCGAATCTTCTACGGATTACAGGCGCGCCTTTACGGCATCGTGGTCCTGGCGCTGGCCGGTCTCTTCGTTCTGGGGGCGGTTAACACCTACAAGGCCTCGGAAGGTCTGACCTTGCGCCGCCAGGCCGAGCTCAAGAATCTTGTCGAAGCGGCGTATGGCGCGGTGGCCGCGCAGTACGACCTCTTCAAAGCCGGCAAAATGACAGAAGAGCAGGCCAAGAAGGCCGCCGGCGATGCGCTGACCAGCATGCGCTTCCAGGGTGACAACTATTTCTTCGTCACCGGCATGGACAGCACCAACGTCCTCAACCCCGGCAATCCGAAGATGGTCGGGAAGGATATGAGCCAGTTCAAGGACGCGAGCGGCAGGTTCTTCGTGCAGGAAATGACGAAGATCGCCCGCGAGCAGGGCGAAGGCTTCGTCGACTATGACTGGGCCAAGCCCGGCACGGACAAGCCGATCGGCAAGACCTCATATATCAAGCTGTTCGCGCCGTGGGGCTGGATCGTCGGCACCGGCGTCTACAACGACGACATCGCGATCGACCGCGACAAGCTGCTGTCGGCCACCTTGTTGGTCGGCCTGATCATCGCCGTGATCACCGGCGGTCTCGCCTTCTTCGTGGCCCGCAACATCAACAGCCGGGTGTCACGCCTCGGTTCGCTCAGCACGATCGTCGAGGAGCTGTCGCGCGGCAATTTCGCGGTGAAACTGCCGGAAATCAGCGGCAACGACGAGATCGGCCGCATCACGACGGCGATCCGGGCGATGGTGGACCGTCTCGCCGGGACGATGCTCGCCATCACGCAGGCGAGCGGCGAAGTCACCAACGCCTCGGCCGAGATTTCGACGAGCACCACCGATCTGTCGCAGCGCACTGAAGAGCAGGCGGCCAGCCTCGAAGAGACCACGGCCGCCATGCAGGAACTGGCGCAGACGGTGAAGCGCAACGCCACCAACGCCCAGGAAGCCAACCGGTCCGCCGGTACGACCCGCGAAGTGGCGGATCGCGGCGGTCAGGTGGTCGTGCAGGCCGTGCAGGCGATGGCCAAGATCGAAGAATCGTCGCGCAAGATCTCCGACATCATCGGCGTCATCGACGAGATTGCGCGACAGACCAACCTTTTGGCGCTCAACGCGGCGGTGGAAGCCGCGCGCGCCGGCGAGGCCGGCCGCGGCTTCGCCGTGGTCGCTTCGGAAGTGCGCAGCCTGGCGCAGCGCTCTTCGCAGGCGGCCAAGGACATCACCGACCTCATCACGAATTCGAGCGGTCAGGTGAAGGATGGCGTCGACCTCGTGAATCGCGCCGGCGTTTCGCTCAATGAGATCGTCGAATCGATCAAGGGCATGACCACGGTCGTCGCCGAAATCGCCGAGGCGAGTTCGGAGCAGGCCACCGGTATCGAGGAAATCAACCGCGCGCTGGCGCAGATGGACGAGGCGATCCAGCAGAACTCCGCGCTGGTCGAAGAGAACTCGGCGACCGCCAAGACGCTCGAGCATCAGGCGCAGGCGATGGACGAACAGATTTCGTTCTTCCGCATCGAAGCCGGCGGGCAGCGGGCGGCTTCCGCGCCCGCCCGCGCCCCGATGGCGGCGCCCAAAGCGGCCGCGATTGCCAGACCGGTCGCGGTGAAAAAGCCGCAGAAGGCAATGCCGCAGCTCAAGCACGTCGCCTCCGGCGGCGGTGCGGCGGTCAAGCGTGCCGCTCCCGAGGCCGACGACTGGAAAGAGTTCTAGGTCGTCGCCTTAGCCGCCGCCTTTGGCGGCCGGCCCACGACACTCCTGAAAAAAGTGAGGCCCCCGGTTCTTGCGAACCGAGGGCCTCGACGGGAGGGACAGTGCCGGGTTTCCGCCCCTACCGCTGGCGCGAGGGAGACATGGACGTGAAGCCCACGTCTCCCGTTTCGTTTTACTGCACGGTCTCGCCGTGCAGCGTGATGTCGAGGCCTTCCTCTTCGCCCTGCTCGCTGGGACGCAGGCCGACCACCGCCTTGACGATGTAGAGGATGATCAGCGTCGCGATCGCGGTGTAGATGAGCGTGACGCCGACGCCGTAGATCTGCGTCATGACGCTGCCATCCTTGCCGAGCGGGTTGACCGCCGCATCGGCGAAGACGCCGGTGAGGATCGCGCCGATGATGCCGCCGACGCCGTGCACGCCGAAGGCGTCGAGCGAGTCGTCGTAGCCCAGCGCCTTCTTCACGTGGACCGCGGCGATGTAGCAGCCGACGCCGGCGATGATGCCGATGATCAGCGCGCCGGTCGGATTGACGAAGCCCGAGGCCGGGGTGATGGCAACGAGACCGGCAACCGCGCCGGAGACGATGCCGAGCACGCTCGGCTTCTTGGTGATGATCCACTCAGCGAACATCCAGGTCAGCGCCGCCGCGGCGGTGGCAACCTGGGT
The DNA here is from genome assembly GCF_001426945.1 of Pseudolabrys sp. Root1462. Classification (GTDB taxonomy): domain Bacteria; phylum Pseudomonadota; class Alphaproteobacteria; order Rhizobiales; family Xanthobacteraceae; genus Pseudolabrys. The sequence goes on along the minus strand of NZ_LMFS01000003.1, from coordinate 113,222 downwards.
GTTGATCATGGCTGCACCGGCGAGCGCATTCGAAGCAACGGCCGAACCGGCGTTGAAGCCGAACCAGCCGACCCACAGCAGGGCGGCGCCGATATAGGCGTAGACCAGGTTGTAGGGCGCCATCGAAACGGTGCCGTAACCCTTGCGCTTGCCGAGGACGAGCGCGCAAACCAGACCGGCGACACCGGCGTTGATGTGCACCACAGTGCCGCCGGCGAAGTCGAGCACGCCAGCCGAACCGAGGAAGCCGCCGCCCCAGACCCAGTGCGCGATCGGGCAGTAGACGAACAGCAGCCACAGACCGATGAACCACATCAGCGCCGAGAACTTCATGCGGTCGGCAAACGCGCCGCAGATCAGCGCCGGGGTGATGATGGCGAAGGTCATCTGGAACATGATGAACACGGTCTCGGGAATCGTCGCCGCGAGCGAGTTCGTGGTTTCGGCACCGACGCCGGCGAGGAACAGCTTGGAGAAGCTGCCGAGGTAAGCGTTCGCGCTGCCTTCGGTGAAGGCGAGCGAGTAGCCGATGATCATCCACAGCACCGTCACCAAGCAGGTGATGGCGAAGGACTGCATCACGGTCGCGAGCACGTTCTTCTTGCGCACCATGCCGGCGTAGAACAGGCCGAGACCCGGGATGGTCATCATCAGAACGAGCGCGGTGGAGGTGAGCATCCAGGCGGTGTCACCGGTGTCGAGCTTCGGCGCGGCGGCTGCTGCGGCCGGCGCGGCAGCCGGAGCGGCCGGTGCCGCCGTCTGCGCGAAGGCGCCGTCGGCGACAATCAAGCCGACGGTCAGTGCGGCGAGCGCTAGCAGCCCCCCACTGGAGATTTTCTTGAACGTCATGGTCTAACTCCTGTCGGTAATGTTTGTGCGGGTTGCTTTACAGAGCCGCCGCGTCGGTCTCGCCGGTGCGGATACGCACGGCGCTGTCCAGCCCGAAGACGAAGATCTTTCCGTCGCCGATCTGTCCGGTCTTCGCAGCGCCGGTAATGGCGCCGATGACTTTGTCGACCTGATTGCTGGCGACTGCGACCTCCACTTTCACTTTCGGAAGGAAGCTCACCGCGTATTCCGCCCCACGGTAAATTTCCGTGTGACCCTTCTGCCGCCCGTAGCCCTTGACCTCGGTGACAGTCAGCCCCTGGACGCCAATCGACGTCAGGGCGTCGCGAACCTCGTCGAGCTTGAAAGGCTTGATGATGGCCATGACGATTTTCATGGATTCGATCCCCGCTTGAGCCCGTTTTGACTTCACGCAGTGCGGGCCGTTTCACTGAGCCGGGCCGCACGAAGCACGCTTCGCAGGCAAGACCGTGTGGGGATAATCAAACGCCGTGCCAGATCGCCGGACAATCGCTATCGTTTTGATTCAAAAGGACAAAGGCCTGTCGACCACGACGGCTCGCAGCATCCTGGTTCGGTGCCGCTTAATCGAGCATCATCCGGTCGCGCTGTTGCCTAAAAAATAGACGGTCGATGGAACCTGCAAATGACATAAAAGCGGGGGTCTTCCACAACGAGAGCTTACTGCAGTGCCTCGCCGTGCTGGCTGACATCGAGACCGATGATCTCGTCTTCGTGGCGGACGCGCAGCGGCACGAGGCCGCCGATCGCCTTAAGAATGATGAATGTCAGCCCGCCGGACCAGATGAGTGTGACGGCGACGCCGTAGAACTGCAGCAGTAACTGGTGGGCGTTGCCCTCGAGCAGGCCACGAACGCCGTTCGGCAAGTCAGGACTGGCCGACAGCGAGCCGACTGCGAACACGCCGACCATCAGCGTCCCGATCAGACCGCCGATACCATGGACGCCGAAGACATCGAGCGAGTCGTCGTAGCCGAGGCGCAGCTTCAATGAGGTACAGGCCCAGAAGCAGACGCCGCCGGCGATCACGCCGATCAGGATCCCCTGCATCGGCAGGACGAAGCCCGAGGCCGGCGTGATGGTGCCGAGCCCGGCGACGGCGCCGGAGATGATGCCGAGCACTGACGGCTTGCCGCGCGTCCACCATTCGATGGCCATCCAGGTGAAGGCGCCAGCGCTGGCGGCGAGATGCGTCGAGGTAATCGCCATCACGGCGCGGCCATTGGCGCCGAGCGCCGAGCCGCCGTTGAAGCCCATCCAGCCGACCCACAACAAACCCGTGCCGATCACCGCCAGCGAGAGATCGTGAGGCGCCAGGTTTTCCTCGCCATAGCCGCGACGCTTACCGACGACGAGCGCGGCGACGAGGCCGGCGGTGCCGGCACTGAGATGAACCACCAGGCCGCCGGCGAAATCAACGACGCCGGCCTGGCCGAGGAAGCCGCCGCCCCAGACCCAGTGCGCCAGCGGCACATAGACGAGAAACAGCCAGAACACGCCGAACAGCAGAAACGCCGAGAACCGCATGCGATCGGCGACCGACCCGGCGACCAGCGCCACCGTGATAACGGCGAAGGTCATCTGGTAGAGCATGAACAGGCTCTCCGGAATCGTCGGCGCGAAGGCGGAGACTCCGGACAGCGTCAGGCCATTGAGAAAGACGCGATCGATGTTGCCGATGAAGGCGCCGTTGCCTCCGAAGGTCAGGCTGTAGCCGGCGACCGCCCACAGGATCGACACCAGGAACGTCGCCGACATGCTTTGCGCCATGGTGGCGAGCACATTCTTCTTGCGCACCATGCCGGCGTAGAAGAGGGCGAGTCCCGGAATCGTCATCATCAGGACGAGGCCGCTGGCCGCGATCATCCAGGCCGTATCGGCCTTGTCGATCGGCGGTTCGGTGGTTTGAGCGAAGGCGGCTGGCGTAGCGAACGCAACGAAGAGGCACGCAGCCGCCATCGCGGCTGCGCGCGAGCGCAGTGTAGGCATGTCATGTCCCCCGGCAGGATTGACGTTATGTTTTAGGCGTTAGTTGGCTTCAGAATTGACCTTTTAGAGTGCGTCGAGATCGGTCTCGCCGGTGCGGATGCGCACCGCCTGATCGATCGGCATGACGAAAATCTTGCCGTCACCGATTTCTCCCGTGCGGGCGGCGCCGGTCAGCGCATCGATGACCTGTTCGATTTGTTCGCTGGCGACGCCGATTTCGATCCGCACCTTAGGCAGGAAGCTCACGGCATATTCGGCGCCGCGATAGATCTCCTTGTGGCCCTTCTGCCGGCCGTAGCCCTTCACCTCGGTCACGGTCATGCCGTGAATGCCGATGGCGTTCAGCGCCTCGCGGACGGCGTCAAGCTTGAAGGGCTTGATGATCGCGGTGACAAGTTTCATGCGGTTTCCCCTTGCGAAGTTATGCGCCCGGTCAAACGGGCGGGTTTTGTCGAATACTATCATTCCGGCGGCGGTCCGATAGACCCGCGCAGCGCACTCACGGCTCCCGGCGCAGGCGGACGAGACCTTCCTGGGTGACCGATGCCACCAGCGTGCCGTCCTGCTTGAAGATCAGGCCGCGCGAGAAACCGCGCGCGCCGTGAAGGTTCGGTGAGTCCTGGGCGTAGAGCAGCCACTCGTCGGCGCGGAACGGCCGGTGCAGCCACAACGCGTGATCGAGGCTCGCCGCCATGAATTCCTTTTCGAACAAGGTGCGGCCGTGGCGAACCAGCGCGGTGTCGAGCAGCCCCATGTCGGAGGAGTAGGCCAGCACGCATTGATGGATGGCCGGATCGTCCGGCAGCTTGTCGGTGGTCTTGAACCAGACATTGAAGCGGCCGTCGGCGAACTTCTTGCCGAGGTAGCGCTCGTATTCGACGGGCCGCAGTTCGATCGGCCGTTCGCGTTCATAGTAGCGACGTACCGGATCGGGCATGGTCGGCAGAACGCTCTTGCGCACTTCCGCCTCGCTCGGCAGCGATTCGGGCAGCGGCACGTCCGGCATCACGGCCTGATGCGAGAGTTGATCCGACTCGTCGGCGTGGAACGAGACCAGCATGGAAAAGATCGGATGGCCGTGCTGACGCGCCGTGACATGCCGCGTGGTGAAGCTCCTGCCATCGCGCATGCGATTGACGTCGTAGATGATCGGTACTTTGGGGTCGCCGGGCAGCAGGAAATAGGCGTGCATAGAATGCGGCGGCCGGGTCGGCTCGACGGTCCTTACCGCCGCAACCAGCGCCTGGCCGATGACCTGTCCGCCATAGACGCGCTGCCAGCCGGCCTTCGGCGAGTTACCGCGAAACAGGTTCACATCGAGCGTCTCGAGATCGAGGATGGCCAGCAGGTCGGCGACGGCAGAGGGCATGAGGTAGGGTCCGGGCGGGGCTCAAACGTCGACCCCAACCTGCTATGCTGTGCCGGGTTTGACAAGGAAGACCCCGGGACCGGGTCTGGAAAGCATCCGAACATGCCGAATTCGCAAGCAAATCGCGTGGATCTGATCATCGGCGGCGCCGGCTTCGCGGGCCTCGCCCTCGCCATTGCCCTGCGCCAGGCCTTGGGTGAGCGCTTTGCCATCACGGTGGCCGATCCGGCCCTGGCGCAGACGCCGTCGAAGGATCCGCGCTCGACCGCGATCGCCGCCGCAGCCCGCCGCCTGTTCGAGGCCATCGGCGTCTGGGACGCCGTGGCTGACGGCGCGCAGCCGATCCTCGACATGGTTGTCACCGATTCAAAACTCGACGACGCGGTGCGGCCGACCTTCCTGACCTTCGGTGGAGACGTCGAGGAGGGCGAACCGTTCGCCCACATGATCGAAAACCGGCATCTCATCGACGCCTTGGTCGCATGCGCGAAGGACGCGGGGATCGATCTGCGCGCCACCGCCGTCGCGAGTTTCGATACCGCACCCAACAGCGTGACGGCTTTGCTCGCCGATGGAAGCGAGATCAAAGCCAGACTTCTTGTCGGCGCCGACGGCGCGCGTTCGGCGATCCGCGAGCATGCCGGCATCGCCTTCCACGGCTGGAGCTACAATCAGTCCGGCATCGTCACCACGGTGGCACATGAGCGTCCGCATCATGGCTGCGCCGAAGAGCACTTCCTGCCGGCCGGACCGTTCGCCATCCTGCCGCTGACCGGCAATCGCGTATCGATCGTGTGGACGGAAGCGTCGCACGAAGCCGATCGCATCGTCGCGCTGCCGGATGAAGAATTTCACGCCGAGCTGGAAAAGCGCTTCGGCCTGCATCTCGGCGACATCAAGGTCGTCGGTCCGCGCCGCGCCTTCCCGCTTGGGCTTTACACGGCACGCTCGTTTATCGGCGAACGTCTGGCGCTGATCGGCGATGCTGCGCATGTCATCCATCCGATCGCGGGCCAGGGCCTCAATATGGGCCTGCGCGATGTCGCGGCGCTGGCCGAGGCCATCGCCGATGCAGCGCGGCTCGGCCTCGATATCGGCGGGCTGCAGGTGCTGGAGCGTTATCAGCGCTGGCGTCGCTTCGACACCATGACCATGGGCGTCGCCACCGACGGCCTCAACAAGCTGTTCTCCAACCACTCCGATGTGCTGCGGCTGGCGCGCGATGTCGGTCTCGGCATGGTCGAGCGCGTGCCGGCGCTCAAGCGCGTTTTCATCCGCGAGGCAGCCGGCATCACCGGCGACGTGCCGAAGCTGATGCGCGGGGAGATGGTTTAACTGCGGCTTTGGCCGCTTGACTCAGTCTGTCATCGGCCACGACAAGACTCAGGCTCGCCAAAATCTTACGACAGCGGCACGCTGCCGACCTGATCCTTGAACGCCGGACGCGATGAGACCGCGGCGTACCAGCGATCGAGGTTCGGCATTGCCGGGCGATCCGTCACGAGCTGAACGAAGCGATAGCACATGACGCCGACCGGGATGTCGCCGTAGGAGAAGGCCGGGCCGGCGACGTATTCGGTCTTGCCGAGCTGCGCGTCGAGGATCTTCATGGCATCGACGGTCTTGTCGCGGCCGGCCTTGATCGCGTTCATGTCGCGCTTTTCCGGCGGCGTGCGAATGAGGCCCCAGAACACCGGCGTGATGGCGGGGCCGACCACGGACAACTGCCAATCCATCCACTGGCTGGCGAGGCCGCGCGCATGCGGGTCCTTCGGCTCGAGCGCGCCGGTCTTGTCGTGCTTGCCGGCGAGGTAGCGCACGATCGAATTCGACTCCCACATCGTGAAGCCGTCTTCTTCCTCCAGCGTCGGCACCAGACCGTTCGGGTTCATCGCCAGATATTTCGGCTCGCGGGTCTGGCCGAAGGCGCCGCCGACATCGATGCGCTGATGCGCGAGGCCCAGTTCGCCGACGGCCCACATCGCCTTCTGCACGTTCGACGACGTGTTGCGGCCCCAGATCTTGATCATGTGCTTGCTCCCTATTTCGCGCCTTCATGCCCCGCGCAAACGGGGCATCGGTACGCTCTGTCCTTTTTAAATCGTACCGGCCGTGGTGCCGGGATCACCCGTGCCTATGATGACGGCCGCCGCGAGGTCTAATCCAACCGCCGCGCTTCTTCCGGCAGCATGATCGGAATGCCGTCACGGATCGGATAAGCGAGCTTGGCCTTGCGCGAGATCAGCTCGTTACGTGTCGAATCGTATTCGAGCGTGGTCTTGGTCAGCGGGCAGACCAGGATCTCGAGAAGCTTCGGATCGACGCTGTTGGCAGGGCGTTCGGTCGAGGGAATGGCGGACATGCGGAGGTTCCGGCGGAAGGTCTGGGGCCATTATACACGGCCCGCGAAAGGCCGCTATTGCAGCGGCGGCTCGCCTTCGATGTTCTTCTTGGCGAGTTCGATTTCGGTAATCGCGACCAGGAGTTCGGCGCGGGTCTTGAGGTCCGGAGCCTCCAGCAGCGCCTGCTTCTCGGCGGCGCCATAGGGCGACATCATCGACAGGCCGTTGACGAGCGCCTCGGTCGGCGCCTGGGCGATGTCGTTCCAGTCCGCCTGCATCTCGTTGGCGTTCATGAACGCGGTGAGGGCGCGCAGCAATGAATCGCGATCGACGTCATCCTCGCCCTTGCGGGCGATGAAGTCGTCAATGAACGGCATGTAATCGACGCGGCACTGGCGGTAGTCGGTGTTCACCGTGAGCTCTTCCTGGATTCGGAAGCGCGAGATGCCGGTGAGTTCGATGATGTAGCGGCCATCGCCGCTTTCGGCGAGCTGGGTGATGCGGCCGACGCAGCCGGTATGAAACAGAGCCGGCGGCTCGGCCTCTTGAATGCCGTCCGGCTGGATCATGCCGATGAGGCGGTGGCCGTCGCGCAGCGCGTCATCGACCATCGCGAGATAGCGCGGCTCGAAAATATTGAGCGGCAACTGGCCGCGCGGCAACAGCAGAGCACCGGCCAGCGGAAACACCGGAAGGATGGCCGGAAGATCGCTGGGTCCGCGATATCGCGCGTTGATGGGCATACAACCTTCTCGGCGCTGACGATGCCACTGCGCACGGGCTCACAGGCCCGCGCGGCTCACGAGAACAGTAACGATGACAGCTTCTTGCGGCCTTCGAGCGTCGCCGGATCGGTGGCGCCCCAGGCTTCGAACAACTGAACGAGCTGCTTGCGCGCGCCGTCGTCATTCCACTTGCGATCTTTCTTGACGATGGCCAGCAACTGGTCGGCCGCCTCCAGGCGCTTGCCCGCGGCGTTGAGCGCGGCGGCGAGATCGGACCGCGCCTGATGGTCGAGCGGATTGGCGTCCACCTTCTTCTGCAGTTCGTCGGCCGGGCCGGCGGCTTCCGCCTGCATCGCCAGATCCAGCGCAGCGCGCGCGGCGGCGACCGCAGCGTCGTTCTGCTTGGCCTCGGGGATCATGGCGAGGGTCTTCTTGGCCTGCTCGAAATTGCCGGTGGCGACATAGCAGCGCGCCAGACCGGCGAGCGCGACGATATTGGATGAATCCTGCGCGAGGAGCTGTGCGTAGATATCCGCCGCGGCGGCGGCATCGCCTTCCGCCAGCGCCGTCTCCGCTGCCTTCAGCAGGTCTTCGCCTTCATCCTCGATCTTGCCCTTGGTGAGACGCTCGAGGAACGCAACGACTTGCGCCTCCGGCAGCGCGCCCATGAAGCCATCGACTGGCTGGCCGTTGACGAAGGCGATCACGGCCGGAATCGACTGGATGCCCATCTGCCCCGGAACCTCAGGGTTCTTGTCGATGTCCATCTTGGCAAGCTTGACCTTGCCCTTGGCGTTCTTGACGACCTTCTCGAGCACCGGCGTAAGCTGTTTGCACGGGCCGCACCAGGGGGCCCAGAAATCGACCAGCACCGGCTGGGTCTTGGACGCCTCGATGACGTCCTTCATGAAAGTCTGCGTGGTCACATCCCGGATCACGCCGTCGGCCGCTGCCGTATCGCCACCCATATCCAGCATCGCCATAGGAAACCTCGTTGCGGTGCGCCCGGCTTAGCCCGGTTTTTCGCCCATGAATACCGCAAATTAGATGGGTATCCGGGCGCTTTTTTGCAATTCCGCGGTTCTAGGTGTCGCCGCCGGCGCCGGCCAGTCCCGAGACCCGCTCGATTCGCGGCGGATGGCCGGTGGCCTCGAGGAATTTGACCAGATCGGCACGCGCCACCGAGGTGGACATGGTGTTGGTCAGCGGATGGGCGTTGATGATGGCGTGCTCCATCAGCGCCGCATCCAGCACCACGGTAACCCGGGCCTCGCGGTCGTTGATGACGCCAAAGGGCGTCACCGAGCCCGGCGCGACGCCGAGGAGTTCCTTCAGCAGTTCGGTCGAGCCGAAGGAAAAGCGCCCCGTCGCGCCGAGGACGCGGTGCAGGCCCTTGAGGTCGATCACGGCGTCTTCCAGCGCGGTGACTAGGTAAACCGCCTGCTTTTTGTCGCGCAGGAACAGGTTTTTGGTGTGTCCGCCGGGGATTTTGCCGCGCAGCGCCTGGCTCTGTTCGACCGTGAACAGCGGTGGATGGGTCACGGTGGGATGGGCGATGCCGAGGCTGTCGAGATAGGCGAAAAGCTGGTCGGGGGTGGTGGTCATCGGACGGGCCGGACAGGCGGGGTTAGGGGAGTTTTTGCCACGCCGGGCGGCGGGGCCGGGGCGGCCATTAATGGCCGATTTTCTCCCATTGCAAAGCCCGGCTGCATTTGGCATAGGGACGGCTCTTGGCGGCCGGTAAAGCCCTTATCGGCCAACTATCTGACGGATGCGGGTGTAGCTCAGGGGTAGAGCACGACCTTGCCAAGGTCGGGGTCGAGGGTTCGAATCCCTTCGCCCGCTCCAGTCGGATCAAGCCGCAGAGGCTGGAACGAAAAAAGGCCGGAGCATCGCTCAGGCCTTTTCGTTTCTAACGCTGAGTTCGTGGCTCAGCGCCACCGCTTCAGCGGCGAGCGGGCGATCAGCACCGCGAGGCCGGCGCCGAAGCCGACCTTGACCAGCGACGACAGCAGGAACGGCATGACGCCGAGGGCAAAGGCCTTCTCCACGCCGATGAGATGCGCCAGCCAGGCGTAGCCCATCGCCAGCATGATCAGCGTGCCGACGACATTGACCAGCCCGGCGCGCAGGAAGGTCTCGCCGTAACCGCGCTCGGCGAGCCAGCCGGACACATAGGCGGCGGCGCAGAAGCCGACGATATAACCGCCGGTCGGGCCCATCAGATAAGCGAGCCCGGTGCCGCGTGCCGGCGAGTTGGCGAACACCGGCAGACCCATCAGGCCTTCGAGCACGTAAGCGGTGACGACGATGAAGCCGAGCCGCGAGCCCAGCGTCATGCCGATGAGGATGACGGCCATCGTCTGCATGGTCATCGGCACCGGCCAGAACGGAATCTGGGTGCGCGCCGATGCGGTCAGCAGCAGCGACCCGATCACGACCGCGGCGAAGCCCATCAGCAGACGGGTGCGCAGGTCGTCCTTGGCCACCGCGGCCGAGGCGTTCTTGAACAGACGCTTCATGGGTATCCCTTTCGTTGAAACGGTCGCCCTTTGGTAGCCCATCGCGAGCCCCCGGAAAAGGTGGCTGGGTTCACCCTTCCCGGACGTCGGCCACCGTGCCGCCGGTCATGCGGGCGATTTCCGCCCCGGTGCTGCGGAAAACGTGGCGCGGCGAGCCGGCCGCCGCCCAAACGGCGTCGAGCGCCATCAGGTCCTGATCGATGAAAATGCGCGGCGCGGTCTGGTGGCCGACCGGAGCGACGCCGCCAATGGCAAAGCCGGTGACGTCGCGCACCCAGCGGCCGTCGGCCGGCTTCACCGGCTGGCCGAGCAGGGCGGCGATCTTGGTCGTATCGACGCGGTTGGCGCCGGAGGTGATGACCAGCACCACCTGTTCGCCGGCGCGCAGCACGATGGATTTTGCGATCTGCGCCACGGTGCAGCCGACCGCGTTGGCGGCGTCCAGCGCGGTGCGCGTGCCGTCGGGGAAAACCGCGATGGTGTCGTCGTGGTTGGCGGCAGTGAGCGCCGTGCGCACACGCTCGACCGAGGGCGTTGTTTCATTCATCGTGCAATGTCCCGATTGTCTCTCAGTAGCCGGCGGCCAGTGCGCCACGCGTGCGCGTGTCGGCGGCTCCGACATAATGTTGCGGTTCGAATTCGGTCTTCGGCAGCACCGCGATCGAGTTGGCCGAGGTGTGCGGATCGGTCGGCACCAGTTTATGGCCGCGCGCGGCGAGCGCGTCCAGCACCGCCGGTGCAAAGCCGTTCTCGACATAGGTCTGGTCCGGCAACCACTGATGATGGATGCGCGGCGCGCTCACCGCCTGCGCGATCGACATCTTGAAGTCGATGACGTTGGTGATGATCTGCAGCACCGCGGTGATGATGCGGCTGCCGCCGGGCGAGCCGGTGACGATGAACGGCCTGCCGTCCTTCAAGACGATGGTCGGCGTCATCGACGACAGCGGCCGCTTGTTCGGTCCCGGCAGATTGGCGGCGAAGCCGACGAGGCCGTAGGCGTTCGACGCGCCAGCCTTGGCGGTGAAATCGTCGAGCTCGTTGTTGAGCAGCACGCCGGTGCCGTCGGCGATCAGGCCGAGGCCGTAGGAGAAGTTGAGCGTATAGGTGTTCGACACCGCGTTGCCGTCGCGGTCGATGACCGAGAAGTGCGTGGTGTTCTGGCCTTCGAAATCGGCGGGCTTGCCGGCTTTGATCTGCGACGAGGGCGTCGCCTTGTCGGTGATGCTGGCGCGCAGCATGGCGGCGTATTTCTTCGAGATCAGTCCGGCGATCGGCATCTTCACCGAATCCGGATCGCCCATGTAGACCGCGCGATCGGCATAAGCGCGCTTCATCGCCTCGATGAAATAATGCAGCGCCTCGTCGTTGCGACCGATCTTGCCGAGGTCGTAGCCCTCGAGGATGTTGAGCATCTCGATCAGGTGCACGCCGCCGGACGACGGCGGCGGCATCGACACGATGTCATAGCCGCGATAGCTGCCCTGTATCACCGGGCGTTCGATGGCGCGATAGTTGGCGAGATCGTCGGCGGTCATGATGCCGCCGGCGCTTTGCACCGCGGCGGCGATGTTCCTGGCGACATCGCCGCGATAGAAGCCGTCGGGGCCCTTGTCGGCAATCTTCTTCAGCGTGTCGGCGAGGTCGAACTGGATCAGCCGGTCGCCGGCCTCCAGCGGCTGGTTGCCGTTCTTGAGCAAGATCGACGCCGATGACCGCCAGCGCGCGAGTTTCTTCGCGGCGTCGGGCAGCGAGTCGGCGGTGTCGTCCTGCACCTGGAAGCCGGCTTCGGCGAGGCGAATGGCCGGCTGCAGCAGATCGCTCAGCGACAGTTTGCCCGAGCCGTATTTCTGCGCGGCCATAGCGAGCCCGGCCACCGTGCCCGGCACGCCGACGGCGAGCCCTGAGTCGCGCGACTTCACCGGATCGGGATTGCCCTGCGCGTCGAGGAACATGGTTGGTGTTGCGGCGGCGGGCGCAGTCTCGCGATAGTCGATCGAGGTGTTCCTGTTGTCCTTGGCGAGATGAATGACCATGAAGCCGCCGCCGCCAAGATTGCCGGCGCGCGGATAGGTCACGGCCATGGCGAAACCGACTGCCACCGCGGCATCGACGGCATTGCCGCCGCGATCGAGCACCTCGACGCCGATGCGCGCGGCGGTGCGCTCCTGCGCCACCACCATGCCGTTGTCGCCGATGATGCCGCGCGCGGGTGGGAACGATTTCTGCGAGGTCGCGAGCTGCGGCGTCGATTGCGCCAGCGCCAGCGAGGCGCTGAGCAGGAGGGCGAGGGTCGATGCGATGAAGCGCTTGAACATGGCCTTGATCTTACCCATTCGTCCCCGCGCAAGCGGGACCCAGCTCTTTTATTACAATTAGGTTCTCGCTTGCGCGGGAACGAACGGAGGTTGGAGCAACGCCCTCAAGTCTACCGCGCCTGCCCGTGATACACCGTGTTCGGCCGCATGTCGGTGGCTGCCGCGACCCGGTTCGACATGTTGAAGAAGCCGGTGATCGCGGCAATGTCCCAGATGTCGCGCCCGGAGAAGCCGGCTGCTCGCAGCGCCTCGCGGTCTTGCTCCTCGACCTCGGCTGGCGTCACCGTCAGCTTGACGGCGAAGTCGAGCATGGCGCGCTGGCGTGGATCGAGCCGCGCGGCGCGATAATTCATCACGATCTGCTCGCCGAGCAGCGGATTGCCGGAATACTGCCGCACTGCGGCGCCGTGCGCCGTGAGACAGTAATAGCACCGGTTCTGCGACGACACCGCGACCGCGATCATCTCGCGCTCGAGCTTGGACAGCCCGCTCGGCGCCAGCATCAGGTCGTTGTACATGGCCGCAAAGGCTTCGAGCTTGGCGCTGTCGAAGGCGTAGGCCGCGAGTACGTTGGGAATGAAGCCGAGCTTGTCCTGACATTTCTGGAAATACGCCGTCATCGCCGGCGACAACTGCCCGGGCGGCAGGTCGAGCGCGATCACCGGGCTATCGTCGGGCGTTGGAGCCTGCGTCTTCGCGCGGGCCGGCTTGGCCGCCGCTTTGCCGGATTTCCTGCTCACCAGTTTGGCCATGGCTCCACCCAAAAATTTTCTTCGTCACCCGATGGCCCAAGCTACACCGCTTTGCGGTGACGCGATACGCGCGCTTGCGCCAGTTTCTTTCATCTTATCAAGCCGTTGAAGGAATGCACCGGCAATCTCATCGAGCGGTCACGGTGCCGTCACCATTGCTGTGTTGCTCTCGACCTGACGGTCGGGAAGGTGAAAACTGCCATCAGCCTCGATCGACTCGCCGGATGCATATCGCTGCCATGAGCGGTCCCTGCTCCGGATATGGCGTGCTGCTGCTCCTACCCCAAGAGGTCCCCCGTGCTCGATAAATTGGCGCAAACCAATCAGGCCAACGCCGAACAGGCCGCCGCGCAGGCGATCATCGGTCAGGCTGACAAGGCGCTCGCGGGTCGCCATGCGGGGGTCCCGGGGGATTTCGCCGCCCAGATGTTCGGGCGCGTCGTTCCGGAGGACATTGTGCGCTACAGCGCCGCCGAAATGGCGCTGCTCGCCGAGCGCGCCTGGCAGTTCATGGCCGAGCGGCCGCCGGCGACGCCGAAAGTGCGCTGCGAGACGGTGACGCTCGACGAGGCCGGCGGCCACAAGACCATCACCGTCGTCGAGATCGTCAATGACGACATGCCGTTCCTCGTCGATTCCGTAACGAATGAATTCGCCGATCGCCGGCTCGACGTCCGCTTCGTCGCCCATCCGGTTTTCAACGTGCAGCGCGACAACGGCAAGCTCGTCTCCTTCGACGGGGACGCCCGCGAAAGCTTCATCCACATTCACGTCGCGCCGATGGCCGATGCGGCACAGCGCGCCGATCTCGCCGCCGCGCTCGAGCAGATCCTTGCGCAGGTCCGCGTCGCCGTCGCTGACTGGCGGCCGATGCTGGAGCGGGTCAACGCCATCGTCAGCAACCTCAAGACCAATCCGCCGCCGCTGCCGGTGGACGAGATCGGCGAAGGCATCCATTTCCTGCAATGGCTGCTCGACGATCACTTCACCTTCCTCGGCCTGCGCGATTACGTCAGCAGCGGCAACGGACTCGACCCCGACTTCGGCTCCAGCCTCGGCATCATGCGCGATACCGGCATGCGCGTGTTGAAACGCGGCGACCAGCACCTCGAATTCACGCCGGAAATCATGGAGTTTCTCAATGAGCCGCGGCCGCTGATCATCGCCAAGGCCAACGTGCACTCGCGCGTGCACCGCCGCACCTATCTCGATTACGTCGGCGTCAAGAAATATGACGCCGAGGGCAATCTGATCGGCGAGCATCGCATCATCGGTCTGTTCACGTCGTCGGCCTACACGCGCGCGCCGCGCAACATTCCCTATGTCCGGCGCAAGATCGCGGCGATCGAGCAGCGCGCCGGCTTCGCGCCGAACAGCCATTCCGCCAAGGCGCTGGCCAATGTGCTCGAACACTATCCGCGCGACGAGCTGTTCCAGGTCGATGAAGAAACGCTGTACGAATTCGCCATCGCCATCATGCAGCTCGACGAACGGCCGCGCGTGCGCGTGCTGGCGCGGCGCGATCGCTTCGACCGTTTCATCTCCGCAATGGTCTATGTGCCGCGCGAGCGCTACGACAGCGCGCTACGCGTCAAGATCGGCGACTACCTGGCGCAGGCTTTCAACGGCCGCGTCTCCGCGTTCTATCCGTTCTTCCCCGAAGGGCCGCTGGTCCGCGTCCACTTCATCATCGGCCGTTCCGGCGGCGAAGCAAAGCCGATCGCGCGCGATACGCTGGAGCGCGACGTCGCCAACATCGTGCGCAGCTGGCGCGACACCCTGGCCGAGGAGCTGCATGGCGGCTATGGCCCGGACAAGGCACATGAACTGTTCGAGCGCTACGGCGCCGCGTTCTCGGCCGGCTTCCAGGACACCTATGCGCCGTCGGTTGCGGCGGCCGATGTCCGTGTCGTCGAGCAGTTGACCGAGCAGCGCCCGCTCGGCGTCGATTTCCACCGCCGTGACAGCGAAGGCAAGCAGGCCGTCGGCCTCAAGGTGTGGAGCCATGCGCGGCCGCTGCCGCTGTCGGAGCGCGTTCCAGTCCTGGAAAACATGGGTTTCCGCGTCGTCGACGAGCGCACTTACGACATCAAGCCGGCGGGCAGGTCGGAGGTCTGGTTCCACGACATGCTGCTGGAGCGGGCCGACGGCGCCCCGATCGACCTCGAGCAGAACAAGGCCACGCTCGAAGCCGCGTTCCTCAACATCATGCGCGGCATCGCAGAGAACGACGGCTACAACGCGCTGACGCTGACCGCCGGCGCCGGCTGGCGCGACGTCGCCTTGCTCCGCACGCTGTCGCGCTATCTGCGCCAGATTCGCACGCCCTATTCTCAGGACTACATGTGGGCGACCTTGGTGAAGCATTCGGCCGTCGCCGCCGACGTCGTCGAGTTGTTCTACGCCCGCTTCGACCCGCGCGGCGAAACCGCGGACTTGCGCGAAGCCAGCCAGAAGATGATCGCGGCGCGCATCGAGGAGGAGCTGGAGAAAGTCGATAGCCTCGACGAAGATCGCATCCTGCGCGTCTTCGTCAACGCGGTGCAGGCGGCGATCCGCACCAACTTCTTCCAGACCGACAAGAACGGTCAGCTCAAGCCGCTGATCGCGATCAAGTTCGAAAGCGGCAAGATTACCGAAATGCCGCTGCCGCGTCCGCTCTACGAAATCTTCGTCTATTCGCCGCGCGTTGAGGGCATCCATATGCGCTTCGGCAAGGTGGCGCGCGGCGGCATCCGCTGGTCGGACCGGCCGCAGGACTTCCGCACCGAGATCCTCGGTCTGGTGAAGGCGCAGCAGGTCAAGAACGCCGTCATCGTGCCGGTCGGCGCCAAGGGCGGCTTCGTGCCGAAGCAGATGCCGAAAAACCCGACGCGCGACCAGTTCATGGCCGAGGGCATCGCCACCTACAAACTGTTCATCACGTCGCTGCTCGAGATCACCGACAATTACGCCGCGGACGGCAGCATCATCCCGCCGGACAACGTGGTGCGCCATGAGGGTGACGATCCCTATCTGGTGGTCGCCGCCGACAAGGGGACGGCGACGTTCTCCGATATCGCCAACGGCATCGCGGTCGAGCAGGGCTACTGGCTCGGCGATGCCTTCGCTTCCGGTGGTTCGGCCGGCTACGACCACAAGGTCATGGGCATCACGGCGCGCGGCGCCTGGGAATCGGTGAAGCGTCACTTCCGCGAGATGGATATCAACATCCACGAGACGCCGTTCACCGTGATCGGCGTCGGCGACATGTCGGGCGACGTGTTCGGCAACGGCATGCTGCGCGAGAACACCATCAAGCTGGTGGCGGCCTTCGATCACCGCGACATCTTCATCGACCCGGACCCCGATCCGAAGGAGAGCTTCCTCGAACGCCAGCGGCTGTTCGAATTGCCACGGTCGAGCTGGCAGGACTACGACAAGGCGCTTCTGTCGAAGGGCGGCGGCATCTATCCGCGTTCGTCGAAGGAAATCCGCCTGTCGCCGGAGGCGCAGAAGCTGATCGGCGTCGGCGACAGCGTGACGCCGCAGGCGCTGATGAAGGCGATCCTGAAGATGCACGCCGACCTGCTGTTCTTCGGCGGCATCGGCACCTATGTGCGCGCCTCGAGCGAGAACGACGAGGCGGCCGGCGATCGGGCCAACGATCCGATCCGCATCACCGGCTCCGACCTGAATGTGAAAGTGGTCGGCGAGGGCGCCAATCTCGGCATGACGCAGCGCGGCCGCATCGAGGCGGCGCTCAATGGCGTGCGGCTCAACACCGACGCCATCGACAACTCGGCAGGCGTCAACACCTCGGACGTCGAGGTCAATATCAAGATCGCCTATTCGTCCCTGGTGCGCGCCGGCACGCTGACGATCGACCAGCGCAACGCCGAACTGATCGAGATGACCGATGAGGTGGGCCGACTGGCGCTGCGCAACAACTACCAGCAGACCTTGGCGATCTCGCTGGCGCATCGGCGCGGGCTCGAGGATCTCGGCTTCCAGCAGCGCCTGATGCAGACGCTGGAGCAGCATGGCCTGCTCGACCGCGCCGTCGAATATCTGCCCGACGAGATGGCGCTCGCCGACCGGCGCAAACGCAATCTGCCGCTGACGCGGCCGGAACTGGCGGTGCTGCTGGCTTACGCCAAGCTGACGCTTTATTCGGAGCTGCTCGATTCCACCGTGCCGGACGATCCCTATCTCGGCCGCGAGATCAACCGCTATTTCCCGCAGGAAATGACGTCGCGGCATCCCGAGGCGTTGCAATCGCATCGCCTGCGTCGCGAGATCATCGCGACCCAACTCACCAACTCGATGATCAATCGCGGCGGCTCGACGCTGATCGTGCGCATTGCCGACCAGACCGGTGCCACCGCCGCGTCGATCGCCGCAGCCTTCGCCGCCGTGCGCAACAGCTACGACATGGTCGAATTGAACGGCGAGATCGACTCGCTCGACAACAAGGTCACGGGCGATACGCAATTGTCGCTCTACGCCGCCGTGCAGGGCCTGCTGCTCGACCGGCTGGTCTGGTTCCTGCGCAACGTCGATCTCAAGCTCGGCCTCGACACCGTCGTCGCGCATTACCGTGAGGGCATCGCCCAGGTCGAGGCGGCGCTCGACACGGCTTTGTCGAAACAGTCGGCCGCGGCGCGCACGGCTCGCATTGCCGAGCTGACGCGCGACGGCGTCCCGGAAAGTCTGGCGCGGCGCATCGCCAATCTGGCCTTCACCAAGGCGGCGCCGGATATCGTGCTGGTGGCGGATCGCGCCGGCAAACCGGTGGCCGAAGTGACGGCGACTTATTTCGCCACCGAAGCCTTCTTCCAGCTCGACAAGGTGGCGCACGCGGTGCCGAGCATCGTGGTGTCGGATTACTTCGACCGTCTCGCGCTCGATCGTGCCGTCGATCAGATCGGCGATGCCGAGCGGCGGCTGACCTCGGCCATGGTCGGCAACGGGCACGCCGGCGCCGAGGCAGTCGAGGCCTGGCTCGCACCGCGCCGCGGCGAGGTCGAGCGCATCCGCGCCGCAATCCACGAGATTGCCGGCTCCGGCTTGACCTTGTCGAAGCTGTCGGTGGCGGCCAGCCTGCTGGGCGACCTGGCGCGAGACTAGGGCTTCGAGAAGTGTGGTCCCCCGCGAAGCGGGGACCCATACCCGGTGGACCTCTTGATCGCCCGGCAACAACGTCGTCTTGACATCATTCCCAGTTTAGGACTATATGCTATCCGTCC
>NZ_LMFS01000003.1:0-95040 GCF_001426945.1 Pseudolabrys sp. Root1462 | reverse complement strand
CGATGGAGCGCCGCGGGGCGCATGTGTCCTCCGATCGAGGGCACAGCGCACCGCAAGGTGCGACCCATCAGAGCGCCTCGCGGCGCTCCATCCCCTCGACGTGTTCGAGGGCGGAAGCGGACGACGGCGTGACCCGCGCCGGACAAAGAACAGGGCCTGCGGAGCGTTGGCTGTAAGGCTGTTGGCTGTTTGACAGTTGCATCGAAGGTCATTCCGGAGCGTCCGCGCGTTTCACGCGCGTCCCGGAATGACATCGATAAAAAACGGCCGGGGATTCCCCGGCCGTCTCATTTTCATCCGGTGCAGGAAGCTTACGCCGCCTTCTGCGTGCCGCCGCCGACCAGGTCGAAGCGGTCGGCGTTCATCACCTTGGTCCAGGCCGCGACGAAGTCCTTGACGAACTTCTCCTTGGAGTCGGCGCAGCCATAGACTTCGGCGAAGGCGCGCAGTTGCGAGTGCGAGCCGAAGATCAGGTCGACATTGGTCGCCGTCCACTTCAGTTCGCCCGTCTTGCGATCCTTGCCCTCATAAATGTCGCCATCCTTGTGCGACCACACCGTATCCATGGTGAGCAGGTTGACGAAGAAGTCGTTGGTCAGCGTGCCGACATTCTTGGTGAAGACGCCATGCTTGGAGTTCTGCACATTGGCGCCGAGCACGCGCAGACCGCCGATGAGCGCGGTCATTTCCGGACCGGTCAGCGTCAGAAGCTGCGCCCTGTCGATCAGGGCTTCCTGCGGCGACATGAACTGATGCTTCTTGGCGTTGACATAGTTGCGGAAGCCGTCGGCGCGCGGCTCGAGCGGCGCGAACGAGGCAACGTCGGTCTGCTCCTGCGACGCATCGGTGCGGCCCGGGGCGAACGGCACCTTCACGTCGACGCCGCCATCCTTCGCCGCCTTCTCGATCGCAGCGACGCCGCCGAGCACGATGAGATCGGCCAGCGATACCTTGTTGCCGGCGTCCTTCTGGATGCCTTCGAGCGTCTTCAGCACCTTGGCGAGTTCGGGCGGGTTATTGACGTCCCAGTCCTTCTGCGGGGCGAGGCGAATGCGCGCGCCATTGGCGCCGCCGCGCTTGTCGGAGCCGCGGAAGGTCGAGGCCGAAGCCCAGGCGGTCGACACGAGCTCGGCCACCGAGAGACCCGAGGCGAGAATCTTCGCCTTGAGGTCGGCGATGTCCTTGTCGCCGATCGCTGCGCCGCTCGGCGCCGGGACCGGATCCTGCCAGATCAGCACTTCCTGCGGCACCAGCTTGCCGAGGTAGCGCACGCGCGGTCCCATGTCGCGGTGGGTCAGCTTGAACCAGGCGCGCGCGAAGGCGTCGTTGAACGCTTGAGGGTTCTCGTAGAAGCGCCGCGAGATCTTCTCGTAAGCAGGGTCGAAGCGCAGCGCGAGGTCGGTGGTCAGCATCGTCGGGCGATGCTTCTTCGTCTTGTCGAACGCGTCCGGCACGTCGGCCGCGGCGTTCTTGGCGACCCACTGCTTGGCGCCGGCAGGGCTCTTGGTCAGCTCCCATTCGTTTTCGAACAGGTTTTTGAAGAACAGGTTGTTCCACTGCGTCGGCGTCTGCGTCCATGTGACTTCCGGACCACCGGTGGTGGTGTCGGCGCCGATGCCGGTGCCGTGCTTGCTCTTCCAGCCGAGGCCCTGATCCTCGAGCGCGGAGCCTTCCGGATCGGGGCCGATCAGCGACGGATCGCCGGCGCCGTGCGTCTTGCCGAGGGTGTGACCACCGGCGATGAGCGCCACGGTCTCCTCATCGTTCATCGCCATGCGGAAGAACGTCTCGCGGATGTCCTTCGCGGCGGCGACCGGGTCCGGGTTGCCGCCGGGGCCTTCCGGGTTGACGTAGATCAGACCCATCTGCACCGCGCCGAGCGGCTCGGCGAGCTGGCGTTCACCGGAGTAGCGCTCGTCGCCGAGCCAGGTGCCTTCCGGACCCCAGAACAGTTCTTCCGGCTCCCACACGTCCTTGCGGCCGCCGGCGAAACCGAACGTCTTGAAGCCGCACGCTTCCAGCGCGGCGTTGCCGGCGAGGATCATCAGGTCGGCCCAGGAAATCTTGCGGCCGTACTTCTGCTTGATCGGCCAGAGCAGGCGACGGGCCTTGTCGAGGTTGGCATTATCCGGCCACGAATTGAGCGGCGCGAAGCGCTGCTGTCCGGCGCCGGCGCCGCCGCGCCCGTCGGTAATACGATAGGTGCCGGCCGAGTGCCAGGCCATGCGGATCATGAGGCCGGCATAGTTGCCGAAGTCGGCCGGCCACCAGTCCTGGCTATCGGTCATCAGCTTCTTGAGGTCGGCCATGACCGCGTCGAGATCGAGATTCTTGAACTCCTTGGCGTAGTCGAAGCCGGCATCCATCGGATCGGACAAGGTCGAGTTGCGGTGCAGGATCGACACGTCCAGCGCGTCCGGCCACCAGTCACGATTGCTGTGGCCCCGGCCCCCGGTGAAGGGGCATTTGCCCGCGCTCTTGTCATCGGTTTTTGCGTCCATTGGGTCTCTCCGGTCCGTTCTCAAAAGCAGGCCGTTGGTTCGGCCCGTGATGATGCCTGGAATGATGGTTGGCACGCCCAGACTGTAGGGGCGCTTGCTGGCGGTTGTATGGAGCGATTCCAATCAGGTCCAATCGTATTGATTGCCAAGTCCGATCAGTTTACCTTATCGCCTCGGAAGGCAAGATGATCACCCTGCGTCAGTTGCGTTATCTAAGTTCGCTCGCGCGCCACCGTCATTTCGGTCGCGCCGCGGAGGAGTGCGCGGTGACCCAGCCGGCGCTGTCGATGCAGGTGCGCGAGCTCGAACGCGAGATCGGCGCCAAACTGGTCGAACGGCGTCCGGGCGATATCGTGCTCACCGACGTCGGCCTCGAAGTCGCCCGCCGCGCCGAACACATTCTCGCGTCGGCGCGCGATCTGGTCGATTTCGCCCGCCACCGCGAAGTGCTCGCCGGTTCGCTCAAGCTCGGCATCATTCCGACGCTGGCGCCGTATATTTTACCGCGTGTGCTGCCGCTGCTGCAGAAGCAGTACCCGCACTTGCGTCTCGACGTGCGTGAAACGCAGACCCGGACGCTCGTCGACGAACTGGCGGGCGGCGGGCTCGACGTCGTCCTGCTGGCGCTGCCGGTCGAAGGCGCCGAGGTCGAAACCTTGCCGTTGTTCGAGGACGCCTTTCTGCTCGCCGTGCCGGCCGACGATCCGCTGCCGGCGCGAGGCCGCGTCGGCATCCGCGACGTCGATCAGCGCCGCCTCATCCTGCTCGAAGAAGGCCATTGCCTGCGCGATCAGGCTCTCGCGTTCTGCGCCCCGAAGCGCGGCGATGCATCCGGCCAAACGGCGAGCCTCGGCGCGACCTCGCTGTCGACCGTCATGCAAATGGTGGCGAATGGCTATGGCGTCACGCTGGTGCCGGAAGTGGCCATCGACGCCAAAGCGCTGGACCCGCGGGTCAAGTTGCTGCGCTTCCGCGATCCGGAGCCGGGTCGCTCGGTCGGCCTGGCGTGGCGCAAGACCTCACCGCGCGCCGGCGATTTCGTGGCCTTGGGTCAGGCCATCGTGGCGGCCCATGATGGCGCCGCGAGCGCACCGGTCAAACTTCGCTCTCGCGCTTGAGCGCGGCGGGCTTCTCGAGGCAGTAGTAACCCGACAACCGCGTGACGGTCTTGGCGCGCATCCAGTCATTCATGATGCGGCTGACATTTTCGCGGGCGATGCCGGCCATCGCCGCCAGTTCGCTCTGACTGACTTTCTGGCGAATGACGATGCGGCCACCGGCAACCTCGTTTCCGAAGGCGTGGGCGAGATCGAGCAACGCGCGGGCCACGCGCCCTTTCAGCGGCAGGAAACTTCCGGCGGCAACGAGCGCGTCGGTGTCGCGCAGCCGCGCCGCCAGCACCCTGACGAAGTATTTAAAAATGCGCGGCTCCTTCTCGGCGAAGGCGTCGAAGGCGGCGCGGCTGAGAAAGCTGAGCTTGCAATCGCGCAGCGCGGTGACGGTCGCCGAGCGCGGCAGGCCGTCGATGATCGCGAGATCGCCGACGACTGCGCCGGGTCCGAGAATGGCGAGAATGCGTTCGGCGCCGCTTGCCGAGGCGATACTGACTTTCAGCAAGCCCTCGTCGAGGCGATAGAGGCCATCGCCCGGATCGTCGGCGAGAAACAGAACCTCGTTGGACGCGAGTTTGCGCGGCGTGGCGCCGGCCATCAGTTCGGTGGCCAGACCTTTCGGCAAGTCCGACAGCAGATTGCCCTTGCCGGCTCCTGCGCTCGCCATGCGTCACCCCAAAATTAAACGCCGCGGCTGCTGCCGCGGCCGGCAATCTAGCAGAGTTCCGGGATGCCTAGCGACACGGCGGCGTTGCAGGCGGCTTCGGGAGTAACCGGCTGGGAAGGCAGTTAATCGACGACTACCGAGATCGTCAAAGGTGCGGTGGGATCGACGCCGTCGTCGTGCGGGGAATAACAAACAAGGTTGGCGGCGAAGGCGCCGCTCGCCAGCATAACCAAGGTGAGACTGATCAGAATGGCGTTCTTCATGACATGCTCCCTCGGGTTGTCGCCAGCTCCGGCGGCGTGGACCATGGTTAACAAACTATGGATTCCGGACGTTCCGCGCTGTGATCGTGGTCACACCGATGTGTGTTCCGCAGAGAGCCAAAGGTTCAAAAAAACGGCCCGCAAAGCGGGCCGTTCTCAAGGTGGGCTGGGGTAAGCCACCGGCCTCGGTGGTTATGGGGGGGGCGAGGCCGGTCGGGGTTAGCTCATGGGGTGTGAGCTAATGAAAGCGATGTCGCGTTCATGTTTCGGCGGAACGCGAAGCGGCGCGCGCTCTCGAGTTTGTTGGACCTGCACGGGCGTGGTGATGCCGCCGGCATAAGGGCTGACCAGGTCGGTCACCAGCGCCACTACGGCGAGGAGCAGGGTGGCGATCGCGAGCAGAATGGTCTTCGGCATGCCTTCCCTCCTGTTGATCCGTCGGGAACGTTTCGTTCCGATAATCAAAAAAGTAGGGCGGCAGCGGTGTACCGGCTGTGACATAGATCACAAAAAACCGGAAACCGCCAAGTGCCTGTCGGGCAAAGAAAAAAGGCGGCCGCGAGGCCGCCTTTTGCCGTCTTGTTTATAAAAAAGGACTCTTTATTCCGCCGCCGGCTGTTCGCCGCCTTCGGCCCGGCCCTTGTTCTCGATGTCTTCGCCAGTCACCTGATCGACCGCCTTCATCGACAGGCGCACCTTGCCGCGGTCGTCCATGCCGAGCAGCTTCACCTTGACCTTGTCGCCTTCCTTGACGACGTCCTTGGTGTTCTGCACGCGGTTGGCCGCGAGCTGGCTGATGTGGACGAGACCGTCCTTGGCGCCGAAGAAGTTCACGAAAGCGCCGAAGTCCATGACCTTGACGACCGTGCCTTCGTAGATGTGGCCGATTTCCGGATCGGACGCGATCGACTTGATCCAGTTGATCGCCGCCTTGATCGACTCGCCCGAAGCCGAGGCGACCTTCACCGAGCCGTCGTCCTCGATGTTGATCTTGGCGCCGGTCTTTTCGACGATCTCGCGGATCACCTTGCCGCCGGTGCCGATCACTTCGCGGATCTTGTCAGTCGGGATCTTGAAGGTCTCGATGCGCGGCGCGTGCTCGCCGAGTTCGGCGCGGGCCGAGGTCAGCGCCTTCGACATTTCGCCGAGGATGTGGATGCGGCCCTGCTTGGCCTGGCCAAGCGCGACCTTCATGATCTCTTCGGTGATACCGGCGATCTTGATGTCCATCTGCAGCGAGGTGATGCCTTCCTCGGTACCGGCGACCTTGAAGTCCATGTCGCCGAGGTGATCTTCGTCACCCAGGATATCCGACAGAACCGCATAGCGGTCGCCTTCGAGGATGAGACCCATCGCGATGCCCGCGGTGGCGCGCTTCATCGGCACGCCGGCGTCCATCAGCGCGAGCGATGCGCCGCAAACCGAAGCCATCGACGACGAGCCGTTCGACTCGGTGATCTCCGAAACGACGCGGATCGTGTAGGGGAACTCTTCCTTCGACGGCAGCACCGGATGGATCGCGCGCCAGGCGAGCTTGCCGTGGCCGATCTCGCGGCGCTTGGTGCCACCGAGACGGCCCGTCTCACCGACCGAATAGGGCGGGAAGTTGTAGTGCAGCAGGAACGATTCCTTGTAGGTGCCCTGCAGCGCGTCGATCCACTGTTCGTCCTCACCGGTGCCGAGCGTGGTGACGACCAGCGCCTGGGTTTCACCGCGGGTGAACAGCGCCGAGCCGTGCGTGCGCGGCAGAATGCCGGCCTGCACCTCGATCGGACGAACGGTCACGAGATCGCGGCCGTCAATGCGCTTCTTGGTGTCGAGGATGTTCCAGCGAACGATCTTCGCTTCGAGCTCCTTGAACACTTCGGCGACGCGGGTCTTCGGATACTTCGGTTCGACGCCTTCCGGGAAGAAGTGCGCCATCACGCGCTCTTTCACCTTGCCGACGGCGGCGTAACGCTCCTGCTTCACCGAGATGGTGTAAGCGGCACGAAGGTCCTTTTCGGCGAGGCCGAGAATTTCCTTTTCCAGGTCCGCGTTATCGTTGACGACGAGTTCGCGCGGCTCCTTGGCGGCCTTCTCGGCAAGCTGGATGATCGCCTGGATGACCGGCTGGAAGTGGCGGTGGCCGAACATCACGGCGCCGAGCATGATGTCTTCCGACAGCTCCTTGGCCTCGGATTCAACCATCAGCACGGCGTCATTGGTGCCGGCGACAACGAGGTCGAGCTTGCTTTCCGGCATCTCGTCGAGCTGCGGATTGAGCACGTATTCGCCGTTGATGAAGCCGACGCGCGCGGCGCCGATCGGGCCCATGAACGGCGCGCCGGACAGAGTCAACGCGGCGGACGAGGCAACCATCGCCAGGATGTCGGGATCGTTCTCGAGGTCATGCGACAGCGTCGTGATGATGACCTGGGTTTCGCAGCGCCAGCCGTCGGCGAACAGCGGACGGACGGGGCGATCGATCAGACGGGAAACCAGGGTTTCCTTTTCGGTCGGACGGCCTTCACGCTTGAAATAGCCGCCCGGGATGCGACCGGCGGCGTAGAACTTTTCCTGATAGTCGACGGTGAGCGGCAGGAAGTCGACGCCTTCGCGCGGCGCCTTGGCGGCGACGACGGTGGCGAGAACGGTGGTGTCGCCGTAGGAGGCGAGCACGGCGCCGTCGGCCTGACGCGCGACGTGACCGGTTTCGAGGGTGAGCTTGCGCCCGCCCCAATCGAGTTCAACTCGATGGACATTAAACATAGTCTGTTTCTCTCATGGTTCTCGGAAAGGCTCCCGAAAGCCATGTGCAAGACGGCAAGAAACTGCTGCGATGCGCGTCGTGCGCCAATGCAACAGCGTCTGGCGATCCTGCCATGACCTCAAGAACCTTGCCTTTTGGCGGCCGGGCATTCATCCCGACCCGGATTATCCGGAAGCGCCATCGCTTCCCGGACTCTTCAAAAAACGAACGCAACTGACGCCCGTTTTGCACTCAGCGAATGCGACGGCACTCGCTTGGCATTCAACCGGCGACGCTTCAAAGCCCGCCGATTGCAAAAACGCGCGGCGCTCTTTCGAAGCGCCGCGCGCAAAACTTGTTTATCGACGGATGCCGAGCTTCTCGATCAGCGTCTTGTAACGCTTCTCGTCGGTCTTCCGCAGATAGTCGAGAAGCGAACGGCGCGTCGAGACCATCTTAAGAAGGCCACGGCGGGAATGGTTGTCCTTGGCGTGCGTCTTGAAGTGCTCGGTGAGCTGGTTGATGCGTTCCGAGAGGATCGCAACTTGCACTTCCGGCGAGCCGGTATCGTTCGCTTTGGTCGCGTTGGCCTTGATCACTTCGGCCTTGCGGGCAGTCGTCAGCGACATCGGTTATCCTTTCTTGCGACCGGCTCTGCCCAACAGGCCGGCCAGGTTGAACACGCGCTTAGGGACGATTTCACCGTGGTCGACTTCGCCAAGGGCGAGCAAGCGGCCCGAGACCGTGACGTAGACCGTACCGCGGAAATTGGGAGCGTCCCGTCCGCGCAACAAAACGGCTTGGCCCCTTTGGAGCCTTGCCGCATCAGGCCCGCTGACAGCCAGTGCCGGGATGTCGTCCAGCGCGGTCTCAACGGGCATGAGCGCGTCGGCGAGGTTTCCCTCGCCGGTGGCGGCTCTATGGCATAGAGCCTCCAAATCTTCCAGTGAAATCATGGTTTCGGGGGTGAAGCCGCCGACCGAGCAGCGGCGCAGCGCCGAAACGTGGCCGAAGCAGCCGAGCGCCCGGCCGATATCGCGGGCCAGCGACCGCACATAGGTGCCCTTGCCGCATTCGGCCTCCAGGACGGCGTGGTCGGCGTCCGGCATCTCGATGAGTTCCAGGCGGCCGATATCGACCGTGCGGGCCTGCAATTCGACCTCGTGGCCTTCGCGAGCCAAGTCATAGGCCCGTTCACCCTCGATCTTCAGGGCCGAAAACTTGGGCGGCACCTGCTGGATCGTCCCGATATAGGCCGGAAGGGCGGCCCGGATCTGGTCGGCCGTTGGCCGAGCTGACGAGCCCTGCACGACCCGGCCTTCGGAATCGTCGGTATCCCGTTCTTCACCCCACTGGATGGTAAATCGATACAGCTTGCGGCTGTCCATGACGAAGGGGACGGTCTTGGTTGCTTCGCCCATCGCGATCGGCAGGCAGCCCGAGGCCAAGGGGTCGAGCGTGCCGGCATGGCCGCAGCGCTTGGCCGAGAACAGCCGCTTGATGATGCTCACCGCATGGGTCGAGGTCATGCCCACCGGCTTGTCGAGCACGACCCAGCCGTGGACGTCGCGCTTGTCGCGCTTGAACTGTTGTCGCTTCGGCTTGCGCGGCGGCTGGCCTTCGGCCGGCGGCGAACTGTCGGCCGATGCCGGCGGGGCGATGAGAAGATCGTTCGCGGTATCGGTCACTCGTCGTCCTTTTCCAGGTCGCGCGCCACTTGCGGCGAACGCAAAAGCTTGTCGATGCGCTCGGCTTCGGCGAAGCGATCGTCGATGTGAAAGCGCAGGTCGGGCGCGAATTTCAGATTCAC
Source organism: Pseudolabrys sp. Root1462 (assembly GCF_001426945.1). Lineage (GTDB taxonomy): Bacteria > Pseudomonadota > Alphaproteobacteria > Rhizobiales > Xanthobacteraceae > Pseudolabrys. Next base: position 85,956 of record NZ_LMFS01000003.1, on the reverse strand, counting down.
CGTGTGGGCGACTTCACCGCGCATGTATTTCTTGTTGCGCTCGAGCGCGGCGACCACTTCCTCGGCGTCGCGGCCGGCCAGCGGCATGACGTAGACGGTGGCCAGTCGCAGATCGGGCGACATGCGCACTTCCGGCACGGTAATGAGGTGGCCCTCGATCACCGGGTCGTGGATGTCGCCGCGCGTCAGCATCTCGGCGATGGCATGGCGGATTAGCTCGCCGACGCGCAACTGACGTTGCGAGCCACCGGCAGGCGCGGTTTCGCGCTGGGGTTTTTTGTTGCGTGACATAGCAAATCCAAAAGCTAAAAATCGTCATGGCCGCGGGTTTGTCCCGGCCATCCACGTCTCGCTTCCTCGACAAAGGAAGCAGTGGATGCCCGGCACACGGCCGGGCATGACGGTGGAAATTAGATGAAGCGTTTCCCTACGCGCGTGTAAGACTTGGACTTACAGCGAGCGTTGAATCGTCTCCACCCGGTAGCACTCGATGACATCGCCCTGGCGCATGTCCTGGTAGTTCTCGAAGGCCATGCCGCACTCCTGACCGGCGGTCACTTCCTTCACGTCGTCCTTGAACCGCTTGAGCTGGCTCAGCTTGCCTTCATGCACGACGACGTTGTCGCGGATCAGGCGAACGCTGGCGCCGCGCTCTACATTGCCGTCGGTGACGCGGCAACCGGCGATGTTGCCGACCTTCGACACCTTGAAGACTTCGAGGATCAGCGCATTGCCCAGCATGGTTTCGCGCAATGTCGGCGGCAGCAGGCCCGACATCGCTTTCTTCACGTCATCGATGAGATCGTAGATGATGTTGTAGTAGCGGATTTCGATGCCGGCACGTTCAGCCGCTTCGCGCGCTTCCTTGTTGGCGCGGACGTTGAACGCGATGATCGGCACGCCCGAGGCTTCCGCCAGAGTGACATCCGATTCCGAAATGCCGCCGACGCCGGAGTGCAGCACGCGGGCGCCCACTTCGTCGGTGCCGAGCTTGTCGAGCGCGCCGGCGATGGCTTCAAGCGAACCCTGCACGTCAGCCTTGATCACGAGCGCAAATTCCTTGCGACCCGCGGTCTTGGCCTGCGCCATCATCTGTTCGAGCGAGCCGCGCATGCCGGTGGCGCGCGCGGACGACTTCTCGCGCTTCTGGCGCTGACGGTAATCGGTGATTTCGCGGGCGCGGGCTTCGTTCTCGACCACGGCGAGACGATCGCCGGCGTCCGGCGTGCCCGAGAAACCGAGCACTTCGACCGGGGTCGAGGGACCCGCCGTCTGCACGGCCGCACCGGTGTCGGAGACCAGCGCACGGACGCGGCCCCATTCAGCGCCGGCAACCACCAGATCGCCGATCTTGAGCGTGCCGCGCTGGACCAGCACGGTCGCGACCGGACCCCGGCCGCGATCGAGTTTGGCTTCGATCACCGTGCCTTCGGCTGGACGGCCCGGATCTGCCTTGAGGTCGAGGATTTCGGCCTGCAGCGCAATCATTTCAAGCAGCTTGTCGATATTGGTCTTCTTGGTCGCGGACACTTCCACGTCCACCACGTCGCCGCCGAGCGACTCGACCTGAATCTCATGCTGCAGCAGTTCTGTGCGCACGCGATCCGGCGTCGCGCCCGGCTTGTCGATCTTGTTGATGGCGACGATGATCGGCACCTTCGCCGCCTTGGCGTGATGGATGGCTTCGATCGTCTGCGGCATGACGCCGTCGTCAGCAGCAACCACGAGAATGACGATATCGGTGACCTTGGCGCCGCGGGCACGCATCGCGGTGAACGCAGCGTGGCCCGGCGTATCGATGAAGGTGACCTTGTCGCCTGACGCGGACGTGACCTGATAAGCGCCGATGTGCTGCGTGATGCCGCCGGCTTCGCCGGAGACGACGTCGGCCTGGCGGATGGCATCGAGCAGCGATGTCTTGCCGTGATCGACGTGGCCCATGACGGTGACGACCGGCGCGCGCGATTCCAGCGCGCCTTCATCGTCGGCGGTGTCGAACAGACCTTCTTCGACATCGGATTCGGAGACGCGGCGGGCGGTGTGGCCCATTTCTTCGGCGATGAGCTGCGCCGTGTCGGCGTCGATGACGTCGTTGATCGTCGCCATCTGGCCCTGCTTCATCAGCAGGCGGATGACGTCGACCGCGCGTTCCGACATGCGGTTGGCCAGTTCCTGGATGGTGATCGCGTCCGGAATGACCACGTCGCGCGTGAGCTTTTCCTTCGGCTCGTTGGCGGCATGACCCTTCATGCGCTGGGTGCGGCGGCGGAACGAGGCCACCGACCGTTCGCGCACTTCGTCGGCGCGCAGCGCGGTGACCAGCGTCAGGCGGCCGCGTTCCTTCGGCGGCGCGGCGCGGGGTGCGGCAGGACGGGCAGTCGCCGGACGAGCGGCGCCAGGGCCGCCGCCGGGGCGGCGCGCCGTGCGCGGGGCTTCATCGTCGGCTTCGGCTTCGAGCTTCGGTCGAACGCCGGGGGCCGGCTTCTTGACCTCGTCGTCGCCGAGACGCTTCTTGGCGACTTCGCCGGCCTTGCGCTTGGATTCTTCCTCGACCTTGTGGCGCGCGTCTTCCTCGCGCTTGCGTGCGGCGGCGGCTTCGCGCTCGGCCTGCTCGATGCCTTCCTTGGAAGCGCGGCGCTTGGCCTCTGCCTCGGCGGCCTTGCGCTCCTCGGCCTCGCGGACGCGCGAGTCGGCGAGCGCGCTGGCGCGTGCAGCCATTTCTTCTTCGGTCAATGTGCGCAGTACGACGCCTGACTTCGGCGTTTCCGGAGCTGGCGGAGCCTTCGGCGCCGGCGCGGCGGCAACCTTCTTCGGCGCTTCGACGGGGGCCGGCTCGGCCTTGGCTTCGGCCGGTCCGCCGACGGTGCGGCGCTTGATCTTTTCGACGACGACCTGCTTGCTGCGGCCATGGCTGAAACTCTGGCGCACCACGCCCGTTTCCGTGCGCGGCTTCAGCGTCAACGTCAGTTTCTTTTCGCCAGGGTTCTTCGTTTCGCTCATTCCGTACTGTTTCCTTGTGCCCCATTCGCGGGAGCATTCACATCGGGCGTATTCACTTCGGACGAATTACATTCACGGGCGGCGCCTTCGGACGGCGCGACCGCGCTTATAGAATCGGGCGATTTCCCAGACCGATACCGCGTCAAGCGTGCGACGCGAGTGAGGAAAGTCTCGCTCGCAGGTCCGGCAAGCACGGCAGCATGTACCACATTTGAGCGGTTCAATGCCAAATCCAAATCGGGCCCGTTAAACGCCTCGATCAGCGTGATTTCGCGCTGGCCGGGCGAAATATTGCGCTGCAAGGCCGCATTCAGCTTGCGTTTGCCGTCCGGGGCCGCGTCGGCCGCGTGGATCAGCGCCCGGACGCCATCGCCGCCCAGAGCGGCTTCCACCTTGGCGGAACCGGCGACAACGTTACCGGCCTTGCCGGCGATCGCCAGCGCATCCAGGGCGGCTTTCGCCAGCAATTGCTCCACCTCGGCCGGCAGCTCGCGCGACACCTTGAGGTCGCGCTTGAAACCGCGGGGGAAGACGTTGCGCTTGACCGCGTCGGTAAGCGCGTCGCGGGTTGCGGTAATCCAGATGCCGCGGCCGGGCAATTTGCGCTTCACGTCGGGGACGGCGTCGCCCGCCGGCCCGACTACAAAGCGGATCATCTCCGCCACAGGCTTGAGCTCGCGCGTCAGCGCGCAGAAACGCTCCGCGCCCGCGGCGACGGAAGTCGCGCCGCGGTCGAGTTCGTCGTTCTGCGCCGTAGTATCCTGCGCGATGGCGAGCATGCCTGTGACACGGCTCCTTACGCCGGTTCGGCGGCGGCTTCAGCTTCAGCTTCGGCTTCCGCCGGAGCCTGCATCGCCGCCAGTTCAGCTTCGGTGATCCAGCCGGCCTTGAGACGGGCCTGCATGACGATGGCTTCGGCTTCGTCGCGCGATACGCCGAGACCGTCGAGATAACCCGGCTCGTGCTTGGTCTCGCCGTCCTTGCGTTCGGTCCAGCCGACCAGATCGTCGGTGGCGCAGCCGGCGAGATCCTCGATGGTCTTCACGCCGTTCTCGCCGAGCTTGACCATCATCGCGGTGGTGATGCCCGGCACCTCGCGCAGTTCGTCGGCGACGCCGAGTTCCTTGCGCTTCTCGTCGAGCTCGCCTTCCTGACGCGCGATATAGTCGCGGGCGCGCTCCTGCAATTCGCGCGCGGTGTCGTCATCGAAACCTTCGATGCCGGCGATTTCCTTTTCATCGACCAGCGCCAGTTCCTCGATTGAGGAGAAACCTTCCGACGCGAGCAACTGACCGACGACCTCGTCGAGGTCGAGCGCTTCGACGAAGGTCTTGGTGCGGCTTTCGAACTCGGCGGTGCGGCGCTCGGATTCTTCCTGCTCGGTGAGAATGTCGATGTCCCAGCCGGTGAGCTGCGAGGCCAAGCGCACGTTCTGACCGCGACGGCCGATGGCGAGCGAGAGCTGCGCATCCGGCACCACGACTTCGATGCGTTCCTTGTCTTCGTCGAGTACGACCTTGGCGACTTCAGCCGGCGCTAGCGCGTTGACGACGAAGGTGGCGATATCCGGCGACCACGGGATGATGTCGATCTTCTCGCCCTGCAGTTCGTTCACCACGGCCTGCACGCGCGAACCACGCATACCGACGCAGGCGCCGACCGGATCGACGCTGGAATCCCGCGAAATCACTGCGATTTTGGCGCGTGAGCCCGGGTCGCGGGCAACCGCCTTCACCTCGACGATGCCGTCGTAGATTTCCGGCACTTCCTGGGCGAACAGCTTGGCGGTGAATTGCGGATGCGTGCGCGACAGGAAAATCTGCGGGCCGCGCGGTTCGCGGCGCACGTCATAGATATAAGCGCGGATGCGGTCCCCGTTGCGGAACACTTCGCGCGGCAGCATCTCGTCGCGGCGGACGATGGCTTCACCGCGGCCGAGATCGACCACCACGTTGCCGTATTCGACGCGCTTGACGACGCCGTTGACGATCTCGCCGATGCGATCCTTGTATTCGGCGTACTGCCGGTCGCGCTCTGCTTCGCGGACCTTCTGCACGATGACCTGCTTGGCGGACTGCGCGGCGATGCGGCCGTATTCGAGCGGCGGCAGCGGATCGGCAATGGTGTCGCCAACCTGCGCGGCCGGATGACGCCGGCGCGCATCGGCAAGCGTGATCTGCGACGACGGGTTCTCGACGGCTTCGACCACCAGCATGTGGCGCATCAGTTTGAGCTCGCCGGTCTTCGGCTCGATCTCGGCGTGGACGTCGGTCTCGGCGCCGTAGCGCGAGCGCGCCGCCTTGGCGATGGCGTCTTCCATCGCCGCGATAACGATACCGCGGTCGATCGACTTTTCGCGCGCCACTGCATCCGCGATCTGCAACAGTTCGAGCCTATTGGCGCTGACAGCCATAGCTCAGTCTCCTTCTCTCAAAGTTATCGCGCGGCGGTCCGACTGGCCTTCTTGGCCTGCTTCAGACGCCGCTGTTCACGTTTCGCCTCGCGCAGTTCGCGCTTGGCGGCTTTCTCGGCGCGCAACGCCTCGCTCACCAGTTCGTCGGTGAGAACGAGCTTTGCCTCGCCCATATCCGCAATCGGCAGCAACACTGCCGGATCCTCATCTGCCTTCGGATCGTCGCGGGTCAGTTTCGCCGCGTCGCCTTCGACGCCGTCGATAATGCCGCGAAAGCGCTTCCGGCCTGCGACCGGCACTTCCATCTCGACCTTCACCAGGTGGCCGGCATAGCGCTCGAAGTCGGAGCGGCGCACCAGCGGCCGGTCGATGCCCGGTGAGGAGATTTCCAGCCGGTAGGCCCGGTCGATCGGCTCGTTGACGTCGAAGACCGGCGACAAAGCCCGCGATATCGCCTCGCAGTCTTCTACCGTCATGGAACCGTCGGGGCGCTCCGCCATGATCTGGATCGTGCATTCCTCGCCGGAAGAAACCTTAATCCGAACAAGGCGATAGCCAAGCTGCTCAATCACCGGTTCAGCGATCGAGGCGATTCGCGCCGGCAGACCGGTCTCGGCGATCAGCCGCGGCTCATCGGCCGCCGCCGTCGTTTCCGGGCCGGAACCCGCCGTCAAAGTCTCATGTCGCTCGCCAAGAGCCATCGTATCGAAGCTATGCCTGTAACAGAAAAAGAGCGGGTCCGGGGGGACCCACTCTCAAAACCCGATTTGGTTATGAGGGTGTATTGACTGCGGAAATATAACGATTTTTGGCGGCGGCGCAAGGCACGAAGAAGGCCAGCGGCTAAACCCTTCTTTCACACGTTGCCCTTACGTTTCGTTAAGGCGCCGGCCAGGCGGTAACGGCGCGCGGTTGGGTTCGTGCGTAATGGCTGCTCCTGCGTCCTTGCTTCCCGAGCTGGAAGATGTGGTCCAGCACGGCTCCGCGGAAAAGCGGGCCGAGACGCTGCGCCGTATCACGACCCTGTTCCTCGACGGCGCTCCCGCATTCAACGATCATCATGTTGCGCTGTTCGACGACGTCATCGGTTGCCTGATCGCCGAAATCGAGGCGAAGGCGCTGGCAGAACTGGCGCGGCGGCTTGCGCCGGTTGAAAACGCGCCTGCCAAGGTCGTGGCGACGCTGGCCAAGAACGACGACATTGACGTCGCCGGTCCGGTATTGCGCGCCGGCCATCTGTCCGACCCCGATCTGATTGCGATCGCCGAGACCAAGGGCCAGGAGCATCTGCTGGCCATGGCCAAGCGCGCCAGCGTCAGCGAAGCGCTGTCGGACGTGCTGGTGAACCGCGGCGATCGCAACGTCGCTTATTCGATCGCCGACAATCGTGGCGCCAACCTGTCGGAACGCGCCTTTACCAATCTCATCGACCGCGCGCAGCAGGACGGCGACCTGGCCGAAAAGGTCGGTCAGCGCACCGATATTCCGCCGCGGCTGTTTCGCCAGTTGTTGCTGCAGGCGAGTGAAGTCGTGCAGCGACGCTTGCTCGCGGCCGCACGGCCGGAGACGCAGGCCGAGATCCGCAGAATTCTGGCCAAGGTCACCGACGAGGTCGGGGCCAAGGCGGCGCCGCGCAACTACACTGCTGCGCTTGCTGCGGTGCGCGCACTGCACAAGGAGCGCAAGCTTACCGAAGCGGACGTCGCCAATTACGCCGAGGGCGGCAAATACGAAGAGACCATCGCGGCGCTGTCGACGATCTGCGCCGTGCCGGTCGAGGTCGTCGATCGCCTGATGAACGGCGAACGCGCCGACCCGGTGCTGATCCTGGCGCGCTCGGCGAACTTCGGCTGGCCGACGGTGAAGTCGGTGATCAATTCGCGTCCCGGCCCGAAGCCGTCGCAGACAGTGATCGATGCTGCGCACGAGAACTTCGAGCGGCTCACAGCGGCAACAGCGCAGCGCGTCGTGCGCTTCTGGCAGGTGCGGCAGGGCACGGGAGAGTAATCTCTCCGTCGTCCCCGCCTTCGCGGGGACGACAACGTCACTTCTTCCGAAAAATAAAATACGCCGGCGTGCGGCCTTCGCGCACCGCCTTCGCTTCATAGCGCGTGCGGGTCCAGCCGTCCCATGGCTTGCGCCAGTCATCGGCTTGCTCCGCGGTCCACACGAAATCCGGTGAGCGCGCGATGCGCGTCAGCGCGTAGGTCATGTAGCTTGGAATGTCGGTGGCGAAGCGCAGTTCGCCGCCGCTCTTTAAGAGACGCGCGAGCCGTGGCAGGCTTTCATCCTGAATGAAGCGCCGCTTCCATTGCCGCCGCTTCGGCCACGGATCGGGATACAGCAAATCGATGCGCGTGAAGGCGCCGGCGGGTAGCCAGTCGATCAGCGTTGTCGCGTCGCCGTGGAAGACGCGGATATTGGTGAGGTCCTCGTCGTCGATCGCGACCAGCAATTTGCCGACCGCGTTGAGAAAACCGTCGGCGCCGATGAAGCCAGCCTCCGGATGCGCCAGCGTCTGCGCGACCAGATGCTCGCCGCCGCCGAAGCCGATTTCGAGGCGCAGCGTCTTTGGCGCGTGCGGAAACAAGGTCGAAAGATCGGGTGCCGGCTTCGTCAGATCGAGCGCCAGCTTTGGCAGTAAGTCGTCGAACAATTCCGACTGCCGCGCCTTGAGCGGATGGCCCTTGCGGCGGCCGAAGAAGGCGCGCTGCGGAATGTCGTCGTCGCGGTCGTTGCTCATGGTCACCGTCATGCCCGGCCACGGCGAAAAATAAAAGGCCGGGCGTGAGCCCGGCCTTTCTCGATGGTCAGCTCGAAAAGACGCTTACTTGAAAGCCGCCTTGATCTGCGCGGCAAGATCGGTCTTCTCCCAGGAGAAGCCACCGTCCTTCTCCGGGGCGCGGCCGAAATGACCGTAAGCGGCGGTGCGACGGTAGATCGGCCGGTTCAGCTTGAGCGTGCGGCGGATATTGGTCGGCGTCAGGCGGAACAGCTCGGGCAGGATCTTCTCGAGCTTCTTTTCATCGACCTTGCCGGTGCCGTGGGTGTCGACCAGCACCGACATCGGGTCGGCGACACCGATGGCGTAAGCGACCTGAATAGTGCAGCGCTCGGCGACGCCGGCGGCCACCACGTTCTTGGCGAGATAGCGCGCGGCGTAAGCAGCCGAACGATCGACCTTGGTCGGGTCCTTGCCGGAGAAGGCGCCGCCGCCGTGCGGGGCATAGCCGCCGTAGGTGTCGACGATGATCTTGCGTCCGGTGAGGCCGCAGTCGCCGTCCGGACCGCCGATCACGAAGTTGCCGGTCGGGTTGACGAGGAAGTCGGACGACTTCGCCGGCATCCAGCCCTTCGGCAGCGCCTGGGTCACCGTCTGCTCGATCATATCCTTGACCATGCCGGGCGTGTACTTCTTGCCGTTGCGGCTCTTCTCGTTGTGCTGCGTCGAAACAACGACCTTGGTGCAGCCGACCGGCTTGCCGTCGACATACTTGACGGTCACCTGGCTCTTGGCGTCCGGCTGCAGATCCGGCAGCGCCTTGGAGTGCCGCTTTTCCGCCAGCGAGCGCAGGATCTTGTGTGCGAAATAGATCGGCGCCGGCATGAACGAGTTCTTCTCGTAAACTTCGCTCTCGGTGCAGGCGAAGCCGAACATCATGCCCTGGTCGCCGGCGCCTTCTTCTTCGCCGCTCTTCTTTTTCTTGGCATCGACGCCCATGGCGATGTCGGGCGACTGGCCGTGCAGCAGCACTTCGACATCGGCGCCGTAATAGGAGAAGCCGTCCTGATCGTAGCCGATGTCCTTGACGACATCTCGCGCGATCTGGGTGATGTATTCGCGATCGACGACGACCTTGTCGCCGTGCTTGCGGAAGAACGGCGCCTGTCCGCGGCCTTCGCCAGCGATGACGATCTTGTTCGTCGTGGTCAGGGTTTCGCAGCCGAGACGGGTATTCACCGCGCTGTCGTCGGCGATGCCGAGCTTGATGTCGTTCGCCAGAAAGGCGTCCAGCACCGCGTCGGAGATCTGGTCACAGACCTTGTCCGGATGGCCTTCGGAAACCGATTCACTGGTGAAAAGAAAGTTCTTGTGAGCCACGCTGATCTCCCCTTTGGCGCGGGGGAGCCGCGCCGGTGCATATCGGGGGGTCGTTCTTACAGCGGTCGTTCGCAACGTCAAGGTGCGGGCTGTCGTGGGCAATAGCCACGCCGCGCGTCCAAACAATCGGAGAAGGATGGCATCCGGCCGGTGCGGCTGCGGGATGCCGCGTCGCGTGTTGGCGGTGGGCTACCGCGGCCCGGCGCCGCGGATGGCGGGGCCATCGCAAGAGGCAGCAAGTCTGGCCGAAGCAGTCAGCCAGGACGACGGCCGCCGAGAAGCCTTCCTACTCGTCGCCGGCGATCTGTTCGACGAGATCGACGATACGGCGGCGCAGCTTGGAGCTCTTGATGCGCATGAACGACTTTGTCAGCGACAGGCCGTCGGAGGTGGCGAGGAAGTCGGAGACATAGGCCGGCGACGGCGCTTCGCTCATGCCGGTGGTGTGGCCACCCGGGCCATGCGGCGCGCCTTCGAAGAAAAACGAAACCGGGACCTGAAGGATGTTGGCAATGGCCTGCAATCGGCTGGCGCCGATGCGGTTGGTGCCCTTCTCGTATTTCTGGACTTGCTGGAACGTCAGGCCGAGAGCGTCGCCCAGCTTTTCCTGGCTCATGCTCAGCATCATCCGGCGCATACGGACTCGCGATCCGACATGTTTGTCGATCGGGTTGGGCGCCTTCTTAGCCATAAAAATCTCCTATGACGTCATCGTGATCGCTAATGTCACAAATATTCGCGTTTATGCAATCGCTCATTTCAAAGTGAAGATTTTCAATCGTTAAAGTGGCGCAGAGGATTCCGCAGAAGTTTCAATAACTTTTACAGGTTTACCCTGTGATTAGCCCCGAAACTGCGACAAAAATTATTTGTACCGAAAGCAACCTCAATCGGACATTCCGGCAAATTACAATCTAGGCGCGCAGTCGCCGTTTGGCCAGAACTACACCTGATACAACCAGAAATAGAATTGCCGGAAAATTTCCGTAACGCGAAAACGGAGTAGGATCCATGGCCTGCGGCAGGCGCGCATCGAGAATGCCTTCAACGCCGAGGGGCAGCGAAGCAATAACGCGACCGACCGGATCGATCACGCCGGAGATGCCGGTATTGGCGGCGCGAACCAGCGGCAGGCCCTCCGCGATCGCCAGAACGCGGGCCTGATGGAAGTGCTGATACGGCCCGCTGCTGATGCCGAACCAGCCGTCATTCGTGACGTTCAGGAGCCAGCCCGGCCTTTCGCCGGCGGGCACGGCTTCGTCTGGAAACACCGCCTCGTAACAGATGAGCGGCAGCATTTTCGGCGCGCCGCGCACATCCAGCGCGCGGCGGCGCGTGCCGGTGAGAAAGCCGCCAACCTCCTTGGTGAGCTGTTGAAAGCCGAGCCGCTCCATGAAGGGCTGGAATGGAAGGAATTCGCCGAACGGCACCAAGTGCAGCTTATCGTAGATGGCGCGGATCGAGCCGTCAGGATCGAGCACGTACACGGAGTTGTAAGCACGGGGACCGCGGCCGGGCACCATTTCGCCAGGGCGAACCGCGCCGGTGATCAACTCGGTATTCGGCCTGATCAGATTGGCGATCTGGGCCAGCGCTTCAGGTTCGCGCGTGAGAAAGAAAGGGAATGCTGCTTCCGGCCAGATCAGATGCGTCACATCGCGAATGCCGTCCGATTGCGGGCCCGTCGAGCGATCCGACAGCGCGAGATAGCGCCGCATCACGTCGTCCTTGGCGCTGTAATTGAATTTCGCGTCCTGCTGCAAGTTGGGCTGCATGATGCGAAGCTTGACGTCCTTGACGAAGCGCGTCGGGTGCACCGCCAAGCGCGCCGCGCCAAAGCCGGCCATGCCGACCAGGGCGATCATCGCCAGCGCCAGCGGGCGATAGGGTCGCGGCGTATCGACATTGTCGTCCGCGAGAACAGCCGGCGTTGCGAAGATGGCGACGGCGAGAAACGTCAGTCCCCAGATCCCGAACAGCGATACGCTCTGCGCCAGCGCCAGCGGTTCGGTCAGCGCATAGCCAAGGGTATTCCAGGGGAAGCCGGTGAAGACGTGGCCACGCAGCCACTCGGTCACGGTCAGCGCAATGGCAAGCGCGAGAATGCGTGAGGGCCCGCGCACCCAGACGACCCGCGCCAGCGCGAACCCGAGCGCCATGTAAATGGCAAGATAAGCGGGCAGCCCGGTTACAGCGATCGGCAGCAGCCAGCCGAAGGTTTTGGCATCGACCAGAAACGCATAGCCGACCCAATAGACGCCGACGAGAAAATAGCCGAAGCCGAAACACCAGCCAGCGATCGCTGCCGACCAGGCGCCGCTCCAGCGGCCCGCAGTCGAACCGTCAATCAGCCAGACCGCGATCGGGATCGTGACGAACAGGATCGGCCAGGCATTCACCGGCGCCATGGCTAATGCCGAGGCCATGCCCGCGACGAAGGCGATACCGGCGCGTCGCCAACCGTAAGCGAGAACGATCGCGTGCGCGGCGCGGGTGGCGATGCGGGTCAGGGTCACGATTGGGACGGGTTTTGAGAATTCGGATCTTTGGACGGCGTTGAATCAAAATTGAGTGGCGATTGTGCGACGCCGGCCAGCACGGCATCGGGCTCGCCGCGCTTGCGTGCCTCGCGGGGCTTCTGTCGCTTTTCGGTCAGACGGACGATGCGTACGCGCTTGACGCGGCGCGGATCGGCGTCGAGCACTTCGAATTCGAGCAGACCCGGGCCGGGAATGAGTTCGCCGCGCAGCGGCAGGCGTCCGGCGCGGCTTGTCAGATAGCCGCCGAGCGTATCGACTTCCTCGGCGACATCCTCTTCGACCACGAAATCCTGGCCGACGAACGCAACGACGTCCTCGAGCGAAGCGCGAGCGTCGGCGATGTAGGAGCCATCGGGCTGAGGCACGATATTGGCGCGTTCGTCTTCGTCGTGCTCATCGGCGATTTCGCCGACGATCTGCTCGACGATGTCCTCGATCGAGATCAGTCCGTCGGTGCCGCCATATTCATCGATCACCAGCGCCAGATGAATCTGCTTGGCCTGCATCCGCGCCAGGAGATCCATGACCCGCGCCGACGGCGGCACGAACAGAACTTCGCGCACGATCTTGGTCGCGGTCAACGGAGTCGCGAGGTTGATAGCCTTGAGATCAAGCCCCGCCGGCAGCGGCTTTCTGCGCTTGGCGTTCTTGGCCGGGTCGATGGTGGCGCGCGTCGTCATGTAGCCAATGAGGTCGCGGATGTGCACCATGCCGACAGGATCGTCGAGCGTGTCGTTGTAGATGACGAGGCGCGAATGGCCGGCCTTCTCGAACACCATCAACAGGTCTCCGATCTGGATATCCTGCTGCACGGCGATGATGTCGGCGCGCGGCACCATGACGTCGCTGACGCGGCGTTCGCGCAAGCCGAGGATACTCTTGAGCATCCGGCTTTCTTCCGGCGAGAAGCCGGATTCAGCCGGCGTCATCGCGTCGAGGAAATCGCTCAGGTCGGCGCGCATGGTGGATGGACGTAGCCCGAACACCGAACGGAAAACGCGTACGAACCAATTGCCATTGCCGTTGTCCTCGCGCTTCTGCGGGACCGGGACCGGCAGGTTGCGCGGCTCGAAGGACGGATCGTTTCTGGATGGGTCGCTGTCGGGCATGGCGGTTACGCGCGCTCACGCTGAACGGCGGCGTCCGGCCGGACGTCCAGCCAGGGATCGGGCATGTTCATGGCGATCATGATGCGGCTCTCGAGCCGCTCCATCTCGTCCGCTTGCGCGTCCGTTTCGTGATCGTAGCCGATGAGATGCAGAAATCCGTGCACGGTCAGATGTGCGAGGTGATGAAGGAACTGGCGTCCTTCAGTTTCGCATTCCCTTCGCAGGGTTTCGTAGGCGATGACGATGTCACCGAGATGGCCTTGCGTCGCCGGCGTGTTGGCGGCCGGAAATGACAGCACGTTGGTCGGTTTGTCCAAGCCGCGCCACTGCCGGTTGACCTCGCGGATCGCCGAATCATCGGACAGCAGAATACTGACTTCGCCGCCCCGTGTTGAGGGCAGGCCGTTCACGAAATTGGCGGCGGCGGCGATGGCGGTATTGATCGTCGCTTCGGCCTGCGGCTCGGCCTGCCACAACTCGGATTCCACCACGATATCGGCGGTGACGACGCTCATTTTCGCGGCCCGCGTGCCGGAATGGCACGATCGTAGGCCTCGACGATCCGCTGTACCAGTTCGTGGCGGATGACATCGCCCGCGGCGAATTCGACGATGCCGACACCTTCGACGTCCTTGAGCAGGCGAACCGCTTCGGCCAGCCCGGATACCTGCCCGTTGGGCAGATCGACCTGGCTCGGATCGCCGGTGACGAACATGCGGCTGTTCTCGCCGAGGCGCGTCAGAAACATTTTCATCTGCATCGACGTGGTATTCTGCGCTTCGTCGAGGATGACGGCGGCGTTGGCGAGGGTCCGGCCGCGCATGAAGGCGAGCGGCGCGATTTCGATGTCGCCTTGCTCCAGGGCGCGCTCGACGATGCGCACGTCCATCAGGTCATGCAGCGCGTCATAGATTGGGCGCAGATAGGGATCGACCTTCTCGCGCATGTCGCCCGGCAGGAAGCCGAGGCGCTCGCCGGCTTCGACGGCGGGCCGCGACAGAATGATGCGGTCGACTTCCTTGCGCTCGAACATCTGAATCGCCTGCGCGACGGCGAGCCAGGTTTTGCCGGTGCCGGCGGGACCGGTGCCGAACACCAGCGAGTTACGCTTGAGCGCGCGCATATAGGCATCCTGCGCCGCCGTGCGCGCGCGCACCGGACGTTTGCGCAGGTTGATTTCCTCGAAGGCGGCGCGCTGCTGGCCGGGATCGAAATCGAACAGCGAACCTTGCGCGATCGCCTGACGGATCGCGCCGTCGACGTCGCCGCTTGTCAGGTCACGGCCACGCTTGAGCTGCTCGTAAAGGCTTTCCAGGACGCGGCGCGCCTGCTCGACGCCGCCGCGCGAACCTTCAAGCGTGACGTGGTTGCCGCGCGACTCGGCTTTGACGCCGAGCTTGCGCTCGACCAGCGCCAAGTTCTGGCCGTATTGGCCGAACAGCACCGAGGCGAGTTTGTTGTCCTCGAAGGCGAGCACGATCTGAGTGGTAGCCGTTTCGTCGGAAACGGCGGCCGGTGGGATCACGGGATCCGATGGTCGCAAGGTTGCTCTCAAGCCCCTGATGAAACCAGTTCGGGTGCGGGGGCGGTTTCCGCCAGCTCGCCGAACAGAGTGTTGCTGCCCACGTCCGTGATGGCCACCGGCACGATCGTTCCGATCAGCTCCGGCTTCGCCATCACGTGAACAGACTGCAGATATGGGGAGCGGCCGACCAGTTGCCCAGTGAGTTTGCCGGGCTTTTCGACCAGAATTTCCATGGTTTTGCCGACAAATGAGGCGTTAAAGGCCCGCCACTGCCGGGTAATCAGCTCCTGCAGACGCTGCAGTCGCTCGTATTTCTCAGCCTCAGGCACCTGGTCCTCGAGCGCTGCCGCGGGTGTGCCGGGGCGGGCCGAGTACATGAAGGTGTAGGCGGTGGCGAAATTCACGTCTTCGGCGAGCGCCAAAGTCTCGCGGAAGTCTCCTTCCGTTTCGCCCGGGAAGCCGACGATGAAATCCGAGGTGAAGGCGATATCCGGCCGCGCGGCGCGCAGGCGATCGATTGCCGTCATGTATTCGCGGCGCGTGTGCTTGCGGTTCATCGCCGCGAGAATGCGGTCGGAGCCCGCCTGCACGGGAAGGTGCACGTAAGGCATCAGCGCGGGCAGGTCGCCATGCGCGGCAATCAGGTTGTCGCACACGGACGACAGCATGTCGCGCGGATGGCTTGTCATGTAGCGCAGCCGGGCGATGCCCGGCACGTTGGCGATGCGGCGCATCAGCGCGCCGAGCGTGACGCTGCGGCCGTTCTCGTCGGCGCCGTGATAGGCATTGACATTCTGTCCGATCAGAGAGATTTCGCGCACGCCATTGGCGGCAAGACGCTCGACATCGGCGATGATCTTCGGGGAAGGCCGCGATATTTCAGCGCCGCGCGTGTAAGGCACGACGCAAAAGGTGCAGAATTTGTCACAGCCTTCCTGCACCGTGACAAATGCCGAAATGCCGCGCTTGGCGATCGCTTCGCGCGATGGCTGCGCCAGTGCGTCGAACTTGTCCTCGAGCGGGAATTCGGTGTCGACGATCTTTTCGCCGTCGAGCGCGCGGGCGATCAGACCGGGCAGCTTGTGATAGTTCTGTGAGCCGACCACGACATCGACCGAGTCGGTGCGGCGGATGATCTCTTCGCCCTCGGCCTGCGCCACGCAACCGGCGACCGCGATCAGCATGCGGCGTCCTTCGATCTCGGCCGCGTCCTTGAGTTCACGCATGCGGCCGATTTCGGAATACACCTTGTCGACCGCCTTCTCGCGGATGTGGCAGGTGTTGAGGATGATGAGGTCGGCCTCGGCCGGAAGCTGCGTCTCGACGTAACCTTCGGGCGCCAGCGTGTCCGCCATACGATGGGAATCGTAGACGTTCATCTGGCAGCCGAACGATTTGACGTGGACCTTGCGCAGTCTGTTCATGCCGGTGTCTTCGCGAGCAGCCGGCACTCTAGCCGGTTCAAGTCGGATTTTGTCGCTCGCGATCAAATATTTGAAATCATTTGGATTTCAAGCCTGACCGGCGTTATGGCCGGACGAGGTTTGTTTAGACGGCTTGCCGGTGCAAGGCGAGCCGAATCTGAGAATGCCTAAGGGCTTGAAAAATCGAGCCTTCGGCGTTATTTTATGCAAAACCGCAGTAAACATGTATATGACTGCAAATATGCAAAAACCGGCCGTCCCGGAGATTCGACCGAGCAATGAGAAGCAAAGCCTCGCGATGCAGGGCTTCTTCGGCATCATGGAGCGCTGGGCGGTCGATAATGCCACAGCGCGGGCCATTCTCGGCTCGCCGCCGGAGCGCACCTTCTTCGACTGGAAGCGTGGCCGCGTTGCCCGCCTGTCCAACGACACGCTGCGCCGCATCGGTTATGTCGCCGGCATCTGGAAGGCGCTTCAAATTGTTTATTCCAACCCGCAACACGCCGACTCCTGGATCAGCCGGCCCAACCGCGCCTTCGGAGGTCAAGCGCCGCTGACGCGGATGGCGGCCGGCGACGTCACCGACCTTGCGGCTGTCAGAGAGTACATCGATGCCGCAAGATCGCCCTGGTCCTGACGACCGCAGTAGTCTCGATCATCCGACCCGCCACGTCGTCTGGCCTCAGGCGTGGCGGATCATCGCGTCGCGCTACCCGCCAATCGATCTGTTCGAACGCGTATCGGACGATCCACGCGTCTGGGACGCGCTTATCGAGCTCGAGCAACTGACCAACCCGCGCCTGCGCGATGAAGTCGGCGAAATCAGCCTGGTGCCGCCGGAGCGGCGTGTGGCCGGCACCAATGCGTCATGGGTGATGGCGGCGTTCACCCACATCAACCGGCGCGGCTCGCGCTTCTCGAACGGCAAGTTCGGCGTCTATTACGCCGCCGAGGCGCTCGACACGGCGATCGCGGAAACAGTCTATCACTTCAGCCAGTTCGCCGCCGATGCCGGCGATCCGCCGCGTCGCGAAGACATGCGGGTGTTGGTCGGGTCGGTCGATCGAACATTCGAAGACATCGCGGCGCTGCCTGAAGACGTCAAAGCCCGGCTGCTCGATCCTCTCAGCTACGCACAGAGTCAGCCCTATGCGGTCGAGCGCCACGACGCCGGCAGCGACGGGTTCGTTTATCCGAGCGTGCGTCACGTTGGCGGAAAGTGTATCGCCGCGTTCTGGCCGGACACAGTCGGCCTGCCCGTGCAGGAGCGCCATTTGCAATACGAATGGGACGGCGCGCGGGTGCGGCGCTACTTCGATTACAGTCGAGACGTCTGGATCGATCTGTCCTGATGCGTGCGGGCGTCAGCTTCCGGCATGCAGCGGACGCGGCCGGCCTCTCAGCGTCGACGTGGTGAGGCCGCGCACCGCAGATTCAAGCCGGCGTGCCAGCTGCTTGCGGTCGGTTGTGGCGTCGGCGGCGATCGGCTCGCCATAGCTGACGATCACGTCGATGACTCCGCGGCGCAGGAACGCCTTGAAATGCGGCATGAAATCGAGGTCGCCGTACCAGGCGATGAGCGGCCGGTGCTGCCGGCCCATCGGAATGCCGTGGATCGCGGTATAGCAGATCGACATCGGCTGGATGACGATGCCGGTCTCCGAGCGCGCGCCGGCCTCGCGCACGACACCGATTAGCGCCGAACGAAACGGCAGCACACGGTTGCCGTCGCTCGATGTGCCCTCGGCGAACAGAACGACCGAGACGTCGGATTGCAGCCGTTGCACCATGTCGGCGATGGCATCGCCGGTCTGCTGACGCCGCGAGCGATCGACGAACACCGTGCGCTGCAGGCGGGCGGTCGGCCCGACCAAAGGCCAGTTGCCGACTTCGGCCTTGGACACGAAAGCGATCGGGGCGATCGAGCCGATCACCAGGATATCCGCCCATGACACATGGTTGGACACGAACAGGACGGCGCGGTCGCGCACCGGCTCGCCGACGATACGAATTCTGAAGCGCAGCAGTTTGCACAGCACGGCGTAATAGCCGGAGGCGACGGTGCCCCAACCGGGCAGGCCCAGTTTGCCGATGATCCACTGGATGGCGATGATCAGCGGCGTCATCGTGAAGAAGAACACCGCGATAAAGAACGAGTACAGCATCAGGAGTTCTTGTCGTCCTTCAGCGGCACTGCATAGAGCTCGAGCCGGTGGTCGATCAGCCTGTAGCCGAGCTTGCGCGCGACTTCGGCCTGCAACCGTTCGATTTCCTCGGACTGGAATTCGATGACCTCGCCGGTGCGCAAATTGATGAGGTGATCGTGGTGCGAGTCCGAGCTTGTCTCGTAACGGGCGCGACCTTCGCGGAAATCGTGGCGCTCGATGATGCCGGAATCCTCGAACAGCTTCACCGTGCGATAGACGGTGGAAATCGAAATGCGGTCGTCGACCCTAGCGCAGCGCCGATACAGTTCCTCGACATCGGGATGGTCGTCGGCCTCCGCCAATACGCGCGCGATGACGCGGCGCTGCTCGGTCATGCGCATGCCTTTGGCCGCGCAGAGCGCCTCGATGTTGGGGCGCGGCGTTGCCTTGTCGGCCGCCGGAGTGATCTTGGGCTTGCTGTTTGTCGTCATTGCCGTCGCAGTTTACGCGATATCACGCCGCAAAACCAAGGCGGCGGCGGTCCGCCCGCCGGGCAGCGGGTAATAATTCGGCCGCCGGGCCACCTCGCGAAAACCGGCGGCGCGGTAAAGCCTGATAGCGGGCGCATTGTTCTCGTCAACTTCGAGAAATAGGGCTTTGATGCCGAGCGCGGCCAGCCGCCCGAGATGCAGGTTCAGCAGTTGCCGGGCAAAGCCGCGGCCCTGGTAGCGGCGGTCCACCACAATCGACAGGATTTCCGCCTCGTCGGCGGCACAGCGCGACAGGACAAAGCCGGTGAAGACGCCGCCGAAGCGCAGGCTATGGGCCAGCACGGAGCGGTCGACCAGCAGGCTCTCCACTTCCTCGTCGCTCCAGCCGCGGTGGAACGAGCGGCCGTGAAGCTTGGCGATGGCAGCGGCTTCGCGCGGATGCGCCGCCCTGATCTGCGGCGCGCCGCCCCCGATCAACCGGCGCAGCAGCCCGATCATGGCCGTGCCGCTTGCGCCGCGAGCGCGGGAGTCGGCGGCTGCGCGTCCGGCGCGCGCAGATAGAACGGCTTCGGCGGTGCCGCGGCGATATCGGCAAGCTGGCCCAGACGGCCGACCCATTCGATCATCGGCGCGGCTTGCTGGTCGATACCGGCTGGCGGCGCCTCGCCGGGCGGCCAGGCCGCCGCGAGCATCGCCGCGCCATTGCCCACGAGGCGGGGCCGCAGCGGCATAACCAATTCGATCGCCTCGGCGAGGGACACGACGCGCGGACTGACCAGATCATCGCCGTCGGTGCCGAAGGCCTGCAGGTAGACATGATTGTGACGGGCGTCGATGACCGACACGACCGGCGATGACGCGTCGCCGGCAATCAGCGGCGCGGCTAGCGCTTCAAGCGTGGTGATGCCGACGACAGGCTTGGCCGTAGCGAGGGCGATGCCGCGCGCCGCCGATATGCCGACGCGCAGCCCGGTGAAACTGCCGGGCCCGACGGTGACAGCAATGCGATCGATGACGGCGAAGTAAAACGCGGCATTCTCTTGCAGGCGCGCCAGCATCGGCATCAGCGCCTCGGCATGGCCTCGTGCCATGGCCTGCGTTTCCTGCGCGGCAACAGTGTCGCCGTCGAGCAGGGCAACGGAGCACGCTTCAAGCGCGGTATCGATGGCGAGAAGGCGCATGGGTAGCTTTGCCCGGACAACGAGAACCAGCAGCGCCATGCCCGGCCATGTGCCGGGCATCCACGTCTTGCCTTATGATAACCCATAAAGACGTTGACGGCCGGGACAAGAGGGCGGTGACGCCCGTTTTTGACGGGCTATGCCCGGCCATGACGAAAGTTGGCTTTGTACCCGCCGGTGAACCTAGACCGGCCGGACTTCCGTGACTTCGGGTACGAAGTGCCTGAGCAGGTTCTGAATGCCGTGCTGCAGCGTCGCCGTGGAAGATGGGCAACCCGAACACGCGCCCTTCATCTGCAGGAAGACGACGCCTTCCTTGAAGCCGCGGAAGGTAATGTCGCCGCCGTCGCCGGCCACCGCCGGGCGGACGCGGGTCTCGATCAGGTCCTTGATCGTCGCGACAGTCTCGGTGTCGGCGGCGTCGAAGAATTCGTCGTCACCTGCGCTTGCATCGCTGCCGTTGTTCACGATTGGCGCGCCGGACATGTAGTGTTCCATAATGGCGCCGAGGATCGCCGGCTTCATCTGCTGCCAGTCGCCATCGCTCTTGGTCACCGAGATGAAATCGGCGCCGAAGAAGACGCCGCCGACATTCGGAATGTCGAACAGCTTTTCGGCGAGCGGCGACTGCGCCGCGGCTTCACGGCTCGGCATGTCGAGCGTGCCGGCCTCTAGCACCGGCTTGCCCGGCAGGAATTTTAGCGTCGCTGGATTCGGCGTCGCTTCGGTCTGGATGAACATGGCTCAAATCTCCCATCCCGCCCGGGTTCAAGGCCCGGCGGACCCCTCTTACATGGGAGTTTTGGCGGAACGGGTCAACCGGACCGCTAGCGCCGGTCAAGAGGCGTTGGGCGCTAGCACGCGCAGGCGGTGGCCGTCCGGGTCGAGCGCCACGAAGGTATGGCCGAAATCCATTTCCACCGGCTCTTGAGCGATCTTGAGGCCGCGTTTGACCCATTCGCTATGGTAGTCGAGCACGGCCTTGGTACTGTCCATGGTGAAATCAAGTTCCAGGGCGCCCGGCGCGCCGGCCGGAGCCGGTTTGACCTCGTCCCGCTTCCACAGGCCGAGCATGACCGGCGGCATCGGGAACATGGTGAAATTGGCCGACGATTCGACCGGCTCGGTGCCGAGCAGTCCGCGATAGAAATGCGTGCTGGCGGCGATGTCACTGACGTAGAGCACGACGAGTCCGAAAGGCAGCATGTTGGTTCTCCTCTGAATGGGGACAACCTACGACTGCTCGCTGTCAGTTTTTGTCAGGAGCAGTGGCGTCATTCCGACCGGGCTACCGCGGGCCAATGCCCATCAGCTTCTGCCAGTCCTTCAGCATGACGGCGCGGCGCTTCGGATAGCGCGCGTCGGTCTCGAGCAGATTGCCAATGCGGTCGATGCGAAAATGGCGATAGTCCTGACGCAATTCGCACCAGGCGACGACAATGCGCGCTTCTTCAAAGAAACCTACGGCGAAGGGCCAGATCGTGCGGTGCGTGGCGGCGCTGCCGGCGTCGCGATAATCGATCTCCAGCTTGCGCTCACGACGGATCGCATCGCGGATAGGCGCCATCGCAGTGAGATTGTTGCGGCGCGCCACGATTAATAGGCTTGGACAGTCGAACTGCGCGCGGCGATCGGGTGGCAACACGGCGGCGACCTTGGCCATGACGTCCATCGCCGCCTGCGCGAGGCGCGGATCGCCGATCTCGGCCACCCAGTGCGAGCCGAGCATCAAGGCCTCGACCTCGTCCTCGGTGAACATCAGCGGCGGTAGCGTGAAGCCGGGCCGCAGCACGTAGCCGAGTCCGGGTTCGCCATCGATAGGCGCGCCTTGCGCCTGCAGGCTGGCGATGTCGCGATAGAGCGTGCGCAGGCTGATCGAAAGTTCGCGCGCCAGTTCCTGGCCGCGCACGGGTTGACGGCGGCGGCGAAGCAGCTGGACCAGATCGAGCAGGCGGACGGCGCGCGACACGGGCGCGATCGATGGCTTATGCCATCGCCTCCAGTTCCTCGTCATTCAGCGTGCCCGGCACGATGGCGACCGGAATGGGGAATGTGCCGGCAGTTTTCGGCAGATTGGAAATCAACGGGCCCGGCCCTTCCTTGCCGGTAGCGGCGGCGAGCACCAGAATGCCGATGTCATCGTCCTCTTCGATCAGCTTGAGGATTTCATCGGCAATCGCGCCTTCGCGGATAACGCGGTCGGGTGCCTGATGCGTGATCTTCTTGGCGCGCGCAGCGTATTTGTCGAGTGCGGCATTAGCCGCCTCCATCGCCTCGGCCTTCATGATGTCGGCGACGCCGAGCCATTGCTGGCTGCGCTCGCTGGTATCGATGACGCGCAGCATAACGATGTGCGACTTGGTGCGCGCTGCGCGCGTCGCTGCCCAGAACACGGCGCGATCGCACTCTTCGGAATCGTCGATGACGACAAGATACTTGCGTTTGTGACCGGCCTCGTTGCTGCGGCGCTTCTTCGGCATCGGGGCTCCTCACGCGTTGGCCGGGATGTCGGCAGGTGAATTGTCGGCAGACATAAGGATGCACAAGCAGCCAATGGTGGCATGCCATGGCGGGCGCCGACAAGCCTCGCCTGCCTCGCGCTTTGCCTGCATTTTGCGCAGCGCCCGTCCTGATTCGCGCGTTTAGCGTTATCTCCGCCGCACGAAGCCGACGATGTCTTTCACGGCTTTCATGTTCGGGTCGGCGATCGCCGCCGCCCGCTGCGCCCCGTCCGCAAGCACGGCGTCGATATAAGCCGAATCCTGCACCAACTTTTTCATCTCGGCGCCGATCGGACCGAGCTTGGCGACGGCGAGATCGACCAGCGCCGACTTGAAGCCGGAGAACTGTGCGCCGCCGAAATCGCGCAGCACGTCGGCCTTGGTCTTGTTGTCGAGCGCTGCGAAGATGCCGACCAGATTGTCGGCTTCCGGGCGCGGTTCGAGGCCCTTCAGTTCGCTGGGCAGCGGTTCTGGATCGGTCTTGGCCTTGCGAATCTTTTGCGCGATGGCATCGGCATCGTCGGTCAGGTTGATGCGCGAGTAATCGGATGGCTCCGACTTGGACATTTTCTTCGAACCGTCGCGCAGACTCATCACGCGTGTGGCCGGGCCCTGGATGATCGGCTCCGGCAGCGGGAAGAACATGTCGCCGAAACCGTGCGCGCGGATCGAGTCGCCATAGTCGTTGTTGAATTTCTGCGCGATGTCGCGCGCGAGTTCGAGATGCTGCTTCTGGTCTTCGCCGACCGGCACGTGCGTGGCGCGATAGGCCAGAATGTCGGCGGCCATCAGGCTCGGATAAACATAGAGACCGACCGACGCGTTTTCGCGATCCTTGCCGGCCTTCTCCTTGAATTGCGTCATACGGTTGAGCCAGCCGATGCGGGCGACGCAATTGAAGATCCAGGCGAGTTCGGCATGCGCCGTCACCTGGCTCTGGTTGAAGACGATGTGCTTCTTGGGATCGATGCCGGCGGCGATGAAGGCCGCGGTGACTTCGCGGGTGTTGCGGGTGAGCTCCGCGGGGTCCTGCCAGACCGTGATCGCGTGCATGTCGACGACGCAGTAGATGCAGTCGTGGGTTTCCTGCAGCGCCACGAATTTCGTGATCGCGCCCAGGTAGTTGCCGAGGTGCAGATTGCCGGTCGGCTGGACGCCGGAAAACACCAGTTCCTTGAACGACATGAAGCTCACTCCGGGCGGATTGTGGCGGGCGACATCGCATAATGGCGTTTGGCGCGCAACCCCGCCCGGGTTTTCCGGGGCGGCGCATGCCGCTATAGGTGACGCACGAGCGACGCGGTAGGGCTTCAAATGACCAAAGACGAACTGATCATCCAGCTGGTGAAAGTCGGCCTCGGCATCCTGATCGGCGGCTACTTTCTCTGGTGGAGTCTGGAAGTGCTGAATCGGCTCCCGCCGCCGCACTGATGCTGGCACTTTCCGTCCCTCGGATAAGCATAAGGTCAGGAGGCGCGCTGGCTGCCCACCGGTGGTCGCGCATTGCCTCGCCGCCGTGCGCCGCTATAGTGCGCCCGCTTTAATTTAACGAGGTATCGCATGACCGCTTCCCGCTACGACGTGCTCGGCATTGGCAACGCCATCGTCGACGTCATTGCTCGCGCCGACGACGACTTTCTGGTCGCGCAGGGCATGCAGAAAGGGGCCATGACGTTGATTGACGAGGCGCGCGCCCAGGCGATCTACGACGCCATGGGGCCGGCGACCGAATCCTCGGGCGGCTCGGCCGCCAACACGATCGCCGGCGTGGCGAGTTTCGGGGCCCGCGCCGCCTTTGTCGGCAAGGTCAAGGACGACGTTCTCGGCAAGGCCTTCGCGCACGATATCCGTTCGCTGCGCGTCGCTTTCGATACCAAGCCGGCGAACGACGGTGCTTCGACCGCGCGCTGCTACATCATGGTCACGCCCGACGGCGAGCGCACCATGAACACCTATCTCGGCGCGGCGCAGGATCTGCGCCCAAGCGACATCGATGAGGCGCAGGTCGCCGCGGCGGAAGTGGTCTATCTCGAAGGCTATCTGTGGGACCCGCCGCAGGCCAAGGAAGCTTTCGTCAAGGCCGCCGATATCGCCCACAAGAACGGCCGCCGCGTCGCGCTCACGCTGTCGGATTCGTTCTGCGTCGATCGCTATCGCGGCGAATTCTTCGACCTCATCCGCAAGGGCACCGTCGATATCGTGTTTGCCAATGAACACGAACTGCACAGTCTCTATGAGACCTCCGATTTCGCCGTCGCCAGCATGGCGCTGCAGAAGGAAGCCAAGCTCGCCGTCGTGACCCGCAGCGAAAAGGGCTGCGTCGTCGTCACGCCGGACCGGATCGAAGCAGTGCCGGCGGCGCCGGTTCAGCAGGTGGCGGACGCGACCGGTGCTGGCGATCTGTTCGCGGCCGGTTTCCTCGTCGGCCTCGCCCGCGGCAAGGATCACCGCACCGCGGCCCGGCTCGGCGGTCTCGCCGCGGCCGAAGTCATCCAGCACATCGGCGCCCGCCCGGCGGTCTCGCTGAAGGCGCTGGCGGCGGAACGCGGCCTCGCTTTGTAGGCCGCTGGCCGAGCCATCCAGCTCCGGTAACCAATTGGTAACCCGAACGTGGTTACCAATCGGTGAACACCTGCCGGAGCATGGCCATGGCCGACCGCGACGAATTCGACCCAAAATTCGAATCCAAATTCGATCCGAAGGGTGACAATCCCGGCGCAGTGCCGCCGACGCCGCCGGATGTGACGGCCGAGAGCTCGGCGACCAGCGCCAAGCGCGACCTGCCGGACGTCGAGTCGCCTTCGGTTTCGCCCGCGATCTCCGAACCGGTCGCGATCGAGGAAGAAACCTCCGCGCCGAAGGCCGAGCCTGAAGTCGAAGCCGCCAACAGCGCGACTTTGCGCGCGCCGCTGCGGGCGCTGGTGCCTATGACGAAATCGGACTTCGCCGATGAGGCGCCGTTCGAGCCGCTCAATGGCGACGACAAGCCGCAGCGTCGCTCGACGCTGAAGCCCCGGCACTGGCGCACCATGCGGCTCGCCGCATCGGTTGCCATCGGCGCCGCGCTCGGCGCCGTTGTCGGCGCCTACGCGACCGGCGGCCTCGCGGATAAGCCGCAGGTCAACATCGCGGCGCAGGAAGAAAACAAGGCCATGCAGCAGTCGGTGGCCAAGCTCGCCAAGGAAGTGACGACGCTGAAGGCCAATCTGGATGCGGCCAATAAGCGCGCGCAGATTCAGACTGCGAGCCTTGAGAAGAAGCTGCACGAGCAGAGCGAACAGATGAAGAAAGAGTCGGATGTCACCGGCTCGATCTCGGCGCCGCAGACCACGACGCCCGCGGCCACGCCAGCGACCGCTGTCGCCGACGTGCCGACGCCGCGCCCGGCGCCCTTGCGCGTCGCCACGGCCAATGTCGTACCGCCGGCCATTCCCGCTTCGGTCCAGCCGGTGCGTCCCGCGATCATTCGGAACTGGTCGATCCGCGGCGCCTCGAACGGCTACGTCTACGTGCAGGGCCAGTTCGGCGACGTCTATCAGATCGTGCCCGGCGCGCCGCTGCCTGGGCTTGGTCCGGTGGAATCGATCCGCCGTCTCGATGGCCGTTGGGTCGTGCAAACGCCGAAGGGTATCATCGTCTCGATGCGCGACCGGCGCTACTTCGAATAGCGCGATCGGTCACGGGCCTTCGTCAGCGGCGCCAGTTCGGCGCCGCTTTCATTTTGGCGTGAGGCCGGTAGCCCGCCTTTCCATTCCATGTCAGATTGACACCGCCGGACGAGCACGGGTGGTGTGAAATGGTCGGCTCGATTCTGAAGATGGCGCTGCTGGCCGCGGGCCTGGCGCTGGCTCCGCTCAGCGATGCGGTCGCGCAAGGCGCTGCTCCCGCCAAGCCGGAGGGCAAGCCCGAAATGCGCGAGGGCTGTCCGGGCCTGATCGCATCGCGTTCGCCGCTGTTCCAGCCGGCTTCGATGAGGCTTGCCGCGCTCAACGCCGATCAGATGCGTATCACTTACGTGGGGCACGCGACCTTCCTGCTCGAGAGCCCGCAGCTCGTGCGCATCGCCACGGATTACAACGACTACGTCAGGCCGCTGGTGACGCCCGACATCGTCACGATGAACCACGCGCACTCGACCCACTATACGTCGCATCCGGATGCGGGCATTGCGCATGTGCTGCGCGGCTGGGCCGACGACGAGAAGCCGGCGCGCATCGATCTTACTTACAAGGATGTTCGCGTTCGCAACGTCCCCACGAACATCCGCACTTTCAGCGGCACCGTCGAGCGTCACGGCAACTCGATTTTCATCTTCGAAATCGCCAGCCTATGCGTCGCGCATCTCGGCCATCTGCACGGCACGCTGACGCAACAGCAACTCGATGAGATGGGCCGCGTCGATGTGGTCATGGTGCCGGTCGACGGCAGCTACACGCTCGATCTCGACGGCATGGTCGAGGTGCTGCATGCGCTGAAGGCGCCGCTGCTCATTCCCATGCATTATTTCAACACGTATTCGCTCAATCGTTTTCTGGAACGCATGAAGCAGGAATGGGATATCGAAACGCTCGCTGTGCCGTCGGTCGTCCTGTCCAAGGCGACGATGCCGGTGAAGCCGAAAATCCTTGTGCTGCCCGGCCATTAGCGCTATCCGGTGGCGAAATCGACTGCCGCGGTTTTTGTGACCGGCAACACGGCATCGGTATTCCTGCCGGTTAAATTTTATCGGAAGTGATATTTATCAACACCCGGTATTGACCTAGGGGAACCAATGCTTAGGTGACGAGTTCTCGCGTGGGTCGCCGTCCGGTGTCGCGTAAGGATTTCTCGCTATGGTACAGACTTGGAGCACTTGGAAGCGCTTTCCCGATGCGCACAGCGGTGGCGTCGTTGAAGCGCCGATCGGTCCTGGCGTCTATGAAGTGCGCCACACGATGACCGGTCGTGTCGTTGCGTTCGGCTCCGCCCGCAACGTCGCCAACGCAATCTCCGAACTCAAGGTCAATGGCGGCGCCAGCCCGCTGGCGCGCCTGTTCGGCAAGCAACCGCTGGTGTCGGCCGTCAACGATCTCGAATATCGCACCTACGCAACCGCAAGCCGCGCCGAGGCCAAGACCGCGGCGAGCCGCTTTCACGGCCTGCGCCAGAGCGCCTGGCGCCGCCGCCTCGATCAGGGCTTCAGCGCGCGCAACGCCGGCTGAGCAAACCAGCACCGATTTGAGGAAGGCCGGCCGTTGTGCCGGCCTTTTGCATTTTGGCGCGCCTGTGCTCGAATAGGGCCGAAGCCGAGCGGACGGGGCTGCGCGGTAACGAAGCCCCGATCTGGCTACAAGAGCACCAGGGGAATTCGCCATGCTGAGCGCCGAGCAGAACGACCTCATCACCCGCACAGGTCCGGGCACGCCGGCCGGCCGCCTGATGCGGCAATACTGGCAACCGGCCGCGCTGGTCGACGAACTCAAGGGCAACCGGCCGATCAAGCCGGTGCGGCTGTTCGGCGAAGACCTGGTGATGTTCAAGGACGACAAAGGCCGCTACGGCCTGGTCGGCCGCCACTGCCCCCATCGCGGCACCGATCTGGCCTTCGGCCGCCTCGAGGACGGCGGCTTGCGCTGCGCCTTCCACGGCTGGCTGTTCGACATAAACGGCAAATGCCTGCAGACGCCGGCCGAGCCTGACGACAGCAATCTCTGCGCCAACATCAAGCAGAAGGCTTATCCGGTCGTCGAGAAAAGCGGCATCCTGTTCGCCCATCTCGGGGAGGGCGAACCGCCGGCCCTTCCGCATTTCGATTGCTTCGTCGCGCCGGACAGCCACACGTTCGCGTTCAAAGGCATGATCGATTGCAACTGGCTGCAGTCACTCGAGGTCGGCATCGATCCGGTGCACACCTCGTTTCTTCATCGGTTCTTCCATGACGAAGACCCGAACAAGGGCTACGGCAAGATGTTCCGCGACAACACCAAGGACGCGGACATGCCGATGACCCGGATCATGCGCGAGGTGACGCGGCCGCGTATCGAGGTCGATGAGACCGATTACGGCTTCCGCATCGTCACGCTGCGCCAGATCAGCGACGCCTCCACTCATGTGCGTGTCACCAACCTGGTGTTTCCCAATGCATTCATGATTCCGATGAGCCGCGAGATGACGATATCGCAATGGCATGTGCCGATCGACGACACCAAACACTACTGGTACGCGATCTTCACGTCGTTCGATAAGCCGGTGGACAAGGACACGATGCGCAACCAGCGCCTCGAGCTGTATCAGCTGCCGGACTACATCCCGAACCGCAACAAGAGCAACGATTACGGTTTCGATCCGCACGAGCAGGAAAGCGAGACCTATACCGGCATGGGCGCCGACATCAACGTGCACGATCAGTGGGCCTGCGAGTCGATGGGCGCGATCCAGGACCGGACGCAGGAGCACCTCGGCACCTCGGACAAGGCGATCATTGCCTATCGCCGCCTGCTGCGGCAGTCGCTGGAAGCATCCAGCAAGGGCGAGCGGCCGATCATGGTGGTCGATGAGTCGAAGGCGGCGGGCATTACTGGACCCCTCGCGATCGACGGCATCGGGCCGGTCGATGACTGGAAGGGTTATTATCAGCGCTCGGAGGCCGAGCGCCGCCAGGCGATGAGCTGGAAGGCCGGGTAATCGTCGCTCGCGCCATGGCGGACACGCGTCATAGCCGGGCAAAGCTGTTCAAAGAACGCGTTCTAAAGAACACCTATGTCCCGGCCATCCACGTCTTACAATCCCTGCCACGTCAAAGGACGTGGATGCCCGGCACAAGGCCGGGCATGACGGTGCTTAATGGCTCCTCGCAAGGCGACTAAATCCTCAGACTCCTTTGTCTCCCGCCACGGCCTGTGGTCCGCCGAGCAGGCGAGGGCCGCGGCTGAGGTCGACCGCGCAATCAAGGCGAACAAGCTCGAGGTCGTGCGCTTCTCCTTCGCGGATCAGCACGGCGTGCTGCGCGGCAAGACGCTTCTCGCCTCTGAAGTCGTGAGCGCGCTGCGCAACGGCGTCAACATGACCTCGACGCTGCTCGCCAAGGACACCGCGCACAAGAGCGTGTTTCCGGTGTTCACAGCCGGCGGCGGCTTCGGCATGGCCGAAATGCAGGGCGGCGCCGACTTCACCATGATCGCCGATCCGACGACGTTCCGCATCCTTCCTTGGGCGAACAAGACCGGCTGGCTGCTGTGCGATATCTATTTCACCAACGGCAAGCCGGTGCCTTTCTCGACGCGGACGATCTATCGCGACGCGCTGTCGATGCTGGGCAAGGCCGGCTACGATTTCCTCGCCGGGCTTGAAGTGGAGTTCTATCTGTTTCGCCTGGACGACCCGAAGCTGACGGCGGAGGCGGCGACCTGGCCGCCGCAGGCGCCTGAGGTCAGCCTGCTGACGCAAGGCTACCAGTATCTCACCGAGTCGCGCTTCGACATGGTCGATCCTGCCATCGAGATCCTGCGCAAAGGGGTCGAGGCGCTCGGCTTGCCGTTGCGCTCGGTCGAGTTGGAGCTTGGCCCCAGCCAGGTTGAATTCACGTTCCGGCCGCAGACTGGACTTGAAGCCGCCGACACCATGATCCTGTTCCGCGCGGCCGTGAAACAGATCGCACGGCGCAATGGCTATCTGGCCAGTTTCATGTGCCGCCCTGGCCTGCCGAATGTCATGTCGAGCGGCTGGCATCTGCACCAGTCGCTGATCGAACGCGGATCGAAGCGCAATGCCTTCGTGGATCCCGATGGCCTTTCGACGCTTGGGAAGTATTATCTCGGCGGCCTTCTTGCGCATGCACGCGCGGCCGCGGCCTTCACCACGCCGACGGTCAACGGCTACAAGCGTTATCGGCCTTATTCGCTGGCGCCGGATCGCGCGATCTGGGCGCGCGATAATCGCGGCGTGATGATGCGGCTCCTTGGCGAGCCGGGCGCATCATCGACGCATCTTGAAAACCGCGTCGGCGAGCCGGCGGCCAATCCTTATCTCTACATGGCATCGCAGATCTATTGCGGCCTTGACGGCATCGCGCGGAAGCTCGATCCCGGCGCGTCGGCCGACACGCCTTATGAGACGGCTGCGGCATTGCTGCCTAAGTCGCTGAGCGAAGCGGTGACTGCGCTGCGCGCCGATGAAACCTTCCGGGCGATATTCGGCGCCGCTTTCATCGATTACTACGCCCATATCAAGGACGCCGAGCGCGAGCGCTTCGAAAAGGAAGAGCCAGAGCGTGCGCACGATCAGACGATCGTGACTCCGTGGGAGCAGAAAGAATATCTCGATCTATTCTGAACTTGCCTGATTAAGAAAAGGAATGAGGAAATGCCGTTCGTTACCACGCCCGACAACGTCAAGCTTTATTACGAGGAAACCGGGCAGGGGACGCCGATCGTATTCGTCCACGAATTCGCTTCCGATCACAGCGGCTGGGAGCCGCAGATGCGGGAATTCGGCAAGCGGCACCGCTGCATTGCCTATTCGGCGCGCGGCTATACGCCGTCCGATGTCCCTGAGGGCGCCGAAAAGTTCAGCTATGAGCACGTCATGCGCGACTGCGTCGCCGTGTTGGATCAGCTCGGCATCGACAAGGCGCATCTCATTGGCCTGTCGATGGGCGGCTACACTTCGTTGCAGGTGGCGCTCAATCATCCGTCCCGGGTGCGCTCGCTGGTGCTGGCTGGTACCGGCTCGGGCTCCGAGCGCTGGTACACCAAGGACTTTCACGCCTTCTCTCGCGCGCTCGGCGACGAGTTCGAGGCGAAAGGTTCGGCGGCGGTGGCGGCGAGCTATGGCAAGAGCGCGGCGCGCGTGACGTTCGACGTGAAGGATCCGCGCGGTTATGCCGAGTTCGTGGTGCGGCTGGCGGCGCACGATGCCAAAGGCTCCGCCAATACCTCACGCGGCTTCCAAGGCGCGCGACCGTCGCTCTACGATTTCGAGAATGCGATACGGAAGCTTACGACGCCGGCGCTGATCGTCGTCGGCGATGAGGACGACCGCTGTGTCGAGCCGAGCCTGTTCCTCAAGGACGCACTGCAGGCCTCGGGCCTGGTCGTGATGCCCAAGACCGGCCACGTCGTGAATCTCGAAGAGCCGGATCTGTTCAACGCTGTGGTTGGCGACTTTCTCGCGCGCGTCGAAGCCGGTCGCTGGACCGCCCGCGATCCGCGCACCCGCGGCACGCGGCCGTTCAAGCCGGCGCTCGACTGACGTGATGGAACTCGGCTCGCTCTGTTCCGTTATTGCGTGATCGAGCAAGCGGAGTCGTCGCCATGCTGAAATGGGCCTTTGTTTTTCTGCTGATCGCCATCGTCGCTGGCATTTTCGGCTTCACCGGCGTCGAGGAAGCCTCGGCCACCATCGCCAAATGGCTGTTCGGTATCTTCATGGTGCTCTTCTTGGGCGCCATCGTCATCGGTCTGGCGATCGGCTCGAAACTCACGTCCTGAGCAGGCGGATACCGCCGCCCCCTGACAGTTGTTTGTTTTCAATGACTTGGCGGCCGCATAACGCGTTCGCCATAATGGTTAATATTCTGCTAAAATTATAAACAAGCGGCCTATCCGGCCGGCTGTTCTGCGTTTGGGAGGACTAATCATGCGTCCGATTCCCCTATTGATCTTCGCTTTCCTGGCTTTCGGCTTTGCCTCTCTCGCGACGTCACACAGTGTGATCGCGGGCGAATATTACGACGGCGGCTACGGCACGCGCGGCGTGGTCTCGTATTCCTCGAATTGTTGCTACCGGAAAGTCGTCAAGTACGTTCGTAAGGTGAGCTACGTGCGTGTCGATGAGGGCTATCGCCACGGCTACTACGCTCCGCCGGCCCGCACCTCATATTACGGAACGCCCTATCGCACCGTAGCTTACGGAGAGACCTACCGAGGTGCATCCTACTACGATCGCCCGTATCAATATTCCGGCGGCGAGTATTACGGCGGCACCAGCGCTTACCGCGTCGGTTACGGCGAACGATACGGCGACAATTGCACCTTCCGCCGTGTTCGCGTGGCTGGTCCCTATGGCGGCTGGGTCTGGGGACGCACGCGCGTCTGCTACTGAATCAGCGGCAGGCAGAGAAGCTCGGGGCGGCAGTTCCGCTCCGAGGCTTCACCGTTCCGAGGACGTTCGGACACCGATAGATCCTTCGGTGTACACCGCAGCGCGCCGTGATCGCGGTGCCCGCGATTATCGGCTACACGTGCGCCGATGGAATCCGATTCTCGTCCGCAACGCTCGCCGCTGTTCATCCTCTGCCTGCTCGGCAGCCTGAGCGTCGTCAGCCCGTTCAGCATCGATATGTATTTGACGGCCTATCTGAAGGTCGCCAGCGATTTCGGCGTGCCTACGAGCGCCATCTCGCTGACCTTGTCGGCCTACTTCATCGGCCTGGCCAGCGGCCAGTTATTCTACGGCCCCTTGCTTGACCGTTTCGGACGCAAGCCGCCTCTGGCATTTGGCTTGTTGCTGTTTCTCGCCGCCTCGGTCGGCTGCGCATTATCGACCGGCATCGAAATGCTGGTGGCGATGCGTTTCCTGCAGGGTCTCGGCGGCTGCGGCGCGCAGGTGGCTTCATTGGCAATGGTGCGCGATTTCTTTCCGCCGCGGCAAAGCGCGCGCATCCTGTCGTCACTGTTCCTGTTCATCGCGGTATCGCCACTCGCCGCGCCGACGGTCGGTGGCTTCGTCGTCGCTCTATGGGGCTGGCGCGCTGTGTTCCTGGTGCTGTTCGCCGTCGTCTCCGTCATCCTGGCGCTGACGTGGTTCCTGCTGCCGGAAGGCCATCGGCCGGACCGCGGCATCTCGCTTAAGCCAGGACCGATTCTGCGCGAATACGCCGCCATCGCGCGCCACCCGGCGTTCACGACTTACGCGCTCGCCGGCGCCTTGTCGTTCTCCGGGCTGTTCGCCTATGTCGCCGGCTCGCCGATCGTCTTCATGGGCGACTTCCACCTGTCCCCTGGCGCCTACAGCAGCGTCTTCGCCGCGCTCGCGGCGGGGCTGATCGGCGCCAGCCAGGTGAATGTGCTGCTGCTGAAGAAGTTTTCCAGCCAGAACCTCTTCGCGACGATGGTGACGGTGCAGGTCGTCGCCAGCGTGACCTTCGCAATCGGCATCTGGGCCGGCTTCGTCGGCCTCTACGGCACGATCGCGCTGTTCTTCATCTGCCTGAGTTGTCTTGGCATCATCAGTCCGAACGGCTCGTCGATGGCGCTGTCGCCGTTCAAGCGCAACGTCGGCAGCGCGGCAGCGTTGCTGGGCTTCATGCAACTCGGAATCGGCGCGATTATTTCGTCCGGCATCAGCCTGGGCAAGGGCAGCGGCACGCTGATGGTGATCGCCATCCTCGCCGTTACCAGCGTGCTCGGCGGCGTCGTGCTGTTGTCGGGATCAAAGCGCGCCCGCGCCGCCTTGGCCGCACGGGAGGCAGAACAGTGACGACGGAATCAGCTCGATGGGACACGTCAGCAAAAGCAGGCGTAAGTGACCCTTCCAATATGCGCGAGGCATTAGGCAGCGCTGCCGGCTAACGACGAGTTCCGCAAAGGCTCATGCGGACTCTTGGCGCGGCGCGGACTCCGCGCCGGTGCCAACTCCACGGGCGGTCCCTATGGCAATAGTAGTCTTGTCAGCGTGGCGCTTAATTCCGCCCGATGAAATGGCTTCTGCAATACCGAAAAGGCTCGGTAGCCATCTGGCATTCTGTCCTTGTCATAGCCGGTCACAAAAGCAAACGGCACGCCACGCGCGGCGAGCGCATCGGCTATAGGGTAACTCGTCTCCCCGTTGAGATTGACGTCAAGTACCGCGATGTCGATGGCGTTAGCCTGGATCATCATCAACGCATGATTGACTTTGGCAGCGGGGCCAATGACCACGCAGCCTAAATCCACGAGCATGTCTTCGAGCAGCCATGCCACCAGCATCTCGTCCTCGACGACGAGAACTGTGCGGCCGGAGAGGGGACTACTCATGGCTCATTCAACCGCCGGCCGCGGAACAGGCATGGTGATCTGGCAAACCAAGCCCGCGGGGTCGTAGTCGAGGCGGACTTCGCCATCAAGGTCCCGCGCCAGTCCGCCCTCGATCAGGCGCGATCCAAAGCCCTTTCGGCGGGGCGGTGTCACCGGCGGCCCACCGCTTTCCTGCCATCGCAGCCGCAACCGCTCACCTTGCGCGGTCGGCTCGACTTGCCAGGTGATATCGACCTTGCCAGCGGCGTCGTCGGAGAGCGCGCCGTATTTTGCCGCATTGGTCGCCAGTTCGTGGAACACCATGGCTAGGGTCAGCGCCGCCTTTGGCTCCAGGCGGACGTCGTCGCCCTTAATTGAAAAATGGGCAATTCGGCGGTCGTTGAGGCCAAAGGGCTGCAATATTCGATCAGTGATTTCGTGCAGGCCAACAGCCCGCCAATGCTTGCTGCCCAACAGGCTATGGGCCTTTGACAGCGCCAGAATTCGTCCTTCAAAGGCTTGGACGACCTCTTTGTCTGCCGCGCCACGCAATGTCTGCACGGCGATCGCCTGTACGGTCGCGAGCGTGTTCTGAGTGCGGTGATTTAATTCGGCCAGCAAAAACCGGAGGTGCTCTTCCTCCTGCATGTGCTTGGACACATCCACGAACGAGACGAAGTGCTGGACAATATCACCGCCTTTGTCGCGAACCGGGCTGACGAGGGTGGCGGCCCAGAACTTGCTGCCGTCCTTCCGGCGAAAACAAATCTCAATATCCCCTTGGGAACCGCCGGCAAACGCAGCTTCAACTTGCCGCCGCGCTTCGACACTCGCCGGGCTGTCCAGCAAGAAGTCGAAATTCCGACCGAGCGTCTCCTCGCGGGTGTAGCCCGATAATGACAGGAAACTATCATTGGCAAAAATGAGCGGGTGGCTGGCTTCTTTGGCATCCGTAAACACCATCGCCATGCGCGTCGTTTCAGCGGCGACGACGAACGGCCCGAGGTCTTTCCGGAAGCTATCGACCTCCAACTCCGCCGCTTTCTGCTCCTTGGATTTATCCTCTTCGGTCGGCACGATGGATATCCTGTCTGGGCATGCCGATGCTGAATTGTGCCTTGTCGCACATTCGCATTAAAGCCAGTTCAGGCTTATATTAGCAACGAATGGTTCAGTACCCGGCCGGCCTTTTATTCCGTCGTTTTGCCGTCGAAGTGTTCGTTGTCTGCCTCTGCGTCGGCGCGGGTATGGTGAACGACTCCATCTCGATGATTCGGCGGCGAATACAGCGTGTAGAGCTTCAGCGGGACACTGCCGGTATTGATGATGTTGTGCTTGGCGCCGGCCGGAACGACGACCGCAAATCCCGCCTTAATCGCCGTCCGAACGCCATCGAGAACCGCCTCGCCCGTCCCTTCCTCAACGCGAAAGAACTGGTCGAGTTTGTGCACTTCAGCCCCGATTTCTTCTTTGGGCCGTAACGCCATGAGGACAAGTTGGCAGTGCTTTGCCGTGTAGAGAACCCGGCGAAACTCATTGTTCTTGACAGCGAGATCCTCGATGTCCTGTACAAAGCCCTTCATAACAACCTCCGTTTAGTTGTCCGTCAGCGCTGGGCCGATATCCGAACGCAGGGTAGAACGGCCATTCGGCGTGTGATGGCATGCGAGATCATTTCTTTTTCATAAAGCGAGATCGCAGAGCAACGGACAACTGGGCAATGCGCCGGTTGTTGAAACCGGCGGTGAGGCCGTCGAGGGAACGGCAGTCGGCGTCGTACGTAACTCTTTATGAATAATTATGATTCCCCGCCTTTTTACCCGTGGAATCTCATTTGTCACTTGAGCCAAGCCGGCAAGACCCATTGCAATAATTAGACTACGCCGGCACCCGACATAGTTGATTTGGGTCAATCCGGGGCCACCGGAGTTGCGAAATAATGTCAGCTAAAATTGCACTCGATATTCAAACAAGGGGGGTCATCTTCGATGAAAATGAATTGCAATGGTTTCTCTGCACTTGCGCTCGCAGTCGCTGTTCTGATCATGCCGCTCAACGCTGGAGCGATGCCGCAGGTTGGTCTTTCTCGCATCGATGGATTGTCCGCCATCCAGCTCGTGCAAGAAAAGAAGAAGCCTGAGACCGTGAAGCAGAAAGTGAAGCGGGCCTGGCGCAATCTCACCGGATACAAGTTTGAAGTCGCATGCCCTGCCTTTCCGATCGTGCTTTCCCGCACGACTTGTACTGCGACTGGCAAGAACCGCGAGGAAGCGCGCGCAAAATGTCAGTCACAGCATGCCTTCTGTCAGATCGGCGACGCCCGCCGCTAGTGATCGGAATCGATAGCGTCAAAACGAGCGTCCGTCCGTGACAATTCCTAGAAATAGAGGATCAAATGATCGACAAAAACAGGGTTATCGGATCGGCAAAGCAAGTCAAAGGCGCGGTGAAGCAGGCCGTCGGCAAGGCTGCCGGTGACTCCAAACTGGAGGCGGAAGGCAAGGCCGACAAGGTCGAGGGCAAGGTTCAGAACGCCATCGGCGGCCTCAAAGACACGGTCAAGGACGCGCTAAAAGGAAAATAGGAGCTAAGACGGGAAGGCCTTCTGACACCAGCATTCCGTTACGAACCGACCAGCTCCGCCGCACTCCCCGCCGCGAATCTACGCTTATGCGTTACCCGACATGACGATGGCGGACTAGACGTCGACGCTGGCCGAGAGCGCATTGTCCTGGATGAACTGGCGGCGCGGCTCGACGACGTCGCCCATCAGCTGGTCGAACAGCACGTTGGCTTCGTCGACTTCCTTGATGCGCACCTGCAGCAGCGAGCGGGCATTGACGTCCAGCGTCGTCTCCCAGAGCTGCTCCGGGTTCATCTCGCCGAGACCTTTGTAGCGCTGCATCGACACGCCTTTGCGTCCGGCGCCGGTGATGGCTTCGAACAGGCCGACCGGTCCGTAGATCGCCCAACTCTCATCCTTGCGGCGCAAGGTGCCCGGCTTCTCATAGACCTTCTGCAGCGACACGGCATGCTCATCGAGCTTGCGCGCGTCGGCTGAGCCGAGCAGGGCATGGTCGATGATGGCGACGCTCTTGACGCCGCGCACGGTGCGGCTGAACACGAAGCCGTCCTGCTCGGTGAATTCGCCTTCCCAGCCGCGTTCGGTTTCTTCGGCCAGCACGTTGAGGCGCTTGGCGATGAACGGCGCCGCGGCTCTCGCTGTTTCGGCATTGCCGAAGATTTCCGGATTGAGCACGCCGAGAATGGCGGCCTGTTCGACGACCTGGCGGTTATAGCGCGAGTGCAGGCCGCCGAGCAGATTGCGGATGATGCGCGCTTCCTCGACCAGCTTGCGCAGATCTTCGCCGGCGCGCTCTTCGCCGCTGGCGAGCTTGAGCACGGCTTCCTCGACGCCGGTGCCGATCAGGTAATCTTCCAGCGCGCGCTCGTCCTTGAGGTACTGTTCGGACTTGCCACGGTTGACCTTATAGAGCGGCGGCTGCGCGATGTAGATATATCCGCGCTCGATCAGCTCCGGCATCTGCCGGAAGAAGAAGGTCAGCAGCAGCGTGCGGATGTGGGCGCCGTCGACGTCGGCGTCCGTCATGATGATGATCTTGTGGTATCGCAGCTTGTCGGCGTTGAACTCGTCGCGGCCGATGCCGGTGCCGAGCGCCGTGATCAGCGTGCCGATTTCCTGGCTGCCCAGCATCTTGTCGAAACGCGCGCGTTCCACGTTCAGGATCTTGCCGCGAAGCGGCAGCACGGCCTGGAATTCGCGGTTGCGGCCCTGCTTGGCGGAGCCACCGGCCGAGTCGCCCTCGACGATGAACAGTTCTGACTTCGCCGGGTCGCGCTCCTGGCAGTCGGCAAGCTTGCCGGGCAGCGACGAAATGTCGAGCGCGCCCTTGCGGCGCGTCAGGTCGCGCGCCTTGCGAGCGGCTTCGCGGGCCGCGGCGGCTTCCACCACCTTGCCGACGATGATCCTGGCTTCCTGCGGATGGGTTTCAAACCAGTCCTGCAGCGCCTGATTGACGACGTTTTCGACCACCGGCCGCACTTCGGACGAGACCAGCTTGTCCTTGGTCTGCGACGAGAACTTCGGATCCGGCACCTTCACCGAGAGCACCGCGGTCAAACCTTCGCGGCAGTCGTCGCCGGTCAGCGCGACTTTTTCCTTTTTCGTGGTGCCGATGGTTTCGGCATATTGCGTCACCTGACGCGTCAGCGCGCCGCGGAAGCCGGCGAGATGCGTGCCGCCGTCGCGCTGCGGGATGTTGTTGGTGAAGCACAGCACGTTCTCGTGGTAGGCGTCGTTCCACCACATCGCGCATTCCACCGTGATCCCGTCCTTTTCGGCGCGGATCATCACCGGCTTCGGGATCAGTGGCGACTTGTTGCGATCGAGGAATTGCACGAAGGCTTCGACGCCGCCTTCGTATTTCATCTCCTCGCGCTTTTCGACCGCGTGCCGCGCGTCGGTCAGCACCACCGAGACGCCTGAATTGAGGAAGGCGAGCTCGCGCAGGCGATGCTCAAGGGTGGCGAAGTCGAACTCCACCATCGTGAAGGTTTTCGGCGACGGCAGGAAGGTCACCTCGGTGCCCTTCTGGCCGTTGGCGTCGCCGACCACGGCGAGCGGTGCAACGGTTTCGCCGTCGTGAAACTCGATGAAGTGTTCCTTGCCGTCGCGCCAGATGCGCAGCTTGAGCCAAGTCGACAGCGCGTTGACGACCGAAATGCCGACGCCGTGCAGGCCGCCGGACACCTTGTAGGAGTTCTGATCGAATTTGCCGCCGGCGTGAAGCTGCGTCATCACGACCTCGGCGGTCGAAACGCCTTCGGCATGCATGCCGGTCGGAATGCCGCGGCCGTTGTCGCGCACGGTGCAGGAGCCGTCGGGATTGAGCGTCACCGACACTTCCGTGGCGTGGCCGGCGAGCGCCTCGTCGATGCCGTTGTCGACCGCCTCATAGACCATGTGGTGGAGGCCGGAGCCGTCATCGGTGTCGCCGATATACATGCCCGGACGCTTGCGCACCGCATCGAGGCCCTTCAGGACCTTGATCGAGTCGGCGCCGTAGTCGGAGGTGTCGGGTCGGATGTCGCGGGCCGGTTCAGCCATGGACTAGCCTTCAAGCGAAGCTGAAAATGAATCAGCAAGGTGAGTTTGTGTGACACGAAAAATGACCCGCGTACAGCGCAAAGTCATCCATGCTAATATGTTGATCTGAAAGCAATTTTTAAAGGGGTAAGCAGCCAAAAACCGCCCCATTTTTGGCGCCGAAAACGGGCTGTTTTTGCCGCTCAATTTCGCCCGCAACATGCGAGGTCCGGATTGTTTTATCGCTCGCCTGCCGTCTTCCCATTTGCGCCGTGATTGGTTGCTATGCGCACTGAATTCCGGGCTTGCGCTGCGAGACGACCTGCCTTCTAAGCAGAGCCCATCCGCCGCTCGTTCCGGCCCCATCGCATGCGCCCTTTCAACGGCTTCGAAGTTCCCCACCGCTTGCGC
Organism: Pseudolabrys sp. Root1462; assembly: GCF_001426945.1. Taxonomy (GTDB): domain Bacteria; phylum Pseudomonadota; class Alphaproteobacteria; order Rhizobiales; family Xanthobacteraceae; genus Pseudolabrys. Next base: position 46,033 of record NZ_LMFS01000003.1, on the reverse strand, counting down.
GCCTTCATCCGCGCTCGCGAGTCGAGCATCATATTGCTTGCGGCGTTGGTTGGCGGCCTGGCGGGTGTGGTCGTCGCCGTCATGGGCGCGCTGGTGGCGTTCATGCACCTGCACTTCTTCGGCCTCGACCCCGGCGAGCGCCTGTCCGGGCGCACCTCCATCGATCCGCTGTTTGCCTTTCTGGTCCCCTGTCTCGGCGGCCTGGCGCTGGGCCTCACCAGCTGGTGGATTTCGCGCTGGCGCGGCACCGAGGTCGACCCGATCGAGGCCAACGCGCTGCACGGCGGCCGCATGTCCATGCGCGGCAGCCTCATCGTCGCCGCCCAGACCGTCTGGTCGAGCGGCGTTGGCGCCTCTGTCGGCCTGGAGGCCGGCTACACGCAGCTATCGAGCGGCCTGGCGTCGAAGCTGGGCCAGGCCTTCCGCCTGCGCCGCAGCGACATGCGCCTGCTGGTCGGCTGCGGCGCCGCCGGCGCCATCGCCGGCGCTTTCGGGGCGCCGCTGGGCGGCGCCTTTTACGGTTTCGAGCTGATCATCGGCAGTTACGCGGTATCAAGTCTGGCCCCGGTCGGCGTCGCGGCGCTGTTCGGCTACTTCACCGCGGCCGCCTTTTCGCCGGATCGCCTCGGCATCGAAGCCGCCCAGGTCTCAACCATCGCGTTCCGTGATCTCGCCATGGCCGGCGGATTTGGCCTGCTCGCCGCCGGTTTCGGCGTCCTGATCATGCGCAGCGTCGCCGCCTGCGAACAGCTATTTGGCCGTCTGCGCGTGCGTCCCTGGCTGCGGCCAATGATCGGCGGCGCCATCGTCGGCCTGCTGGCCATTGTGACGCCGCGCGTGATGTCGTCCGGACATGGCGCGCTGCATCTGACCACCTTGTTCCAAATGCCGGTTGCGACACTGGCGACGCTCCTGCTGTTCAAGTCGTTCGCTTCGATCGTGTCGCTCGGCACCGGATTCCGCGGCGGCCTGTTCTTCGCCTCGCTGCTGCTCGGCGCACTGGCCGGTCAGCTCTTCGCCATCGGCATGAATACCCTGTGGCCGGCGCTCGCGGTCAATTCCGACGCTTACGCCGTCATCGGCATGAGCGCGATGGCTGCCTCCGTGATCGGCGGTCCGTTGACCATGTGCTTCATCGCGCTTGAGACTACGGGCGATCTGTGGCTTACGGCGACGGTGTTGATCGCGGTGATCGTCTCGATGCAGGTGACGCGCGAATTCTTCGGGTACTCGTTCGCCACCTGGCGCTTCCATCTGCGCGGCGAAACCATTCGCGGCGGCGCCGACGTCGGCTGGATCCGCGACCTGACCGTCGCTCAGATGATGCGCTCGGATGTGCGCACCACATCCACGGAAGCGCCGCTGACGGCGTTCCGCGAGAATTTCCCGCTCGGCTCGACCAATCAGGTCATCGCCATCGACGAAGACGGCCGCTACGCCGGCATGGTCATGGTGGCGGAAGCGCATTCCGCCGAGGTGCCCGCGGTTACGCCGCTCACCGAGCTCTTGCGCCACAAAGGCGAAGTGCTGCTGCAGCAGATGTCGGCTCAGGAGGCCATCAAGGCTTTCGAGAAGTTCGAAGCCGAAGCGTTGCCCGTGGTCGATAGCGCCGAGCGTGGCCAGGTCGTGGGCTTGTTATCGGAGTCGCATGCTCTGCGTCGCTTCTCCGACGCATCCGAGCGGCAGCGCCGTGCGCTGACAGGCGAACTCTAGCTGTTACCTCTTGCGCAGCACCGTGGCGCTGGCGGTCAGATGCCGCTGGTGCCGGAACTGGGTGTCATATTCGGGAACTGGCCGACTGAAAGCGGCCATGGCGGCAGCGAGAATCTCGAGCTTCTCGAGTTCGCGCCCGATCCTGTCGACGGCGCGATGCATCTCGCATCTCAGGCCTTCAGCCGGCGGCGAATCCAGTTGCAAAGCGTGTTTCTGTGACATGACGGCAAATCCATTTTCGAAGCATTTCCAACGGCGTACCGAGATCACAGGGTAAAGATCGCGGGTATGGGTTTGTTCCTTTTTTCCGAAACTTCAAAACATCTCGATTAACGGAACCTTACCCCGTGCGGTTCGCCGTTCAGGCACGCTTGGTGATGCCGCCCGGCTTCACGTCGAACCACTGCGCGCGATCGGCGATATCGGCAAATGCAGCCGGATCGGCGCCCGTCATCCACACTTGCGCGCCGATCGAGGTCAGAGCTTCGTAGAGCGCGGCGCGTCGCACGGGATCGAGGTGCGCCACGACTTCATCGAGCAGCATCACCGGCGCGTAGCCGGTCATGTCCTTGATGAGATGAGCGTGCGCCAGCGACAGGCGTATCAGCATCGCCTTTTGCTCGCCGGTCGAGGCGTCGGCCGCAGCAATACCCTTGCCGACATGAAATACTTTCAGATCGGCGCGGTGCGGCCCTTCCAGCGTGCGTCCCGCCGCGGCGTCCTGACCGCGGCTCTCGCGCAGCAATTCACGATAGCGATCTTCGACCTCGCGGGCGCTGCTGACGGGCCACTGATTTTCCATCCAGCCTTCGAGCGCGATGCGCGGCATGGCGAAAGCCGGCGCCTCGTCGCGCGCGGCATCGAGCGCCGCGCTGAGCCGGTTGACGGTCTCGTAGCGCGCGGCCGACACGGCGACCGCGACCTCGGCAGTCTCGTGCTCGATGGCATCGAGCCAATGCGCGTCGCTGCGCTGATCCTCGAGCAGGCGGTTGCGCGAGCGCAGCGAGCGTTCCAGCGCCGAGACGCGGCTGGAATGCTGCGCATCCACCGCCAGCACGAGCCGATCGAGATAGCGGCGGCGGTCGGCGGCGGGGCCGGTGAACAGCGGGTCCATCGACGGCGTCAGCCAGATTACGCGAAGATGGTCGGCGAAGGCTGCGGCGGAGGATACCGGTTCGCGGTCGATGCGGCATTTGCGCGAGTTGGTCGTGTCGTCGCCGGCCGGCGGCTCGATGCCGGTGCCGAGGGTGGCGAGGCCCAGCATGCCTTCGATCTCGGCCGATACCGCCCAGGAGCCGTCGCCTTCGGCGAAGGCGAGTTCGTCGAGCGTGGCGCGGCGCAGGCCGCGGCCCGGCGTCAGCATCGAGATCGCCTCGATGAGATTGGTCTTGCCGGCGCCATTCTGTCCGGTCAGCACCACCGGCCCGGCGCGGTCGAGATTGATCTGCGCGGCGTGGTAGCTGCGGAAGTTCACCAGCGACAGACGTTGGAGAAAGGCGGCGGTCATCGTCCGTGTATTTAGCCGTCATGGCCGGACTTGTCCCGGCCATCCGCAGCTTATTTCGTCGATCCCGGCTGCTTTCTACGACGCAAACTGACGGACGATGCGATCCACGATCTGCGCTGGCGTTGCATCGATGGCGATTGCCATGGTCGGCTCGTCCTCGCCGGGTTCCTGCAAGGCCGCGAACTGGCTGTCGAGCAAGCCGGGGGGCATGAAGTGGTTGGTGCGCGCCTTCAGCCGGCCGGCGATCAGATCCTTGGTGCCGCGCAGATAGACGAAGCCGATGTCGTCGTGACCGCCGGCGAGGATGTCGCGGTAAGCGCGCTTGAGTGCCGAGCAGGTGACGATCACCGGCCGGTGCGAGGTACGCGCCTCGTCGATGCGGGCGGCGATCGCTTTGAGCCACGGCAGGCGATCCGCGTCGTCGAGCGGGATACCTTGCGACATCTTGGCGATGTTGGCCGCCGGATGCAGAGTGTCGCCTTCGATCAGCGGACGATTGAGGCGCTGCGACAGCATCGCGCCGATGGTGCTCTTGCCGGCGCCGGACACGCCCATCACGATGATGGCGGCTGTCCAGTGGCTGGCGCGAGGGTCCGACATGGCCGTCACTTGCCGGCGACCTTACCGCCGATCTTCGCTTCGCTATGACCGCCGAAGCCACGGCGCATTGCCGAGATCACCTTGTCGGCGAAGTTGGGCTGCTTGCGCGAGCGGAAGCGCGCATAAAGCGCGGCCGACAGCGTCATCACCGGAATGGCGCGCTCGATCGCGGTCTGGATGGTCCAGCGGCCTTCGCCGGTGTCATCGACCGCGCCGGAGAATTCGGCGAGCGTCGTGTCGCCTTCGAGCGCCCTGGCGGTAACGTCGAGCAGCTTCGACTCGACGATGCTGCCGTGACGCCAGACTTCGGCAATGGCGGCGATATCGAGCGGCATGCGCTCCGCCTCCGGCACCGCCGGGTCATTGGCTTCGGTGAGGATCTGGAAGCCTTCGGCATAGGCCTGCATCAGACCGTATTCGATGCCGTTGTGCACCATCTTGACGAAATGGCCGGCTCCATTCGGACCGACGTGAAGCCAGCCATCGGGTGCGGTGGAGCCTCGCGAGACCTTGCCGTCGCCCGGCGCGAGTGCGGCGAAAACCGGCGCCAGACGCGACACCGCGTCCTTGTCGCCGCCGATCATCAGGCAATAGCCCGACGTCGCGCCCAGGACGCCGCCGGAGGTGCCGACATCAACGTGATGGATGCCGCGGGCTTTGAGCACCGCGGCGCGGCGCAGGTCGTCGCGCCAGTTGGTATTGCCGCCATCGATGATGATGTCGCCGGGCGACATCAGGTCGGCCAGGCGATTGATGGTCGTCTCGGTGGCGTCACCCGCCGGCAGCATGACCCAGACGGCGCGCGGCGGCTCAAGCGCCTTGACGACGTCCTCGAGCGACGAGGCGGGCGTGCCGCCGTCCTTCGTCAGCGCTTCGATCGCGGCGGCCGAATGATCGCTGACCACGACCTTGTGGCCGTGCTTGATCAGCCGGCGCGACAGATTGGCTCCCATGCGGCCGAGCCCGATCATGGCGATCTGCATGGATGACTCCGGCAAAGGTCGCGCCTGAGCGCCTTACACGCGCATCGGCATCAGGACGTAGAGCGCGCCTTTGGCGTCCTTGTCCTGGATCAGCGTCGGCGAGCCCGGATCGGCGAGCTTGAGCACCGCGACTTCGCCCTCGATCTGCGCGGCGATGTCGAGCAGGTAGCGCGAGTTGAAGCCGATATCGAGCGCATCGGATTCATAGTCGACCTCGAGCTCTTCGGTCGCGCTGCCGGAATCCGGATTGGTCACCGAGAGCACGAGACGCCCGCCGGTGATCGACAGCTTCACAGCGCGGCCGCGCTCACTCGATACGGTGGAGACGCGATCCACCGCGGCCTCGAAGTCCTTCTTGTCGACGACCAGGCTCTTGTCGTTGTTGGCCGGGATGACGCGACCGTAATCGGGGAAGGTGCCGTCGATCAGTTTCGAGATCAGGACGACATTGCCGATCGAGAACCGGATCTTGCCGGCGGACAATTCGACGGCGACTTCGCCTTCGCCGCTTTCGATCAGGCGTTGCACTTCGGCGACGGTCTTCCGGGGGATGATGATGCCCGGCATGCCGACGGCGCCTTCCGGCAGCGGCAGTTCGACCTGCGCCAGACGATGGCCGTCGGTCGCTACCGCGCGCAGCATCTTGCCCGCGGCGTGCAGGTATATGCCGTTGAGGTAGTAGCGGGTCTCCTCGGTCGAGATCGCGAACTGCGTCTTGTCGATGAGGCGCTTGAGGTCGCCGGCCGGCAGGCTGAACGAATGGCTCATCTCGCCGGCAGCGAGGTCCGGAAAGTCGCTTTCGGGCAAGGTCTGCAGCGTGAAGCGAGAGCGTCCGGCACGGATCGACAGCACGGCGCGGTCGCCGGAACCCTCGATCACGATCTGCGAGCCGTCCGGCAGCTTGCGCACGATGTCGTAGAACATGTGCGCCGGCACGGTGGTGGCGCCGCCCGGCGCGACCTCGGCGGCGATCGAGTCCGTAACCTCAAGGTCGAGGTCGGTCGCCTTCATGCTGAGTTTGCCCTTGTCGGCGCGGATCAGCACGTTGGACAGGATCGGAATCGTATTGCGCCGTTCGACCACGCGGTAGACGTGGCTCAGCGACTTGAGGAGTTCGGCGCGTTCGACAGTTACTTTCATGGAAAATCCCGCTTCGGCGCCGAAGAACCCACCCCACTGGCGCCAGCCGGCGGAAGCCGGGGGGCAAAGGTGGCAAGAGCGGGGCAATTGCGCAAGGGCTGGCGCAGCAGGAGGCCAAAACCCCCATTCCTATCCCCAGGGGACCGCCCTCTCCCCGGATGGGGGAGAGGGGGGTGTCGCCTACTCCTGAAGCTGGCGCTTCAGGAGTTCGATCTCCTCGGACAGGGTGACGTCGTTGCCGACCAGGCCCTCGATCTTGCGCACGGCGTGCAGGACCGTCGTGTGGTCGCGGCCGCCGAAGCGCCGGCCGATTTCCGGCAGGGACCGCAAGGTCAGCGTCTTGGCCAGATACATCGCCACCTGCCGCGGCCGGACGACATTGGCGGTACGGCGCGACGACAGCAGGTCCGAGCGGCTGACGTTGTACTGCCGTGCCACGATGCGCTGGATGTCCTCGATCTTGACGCGCTTGGGTTCCTGCGGCCGGATCAGGTCCTTGACCTCGCGCTCGGCCATTTCCAGCGTCACCGACTGACCGGTCAGCTTGGAGTGGGCCAGCAGGCGGTTGAGCGCGCCTTCCAGGTCGCGGCCGTTATGGGTCACGGTCTTGGCGATATAGGCCAGCACCGGCAGCGGCACGTCGAAGGTTGGATGATGCGCGCGGGCGGCCTGCACGCGGGCCTTGAGGATTTCGAGGCGCAGTTCTTCGCCAAGAGCGCCCATTTCGACGACGAGCCCGCCGGCGAGGCGCGAGCGCACGCGCTCATCGAGGCTCTCCAGATCCGAGGGCGGCCGGTCGGACGCGATCACCACCTGGCGGCCGGCATCGATGAGCGCATTGAGGGTGTGGCAGAATTCGGCCTGCGTCGACTTGCCCTGCAGGAACTGCAGGTCGTCAATTACTAGTACACCAATGCCCCGCAACGCCTCCTTGAAGGCGATGGCATTCTGCGCGCGCAGCGCGGCGACGAAGCCGTACATGAATTTCTCGGCCGTGAGATACAGCACCTTGCGCTCGCCTGCGGCATTCCCGGCCCAAGTGATCGACTGCAACAGATGCGTCTTGCCCAGACCGACGCCGGAATGAATGTAGAGCGGGTTGAACAGCACCGGGTCGTTGCGGCGCGCAGCGGCGACCTGCTTGGCAGCGGCCTGCGCCAGCGTATTGGAGCGGCCGACCACGAACGAGTCGAAGGTCAGACGCGCATCGAGCGGCGAGCCGCCGAGCGCTTCGTGGACCGCGGCGTCGCCCGCAGGAATGGGACGGCCGGCGAAGTTGCCGTTCATATGACGGCCGTCGCCGTGGCCGTTCATAGCCGCCGGCTCAATTTTGGCCTTCGGCTGCGCGGTGTTCTTCAGCACCGCTGAGCGCACGATCAACTCGATGCGGCCGACTTCATTGCGTTCGGCCTGCCAGCAGGTCAGCACTTTTTCGGCGTAGTGGGATTGAATCCAGCTCTTGAGAAAACGGGTCGGCACCGACAGGCGGACGCCGCCGTCATCGAGACCTTCGAGGTCCATGCGCGCAAACCAGCTCGAGAAAACGTCGTCACCGACTTCCGAGCGCAGCCGCGATTTTACCCTGAGCCAGCTCTCCTGATCATCGTTCGGCATTTTCTTCTTCTCTTTGTTTGGCTTGATTGGTTGAACGAACAGCAGTTGCTCGGCCTGGCGGACGAGCCGCCGACGCGCCGGAACGGAACGCAACAACTTTTCGCGAAAGGATCTGCCGAAACTAGGGACGGCAGTGCGATACGAATGCGGTGGGAAGGAACTGCGCCTTTACGGGAGGGGCGGCGCGTTGCCCCGAGGGATAGCGGCGATATCGCGGGTGGCGTTACACGAGCCGGACTGGAACGGCACCGCGATGCGGGTGCGTGAACAATGTTCCGGACCGGTGTTGGCCATTTCGATATCCCCCCTACTGCGGGCTGACGCCCGGGTCACATTCGGCTCGGCTACAGCCGACGTTCGATCCCGGCGAGCCAACCTAATCCAAATTCAAAATCTGAGTCCAGTTCAGAAGCGCACCAAATTTCGAAGGAGGTCGAGTGTCGTTCGAAAACGAGTTTCAAACTTAGCGTCGCGGTGCCGGACCAATCTCGCTTCGTTTCAGCGCGATGCAATCCAGTTCGCTTCCCTACCTCGCTCCCATCCTTGGCGTCTCCGCGCACAGTCAATCGTTTGCATGTCGATCAGGAAAGGTTGGAGAAACGCTATTGTCCGTTTCGGGCAACAGAATGCCGTTCTCATCTGCCAATGAGCGCAGCGCCGTTCCTCTTTTCTGATCGCACACAGCGGAATGTCCGTGCGCCTTTTCAAGATACACGAGGCTTGCCGCCGGGCAATTTCCTTTTAACGTTTGATAAGGACCTGAGGCGCGAGCGTGACTTTCATGCCACGCAAATTTTTTACCGCCCGGACGGCAACACGTTGATGAGTCGTCAGGAATCGATGAGCGTGACTGGCTAAGGCATGTGAGCCGATTATTTAAAAAAAATCGCTGCCGCGACATCGGAAATCGCTGGGGCGCAGGCATTTCCCGGGTCCTGAGCCGATCATCCAATCTAAGTCATTCAATCCGCGCAAAATTCTCTGCGCAATATTGGAAGGTAGCCCCCCGCGAAAAAGACGCTGCGATTATTGAATCGGGAGATACCGCGTTGCGTTCAAGCGCTGAAAATGCTTGACGCCCATAACTGCCTGACAAGCCAGTGACAGTTTCGCGAAACCATGCGTTCGCCGGCGCGTCGTGCGCGCGCAGCGTCCGGTATTGTCGGTGAATTTCAGAAAAGGCGCCAAACAATTTTGCGTACGCGAACAACCGGTCGCCCTGGAGCGGGCAGCGATCGTGTTCGCAATCGCACACGGCACCGAAATGAAAATCCGCCGAGCATGCTCGGCGGATCATCGATGTAAGCCGCAGGAATTACTTAGCGAGCTTGGCGATGCTGTGCGACAGACGCGACACTTTGCGGCTGGCGGTGTTCTTGTGAACGGTGCCGCGTTGCGCCGCGCGCATGATCGCAGGCTCTGCCGCCTTGAACGCCGCAACAGCCGCGGTGTGGTCGCCGGAGGTGATCGCTTCTTCGACCTTGCGGACCGAGTTGCGCAGCGTCGTGCGGCGCGACTTGTTGATCGCCGTGCGGCGCGCAATCTTGCGGGTCGCCTTGCGGGCGGATTTCGTGTTGGCCATCTAAATCTCGTTCGATCTGTAATGGGCGACTGGTCGCATGCGGCCGACTTGATCCGCGGGCACCAACCGGTCTGTCCAAGAATAAGCGGGGCCGAAACCCGGCCCCAACTGCGCGTGGCTTATAGTTGGCCTGTGCCCGGGCGTCAACGCCCGAAGAATCACCGGCTTTTCCGAGCTTTAAGCGACCTTTTTGGCCCGGATCGCGTCGTAGCCACCGGTAATCGCGGCGCGATCAGCCGCCGAGACCGCGGCAAAGGGCGGCCGGACCCGGGCAAGCGCCGGGTCGCTATGGATATGGCCGAGCAGCGTCTTGACGCCGGGCACCAGCGGCCGGCCTTCGAACAGCTTACGGATGGCTACGGCGGCGTCATGGGCCGTCGTATCGCCGGTCTTCCAGGCGCGCTGACACAGATCCGCGTTGACGTTTGCGGTCGCCGAGATGCAGCCGGCGAACTGGCCGCCGCGCGCCTCGATCAGGCAGGCCTCGGTGGACGGGAAGGTGGCGAAGTCCTTGTCGATTGCCGCGACCGAACGCGCATAAGCCATGTCGCCCGATGAATCCTTCAGGCCGACGATGCGGCCGGGGAAGCTCTGACGCAGGCGTTTGATGAGCTCGACATGCCACGGAACGCCGGACAGCTGCGGATAGTGATATAAATAGATCGGCAGCTTCTGGGCGGCGGTAGCTTCGACGAGGGCGCCGATATAGGCGACCAGGCCATCGTCCGGCACGCCTTTGTAGTAGAACGGCGGTAGCACCAGGGCGCCGGCGAAGCCGAGCTCGGCAGCGTGACGGGTCAGCGCAATGGCGTCGGCAACCGAAGCCGCGCCGGTACCGACCATCAGCCGCGACATCGGCAGGCCATTCGTCTTGTAGGCAGTCATCACCGCCTTGCGCTCTTCGACCGAGAACGAAGTCGCCTCGCCGGTCGAACCGAGCACGTTGAGCCCGTCACAGCCATTATCGAGCTCCCAGCGGGCGAGCTTCATGGCGTGCGGTATATCCGGCGCCTGGTTGTCGTCGATGGGAGTGGCGATGGCGGCAATGACGCCGGACAGAGTCGTATTGGACATCGATAAAGATCCTTAGCCGCTGATATTGAAGGCGGCGATCGCCGCCATATTGACGATCTGAGTGTCCTTGGCGCCGAGCTGCACCAGTTGCACCGAACGGTCGAGGCCGACCAGCAGCGGCCCGATCACCGTGGCGCCGCCGAGTTCCTGCAGCATCTTGGTCGAGATCGACGCCGAGTGAAACGCCGGCATGACCAGCACATTGGCCGGCCCCGACAGACGATTGAACGGATAGGCGGTGGCGAGTTCGGGATTGAGCGCGACGTCGGCAGCCATGTCGCCTTCGTACTCAAAGTCGACGCGGCGGTGATCGAGGATCTTGACCGCTTCAATCACCTTTTCCGAACGCTCGCCGGCAGGGTGGCCGAAAGTGGAGAACGCCAGCATGCCGACGCGCGGCACGTAGCCGAGCCGCTTGGCGACGCCCGCCGCTTCGATTGCAATGTCCGCCAGTTCCTCACCGGTCGGCAATTCCGTGATCGCAGTGTCGGCCACGAGCACGGTGCGGCCGCGAGTCACCACCAGCGAGATGCCGATGACGCGGTGGCCCGGCTTGGGATCGATGACCCGGCGCACGTCTTCCAGCGCCACCGAGAAATTGCGCGTCACGCCGGCCACCATGGCGTCCGCGTCACCATTTGCCACCATCAGCGCGGCGAAATGGTTGCGGTCGGTATTCACCAATCGCTGGCAGTCGCGCAGCAGGTAGCCGCGACGCTGCAGGCGCTCGTACAGATAGTTGAGGTAGACGCCATTGCGCTTCGACAGCGCCGCATTGATCACCTCGATACCGTTGCCGAGTTCGATGCCAGCCTCTTTCGCGGTTTCCTTGACGCGGTCTTCGCGGCCGACCAGCAGCGCGGTGCCCAGGCCCTGTGCGACGAACGACGCGGCGGCGCGGATGACCTGCTCCTCTTCGCCTTCGGCAAAAACGACGCGCTTCGGCGCCCGGCGCAGCCGCGAATAGACCTGCTGCAGCGTGCCGGCGATGGGGTCGCGGCGGGCGCTGAGTTGATGCTTGTAGGCCTCCATGTCTTCGATCGGCTTGCGTGCGACGCCGGTGTCCATCGCCGCCTTCGCCACCGCGGGCGGCACGTAGGACATCAGCCGCGGATCGAACGGTGTCGGAATGATGTATTCCGGTCCGAACTTGAGCCGGCCGCCATAGGTCGCCGCCACTTCGTCAGGCACGTCCTCGCGCGCGAGCGCCGCCAGAGCCTTGGCCGCAGCGATCTTCATTTCCATGTTGATGGTCGAGGCGCGCACGTCGAGCGCGCCCCGGAAGATGAAGGGGAAGCCGAGCACGTTGTTGATCTGGTTCGGGTAGTCCGAGCGGCCGGTCGCCATGATGGCGTCGTCGCGGACCTCGGCGACTTCCTCCGCGGTGATTTCCGGATCCGGATTGGCCATGGCGAAGATGATGGGCTTGGGCGCCATCGACCGGACCATTTCCTTGGTGACCGCGCCCTTGGCCGACAAGCCGTAAAACACGTCGGCGCCTTTCAGCGCGTCTTCCAGCGTGCGGGCATCGGTCTTCACCGCATAACCCGACTTCCACTGGTTCATGCCGTCGGTGCGGCCCTCATAGATGACGCCTTTGGTGTCGCAGAGAATGAGGTTGTTCGGCGGAAAGCCGATGGCGCGCAGCAGTTCGAGGCAGGCGATGCCGGCGGCGCCGGCGCCGTTGCAGACCAACTTGGTGTTCTTGATGTCGCGGCCGGTCATTTCCAGCGCGTTCATAAGACCTGCGGCGGAGATGATGGCCGTGCCATGCTGGTCGTCGTGGAACACCGGAATGTCCATCACCTCGCGCAGCTTCTGCTCGATGATGAAACACTCGGGCGCCTTGATGTCCTCGAGGTTGATGCCGCCCCAGCCGGCGCCGAGATATTTGACGCAGTTGATGAAGGCGTCCGGGTCTTCGGTCGAAACTTCCAGGTCGATCGAGTCGATGTCGGCAAAGCGTTTGAACAACACCGCCTTGCCTTCCATCACCGGCTTGGCGGCCAGCGCGCCGCGGTTGCCGAGGCCGAGAATCGCGGTGCCGTTGGTGATGACGGCGACGAAATTACCCTTGGTGGTGAGTTCATAGGCCTTGGCCGGATCGGCCGCGATCGCCAGCACCGGGACGGCGACGCCGGGGGAGTAGGCGAGCGACAGGTCGCGCTGGGTTGCCATCGGCTTGGTGGCGATGACCTCCAGCTTGCCAGGGCGGCCGGTCGAGTGGAAATTCAGGGCTTCCTGATCGGTGAAGGTCGGGCGCGGGCGTTTGGCCATTTTCACTCCATGGGGACAAGTTTTTCTTGCAGCTTTTCTTCCCCGGAGGCGTCCGCGGCCAAGCTGTTCCTTCAACCTCTACCGGAAGGGGTGGGCGATACTCAAGGCAAGGGACTGGCAAGGCGCCCATCCCGCATTGCACGGCTAGGCCCGGCGTAGGCCGGAGCAGGATCGGGGGAGGGTTGATGGACGGCCCGGCGCAGGCTACTGGGAACGGAATTCCGCCGTTTTGTGCCGACACGTTGGTCTCATGATCCGTTTTTTGCTGCGCGCGCTCGGTTTGTTCGGTTTGGCCGCCGCTTTCGTTCTGGTGATCTATGACGGCACCAAATCGATTGCCGGCAACCGGCTTTTTCTGACCAGCGTCGGCGACCTCTGGACTCTGTTCAACGCCAAGAGCCTCTCGGCGGTCAAACCGCTGGTTTTGCCTTATGCCAATGGCGTGCTCTGGGATCCGGTCACTGTGACGCTGCTGTCTTGGCCGGCCTGGGCGGTGCTCGGCGTGGTGGCGATCCTGTTCCTGCTGCTCGGCCGGCCGCGGCGGCCTTTGATCGGGTATGCCCGATGATCGGGTACGCGCGCTGATCTCCCCGGAGGACCGGGGTCACCTCATTCACTCGCAGCTGGCCTGGTCGTGATCGCCCTCCGGTACCGGGAAGGCGGACGAATGCTTATATTGGGCTCATCAAATTGCGGGAGAACCAAGCCATGTTCGGATTCAAAAAGATTTCCTTGCCGACCAAGGATGAGGCGCTGCCGGGTCGCGCCCATGAGATCCCCACGGCGGATGCCCATTTCGTCAATCACCACCCGCTGAAAGGGCCTTATCCGGCGGGCAGCGAAAAGGCGCTGTTCGGCCTCGGCTGCTTCTGGGGCGCGGAGCGCAAGTTCTGGGAGCTGGGCGACGGCGTCTATGTCACCGCGGTCGGGTATGCCGGCGGCGTCACGCCGAACCCGACCTATGAAGAGGTGTGCTCGGGCCGGACCGGCCACAACGAGGTGGTCCTGGTGGTCTATGACCCGAAGAAGGTGAGCTACGAGAGCCTGCTCAAGACCTTCTTTGAGAGCCATGATCCAACCCAGGGCATGCGCCAAGGCAACGACATCGGCACCCAGTATCGCTCCGGCATCTACACCTACAGCCCCGAGCAGAAGGCTGCCGCCGAGGCTTCCAAGGCCATGTATGAGAAGGAACTGAAGAAGCAGGGCTACAAGGCGATCACGACCGAGATCGTCGACGCTCCGCCGTTCTACTTCGCCGAGGACTACCACCAGCAGTATCTGGCCAAAAACCCCTATGGTTACTGTGGCTTGGGCGGGACCGGCGTGTCCTGCCCGGTCGGCACCGGGGTCAAAGCAGCCGCTTCCGCGACAGCCTGAGGTTACTGCCCGTCGCCTCCAGGCGGCGGGCAGACCGCGGTTAGAGATTCTTAACCATATAAAGCGCTAATCGGGCTCCGATTTCCGTCTTGGCCCGGATTCGCTTTTGATGCGGAATGCCCGATTTTTCCTGGTGTTGATGGTCGCTCTCGCGGCCGCCGGCTGCGCGCGTAAAACCGCCCAGACCTATTACATCATGGATCCGCAGACCGGGCAGCCGGTGCCGGTGATCACGCAGCAACAGCAGATGGCGCAGGCCGGGCCGACTTATGCTCAGCAAGGCTACGCGCAGCCCTACGGTGCGCAGGTCGCCCAGGCGCCATTGCCATCGCGCAGCCTGTACTCGACCTCGCCGGCTTATGCGCAGCAGGCCTATACGCCGACGCCCTATGGCCAGGGGGCTTACGCCCAGCCGAGCTACGCGCCGCCGCAAGCCGCGCAAGCTTACGCCGCGCCGGCGCAGCCAAGGGGCGCCTCGACCGGCCGCGGACTGTTCAATTCGCGCTCGCGCACGGCAACCGTCACCTATGCGCAACCGCAGCCCGCGGTGCAGCAACCTTACGTCGCGCAATACACACCGCCGCCCGCCACGGCGGCGCAAGCTTCCGCCCCGCGCGGCGGTCCTTACGTTCCGCCGGCGAATTACGGCTACGCCGCCGTTTCACCCACGGCGCCAGCCTATACGCTCGATTCCGGCGACCGGCTTCGCGTGGTCGTGTTCGGCCAGGACGGAATAACAAATAGCTACACCGTCGATGCCGGCGGCAACGTCAACCTGCCGCTGATCGGCACGGTGCCGGCGCGCGGCACCAGCACACAGCAACTCGCCAAGTCGATCGCCGACCGGTTGCGCCAAGGCTATGTGCGCGAGCCTCATGTCACGGTCGAGGTCGAGACCTACCGGCCGTTCTTCATCCTCGGCGAGGTCACCACGCCGGGCCAGTATCCTTACGTCGCCAACATGACGGTCGAGACCGCAGTTGCGATCGCCGGCGGCTTCAGCGCCCGAGCCTCGAAGAAGACGGTCGAGCTGACGCGCAATTCGACCACGCAGCGCATGCGCGGCGATGTGCCGCTGAGCTATCCGTTGCAGCCTGGCGACACCATCGTCGTCAAGGAACGCTGGTTCTAGGGCGCCGCCCGACGCTTCGGCCAGGGCCGAACCATCCGGCGCGACTGGCGCCGTAAGATCGCGCCATGACCGCCACTACGACCGCCGCGAAATCTCACCTCGCCTTCGAACTCGCGATGCTGGCGGTGCTCGCCACCGTATGGGGCGCTTCCTACACTTTCATCAAACTCGGCGTCGCCACCATCCCGCCGATCACCCTGATCGCTGCGCGCACCTTCATCGCCGGCGCGCTCCTGCTCGCAGTGATCCGCTGGCGCGGCCTCCACTTGCCGCGCGACGGCCGGACATGGCGATGGTTCATGTTTCAGGCCTGCCTCAACAGCGCCATCCCCTTTACGCTGCTCGCCTGGGCCGAGCGCAGCATCGATGCCGGCCTGGCCGTCATTCTCAATTCGACGTCGCCGATCTTCACCTTTCTGCTCACCGCCGCGATTACGCGCCATGAGGCGGTGACCGCGCGTAAGCTCGTCGGTGTCGTCGCCGGCCTCGCCGGCACTTGTTTGATTGTCGGCGTCGAAGCGCTCGACGGCCTCGGCCGCGATCTCACGGCGCAGCTTGCGGTCGTCGCCGCGACCGTGTGTTACGCCGGTGCCGCAATCTTCGGCCGTCGCTTCAAGGGCCTCGATCCGATCATGCCGGCCGCAGGTTCGTTGATCTGCGGCGCCATCATCCTGGTGCCGGCGAGCCTGCTGTTCGACCAGCCGTGGACGCTGCATCCGTCGAGCACATCGGTGCTGGCCTTGCTTGGCCTGTCAGTTGTCTCCACAGCGCTCGCCTTCACCATCTACTTCCGCCTGCTGGAGACGCTGGGGTCGGTCGGCACTACCGCGCAGGCTTACGTAAGAGTGCCGATCGGCGTGATGATCGGCGTGGTCTTCCTCGGCGAACAGCCGACCTCGACGGCGTGGATCGGCCTGGTCTGTGTCATCGTCGGTGTCGCCGCGATGAGCATTCCGTCGCGCAACGCCACGAAACCTGCACCATAAAAAATGCCCGGCGTTGCGCCGGGCATTTTTGACGCGACTCCGCGTCGTCTACGACAGATGCTTGGCAAAGAATTCGTAGGTGCGCTTCCAGGCGAGGTCCGAGGCATCCTGCCGGAACGAGGCGCGCTCGTCGCAGGCGAAGCCGTGCGGCGCGGCCGGGTAGGTGTAGATCTCGGCCGGGCGCTGCTTCTGCTTGATCTCCTCGACCACGGTCATCGGAATGCCGTCGTCGGCTTCGCCGAAATGCATCTGCATCGGACACTTCGGCTTCTCGTCGGCGAACTTGCCGATGCCGCCGCCATAAAACGACACGCCGGCGGCAAAGCCCGGAATGCGGCAGGCGGCGAGGAATGAGGCGGTGCCGCCCATGCAGAAGCCGATGACACCCAAGGCGCCGACGCTGCGGATGTTGGCCTGCGCCGCCGCCATGTCGAGGATCATGTGATCCCAGTTGAGGTTGCCGAGATAGCTGCGCGCATGCGCGATCTCATCGGGCGTATAGCCGCATTCGAAATCGCGCACGAAGCGGTCGAACACCGCCGGCGCGATCGCCGTGTAGCCATTGGCGGCGAGACGGTCGCAGACGTTGCGGATGTGATGATTGACGCCGAAGATTTCCTGGATGACGACGATGCCGCCTTTCGGCTTGCCGGCCGGATCGGCGCGATAAGCGCCGAGCGTGTGTTTGTCGCTGGTCGTCAGTGTCAGCTTCGTGCCCAAGGCAGGCTCCCGTCATATGTGCTTTGCGTTGGCGCCGGTTTTAGCACCATGGCCGGCGCTTCGCGAGCGTCAGATAAACAGCGGCGCGACGAGCTCGTATGAATGTTTGCGGGCCTGGTGGTCGTAGATCATGGTCGTGATCATGACCTCGTCGGCTTGCGTTTCCGCGATCAACGAGTCGAGCCTGGCCTTCACCGTCGTGGGCGAGCCCACCGACAGCTTCACGCGGTTCTGCGCGACGCGGGCCCGCTCGGCCGGCGAGTACTGATAGGCTGTCGCCTCTTCCGGCGAAGCCAGCGGCAGGAACTCGCCCTTGTTGCGGCGGGTGAAATTGAGATCGACGGTGGAGGTGAGGCGGTCGGCCTCCTCGTCGGTGTCCGCGCAGACGACATGTGTGCCGAGGATGGCATAAGGCTTGTCGTGCGAGACCGAAGGCTTGAAGCTCGCGCGATAGATGCGCATCGCTTCGTCGGCCGGAAAGGTCGCGAAGTGATGGGCGAAGGCGAATGCCGCGCCGATCTGGCCGGCCAGTTGCGCGCTGTAATCGGACGAACCGAGCAGGAAGATCGGCGGCAGCTTCACGTCGTCGGGCATGGCGCGCACGTTTCGGAACGGGTGATCCGCCGGAAACTGCCCGGTCTCCAGCGCCATCAGCTCGGAGAAACGGTCAAGGAAGTCGTCTTCCTCGCTGACACCTTGTCGCCGCCGCAGCATGTAGGAGGTGACCTGGTCGGTGCCCGGCGCCCGGCCGAGCCCAAGGTCGATGCGGTCGGGGAACAGCGCCTCGAGAACCTTGAAACGTTCCGCCACCGTCAATGGCGCGTGATTGGGCAGCATCACCCCGCCGGAACCGACGCGAATGCGATGGGTAGCCGCGGCAATCTGGCCGATCATGATATCGGGCGCCGACGAGGCGATCATCGGCATGTTGTGGTGTTCGGCCACCCAGTAGCGGATATAGCCGAGCCTGTCGGCAAGCTCTGCCAGGTCGATGGAATTGCGCAGCGCCTGGGCGCCGCTCGAACCGGCCGATACCGGAGACAGATCAAGCACGGAAAGGGCGGTCATGTGGCTCTCGTTTTGCCCGGATCCGATCCGGCGTTCGTGAAACGTGCCGCGGGCGCGGCGCCGGTGGCTGGCTCAACCTTACAAAGGCATCGAGGATGGTCCGGTCAAGCCCCGGCATTCAAGCCATGCACGCGGCCGCAATTTGCGGTTTCGGCGGCCTATGGCGGCGGCTATCATCGACACTATCTGTGACGAAGACAAAGGAACGGCACCGATGGCTTCGCTGGCTGAATGGAAAGTACCCCAGACCGCGCAACCGCGCCCCGCGGACTATTCCTACGATCTCGACCGCGCCTTGTCGTCGATCGTCGGCCTGCACTCGATCGTGCCTAATGACGCCTTCACCGCCGATACGCTTGGCATCGAGCGCGCCGGCAACGGCGTGCTGATCGGCGACGGGTTGGTGCTCACCGTCGGCTATCTCATCACGGAAGCCGAGTCGATCTGGCTGCAACTGTCGGACGGCCGCTCGATGCAGGGCCATGCCTTGGGCGTCGATGCGGAGACCGGCTTCGGCCTGGTGCAGGTCCTCGGCCGGCCGGGCCTGCCGAGCCTTGATCTCGGCTCGTCCGCCGACGTCGATATCGGCGAACGCATCGTGGTGGGCGGCGCCGGCGGGCGCACCCATTCGCTGGCCGGCCGCGTCGCGGCCAAGCAGGAGTTCGCCGGCTACTGGGAGTATCTGCTGGAGGAGGCGATTTTCACCTATCCGGCGCATCCGCATTGGGGCGGCACCGGGTTGATCTCGTCGCGCGGCGAACTCGTCGGTCTCGGCTCGCTGCAGATCGAGCGCGCCGCCGACGGCGAAGACTCGCGCAGTGAGCATCTCAACATGATGATCCCGATCGATCTTTTGAAACCGGTGCTCGACGACCTGACCAAATACGGCCGCGTCAACCGGCCGGTGCGGCCGTGGCTCGGTATCTTCACCACCGAGATCGAGGACCGCCTGGTCACCGTAGGCGTTGCCAGCAAGGGCCCGGCCGCGCGCGCCGAGATCAAGACCGGCGACATGATCGTCGCCGTCGCGGGACAGAAGGTTACGACGCTGCCCGACCTCTATCGAAGCATCTGGGCGCTGGGGAATGCCGGCGTCGAAGTGCCGCTGACACTGCATCGCGACGGCGTAACATTCGACGTGCGGGTGAATTCATCCGACCGCAACAAGTTTCTCAAGGGCCCGCAGATGCATTGAGGCTGGTGCCGTCCCTCTGAGGCGGCGCATACATCCGTTCGTCCCCGCGAAAGCGGGGACCCAGTTTGCCAAAATCGTTGTAAGAAAGATGGCCCCCGCTTTTGCGGGGGCGAACGGCATTCTTGTTGCCGGCCTGCGAGATCGACGGCCCTCACCCCACCTTTATCTCATCCACCTTGTTCGGATAGAACGCGAGATGATCCTTGATCTCGGCGACCGCCGGGAAGGGTGTTTCATAACTCCACACCGCGTTCTCTGCGGCGCGGCCGTCACCCGAAATCGTGAAATAACTGGCGTCGCCCTTGTAAGGACAATGCGTGCTGTGTGCCGTGCGCGTCAGCAGGCTCATGTCGGCATCGGCGCGCGGAACATAGTAAACAGCCGGATAACTCGCTTCCTTGAGCGTCAACGCGCGCGTCGTGTCGGCGACGGTCTTGCCGCCAAACTGGATGCGCACGCGCTGCGCTTCGGGCGAAATCGTGATCGGGTGTTCGGGGCCGGGCTGTTTCATGCGCAATATCCCATTTGGTGACCGGGAAGATCGTGTAGCAACGCCTGCTGCAAGCAATCTGGTAAGCTAAACGCCGCGTTACCACCCCGCGGGTTTCGAATTACGACAATTTGAACGATAGCTCTTAGCAAAATGACAGAGGTTTGCCGGTAGCGTCGTCCGCACTGGGAAGGGTCAGTGCGCGTCCATGAATAAAAGTCCACTTGAATCCATGATCCAAGGGCTCAACATCCTTGTCGTGGATGGCAACGCCTACATGCGCAAGGTTACGCGCATGATGCTGATCAATCTCGGCGCCAAGTCGGTGATCGAAGCCGCCGACGGCCTGGCGGCTCTCGAGCAGATCCGCAACAGCGACCCCGACGTCATGCTGCTGGACTGGGATATGCCGCTGCTCAATGGCATGGAAGTGGTGCGCATCGTGCGCTCGCCCGGCGTGTTTCCGCGGCCCAACCTGCCGATCATCATGCTGACCAACCAGGGGCATCGCTCTGCGGTGGTGCAGGCCTTGCATGCTGGCGTCAATGAATTCCTGGTCAAGCCGACCTCGGCCAAGGCGCTGCATGATCGCCTGAGCTCGATCGTCGCCAATCCGCGGCCGATGGTGCAACTCGGCGACGCCTATGTGCCGCAGCCGCGCAAGATGGCGACCGGCCTCGAACTTGACCCGCCCGCGGAGCCGTGGCGCGTCTGAGCTTTCCGCCCGCTGACGCGCGCTTCCTGTTGTGACATAACCGTCGCAACAGGAGACCTCGTTTCATGCTTGGCGCTGCTTCCTCGACCGTCATCGATTCCATTCTGTTCCGCGACGCCTTCGGCACTGCTGCGATGCGCGAGGTCTTCTCCGACCGCGCGCTGATCGACCGCTATGTCGAAGTCGAGGTTGCGCTCGCTCAAGCCGAGGCCAAGGTCGGCGTCATTCCCAAGGAGGCCGCGGCGGAGATCGCCGCCCGGGCCGACGCGTCAAAGTTCGACCTCGACAAGCTGCGCGAAGAGACGGACCTCGTCGGCTATCCGATCCTGCCGGTGGTGCATCAGTTGGCGAAGCAGTGCGGCGAGGCCGGGCGCTACGTGCACTGGGGCGCGACCACGCAGGACATCATGGACACGGCGGTGGTGCTTCAGATGCGTGCCGCGCTCGATCTCATCGGCGCCGACATCGCCGCGCTGCGCGGAATCCTTGCGGGCCTGGCGCAGAAGCACCGCGACACCGCGATGGCCGGACGCACCCATCTGCAGCAAGCGCTGCCCATTACCTTCGGTTACAAGGCGGCGATCTGGCTCGCGATGTTCGATCGACATGCGGCGCGTTTGGCAGAGCTGAAGCCGCGCGTGCTGGTCGGTGAATTCGCCGGCGCCGCCGGCACGCTGGCGTCGCTCGGCGACAAGGGCTTCGCCGTGCAGGAGGCCTTGTGCGCCGAATTGAAGCTGGGCGTGCCGGTCTCGACCTGGCACGTCGCCCGCGACGGTTTCGCTGAGGCCATCAATTTCCTGGCGTTGCTGACCGGCTCGCTCGGCAAGATTGCGCTCGACATCATGATCATGGCCTCGACCGAATTCGCTGAAGTCTACGAGCCCTTCGTCAAGGGCCGCGGCGCCTCGTCGACCATGCCGCAGAAGCGCAATCCGATCTCGTCGGAGTTGATGCTGGCGGCATCGAAGGCGGTGCGTCAGCACGCCGGCCTGATGCTCGATGCCATGGTGCAGGATTTCGAACGCGCCACCGGTCCGTGGCACGCCGAATGGATCGCGATTCCGGAAAGTTTCGTGCTCACCGCCGGCGCGCTGCATCAGGCCAAATTCGCACTCGGCGGCCTCATCGTCGATGACAAGCGCATGGCGCAGAACCTCGGCATGTCGAACGGCCTGATCGTCGCCGAAGCGGTGATGATGCAGATGGCGCCCTTTATCGGCCGCCAGCGGGCCCATGATGTGGTCTATGCCGCCTGCCGTGTTGTCAACGAGCGGGGCGGTACGCTCGCCGCGGTGCTCGCCGCCGATCCGGAAGTGACCAAGCACTTCGACAAAGCCGCCGTCACCCGCATGACCGATCCGGCCAACTACAGCGGGCTGGCGCCGCAGATGGTCGATCGTGTCATCGCCAGCGCGAAGCGGTAGCTAGACCGCCGGAAAATCGTAGAGCCGCGCCGGATTGTCGACGAGGATCGCCTGCCGCTTGGCGGGGTCGCGCGTCCAGTCGAGGAACACATCGCGCAAGCGCGCTGCGTCAGGAACCGGGCCTTCCGGCCGCGGGTGCGGCCAGTCGGTGCCCCAGACCAGGTTCGCCGGATTGGCCGCGACCAGCGCGTCGTGGAACGGTTTGGCTTGGAGATAATCCGGCGGCGTGGCGCCGAGCCGGTAGGTGCCCGACAGCTTCGACCACAGGCGGCCTTCGCCGACCCCGCGCACCAGGGCCTGGAAGCCGGGGTTATGCGTGCCGTGATGATATTCGAGCCGGCCCATGTGATCGACCACCACCGGCATCGGAATGCGCTTGAGCGCCGCCGTCATGTCCGGCAGATCGCGGGTGTCGATCCAGAGCTGAACATGCCAGCCGAGATCGGCCATCGTCTTGTACAGCGGCTCGATATCCTTGAGGCCGACGCCGTTCTGGTAATAGGGCTTGCCGTCGCGGCGGAATTCGTTGGCGCGCAGACCGCGCACACCGGCTGTGTGCCATTCCTTCAGGATGTTGGGCGTCAGCTCGGCGCCGCCGACGGCGACGCCGCGCAAGCGCGCCGGCTCGCGCGTCAGCGCATCCAGCATCGCCGTGTTGTCGCGGCCATAGGCCGACGGTTGCACCAGCACGCCGCGGTCGAAGCCGAGCCGGTCGAGCAGCGCGAGATAGGCTTCGAGCGGCGCATCATCCGGCGTGTAGCTGCGCGGTTCCGCGTACGGGAATCGCGCAGCCGGGCCGAAGACGTGACAGTGGCAATCGCACGCGCCCGCCGGCAGCACCCCGCTCATTGCGGCTTGATGCCGGCGAGATCTGCCGCCTTCTTCATGTTCGCGGCATCGTCCTGGAGGAACGCGGTGAAGCCTGCCGATGTCATCTGCGCGGGCGTAGCGATCTCGGCGCCAAGTTCTTCCAGCCGGGTGACCGCGGGCGTGCCCGGCTTGAGGCCGTCGGCGATCGCCTTCTGCAGTTGCGCGATCACCGCCGGCGGCGTCTTCGCCGGCGCGACGATGCCGATATAGCTGCCGGCGGTGAAATCCTTGACGCCGCCGTCGATGAAAGTCGGGACGTCCAGCGCCAGCTTGGAGCGATGGTTGAGCGCGACGCCGACGATGTGGGCTTTGCCGCCCTTGTGCATCTGCAGCGCGGTCGAGAACTCGGTCATGGCGCCGCTGATCGTGCCGGCCATCAAGTCGGGCATCAGCGCGCCGCCGCCGCGATAGGGCACATGCGTGATGTTGGCGCCGGTCGCTGCCTTCAGGCGTTCGAGCGTCATGTGCGTCGCACTGCCAACGCCGCTGGTGCCGATGGTCATCGGCGTCTTTTTCGACGCGGCGACGTACTCCTGCACGTTCCTGGCTTCGATCTTGTTGGTCAGGATCAGCGCGTGCGGCACGTAACTGGTCAGCGCCACGGCCGTGAAATCCTTCTGCGGATCGTAGCCGAGATTGGTGTGCATCAGCGGATTGATGGTCATCGGCCCGTTGGAGGCGACCAGCAGCGTGTAGCCATCGGGATCGGCCTTGGCGACCGCCTGTGCGCCGACACCGCCGCCGGCGCCGCCGCGGTTCTCGACCACCACGGTCTGCTTGAGATTCTTGCCCATCAGATCGCCGATGAGGCGGCCGACGATGTCGGCGTTGCCGCCGGCGGCGAAGGGGACGATGAGGTGGATGACGTGGTCGGGATAAGCGGCGAAGGCGGCGCGCGGCAATAGCCCGATGATGGGCGTGGCGCCCAGCGCGGCGATCAATGTGCGGCGGGTAACGGCCATGATGTCTTCCTCCCTGACGGTTTTTTGAGTTCCGGCCGGCGTTGGTTCGCCGGCTCTGGTCACGCCCGGCTTGGGCCGGTTCTGTGATGTCGCAAGCTTAGAGAAGCCTTCCTTATTTTCCAAATTGATAATAACAATTCGCATCATTCACCGGGCCAATGCTCGAGCGAAGGCCGCCGGCCATGAATCTCAGCAATCTCGACTTCAACCTGCTCAAGGTGCTCGATGCGCTGGTCAGCGAGCGCAACGTGACGCGCGCCGGCCGGCGCCTCGGCCGTTCGCAGCCCGCGGTCAGCAACGCGCTGCAGCGGTTGCGCGCGCTGCTGGGCGACGACCTTCTGGTGCGCGGCCCCGGCGGCTTCGTGCTGACGCCGCGCGCCGAGGCCATTCGCTTGCCGCTGCGCGAGTCGATCACGTTGATCGAAAGTTGCCTCGCTCAGCAGCCGCCATTCGATCCCTCGGTGTCGATCGATGTGTTGCGCCTGACCTTGCCGGATCGCCTGAGCATTGCCGTGCTGCCAAAGCTGTTCGCGCGGATACAGCGTGTCGCGCCGAACATGGCGTTGCAGGTGCAGACCGCGGACCGGCAGAAGGCGCTTGCGCTGCTCGAGGACGACCGCGCCGATCTGGCGCTCGGCACCTTCGACCAGATGCCGAACCATCTGCGCACAGAATTCCTGCTGGAGGATCACCTGTTCTGCGTGTTTCGCCGCGACCATCCGATCGCGCGGCGCGGTGCGCGCTTCGACATCGACGCGGTGCTGTCATTTCCGCACCTGGTGGTGAGCGCGACCGGCGACCGCACGGCGATCTTCGACGATCTGCTGCACTCGCGCGGTCTGGCCCGCCGCGCGCAGATGACGGTGACGAATTTCACCGCGGTGCCGCAATTGCTTGGCGCCAGCGACATGATCGGCGTCTTCACCAAGCTGGCCGCCGATGAATTCCAGAAATCCGCCGGGCTCGCCAAGCGGCCGGTGCCGATCGATGTCGGTGGTATCGCCACCACCATGGTCTGGCACAATCGCTACGACAGCGACCGCAGGCACGTCTGGCTGCGCGAGCAGATCAGGACGCTCTACCGCGCGCTCTGACGCGCTGGCGACGTCAGTCGGCGGCGCTCAGGCGGCGTGGACCTTGGCGAGGAAGTCGAGCGTGCGGCTGCGCGCCAGCTTGGCGGCCTGCTCCACATAAGCCGGCCGCACCTCGTTGGCGAAGGCGTGACCCGCGTCGTAGTTGTGCGTCTCCGCCGACGGGAATGCCTTGAGCACCTGGTCGATGATTTCCGGCGTCGAGTTCGGGTCGGTCTTGCCGAAGTGGAACAGCAGCGGGCATTTCGGCTTGCAGTCGAGATAGGTCGGCAGCCGCGTGCCGTAGAAGGCGATGGCGCCGCGCAACTCCACCTCGGCCGCGGCGCGGATGACGACGCCGCCGCCCCAGCAGAAGCCGAGCACCGAGACGCCGTGCGGGTTTTTCACGCAGGCCGCCGCCGCGGCGATGTCGAGGATAACCTTGTCGAGCGCCAGGCTGTAAGCCAGGTCACGGCCGCGCTCGGCCTCGCTGAACGGCACCACCGTGCCCGGGGCGACGCGGTCATAGACGCAGGGGCAGATCGTGTCGTAGCCGTCCTGCGCATAGGACCGCACCACACCCTTGAGCTGGTCGGTAAGGCCGAAAATCTCCTGCAGGATGATGAGCCCGCCGCGCACGTTCTGCGTCGGCCGGGCACGGAAGCCCTGGAGCTTGAAGCCGTCGGAGGCCGTCAGCGTTTCCGTGGTCTCGGTGATGGTCTGGCTCATCGGGGCTCCCGTTGGTTCAATCTGGCGAGCGGACCTTAAGGAGGCCGGGCGCTGCAACAAAATCAATATTCGGTATGCACTCCATGCACCCGATGAATGACGAGAGCCCGCGGCGCTAGCGCCAAACGCCGACCCGACCTAAAGTCGCTCCGACCAAAAGCGCGCAAGACAGGAAGCGATCATGCCCAACCACTCGATGCAATTGCCGGAGCACGGCACGTTCCTCGGCCGTGCCCATTCTCCCGGCACCGCGCATCCGCTCGTCGTCACGGCGCGCGAAGGCGTGATCGTCGATATCACTTCGGCCCATGCTCCAACGGTGCGCGACATCTGCGAGATGGACGATCCGGCCGGTTACGTTCGCGGCGTCAAGGGCAGGCCGCTCGGGGGGATCGATGCCATCACCGCGGCCAGCCTGTCGCATGCGTCGGAACTGGCGGTGCGGCTGCTCTCGCCGGTCGATCTGCATGCGGTCAAGGCGGCCGGCGTCACCTTCGTCGTCAGCCTGCTCGAGCGCGTCATCGAGGAACAGGCGCGTGGCTCGGCCGACAAGGCCGACGCCATCCGCGCCGACATCCACAGCCTGATCGGCGAAGACCTCTCCAAGCTCAAGCCCGGTTCGCCGGAAGCCATGGCGATCAAGGCCAAGCTGATCGCGCGCGGCGCATGGTCGCAATATCTCGAGGTCGGCATCGGGCCCGATGCGGAGGTGTTCACCAAGTGCCAGCCGCTGTCGTCGGTCGGGTTCGGCGCCGACGTCGGCCTGCTCGAGGCGTCGACCTGGAACAATCCCGAGCCGGAAGTCGCGGTGGTCGCCGCCAGTTCCGGCCGCATTGTCGGCGCGACGCTCGGCAACGACGTCAACCTGCGCGACATGGAAGGCCGCTCGGCTTTGCTTCTCGGCAAGACCAAGGACAACAACGCGTCCGCTTCCCTCGGGCCGTTCATCCGTCTGTTCGACGACAGCTTCTCGATCGCCGACGTGAAGAAGGCCATGGTGCACCTGACCGTCGAAGGGCAGGACGGTTTCTTTCTCGAGGGCTCGAGCTCGATGGCCGAGATCAGCCGCTCGCCGGAAGATCTGGTGGCGGCGACGATGGGGCCGCATCATCAGTATCCGGACGGCATCGTACTCTATCTCGGCACCATGTTCGTGCCGTCAAAAGACCGCGGCGAGGCGGGCAAGGGCTTCACCCACAAGATCGGCGACATGGTCACGATCTCGTCGGAGAAACTGGGCGCGCTGGTCAATCGCGTGAAATATGCGCCGGACTGCCCGCCCTGGAATTACGGCGCGCGGTCGCTGATGCGCGACTTAGCGGCGGCGAAGTTGATCTAGGCCCCCGCCGCTCAGGAAAACCGCTTCGCTCCGGCGACGCAGGCGACGACCACGACCGTCGAGGCGATCATGGTCCAGGCGATCGGCTCGTGCAGCAGCCAGGCGGCGAGCAGCAAACCAAAGAACGGCTGCAGCAGTTGCAACTGGCTGACGCCGGCGATGCCGCCCAGCGCCAGGCCGCGATACCAGAACACGAAGCCGATCAGCATGCTGAACAGCGATACGTAGGCGAGGCCGAGCCAGGCCGGCGTGCCAACGACGCTCCATTGCGAAGGCAGTGTGAACAGCATGATCGCGCCCATCGGCGGCAACGACAGCAGCAACGCCCAGGAAATCACCTGCCAGCCGCCGAGCCGGCGCGATAGCGTCGCGCCTTCGGCATAGCCCAGGCCGCACAAAAGAACGGCGCCGATCATCAAAAGATCGCCGGTCAGCGAGCCGGCGCCGCTTTGCGACAGCGCGAAGCCCGCCACGGTCGCGGCGCCGATGAGCGAGAACAGCCACAGCGCCGGCCGCGGACGTTCACCGCCGCGCAGCACGCCGAAGAACGCCGTGGCGAGCGGCAGCAGGCCGATGAACACGATGGAGTGCGCCGCAGTGATGTGCTGCAACGCCAGCGCGGTGAGCAGCGGAAAACCGACGACGACGCCGGCCGCGACGATAATCAGGGACGCAAGATCGCTTCGCGCCGGCCGGGCCTGACGCAGCGTCGCCAGCAACGCCGCGCCGAGCAGCGCCGCGATCACTGCGCGCGCCGAGGTCAGGAACAGCGGCGACAGATCGAGGACGGCAAGCCGCGTCGCCGGCAGCGAGCCGCTGAAGATGATGACGCCGAGGAGCCCGCTGCCCCAGCCCGCGGTACTTCGTTCCATGGCTTTCTGTAGCGCCGGGCGGCTATCGCCGTAACGCACAGTGCAGTACAATTGCGCCAAACTGTATGGCTCACATGAGCCATACACCGAACCCGGACATGGCCATGGATGAACGCGTCATGACGCGGACCGAGGCGCTGATGCATGAGGTCCGCGGTCGCATCGCCGGCCGCGCGCTGGCGCCCGGCGATCGGCTGCCCTCCATCCGCCGCTTCGCATCGGCGATGGACGTATCTCCATCGACGGTGGTCGAGGCTTACGATCGCCTCGCCGCCGAGGGGGTCATCCGAGCGCGGCCGGGCTCGGGCTTCTACGTCACCGCCCATCACCAGCCGCCGATGGTGCTGGGCGCACCGCGCGCTCGCGACGTCGATCCGTTCTGGGTGTCGCGTCAATCGCTCGACGCCGAGAACTCGGTGCCCAAACCGGGTTGCGGCTGGCTGCCGGCCGACTGGATGCCGCACTCGGCGCTGCGCAAGGGCTTGCGCAAGCTGGCGCGCGCCGGCGACGCGATGCTGTGCGATTACGGCAGCACGCGCGGCTCGCCGGCGCTGCGCCGTGTGCTGATCGCTCGGTTCGCCGAGGAAGGCCTCGATGTCACGCCGGGGCAGGTGATGCTGACCGGGTCGGGCACGCAGGCGATCGATCTCGTTTGCCGGATGCTGCTGCGGCCCGGCGACACCGTGCTGGTCGACGACCCGTGTTACTTCAATTTCCTGGCGTTGCTGCGCGCGCATCAAGTGAAGGTCGTCGGCGTGCCCTACACGCCAACCGGGCCCGACATCGCCGCCTTTGACAACATTCTCGCCACCGAACGTCCGCGCCTCTACATCACCAATTCCGGTTTGCACAACCCGACCGGTGCCAGTCTCACTTCGCAAGCGGCCTACCGTGTGCTCAGCGCTGCCGCGGCGCATGACCTGACCATCGTCGAGGACGAGATCTTCGCCGATTTCGATCCGGCGTCGTCGGCGCGGCTGGCGGTGCCGGACGGGCTCAACCGCGTCATTCGCGTTGGCAGCTTTTCCAAAACGCTGTCGGCTTCGGTGCGCTGTGGCTACATCGCCGCGCGCGCCGACTGGATCGAGGGGCTGACGGATCTGCAGATCGCCACCGGCTTCGGTGGACCCAGCCCGGTCGCGACGGAATTGATCGCCGGTGTTCTCGCCGGCGGCAGCTATCGCAAGCACATGGAGGAGGTGCGCCGCCGGCTGGTGCGGGCCCGCAAGGACGCGGCGCAGCGACTTGCGCCGCTCGATATCGTGCCGTGGTTGATGCCGCGCGGCGGCTACTATCTGTGGTGCCGGCTGCCGGACGGCATCGACTCGGCGGCGCTGGCGCGTCGCGCCATGGCGGACGGCATCGTGCTGGCGCCGGGCAACGTGTTCAGCGTGTCGCAGTCGGCGGGCGAATTCATGCGCTTCAACGTCGCGCAAATGGCGGATAGGCGAATCACCGCCGTGATCAAGAGCGCCATCGAACAGGAGCGTGAGGCGGGGGCCGAACCACGCTAACAGGCTTGTGGTTGGCTGCGGCTGTCGCCGCCCTTGAAAGAATGGCGCGCCCGGCGCGATTCGAACGCACGACCTTTGCCTTCGGAGGGCAACGCTCTATCCAGCTGAGCTACGGGCGCGTAGCAGACCCTGATTAGACCAAATGGCCGGAACCGGCAATGGAGTTCGCACCACCGGTTGGCATGTTCGCCGCGCCATGCGGATGGGGCGAGCGGCCCTTCGGCTTGGCCGCCGTGGCGGCGGTTCGGACTACGATCCCATGGCTTATTGATGACAAACCGGCGGCCATGTCGTGCAGGCGGCGCGACGCGACAATTTGAAACTCTCTGCGCTGCTGTTCCGCGACGCGCGTTACGAAACAATATATCGGACGTTAAATTTCGAGTTTCACCGAACGCATCACGAAGGCCGCGGTTGACGGTATGACGTTGCCAACGACGAGCAGCGCCTCCCGAAAATACGTCAACGATAAAACGGAGATGTTTCATGGCAAACGAACAACGTGGCGGTTCCGGTAACTTCGCCAACGATCCGCAACGCGCGTCCGACGCCGGCAAGAAAGGTGGCGAGCATAGCCACGGCGGCCAGCAGTCGCAGTCGAGCGGATCGAAGGGCCAGCAAGGCGGCTCGGGCAATTTCGCCGATGACCCGAAGCGCGCATCGGAAGCCGGTCGCAAGGGCGGTCAGCAGTAGTTGAATAACGGGAGTCTCGGCCGCAGGCCGGGGCTCCCGATCTTTCGTCCGCGCTCGCGGCGCGGCTAGCGCACTGGGGTCCGCGAGGCGATGTCTCGCTGGCGGACGCGCTCGCGGTGCAGCGCATAGAGACCGCTGCCGACAATCAGTAGCGTTCCGGCGATCGACAGGCGGTCCGAGATTTCACCGAACACGAAGTAGCCGGACAGCCCGCTCCAGATCAGCAGCGAATAGCGGAACGGCGCCACCAGCGACACATCGACATTGCGGAAGGCGGCCACCGCCAGCGCGCTGCCGGCGGTGAGAAACACCGCGGCAAGCCCCAGCAGCCCGGTATATTCCGCCGGCATCAGCTTCCAGTCCTCGCCCGCCAGCAGCCCGAATATCGATCCGGCAATGGTCGTGCCGACCAGGCTGATGAACGTGACGGACAGCGTGCTGGTGCCGGGCTGCAGGCGCCGTGTGGCGATGTCGCGCACCGCGGAGAAGCACGCGCCGGCCAGCGCCAACAGCGCCCATTCGTTGAAATTGGCCGGACTCGGCTTGACGATCAGCAGCATGCCGCCGACGCCGACGCCGATCGCAGTCCAGCGTCGCCAGCCGACCTGCTCCTTGAAGAAGAAGGCGAGCAGCATGGTGACGATCAGCGGTGACATCAGGTTGATCGCCATCAAGTCGGCGAGCCGGAGCTTGGTGAGCGACACCACGAAGGTGACGTTGGCGAGCGAATCGAGCGTGGCGCGCAGCAGCACGGTGTGGTGCAGTGCACCGTGGATGACGAGCGTCCGCTGAACTATCGCGATGGCGACGCCGAGAATGGCAAGGCAGACGAAGCCGCGGACCACCAGCACTTCGCCGATCGGATGCGTCAGCGCCGTGATCTTGGTTATCGTGTCGTTTACCGTGAACAGGGCGCAGCCCGTGATCAGGGCGATGATTCCGCGCTGGTTGTCCTGATAAGTAGGCACGCGATTTTCGGTTCGAATAGGGTGAGACGGCCAACCGCGGCGATTGCACGACGCCTTGCCAGATCGAAACGAGTGTCAGGAAAGTGCGACTGGCGCTTCGCAAAACCACCATTAGGCCAAACTCGCACCTGGGGCAACGCAGGATGTTGACTGGTCTGTGCTGTATCTCACCACCGGCGCGGCTCGCCCCATTCCACGCAATTATCTCGGATTAGAATTCATTTCGCTGATTATCCGAGCGGAACTTCTCACGGCTTCTAAAGAGGCTCTCGAACAAAGTTGCCGCACGTTAGGCATAGGCCGACCCTCTCGGCCGTTTGGGGCAGGGCTCTCCCGATGTTCACGAAGTTTCTGAAGGACCGCCGCGGCAGCATAGCGCCGATGATGGCGATCCTGGCGGTTCCGCTGATCGGCGGCGCCGGCGTCGCCATCGACTACTCGCAAGCCAACGCGACCAAGGCCTCCTTCCAGGCCGCGCTCGATTCGACGGCGCTGGCCATGTCGAAAACCGCGGCAACGCAGAACGCCGCAGATCTCCAGGCGGCCGCGACCAGTTACTTCAACGCGCTGTTCGCCAAGCCCAATGTCACCAATGTCAGCATCACCGCGACCTACACCGGCACGGCGGGATCGAAGCTGGTGCTCAACGGCGCCGCGACGCTGAAGACCAACGTCATGGGTGTGCTCGGCTACGATCACATCAATATCAAAGCGGCGGCCACCTCGACCTGGGGCGATACGCGGCTTCGTGTCGCGCTGGTGCTCGACAACACCGGCTCGATGTCGAGCTCTAGCAAGATGACCGCGCTCAAGACCGCCAGCCAGAATCTGCTGACGCAGCTCAAGAACGCGGCGCTGCTGCCGGAAGATGTCTATGTCTCGATCGTCCCGTTCTCCAAGGACGTCAATGTCGGTGCCGACAATTACAATCAGCCCTGGATCAACTGGACGCTGTGGGAGGCTGCCAACGGCACCTGCAGCAACACCAGCTACAAGTCGAAGAGTTCATGCGAGTCGCACGCCAAGGTCTGGACGCCGGCCGACCATTCGACATGGAACGGCTGCGTCACCGACCGAGATCAGAATTACGACGTCACCAACAGTCCGGCACTGTCCGGCGGCACGCTTTATCCGGCCGAGCAATATTCGTCCTGCCCGACACCGCTGATGCAACTGAGCAACGACTGGACGGCGCTGTCGGCCAAAATCGATGCCATGCAGCCGGCCGGCAACACCAACCAGGCGATCGGTCTGCAGATGGGCTGGCAATCGCTTACCGCCGCGCCGTTCACGGTGCCGGCCTTCGATTCCAACTATCAATACAACCAGGTGATCATCCTGCTCACCGACGGCCTCAACACCGAAGACCGCTGGTACACCAACCAGTCGTCGATCGACGCGCGCGAGCAGAAGGCCTGCGACAACATTAAGGCCGCCGGCGTCACGCTCTACACGGTGCAGGTCAACACCGGCGGCGATCCCACCTCGACGCTGCTGAAGAACTGCGCGAGCAGCACCAGCAAGTTCTTCTTGCTGACGTCATCGACGCAGATCATCACGACTTTTAATCAAATCGGCACCGCGCTCTCGCAGCTTCGTCTCGCCATGTAGGTTTTGCGCGCAGTTTAAGTAAATCGCGCGCAGTCCTTCACATGACATTCAGCAAGCAACGAAGTGGTTTCACCCCATTAATAATTGAATCGATCACCTCGCATACGGTGAAGGTGTCGGCTCGCTCGAAGGGCCGCTGAAGGATCCTGTTCGATGCGCGCCAGCACACTTGTCATGATCGCCTTCGCTTTGGTGTTCGGCATCATCGCCGTCTTCATCGCCCAGATCTGGCTCGCCAATCAGGCCAACAAGCACGTCGAGGCAACCGCCAAGCCGGTGCCGACGCGCACGCTGGTCGTCGCCAAAATGCCGCTGCGCTACGGCACCGAACTCAGCGCCGCCATGCTCGAGGAGGTGCCGTGGCCGTCGGAGGCGTTGCCCGCCGGCGCTTTCACCAAGATTTCTGATGTATTGAACGGTGGCAGCCGCATCGTCCTCACCGCGATCGAGGCCAATGAGCCGGTGCTCGGGCTGAAGATCACCGGCCCCGGCCAGCGCGCGACGCTGTCGGCCCTGGTGAAGCCGGGCATGAAGGCGGTCACCGTCCGCGTCAACGACGTCGAAGGCGTCGGCGGCTTCGTTCTGCCGGGCGATCACGTCGATGTCGTGCTCACGCGCACCATCGAAAAGGGCAACGCGACCACGGAAGTGGTGCTGCAAAACCGCCGCGTGCTGGCGGTC
Organism: Pseudolabrys sp. Root1462; assembly: GCF_001426945.1. GTDB lineage: Bacteria > Pseudomonadota > Alphaproteobacteria > Rhizobiales > Xanthobacteraceae > Pseudolabrys. The sequence goes on along the minus strand of NZ_LMFS01000003.1, from coordinate 13,124 downwards.
GATCAGATCGCCGACGAGCGGGCCGCCAAGGCCACCGTCGCCAAATCGGTGACGCTCGAAGTCGACACCGTCGAGGCGCAGAAAGTCTGGCTCGCGTCCACCGTCGGCAACCTGTCGCTGCTGTTGCGCAAGGCCGGCGAAACGGCGCAGGCGCGCACGCGCAAGATCACGCTCGACGATCTGACGACGCAGGAGCCGGTCGCGGATCGCGGCGCGACGACCACGACCGTGTCGGTAACGCGCGCCGCCGCCAAGCAGGACTACACGGTGCCGGTCGAAACGGCGCGGCGCGGCGGCGCCGTCGCGGAGGCCGTGCGTCAGTGACGGCCGTGAATTTCTCGTCGAACATCAGGAGCACGGCCATGAGCCGCCAAGACCAGGACCGCAGGGTCCTCGGCAATCAAACCGCGTTCGCGCGGGCTGTCGGATACTGGCAATTTCTCCGCGAGGTCGCGCTGGCCGGAACGGTGACCCTGCTCGGGGTGCTGTATCTCGGCGCGATCGACGCGCATGCCGCGCCGCGCCGCGCCGATGAAGCCAACCTGTCGGGCACCTCGAATCTGTCGATCGTGGTCGGCAAATCGCAGGACGTGCGCACCAGCGCCGGCTTCGTCAGCATCGCGGTCGGCGATCCGGAAGTCGCCGACGTCAACCCGCTCACCGACCATACCCTGTCGGTCCTCGGCAAGAAGATCGGCACCACACGCGTGACGATTTACGACGAGCAGAAACGCCTCGTCGGCATCTACGACGTCGAGGTCACCTATGACGTGTCACGGCTGATCAACGAGCTGCGCCGCCGCTTCCCGCATGCGCGGCTGCGCGCCTCGGCGGTCAACGGCCGCATCATGCTCGCCGGCGAAGTGCCGGACGCCGTGACGCTCGATCAGGCGGTCACCATCGCCAAGCAGTTCGGCCCGGACATCATCAACGCGGTGTCGGTGATGTCGCCGCAGCAGGTCATGCTCGAAGTGCGGTTCATCGAAGTCTCGCGCACCGCCGGTCGCGAGCTCGGCTTCCAGTGGAACCGTTTCGGCGACCGCAGCACGACGAATATCGGCTCGCGCCAGCCGGCGAACAATCTGCCGATCGACGCGCCGCCGAATGCCAACACGCTGTCCGCGGGCGAAGTGGCGGCCGGCGTGCTGTCCGGCGGCTCGCCGTTCGGCTTCATGCTGGCGCGCATGGTCGCGAACGGTGTCACCACAGACGTCATGATCAACGCCCTGGAGCAGAAGGGCGTCGCGCGCAGCCTCGCCGAGCCGAATCTGGTGGCGCTGTCCGGCGACACCGCGAGCTTTCTCGCCGGCGGCGAATATCCCATACCGGTCGCCGGCTCGCTCGGTCAGGTCACGGTCGACTACAAGAAATACGGCGTCGGCCTCGCCTTCACGCCGACGGTGCTCAGCCACGGCCTGATCAACATGAAGATCGAGCCGGAAGTCAGCGCCATCGACACCACCCACACCATTGCGGTGGCCTATGGCGTCTCGGTGCCGGCGCTGACGGTGCGGCGTGCCTCGACTACGATCGAGCTGCGCGACGGCCAGAGCTTTGTCATTGGCGGCCTGTTGCAGAACAACGGCCAGAACCAGCTCGAGCAGATGCCGTGGCTCGGTTCGGTGCCGGTGCTTGGCGCCCTGTTCTCGTCGAAATCCTACCAGCGCAACGAGACCGACCTGGCCATCATCGTCACGCCGCATATCGTGCGTCCGGCACGTCCCGGCGATCTGGTCAAGGCGCCGACCGACGACACGCAGCCGCCGAATGACGTCGATTACTTTCTGATGGGCAAGACCGAACTGCCCCGCCAGCCGCGCGCGCGCAGCGCGGCGACGCTCGCGACGTCGGACGCCAAAGTCGCGACCGCCGGCGCCGCGCCATCCGGCCATATGCTCGACATGCCGAAGTGGATCTCCAATGCCGCGGTTCAATAAGTCCATGGTCAGGCATTCGCGTCACCTGATGCTCGTCCTCACCGCCGCAACGCTCGCTGGCTGCTCGGAATATCTCGACCGCACTGACACCATGTCGCCGCAGTCCGGCAACGCGCTGCAGACCGACAAGCTCACGCACATGGTCGACCCGTGGCCGGCGGTGTCGGCGAACCGCAACATCGCCTTCGATGGCGCGGTGTCGCAAGCGGCCATGACGCGCTATCGCACCGGCCACGTGATCCGGCCGCGCGGCCTGAACGACAGCGGCGGCGGCGGTGGCAGCAACAATTCTCAGCCGTCGGCGAATTCGGCGCCGCTCGGCCCGACCGTGAATTCGCAGTCCGGTCCGGTGAAGTAACGCTCGAGGACCGTCCATGCGTCACCCCGCCGCTCCCACGACGTCCCCCACCCGGGTTGTCGTCGTCACCGCCGATGTCGATTTCGGCGCCATGGCGCGCGCAACCTTCGGCGCCTCGAGCGCCATCGAGCTTGTGGTCGAAACCGGTCCGCTGTCGACGCTGGCCGATACGCTCAACACCGACGGCGTCACCGTCATCGTCGTCGATCTCGATATCGGCCGTGCCGACGAGTTGTCGGCGCTGGCCCGGCTCACCACGCGCACTGGCCAGTGGCCGCCGGTGGTTGCGGTTACAGAGGCGTTCGACACCAATCTGGCACGCACGCTGATGCAATTGCGCGTCGCCGACTTCCTGGTGAAGCCGGTGTCCGGTCTCGATCTGGTGCGCACCTGCGCCCGCGTCGGCAAGCGCCCGGCCGGCGAAGGCAACGACCGCAAGGAAGCGCAGATCGTCTCGTTTCTGCCGGCCGTCGGCGGCGCCGGCGTCACGATGCTGGCGGTGCAGACGGCGCTGTTGCTGCTCGACAGCGGCCCGGCGCGCGCCAAGCCGTCGGTGTGCATCGTCGATCTCAATTTCCAGCAGGGCTCGGTCGCCGACTATCTCGATCTCGAGCCGCGCCTCAACCTGGCCGAGATCGAACCGCGGCCGGACCGCCTCGATCGGCAATTGCTCGAAGTGATGCTGTCGTACCACGCCTCGGGGCTCGCCGTGGTGGCGGCGCCGAACCGGCCGGCGGAAATGCGCTCGTTCGATCCCGACGTGGTGATGCGCCTGCTCGATCTGGTGTCGGCGCATTTCGACTACGTCGTCTTCGACATGCCGCGCACCTGGTTCTCGTGGACCGACAGCGTTCTGCTCGGCTGCAACAAGCTCTATGTCGTCACCGAGGCGACGGTGCCGGGTCTGCGCCACGCCAAGCAACTGGTCGGCGCCATCGCCGAGCGCCTGACGGACGTCGCGGCGCCGCATGTCATCGTCAATCGCTTCCAGCAGAAGATGTTCAATTCGGGCCTGCGGCTCACCGACATCGCTCGCGCGCTCGGCGATACGCCGCTGCACACGCTGCCGAACGATTACGCGCTGGTGCGCGAAGCGATCGACCGCGGCGTGCCGCTCAACGAGGTGCAGCAGGGCAACAAGGTCGTCGCCGAACTGAAGAAGATCGTGATCGGCGCGCCGAAGGCCGAAGGCGGCGTGCGGCCGCTGATGAAGAAGCTCAAACTGGCGGCGGGGTAGGGCAACATGAGCGGACGTTTCTCGCTGCGCCGCGCCGCCGTTGCGCCGCCGCCCGCGCCGGAGCCGCAGGTTGTGGCGCCGAGCCTGGTGACAAGTCTCGTGCCTGCGGCGCCGGCCGCCGCCGCGGAGCCCGCGGCCAATCCGCTGCTGTCGTCGAAGCTGCTCGACGCCAAGGTGCGGCTGCACCGCAAGCTGATCGAGGACATCAACCTGTCGGCGCTCGACAAGCTGCCGGAGGACCAGATCCGCGCCCAGGTCGAGCCGATGGTTACGCAATATGTCGTGGCCGAGCGGCTCGCGCTCAATCAGCAAGAACTGGCTGATTTCGTCTCCGAGATTCTCGACGAGATGACCGGCCTCGGGCCGCTGGAGCCGTTGCTCAAGGACCCGAGCATCGCCGATATCCTGATCAACGGTCATGAATGCGTCTATGTCGAGCGCGGCGGCATGCTCGAGCCGCTGCCGGTGCGCTTCAAGGACGAGCAGCATCTGCTGCGCATCATCAACAAGATCGTCGCCGCCGTCGGCCGCCGGGTCGACGAAAGCCACCCGCTGTGCGACGCCCGCCTGCAGGACGGCTCGCGCGTCAACGTCGCGGTGCGGCCGATCGGCGTCGATGGCCCGCTGGTGTCGATCCGTAAATTCTCCAAGAAGAAGCTCGATCTGGCCCGCCTGGTCGAGGTCGGCGCGTTGCGCCCGCCGATGGCCGAGGTGCTGGCCGCCGCGGTGAAAGCGCGCATCTCGACCATCATTTCCGGCGGCACCGGCTCCGGCAAGACCACGATGCTCAATGCCTTGTCGGCCTTCATCTCGGAGAAGGAGCGCCTCCTCACCATCGAGGACGCCGCCGAACTGCAACTGCAGCAGCCGCATGTCGGCCGCATGGAAACGCGGCCGCCCAATGTCGAAGGCAAGGGCGAAATCCGTCAGCGCGATCTGGTCAAGAACGCGTTGCGTATGCGCCCGGACCGCATCATCCTCGGCGAGTGCCGCGGCGAGGAAGCCTTCGACATGCTGCAGGCGATGAACACCGGCCACGAAGGCTCGATGGCCACCATCCACGCCAACACGCCGCGCGACGCCATCACCCGTCTCGAGCAGATGATCGGCATGGCCGGCCTGCCGATGACGGTGGCCTCGATCCGCGGTCAGATCGCCAATGCCGTGCAGCTCGTGGTGCAGCTCTCGCGGCAGTCCGACGGCAAGCGCAAGGTCACCTCGATCGCCGAGGTCACCGGGCTGGAAGGCGACATCATCCAGATGCAGGAGATCTTCAAATACGTGCGCACCGGCACCAAGCCGGACGGCACCGTCGAAGGCAATTTCGTCGCCACCGGCGTGCGCCCGCGCTTCCTGGCCGAACTCGCCAGCCACGGCATCACCATCCCGGGCGCGTATTTCGACCCGTCGCAGCCGCTATGAGCGCGTAGCGCCATGTTCGACTTCAACCCGGTCTATCTCTTCTACATCATGATCGGCCTGTCGGCGGCGATGTTCGCCGAAGGCATCTATCTGTTCTGTTACAACACCGGCTCGTACCGCAAGAACATCAATCGCCGCCTCAAGGTCATCGAGGGCAACACCGACCGCGAGAGCGTGCTGGTGCAGATCCGTCGCGAACGCGGCCTCACCGGCGCCGGCGATTACCACTTCAAGTTCTTCGAGCTCAATCGCTTGCTGCTGCAGTCCGGGCTGAGCATCGGCCTCGGCCGCCTCATCTTGTTCATTGCCGTCGGCGCTATCGGCGCCTTCGTCGCGACCCTGACGTTCGAACATAATGTCGGCCACGCCGTGCTCGCCGGCATCTTCAGCGCCACGGCGCTGCCGGTCATGGTGCTGAAATTTCTGCGCAACCGGCGGCAGAAGAAATTCGGCGCGCAGATCGCCGACGGTCTCGACATTATCGTGCGTAGTTTGCGCGCCGGTCATCCGGTGCCGGTCGCGATCTCGATGGTGGCGCGCGAAATGCCCGATCCGATCGGTTCGGAATTCGGCATCGTCGGCGACGAGATCACCTATGGCGCCGATCTCGAGACCGCGATGCGCAATCTGTATTTCCGCGTCGGCACCGACGATCTGCCGCTGTTCGTCACCGCGGTGGCGATTCAGACGTCGACCGGCGGCAATCTCGGCGAGATCCTGGAAAACCTGTCGGGCGTCATCCGTCAGCGCTTCAAGATGCGGCGCAAGGTCCGGGCGCTGGCCGCCGAAGGCCGCGCGTCGGCGCTGATCCTGTCGTCGCTGCCGATCCTGATGTTCATCGCCATCAATTTCATGGTGCCGACTTTCTATTCCAGCGTCTGGCACGAGCCGCTGACCAAGATGGCGCTCGCCGGCGCCGGCTTCTGGATGGGGATCGGCAACTTCATCATGTACCGCATGGTCAATTTCAGGATCTGACGCATGCCCGCCCTCGACGCGTTCGCCAATGCGTTCCGCGATAGCCAGAGCATCATGCTGACGCTGGTGGTGTTCCTCGCCGCCGGCACCCTGGCGTTTGCCATCATGGCGGTGATGCGCTCGCGCGGCTCGCTCAAGCGCCGCCACGCCCGCATCGTCGATGCGCCGCGCAATCCGCGTCACGCGCTGCGCCATTCCAGCGCCCGCGCCGTCGCCCGCATCGTCGACTACACCAACAAGCATTATTCCGGCGATCAGGAGGCGATGCGGTTGCTGCGCAGCCGCCTGATCCAGGCCGGCATATACGATCCGCGCGGCGTCGCGCTGTTCTTCGCCGGCCGCGCCGCTCTGGCGATCGTGCTCGCGGCCGCGGTGTTCTTCGTCCTGCCGTTCCTGTGGCCGATGGAAGGCTCGATGCTGTGGCTTAGCGTCATGGTCGGCGGCGTCGCCGGTTATGTCGGCCCCAGCATTTATATCGACAAACGCATCAAGGCGCGGACCCAGCAGCATCGCTCCGGCTTTCCGGATTTCCTCGATCTGCTGGTAGTCTGTTCCAACGCCGGGCTGTCGATGGAAGCCTCGCTCGAACGCGTCAGTCGTGAAATGGGCGAGAGCTATCCCTCGCTCACCGCCAACATCCATATGACCAATCTGGAAATCCGCGCCGGCCGTAATCTCAAGGATGCGCTGGAGCGTTTCGCCGGACGCCTCGCGCTCGACGAAGCGCGCGCCTTCGCCACCTTGATCAACCAGTCGATCGATCTCGGCTCGTCGATCACCGACGCGCTGCGCGTCTATTCCGACGACATGCGGCACAAGCGCATGTCCAGCGCCGAGGAGAAGGCCTATGCGCTGCCGGCCAAGCTCGCGGTGCCGATGATGATCTGCATCTTCCCCGTGCTGTTCGTCGTCATCCTGCTGCCGGTGATCGTCAAGCTGTCGGCCGGTCATTACTTCTAAGCCGACAATAATAAATAAAATCGCGCGCAATTTCGCGTCAGGTTCCGGCAGGACAATTAACTCGCATCAACTAGTCTGACGGCAAGCGCGTTAAGCGTATCGGGGGTTGTATGCGTCAAGTTTTCAGCCGGCTAGCACTGGTCCTGTGCGCCGGCATCATGCTTGCGGGCTGCAACGCCGCCGGCAACACGTCGCTGTCGGATTCCCTCGGTCTCACGGATACGGCCGGTGCCGATGCCTTCGCCGCCGCGCCGGCCGGCGGCGCCGCTTTGCCGCAAAGTGCGTTCGGCGAACCGACGCCGGAGGGCACCCTGCTCGGCACCAACCCGGCCGACGATCTGGCAACCGGCAAGGCCTATTTCCGCTCCGCCAATTACGGCATGGCCGAGCGCTACTTCCGCCGCGCCGTCGAGCAGCATCCGACCGACGCCGAAGCCTGGCTCGATCTCGCCGCGTCCTATGACCACGTCAAACGCTTCGATCTCGCCGACCGCGCTTACGCCCAGGCGATCCAGCTTGCCGGCCTCAAGATCGAGATCCTCAACAACCAGGGTTATTCGTACATGCTGCGCGGCGACAACGCGCGGGCGTATGAGAAGCTCAATGAGGCGCTGCGTCGCGCGCCCGGCAATCCTTATGTGATCAGCAATCTGCGGCTGCTGCAGGCCAGCGCCGCCCAATCAAAGGCCATCGAGTAGCGTCACGCGTCATTGCGGGCCGCGCGTGTAACGCGCGAACCCTGGCATCCGGACGCGCACTCGGTCCGTCGCTGGATTGCCGGCTCGCGACTTCGCCGCACCCGGAATGACAAGCGGGTCTTGCCTCCTCCGCCCATCGCAGGCAGAAATAGCCCGCAACATGGGGGGAGATCGATGAAGCGCATCGCCAGGCAGGTTTCGCTGTTAGCCATGGCACTGTCCGTGGCGCTGCCCGGCACGGCCTCCGCCGCCGAGGCGCATCTCGACGGCTCGCAGATGAGCCTGCTGTGGCCTCTGCCCTTTGCCGGCATCCTGTTGTCGATCGCCTTGTTCCCGCTGCTGGCGCCGAAATTCTGGGAACATCATTTCGGCAAGGTGGCGGCGTTCTGGGCGCTGGCGTTCCTGCTGCCCTGCGCGGCGATCTACGGCGTGCCGACGACGCTCGCCGAGCTGGTACACACCACCGCGCTCGAATATCTGCCCTTCATCATTCTGCTGCTGTCGCTGTTCGTGGTCTCGGGTGGCATCCGCATCGCCGGCAATCTGGTCGGCAACCCGGCGACCAACACGGCGATGCTCGCCATCGGCACCTTTGCCGCGAGTGTGGTCGGCACCACCGGCGCCTCGATGCTGCTGATCCGGCCGATGATCGTCGCCAACAAGAACCGCGCCAACAATGTTCATGTCTTTATCTTCTTCATCTTCCTCGTTTCCAATATCGGCGGCTCGCTGACGCCGCTTGGCGATCCGCCGCTGTTCCTCGGCTTCCTCAAGGGCGTCGATTTCCTCTGGACCGTGGAGTCGATGTTCCTGCCGATGATGGTGTCGAGCGTGATCCTGCTGGCGCTGTTTTACGCCATCGACAGTTATTTCTGGGGCAAGGAAGGGCATCGCCACGGAGGTCACACGCTGCGCCACGTCGACCTCGCCGGCCTGCACAACGTGCTTTATCTGTTCGGCATTGTCGGCGCCGTGCTGATCAGCGGCATCTGGAAGTCCGGCGTCGCGCTGCCGGTCGGCTTCGGCTTCGAGGTACCGCTGGAAGGCGTGCTTCGCGATGTCGTGCTTCTGGTGCTGGCCTGGCTGTCGCTGCGTACGACGCGGCGCAACATCCGCATCGAGAACGCCTTCACCTGGACGCCGATCCAGGAAGTCGCGCTGCTGTTTGCCGGCATCTTCATCACCATCATTCCGGCGCTGGCGATCCTGCGCGCCGGCAAGGACGGTCATCTGGCGCCGCTGCTCGCCTTCGTCACCGCCGCGGACGGCCAGCCGATCAACGCCGCCTATTTCTGGCTTACCGGCGTGCTGTCGAGCTTCCTCGACAATGCGCCGACCTACCTGGTGTTCTTCAACCTCGCCGGCGGCGACGCCCAGCACCTGATGGGGCCGCTGTACAAGACGCTGCTGGCGATCTCGGCCGGCGCCGTGTTCATGGGCGCCAACAGCTATATCGGCAACGCGCCGAACTTCATGGTCAAGTCGATCTGCGAGGAGCGCGGCATCAAGATGCCGAGCTTCTTCGGCTACATGGCGTGGTCGGGTGCGATCCTGCTGCCGCTGTTCGTGATCATCACCTTCGTGTTCTTCCGGTAGCGGGGTCGAATCGCGCCGCCACCGGCGGCAGATTCGTCCGGTATCGGACGCGCGAAAAGGCCTGCCGGATGGGCTTTCCAGCACCCTGTAGGGTCAAAAAGCCCCATTCCAAGGGCAAAAAACACAGCTTCCTGTGATTATCCGGCTCCGGGCGGGCCCAATCGCTTGCGAAAATCAGCGAATCTCATAGTGCTTCACAAGCGCATTTTGCGCTCAAGGAGCTTATTCAATGGCTACGAAACCCGCCGCGACGGCGAAGCCGAAGGCCGCCAAGCCGGTTACCCTGAAACAACTCGCCTACGCTCTGGCCGAGCAGCACCAGCTCACCAAGAAGCAGGGCGTCGAGATGCTCGACGAACTGGTTGCGATGATCACCAAGCACCTGAAGAAGGGTGAGCGAGTGAAGATCGCCGGTCTCGGCATCCTGCAGGTTCGCAAGCGCGCTGCCCGCATGGGCCGCAACCCGGCGACCGGCGAAGCGATCAAGATCAAGGCGTCGAAGAAGGTCGCCTTCCGCGCCGCCAAGGACCTCAAGGAAGCGATCTAACGATCGTCTGCCTTCTGGCATGCAAAGCCCCGCCGGTCTCGCCGGCGGGGTTTTTGTTTGCGCCTCCTCCCGAACCCCGCAAACCAGGCTTGGCTGTTGCCCCGCGAAGGCGGGGACCCGTACGCCGTGTCCTCCCCCTATGGCGGTGGTTATGGGTCCGGGTCGGCAGCCACTTGACATTAATTCCTAAAGCTATTATTCCTATGTCGTCCTGCTCGGTCGAGGGCGCTGTCATGAGGCGTCATGAGGTGGAGCAGGGCGCGGTGCCCGCGGGTCTGGGGGATCACGCATCCCGGACNNGGGCTCCGCCCGCCGGCACTATGACCGGCCGCGAGGAGCTCGCTGATGGTGAGCGCTACCCGCCGATGAGGCGGATCAGCCGCCAAAAGCGCGGCCCGGCGCCGTAATGACACCGCGAGGTGCGAAATCGAACGAGCGCCTCGCGGCGCTCCATCCCCTCGGCTTGTCCGAGGGGCGGAAGGGAAGGCAGGCCGCCCCGGGCCTTCAAACAACAGGGGCGATGGCGCACGCCCGCCGTATTCTCATGCAATCTGCGGCGCGCATCGCACTCTTGCTCCCGCTCGCGGCGGGCTATAATCACCCAAAGCCAGGTTCCGCCCGAAAGGGCCAGAGGAGTTCCGACATGTCGCAGACCGCCGAGAAGCGTCCCAGCAAGCCGTCCATGTTGAAGGACAAGGACTTCGTGTGGGAGGACCCGCTCGGCATCGAGTTCGAGCTGACCGAGGAAGAAGGCATGGTGCGCGACACCGCGCGCGGCTTCGCCCAGGACTACCTGATGCCGAAGGTCACCGAGGCCTATCTCAACGAGACCCACGATCCGAACAACCTGCCGGCGATGGGCAAGCTCGGTCTGCTCGGTCCGACGATCCCTGAGGAATACGGCGGCGCCGGCCTCGGCTATGTCGCTTACGGCCTGATCGCCCGCGAGATCGAGCGCGTCGACTCAGGCTATCGCTCGACCATGTCGGTGCAGTCGTCGCTGGTCATGTATCCGATCTATGCCTATGGCTCGGAAGCGCAGCGCCGCAAATATCTGCCCAAGCTCGCCACCGGCGAGATGGTCGGCTGCTTCGGCCTCACCGAGCCGGATCACGGCTCCGACCCGGGCTCGATGGTGACGCGCGCCGAGAAGGTTGCCGGCGGCTACAAGCTCAACGGCGCCAAGACCTGGATCTCGAACGCGCCGTTCGCCGACATCGCGGTGGTGTGGGCCAAGCTCGATGGCGTCATTCGCGGCTTCATCGTCGAACGCGGCATGAAGGGTTTCTCGACGCCGAAGATCCAGGGCAAGCTGTCGCTGCGCGCTTCGACCACCGGCGAGATCGTGCTCGCCGATTGCGTCGTGCCGGAAGAGAACCTGCTGCCGAACGCGCAGGGGCTGGGCGGTCCGTTCGGCTGCCTCAACAACGCGCGTTACGGCATTGCCTGGGGCGTCATGGGCGCCGCCGAATTCTGCTGGCACGCGGCGCGCCAGTACACGCTCGACCGCAAGCAGTTCAACCGGCCGCTCGCCGCCACCCAGTTGGTGCAGAAGAAGCTCGCCGACATGCAGACCGAAATCGCGCTCGGCCTGTCGGGCTGCCTGCGGCTCGGCCGCATGATCGAGCAGGGCCGCGCCGCCCCGCCGTCGATCTCGCTGATGAAGCGCAACAACTGCGGCAAGGCGCTGGACATCGCGCGCATGGCCCGCGACATGCACGGCGGCAACGGCATCTCGAGCGAGTATCATGTGATGCGTCACGCCGCGAACCTCGAGACGGTCAACACCTACGAGGGCACGCATGACATCCACGCGCTGATCCTCGGCCGCGCGCAGACCGGCATCCAGGCGTTCTTCTAGGAAGTGACGAGCATCGCCCGCGCCAGCGGGCGATGCGCCCTAGCGGTCCATCGCCGCCGTCTGCCGCGCCAGTTCGGCGATGCGCCTCACCATCGCGCTGCCCGCATCGGACAACGGATCGATGGCGGTGAAATGGTTGGCGCCATCGATTTCCTCATAGCGCGTGGCGACATTGTCCTGCCGCCAGGCTTCGGCGAAATCGCGGCTCTGGCGCAGGAATTCCGACGACTCGATGCCGCCGACGACGGCGTCGAAGCTGCGGCCGGACGGCACCGGCCAGAACAGCGGCGACACCGCGCGCGACGTTTGCTCGGTCAATTTGAGATCGGCATTGAGCGGGATCGTCAGCAGCTTGGTCGCGTCATAGACGCCGGAAATGCCGTAACCGGCCGACACCAGATCGGTCGGAACCGCGGGATCGAGCGTCTCCCAGTCGGTCGCGACCAGGCAGGCGGACAAGTGCCCGCCGGCGGAATGGCCGTAGGCGACGAACCGCTGCTTTTGCTCGCGCCACAGAAACAGCGATGCGGCGCGCATCTGCTCGATGATCTGCGCGATCGAGACATTCGGCGCGAGATCGTAGCCGACGACAGCGACGCTGACGCCGTTGCCGTTCAGTCCCCTGGCCATGTGGCTGTAATCGGAGCGGTCGAACGAGCGCCACCAGCCGCCGTGAATGAACATGGCGAGCGGCGCGTCGGCGGCGTCGGCCGGAAATAGATCGATGCCCCGCTTCGGCGTCGGGCCGTAGCTTAGATTGAGCCGGGCCTTCGGGCTGGCCTTGCGATAGGCCGCCGCTTCGCCGGCCCAGCGCTTGAAGATTTCCGGATGTTCCGGCACGCGGGCGCGGTTGTCGTATTCCTTGGTGTAATCGACGGCCATGGATCAATGCTCCGGTTCCGGCGCGACACTGGCGGATCGGCAAAGATCAGACAAGAGACGTGCGGAAATACGGGCAATGCGCTAGGCTCGGTGCATGTCCGCTTCTCTAATCGGCCATTTGAGGTCAAGCACTTTCAGACTATCCACCACTGCAGTGTCGATGTCGCTCACGGGCTCGCGCTTCTCTTCGGAATCGGCACCATGGCCCTTCCATTATGGGATTCGAGGACGAGGTGGAACAATCTAATGGGCGACCTTACCGTCAGTGTAACGGCAGGTCCAAGCGGACATACGAACTCACCTCATCCATCGTCCCGCGAGGGACATCTTTCCACCACTGGGTGGATCTCGGGTTTTCTCCTGTCGCTATTGATCCTGATTAGATCTCATGCCGCTGCAGCCTCCCGGGTCCAGCGGAACTCAGTGCCATCAACCCATATGCGATGCATGATCACGCCCAACCGACGCGCCAGTGCCACAATCGCCTTCTTCATCCCGCGGCGCCTCGCGATCTGCATCGCCCAGGCCTTGAGCCAAGACCATTTCTTCGAACGCAGCATGCTCTGGGCCGCTTCGTAGAGCATGGCCCGCATCATCTCATCTCCGCAGCGTGATATCCTGCCGCTCCATTCAACCTCGCCCGATTGA
>NZ_LMFS01000002.1:0-272 GCF_001426945.1 Pseudolabrys sp. Root1462 | reverse complement strand
ACTGCTGCCTCCCGTAGGAGTCTGGGCCGTGTCTCAGTCCCAGTGTGGCTGATCATCCTCTCAGACCAGCTACCGATCATCGCCTTGGTAGGCATTTACCCCACCAACAAGCTAATCGGACGCGGGCTCATCTCATAGCGAGAGCATGCAAGCAGAGGCCCCCTTTCTCCCATAGGACGTATGCGGTATTAGCCCGAGTTTCCCCGGGTTGTCCCCTACTACGAGGCAGATTCCCACGCGTTACTCACCCGTCCGCCACTCTACTTACCCCC
>NZ_LMFS01000001.1:3403642-3450436 GCF_001426945.1 Pseudolabrys sp. Root1462 | reverse complement strand
CCTTCACCGCGAAGGTGACGGACGAGCACGGCGCAAGCGATACGATCGTGGTGACCGTCACGGTCGGAACCAGTGATGACAACACCTTGAAACTGTCGGCGACCGATTGGTCGGCGTCGACTGCGATCGACCTCGGTGGCGGCATCAATGTCGTTAATGTTCTCGCCAACGGCGTCGATATCTCTGCATCTGGCGTGCCGATGGTGGACCATGTCGACGCCGGCAATCTCGTCGGCACCGGCTGCGACGATTCGATCACGCTTACGGGGCTGCAGCTCGATCACATCATTATCGGCAACGGCACGATCGACCTCGGAGCCGGAACGCATGACACGATCAACCTGACCTCCACATCGGCGCATCTTAATACTCTCGGCGCGACTGATGCGTCGATCGCCGGTGTTGAAGCGGTCTCCGCCTCGACGGCGACCGCGGGCGTCACCATCGATCTGCATGGCCAGAGCGAGGCCTTTGCGATTACCGGCAGCGGCTTCGCCGACACGCTGACCGGCGGCGATGGCAACGACATCATTACGAGCGGCGCGGGGGGCGACATTCTGACTGGCGGTCTGGGCGCCGACGCTTTTGTCATTGCCTCTTCCGGCGACCTCGCCGGCGATGTGATCGATGGCACGGCGCAAGACAAGACGAACATTACCGATGTCATCAAACTGACGACCGGCGGCGCCTATGATTTGAGCGATGCGAACGGCATCGCGACGGTGTCCAACATCGACAATATCGCGTTGACCAATGCCGCCGGCGGTTACTCGGTGATTGTCGGCGATGAACTTGTGTCGAGCGCCCACTACAATGGCGCTTCGACTGGCTATCTCCACTTTGGCTCCGGTGGATCAACGGTGACCGGTAGCATTTCGATCGATGCCTCTGGTCTGACCGGCACCAACCACCTCTTCGTTAATGGTGGTGGCTTCACCGGAAACAACACCTATGCCGGTGGTCAAGGAAATGATCTATTCAGCAGCGGTGGCACAGACACCTTTGTGTTTCACAATAATTTCGGCAATGACACGGTTCAGTCGTTCACGGCGGGCAACGCAACGGGTCACGACATCCTCCAGTTCGACAGCGATGTTTTCGCGAGCGCGACAGATGTCCTCAGTCACGCGAGCGCCAGCGGAGCCGATACGGTGATTACGGATACATCCGGGCACACTGTCACGCTCAATGGCGTCGATCATACGACGCTGACCAGCGCCAACATTCAGATCTACGACGTCATCAACCACGTCCTGATCGTGTAGGCCCTGTATCGCCCAAAGGCGTCGCACGGTGGCGCAAGTGGTTGCCGTTATTAACTTTTCTTGTGTTTCCACGGGCGACTTTCTGCCGGTTTCGTGGCACAATTGCCAGCGCGGGCCGATCTGCCGAGGAATTGGCCGGCGTTGGGGAGCCAATCCGCTGCCATGCTGAACAGTCCGCCCATCCGACGCCATTCGCCGCCGCGTTCCGAACTCTCGGCCGCGCTTGCCGCCTGCCGCGGCGCCTTTATCGGCACGGCCCTGGTCTCCGGCATGAGCAACATTCTCATGCTCACCGGCTCCATGTTCATGCTCGAGGTCTATGACCGCGTGTTGCCGAGCCGGAGCCTGCCGACGCTTGTCGGGCTTCTGATGCTCATCGTCTTCCTGTTTGCCGCGCTTGGCGTGCTCGACGCCATTCGCAGCCGTATCCTTGCTCGCGTCGGCGGGGCGCTCGATGAGGCGCTCAGCGGCCGCGTGTACGACACGCTGGTGCGGCTTCCCTTGCGCACCGGCGGCCGCGGCGACGGCACGCAGCCGCTCCGCGATCTTGACGCTGTCCGCTCCTATCTGTCGGGCCTCGGGCCGGTGGCGCTGTTCGATCTGCCCTGGATCCCGCTCTATCTCGCGATCTGCTTTGCCTTTCATCCGCTGATCGGCTTCACCGCGCTTGCCGGCGCCATCATCCTGGTCGCACTCACACTCGCCACCGAGATGATGACAAAGGCGCCGACGAAGAGCGCCGCCGAGGCCGCGACGGTCCGCAACGGCCTTGCCGAAGCGAGCCGGCGCAATGCCGAAGCGCTTGTCGCCATGGGCATGGTGCCGCGCATCGCGGCGCGTTGGGCTGAAGCCAACGACCGCTACATGCGCAGCCAGCAGCGCAGCAGCGACATCGGCGGCGGCCTCGGTTCGGCCTCGAAAGTCCTGCGCATGCTGCTGCAGTCCGTCGTGCTCGCGGTCGGCGCTTACCTTGTCATCAACCAGCAGGCGACCGCCGGCATCATCATCGCCAGTTCGATCCTGAGCGCGCGTGCGCTGGCGCCGGTCGATCTCGCCATCGCCAACTGGAAGGGCTTTGCCGCGGCCAGGCAAAGCTGGAAGCGGCTGAGCCAACTGCTCGAAGCCATGCCCGCATTGCCGCAGCCGATGGAATTGCCAGCCCCGGCGCACCGCCTGACTGTCGAGAACATCTCGGCGACGGCGCCCGGCACGACCAAGGTCCTGGTGCAGGATATTGCCTTCAAGCTCGAGGCCGGGCAGGGGCTCGGCGTTATCGGCCAGAGCGGTTCCGGTAAATCGTCGCTGGCCCGCATGCTGGTCGGCGTCTGGCACCCGGTGCGCGGCAAGGTGCGGCTCGACGGCGCCGCGCTCGACCAGTGGTCGCCCGACGTGCTCGGCCGGCACATCGGTTATCTGCCGCAGGATATCGAACTGCTCGCGGGCACGGTCGCCGACAATATTGCCCGTTTCGAGCCTCAGCCGGACGGCGAAGCGGTGATCGCCGCCGCCAAGGCGGTCGGCGTCCACGAGATGATCGTCGGTCTGCCGCAAGGTTACGAGACGCCGGTCGGCGAGCAGGGCGCTGCGCTCTCGGCAGGCCAGGCGCAACGCGTGGCGCTGGCGCGCGCGGTGTATCGCGACCCGTTTCTGGTGGTGCTCGATGAGCCGAACTCGCATCTCGATTCGGATGGCGACGCAGCGCTCACCCGCGCCATTCTCGGCATTCGGGAGCGCAAGGGCATTGTCGTCGTCATCGCGCACCGGCCGAGCGCGATCGCCGGGGTCGATCAGATTCTCGTCATGAACCAGGGCCGGGCGCAGGCCTGCGGTCCGAAGGATGAAGTGCTGTCCAAGGTGCTGCAAAGGCCGCCGGGCGCCGCAGCGCCGACGCCGATCGGCATCCGTCCCGAGAAGAGCGGGGGCGCGAGCGCATGAACGCCGACCGCGGACCATCATCCAGCGCGCAGGCGTCGATTCGCCGCCACCTGATCGTCGGCCTGATGATCGTGCTGTTCCTGGGCGGCGGAGTCGGCGGCTGGGCGGCGACCGTGAAACTGGCGGGCGCCTTGATCGCACAAGGCTCGATTGTCGTCGATCAGAATGTTCAGAAGGTGCAGCATCCGACCGGCGGCATTGTCGGCGACCTGCGCGTCCATGACGGCGACTATGTCAAATCCGGCGATGTGCTGGTGCGGCTCGACGAGACGGTGATGCGCGCCAACTTGGCGATCGTGACCAAGGGGCTCGACCAGGCGGTGGCGCGAAAGGCCCGGCTCGAAGCCGAGCGCGATGGCGCCGACACGATCGCGTTCCCCGCCGATCTCATGAGGCGAGCCACGGACGCCGACGTCGCCGACACCATGGCGAGCGAGCGAAAGCTGTTCGAGTTGCGCCGCGCCGAACGTCTCGGACAGAAGGCGCAGCTCACGCAGCGCGTCAAACAGCTCGAGGAAGAGATCGGTGGCATCGAGGCGCAGCAGGCCGCCAAAAGCCAGGAAATCGATCTGATCAGCCGCGAACTCGAAGGCGTGCGTGATCTCTACAAGCGCAACCTGGTGCAGTTGACGCGGCTCACCCAGCTCGAGCGCGAGACCGCGCGCCTCGGCGGCGAGCGCGCGCAACTCGTTGCGACTGCGGCGCAGTCGAAGGGCAAAATCTCCGAAATCCGCTTGCAGATCATCCAGATAGACCAGAATCTGTCGAGCGACGTCGCCAAGGAATTGCGCGAAACCGACAGCAAGATCGGCGAATTCGTCGAGCGCAAGATCACCGCCGAGGACCAGTTGCGCCGCACCGATATCCGGGCGCCGCAGACGGGTTTTGTCTTCCAGTCGGCGGTTCACACTGTCGGCGGCGTCATCACCGCCGGCGATCCGATCATGTACATCGTGCCCGACTCTGCCAAACTGCAGGTCGAGGCCAAGGTGCAGCCGCAGGATATCGCTCAGGTCAAGGTCGGCCAGGCCGCGGTGCTGCGCTTCTCGGCCTTCGATGCGCGCACCACGCCCGAAATCAACGGCGAAGTGACGCGCGTTTCCGCCGATACCTCGACGGATCAGCGCACCGGCGCGAGCTACTATACCATCCGCATCAGTCTGCCGGCCGAAGCGTTGCAGAAGCTCGATGACCTCAAGCTGCTGCCCGGCATGCCGGTCGAAGCCTTCGTGCAGACCGGCGAGCGCACGGTCATTTCTTATTTGATGAAGCCGCTGCAGGATCAGTTCATGCGCGCCTTCCGCGAGAAATGAGTCGCTCCTTGACAGAAGCGCTCAAACAGTTCGGGCGCCAGTTCGGCCTCGGCCGGGTGATCTGCCTGTTGCTGCTGGCGGCGCTGGTCATGTTGCGCATCTGGGATCCGGCGCCGCTCGAAGCGCTGCGCAGCCGCACTTTCGACCTCTATCAGCGCGTCCAACCGCGCGAGGCGACACTTCGTCCGGCGGTGATCGTCGACATCGACGAAGCCAGCCTCAAGAGCATCGGGCAGTGGCCGTGGCCGCGCACTGTGCTTGCCGACCTCGTCACCAGGCTCACGCGCATGGGCGCGGCCGTCGTTGCCTTCGATATTATCTTCGCCGAACCAGATCGCATGTCGCCGGCCGTCGCCGCCGACAGTTTCCGCAATCTCGATGCGGCAACGCGCGCGCAACTGGCGAAGTTGCCGGACAATGACGCGGTTTTCGCCGATGCCATCCGGCATTCGCGCGTCGTGCTCGGCGAATCCGGCCATCACCTCAACCTGAGCGAGGGCGCGGCCGCGCCGCCCGTCGTCGGCTTTGCCATGATGGGGCCGGACCCCAAGCGTTTCCTGATCAACTATCCCGGGATGATCGGCAACATTCCGGCGCTCGAACAGGCCGCTGCCGGCCGCGGCATGCTGACGATCCAGCCGGAGCCCGATGGCATCGTCCGGCGCGTGCCGATGACGATCGTCGCGCGTGACATGATGACACCGGCGCTGACACTGGAAATGCTGCGCGTCGTCACCGGCGCCGGCGCCTTCCGCATCAAAAGCGACGCCGCCGGCGTGCGCAGCGTCGCGATTCCGGCGCTCGAGATGCCGACCGACGGCAACGGCCAGCTCTGGATCCATTTCGCGCCCTACGACGCCAACCGTTTCGTCTCGGCCAAGGATATTCTCGAAGACCGCGTGCCGCCGGATCGCATCGCCCGCAAACTGGTGCTGATCGGCACCTCCGCGGTCGGCCTGCGCGATATCAAGGCGACCCCAATCGACCCGGCGATGTCCGGCGTCGAAGTGCATGCGCAGGTGCTCGAGAGTATCCTGTCGAATGCGGTGCTGGCGCGGCCCGGCTATGCCATCGGCGGCGAGCTGGCCGTCACCGTGCTGTTCGGGCTCGGCATCATCGCGCTCGGGCCGATCCTCGGCGCGGCGCCGATGCTCGGTTTGGGGGCGATCGTCGGCGCCGCCTTGGCCGCTGGCTCGTGGCTGTTCTTCACCGAAAAGCGCATTCTGCTCGACGCGACTTTCCCGCTGCTCGCCACCTTCCTCGTCTATCTGGCGCTGATGTTCATCAATTACTTCCGCGAGCAATTGCAGCGTCACCGTATCCGCACGGCCTTCGGGCAATATCTTGCGCCCGAGCTGGTATCACAGTTGGCGCACTCGCATGAAAAGCTGACGCTCGGCGGCGAAGACCGCAACATGACCATCATGTTCTCGGACGTGCGCGGCTTCACCACGATCTCTGAACTGTACAAGGATGATCCTCAAGGCTTGACGACCTTGATGAACAACTTCCTGACGCCGCTGACCAACGCCATCATCGAGAACAACGGCACGATCGACAAATATATAGGTGACGCCGTCATGGCGTTCTGGAACGCGCCGCTGCACGACACGCATCACGAGGTCAACGCCTGCCGCGCGGCGCTGGAAATGTTGCGCAAGGTGGAAACACTGAATGCGCGGCGCGAACGCGAGGCGAGCGAATCCGGTCAGCGGTTCATTCCGATCAATGTCGGCATCGGCATCAACACCGGGCGCTGCGTGGTCGGCAATATGGGCTCGGACCTGCGCTTCAACTACTCGGTGCTCGGCGATCCGGTGAACCTGGCCTCGCGCCTGGAGGGTCAGTCGAAGAACTATGGCGTCCGCATCATCGTCGGCGCGCGCACCGCGCAGGCGGTCGCCGACAAGTTCGCGCTGCTCGAACTCGATGTCATCACCGTCAAGGGCAAGACCGAGCCCGAGACCGTCTACACCGTGCTGGGCGATGCCGAGGTCGCCGCCAGCGAAAACTACCAGGCGTTGAAGCGTGTATTCAGCGACATGCTCCAGCACTATCGGAGGCGCGATTTCGAAGGCGCCGAGCAGTTCATTCTGCGCTGTCGCGAGGCCGCCAAGCCGTTTGGGCTGGACCGGCTGGTCGACATCTACACGCTGCGCATCGCCAGCTTCCAGAAGGACGAGCCGCCGGTCGACTGGAACGGCGTCTTCGCGCTCGAGACCAAATAACAGGCGTTAAGCGGTTTGGATCTCTTCGATTTCGACCCTCGGCGCGAGCCTCTTGACATCCGCATGGCTGCATAATTCGGTGCCGGGGCTCATCACCGCGGCCGAGCCCGCGGCAACGGCGACACGGAACGCGTCCCTGGGCGTCTGCCCGTCCGAGAGGGCCCAGACCAGCCCTCCGAGAAAGCTGTCGCCAGCACCGACGGCGCTGACGACTTCGATCTTCATCGGCGCGGCCTTGAAGACGTCGTCTTTCGTCACCAGCAGCGCCCCGTCGGCGCCAAGGGTCAACGCCACCATTTTCACGCGCCCGCCGGCGATCAGTTCGCGACAAGCGGCGATGCGGGCGTGATCGCTGTCGAGCGTGGTACCGGTGAATGCACTCAGTTCATTGACATTGGGCTTGACGATATCGATGCATTCTTCGAGCGCGGCCTTGAGCGCGTCGCCCGACGTATCGACGACACTCTGTGCACCGAGTCGCTTGGCCTCGCGAACCACGCGCGCGAAATAATCGTCGGGCACGCCGGGCGGAATGCTGCCGCTGGCGACCACAAACCGCGGCTTGTCCTTCAACTTCGTCATCGTGCTCAAGCAGGCCTCCCATTCCGCACGATGAAGCGTCGAGCCCGGGAGTACGAAGCGATATTGATCGCCGCTGCTCGTCTCGTAGGCCGTAAAGTTCTCACGGGTCTCGACATGCGACGGCGTAACAAGGCTATCGATGCCCTCGCGATCGAGCAGTTTCTGCAGCAGCCTGCCGATCGAGCCGCCGACCGGGTATATGGCGGTAGCGTCGCCGCCGAGGCGGCTCACGACACGCGCGACGTTGATGCCGCCGCCGCCAGGATCGCGCTTCGGCGCCGAGCATCGCATCTTTGTCGTCGGCTCGACCTTCTCGACATTGAAGAAAATGTCCACGGCCGGATTGATGGTGATTGTAATGATGTCAGGCACGGTGAGCCTTCCGTTGGGCGCGGCATTTCGTCGTTACAGGCCGTCAGCGGACCAATTGGACATTTTTGATCGCATTTTCTGCGGAATACTCAACAAAATTCCAACGGCAGCATTGTCAAGCGCCAATTGACGCAGTTCAACGCGTAGTCACAATTGCCGTTCCCGACCAGTGTGCTTAGATCAAACGCCGCTTTCCGCGGCGACGGGGTGTCGATGATCGATCCGCTGTACTCGCTGTCGGGATTTGCCGTCGGTCTGCTTGTTGGTATGACCGGCGTGGGCGGCGGTTCGCTAATGACGCCGCTGCTCATCCTGTTGTTCGGCATCCATCCGGCGACGGCGGTCGGCACCGACCTATTATATGCGGCGGCAACCAAGACTGCGGGTAGCCTGATGCACGGCTTCGCCCGCAGTATCGATTGGCGCATCGTGCGCCGCCTGGCGAGCGGCAGCGTGCCGGCGACATGCATCACGCTACTGATCCTGTCGCAATTGAATCTCGATAGCGAGGCGGTCGGCAACCTGATCACACTCGTATTGGGCGTTGCGCTGTTCGTCACGGCTTCCGTTCTGGTGCTCGGTCAGCCGATCGTCGAATGGTACCGCGCGCATGTCGGGTCATTGAGCGAGGAGCGCACAGCCCTCGCGACCGTCCTGGTCGGGGCGACGCTCGGCGTCCTGGTGTCGATCTCCTCGGTCGGCGCCGGCGCGATCGGCGTCATCGCTTTGCTGCTGCTGTATCCTGGGCTGCCGATGGTCAAGATCGTGGGCTCCGACATCGCACATGCCGTGCCGCTGACCCTGATTGCCGGCATGGGTCACTGGATGATGGGCTCGGTCGATTGGCACATCATCATGTCACTGCTCGCCGGTTCTTTACCCGGCATCTTCGTCGGCAGTTACTTTGCCATCCGCGTTCCGGAACGAGCATTGCGGCTCGTGCTGGCAGCGACATTATTCGTCGTGGCCAGCCGGATGGTCTATGACCATGCAACGGCGGCTTCGGCAGTGTTTACGGCCTTCAGCAGGCGCGCTGTCGAGTAGTTTCGCGGCTGCGGGGCAGCCGCCGGCACAGAGACTGCGACGTTGAGCGCGAGCGCTCAGTCGAGGCTCGCCTGCGTGCTTTGTTCGGCGTCGTAAATCGATACCTGCACGACAGGGAAGGCCTTTTTGATCGCCTTGGCGGCGTTGCGGGCTTCATCGAGCGAGGCGAATGTCGCCTTGGTCTGCCGGTCGACCTGCAGTCGAAAACGCGCCAGCGTCGGCCGCGTTTGGGTGACCTTGGCCACCTCCGGTTCCGCGGCTTTATCCTTCTTCGGCATGCTGATCGTGGCCATTCGCGATACGTCCTTCGTGGCCCGGACAGGTTTCCGGACTGCTGATTCCATCGACAGACCCCTGGAGGTGACTAGAGCCTCTTACTGATGATTCGCTGTCGAGGCCTGGTCAAAGTCTGATCCGAAATGCCGTGCCAACGCAAGGGCGGGCCCTTTCGCTATCCCAAGCGGAGATAGGCAGGCGGGGTCCGCTTCGACAGATGGCAAAAAACCGGCCGTGCGAAAATATCGCACGACCGGTTCGGGTCGAAAAGGGCGGGAAGTTCAAGCGCCGATCAGTTTTCGTTGATCGTCTTGATGACGCTGGACATCGGGCGGGCCTCGTCGAGGCCGCCGCCCATCTCCTTCAAGACCATGTCGACATATTCCTTCTTCGGCTCGATCGGCGTCTTGCCGGTGATCTGCACCACCTTGTAGCCGCCTTCCTTGAGCCGCTTGAGCAGTTCCGGCGCGGCCTTGGCGGTGGCTTGCTGGAAGTCGTGCATCAGGATGATGCCCTTGCCGTTCTTTTCCAGCTTCTTCATCACATTGCCGACGACCTGTTCCGGCTTGCGAGTCTTGAAGTCGAAGGAGTCGAGGTCAGTCGAGAAGATGCCGACGTTACGATCGCCAAGGTACTTCAACATTTCCGGCGGATGACGCAGCGCCGGGAAACGGAAGAAGGCATCGACCGGCTTGTTGCCGAGCGCGATGCTGACGGCGGCAACGCCCTTTTCGAACTCGTCGACCGCTTCCTGCTGGGTGAGGCGCGACAGATCCTTGTGCGACCAGGTGTGCGAACCGATGGTGTGCCCCTCGGCGCGAACGCGCTTGAGGATTTCCGGGTGATATCCGGCGTGCTTGCCGATCGGGAAGAACAGCGCCTTGGTGCACTGATCGGCCAGCGCCTTCAACACGTCCGGCGTGTGACCCGGCCACGGACCGTCGTCGAACGTCAGCACGACTTCGTGGTCGCGCAAGAAGTCATAAGCCTTGAAGTGTTCGAAACCGAAGCCGGGGCCGCCGGTGGTATCGATCTGCACCACGCGTGACACGCCAAGGGCGTTCGGATTTTCGCACTTCGCCGGCGTCGCCGCGGGTGCCGGGGCGTTCTGAGCCCAGGCCGCAGTCCCTGCGGCGGACATCGAGATCGCGACAAGAAGGGCCAACGCGCTACGCATAACAAACTCCTAGAGGGCAGTAATCATTATGATGCCTGCTCATACATTGCGACTTTAACCTTTCGAGTCAACGGAAGTCCCGAAAAGCCGCATTTTATCAGCCCTGCGTTGCCTTTATGGTTAATGCCGGCCGGGAATTGGCCCCGGGCAGTTGCCGGGGCAGGGGAGGATGTTTATCTGAGGAACCCGGTGTCCCAATGCGGGAACTGATATGCGCGCCTCTGCCTCGATCCCGGCCATTTCGTGGGCCACGCTGTTGGCTTCGCTGCTCGGCGGGGTGGTTGTTGCCGTAACCATCGGCCTTTGGGCCTATTTCGGGACCGCTGTCTTTTTCGAGATGGTGCGAACGGGTTTTGCCGCCTGCTTCTGACCCCCGCCTCGACGTCCTCTTCACGTATCGGACCTGCCATGACCTCCCGCACCAATCACATGCTTCTCGTCGTCGCCGCGTTCCTGACGGGTCTTGGCGTGTTTCTGGGGGCGCTGTGGTACGTGACCGGCGGTCTCAACCCCCAGGCGGTGTCGACTGCGTCCGCTGTCGGCGGGCCGTTCAAGCTCGTGGACCAGAACAACAAGCCGATCACCGATCAGGATTTCAAGGGCAGGCCGTGGCTGGTCTTCTTCGGCTACACGCATTGCCCGGACGTTTGTCCGACCACGCTGTTCGACGTGTCGGAAATGCTGCGGGCGATGGGCAAGGATGCGGACCGCACAGGCGCCCTGTTCATCACCGTCGATCCGGAGCGCGATACGCCGGCGGTGATGAAGGATTATCTGTCGAGCTTCGATCCGCGGATGATGGCGGCGACTGGCGATCGCGCGTCGATCGATGCCGCCGAGAAGGCCTACCGGGTGTATGCCAAGAAAATCCCGACCGGCAAGGGCGACGATTATTCGATGGACCACACCGCGATGGTTTATCTGATGGACAAGCAAGGCCGCTTCGTTGCGCCGTTCAACCTCAAGCGGACGCCCGAAGAGGCCGCCGCCGAGATGAAGAAGTATCTATAGTTGCTTCATTGACGGTCGGCAGCATGCCGGCCTGCGGGGCGCAGCGCAGATCCTGCTCGAGATCGGTCAGCGCTCGCGCCAGACGCGCGGCGCGCTGCGACGTCCGCGCCAGCCCGTGTTCGGTTTTCTCCCAGACGAAGGGTTGGGTGAACAATTGATAGACCGCGCGCCACGCCGCCGTGGACAGCAGCAGCCAATGCAGCGGCGTCAGCAACAAGACCCAGGCCGACGATGACAGTTCGCGCCGCTTCAGGCCCAGCCATCCCAGATAGGCCGAGCTGAGATAACCGCACACCGCGGTCATGCCGTAGACAATGCCCAGAAGAACAAGCGACGGCTGGTCGCCCGCCCACAGCCCGCCGCAGTAGGCGATCGAACAGGTCAGCGCCGCAACGAACAACGGATGCACCAACGCCGCGAGCACGGTGCCGCCGACCATGAGATTGAAGGCAATGAAGCCCGATGGTCCGAGTTCGCGCCATAGCTGCCGGGGCCGACGCATGTGAACGAGCCACGTCTGCATCCAGCCTTTGAACCAGCGCGTGCGCTGACGCAGCCAGGCGCTGGGTTTGGCGGGCGCTTCTTCGTACGTCGTCGAGTCGATCATCGCGGCGCGATAGCCCCAGCGCGCCAGCCGCATGCCGAGATCGGCGTCCTCGGTGACGTTGTACGGATCCCAGCCGCCGATCTTGCGCAAGGTGTCGGTGTGAAAATGGTTAGACGTGCCGCCTAGCGGCAGGGGCACGTGAAGGCTCGCCAGCCCCGGCAGGAAGACGTCGAACTGGCCGGCGTATTCGGCGGTGAAATAGCGCGCCAGCCAGCCATCGGCGGTGTTGTCGATGCACAGCCGCGCCTGAACGCAGGCGAGATTGCGGTCGCCGCCCAGGAATTCGCGCAGGGCCAGACGCAACTGTCCAGGGTCGGGCCGGTCCTCAGCATCATAGATCACGGTGAAGGTACCGCGCGCGAAGGGCAGCGCGACATTGAGCGCTTTCGGCTTGGTGCGTGGTCCGCCGGGCGGCACGTCGATCACCGTAATGGGAAACCGCGTCTTGATGGCATTCAACGCGTCGCGGGTGTCCGCATCGTCGGCCTCGACAGCGACGATGACGTCGAGCTTTTCCGCCGGATAATCGAGCCGCTCGATCGCGGCCAGCAGCCCGCCGACCGAAGCCGCCTCGCGATAGACTGCAGCGATCACGCTGTAGATCGGCAACTCGCGATCCGACAACTGTCGCGCCGGTGATAGCGGTGGCGGGCCGACGAAGGCGCCGAGCAGGCGCAGACCCAGCCAGGCCAGAAATATCGCCGACAGCGTCAGCTCGACCACCATCAGCGCGACGGCGGGTCCGAGAAAGGCCGCCATGAGCGAAAAAGCCGCGACAGCCGCGGCCGCTGCAATCGATACGCAGCCGAAGCCGTGCCGCGATGACGCGGACAGGGCAGGCCAACGACCTTGCAACGCCTGCAAGGCGTGCGTGACGATGGCATCGCCGCCGATACGCAGCAGCAGGCGGTTAAAGCGCTCCGTCGTCGTCAGACGAAAGCGTGCGGCCCTCGCCGGATCGCTTCTGATCAGCCGGACCAATCCCCGCGCCCCGGTGCCGCGCGGCGCGATCACGATTGCCGTGCCGGTGTCGTCGGCGACAGGCAGCAGGCCGGATGCGGCTGCGCCGACCAGGTCCGCATCGGACAGCAGGCACTGGGAACGCGCTACGGTTTCCAGTGGCTCGAAGGCGATGCCGAGGTCGGCGGCGAGGGCGCGGACATATGTCTCGTCGTCAAGTATCCCGGCGCTGATGATGGCCCGGTCGGCGCCGAGGCCGAGACGCTCGGCCCGTTGCTCGGCCCAGTCCAGGATGCCCGGCGACAGGCGGTATCGGATGCAGTCGAGCTCTGGATAGGCGGAGGTCGCTCTGGCGCGCGGCCGGTGGGCCCGCGGCGGCCGGCTCGTGCCCCGGTTTTCTGACGGCCTCGCAAACGGCCTGGTCGCATTCTCCAACCCAGGTCGCATTGCCCCAACCCGACCGACTTCCCCACAACCAAAATGTCACAAATACAACCATATGGCGAGTCCGGATTGCCAATTCTCATGGCTGGGCTGTGCTGGCCGGCATCCGGTCGGGGTGCTAATAGGCCCCCATGTCCGATTTCCTCTCCCACTATCTGGTGCCCGCCGCGATCATCGCGGTCGGTATCGTCCTTGCGCTCGGTCTGATTAATATGATGCGGGGCGGCTCACCGAACCGCTCCCAGAAATTGATGCGGCTTCGCGTACTCCTGCAGTTCGTTGCGATCGCCGTCATCATGTTCACGATCTGGGTGATGCGCGGCTGATTTTTGCCCGAACGTCCGAGGGTTTCGATGGTCGTTCTCAATCGGATCTATACCCGCACCGGCGACGACGGCACGACCTCGCTCGGCTCCGGCGCGCGCCGCAAGAAGTACGATCTGCGCGTCGAAGCCTATGGCACCCTCGACGAAGCAAACGCA
The DNA here is from genome assembly GCF_001426945.1 of Pseudolabrys sp. Root1462. Taxonomy (GTDB): domain Bacteria; phylum Pseudomonadota; class Alphaproteobacteria; order Rhizobiales; family Xanthobacteraceae; genus Pseudolabrys. The sequence continues at coordinate 3,436,740 of NZ_LMFS01000001.1, read as the reverse complement.
GTGCTCGGTCTCGTCCGCCTGCACACGGCGGCGGACAAGAGTTTCGATGCCGCCCTCGGCCGCATTCAGAACGATCTCTTTGATGTCGAAGCCGATCTCTGCCTGGCGGAGAAAGGCCCGGGCGGCGCCCGTCTCACCGTGACCGACGCCCAAGTTGCCTGGCTTGAAGGTGAGATCGACCGGCTGAACGCCGACCTTGCGCCGCTCAAATCATTTATCCTGCCGGGCGGCAGCGCAGCGTCGGCCTATCTGCATCTGGCCCGCACGGTTTGCCGGCGCGCCGAGCGCATCATGGTCAAGCTGCGCGATACCGATCAGGACGGCGTGTCCGATCCGTCGCTTAAATACGTCAATCGATTATCGGACTATCTTTTCGTCGCCGGCCGTTACGCCAATGACAAAGGCGCCAGCGACATCCTGTGGCAGCCGGGTCAGAACCGCTGAGTAACCGACTGCCGGCTACGGAAAGTCGCGGTCGTCCGCGATCATCATCCGCTCAGACGCGCCGTCGTATTCGTGCGAGTGTTCGATTTCGTCGGCTCGCCTGATGGCGACGTCGGTCGACGCCAGGGGACGATGGCCCCGGAGCAGGAAATAGCGTTCAATGACCTGAAGAGGCTCGGAAATCTCAAGAAAGCGCCATTGCGGCATCGTGCAATGCGGCATAAGCGTTGACATGCTAACCGGGCCGCCTTTAGGTTCCCGCCGTTTTCCCGACTAGGCCCGATAGGGATAGAATTATGAAGATTCTGGTGCCCGTTAAGCGGGTCGTCGATTACAACGTCAAAATTCGCGTCAAGCCCGATGGCTCGGGCGTGGAACTCGCCAACATCAAGATGTCGATGAATCCCTTCGACGAGATCGCCGTCGAAGAGGCGATCCGTTTGAAGGAAGCCGGCAAGGCGACCGAGATTGTCGCGGTGTCTATCGGCGCGCAGCAGTCATCGGAGACCATTCGCACCGCGCTCGCCATGGGCGCCGATCGCGGTATTCTGGTGAAGGCCGACGGCGTGGTGGAACCGCTCGCCGTTGCCAAGATCCTCAAGAAGATCGTCGAAGCCGAACAGCCCGGTCTCGTCATCATGGGCAAGCAGGCGATCGATGATGATTCCAACCAGACCGGCCAGATGCTCGCCGCGTTGCTTGGCTGGTCGCAAGGCACCTTCGCCTCGAAGCTGGTGCTCGACGGCGACAGCGTGTCGGTAACGCGCGAAGTCGACGGCGGCCTGCAAACCGTCAAGCTCAAGGGCCCGGCGATCGTCACCACCGACCTCCGCCTCAACGAGCCGCGCTACGCTTCGCTGCCGAACATCATGAAGGCGAAGAAGAAGCCGATCGAGGAAAAGACCGCCGCCGATTACGGCGTCGACACCAAGCCGCGCCTTGAGGTCGTCAAGACCACCGAACCTTCGGGCCGCAAGGCCGGCGTCAAGGTCGGCTCGGTCGCCGAACTCGTTGCCAAGCTGAAGAACGAAGCGGGAGTAATTTGATCATGACCACGCTTGTTCTCGCCGAGCATGACAACAAGTCGCTGAAAGATGCGACCAACAAGGCAGTCACTGCCGCCAAGGCGATGGGCGGCGACGTCCACGTTCTCGTTGCCGGCAAGGATTGCAAGGCCGCGGCCGATGCTGCCGCCAAGCTCGACGGCGTTGCCAAGGTGCTCATCGCCGATGCGCCGGCCTACGAGCATCAGCTCGCCGAGCCGCTGGCGGCGCTGATCGTTTCGCTCGCCGGCTCGTACGACGCCTTCGTGGCGCCGGCGACCACCTCGGGCAAGAACGTCATGCCGCGCGTCGCCGCGCTGCTCGACGTCATGCAGATTTCCGAAATCATGAAGGTTGTTTCGCCCGATACGTTCGAGCGTCCGATCTATGCCGGCAACGCGATCCAGACCGTGAAGTCGACGGACGCCAAGAAGGTCATCACCGTGCGCACCTCGACCTTCCAGGCGGCGGGTGAAGGTGGCTCGGCACCGGTCGAGGCCGCGCAGGCCGCTGCCGATCCCGGCGTGTCGTCCTTCGTCGGCGAAGAGCTGTCGAAGTCGGACCGTCCCGAACTCACCTCCGCCAAGATCATCATCTCCGGCGGCCGGGCGATGCAGAACCGCGAGAACTTCACCAAGTACATCGAACCGGTGGCCGACAAGCTCGGCGCCGCGATGGGCGCCTCGCGTGCCGCGGTCGATGCCGGTTATGCGCCGAACGACTGGCAGGTCGGTCAGACCGGCAAGGTTGTAGCGCCGGAGCTCTACATCGCCGTCGGCATTTCAGGTGCGATCCAGCATCTCGCCGGCATGAAAGATTCAAAGGTCATCGTCGCGATCAACAAGGACGAAGAAGCCCCCATCTTCCAGGTGGCCGATTACGGACTGGTCGCCGATCTCTACCAGGCATTGCCGGAATTGGCCGAGGAGCTAGGCAAGGCCGGTCGCTGAGGCCGTTCAACAACGGTTCATCGCGTCTGTGGCGTCATACCGCAGTTCGTCGTAGAAACGGGGTTCGGACGGGGGGATTGCCTCACCGGGCATGGAACATATCGGATCAGAAATGGCCGCCACTATAAAAACTGTCGGGGTAATCGGCGCCGGTCAGATGGGCAACGGCATTGCTCACGTCTGTGCACTGGCCGGCTATGACGTGAAGCTCAACGACATTTCGGCAGACCGCATCAAGGCCGGCATGGCCACGATCAACGGCAACATGGCCAAGCAGGTCTCCAAGAAGACGATCACGGAAGACGATCGCAAGGCGGCGCTGGCGCGTATCGGCGCGGCCGAGAAATACGACGGTCTCGGCGCCTGCGATCTCGTCATCGAGACGGCGATCGAAAAGGAAGAAGCCAAGCGCAAGATCTATTCCGAACTGTGCCCGTCGCTGAAGCCGGAGGCGATCCTCGCCACCAACACTTCGTCGATCTCGATTACGCGCCTTGCCGCCACGACCGATCGCCCCGAGCGCTTCATCGGCATTCACTTCATGAATCCGGTGCCGTTGATGGAGCTCGTTGAGGTAATTCGCGGCATTGCCACCGACGATGCGACCTTCGAGACGTCGAAGGACTTCGTTCGCACGCTCAAGAAGACGATCGCGGTTTCGGAAGACTTCCCGGCCTTCATCGTCAACCGCATCCTGCTGCCTATGATCAACGAGGCGATCTACACGCTGTACGAAGGCGTCGGCAATGTCGAGGCGATCGACACCGCGATGCGTCTCGGCGCCCACCATCCGATGGGCCCGCTCGAACTCGCCGACTTCATCGGCCTCGACACCTGCTTGTCGGTGATGCAGGTGCTGCACGAGGGCTTGGCCGACTCGAAGTATCGGCCGTGCCCGTTGCTGGTGAAGTACGTCGAAGCCGGCTGGCTCGGCCGCAAGACGCAGCGCGGCTTCTACGACTATCGCGGCGACAAGCCGGTCCCGACGCGGTAGAGGCGTGGTCCGTCGTTGCGACCGCTTCAGGCTGAGAAGTACAGTCTGAAGCCCTCGAATATGCCTGCGTAGATTCCCTCGAAGCGAGCGACGGAGGCGGCCGGGCCTTCGTCCGGCTCGACGTCGAACCACGACGCGATGTGCAATCGGCACCTCAGGGCGTCGATTTCATCGACATAACTTGTGGCAATATATCCAATAGACCCGAGTGAGTCGGTTTTTCGATAATAGATGCGTCTGGTCTCGTCATTCTGGTAAACGAGCTCTTCCTCGATCTTTACGCCGGAGTCGAGGATCATCCGTCGTGTGCGCGGCACTTGGCCCGGTTCCCCGATCAGTTCGCATTTGACCAGCTTGCCAAGTGGTCCGCCGCGCTTGGCGCTTAAGCTCCATCGCAGCATTCCGGCCCAATCGGTCAGCAGCATCCAGACGTCGTGTGCCGGTGCCGGGATTTCTCCCGACTTGTGGAGCTGGGCTCTTTGAGCTTGTGCCATGTGTCAACCTAGTCGCGACCTCGCGTAGCGACGCCTTGTTCTACGGCAGCGCACCGCCGCGCCATCGTGCATCGAAGACGCGCGTAAACGCGCTTGCGCTGCGTGTCCGGGACACGCGACTACGCCGCCGCGGCCGGGATCTGGGGCGCGGTCTCCTTCCAGCACGGCAGCGACGCGATGCGCCCGAACCATTCGCGCACCTTCGGATAGTCTGCGAGCGGCAGGCCGGCGCGCTCGGCGTAGAACAGGGGGCCGGCGACAGAGAAGTCGGCAAGGGTGAGGGAGCTGCCCACGAGGTAAGGCTGCTTGCCCAGATGTGCCTCGAGCACCTTGGCGTCGCGGGCGAAATTGTCGAGCGCGCGCGCCACGGCCGCCTCGTCCGGTGCACCCGCCCCGACGAGTTGCTTGACGATGCGCTCGAACAGCAACGGCGCGCAGGATTCCTTCTCCCAGTGCGCGAGATTCCAACTCTGCCAGCGCACGATGTCGGCGCGAATGCGCATGTCGTCCGGCCAGAGCGCAGTGGGCTTCTGGCCGGCGAGGTAGTGCATGATCGCCATCGCCTCCCACAATTTGAAGTCGCCATCGACCAGCGTCGGCGCGCGGCCGTTGGGATTGATCGCGCGATAGTCCGGCTCGTGCTGCTGGCCCTTGGTCAGGTCGACGAATTCGAAGTCGAGCGGCACGCCAAGCTGGGCTGCGACGGCGCGCACCGCCCAGGTGCGCGGCGACGGTGGGAATCCATAGAGCTTCATTGTCATCTCCCGTTTTGATGTCGGCTTGGCGAAGCCGGAGCTTAAATCGGCTTCGGCGTCAGCCAGGCGATCGTCGCCCCACCGGGCTGCTGCAACACCGCCATGCGGCCGACACCGGGAATATCCTGCGGTGGTCTGCCTTCTTTGGCGCCTACCGACAGCGCGACCTTGAGGCGCGCATCGACATCATCGACGGCGATGTAAGTGAGCCAGTGCTCGGGGACACCCTTGCAGCCTTCGTCGGAATTCAGATCGAAGATGCCGCCGATGCGCTCGTCACCGCGCTTGATGATCCAGTAGGTGAAACCGGGCATCGGAGCGGCCTCGAAGGTCCAGCCGAGCGCGGCGCTGAGAAAGCTTTTGGCACCTTCGACGTCGCGAGTGTTCAGTTCGTTCCAGACGAACTTGCCGTGGGGCTTCTCCATGCCGTCGGTATGCAGGAAGGTCTCGAGGCGAAGCAACGTGCCGGTCCAGCCCTGGTTGTGGCGGTCGCGGGCGGCCTCGTCGAAGAACTGTTCGTGCTGCAGCGTCATCAGCGAACCGTCGCCGTCCGGCTTGACGGTCATGGTCACCAGCGACTCGCGCTCCGGCGTCGAGCGCCAGGCCCAGGTGAAGACGACCTTCGCGTTCGGCACGATCTCGCGATAGACGCCGCCGACATTGTGCTCCTCGCCGTCGGCGACCATCCTGATGTCGTAGCGGCCGCCGACGCGAAGGTCGTTGGTGACGTCGCAGAGCGTCACCTTGCTCGGCCCCATCCAGCGCATCATTTTTTGCGGATCGGTCCACGCGGCAAAGACTTTCTCGGGCGCGGCCTTGAATCGACGCTTGATGGTGAGGCTTGGTTTTGTAGCGACGGCGGTAGCCATGCATCGTTCTCCAGTAAGGCTTCGAGTTGATCGAGGCGCTCGGTCCAGAACCGCTGGTAGCGGTTGAGCCATTCGTTGGCTTCGTGCATCGGCTCGGCGCGCAGCCGGCACGACACGATGCGGCCGCTCTTTTCCCGGGTGACCAGCCCCGCATCCTTGAGGACGTCGAGGTGCTTCATGATCGCCGGCAGCGACATGGCGAACGGCTTGGCGAGATCGCTGACACTGACGGCGTCGCTGTCGCTCAGGCGCGCCAGCAGCGCCCGCCGCGTCGGATCGGCGAGGGCGGCGAACGTGCGGTCGAGCGAGGCGGGCTGATAGTCAACCATCTGGTTAAGTATAGGGAGGTGCGAGGGTGCGTCAAGGGGGCGCAGGGGCGGGGCGGCGGTTTCTAAGGTTTGATTAACCCTGTCCTCTGCACCATGGCGGGCGAGGGCGATGTCATGGCAATACAAATCGGGTTCGGCTGGAATCCCCAACGAAGCGCGTATCAGAATATAAAGTCGCAACGCACGCGCGTGGCGAACTACGCCAGTTCGGTTCAGGCCGGTCTCAACGCGGCCAGCAACAATTTCGCCAGCGCTTCGACCAACCAGATTGCCGGGATCGCGAAACTGGCCGCGCAGCAGGCGGTGATGCGGCTCAGCGCGAAGATCAAATCGGTGAATGCCGCGCGTGACAAGCAACTGGCCGGCGCCCAGGCGACGCTGGCCGCCACGCAATCCGCCTATAATTCCAGTCAGGCATCGACCGTCGGCAATGGCGGCTCGGTGAACATCGCCGCCTGAGGCGTCGCCGCGCTAGCTGCCTTGCTTGGCGCCGGCGACAGCGGCGTCGATCAGCTTGAGCGCGTCATCGCTGGCCCACTCGGCAGGGCCGGCAATCGTCCCGATTTCGCAGCCCTTGGGATCGACCAGCATCGTCGTCGGCATGCCGAAGGCGCGGCCGACGCCCTTCAACTCCTGGAAGACCTTGGCCGTCGGATCGGCGAAGTAGGCGAGCTTTTCGATGCCGACCTCCTTGAGCCAGGCCTTCGGCTTGTCGGCGTCGCGGGTGTCGATATTGACCGTGACCACCTGGAAGTCGGCGCTGCCCTTCTTCTGCTCCAGGGCGTCGAGCGCCGGCATTTCCTTGCGGCACGGCACGCACCAGGTCGCCCAGAGGTTGAGCAGAACGGTCTTTCCACGAAAATCGTCGAGGGTTTTGGCGGCCCCGGTGGCGTCGTGGAAGGTCAACGCCGGCACCTTGAGCGGGGCCTTGGCCATATTCACGGCCGCCACCTCGCCGCGGGCGAAGGGTGCGACCTTTTTGGCGAGATCCACGGCCGGCCGGCAGGCGGCGCTGGCGCCCGTACCGCCTTTATTGCCTATCAAGGTGGTCATCACGTATACCCCCGCCAGCCCGACGGCCACCCCGGCGACGCCCCCCGCGAGCACCATGGCGAGACGTTTCTTGGCATGGGCACGGGTTTGGGAAGCGGATTCGGTCATGGGCGGCTGCACTCTTAGGGGTAGTAGCTTCTGACAACACGAACAGGTTTGGCCATACGAGCGGCACGATGAGCAACAAAATGTGGGGCGGGCGGTTTGCCTCCGGTCCCGATGCCATTATGGAGGAAATCAACGCCTCCATCGACTTCGACCGGCATCTCTACCGCCAGGACATTGCCGCTTCAAAGGCCCATGCCGACATGCTGGCCAAGCAAGGCATCATTGCGGCGGACGATGCGAAAAAGATCGTTCACGGTCTAGACACGATCCTGTCAGAAATCGAAGGCGGCAAGTTCGCCTTCAAACGCGCGCTCGAAGACATCCATATGAATGTCGAGAGCCGCCTCACCGACATGATCGGCGCGCCCGCCGGGCGCCTGCACACTGCGCGCTCGCGCAACGATCAGGTGGCGACCGACTTTAAGCTGTGGGTGCGCGACACCATCGACACGACAGATGCCGCGCTCGCCGCCTATCAGATCGCGCTGGCCGAACGGGCCCTGGAGCACGCGGCGACGGTGATGCCCGGCTTCACCCATCTGCAGACCGCGCAGCCGGTGACTTTCGGCCACCATCTGCTCGCCTATGTCGAGATGGCGGGGCGCGACCGCGGCCGCTTCGCCGATGCCCGCAAGCGCCTCAACGAATCGCCGCTCGGCTCCGGCGCGCTGGCCGGCACGTCGTTCGATCTCGATCGCGACATGACGGCCCACTCGCTCGGCTTCGACCGGCCGACGGCCAACTCGCTCGATGCCGTGTCGGATCGCGACTTCGCGCTGGAAACGCTGGCTGCGGCTTCGATCACGGCGATGCATCTGTCGCGTTTTGCCGAAGAGATCATCATCTGGACGTCGCCGCTGACCGGGCTCGTCAAGCTGTCGGACAAGTTCACGACCGGCTCGTCGATCATGCCGCAGAAGCGCAATCCGGACGCGGCCGAACTGGTACGCGCCAAGACGGGCCGCATCATCGGCGCCCTCAACGGCTTGCTCATTGTGATGAAGGGGCTGCCGCTCGCCTACGCCAAGGACATGCAGGAGGACAAGGAGGGCGTCATGGATGCGCTCTCCGCGCTCAGCCTCGCCATCGCGGCCATGACCGGCATGGTCAACGATCTCGTGCCGGACGCCGGCCGCATGAAGAAGGCCGCCGGCGATGGTTACGCCACGGCCACGGATCTCGCCGACTGGCTGGTGCGCACCTTCAACATCCCGTTCCGCGAAGCGCATCACATCACCGGCCGGATCGTCGCCAAGGCGTCGGAGCAGGGCGTTCCGCTCCACCGCCTGCCGCTTGCCGATATGCAGGCGATCGAGAGCAAAATCACCGACGACGTGTTCAGCGTGCTGTCGGTCGATCGCTCAGTGAAGAGCCGTGTCAGCTACGGCGGCACAGCGCCGAAAAACGTGAAGGCGCAGGCCAAGCGGTGGCTGAAGAAGCTGGAAAAAGAGAAGGCCTGACGTGGCGGAGCCCAAAATGGGCCGCCTCAAAGGCGGCGCCAACACCGAAGCCGAGGCCGAAAAGCTCTCCCTAGCGCAGTTCAACCTGCTGATCGAGGGCGCGCAATGGCGGTTCGACGCGGCGACCAATTCGAATCTTCGCAAGGACGCGTTCAAACGGCTGGTCTGGCTCGAAGCCCAGCGGGAGCGGCTCCACGGAGTCGAAGCCCCGGACCGGAAGCTGGCCGCACGCCAGGGCGCCGACTGAACAGGACGCGATTTCGCCTTTTATCCCGGCTTTGTTAAGATGCGCGCCTTATCCGGAGTTTGCAGCTTGTCCTCATTTCGTGATCGCCCTCTTCTCCGCATCGCCCTGATCGGCGCGCTGGCCGCCACGCTGGGCCTTGCCGCCTGCGGCCGCAAAGGCCCGCTGGATCCGCCGCCGGGCGCGTCGCTCGAGGGCGAAGCGAAACCGGCACAGAGCAACAGCCCGTCACTGCTCAACCCTGTGGCTGTGCAGCCGATGGGCGGCAGCGCCGGCGGCAGCAGAGATGCGATGGAGACCCCGAAGGGGCCGAAGAAATCCATTCCGCTCGATGTGCTGTTGAACTAGTTTTCGCGCGGTCGAGGCCGGATCGTTCCGACCTTCGCGCGCCAATCATCCGCGATTAAAAAGTCAATCCGATGCATCATTTCGATTACCGCGACGGCGTCATGCATGCCGAGGCGGTGAACCTCGTGGCGCTGGCCGAGAAGATCGGCACGCCGTTCTATTGCTATTCGACCGCAACGCTCGAACGCCATTACCGGGTGTTCGCCTCGGCCTTCGCCGACGTCGATGCGCTCATCTGCTACGCCATGAAGGCGAACTCCAATCAGGCCGTCATCAGGACGCTGGCGAAGCTCGGCGCCGGCGCCGACGTCGTCTCCGGCGGCGAACTCAAGCGCGCCCGCGCCGCGGGAATTCCGCCGGAAAAGATCATGTTCTCCGGCGTCGGCAAGACGGCGGCGGAACTGGCGCTGGCGCTCGACGAAGGCATCTTCTGCATCAATGTCGAATCCGAGCCCGAACTCGATCTGCTCGCGGGCATCGCGGCGGCGAAGGGACGGACCGCGCATGTGTCGGTGCGCGTCAATCCGGATATCGACGCCAAGACCCATCACAAGATCGCGACCGGCAAGTCCGAGAACAAGTTCGGTATCCCGATCAGCCGCGCGCGCGACGTCTATACTCACGCCGCCAAGCTCAGGACCATCAAGGTCACCGGCGTCGATATGCACATCGGCAGCCAGATCGTCGATCTCGAGCCTTTCGGCAACGCATTCGCTCTGCTTGCCGAATTCGTCGGCACCTTGCGCGCCGACGGCCATACGATCTCGCATGTCGATTTCGGCGGTGGTCTTGGCATTCCGTATCGCGATGACAACGAGCCGCCGCCGTCGCCGGACGCTTATGCCGATGTCGTCAAGCGCGCGACCGCGAATCTCGGCTGCCGGCTGATCTTCGAGCCGGGCCGTTTGCTGGTCGGCAATGCCGGCATTCTGGTGACGCGGGTGCTGTTCGTGAAGCATGGCGAGGCCAAGCACTTCGTCATTGTCGATGCCGGCATGAACGACCTGATCCGCCCGACCCTGTACGAAGCCTATCATGCGATCCGGCCGGTAACGCTGCCGGACGCCGCGGCGCCGCGGATTCGCGCCGATATCGTCGGTCCGGTCTGTGAAAGCGGCGATTTCCTCGGCCTCGGCCGGGAAATGGCGGAACCTCGCGGCGGCGATCTTCTGGCGGTGATGACGGCCGGGGCCTATGGCGCGGTTCAGGCGGGAACCTACAACACCCGCGCTTTGGTGCCGGAAGTGCTGGTCAAAGATGAGGAATGGGCGCTGGTTCGGCCCCGCCTTGAAGTTGACCAATTGATTGCGCTCGATCGCATACCGGATTGGCTGTAGCCCGCGAGAGCTTCCTGACGGCCTTGTTACGTGGCTTGGGACTTGCTTGCGTGTTAGCCTTGAAGAGTCGGCAGGATTCTTCGGCCCCCGGTAGCGACGGCGGAGTGCCTTTGGACGCACAGGATCAATCGACGCAGACAGGGCCGCAACGCGCGCGCCTCATGCTGGCCCGCGCGATCAATCGCGCGCGCGGTAGCCTGCTGTGGGAGCGTTTGTGGCCCGCGCTTGCGGCGCTCGCGACCGCGCTCGGATTATTCCTGGCGCTGTCCTGGGCCGGTCTTTGGCTGGCCTTGCCGCCGCTCGGACGCATTGTCGGCCTTGTCGTGTTCGTCGGCATTTTCGCGTTCGCCGCGATCCCGCTGTTCCGCCTGAGACTGCCCACCGATCGCGAGGGGCTGCGACGTCTCGACCATGGCAGCGGCGCCGCGCATCGTCCGGCCACCGCGATTGCCGACAACATCTCCGCCAACCGAACGGATCCGGTCGCGCAGGCGCTGTGGCAGGCGCATGTCGAGCGCGCGCTGATGTCGGCGGAAAAGCTCAAGGCCGGTTGGCCGCAACCGAGACTGTCGCTGCGCGACCCGATGGCCCTGCGCGCGCTCGTCGTGCTGCTTGCGGTCGCGGCGTTCGTGTCGGCCGGTGGCGAGCGCTGGAAGCGCGTCACCGCCGCGTTCGACTGGAAGGGCGTGGTGGCGCCGGCCAATTTCCGTATCGACGCATGGGTCACGCCGCCGCTCTATACCGGGCGTCCGCCGGTGATGCTGCCGGGCGTGCGGCCGGGCGAAGCGACCGAAACTGCCGATCTCGCCGGTGCGCCGATTTCAGTGCCCGCCGGCAGCCAACTCATTGTCCGCTCCACCGGCAAGGTGTCGTTCAACACCGTGCGCGTCGGCGGCATCGAGGCCGTGCCGCCCGATCCCAAGAACGTGCTGCCGGCTGGAACGGAAGAACAGCGCTTCGTCATCAAGACCGACGGGTCGGTGACCCTGCAAGGTGTCGGCAGCCGCGAACCGGTATGGACCTTCTCGGCCATTCCCGACCGCGTCCCGACAGTGTCCTTCACCAAGGATCCCGAGCGTCAGGCGCGCGGCGCGCTGCGCGTCGACTACAAGATGGACGACGATTACGGCATCGTCGAAGGCAAGGCGACCTTCGCCCTCAAGGACGCCGCCGCGAAAAATGATGCGAAGAACGCGTCCAAGGCGGGCGACGCCAGTCAGGCCGGTGTCAAGCCGAGGCATCCGTTGTTCCCGGCGCCGGAGTTCGCGCTGACGCTGCCCCAGGCGCGCACGCGTTCGGGCGCGGCGCAAACCACGCAGGATCTCACCGAACATCCGTGGGCCGGCAGTAATGTAATGGTGACGCTGACCGTGCGCGACGAGGCCGGTAATGTCGGCAGCAGCGAGCCCCGCGAGGTGGAGTTGCCACAACGCATCTTCGTCAAGCCGCTGGCACGAGCGCTGGTCGAACAGCGTCGTATCCTCGCGCTCGACGCCAACGAGAAGCCGCTGGTGCTGACCGCGCTCGACACGCTCACTCTCGCACCGGAGCGCTTCACGCCCGAAGCCGGGATCTATCTCGGTCTGCGCTCGATTTATTTCGATCTGCGTAACGCCAAGAGCGACGATCAATTGCGCGACGTGGTGGCGCGGCTTTGGCAGATGGCGTTGCAACTCGAAGACGGCAATGTCAGCCAGGCCGAGCAGGCGCTGCGTCAGGCTCAGGATGCGCTGCGTCAGGCTCTGGAGCGCGGCGCCAGCGACGAAGAACTCAAGAAGCTGATGGACCAGCTGCGCGCGGCCATGGACAAGTTCATGCAGGCGCTGGCGGAGGAGATGCGCAAGAATCCGCAGGCCATGCAGCGGCCGCTCGACCGCAACAGCCGCACGCTGAGCCAGCAGGATCTCAATAGCCTGATGGACCGCATGGAGCAGATGGCGCGCTCCGGCAATCGTGACGCCGCCAAGGCGCTGCTCGATCAGTTGCAGGCGATGATGGAGAACCTGCAGATGGCCCGCCCCGGCGCCGATCAGGACCAGGGCGACCAGGACATGAATTCGGCGCTGGACGAACTCAGCGACATGATCCGCAAGCAGCAGCAACTGCGCGACCGAACCTTCAAGCAGGGTCAGGATCAGCGCCGCGACCGGCAGCGCGGGCAACGCGGCCAGCAAGGCCAGCAGGGCAATCAGCAGATGGGCGACCTGCGCCAGGATCAGCAGGCGCTGAAGGACCGGCTCAACAAGCTGCTCGAGCAGCTACGCCAGCGCGGCATGGGCCAGCAGGGGCAGAAGGGCAAAGGCCAGCAGGGCGATGGCCAGGAGCAGGGCCAGCAGGGCGATCAGGACGGCAATGGTCAGGACGGCATGGGCCAGCTCGGCGATGCCGGCGACGCCATGGGTGAAGCCGAAGGCAGTCTCGGCGACGGCGACGCCGACGGCGCCGTCGACAGCCAGGGCCGCGCGCTCGAGGCCATGCGCAAGGGCGCGCAGGGAATGGCGCAGCAGATGCAGCAGGGTCAGGGGCAGGGCATGGGTCCGAACGGACAGCCTGGCCGCGGCCGGCAGCGCGCCGAACAGAACACCGATCCGCTCGGCCGTCCGTTGCGCGGCCGCGATTACGGCGACGATAACCAAGTCAAGGTGCCGGGCGAAATCGATGCGCAGCGCGCGCGCCGCATCCTTGAGGAGCTGCGCAAGCGCTTCGGCGAGAGTTCCCGCCCGCAGCTCGAGCTCGATTACATCGAGCGGTTGCTCAAGGACTTCTGATCGCAGCATCACCGGACCGGCGCGAAGCGCGAACCGGTAATCGCGCCGGCTACTTCAGCCCGCTCGCGGCATCCTGCTTGGTGAAGAAACGCACCAGGATATCGACGGCATCGGCCGGCGGCGCGGCGAGGCGGCTGACGAAAGGCAGGCTTTCGCCGGGCCCGAGGATGCTGCGTGTTGCCTGCATGCTCCAGGTGTAGACTTCCTGGCCCGAGGCATTACGCGCGGCAAAGCGCAAGCGCGGCACGTCGGTCGCGCTGCCGACGGTGTTCACGATCTTGCCTTCGATGATCAGGATGCTGACGCCGTCCTGCATTTCCTTCGAGATCTTGATGTTGTCGAACTCGAGATTCCGCAGATTGACCGGCAGACCGATCGAAGCGAACAGCGACGCAGTCTGAGGCAGGTAACGTACGATCTTGTGCCGCCCGGCGATGATCGCGATGTTCACGGCGAACAGGATCAGGATCAGGGCGGTCCAGCGCGTGTTGCGCCGGTTCTTCTGCTGCTTGGCCCGCATGCGGGCGCGCCGCGCCGCATAATTGGCGGTGTCGTCGGAGTCGCCGTCCGGAACCAGCGACGGCGCATCAGCGACCATCGGCGGCATCGAGCCGTCGTCGGCAAAGACCGGTGGGGCGCCGTCGGCCTGCTGTTCGGTTTGGGTTTCGTAAGCCTGCGGTTCGTGTGACGGTTCGCCGGCTTGCGGTTCGAAGGCTGCGTCCGACCGCGGCGCCAGCGAAGGCGGCTCCTCTGCGGGCGGTTCGGGCGCAGTGCTCGGCGAAGAGTCGAATACCGGCGGCGCCGACTCGATGTTGCCGTTCTGTGCCTCCGCTTCGGCCTCGGCGATGACGCCGTTGACGAAGGCCGACACGTTCGGCGTTTCGGCCGTCTTCGACGGACTGACGAACCAGGTCGAGCGGCAGCGCGCACAGCGCACGGCGCGGCCGTTCGGGCCGACCGAGGCCGGTTCGATCATGTAGGAGGTCGCGCAGCTGGGACAGACGATCAACATACGGTTCTGCGGCTTATTCGGCCCCCAGAAGCTATCAGCCGACCGTTAATGGACCGGAAACCATGCGGGGCCCTCTTTGGCCGGGCCGGAGGCGCACTTTTGCCCGACCCGGCCTATGGCGGTCGCGCGATTCTCCTGTAAAACCGAGAGTTAACGCGCAGGTGCGCGGCCGATCAGCCCGGGGCGGGGCGGACCGGCGGGGCGCAAGCTTCGGGCCAGGTTGGACGGCTCGCATGGGACGAAGCGGAGGCGGGCGTGGTCCGATTCGAAAATGTGGGCTTGCGCTACGGGCTGGGGCCCGAAGTGCTGCGCGACCTGACCTTCCGTATCGAGCCCCACTCCTTCCAGTTCCTGACCGGGCCCTCGGGGGCCGGCAAGACCTCGTTGCTCAAGCTGCTGTTTCTCTCGCTCAAGCCGACCCGCGGGCTCGTCACGCAGTTCGGCCACGATGTCGCGACACTATCCAAGGATGCCGTGGCGACGCTGCGCCGCCGCATCGGCATCGTGTTCCAGGATTTCCGCTTGCTCGACCACATGACGACCTACGAGAACGTGGCGCTGCCGTTGCGCGTCATGGGCCGCCCGGAAGACAGCTACCGCGACGAGGTGATCGAATTGCTGAACTGGGTCGATCTCGGCGACCGCATGTGGGCGCTGCCGCCGGTGCTGTCCGGCGGCGAGAAGCAGCGCGCCGCGATTGCCCGCGCGGTGATCGCGCGGCCGCAACTGCTGCTGGCCGACGAGCCGACCGGTAACGTCGATCCGAGTCTGGCGCAGCGCCTGTTGCGCCTCTTCATCGAGCTCAACAAGTCCGGAACATCGGTGGTGATCGCAACGCATGACATCGCGCTGATGGACCAGTACGACGCCCGCCGCCTCGTGTTGCACGACGGCCGGCTGCATATTTACGATTGAACATGGCGGTCGCGGACGAAGCCAGGCATGACCCCACATTATCGCCGCGCGCCGCGGTGCAGGCGAAACCGCGATTCGAAACGCCGGTGGTGCCGCGTAACTCGATCGCCGGCAGCGCACTGATCGCCGTCGTCGCCATCATGACGTTTCTGGCCTCGCTCACCACCGGCGCCGTGATTCTTGTCGGCCAGGCCGCCGGCGAATGGCAGGCCGACGTCGCGCGCGAAGTCACGATCCAGGTGGTGCCGGCGCCGGGCCGCGATACCGATGACGTCGTCGACAAGGCGGCCGCGGCTGCGCGAAGCTTTCCCGGCATCGCCGACGTCCGCGTCTTCAGCAAGGAAGAGTCGAGCAAGCTGCTCGAGCCGTGGCTCGGCAACGGCCTCAGCCTCAACGAACTGCCGATCCCGCGGCTGATCGTGCTGCGGCTTGCCGCCGGCGCCGGCGCCGACATGGCGCAGCTCAACCGTGTGCTCGCGGCGCAGGCGCCGGGGGCGATGCTCGACGATCACCGCGGCTGGATCGATAGGATGCGCGCCATGGCAAGATCCGTCGTCGGCGGCGGCATCACAATTCTGATCCTGATCGTCGCCGCGACGGTGTTGTCGGTGACCTTCGCGACCCGCGGCGCCATGGCGACGAACAGGAACGTTATCGAAGTGCTGCATCTGGTCGGCGCCAAGAACGGATTCATCGCGAACAATTTCCAGCGCCACTTTTTGGTGATGGGATTGCAAGGCGGAGCGATCGGCGGCGGCGCGGCGATTCTGATTTTCCTGATCGCAGCCCTGATCGGACGCTGGACCGCCGGCAGCGCCGCTGGCGACCAGAGCGCGGCTTTGTTCGGCTCGTTTTCTCTGGGCCTGTTCGGTTACGTCGCAGTGCTGGGTCAGATCGTGCTCAGTGCACTCGTGACCGCGCTCACGTCGCGGCACACGGTCAACCGGACGCTTGATGCCATTGACTAGACGATGACAGCGGCCAATCACCGGTGGCAATCGTGGCGTTTTTCTCGGCTTGTTCGCGCCGGTTTTGCGCGTAGATCAGGCCCGGGCAATAGTGCTATGCCGTCTGCGGCGCGATTGGGTTGACGACGAATGTTTGCAGGTTTTGCTCGCTGGATCGGCTTTTTGACCATGTTGACCGCGGTCGTCGGCGGATTGGCGCTGACCGCCGGCTTTTTCTGGTTTGCCTCGCAGATCGCGAGCGAGGAAGTGATGCTGGATCGCGGTGCGGATGGCATCGTCGCGCTGACCGGCGCGGCACCGCGCATTCCCGACGCCATCGAATTGCTGGCGGCCGATCGCGGCAAGCGCCTGCTCATCACCGGCGTGCACCGCGCAACATCCGCGAGCGAGATTGCACGGCTGACACCGCTCTATTCGAAGTACTTTACCTGCTGCATCGACCTCGACCGCTCCGCGCTCAATACTTTCGGCAATGCGCTGGAGACGAGGCGCTGGACGCGCGAGCATAATTTTACTTCTTTGATCGTCGTGACCTCGAACTGGCACATGCCGCGGGCCATGGCTGAAATCGAGCATCAGTTGCCCGATGTCCGGCTCATCGCTTATCCGGTGATGTCGGAAACGGTGAGAAACAAGCCGTGGTGGGAAAATATAGGCACCGCGCGGTTTCTTGCGGCCGAATATCTGAAATATTTGTTTGCGCTGGTCCGGATGCGCCTCGATCCGGATACCGCCCCGTAAGGACCGTCCGCTCGTGCTGATCCTCGTCCGCTCCATCGTTTTCAACGTGGCGTTCTATCTCAACACGGCGCTGTGGCTCGTGCTCGCGCTGCCGACGTTCTTCATGCCGTATTGGGGCATCGTCGAGATCGCGCGGATCTGGGGCAAGATCAATCTGGTGCTGTTGCGCGTCATCTGCGACATCAAGGTTGAAATCCGCGGTCGCGAGAAAATTCCGCAGGGCTCACTTCTGGTCGCTTCGAAGCATCAGTCGGCATGGGAGACCTTCGCGCTCGTCACCTTGTTTCCGAATCCGGTTTTCATCCTCAAACGCGAACTGCAATGGATTCCGATCTTCGGCTGGTTCACGATCAAGGGGCGCATGGTGCCGGTCGATCGCGGCCGTGGCGCCGCGGCGCTGCGCGCGATGGCCGAGCGGGCGCGTTATGAACTGACGCAGAATCGCCAGCTCATCATTTTTCCGGAAGGCACCCGCCGGCCGGCCGGGGCCGAGCCGCGTTACAAGTACGGCGTCGCCCACATCTACAAGAAGGCCGGCGTTCCATGCCTGCCGATCGCGCTGAATTCCGGGTTGTTCTGGCCGCGCCGCACGCTGCGGCGTTTTCCGGGAACCGTGATCGTCGAAATTCTGGACGTCATTCCGGCCGGGCTCGACGAGGAAACCTTCTTTGACCGGCTGCAATCGGGCATCGAAACCGCCACCGCGCGGCTGATCGAAGAGGGCCGCCGCGACATGGCGCAAAGGTCCTGATCGGGCTCAGGCTTCGTGCGCGCCCTTGAGCTGCTGCGCCAGGAGGTGGAGGTCGCGATCGCGCACCCCGAGGCTCTCCAGTTCGGCGACCGTGGCGATGACGTAATCGCGGTTGGCGCCGGACCGACCATGGCCTTGCCGGCAATAGTGGAGCTGCTCTGCAATGGACAGCTGGCCGGCATATTGCTCGTGGCCGCGATCGACCACGTAGCACAGGGCCCGGACGTTGTTTTGCGGATCGTCGTCGAGCCAGACCCGCCGCCAGGCCTCGCGATAAACCATGGTGACCTGCTCGCGGGAGCGCAGATAGGCGATGGTCTCCTCGCGCTTCTCGGCCGCCACCCGGTAGGCGATGCCCCGGCAGTTGCCGCCGCGGTCGAGGCCGAGGACGAGGCCGGGCTTCTCCGGCGTGCCGCGATGGACGAAGGAGTATACGCAGAGCGCGCGATGGGCGCCGACCAGCCGCGCCTGGCGCCGTTCCAGCGCCTCGAAGCCGGGCCGCCACATCAACGACCCATAGCCGAAGACCCAGAGCTCGCCACTGTCGTCTGAAGGCGGAGGTGTCATATGCTAATCGGATACCGGTAAGGCGCGGACCGGGCGGTCGCGTACCAAGCGGGCCTGACCGGCGCAATGGGCCTTCCGGAGAAAGTTTCACCGGGCGCCGAATCGGCCTTGAGTTCGCGCCGCGCCTGCGCAAAGAGGACGCAGAGACAGGGGCGCAGAAGCGCCTCAATTGGCAGGTTTCACAATTCCCCTCATGACATCATCCGAACCCGTCCGCCGCCCGGCCTCGCGGCGCTATGTCGTGCTTCTCGTTCTGGTCGCCGTCCTCATCGGCGGCTGGTGCGCCTTCTGGTACGTCGCCGCCGGCAAGGCGCAGACGGCGCTCGAAGGCTGGCGCGCACGCGAAGCCAAGTCCGGCCGCCTCTACCAATGCGGCAAGGAAAGCGTCGGCGGTTTTCCGTTCCGCTTCGAGTTTGCCTGCCAGAGCGCGACCGCCCTGTTCGAGAACAGCCGTCCGCCCATAAAGGCCGAACTCGGCGGCGTGCTGGTGGTCTCGCAGGTCTATCAGCCCACGCTTCTGATCAGCGAATTCCAGGGGCCGCTCACCATCGCGTCGCCCGGCAAGCCGCCGGAACTGACGATGAACTGGGCGCTGTTCCAGTCGAGCGTGCGTGGCACCCCGGCGGCGCCCGAGCGCGTGTCGCTGGTTTTCGACAAGCCGGCGCTTGACGCGCTCAATGGCTCGGCGCCGCATCCGCTGCTGCGCGCCGAGCATCTCGAATTGCACGGCCGCCTGCTCGAGGGGCTGGTCAGCGACCACCCGGTGCTCGAAGTCGCGGTGCGAACCCGCGGGGCTTTCGCGCCCGGCGTCCCGGCGCTGGCGGCACAGCCGGTCGACGCCGTGTTCGACACGGTGTTTCGCGGCCTCACGGACTTCGCGCCGAAGCCATGGTCCGAGCGGTTCCGCGAAATCGCCGCCAATAACGGCCGCATCGAGATTACCGAGGCGCGCGCGGTGCAGGGCGAAACTCTGGCGGTCGGCACCGGCAACCTGTCGATCAGCGCCGCCGGCCGCCTGCAGGGTCAGCTCGACCTGACGGTCGCCGGCCTCGAGCCATTCCTCAAGTCGATCAACGCGGAACAGATGGTGCAGGCCTCGCCCTCGGTCGATCGGTTGGCCGGCGCGCTTGACCGGTTGTCGCCGGGGCTCGGCCAGGCGGCCAAGCAGCAGGTCGGCGCCAATCTCGCCACCGGCATCAATTTGCTCGGTCGCAAGACCACACTCGAGGGCCGGCCCGCGGTCTCGCTGCCGCTGCGTTTTGACGACGGCCGCATGTTCCTTGGACCGATCCCGCTCGGCGACAGCCCGGCACTGTTCTAGTTATTGCCGCTTTCCGGACGGGCGCACCGGCCGCTTCGAAACGCTGATTGTCAGAAATCGGGTCCCGCTTTGCGCGACCCTGCGCTAACCTTGCGCCGGATCCATGGGGGAGGCCGGCGGTATGTCGCTCGAATTCCTGATCACGTCGTTCATCGTCGTCATCTCGCCGGGCACGGGCGTACTTTATACGCTGGCGGCCGGGCTCTCGCGCGGCGGCAAGGCGAGCATCGCCGCCGCCTTCGGCTGCACGCTGGGCATCGTGCCGCATATGGCCGCGGCCATCCTCGGGCTCGCCGCGCTGCTGCACACCAGCGCGCTCGCCTTCGAGGTCTTCAAATACGCGGGCTGCGCCTATCTGCTCTATATGGCCTGGGGCACGCTGCGTGAACACGGCGCCCTGCGTGTCGCCGGCGACACGGATCGCCGCACCGCCGTGTCGATCGCCGTCAAAGGCATTCTGATCAACATTCTCAATCCGAAACTGTCGATCTTCTTTCTCGCCTTCCTGCCACTGTTCGTCAGTGCCAGCGAGGCGCAGCCGGTCGCGCGCATGCTCGAACTCAGCGCGGTCTTCATGCTGATGACCTTTGCGGTCTTCGTCGTCTACGGGCTGTTCGCCGCCTCGGTGCGCGATCACGTCGTCACCCGGCCGCGTGTCATGGCCTGGATGCGGCGGTCGTTCGCCGCCGCCTTCGTCGCGCTCGGCGCCAAGCTGGCGTTCGCGTCGCGATAAATCAGAGCGTCTTGCTGAAATAGAATCGGCGGATGCCGCCGCCGACGGTTTTGTTGCTGACCGAGGCGGCCAGTTCCTCGCGATCGAGGCGATAGCCGCTGGCGCGATAGAGGCCGAGCGCGGCATCCTGCAGCTCTGACGTGCTCAATTCGAGACGTTTCATGCCGAGCCGCCGGCATTCGTTCTCCGCGAACGCCAGCATGGTCCGAGCAATTCCCTGCCTGCGCAGTTCCGGCTCCACATACATCCGGCGCAACTCCATCGCGTCACCCGGCTCTGCCGTCTCCAGGCCGAACATGCCGGCGAGGCGGCCGCTGTCCTCCGCTACCCAGAACGAACCTCGCCGCGCGGCGTAGTATTCGGCGATGCGGCCGATCTCCTCGGCGATGGCCGAGGCGACGTAGGTTTCAAACGCATCCTTCATCTGCGGCGGCGCGAGCAGCCTGTTGACGCGAATGAAGAGGTCGCGCACCGCCGGCGCGTCGGTGTTCGCGAAGCGCCGGATGGTGAGGGCGTCCGCCATGGTCTCGGCCGATCAGCTTTCGTCAGGCGCGTAGGGTTTGGGCAGCGGCTCGTGCGGCAGCCCCGCATGGGTGCGGCCGAAGTCGGGAACGGCGGAATCCTGGCCGATCTGCACGATGCCCTTGCGGATGGCGCGCGTGCGCGTGAAGTGATCGAACAAGGTCTGGCCGTCGCCGTTGCGGATCGCCTTGGTGAGCATCGAGATGTCTTCGTTGAAGCGGCCGAGCATCTCCAGCACGGCGTCCTTGTTGGTGACGAAGATGTCGCGCCACATCGTCGGATCGGACGCGGCGATGCGCGTGAAGTCGCGAAAGCCGCCGGCCGAGAATTTCAGCACTTCCGAGCGCGTCACCGTTTCCAGTTCGTCGGCGGTGCCGACGATCGTATAGGCGATGAGATGCGGCAAGTGGCTCGTGACCGCGAGCACCAGGTCGTGGTGATCCGGCGCCATCGTCTCGACATTGGCCCCCAACAGCTTCCAGAACGCCGCAAGCTTGTCGACCGCGGCCTGATCCTGGCCCGGTGGTGGCGTCAGGATGCACCAGCGATTGACGAACAGTTCGGCAAAGCCGGCGTCCGGCCCGGAATATTCGGTGCCGGCGACCGGATGCGCGGGCACGAAATGCACGCCCTTGGGAATGTGCGGGCCCATGTCGCGCACGATCGAGCCCTTGACCGAGCCGACGTCGGATACGGTGGCGCCCGCCATCAGATGCGGCGCGATGTCCTTCGCGACAGCGCCGCAGGCGCCGACGGGAATGCAGACGATGACAAGATCGGCGCCTTCGACCGCGGCTTCATTGGTTTCGACCACCTGATCGGCGATGCCGAGTTCGGCGACGCGGCGGCGCGTTGCTTCCGAACGCGCGGTGGCGACGATCGAACCGACGGCACCCTGCGCGCGGGCGGCACGTGCGATCGACGAGCCGATAAGTCCGACGCCAATGAGAGCGAGGCGGTTGTAGAGAGGCGCCGGTTTGGTCACGCCGCTTGCCCCATGAACTCCTTGAGGGCGGCGACGACGAGTCGATTGGCTTCCTCTGTGCCGACGGTCATGCGCAGGCAGTTCGGCAGGCCATAACCCGCGACCCGGCGCAGGATCAGGCCGCGCTGGGTCAGAAACGCGTCGGCGTCGGCCGCAGTCTTGCCCTTGGTCTCGGGGAAGTGGATCAGCACGAAGTTGCCGACACTCGGCGTCACCTTGAGGCCCAGTTCGATGATTTCCTCGCTGACCCAGCCGAGCCATTCGTTGTTGTGTGCAACCGACCTCTCGAGGTGCGCGGCGTCCTCGATGGCGGCGACACCGGCCTTGATCGCGGCCGAGTTGACGTTGAACGGACTGCGCACGCGGTTGAGCACGTCGACGATGTTCTCCGGTCCGTAGAGCCAGCCGAGGCGCACCGCGGCGAGGCCGTGGATCTTGGAGAAGGTGCGGCACATCACGACGTTCTCAGACGTCGCGACCAGCTCGATGCCGGCCTCGTAATCGTTGCGCTGGACGTATTCGGCATAGGCCGCGTCGAGCACGAGAATGACGTTCGGCGGCAGCGCCTTGTGCAGCCGCTTAATCTCGTCGAACGGCACATAGGTGCCGGTCGGGTTGTTCGGATTGGCGATGAAGACGATGCGCGTCTTCGGCGTCACCGCGGCGATGATGGCGTCGATGTCGGCGGTGTAGTTCTTCTCCGGCACGGCGATCGGCTTGGCACCGCGGCTCAGCGAATAGATCGGGTACATGAGGAAGCCGTATTGCGAATACAGCACCTCGTCGCCGTCGGTGAGGTAGGCCTGCGCCAGCATGTTGAGCAGATCGTCGGAGCCCGCGCCGCAGACGATGCGCGCCGGGTCGAGACCGAAGACGCGGCCGATGGCGTTGCGCAACTCGGCGACTGAGCCGTCCGGATAATCCTCGAGCCGCGCCGCGACATCATGATAGGCCGCGACCGCCTTCGGCGAGGGCCCGAGCGGGCTCTCGTTCGACGACAGCTTGTAGACCTTGGCGACGCCCGGGGCGCTGCTCTTGCCGGGGACGTACGGGGCGATGTCGAGCACGCCGGGCCGCGGGACGGGACGCAAAGGGGACTTGGTGGCAGTCATGTTCAAGCCATTGCTGGAGTAGGAGCCGAGGGACCGGGGCCGGGTTCGGCTCAGGCCTTGTCGGCGGCAACCGTATAGCGGGTTGCGTGGCTGCCGACGAGAGCCATCGAACGGACCGTGGCGCCGGCTTTGCCCAGCGCCTGTGCGATATCGTGGATGTTCTGGCCATGCGGCAGCGTGACCAGCAGCGCGGCGCCGTCGAAGGCGCGGTCCGGCACCGCCAGAAACTCGGCCAAGGTCGTCAGCGTCTGGGCCGCCTTGGCGCTCCAGCCGGAGACGCGGACGCTCCACACCTCGACCTCGGTGGCGCGGGCGTCGTCCGCCACCCGCGAGATGACGAAGACCGGCAGGGCGGCCGGGTGGTCGTGGCGCTCGACGAAGGGCAGGCGGGCGATGATCTTCGGCGCGGCGTCGAATTCGAGCGCGTTCCACCAGGCCCCGGCGCTGACCGAGGAGATGACCGGCACGAGGCCGAGATCGCCCTTGGATTCCGACACCGCGGCGACCACGCCGGCGGCGCCCATATGCGGGACCAGTGGCACGGTGAAGCCGAAATGGAAGCGCGCGGAATCGCGCATCTGGGCGTCGCCGGCCGAGAAGTCGGCATGCGCCGAGAACGGCTGCTGCACATAGGTGAAGGTGGCGATGATGACGCGCCAGATGCTCTCGACGGTGTCGAGCGGCAGGATGCCTTTGTGGCGCTCGACCAGGCGGCGCATCATCTGCGCCTCGCGCATCGGCCGGAACGCCGAGCCGGTTTCCTGGCTCTTCTTGACCTCGATCAGCCGGTCGATGATGTCGCCGCGCTCCATCAGGAGCTTGTGCACGGACTCATCGATCCGATCGATGTCCTTGCGGAGTTCGGTGAGGTCGGGAGCTTTGGGCGGCGTCGTCATGGTGGCCATTGATAGGAAAGACCGGCGGTGAAGGCAAAGAAAACGTCGGGTAGGGGATTGAGAAGATGATCCCAATCGGCGCGGAGGGTGGGTTCCGGGGCGGTTGTCGCGGGAAAGGGCGGCCGTTGTGGGGCCCGGCGGCGCGTCTTAGGTTTGACCGACACCATTGGAGTTGGAAGCATGGCGCTCAAGCGCATGGATAATGTCGGCATCGTCGTGGAAGACCTCGGCGCGGCGATCGATTTCTTCGGCGAACTCGGCCTCGAACTCGAGGGGCGGGCCAGGATCGAAGGCGAATGGGCCGGGCGCGTCACGGGGCTGGGCGACCAGCATGTCGAAATCGCCATGATGCGCACGCCGGACGGCAACAGCCGGCTCGAACTCTCCCGCTTCATCAGGCCGGCCGTCGCCGCGGATCATCGCAACGCGCCGGTCAACGCTCTCGGCTACCTCCGCGTTATGTTTGCCGTTGACGACGTCGATGACACGCTGGACAGGCTCCGCAAGCGCGGCGCGCAGCTCGTGGGCGAGGTTGTCCAGTACGGGGACGCCTACCGGCTCTGCTACATCCGTGGCCCGGAAGGGCTGCTCATTGGGCTCGCCCAGGAGCTCTGAGACGGAATAAACAACGAGCGTGGTTAGCGCCGATGGTTAAATGCGGTCCGCGTAAACCACTTCACCGTTAATTCAATCGGATCATTTGCCGAAAATTCTCCGTGCTATCTCCAGTGGTCGCCGGCGCATTGCGCCGTGCGCAAGAACATTTGGGAAATCGGGGAATGTCCATGCGTACCATGCGGACGATGATCGCCCTCGGCGGCGCCGCGTTTCTGGCGTTCTGTGAGCCGGCACTCAGTCAACCGCTGCCGGCGCCGAAGCCGAAAGCGGCCGCCGCGACGCCAATAAAAAACAAGGCGCTCGCTCATCGTGCGCAGCGACACAACAACGCGGAACGCCTGCGCAGCACCGCGCTCGCGGCGCCACCGAAGGCGCCGACCATGGGCTGGCCGACCTTGGTGCGCGAGGCCCGCAAATACATGGGCACCAACCCGACCGATCGCTCCCGGCTGTGGTGCGCGACTTTCATGAACATGGTTCTGGCCAAGGCCGGCTATGCCGGCACCAATTCCGATGCGGCGCGCTCTTTCGCGCAATACGGCCGCCGCGTCAGCGAGCCGCGCGTCGGCGCCATTGCCGTGCTTACGCGCGGCAAGAACGGCGGCCATGTGGGCGTCGTCTCCGGCATCGATGCGAACGGCAATCCGATCATTATTTCCGGCAATCACGGCCGCAAGGTCGGCGAGGCGATCTATCCGCGCTCCCGCGTCATCGCTTATGTGATGCCGACAGATCGCCGCGCCACCACGCAGGTGGCCGAGCGCAATACGCCGCAACGCGGTCATAATCAGGAGCTGGATTCGCCGATCGGCGAACTGCTCGCGGTGATCGAGTCCGAATACAACGCCAAGGGCCGACCGCGCGGCACGGGCCCCGAGCCGCGCCCGGTGCCGCCATCGACAGCGCGTCGCGATTTGCCGCTCGACCCTGCGCTCGCTGAATTCCTTGGCTTGAAGGAACGCGTACCGGGGCCTGCGGCACAGGCGCAGGCGGCGGCGCCGAAGGTCTCGCGGATGCCGGTGGTGCAGCCGCAGCTCGCGCCGGCGCCGCAGCGCGAACTGCGCGTCGAGCAGCGCGCGCCGGGCCGCGTGGCGTCGAACGGCGCGATTACCGTTTCGCGCTGACGAAACGCTCGCCCACCATCTCCTCGCTCTTGGCCCAAAGCGCCTTGGCGCGCTCCGGATCGAGGGCATAGCTGCGGATCCCGCCGCTGCGCTGGTCCGAGTCCGGGACCGGCTCGGCCACGTGGGAGTCTTCGCAATAACGTCCTCCGACAAGTTCAGCCGGTGCGACGCAGCCCGCCCACACCGTGGTCGCGGCGCCTTGAGCAACGGTCTTGTAGGCGTAGGCCGCTGCGCCGGCCGGCCTGTTGGCGTTGACGGCGTCGATCAGCGACTGGGTTACCGCGGGCGTCATATACCGGCCAAGCTCGGTCTGGATGCCGCCCGGATGCACGGCGGTTGCGCGAATACCATCCGCTTTGTGCCGCCGATCGAACTCGACCGCGAACAGCACGTTGGCGGTCTTGGAGCGGCCATAGGCGACGATTTCGCCGTAAGGCGTGCGTTCGAAATTCGGATCGTCGAGATCGACGTCGGCATAGCGGTGTCCCGCCGACGACAGAACGACGAGGCGCGAGCCCGGCTTCATCAGCCTGGCGATGCGGTTGACCAGCACGAAGTGGCCCAGATGGTTGGTGCCGAACTGGGTCTCGAAGCCGTCGTCGGTTTGTCCCTTGGGCGTGGCCATCACGCCGGCATTGGCGATGACGATATCGAAGGGCTTGCCGGCGGAGACGAGCGCGTCGGCACAGGCGCGCACGCTTTTGAGCGACGCCAGGTCGAGTTCGACCAGTTCGAGGCTGCCGCCGTTGGCGGCTTGCGTGCGGACGATCTCGGTTGCCGCCCGCGCTTTGTCGAAATTGCGGGCCGCGCCCACCACCTGCGCGCCATGGGCGGCGAGCACGCGCGCCGTCTCGACGCCAAGGCCGGCCGAGACGCCGGTCACCAGGATGCGCTTGCCGGAGAGGTCGATACCCTCGAGCACTTCGTCGGTGGTCGATTGAGCGCCGAATGTCTTTGTCATGGAGCCGGGCATGGATTTTGTCCTTCGCAACGATATATAAGCGAAGTGGAGGGGCCTCCGCTTCTGAATGCCATATACGGAGGCCCCTCCGTTTTGCAAGAGGTCAGCTTGTCCAAATCCGTCAAATCGCGCGCAGCCCGCGCCGACGCCCAGCGAAACCGCGAGCGTCTGCTGGCGACCGCATTGAAGATGTTCACGTCTTCCAAGAAGGAGGTGACGCTGTCAGCCGTGGCGGAGCAGGCTGGCGTCGGCATCGGCACGCTCTACCGGCACTTCCCGACGCGCGAGGCTCTGGTCGAGGCACTTTACCGGCACGAGGTCGAGCGGCTGGCCGACGCCGCGCCGGCGCTGCTGGACAAAATGCCGGCGGACCAGGCGCTGGAGGAATGGCTGACGCGCTACACGGCGCTTATCGCCGCCAAGCGCGGGCTCAAGGAGGCCATGCGCTCGATCTTCGAAGCGGGAGCGGACACCTCGGCCTATTCGCGCGACCGTTTGACGGGGGCAGTGACGCTCCTGCTCGATGCGGCGGCCAAGAGCGGCGCCATTCGCAGTGACGTCGGTTCGGAGGATGTGTTGTTGGCGGTCGGCGCGTCCACCTGGGCCTTCGTGAACGACGGCGAGTGGGAGGAGCGCTCGGGCCGGGTGCTCCGTCTGGTGATGGACGGCCTGCGCTATAAGCCTATGCCGTGACGGTGTTTCCGGCTGCGATGTCGCCGCCTTCGATGACTTCGGCATAGATGCCGCAGTCCATGTGATTGAAGGTCTGCATCAGCGTCTTCGGGATATTGAGGTCGCGCGCGGCCGTGACCGGATCGACATTGGTGGCGGCGCAGCGGACGATGCGCTTGACCACCTTGAGCCGGACCTTGCCGCCGACATGGATTTCGCGGTCGAGCTGGTCGAACTCATGCCAGGCCGGCCAGCCGCGGACATAGAGATTGGCGCGGAAGCGCAGCGGATCGACCGGCTGGCCGACGGCGCCTTCGAGCGCGGCGACGGAGGCGAGGTTGATGATCGACACCACCTTCTTGGCCACGTCGGAGAAGCTGTGCGGCGCGCCGGGGGCATATTCACCGGACAGCACCTTGGGCGGTCCGCTGAGTTCCGCCGGCATGAATTTGCGGAAGAAGGCCTCGACCGCCAGCCGCCCCTCCTTGGTGCGCAGGTCGGCGCGCACCGCCTCGCGGCCTTCATGACCGATGGTCAGGGTATGGGTAACCTCATCGTACTCGGTCTTGAGCCCCGCCAGCCGCTCGTTCCGCATCAGCATCAGGAAGCGTTGCTTGGGGAAATAGGCCGGGGCGGCCGGGTCGAATCCGGTCGGGCCGTTCTCGATGGCGTAGAGCCGGTCGGCCGGCAGGGTCAGCCCGGCGGACAGGGTCACCTTGGGCAGTTTCTGCGGCGAAAGGCCCTTAACCGGGTAACGGTAGATAGCGTCGATCGTGGCCGGATTTGTCATGGAAACCGCGCAGGGCGAGAGGGCGTTGATCCTGACCTATATCAAGCCGGCCGGCCCTTCCAACCGGCAAAGTGGTTCCCACATAAGGAGCAACAGGCTGCCTCCAAGGGGCCTGAATTCGACCGGTGCCTCGTAAGGGCCGAAGGGAGTTCAAAACGATGAATTTCGAGAAATATACCGACCGCGCCCGCGGCTTCGTCCAGTCGGCGCAATCTTTGGCCCTGCGCGAGGGCCACCAGCAATTCGCCCCCGAACATCTGCTGAAAGTGCTGCTCGACGACCCCGAGGGGCTCGCGGCGGGCCTCATCGACCGTTCCGGCGGCAACTCACGCCAGGCGCTGCAACAGACCGAGGCTGCTCTGGCCAAGCGCCCGAAGGTTTCGGGTGCCGGCGCCGGCCAAGTCTATCTCGATCCGGCGTTGGCGCGCGTCTTCGACGCAGCCGAGAAGGCCGGCGAGAAGGCGGGGGACAGCTTTGTCACGGTCGAACGGCTGCTGCTCGCGCTTGCCATCGAAAAGGATTCCGAGGCCGGCAAGGTCCTGAAAGCCGCCGGTGTCACTCCGCAGAACCTCAATGCCGCGATCGAAGCCCTGCGCAAGGGCCGCACCGCCGATTCTGCGTCGGCTGAGAACGCCTATGACGCCCTCAAGAAGTATGCTCGCGATCTGACTCAGGCGGCGCGCGACGGCAAGATCGATCCGGTGATCGGCCGCGACGAAGAAATTCGCCGTACCATCCAGGTGCTGTCGCGCCGGACCAAGAACAATCCTGTGCTGATCGGCGAGCCCGGCGTCGGCAAGACTGCCATCGTCGAAGGCCTCGCACAGCGCATCGTCAACGGCGACGTGCCCGAGAGTCTCCAGGACAAGAAGCTGTTGTCGCTCGACCTCGGCGCCCTGATTGCCGGTGCGAAATATCGCGGTGAGTTCGAAGAGCGCCTCAAAGCCGTGCTTAACGAAGTCACGTCGGCCGAGGGCGGCATCGTTCTGTTCATCGATGAGATGCACACCCTGATCGGCGCCGGCAAGTCTGACGGCGCGATGGATGCCTCCAATCTGCTCAAGCCCGCACTCGCGCGTGGTGAACTGCACTGCATCGGCGCCACCACGCTGGACGAGTACAAGAAGCACGTCGAGAAGGACGCCGCTCTGGCGCGGCGCTTCCAACCCGTGTTCGTGTCCGAGCCGACGGTCGAGGACACCATCTCGATCCTGCGCGGCCTCAAGGACAAATACGAGCAGCACCACGGCGTGCGCATCGCCGACAGCGCGATCGTCGCCGCGGCAACCCTGTCGAATCGCTACATCACCGATCGCTTCCTGCCCGACAAGGCCATCGACCTCGTCGACGAAGCCGCCGCGCGGTTGAAGATGCAGGTCGATTCCAAGCCGGAAGAGCTCGATACCATCGACCGCGAAATCGTGCGTCGGAAGATCGAGCAGGAAGCGCTGAAGAAGGAAACCGATCCGGGCTCCAGGGACCGCCTGAAGAATCTTGAAGCCGAGCTTGTCTCGCTTGAGAAGCAGTCGGCCGACCTCACCAGCCGCTGGAAGTCGGAGAAGGAAAAGCTGGGCTCGGCGACCGAGCTGAAGAAACAGCTCGACGACGCGCGCACCGAACTCGCTACCGCGCAGCGCAAGGGCGAGTATCAGAAGGCGGGCGAGTTGGCCTATGGCCGCATTCCCGAGCTTGAGAAGAAGCTAAAAGAGGTCGAGGCCCGCGGCGAGGACAAGGGTGCCATGGTCGAGGAGACCGTGACCGCCGATCATGTCGCCGGCGTGGTGTCGCGCTGGACCGGCGTGCCGGTCGACAAGATGCTCGAGGGCGAGAAGGACAAACTCCTGCGCATGGAGCAGGAGATTGGCAAGCGTGTCATCGGCCAGGCCGAAGCGGTGAAAGCCGTCTCGACCGCCGTGCGCCGTGCTCGCGCCGGCCTGCAGGATCCGCATCGGCCGATCGGTTCGTTCATGTTCCTGGGGCCGACCGGCGTCGGCAAGACCGAGCTCACCAAGGCGCTCGCCGAATATCTGTTCGACGACGAGACGGCGCTGCAGCGTATCGACATGTCGGAGTACATGGAGAAGCACTCGGTTGCCCGCCTCATCGGTGCGCCTCCGGGCTATGTCGGCTATGAGGAGGGCGGTGCGCTCACCGAAGCGGTCCGTCGCCGCCCTTATCAGGTCGTGTTGTTCGACGAGATCGAGAAGGCGCATCCGGACGTGTTCAACGTCCTGTTGCAGGTGCTCGACGACGGCCGCCTGACCGACGGCCAGGGCCACACCGTCGATTTCCGTAACACGCTGATCATCATGACGTCGAACCTGGGTGCCGATTATCTGGTGAACCAGCCGGAAGGTCAGGACACCGACGCCGTGCGCGATCAGGTGATGGGCGTTGTGCGGTCGGCGTTCCGTCCGGAATTCCTGAACCGCGTCGACGAGATCATCCTGTTCCATCGTCTGCAGAAGTCCGAGATGACGTCGATCGTCGACATCCAGATGAAGCGGCTGCAGAAGTTGCTGGACGAACGGAAGATCGTCATCAAGCTCGAGCCGTCGGCCCGCGAGTGGCTGGCCGATAAGGGCTGGGATCCGGCCTATGGCGCGCGTCCGCTCAAGCGCGTGATCCAGAAGTCGGTGCAGGATCCGCTTGCGGAGATGATCCTGTCAGGCACGGTGAAGGACGGCGAGACAGTCAATGTTTCGGCGGGCCCGCAGGGGCTCGCTTTCAACGGCAAGCTGGCGCAGGCCGCATAATTACTGTCGTTCCGGGGCGCTGCTTCTGGCGGCGAACCCGGAACCCATAACCTCTGAACCTGAATATGCATTCCGGGCTCGCGGCGTTAACGGCCGCGTCCGGAATAACAGAGGATCACTTCCACATGCCCCGCATCCGGGCCCCGATGTCGATCGGGGCACGTTGCTTCTGCGCGCCCGGAGGCTTTGCCGTGCCCGGCGTCGGCCATGAGCGCTTGTCGAAATGCTTCAGCATCGCATTCGGGATGAAGCGCGTGCGCTGTGCGTAGACGTGGCGGTCGCCGCTTGAATGCTGACCGTGCGTGAAGAAGCGTTGCGGTACCATCAGATGCAGTTGATCGCGGGCGCGCGTCATCGCCACGTAAAGCAGCCGTCGTTCCTCTTCGATTTCCGGCGTCGAGCCGGTCGACAGGTCCGAGGGCAGGCAGCCATCTACGGTGTTGAGCAGATACACCGAATTCCACTCTTGGCCCTTGGCGGAGTGGATCGTCGACAGGATCAGATAGTCCTCATCCAGGAACGGCGGGCCGGATTGATCGCTGGTCGCGTCGGGCGGATCGAGTGTCAGCTCGGTGAGGAAGCGCTCGCGGCTCGGATAAGTCGCGGCGATTTGCGCCAGCTGTTGCAGGTCGGCGGCGCGCGCCGGAGCGTCTTCGTGAATGCGCTCCATGTGCGGCGCATACCAGCGCACGACCGAGTCGATGTCGTCGGGCCAGCCGACAGCGTTGCGCGCCAAGAAGCCGAGCGTGTCGTCGAATTCCTGCCAGCATTCGCTCGCCGCCGCTGGGGGCTTAAACTCGGACAGCGCGCGCATCGGATCGCCGCTCGCGGCCATACGGTCGAGCAACTTGCCGGCGGTGCCGGGGCCAATGCCGGGCAGAAGCTGCGCGACGCGGAAACCGGCGACGCGGTCGCGCGGATTTTGCACGAAGCGCAGCACCGCCAGGACGTCCTTGATGTGCGAGGCTTCGAGAAACTTGAGACCGCCGAACTTGACGAACGGAATGTTGCGCCGCGTCAGCTCGACTTCCAGCCCGGCGCTGTGGCTCGATGTACGGAACAGTACGGCTTGTGATTTGAGCGAGATGCCGGCCTCGCGATTGTTCAGGATGCGGTCGACCACGTAGCTCGCCTGTGCGACGTCGTCGGCGACATTGACGACCGCCGGTTTGTCGGCGGAAGGACGATCGGACCACAAATTCTTCGTAAAGCGTTCGCTCGCCAATTCGATGACGGCGTTGGCGGCGGCGAGGATCGCCTGCGTCGAACGATAATTGCGCTCCAGCGTCACCACCTCGGCACGCGGCGAGAAATGGCCCGGAAAATCCAGGATATTCCGCACTGTCGCGGCGCGGAACGAATAAATCGACTGCGCATCATCGCCGACCACTGTAAGCCCGCGGCCGTTCGGCTTGAGGCCGAGCAGGATGGAGGCCTGCAGCCGGTTGGTGTCCTGATATTCGTCGACCATGACATGATCGAAACGCGAGGCGATCTCGGCGGCGAGCGCGCCTTCACTCATGATCTGAGCCCAATAGAGCAACAGATCGTCGTAATCGAGCACGTTCTGCTTCTGCTTGGCCTCGACATAGCCGGCGAACAGCGTCCGCAGTTGGCCTTCCCATTCGGCGCACCAGGGGAAGAACTGCCCGAGTGTCTCGTCGAGCGGCGCAGTGGCGTTCACGGCGCGCGAATAGATCGACAGACAGGTTCCCTTCATCGGGAAACGTTTCTGCGTCTTCGAGAAACCGAGCTCGTGCCGGACCAGGTTCATCAGATCGGCGGAGTCCTCGCGATCGTGGATGGTGAACGCCGGATCGAGGCCAATGTCGTGCGCGTGGTTACGCAGCAGCCGCGCACCGACGGCGTGGAAGGTTCCTGACCATGACATCGCACCGGCCATAGTGCCGCCTTGCGAGCCCATGACGCGTGCGGTGATGCGCTCGACGCGGCGCTGCATCTCGGCGGCAGCGCGACGCGAAAAGGTCAGCAGCAGGATGCGCCGCGGGTCGGCGCCGCTGACGATCAGGTGGGCGACACGGTGCGCTAGCGTATTGGTCTTGCCGGAACCAGCGCCGGCAATGATCAGCAGCGGCGGGGCGTCGGCGAGATCGGCACCGCCGTGCTCAACCGCGCGGCGCTGCTCGGGATTGAGTTGACCGAGATAGTCGGTCTGCGCGGCGGCGATCGGAGTCGCGATGTTCATTACTTGTACAAAGCATGAACGACGCGATTCGTCGATTGCGCTCTGCGTGATCGGCTTACTTCGCGCTCGAGGCGACGCGCGAAGGCTTACGCGCCATGATACCGTCGATGCGATCGCGCTCCTGCTCGAAGCTTGCCATCATCGGGCCGCCGAGTTCGCGGCCGCGCGGCAGTTTGATGCGCATTGGATCGACGAAGCGGCCGTTGACGCGGATTTCGTAGTGCACATGCGATCCGGTCGACAGGCCGGTCG
>NZ_LMFS01000001.1:3203642-3393642 GCF_001426945.1 Pseudolabrys sp. Root1462 | reverse complement strand
CTGCTGGAATCCGGACTTGACGGTGCGGTCTATGGCTTCGCCGTCGAAACCGGCATGCACGCGCTGCGACTCATCGTGAAGGGCGTCTTCGATCGATATCCGGATCTCACTGTAATCCTGGGGCATCTGGGCGAAGCGCTGCCGTTCTGGCTGTTCCGCCTCGACTATATGCACCGCGGCACGGTGTCATCCGGACGCTACGACTTCCTCAAGCCTTTGAAGAAGAAGGTGAGCGATTACCTGCGCGAAAATTTTTATTACACGACGAGTGGCATGGCTTGGGAGCCGGCGATCGCCTTCACACAGTCGGTCATCGGGATGGACCGAGTCATGTACTCGATGGACTACCCTTACGAATACGTCCATGACGAAGTCCGGGCGCAAGATGCGATGGCGATCAGCGCTACCGACAAAAAGGCCTTTTTCCAGACCACGGCGGAGCGGGTCTTCAAGCTTTAAAGATGGAACCCGGCCTGCGATTAAGCCTTTGATTTTGCGACATAAAATAAGCCAGAAAAGCGACCTTTGGTGCTTCGAAAGCCTTGCTATTGGCCCAGTCGGTCGTTAGATTCCAACTAACACGGAAATAGGAAAAACGGCCGTCCGAGATGGCGGCCGTTTTGTTTTGGAGCTGCCCTCCAAAAACAAGGAAGCCGTCGCGGTGTCGCATCCGCGGCGGCTTTTTATTTATCACCGCTGCTCGAAACCGGTATGCTCAGGAAAATAAAGCGCTGACGATTGCGTTTGATCAATTCGATACCGGGCCGGCGGGCGCAGGTTTGCTTCGGGCGACGTATTAATCCCGAGACCGGCCATGACAAACTCAGCTACCGAGAAGTTCCTGATCGTCTTCTTCCGCATCACCATGGCGTGGACCTTTCTCTACGCCGCCTCGCACCAGGTTTTCGTCCATGATTTCAGCGTCGTGGGCTTTCTCAAGTCAACCAAGACCTTCCACGACCA
The DNA here is from genome assembly GCF_001426945.1 of Pseudolabrys sp. Root1462. Taxonomy (GTDB): domain Bacteria; phylum Pseudomonadota; class Alphaproteobacteria; order Rhizobiales; family Xanthobacteraceae; genus Pseudolabrys. The sequence continues at coordinate 3,392,679 of NZ_LMFS01000001.1, read as the reverse complement.
GTTTGCCGTCTTCACCACGCCGGCGATGGCGCCGATCACCACGTTCCTCGTGGAATATGGTCATCTTCTCATCGGCCTATCGCTGCTTCTTGGCCTGATGACACGGGTCAGCGCAGCCTTCGGCATTGTCCTGATGCTCGTCTACTGGATGGCGCACATGGATTGGCCCTTCGTCGAAAATTCCAACAACCTGATCTTCGACTATCACCTGGTGTACGCCGGCGTGCTGTCCTACTTGATCTACAAGCGTGCAGGACATGTCTTTGGCCTCGACGGCTGGCTCGAGAACTTGCGCTTCGTCAGGGAAAATTCACTGCTACGGCCACTGGTGGCATGAGCGCCGGATTGCCGAGGGCATCTTGCACATGGGCGATCTCGGGCTGATCTGTTCCGCCATCTTCGACAAAGCCAGAGCCCGGTGCCGCGCACCGGGCTTTTCTTACGCTTCGGCCTCGCCAGACCGCGCTTCCTCTCGGGCCTCCCACAACGCTCCCACACGTGCCCGGAATGCCTTCGGCTTTTCCGCGAACAGCCGGCCCGCGAGCTTTGCGGCTGCTTTGAGGTGGGCATCACGACGGTTTTCGATGAGTGGTATAAGCCGGGAGCGCCACGGCGCCAACGGGCCCCGCGGCGCCATGTAAGTCATGAACACCGTGAGATCCTGACAGGCGCCGAGGCGTTCGCGCAATCGCTGGGCCTCCTGCGCCCAGACTTTGGCGAGCCGCGGCCACGCTGCGTCGAGCAGCTCCATCTGATGACGGTGTTCGACGACGCGCTTGCGCAATTCGTGCAACTCTTCGCTCTCGGCCTCGTGCCAGTTGTGCGGGATGAGTTGACGCGCACGCTGATAGGTGCGCGCGAGTTCATCGGCAATGGTGTCGAATTCGATCCGCGCGAGTGGCCAATGCCCGATCGTCGCGGTCGCATCATCCAGGTATCGCGCGACGCGTTGGCGCACATCCGGGGTAAAATGCGCTGCTTCCGCTTCGTTGCGAAGTGTCGTCAACCGCGCCTCGATGGTCTTCATCGAGGTGGCGGAAAACGGCAGTTCGGATTTGCCGAGATCGGCAAGGGCATCGAGCGCGGCCTGGGCGTCACGGCTGCCGGACAGCGTGCGCATCAGATCCCGCGCCTCGGTTCGCGCCCGGTCGGCCGGCGCGCCGACAGGCTTGGACAGGAGGCGCATCAGAGCGCGCCATCGCTTGAAAGCCCGCCGGATGTCGTGAACGGCCTCGGCGTCGCTCAACTGGGGATCGGACAGCGCGGTACGGGCATCCCCGATGATGGCCCGCGCGGCTCCCGTGAGCCGGTCGCCGAAGGTATCATCCAATTGTTGCCCCTCGTCGGCCCCGGCCTTGCTCATGCTGCGCCTTTTCTCGTGAACACGTGACAAGCCGATGAAAAGAAGGGTCTTTCGCCCGTCTTCCGAGGCTTTGGGGTGACGACCGGGCCACATTAGGGCATGACTGGGGCCGAATGCGCTTGTTCCTGATCAACCGGCCGGCTCGCCGCGTGGCTCTCGGCGAAATAAAACGGACGAATCTCGCCGTCCGGCCCAAGAAGCCTTTGCATCTGACATCTAATTGTTATATCAGGCCAATCTCTTTGGCGCGGGGTGGAGCAGCCCGGTAGCTCGTCAGGCTCATAACCTGAAGGTCGCAGGTTCAAATCCTGCCCCCGCAACCAAAGGTCTTCCTGCAAAATCAATGGCTTATGGAAACGGGTGCCTACAAGGCGGCCGTTTGCTCGTCTGCCTTGGCGTCTATGTTTCCAGCGCAAGCCGTAGAAACGGCACGAGCTCGGGAGGCAGGTCGGTTCGGCTCGAAATCGCGTCAGCCAGGCTGCGATCTTTCTTGGCGCGGTTGATCAGTTTGACGAAGCCCATCTCCGAAAGGCGGGCACCCAGGTTGGCGCTGACCCGCCGTGAAACTTCCGGATCCCCGCGCTCGACCAGGACGTCGGTCACCACCTCGCTCAAGCTTCGTCGCCCGGCGATGGCTTTCAAATGCTTCTGGCCCTTGCTGGCCGCGATGCTGACCAAGGCTTCATCGCTAAGGCCCTCAGACTTTTCCAGTGCCGGTCCGGAAATCGCGATGTTGTCGGAACCGGACAGTTGCGCGACCACACCCTTCGGCGGATTGGCGACTTCGGCAAGGCGGGCCGACAGTTCGCTGAGAGACCGCGGGTCCATCTTTTCGATCAGACGCGTGATGACGTCGTCGAAGATCGCGATCTGTTCCTCGCTGTACGACTCGGCGCCGAGGACGAACAGGTCCGTAATGCTGCGCAGAATCTGCAATTGCCGAAAGTTCGATGCTTTGCTGAGCGCAGCGTCGAGTTCGAGGATCAGCGATTGCGTAGCCGTCGTCATCTGCGGCGAGTTCCTGGCGCGCTCATGCCCGCGCTTGGCCATGCGTAGGGACCTGCACGGGACATGCAACCCGCACCAGATCAAACTTCAATTAACATCATATTTAAGGGCTTGGTTCGCCCGGGCGTTAGCACGTAGCGATCAGAGAGATCCAAAATATCATGCCGTAAGCATTCGCGACGCTGGGCGTCGTCGCCTGATTATTAATGCTTCATTTCAAATTTCCATATTCCGCTTTGCCAAAATTTATCGGCAAAGCAGAAGATGCACCAAATAAGAGTTTATTTATGCGTTTTGCTTCAACCATGGAGAAGCATCGAATACCACTGCTCGCATTTGGTCCGCCGTACCGGCCATCGCGCAAGAATGTATTGACTGGGGGAGTTCGCCCGAATGTTTCGCCTCTCGAATATCCGCATTGGCACGAAGCTGACCATCATGTCCGGACTAGGGGTCCTCCTCGTGATCGGCATGCTCGTCGGTCAGATCGTTGGGAGCGCTGCCATCGATTCCGCTCAGCGCGCGTCGGACAACCAGAGTGAAATCGCACGCCGGATCCTGATGACCCGGGCCTCGCTACGGGGCTTGCAGATGGCGGTCCAGGACATGCTGGCGACCCGCAATGATGCCGATCTGAAAAAGGCACTCCAGTTCGCGCAGGCGCGCCTGAAGGAGGTTCACGAGAAGGCGGAGCCGCTGCTTCCGCAACTGACCGAGGCGGACCGTCGTGCCCGGGTCGAGAAGGTCATCGCGCTGACGGACAAGTATCTCAAATTGGCCGAGGCGATCGTGCCGATCATGACCGAGCGCTTCGCAACAGAGGCGAAGCAGAAGGCTGCCATCGTCAAGCAGTCTGGCGAATATCTGTCCCTCGGCATGGATATCGAAATGCTGGATGCCCAGCAGATGGGAACGGCGATGGACATGAAGCCTGTCGCCGCCGAGGCGGAAAAGCTGATCGATGAGACGGATCAGCAGGCTGTAACCGCTCGCCAGCAGGCGGAGGCGGCCGCCGATAGATCGCAGGCCTTTGCTTACCGCCTCTCCATGGGGCTTGGCATTCTCGCCACGCTCATGCTGCTGGCGACCGCCGTGCTTGGCGTTTCCGCTATTGCTCGTCCGTTGCGTGCGCTTGTGGCGCCTCTGGAAAGCGTTGCCGCTGGCAATTTCGCGATCGAGGTGCCCGGCGCGGGACGCAGGGACGAGGTCGGTCAGATCGCCGCCGCCGTGCAGGCCATGGCAGAAAAAGTCAGCGCCACGATCGCCGAGATCAAGGCTTCGGGCCGGGAAGTTACCAACGCCTCCGCCGAAATTTCGACGGCGACGACGGACCTTTCCCAGCGGACCGAGGAGCAGGCCGCGAGCCTGGAAGAAACCTCGGCGGCAATGGAAGAACTCGCCGCCACCGTCCGCAAGAATGCCGAGAACGCTCAGCTCGCCAACCAAGACGCCAACGTCACCCGCGACGTTGCCCAACGCGGCGGGGCCGTTGTCGGCGAGGCCGTGACGGCGATGGCGCGCATTGAGGAGTCGTCGCGAAAGATCTCGGACATTATCGGCGTTATCGACGAGATCGCGCGTCAGACCAATCTGCTGGCGCTCAACGCCGCGGTGGAAGCGGCCCGTGCCGGCGAAGCGGGTCGCGGCTTCGCCGTGGTTGCCTCGGAGGTTCGCAGTCTGGCACAGCGCTCGTCGCAGGCTGCGAAAGATATCAAGGACCTGATCACCAATTCGAATGGCCTGGTGAAGAACGGAGTTCAACTGGTCAACCGCGCTGGTGAATCGCTCCAGGATATCGTCGAGTCGATCAAGAAGGTTTCGGTCGTGGTTGCCGAGATCGCCCACGCGTCCGCCGAACAGGCGACCGGCATCGATGAGATCAACCGGGCGCTGACACAAATGGATGCCGTCACGCAGCAGAATTCCGCCCTGGTCGAAGAGAACGCGGCAACCGCGAAAACGCTTGAACATCAGGCCAAGGCCATGGACGAGCAGGTGGCGTTCTTCCAGATCGCGGCCGGGCACGACGTGTCTGCCGCCGTGTCGTCACCGCCCGCGGCGACCGCCGCACCGGCGAAGCCACAAAATGTCGCCAGGCCGGTCGCGAAACCTGCCGCCTCGACGCCGCCGACCAAGCCGGCAGCCGTCAAGAAGGCGGCCGACCGGGTACCTGCCGCAGTCGCCAATGTGGGCCCGGCGCGCCGCATGCAAACGGCGCTAGCGACGGCGGTGAAGGAAGACGACTGGAAGGAATTCTAATTTCGGCTTGTGCCTGAAGCGGTGGCCAGCACAAGGGAAGCAGCGCGACATTATTGGATTTGGTCGAGCAACCGGCACGGCTCTAAAGCTAAATAAGGGGCGGGAATGTTCAGACTTTCGAATGTCCGGATCAGCATCAAGCTTGCCGTCATATCCGGGATCGGCATTCTCCTGGTCGCCGGGATTCTGGCCAATCAGATGCGCGCCGAAGCGCAGATTTCCGGTGCGGTTCACAAGGCCAATGAACGGCTCCTCAAGGCGCGCGACCTGCAGGCGATTTTAGCGGCAGAACGCGGCATGCAGTTCGCGGTCAATGAGATGCTGCTTTCAGCGTCGAAGGAAGATCTGGCCAAAGCGCTCACGCTCCTTGAGAGAGACCATAAGTCGTCCACCGGGCGGCTTGCGCCAATGATCCCGCTTTTCGTCCAGGCCGAACGTCGGGCCCAAGCCGAGACTATACGCAACCTTGTCGATAGGTACGCCGTAGACGCCAGAAAGATCGGCGTGACGAAAGGCGAAATTCTTACCCTTCGCTCCAATGGGTTGCCGGACGACGTCGACAAGGCCGACAGATTGAGCGGCGAAATTCTGAACTTGGTTCGCGAAGGTCTTCGCCCGGTTGGCGCGCAGATCGAGGATGGCGTCGCCAGACTCGACAATCTGGTCTCAAAAGACGCCGAGACAGGTTTCGATTCCGCCGTGAAGACGATGACCTCGAGCCGCATGGTCGGGCTCGCGGTCGGTCTCCTGGCGATTGCAATACTTGCCGCCTCGGTGTTCCTGGGCGCGGTCGCGATCGGTCGGCCATTGCGTGCGCTATTGGCTCCGCTCGAGAGCGTCGCCGCGGGCAATTTCGCCATTGCAGTGCCAGGCGCCGATCGCGGCGATGAAATCGGCCATATCGCCACCGCCGTTCAGTCGATGGCCAACAAGGTGAGCGCCACGATTGCCGAAATCAAGGCGTCGGGCCGCGAGGTGACCAATGCATCGGCGGAGATTGCCACCTCGACTACGGATTTGTCACAGCGCACTGAGGAGCAGGCCGCGAGCCTGGAAGAGACTTCGGCGGCGATGGAGCAATTGTCGGCGACGGTGCGCAAGAACGCGGAAAACGCCAAGCTGGCCAGCCATGACGCGACCGCCACTCAAGCCGTTGCCGATCGCGGCGGCGAGGTGGTCGGCCGTGCGGTGCAGGCAATGGCGCGCATCGAGGAATCCTCCCGAAAGATCTCCGACATCATCGGCGTCATCGACGAGATCGCTCGACAAACCAATTTGCTCGCGCTCAACGCCGCTGTGGAAGCGGCGCGCGCCGGTGAGGCCGGGCGAGGCTTTGCTGTGGTCGCCTCCGAGGTCCGCAGCCTGGCACAGCGGTCGTCTCAGGCAGCCAAGGACATCAAGGACCTGATCACCAATTCAAACGGCCAAGTGAAGGATGGTGTCGATCTGGTCAACAAGGCCGGCGAATCGCTGACCGAAATCGTTGCGTCCATCAAGAAGGTCGCCGTCGTGGTTTCGGAAATTGCCAATGCCAGCGCCGAGCAATCGACCGGGATCGACGAAATCAACCGGGCGCTCACCCAGATGGACCTGGCGACGCAGCAGAACTCTGCCCTCGTTGAAGAGAACGCCGCGACCGCCAAAACGCTGGAGCATCAAGCAAAGGCGATGGATGAACAGGTGGCCTTCTTCCAAATCGCCGACCATGAGATCACCCGTACGGGCTCTCTGTCGGGGAAAGGCGGGCGAGGCCCCGCGGGGCCGGCTGCTCGTGCCATTGCCAAGCCGTATGCGGTCAAAGAATCGGTCCCCAAGGACGCGTCGGCCGCAGCCTGAATCCGAGAGGCCGGCCGGTTAACGGATCGTATCTTGCGACAGCGTTAACGAGACGCCAATTGGGATCGTTGGTCCGCGGTGTCCGGATGCCGAGGTCGTCATCTGGAAACCGCAGCGACGTCCAATCAGAATGTTAATCTAGATTACCATTGCATTTTATCGTGCCTTCTCTAGGCGCAATTAAAGTCTTTTCACACACCACTTTCCTAGACTTGCAGTGTGGGAATCGCGCGAGCGGTTGCCATCGCCGTCGGGGGGCTCGCCAAAAACGCGCAATTTGCGCGCGTTCGCGGAGGTTCCTCGGACCGGTGTGTTTTGTCACCGGCCTTGCGCAGGGCCATCACTGGCGAGTCACGATCTCATGAATCAGATAGCCGCTACGGATACGGCCGTTGCCGCCGTACAGCCGAACGACTGGAACGGCTCCGGTGCCGCTCACAGCACGGGCAACCAGACCCAATTCATCAGCTTCGCCATCGGCGATGATCAGTACGGCGTCGACATCATGGCCGTGCGCGAGATCAAGGGCTGGTCGGATATCACGCACCTGCCGAAGCAACCGGAGTATGTCCGCGGTGTCTTGAACCTGCGCGGCGCAATCGTGCCGATCGTGGACCTGCGCTGCCGCTTCGGCCAAGGCCTTACCGAGACGACCCCGCTGCACATCGTGATCATCGTGCAGATCGGCGGGCGCCAGATTGGTCTGATCGGCGATCGCGTGCTCGACATCGTGTCGGTCGACGCGGCGCAGATTCAGAAGGTGCCGCGTACCGGCAATGGTCACCAGACCGACTTCCTGTCCGGCCTTGTCACCCATGACAACGTCATGATCGCCCTCATCGACCTGCCGAACCTGCTGTCGGTGCAGGACGACGTCACGACCGAGCACTAGGTTGAAGCGCCGGCCCGCTGCCCCGAGCCGCGGCCGGCGTTCGATCTCCCGCCGTTTGAACCTTACGTTTGTCCCTGGAAGTCCTTGAAATGCCCCGGCTGTCGAATCTTCGCATTGGTCTCAAGCTTGCGATCATGTCGGCCATCACGATTGGCCTCGTCGCGGTCCTTATCGTCAGTCAGTTGATGACAGCCGCTCAGATCCGAAAGTCGAATGAGGCAACCGACCGCCGCACAGACCTGGCGCTGGACGCCGCATTGGCGAAAGCCGCACTGCGCGGCATGCGTATCGCCGCGATAAACGTTCGCTACGCCGACAACGGCAAGGCGCTCGATGCACAGATGAAAGACCTGCAGGCGGCCCACAACGACTTCAACGCAAAAGTCGATCACATTCTCTCGCTTACCGTTCTGCCGGCCCGCGTCGAGCAGGCCAGGCAGATGAAGGTTACGGCCGACAACTACGCGAAGAATGTCGGGGCCAACGCCGCAGGGCGCCGTGAACTCATCGCACTCGAAGCCAAGAGCGAAGGCCAACTCACCTCGGCAGATGCCGCTCGCATCAGCCAGGTTCAAGACGAGATTGAAAAGGCGTCGGCAGCCAATATTCCGGCGGCAATCGCGCTCACGAAAATCACCGACGAAATCGTCGAAGCCACCACCAAGTCGGCCGAAGTCTCGCAGGCTGAAGCATCCCAGAGCATCAGTTTCGCCAGCCTCATGACGATTGTGCTCGGCGTTCTGACGATCGTCGTCACCATTATCAACGCGGTGCTGGGCGCGGTCGGCATCGCGCGCCCGCTTCGGGCCCTGGTTACGCCGCTCGAAACCGTCGCCAACGGCAATTTCGCGATTGCGGTGCCCGGCGCGGACCGCAAGGACGAAGTCGGTCAGATCGCCGCCGCGGTCCAGTCAATGGCTGAAAAAGTCAGCAGCACGATTGCCGAGATCAAGGCGTCGGGACGCGAGGTCACCAATGCCTCGGCCGAGATCGCGACCTCGACCACCGACCTGTCGCAGCGCACCGAGGAGCAGGCCGCCAGCCTGGAAGAGACCTCTGCGGCGATGGAAGAGTTGTCGGCCACCGTGCGCAAGAACGCGGAGAACGCGCAACTCGCCAACCAGGACGCCAATGCCACGCGGGAAGTCGCGGATCGCGGCGGCCAGGTGGTCGCCAAGGCGGTCGATGCCATGGCCCGCATCGAGGAGTCGTCGCGCAAGATCTCCGACATCATCGGCGTCATCGACGAGATCGCCCGGCAGACGAATCTGCTGGCGCTCAACGCCGCGGTGGAAGCGGCGCGCGCCGGCGAAGCCGGCCGTGGCTTCGCCGTGGTCGCCTCGGAAGTGCGCAGCCTGGCGCAGCGCTCGTCGCAGGCCGCCAAGGACATCAAGGACCTCATCACCAACTCCAACGGTCAGGTGAAGGACGGCGTCGAGCTGGTCAACAAGGCCGGTCAGTCGCTCAACGACATCGTTGCGTCGATCAAGAAGGTCTCGGTCGTCGTCGCGGAAATTGCCAACGCGTCCGCAGAGCAGGCCACCGGCATCGACGAGATCAATCGCGCGCTGAACCAGATGGACGAGGTAACGCAGCAGAACTCGGCCCTGGTCGAGGAGAATGCCGCTACCGCCAAGACCCTCGAACATCAGGCGAGGGCGATGGACAGCCAGGTCGCATTCTTCCAGATCGCGTCGGGCGACGATCGCGTCAGCCCTGCAGTAGTTCGGCCGGCGCAGCGCGCTGCGGCCCCCGTGGTGCGCTCGGCCGCACCGTCGAAAAAACCGGCCGTCGCCAAGGCTACCCCGGCGCCGCGCCCGGCCGCCAATGTCGGGCCCGCCCGCCGGATGCAGGCCGCGCTGGCCAGCGCCGTCAATGCAGATGACTGGAAGGAATTCTAACAGCGAATGCGGGCGGCGGGCCCTCGATCCCGCCATAACAACGAGAGCGGCGCAAACGGGCGCCGTTCGACAAGGCAACGAGCGGAAAGACTTCTCGCAATGAAGACGTCCTCAGCGCAATCACGTATAGCGGCGACGCCGGCGAGCTTGCCGCTGCCTTCGCCCAACGACGCGATGCGCGAGTTTCATTTTTCCGACGCGGACTTCCGGGGCCTGGTCGAACTCGCCTATCAATACGCCGGCATTGCGTTGGCCGACAGCAAGCGCAATCTCGTCTACAGCCGCCTGTCGCGGCGCCTGCGCGCGCTCGGGCTGCGCTCGTTCGCCGACTATAGGGCCTACCTCGACGAGACCGACGCCGAGCGCGAAAACTTCATCAACGCGATCTCGACCAATCTGACGAAATTCTTTCGCGAGTCACACCACTTCGACCATTTTCGCGATCACATCGCAGTGCCCTATGCCCGAAATCGCGCCGGCGGCCGGCTGCGTGTCTGGTCGGCGGGCTGTTCGAGCGGCGAGGAGCCGCACACGATCGCGATGGTCCTCAAGCGCGAGATTCGCGACGTCGAGCGCCAGGATGTGCGCATCCTGGCGACGGACATCGACACCGAGATGGTCGCGCGCGGCACCCGCGGCGAATATTCGGCGAGTTCGCTCGAGGAAGTGCCGCGCCCCTATCAGGAGTATTTCGAACCTGCGGCGGGAAAAGCTGACAACCTGGTCGTCACGCGCGCGGTTCGCAGTTTGATTGCTTTCAAGCGGCTTAATCTGATGGAGACCTGGCCGTTCAAGGGGCCGTTCGACGCCATCTTCTGCCGCAACGTCATGATCTATTTCGATGGCCCCACCAAAGCCAATTTGATCGACCGCTTCACCTCCATGATCAAGCCTGGCGGCTTTCTCTACATCGGCCATTCCGAATCGCTCAACGGCGCGCATCCCGGTATCAGCCTGGTCGGTCGTACCATCTACCGGAGGACCGCATGAGCTTGGCCACGATGACGCGTCCGGGCGATGCCGCGGCCGACGCCAGCAATGCCGCATTCGCGTCGCGCAAGTTCTTCGACACCGCCAGCCAGACCTGGATGGTCAAGGTGTTCCCCGGCGAATATTACGTCACCGCGAAGCCGGACGAAGTTCTCGTCACGATTCTCGGTTCCTGCGTCGCAGCCTGCATCCGCGATCCGCGCCTCGGCATCGGCGGTATGAATCACTTCATGCTTCCACACAGCAAGGCCGGGAACTGGGCGGGCGACATGCAGTCCACGCGGTTCGGCAACTTCGCGATGGAGAAGTTGATCAACGAATTGCTGAAGGCCGGATGTTCTCGAAGTTCGCTCGAGATCAAGGTGTTCGGTGGCGGTAACGTTACCGACACCCAAAATGCGATCGGCACCGACAACTCGGATTTCATCCTGCGCTATCTCGAGGCCGAAGGGCTTCGCTGTGCCGCGCAGGATCTGCGCGGCAACCTGCCGCGCCGCATTCAGTACGCGCCGTCGACTGGAAAAGTCATCCGCCGCCTGCTCGGCTCCGGCGAATCGCCAGCCGTCGTGCGGGAGGAAAAGGAATACGTCAGCCGTATCTCGAAGCGGCAGACCGGTGGCGAAATCACGCTCTTCGACTGATAACGGAAACGCCCATGGACAAGAAGGTCAAGGTGCTTATCGTCGACGACTCCGCCGTCATCCGGCAGCTGTTGTCGATGCTGCTGTCGCAAGATCCGGAGATCGAGGTTGTCGGCACCGCCGGCGATCCGCTGATCGCCCGCGATCGCATCAAGGCGCTCAACCCGGACGTCGTGACACTCGACGTTGAGATGCCCAACATGGATGGCGTCACCTTCCTGCGCAAGATCATGACGCTGCGGCCCATGCCGGTCATCATGGTTTCGACCCTGACCCAAGCTGGTGCCGAAACCACGCTGGAAGCACTCGAGATCGGCGCCGTCGATTTCGTCGCCAAGCCGGTCAAGGACGCANCGCGCGCGCGGGTCGGCCGCAATGCCGCGGCGCTGGCGCCGGCGAAGCCGCGGCGCGCCTATGCCGGCGGCACGGGCGAACGCCTCGTGGCGATCGGCGCATCGACCGGCGGCGTCGAGGCGCTGAAGAAGGTCTTGATGCACCTGCCGGCGGAATGCCCGCCGATTGTCGTCACCCAGCACATGCCGCCACGCTTCACCACCGCCTTTGCGGAGCGTCTCAACCGCGAATGTCCGATGAAGGTGTCCGAAGCCGCGCATAACGAAACCATCGAGGCCGGTCACGTCTATATCGCGCCGGGCTCGCATCATCTGGAGGTGGTGCGTTCGGGCAGCGAATATCGCTGCGCCTTGAGCGAGTCGGCCCCGGTTTCGGGTCACCGGCCGTCGGTCGACGTTCTGTTCCGGTCGGTGGCGAAGGCGGCCGGCAAATCCGCGGTCGGTTCGATCCTGACCGGCATGGGCAAGGACGGCGCGGAAGGGTTGCTGAGCATGCGCCAGGCCGGCGCGTACACCCTGGGCCAGGACGAAGCGTCGGCGCTGATTTACGGCATGCCGCGCGTTGCCTTCGAGCGTGGGGCCGTAATGCGTCAGGTATCGCTCTCGCATATGGCCGAAGCGATCCTCGATGCCTGCGATGGCGTCACTGCATCGGCCAAGACCGCGGCAAGAGCATAGGAATGATGCGATGATGGGCAACGCCGAACAGAACGTCGTGATGCTGCCGTCGGCCCTCGATCAGGCGGCGGCCGAATCCTTTCTCGAGCTGATGCGCCAGCGCGTCAGTGGGGACGCGCCGTTGGCGCTCGATGCGTCGGAGGTCGAGACCCTGACGCTGCCCTGCACGCAGATCGTCCTCGCTGCGCTCCGCGCCGGCGAGAGCATCAAGATCAGGAACCCGTCGGCGGCATTTGTCGCCACGTTCGAAGACTTCGGCCTCGACTGGCAGGCTCATCTCGATCACGGCCAACCTTCCGAGGATCAATACGGTACCGGCGAGGTGCTCGACGCCTCATCGGCAGACATGGCACCGGCCATCGACGCCGAATTTCCTCCAATCAGCGAGAAGGTTATGAGCAAACGCATTCTCACGATCGACGACTCCAAGACGATACGCGACATGCTGATGCTGACCCTCGCCGAGGCCGGCTTCGATGTGATCCAGGCCGTCGACGGGCAGGACGGTCTCGATGTGCTGGCGAGGGAAAAGGCGGAGGTCGATGTCATCATCACCGACATCAACATGCCGCGGATGGACGGATACGAAGTGATCCGCAATCTGCGTCGCGATCCGACCTACAAATCGAAGCCGATCCTGGTGCTGACGACGGAAAGCGACGGCGACAAGAAGAATCTGGCGCGCGAGGCCGGGGCCACTGGTTGGATGGTGAAGCCGTTTGACCCTGAACGCCTGGTCGCCACAGTGCGAAAAGTTGCCCCCTGAGCGGATCGTATTGAAGCAAGACTGACGGACAAGGCTGAGAACATGGCAAGCTTGGACGATCTGAAGAAAACATTCTTCGACGAGTGCGACGAAGCGATGCAGCAGATCGAGATCGGCCTCACCGATATCCGATCAGGCGAGGGCAATGACGAGACCGTCAATGCCGTGTTCCGCGGCGTTCACTCCGTCAAAGGCGGCGCCGGCATCTTCGGTTTTGAACAGCTCGTTGGGTTCGCCCATGTGTTCGAGACGGTTCTGGACGGTCTGCGCAACGGCAGCCTTTCAGCGACTTCCGACAACCTCGATGTTCTGCTGTCAGCGAGCGACGTGCTCTCTGACCTCGTCCAGATGTCGCGCTCCGGTCAAGAAATCGCAGACGGGTTTGGCGCCGAGGTCCGCAGCGGCCTCGAGCAGATCATCGAACAAGGCGGTGGCGGCGGACACGGCGACGGAGACATCGCGCCGGCGGATTTTGAGGGACTCGATTTCATGCCGGTTGCCGTCGACCTCGATGAAATTGCAGTCGATGCGCCCACTGCCCTTGGCCAAAACGTTTACGAGATCACCTTCCGGCCCAAGGCCGAGATGCTGAAGAAAGCCAACGAGCCGCTTTACGTGCTGCGCGAGTTGCGCAAGCTCGGTGAGCTCGAGCTGACCGCGAATAGCGACAACCTGCCGGCGCTGACCGACATCGAGACGGACGTTCCGTACTTGTGGTGGCATGCGACGCTGCGCACCGAGGCGACGCGCGAACAGGTGGATGAAGTCTTTGAATTCGTCTCCGGTGATTGCGATCTGACGATCGAGGACCGGACGCCGGCCCCGGTCGCGATGCCGATCGACGTGCCGGCGGCCATGTCCATGCCGACGATCGATGCTCCGCCCCTGGCGCCGGAGATGCCGGCGGCGAAGGTCGAAGCCAAACCTGCCGTCGCCGCGCCCCCCGCCGAGCCGGCCGCGGCCGGCGGCGCCGGGCGCACAAAGCCCGCCGCGACCACGACCCGCATCGAGCTCGACCGTATCGACCGGGTTGTCAACATGGTCGGCGAGCTCGTCATTTCGCAGGCCATGCTCGGGCAGATCGTGCAGGATCTGCCGGAAACCACCAGCATGCGCCTGATCCAGATTTTGGACGAGGTCGCGCACCACACCCGCGAGCTCAAGGACAGCGTGATGTCCATGCGCGCCCAGCCCGTCGGCTCGGTGTTCCAGCGCATGCCGCGTCTGGTCCGCGAGGTCGCCGCCAAGACGCACAAGAAGGTGCGCCTTGAGACCCACGGTGAAACGACCGAAGTCGACCGCTCGATCATCGAGCGCCTCGGCGACCCGCTCACCCACATCATCCGCAACTCGGTCGACCACGGCGTCGAAGCCCCGGCCGCCCGTCTCGCCGCAGGCAAGCCGGAAGAGGGCGTCATCCGCCTTTCCGCGGAACACCGCGGCGGCCGCATCGTCATCGAGATCAAGGACGACGGCGCCGGCATCAATTCGGAGCGCGTGCTCAAGATCGCCCGCGAGAAGGGCCTGGTCGGGCCGGACGCACAGTTGAGCGAAGACGAGATCAACAATCTCATCATGATGCCGGGCTTCTCCACCGCCGAGACCATCTCGGACATCTCCGGCCGCGGTGTCGGCATGGACGTCGTCCGCAGCAACATCCAGGACCTCGGCGGCCGCATCACGCTGAAGTCGGTCCGCGGTCAGGGCATGACCATCCAGCTCGCCTTGCCGCTGACGCTGGCGGTCATGGACGGCATGGTCATCAAGGTCGGCACCCAGACTTACGTCATGCCGCTGTCGGCCATCGTCGAATGCTTGCGGCCGTCGCGTGGCGAGATCAGCGCCCTGATCGGCACGCACGGCATGCTACAGCTCCGCGGCGAATTCGTACCGATCGTCTTGCTCGGCGACCTTCTCGGCATCGGCTCCTCGGCCGCCGCCAACTCCGAGCGCGTCGTCATCATCACGGACACCGGCGAAGGTTCCCGCATTGGCCTGGTGGTCGACGAATTGCTCGGTCATCAGCAGGTGGTGATCAAGAGCATCGAGGAGAGCTACGGCGCAGTTCCAGGCATCGCCGCCGCGACCATCCTCGGCAACGGACGCGTCGCCTTCATTCTCGATGTTGAGAAGCTCTCGGAACTGGCGGTTCATATACCAGTCACCAATAATGCAACCATGAAAGCGGCTCAGCCCGCCTTGAACTAGGATCGATCATGCGCGTCATCTGATGTCGTGCAGGTCGCATAAGGAGTAAGAAAAATGCCAGTTGCAGGAGCAATCAAGGTCCTCGTCGTGGACGACCAGAACAGCGTCCGGCAGATGACCCGGATGGCGCTGGAAGAGATCGGTTTCCGTCACATCCATGAGGCGGAAAACGGCGTCCAGGCCATGGAAACGGCCGCCGTGCAGCCGCTCGACCTCATCATTTCGGATTACAACATGCCGGAAATGGACGGCCTCGGCCTACTGCGCGCGGTGCGCGGACATCCGGTGGCTCGCAAAGTGCCGTTCATCATGCTCACCGGTCGCGGCGACCGGGAACTGGTGGTCAAAGCTGCGCAAGCGGGCGTCAATAATTACCTGGTCAAACCGTTCACGTCGGCCATCCTGCGCGGCAAGATCGAGCAGGTCATCGGCAAGTTGTCGTAACCGGCGGGCGGTCGAACAGACCCGGGGAAGGCTAGTGACAGTCGAATACACCGATAACGACGTAAGCGCGTTTCTGGCCGTACTTGCCGCGATGCTGCTCGACAACGTCCTGCAGCTCGACGAGACAGTGGGCCGCGTCACCGATTTCGTCATGAGCAACAAGCCGGATCGCGACACCGTTGTCACCTTGCAGAGCTTCGACCGCATCAAGCAGGAGTTCGAAGCGCTCGGAGACGCCCTGGCGCGCTACGCGCAGGCTCATCCCGCGACGCCGGAAAGTGGCGAGGAGCGGTTCCGGCTCGGCCATGACGTCATCTCCGGCATCACGGTCGCGGATCTCAAGGAACGTCTGCTCAACCGGCTGCTGCCGTCGGAAGATCAACCGTTGCTGCCCGAGGTATCGCCGGAAGAGGCAGCGGAGGTTGGCGTCGATGTTCTTTATTGAAGCCATTGCGGTCGTCGCGCCCAAAGCCGTTGCGAGGGTCTGATGTCGAACAACGCTTTTCTCACCGAACTGGAAGAGGCTCTGACCAATGGTCCGGCCGACAAACGCGCCAAGACCTTGCGGCGCGTCACGGATCTTTTCGTCTTCGGCGCCAGCCATTTTTCTGAAGACCATGTCGCGATGTTCGATGGGGTCTTTCAGAACCTCATGGTCAACATCGAAACGTCGGCCCGGGCGGCCCTGGCCGAGCGGCTGAAGTCGGTGGCGAATGCGCCGACCGGCGTCATCCGGACCCTCGCCCTGGATGACGATATCTCGGTGGCCGGGCCGGTGCTGACCGAGTCGGAGCGCATCGATAATGCGTCCCTGGTCGAAACCGCCCGCACCAAGAGCCAGCCGCATCTCATGGCCATCTCCAATCGCAGGGAGATCGCCGAGACCGTCACCGACGTTCTGGTCGAGCGTGGCGACCGCGATGTCGCGCTCAACGTTGCGCGCAACAAGGGCGCCCGGTTCTCTAACATTGGCTACCTGCGGCTGGTCAAACGATCGGAGGGCGACGAGGAACTGGCGCGCACGGTTGGCTCGCGGCCGGAGATTCCCCGTCAGCACTTCCTGCGGCTGCTAAGCACTGCTTCCAAAGCCGTCCGCATCTCGCTGCAGAACGCCCATCCGGAAATCGCCGCGCACGTCGAAGCTGTGGTCGACCGTGTCGCGGTCGACATCCAGAAGCAGGCAGCGATGTCGCGCGACTACACCGCGGCTCGCGATCTGATCGAAAACATGAAGCGTTCCAGCAACCTGTCGGAGCGCGATATCGATGCGTTCGCGCGCGCCGGCAAGTTCGAGGAAACGGCCGTAGCGCTTTCGGTGCTTGGCGATCTGCCGTTTACGCTCGTCGAGCGGGCCATGGTCCTCGACCGCGTCGAGCCGATCCTTCTGGTCGCCAAGACGATGAATATGTCCTGGGCAACCGCGCGCGCCATCCTCATGCTTTGCGCGGGTCGCGGCGGGCTTGGCGCTGATACTGTCGAAAGCTGCCGGACGATCTTCAACAAGATGAAACCGGAAACCGCGGCGCAGGTCATCGCCTTCCAGCGCAGTCGTCGCCAGGTCTGACGCAACTGGCTGAGCAATAGGTTTGCCCCGGACGCCCCCGCGGATGCGACCGACCGATATTACTCGGAAATTTCGGCTTCAGTCTTTGGGGCCGGAGGGCGGCACGATGCTCGCCACCTCGACGACGCGCAGCAGTCCGTTAGCCAATTCCGGCACATCTTCAGGGCGGCGGTGGCGATATTCGTCGGTTCTCGCCAGCAGGAACGCATCCATATGGCAGTCGGTCACGTTCTTGTCGAACGGCGCGCCCGCAATGTAGGCGTCAAGGATATCGCATAAGGTCATGGCAACGAAGGTCACCAGTGTGTAACCCATGGTGCTGCCGACGTCGCGCAGATAGGCGCATTTCTGTTGGGCGCGCTCCAGGGCTTCCTTGTCGCCAGGGTCCTTGGCGATGGCAGCAAGGCTGTCGCTAAGCTCGCTGTATTGCTCGTCGATCCAGCCGGTGAAATCGGTCTTCAGTTCTTCGACGGCGCCCTGCGCACGGTCGATGGCTTCCTCGCGGCTAACGCCGCCCGGCCGCCGCGCCATGCGTTCGAAGCGCGTATCGGCGAAGAAGATGGTGGCTTCCGAGTCGCCCTGCTTGTTAGCCATCAGTCTTGTCCTGAACGTGCATTCGAAAAGAGACTATCAATATCGTCTTGACCGAGCGAGGGACCGGACTCCGCCGCTACCTCGATCTCCTTGTCGCCCTTACGACGGCCGACGCCACCCGGATAGCCCTCGATCTTGAAGCGGCGATCCGGTCCGAAGTAAGTCGCGCAGTCGACGAAAGGTCGCGGATTGAAAACGATCCAACCGAGCCTATCATAAAGCCCGCTCGGTGACATTGGTTTGGCAACGACAATATTTGCGCCGGCATCGCGCGCGTTCTTAACCGTAGACTCGCTGGTGTCGCTCGACATCAGCAGGATCGGAATGGTGCGATTTTCATTGTCGGCATTGCGCCGGATCGTGCGAGTAAGCTTCAACCCGCCGTGCGGCGGCAGGCGCATGTCGCATAACAGGATGTCGACCTTTTGACTCGAAAGCGCTTGAAAAAGCCCGGTCGAGTTATCGACTTCCATGACCTTGTTGGCACCGAAGCCGCGCAGCATGCCGTTGACGACCCGCCGCAAATACGAGTTCGGATCCGCGACGAGGATCATCAGGTCGCGCAGATTGATCGTGGAGTTTTTCATTCCGGGCCTTGGGGCGATCGGACGGTCGGCCGCACGGTTCGGCGCATCGGTTGGGAGCCCACAGCCTGCTCGCGCCGAACCATCGCCCAATCCTGCGTTACGGGATCTTGGTAGCGCACCCAATTTTGCCGATTCAGGCTAACGCCTCGTTAACGCATTTCGTCGATAAGAATGGCAATCTGGAATAACAAACGGCGCGATGCTCCCGAGCCGCCATGACTGAACCTTGACCCGGCCGCGAGGGTGATTCGCCGACGTGGACAACTCAGCTGCAGCAATACTGCGTCCGGATTGCCATTACACGGGGTCTGACTGTAGTTGCGGTGTGCCAGTAGGGACCAGTAATCTAGGTTATTGCAATTCTACTGTACACTATATGTTGAAGCCGTATGTTCGTGTTGAAGTTGACAGAAGTGATTCGATCTCAACTTCGCTTTTGCGTCGCAATGCTACGGATGCCGGCGTTTAATTTGTGAAGAGGACCATCCGCGGTTGTAGTGCTTGCGTGTAATGCTCGCGTTACCGCTAACCGGGGTGCCCGACACGTGACTAGCCTGGCAACAAAGATCGCCGAAAAACCATCTCCGGATACCCAGAAGCAGGAGACGCCGAGTTATCTCGCCGGCCAAATAGCCGCCGAAGTGATGGCGGGATCCGGCGGGTCCTTCAGGGTCGCTGAACAGAACAACTCGACAGCCATGTGCGCGGTGTCCTGCGATACCGCCTGTACGCTGTGTCCTGCCTACAATCTCCTTTGCGGTGGCATGTCGAAGGACGCTGTGGGCGGCGTCGCACCTTTGCCCGTCTCGGGCACGATGCACACGATCCCGGCGCGGAGGTTGATCCAGCATCCGAAGGAATGGTCGGAGTTCGTGCCGATCGTCTGCAGTGGCTGGGCGATGTCATCGATTGCGCTGCCGGATGGCAGGCGGCAGGTCATCTCCTTCCTGTTGCCTGGCGACATCGTTTCTATCGGCAGCCTCCTGGCGCCCCTCTCCGGTCACACGGTCGAAGCGATCACGGAAGTGACCTATCGCAAGTTCAAGCGTCAGGAGATCAAGGAGCTTCTGTTCGGCCGCTCGGATCTCCTCGAACGACTCTTCACCCTGTGGAACGAGGCCAAGGCGCGCGCCGACCAATTGGCGTTAGATCTTGGACGCCGCCGCGCCGACGAGCGCATTGCTCGCCTGATCTTGCGGCTGTCGGAAAAGGTCGCCAAACGCTCGCTGGTTCGCACCCAGACGTTTGATTTCCCGTTGCGGCAGCGTCACATTGCCGATGCGACCGGGTTGACTCCGGTTCATGTCAGCAAAATTCTCGGTGAATTGCAGCGCGCCGGCATGATCGAGATCAACGGTCGTTCGCTCACCATCTTGAACGGCAGCGAATTGCAGCGGGTCGCCGACTGGCGATGACGCGTTGACCGGCTGCGGAGCGATTGACCGCAACCGCCACCGAGGCAGCGGCTGAAAACGATAGACCCGGCGGCTTTAGCGGCCGCCGGCGTTTTGTTGCAGCAGCGTGACGTACCGAAAATAGATGCGCAATTAAATCATTCGCCGCGCATCCGGAATTCCGGCACGGCCAGACGGATCGGTCGCGCATTCGAACGTTTTATCCAGACATTATTGCGTTGCAGCGTTCTTTGCTGCGCCTGCACCCGCGGTGCCGGGTCGATTCCGCTTGCAGAGCGCCCAGTTTTGTATTGGTATTATGTATTATATACGCCAAGAGAAAAAACCGGCTGCGACGATCAACGTTGCAGAAAATAATACAGCCGGCGCCAAGATCGGCCACGCACAAACCAACAGGGAGGCTTCGATGTCTGTTGCCAAAACAGTTCTGACGATCGGTACCGCCGCTTTCGCTAGCGGCGCAGTCGCACTCTCCGCTCTGCCGGCTCAAGCCTGGGAGCCGAGCCACCCCATCGAAATCATTGTGCCCGCAGGCACGGGCGGCGGTGCCGATCAGATGGCGCGTGCCATGCAGGGTATCATCACCAAGCATAATCTGTCCAAGCAGTCTGTGGTGGTGATCAATAAATCCGGCGGCGCCGGCGGCGAAGGCTTCCTCGACGTAAAGAATTCGAAGGGCAATGATCACAAGCTGATCATCACCCTGTCGAACCTATTCACCACGCCGATGGCCACCGGCATTCCGTTCAATTGGAAGGATATGACGCCGGTCGCCATGATGGCGCTCGACGAATTTGTCCTGTGGGTGAACGCCGACAAGCCTTACAAGACCGCCAAGGACTATGTCGACGACATCAAGTCCAAGCCCGACAACAGCTTCAAGATGGGCGGTACTGGGTCGAAGCAGGAAGACCAAATCATCACGGTCGCGCTGCAGAAAGCGACCGGCAAGAAGATGACCTACATCCCGTACAAAGGCGGTGGCGAAGTCGCCGTGCAGCTTGTCGGCAATCACATCGACTCGTCGGTCAACAACCCGATCGAGGCGGTGGCGCACTGGCGTGCCGGCAAGCTCCGTCCATTGTGCGTCTTCGACTCCAAGAAGCTCGATTACCACGACAAGATCGCCGGCGACCTGGCCTGGGACTCGATCCCGACCTGCAAGTCGGCCGGTCTGGACGTCGAATACGTGATGCTGCGCGGCTACTTCATGCCGCCGGGCGTCAGCCCGGATGCGGTGGCCTATTACGTCGACCTCTTCAAGAAGGTGCGCGAAACGCCCGAGTGGAAGAAGCTGATGAGCGACGGCGCTTTCAACCAGACCTTCATGACCGGTGACGAGTACGCCAAGTGGGTCGCGGACGCCGAGAAGCTGCATGAAGGCCTCATGAAAGAAGCCGGCTTCATGGCCAAGACCAACTGATCCGAAGATCTGATGCCAACGGCGCGGCGCCGTCGTCAGACGGCGCCGGCCACCTTCGTACCAAGGGCGAGGAACGAATGAGCCATAGCGTCAACGAAGCCGCGGAGACCGGACCGTCCCAGCGGGGGGCCGAGATCGGGGTCGGGATCGCCATGGCGATCATTGCGATCATCGGCATCATCGGCAGCCTTCGTGTTGGGATCGGATGGGCCGCCGAAGGTCCGCGCGCCGGATTCTTCCCCTTCTACATCAGCTTGATCGTTTTGATCTCTTGCGCCTTCAACGTCGCTTCGGCGGCGATGCAGGCCAAAGACGGTGGCGTGTTCGCGACGTGGAGCCAGCTCGTCAAAGTCATGCAGGTTCTGGTGCCGACCGCGATCTATGCGCTGGTCATCCCGTCGACCGGAATCTATGTCGCGTCCGCGCTCCTGATCGCCCTCTTCATGCGCTGGTTCGGCAAGTACAACTGGCTCATCGTCGCGGCCGTGGCGATCGGGCTGCCCATCTTCACTTTCGTCACCTTCGAAATCTGGTTCCTGGTGCCGTTGCCAAAGGGCCCCTTTGAAGCCGCCTTGGGATTCTAAAGGTGCGCGTCAAGCGCTGCTTGCACACAATTCATCTCGTGAAGGCGAAAGACCCCGGTCATGCTTGAAGACGTCGGCAATCTGTTTCACGGCTTCGCGGTAGTCGCCCAGCCGTACAATCTCCTGCTGATGGTGGTCGGCATCGTACTCGGCGTCATCGTCGGCGTGCTGCCCGGCCTCGGCGGCGCCAATGGCATCGCCATCTTGCTACCGCTGACCTTCTCGATGTCGCCGACATCGGCGATCATCATGCTGTCCTGCATCTACTGGGGGGCGCTGTTCGGCGGCGCCATCACCTCGATCCTGTTCAATATTCCCGGCGAACCATGGTCGGTGGCCACGACATTCGACGGTTACCCTATGGCGCAGAAGGGCAAGGCCGGCGAAGCCCTGACTGCGGCCTTTACGTCTTCGTTCGTCGGCGCGCTGTTCGCCGTCATCGTCATCACTCTGGTCGCGCCGCTGGTCGCAAGCTTTGCGCTCGAGTTCGGCCCGCCCGAGATCTTCTCGGTCTACTTCCTGGCCTTCTGCAGCTTCGTCGGCCTGTCGAAGGAGCCGCCATTCAAGACTATTGCGTCGATGATGCTCGGCTTCGGCCTCGGCGCGGTCGGCCTCGACCAGATGACCGGGCAATTGCGTCTGACCTTCGGCTTCGAATCGATGCTCAACGGCTTCGACTTCCTCATCGCGGTTATCGGTCTGTTCGGCATCGGTGAAATCCTCCTCACCATGGAGGAGGGGCTGTCGTTTCGTGGCAAGTCCGCCAAGCTGAATATGAAAGTGGTGCTCAATACCTGGGCCGAGCTGCCGCGCTATTGGATGCTGTCTTTGCGTTCCTGCCTGATCGGCTGCTGGATGGGCATCAGCCCGGCCGGCGCGACGCCGGCGTCCTTCATGAGCTACGGCATCGCCAAGCGCATCTCTAAGCGCGGCCGCTTCTTCGGCACTGGCGAGATCGAGGGCGTCGTGGCCCCGGAAACCGCGGCGCACGCCGCCGGCACCGCGGCGCTGCTACCGATGATCTCGCTCGGCGTTCCCGGCTCGCCGACCGCGGCTGTGCTGCTCGGCGGTCTCCTGATCTGGGGCCTTCAGCCCGGCCCGCTGCTGTTCACCGAACAGAAGGACTTCGTCTGGGGCCTGATCGCGTCGATGTACATGGGCAATATTGTCGGCCTGATCATCGTGCTGACCTGCGTGCCGATGTTCGCCGCAATCCTGCGCATCCCGTTCAGCGTGATTGCGCCGATCATCCTCGTGTTCTGCGCCATTGGCGCCTACACCGTGCACAACAATACGTTCGACGTCGTCATGATGGTCGTCTTCGGCATCGCCGGCTACCTGATGAAGAAGACGAATTATCCGTTGGCGCCGATGGTGCTCGCCATCGTGCTTGGCGATAAGGCGGAGGAATCATTCCGTCAGTCGCTGCTTGGCTCGCAAGGGTCGTTCAGCGTGTTCTGGTCGAGCGCGCTCGTCTCCACGATCATGACGCTCGGTCTGATCGCGCTGTTCTGGCCGCTCATTCAGAATGCCTGGACGAAGCTGCGCGGTTCGGCTGGCGAACCGCACCCTGCTGAATAGTCCGGCGCGCACACATGAGTGCGCCGGTGGAGAAGTGAGGAACCCGCGTGACTTCTGAACTGCCATCCTGTGGCCAGGGCAGGCCATCTCGGGGGGCAGGACAGGGGGGCCGGGACCGGGTTTGCAGTCCTGATGCCGCGGGACGGCGGTTCCTGGGCTCTGCCCGGCGGTTGCGGTCCTTTCGAGCATCTGGCATTATGTATACCAGCACGGTAGAAGCCGCACATGAGCACCAAAGGCGTCAGTACCCGTAACGTTTCTCCGCGCAGCCGCGCCGGCAACGCCGCGCGCACGCCGGCAGCCGCGCAGCGGCCTAGCTTGCCGCCGATCGAGGAGTCGCCGAGCTTCAAGCACAAGGCGTACGCGGCGTTAAAAAACGCCATCGTCGCGATGGACGTCTATCACAGCCGCGACGAGATCCGCCTCGACGAGCGCAAGCTGGCGCAGGACTTTGGCATCAGCCGCACTCCGGTGCGCGAGGCGATGGCGCAGCTCGAGAGCGAGGGTTTCGTGCGCTC
Organism: Pseudolabrys sp. Root1462; assembly: GCF_001426945.1. GTDB lineage: Bacteria > Pseudomonadota > Alphaproteobacteria > Rhizobiales > Xanthobacteraceae > Pseudolabrys. Next base: position 3,369,074 of record NZ_LMFS01000001.1, on the reverse strand, counting down.
CGTGCCGCGCCGCGGCATCTATGTGGTGCGCAAGACCAAGAAGGAAGTGATCGAGATGATCACGGCCTGGGCGGCGCTCGAGAGCATGGCCGCGCGCCTCATCACCATCGCGGCGACCGACGACGAGATCGAGGGCCTGCGCGAGATGTTCGCCGCCTTCATCGACGGCGAACTGCGCGCCCATCTCGACGAATATTCCGACGCCAACATCGAATTCCACCAGACCATCATCCGGCTCAGCAAGAACAGCGTGCTGATCGATCTGGCGGCCAACCTGTTCACACATATGCGCATGATCCGGCGCACCACTATCGGCGAAAAGGATCGCGCAGACCGTTCGATCAAGGATCATATGGCAATCATCGAAGCGCTGGAAGCGCGCGACACCAAGCGCGCCGAGCAACTGGTGCGCGATCACGCGCTCGGTCTTGCCGATCACGTCGCCAAATTTGCCGATTATCTCGACTGAACACAAAAAACTGACATGCGCGCGTCGCGCCCAGGGTGAGCGGCGGCAGGCGAGCACAAGGAAAGAAGGGGAGTAGAAACTATGGCTGAAGCAGCGGTGAAAAGCGCGGCGGATACCGAACAGGAACTGACCGACGGCTTCAACCTGATCATTGACGCGCTCAAGCTCAATGGCATCAAGACGCTCTATGCCGTTCCCGGTATTCCGATTACCGACTTCCTGCGCATGTCCCAGGCCGAGGGGCTCCGCGTCCTGTCGTTCCGCCATGAGCAGAACGCCGGTTATGCGGCTTCGATCGCAGGCTTCCTGACCAAGCAGCCGGGCGTCTGCGTAACCGTCTCGGCGCCGGGCTTCCTCAACGGCCTCACCGCGCTGGCGCACGCCACCACCAACTGCTTTCCGATGATCCTGATCTCCGGGTCGTCCGAGCGCGAGATCGTCGATCTGCAGCAGGGCGATTACGAGGAGATGGACCAGCTCGCCATCGCCAAGCCGCTGTGCAAGGCGGCCTATCGCGTGCTACACGCCGAGGACATCGGCATTGGTCTCGCCCGCGCCATCCGCGCCGCCGTCTCGGGCCGCCCCGGCGGCGTCTATCTCGATCTGCCGGCCAAGTTGTTTGGCCAGGTGATCGACGCCGAAAAGGGCCGCAAGTCGCTGGTCAAGGTGATCGACCCGGCGCCGGCCCAAATCCCGTCGCCCGACGCTGTCAAGCGTGCGCTCGACGTGCTCAAGGGCGCCAAGCGCCCGCTCATCATCCTCGGCAAGGGCGCGGCTTATGCGCAGGCCGACGACGCGGTGAAGGCACTGGTGGAAAAGAGCGGCATTCCGTTCCTGCCGATGTCGATGGCCAAAGGCTTGTTGCCCGACACGCATCCGCAGTGCGCCGGCGCGGCGCGTTCGACCGTGCTGAAGGACTCCGACGTCGTCATGCTGATCGGCGCACGTCTCAACTGGCTGCTGTCGCACGGCAAGGGCAAGAACTGGGGCGACGCCCCGAAGAAGTTCATCCAGGTCGATATCGAGCCGAAGGAAATGGACTCCAACGTCGAGATCGTCGCGCCCGTGGTCGGCGACATCGGCTCCTGCGTCAGCGCGCTGCTGGACGGCATGGGGTCGAAATGGCCGGCGCCGCCGGCCGACTGGATTTCGGCGGTCAGCAAGAAGCGCGAAGACAACGTCGCCAAGATGGCGCCGCGTCTGATGAACAACAACGTGCCGATGGACTATCACGGCGCTCTCGGTGTCCTGAAGAACATCGTGAAGGAGCGCCCCGACGCGATGCTCGTCAACGAAGGCGCCAACACGCTCGACCTCGCCCGCGGCATCATCGACGTCTACAAGCCGCGCAAGCGCATTGATGTCGGCACCTGGGGCATCATGGGCATCGGCATGGGCTATGCCATCGCCGCCGCGGTCGAGACCGGCAATCCGGTTCTGTGCGTCGAAGGCGACTCGGCCTTCGGCTTCTCCGGCATGGAGATCGAGACGATCTGCCGCTACCAGCTTCCGGTCTGCATCGTCATCTTCAACAATGACGGCATCTATCGCGGCACTGACGTCAACAAGGCGAGCGACGATCCGGCGACCACCGTGTTCGTCAAGGGTGCGCGCTACGACAAGATGATCGAGGCTTTCGGCGGCGTCGGCATCAACGCCACCTCGCCGGACGAACTGAAGCGCGCCGTTAACGCGGCAATGGATTCCGGCAAGCCGACCCTGATCAACGCCGTGCTCGATCCGGGCGCCGGCAGCGAGTCCGGTCGCATCGGCAATCTAAACCCGCAGAGCCAGTTGAAGAAGAAATAACGACCGTCATTCCGGCGCGCGTGAATGCGCGAACCCGGAACCCACAAACAACCTCAGAGCTTCGGCTCTGGATTTCGGGTTCTCCCAGCTCGTGCTGGAAGCCCCGAAATGACCGACATGATGGAGGACTACAGTATGGCCAAGAAGAAGCAGAAGGCGAAAGCCAAATCCAAACCGGCGGCGAAAAAGCCCGCCCGCAAAGCGGCGAGAGCCGCGGCCAAGCCGGCTGCGAAGAAGGCGAGCGCCAAGCCCGCCGCCAAAAAGCCCAACGGCAATGGCGCCTATCCCAAGCCATCGTCGAAGCCGTTCGGCATGGACGGCAAGGCGCTGCAGGGCGTGCGCATTCTCGACTTCACGCACGTGCAGTCGGGTCCGACCTGCACGCAGTTGCTGGCCTGGTTCGGCGCCGACGTCATCAAGGTCGAGCGCCCCGGCGTTGGCGACATCACCCGCGGTCAGTTGGTCGATGTGAAGGGGGCCGACTCGCTCTACTTCACCATGCTCAACCACAACAAGCGCTCGATCACGATCGACTCCAAGCACCCGCAGGGCAAGCGCGTGCTCGATGAGCTGATCAAGAAGTGCGACGTGCTGGTCGAGAACTTCGCGCCCGGCGCGCTCGACCGCATGGGCCTGACCTGGGAGCACATCCACAAGCTCAACCCGCGCATGATCGTCGCTTCGGTCAAGGGCTTCGGCCCGGGCCCCTACGAGGACTGCAAGGTCTATGAGAACGTGGCGCAGTGCACCGGCGGCTCGGCCTCGACCACCGGCTTCCGCGATGGGCCGCCGCTCGTGACCGGCGCGCAAATCGGCGACAGCGGCACCGGCCTGCACCTCGCGCTTGGCATCGTTACCGCGCTCTATCAGCGCACCCGCACCGGCCGCGGCCAAAAGGTGCTCTGCGCCATGCAGGACGGCGTATTGAACCTTGCCCGCGTCAAGCTGCGCGACCAGCAGCGCCTCAAGCACGGTCCGCTCACCGAATATTCCCAGTACGGCGAGGGCATTCCGTTCGGCGACGCGACGCCGCGCGCCGGCAACGACTCGGGCGGCGGCCAGCCCGGCCGCATCCTGAAGTGCAAGGGCGCGCCGGAAGACCCGAACGCCTACATCTACTTCATCACGCAGGCGCCGGTCTGGGGCGAGATCTGCGACGTCATCGGCGAGCCGGGCTGGAAGACCGATCCGGAATTCGCCACGCCGAAGGCGCGGCTGCCGAAGCTCAACCAGATCTTCGCGCGCATCGAAGAGTGGACCATGACCAAGACCAAGTTCGAGGCCATGGAAATCCTCAACAAGTTCGACATTCCGTGCGGTCCGATCCTGTCGATGAAGGAACTGGCCGAGGATCAGTCGCTGCGCAAGACCGGCACGGTGGTCGAGGTCGATCACCCCACCCGCGGCAAGTATCTGAGCGTCGGCAATCCGATCAAGCTGTCGGACTCGATTTCTGAAGTGAAGCGTTCGCCCCTGCTCGGCGAGCACACCGACGAGATCCTCTCCGACGTGCTCGGCTTCAAGGCGGCCGAGATTGCCGACATCAAGAACTCCGGCGCTCTCAGCGCGCCGGAGAAGAAGGAAAAGGCGGCGTAAGAAGCTGTCGCTCCGCGAAGGCGAGGGGCCCATAACCACCGGTCGGTGGATAGGGGCTCCGGCCCTCGCTGCGCTCGGCCGGAACGACAGAAGTATGATTTGGGAGACTCACACATGCGTATCGTAGTCCACGGCCAGCAGGCCTTCGGCAAGGCGGTGCTCGAAGCGCTGTTGAAGCGCGGCGACAACGTCATCGCCGTTTATGTCGCGCCGGAAAAAGAGGGCGCCAAGGCCGATCCGCTGAAGGAAGCGGCGCTGGCCGCCGGGCTGCCGGTGCATCAGCCGGCGTCCTACAAGGATCCCAAGGTGTGGGAGGAGTTCAAGGCGCTGAAGCCGGATCTGCAGGTCATGGCCTTCGTCACTTTGTTTGTGCCGGAAGAATTCCTCAACATCCCGACCCACGGCTCGATCCAGTATCACCCGTCGCTGCTGCCGGCCTATCGCGGCGCCTCGGCGATCAACTGGCCGATCATCAAGGGCGAGAAGGAAACCGGGCTGTCGATCTTCTGGCCGGACAATGGCCTCGATACCGGCGACATTCTTATCCAGAAGAAGACACCGATCTCCGATACCGACACGCTCGGCACCGTCTATTTCGACCGCCTGTTTCCGATGGGTGTCGATGCCATGCTCGAGGGCGTCGATCTGGTGAAGGCTGGCAAGGCGCCGAAGATCAAGCAGGACGAATCCAAGGCGACCTATGAAGGCCTGTGCCGCGCCGAGAACGCCAAGATCGACTGGGGCAAGCCGTGGGAGCAGATCGACCGCTTGATCCGCGGTTGCAACCCGGCGCCGGGTGCCTGGACGACGCTGAACGGGGCCACCGTGAAGGTATTCGACGCCAAGCCGCTGCCGGCGCGTGATCCGAAGGGCATCGCGGGCAAGCTCGGCGAGATCGTCGTCAGCGACGACAACAGCATCACCGTGGTTTGCGCGGACGGCCGCTTCAACATCACCCGCGTGCAGCCTGATGGCGGCAAGAAGATGAGCGCGGGCGAGTGGGCGAAGTCCGTCAGCCTCGCGCCGAAGACGAGATTCACCTGATTGACTGACAAAGAATAACTCGCCGGTTCACCGTATTAGTTGGAAACGCACCATGCCCGCCTCGCAGCATCAGTCCCCGAAATCCGACATCGAAATCTCCCAGTCCGCCAAGAAGCGGCTGATCCTTGACGTTGCCAAGGACAAGCTCGGCGTGGCCGCAGAAAACCTCGAGCCGTATGGCCACTACAAGGCCAAAGTGTCGATGGAATACGTCAAGTCGCTGCAGTCGAAACCGAACGGCAAGCTGATCCTTGTCACCGCGATCTCGCCGACGCCGGCAGGCGAGGGCAAGACCACGACCACCGTCGGTCTCACCGACGCGCTCAACCATATCGGCAAGAAGGCGATGTGCGCGCTGCGCGAGCCCTCGCTCGGGCCGTCCTTCGGCATGAAGGGCGGCGCCGCCGGCGGCGGCTATGCGCAGGTGATCCCGATGGAGGATATCAACCTCCATTTCACCGGCGACTTCCACGCCATCACTTCCGCGCACAATCTGCTCTCGGCGCTGATCGACAACCACATTTACTGGGGCAATGCGCTCGGCATCGACTCGCGCCGGGTCGTGTGGCGCCGCGTCATGGACATGAACGATCGCGCGTTGCGCGAGATCGTCTGCTCGCTCGGCGGCGTCGCCAACGGTTATCCGCGCGAAGCGGGCTTCGACATCACCGTGGCCTCGGAAGTCATGGCGATCTTCTGCCTCGCCAAGAACCTCGAGGATCTCAAGGAGCGCCTCGGCAACATCATCGTCGCCTATACGCGCGAGCGTAAGCCGATCCGCGCCCGCGATCTCAATGCTCACGGCGCGATGACCGCGCTGCTCAAGGAAGCGATCGCGCCGAACCTGGTGCAGACGCTCGAAGGCACGCCGGCCTTCATCCACGGCGGTCCCTTCGCCAACATCGCCCACGGCTGCAACTCGGTCGTCGCCACCACCACGGCGCTCAAGCTCGCCGACTATGTGGTGACCGAGGCCGGCTTCGGCGCCGATCTTGGCGCCGAGAAGTTCATCGACATCAAGTGCCGCAAGGCCGGCCTCAAGCCGGACTGCGTGGTGCTCGTCGCCACCATCCGCGCATTGAAAATGCACGGCGGCGTGAAGAAAGAGGACCTCAAGAAGGAAGATCTCAAGGCGCTCGAGGCCGGCATGGCCAACCTGCAGCGTCACATCGAGAACGTGAAGAAGTTCGGCCTGCCGGCGGTGGTGTCGATCAACCGTTTCTCGGCCGATACCGATGCTGAAGTCGCCTTGGTCAAGGAGAAATGCAAGGCGCTCGGCGTCGAGGCGCTGATGGCCGATCACTGGGCGATGGGCGGCGAAGGCGCGGCAGACGTCGCCAAGGCCGTCGTCAAGATCTGCGACGAAGGCAAGGCGAACCTCAAGTTCCTTTATCAGGACGACATGCCGTTGTTCGAGAAGGTGCGGACCATCGCCAAGGAGCTGTACCGCGCCGACGACGCGACCGCCGACAAGTCGGTCAAGGATCAGCTCAAGACCTGGGAGGAAATGGGCTTCGGCAAGCTGCCGGTGTGCATCGCCAAGACTCAGTACTCGTTCTCGACCAACCCCGATGCCAAGGGCGCGCCGACCGGCTTCTCGATCCCGGTGCGCGAGGTGCGTCTCTCCGCCGGCGCCGAGTTCGTCGTCGCGATCTGCGGTGAGATCATGACCATGCCCGGCCTGCCGAAGACTCCGTCGGCTGATGCGATCGACGTCAAGGACGGCAAGATCGTCGGGCTGTTCTGATCCGAGGCTATTGTGCGAAGACTTGCGGCCGCCGGGTCAAACCGGCGGCCGTTTTGTTGTCGGCTCATGAGCCCTTCAGCGCGGCGATGATCTCGTCGCTCTTGCGCACCCGGGACACCCGCGGCAGCACCTTCTCGATGGCGAAGGCATGCAGACCGTCGCCCATGCTGGTCGAGGCATCCTCGGCGACGACGACGTTGTAGTTGAGGTGCCAGCCGTCGCGCGCGGTCTGCTCACCGCCGAAATTGGTGGCGACGCCACCGACGATGATGGTGTCGATGCCACGGCGGCGCAGTTGCAGATCAAGCTCGGTGCCGTGGAAGGCGCTCCAGGTGCGTTTGGTGATCGGCAGATGGGACAGATGGGCGACCTCGCCGACGATTTCCGACCAATCCGGCGGCAGGCCGCCGGGCGGCACGGCGAGCGGTTGATCGGTCAGGCCGCGTGGTGCCGCTGAAAGGTCAGCGCCGAACTCGACGTTGACCAGGACCACAAGGCCGCCGGCATCGACGACGGCGCGGCCGAGCCGGGCCGCGGTTGAGACGACCTGATCGGCCGAATAGGGTGACAGCGGCCGGGCGAGGATGCCCTTCTGCAGGTCGATGAGAATGAGCGCGGTGGTTTTCGCCTTGAGTTCAAGCATGACGGAGCCTTCGGTTTGGAGCGCGGCCGGCCCGGCGTTATATGAGGGACGGCTCATGTATCTGGAAATATGAGGATGCCCTCACAAAAGTCAAGCGCCGTCGAACCGCGCGCCCCGCAGCGCGAGCGCGGCCGCGCCCGGGTCGCCGCGCTGCTGGCGGCCGCGACTGCGGTTTTCGCCGAGAAGGGCTATGACGCGGCCACGATGACGGAGATCGCCGCCCGCGCTGGCGCGTCCATCGGCTCGCTGTATCAGTTCTTCTCGACCAAGGAATTGCTGGCCGAGGCCCTGCATGCCGCCAATGCGGATGCGCTGACGGCGCTGCTCGAGGCCTTGGCGCCGCGGCTCGCCGGCAAGCCGCCCGAGGCGCTGGCCGAGGTCCTGTTCGGCGAGTTTTCCGGCTTCCTGGCCGAACATCCGGCCTTCGTCGCGCTGGCCGACCGCCGCAGCATCGATCCCAAGCGCAAGAAGGCGACGCGGCAGAAACTGCGCGGCGAGATCGTCAAGCTCCTGACGGCGACGAAGCCGCCGGTGGCGCGGCCGCAGGCCCAGGCGCTGGCGATCGTCATCCTGCATCTGCTGCGCGTCGCCGTGGCGATCGAGGGCGAGGCGGATCTCGAAGGCCGCGGCGCCGTGCTCGACGAGATCCGTCTGATGCTCAAGCACCACCTGGCCGGACGCTGACGCGCGCCGCATGCCGGATCACACATTTTTGCGGGTGCCGGCGCTTGCGCCGCCCGGGGCGGAATGATCGACTGCGCGCGGTTTGAACCGGGACATCCCAGGGAGACGATTGATGCTGAAGTTCTATTATTCCGGCGCGCCAAATCCGATGAAGGTCGCGCTTTTTCTTGAAGAGGCCGGCGTGCCCTACGAGGCGATCCCGGTCGATACCCGCAAGGGCGACCAGCACAAGCCGGAATACACCGCCATCAATCCGAATGCGAAGGTGCCCGCGATCGTCGATGGCGACGTCACCGTATTCGATTCGAATGCGATCCTGCTCTATCTCGGCGAGAAGACCGGCAAGTTCATGCCGCCGGCCGGCGACAAGCTGCGCGGCGAACTTTTGTCGTGGCTGATGTTCATCGCCTCGGGCGTCGGTCCCTATTCGGGCCAGGCGGTGCACTTCCGTAACTACGCGCCTGATAAAATCGAATACGCCATCAACCGCTACATGTACGAGGCGCAGCGTCACTACGGCATCGTCGATGCGCGGCTGGCCAAGCAGAAATACATGATTGGCGACACCTACACCGTCGTCGATATGGCGCTTTGGGGCTGGGCGCGTCTTATCCCGATGGCACTGGGCGAAACCTACTGGGCCAAACTCCCGAACCTGAAGCGGCTGATCGACGAAATCAACGCGCGGCCGGCCGCAGCGCGCGCGCTGGCCATCAAGGACAAGCATACGTTCAAGACTGAGTTCGACGACGAGGCCAAGCGCGCGATGTTCCGGCACATGCACGAAAAGGTCGCCTGACAGCCTCTTCGCGAAAGATCGCGGCCGGGACTTAGACATTGGTCTGGGTCCCGGCCGTCGCTTTTTAGGGGCTCGGTAACGCCGGAGACGCTAAAGGGTGCGGGCCGGGGGCAGATTACCTGCCATCTTCTCACCTTGTTGGCCGCTCATGCGTGCCGTAACGTCGATCAAAACGAGATATTCACGATGGACCTGACCCGGATACCGACCGGCCCGAACCCGCCGCACGATGTTTACGCCATCATCGAGGTGCCGATGGGCGGCGTGCCGGTCAAATACGAATTCGACAAGACCTCGGGCGCGCTCCTCGTCGACCGCTTCCTGCACACCGCGATGTTCTATCCGGGCAACTACGGCTTCATCCCGCATACGTTGTCGGGTGACGGCGACCCCTGCGACGTCATGGTTGTCACGCAGGTGCCGGTGGTGCCGGGCGCGGTCATCCGCTGCCGTCCGGTCGGCGCGCTGCTGATGGAAGATGAAGCCGGCAACGACGAGAAAATACTTGCGGTGCCGGTCGACAAACTTCATCCCTTCTACAAGGGCGTCACCAGCTACCGCGATCTCCCCGACGTGATGATCGAACAGATCGCCCACTTCTTCCAGCACTACAAGGACCTGGAAAAGGGCAAGTGGGTGTCGATCGTGCGCTGGCTCGACGCGCGCGAGGCCGAGACGCTCATCCTCGAAGGCATGAAGCGCGCCAAGGCCAAGGACGGCAAGGACAAGTCTGGCAAGGACAAGGCGAAAGCCAAGGCGGCGAAGAAGTCCGGGAAGAGGTGACCCTTGTCATTCGGGCGCTTCGCGACAGCCTGAAATGACCAGCGGCTATCTTCCGCCGGCCAGCCCGGGATATTGCGCACCTTTCAGCAGCGTCGCCAAATGCGCGGTGTTGGACGCCAGCATCCTCGTCCACTCCGCGACGGCTTTTGGCGGCTCCTTGAGGTCTTTGTAATCGGTCGAGCCGAGGGCTTCGCCGACCCAGTAGGTCGGTCCGCCCGATGGCACGGTGAAGCCGACTTCGAGAAGCGCCGATAAAATTTCCGCGGCGCTGTGGTGTGCGCCATCTTCGTTGCCGACAATGGCGCAGATCGCCACCTTGCCGTAGGACGGCATGCGGCCGCGACCGTCCTTCTCGTCGAGGAATGCGTCCATGCGCTCGAGCACCCGCTTGGCGATGCTCGACGGCTGGCCGAGCCAGATCGGTGAGCCGATGATCAGGATGTCGGCGGCCAGCACACGCTTGCGCAACGACGGCCAGTCGTCACCGTCACCTTCATCGGAGGTGACCCCGGGCTTGATGTTGTAGTCGGCGGCGCGGATGACATCGCCATTGACGTCATACGACGCCAGCGCATCGAGCAGTTGCCGCAGCAGCACGTCGGTCGATGAACTCTCTTTGTTGCTGCTGGCCTTGAGGGAGCAGTTAAAGGCCAATGCCTTGAGTGTCGGGGTCATACTCAACCTTCATTGGCACGTGGAAAGACGCGATGGACCTTGCCCGGCGCCGGCGCATCGGGTGCGGTGGGGGGCGACGGCGTATCCCTCGGCTTGCGCCGGCCCATCGTCCAGTTGAACGACATTCGCACGTCCGGATTGGGCACGGACCAGCAGGCGCCGTCCTTGTCCATGAACACGACCCAGATCAGGTCGGCTTCCGGACCGTAATCGATGACGAAATGAGCCAGCCCCGAGCCTTTCGGCGTCTCGAGGGGCAGCGGCGGATGGAGCTGGGTGATCATGGTAGCCCGGCCTTGGAGGAAGTTGTGCCTGATAACGGAACAGCGGGCCGGTCAGTTCCGTCGGTCCCGGCGCCGCCCGGACCGAAAAATATGGGCGCCGCCTCCGTTGCCGAAGGCGGCGCCCAGCCGTGTGTCAGATGACGACCGTTACTGGAACAGCTTCATCGCATTGATGAGCGTCTGGATGACGCCCCACGCCAACGGAATCCCGACAAAGGCCCAGGCCAGTACCAGCTTGAGGCCGATCGAGGTTTCTTGTGCTTGCTGCATTGCTTTCTTCCTTCCTTAGGCGCCGGCCGGTTCGCTGACGGCGGCAACTTCCGCCTGGGCGCGTTCAGCCTCGTGGTCGGGCTTCATGTGGAAGCGGTGGTGCACGGCCTCGATCATGAAGTTGCAGATGAAGCCCACCACCAGAAGTCCGGCCATGATGTACATGGTCATGTTGTAGGCCTGCGCGTTCGGCACGCCATGCGCGATCTGATATTCGCGGATGTAGTTCACCAGCACCGGCCCGAAGATGCCCGCCGCCGACCAGGCGGTGAGCAATAGCCCGTGAATGGCGCCGACATAGCGGGTGCCGAACATGTCCTTGAGATAGGCCGGCACGGTGGCAAAGCCGCCGCCATACATCGAGATGATGATCAGGAAGCAGATGACGAACAGCGCGACGCTGCCGATCGATCCGGTGTAGGGCACCGCACAGTAGAGGAAGAAGCCCAGCACCATGAAGACGAAGTAGGTGTTGCGGCGACCGATATAGTCCGATGTCGAGGCCCAGAAGAAACGGCCGCCCATGTTGAACAGGCTCATCAGACCGACGAAGCCGGCGGCGGCGACGGGCGTGATGTGGCCGGGGAACATCTCCTGGCTCATGGCCGAAGCCTGGCCGAGCACGCCGATGCCGGCGGTCACGTTCAGGCAAAGCACCGCCCAGATCAGCCAGAACTGCGGCGTCTTCAGCGCGTCGTAAACGAAGACGTCGTTCTTGGTGATGAGCTTCTGCGCTACGACAGGCGGCGTATAACCTTCCGGTTTCCACCCTGGCGCAGGCACGCGAACGATGATCGAGCCGACGATCATGAAGAAGAAGTAGACGACGCCTAGTACGATGAAGGTTTCGGCCACGCCGATGTGGGTTGCGGTCGAGAATTTGGCCATCAGCCAAACCGACAACGGCGAGGCGATGAAGGCGCCACCGCCGAAGCCCATGATGGCCATGCCGGTCGCCATGCCCGGCCGATCGGGGAACCATTTGATCAGCGTCGAGACCGGCGAAATGTAGCCGATGCCCAGAGCAATGCCGCCGAGAACACCGTAGCCGAGATAGACCAGCCACAGGTTATGCATATAGACGCCGATCGCCGAGATGAAGAAGCCGCCGGCCCAGCACAGTGCGGCAGTGAACATGGCCTTGCGTGGGCCGCCTTCCTCGACCCAGCGACCGAACACCGCTGACGAGACACCGAGGAAGAAGATGGCAATCGAGAATATCCAGCCGAGCTGCGTGAGCTTCCAGTCATCAGGCGCCGATTGCGTGATGCCCAGCAATTTGCTCATCGGCAGATTGAACACGCTGAAGGCGTAAGCCTGGCCGATACAAAGATGCACGCACAGCGCGGCAGGAGGCACTAACCACCGGCTGAAGCCGGGCCCTGCGACTGTGTGACTGCGGTCGAGAAAGCTCATTGTGCGATTCTCCCCATTTGCGATGCGATTGCTTTTTGTTTTGTGACAGATCGCGGACAAGCCTCGTCGCCCCCACGCCTGCTTTTTAAACAGTGCGGAGCGCGCACACTTGAATCAAATTCAGAATTTCGATCATGCAATAGGAGAATTACATGCCGCATACGCGAAGAAGATGCGGCGCGTGCTTCGGATTCTCTCGGATCGGCTTTGTAAAAATTGTCCAGACGGACGAAGCCGGTCAATATATCGTAATACGACTAAAGGCGTAACGCGTTGTTGAAGGGTTTGATTTCAGTTCACAATGACGGCGCGATCCGGCGGGCCTCGGCGACGAGCGCCGCGGTCGTCGGTGTCATCGGTTCGCGTTGCGGCACGACCAGACCGATGGTTTGCACTGCGTCAGGTTGAAGGATTGGGATGGCTCGGATCGGCTCGCTGAGCCCAAGAGTCTGTGCAATTTTTTCCGGCATGACGCTTGCCCAGCGTCCGGTGCGGACATGGCTGAACAAGAGGATCATCGAATCGGACTCAAGGGTTGGCCGTGATTCGCCGCCGGCGCTCTTCAGGAGACGATTGATGATGCGCCGGTTCTGCATGTCCGGGGTGAGCAGACATAAGGGCACCTGGCTGACCTCGGCCCAGGTAACGCTGTCGCGATCGCCCAGCGGCGCGTCGGCCGATGTCACGAGGCGGTAGTGCTCCTGGTAGAGGGGCACGATGCTGACACGGCCGATCGGTTCGTTGCCGATATAGGTGATGCCGGCGTCGATCTCGAGGTTCTCGAGCAGATCGAGGATTTCCAGTGAGGTGCGAGAATAGACGGTGAACTGAACGTTCGGGTGGCGATCGCGATAGGGGGTCGTGATCGCGGCAACCATGGCGAGCGCGGTCGGAATCGCGGCGATGCGCAACCGGCCGGACAGACCGTGGCGCAGTGCGCTGATGTCCTCGCGCATGGCGCGGCTGTCGCCGACAATGCGGCGAGCCCACTCGAGCACGCGTTCGCCCTCGGGGGTAAAGCCCTGGAAGCGCGAGCCGCGTTTGACCAGAAGAACACCCATTTGTTCTTCGAGGTGTTTGACGCCGGCGGAAAGGGTCGGCTGGGTCACGCCGCAGGCCTCGGCCGCTCGGCCGAAGTGCTTTTCGCGCGCCAGCGCCAGAAGGAATTCCAGCTTGTCGATCACGCTGATAGCCTCGTTAATTCAGTAACTTAAAAGAATAACGCCACTGTTGGGTGGTGTAAATAATTCTTTCAAAGATCGTAGAATTAATAGTCTTTGTCTATCAAAGAACTAGCAGGACGCACAAAAAAAGCCCTGCCGAGGCAGGGCTTTTCAGCGAATAGCGTGAGCCGTATCAGCCCATCCGGCGCGAGCGCGCCAGGATGCTCTCATAGGATGGCGCCGGCGGGCGCTTCGGTTGTTTCGGCAGCTCCGGCTGCTTCTGCTCCTGCTGCTGCGGCTGAGCTCCCGGCGCGAAAACCGCCGCCAGGCGTTCGTTGAACACCTTGTCCTGTTCTTTCTTGGCGATGTTGAGTTTATCGAGTGCGGCGTCGATATCGCCGTTCTTGATCGGAATGCGGATCACGTCGAAGTCTCCCACGTCTCTCCTAAGGGAGGCATCTTGCTTGGCAGGCCCTAACAATCGGCGGAAACGGCGCTTACAAGTTGAGTAACCGCGTTAACCGTGGCTGGTCCCGTGTCAGTGCAACGTGATGCCGGGATCTTCGACCAGGCGAAGCCGCATGGCATCGATCAGCGCCCGCCGTCTGTCTTCAGCGGTGCGGAGTTGCGCCTCGAACTCCTCGCGTGTGGTCTTGTTCGAGCCGAGCATCACGAAGCCGCCGAGCAGGGCGGCCAGTGCGCCGAAGAGTCCGGTCGGCGAAAAGGGCAGGATGGTCGCGACAGTCAAAACCAGCCAAAGAGCGCCGCCGGCAACGGCGATTTTGGCGACCAAGGCAACCTTGTCACAACGCGCCAGAGATTGATGGAGTTCTTCGATCCGCTCTTCCAGCCGAGCGATTTCGGAGTGGGCGAATTCGTCGTTCATGCACGGGCCCGGCCGAAGTCGCCGTCATCTCACCGGCTGAAAATCAATCCGGCGTCTTGTCGCGGAAATAAGGCTCGACGGTGCCGGTGAGCTTGATGGTCAGCGGATTGCCGTAACGGTCGAGCGCCTTGCCGGCCGCCACGCGGACCCAGCCTTCACTCACGCAGTATTCCTCGACGTTGGTCTTCTCGGCACCCTTGAAGCGGATGCCGACGTCACGCGCGAGAACCTCTGCGTTGAAATAGGGGCTGCGCGGGTCGGTCGATAGCCGGTCGGGCGGCGTGTCGGCAGCGGTGGCGTTCGGGGTCTTTTGTTGATCGGACATGGCGCGCTTCTCTCACAGAGATACGGCTTTTTGCAAGCCGACTCGGCTTGCCCCAGCTCGGCTTTTGCCGCGAAGCCGCCCTTTTTGACGACCTACATGGCGGTTCGGTTAAGATCGAACGGGATGGCCCGCCAAACCGTGCGGGATATGATCGATGCGCACGAAGGCTCTTGGATTAGTCATTGGGACACTGGCGTTGATCGGTGGCACACCGGCGCTGGCCAAGCCGGCTTATGTGCCGTCGACAGTCAACCTGCGGGCCGGCCCCGGCACCGACAAGGAAATCCTGGGCAAAATCCCGAGCGGCAGCCTGATCGATGTCGGCGAATGCACCAATGGCTGGTGCGCCGTTGGCTGGCAGGACAAGAACGGCTTCGCCATCGAGAGTGCGATCGACTTCTCCGGCCGCGTGCCGCCGCGGCGCACCGTGCGCCGGCGGTACTACGTCGAGGAACCGCCCGTCTATTACGTGCCGCCGCCACCGCCCTACTATGTGCCGTATTACCGGCGGCACTATTTCGGTCCCTATTGGGGCTGGCGGCGCCACTGGTAACGCAAACGGCGCAAAAGACGTTATTTCTTCTTGGCTGGTGACGCCGGTGTCCCGCGCATGTTCGACCACGGGTCGATCGAGATCTCGTTCGCGGTCTTGTCGGTATTCTTCAAGGCGTTGCGATACTGCGCATCGACGGATTCCGCGATCTTCGCGTTCGCCTTTTCCTCGTCGGACATCGCGCTGAACGGCTTGCGCCCGTTTTGCGCGAAAGCCGGCTGCGCCAGCAATCCAGCCAGAACCAAGGCTGAAACCAATAGCCTGATCACGATGTGTCTCCTCCGGCGTTCCCCGAAAAACGTCGCCTTGCGCGGCCTTGTGCTCGCAATTTGCGATGAGTTTAAGGCAAGTTACCACGCCGGCGGCAGCGCCTCAATCGTCTGAAATCCTTGATTAAATAGCGGCTCCGCGGTGCTCAGGTGAGGCTGCGGACCAGCGCCATTCCGGCAAACAGAGCGGCGATCGAGACGATGACCGAGACCAGGACATAGAAAGCGGCCATGGCGACCTCGCCGCGCTCGTACAGGACGGCGACGTCGAGCGAGAAGGTAGAGAAGGTGGTGAAGCCGCCGAGGATCCCGGTGGTCAGGAACAGCCGCCAATGCTGGGACATATCGACTTTAAAGGCGAAGTAGGCTGTCAGCAGGCCCATGACCAGCGAGCCGACCACGTTCACCGTCAGCGTCCCGTACGGGAACGATGTTCCGAACAGCCGCGCGGCGGCGATGTTGACCCCATGGCGCAGCGCCGCGCCGATACCGCCGCCAATGAAAACGATCGCATAAAGCATGTAAGTCACCTGTTCAGGTTCAGGCGCAAAAAACCGCCTGAAACGGTTGGATTCCTGCCATCCGCGGGACCGTTGCGGTCACGCGTTTTGCATCCGGCAGGAGTCATCAGCCATTCCGGCGGTTATCGGGGGACCCCATCCCCATCGTGCGGAAAGTATGGCCCGCGCGGGAAGCGGTCAACTCTGGCCGCCGGCCACGCGAGTTCGCTCAAATCTCAATTGACAGGTGCGCCGCTACCGAATTATAGAGTGAACGTTCATTCTCATTATCGTCGCCTTCGGCGGCCGCACGCTTTCGCCGATGTTCGCTCCGTCAGGAGCCGTATCCGGACAGGAAAGCCATCCGGACGACCAGACCGGCTGGAAAAAGTCATGCGACACCCAAACCTGCAGCGGCAGTCCGATCGTCGCGCCGAGATTCTGGATGCGGCCGAACGTTGCTTCGCACGCGCCGGCTTCCACCGCGCCTCGATGCAAGACATCTGTACCG
The DNA here is from genome assembly GCF_001426945.1 of Pseudolabrys sp. Root1462. Lineage (GTDB taxonomy): Bacteria > Pseudomonadota > Alphaproteobacteria > Rhizobiales > Xanthobacteraceae > Pseudolabrys. Next base: position 3,352,648 of record NZ_LMFS01000001.1, on the reverse strand, counting down.
AAGCCGGGATGAGCCCGGGCAATCTCTATCGCTACTTCCCGTCGAAGGAGGCGCTGATTGCCGGTATCTGCGAACGCAACCGGGCCGATGCGGTCGACAGCTTCAATCATGTTCAAGAGGCGCCGGACTTCTTCGAGGCGCTCGCGGGTCTCGCCCGCTATCACCTCGTCGATCGGACCGACGATGAGGTCAGCATCTGCGCGGAGATCATGGCGGAGAGCCGCCGCCATCCGGATATCCGCCAGTTGTATCAGACCATCGAAAACGACATTCGTGAGCGTATGGCGGCGCTGCTTCAGCGCGCGGCGGAGCGGAACGAGATCCGTGCCGACCTCGATCCGCAGGCCGTCGCCGGCCTGCTGATGGCGATCGGCGACGGCATGTCTTGGCGTCGGTCGGTCGATCCGAAGTTCAGCGCCGAAGAGTCGCTGCCGCTCATTCTCAACATGGTGCATGGTCTGTTGGCTGCTCCGAAGAAGGACGCCGGCAGTGACGGGGCGAAATCATGATGAAGGCAAGCCGCATAACTGCCGTCGGTGTTGTTATCGCCGCCGTGCTCTGGATCGCGTCGGGACACCTTCTGCCGCACGACAGCGCAGAGGGCGAAGCCGCCGTCCGTCCCGGCGAGGCCAAGCAGCAGCCGGCGTTTCGCGTCTCGGTGATGCCGGCTCTGGCGGCGCAGCACTCGCCGACGCTGACTCTGTCCGGACGCACCGAAGCCGATCACAAGGTGACGATCACCGCGCGCACCGGCGGTACGCTGACCGAACTGCGCGTGAAGCGCGGCCAGCACGTCGAGAAAGACGACATCGTCGCCGTGCTGTCCGACGATGCGCGCAAGGCGCAATTGGCGCAGGCCGAGGCGCTGGTCGAACAACGCCGGGCCGAGCTCGACGCCAAGCGTACACTGATCCAGAGCGGCGCGCTGCCCAAGCTCGATATGGTCAACCTCGAGTCGCAATATAAGGCGGCCGAAGCTTCGCTCAGCGCTGCGAAAGCCGAGCTTGAGCGCAGCGTCGTGCGCGCGCCTTGGGCTGGCGTCATCACCGACGTGCCTGCGGAAGTCGGCGGCGCCGCGTTCTCGATGGCTGGCAAGGAAATCGCCACGCTGGTGGCGCTCGATCCGATGCTCGCGGTGGTCGAGGTGTCAGAGCGCAAGCTCGCCGGCGTCAAGGTCGGCGAAACGGCCGCGGTCAAGCTGATTACCGGCCAGACCGTGCAAGGTCGGGTGCGCTACGTCTCGAAGTCGGCGAGCGCGACGACGCGCACCTATCGCGTCGAAGTCGAGATGAGCAATGCCGACGGCAAGATTCCCGACGGCATCACGGCCGAAGTAGTGGTCTCGCTGCAGGCGGTGCAGGCGGCCCGCGTGCCGCGGTCGGCGCTGACGATCTCCTCGGCGGGCGATATCGGCGTGCGCGTAGCCGACGCGCAGTCCAAGGTGCAGTTCGTGCCGGTGAAGATCGTCGAGGATCTGCAGGACACGATGTGGCTGTCGGGCCTGCAAGATGGCGCGCGCGTCATCGTGCGCGGCCAGGATTTCGTGCGCGATGGGCAGGTCGTCGAAGCGGTCGACGAGCCGAACGCGACGGCAGCGAAGTAAGTGGTGCTGGGGCGGAGCCGTTGACTCCGCTCGTCCCCGCCGAAGGCGGGGACCCAGTCTTTGAAACAGTGGACGGAACATGCCGCTTTCTGGACCCCCCGCTTGCGTGGGGGTGAGCGGGAGATGACAAGGCGACTGTCAAAATGAGCGGCTTCATCAACTACGCCATCTCGCATGCGCGGCTGACGCTGGCCACACTGGCCTTCCTGCTGGTCGCGGGCCTGATCGCCTATGTCACGATCCCGAAGGAGGCCGAGCCCGACGTCAAGGTGCCGATCATCTATGTGCAACTGACCCAGCGTGGCATCAGCCCCGAGGACGCCGAGCGCCTGCTCATCCGCCCGGTCGAGACCCAGCTCAAGTCGGTGTCGAACGTGAAGGAAATGCGCGCCACCGGCTATGAGGGCGGCGGTTACGTGCTGCTCGAGTTCGAGGCGGGCTTCAATTCAGACGCCGCGCTGGCCGATGTCCGCGCCAAGGTCGATCAGGCCAAGCACGACTTGCCCAAGGACGCGGATGAGCCTTCGGTGCAGGAGGTCAACCTGTCGCTTTACCCGGTGCTGGTGGTGACGCTGGCCGGCAACGTGCCGGAGCGCACCATGCTGCACATTGCGCGCGAGGCCAAGAACCAGATCGAGCAGCAGCCCGGCGTGCTCAAGGCCGAACTGCGCGGCGCCCGCGACGAAGCCGTCGAGGTCGTCGCCGAGCCGATGCTGATGAAGAGCTACGGCATTTCGCTCGACCAGCTCATCCAGGTGACGCAGCAGTCCAACAGCCTGATCGCCGCCGGCGCGCTGGAGAGCGCGACCGGCCGCTTCGCGGTCAAGGTACCCGGTCTGATCGAGCGGCCGCAGGACATGCTCAATATCCCAATCGCGTCGACCGCGGGCGCGTCGGTGTCGCTCGGCGACGTCGCCACCGTGCGGCCGACCTTCAAGGACGCGACCTCGATCACGCGGGTCAACGGCCGTCCGGCGATGACCATCGAAGTGTCGAAGCGAACCGGGGCCAACCTGATCGAAACCGTCGATGCGGTGAAGAAACAGGTCGAGCGCATGAAGCAGACCTGGCCGCAGGGCGTCGAGGTCGGCTATACGCAGGACAAGTCCAAGCTGATCCGCCAGATGCTGGCGGATCTGCAGAACTCGGTCGCCACCGGCGTGTTGCTGGTCGCCGTCATCATCCTGTTCGCGCTCGGCTTCCGCGCCTCGCTGTTCATCGGCATCGCCATTCCCGCGTCCTTCCTCGCCGGCGTGCTCGGCCTGCAACTGGCCGGGCTCACGGTCAACATCGTGGTGCTGTTCTCGCTCATTCTCGCGGTCGGCATGCTGGTCGACGATGCCATCATCGTCTCCGAATTCGCCGAACGTCGCATGGCCGAAGGCGTGCCGGCGCGGGAAGCCTACAAACAGGCCGCCTCGCGCATGGCCGGCCCCGTGATCGCGGCGACGGCGACACGCGTCGCCGCCTTCTCGCCGCTGCTGTTCTGGCCCGGCATCGTCGGCCAGTTCATGAAGTACATGCCGATTACGCTGATCGCGACCTTGTCGGCATCGCTCGCGGTGGCTTTGTTCTTCACGCCGACCTTGGGCGCGCTGCTCGGCCGCGCCGCGCCGGTGCCGCACGACGAACGCGCCTCGGACCGCGGCTTCTACATGCGGACAGTGCGGTTCGCGCTGCATCGCCCGGGGCTGATCCTGAGCCTTGCCGTCGGTCTTCTCGTGGCGGTGATCTTCACCTATGGCAAGCTCGGCAACGGCGTCGAGTTCTTTCCCAGTGTGGAGCCGGATTACGGGCAGGTGATCGTCCATGCTCGCGGCAACCTGTCGCTTGACGAGAAGGACGGCATCCTTCGCCAGGTCGAAAAGGTCGTGCTGGCGACCGATGGTCTCAAGACGGTCTACACCCGCGTCGGTGAACAGCCGCAGGGCTCGAACGAACTCACCGAAGATACGATCGGCGTCATCCAGTACGAGTTCGCCGACTGGCAGAAGCGTCTGCCCGCGCACAAGATCATGGATCAAATCCGCGATCAGACGCGGAGCATTCCGGGGGTTCTGGTCGAGGTGACGGCGCCGCGCGCCGGGCCGCCGACCGGCAAGCCGATCCAGGTGCAACTGGCGGCGCTCGATCCGGACAAGCTGCCCGCGGCGGCCAAGAAGGTCGCGGCCGCGCTTTCGACCATGCCCGAAGTCCGCGATCTCGACGACGGCCTGCCGTTGCCCGGCATCGATTGGAAGATCAAGGTCGACAAGACCGAAGCCGCCAAATATGGCGCCGGCCTCGGCTCGGTCGGCAACGCCGTGCAGCTCGTCACCAACGGCGTCAAGGTCACCGAATATCGCCCGTCCGACAACGACAAGGCGGTGGACATCATCGTCCGCTTCCCGGAAGACCGCCGCAGCCTCGACACGATCGACGAACTGCGCGTGCAGACGCAGGCCGGCTACGTGCCGATCGGCAACTTCGTGCAGCGCGAGCCGGCGCAGCGCGTCGGCTATATCAACCGCGTCAATGCAAGCCGCGTAATGACGGTGTCGTCGAACATCGCCGACGGCGTACAGAACGCGGTGGTGCAGAAGGAGATTACCGAGCAGCTCGCCAAGATGGATCTGGGCAGCGGCGTCACCTTCAAGCTCAAGGGCGAGGACGAGGAGCGCGACAAGGCCGGCGCCTTCCTCGGCAAGGCTTTCGGCACCGCGCTGTTCCTGATCTTCGCGATCCTGTTGGCGCAGTTCAACCGCTTCATCTCGGTCGGCCTGGTGCTGTCGGCCGTGCTGCTGTCGACCATCGGCGTGCTGCTCGGCCTGATGATCATGGGCCAGCCCTTCGGGGTGGTGATGACGGGCATCGGCATCATCGCCAATGCCGGTGTCATCGTGAACAACAACATCGTGCTGATCGACACCTATGACCGGCTGCGACGCGAAGGGCAGGGCGCCTACGAGGCGATCCTCGAGACCTGCCGCGAGCGCGCGCGCCCGGTGGTGTTGACCGCGGTGACCGCCATTCTCGGCGTGCTGCCGATTGCCTTCGGCATCAATCTCGACTTCCTCCAGCGCGAGGTGACGCATGGCGCGCCGGCGACGCAGTGGTGGATCAGCCTGTCGACCGCGATCGTGTTCGGCCTTGGCTTTGCCACTGTGCTGACGCTGATCGTGACCCCGGCGGCGCTGATGGGCATCGCCAATCTCGCCGATTGGCGCGACCGCTGGCGCGATCGCCGCGCCGCGCGGCGGCTGGCCAGGCAGGGCATGCCGGCGGAGTAACGCCAGACGGTCCCAGGAGGCGGCGCGCTTTTGCGCGCCGTCGCCTAATTTCTCACCGCAGTTATACGATGCGCTGAGCCGCTGCTTGTTTTATCGGCAGGGCACTGTGGCTTGTTAAGCCGATGGTATTCGTAATGAATCACCGGGATTGACCAATCGGCGGGCAATCCAATGCGATTGTGTACCGGCTGGCACGCCAATTGCTGAGATCGGACCAAGGCGTCGTTTTCCCCGAAGGAGGGAAAGCCCTTGGTCATTCAGATTGCCGCAGAACCCGCGCCGATCGCGATCGATCTCCATCGCACCGCGCTCATCATCATCGACATGCAGCGCGATTTTCTGGAGCCCGGTGGCTTCGGCGAGACGCTCGGGAATGACGTTTCGCTGCTCAAGGCCGCGGTGGCGCCGTGCCAGGCGGTGCTCGCCGCCGCGCGCCGAGCCGGCATGCTCATCATTCATACGCGTGAGGGTCACAGCCCCGACATGCACGATGCGCCGCCGGCCAAGGTCGAGCGTGGCGCGCCGTCGAAGCGTATCGGCGATCCCGGCCCGATGGGTCGCATTCTCATCCAGGGCGAGCCCGGCCACGACATCATCGACGAACTCTATCCCGTCGCCGGCGAGCCGGTGGTCGACAAGCCCGGCAAGGGCGCGTTCTACGCCACCAATCTCGGCCTGATCCTCGCCAATCGCGGCATCGAGAACCTGCTGGTGGCTGGCGTCACGACCGAAGTCTGCGTCAACACCACGGTGCGCGAGGCCAACGACCGCGGTTACCGCTGCATCGTGCTGGCGGACTGCTGCGCGTCCTACTTTCCCGAATTCCACGAAGCCGGCCTCGCCATGATCAAGGCTCAAGGCGGCATTTTCGGTTGGGTGACGGGTTCACGGCAATTGCTCGCCGCGATGGCGAATGAGGGGCGGACGTTACGAGCGATCTGACAGGGGATGGTAGGGTCATGATCAAGACAACGGGCAAAGCTGCGGGACTGCCAACGTTATGGACGCCGGGCGACTGGAACGCCTTCTTCGGCTTCGGCACCAATATCCTCGTCAACATGCTGGTGCTCACCGGCCTGTTGCGCTTCGTCCTGAAGATGCCGGACGCCATCGTGTTCGGCCGCATCCTGCCGGCGCTCGGCCTGATGATGTGCCTGTCGACCCTCTATTACGCGTTCCTCGCCTACAATCTGGCGAAGAAGACTGGCCGCACCGATGTCTGCGCGCTGCCCTCGGGCGTGTCCGTGCCGCACATGTTCATCGTCACTTTCGTCATCATGCTGCCGATCGCGATTTCCACCGGCGATCCCGTCAAGGGCTGGGAGGCGGGCCTGGTCTGGGTGTTCTTCCAGAGCTTCATCCTGATGATCGGCGGCTTCATCGCGCCGATCATCCGCAAGGTCACGCCGCGCGCGGCGCTGCTCGGCACGCTGGCGGGTGTCTCAATCGCCTTCATCGCCATGCGACCGGCGCTGGAGATGTTCATGACGCCGGTGATCGGGCTGACATGCTTTGCCATCATCCTGGTGAGCTGGTTCGGCGGCTATCGCTATCCGCGCGGCATTCCCGCCGGCCTCGTCGCCATTGGTGTCGGCATGGCGATCGCCTGGGGCTCGACCTTGTTTGGCCTCGACGTCGGCGGCGTCAACGTCGCCGGCGTCAAGGCCGCATTCGCCAACTTCGGCTTCTCGGTGCCGCTGCCGGCGGTCGATCACGTGTTCTCCGGCTTCCAGTATCTCGGCGTCATCCTCGTCACCGCGATCCCCTACGGCATCTACGATCTGGTCGAGGCGATGGACAATGTCGAAAGCGCGGAAGCCGCGGGCGATACTTATCCGACCACGCGCGTCCTGACGGCCGACGGCGTCGTCAGCCTCATCGGCTGCCTGATGGGCAATCCGTTCATCAACGCGGTCTATATCGGCCATCCCGGCTGGAAGGCGATGGGCGGCCGCATCGGATATTCGGCGGCGACGGGCCTGATGGTGATCGTGCTGTCATGGTTTGGCGTCATCTCGCTGATGCTGGCGATCGTCCCGGTGGTCGCGATCTCACCGATCCTCTTGTATATTGGCATGCTGATCTGCGCGCAGGCGTTCCAGACCACGCCTCGCGAACATGCGCCCGCCATTGCGCTGGCGCTGACGCCGCATCTTGCCGCCTGGGCGACGACACTGCTCGGAGGCGCGCTTGGCGCTGCCGGCCTGAATTTCGGTGCGCAGCATGCCCCGGAGTTCGTCGGCAAGATGGCGCAGAACGGCGTGCTGGCGCACGGCCTCGAGCTGATGGGCGGCGGCTCGATCCTGGTCGGGCTGGTGCTCGGCGCGATCGGCGTCTTTGTCATCGAGAAGAAATTTGCCAACGCCGCCGGCTTTGCCCTGGCCGGCGCGGTGCTGACTTATTTCGGCTTCATGCACGGCGAGCAGGTCGGTATCGGCCACGGCTTCGGCGTCACGCCGCAGGTGGCGCTGGCCTATCTGATCGTCTCCGGCTTCCTGTTCGCGCTGTCGCGGCAGCCGGCCACCATCGCCTTGCCGGCCAAAGGCATGCCGAACGCCGTGCCGGCCGAATAGATTTCCCGCAAGCCTCAAACTTGAGCCGCCGTCCCTCGGGTCGGCGGCTCTTTTTCTTGCCCGTGACGAATTCAGCAGCGCTTCTAGAGCTCGATCTTCCCGTACACGGTGACATCGAGGTCGAGCGCGCGGCTCGAAACGCCCATGCCGGTGGTGAGGCTGTCGCCGGCCTTGACCCGGCCGTCGGCGATCGCCTTGCGAATGTGTTTTTCCAATTCGCGACGCGCGGCGTGATCCATCGTCCGCATGAACTGACGGACCGCGGCTTCGATGACCTGGTCCTGAACCGAAGCGCCGGCCGATGTTTGTTTCTGCAACGCGCTGTTTGGCATGGCGCTATTTAAACGGTGCAGCCCGTTATTAATCAAGTTGACGCGGCGCATTAAGTTAATGCGCGGCCGAATTAGTCATTAATGGAGGTTGTGCTGGCGGTCGCCGCGCCGCGGGGTACCTTTTGCAGGCCAATTATAACCATGCCGCCGGCTGTGCCGTTGCGGCCGATGCAGAGGGTGCCGACATGAGTTTCATGTCCAAGGACAACACGGCCGTCGAACCGCGGTTCGGTTCCTCGCTCCGGGCGCAGCCCGATATCGTCACCACCTTCGGTTCCGGCATGCTGGTCACCGGCAACGTGGTCTGCGCCGGCGCGGTGCAGATCTTTGGCCGCGTGCTCGGCGATATCCGCGCCGTCCATCTCATCATCGGCCAGGGCGCCTACGTCGAAGGCACCGTCACCGCGCACGATGCGGTGGTGCAGGGCACCTTCAAGGGCACGCTCTACGCCAACACCGTGAAGCTGCAGGGCGATGCGCTGGTGCAGGGCGAGGTCTACAACAAGTCGCTGAGCATCGAGTCGAATGTCGTGTTCGAGGGCTCGTCGCGCCGTCTGGAACGGGCGGTGGATGCGCCGAGCGCGGCCGAAACCAACGGCCAGGCGGCAGCGGCGCTGCCGCCGGTCGACGAACCGCTCGATCTGGTGCCCCAGCAGTTCGCCGATCTGCCGGCCGACGTCGATCACGACGTGCTGGCCTGATCACGGGCAGGTCGTCAGCGTCACCGGATCGGCTTTGGGATCGGGCAGATAGTCGCCCATCGGTTTGCAGGTCTGGCCATTTGCGCCGCCGATACAGACCTGCCAATCGCCGACCGTCATGCCGGAACGCCGCAGGATGACCTGCGGCAGCGGCGCGACGTGCGGATTGTAGCGCCACCATTTGCCGTCGAACTTGGCATCGGACGGCGGCTCCATGCCCGCGCCCGTGCCCTGGATGCGATCCTCGAGCAGCACGACGCCGGCTGGCGTCGCGCGATAGTCTTCTTCCCAGCGGATTTTCTCGATCGAGTGGGTCCAGGCCAGCGTCAGCGCCATCGTGCCGAGCCGCACGGTGGCGCCTGCCGCTAGAAGGCAGAACTCCATCACCCTGCGGCTTTCACGCCGGCGGCCGTCTGCCGCCCGCGATGCTGCCAGAACTGGTAGGCGAAGAACGCGGCGCAGCAGACGAAGCCGATCGGGTCGGTGTACGGATATTCCAGCACCAACAGGACGGCCGAACCGAATGCGATGAGCCGCGCGATCCAGCCGACCGGTGCAAAGAAATAGCCGATCGCAGTCACGCCCCACAACGTCACGGCGATCACGGCCTTCAGCACCATATAGGCTGCCGCGGCGATGAAGCCCCATTCGGCGACGCGGTTGCCGACCGGCTGCAGCATCAGCGCCGGCGAGTACACCGCCATGAACGGCACGATCCAGCCGGGCAGCGCGATCTTTACCGCGGTCCAGCCGATCTTGAATCCGCTCTCCTTGGCGATTGACGCGGCCGCAAAGGCGGCGAGCGCCACCGGCGGCGTCAGGTCCGCCATGATGCCGAAGTAGAACACGAACATGTGCGACACGATCAGCGGCACGCCGAGATGCAGCAGCGCCGGCGCCGCGATCGACGACGTGATGATGTAGTTCGGGATCGTCGGGATGCCCATGCCAAGGATCAGCGACGTCAATGCCGTGAGGCAAAGCGACAGGAAGATCGAACTCTCGCCGACCGTGACGATGACACGGACGAAATTGGTGGCGGCGCCGGTCAAGGTCAGTGTGCCGATGATGGTACCAACCAGCGCGCAGGCGACGCCGACCGGCAGCGCGTGACGGGCGCCGTCGGCGAGCGAGTTCAGCGCGATGGTCAGCGTCTCGCGTCCGCCCTTGACGAAGACGGTGACGGCCATCAGCGCCACCACCATCGAGATCAGCAGCCAGATGCCGAATTCGAAGAACAGCGCCGCCGACAGGCCGAGCGCGATCCAGAAGACAATGCGCAGCAGCGGCGCCGGGATGGCGGCGACGATCGGGTGACTGAAGATCACCATCACGGTGAGGCCGAGGCCGACGGTGCCGGCGAACAGCGGCGTATAGCCGGCGAACAGCAGCACCACCAAGGCGACGAGCGGCATCAGGAGATACCAGTTCTTGCGCAGCGCCGCGATCGGGCTCGGGATCTGGTCCTTCTTCAGGCCGACGAGACCGCGTTTGCCCGCTTCCAGATGCACGGCCCAGAACGCCGAATAGTAATACAGCACGGCCGGAACGATCGCGGCGATACACACCGCCGAGTAGGGCACGTTGATGGTTTCCGCCATGATGAAGGCGACCGCGCCCATCACCGGCGGCATGATCTGACCGCCCATCGACGAGGTCGCTTCGACGGCGCCGGCGAAATAGGCCGGATAGCCGAAGCGCTTCATCAACGGAATGGTGAACTGGCCGACGGTAACGACATTGGCGATGCCGGAGCCGTTGATGGTGCCCATCAGGCCGGACGAGATCACCGCCACCTTGGCGGGGCCGCCGCGCCGGTGACCGACCAGGCCCATCGATACGTCATTGAACAGGCTGATCATGCCGGCGCGCTCGAGGAAGGCGCCGAACAGGATGAAGAGGAAGATGTAGGTGGAGGAGACGTAGATCGGCGTGCCGTAGATGCCTTCGGTGCCGCCGAACATCTGATCGACCACCTGTGAGAAGTCGTAACCGCGGGTGTTCAGCGGGCTCGGAAGGTATTGGCCGAACAGGCCGTAGCAGACGAAGATGGCGCAGATGATCGGCAGGATCGGCCCCATCATGCGGCGGCCGGCCTCGAACACGAGGACCACGACGAGAACGCCGACCGTGATGTCGAGCGTGCTCGGGTCGCCCGCTCGGGTGATGAGATCTTCGTAGAATACCCAGTGATAAAGGCCGAGCACGAAGCCGGCGATGCCGAGCGCCCAATAAGCCACCTTGGCCAGACGCTTGTCCGTCAGCGTAGAAGTGACGCCGAACACCACAATCATCAGAAAGCCGACGTGCACCGAGCGTACGATTTGACTCGGCAGCGGCGAGAACATCGCGGTCACGATCTGAAAGGTCGAGAACGCCACAGCGATCCAGAACAGCGTGCGTCCTTCGAAACTGGTGCCCCAGCCTTTTTCGAGCTGGGCTTCGGCTTTGGTCTGGCCGGGGATGGGTGTCCCTGGCTGCACGGCGGCGACGTCGACGTCGGTCATGGATCAATCCTGTGGCAATGTAATTTCATCATTCCGCGGCGCGGCCGGTCCGCGCCGTGGGATGAGGAAATGAATAGAGAAACGGTGCGAAGGCGTTACGCCTTCGCACCGCCCGAAGCGCGCCTTACAGCGCGCCCTTTTCCTTGTAGAACTTGGCAGCACCCGGGTGCAGCGGCACCGGCGGGTTCTTCCCCGCGGCGTCGATCTTGATGTCCTTGGCCGCGGCGTGCGCCGCCTGCAGCGACGGCAGGCTGTCGAACAGGTCCTTGGTCATCTGATAAACCAGATCGTCGGACAGCGCGGAGCTGGTCACCAGATAATTCTGCACGGCGGCCGCGTTCACGTCCTTGTCGTTGCCCGGATAGGTGCCGCCGGGGATGGTTACCGACTGGTAGGGCGTGCCGATCTTGTCAACCACCGCCTTCGGGATCTCGACGATGACGCATTCGACCGACGCGCACAGGTCGCGGATCGCCGAGACGCCGAGGCCGGCCGAGATCAGCGTCGCATCGAGCTGACGGTTCTTCATCAGTTCGACGGATTCGTTGAACGGCAGATATTCGACCTTGCCGAGGTCCTTGTAGCTCATGCCGGCGCCGTCGAGGATGGCGCGGGCGTTGAGCTCGGTGCCCGACTTCGGCGCGCCGACCGACAGGCGCTTGCCCTTGAGGTCGGCGAGCGTCTTGATGCCGGAGTCCTTCAGCGCGGCGATCTGGATGTAATTCGGATAGATCGCGGCGACGGTGCGCAGCTTGTCGAGCTTCGACTTGAAGCCGACTTCGGCGTTACCCTTCCAGGCATCGGCGAGCGAGTCGCCGAGCGTGAAGGCGATTTCGCCCTTGCCCTGCTGGATCAGGTTGAGGTTCTCGACCGAGGCCTTGGTCGATTGCACCGTCGGCTTCGAATCCTTGATCTTCTCGGCATAGATTTTCGACATCGCGACGCCGAGCGGGTAATACACGCCGCCTGTGCCACCGGTCAGAATATTGATGAATTGGTCGGCGTTGGCCTTAAGCGGCAGCGCGACCATCGCGCCGACGAGAGCCATAGCGCAAAAACGTCGAGTGGAAATCATCGATCGATCCTCCTGGTTTCCTCAATTTTTCAATTTGCCTTTACGGCTTGCGCCTGGACGCTAACAAGATCCGTGCCAGCAGCGAATGCGCGCACTCTGTGCACTATCGCCCCGCAGGTTCAAGAGGTTAGTTCACAGTCGCGCGGATGCCAGCCTGGGCTCGGCAAAATCTTGCCGATAGGCGCCTCTGGCTCGGCGGAATCTTGCCGGAATTAGCCGCTCGCCTGTTGCGTGATGTCGCGGCGGCCAATTCCGAGCCGATTCATCTTTTCGTTGAGCGTACGGCGCGGGATGCCGAGAGCCTTCGCCGCGCTGGCCATGTCGCCGTCGTGCTGGCGGATCGCCGCAGCGATCATCTCGCGTTCGAAAGCCGCGATCTGCGCCGGCAGCCAGGCCTCCGTCGTGCCGATGGCGGGCAAAGCGAGCCGCTCTGCCGGCGTCTCCAGCCCTATGGCGAAGCGTTCGGCCGCGGTTCGTAATTCACGCACATTGCCCGGCCAATCGTGGCGCAGCAGCGCAGCAATATTATCCTTGTCGAGCGGCCGCAATTCGCGGCCGTGACGATGCGCGGCTTCGCTGGCGAAATGCAGGAACAGGAGAGGGATGTCCTCGCTGCGCTCGCGCAAGGGCGGCAGCACCACCTCGCCCACATGCAGGCGGTAGTAGAGGTCCTTGCGGAAGCGGCCGGCCTCGCTCGCCGCCTTGAGGTCTTCCTTGGTGGCGGCGACGATGCGCAGATTGAGCGGGATCGACTGGTTGGAACCGAGGCGTTCGATCTGACGCTCCTGCACCGCGCGCAACACCTTCGCCTGCAGCGGCAGCGGCATGCTCTCGATCTCATCGAGCAGCAAGGTTCCGCCATTGGCATATTCGAGGCGGCCGACACGCACGCCGCGAGCGCCGGTGAAGGCGCCGGCCTCATGCCCGAACAATTCGCTCTCGAACATATCGGCCGGGATCGCGGCACAGTTGATGGCGACATAGGGGCCGGACGCTCGCCGGGATAAATCGTGCAATGCCCGCGCCACGACTTCCTTGCCGGTCCCGGTTTCGCCCATGACGATGACGTCGCAATCGACGCTGGCGAGCGCCGCAATCTTTTGGCGCAGGGCCACGGCCTGCGCGCTCGATCCGATCAGCCGGCCGGCGAGATTCTCATCGCCGCCGAGCAGCGAGCGCAGCCGGATGACCTCGCGCATCAGCCGCCGCTTGTCATCCGCCTTACGAATGACCTCGACCAGATGCTCGGGCTCGAACGGCTTCTGCAGGAAGTCGTAGGCGCCGAGGCGCATCGCCTCGACGGCGAGCGGGACGTCGCCATGACCGGTCACCAGAATGACCGGAAGGGTCGGATCGGCATCGGTGAAATGCCGCAGCACCGTGAGGCCGTCGGAGCCCGGCATTCGCACGTCGCTGATGACAATGTCGGGCGGGGAAGCTGAGGCGATGCTGAAGGCAGCCTCGGCGTTCTCGGCGGCGGCGACGTCGAAGCCGGAGAGTTGCAGCCATTGCACGGTCGAGTTGCGCAACGCGGCGTCGTCATCGACGAACAGGACACGGCACGCCATCGTCACGCCCCGATCGCGGTGGCGGCCGGCGCGGCGGACTGCGCCACCGGCAGGACGAACGAGAATTCGGCGCCGCCATCTGTCCGGTTACGCACGCGCAGGCGCCCGCCGTGATCGTCGATGATGGCGTAAGAGATCGACAGTCCCAGCCCGAGGCCCTTGCCGACCTGCTTGGTCGTGAAGAACGGATCGAACACCGAGGCCATATGGTCCGGCGCGATGCCCGGGCCGGAATCGGCGACGCTGAGCAGCACCTCTCCTCCATTCTGCAGCACCGACAGGGCGATGATGCGTTCCGGTTCGCTCGAGACCGCATCGGCGGCATTGCTGAGGAGATTGAGCAGCACCTGTTCGAGTCGTGTCGCGTTGCCGGTAACGGTGACGCCGCCTGCCGGCATGTCGATCACGGTGCGCACGCCTTCGGCGCCGAGCCGGGCATTCGCCAACGCCAGGGCGCGTTGCACGACGACCGTAATATCGATCGGCTCCATCTCGCCGAAATCCTTGCGCGCAAAAGTGCGCAGGTGCTGCGTCAGTTCGCCCATGCGCGCGACCAGATCGTCGATCGTCGCCACGGTTGCGGCGGCACGTTCGGTCGCGCCGTTGCGGATCAGCAGTTTGGCGCTGGCCAGCGTCGTCTTGAGCGCGGCAAGCGGCTGGTTGATTTCGTGCGCCAGCGCCGCTGACATTTGCCCGAGCGCGGCGAGCTTACTCGCTTGCACCAGTTCGTCCTGCGCGCGCTTGAGCGCGTCCTCGGCGCGGCGGCGTTCTTCGATCTCGCGGCTCAGGCTGTCGTTGGCGCGTACGAGTTCCTGGGTACGCTCGGTGACGCGCTGTTCGAGCATGTCGTGGGCGTCGAGCTTGACGCGCAGGGTAGCCTGGCGGCCGCGCCACCACAGGAACAGCAGCAGCAACACCGCCGCCGTCAGCGCCGAGGCCGCACCGGCGAGAACGGCGGCGCGGCGGATCGGCGCGAGATCGGTGAAGGAGTAGAGCGTCCATCCGTAGCCCTGAAGATCGGAACGGGTCACGAGGAAACTGTGCAGGTCGCCGTCTTCCATCGAGATATTGACGACGTCCCCGTTATCCGGCGACTGCCGGTGCTTGAGCAGCGGCCAGCCTTCGAGCGAGATGCCGGAATATTGCATCGAACGCCTGATATCCGTGCGCTCGGCTTCGTTCAGCGGTCGAATGGGACGGTATTTCCAGTTCGGTGGGCTGGCGAGAAACAGGACGCCGCGGTTGTCGGCGAGCGCGATATTTCCCCCGGCCGAACGCCAGTCTGCTTCCAGACCTTCGAGCGAGATCTTCACCACCGCTACGCCAAGCAGTTTGCCCTCGCGCCACACCGGCCGCGACAGGAAATAACCCGGCTCGCCGGTGGTGACGCCGATGGCGAAGAACTGGCCGCGGCCGTGCTCCACGGCGTCGCGGAAATAAGGGCGGAAGTTGTAGTTCTCGCCGACGAAGCTCTTCGGCTGATCGTAGTTGCTCGCCGCCAGCGTGAGACCCGAGCTATCCATCACATAAAGGGCATCGGCCCCGGCTGCCGTTGCCAGCGCGGCCAGCGAGCGATTGACGCGATCGATGAGCGCGCGATCGGCGGGCGCTTCGAGCAGTTTGTGAATGCTCTCGTCGTTGGCGAGGACGAACGGCAGTGTTCGGAACCGTTCGACCACCTGATCCAGTGTCGAGGCATAGAGTCCGATGCGCTCATCACCGGTTGCCTTGGCATCGGTCCGGCCGCTGCGATCATAAACGGCAAAGCCGGAGACGCCGACGGCGGCGATGACCAACAGGGCGGCGCACCAGGACAGGATGGATTTTGAGGGGGCTTTCACGCGCAATACTCCACGGCTGGCAATGTGCGTGAAGGTGGCGGCCAAGACAAGCGCGAGGGTTATCCGTTCGGAACCGCTTCCAGGCCGCGGCCGGTCGTTCGGCCCTTTTGCGTTGCAATGGCAACGGAGATTTTGCCGGGGCGACAAACGTGATATGGCCGGTATGGGGTCGTCGCGACCGACCCCGCGATCGGATCGAAGGCGCAAAGCCCGGCCGTTCGAATGAAAGTAAGAATTGGGGGGACGATGACCGCGGATCAGGAATCTGCCGCCATAGCCGACGACGGCATCTCTGCTGAGCGCCTGCGCAAGGCCGAAGAATATGTGCAGCAGGAAGAGGGCGCGGGCAACCGCCTGACCGGCTGGGTCGGCACCGCCGTGATCGGCATCGCGATCGCGATGACGCTGTTTCATCTCTACGCGGCCTACGACATCGTCCCCACACAACCGCTGCGCTACATCCACGTCGCCTTCGTGCTGCTCCTGAGTTTCATGCTGTTTCCGATGGCGGATCGTTTCCGCAATCGCCTGCAGTGGTTCGACGTCATCCCGGCGCTCGCCGGCATTGTCATCATCCTCTACGCCCTGTGGGGCGGTGAGGACTTCACCGATCGCGCCACGGTCCCCGACCGCATGGATGTCGTCATGGGCGCGATCTTCATCGTGCTCGTGCTCGAGGCCGCGCGTCGCACCACCGGCCCGATCATGCCGATCGTGGCGATCCTGTTCATCGCCTATGCAATGCTCGGTCCGCATCTGCCGCCGCCGTGGACGCATCGCGGCTTCGATATCGCGCGCCTGGTCGGCCATCTGTTCATCACGCTGGAAGGTATCTTCGGCGTCGCGGTCGATGTGTCGGCGTCGCTGATCATCATGTTCACGATCTACGGCGCCATCCTCCAGCATTCCGGCGCCGGAAAGTTCTTCATCGACTTCTCCCTCGCGGTCATGGGCGGCAAGCCGTCGAGCGCCGGGCGCGCCGTGGTCGCCTCGTCGTTCCTGCTCGGCGGTCCGTCGGGCTCCGGCGTCGCGACCACGGTCATGATCGGCACCGTCGCTTGGCCGATGCTGAAGAAGGCCGGCTTCGAGGCCAACGCCGCGGGCGGGCTGCTCGCCGCCGGCGGTCTCGGCGCCATCATCTCGCCGCCGGTGCTGGGCGCAGCGGCGTTCCTGATCGCCGAATTTCTCAAGATCGGCTATCTCGACGTCATCTGGATGGCGACCATCCCGACATGTCTTTATTACCTGTCACTCGTCTTCATGGTCGAGCTCGACGCGCTGCGCTTCGGTGCGCGCGAGGTCGTGTTCAAGCAGGACATGACCATCGGCGAGATGACGCGTCGCTACGGCTTCCACTTCGTCTCGCTGGTCGCGGTGGTGGTCTTCATGATCGTCGGCTTTTCGCCGATGCTCGCGGTGTTCTATTCAACCGTGCTGGCCTTCACCATGAGCGCGCTGGCGCCGGAGACGGCGCTCGGTCCGCGCCGCCTTTTGCTGGGGCTGCTCGCTGCGAGCCTCGTCGTCGCCGTGGTGCTCGGCATTCCAGGGCTGTCGCAGTCGGCCTTCGGCGGCGCGCTGCAGACCTATTTCCCGATGCTGCTCCTGATCATCATCGGTACCATCGCCTATGCCGGCCTCACGACGAAGGGCCGCGAGAAGGTGCCGGGTTCAGCGAAGCTGACTTCGGCGCTGGCCGATGGCTCGATCGGGGTGCTCAGCGCTGCAACCACCTGCGCCGCGGCCGGCATCATCGTCGGCGTCGTCACGCTGACCGGCCTCGGCCTCAAGTTCTCGTCGATCGTGATCGACATGGCCGGCGGCAGCCTGCTGATGACGGCGATCTACACGTCGCTGGTCGTCTGGATCATCGGCCTCGCCGTGCCGGTGACGGCGTCCTACATCATTTGCGCCGTCATCGCCGCGCCGGCGCTGATCAAGCTCGGCGTACCGGACTACGCCGCGCATATGTTCATCTTCTATTACGCGGTGCTTTCGGAAGTATCGCCGCCGACGGCGCTGTCGCCCTTCGCCGCGGCCGCCATCACCGGCGGCGACCCGTACAAGACCACGCTGCAGGCCTGGAAATACACGCTGCCCGCCTTCCTCGTGCCGTTCGTCTTCGTGCTGGATCCGCTTGGTATTGGTCTCCTGATGAACATTCCGAAGGGCGGCTCGTGGCTCGACGTCGTCTGGATCACCGCTATCACCGCCGCTGGTCTCGGCGCGCTGTCGGTTGCTGCGCAAAGCTGGGCGCTGCGTCACACCACACCCGTCGAGCGCTTTCTGTTCCTGATCTCGGGCCTGCTCCTGGTCTTCCCCAGCCTGCTCGAGGCGCTGCTGGAACTGATCACAGGGCTCGATATTCCGCATCCGGCGCCGTTCGGGCTCGTGCTCGGTGCGGCGCTGCTGCTCTGGCAGTGGCAACGGCCGCGGCCTTCGGCTGCGTCGGCGTGACGCCTTAGAAAGGCGTTGGATTCGCCGGTTCGAGACGGCACAATATTGGCGAGAAGCCGGGAGCTACCCGGCCGGATTTAAAAATCAGCAATGGGAGGCGACAACAATGAATAAACTTTTCGTCGGCGTACTGGCAGCCGCGGCGGCCGTGACGCTTTCAATCGGCGGCGCGGCGGCACAGCAGCGCACCATCGCCATCGGCACCGGCGGTACCGGCGGCGTGTATTATCCGATCGGCGGCGGCCTCGCGAATCTCCTGTCGAAGAATATGCCGAACACGCAGGCGACCGCCGAGGTCACCGGCGGCTCGGTCGACAACCTCAAGCTCATCGGCTCGGGCCAAAGCGAGATCGGCTTCTCGATGGCCGACGCGGCGCTTGACGCCTTCAGCGGCGTCGACAAATTCAAGGGCAACAAGGTCGGCTTGCAGACCCTGATGGTGCTCTATCCGAACGTCATGCACGTCGTGACGATCGAGGGCACCGGCGTCAACACGATCGCGGATCTTAAGGGCAAGCGCGTCTCCACCGGCTCGCCCGGCAGCGCGACCGAAGTCATGGCGTTTCGTGTCATCGAGGCCGGCGGTCTGGACAAGGATAAGGACATGAAGCGCGAGCGCCTCGGCGTCGCGGAATCGGTCAATGCCATCAAGGACCACAAGATCGATGCGTTCTTCTGGGTCGGCGGCCTGCCGACGGCGGCGGTGACCGATCTCGGCGCTACGCCCGGCGTCAAGATCAAGCTGATCGATCACTCGGACGTCGTGAAGAAGATGAACGAGAAGTACAACAACCTTTACGCGGCGACGGACATCAAGGCCGGCACCTATCCGAACCAGGACAAGCCGAACAAGGCCTCCGCCGTCTGGAACATCCTCGTCACCGGCGACAAGATGTCGGAGCAGGATGCCTACAATATCGTCAAGCTGATCGTGGACAAGAAGGCGGATCTGGTGGCGGTCCACAAGGAAGCCGCCAGCTTCTCGGTCGAGAACCAGATCAAGGACAACTCGCCGGTTCCGTGGCATCCGGGCGCGGTGAAGTTCTTCAAGGAGCGCGGCGCCAAGATGTAGCGCCCGAAAGCCGGGCGTGATGGTGGACAGGTCGGCCCCGCTTCGGCGGGGCCGTTTGCTTTCTCAATGCGCGTGACGGGCCGTCGCCGGTACCATCATGGCGGCGAAATAGCCGATGGCGCTGAGTACGGCGATGCAGAAGCTCACCGGCCAGTCGGTCTCGAACGCAATGGCGATGCCCAGCCAGGCTTCGGCGAGCGCGAGCAGGGCAGCGGCCGCAAGGCCGCTCCACAGTCCGCCGGTGAGGCGCTGCGCCGTGGCGCCCGGTCCGACCATCAGCGTGAACACCATCAGCACGCCGACGATCTGCGCGCAGGCGGCGACCGCCAGCGCCACGATGGCCAGGAAGGCGGTGGAGATGAAGCGCATCGGCACGCCTTTGGCTTCGGCCAGTTCCGGCTGCAGCGTCGCGAAGATCAACGGCCGCATGATCACGCCGAGGCCGACGACGACGACGGCGCCGAGCACGCCGAGCGCGGCAATCATCCCGCGGTCCACCGCCAGCACGTTGCCGAACAGCAGCGCCGTCGCCTGAGACGCGAATGACGTGTAGTAGTGCAGGAACAACAGGCCGAAGCCGAGCGACAGCGCCAGCACGACGCCGATAGCGACATCGCGGTTCGAGATGCGCTCGCTCATCAGCCCCATGCCGATGCCGGCCATCAGCGTGAAGCCCACGAGGCCCCACAGCGGCGACAGGCCGATCAGCCCGGCGCCGGTCGCGCCGGCAAAGCCGATGTGCGACAGCGCGTGGCCGGCGAAAGTCTGGCCGCGCATGACCAGGAAATAGCCGGTCACACCCGACACCACAGCGACGATGCCGGAGGCGATGAAAGCGTT
Source organism: Pseudolabrys sp. Root1462 (assembly GCF_001426945.1). Lineage (GTDB taxonomy): Bacteria > Pseudomonadota > Alphaproteobacteria > Rhizobiales > Xanthobacteraceae > Pseudolabrys. The sequence continues at coordinate 3,332,813 of NZ_LMFS01000001.1, read as the reverse complement.
GGTGATGAATTCGTACTGGAACATGCGTCGTCCTTTACCCTCACCCGCGAGTGGAAGGTGAGGCAAGATCAATGCCCATGGCCATGATGGTCGTGTCCGTGATCATGGTCATGTTGGTGCGCGTCGCGTTCGACATCGCGGCCGCGCGACATCACGAAGATGTGGCCGCCGGCTCGGAGCACTTCGATCTCGGTGCCGTAAAGCCGCGACAGAACCGGCGCTGTCACCACTTCATCGACGGTGCCGAGTGCGGCGTGACCGTTGCCAAGGTAGAGCACCTTGTCGATGGCGCCGAGCAACTGATTGAGTTCGTGTGCCGAGAACAACACGGTAATCCCGCGCTCGCGCGCGATCCGGCGCACGACGTCGATGACGACCTCCTGGTGCCGGGCATCGAGACTGATCAGCGGTTCGTCGAGCAGCAAAAGCTTGGGCTTGCCGATTAACGCCTGCGCCAGCAGCAGCCGCTGGCGCTCACCGCCTGACATGTCGGACAAGGGCCGGCGCGCCAGATCGCTGGCGCCGACGGCATCCAGCGTTTCCTCGATGGCGTGGCGGTCGGCGGCGGCGAGCGATGGCAAGCCCCAGCGTTCGCCGTGCAGCGAGATGGCAATGTAATCGAGGCCGCGGACACGCAGATCGGGCAGCACCGTGCGCAGCTGCGGCAGATAACCGATGGTCGAGGCGCCGAACTTCGGCGCTTCGCCGAACACGCGGATGGTACCTGAGGTTGGCGGCAGCAGACCGAGGATCGCGCGCATCACCGTCGTCTTGCCGGCGCCATTGGGGCCGAGCACGCCGACGAAATCGCCAGCCTGAATGCTGAAGCTGACATCGCGCAGCACGGCGCGCTTGCCGACGGCGATGGTGGCGTGGGTGAGCTCGACGACAGGGCTGTTCATGCGCGGTGGCTTTAGAGGTCACGCCAGGCCTTGTGCCGGGCATCCACGACTTTCTAGCAGCTTTATGAAGTCGCGGGTGGCCGGGACATAGGCGTTCTTCGAACGGCTATGCCCGGCCATGACGATTTAATGTTTTCCCTGGAAAGGAAGACTCACGAATTGGCGCCGTCAAGCGCCTTGTCCAGCGAATCGAGTTCGCCGAGCATCCATTCGGTGAAGGTTAGGCCTTGCGGCTGGGTCTCGGTGACGGCGATGACGGGCACCTTGGCCTTTTTGGCGACCGCCAGCAGCCGTTCGGTCAGCTTCTCCGAGACCTGCTTGTTGTAGATCATCGCCTTGACCTTGTGGTTCTTGAGATCGTCCTCGAAGGCGGCGATGTCGCGGGCGCTCGGCTCGGTGTCGTTCATCATCGCGAGCTGGAATTTCTCGTTCCGCATGGTGAGGCCGGCGGCCTCGGCCATCAGGCCGAACACCGGTTCAGTGGCGGTGACTGCCTTGCCCTTGTGTTTGTCGCGGATCTGACCGACGCGCTGGCTGATGCGCGCGAGCTGGGCCAGGGTCTTGTCGAGATTGGCGGCGTAATCGGCAGCGTGCACGCTGTCTGACTTGCTGAAAGCCGCGGCGATCGCCTTGGCGACGGCCGGCATGGTTGCCGGCGCGTACCACAGATGCGGATTGCTGCCGGCCTTGGCGTTGACGATCTGCCCGGCATCAATGACGACGCGGTTCGGCCGCGGCGCGGCCTGCATCAGTTTCGGCATCCACGGATCGTAATTATTGCCGTTGAGGATGACGATCTGCGCGTCCGCGATCTGCTTGACCACGCCGGGCGTCGTCTCGAACAGATGCGGGTCCTGGTCCGGATTGGACATGATGCTGATCACAGCGACATGCGCGCCGCCGATGTCACGGGCGATATCGCCATAGAAATTCTCGGCGGCGACAACCTGGATGCTGGCGTCGGCGGCATGCGCCGGCGCGCTGATGAAGGGCGCGGCGACAACGGCGAGCAGGGCGGCGAAACGGACGTTCATCGGCATTCCTCATAATGAGTGGGTCAGATATGTAACATTATAACATTTCCTTTGGCAAGACTGAGGCGGCGCTTGATCGGGCGGCATTCGGCGCTATCAGGCGTTACCGAGTGGCTCGCTCGGGCGCAGAGGACCATGCCGATGGCGGCGATGCTTACCCGCGAGGTGTTGAAGAGCTACCTCGAAGACATGCCCATCGGTCATGTCTTCGATCTGACCTATGGCCAGTTCGCCGGGCTGTTTCCGCCGGGGGAGCCGGATCCCTTCGCCCGTTCGGCGTTACGCGCCTTTGCGCGGGAATGCGGCTGCGATGTCGTGCAGGATATCGCCGAGGCGCGCTACGAGCTGCGCAAGCGCTAGGAAAAGCCGGCCAGAAGGAGACGACTCAGCCGAATCGCCGGCCGACGCGGACGTCGCGCTGGACGCGTCGCAGTTCGTCTTCGAGCCGCTTGATCTCGCGGGTCATCTCGGTGAGGGCGCGCAACATGCTCTCGTTGATGTCCCGCTGACCGATCTGGGCCCGCGCGTTCTGCAGGAAGTTCTCGATAGCCGTAAACGACATGGGCGGAACCCAAAATTGCGCGACGCCGCGGGGCCTCGGCGCGCGTGGTGATGACGCGTTGTTCCACAAAGCCTAGGCGGCAAGAGTGAATAAAACTGAAAAATTGCCCTGAAACTTGATGTAAACGGCGCGGAGCGACGCTCGGCGGGCCGCAAAAGCAAGCGAGGCAACCGGATGTTTGACCACCCGGCTGCCTCTCGCCCGGACAAACGGCATCACTAATCTGTCCTAGGGCTTCGGCCAGATTACCAGCCCGGCGCGAACGGCGCGGTTGCGGCTTGGTCTGGTAGTTAATCGGCGTGGTAAAGCCCAAGCCCGCCCGCCGCGGTCGCTCGCGCCGTATCGCCCGCATAATTCTTGTCACCCAAGGGCAACAGCGTGTGTGTTTCGTCTTCCGCCAGTTGCATATGCGACGGATGTCCGCAAAATGCCGCAAAATGCTTCGAGTGGACAATGAAAAGACCGAAAATGGACCTTCCCGATTCCGCGACCGTCGCCCGTCTCAGCCGGCGGGCATTTACCATTGGCCTGCCATTGTTTGTGGCCGGTTGCGTGACTGCCGACTATGGCAGCGTGAACGACGGTGGACATTCGATTGCAGCCGTCGAAAACATCGATCCCAGCCTGGCGCGTACCGAGGTGTCCTGGAACGGCAACGAGAAGCCGGGCACCATTGTCGTTAACGTGCCGCAGCGCCGGCTCTATCTGGTCGAAGCCGGCGGCAAGGCCCTTCGCTACAGCGTCGGCGTCGGTCGCAGCGAAGCCCTGAATTTCCGCGGCAGCGCCGTGATCGGTCGCAAGGAGCAATGGCCGCGCTGGACGCCGACGGCTAACATGATGCACGCCATTCCGCGCTACCGCGCCTATGCCGGCGGCATGGCGGGCGGCCCCGATAATCCGCTCGGGCCGCGTGCGCTTTACCTCTACCGCAACGGCCACGATACCTACTTCCGGCTGCACGGCACGACCGAGCCGGAAACTATCGGCACGGCGGTATCGAGCGGCTGCATCCGGCTGTACAATCAGGACATTCTCGATCTCTACAGCCGCGTCCCGGTCGGTACCCAGGTCAAGGTGGTCCAGGGTTAGATCTTCGGGAACTTTCTGGCCTCTCGGGCATTACAAGGCGGGCCATGTGCTACCTACGGCCTGTAACGATTAGTACGTCAATTCGACACCCCGGGAGATAGAACATGCTCAAGAAGGTCTTGGTTGTGAGCGTCATGGCTCTGGCGCTGGCTGGTTGTGAAACTGCGCGGCAGGATCGCGTCGCCGGTGGCGCGCTGATCGGCGGCGGTACTGGTGCCCTGATCGGCGGTCTGGCTTCGAATTCGGTTGGCGGCGCGGTTGCCGGCGGCCTGATCGGTGCGGCCGCGGGCGGCATCATCGCGGATGCGACCCGTCCGGGCCGCTGCTATTACCACGATCGCTACGGCCGCCGTCACTACGTGCGCTGCCGCTAAGACATCTGGGCTATCAGATCGGAAGGCCGCCCCTCGGGGCGGCCTTTTTTGCGTTTTGGGCGGGCAAAACGGCGGTTTTGCACGGGCGGCGGGGACGCCTTATATGTCTGGCGCAAGGAGCTCATTTCATGACCGACGCCACTTCCGCGGCCGATCCGGCCGGCAAAATTCCCGTTACCGTGCTCACCGGCTATCTGGGCGCAGGCAAGACCACGCTGCTCAACCGTATCCTCTCCGAGCCGCACGGCCAGAAATACGCCGTCATCGTCAATGAGTTCGGCGAGATCGGCATCGACAATGACCTCGTGGTGGACGTCGACGAGGAAGTGTTCGAGATGAACAATGGCTGCATCTGCTGCACGGTGCGCGGCGATCTCGTCCGCATCATCGACGGCCTGATGCGCCGCAAGGGCAAGTTCGACGCCATCATCGTCGAGACGACCGGCCTGGCCGATCCGGCGCCGGTCGCGCAGACCTTCTTCATGGACGAGAATGTCGGCGCCAAGACCCGGCTCGACGCCGTCGTGACGGTGGCCGACGCCAAGTGGCTCAAGGACCGGCTCAAGGACGCGCCGGAAGCCAAGAACCAGATCGCCTTCGCCGACGTCATCGTGCTCAACAAGACCGATCTTGTGACGCCCGCCGAGCTCGAGGAAGTCGAGGCCCGCATCCGCGGCATCAATCCTTACGCCAAGCTGCATCGCACGACGCGCGCCCAGGTCGACATCAAGGACGTGCTCGGTCGCAACGCCTTCGACCTCGACCGCATTCTCGAGATCGAGCCGGCCTTCCTCGAGGCCGATGACCACGACCACGATCATCACGATCACGACCATGGCCCCGGCCACCATCATCATGGCGGGCTGAAGCACTATCACGACGAGGACATGCAGAGCATTTCCGTATCGTCGGACAAGCCGCTGTCGCCCGACAAGTTCTTCCCGTGGATTCAGGAGCTGGTGCAGACCGAGGGCAAGGATATCCTGCGCTGCAAGGGCATCCTGTCGTTCAAGGACGACGACGAGCGCTTCGTGTTCCAGGGCGTGCATATGATCCTGGACGGCGATCACCAGCGCAAATGGAAGGACGGCGAGGAGCGCATCAGCCGCGCCGTCTTCATCGGCCGCCATTTGCCGGAAGAGAAGATCCGCAAGGGCTTCGAGAGCTGCGTGGCGTAGCGTTCTTCAAGCATGACCGACCTCAACACGCCCTTGCCCTCGCTCGCCGACCGCGCGCGGATCGTTTCCGAAGCCGAAGGCTCGACCATCGTCGGCGTACATTTCCTGCGGCAGACGCCGGTCTTCGTGCTCGGCGAGGAAGCGCTGCTGTTTGCGCCGGCCGAGAAACGCACGCGCGTCGTCGCGCATGACGGCGGCATCCTGGTGAGCGCGGCGGATCAGTCGCGCATCGTCACCGGTGGCGACGACGGCAAACTGGTCGCGACCGACCGTGACGGCAAGACTGAAATCATCGCCACTGACGAGCGCAAGCGCTGGATCGATCAGGTTGCGCTCGGACCCGACGGCGCGGTGGCGTGGTCCACCGGCAAGATCGCGCGCGTGCGGACGGCCAAGGGCGAGATACGCGAGCATCAGGCGGCCTCGACCGTCGGCGGCCTGGCGTTCTTTCCGAAAGGCTTCCGGGTCGCTGTTGCGCATTACAACGGCGTGACGCTCTGGTTTCCCAATGCCGCCGGTGCCAAGCCCGAAATGCTCGAATGGAAGGGCTCGCATCTCGGCGTCACCCTCAGCCCGGACGGCCGTTTCCTCGTCACCATGATGCAGGAGCCGACTTTGCACGGCTGGCGCCTTGTCGATGCCAAGCACATGCGCATGTCCGGCTATTCGGCGCGGGTGCGATCGCTGTCATGGTCGCATGATGGCGGCCTGCTCGCGACCTCGGGCTCCGAGCAATTGATCCTGTGGCCGTTCGACGGCAAGGACGGCCCGATGGGCAAGCAGCCGACGATGTATGCGCAGTCGCCGGCCCGCTGCACGCGTGTCGCCTGTCATCCGAAACAGCCCGTTTGCGCTGCCGGCTTTGCCGACGGCACGGTGCTGATGGTTCGTCTGGAGGACGGCGCGCTGATCATGGCGCGTGAGGCGGACGGTCAGCCGGTCAGCGCATTGGCCTGGGATCAGGGTGGTCAGGTGCTCGCCTTCGGCACCGAGCAGGGTGATGCAAGAGTGCTGACGCTGTAAGCGTCGCGGAGCCTCGCTTCATGCTCCGCTCATCCCGCAAAGGCGAGAATCCAGTTCTTTTCCAGAGGCAGCCTAGTCTGGGTCCTCGCTTCCGCGGGACGAGCGCAGATTGATCAAGCGACCAAATCAAAAGGGCGGCCCGCAGGCCGCCCTTGACCGGCTACACCAGCACCGTGCCGCCATCGACGATCGAGATCTGCCCGGTGACGAAGCCGTTACGCATCAGATAGAGATAAGTCTGTGCGACGTCCTCGGCCTCGCCGACGCGGCCGACCGGCAACGACGCGCCGACATGACGGTACAGCGCTTCGCGATCCTGCTCGGTCATGCCGGCCCACAGCGGCGTCCTGATCACGCCAGGCGATACCGCGTTGACGCGGATCGGCGCCAGTTCGACGGCAAGCGCGCGGGTGAGCCCTTCCATCGCGGTGCAGAGGCTCGCGGCGACCGACCAGCCCTTATGCGGCCGCAAACCGGCGACGCCGGTGGTCAGCACGATTGAGCCGCCGGTGCGGATGTGCGCGCTCGCGTGTTTCACCGCGGTGAACGCGCCCCAGAAGCGCAGTTTGAAGAAACCTTGCGCGTCGGCGACCGTCGTCTTGTCGAGTTCGGCGAGTGCGAGGGTCTCGCCGGCAGTGAAGACCAGATGGTCGAAGTCACCGATGCCATCGAACAGCGCTTTCACCTGGGTCTCGTCGGTGAGATTGGCGGCGTGGCCTTGCGTGCCCGCCGGCAGCGCCTCGAGCGCGCGGTCGACGCTGTCCTGCCGGCTTGACGCAACGATAACCTGTGCGCCTTCAGCGGCCGCTGCCTGAGCGGTGGCGAGGCCGATGCCGGAGGTTCCTCCGAGGAGGACGATCTTTTTGCCGTTCAGTGATTTTACGATGCTCGTCATGACTTGGGTCCTGGCTGGTGCCGTGCTGAAGACCGGAAAATGCGGCTGGACACAGCATGATTCCAGAGCATTAATGTCACTCCATGAATGACTTTTTGTCATGGAGAGGACGGTCATGAGCTTCGACGGACGGTTGTTAAGCGGTGTCGGCGTGGTCACGGCCGTCGTTCAGTCCGGCAGTTTCGTCGGTGCTGCGAACGCGCTCGGCATGACGCAATCCGGCGTGTCGCGCGCGGTGGCGCGACTGGAAAGCCGCGTCGGCGTGCGCCTGTTCGAGCGTCATGCCCGCGCCGTGACACTGACCGACGAAGGCCGCCGCTTCTTCGAACGCGCCGCGCCGTTGTTCGCGGAGCTTGACGATGCGGTCAACGAGGTCGGCCGAGCTTCGTCCTCGGTTCGCGGCGCTCTGCGCGTGAGCGTCAATCCGCTGGCGCTGCGCATGCTGCTGGCGGGCCGGCTTCCCGCCTTCCTCGCGCGTTATCCCGAGCTATCGCTGTCGATCGATGCACAGGATGTGGCGGGCGATCTTGTGGTAGGCGGATTCGACGCCGCGGTGCGTTTCGGCGAGCCGGCACGGCCGGGGCATATCGTGCGCCGCCTCACCGATACGCGGGTTGTGACCTGCGCGTCGCCTGCTTACCTCAAGCGCCGCGGCAAGCCGGCGCATCCGCGCGATCTCGCGGTGCATGAATGCATTTATTATGTCGATGCCGCGACCGGTCGTCCCTTCACCTGGGAGTTTCACGGCAAAGGCCGCATCGAAAAGGTTGCCGTCAAGGGGCGGCTCACGCTCAACGACGCTGAGACCATGTTGACCTTGTGCGAGCAGGGCCATGGCATCGCCCAGGTGCTGGAATTCGCCGCGCTCGGCCTGCGCAACGGGCGATTGGTAGACGTGTTTCCAGAATGGAATGGCGAGCGCTTTCCGCTCTATATTGAATTTCCCTCGCGCCGCCAGCAGTCGGCCAGGGTCAGGGCCTTCACCGAGTTCGTCGCGGAGGCGGTGAAGTGATCCCTCCCTTTCACGGGAGGGATCAGCAAGCACTCACCCGACCAGCACGTTCCTAAACTGCCACGGATCGGACGTATCGATGTCCTCCGGGAACAGGCCCGGACGCCCCGTGAGCGGCGTCCAGTCGGTGTAAAAGCCCTTCACCGGTCCGAGATAGGGCAACTGGATCTCGAGCAGGCGATGGAAGTCCATTTCGTCGGCTTCGACGATGCCCTCGTTCGGATGTTCCAGCGCCCACACCATGCCGCCGATGACCGCGGAGGTCACCTGCAGCGCGGTGGCGTTCTGGTAGGGCGCCAGCGCGCGCGTCTCCTCGATCGAGAGCTGCGAACCGAACCAGTAGGCGTTCTTGCCGTGGCCGTAGAGCAGCACGCCGAGCTCGTCGATGCCGTCAACGATTTCATCTTCCTCGAGGATGTGATGCTTGGTCTGCATGGTGCCCGAGCCGAACAACTCGTGCAGCGACAGCACGGCGTCATCCGCCGGGTGATAGGCGTAGTGACAGGTCGGCCGGTAGGTCACCTTGCCCGAGGCGTCACGCGCGGTGAAATAGTCCGAGATCGAGATCGACTCGTTGTGCGTGACCAGGAAGCCGTATTGCGCGCCGCGCGTCGGGCACCAGGTGCGCACGCGCGTGTTGGCGCCCGGCTGCATCAGGTAGATCGCCGCGCCGCAGCCGGTGTCGTGGGTGTGCGCATTGGCCGGCATCCACTTCTCATGGGTGCCCCAGCCGAGTTCGGCCGGCTGCATGCCTTCCGACAGGAAGCCTTCAACCGACCAGGTGTTGACGAACACTTCCGGCGGCTTCGGCTTCTTCGAGCGCTGCGTGTCGCGCTCGGCGATGTGAATGCCCTTGACGCCGGCCTGGCGCATCAGATCGGCCCATTCCGCCTTGGTCTTCGGCTCGGGGACGTTGAGCTTGAGGTCGGCGGCGACATTGAGCAGCGCCTGCTTGGCGAAGAACGACACCATGCCGGGATTGGCGCCGCAGCACGACACCGCCGTGGTCGAGCCGGGCTTGCGCGCCTTCTTGGCGGCGAGCGTGGTTTCGCGCAGCGCGTAGTTCGAGCGCGCTTCCGGTCCCTTCGATGCGTCAAAATAGAAGCCGAGCCACGGTTCGTTGACGGTGTCGATGTAGAGCGCGCCGATCTCGTTGCAGAACTCCATGATGTCGACCGAGCCGGTATCGACCGACAGGTTGACGCAGAAGCCCTGGCCGCCGCCCGCGGTCAGCAGGGGCCGCAGCACGTCGCGGTAATTGTCCCGGGTCAGGCCCTGCAGGATGAAGCGCACGCCGTGCTTCTCGCACAGCGCCTTGCGGCCCTCGTCCTTGGGATCGAGCACCACCATGCGCGACTTGTCGAACTTCAGGTGCCGCTCGATCATCGGCAGCGTGCCTTTGCCGATCGAGCCAAAGCCGACCATGACGATCGGTCCGGTGATGGTGGCGTAGATGGGCCAATCAGCCATGTGCAAGTCCTCCGGGAGCCTCGAAAAGTGAATATCCGCCGCATGTGACGAACGAAAGAGACGCCGCGTGATTAGCACGCGGCGTCCACGATTTCTTGCCGGGTTTACGGCTGTTTTTTAGGCTTACGCGGCGCGCGTGCCGGCGCGGCGAAGACGGTTGGCGCGGCCGTCCTGCGCCACCAGCACGTTGAGGTCCGGCGTCGGCGCGAGCCGGCCGGTCGGCGCGATCATGCCGCGGGCGCCGTCGAGCGCCCCGGCGATGAGTTCGCGGCCGAGCAGGCGGCGCCGCTCGAACGGCCCCGGCATCCACAGCGCGCCGGTCTTGTCACCGGAGAAGCCGAAGCGCTCGTAATATTCCGGGTCGCCGACCAGCACGATCGCGCCATGGCCCAGCTTGCGCGCGGCCTGGATCGCCCGGCGCACCATGGCGCCGCCGAGGCCCTGGCCGCGGCAATCTTCCGCAACGGCGACGGGGCCGAGCAGCAGGGTGCTGGCGCCGTTGCCGGTCGAGATGTCCCACAGCCGCGCGGTGCCGATCACACGGCGGCCTTCCGCCGCGATGAAGGACAGGCCTTCGGCCGGCAGGCGGTCCTCGCGCAGGCGCTCGGACGACTTGCGGTAACGGGTCTCGCCGAAGGACTGATCGAGCAGCGCTTCGCGCGCGTCGAGGTCGGCGAGCCGTTCATGGCGAATCTGGATCATGTCAGTTCCTTCCCGGCCGAAGGCGCGCGCGAGCGCGCGCCCAAGGCGCAACAGTTCAAGAGGTAGGGAAAGGGGGAGGCGGATCACCGCCTCCCTTAACCGTCAGACGGGGCGAACCGTCAGATGTGTCACCGATCGCGGAGCGATCAGATGTGGATCGTCTTCAACGGCGGGAAGCCGTTGAACGCCACCGCCGAGTAGGTCGACGTGTAGGCGCCGGTGCCTTCGATCAGCAGCTTGTCACCGATCTCCAGGCTGACCGGGAGCGGATAGGGCTGCTTTTCGTACAGCACGTCGGCCGAGTCGCAGGTCGGGCCGGCGAGCACGCACGGGGCCATGATGTCGCCATCACGCGGCGTCTTGATCGCGTAGCGGATCGACTCGTCCATCGTCTCGGCGAGACCGCCGAACTTGCCGATGTCCAGGTAGACCCAGCGCACGTCGTCTTCCTCGCTCTTCTTCGAGACGAGGACGACTTCGGTTTCGATCATGCCGGCGTTGCCGACCATGCCGCGGCCCGGTTCGATGATCGTTTCCGGGATGCGGTTGCCGAAGTGCTTCCGAAGCGCCTTGAAGATGGCGTTGCCGTAGGTTTTCACCGTCGGGACGTTCTTCAGGTACTTGGTCGGAAAGCCGCCGCCCAGGTTGACCATCGACAGGTTGATGCCGCGCTCGCCGCACTCCTTGAACACCGACGCCGCCGAGGCGAGCGCACGGTCCCAGGCATGCTGGTTGCGCTGCTGCGAACCGACATGGAACGAGACGCCGTAAGGCTCCAGACCCTGACGCAACGCGTGCTCCAGGACATCGACGGCCATGCCGGGCTCGCAGCCGAACTTGCGCGACAGCGGCCATTCGGCGCCGGCGCAATCCGACAGGATGCGGCAGAAGACCTTCGAGCCGGGGGCGGCGCGGGCGATCTTGTCGACCTCGGCCTGGCAATCGACCGCGAAGAGGCGGATGCCGAGCGCGTAGGCGCGCGCGACATCGCGTTCCTTCTTGATCGTGTTGCCGAACGAGATGCGATCCGGGCTGGCTCCCGCCGCGAGCGCCATCTCGATCTCCTGGACCGAGGCGGTGTCGAAGCACGAGCCGAGCTTGGCCAGAAGTGCGAGCACTTCCGGCGCCGGGTTCGCCTTCACGGCGTAGAACACGCGCGTGTCCGGCAACGCCTTGGCAAAGGCGGTGTAGTTGTCCTTGACCACGTCCAGGTCGACGACCAGGACGGGACCCTCGTCGACGCCGCGCTCGCGGCGGTCGCGCAAAAACTCACGGATGCGCTCGGTCATTGGCGCAAACTCCCAGCTCAAGGAGCGGCTCTAGCCACTCGATTGCGCGGTATGGGCGCTCAGAGCAGGTGCGCGATGGGGACGCAGCCGTGCCTTAAGCTCTTAACCGCTGTGCTGCCGTGAGATTGGAGGGGAGACCCCGCCGCACTGTTGGCAAAGATGGACAAGCCTCGTCGGTAACCCGTCGCTGGCGGTGGAAGGCCAGCAGAGACCAAAGAAGCCCGCTCCGTCGTTGCTTTAAGTCGCGTCCCCTGCGGAGAGCAGAGTGCGCCGGTTTCGCCTCCGGCTGCCAATCAGAAGACTTGAGGTTACTTACTCTTCCCGTGGGAAGGAGCTCGCTCGCCTCAGGCGGCTGGCCGGCCTCTTGTCCGGCTACCTACCGATTGACACACGACCACAGGCACGTGCGAAATTGGGCAAGAGTGGAAATAACACCTTTCGCGCAGCTTGCAAGAGAATTTCTACTGCGCGGCTCAAATCATCCTTAACTTTTGGATGGAGCGCAGGTGCTTCGCTGCTTCGAAGGCGTCGTGTGTGCTCAGCCGCGCGCGGTGAACGGCTCGATGCGGTGCGCGAAGCGAACGAACTGCGCCATCACCACCAGGCCGACCAGCACGAAGCAGACGTCGAGGACGCGCTGGCCGGTGGAGCCGAGCTCGAACAAGGTGGCGAGCGCCCAGGAGCCGGCGAAGGCCGCGCCGAACACTTCGGCGCCGATCAGGATCGCCGCCGAGATGACGGTGATGACGTTGAGCCAGACGATGCGGCGACCTTGAGCCATAAGTCTCTCCTTCAAGCGGCCGCAATCTCTCCGAAACCGGTGGCCGGATCAAGGCCCGAGGCAGCTCTGAGGCCGGATTGATCTGGCGCATGGCGGGCCTGAGGCGGTCCCGGCACGCTCATCAGCATGTCGAATATGACGTTTATTGGCCGTTTGCGGCCGCTTTTGATCGCATGGCCCGCCGCCGGGCTCGCCGCGGGGGCGGCGGCGCACCTTGCCGGTCACGAGACGCTCGCTGCGACATTATGGACTGCCGCGAGCGTCCCGGTGCTCGTGGTGCTCGCCATCGAGATCGCGGTCAGCCTGCGGCGCGGCGACTTCGGGCTCGATATCGTCGCCGCGCTGTCGATGTCGGCGGCGCTCGCCGCCGGCGAAAGCCTCGCCGCCGCCATCGTGGCGCTGATGTACGCCAGCGGTCAGATCCTCGAGAGCTTCGCCGCGCGGCGCGCCCGCCAGGAGATGTCGGCGCTGCTGTCTCGCGTGCCGCGCACCGCCATGCGCCACCACGAAGGCCGGCTTGAGGAAGTCGCGCTCGACCAGCTCGAGCCCGGTGACCGTGTGCTCATTCGCCGCGGCGATGTCGTGCCGGTCGACGGCGCGATCAGTGACAGCGTCGCCGTGCTCGACCAGTCGGCGCTGACCGGCGAATCGCTGCCGGTGCGGCTCAAGTCCGGCGACACCGCGCTGAGCGGCTCGACCAACGCCGGCGACGCCTTCGACCTCGTCGCGACGCGGCGCGCCGCCGATTCCACCTATGCCGGCATCGTCCGACTGGTGGCCTCGGCGCAGGCCTCGCGGCCGCCGATGGCGCGGATGGCGGACCGCTACGCGCTGGTGTTTCTTGCCGCAACGCTGGTGCTGGCGGGTCTTGCCGGCTGGCTGACCGGCGATCCGGTCCGCGTCGTCGCCGTTCTCGTGGTGGCGACGCCGTGTCCGCTGATCCTGGCTGTTCCGGTGGCGCTGATGTCCGGACTGTCGCGCGCCGCCCGCGCCGGCATCCTGATCAAGAGCGGCAAAGCGCTGGAGGTCCTCGCCCAGGTCCGGGCGCTGGTCATCGACAAGACCGGGACCCTGACCGACGGCGAGGCCCGCATCGTCGACATGCGGGTATCGGCCGGGATCGAGCCGGCTGAAATGTTGCGCATCGCCGCCTCGCTCGACCAGGCGTCCAAGCACATCATCGCCGAGACCCTGGTCGCGGCGGCGCGGGAGCAGGGGCTGGTGCTGTCCGTTCCGGCCTACGTCGAGGAAACCCCTGGCGAGGGCATCAGTGGGCATGTCGATGGCCGCACCGTGTCGGTTGGCGGTTTCCGCTACGTCGCCGGCAGGGTGGGTGAGGAACAACTAAATGACCTGAGCCGCGCCCGCGAACCCGGCGCCGCCGCCGTTGCGGTGGCAATCGACGGTAAGGCCGCCGGAGTCATCATTTTCGCCGACGTGTTGCGGCCCGGCACCGAGAAGCTGCTGCGTGACCTGCGCGCCGCCGGCATCGAACGGCTGGTGCTGGCGACCGGCGACCGCGCCGACGTCGCCCGTTTGATCAGCCACGGGCTTGGCCTCGATCTGGTGCGCGCCGAGATGACGCCCGACCAGAAGGTTCTCGCCGTGCTGTCGGAGCGCAAGCACGGTCCGGTGATGATGGTCGGCGACGGCGTCAACGATGCCCCGGCGCTCGCCGCCGCCGACGTCGGCGTGGCGATGGGTGCGCGCGGCGCGGCCGCCAGTTCCGAGGCTGCCGACGTCGTGCTCCTGGTCGATCAGCTCGACCGCATCCTCCCCGCGATCGCCATCGCCCGGCGCTCGCGCCGCATCGCCGTACAAAGCGTGGTTGCCGGCATGGGCCTCTCGATCCTGGCGATGCTCGCTGCCGCCGGGGGCTATCTGCTGCCGGTCGAGGGTGCCCTGCTGCAGGAGGCGATCGATGTCGCCGTCATCTTCAATGCGCTCAGGGCGTTGCGGGGCTGAGTTCCGCGACGCCATGGCGCGATATCGTTCGCCTGGAACAGGAACGGCCTCGCGCGTTGCGCATTGACTCCACAACCGGATGCTCCGGCTTTCATAAACATGCCGACACGGAGGTCCCCAATGGGATTGTTCAGCAGCGACATCAAGACCATGGACGATCTGTTCGTCCACACCCTCAAAGACATTTACTACGCCGAGAACCAGATTCTGAAAGCGCTGCCCGACATGATCGAAAAGGCCAGCGATACGGGTCTCAAGCAGGGACTGACTAGCCACCTTGCCGAGACCAAGAACCACGTCGCCCGTCTCGATCAGGCTTTCAAGCTCATGGGCATGAAACCTGAAGGCGTCGATTGTCCGGCTATTGACGGTATTCTCGACGAGGCCAACGAGATCGCCGGCGAGGTCGATGACAAGCGCGTCCTCGATGCTGCACTGATCGCTGCCGGTCAGGCTGTCGAGCACTACGAAATGACCCGCTATGGCACGCTGATCGCCTGGGCCAAGCAGCTCGGCCGCGCCGACGTTGCCAGCCTGCTCGAGCAGACGTTGAAGGAAGAAAAGGCTGCGGACGCCAAGCTCACGAGTCTTGCCGAGCGCGGCATCAACGCCAAGGCCGCGTGATACCGCCTCTCGAAGGCNCTGCGGCCCGAAAAGGCCCTGACCTTCGGTCAGGGTCTTTTTGTATGGGCGCTTTGCGTAACCGGCACGGTGGCCTTAGATGAGGGGCTTCACGCCCCCCGCGTCCGGAACGAGTGCCTCATGACCGCTGCCGAAAATCCGCTGCTCGCCGATTGGACCCAGGCCTTCGGCCTGCCGGCTTTCGCCGACCTCAAGCCCGAACACTTCCGCACGGCCTTCGACGCCGCACTCGAGCGCCACCGCGCCGAAATCGATGCCATCGCGGCCGACAAGGCGGCACCGACCTTCGCCAACACCATCGAGGCGCTGGAGAAAAGCGGCCGCGATCTCGACAAGGTCGCCAACGTGTTCTTCGTCAAGGCCGGCGCCGACACCGGCGACGAGATCGAGGCGATCGAGCGCGATGTCTCGCCGCTGCTCGCCCGCCACTCCAACGCGCTCTATCTCAACCGCCAGCTCTACGCCCGCATCGCCGATCTCTATGCCAGGCGCGACAAGCTCGGCCTGAACGCCGAACAGGCGCGACTGCTCGAACGCTATCACCTGCGCTTCGTCCGCGCCGGCGGCGCGCTCGACAAGGCGCGGCAGGACCGGCTTGCCGCCATCAACGAGCGGCTCGCCTCGCTCGGCACCCAGTTCGGCCAGAATGTGCTCGCCGATGAAAAGTCCTGGGCGCTGATCCTGGAGGAAGGCGATCTTGCCGGCCTGCCGGACTACGCCCGCGATGCGGCGCGCGCCGCCGCGGCGGATCGCGGCCATCCCGGCAAATATGCCATCACGCTCGCGCGCTCGTCCTGCGAAGGCTTTCTGCAGTTCTCCGCGCGCCGCGATCTGCGCGAGAAGGTGTTCGCCGCCTGGATCAAGCGCGGCGAGAACGGCGGCGCCACCGACAACCGCGCCATCATCGCCGAGATGGTAAAGCTCCGCGACGAGCGTGCTCGCCTGCTCGGCTTCTCATCGTTCGCCGATTACCGGCTCGACGACACCATGGCCAAGACGCCTGACGAAGCGCGCAAGCTGCTCAACGAGGTGTGGGGTCGCGCCCGCGCCAAGGCCGGCCGCGAGCGCGACGCGCTGCAGGCGATGATCACGGACGAGGGCGGCAACTTCAAACTGGCACCGTGGGACTGGCGCTATTACGCCGAGAAACTGCGCAAGGCGCGCTACGACCTCGACGAGTCCGAGATCAAGCCGTACTTCCAGCTCGACAAGATCATCGAAGCCTCGTTCGACACCGCGCACCGATTGTTCGGCCTGAACTTCAAGCCGGTCAGCGTGCCCCTCTATCACCCCGACGCCCGCGCCTGGGACGTGACCGATGCGGGCGGCAACCATGTCGGCCTGTTCATCGGCGACTACTTCGCCCGCGCCTCGAAGCATTCCGGCGCCTGGATGACGTCGCTGCGCGATCAGCAGCGTCTCACAGGCGATACCCGGCCGGTCGTTCTCAACGTCTGCAATTTCTCCAAGCCTGCGCCGGGCGAGCCGGCACTGTTGTCGTTCGACGACGCCCGCACCTTGTTCCATGAATTCGGCCACGGCCTGCACGGCCTGTTGTCGAACGTCACGTATCCGATGCTATCGGGCACGGGGGTGGCGCGCGATTTCGTCGAGCTGCCGTCGCAGCTTTACGAGCATTGGCTGGAAGTGCCGGCGATCCTCGAGAAATACGCGCGTCACGCCAAGACCGGGGCGCCGATGCCGAAGGCGCTGCTCGACAAGGTGCTGGCGACGCGCACCTTCAATCAGGGCTTCGCCACCATCGAATACACCTCCTGCGCGCTGGTCGATCTCGACATTCACGCCAAAGGCGCAGCGGACAATCTCGATGTCACCCGATTCGAGAACGACCGGCTCAAGGCGATCGACATGCTGGCCGAGATCGTGATGCGGCACCGCCTGCCGCACTTCCAGCATCTGTTCTCCGGCGACGGCTACGCCGCGGGCTACTACTCCTACATGTGGTCCGAGGTGCTCGATGCCGACGCCTTCGAGGCCTTCGAGGAAACCGGCGATGCCTTCGATCCGGCGATGGCGCAGCGGCTGCATGACTTCATCTACAGCGCCGGCAACCTGCGCGACCCCGCCGAAGCCTACAAGGCCTTCCGCGGCAAGCTGCCTTCGGTTGATGCGCTCCTGAAGAAACGTGGACTGGCGGACGCGGCATGAACCTCCACACCGCCGGTCACCGCCGCGGCGTTGTCGCCGCGCCGCATCAAGCCGCTGTCGAGGATGGCCGCGCCATTCTTGAAGAGGGCGGCAACGCCATCGAGGCGATGCTCGCCATGGCCGCCTCGATCGCCGCCGTCTATCCGCACATGAACCACATCGGCGGCGACGGCTTCTGGCTGATCCGCGAGCCGTCGGGGAAAGTGCGCGCCATCATGGGCGCGGGCCGCGCCGGCGCCAAAGCCACCATCCGCTTCTACCGCGATGCTGGCCACCACGACATTCCGGCGCGCGGGCCGCTCGCCGCGCTCACCGTGCCCGGCGCGGTTGCCGGCTGGCAACGCGCGTTCGATGCGGCGCGCGCCTATCGCGGCAAGCTGCCGCTCGATCTGCTGCTCTCGGCCGCGATCAAGCACGCGCGCGAGGGTTACAAGGTGACGCGCAGCCAGGCGCAGCTTACCCGCGACAAGCTGGCCGAGTTGGAGAAGGCGCCGGGTTTCCGCGATGTCTTCCTGATCGACGGCAAGGTGCCGGACGAAGGCGCGGTCCTCAAGCAACCCGCTTTCGCCGCGACGCTCGATCAACTCGCCAATGCCGGGCTCGCCGATTTCTATCGCNGAGATTGCCGCCGATCTGGAGCGTATCGGCTCGCCGGTCACGCGAGCCGATATCGAGAAATACGAGGCCCTCGTCACCCAGCCGCTCAGCGTCAAGATCGGCGCCGGCACCCTCTACAACGCGCCGCCGCCGACCCAGGGTTTGGCCTCGCTCATCATCCTCGCTTTGTTCGACCGCCTGCGCGTCACCGACGGCGAAAGCTTTGAGCATATCCACGGCCTCATCGAAGCGACCAAGCGCGCCTTCCTGGTGCGCGACCGCGTCGTCACCGATCCCGATCGTATCGAGGGTCCGCTGGCGCGCTTCCTCGACGCGCCGTTCCTCGATGGCGAAGCGACGAAGATCGATCCGAAAAAGGCGGCGCCCTGGCCCGATCCGTCGGCGCGCGGCGATACGATCTGGATGGGCGCGGCAGATGCTTCCGGCCTCGTCGTCTCCTACATTCAGTCGATCTACTGGGAGTTCGGCTCCGGTTGCGTGCTGCCCAAGACCGGCGTGCTGATGCAGAACCGCGGGTCGAGTTTCTCGCTCGACGACAAGGCGCTCAACGCGCTGGAGCCGGGCCGCCGCCCGTTCCACACGCTCAATCCGGCGCTCGCGGTGCTCAAGGATGGCCGCGTCATGGCTTACGGCACCATGGGCGGCGAGGGTCAGCCGCAGACGCAGAGCGCGATCTTCACGCGCCACATTACATACAAACAGAAGCTCGAGACCGCGCTCGACGCGCCGCGCTGGTTGCTCGGCCGCACCTGGGGCTCGTCGCACATGAACCTCCGGCTTGAAAAGCGTTTCGATGAAAGGCTCATCGATCGCCTGATGTCAGCCGGCCATGATGTCGAGGTGCTCGGCGCCGATTACTCCGACACCATGGGCCACGCCGGTGCGGTCGTGCTGCATCCGGACGGCAGCAGCGAAGGCGGTCATGACCCGCGCGCCGACGGTGGTGCGGCGGGGGTGTGAACCTCGCGGGTGCTCACCCGGGACGACAACGAAACACTATCACGTTCTAGTATTCGCCCGGTCACCTGTTAGGTGAACCTCATGCACGGCGGACATTCGCATTCCCACGATCACGACCATGGCCATGCGCACGGTCTCGGCGGCCATGCGCACACGCCGACGAATTTCGGCCGCACCTTCGCGCTCGCCACCGGCCTCAATGTCGCGCTGGTCGTCGCGCAATTCGTCTTTGGCATATGGGCCAATTCGCTGGCGCTGATCGCCGACGCCGGTCACAACCTCAGCGACGTCATGGGGCTGATCCTGGCTTGGGGCGCCTTTGCGATGGCCTCGTGGCGGCCGTCGAGCGGCTTCACGTACCAGATGCGCGCCGCCTCGATTCTGGCCGCGCTCGCCAATGCGCTGCTGCTGGTCGCTGCCGTTGCCATCATTGCCTGGGAGGCGATTGCCCGCTTCGCCGAGCCGGAGCCAGTGGCCGGTGGCACGGTGATGCTGCTGGCGGCGCTCGGCGTTGCCGTCAATGGCGCTTCGGCCTGGCTGCTCAGCCGCGGCAGCAAATCCGATCTCAACATGCACGGCGCGTTCCTGCACATGGTGGCGGATGCTGCGGTGTCGGTCGCGGTCATCCTCGCCGGCCTCGGCATCTGGCTGACCGGCTGGCAATGGCTCGACCCGGCGGTCAGCCTGCTGATCTCGGTGGTGATCCTTGTCGGTACCTGGCGGCTGCTCCGCGACTCGCTGCGGCTGGCGCTCAACGCCGCGCCGCGCGAAATCGATCTGGCCGCCGTGCGTGAATACCTCGAAAGCCTGCCCGAGGTCGGGGGCCTGCACGACCTGCATATCTGGGCCATGAGCACCACCGAAACGGCCCTGACCTGTCACATCGTCACACCCGCCGGGCATCCGGGCGACGCCTTCCTGCACCAGGTCGCTCATGAACTCGAACATCGCTTCAAGATCGGACACACCACGGTGCAGATCGAGCTGGAAAAGCGCGACGCGTGTCCGACCGCCTGCCAGGCGGCGCAGTAACCTTTAGGCGGCGCCGCCCCGTTTCCGCCGCAGACTGTGCTAATGGTGCACAGCTCCGAACGGTTCGGTGGACATGACCCTGGCTCGACTTTATCTCGCGATTTCGGCTGTGGCGGCGGCGCTTTCGTTCTCGGCGCCGGCCGTGGCGCATCCCCATGTCTGGGTGACCATGACCACCGAAGTGGTCTATGCGCCGGACGGCACCGTCACCGGCATCCGCCACGCATGGGCCTTTGACGACATGTTCTCGGCCTTCGCCACGCAGGGCTATGAGAGCAAGGTGAAGGGCCAGTTCACCCGCGAAGAGCTCGAGCCGCTCGCCAAGGTCAATGTCGAGTCGCTGAAGGAATATGACTACTTCACTTACGTCACCGCCGACGGCAAGAAGGTGAAGCTCAAGGATCCGGCGCCCGGCTATTACCTCGACTGGAAGGATGCGGTGCTGACGCTGCACTTCACGCTGCCGGTCGAACAACCGATCAAGGCGCAGGAATTGCGCGTCGATGTGTACGATCCGTCGATCTTCGTCGATTTCGAATTCGCCAAGAAGGATCCGGTCCGTCTCGTCGGCGCGCCCGCGCATTGCAAGATGGATGTGGTGTTGCCGCGTGAGATGACGTTCGCCGAAGGCAAGGCGCTGAGCATGATCCCGGCCGATCAGCCCAATGTCTCGATGGCCATCGGCGCCGAGTTCGCCAACAAGATACTCGTCCACTGTCCTTGACCTTCCACCATCGCGGGGCGGCGATCCGGGGATATCATCGATGCCAAGTTTGCCGCCGCGCTTCCGTGTCTCGCAGCCGCTTCTGTTTATCGCCGCCGTCGCGCTGATTGCTGCCACCGTCGATGCGGCTTCGGCCGCGCCGTTCGGCATGTCGGCCGGCGGACCGCCGGCGCCGGTCGGTGGCTTGGCCGGCTGGATCCTGATGCAGCAGGCGACGTTCTATCGCATGCTGTCCGGCGCCATCCGGGCCGCCAAGGCCGACGGAACCGCGGCTATCGGCCTGATGGGAATTTCATTCGCCTATGGCGTGTTTCATGCCGCGGGCCCCGGCCACGGCAAGGCGGTGATCTCGTCTTACCTCGTCGCCAACAACGAAACCTGGAAGCGCGGCATTGCGCTGTCCTTCGTCTCGGCGGTGCTGCAGTCCTTCACGGCGATCGCCATTGTCGCCATTGCCGCGGTGCTCTTGGGGGCCACCTCGAAGGTCATGGGCGACACCGTGCGCGTCGTCGAAACCGTGAGCTACGCGCTGATCGTCGTCATCGGCCTGCGGCTCACCTGGGTGAAGGGCAAGGCGTTCCTGAAACTCTTGATGCCGCAGCCACAGCCGGCGCTCGCCCACGCACATGCCGGCGGCCACGATGATGGCCATGCGCATTCTCATTCTCATCACGCTCATGATCATGCGCACGATCACGATCACGCGCACGGTCACGTGCACACGGCAGCCTGCGCGCATGGCCATCATCACGACCACGATCACGACGATGAAGGCCATGCCTGGGGTCACGCCCATGCGCCAGAACCGAGCGAACTGACCGGCAAGCACTGGCTGCGCCGCGGTCTAGCTGCGGTTTTCGCCGTCGGCCTGCGGCCGTGTTCGGGCGCGATCATCGTGCTGGTGTTCGCACTGGCGCAGGGACTGTTCTGGGTCGGCGTCGCCTCGACTTTCGTCATGGGACTTGGAACCGCGATCACGGTGTCGATCATCGCTACGCTGGCGGTTATCGCCCGCGGCTTCGCCGGCCGCATTGCGGCGTCGAAATCCGGCGGCGGCATGCTGCTGCTGCGCGGCTTCGAGGCCGCGGCCGCCGTGCTCATCGTCGCCTTCGGCGTGCTCCTGCTCACCGGCTACATGGTCAGCGAACGCATGATCGGAGTTTGAGGTTTTCGCTACTATCGCCGGCGTTTGAGGCTACCATCGTCAAACAAGAATGGCGCGGCTTGCAACGCGCCAGTAGCTAGGTGGCGAAGGAGCGTCTCATGCCGGTCGATTTCCTCAAGAGTCTTGGCGTCGAACATCCCGTCGTGCTCGGCCCGATGGCCGGCGGGGCGGGCTCACCGGCGCTGGTCGCCGCGGTGTCGAACGCCGGCGCGCTCGGCTCCTTCGGTGCGGCCTATCTCGCGCCGCAGCAGATCCTCGACACCGCGCGGGAACTCCGGTCGCTGACGTCCATGCCCATCGCGCTCAATCTGTTCGCCGGCGGCTACGAGCCCGACCGCGTCGTCGAGCCGGGCCCGATGCTGGCTGTGGTGAGCAAGGCGCATGAGCGGCTCGGCCTCGCCCCTCCGAAGCTGCCGCCCAATCCGGTCTCGCCCTTGGACGAGCAGATCGAGGCCGTGATCGAAGCGAAGCCCGCATTATTCTCGTTCACTTTCGGCGTGCCGAGCGCTGAGCAAATCGCGCGCGTGCAGAAGGCCGGCATTCCGGTGTGCGGCACGGCGACAACGGTAGAGGAGGCGAAGGTGCTCGCAGCCGCCGGCGTCAATGCCATCGCCGCGCAGGGCGAAGAAGCCGGCGCGCATCGCGGCACCTTCTTGCGCAGCGCCGAAGAGTCGATGGTGCCGACCTATGAGCTGGTGCGCGGCGTCGTCGCCGCTACCGGACTGCCGGTGTTTGCGTCAGGCGGGTTGATGGACGGCGCCGATATCACGCGTGCGTTCGAAGCCGGCGCTCAGGCCGCGCAACTCGGCACTGCTTTTCTGCTCTGCCCGGAGAGCGGCGTCCCCGAGCCGTATCGTGAGGCGCTGCGCGCGCGCAAGGATACGACCGTCATCACCCGCGTGTTTTCCGGTCGTGCGGCGCGCGGCTTGCGCAATCGCTTCATCGATGACTGCGAAGGCGTGCCGGTGTTGCCGTTCCGCCAGCAGAACGATCTCACCCGCGCGATGCGCACCGAGTCGGGCAAGAAAGGTCTGGCGGATTACATCTCGCTGTGGGCCGGGCGCGGCGTGACGCGCATCCGCGAAATGCCGGCGCCTGATCTGGTCCGCGCCCTAGTGGTGGAAATCGGCGGGCGTTAGTTCGATCGGCTTGCCGTGCGGCGTGCGATCGCAGGCGTGATCCCAGGCGTCGCGATACTGGTCAATCGTCTCGCGCGAGGCGACGCCTTTTTCCGCGACCAGCCGTTCCAAAGTCGCCAGCCAGTGCAGGTAGTAAGTCTCGCCGGTGTCGGGATCGCCGGCCGCCTGTGCGCGCTTGATCTCGTCGCTCAAGGTGGCCGCCCATTCGTTCCACGTGAACACGCCGCGCTCGTGCAGCGCCAGAGCGATGGCAAAGGCCTGCGCCTGCCATGGCTCCTTGAAGACGGGGCCGTCATTGTCCTGCGGCACGCCCGGCACGGCCCGGGCGGCGTTCAGGGCCGCGGCGTTGTCCATCAGAGTTTCTCCAGATACGGCTCGAAGGCGTCGATCGACACCTTCAGCGCCGGGTCGGCGTCATCGCCCCACAATTCGCGGGCGTCGAACACCACCGTGTAGAGCCACTGCGGATGATCGCCCTTGCCGTGCGCGTTGGTGTCGGGGAAGACGTGGCAGCCATTGATGCGTTCGACGACGCCGCTGTGGCCGCGCACGTAGCGCGGCAGCCGCGTATGCGTCACCGGGTTGATGTTCTTTGCGCGCACCTTGTCGCCCGGCTTGAACGCCGCCGGGCCCTGCGGTTCGCGAGCGAAGCTGCCGCGCGTCGCGCAGCGCATGACGTCGTTGGGCGTAAACGGGCCGCGCATCAGCGGCGGGCTCGTGTGCAGCGCGTGGCCGGCCTCGACCTCGTCGGCGCCGACCATCTTGCGTTCGACCAATTGGTTCTCGATGGCGAGAAACCACTTCTGGTAATACGAGCTCGCCAGATAGACCTCCGGCGGCAGCGACTCGCGAGCAAAGCGTTGCGAGTCGATGTTAACGCCGCCATTGGCGCCTATCGCCCGCACCATCGCCATGACGCGGCCTTCCCAGCGCTCGTGAAACGTCGGTTCGTTGGCCTCCGGCTCGACTTTACCGAAGCCGTCCATGCCGCCCATGTCATGAACGCCGTTCATGACTTCATATCCGTGGGGTTCTTCGGCAAGCCGGTGCCGATCATGGAATCGCGGGTGACGAGTTCGGCGAGCTTGTCCTCACTCCAGCCGTCGGTGCCGGCGGGACGCATCGGCAGCACCAGAAAGCGCGTCTCCGCCGTCGAGTCCCAGACGCGGATCTCGGTGCCCTTCGCTAGCGCGACGCCGAAGTCGGCGAGCACACCCCGCGGATCCTTGACGGCGCGCGAGCGATAAGGCGCCGCCTTGTACCAGACCGGCGGCAGGCCGAGCATTTCCCATGGGTAACAGGAGCACAAGGTGCAGACGACCATGTTGTGGCGCTGCGGTGTGTTCTCGACCGCGATCAGGTGATCGCCGGTGCGCGCGAAGTGGCCGAGCGCGTTGATGGCTTTGGTCGCATCGGCGAGCAGCGCCTGCTTGAACGCCGGATCGGTCCAAGCCTTGGCGACGACGGCGGCGCCGTTGCGCGGGCCGATCTTGGTCTCGTACATCTCGACGATGGCGTCGAGAGCCTTTGGATCGACGTAACCCTTCTCGGTCAGGATCGTTTCCAGCGCGCGGACGCGCAACTGCGTTTCCGACAGCTCGGAGTGATCGTGATCATGGGCGTGGTGGTGATCGTGGTCGTGATCGTGGTCATGGGCCATGGCGGCAGTCTAACGCGCCGCTACGGCGCGCGAAAGCGCCCATGACTTGATTGGCGCGCTGCCGGACGGCGAACCGGCTTCCACTTCGCCTGGAAAAGCTTCAGTCCCACACACCGTCATGCAGTTCCGCCGCTTCGTCCTCGAGCAGCGGGCCGACGACTTCGGTCGGGCGCCGGCCGGCGGCGAACACCGTGCGGCAGGGCAGCGACAGCGTCGGGTTCTCCGGGTGATCGCCCGTGATCTCCTTCAGTTTGGCTTCCGACAGGCCGTAGACGACGCGGCCGATACCGGCCCAGTAGATTGCGCCGGCGCACATCGCGCAGGGCTCGGCCGAGGAATAAAGGGTGCACTCGGCCAGTTCCTCCGGCTCGAACGCCTTGCAGGCTGCGGTCGCGAGCAGCCGCTCGGCGTGGCCGGTCATGTCGCCGTCCGGCAGGTAGCCGTTTTCCGCTTCCAGCAACACTTCGCCGTCCGGTCCTGCCAGCACGGCGCCGAAGGGGTGATTGCCGCGCTCCAGCGCGCGGTCGGCAACGTCGAAGGCGCGCCGCAGCAGATTTTCGTCAGAGGTGGGCATACTCAACACATTTCCATGCCGGGGTCGTTTAGCGCGAAGCCGGCTGCTATGTCATCATGCCATCATGAACCGCATCGCCGACGCAATCGATAGTTTGACGGGCCGTATCGGCCGCGCCGTGGCGTGGCTCGTGCTCGCCATCGTTCTGCTGCAATTCGTTCTCGTGGTGGCGCGTTACCTGATCGGCTTCGGCTCGATCTGGCTGAGCGAGTCCGTCATCTACGGCCATGCCACGTTGTTCCTGATGGCCGCGGCCTGGACGCTGAGCGCCGGCGGCCATGTCCGGGTCGATATCTTCTACGCCGAAGCATCGCCGCGAACGCGCGCCTGGATCGATCTCATCGGCAGCCTGCTGCTGCTGCTGCCGTTTGCGCTGCTGCTGTTTTACCTGTCGCTGCCTTTCGCCGCGAATTCCTGGGCGGTGCTGGAACGCTCGCAGGAGACCAGCGGCCTGCCGCTGGTGTTCGTGTTGAAGACGCTGGTGCCGGTTTTCGCGATGCTCATGGCGCTGCAGGGCATCGCGCAGGCGATCCGCAGCCTCGCGGTGCTTCGCCAAAAGCGGCGGCGAGAGGGTCAGCATGTCGGCTGCTGAAATTCTTTCCATCCTGCTCGTCGTCGCCGCCATCGCCGCGCTGATGGTCGGCTATCCCGTGGCACTGACGCTGGCCGGCATCTCGCTCGCCTTCGCGTTTCTCGGCGACGCGCTCGGCCTGATGAACTTCGCCATTCTCGGTGCGCTGCCGCAGCGCATCTACGGCGTCATGACCAATGACGTGCTGATGGCGCTGCCGATGTTCGTGTTCATGGGTGTGATGCTCGAGCAATCGCGCATCGCCGAGGACCTGCTCGAACGCGTCGGCCGGCTGTTCGGCCGGCTGCGCGGCGGCCTCGGCTTTGCCGTGGTGCTGGTCGGCGCGTTGCTCGCGGCGTCGACCGGCATTGTCGGCGCGACCGCGGTCACCATGGGCCTCATCATGCTGCCGGCGATGCTGCGCCACGGCTACGATCCGCGGCTCGCTGCCGGTACGGTGGCGGCGTCAGCCACCTTGGCGCAGATCGTGCCGCCTTCCACGGTGCTGGTAGTCCTCGGCGATCAACTCAACATCGCCTATCAGGCCGCCCAACTGGCACAAGGCACGTTCGCGCCAAATGTCGTCTCCGTCGGCGACCTGTTCGCCGGTGCGCTGGGGCCCGGGCTGCTGCTCGTCGTCCTCTATCTCGCTTACATCGCGCTCATAGCCTGGCTGAAGCCGCAAAGCGCGCCGGCCGTGACGGCGACCGCCACGCCGATCGGCAGCCTGATTGAGGCGCTGCTGGCGCCGGTTGTGCTGATCGTTGCCGTGCTCGGCTCGATCTTGTTCGGCATCGCCACGCCAACTGAAGCCGCGTCGGTCGGCGCGGTCGGCGCCATCCTGCTGGCTTGGCGACGCACGCCGATCCGCGCACTGCTGCGTCCGGTGGCGGAGAAGACGACGCAGATCACGGCGATGATCTTCCTGATCCTGATCGGCGCCACACTGTTCAGTCTGGTATTCCGTGCGCTCGGCGGCGACGACATGGTGTCGCGCGCCCTGATGCATCTGCCCGGCGGCACCGGTGGCGCGGTGCTGGTCGTGATGCTGGTGATCTTTCTGCTCGGCTTCGTGATGGACGCCTTCGAGATCGTCTTTGTCGTGGTGCCGATCGTCGCGCCGGCGCTGCTGAAGCTGCCCGGCATCGATCCGGTCTGGCTCGGCATCATGATGGCGGTCAACCTGCAGACATCCTACCTGCACCCCCCGCTCGGACCCACCTTGTTCTATCTGCGCGGCGTGGCGCCGCCGGAGATCACGACGCGGCACATCTATGTCGGCGTCATTCCGTTCGTGCTGATTCAGCTTTTCGCGCTCCTCGTGTTGTGGTTCTGGCCGGGGCTTGCCACCGCGCTGCCGCACGCGTTTTATGGGCGGTAGGGAAAAGACAAGGCGCCCGAGAGGAAACATCCATGAAAGCCGCCGACATGTTCAACCTGGCCCGCCGGGTCGCGCTGGTGACCGGCGCCTCGTCGGGCCTCGGCCGGCAGTTCGCTCGCGCGCTGGCCGACAACGGCGCCGCGGTGGCGCTGGTGGCGCGCCGCCTTGACCGGCTTGAGGCCTTCAAGGCGGAGTTGGAGAAGTCAGGCGCCAAGGTCGCCGCCATCGAAGCCGATGTCACCGACCGCGATGCGATGATTGCGGCATTCGACGCTGCGGAAAAAGCACTCGGTACCGTGACCATCCTCGTCAACAATGCCGGCATCGCCCATGGCGGCCGGGCGGTCGAACTGACGCCGGAGGACTGGCGCCGCATGATGTCGACTAATCTCGATGCCGTGTTTTACTGGGCGCAGGAAGCGGCGCGGCGCATGCTCGCCGCCGGCAAGCAAGGTTCGATCGTCAACATCGCCTCGGTGCTGGGGCTGATGGTAGCGAAGGGCGGAGCATCCTATGCCACGGCCAAGGCGGGCGTGGTGCAACTCACCAAGGCGCTGGCCGTCGAGCTTTCGTTCAAGGGTATCCGCGTCAATGCCATCGCGCCCGGCTGGTTCGTCACCGAAATGAACGACGACTATCTCAATGGCGACAAAGGCGCCGCCATCAAGCGCGAGATTCCGATGGGCCGCTTCGGTAATCCGGGTGATCTCGACGGCGCGTTGTTGTTGCTGGCATCCGATGCCGGTGCCTACATCACCGGCGCGACCATCGTCGCCGACGGCGGGCAGGTCATCCAGATCAAGGGCTGAATCATGGACTTCAATCTCTCTCCCGAACACGAAGAGTTGCGTCTCAAGGTCCGCGCCTTCATCGACAAGGATGTGCTGCCGCTGGAGAAGGATCCGGCGAACTTTGCCGACTATGAGAACATTCCGCATGAGCGGCTGGAGCCGGTGCGGGAGAAGGCTCGCGCGCTCGGCCTGTGGGCGCCGCAAAGCCCGAAGGAATACGGCGGCATGGAATTGCCGATGGTCGCCTGGGCCGCGATCTACGAGGAAGCGGCGCGCTCGATCTTCGGTCCGCTCGCCATCAACTGCATGGCGCCGGACGACGGCAACATGAACATGCTGCGCCTCGTCGGCACCAAGGAGCAGAAGGACAAGTGGCTGGCGCCGATCGTCGCCGGCAAGGTGCGCTCGTCATTCGCCATGACCGAGCCGGCGCCTGGCGGCGGTTCCGATCCCACCATGATCAGAACGCGGGCCGAGAAGAAGGGCAACAAATACGTAGTCCACGGCCGCAAGTGGTTCATCACCGGCGCCGACGGCGCATCGCATTTCATCCTGATGGCGCGCACATCGGATGATGCGCGCAAGGGGCTCACCGCCTTCATGTTCCACAAGGACCAGCCGGG
The DNA here is from genome assembly GCF_001426945.1 of Pseudolabrys sp. Root1462. GTDB lineage: Bacteria > Pseudomonadota > Alphaproteobacteria > Rhizobiales > Xanthobacteraceae > Pseudolabrys. Next base: position 3,304,488 of record NZ_LMFS01000001.1, on the reverse strand, counting down.
CTGGCGCATCGTGCGCCGCATCGAGATCATGGGCCCGGAAGAACATGGCGGCCATTGCGAGCTGGAGTTCGACGGTCTCGAAATTCCCGAAGAAAACATCCTGCTCGGCGAAGGCGAAGGCCTGCGCCTGATGCAGGTACGGCTCGGGCCGGCGCGGCTGACGCACTGCATGCGCTGGACCGGTTTCGCCAAGCGCTGCGTCGAGATCGCGCAGGATTACGTCGCGAACCGCGAGGGCTTTGGCATCAAGCTCGCCGACCGCGAGAGCGTGCAGATCAAGCTGGGTGAAGTCGCCCAGCAGATCCAGATCGCGCGCCTGCTCACCATGCACGCCGCCTGGATGCTGGATCAGGGCGGCCGCGCCCGCAAGGAAGTGTCGATGGCCAAGGTGCACGTCGCCAACGCGCTGCATCAAGCCGCCGACGTCGCGATCCAGTTGCAGGGCGCGCGCGGCTTTTCGAAAGACACCATCGTCGAGTGGATCTATCGCTACGCGCGTTCGGCCAAGCTCGTCGATGGCGCGTCGGAAGTGCACATGATGGTGCTCGCCAAATTCATGCGTCAGGAAGGCCAGGATTTCTGGCAATGGGGTCCGGGTGAGGGCCGGCGCAACGCGCGCTAGGCGGCCACAAACAGCGGCGGGACCCGGGTTATCCCGGCGCCGCGCGCGCCGGGCCGCGATATCGGCTAGAATATAAACACTGCCGAATCATGGGGGCCCAGAATGGCGGCCATTCCGCCCGTGCAGCCCGGCCTGTCCTATGCGCCCGCCGGCACGCGTCCGGAGCCGGCTGCCGTCGTCGGACATGGCGGCGGACACGGCGTGGCGGGGGCGGTGGTCCAGACTGCGGACGCTGTCGATGCAGCGATCGTCGATCCGCTGATGGCGGCGCTGACCGAGGCGCTCGCCACCGCGGCGACCCGGCAGAACGGACTGGCGCCGCTGCTCGCCGATCTCGAGGCTCTGCTAGCCAGGCCGGACCTGCCGCAATCGGTGCGCGATGCCGCGCAAGCGCTCATGAACCTGCGGCTGCCGGCCAGTGGACTGAACGGGGCGACGCTGCAGCAGGCGGTGGCGCGCTCCGGGATGTTCCTCGAGGCCATGCTGGCGAGTGGCAAATTGCCGGCCGACGTCGCGGCGAGCGACAATATCAAGTCCGCATTGCAGGCGCTGCGCGGTGCTTTGCAAAGTTATCTCGGCATCGAAACTGCGCCGGCCGATTTGCACGTGGCGCCGCCGCTGCCGCCGTTCCGAGGTTCGCTGCCGGTAGCGCAGCCGCCGGTACCGGCTTCGATCGTCGATACGAGCCTGCGTCAGGCGGCGACCACGGTGCTGTCGCAGACAGATGCGGCGATCGCCCGCCATGTGATGTTGCAGATTGCATCGTTGCCGGCGTCGCAGCAGCCGTCGCATCCCCCGGACGATCACACGCAGCGGCTGGTGTTCGATATCCCGCTGGTCACGCCGCAGGGCACGGCCGTCATGCAGTTGCAGATCGAACGCGAGATGCCGCGCGAGCGCGGTCAGCCGCAGGAACCGGTGTGGAGCGTCCGCTTCGCCGTCGATATCGAGCCGCTCGGCGCAGTGCGGGCGCGAGTGTCGCAGATCGGCGACAAGACCAGCGTCACCATGGTGGCCGACAAGCCGGCCAGCGCCGTCGCGTTGCAGGAACACATCGCGCTTCTGCAAATCGGCCTGACCCGGGCTCATCTCCAGCCCGGCGATCTGCATTGCCTGAGCCACGAAGCGCCGAAGGCCGTGGCGCCGCAGGGCCAGTTCGTGAACCGCGCGTCATGACCGAAGATAACCCGCACAAACCGCCGCTTGCCGTCGCGCTCGAATACGACAAGGTCGCCGCGCCGCGCGTCATCGCGATCGGGCAGGGCGAATTGGCTCATCGCTTGACCGAGATCGCGCGGCATCACGGCGTGCCGCTCGTGGAAAATCCGCAGCTCGCGGCCGCGCTGGCGAAGCTGCCGCTCGATCAGGAAATCCCGGAAAAGCTGTATCGCGCCGTCGCCGAGGTGCTGTCTTATATCCTGCACACCGCCGGCAAGCTCGGCGCGACCAAGGGCGGAAATGGCTAACGGCGTCTCAACCATGACGGCGGATTCGCTTCGTTGCTCTTTACGCTGCCGCAACGCTTGGCGCGTTAGTTAGAATTTGGGCTCGTCTCCAGAATTGGCGGAACTCATGCACGCGTCTCGGCCTGTCTCGCTCGCAACGCGCGGGCTGCGCAAGGATTTCGAGCGGCCGGCGGTCGATGGCCTCGACCTCACCATTTACGGCGGCGAGTTCTACTGCCTGCTCGGCCCCAACGGCGCCGGCAAGACCACGACCTTGCGCATGGTGGTCGGGCTGCTGCGCCCCGACGGCGGCACCATCACGATCGACGGCATTGATGCGCTGGCGCGGCCGGAAGACGCCAAGCAGATCACCGCGTGGCTATCCGACGAGCCGATGATTTACGAGAAACTGACGCCTTACGAATATCTCGAATTCGTCGCCGGACTCTGGCGCATCGGCGCCGCCGCCGCGCAGGCCCGCGCCCGCGATCTCATCGGCTGGCTCGGTCTCGAAGATCAGGCGCACACGCGCTGCGAAGGTTTCTCCAAGGGCATGCGGCAGAAGGTGGCGCTGGCCGGCGCTCTGGTGCACGACCCCAAGCTGATCATCCTCGACGAGCCCTTGACCGGCCTCGACGCCGGCTCGGCGCGGCTCGTCAAGAACGTGCTGCGCGAGCGCGTCGCCCAGGGCGGCACCGTCATCATGACGACGCACATCCTCGAAGTTGCCGAGCGCATGGCCGACCGCATCGGCGTCATCGCCAACGGCCGGCTGATCGCGGAGGGCACGCTCGAGGAATTGCGGGTCAAGACCGGGACGGGCGTCGCCAGTCTGGAGGATACCTTCCTCGCGCTGGTCGCGGACGCGGCGGCGTGACGACGCCCGCGACATTGACCTGGCTTGCCGGCCACGAGTTCAGGCTCGGCTGGCGCGACCTGACGTCGCTGATGACGGCGGGCGGTCGCCGACGGCGGCGCAACGCCATCCTGGCGATTGTCGTCTTCGTCGTCGCCATGCACGCCTTCGCCAATTGGGTTGTGAAGAACTATGCAACCATCGACATCGGCGCCGACCCGCTGATTCTGCTCACGATATCCAGCACGCTGCTGCTGTCATGGGCCCTGCTGCTGTCGCAGGCCATGGAATCGGTGACGCGCATTTTCTACACGCGCTCCGACCTCGATCTCATTCTCACGTCGCCGGTCTCGGCCCGCAAAGTGTTCGCGGTGCGCATGGCGCGGATCGCCGGCGGGGCGGCGATGATGGCGCTGCTGCTGGCCTCGCCCTTCATCAATGTGCTGGTCTGGCACGGCGGCCCTCGTTGGCTCGCGGCCTATGGCGTGGTGGCCGCGATGGCGGCGACGGCGACCGCCGTTGCGCTGGCGTTGACCGTCGGGCTGTTTCGGCTCATCGGCGCGCGCCGTACGCGGCTGATCGCGCAGATCGTCGCCGCGGTGATCGGCGCCGGCTTCGTCATCGGGCTGCAGATTCTGGCGATCTTTTCCGGCGGTACGCTGTCGCGCATGGCGGCGCTGCATTCGCCGTGGCTGCTGGAGCGCGTGCCCGAAGCGGGCAGTTTCATGTGGTTGCCGGCATACGCCATATTGGGCGACAGAATGGCCTTGATCGCTGTTGCGCTCGGCGGCCTGATCATCCTCGCCGGCGCTATCTTGCTGTTCTCGGGGCGCTTTGGCGAACACGCACTGGCCGCCGCAGGAGTTTCGGCCGCCGCCGTACGCCAGCGGCGCGGCTCGCTGCGTTTCCGGCCGCGTTCGCCGGCCAGCGCGTTGCGCCGCAAGGAATGGCTGCTGCTGTGGCGCGATCCCTGGTTGATCTCGCAAACCTTGATGCAGATTCTCTATCTGCTGCCGCCGGCCGTTCTGCTCTATGTCACCTTCCGCCACGGCACCGATGCCTTCGTCGTTCTCATTCCGGTGGTGGTCATGGCGGCCGGGCAGCTGGCCGGTGGTCTTGCCTGGCTGTCGATCTCCGGTGAGGACGCGCCGGACCTGATTGCCGCGGCCCCGGTCACCCCCGCGCGAGTGCTCACGGCCAAGATCGAGGCCGTGCTCGGCGGCGTTGCGCTCGTGTTCGGGCCATTGGCCGCCGTCATGGCGTTCGAATCCGTTTACGCCGCCGTCGTCATGGCGCTCGGCATCGTGGCCGCGAGCGCGGCCGCCACCTTCATCCAGATCTGCTTTCGCGCCCAGGCCCGACGCAGCCAGTTCCGGCGCCGCCACACCTCGTCGCGCATTGCCACCTTCGCCGAGGCCTTCTCCTCGGTGGCCTGGGCGGCGACGGCCGCCGTGGCAGCCGGGCCCAGCGTTTTCGCGCTCATCCCCATGGCGGTCGCGCTGTCGATTCTGCTCGGGATCTGGGTCGTCCGGCCGCGCGCGGCCTAAAGCGGGGCGCTCAGGGCGCAAAGATGCGCCGCGCGGCGCCCGCCGGAAATTTCCTTCTCGTGGTCACCATCAAAACGAAATTGACCCGCAATTTTCGGGGGGTAGGCTTTTCCGGCCGGTTTTGCCTCGCCGATCAAGTGCCTATATGAATACCGGGCGAGGCTGGGATCGTTTCGTGCAGGCAATAAAGTGGCGTGGGCCCTGGGCCCGGCGGGAGGCTATTCAATGACGCTCCGACCGGTCAGCCTCGACGACAAATACGATCTGAACCAGACCCATGTCCTGGTCACCGGCTATCAGGCCATAATCCGCGCCATCCTGATGCAGAAGGAGCGCGATCGCCGCGCCGGTCTCAACACGGCAGGCTATCTGACCGGCTATCGTGGCTCACCGCTCGGCGGCCTCGACCAGCAGTTCATGCGCGCCGGCCGGCAGCTCGCCGCCGCCGACGTCAAGTTCCTGCCCGGCCTCAACGAGGAACTCGCCGCCACCGCACTGTGGGGCACGCAACAGGCCGAATTACGCGGCGAAGGCCGGCACGACGGCGTGTTCGGGCTCTGGTACGGCAAGGGCCCCGGCGTCGACCGCTCCGGCGACGTCTTCCGCCACGCCAATCTTGCCGGCTCGTCGAAGCACGGCGGCGTCCTGGCGCTGATGGGCGATGACCACACCGCCGAATCCTCGACCACCGCCCACCAGTCCGAATTCCATTTCGTGGACGTGATGATCCCGATCCTGAACCCGGCCGGCGTCCAGGAGATCGTCGATTACGCCCAACTCGGCTGGGCGATGTCGCGCTACACCGGTGCCTGGGCCGCGCTCAAGTGCATGCACGAGACCGTCGAATCGACCGGCGTGATCGACGGCAGCCTCGAGCGCCTGCAAATCGTGACGCCGACCGATTTTCCGATGCCGGAAGGCGGGCTCAACATCCGCTTGGCCGACACTATCCTTGGCCAGGAAGCGCGGCTGCACGACTACAAGCGCGACGCCATGCTCGCCTTCGTGCACGCCAACAAGATCAACAAGATGATCACGACCGGCGGTCGCACACCGAAGATCGGCATCATCTCCACCGGCAAGTCCTATCTCGACGTGCGCCAGGCCTTCGATGAGCTCGGCATCGACGAGATCAAGTGCAACGACCTCGGCATCCGCTTGTTCAAGATCGGCTGTCCGTGGCCGATCCCGCGCCAGGAGCTGGTCGAGTTCGCCCGCGGTCTCGACCTCGTCATCGTGGTCGAGGAAAAGCGCTCGCTGATCGAAGTGCAGGTGCGCGAAGAACTCTACGGCATGCCGAGCCAGCCGATCTGCATCGGCAAGAAGGACGAGAGCGGCAATTGGCTGTTCCCGGTCAAGGGCGCGCTCGATTCCAACGATGTCGCGATCTGCATCGGCGAGCGCATTCTCAAGCACGTGGGCGCCAATGACGAGATCGCGGCGCATGTCGCGCGGCTGAAGGGCGCACAGCGCGCGCTCGCCGAGGCGACCGACGTCGCGCTGCGTATTCCGTATTTCTGCTCAGGCTGCCCGCACAACACCTCGACGCGGGTGCCGGAAGGCTCGCGCGCTTATGCCGGCATCGGCTGCCATTACATGGCGCAGTGGATGGACCGCAAGACGCTCGGCTTCACGCAAATGGGCGGCGAGGGTGTCAACTGGATCGGCGAGGCGCCGTTCTCGAAACGCGATCACGTGTTCCAGAACCTCGGCGACGGCACCTACAATCACTCCGGCTACCTGGCCATTCGCGCCGCGATCGCCTCCGGCGTGAACATGACCTACAAGATTCTCTATAATGACGCCGTCGCGATGACCGGTGGCCAGCACCACGAAGGCGGCCTGACCGTGCCGCAAATCGCGGCGCAGGTCGCGGCCGAAGGCGCCAAGCGCGTCGTCGTCGTATCCGACGAGCCGTGGAAATATCCGAAAGACACGCCGTGGCCGAAAGGTCTGACGGTGCATCACCGCGACGAACTCGACCTGCTGCAGAAAGAGCTGGCGGATGTGCCGGGCACCACGGTCCTGATCTACGATCAGACCTGCGCCGCCGAGAAGCGCCGTCGCCGCAAGCGCGGCACCTTCCCCGATCCGGACAAGCGCGTCGTCATCAACGATCTCGTCTGCGAAGGCTGCGGCGATTGCGGCGTGAAGTCAAACTGCGTCACCGTGCAGCCGCTCGCCACCGAATGGGGGCGCAAGCGCACCATCGACCAGTCGAGTTGCAACAAGGACTTCTCCTGTGTGAAGGGCTTCTGCCCGTCCTTCGTCACGGTGCACGGCGCCAAGCCGAAGAAGGCCGATGCAATTCATGAGCCGGCCGACTGGCCGACGCTGCCGTCGCCCTCAGTGCCTCTCATCAATCACCCGTACGGCATCATCGTCACCGGCGTTGGCGGCACCGGCATTGTCACCATCGGCGCCATCCTCGGCATGGCGGCGCATCTGGAAGGCAAGGGCGTCGGCATCATCGACATGGCCGGCCTCGCCCAAAAGGGCGGCGCGGTCTACAGCCACATCCGCATCGCCAATAACCCGGACGATATCCACGCAATCCGCGTCGCCGCGGCCCAGGCCGATCTGGTACTGGGCGGCGACATCGTCGTCGCCGGCAACAAGAAGGTGCTGAGCGCGGCCAAGCCGGGCAACACGCGGATGATCGTCAACACCGCAGAATTCCTGCCCGGTGACTTTACGCGCGACGCCGACTTTTCGCTGCCGACCGAGCGGCTCAAACGCGCAATTACGGCCGCTGCGGGTCAGGATAACAGCCACTTCATCGATGCCTCGCGGCTCGCCACGGCGCTGCTCGGCAATTCGATCGGCGCCAACATGTTCATGCTCGGCTACGCCTATCAGAACGGCGCGCTGCCGCTGTCGCCGGAAGCGGTCGAAAAGGCGATCGAGATGAACGGCGAAGCCGTCAAGATGAACATCCAGGCCTTCCGCTATGGCCGCCGCGCCGCGGTCGATCCGGCCGCACTCGAGAAGCTGGTCGCGCCGCCGGCGGACGAAGCCAATGACTCGCTGAAGTTCTCGCAAAGTTTCGCCGAGACCGTCGATCGCCGTGTCGCCTTCCTGACCGCTTATCAGAGCGCGGGTTATGCCGCGCGCTATCGCGCCGCGGTCGACAAGGTCGCAGCCGCCGAAGCCGCAAAGACAGCCGGGCAAACCGCGCTGTCGGAAGCGGTGGCGCGCTATCTGTTCAAGCTGATGGCTTACAAGGACGAGTACGAAGTCGCACGTCTGTACACCGACACCGGCTTCATCGAGCGCGTAAAGGGTCAGTTCGCGCCGGGCAATCTGCGCTTCGAATTCCATCTCGCGCCGCCGATTCTGGCCAAGCATGATCCTTCGACCGGCGAACCGAAGAAGATGTCGTTCGGCCCTTGGATGCTGAAGGCGTTCGGTGTCCTGGCCAAATTCAAATTCCTGCGCGGTACGCCGCTCGATCCGTTCGGCTATACCGAAGAGCGCAAGACGGAACGCGCGCTGGTGCGCGAATACCTGGCCAAGCTTGACGATCTTGTCGCCGATCTGACGCCGGCCAACTATCCCGCCGCCGTGGCGATCGCATCCATTCCAGAGAAGATCCGCGGGTACGGTCCGGTGAAGGCGCGCAGCCTCAAGGTTGCCAGGGCCGAGGAGAAGGGCCTGTGGGATCAGTTCCGCTCCGGTGCCGCAGCATTCCTCAAGGCAGCGGAATAGTGCGGTGGCAGTCTGCCGCATGCGCTTGGTTGATGCCCTGATCGAGGCCATACTGTGGGCGACGCTGGCCGAGGGCCAGCGGTCTTAAGGACGTCGCTCGTGATTTCAGCCGATCAACTGCGGCGCATCGCGTTCTGGTCGCATGAACTGGCCGAGCCGGAATTCGAGCGCGCTCGGCGCGGCATCGTCGAGAAGTCGTACACCAAGGGCGCCTATGTTTTTCATCGCGGCGATCGTTTCGACGCCTGGACCGGCGTCTCGGAAGGATTGCTGAAGATCGCGGCGATTTCGCTGTCGGGCAAAGCCATCACGTTGGCCGGCATGCGCACTGGCGGCTGGTTCGGCGAAGGCAGCGTCCTCAAGAACGAGCTCCGTCAATACGATCTGGTCGCCCTGCGAGACACCCGTCTGGCACTGATGGAGCGCGCGACCTTCGTCTGGCTGTACGAGAACAGCGTCGGCTTTAATCGCTTTCTGGTGCGCCAACTCAACGAGCGTCTCGGCCAGTTCATCGCCTTTGTCGAATACGACCGTAGTCTCGATGCGACGGCGCGGCTGGCGCGCAGCATCGCGTGGCTGTTCAATCCGGTGCTCTATCACGATCCGGTGCCACATCTGGAAATCTCGCAGGAGGAGGTTGGCCTGCTCTCGGGATTGTCGCGGCAGATGGCGAACAAGAGTTTGCAGACTTTGGAGAAGAAGGGTCTGCTGCGCATCGAGCACGGCGGCATCACCGTTCTGGCTACGGAACGACTTGCGCGTTACGGCGCCTGAACACGTCATGTGAGCTTGCCGGTTCCGCGGCGGTGCACGCCAATGGTGCGACGCGATAGAAAAGGGCAACAGCCCGGCTCACATAGCCAACAAGGCGGGGTCTTGTCTGTCAAGCGGCCTGTTGCCCCAAGGCCATTTCACTCCACACTGCACTGCAAAGAGGCACGTCGAAACTGAGAACTTCGCAAGGCAGCGGAACGGGTTACGCACCCGCCGCAGCCGACTACCGGACGCCGAAGGCTTGACCGGCAACGGGCGGTGTTTTCATATCGATGGCGATCGGAGCCGCTGAAAGAGCGGCGAGGGGAAATGCGGCCGGCGCGACCTTGAACGCGCGGCTCTTGGGAGGACCGGCTGTGGCGAATTCGGCCGCCGCGCGCGCGGATACGTTTCCAAAGCTGCTTTTGCGCAATGCCCGCGACTTCGGGACGCGGCCTGCCATGCGCCACAAGGATCTCGGCATCTGGCAGAGCTGGACCTGGGCGGAGACGAATGAGATCGTCCGCGCCTACGCAGTCGGACTGTCGCGGCTCGGTTTGAAGCGCGGCGAAACCATCGCCATCATCGGCGCCAACCGGCCGAAATTATACTGGTCGATCCTGGCGGCGCAGAGCCTCGGCGCCATACCGGTGCCGGTTTACGCCGATGCCGTCGCCGAAGAATTGGCATTCGTGCTGGCGCATGCCGAAGCGCGTTTCGCCGCGGTCGAGGATCAGGAGCAAATCGACAAGATCCATTCGGTGCAGGATCGTCTGCCGAAGCTCGAATGGATGCTTTACGACGAGCCGCGCGGCCTGCGCGATTACGATCACAACCGCCTTCGCGCGATGGAGGACTTGATCGGCGAGGGACGCAAGGCGCTGGCGGACGATGCCAGGCTCGGCGAATGGCTCGATAACGAAATCGCCGTAACCAAGGGGTCGGATCCCTCGATCATTCTCTACACCTCCGGCACGACCGGTGCCTCGAAGGGCGTGGTGCTGTCGGGCGAGCGCTCGATCGCCGCCGCGACTGATACGGTGAAATTCGATCATCTCGACGAGAACGATGTCGCGCTCGCTTACCTGCCGCTCGCCTGGGTCGGCGACCACTACCTCAATTTCGCGCAAGGCCTGGTCGCGGGCTTCTGCATGGCGTGCCCGGAAAACGCCGACACCGCAATGGCCGACCTGCGCGAGATCGGCCCGAGCTTCTACTTTGCGCCGCCGCGCACGCTGGAGGGGCTGCTGACGCGCGTGATGATCCGCATGGAAGACGCCAGCGCCTTGAAGCGCAAGATCTTCCACTATTTCATCGGCGTGGCGCGGCAATACGGCGAGCGCATCCTCAACGGCGAGAAAGTGCCGCTCACGGGCCGCATCCTCTATGCCATCGGCAATGTCCTGATTTACGGACCACTCAAGAACGTGCTCGGCTTCTCGCGCGTGCGCGTGGCTTACACCGCGGGCGAGGCCATCGGGCCGGACCTATTCGCCTTCTATCGCTCGATCGGCCTCAATCTGAAGCAGCTCTATGGCCAGACCGAAGCCTTCCTTTACGTCACCTGCCAGCCGGACGGCGCCATCCATTCCGACACGGTCGGGCCGGCGGCGCCGCACGTCGACATCCGCATCGCCGACAACGGCGAAGTGCTGTTCAAGTCGCCCGGCATGTTCACCGGCTATTTCAAGGACGCGGCCAAGACCGCCGAGGTGATGACACCGGACGGCTATGTGAAGACCGGCGATGCGGGTTTCTTCGACGACAAGACCGGCCAGCTCAAGATCATCGACCGCGCCAAGGATGTCGGCAAGCTCAAGGACGGCACGCTGTTCGCGCCGAAATACATCGAGAACAAGCTCAAGTTCTTCCCCAATATCCGCGAGGCGGTGGCCTATGGCGACGGGCGCGACTTCGTGACGGTGATGCTCAATATCGACCTCACGGCCGTGGGCTCCTGGGCCGAGCGCAACAACGTCGTGTACGGCTCCTATCAGGAACTGGCCGGCCATCCCCAAGTCTACGACATGCTGCAGAAGAACGTCGCCGAAGTGAACAGGTCGCTCGCCGCCGACAAGATGATGCGTGGGGCGCAGATCAAGCGCTTCCTTATCCTGCACAAGGAACTCGATGCCGACGACGGCGAGGTGACGCGCACCCAGAAGGTGCGCCGCGGCTTCGTCGCCGAGCGCTACGCCCCGCTGATCAACGCGCTCTACGACGGCTCGCACGAGGCCGACATTTCGACTGAAGTCACCTTCGAGGATGGCCGCAAGGGAACGCTCAGCGCCCGCGTCAAAATCCGTGACATGCAGATCGAGTCGCCGCCGGCGATGGAGAAGGCGGCATGAGAGCCCCCGACGACACGCCGAAGTCCCGGACGGGCGACGTGCTGCTCTCGGTCGAGGACGTGTCGCTGGCGTTCGGCGGCGTCAAGGCGATCAACGGCGTGTCGTTCGACATCCGCCAGGGCGAGATCCGCGCCATCATCGGCCCGAACGGCGCCGGCAAGACCTCGATGCTCAACGTCATCAACGGATTCTATCATCCGCAGCAGGGCCGCATCACCTTCAAGGGCCGGACCCGCGCCAAGATGCGGCCCTATGAGGCGGCCGCCGGCGGCATCGCCCGCACCTTTCAGAACGTGGCGCTGTTCCGCGGCATGTCGGCGCTCGACAACATCATGGCCGGCCGCACGCTGAAAATGAAGCGCTCGATGTTCTGGCACCTGCTCCGCTTCGGCCCGGCGATGCGGGAGGAGGTCGAGCATCGGCACTTCGTCGAGGAGATCATCGACTTCCTCAAGATCCAGGAGATCCGCCGCACGCCGGTCGGCCGTCTGCCTTACGGCCTGCAGAAGCGCGTCGAACTCGGCCGTGCGCTCGCCATGGAGCCAGAACTGCTGCTGCTCGACGAGCCGATGGCCGGCATGAACCTAGAAGAGAAGGAGGACATGTCGCGCTTCATCCTTGACGTCAACGATTACTACGGCACGACGATCGCCCTGATCGAGCACGACATGGGCGTGGTCATGGACCTGTCCGATCGCGTCGTCGTGCTCGATCACGGCCTCAAGATCGCCGATGGCACGCCGGCGGAGGTGATGAAGAACCAGGCGGTGATCGACGCTTATCTCGGCGTGTCGCATTGAAGGTCGGATGATGGATATCCTCTACAAAGTCTTCATCGATCCCTTCATGCAGATGGGCGGCGCCCCGGATCTGCTGGTGCAGACGCTGTGGGAAGGTCTGGTCGCCGGCATGCTCTATGCCCTGATCGCGCTTGGCTTCGTGCTGATCTTCAAGGCGTCGGGTGTCTTCAATTTCGCGCAAGGCATCATGGTGGTGTTCGCGGCGCTGACCTTGGTCGGCATTTACGACCTGCTGCGGCAATGGGGCGTGCCGTCCGGCTGGCTCGCCGCCTATCTGGCGCTGGCGCTGTCGCTGGTGGTGATGTTCGGTCTCGCCTTCGCCGTTGAACGCGTGATGCTGCGCCCGCTGGTCAACCAGCCAGACATCATCCTGTTCATGGCGACATTCGGGCTGACCTATTTCCTCATCGGCTTCGGCGAGTTCGTATTCGGCGGCAACCCGAAGCGGATGATCGCCGGCGAACTCAATCTGCCGAGTGGTGCCGTCGAGTTCAAAATGGCCGGCGGTTTCGTCAGCATGCAAAAGATCGACATTGCCGCGGTGCTGATCGTGTCGGTGATGGTCGGTGCCTTGAGCTTCTTCTTTCAGCGCACCCGCATCGGCAGGGCATTGCGCGCCGTCGCCGACAGTCACAAGGCCGCGCTTTCGGTCGGCATTTCGCTCAATCAGATCTGGGTCATTGTCTGGTTCGCCGCCGGCGTCGTCGCGCTGACCACCGGCATCATGTGGGGCGCGCGCTCCGAGGTGTCGTTCTCGTTGCAGATCATCGCGTTGAAGGCGCTGCCAGTGCTGATCCTCGGCGGCTTCACCTCGATCCCGGGGGCTATCGTCGGTGGCCTGATCATCGGGGTCGGCGAGAAAATCGGGGAGTTCTACTGGGGTCCGCTGCTCGGCTCCGGCATCGAGAGCTGGCTGGCTTACGTCATTGCCCTTCTGTTCCTGCTGTACCGGCCGCAAGGCCTGTTCGGCGAAAAGATCATCGAGAGAATATGAGGGGACGATGAAGCGACATCCGGAGTCTCCCGGGGAGGGCCCCATCAATGGTCTTCATGTCATCTGAGGAAGTGATCTGACATATGCTCTACCGCGAGGCAGGCCAGTTCAAAACGAGCTACGTCGCCGACCAGGCGATCTTTCCAATCCGCCAGGATCGCATTGGCCTTGCCGTGATCCTCATCGCGGCCTTTGTCGGCGTGCCGCTGTTCGGCTCCGACTTCTTCATCAGCGCGGTTATGGTGCCGCTGCTGGTGTTCTCGCTGGCGGCGATCGGTCTGAACATCCTCACCGGCTACACCGGCCTCCTGTCGCTCGGTACGGGTGGCTTCATGGGTGTCGGCGCCTTCGCCTGTTACAAGCTGACGACAGTCTTCCCGGACGTGAACATCATCATCTGGGTTCTGGTGTCCGGCTTCTTCTCGTGCGGCATCGGCATCCTGTTCGGTCTGCCGTCGCTGCGCATCAAGGGGTTCTATCTGGCGGTTGCGACGTTGTCCGCGCAGTTCTTTCTGGACTGGGCCTTCGTGCGCATCCCGTGGCTGGTCAACAACAACACATCCGGTGCCATCGAGGTGCCGACCCGTACGCTGCTCGGCATTCCGGTAACCGGGCCGACGGCGCAGCCGGAAGTGCGCTATCTCGTCATTCTGTCTGTCGTCACCCTGCTCACGGTGATCGCGTCCAACCTGGTGCATGGCCGTATTGGCCGGAGCTGGATGGCGGTGCGCGATATGGACCTTGCGGCCGAGCTCATGGGCATCCGTCTGTACCGGACCAAGCTCCTGGCCTTTGCGGTGTCGTCCTATTACTGCGGCGTCGCCGGCGCACTGATGGTTTTCTTCTGGTACGGCAGCGCCGAGCCGGCGGTGTTCGGCATCGATCAGTCGTTCTTCATCCTGTTCATGGTCATCATCGGCGGTCTTGGCAGCCTTGTCGGCTCGTTCTTCGGAGCGGCGCTCATTTACGGCATGCCGATCATTCTCAAAGGCGTGGTTGCCATGGTCGGCCTGCAGATCACGCCCGCCACCGTCGAACACCTGACCTTCATGACCGTCGGCGCGCTGATCATCCTGTTCCTGATTATCGAACCGGCGGGCCTCGCCCGTCTCTGGCAGATCGGCAAGCAGAAGCTGAGGGTCTGGCCATTCCCATATTGAGAGTGCAGACTGAGAACCAAAAATCCGCCTGCGGGCGGGCACGCCATAAAAAACGGCGTGAAACCAGAGGGAGAGAAAGGCCATGCTTGGCTTGAAGAACGTCAAGACGACAATGATCGCGGCTGCGCTCGTGGCGGGCACAGTTGCAACGTCGCTACCGGCGACGGCGCAGGAGTCGATCTATGTGCCGCTGTTCACCTACCGCACCGGTCCATTCTCGGGTTCAGGCATCTACATCGCGGAAGGCATGCGCGATTACCTTGAGATGCTGAATCAGCGCGACGGCGGCATCGGCGGGGTCAAGCTGGCGCTCGAAGAATGCGAGACCGGTTACGACACCAAGAAGGGCCTCGAATGCTACGAGGCCGTGAAGGACAAGAAGCCGGTGGTCATCAATCCATGGTCGACCGGCATCACGCTGCCGCTGATCCCGCGTGCCTCCGTCGACAAGGTCCCGGTGCTGTCGATGGCTTATGGCCTGTCCGCAGCCGCGATCGGCGATACCTTCCCATGGATCTTCAACCCGCCGGCGACTTACTGGGACGGCGCCTCGATGATCCTGACTTATATCGGGGGCAAGGAAGGCGGCATGGATAAGCTGAAGGGCAAGACCATCGGCTATATCTATCTCGACGCCGGCTTCGGCAAGGAGCCGATCCCGCTGCTCGAACAGATGGCGAAGGATTACGGCTTCAACCTCAAGCTCTACCCCGTTGCCGCGACCGAAATGCAGAACCAGTCGTCGCAGTGGCTCAATGTCCGCCGCGACCGGCCGGATTACATGGTCATGTATGGCTGGGGCGCGCTGCAGCCAACTGCGGTGAAGGAAGCCGTCAAGATCGGTTATCCGATGGACAAGTTCGTCTCCATCTGGTGGCCGAGCGAGGATGACGCCGCGGCCGGTGGCCCGCAAAGCAAGGGTTTCAAGGCGCTCAACTGGCACGCCGTGGGTGACAACTTCCCGGCGATCGCCGACATCAAGAAGTTCGTCACCGACAAGAACCTGACGCAGACCGACAAGAGCCACATCGGCAAGGTTCTCTACAACCGCGGTATCTACAACTCGATGCTGATCGCCGAAGGCATCCGCAACGCGCAGAAGCTCACGGGCAAGAAGGTCATCACCGGTGAGGACATGCGTCGCGGTCTCGAAACGCTCAATATCGATGCAGCGCGCTACAAGGAGATGGGCCTTGAAGGCTTCGCAGGGCCGGTCAAGCTGACCTGCGCGGACCACAACGGCCATTTCGCGACTTACATGCAGGAATGGGACGGCTCGAAGTACGTCAAGGTCTCGGGCGACATCAAGCCGAACATGGACAAGGTCAGCCCGCTGCTGAACGCGGCTGCCAAGGAGTACACCGACAAGGCCGGTAGCTGGCCGAGGCGCACCGAAGCCTGCGACAAGGCGTCGTAACAAGACCGATCCTCGTCCTTAAGCCGCGCCGTCAGCGTGTCTCGAAGGACGAGGCCACTGAGTAACGCCCTCATCTTCGAGACGGCGCTATCGCGCCGCCTCAGGATGAGGGCTCCTCTCGGAAAAATCCCATGTCCCTCGCCGCAAACACAGCACCCGCGATCGCGACCGAGAAAATCCTCTCGGTCAACAACATCGAGGTGATCTACGATCACGTCATCCTGGTGCTGAAGGGCGTGTCGCTCGATGTGGCCAGGGGCGGCATCGTCGCCCTGCTTGGCGCCAACGGCGCCGGCAAGACCACGACGCTAAAGGCGATCTCCAACCTGCTGCATGCCGAACGCGGCGACGTCACCAAGGGCTCGATCATCTTCGACGGCGCCGAGGTGCAGGACATGTCGCCGAACGACCTGGTGCGGCGCGGCTGTATCCAGGTGATGGAGGGCCGCCACTGCTTTGGCCATCTCTCGATTGAGGAGAACCTGCTGACCGGCGCGTTCACGCGCCGCGATGGCAAAGCCGCGATCAAGCGTGACATGGAGCTGGTCTATGATTACTTTCCTCGGCTGCGCGAGCGCCGAGGCTCGATGGCGGGCTACACCTCGGGCGGCGAACAGCAGATGTGCGCGGTGGGGCGCGCGATGATGGCGAAGCCCAAGATGATCCTGCTCGACGAACCGTCGATGGGGCTGGCGCCGCAGGTCGTCGAGGAAATCTTCGAGATCGTGAAGGATCTGAATGCGAAAGAGGGTGTGTCGTTCCTGCTCGCCGAGCAGAACACCAACATGGCGCTGCGCTACGCCAATTACGGCTACATCCTCGAGAACGGCCGCGTGGTGATGGATGGTGACGCCAAGTCGCTGTCCGAGAACGCCGACGTCAAGGAATTCTACCTCGGCATTTCCGAGGGCCGCCGCAAGTCGTTCCGCGAGGGCAAGCATTATCGCCGGCGGAAACGGTGGCTGACGTGACCCTCTCTTACCCTCCCCGCAATGGGGGAGGGTGAAGGAAGCAATCCATGCCCTCCCATTACGACTCCCTCGAAACCCGCGAGCCGACGCTCCGCGAGCGCGAGCAGTTCGCCGGACTCCATGGCATCGTCGCTCATGCGATGAAAGCACCGGGCTGGGCGAAGCATCTCGCCGGCGTCGATGCCAAGTGGGTCATGTCGCGCGAGACGCTGGCGAAACTGCCGGTGCTGCGCAAATCCGATATCGCTGCGCTGCAGAAGGAGCATCCGCCGTTCGGCGGCCTCAACGTCACGCCACCAGGAAAGGCCAAGCGGCTCTTGATGTCGCCGGGTCCGATCTTCGAGCCGGAAGGTCATGGCGACGACTGGTGGGGCGCGGCACGCGCCTGCTTCGCCGCCGGCATGCGCGACGGCGACATCGTGCATAATTCCTTCGCCTATCACCTGACGCCGGGCGGCTTCATTCTTGAATCCGGCGCGCACAAGCTTGGCTGTGCCGTCATTCCCGGCGGCGTCGGCAATACCGAACAACAGATCGAAGCGATCGCGCATTACCGGCCGTCAGCGTATATCGGCACGCCGGACTTCCTCAAGATCCTGCTCGATACCGCGCAGAAGACCGGCAAGGATGCGTCCTCGATCAAACGCGGCCTGGTATCCGGTGCGGCGTTGCCTGGTTCGCTGCGTGAGGAATTGCGCTCACGCGGCGTGCAGGCACGGCAGTGCTACGCTACCGCCGAACTCGGCGTCATCGCGTACGAAAGCGAAGCGATGGACGGCATGATCGTCAACGAGCACGTCTTTCTCGAGATCGTGCGCCCCGGGACGGGCGATCCGGTCACGGAAGGTGAAGTGGGCGAGGTCGTGGTCACCTCGTTCAACCCGGACTACCCGATGATCCGGCTGGCCACCGGAGACCTGTCCGCCATTCTGCCGGGAATATCAGCCTGCGGGCGGACAAACCGCCGCATCAAGGGCTGGATGGGCCGCGCCGACCAGACCGCGAAGGTCAAGGGCATGTTCGTGCATCCGCGGCAGGTTGCCGAGGTCGGGTCGCGCCATCCCGAGATATTGCGCCTGCGGCTGGTGGTCGGCCGCGCGGCCGAGCAGGATACCATGACGCTGATGGCGGAGGTCGCCGGCACGAACGCCGCGCTGGCAGACGCCCTCGCGACGACGCTGCAATCGGTGACCAAGCTGCGCGGCGAGGTCCAGCTCATGCCGCCGGGTTCGCTGCCCAATGACGGCAAGGTCATCGCCGACGAGCGGCCGGTCGGCTAGGGCGGTCCGGCCGCTTGACCGCAGCCGCCATTTGCCGCTCATAACCACCTATGACCGACGCCCCCAATCCCCACCTGCCGCCGGACCACCCGAAGGTACCGCCGCGCCGCGTCGGCGTCCTGCTGGTCAATCTCGGCACGCCGGATGCCACCGACTACTGGTCGATGCGCCGCTATCTCGGCGAGTTCCTCTCCGACCGCCGTGTCATCGAGGAAAACCGGATCAAGTGGTGGCTGGTGCTCAACCTCATCATTCTCACCTTCCGGCCGGCGCGGAAGGGCAGGGACTACGACAAGATCTGGAACAAGGAGCGCAACGAGTCTTTCCTCAAGACGATCACGCGCTCGCAGTCCGACAAGCTTGCCGCCGACATGAGCGGCGATACGCGCGTCATTTTCGACTGGGCCATGCGCTACGGCAATCCGTCGATCAAGTCGCGGCTCGATGCGCTGCAGGCGCAAGGCTGCGACCGCATCCTGATCGTGCCGCTCTATCCGCAATACGCCGCCGCGACGACCGCCACCGTCGCCGACAAGGCGTTCGAGGCGCTGATGCAGATGCGCTGGCAGCCGGCGGTGCGCATCGCGCCGGCTTACTTCGACAACCCGGTCTACATCGACGCGCTGGCGACATCGCTGCAGGCGTCGCTGGCGAAGCTGCCGTTCAAGCCGGATGTCATCCTCGCCTCGTTCCACGGCATGCCCGAGGAGTATTTGCGCAAGGGCGATCCGTATTACTGCCAGTGTCACAAGACCGCGCGGCTGTTGCGCGCGCGGCTGAACATGGACGAGCAGCAACTGATGCTGACGTTCCAGTCGCGCTTCGGCCCGGCCGAGTGGCTCAAGCCCTACACCGACAAGACGGTCGAGGCGCTGGCCAAGAAGGGCGTCAAGAACCTCGCCATCATCACGCCGGGCTTCTCGTCGGACTGCCTGGAGACGCTGGAGGAGATCGCCATGGAGAACGCCGGCATCTTCAAGGAACATGGCGGCGAGAACTTCGCGGCCATTCCCTGCCTCAACGACTCGTCCGAGGGCATGGCCGTGATCCGCGACGTCGTCGCCCGCGAGTTGCAGGGCTGGGTTTAACCCGCAGCCCGGCGTCTCAACACCTCGTTAACCATAGCGCTTTAACGTCCGTTAACCACTTCCCGCCGGCTCCGCGGGCGGGTGCGCGTGCGCGCTCCCGTTACGGCCGGCTCCAGGAGGCCTGCGTCTGGACGTGTTGCGCTCCCGCCGTGCGATATCCACCGGCTTGCGCCCGCTGGTCGGCCTGATGACGGCCGCCTGCGTGATCGCGCTCGGCTGCGGTACCGCGTTCGGCCAGATCGTGACGCCGGATTCGGTCGATCCGTTCGCGCCGAAAGCCGCCATTCCGCGCAAGCCGCAAACCTTCCAGAAATTCGGACCGCAGCAGCAGGCGCAACTCAACCAGACGCCGACCTTCACCGAGCCGCCGTCGGCCGCCGGCGAGACGGGCTTCGACTCGACCAACAGTCGGAACGCCAAGGCCAAGGCGCGGGCGCTGGCGGCGAAAAAGCCGGGCGTCGCGGCGCGGGCGCAGGCGACATCGCCGGATCAGCCGCCGCCCGTCGCGATCTCGCCCTATCAAATGCCGATCCCTTCGGCGGGCAACACCACAGCCGTCAATTCTTCTGCGGCCAAGAGCGCGATGGCCTCGACCAACGGCGCGCCGCCTGTCGAGATCGGGCCGATCCGCAAGCCGCCGAAGAAGCGCAAGCGCGAGGAAGACGACGATCCCTATGCGCAGCACGGTGTTCATGCCGGCGGCTTCGCGCTCTATCCCGCGGTCGAGCTGATCGGCGGCTACGACACCAATCCCGGCCAGAGCGCGAACGCCAAGGGCGCCTCGCTTTATTCCGTGCAACCGGAGTTGCGCGCGCAATCGAACTGGTCGCGCCATGAACTGAAGGCCGACCTGCGCGGCAGCTACACCGGCTATTCGCCCGACAGCGATCCGACGCTGAGCCGCCCAAACGTCAACGGCAGGATCGACGGCCGCGTCGATGTCACGCGGGCGACCCGCATCGACCTCGGCGGCCGCTTGCTGGTCGGCACCGACAATCCCGGCAGCCCGAATCTGCAGGCCGGCCTCGCCAAGCTGCCGATCTACACGACCTTCGGCGGCTCCGCGGGCGTCGGCCACAAATTCAATCGCTTCGACGTCTCGCTCAAGGGCGATGTCGAGCGGATGGCGTATCAGGACTCCAAACTCACCGATGGATCGACGCTGAGCAATGAGGACCGCAACTACGATCAATACGGCGTCAAGCTGCGCGGCGGCTACGAACTGCGGCCCGGCGTCACGCCTTATGTCGAAGGCGGCGTCGATACGCGCAAGCACGACCTGGCCACCGACTCTTCCGGCTACCAGCGCAATTCCAAGGGCTGGACGGTGCTGGTCGGCTCGACCTTCGAGATGAGCCGCGCGCTCACCGGTGAGACCGGCATCGGCTACACGCAGCGCACTTATGACGACCCGCGGCTCGACAAGCTCAGCGGCGTCGTCGGCAACGCGTCGCTGATCTGGAATGCCGACGCACTCAACACCGTCAAGCTCACGGCGGAGTCGGGCGTCCAGGAATCGGCAGTGGCGGGCGTCTCCGGTGTGCTGTCGCGTGACATCAAGCTGCAGTACGACCACGCCTTTCGCCGCTGGCTGATCGGCACCGTCAAGGTCGGTTACGGCAACGACGATTACAAGGGCTCGGATCGCGACGACGATCGCTACATGATCGCGCTCGGGCTGACCTACAAGCTCAGCCGCTGGGCGCAGGTGAGGGGCGAACTGCGCCAGGACTGGCTGCGCTCGAATGTCACCGGCAACAATTTCAACGAGACCAGTTTTCTCCTCGGCCTGCGCTTGCAACAGTAATATTTGCGCATGACCTAATCCGAAATCCGGGGGACTTTTCGGGCCATACGCTAGCGAATTCCGGCGCGGACGAAGCTTTGGATGAAGGCGCGCTGGAACACCAGCAAGGCGATCATCAGCGGCGCCGAAGTCATCAGAGCCGCGGCGCAGATCACCGACCAGTCGATGCCCTGATCGACCGAGGCGAAGGTCTGCAGGCCGACGGTGAGCGGCCGCGTCTCCACCGAATTGGTGACGATCAGCGGCCACAGGAAGTTGTTCCAGTGGTAGCTCACCGAGACCAGGCCATAGGCGACATAGATCGGCTTGGCGAGCGGCAGATAAACGCGCCAGATCGTCTGCAGCGTGCTGGCGCCTTCCATGCGGGCGGCGTCGTCGAGTTCCTTCGGAATCGTCTTGAACGCCTGCCGCAACAGGAAGATGCCGAAGGCCGAGGCCACATAGGGAATGCCGACGCCGGTCAGCGTGTCGATCAGGTCGAGCCTTTGCAGCGTCCGGTAGTTTTCGAGAATGAGGACGTCCGGCGTCACCATGAGCTGGATCAGGATCAGCGCGAACAGCACGTCGGCGCCGTAGAATTTCCAGCGCGCCAGCCCGAATGCCGCCAGCGTACAGATGACGAATTGCGCCAGCATGATGCCGAGCACCAGCATCACGGTATTGAGGAAGTAGCGCGGAAACGGCGCCGCGACCCAGGCGTGCCTGAAATTATCGAAGGTCAGCGGTGCGGTGATCTCGAAGCGCGTGGCATAGGCCGCCGGGTGAAACGCCGCCCACAGCGCATAGAGCAGCGGCAGCGCCCAGAGCAGCGCGAAGGCCCAGGCCGCGATCGTCGAGAGCGAATTGATGCGGTTCGCCTTCATCGCCTCACCGATAGTGAATCTTGCGATCGAGCAGGAAGAATTGCGCCAGCGCCACGGCGGCGAGCGCGGTCAGCAGCACGGCCGACAGCGCCGCGGCATAGCCGAGATCCCAGAACGAGAACGCGACCTGATAGATGTAGAACAGAAGCAGCGTCGTCGCGTTGTCGGGTCCGCCGCCAGTCATGGCGATGACCTGATCGACAACACGGAAGGCGTTGATCAGGGCGTTGATGCCGACGAACAGCGTGGTCGGCATCACCATCGGCCAGGTGATGCGGCGGAATACCTGCCAGCGGCTGGCGTTCTCCATGCGCGCGGCTTCATAGAGATCGGGCGGCACCTGCTGCAGCGCTGCCAGATAGAAAATCATGAAGAATCCGGCCTCCTTCCAGATCGTCACCGCCATCAGCGACGGCAGTGCCGTTGCCGGATCGCCCAGCCAGTTGACGCTGGCGAAGCCCAAGGTGCGGCCGATCTTGTTCAGCAGCCCGTAGTCCTGTGTGTAGAAGAACAGCCAGATATTGGCCGCGGCCACCATCGGCAGGATGGTCGGCGTAAAGAAAGCGAGCCGCAGGCCAGCGCGGCCGCTGATCTTGCCGTTCACCCACAGGGCCATGAGAAGCGCAAACGCGATCGCCAGCGGCACCGTGATCAGTGCGTACAACAGATTGTTGGTCAGCGCGCGCCAGAAGATCGGATCGGCGACCAGCGAATGATAGTGCGTCAAACCAATGAAACGCGACGGGCGCGCGCCATGCGGGGTCGAGAAGAAACTGTCGATGACGGTCTTGATCGCCGGGATATGGGTGAAAGCGGCCAGCAACACCACGGCAGGCAGGGCGAGCAACCAGCCCTGCACGTGGATGTTCAACCGTCCTTTCGTCATTTATCCGGACCGGTCATCGATCTCCGCTCATTCCCGCGGAGGCGGGAATCCAGTGCTTTGGCTGTGTTTGCCATCGCCGCGCTGGGTCCCCGCTTTCGTGGGGACGAGCGGAGTATCAATTGCATGACTTAGTTTTGGAACGGCCCGAGGATGCGGGTCGCTTCGGCTTGCGCCTGATCGAGCGCGGCCTTGGCCGGCTTGCCGCCCGTCAGGATCGCCTGCAGGGCGTCGTTCAGCGCCTTGGTGACGCGCTGATTGTCATGCGTCGACAGTTCCGCCACCGCTTCCTTGAGCTGGTCGCGGGCGACGATCGCCGGCGGGAATTCACTGGCGTATTTCTTCATCGCCGGCGTTTCCCAGGCATCCGGACGCGTCGCGACATAGCCGGTGGCGATGCCCCAGTCGGCGGCAAGTTCGGGCGTCGTCAGGAAGCGGGCGAATTCGATCGCCGCCGCCTGCTTGGCCTTGTCCTTGGTTTTAAAGATATAGATGTTGCCGCCGCCGGTCGGCGAGCCGCCGCGCACCTTCTTCGGCATCGGCGCGACGCCAAAGGCGAATTTGGCGTTGGCCTTGACGTTGGTCAGGTTGCCGGTGGTGGTCCACATCACCGCGGTCTTGCCTTCGAAGAAGTCCTTCGGCGTGGTGCCCCAGTCGATGATGCCCTTCGGCATCACTTCGTCCTTCATGCTGAGGTCGGCGAAAAATTGCGCCGCTTCCACCACCTTCGGATCGTTATAGGCGACCTTGGTGCCGTCCTGGTTGGCGAGGATGGCGCCGTTCTGCGTCGTCAGTGCCTGGAACAGCCAGTACGGGAAACCGGAAGAGGGGATCTCGACACCCCACTGCGTCACGTTGCCGGAGGCATCCTTCTTGATCAGCTTCTTGCCGAACGAGACCATCTCTTCCCAGGTCGCCGGCGCCTTTTCCGGGTCGAGACCGGCGGCCTTGAAGGCATCCTTGTTCCAGTACTGCACGATCGTCGAGCGCTGGAACGGAATGCCCCAGGTGTGGCCTTGAGCCTGGCTGTTTTCCATGAACGCCGGATAGAAAGATTTGAGCCACGTCTTGTCGGCATCCGAGTTGGCGATCGTATCGACTGGCTCGATGATCTCGTTGTCGATCAGCGTGAACATGTCGGTGGACAGAAGCACCGCCATGTCCGGCGGGTTGCCGGCCTTCGCCGCTGTCATCGCCTTGACGATCGAGTCCTGGTAGCTGCCGGTATAGACCGGCTTCACGGTGATTTCGGGATGCTTCTTCTGGAAGGCATCGACGTAGCCGTCGACGATCTTGGTGATCGGGCCGCCGACCGCGATCGGATAATAGAAAGTGATTTCGGTCGCCGAGGCGACTGAGACGCCAAGCGCCAGCGCGACGGCTGTCGCCGTGGCAATGCGAGCCAGAACCTTCATGGCAGTGCTCCCCTAGTGTGAGACGGTTTGAAGCTTCGGCCGGACGACCGAGCTGAATTCAGCAGCGACGCGACGGCCGCTGCTCGCCTCGAAGATGTGCGCGGCAGAAGGCTGCCAATGCACGCCGACGGCGGCGCCGACCGCCGGCACGTCCTTGCCCCGCACCCGGGCGAGGATCGGCCGTTCGCCGATCCTGCAGGTGACCAGCGCTTCGCCGCCGAGGTATTCGACCGCCATGACAACGGCATGAATACTGCCCGGCGCGGCGCCGCTATCCACCGTGACGTCTTCCGGACGCAGGCCCAGCACGCGGCCCTTGCCGGGGCCGGCGAACAGGACCGGCGCCATCGTGCCGGCGATCACGGCGCCGTCGCGGCCGTCATCGAGGTCGAGGAAGCTCATCGGCGCGCCGCCGATGAAGCGCGCGGTGAACAGCGTGGCCGGACGGTCGTAGAGATCGGCCGGTTCGCCTTGCTGCTCGATCCGTCCGGCGCGCATCAGGATGACCTCGTCGGCCATGCTCATCGCCTCGGTCTGGTCGTGCGTCACATAGATCATGGTGATGCCGAGGCGCTGCTGCAGTCCGCGGATTTCACGGCGCAGATCCTGGCGCAGTTGCGCATCGAGGTTCGACAGCGGCTCGTCGAGCAGACAGACGGGCGCCTCGGCGATCAGCGCGCGGCCGAGCGCGACGCGCTGTTGCTGGCCGCCGGACAATTGCGCCGGCTTGCGCGCGAGCAAGGCTTCGAGGCCAAGTACGCCGGCGACCTTGGCAAGCCGCGCCGCGATCTCCGCCTTCGGCGCGCCGCGCACCGACAGGCCGAACGAGATGTTGTCGGCGACGCTGAGATGCGGAAACAGCGCGTAGGACTGAAACACCATGGCGACGCCGCGCGCCGCGCCGGTCAATCCGCTGACATCGCGACCGCCGATTTCGATGGTGCCCGAAGTCGGTTCTTCTAGGCCGGCGATCATGCGCAGCATCGTCGACTTGCCGCAGCCCGAAGGCCCGAGCAGGACGGTCAGATGGCCTTGTTTGACGGCAAAAGAGACGTCGGCCACGGCGGTCGTCACGCCCCAGCTTTTCGTCACGGAGCGGACTTCAACGCTGTGCACGACATCGTCCCATCGGCCCGGCGGCCTGTCCCGAGTGCGGATAACAATGCGACATGACAGTCTTGCGACAGTCCGGCTCCCCGTCAATAAGGGAACCGGACCCTGTGCAAATGCAGCGCAACCGGGACGAAGAGGCCGGCGTTACTTGCCGCTAAGGATGCGCTCGATCTCGCTGCGGAATTCCTGGGCGAGGTCCTCGCGGTCGAGGCCGTAGGCGACATTCGCGGTCAGGAAGCCGATCTTGGAGCCACAATCGTAGCTGCGGCCGTCGAACTTGAAGCCGTAGAATGGCTGCGACTTGGCCAGCGTGAGCATCGCGTCCGTCAGCTGGATTTCACCGCCGGCGCCGGCGGCCTGGCTGCTCAGCACTTCGAACAGTTCCGGCTGCAGGATGTAGCGGCCGGTGATCGACAGGTTGGATGGCGCGTCCTTGGCCTTCGGCTTCTCGACCATCTGGGTGACCTCGAAGGCCTTGCCCTTGGTCTTGCCGACGCCGACCACGCCGTACATGTGGATGCGATCCATCGGCACTTCTTCGACGGCGATGATGTTGGCCTTGTCGTCGAGATCCCTGGCCGCTTCCATCATCTGCGCGAGGCAGCCCTTCGGATTCTTCACCAGCACGTCGGGCAGGATTACCGCGAACGGCTCATCGCCGACGAGATCGCGCGCGCACCACACCGCGTGACCGAGACCGAGCGGCGATTGTTGACGGGTGAAGCTGGTGCCGCCGGCTTCCGGCAGGTCGTCCTTGAGCAGTTCGAGATCGGCGTTCTTGCCACGCTCGATCAGCGTCACCTCGAGTTCGAATTGGCGGTCGAAGTGGTCTTCGATGATGTTCTTGTTGCGGCCGGTGATGAAGATGCAGTGCTCGATCCCGGCTTCATGCGCCTCGTCCACGACGTGCTGGATCAGCGGCCTGTCGACGACGGGGAGCATCTCCTTCGGCATCGCCTTGGTGGCGGGAAGGAACCGGGTTCCCAGACCGGCGACAGGGAAAATGGCTTTGCGGACAGGTTTCATAAAGGCAGGAACTCGCTGAAGGGAGGGGAACCAAGGGGTGCGACTAAAAAGCATGGCCCTCCGGAAACGTCCAGTTGTGTCCAACTGGTCCGGAATGAGACACTCTTCTGGATTGTTAACCTCGTCGAAACGGTATTCCGGCTCCCATAGGGCATGGCAAGGAGACTGAACCGCATTTCAATGCGAAGCACCCGGCAGGTGTTCCTGGCCGGTTTTCTGGCCTTGAGCGCTGCTGCTGCGGCGTCAGCCGGCAACGACGGCGATCGGACCGGCGCCATTCCAGTCTCGGCGCGCATGCCCAACGCTCGCCCCGGCTGGAGCGGCGAGGACGGCGCCTCCGGCAATCCGCTGATGACGGCGGCGGCCATTCAGACGGCGGCGGCGAATTTTCCCACCTGCATCGAAAAGCTGTGGCCGCTGGCTGCGCGCCGCGGCGTGTCGCGCGCCAGCTTCGAGCGCCTGACGGCGCATCTCGCGCCCGACCTGCGGATCATGGATCTGCTCGACAGCCAGCCCGAGTTCACTAAGGCGGTGTGGGACTACCTGGACGTCCTCGTCAACGACGACCGCATCGCCAAGGGCCGCGCCATTCTGGCGAAGTACGACAAGCTGTTCGACGAAGCCGAGCGCACCTACGGCGTCGATCGCTACACCATCGCGGCGATCTGGGGCGTCGAGACGGATTATGGCGCGCTTGCCGGCAACCGGCCGGTGCTGCGCTCGACGGCGACGCTCGCCTGCATCGGCCGCCGGCAACGCTACTTCCGCGATGAGTTCATTGCCGCGCTCGACATCCTGCATCGCGGCGACGTCAAGCTGGACAAGTTCGTCGGCTCCTGGGCCGGCGCGTTCGGGCCGACGCAGTTCATGCCGACGGCGTTCAAGCGCTACGCGGTCGATGCCGATCACGACGGCCGCCGCGACGTCATCGACTCGATGCCGGATTTGATCGCCTCCACCGCGAACAACCTGAAGAAGGCCGGTTGGCAGACCGGCGAGACCTGGGGCTACGAAGTTGTAGTACCGGCCAATCTCGATTTCACGCTGGCCGGCCGCGACCACTCCATGACGATCCGCGACTGGGAGCGGCATGGGATCGTGCGGGCGGGCGGGGTCGCGTTCCCTCGGCCGGACGATCGTGCGTTTCTGTTGGTGCCGGCCGGCGTGCAGGGTCCCGGCTTTCTGATGCTGGCCAATTTCCGGGTGATCATGCGCTACAACCCCTCCGAGGCCTATGCGCTCGCCATCGGACATCTCGCGGACAGACTTCGTGGCGGCGGGCCGTTCGTCCAGGACTGGCCTCGCTATGAGCGGGTACTGAGCCGGGCCGAGCGGCTGGAACTGCAACAACTGCTTTCCCAGCACGGCTTCGACGTCGGCGAGCCGGATGGCCGCATGGGCCCGAAGACGCGCGACGCGCTGCGGGATTTCCAGATCCGGATCGGCCGCGTCCCGGACGGCTTCGCGTCGGCCGGCATGCTGGAGCGGCTGCGGACCGGCCGCTAACCAGCCCCAGACCTTCGAGTTGACATTTTTGGCGTGCTATTGACCCATGCTCCGGGGCCGGCCGAAGGGCCCCGATACCGGCGTTGGACCGCACCATGGCGCGCAAAAGTGGGCTGAAGCACTGGCGTTTCGGGCTGGCCGTTCTGGTCCTGGCCGAATGTGCGACCTTTGGCGTTCCGGCTTTCGCCCCGGTGACCCCGGCGGCGGCGCAATTCTTCGATCAACGCTATCCGTCGTTGTCCCGGCCGCGCCAGCGCAGCGGCGGTTTCTTCGACAACCTTTTCGGCGGCGGCCGCTCGCGCGAGGAGCGCGAGATTCCGAATCCATACCAACACCAGTATCAGCAACGAGAGGCGCCGGCCGAAACGTCGCGGGCGCCTGCCGCGCGCAAGGACAGCAAGCCCGACCAAGAGCCGACGACGAACATCGTCGTGCTTGGCGACAGCATGGCCGATTGGCTCGCTTACGGTCTCGAAGACGCATTCGCCGACGCGCCGGAGATCGGGATCGTCCGCAAGAACAAGCCGTACTCCGGTCTGCTGCGCTACGACGCCAAGAACGATCTCGACTGGTGGCACGTCGCGCGTGATCTGCTCGCCAACGAAAAGGCGAGCTATGTGGTGATGATGATTGGTGTCGGCGATCGCCAGAACCTGCGCGAGAAGGATGTCGCCAAGGAAGCCGAACAGCAGGCCAAGGCTGACGCCGCCAAGACCGAGGCTGCTAAGGCTGACGCCGCAAAGACGGACGCTGCCAAGACTGATGCTGCCAAATCGGCGCAGCCCAATGCGGATCAGGCCAAAGGCAATCAGGCTCAAACCGATCAGGCCAAGACCGACACTGAACAGGCGATCATTGCGCCGGAGCCGAAGCGTTCGGACAAGCGGGGCGGTAACGCCGTGATCGAGTTCCGCACGGACGAATGGGCGAAAGTCTATTCGCACCGCATCGACGAGACGATCGCCGCGCTGAAGAGCAAGGGTGTGCCCGTATTCTGGGTCGGCCTGCCGTCGATCCGCGGCACCAAGTCGACCGCGGATGTGAGCTACCTCAACGATCTTTATCGCGCGCGGGCCGAAAAAGCCGGAGCGGTGTATGTCGATGTCTGGGACGGCTTCGTCGACGAAGGCGGCAAGTTCACAACCTTTGGCCCGGATTATGAAGGCCAGATGCGTCGCCTGCGCTCGGCCGACGGCGTCTATTTCACCAAATATGGGGCGCGCAAACTGGCGCATTACGTCGAGCGCGAGATCCGCCGCACGATGGCGAACCGCGGTCCGATCGCGCTGCCAATGGGACCGACCCCGGCGATGCCGGCGGACGGCAAGTCGGCGGTACGGCCGCTCGCCGGTCCGGTCGTGCCCTTGACGACGATCAGCGGCAACAATGACGAACTCGCCGGCAGCGGCGGCGGACGTGCCGACGCTTCGGCAACCGCCGTCCTGATGAAAGGCGATGCGATTTCGCCGGCACCTGGCAGGGCTGACGATTTCATCTGGCCGCCCGGCAGCGAGCGCCCGAAAGTTGAAGCGCCGGCCGCCAAACCCGCCGCTGCGATCTCGCCGCAAACTTCTCTCTCAGCGCCGGCGACGCCCGCGGTCTCCCCTCCAGTCGTGGCCGCACCACCGCCGGTCGCGGCGAAGCCCGAGGCCGCGCCGATTTCGGTTGCGAGGCCTGAACCATCGTCCGAAGCCAAGCCAGTCGAGGCGAAGCCTGAGCCGAAGCCGCGCGCCGCTGAGGTCCGTCCGCAGCCGCGTCAACCGCAGGCCGCCGATCCACGCGCGCCTCGCCCGCCGCAGGGCATCGCGCAACAGCCGCCGCCGCGCCGCGGCGATGACGGCCTGTTCGGCCGCAACGGCCCGTTCGGCTTCATGCGGTAAGGGTCCGCACGCGTCACGCCCTGAAATAAAAGCCCCGCATTCGCGGGGCTTTTTGTTGTTCCGGTTGTGCACCGCTCAGCGCGGTAGGGTGGTCGAGCCCATCAGGAACTTGTCGACCGAATGCGCGCACTGGCGGCCTTCGCGGATCGCCCACACGACCAGCGACTGGCCGCGACGCATGTCGCCGGCGGCGAACACCTTCGGCACCGAGGTGAGATAGCCGAGCGTATCGGCGCTGACATTGCCGCGCGGATCGAGCGCGACGTCGAGCGTCTTCAGCATGCCGTCATGCACCGGATGCACGAAGCCCATGGCCAGCAGCACCAGATCGGCTTCGATCTCGAACTCCGAACCCGGCACCGGCTTGAACTTGTCGTCGAGACGCGCGCAGTGCAGCTTCTTCACCTGGCCATTTTCGCCAGTGAACTTCAGCGTGCCAACGGCGAAGTCGCGCTTGGCGCCTTCCAGATGGCTCGACGAGGTCCGCATCTTCAGCGGCCAGTTCGGCCAGGTCAGAACCTTGTTTTCCTTCTCGGGCGGCGCCGGCATGATCTCGAAATTGATCACCGAGACCGCGCCCTGGCGGATCGAGGTGCCGATGCAGTCCGAACCGGTGTCGCCGCCGCCGATGACAACAACCTTTTTACCTGTCGCCAGAATCGGCTCGACCGAACCCAGCGGCTCGCTCGAGACGCGACGGTTCTGCTGCGGCAGGAAGTCCATCGCGAAGTGAATGCCCTTGAGCTCGCGACCCGGGATCGGCAGGTCACGCGGCTTTTCCGAACCGCCGGCCAGCACCACCGCGTCATATTCGGCGGTCAGCTTCTCGACGGGCAGATCGACGCCGACATGGATGCCATAGTGGAAGGTGACTCCTTCCGCCTGCATCTGGGTGACACGGCGATCGACGTGGACCTTCTCCATCTTGAAATCCGGGATGCCGTAACGCATCAGCCCGCCGGCCTTGGCCCAGCGTTCAAAGACGTGCACATCGTGACCGGCGCGCGCGAGTTGCTGCGCACAGGCCATGCCGGCCGGACCGGAACCGACGACGGCGACCTTCTTGCCGGTCTTGTGCGCAGGCGTCTCGGGCTTGAGGCCTTGCGCGATGGCGCGGTCGGCGATCTCGCACTCGATGGTCTTGATGGTGACCGGCGTGTCTTCGATGTTGAGCGTGCAGGACGCTTCGCACGGCGCCGGGCAGACGCGGCCCGTCACTTCCGGGAAATTGTTGGTCGAGTGCAGGTTGCGCGCGGCATCGTCCCAGTCGCCGCGATAAACCAGATCGTTCCAGTCCGGAATCTGGTTGTTCACCGGGCAACCGGTCGGCTGGCCGGTGATGCGGCTAGTGCCGTGGCAATAGGGCACGCCGCAATCCATGCAGCGCGCCGCCTGCTCACGCACTTCCTTCTCGGGAAGCGGCAGCACGAATTCACGATAGTGTTTGATACGCTCCTCAGCCGGAGCGTACGTGCGATCGTGACGTTCGAATTCGAGAAAACCGGTAATCTTGCCCATCTTACTCCGCCGCCTGCATGGTCGCGGCCTTTTCCTTTGCCATCTCAGCGAGCGCGCGGGCGTATTCGACCGGCATCACTTTCTTGAACAGAGGACGATAACGCGGCCAGTCGGCGAGGATCGCCTTGGCGCGTGCCGAATTGGTGTAGCGCGCGTGGTCCGAGATCAGCTTCTTCAGCCGCTCGGCATCCATCGTGGTGAGATCCGCCATGACGTCGACGCGGCCGTGCGATTCCAGATCGTTCTGCATGCCGAATTCCTTTTCGGCAATCGCTTCTTCATCGGGAACGGGCTCGAGCGACACCATCGCCATGTTGCAGCGGCTCTGGAACGTGCTGTCCTCATCGAGCACATAGGCGATGCCGCCCGACATGCCGGCCGCGAAGTTGCGTCCGGTCTGGCCGAGTACGACGACAATACCGCCGGTCATATATTCGCAGCCGTGGTCGCCGGTGCCTTCGACAACAACGGTGGCGCCGGAGTTGCGCACGGCGAAGCGTTCGCCGGCCACGCCGCGGAAGTAGCATTCGCCCGCGATGGCACCATACATCACCGTGTTGCCGACGATGATCGCTTCTTCCGGCACGACGCCGGAGTCGGTCGACGGCCGAATGATGATGCGGCCGCCCGACAGGCCTTTGCCAACATAGTCGTTGGCGTCGCCTTCCAGTTCGAAGGTCACGCCCTTGGCGAGCCAGGCGCCGAAGGCCTGGCCGGCCGTGCCGGTCAGACGCACGTGAATGGTGCCGTCGGGCAGGCCGTCATGGCCGTAACGCTTGGCGACTTCGCCGGACAGCATGGCGCCGACCGAGCGGTTGGTCGAGTTGATCGCCGTCTGCAGACGCACCGGCGCACCGCGGTCGAGCGCGGCCTGCGACTCCGCGATCAGCTTGCGGTCGAGCACGTTCTCTAGATGGTGGTCCTGCTTCTCGCAGTGATAGACCGGCGTCTTGGCGTCGGCCTTCGGCTTCAGGAACAGCTTGGAGAAGTCGAGGCCCTTGGCCTTCCAGTGCGCGACCAGACGGCGCTGGTCGAGCATCTGCATCTGGCCGACCATCTCGTCGATCTTGCGATAGCCGAGCTCGGCCATGATCTCGCGCACTTCCTCGGCGACGAAGAAGAAGTAGTTGATCACGTGTTCGGGCTGGCCCTTGAAGCGGGCGCGCAACACCGGGTCCTGCGTCGCAACGCCGACCGGGCAGGTGTTGAGATGACACTTGCGCATCATGATGCAGCCGGCCGCGATCAGCGGCGCGGTGGCGAAGCCGAACTCATCGGCGCCCAGCAGCGCGCCGATGACGACGTCACGGCCGGTGCGCAGGCCGCCGTCGACCTGCACCGCGATGCGCGAGCGCAGCCGGTTGGCGACCAGCGTCTGGTGGGTTTCGGCGAGGCCGATTTCCCATGGGCTACCCGCGTGCTTGAGCGAGGTGAGGGGGGACGCGCCGGTGCCGCCTTCGTAGCCCGAAATGGTGACGTGATCGGCGCGCGCCTTGGAGACGCCGGCGGCGACGGTGCCGACGCCGATTTCTGAGACCAGCTTCACGGAAACGTCGCCCGACGGGTTGACGTTCTTGAGGTCGAAGATGAGCTGCGCCAGATCTTCGATCGAATAGATGTCGTGATGCGGCGGCGGCGAGATCAGGCCGACGCCCGGCGTCGAGTGGCGCACCTTGGCGATCACCTTGTCGACCTTGTGACCGGGCAGCTGGCCGCCTTCGCCGGGCTTGGCGCCTTGCGCCATCTTGATCTGCATCAGGTCGGAGTTGACCAGATATTCGGTAGTCACGCCGAAACGGCCCGACGCCACCTGCTTGATGGCCGAGCGCATCGAGTCGCCGTTCGGCAGCGGCTTAAAGCGGTCGGATTCCTCGCCGCCTTCCCCAGTGTTCGACTTGCCGCCGATGCGGTTCATCGCAATGGCAAGCGTGGTGTGCGCCTCGCGCGAAATCGAGCCGAACGACATGGCGCCGGTCGAGAAGCGCTTGACGATGTCCTTGGCCGGCTCGACCTCGTCGATCGACACCGGCTTGCGGCCATCGGCCTCCGCCGACTTGATGGTGAACAGGCCGCGGATGGTGAGCAGCCGCTCGTTCTGATCGTTCACGACCTTGGCGAAGGCGCGGTAGTGCTCCTGCGAGTTGCCGCGCACGGCATGCTGCAGTTCTTTCACCGTCTCGGCGGTCCAGACGTGATCCTCGCCACGCACGCGCACGGCATAGTCGCCGCCGACGTCGAGCATGGTGCGGTAGATCGGCGCGTCGGAGAACGCGGCGCGGTGGCGGCGCACGGTCTCTTCGGCGATTTCCGGCATGCCGACGCCTTCGATCTGCGTGTGGGTGCCGGTGAAGTACTTGTCGACAAATTCCTTCTTCAGGCCGACGGCGTCGAATATCTGCGCGCCGCAATAGGACTGGTAGGTCGAGATGCCCATCTTGGACATGACCTTGAGCAGGCCCTTGTCGATCGCCTTGATGTAGCGCTTGACGATCTCGTAGTCGTCGAGCTTCTGCGGCAGGTGTTCCTTCATCGCCGTGAGCGTCTCGAAGGCGAGATAGGGGTTGATCGCTTCGGCACCGTAACCGGCGAGGCAGGCGAAGTGATGCACTTCGCGCGGCTCGGCGGTTTCCAGCACCAGTCCGACCGAGGTGCGCAGGCCCTTGCGGATCAGGTGATGATGCACGGCGGCGCAGGCGAGCAGCACCGGGATCGGCATGCGCTCGGCCGAGGCCTTGCGGTCCGACAAGATGAGGATGTTGCAGCCGCCGTTGACCTCTTCCTCGGCGCGCACGCACAGCTCATCGACCGCCCAGTCCATGCCTTCCGGGCCGTGATCGGCCGGATAGGTGATGTCGAAGGTCAGCGACTTGAAGTGATCGCCGGTCATCTCCGAGATCGAGCGGATCTTTTCCAGATCGCTGTTGCTCAGGATCGGCTGGCGCACCTCGAGACGCTGCGTGTTCGACATGCCCTCATGGTCGAGGATGTTCGGCCGCGGGCCGATGATCGAGACGAGGCTCATCACCAGCTCTTCGCGGATCGGGTCGATCGGCGGGTTGGTGACCTGCGCGAAGTTCTGCTTGAAATAGGTGAACAGGGGCTTCGGCTTGTCGGACAGCGCCGAGATCGGCGTGTCGTTGCCCATCGAGCCGATGGCTTCCTCGCCGGTGGTGCCCATTGGCGTCATCAGCAGCTTGATGTCTTCCTGGGTGTAGCCGAACATCTGCTGGCGATCGAGCAGCGACAGGTTCGACTTCGGCGCGCCGCTGGAGGCGCCCGGCAGTTCCTCGAGCACGATCTGCGTGCGGTCGAGCCACTCGCGATAGGGATGGCTCTTGGCCAGCGACGACTTCAGCTCCTCGTCGGGAATGAGGCGGCCCTGCTCGAGATCGACGAGCAGCATCTTGCCCGGCTGCAGGCGCCACTTCTTGACGATGTCCTTTTCCGGAATCGGCAGCACGCCCATTTCGGACGCCATGATGATGCGGCCGTCGCGGGTGAGGAAATAGCGTGCGGGGCGCAGGCCGTTGCGGTCGAGCGTGGCGCCGATCTGGCGGCCGTCGGTGAAGGCGAGCGCGGCCGGGCCGTCCCACGGCTCCATCAACGCGGCATTGTATTCGTAGAAGGCGCGGCGCTCTTCATCCATCAGCGGGTTACCCGCCCAGGCTTCCGGCACCATCATCATCATGGCATGCGCGAGCGAGTAGCCGCCCTGCACCAGGAATTCGAGCGCGTTGTCGAAGCAGGCGGTGTCGGACTGGCCTTCGTAGGAAATCGGCCACAGCCGCTTGATGTCGTTGCCGAACAGCGGCGACGACACGGAGGCCTGACGCGCCGCCATCCAGTTGACGTTGCCGCGCAGCGTGTTGATTTCGCCGTTGTGCGCCAGATAGCGGTAGGGGTGCGCCAGCGACCAGGTCGGGAAGGTGTTGGTCGAAAAGCGCTGATGCACCAGCGCGATCGCCGACTCGAAATCCGGGTCGTGCAGGTCGGGATAGTAGCTGCCGAGCTGGTCGGCGAGGAACATGCCCTTGTACACGACGGTGCGGCACGAGATCGACACCGGGTAATAGCTCGACGTGCGCCGCTCTCTCCGGCGATAGATGGCATTCGAGATCGACTTGCGCAGGATATACAGCTTGCGCTCGAACTCGCCTTCGGTGAGCTTCTTGCCGCCCTGGCCGATGAACACCTGCATGTGCACGGGCTCGGTCGGCTTCACCGATTCACCGAGCGAAGCATTGTCCTTCGGCACGTCGCGCCAGCCGAGCAGGGTGAGGCCTTCGCGGTCGATCACGTCCTCATAGATGTCGCGGATGATCTGTTGCCAGTTCGACTCGTGCGGCATGAACAGCTGGCCGACGGCGTATTGACCGGGCGCCGGCAGCGTGAAGCCAAGCTTCTTGGCTTCCTTGGCAAAGAACTTATGCGGGATCTGCACCAGGATGCCGGCGCCGTCGCCCATGCGCGGGTCGGCCCCGGTGGCGCCGCGGTGCTCGAGGTTGCACAGGATCTTGAGGCCGTCTTCGATGATGGCGTGCGACTTCACGCCCTTGATGTTGGCGACGAAGCCGACACCGCAGGAATCCTTGTCGCGCGCGGGATCATAGAGTCCCATCGCCTCCGGCACGCCGGGATCGACCGTTGAGCCGACGAAGGGTTTGTCGGCGAACGACGTTTTGTCGCGCAACGGTGTTTCCACCTTGCTTCCGCCAAACTTCGCGTTCTTCGTGCCCTTGCTCATCTTCGTCCTGCCCCGCCGGTTCGTTCCGGCGCACTTCGCAAACACAGTTTGGCTTGTCCGCGACACCTAGTTTCAAGCTGCACGGTTGCAGCCTTCAAGGGCCCGCAGGCAAAGCGTACCGATCTTAAGAAGGCGCGAGCCCGGTCTTGGACCCGGCGGCCGCTCCCGTTTGGGCGCCCGCCGTGCCTGCCCCGCTTCACCAAGCAGGCACCGCAGCGGCACCATTAGGACAGCATTGCTGTCCTAATAGACCATGCCAAATTTTGCCCTGCCGCACAAGACCGGTCCACGTCGGAATCGTTCGACTCTGGTGTTTTGTTGCGGCGCCGGGTTTCACCCGAGCAAGAACAAGACCACGGCCGAGCCAATTTGCGCAATGGCGTTGCGCCGAGCTGTCAAAAGCCCAAGCCGATTAACCGTTTAATGGTGAAAACGGGAAACAGCGGCGCGTTTCCCGCGCCTCGATATGGTGTCCCCACCGATTTTGGAGGTGCCCGATGTCCCTCGGCAACGCGAAGACCACGGCTCTCGCCGATCGCGCCGGCGGCGCCGCCGCGATGGAGCGGCTCGCCGACCGGCTGATTTCCATGGCGCCGCCGCCGATGGACCTTCCGCAGGCCGCCATCGTGCGCCAGTCGCCCGCGGTCGCCGCCGGGCTCGCCGCCAGTGCGGCCATCGCCCGCCGCGCGGACGAGCGCGCGCGGCACTCGCAGCGCCCCATCCTCACCATGCTGGTGAACAGTTTCGTTGGCGCCTGTTCGTTTGTTCCCTATTCGGCGGTCGCGTTGCTGCTGCGCCTGATGATGGCCCGCGTATTTTTCGTCGACGGCCAGAGCAAGGTTGACGGCCTGTGGTTGCCGGTGAAGGTCGCCGAACTGACCAAGTATTACGTCACGGGCTTCGACTTCTCGGTCATCGTGCCGATGCAGGTGCGGCCCGAGACGTTTAGCGCCTTCACCACGCAATATCCGCTGCTGCCGGTGCCGCCGGCCATCGCCGCTTATGCGGTCAGCTTCGCCGAATTCGTCCTGCCAATCATGCTCGTCATTGGCCTCGGCACGCGCTTTGCCGCGCTCGGCCTGCTCGTCATCACTGCCATGATTCTCGGCTTCGTCGCCGCCGATCCGCTGGCGAGCGTCCAGTTCTATTGGGCGGCACTGCTCCTCGTCCTGGTGACGCAGGGTCCGGGCGCGATGTCGTTGGATCATCTCGCGCGCCGATGGAAGGGGCGTTGATTGGCCAAGGCGCTGACCCGCGCGCTTCTGATTGCGGCGCTGTCGAGCGCCAGCACGCTGGTGTTCGCTGACGGCTCCGGCATTCCCTATTACGCTCGCGGCCCTCGCATCATTCATGTGCCGCAGCCTGGCGACGATCTGCGTGACAGCCGGGCCAGCCTGCGTGACGATGCGCCGGAGGATTTCGACGACGATGCCGTGCAAGCTGAGCCGCCGCGCGGTGCGGTGAAGCGGATATCCAGGACCGAAAGCCAGCAGCGACCGAAATCGCCATATAAAACGCAGGCAAAGGCCGTCGCGCGAGCGAGCGTGCACCAGGAGCCACGGCGCCGGCCGTTCAGCGTATCGGTGCCGGAACCGCCGCGGCCGCCGCCGGCCGAACCGTTGGGGCCGCGTCGCGCGCTGCTCAGCGCGCCGCCGCCGCCACCGATCTCTTCGATTCATGACGGACCGACACCCATCCGCCCGACGCCGCGTTTCGGTTTGCCGTCGCCCGAGCCCGCTGCGCCTGCGACCCCGCAGGACGCTGCCACCGCTTCAACCTCCGCTTCGGACTCCACTGCCAGCGCGTCCACGGATGTAAGCGACGATTACCTGCCGCCGCCCGGCGACCCGCGCCTCGCGCCGCCGGAGCCGAAATCGTAAGCGCCCGTCGATTGCCAACAAAAAAGCGCCCCGGGGCATCCGGGGCGCTTTCTGCATTCTGGAGGTCAGCCGTTGCCGTTAGGCAGCGACCTTGTTCTCGACCACTTGGGGTTTCGCTTGCGCGTTGCCGATCGGAATTTGCCGCGGTTTCTTGGCCTCGGGAATCTCGCGCACGAGATCGACGTGCAGCAGACCGTTCTCAAGGGCAGCGTTCTTCACCGTCACATAGTCGGCAAGCTGGAATACGCGCTCGAAGGCCCGGGCCGCGATGCCCTGATAAAGCACTTCGCCGCTGGATCCAGTCTGCGCCTGCTTGGCGCCCTTGATGGTCAGGGTGTTCTCTTTCGATTCGATCGAAAGCTCGTTCTCGCCGAAGCCGGCCACCGCGACAGTCACGCGATAATCGTTCTCGCCGGTACGCTCGATGTTGTAGGGCGGATAGCCCGGGGCGGCGTCAGGGCCGTCGAGCAGCGAGAAAAGCCGGTCGAAGCCGACGGTCGAACGGTAAAGGGGAGAGAGATCGAAAGTACGCATAGCTAAGTCCTCCTGTGAGCGACTTGGTTTAGTCCTATCGGGCGGTCCGCCGATTGGCCGGACCGTGACCCCGTGCGCAGCCGTCAGTGGCCTGGGCTTCACTGATATGGGTGGCGCTTTCCGAGCCTGCAATAGGGCCGGCGCCATCCCGCAACTGTCTGTAAAATAATGGATTTTTTATATGGAGCGTTGAGGCCGCGGGGAAGAACGGATTCTTCCACGTTCTGACGAGGCCATGCTAATGCGCGGCGGCGCGCGCGTCCCGCAGGGATCAGCGGGGACAAGCCCGCTGATGACGGATATAACGCCGCCATTCGCTTCTGCGTCCTTTGAGCCCTCATGAAATTTGTTTCCATCCCCGCCAATCCGGTGCCCGAGAACGGTCTCGCCGGCGTCGTCAAAACGCCGGACGGAGTCTCGCTGCGTTTCGGTCGTTGGGAGCCGCCGCCGGGACGTAAGGGCACGGTCGTCATTCTTCAGGGCCGCGCCGAGTTCATCGAAAAGTATTTTGAAACGGTGCGGGACCTGCGCGCGCGCGGCTTCGCCGTTGCGACGTTCGACTGGCGCGGGCAGGGCCTGTCCGATCGCGCCCTGTCCGACCGACGCAAGGGCTATGTTCGCAATTTCTCGCAGTATGCAATGGATCTCGACACCATCATGGAACAGGTGGTGTTGCCGGACTGCCCGCCACCTTACTTCGTGCTCGGTCATTCGATGGGCGGCGCAATCGCCATCCGCGCCTGTCATGACGGCCGCCGCTGGTTCGAACGTGTGGTGCTGTCGGCGCCGATGCTGGCGCTCCCGCCAAGCCGTTTTTCCGGCATGGTGGGCCCGGTGGCGCGCTTCATGCGCTTGATGGGCCGCGGCTCGGGCTACGTGCCGGGCAGCCAGCACGAACCGGCCGGGCCGGAAGATTTCATCGGCAATGTGCTGACGTCCGATCCCGTGCGCTTCGCGCGCAATGCCGCGATCCTCGTCGAAGAACCGGACCTTGCGCTCGGCGCCCCGACCATCGCCTGGGCGGATTCGGCGCTGCGGCAGATGCGGCAATTCCGCGAGCCATCCTATCCGGCGCATATCCGTCAGCCGCTGCTGTTGGTCGCCGCGGGCTACGATCAGGTGGTGTGGACGCCGGCGATCGAGGACTTTGGCATGTATCTTCTCGCCGGCCGGCATCTCATCCTGCCGGGCGCGCGGCACGAGATTTTGCAGGAGCAGGACCAGTTCCGTGCGCAGTTTTGGGCCGCCTTCGACGCTTTCGTGCCGGGCACGCCGCGCTATTGAGCTGCCGTTGCCGGCGGTAATCGCTGCCATCTCGTCGTGCGGCAGATCAGCCCGACCGCGATGCATCCTTCCGTCGTCATCGCGTCGCCCGCAGCCGACAACGTTGCCGAGAAATTCAGTTTGCGTTGCGGATCGTAGGCCTTGCCGCGCCAGCCGCTGCCGTCGCGCTTGATATTGAATTCGAGACGATCGCCGATCTTTTCGCCTTGCCGCTTCGGATCGCGAATCCAGAGATTGGTGGCGCAGATCGACTCGCCGCAAGGTGCAACGCGCACGCGGGCATTGCCGTCGTCTCGCAGCCAGGTCCCGAAAATTTCGCTGCCGGCCGCCGTCGCGGCAGACGAGGTACAGCCCGCAATCGACGCCGCTGCGATGAGAGTGAGGATCAATGACCGCTTCCGATCGGCGGTCTTCAGGCGAGGGAACCTTGTCTGCGCGGCCATAGGTTCAATACGGCGGCGCGTGGGGTTCGGATCACCCGCGATTGAGCAGGTCCAGCGCCTGCTGATGGACTCGCTTGTCGCCGGCGACGACGACGCGGCCGCCACCCTGGGCCGGAGCACCCTCCCACGTGGTGATGATGCCGCCTGCGCCGTGGATGATAGGGATCAGCGCGACGATGTCGTACGGCTTGAGCTCCGTCTCAACGATCAGATCGATCTGTCCCGCGGCCAGCATGCAGTAGGCGTAACAGTCGCCACCATAGCGCGACAGCTTGGCCTTGTTCTCGACATTGCGAAAACGGGCGCGGTCGGCCTCATTCATAAGCAGCGGGCTGGTGGTGAACAGCAGCGCGTCGCTTAAGGCATCGCAAGCGCGGACGCGGAGGTCGCGGTTGCCGGTCGGACCGCGATACAGCGCGGCGCCGGAGTCGCCGGAAAAGAGTTCGCGCGTGAAGGGCTGATGCATCATGCCGTAGACCGGCTCGCCGAAGCGCATCAATCCTATCAGCGTGCCCCAAGCCACCATGCCGGAAATGAACGACTTGGTGCCGTCGATCGGGTCGAGCACCCAGACATACTCCGCGTCGGTGTCCTGCGAGCCGTATTCCTCGCCGAGGATGCCGTGCTCGGGAAAGGTCTTGCGGATGAGTTGCCGCATCGCTTCTTCGGCCGCGCGGTCGGCGGCGGTGACCGGGTCGAAGCCGCCCGCCTTTTTGTTCTCCACCGTCAGCGCGGAGCGGAAGAACGGCATGATGGTCTCGCCGGACACCGCAGCCAGCCGGTCGACGAAAGAAGTGAAATCGATTGCTGTCATGACGCCCCGAATAGCGATTGCCGCAGCCTGATAGCGCGCTTTTGTCGCCACGCCAGCGCGTTTATCGGAAATTTCGCACCGTGCGGCAGCGGCGACATCTTGTTGCGGTGCGGCGGCCTCAGTTGCAACATTTGCGCATGGCCGAAAGAATAATCTGCGAATCCGACATCCAGTTATGCGCTATTGCATGGGAAATTGGCCTGTAGATCTTGCATTTTGTGCGCTGCGGCGTATCTTACCGCAATGCGGTAGCGATACCGTTGCCCTCCTTGGGCGTTTCCTCCCTAGACTTGGGCCGCTTGCTTCGCGAGCGGCCCTTTTTCTTTTTGGGCCCCGGAAGCGCCGGCACCCTTTCACATAGCGTGTGGGTTATTCGGCGGCCGAGCGGTAGGGTTGCAGCTCGTCCAGCGGGATTTCGCCGAGCTGCACCGCCAGCGCCTCGAGATCCGCGGCCAGCCGGTCGAAGCCGGCGGTCTTCTGATAGCGGCGCTCGTCCATATACAGCGCGCGGTTGATCTCGACCTGGATGGCATGCAGGCCGGCGGCCGGGTTGCCGTAATGCTCGGTGATGAAGCCGCCGGCGTAGGGCTTGTTGCGGCTCACCGTGTAGCCCATGCCGCGCAAGGTCTGCTCGACCACCTCGCTGACCGCGCCGGTGCAGCTCGTGCCGTAGCGGTCGCCGATCACGAATTCCGGCCGGGGCCGTTCGTCGCGGTGGCCCGCGGTCGAGGGCATCGAGTGGCAGTCGATCAGCATGGCGGCGCCGAAATCGCGGTGCAGTTTGGAGAACAGGCGGCGCAGCGCGCGGTGATACGGCTTGTACAGGCTCTCGATGCGGGTCAGCGCATCGTCCACCGGAATGCGGCGGCCGTAGATTTCCTGGGCATCGCCGACGACCCGGGCGATGGTGCCGAGCCCGCCGGCCACCCGCATCGAGCGGGTGTTGGCGAACGAGGGCAGGCGGCCGTCGAACATGCGCGGGTCAAGTTCGTAAGGCTCGCGGTTGACGTCGACGAAGCAGCGCGGGAAATGCGCGTGCATCAGCGGGTAGCCCTGCCGCACCACACCGGCGAACAATTCATCGACGAAGGAATCTTCCGAGCGCCGCAACGTGCCGATCTCGAGCTGCGACATTTGCAGGAACGGATGCGGATAGGTCGAGCCCGAGTGCGGCGAGTTGAACAAAACCGGTGCGCGGATGGTCTCCGGCTCGACGATATCGAAGGGCGGATCGAGGTCCTGGTGGTCGGCTCCGGGGCGGAAATCACTCATGGGCGATCGGCATTTCCAAATGATCTGGCGTCAGTGGACCGGCGGGCTGCGGTACCCCGGAAGGGCCTCGATTCGGGCGTGTTTTTGCCCTTTCAGGAGGTATCAGGCCTGTTACGATCTATTGTCCATGGGCGGACGGATAAAGCCAAGCGAAGCTTTGGGTTCACCCGTTATTTACCCGGGACAAGTCTTATGGCGTCTGGGATCGGCTTTACCTTGAGCCGGCGGGTGCGAGGCACGTGAAGGGCAATGTCGAAAATCCTGTTGGCCGAAGATGACACCGATATGCGGCGCTTTCTGGTCAAGGCGCTGCAAAACGCCGGCTTCGAGGTCACCTCTTACGACAACGGCCTGTCGGCTTATCAGCGCCTGCGCGAGGAACCGTTCGAGCTGTTGCTGACCGACATCGTCATGCCGGAAATGGACGGCATCGAGCTTGCCCGCCGCGCTGCGGAACTCGACCCGGATATCAAGATCATGTTCATCACCGGTTTTGCCGCCGTGGCCCTGAACGCCGATTCGACGGCGCCCAAGCAGGCCAAGGTGCTGTCCAAGCCGGTGCACCTGCGCGACCTCGTCAACGAGGTCCACAAGATGCTGGCGGCCTGAGCGGCCCCAAAGGGCCGTTCCAGCCGACTTTCGGTCCCCGCCTGGCCAGTTCTGACCACTTGCCACCCCGCGGCGGAGCCGATAAGACCACTGCCTCTAAAGGGCGCGTAGCTCAGCGGGAGAGCACTACCTTGACATGGTAGGGGTCACAGGTTCGATCCCTGTCGCGCCCACCATCTCCCCGAATGTCCAAAGCCTGACCCGCGGCCGGCGCCGCAAGCGGTCTGGCGTCCTTCTCGATCTGGAAGCCGTCACGCGTCTCGCGGGACAGGCCCGCATGCCGATGCCGGCGATATACTGCCATCAGCCGGGCGGCGATCCGACCATCGCTGCGACCGGCGTTTCGGGATCCGCGTCATGACGTTCTTCGAGAGCCTTCTCCTGCTGCTCGCCATCGCGATTGCGCTGCTGCGGGTGTCGCGCCGGTTGTCCATTCCTTATCCGACGATGCTCGCCGCCGCCGGCGTACTGCTTGGAATGTTGCCCGGCGCGCCCACCATCGGGCTCGATCCGCAAATGGCGCTCGCTTTGTTCATCGCGCCGGCCTTGGTCGATGCCGCCTATGATTTTCCGCTGAGCGACATCAAGCGCTTCTGGCGGCCGCTGTTTGCGCTTGCCGTTGTCGCGGTCCTGCTGACGGCGGCGGCGGTTGCCTGGCTCGGCTACGCCATGGCGGGCCTGCCGAT
Organism: Pseudolabrys sp. Root1462; assembly: GCF_001426945.1. Lineage (GTDB taxonomy): Bacteria > Pseudomonadota > Alphaproteobacteria > Rhizobiales > Xanthobacteraceae > Pseudolabrys. The sequence goes on along the minus strand of NZ_LMFS01000001.1, from coordinate 3,261,219 downwards.
CTACGCGGCGGTTGCGCTGGGCGCGATCGTGGCGCCGCCGGATGCCGCGGCGGCCACCGCGGTGCTGCGCAGCGTCAGCATGCCGCGCCGCTCGATCATCGTCTTGAAAGGCGAAAGCCTGCTGAACGACGCCACGGCGCTGATCCTGTTCGGCGCGGCGCTCAGCTTTCACACGCGCGATGCAACGAGCGGCGAAGTGGCGCTGCGCGTTCTGTCGGCAGCGCCGCTCGGCATTCTGTTCGGGTTTGGTATGGCGCTTCTCGCCCGCCGAATCATGCCGCTTTTCAGCGGTACGCTGGGTGGCAACCTGCTCGAATTCGTCACCACCTTCGGCATCTGGACCATCGCCGAGCATCTCGGCATTTCCCCGGTGCTGTGCCTCGTCGCCTTCGCCATGACTCTCGCGCGCACGGCGAATCTGACGACGCCGCCGCGCATGCGCATTCACAGTTTCGCGGTGTGGAGCGCTGCGGTGTTTCTGCTGAACGTGCTCGCCTTCCTGCTGATGGGCTTTCAGGCGCGCAGCATCGTCGGCGGCATGTCGCCCGATCGCCTCAAGGAAGCCGCGTGGTTCGCCGGTGCGGTGGTCGTCTGCGTCGTCGTCGTTCGCATGGTGTGGGCCGTTGCCTACAGTTGGCTTTCATATCGCCGCCGCCGGCTTCGCGGTGCGAGCGACCCCGTGCCCGTGCGCCAGAGCATTCTCATCGGCTGGGCCGGCATGCGAGGTCTGGTCACGCTGGCGACCGCGTTCGCGCTGCCGGCCACGTTTCCACAGCGGGACCTGATCGTGCTCGCGGCCTTCGCGGTCGTGCTCGCGACTTTGGTCATTCAGGGGCTCACGCTTGGTCCCCTGGTCCGGCTTCTCAAGCTCGAAGGCGAAGACGGTTTGCGCGCCGAAATCAACGAGGCGCGCGCCACATTGGCGTCGAAGGCTCTGGAGCAACTCGAAGGGCAGTCGGGCACCGTCGTCGATCACTGGCGCTATTCGCTCGGGGCCAGGCTTCGCGCCGTCCAGGCCGGCGACGACAGCATCTTGAAGGACAAGCATCGCCTCGGGCTCGAGGCGATCCGGCATCAACGTGAAATGCTCGACGAGATGCGCAGAACCGGCCGCATCGGCAGCGATGCATTTATTGTCATTCAGGAAGAACTCGACTTCACCGAGGTGTCGCTTTCCAGCGAGGCCGACCGGCAGATCGAGGAGAATTAGGCCGCGACGACGTACGAACTGTCACGAATAAGACTTATAATTCAGGGTGTTATTGACCCGCTGAAATTGGCTGTGGTAGGTCGTGCCGCATCTTCGCTGAATCTTCATGAACCCAAGCTCAGGCCAATGACACCTCATCACCGACGGCTGTTTTTGGCCTTGATCGTCGTGCTCATCGTCGCGGCGGCCGTGTTCCTCTATTGGCTGTTTGACGGCGTTGCGAGCATCGATGCGATTCAGGCGCGCGTCGCGGCCCTAGGCGATTGGGCGCCGGTCGGCTTTATCCTGCTTTACGGCATTGCGACGATTGCCGGCGTACCGGGCGGCATCTTCGATGTCGCCGGCGGCGCGCTGTTCGGGCCCGTTTCCGGCAGCCTGATCAATCTCGCGGGTGGCACGATCGGTGCGGCGTTGGCTTTTCTCGTCGCGCGCTATCTCGCCGCCGAGTGGGTGCGGCAGCGCGCCGGCCCGCGCGTGCAGAAGGTCATGCGCAACGTCGAACAGGATGGCTGGCAGTTCGTCGCCTTCGTTCGGCTGGTGCCGGTGCTGCCCTACACCATCGTCAATTACATGCTGGGCCTGACACGCATTCCGTTCTGGCACTACCTGCTGGCGACACTCATCTTCATGGCGCCATCAACGGTGGCCTATACTTGGATCGGTCATGCCGGTCGTCAGGCCCTGTCAGGCGAAAGCAACAACATCCGCTATGCGCTGGCCATGCTGGCGGTGATCGCGCTCCTCATCTTCGCGCCGCAATTCTACAAGCGCTGGCGCAAGAACGACGCGATGAGCGATGACGCTCCCCCTGCGGCCTGACGCAGGATCCCGAAAACCGGATATCGGTCTTCGGAAAGATCATGCGCCTGAAAAATGGTCACCAGAACTGCTTCGACGCCAGCCGCGCGCCTTCCGCCATCGCGGCGAGCTTGGCAAACACCACCTGCGGATCGACCGCGGCCTGTCCGACCCAGGTGCCGTAGCCGCAATCCGATCCGGCAATGACGTTCTCGCGCCCGACCAGCTTGGCGTAGCGGCCGATGCGCTGCGCGATCAGCTCCGGATGCTCGATGAAATTCGATTTGGATTCGAGCACGCCGGGGATCAGTACCTTGCCCTCAGGCAGTTTCACCGTTTCGAACACCGCCCATTCGTGGGCGTGGCGGGGATTGGCCGCCTCGAGCGAGATCGCGCAGGGCTTGGCCTTGAAAACGATGTCGACGATGTCGGACAGCGGCACGTCGAAGTGATGGGGGCCTTCGTAGTTGCCCCAGCACAGATGCATGCGCAGGCTTTCTTCAGGGATGTTGGCGACCGCGTGATTGAGCGCCTCGACATGGAGCTGCGCGCGCTTGCGGAAGCCGGCAAGGTCGAGATCAGCATATTGAATGTGCCGCCCCATGCCGAGATCGGGGCAATCGATCTGCAGGACGAAGCCGGCCTTGGCGACCGCCTCGTATTCGTAACGCATGGCGTCGGCGATGGCGTAGATGTAGGTCTCGAAGTCCTTGTAGTGGTCGTTGCGGAAGAACAGCGACACGACGCCGGGCGAGGCGGCGCTCATGAAGCCGCCGACATGCGGCACGGTCTTCAGCGCATCCTTCAGGTTGGCGATGTCGTCGAGCGGCGCCTGCTTGTCGCTGACGCTGATGTCGGCGTTACAGGCCGGCGTCTTGCGGCGCGAGCGGCCGGGATCGCCGAACACTTTCTTTTCCAGCGCCGGGAATTCGTGGACGTCTTGATAGACGAAGGTGTTGCCGGTGCCGCCGAAGCCGTTGAGGCGGTCCTTCACATAGGTCGCGTAGCTCGGCTTCGACATTTCGCCGTCGTTGATGAGATCGACCCCGGCGTCGGCCTGCTTCTTGACCACTTCGGCGACCGCCGTCCTGATGCGCTGCGCCAGCGCGTGCGGTTCGACCGGAACGCCTTCCTCCTTGGCATACATCATCCGGATCAGGTCTTCCGGGCGGGGCAGGCTGCCGGTATGAGTGGTCAGGAAACGGTCACGGCTGCGCTGCATGTAAGCTCCTCGGGGGTCCTCTGGATCGGCCTCTGACGATGGGCCTTCGGCAGGACGGACTGTAGACGGAACCATCCGTAACCACTACCGGACCCCATGCGTTGACAGGGGGGCCTGCGACCCCTAAAAACCCAGCCAAAGTCGCACTGTGAGATTGAGATGAAAGTCCGTAACTCGTTGAAATCGCTGCGGGCGCGCCACCGGAACAATAAGATTGTTCGGCGCAAAGGCCGCGTTTTCATCATCAACAAGACCAATCCGCGCTTTAAGGCCCGTCAGGGCTAAGGCGACCGCCACCAGGCCCTTCAACCGGCCTAGGGCCGGTTTCCTTTCCAAAGCCGCAGATTTGCCATGAGGCGTTGAGACGCTAGTCTCGTGCCCATGGATCGATTCCGGACGTCTGTTGCCCTCCTCGCTGCGCTGTTCGCGGCGGGCTTTGTCGTGTCGCCGGCTACGGCGCAGTCCGATAAAGGGGATTGGATCGAGGCGCCGTCCAAGCTGCCGAAAAAGCGGCCGTTCAGCGAAGATCTGGATTTTCTGTTCGGCGCCCTGAAGGTCGCGCCCGACGACGCCAGTGCCAAGGCGATCGAGCAGCGCATCTGGGCGCAGTGGCTGGTCTCCTCGAGCGACACCACCAATCTGCTGATGTCGCGCGTGGTCGCCGCGGTCGAAGCCAAGGACAACGATCTCGCCATCAAGCTGCTCGATGGTATCGTCAAAATTCGCCCCGATTACCTCGAGGCCTGGAATCGCCGCGCCACGCTCTATTACATGAAGCACGATTACGGCCGTGCCCTGGCCGATATCCGCGAGGTGCTCAGGCGCGAGCCGCGCCACTTTGGGGCGCTGGCCGGACTCGGGCTCATTCTTCAGGACATTGGCGACGATAGACAGGCGCTCGAAGTCTATCGCCGCGCGCTCGCCGTTTATCCGCGGCTGCAGCGCATCCCCGATGTGGTCAAGAAGCTCAAGGAACAGGTCGAGGGCCGCGACATCTGAGCGGGCCGGCGACTTGTCCCAAACAATTCAATGCTGCGCGCGCTCGGCCTCACGCAACAAGTCGAGCGGCAGGAACGGCTTGCGCATGAACAAGGTGTGCTCCGGCAAATCCTTGTTCAGTTGGTATCCTGAGGCGACGATGATGTGGATGTGCGGATAATTCTCCCGCGTGGCGTGCGCGAGATCGATTCCGTCGACTTCGCCTGCGAGGCTTACATCCGTATACATCATCGTCAGCAAAGGGCCGACGCGGTCGAGGACCTGTAGCGCCGCTTCAGCGCTCTCGCATTGAATGACGCCCATCTCGCATTCTTCCAGCAGCATCGAAACGACGTCGCGCTGCATTTCATCATCTTCGACCACAAGTGCCATCGGCTTGAAGGGTGTCGCCTGTCCCATTGATCCGCTCCCTCGCTCCGTGGATTTGACATCGGACGTTTAGGGACAATGCCAGCGCGCGCAGATTTGTTCACAATGGAACCGCGGTTATGAGCGATTGCGGCAATCCGTGACGAAATGTGATCGATATTTCAACAGGGCTGCGATGCCATTTGCCGTGCCGGGGGCGCGCTGTCTGAGTCCGAATCAGGCTCGGCTATTTGGCTTCACCGGCGCCGACTTCTTTTCGCTAAGCCGCGACGACTTTCTTGGCCGCGCCGTAGTGCCCGTGCAGGCGGCGCAACGCCGCCACGTTGGTCAGCGCCGATGCCATGCAGCAGCGCGATTTGCCACTCGATTTGGCTTCGTATAGCGCCGCGTCGGCGACCGCGAGAAGATCGATGAAATCAGTGCCATGCTCGGGCGCCATCGCGATGCCGACGCTGACGCCGATGCTTGCCGTCATGCCATTCTTGAATTCGTACTGACTGGCGATCGCCGCAATCAGGTGCTCACCGAGCTCCAGCGCGCGTTCTTTGTTCAAGTTTCCGATCAGAACGACGAATTCGTCGCCGCCGATGCGCGCGGCAATATCAGGTCCTCGCAAGGCGCGTTGTAGGCGTTCGGCGGCCATCTTGAGCAACTCGTCACCGGCGGCATGGCCATAGGTGTCGTTCACGGTCTTGAAGCCGTCGAGATCGAGGAACAGCAACGCCAGCGAGTCGTCGCCGGGACGCGCGCTCTTCAGTTTGTCCTCAACAGCGTCGATCAGGCCGCGCCGGTTCGACAGCCCGGTGAGAGCATCGTGGCGCGCGCGGTGATCGTTCTCGCGTTCGGCCCGCATGGTTGCGACCAGCATCTTGTTGAGTTTGAAGGCCGCCGCCGTCATTGCCACGAAATACATCGGCGCCTGCAGCAATACGATGTACAGCAGCGGCTCTCGCGATAGCACGGCGCCGACGAGGCAGGGGCCGATGCTGGTCAGGATCATCGTGCTGGCAAGACGTGGCGCGCCGAAATTGCGGAAACAAATGCCACCGACCATGGCCGCGCCCGACAGGCATGCCATCGTGGCAATGACCCAGTCGCCGCTGGCCAGGCTGATGACGGCGCCGAATCCGACGCCGCAGCTCCAGAGCAGCGCCAGGACTATATGGATGTCAGTCGGAGTTTTGCGTTGCTTCAGCGCAGCGCGCCGCGCCGCCAGCAGGACAACGAGCCGGGCAAAACAGATCGTCGCTTCGAACACGAACCACGCGACGAAAGGCGCGGTTTGCATGCGCCAGGCGACGGCCGCCGATACCAGGGTCGTGTTGATGACGCCGCCCGCGAACACCGGCAGCCCGCCAAACAGGCCGCCGACCAGCGCAATGCGAATATCGTCGGGAATTCCGGGTCCGACATCGACCAGCCAGCGGGTCAACCGCCAGCGGGGCAGACTGTAGACTCGGGATTCGCTGTTCATGGACTCCCCCTTCGGGGGGACAAAGACGCCCGCGCCACTTAACAGGGGCTTACCTCAGGTTGTGGTCTGCGAACGTCCTTGCCGAACGGTAAATCGGTGTGGACCCACGGTCCTTAACGTTGCAATCGGATTCGATCAATACCTGGAGTGGCGGCCGGCAGCCGGAAGAGACAACGTGGCGAAAAACGGTCTCATTCCTCGGCATCGAGCGCACGGCGCAGCCGCCGCACGATGACACCACGGGCGCGATCGTCCGCAGCGGCCTCGATCTTGTCATTAATATCGAGAATGAGCTTCGACATGTCGTTATGCCAGTCGAGCGAAATGACCGCTTCCGGCGCCAGTCGCCGGCGCTGCGCCCCGGTCAGCGGTGTCGGGGCACTGGTTGTCAGTTCATAGTTGTCGTCGAGGACGGGCACATACACCTTGGCTGCCGGCACCAGCCGCTCGGCAATGCGGCCGGACAGGGCGGTGAGGGCGGGCTCTTCGCCGTGAACTAAGAACACACCACGTCGAATCGGCCGCCGCCCGGCGATCCAGCGCGCCAGCTCCGGACCGTCGGCGTGGCCGGAATATTCATCAAACGAGACGATGTGCGCGGCGACCTTGATCTCCTCGCCCTGAATGCGCACGGCCTTGGCGCCCTCGGCGAGAAAGCGTCCCAGCGTGCCCTGCGCCTGGAACCCCGACAGCAATACCGTCGCGTTCGGATGCCAGAGCCAACGCTTGAGATGATGGCGGATGCGACCGGCATCGCACATGCCGCTGCCGGCGATGATGATGTGAAAGCCGGAAAATTTGGCGATCGCCTTGCTCTCGTCGACAGTCTCGGTCGAACGCAGATGCGGCGAATTCAGCACGCGGGTGACGTCGATATCGGAGTTGAGCGCCGAAGCATGCTGGCGAAAGACTTCGGTGGCGCGGATGGCCAGGGGCGAATCGAGAAAGATCGGCGCCGCCGGCACGCGGCCTTTCTCCATCAGATCGATCAGATCGATGACGAGCTCCTGCGTGCGCTCGACGGCGAAGGCGGGAATGAGCAGCGGCCCCTCAAGGCGTTGCGCGTCGCGCACCATTTCGGCGAGTTTCTCGCGCCGCGATTCCGGCGTGACCGCTGGCCGTTCGACATGGCCGTAGGTCGATTCTGAGATGACGTAATCCAGGCCCGCCGGCGCTTCGGGGTTCGGCTGCAGCAATTTGGCGTCGGGGCCGACATCGCCCGATGCGAGCACGCGCAGCGCTTCACCGTTTTTGCCCTCGCCGGCGAACTCGATCTCGATGGAAGCCGAGCCGAGCAGGTGACCGGCATTCCAGTAGCGTGCACGCACGCCAGGGATCACGTCGATCCAGGTTTCGTATTCGACCGGATGAAAAGAACCGAGCGCGGCATAGGCGTCGGCTTGTGTGTAGATCGGGCTGACCTCGCGCCGGCCGCGAGCCGCGTTGCGGCGGTTGAGCGCGGCGACTTCGGACTCCTGAATGCTGCCGGCGTCGGGCAGCATATACGAACACAGGTCGATGGTGCCGCGCGTCGCCAAGATGCGGCCACGGAAACCCGCGCGAACCAGCTTCGGCAGCAGTCCGCTGTGATCGATGTGCGCATGCGTCAGCAGCACCGCATCGATATCGGCCGGATTGAACGGGAAGGCGCCGTAGTTCAGCTCCTTGAGGGTCTTCGACCCCTGATACAGGCCGCAATCGACCAGCACATTGCCGGCCGTCGACTTGAACCAGTGGCAGGAACCGGTCACCGTGCGCGCGGCGCCGCAAAACTGAATGATGACGCCCATCGTATCGTTACCCGCTCGGCTATGGCGATGATCTCATCTATCGCACTTTGCGGGGCGGCACTTGATCTGGAGCAAGCGCCCGGCGTCAGCTTTCGATGTCGTCATCCCCGACATAAGCAATGCGCAGCATGTTGGTCGCGCCGGGGGTGCCGAGCGGCACGCCCGCGACGACGATGACGCGCTGACCCGGCTTGGCGAAACCTTCCCGGAACGCGATGCGGCAGGCCCGATCGACCATATCGTCCTGATCGTGAGCGTCCTCGGTGACGACGCAATGCACGCCCCAGACGACGGCCAGGCGGCGCCCGGTTTCGCTGTTCGGCGACAGCGCCACGATCGGCGGGCGCGGCCGCTCGCGCGCGACGCGCAGTGCGGTCGAACCCGACGAAGTCCAGCAGATCACCGCGGCCAGATCGAGCGTATCGGCGATGTGGCGAGCCGCATCGGCGATGGCATCGGCGCCGGTGGCCTCCGGCTGGGTGCGCTGCGCGTTGATGATTTCGCGATAGGGCGGGTCGCTTTCGACCTGCTCGGCGATGCGGCTCATCGTGCTGACGGCTTCCAGCGGGTACTGCCCGGCTGCCGATTCCGCCGACAGCATGACCGCGTCGGCGCCTTCGAAGATTGCGGTGGCGACGTCGGAGACTTCGGCACGCGTCGGCACCGGTGAGGAAATCATCGACTCCAGCATCTGCGTCGCGACCACCACCGGCTTGCCAGTGGCACGACCGAGGCGCGTCATCTGCTTCTGCACGCCCGGTACCTTCTCGAGCGGCATCTCGACGCCGAGATCGCCGCGCGCCACCATCAGCGCATCAGCAATCTCGATGATCTCGGGGAGGCGGGCGACCGCCTGCGGCTTTTCGACCTTCACCATGACCAACGCGCGGCCGCGCGTCAGCTTTTTGGCTTCGGCGACGTCTTCAGGCCGCTGCACGAAGGACAGCGCGATCCAGTCGATGCCGGCTTCCAGCGAAGCTTCGAGATCGGACAGATCCTTGCCGGTGAGTGCGGACAGCGGGATCGTCGAATCCGGCACGCTCACGCCCTTGCGATCGGACAGCTTGCCCGCGACTTCGACGCGTGTCGTCACGCGGTCCGGCTCGACTTTGGTCACGGTCAACCGCACCTTGCCGTCGTCGATGAGGAGGGTATGTCCGGGCTCTACAGCGGCGAGAATTTCCGGATGCGGCAGATAGATGCGGTCAGCGCCGCCAATTGCAGGATTGGAGTCGAGAACGACGGTGTCGCCTTGCTTCACCATGATCGAACCGCCCTGGATTGTGCCCAGCCGCAGTTTCGGTCCCTGCAGATCGACCAGGATGCCGATCGGCCGATCGTTCTCGGCTTCGATCTGCCGGATCATCGCGACCAGTTCGCGCATGCGATCCTGGCTCGTATGACTCATGTTGATGCGGAAGACATCCGCGCCGGCCTTGAACAGCTTGCCGATCATTTCCGGGCTGGACGAAGCGGGGCCCAGCGTGGCGACGATCTTGGCGCGGCGGTGACGTCTCATCGTCGCAGTCCTTCCTTGTTGGTGCCAAGCGGGGGTGGCGGCGACAATCCTACGCCCGGCGGTGGCGGTGGTCCTGCGCCGGGCGGCATACGTGGCGGGGGCCCGCCGCGCGGTGGCAGCGGCCGATCGACCGGTTGTTCCGCGGTGTCGGTCAATTGCACGGTCCAGGAGCGCTGCTCCTGCGTGTCGACTTCGAAGTATCCGGTTCGGTCGTAGCCGCGCGCCAGGCAATTCTCGGTACCGCGAATGGTGAATTCCTTCTCGCGCGAGCACATGAAGGCGTGCCCGGACCATTCGCCGCCGCGGTCGTAGTCGACCGCATAAATATAATAGTAACGCGCAACAAGCGCGCCGCGCAGCAGCGTGTCGCAACTCCGCGCCGAAATATTCCACCAGCCTTCGGTGGTCCATCCTTCGGCGTCCTTGTAGCCGATGGCGACGCCAACACGGCTGCCGGTGTTGTTGCAGAGTCGGAAGTCGGCGTGGGCGGGCTCGCTGAGCGCCATCAGGCCGATGAACAGTGCCGGCAGGGCTGCGAGCAAGGTGCGAAGAACGCGGCGTTTGGCGAAAAAGACGGGCAAAGCGTTCACGGAGCCGGCGTGTTCGAGTCGATTGAAATGTAAGCAGACCGTCATGGCGTGTCGACGACGATCGCACGAAAGTCGTTGACGTTGGTGAAGGTAGGGCCGGGTTCGAGCAGATCGCCGAGCCGGGCGAAAAATTCGGTCGAATTATTATCGGCAAGAAACGCGGCAGGATCGAGGCCAAGGGCCTTGGCGCGGGCTGCCGAATGGCCGTCGACCAGCGCGCCGGCGGGATCGGTGGCGGCGCCGCCGCCGCCGTCGGTGCCGTCGGTATCGCCCGCAATCGCCGCCACATTGTCGAGGCCGGCGAGCTGATCGACCAGACCCAGCGCATATTCCTGATTGGGGCCGCCACGACCCTGGCCGCGCATGGTGACCGTCAGTTCGCCGCCGGAAATGATCACGGCGCGCTTGCGCTGCGCGCGCAACTCGCGGGCCACGGCAGCATGCGTCGCCGCTACTTCACGCGCCTCGCCTTCGACATCAGGGCCGAGCGAGATGCATTCGTAACCGGCGGCGATCACCGCCTTCTCCGCCGCTTCGAGCGCATCGCGCGGCCGCGCCGCGAGCACGAAGCGCGCATTGGCAAAGGCAGGATCGCCGGGCTTCGGCGATTCATTGGCCGCGTCGTTCAATGCATGCATGATCGATGCGGGCAGATCGAGGTCGTATTTGGCGACAATGGCGAGCGCGTCATCGAGCGTCGTCGGATCGGGCACCGTCGGCCCCGAGCCGATCGCCGAAGGATCGTCGCCCGGCACGTCCGAGATGGCGATGGTGATGACCTCGGCAGGCGCAGCTCGCTTTGCGAGGCGTCCGCCCTTGATGCGCGACAGATGCTTGCGCACCGTATTGATTTCGCCGATATGCGCGCCGGATCGCAGCAGCGCGCGCGTCACGGCCTGTTTGTCGGCGAATGACACGCCGTCCGCCGGGGCGATCCAGTTGGCCGAGGCGCCGCCAGACATCAGCACCAGGACAAGATCGCCGGCGCCCGCGCCGCTGGCCAGTTCGAGCGCGCGCGCTGCGCCCTTCAAGCCCGCTTCGTCCGGGACCGGGTGCCCGGCCTCGATCATGGTCACCAGCCGCGTCGGCCGCCCGTAGCCGTGCCGCGCCACGGCGACGCCGGTCAGCCGCTTGGCCGGCAGGCCGAGCGTGTCGAGGTAATGATTTTCCGCGGTTTCAGCCATGGAGCCGGCCGCCTTGCCGGCGGCCAGCAGGATGACGCGGCCTTTCGGCACCGGCAACAGCGGCGGCAGGAAGGTGCCGGGGTGGGCGGCCGCTACCGCGGTGCGAAAAAGTGATTCGAGGAAAGGACGCAATTCGGTCATGGGGCGGATACCGCCGATTTTTTGCGGCTATGGCAAGACGTTTTGCTCGCCCCTATGTTGAGGGCCGATATCGGAGGCTTTTCACGCCATGGACGACAAGACCCGCACTGAACTGGAGGCCGCCGTGTACCGGCGTTTGGTCGAGCATCTGCGCCAGCGCGCCGATGTGCAGAACATCGACCTGATGAATCTGGCCGGCTTCTGCCGCAATTGCCTGTCGAACTGGATGAAGGACGCCGCGGATGCGCGCGGCGTTGCCATGTCCAAGGACGAAAGCCGTGAAATCGTCTATGGCGAGCCCTACGACCAGTGGCGCGCCAAGCACCAGAAGGAGGCCTCGCCCGAGCAGAAGGCCGCCTTCGAAAAGTCCAGACCGCAGCACTGAAAAAAGCCATTCCGTGACAGGCTGATGACCCTGGCTTGTGAACAACGTGGATGACCGCAGGCCCGCCTTGACCTTGAGCGCGCGAATTCCGAAAGCTGCCTGACGAGACGCTGCACCAGTCCGCACGGCTATTCATGTCGCGAGGCTGCCGCACGCGCATTCAGGGAGTTCAAGGCTATGTCGATGCCCGCAGCGGCCGATAAAGAAGAAACCTCGCACCGCTTCGCGAAGGATCAGCTCAAGGCGATCATCGAGCGCATCGAGCGGCTGGAGGAAGAGAAGAAGGCGACTTCCGACGACATCAAGGACGTTTACGCCGAAGCCAAGAGCAACGGCTATGACGCCAAGGCGCTGCGCACCATCGTGCGCCTGCGCAAGATGGATTCGAACGAGCGCCGCGAACAGGAAGAGATCCTGGAAACCTACATGCATGCGCTGGGCATGCTCCAGTAGGGCCCTCTTGTCCCGGACGCAGCGCGCGACGCAGTCGTGCGCTGCTGAATCGGGACCTTCGCGAATTCCAAATGTGGGACGGTCCCGGCTCTGCGGCGCAGCGTTTTACGCTGCATCGCGTCCGGGACAAGTCGTCTCTAGCGCAGCGACGCCGTCGTCTGCGTGACGAAGCTCGCGGTCGCGAGGAAAGCGATAGCGTGGCCGCTGAACCGGTCGGCGACAATGCCTAGCCCCGGATCCGCCGAGAAGGTCATCACCAAAGCCTGCGCCGGCTTCTGGAACAAATGCGCCAGCGGTGCGGTATCGAGGTCGCCCATATGCGTGGCCGTCATGTGGGTCGTCATGTTCGGCGTCAGCACTGCCGCGCGCAGCCATGGGCTGTCGGTGCGCTGGCCGCCGCCGGCGATGCCTGGTGGGGTGGCTGACGCGATTGTGGCGGACGCCTGGGGCATCAGCGATGCCGTCGGCGGCAGCGCCGGAATATTGGCGCCCATCGGTCGCGCCCGGGCGGGGCGGGGCAGCGGTGTGGCTTCCGTGACCTTGGTCGTTGCCGGCGTCGCGGCGTAGGCGAGTGCGGCCTCCGGCAGGCTCGCCGTAGTCATGGTGTCGGCGAATGTGAAGGGCGACTGCGCCACCGCCGGCGCCACTTCGCCGCTGTCGACCGCGCTGGTCCAGACGCCGCTCCGGGTGGCGATGACATTGGCTGCGGTCTGCGGGGCCGGCTCAGCCGAGGCGACCTCGATCAGCTTCGGCCGCGCCGATGGCATCGGCACCACGCGCGCCGTGGCGACCGGCTTCGGCTTGGCGCTGGCCAGCACCACCGCGGCCTTCTCCGGCTTGGCAGATTCCTCCGCATCGGACTTCAGGTTGCCGCCAAACAGGCTCGCCAGGAAATTGCGCGGCTTCTGCGCCGTCGCACCGGCCTCCGCCGCCCCGGTCACGCCGGCCTCGCGGGCCTGCGCCATGATCACGCGCGACGGCTCGTTGCCACGCTTCTCGACATCGGCCAGCGCCAGCGCGTAGCCGGCGAGCGGCTTGCCGTCGGTGGGAATATGCACGGTGCGCCCGTCGGGGAACACCTTGACCAGTTGGTCGCGCGTCATGCGCGGCCAGTGACGGATGGTGCCAGTGTCGAGATGGACGAAGGGCGAGCCCGAGGTCGGATAGAAGCCGACGCCGCCGCGCTGCAGGCGAAGGCCGACTTCGCGGATTTTCTCCAGCGGCACGCCCGGGATCTCGAAATCGATGGCCTGGCCGTGGGTGTGATTGGAATTCTCGGCAACGCCGGTCGAGCGCGCGCGCAGCATGTTGTTGGTAGCCGGCGCGCGGTAGCCGCAGATGATCTCGATCGGCTGCGTGCCGCCGACGTCGCGATAGACCTGCCAGAGAATGTCGAAGAGCTTGGGGTCCATCTTGACGTCTTCGTTCTTGCGCCAGTCGCGCATGAACCAGTCGAGCTTCTTCAACGCATCCTGGTCGTAGCTGCCGTTGCGCTTGAAGGTGACGGTGATGGTCTCGTTGGTATGCAGGTGGCGGAAGCTCAGCGTGCGCGTGTCGCCTTCGGCCGAGGCCGGCTGCAGCGCGTTGTTGACGCCGAGCAGCAGGATGCCCGCGAGCGCTACCGACGCGCTGAGGCGGATACCGGCGCGGCGCAGGGTCGATGGCATTTTGTAATGGCGTGGGCCGCGGCGAACCGACACTGGCAAGTTCCGTGAATTTCGTCCGAAAGCCATCGGCACGCCCGGTTACAGCCGCTGCGATGACGGCTTCAGTGTTGGCGGGATTTCGTTAACTGTCCCTTGCGGCGGGCAAAGTTCCCCCTGCGGCAATTTGGATACACAGGAAACTTGGCGAAAAAAGGTTCGCGCCGGAAGGAACTTTTCGCGCATGACGAAAAATGGCCGGAGCGTCGCTCCGGCCATGCGGCATTTTTCCTGCGGAAGGAATTACCGGAAAATCTTCTCGAAGAACTGGAATGGATTGCCCGCCTCGCGCCGCTCGACGCGGCTGAGGATTTCCTGGTTGCTCTTCATGGTCGCCGCATCGCGCGTCTTGTCCTGCGGCGGCGCGACGTCGGCGACGCGGCGTTCGTCGCTGGTCATGATGGCGTGGATGCGCTTGTCGAAGCCGTAGATGTCGTCGCGCACTTCGAGCTTGCCGTCGTCATCGACGAACGCGGTCTGGTAGGTCAGATGCACCATCGGCCGGTTGACCATCTTGAAGATCTTCTCGTCGTGACCCACCAGCTTCTCGAGTTGCGGCTGCGTCGGCGTCTGCCCGGGGATCGCCATCGCCAGCATCACCTCGCCGAACTTGGTCGGATTCTCGACGCGCATGCAGCCATGGCTGAAGGCGCGGCGGTCGGCGGCGAACAGCCGCTTCTCCGGCGTGTCGTGCAGATAGACCTGATACTTGTTCGGGAAGTTGAACTTGATGCGGCCGAGCGCGTTCGCCATGCCCGGCGGCTGCACCACGTTGATGTGGCCGTCCGGGCCGCGCTTCACTTCGAGACCCATGCGGTCGAAGATGTTCGGGTCGCTGGCGTATTGCGGCAGCAGTTCGTTCTGAATGATCGACTGCGGCACGTACCACGACGGATTGACGACGACGTTGTCCATCGCCGCGGTGAGCAGCGGCGTCGGCGTCTGCGGCTTGCCGGCGACGATCTTGGTGCGCCACACGACGGAACCGTCGCGCACGACCTTGAGCGTGTAATCGGGAATGTTGACCATCACGTAATTGCGACCGAGGTCGCGCGGCAGCCAGCGCCAGCGCTCCATGTTGGCCATGACGGTATCGATCTGCTGCCGCGGCGTCGGCCCGTTGATGGCGGCAATCGTCCTGTTGTCGATGACGCCGGTCGGCTTGATGTCAGCGCGGGCCTGCACGTTCTTGACGGCGTTGAACAGCGCCTTGTCGTAAACGAGCTCCAGCGCCTTCGGATCTTCCGCCGGCACCTTGACCACCTTGATGCGGCCGGTCCTGTGGTCGCGCACCTGCATGGTACGCGGGCCTTGCGCCGTAAGGCGGACGTTGAGATGCTGGCGCAGTTGCGGCACGCGCGCGTCCTTGTCGCCGGGTTTGATCGCCGGACCGTTGGCGATGCGTTCATCGGCGTCGGCGTGCGCGCCGCCGCTACGCAATTCGGCGAGCTTGCGCTTGAGCGCCTTGAAGGCGGGCTGCGGCGGTTCGAAGCTGTCGAAGGCGGCGTTGGCGTCGCGCGCGTCGGCGAGCTTCTTGAGGATGTCGCCGTTGTCGGGACCGTGCTGGCCATAGTCGACTTCCGCCGACACGCGTGTCGGCGCGATGCGGCCGACGGCGAGATGGCGGGCGAAGGTCAGCGCCGACAGCGTCAGCTTGAGATCGGCGGCGGCGAGTTGGTCGGCGCCGGCGACGTTGTCGAAATTCGGCAGCGGGTAGTCCGCCGGTTCGAGCGCGTCGGCCTGGGCATTCTTCAGGCGGACGATGGCGGACTTGGCGCCGGCGGTGAGGCGGCCGTCATGAATCCACAGCGGCGCGTAATTGCGCGAGGCATAGAAAGAGCCGATCGCCTTGCGCTCGGCATCACCCTTGTCGGCCTTGCCGGCGAGGGCGCCGCGCAACCGCTCCGCGATCTGCGAGTCGGATGCGCCAAGTGGCCGGTCGAGGGAGCTGACGACGAAACTGCGATCTTCGTTGGCCGAGGCCTGGGCAACGGGCTCGTCGCGCGGAATTTCGACACGCACGGCTTCGGCGCGCACCGGCTCGACATGGGCGGGTTGGACGCGCACCGGCTCCGGCGGGCGCGGCGACTCCTGGCGCACAACTTCTTGTCGTGCCGCTTGCGGCGGCAGCGGCACCTGCTGCTCGGCGGTGTTGCGCACAGGCGCCGGGGGCGGCTCCGGCATCGGCTCAGGCCGGCGCTGAATGATGCGTGCGCCGTTCAACGACGGCGGCAATGGCGCGACCTGACGAATGCCATCGGGCGCCGCGAAAGACGGCGCTGCCGTCACAACGGCCAGCATCGTGCCGGCCAGTAAATGGTCGAACCTGACTTTACGCATCACGCTTGCACTCCACTCGCGCGCTCATCGCCAAGATGCATCGAATGCGATGCAGTCTGTTAACGGACATTGGCCGGCATTATGCTGCCGAAACGCAGGCGAGACGAATGAAAAACGTGGTCGGGTACCGCTTACTTCCCATCACGGTGAACTGCGGCGCCCGATCGCTAAAATTTTAAATATTAACCAGCGTCGGCCGTCTCGTTAACCGGCGCGTCGGCCGATTCACCATGCAATTGCAGGCTTTCGAGCTTTCGATAGAGGGTCGAACGTCCGATTTTGAGACGCCGCGCCACTTCCGACATCTGTCCGCGGTAATGCGCAATGGCAAAGCGGATGACCTCTCGCTCAATGTCATCGAGCGGTCTCACGTCGTTGTGATCGTCGGTTAATGTCAGCATCGACTGCGTCTGCGTCATCGCGATCGGATTGACCCGATGCATGCGCTCCTGAAGGCTGATGCGTTCGCCGGCGGCGTGCACGTCGTTCACCAGGTCGGGCGCGGTATGCGGCGCGCTGCCCAGTTCGATCGTCGGGATCCCGGCATGGGGCGAAGCGGCGGCTATGACCTGTGGGAATTCATCGATGCCGATGGTGTCGCCCTCGGCAAGCACGACAGCACGGTACACCGCGTTCTCCAACTGGCGCACGTTGCCCGGCCAGCGAAAGCCGGCCAGCTTGGCAAGCGTGCCGGCGTCCAGGCCGCGAATGCGCTTGCCCTGTTCGGCGGCAATGCGGGCAACGAAGTGGCGCGTCAGTTCGGCGATGTCTTCGGGACGCTGGCGCAGCGGCGGAATCATGATCGGGAAGACGTGCAGGCGATAGAACAGGTCTTCGCGGAAGCGGCCGGCCTTCACTTCGGCAATCAGATCGCGATTGGTCGCCGAGATGATGCGGACATCGACCTTGACGCTCTTGCGTGAGCCGACCGGTTCGACCTCGCTCTCCTGCAGGGCGCGGAGCAGCTTGACCTGCGCCGCCGGCGGCAGTTCGCCGACTTCGTCGAGGAACAATGTGCCGCCATCGGCCTCGACGAACTTGCCGGTGTGCTTTTCGGTGGCGCCGGTGAAGGCGCCTTTCTCGTGTCCGAACAGAATGGATTCGACGAGGTTCTCCGGCAGCGCGCCGCAGTTCACGGCGATGAAGGGCCTGGCGCGTCGCGCGCTCGAGCCGTGGATGGCGCGCGCCATCAATTCCTTGCCGACGCCGCTCTCGCCTTCGAGCAGAACCGGGATGTCGGAGGCGGCGGTTTTCTCCGCCGACTTGATCACCGGCGCCATCGCCGGCGATCGGGTGATGACATCGGCCAAAGTGAGGGTGCCGTCGCGGCTGCGCTTCACGCGCGACAGTTCGCCGGCCAGCGCCTTCGTGGTCAGCGCATTGCGTAGCGATACTTCGAGACGCTCCGGGCTGGCCGGCTTGACGACGAAGTCGATCGCGCCGGCGCGCATCGCGGAGACGACGTTATCGATGCCGCCATGCGCGGTCTGTACGATGACGGGAATATCGATGCCGGCTTGGCGCAGCCGCGACATGACGCCGAGGCCGTCGAGATCCGGCATGACGAGATCGAGAATGACGCAGTCGATGGACGCGGGGGTGTCGCCGAGCAGCAGGCCAAGCGCGGCGTCGCCGCCATCGGCGGTGAGCGCACGGTAGCCGTATCGCTCGACCATCGCTTCGAGCAGACGACGCTGAACCGGATCGTCATCGACGATCAACACAACTTGCGACATGACACTTCCCCAAACGGCCGCCGGCGCTCAATCGCATTTTCTGGCTGTGCCGATTTGGCGCAGTATCGGGAGGCGCCCTTAAGGGGCTCTTAAACGGGTTGCGGCGCCTGAGGCGGGCTCCCGATAAGGTGAAAAAGACGGAAAAATTGTCCGAATTGCCATCGCGCCGCCATGCGGGAAAGCCTAGATAATGCGGGCCGGACGCCCGATTCCACCCGATTTCTTTTCCCTAACGAAACGTATCTCCAAAATGGCCAGAACCGCGCTCAAGAAGAAATCCGTCGCCCGCAAGTCCGCAAAGCCGGCACGCAAACCGGCAGCCAAGCCGAAAGCCACCGCCAAGGCGCGCTCAGCCACTCTGCCGAAACTGGGTGACCTGCCGGACTGGAATTTGAACGATCTTTATCCGGGCATCGAAAGCTCGGCGCTGAAGCAGGATCTGGCCTGGGTCGACAGCGAGTGTGTGGCCTTCGAGGAGCTCTACAAAGGCAAGCTCGGCGCCATCGCGGCGCAGCCCGGCGCCAGCGAACAACTCTGCGAAGCGGTGAAGCGCTACGAGAAGATCGGCGACGTGCTGGGCCGTATCGGCTCCTATGCCGGGCTGCTGCATGCCGGCAATTCGACCGACGCCGCCATCGCCAAGTTTTACGGCGACATGAACGAGCGCATTACCACCGCCTATTCGCACCTGTTGTTTTTCGATCTCGAACTCAACCGCGTCGATGACAAGGTCATCGATTCCGCGATGTCGTCGGGACCGCTCGGGCACTATCGGCCGTGGATCGAGGATGTGCGCAAGGAAAAGCCGTATCAGCTCGAGGACCGCATCGAGCAGCTTTTTCATGAGAAGTCGCTGACCGCGTATTCGGCCTGGAATCGTCTGTTCGATGACACCATCGCGGCGCTGCGCTTCCGTATCCGCGGCAAGGAACTTTCCATCGAGCCGGCGCTGAATTTCATGCAGGACTCGGACGGCGCCAAGCGCAAGGACGCGGCCGAGGCGCTGGCGACGACCTTCAAGGCCAATCTGCGGCCGTTCACCCTGATCACCAATACTCTGGCCAAGGACAAGGAGATCTCGGACCGCTGGCGCGGGTTCAAGGATGTCGCCGATGCGCGACATCTGTCGAACCGCGTCGAGCCGGAAGTGGTCGAGGCATTGGTCTCGGCGGTGCGCGCTGCCTATCCGAAGCTGTCGCACCGCTATTACGCGTTGAAAGCGAAGTGGTTCGGCAAGAAGAAGCTGGCGCACTGGGATCGCAATGCGCCGCTGCCCAAGGTCGAGCAGCGCAGCATTCCATGGAGCGACGCGCGCGCGACGGTGCTGACGGCTTACGGCGCCTTCTCGCCGAAGATGGCCGAGGTCGCCGACCGCTTCTTCGAAAAGAACTGGATCGACGCCGGCGTGCGCCCGGGCAAGCAGCCCGGCGCCTTCTCGCATCCGACAGTGCCGTCGGCGCATCCTTATGTGCTGCTCAACTACCAGGGCAAGCCGCGCGACGTCATGACCCTGGCGCATGAACTCGGCCACGGCGTGCACCAGGTGCTCGCCGCGCCGAACGGCGCGCTGATGGCGCCGACCCCGCTGACGCTGGCTGAGACCGCGAGCGTGTTCGGCGAAATGCTGACCTTCAAGAAGCTGCTCGCCAACACCGCCGACAAGAAGCAGCGCAAGGCCATGCTCGCCGCCAAGGTCGAGGACATGATCAACACCGTGGTGCGGCAGATCGCGTTCTACACCTTCGAACGCAAGGTCCACACCGAACGACGCAACGGCGAACTCACTGCCGACAAGTTGTGCGAGTTGTGGATGTCCGTGCAGGCGGAAAGCCTCGGCCCGGCGATCGACCTGAAGCCGGGTTACGAGACCTTCTGGGTCTACATCCCGCACTTCATCCATTCGCCGTTCTACGTCTACGCCTATGCCTTCGGCGATTGCCTGGTGAACTCTCTCTACGCGGTCTACGAAAAGTCGGAGAGCGGTTTTGCCGAGCGCTATCTCGCCATGCTGTCGGCTGGCGGCACGAAACACCACTCTGAACTGCTGGCGCCCTTCGGCCTCGATGCCACCGATCCGAAGTTCTGGGACGGCGGCCTCTCGGTCATCGCCAGCCTGATCGAGGAGTTGGAGGGGCTGGGGTAGGGCGGGCGCATGCCCAAGGTCTTTATCGAAGCAGCGATCAACGGCGCCTGGACGCGTGAGCGTCAGCCGGCGATTCCAGTCGCCATCGATGAGATCATTGCCGACGGCATCGCAGTGGCGGAAGCGGGTGCCGCGATCATCCACTTCCACGCCTACGATCCGTCGACCGGCCGGCAGCGCGACGCCTACGAGCTCTACGCTCCGGTGATCGAAGGCATCCGCGCCAAAGTCGATGCCATTGTCTATCCGACCTTGCCGATCGCTGGCTCCGGCTATGCCGGCGATCTCACGCCCGCCAAGGAGCGCTACGCCCATGTCGAACAGCTTGCCAAAGCGGGGCTTCTGGAATGGGCGGTAATCGATCCCGGCTCTGCGGTGTTCACCCGCTTCGAGCAGGTGGCGCGCGGTGAACCGGGCTTCACCTATCTGAATCCCGACGATCACTTCCGCGAAGGCATGCGCATCGCCGCGCAATACAGGGTGCGGCCGAGCTACGCCATCTATGAACCGGGCTGCCTGCGCCTCGGTGCCGCCACCGCCAGCGCGATGCCGGCTGTGCCGACGCCGATTTATCGCTTCATGTTCTCGCAAGAGTTCTGCTTCGGCTATCCGCCGAAGGAAACCTATCTCGATGCGCATCTCGCGCTGCTCACCGAGATGGCGCCCGGCGCGCCGTGGATGGTGGCCGGGCTCGGTCTCGACTTAAGGCCGCTGATTGCGCCGGCAGTTGCCAAAGGCGGCCATGTTCGCGTTGGTCTGGAGGACCGTCCGTTCGGCGTCGATGAAACCAACCGCGGTCTTGTCGAGGAGGCCGTGAAGCTGGTTCGTGCCGCGGGTGGTGAGCCGGCAAGCCCGGCCGATGTTCGTGCCGCCTGCGCCGCGGCGGACAAGGCGCTCGGCCGCTAATCGCAGCCTTTGCGCCCGCCACGTGTCGAGAGCGTGTATTCGATGCATTGCATCGTCAGCGTGCGCGGCGTCTCGTTGTCGCGTTCGTAGCGATAGACCTTGCGGAAGGTGTCGGTGACTTCGTCGCGGCCGCAGATCACCTTGGCCTTATGCGACAACCGCCGCGACGACAGCTCGGTCAACGTGATCGTCGCTTTCGTCGCGGCATCGCGCGTGAAGATAATCGTGTTCACCAGGCCGTCGTTGATATTGTTCGGATCGTAGCCGGCACTATCGCCATTGATCAGCGGGTTCAGCGCCGCGTCGCCGAGGAGCCTGTCCGGCGGCATGGGCGGCCGTTTGCCGTCCAGCACCACCATCTGGTAGCGCGTGAAGATCACGCTCTGATCGGGGGCGGTGAGCTGCCCCTGGCAGCCCCAGGCCCAACTGGCGGCCTGCGCGCTCGCAGTTCCGAGCATAAGCAGGCCTGCGGCCATCCCTGCGATGCCCTGGCGCATTGATAAGCTCTCCGCCGATCCCAATATGGAATGGACGCAAGGTTATCCAATTTCATGTCCGATTCCGAACGAAACCGTTTCTCGGCCCGTGCCCGCCGCTATGCCAGTGTGGGTACCAAGGTAGGCGGTGTGGCCGCCCGCATGGCCGGTCAACGCTTGGTCGGCGCGCAGGATACGCGCGGCGGCAACGCCTTGGCGCTGGCGAGCGCGCTCGGCGGCCTGAAAGGCCCGATCATGAAGGTGGCGCAACTGCTCGCCACCATCCCCGATGCGGTGCCGCCGGAATACGCCAGCGAATTGATGAAGCTGCAGAGCCAGGCGCCGCCGATGGGCTGGGCCTTCGTCAAGCGCCGCATGTCCGCAGAATTGGGAGCGGACTGGCAAAAGAAGTTCAAGTCCTTCGAGCATGAGCCGGCGGCCGCCGCCTCGCTCGGCCAGGTGCATCGGGCGCAGGCGCTCGACGGCACGGCGCTCGCCTGCAAGCTCCAATATCCCGATATGCAGTCCGCGGTTGAAGCGGACCTCAAGCAGCTTCAACTGCTGTTCGCGCTGCGCAAGCGTTTCGATCCGGCGATCGACACCGACGAGATCGCGATCGAAATCGCGGCACGCCTCCGCGAGGAGCTCGATTACGCGCGCGAGGCCAAGCACGTCGCGCTGTACCAGCACATGCTCAAGGACGAGCCGCTGATCCGCGTCCCGAACGTCCGGCCGGAATTGTCGAGCGGCCGTTTGCTGACCATGGACTGGATGGACGGCACGAAGATGCTGTCGCACAAGGACGACAGCCTCGAGATTCGCAACCGCCTCGCCACCGCGATGTTCACCGCCTGGTGGTTCCCGTTCAGCCGTTTCGGCGTCATCCATGGCGACCCGCATCTCGGCAATTATTCGGTGTTCGCCGAGAACGGCGCACCGGCCGGCATCAACCTTCTGGACTACGGCTGCATCCGCATCTTCCCGCCGCGCTTTGTCGCCGGCGTGGTCGATCTCTATCGCGGCCTGCTCGACGGCGACGAGGCGAGGGTGGTCAAGGCCTACGAGACCTGGGGCTTCCGCGGGCTCACCCGCGAACTGATCGACGCCCTCAATATCTGGGCGCGCTTCATCTACGGGCCGCTGCTCGACGACCGCGTCCGCTCGATTGCCGACGGCGTCAAGCCGTCGGACTATGGCCGCAAGGAAGCCTTCCGCGTCCACCAGGCGTTGAAGAAACTCGGCCCGGTTCAGGTGCCGCGCGAGTTTGTGTTCATGGACCGCGCCGCCGTCGGCCTGGGGGCGGTCTTTCTCCATCTGGCGGCGGAATTGAATTTTTATCGCCTGTTCAACGAGGCCATTGAGAATTTTTCCGTCGAGGAGGTCGCGGCCCGGCAGGGCGCGGCGCTGGACGCGGCCGGGCTGGCCCGCGACTAGCTCCGGGACGGGTCCATCCACAGCCCCGGCGGCGGTACGGCCGTTGCCCTGCGGCCCCGATTGCGGTAACCCCAAGGCGCTGGAACCAGTTATTCGGAGACCTCCCGTCATGGCCGACCACGGCACCGTCGAATACGCCACCGCGACCGGCAACGACTACCCGGCGCACGAGCAGACCTACGAAAGCTTCGTCAAATACGCTTTCGACGGCTCGATCCACGTCATCAATCTGCTGCTGGGTCTGACGGTCGGCGGCGTGCTCGGTCACTGGTTCATGGCGATCCCGGTGTTCCTGATCGCGATCATCGGTCTGATCGCCGCGCTGGGTTCGGGCTCGAAGACGCCGAGCTACGTGGCCTTCGCGCTCTCCTTCCTCATCTTCGGCTTCACCGCCCTGTCGTAATCACGCATAATCATCGCCGCTGGGGCTGGCGGGGATTAACACGTCAGACCTCGCGCGGGGCGAGCGGAGGCATTGTCGATGCGTATCGCGGTAGCACGGGAAACCGAGGCCAACGAACCGCGCGTTGCGGCGACGCCGGAGACCGTCAAGAAGTTCAAGGCGCTCGGCGCCGAGGTGGTGATCGCCCGCGGCGCGGGCATCGCCTCCGGCATTCCCGACGCCGAATATGAGGCCGCCGGCGCGACGCTGGCCGATCAGGTCGGCGGTGACGCCGACATGGTCCTCAAGGTGCGTCGGCCCTCAGCCGGCGAAATCGCGTCCTACAAGAAGGGCGCCATCGTCGTTGCCATCATGGATCCCTACGGCAACGATGCCGCGCTCAAGGCGATGGCCGATGCCGGGCTGACTTCCTTTGCCATGGAATTGATGCCGCGCATCACCCGCGCGCAGTCGATGGACGTGCTGTCGAGCCAAGCGAACCTCGCCGGCTATCGTGCCGTGATCGATGGCGCCGCCGAATATGGCCGCGCCATGCCGATGATGATGACTGCGGCCGGCACCGTGCCGGCGGCGAGAGCGTTTATCATGGGTGTCGGCGTTGCCGGCCTTCAGGCGATCGCGACTGCCAAGCGCCTCGGCGCTGTCGTCACCGCGACGGACGTGCGGCCGGCGACCAAGGAGCAGGTGGAAAGCCTCGGCGCCAAATTCCTCGCCGTTGAAGACGAGGAATTCAAGAACGCGCAGACCGCCGGCGGCTACGCCAAGGAAATGTCGAAAGAATATCAGGCCAAGCAGGCCGCTCTGGTCGCTGAACACATCAAGAAGCAGGACATCGTCATCACCACCGCGCTGATTCCGGGCCGTCCAGCGCCGCGGCTCGTCACCGCCGAGATGGTCGCTTCGATGAAGCCTGGTTCGGTGATCGTCGATCTCGCGGTCGAACGCGGCGGCAATGTCGAAGGCGCGGTGCCGGGGCAGGTGGTCCAGGTCGGCCCCGCCAAGATCGTCGGCCATCTCAACGTGCCCGGCCGCCTCGCGGCGTCGGCGTCGGCGCTCTATGCCAAAAACCTTCTCACTTTCATCGACACCATGATCGACAAGAAAGAGCACAAGCTTGCGATCAATTGGGACGACGAGCTGATCAAGGCCACCATGCTGACGCGCGACGGCGCGGTCGTGCATCCGAATTTCATGCCGAAGACGGCGGCGTAAGATGTTGCCGATCCACCCCCTGTCATTCCGGGACGCGGCTGAAAGCCGCGAACCCGGAATCCGGCGGGTGGCAGAGTGCGTACTTCAGCGTTCCGGGTCTGCGCCTGTCGCGCGCCCTGGAATGAGCAAATAAGGAACGGGGCCCCATGCACGAGCTTGCGACCGCGGTCGATCCCTTCGTCTTCCGCCTATCGATCTTCGTTCTCGCCGTGTTCGTCGGCTATTACGTGGTCTGGTCGGTGACGCCGGCGCTGCATACGCCGCTGATGTCGGTCACCAACGCGATTTCCTCGGTCATCGTCGTCGGCGCGCTGCTTGCGGTTGGCGTCGGCCTGGTCACCAACGACAACGGCCCGATCTGGGCCCGTGCCTTCGGCTTCGTCGCGCTGATCTTCGCCTCGATCAATATTTTCGGCGGCTTCCTGGTCACCTCGCGCATGCTCGCGATGTACCAGAAGAAAAAGAAATAACGGCTGGGGGCCGGGGGTCATGAGCGCCAATCTCGTCGCACTTCTCTATCTCGTCGCCGGCGTCCTGTTCATCCTGGCGCTGCGCGGCCTGTCGAGCCCGGATAGCTCGCGCCGAGGCAACATTCTCGGCATGGTCGGCATGACCATCGCGGTGCTGACCACGCTCGGCTCGCATCCGCCGGCGAGTGCCGTGTCCTGGGCGCTGGTGATCGGCGGCATCGCCATCGGCGGCGGCATCGGCGCGGTGATCGCCCGCCGCGTGCCGATGACCTCGATGCCGGAACTGGTCGCCGCCTTCCATTCGCTGGTCGGCATGGCGGCGGTGCTGGTCGCCGCTGGCGCCTTCTACGCGCCCGAAGCCTTCGGCATCGGCAGCGAAGGCCACATCCACGCGCAGAGCCTGATCGAAATGTCACTCGGCGTCGCCATCGGCGCATTGACCTTCACCGGCTCGGTGATCGCCTTCCTCAAACTGTCTGCCCGCATGAGCGGCAAGCCGATTACGCTGCCGTTTCGCCACATCATCAACATCGTCATCGCGCTGGCGCTGGTGTTCTTCATCTACGGCTTCTGCGTGTCGCAGAGCGCCTTGGATTTCTGGATCATCGTCGCGCTGTCGCTGCTGCTCGGCGTGCTGATGATCATCCCGATCGGCGGCGCCGACATGCCGGTCGTGATCTCGATGCTCAATTCCTATTCGGGCTGGGCCGCCGCCGGCATCGGCTTCACGCTTGGCAATTCGGCGCTGATCATCACCGGCGCGCTGGTCGGTTCGTCCGGCGCGATTCTGTCCTATATCATGTGCCACGCGATGAACCGCTCGTTCATTTCGGTGATCCTCGGCGGCTTCGGCGGTGAAACCGCGGCTGCCGGCGGCACGGCTGAGCAGCGTCCGGTCAAGCTCGGCTCGGCGGACGATGCCGCCTACATCATGAAGAACGCGCAGAAAGTCATCATCGTGCCGGGCTACGGCATGGCGGTGGCGCAGGCGCAGCACGCGCTCAAGGAAATGGCGGACAAGCTCAAGGCCGAAGGCGTCGAAGTGAAATACGCCATTCACCCCGTCGCCGGCCGTATGCCGGGCCACATGAACGTGCTGCTGGCCGAAGCCAATGTGCCGTACGACGAGGTATTTGAGCTCGAGGACATCAACTCGGAGTTCGCCCAAGCGGACGTCGCCTTCGTCATCGGCGCCAACGACGTCACCAACCCGGCGGCGGAAGAGGACAAGACCTCGCCGATCTACGGCATGCCCGTGCTTCAGGTCTGGAAGGCCGGCACCGTGATGTTCATCAAGCGCTCGCTCGCCTCGGGCTATGCCGGCATCGACAATCCGCTGTTCTATCGCGACAACACGATGATGCTGCTGGGCGACGCCAAGAAGATGACCGAGCAGATCGTCAAGGCGATGTAAGGCTTGCGCTTCGCCTTGGCGTGACCAACGCTGCGGCCATGACAAGCCTCCTCGTAATCGGCCTCGGCTTTTCGGCTCAGCACTATCTTGCGCGTGATGCCGCGCGGTGGACGTCGATCGTCGGCACCGTGCGAGATCCGGCCCGCGCTGCTGCGCTCGGCGCCGCGACGCCAGCCAACTGTACCGTTCTGACATTCGCTGGCCGTACGGTGTCGCCGGAGCTGGCTGCGGCAGTCGATCAAGCCAGTGCTTTGCTACTGTCGGCCCCTCCCGGCGAGGGCGGCGATCCGGTCCTTGCCTGTTGCGACGATCGCCTCATGCGGGCAGGGCGGCTGCGTGACGTCGTGTATCTGTCGACGCTGGGTGTCTACGGCAATTATGACGGCGCCTGGGTCGATGAGACCAGCGAATGCCGCACCAAGGACGGCCGCACGCGACGCCGCTTCGATGCCGAACAGGCATGGCTGGAATTCGGACGACGTACCGGCGCGGTGGTCACCATCCTGCGGCTTGCCGGCATTTACGGTCCGGGCCGCAGCGCGCTCGACAATGTACGGGCCGGCACCGCGCGGATCATCGACAAGCCGGGCCAGGTCTTCAACCGCATTCATGTCGTCGACATTGCACAGGCAATCGAGGCCGCGTTCGCTCGCCGTGTCGGTGGAATCTTCAATGTCTGCGACGACGAGCCGACGCCCCCTGGCGATCCGGTCGTCTATGCGTCAAGGCTTCTCGGCGTGGCGCCGCCGCCCTCGATCCCCTTTGAGGTCGCGCGCGAATCCATGTCGCCCATGGCAGTCAGCTTCTATGCCGATTGCCGGCGTGCGCGGAACGATCGCCTGAAGTCGGTGCTCGGCGTGACGTTGCGGTACCCGACTTATCGTGAGGGATTGGATGCGCTCAGCCGGCCGCGGCCGTCGTGAGACAGCCGTAGGATGGCGGTCGGAGATCCAACCAAAAATAAATCGCCGCGATCCAACCAAAGAGTTTCACTTCTCGCCGCGGCGGATCTGACGAAACTCCTCCCATTGCGCGGATCATCCGCGCCATAGGAGATCAGCATGATTGAGGAAAAGACAGTTCGCGGCACCTTGGCAGTCTTTGCGCTTGGTGCCGGCTTCATGGCGCTGATGGCCGGTACCGCCAACGCGGTCGATCCGGGCTTCGGCGTTGGCCGCGCTGGGCCGGGCGTGCGTCCGGCGCTCGGTGCGCCGGGGGTCGGCGTCGCGCCGGGCGCGCCGCTCTATGTTCTGCCGAAGGGGTGCGTTGCCGTCGTCGTCAATGGCGTGAAGATGTGGCGCTGTGGCACGATCGTTTATCGTCCGGTGGTGCAGGCCGGCCGCACGGTCTACGTCGTGGTGCGCTAATCGTCAGGCGGCTGCGCGTACGTAAGACGCGATCGCCGATGCGGATTTCCGGCCAGATGCCGATATAGCCGCCGCCCGAAGCCGCCATACGCCAGGTGAGATCGTCAACCTGCTGCAGCGCGCTTCGCCTTTGCGGCGAGGCCGAAATCAACCGGCGCGCCGCACTGGCCGCAGGTGAGACCGCCAGCGTCGGTCGGCAGCTCGCAGTCGGCGCCGAACTCGGAGACCATCTTGTCGATATCGTAAGTGGTGAACCAGCCGCAGCCCGGCTCGGCGCACGCCGCTTCGAGCTGCAGGTTCATGTCGCGAATGGCGCCAAGGGTCCAGGGCTTGGTGGTCACGTTGTTTCTCCCTTGCTGGCGCGGCGGAACGTGACCTCGCAAAAACGAAAACGCGGGCGTTGGAAACGCCCGCGTTACAAATCTGATCGAAGGATAGCCGACGATTCGCCGAATGTCAGCGTCGGTCGCCTAGAAGCGCGGCGCGCCGCCACGGCCGCCGGCACCGGCGCCACGGCCTTCGCCGCCACGACCGCCAGCAGCACCCATTACCGGCTTCGGCTTCATGGGCAGGAGGCCTTCGCGCTGCATCTTCTTGCGCGCGAGCTTGCGGGCGCGGCGGACCGCTTCCGCCTTTTCCCGGGCCTTCTTTTCGGAGGGTTTTTCGTAATGACCGCGAAGCTTCATCTCGCGGAAGATGCCCTCACGCTGCATCTTTTTCTTGAGCGCCTTGAGGGCCTGATCGACGTTGTTATCGCGAACGAGAACTTGCACGCTTGCTCCTTAGCTGAGGCCAATCTGGCCGATATCGGTCGAGGGTTCGAAATTCGGGTCGAAAACCGCGTAATCGCAGGGCTTTCGAGTCGGGTGCCTATAGCAGGCTTGGCGACCCGAGTCCAACAAAAGGCGGCAAAACCGCGCTTTTCGGACCGCCTGCCTCTGTTTCTATATGGGAATGGGCCTCGGAGGGCGCCACCCCCACCGAAATCGTTGAGTTTTCGGGATTTCTCGGCCTGGCGGCACGGCCGGACAGGGCGTTCCATGTCACGCCTTGGCTTGGCGCTCCAGCACGACGTGGGTGGCCAGTGGGGTCTGCACATGCTCGCGGCGCTCGAAGCCCAGCTTCGGCAGGTCGATACCGGCGAGCAGGGGTTCCCCCGAACCGAGGAACACCGGCGAGAAGACGAGGTGCATCTCGTCGATCAGGCCCGCCTGCAGGTACTGGCGGACCGTGGACGCGCCGCCGCCGACGCGGACATCGCGGCCGCCGGCGGCCTCCCTGGAGCGCTTCAGCGCCGTCTCAATGCCATCGGTGACGAAATGGAACGTGGTGCCGCCTTCCATCGCGATCGGCGCGCGCGGGTAATGGGTGAGGATGAAGACCGGGCCGTGATAGGGCGGGTTGGTGCCCCACCAGCCTTTCCAGTTCTCGTCCGGCCAGTCGCCGCGGACCGGACCGAACATGTTACGGCCGAGGATCCAACTGCCGACATTGTCGAAGCCGCGCGCGGCGAAGGCGTCGTCGTCGCCGGTCGAGCCGCCATCCAGCCCCATCATCGCCTGGAAGGTGCGGGTGCCAAGCACCCATTCGTGCAGCGCCATGCCGCCCGCACCCATCGGATTGTCGAGGCTCTGCTCGGGGCCGGCGCCAAAGCCGTCGAGCGATACGGAGAAACAGGCGACGCGCAGTTTCGACATGGAACGCTCCGGCAGGTGGCAATTGCAGGAAGCCTACGACGCTGTGCGGAGCAAGCGAAAGCCGAACCGAGGCGCTACTTCGCCGGCCACACCCGCGTGATGTGGCCCATTTTGCGGCCGGCGCGCGCTTCCGTCTTGCCGTAGAGGTGCAGCGAGGTGCCGGACAGGGCGAGCCACGGTTCGAGATCGTGCACTTCATCGCCAATCAAATTGGTCATCTGCACCTTGCGGCCGAGGCGCAGCGGTTTCGCCAGCGGCCAGCCAGCTACGGCGCGGATGTGCTGTTCGAATTGCGAGACGGTTGCACCGTCGAGCGTCCAGTGCCCGGAATTGTGCACGCGCGGCGCGATCTCGTTGACCATCAGCGCCTGCTTGCCCTTGACCTTGACGACGAACATCTCGACGCCGAGCACACCGACATAATCGAGCGCCTTGGCGATCCGCGCCGCGATCCTCTCGGCTTCCTTGGCGGTTTCTTCGGTGACCTTGGCTGGCACCGTCGACGTCTTGAGAATGTGGTTCTGGTGATCGTTCTCGGTCACCTCGAAACATTCGACCTTGCCGTCCGCCGAACGCGCGGCGATGACCGATACTTCGCGCTGGAACTTGACGAAGCCTTCAAGCACGCAAGGCTTGTTCTTCAGCGAACGCCAGGCCGCGTTGGCATCGTCGCCCGGCATGATCTTGACCTGACCCTTGCCGTCATACCCCATGGTCGTGGTCTTGAGCACCGCGGGCAGGCCGACTTTCTCGATGCCGGCGACGAGTTGCGCCGCCGAATGCACCGGCGCGTAGGGCGCGACCGAAATCTTCAGACTGGAGACGAAATTCTTTTCAACCAGGCGATCCTGCGTCGTCTGCAGCACCTTCGGATTGGGATGTACCGGCTTGCGCTTCGACAGCACCTCGGCGGTGCGTGCCGGGATGTTCTCGAACTCATAGGTGATGACATCCACCGATGCCGCGAACTTGGTGAGCGCGGCTTCGTCTTCGTAAGCCGCGCAGGTGTAGGCCTTCGCCACTTCGAACGCGCCGGAGTCTTTCTCCGGCGAATAGATATGGCAGTGCAGGCCGAGCCGCGCGGCCGCGAGCGCGAGCATGCGCCCGAGTTGGCCGCCGCCGAGAATGCCGATGGTGGATCCGGGTTTGAGCATGAACACCTAGCCGTTCGTCCCCGCGAAAGCGGGGACCAGGTTCTTCGATAAATTATAGCGCTGGATTCCCGCTTGCGCGGGAATGAACGGAATCTGGGGCATCCGCATCAGTCTTTCGGCTTCTTCGCCACGGCCTTGGTCTGCTTGGCACGCCACGCATCGAGGCGCTTGGCGATCTTGGCATCCGACAGCGCGAGGATGGCCGCGGCGAGCAGCGCAGCGTTGATGGCGCCGGCCTTGCCGATCGCCAAGGTGCCGACCGGAATGCCGCCAGGCATTTGCAGGATCGACAGCAGCGAATCCTTGCCCTCGAGCGCATGGGTGTTCATCGGTACGCCGAGCACGGGCAGCGGCGTCATCGAGGCCGCCATGCCGGGCAGGTGCGCCGCGCCGCCGGCGCCGGCGATCACCACCTTGAAGCCCTTGTCGCGAGCAGAATGGGCAAAGTCGTAAAGCCGCTTCGGCGTACGGTGCGCCGATACGATCAGCGCCTCATGGCCGATGCCGAGGGCGTCGAGCGTATCGGTGGCATGTTTCATTGTGGCCCAGTCGGACTGACTGCCCATGATCACGGCGACCGGCTTTGCCACGTTGAATTGCTCCCCGTACAGCGCCACCCCCGGCGCAGGAAAGCGGCGGATTATAGGTTTTGAACCCCCGCTGGCAAGGCGAAACCGGGCGTTCTGCCTTCGCCGGACACTATGATCCCTAAGCGAATCGGCTATCCCTTATGTGTCCGGCGCGGACCGGGCGGGCTCACAAGCTTCAACGGCTCATGACCAGCGATCTTTCGCAGACCCCGCCGAAAGAACTTATGGCGGAGGTGGCTCGCCTGCGGCGCGACCTGGCGCGCGCCGAGCAGCGGATCGCCGAGCTCGAGGCTCGTGCCGACGTCGACCCCTTGCTCGAGATACTCAACCGACGCGGCTTCGAGCGGGAACTGACTCGCTCGCTCGCCTATCTCAAGCGCTACGGCACCGGCGCGGCACTGCTGTTCATCGATCTCGATGGCTTCAAGCCGATCAACGATCGGTATGGCCATGCCGCCGGCGACGTGCTGCTGAAGGCGGTTGCCACAAGCCTAGCCGCCCATGTCCGCGCGTCCGACGTCGTTGCCCGGCTTGGCGGCGACGAGTTCGGTGTTCTGATGTGGAATGCCAATGAAGGGGCGATGCTGGCCAAGGCTGCCGATCTCGAATCGGTGATATCCCGCGCTCGTGCCGAATATACCGGCGTCGAACTGTCGGTCGGCGCCAGCGCCGGCGGTGTCGTGCTGCGCTCCAGTGCCACCGCGGCAGACATCATCGCGGACGCCGACCGCGCCATGTACGCGCGCAAGAAGGCGAAGCGGGGATGACACCCTTGTCGTGCCCGCGAACGCGGGGGCCCTGCGCAGTGCGCTATCGACGACGCGGTGGCTAGGGGGTCCCGGCTCGCGCTTCGCTGCGCTCGCTCGCGACCACATACGCTTTCACGCGATAATGTCCGGCGTGATCTGATCCTCAATCTGCCGAATCTTGTCGCGCAGCACGAGCTTGCGCTTTTTCAATCGCTGCACCTGGATAAGATCGGAGCCGGGCGAGGTGGCGAGCGCCTCGATCGCCGCGTCGAGGTCGCGATGCTCCTGCTCGAGCCGAGCCAGCAAGGCGCGCAGCGCGGTCTCGTCATTGTCGTTCATGGGTCGCGTCGTTTCGAATGGCGCGGGGCGCTCCGGCAGCGGACGGAAGCAGGTTCCCGCAGCAGGGAACCATGAGAGGTAATATCCACCCCGATGCGACAATAATTATCGTGTTTTCCACAGAACCGCACAAGCGCGCCGAAAAAGCGTAGCGGATCAACGGCTTTCCTCGTGATTGATGGAAACTTAACTGCGGCCTATCATCGCCCTTGCGACGATCCCGCGTTAGACTGACAATGCGACAATAAAAAAGTCACTTTCGGAGTGCCCAATCGACTGGCCTAGAGCAGCTGAAGACTGATCGAAGAACCAAGGATTGAGGAGACATAGGACAATGTCGCTGCAATCGCATCTTGCGGAACTCGAAAAGAAGCACCGGGCCCTCGAAGCCCAGATTCACGACTGCCAAACTCATCCCGCCGTCGACGACCTCGAAGTGGTCGAACTCAAACGCAAAAAATTACTGGTCAAGGACGAGATCGAACGCCTGAGACAGGGCGAGCCGATTAGCCTGCACTAGCCCGGCTGATCACGCGCTATCAGTCCAGCGACATCCAATCGCTTGCCATCGCCCGGGTCGGCCCGGGTCGTTGAGTGCTGCACCGCAACCGGCGCCGCAATTTTCGTCGCCGGTGCGGTTGCTTTTCTTTCGCACGTTTAATGTATTCATACGGATGAGATGCGGCCGCAAAGCCGATATCGCATGCGGCCGATCGGTCGTCGAGATAAGCAAAAACTTGCTGGGGAAACGTCATGATGGACTGGTTGCTTGATGTCGCGCGTCGCGCGGCGCCCACTGTTGTCGCGTGCGCATTGCTGTTCACGAGCGCCTTCGCTAATCCGGCAGCCATGGCCTCGGATTATCCGACCCGCCCGGTCACAATCGTCGTGCCTTATCCTGCCGGTGGCGGCGTCGATGCCATGGCGCGTGTGGTGGCGCTGAAACTGTCGGACGCTCTCAAGCAGCAGTTTCTCGTCGAGAACCGCGGTGGTGGCGGTGGCACCATCGGCACTCGCATTGTGTCGCGTGCGGCGCCGGACGGCTACACGCTGCTGCTCGGTCATACCGGAACCATCTCGATCAACCCGGCGATCTACGTCAATCTCGGCATGAATCCGCAAAAGGACTTCGCGCCGATCGGACTTGTTGCCTCGATGCCGGTCGTGTTGCTGGCGAACCCTGCGTTCCCCGCCAAGACGGTCGCCGACTTCATCGCGCTCGCCAAGAAGGACCCCGGCAAGCTGAACATCGGCACCTCCGCGGTCGGCACCGGCGGCTATATGGCCGCCGAACTGTTCAAATCGATGTCCGGCATCGAGGCCACGATCATTCCCTACAAAGGCACCGCGCCGGTGATCAACGACCTGATCGGCGGCCATGTCGCCATCGCCTTCGGCGTGCTGCCGCCGGCGCTCGGCAATCTGGCGGCTGGTAATCTGCGAGCGATGGCCGTCGCGAGCGAGAAGCGCTTCTCCATGCTGCCGGACACGCCGACCTTCCAGGAAACCGGTATGCCGGGTTTCTCCGCGGTGCTGCATTACGGCCTCCTGGCGCCGGCCGGCACCCCGCCGGAGATTATCGACAAGCTCAGCGCCGAACTGCGCAAGCTGGTCGCCGACGAGGAGGTTAAGAAGCGCATCCACCTGGAGGGCGGTGACCCGATGACCTCCACCCCGGCTGAATACGCCGCCGACATGGCCGCGGAGGAACAGAAATGGGGTGGCCTGGTCCGCAAACTCGGGCTGAAAGTCGAGTAAGACGGTTCCAGGGCCGGTTTATAGCCTCGCGGCGGGCTGAGGCGGGGCGGCGATGCGCCGCCTTGCCGCCACGTTTTTTTGCAGTATGGTCGGACTATTCGTTCGCGCAGGGGCGCCGTTATGACCGTTCGCTCGACCATTTTCCTCGCATTTGCCGGAATCGCCACGGCGGTTGTCGTCGCCGGTTTTGCCGCCGCGCCGGCTCGGGCTTTGACCTTCGAAAATTATCAGGGCGCCAGCGGCGGCAGTGCCAATGGCTGGGTCGATCTCAACTACGACGACCCGAACAAAAAGCCGACGCGCAACGACAATGGCAACAAGGCCTACCAGAACGGCAACACGACGCTGCAGTTCGGGCCGGCGGGCGGTTTCAGCAGCCGCAACGTGAACCCGGATAGCTACTTCACGCCCAACTACCTGATGGGCAAGTAGCCTTTCGAGTCGTTCCGTCGTGGCGCCGCAAAACGCACGCCGTCACTTCTTCCGCGTCATGAAGGCCATGAACGCGGCCTGCGCTTCCGGCGACTTCAACCGCATCTTGAACGCATCGGCTTCCTCGTCGATTCGCCGAATGATCTCGTCCGGCGCGCCGCGCATCAGCCGGCGCGACATCAGCACGCCCTGCGCCGGCAGCGCCGCGATGCGCTGCGCGGCGGCGAGCGCGGTGGCGTCGGTTTCGCCTGGATCACACAGCACGTTGACGATGCCAGCCTCCCTCGCCTCGGCCGCGCTCAAGGGCTGACCCATCACCAGCAGCGCGAAGGCGCGCGCCTGTCCCATCAGCCGCGGCGCGATGAGGCTCGAGGCCGCTTCCGGCACCAGCCCCAGCCCGACGAAGGGCGTCGACAGTCTGGCGTCGGTGCCGGCGACGACGTAGTCGCAGTGCAGGAGCATGGTGGTGCCGACGCCAACCGCGTTGCCATTCACCGCGGCGACGACCGGCTTGTCGCTGCGCACCAGTGCGTACAGGAAATCCAGGATCGGCTGGCCGAGTGCACCGCTCTGTGCCATGGCGATGAAGTCGCCGATATCGTTTCCGGCGCAAAATGCCGCCGGCGCGCCGGCCAGCATCAGACAGCGAAGCGAATCCGTCGTGGCGGCGCTCGCGATCGCGTCCGCCATCGCTGAGTACATCGGCAGCGTCAGCGCGTTCTTCTTCTCGGGGCGGTTCATCCGGATGACACGGACCGAACCTTCGTCGCTAATGAGAATGTCGGACATATTTTTCTCCCAGCGTCATTCTTAACGCCGGCGCGGCCATAGTTCCATCGCGACTTCATGGTTCTATGACGCGGCCGAGAAGCCGCTATAAGTCATCCCAATGAATCGTTGTATTCTGAACGCCGCCGCCGTGCTTGCCATGTTGATGGCGCTGCCGGCGGCGCTGGCCGCCAATGGCGTCGAGCTCGGCCCGGTCACCGGCTATCCGATGCCACGTTTCGTCTCGGTGAAGGCGCGGCCGGCCAATGTGCGCGTCGGGCCCGGCACCGGCTATGGGATTCGCTGGACCTTCGTGCGCCGGTCGCTCCCGGTCGA
Organism: Pseudolabrys sp. Root1462; assembly: GCF_001426945.1. Lineage (GTDB taxonomy): Bacteria > Pseudomonadota > Alphaproteobacteria > Rhizobiales > Xanthobacteraceae > Pseudolabrys. Next base: position 3,225,658 of record NZ_LMFS01000001.1, on the reverse strand, counting down.
AGTCACGGCCGAATACGGCCATTGGCGCCGCATCCGCGACTGGGACGGCAAGGAAGGCTGGATCAACGCCGTGTTGCTCAGCGGCCGGCGCTTCGGCGTCGTCGCGCCGTGGTCGGGCTCGGGCATGGTGCCCCTGCGCGACGAGGCTTCAGCCGAGGCCCCGGTGGTCGCTTATCTGCAGCGCAAGGTGCTGGTCAAAATCGAAAGCTGCGACGGCAACTGGTGCGAGGTCGACGTGAAATCGCGCAGCGGCTATGTGCGGCAGACCCGCTTGTGGGGCGTCTATCCCGGCGAGCACGTCTAGCGCGCCGGCCCCGAAAGGTGCAGCCTGTCGCGGCTGATGCCGAGAGGCGCCCCGTGAGGGTCGTTTAAGGAGATTTGAAGATGCGGTTTGCGATGGCGCTTGTGGTTCTCACGTCTCTCGCCGGCTGCGCGCAATATGACGCGACGCGCAACGCCAACCTGGAAGCCGCAGGGCGGGACCAGGTGGCAGCCGATGATGCCAAGTGCCGACCATCCGGTGCACCGGGCTCGGCGGAGTACAATGATTGCCGCAAGCGGCTGGCCAACGAGCACGCCAGCGGCACCCGCGGCTATCAACGGATGCTCGATGGCATGACCAACGACAGTGCGCTCAAGCCGTTCAGCCGCGGCGATTAGCGGGGGTGCTGGCTGGATGACGGGCGAACTCACACCGCCTTCGTCATCTCTCTCAGCTTGAATTTCTGGATTTTCCCCGTGCTCGTCTTCGGGATTTCGGCGAACACGATGTGGCGCGGCACCTTGTAGCCGGCGAGGTGTTTTTTGCACCACGCGGTGAGGTCGTCGGCGCTGGCCTGCGCGCCGGGCTTGAGCTCGACGAAGGCGCAGGGCGTCTCGCCCCATTTGTCATCGTGCTTGGCCACGACCGCGACCGCCATCACCGCCGGGTGCTTGTATAGCGCATCCTCCACCTCGATCGACGAGATGTTCTCGCCGCCGGAGATGATGATGTCCTTGGAGCGATCCTTGAGCTGGATATAGCCGTCGGCATGCATCACGCCGAGATCGCCGGTGTGGAACCAGCCGCCGGCGAAAGCGGCGTCGGTGGACTTCCGGTTCTTGAGATAGCCTTTCATCACCACGTTGCCGCGCATCATCACCTCGCCCATGGTCGTGCCGTCACGCGGCACCGGCGCCATGGTTTCGGGATCGCGCACGTCGAGCGCTTCCAGCGCGCCGTAGCGCACGCCCTGGCGCGCCTTCTTCGCCGCCTGCTCGGCGGCGGGCAGATCGTTCCATTCGGCGTGCCAGTCATTGACCACGGCGGGCCCGTAGCATTCGGTCAGGCCGTAGAGATGCGTGACGCTGAAGCCGGCGTCCTTCATCGCCGCCAGCACCGCTTCCGGCGGCGGCGCCGCCGCGGTGAAGAATTCGACGACGTGCGGCAGCGGCTTTTTCTCGGCGTCGGTCGCATTGAGCAGCACCGACATGACGATGGGCGCGCCGCACAGATGCGTCACCTTGTGGCTGGCAATGGCGTCGTACATTGCGGCCGCGCGCACATAGCGCAGGCACACATGGGTGCCCGCGGTAACCGAGATCGACCACGGGAAGCACCAGCCGTTGCAGTGGAACATCGGCAGCGTCCACAGGTAGACCGGATGCTTGCCCATCGAACAGGTGACGACATTGCCGACGGCAAGCAGATGCGCGCCGCGGTGGTGATAGACCACGCCCTTCGGATCGCCGGTGGTGCCGCTTGTGTAATTGAGCGTGATGGCATCCCACTCGTCGTCGGGCATATGCCATGAGTAACCCGGATCGCCTTGCGCGATGAAGTCCTCGTATTCGACGGTGCCGAGGCGGTCGCCGGGACCCGAATATTCCGGATCGTCGTAATCGATGACCAGCGGCTTCACCTTGGCGAGGCTAAGGGCCTCCTTCATCACCTTGGAAAACTCGCGGTCGGTGATGACGACCTTGGCTTCGGCATGGTCAAGCGAGAAGGCGATAATGGCGGCGTCGAGCCGCGTGTTCAGCGTGTTGAGGACGCCCTGGCACATCGGCACGCCGTAGTGGCATTCCAGCATGGCCGGCGTATTGGCCAGCATCACCGACACGGTATCGCCGCGCTTGATGCCGCGCTTCGCCAGCGCCGAGGCCAGCCGCCGCGACCGCGCATAAAACTCCGCATAACTCCGCCGCAGGCGGCCATGGATGATCGCAGTGTGGGCGGGATAGACGCTCGCCGCGCGCTCGAGAAAGCCGAGCGGCGTCAGCGGCTGGAAGTTCGCCGGGTTGCGGTCGAGATCGGTATCGTAAGGCGTTTTCGCCATTGGTCGCTTCCCCTCAATCCCGAGAGGTTACGAGGCCGCCGCGCCGCGATCAATGACTAGCGAAACCAGAGGTCGATGGCGCCCTCGCGCGTCAGTTCGATCGACAGCAGCAGCATGACGACGAGCATGATCTTGTAGAAGCGCTCTTGCGGCGTCACTTTGACCAGCCAGAAGCCGAACCAGTTGGCGGCCAGCGCCAGCGGCAGCAGCACCAGCGAGGTGCCGAGGCCCTTGGTGGTGAAATTGCCGAGCGCCACGTAGGGCACCACCTTGATCCAGTTGATCAGCGCGAACACCATCGCCGTGGTGCCGACGAAGGTCATCTTCGGCAGGCGCAGGCGCAGCGCATACATCTGGTAGGGCGGGCTGCCGGCCTGGCAGATGGTGGAGGTAAAGCCGGACAGCGCACCCCAGAACAGGCCCGAGGGGATACCGGGCTGGCTCGGCTCGCGCGGCACGCGGAAGAAGCCGACGACCGAATAGGCGACGAAGGCGATGGTGAAGCCACCGATCAGGATGCGCACGGCCGCGTCCGAAATATGGGTCGCGAGCAGCCAGGCGATGCCGATACCTACGAGCGAGCCGGACACGAAGATGGCGACGATGCGCCCGCTCCAGTCCTTGCGGTAGACCCAGATTGCGTTGGCGTCCTGGATGATCATGATCGGCAGCATGATCGCCGCGGCCTCGAGCGGCGGCATGACCAGTGCCAGCATCGGCGTCGCCATCTGGCCCATGCCGGCAAAGCCGCCTTTCGACAGGCCGAGCGCGATCACCGCCGGTATCGCCAGTGCGTAGAACAGAGGGTCGGTGATGACGGTCACGGGCGGCGGTTCTCTCCAACTTTTTCCCTACGCAATCACCCGTAGCCGCGCCAGCCTTGTTTGCGCATGACGGGCGGGACACAATCGAAGGCAACAGCCCGTCGCAGCGCAGCAAAATTGCCGCGCGCCCCGGAGAGAGAGGGAACGCCATGAACGCCACGACCAGCCGCTATCACCAGATCTACGCGCAATGGCGCACGGATCCGGAAGGCTTCTGGCGACAGGCCGCCGAGGCGATCGACTGGATCGAAAAGCCGAAGACCATCTTCGACAAGGATGCCGGCATCTATGGCCGCTGGTTCCCGGATGGCGTGTGCAACACCTGTTACAATGCACTCGACCGTCAGGTCGCGGCCGGGCGCGGCCAGCAGGCGGCGCTGATCTATGACTCGCCGGTTACCGGCCAGAAAATCACCTACACCTACGGCCGCATGCTGTCCGAGGTGCAGATCCTCGGCGCCATCCTCACCGATTTCGGCATCCGCAAGGGCGATACCGTCATCATTTACATGCCGATGGTGCCGGAAGCGGTGTTCGCGATGCTGGCCTGCGCACGCGTCGGCGCCGTGCATTCCGTGGTGTTCGGCGGCTTCGCGCCCAAGGAGCTCGCTACCCGCATCGACGACTGCAAGCCGAAACTGATCCTGTCGGCGAGCTGCGGCATCGAGGGCCAGCGCGTCATCGCCTACAAACCGCTGCTCGATGAGGCGATCAAGCTCGCGAACCACAAGCCGGACAAGTGCATGATCCTGCAGCGCCCGCAATGCGAGGCGCGCCTCACCGACGGACGCGATCACGACTGGCGCAAGACCTGGGAGCACGCCGTCAACTACGCCAAGACGAGCGAGTGCGTGCCGGTGAAGGCGACCGATCCGCTGTATATTCTCTACACCTCCGGCACCACCGGCATTCCCAAAGGCGTGGTGCGTGACAATGGCGGCCACATGGTCGCGCTGAAATGGTCGATGAAGAATCTCTACGACATCGACCCCGGCGAGGTGTGGTGGTGTGCCTCAGACATCGGCTGGGTGGTCGGCCATTCCTACATCGTCTATGCGCCGCTCTTACACGGCGCGACTTCGGTGATGTACGAGGGCAAGCCGGTCGGCACGCCGGATGCGGGGGCGTTCTGGCGCGTCGCCTCCGATCATGGCGTTGTGTCGCTGTTCACGGCGCCGACCGCCTTCCGCGCCATCCGCAAGGAGGACCCGGACGCCAGGCTGCTCAAGCAGCACGATCTGTCGAAATTCCGCGCGCTGTTCCTCGCCGGCGAGCGCGCCGACCCGCCGACGCTGGAATGGGCCGAACAGGTGCTCGGCGTGCCGGTGATCGATCACTGGTGGCAGACGGAAACCGGCTGGTGCATCGCCGGCAATCCGCTCGGCCTCGGCCTGTTGCCGGTGAAGCATGGCTCGGCCTGCGTGCCGATGCCGGGCTATCAGGTCGATGTCGTCGATGAAGCCTGTCACCCGGTGCCGGCGAACAAGATCGGCTCCATCGTCATAAAGCTGCCGATGCCGCCCGGCGCGTTTCCGACGCTATGGCAGAACGACGAACGCTTCCGCGAAGCCTACACCACGGAATTTCCCGGCTACTACAAGACGGCGGACGCCGGCTACAAGGACGACGACGGCTATATCTTCGTCATGGGCCGCACCGACGACATCATCAACGTCGCCGGCCATCGCCTGTCGACCGGCGGCATGGAGGAGGTGCTGGCCGCGCACAAGGATGTCGCCGAATGCGCCGTGCTCGGCGTGCGCGACAACCTCAAGGGCGAAGTGCCGTGCGGCTTCATCGTGCTCAAGGCCGGCGTCGATCGCGATCACGCGACGATCGAGAAGGAGATCGTGCAATTGGTGCGCGACAAGATCGGTCCGGTGGCGGCGTTCAAGCTGGTCATCACCGTGCAGCGGCTGCCGAAGACGCGCTCCGGTAAAATACTGCGCGGCACCATGAAGAAGATCGCCGACGGCGATCAGTGGACCATGCCGGCGACGATCGACGATCCGGCCGTGCTCGGCGAAATCGGCGACGCGCTGAAGGGCCACGGGGTGGGGAGTTAATTAGCCCGAAACGCCTAATTTAAACTCATGACGGAGTGCGGCATTCCGCGGGGATACCGTCCGCGCCGCCTTCCGCCAATTGACATCACCCCGCCCGGCCGCGCAGATACGCGCAACATTCCGCATCACACTTCACTGAAAGACTTCGCCGATGGACATCGTCGTCAAGGATTCGAACGGCACGCCGCTCAGCGAAGGCGACACCGTCACCGTCATCAAGGATCTGAAGCTGAAGGGCTCGTCCACCGTCATCAAGCGCGGTACGGTGATCAAGAACATCCGCTTCAACGGCAGCGAAGACGAGATCGAAGGCCGCACCGACAAAGTGAAGGGCCTGGTGCTGCGCACCGAGTTTCTCCGCAAGTCCTGATCGTCTTCACGAGACCGAAATCCGTTCTCAATTTTCCTGCCGGCCGGTCCGCCGAAGGGTTTCGATCCTGGGGCATGCGCAGGCTGCAGACGCAGGGGCGTCGTTCGACGTCCCGGAGGCCGCGGCGGTCGCCCGGAGACATGGCGAGCCCACACCCTTTGGACTGCAGTCGGGGCCGGGGAGGTCGTTTTCCAGGAGGAGGGGCGCGATCAAAGGGTGCGCAGCCAGATGCGCTCCGCACTGCCATCTGCGCGCATGGTTAACCTCCGCGGTGCCGCGTAAAACTCCCTAGCCTTTGTTATATCAGAGAAAATTTGCCGGGAGGGAACCCGCGGGACGGGCGCGCGCAGGACGCGTCTGCGTTGTGCGCGCATTGTCGTTCGCCGCACATTCAGGTACATTAACGACTTGTTAAGTATGTAGCGTAACCTGGAGTTAACGGTCATGTCCGTCGCCTCGTACGACGACCACGCCGCGCTTATTAACGAGAACCTCCACAATCAGCCGCTTCCACCTCTGCCGCGCGGCATCATCGTCGGCGGTCCGAAAGTGCGCGCCAAGCAGCGCGAGAGCATGCTGCTGTTCTTCATCTTCATGGCCGGCTCGATCGCCGGCGTGTACTGGGCAGTGACGCAAGGCCTGACCTGGGTCGAATGGTCGATGTTCGCGCTCGGCTACATCGTGACGACGCTCGGTCTCGGCATCACCGTCCATCGCATGCTGGTGCACCGCTCGTTCAAGTGTGGCCCGATCACCAAGTTCGTGCTCTGCGCCATGGGCCAGCTGACTTGCCAGGGTTCGCTGTTGAAGTGGGTCGGCAATCACCGCCGCCACCATCTCTACACAGACGACGTCGGCGACTGTCACTCGCCCCACATCGACAGCCACGGCCGCCGCTTCACCAACAAGCTGCGCGCCTGGATGTACGCCAACAATGGCTGGCTGTTCGACGACACGCTGACCGACAACGACGTGTTCGCCAAGGACATGCTCGAAGACAAGATGGTGATGTTCTTCACCCGCACGCGCTGGTTCTGGTACTTCCTGTCGATGGTCGGTTTCCCGGCGATCTGGGGCTATGCCTTCGGCGGCTGGCACGCGATGGTGGGCTGCATCCTGTTCGCCGGTTTCCTGCGCACTTATCTCTCGGTCATGGCGACCGCGACGGTGAACTCGGTGTGCCACAAGATCGGCTATCGCCGCTTCGACGACGCCAAGGATGAGTCGACCAACAACCTGATCATGACGGCGCTGACCTTCGGCGAAGGGCTGCACAACAACCATCATCGATTCCCGCGCGACGCTTATCTGTCGCACGCCTGGTACGAGTTCGATCTCAACGGCCTGATCATTCTCGGACTCGAGAAGCTGGGCCTCGTCTATGACGTCTTCCACGCTTCCAAGGTGCACAAGGCGGCGCAGGATCAGACCAAGCTCGCGGCATAATTCCTGAGCTGACACGAACTCCAGAAGCTGACCGGCCGGGCGGAAGCCCGGCCGAATTTTTTTGTTCGGCGCTATCCACGCCGCAAAAGAAAACGGCCGGGTTTTGCCCGGCCGTTTTGAATTGGCGATGCGGCGGAGAAGCTTACTCCTCGTCGTCGTCCTGCCCCTTGCCGCCGATCTGCTTGAGCTTGGCGAACACGGCGTTGACGTCCATGTCGCCGCTGGCCTTTTCCTTCTCTTCGGCGGCGGTGGCGACTTCGGCTTCCTTGCGCGTGGTCTCCGCGGCCGGCAGCAAGGTCGCGCCGGCATGCGCCGCCTGCGGCTTCTCCTTGTTGGCGCGTCCGACTTCCATATCGAGCTCGATCTGCGAGGTGAGGCCGAGCGTCACTGGATCCATCGGCGCCAGGTTGGCGGCGTTCCAGTGCGTGCGGTCGCGGATCGCGGCGATCGTCGACTTGGTGGTGCCGACGAGGCGCATGATCTGCGCGTCCTTGAGTTCGGGATGGTTGCGCACCAGCCACAGGATCGCGTTGGGGCGATCCTGGCGGCGCGACACCGGCGTGTAGCGCGGGCTCTTCTTGCCGCTGGCGCTGCCGGTCAGCGGCACCTTGGGATCGACCAGCTTGAGCGAGGCCGCCGGATCGGCTTCCGCCGCGGCGATCTGCTCGCGCGTCAGCTGGCCGGTGGCGACCGGGTCGAGGCCCTTGATGCCCTGAGCGGAATCGCCGTCGGCGATGGCTTTGACCTCGAGCGGGTGCAGCTTGCAAAATTCCGCGATCTGGTCGAACGACAGCGCGGTATTGTCCAGAAGCCACACGGCCGTGGCTTTCGGCATCAGGGGGGCTGCGCTGGCCATAAGGCAAATCTCCTCTAGCGCTCCGGCCGAGAAATCCTCGCGGCCCGGAGCAAAGATCATCGGCGATGATCGGAAAGTGCCGCGAATATAAGGTCCCAGACCGGGCGGCGCAACCGTTCCGGCTTGACAGGAAAGGCCCATCAACCCCATGTCGGGGCGGGCGAACCGGCCGGAAAAGCCGGGTTTTATCGAGGTTCCGATGGCCATCCAGGGCGAAAACAGCGTAGCCAGCGGTGCCGCGAAACCGGCGCTGAAGGTGATCCTGTGCTCGCCCCGCGGTTTCTGCGCCGGGGTGGTCCGGGCCATCGATTCGGTCGAGCAGGCGCTCAAGATCTACGGGCCGCCGGTCTATGTCCGGCACGAGATCGTCCATAACCGCTACGTGGTCGAGAGCCTGCGCGCCAAGGGTGCGATTTTCGTCGAGGAGCTTTCCGAGGTGCCGGAAGGCACCAAAGCGCCCGTGATCTTCTCCGCCCATGGCGTGCCCAAGGCGGTGCCGGACGAAGCCGCCGGCCGCAATCTGTTCGCGCTCGACGCCACCTGTCCGCTGGTCACCAAGGTGCACCGCGAGGCCGAGATCCACTACCGCCGCGGCCGCGAGATCGTGCTGATCGGCCATGCCGGCCATCCGGAGGTGATCGGCACCATGGGGCAACTGCCTGTGGGCGCCGTGAGCCTGATCGAAACGCTCGAAGACGCCGACCGCTTCGCGCCGCGCGACGCCCATCAACTGGCTTACGTGACGCAGACCACGCTGTCGGTGCAGGACACTGCGGCGATCGTCGAGCGGCTGAAGCAGCGCTTCCCGGCAATCGTCGGCCCGCACAAGGAAGACATCTGCTACGCCACCACCAACCGGCAGGAAGCGGTGCAGCGCGTCGCCCCGATCGTCGACGCGCTGATTGTGGTCGGCGCGCCGAACTCGTCGAATTCGCAGCGCCTGCGCGAAGTCGCCGAGCGCGCCGGCTGCCGTCACGCCGCGCTGGTACAGCGCGCCGCCGATATCGACTGGAACGATTTCGGCAACATAGCGAGCCTCGGCATCACCGCCGGCGCTTCGGCTCCGGAAATCCTGGTCGAGGAAATCATCGACGCCTTTGCCGCGCGCTTCAATGTCAGCGTCGAAACCGTCTCAGCGGCGGAGGAGGGCGTGTTTTTCCCGCTGCCCCGCGCGTTGCGCGAGAACCAGGCGGCGGAGTAACGCCGCATGGCCGTCTATACCGACGTCTCGACCGACGATCTGTCGCGCTTTCTCGCCACGTACGACATCGGCGATTTGCTGTCCTACAAGGGTATCGCCGAGGGCGTCGAGAATTCGAACTTTCTGGTCCATACCTCGCAGGGCAATTTCATCCTCACGCTTTATGAAAAGCGCGTGGCGGAAGCCGACCTGCCGTTCTTTCTTGCGTTGATGGAGCATCTGGCCGCGCGTGGGCTCACCTGCCCGCAGCCGGTGAAGAACAGGCAAGGCGTTGCGCTGGGCGTGCTCGCCGGCCGACCGGCGGCGATCGTGACTTTCCTCGAAGGCACGTGGATGCGCCGACCGAGCGCCAAGAACTGCGCCGCGGTCGGCGAGGCGCTGGCGAAGTTGCATGTCGCGGGCAGCGATTTTGCCATGAAGCGCCCCAACGCGCTGTCGGTGGCGAGTTGGCGGCCGTTGTTCGAGCATGCCGGTCCGCGCGGCGACGACGTGCATCCCGGCCTGTGCAACGAGATCGTTAACGAGCTGGGTGTTCTGGAAACCTCCTGGCCGCGCGATCTGCCGCAGGGCGTCATCCACGCCGATCTCTTTCCAGACAACGTCTTCTTCCTCGGTGAGACCTTGTCGGGGCTGATCGATTTCTATTTCGCCTGCACCGACACGCTGGCCTACGACGTCGCCATCTGCCTCAACTGCTGGTGCTTCGAGCCGGACTCGTCCTACAACGTCACCAAGGGCCGCGCGCTGCTGAAGGCTTATCAGGCGGTGCGGCCGCTGTCGGCAGCCGAACGCGATGCGTTGCCGATCCTGGCGCGCGGCGCGGCGATGCGCTTTCTGCTGACGCGGCTGGTCGACTGGCTGTCGGTACCGGAAGGCGCACTGGTCAAGCCGAAGGATCCGCTCGAATATTTTCGCAAGCTGCGATTCCACCAGACGGTGCGCAGTGCGAGCGACTATGGATTGGACGCATGATCCCGGAAAGTCGTCATCGGTTTTCCGACAAGATCATGGGCAAAGAAGAGCCATGAGTGATCAGCGTGTCACGATCTATACGGACGGCGCCTGTTCGGGCAATCCAGGCCCTGGCGGCTGGGGTGCGATCCTCACTTTCGGCGATACTCGCAAGGAAATGTTCGGGGGCGAAGAGCACACCACCAACAACCGCATGGAACTGATGGCGGCGATCGCGTCGCTGGAAGCCTTGAAGCGGTCATGCACCGTCGACCTGCACACCGACAGCCAGTATCTGCGCAACGGCATCATGAGCTGGATCCATGGCTGGAAGCGCAACGGCTGGCGCACCGCCGACAAGAAGCCGGTGAAGAACGTCGATCTTTGGCAGCGGCTCGATGAGGCGCTCAAGCCGCACAAAGTGGAGTGGCACTGGGTCAAGGGCCACGCCGGCCATCCGATGAACGAGCGCGCCGATGAACTGGCGCGCGAAGGCATCGTCGCCGCCCGCGCCGGCGCCAAGGGCGCGATGAGCAAGACGTAGAGAAACGGCACTCGTTAATTCGTCATGGCCGGCCTCGTCCCGGCCGCTGCCCTTTTCTCCCACCACTTTTGTGCTCTGATTTTCTCAACTGATTCGTTTTTTACAGTTGAGAGTTCCAATGCCCTGGTTCCGCAATCATTATGTCTGCACGGTCTGCGAAGGCCATTGGCTCGCCGAAGCGGCGGAATCTGACGCCGCCAACTGCCCGCATTGCCGGACCTTCGACGTGGCCCCATACCGCAGCGAGGACTTCTCGCGCGTGATCGATCGCGACGGCACACGATTTGTCGTCATGCAATGCACGAAGGTGACCAAGCGCGGACCCAATTGGCGCGCGGTGAAGCGGTTCGACACGCGCGAGGCGGCGCGGGCGTTTCTGGCGGGGCGGTGACGGAGGGTTACGCCGCCTCGAACTGCAGCTTGGCCAGCCGCGCATAGAGGCCGCCCGATGCCGAGAGCTGCGCGTGGGTGCCTTCCTCGACGATACGGCCCTGGTCGATCACCAGGATGCGATCGCAGGACAGCACGGTCGCCAGCCGATGGGCGATGACGATCGAGGTGCGTTGCTGCATTAGTTGCGTCAGCGCCTTTTGCACCAGGGTCTCGCTTTCAGCGTCGAGCGACGAGGTCGCTTCGTCGAGTAGAAGCAATGGCGCGTCGCGCAGGATGGCGCGGGCAATCGCAATGCGCTGGCGCTGGCCGCCGGACAGTGTAATGCCGCGCTCACCGAGTTGCGTATCGTAGCCATCGGGCAGTCGGTCAATGAACTCGGCGGCGTGGGCCGCTTGCGCCGCGCGCCGCACCTGATCATCGCTGGCGTCGGGATTGCCGAAACGGATGTTGTCGGCAACGCTGGACGCGAACACCACGGCATCTTGCGGCACCAGCGCGATGTGCTGGCGCAGGTCGGCGGGATCGGCCTGCGGCAGGTCGACGCCGTCGAAGCTGATCCTGCCGCTTTTCGGATCGTAGAAGCGCAGAATCAGGTGAAAGATGGTGCTCTTGCCGGCGCCGGAGGGGCCGACCAGCGCCAGCCGCTCGCCGGGCTTGACCGTGAATGACAGGTCGTCGAGGACCGCGGTCTCGGGCCGTGTCGGATAGGCAAAACGCACGCGGTCGAAGGCGACCGCACCGCGCGCCGGCGAGGGCAGCGCCACCGGCTTCGCCGGTGCCTTGATCTCAGGTTCGACGTCGAGGATTTCGAACAGCCGCTCGGCGGCGCCGGAAGCCTGCGCGATTTCGCCCCAGACCTGGCTGAGTTCGCCGAGGCCGCCGGCGGCGAACACGGCGTAGAGCACGAACTGGCCGAGCCGGCCCGGCGTGATGTCCCCGGCCAGCACGTCCTGCGCGCCGACCCACAGGACAAGCACGATGCTTCCGAAGATCAGGAACAGCGCGATCGCCGTGAGGATCGAGCGGGCCTGGGTAGCGCCGCGGGCGGCTTCGTAGGCGCCTTCGACCGCGCGGGAAAACCGCTTGCGCGCCATCAGTTCATTGGTGAAGGCCTGCAGCGTGCGGATCGCGCCGATCAGTTCACCGGCATAGCTCGAGGCGTCGGCCAGCGTATCCTGCGCGGTACGGCTCTTCTTGCGCACCGCGCGGCCATAACCGACGAGCGGCAGCACGATGATCGGGATGGCGCCGAGGACGAACAGCGACAGGCGAGGGCTGGTCACCACCATCATCGCCGCGCCGCCGATGAACAAAACCAGGTTGCGCAGCGCGATCGACACTGACGCTCCGACCGCCGACTTGATCTGCGTGGTGTCGGCGGTGAGCCGCGAGATCATCTCGCCGGTCTTGGCCGTATCGAAGAAGCTCGACGAGAGGCGCGTCAGATGGGCGAAGACGTCGGCACGCAGGTCGGCAACGATGCGCTCGCCGAGCGTGGTGACGAGGTAGTAGCGCATGGCGCTCGACACCGCGAGCACGCCGACGACAGCGATCAGCACGCTGAAATAGGAGTTGATCATCTCCACCGCTTGGGCGGAGAAGCCGAAATCGATCATTCGGCGGACTGCGATCGGCACCACCAGGGTGGTCAGTGCGGCCACGACCAGCGCGACCAGGGCGGCCGCGGCGCGGCCGCGGTAGCGGCCCAGATAGGGAACGAGCCTTCGAAGCGGCTTGACGTTGACCCGGCGGGTTTGAGCGGGAGCTCCCGGCAGCGGAGTTCCCAAACCCCGTCCTTCACTGGCAAAACTCATGAGACGTGACGCCTTTTCGTTCTTTCTGACGCAAGTCTTGCCCGAAAACCGGCTTCCCGCTTTTCGGAATCTTGCGCTAAAACGCCTCGCCCTGGCGTCGGATGCCCCGGATACCGCGGACCATGCCCCGAGGTCTTGTCATGGGTCAATTCCGGCGGCTTGCCGCAGTGGGTTCAATCATGTATAGAGCCCGCCAATTCCAAGCCATTTTGACCGAATTTCGGGACGCCGACCGGCCCCGACCCAGTTTGACGGAACCCTAAGATGAAGGCCGATATCCATCCCGACTACCACACCATCAAGATCGTCATGACTGATGGCAGCGAATTCACCACCCGCTCGACCTGGGGCAAGGACGGGGACACGATGAATCTCGACATCGATCCCAAGTCGCACCCGGCCTGGACGGGCGGTCAGGCTCAGATCATGGACCGCGCCGGGCGCGTGTCGCGCTTCCAGAAGAAGTTCTCGGGCTTCCTCAAGGAAGACAAGAAGTAAGGCGCTATCGCCTCGCCAAAGAAAAACCCCGGGTTGGACCCGGGGTTTTTTTGTGCGTTCGCGCTGCGGACGGAGCGTCGTTCAGAAGCTGTCCTGATTGAAGGCCGCCTTCAACAGACCGAGCTGATGCTCGACCGGATTGATCGACGGGGCCTGCTCGGCCGGCAAAGTGTGAATGGTGGTGTCGAGGCGGCGCACCTGCATCTTCAGCTTCTGGGCGCGGTCGATGAGATCGCGCAGCCGCGCCGGCAGGATCGCCATGTTGTTCGGGTCGTGGTTGTCCATGGTGGACAACTTCACCTTGGTCTTTTCCTTGTTGGCCTGGGCCAGCGACATCTCGCCTTCCTTCACCGCGCGGTGCAACAGCAGCCAGGACGCGATCTGCATCAGGCGGGTCGTCAGACGCATGCTCTCGGTGGCGTAAGCCAGTGCCGCGGCGCGGCTGAGATCCTTGGATTCGGCGCGGCCCGGTCCGTCGAGATAGGTCGCGGTTTCCTCGACCAGCGCCATGCCGTCGCGAAACAGAAGTGAGAATGCTTGCGAGTTGGCGAGCCGCTCGCCGAACGACACCGGTGCCGGCGAATTAACCATGCTTTGTTCAGACATAACCTACGCCTCACTCAACGCTGACGCGACACCTGTCACTCGTGCTGGGCGCGTAATTCGGGGCGCCCTCACTTTGCCGTTGCCGCTTTTTATCGGTTCAGACGGCGCCGTTCACGATTGAGTAAGCATGCGCGGGTGTGGCCGTCCTGTCCATATGCTGGCGTCACAAAGCTTGCGACATAGTTGCCACGGCTGGTTAAACCACAGCTCAGATCGGTCCCTTGCGCCAAAACGGTACAGAACAGGCGGGTTTTCAGGCGTTAACTATAAATGTGACGGCGTTAATCAAAAAAAGAGCCGCCAATACTGGCGGCTCAGTAAGATAACAGGGAGGCGTCAAACAGAGTGGACAGGAGCCACTCAAGTCCATGAAGATGGACAGAAATGAGTAATAGTCGGGAAAGCTTAATGTGGCGTTAAAGAAGCCCGCCAAGACGCCAGTACACGCGGCTTCCGGTCTCTTCGGTTACCTCTTTATAAACACTGGTGTTTATAAATTTCAGCGCTTGAAGAACTGGTCGGCGGCGGCGCGCTTGTCGCGCTTGCGCACCATGTCGGCCTCGAGCCGTTTTATTTCGTCCTGCAGCAGGGCGACCCGCGCCATCAACTCGTCGACGGACAACAGGCTGAGATCCTGTCCGATCTCGTGCGCGATTTTTTTCTTCGGCCGTTCGTCTTCGTCGAAAATGGGCATGGCTCGTCTCCTGATCGAGCCGAAACTAGCGGCCGCGGCCCGGGTTGTCACACTGCCGTCGCCTGCCTAAACAGAATGCCGAATGTCTGGCCGTTCAGCCGCTGAAAGGATCCCGAATGTCCTCGATTCCGTCCCGTATGACCGCCATCGGCATCAAATCGCCCGGCGGACCCGAGGTGCTTGTCCCGGAACAGCGCGACGTGCCGCAACCGGCGGCGGACGAGGTGCTGATCAGGGTGGCGGCCGCGGGCGTCAATCGGCCGGATGTGGCGCAGCGCCAGGGCGTTTATCCGCCGCCGCCGGGCGCGTCGGACATTCCCGGGCTCGAGATCGCCGGCGAGATCGCCGCGGTCGGGTCAGCGGTCAAACGCTGGGCGGTCGGCGATCGCGTCATGGGCTTGGTCTCGGGCGGCGGATATGCCGAGTACTGCATCGCGCATGTCTCCCACATACTGCCGGTGAGTGGCATGCCGATGGTCGAAGCCGCGGCGGTGCCGGAAACCTTCTTCACCGTTTGGCATAACGTATTCGAGCGCGGCGCCCTCAAGGAGGGCGAGACCCTGCTGGTCCACGGCGGTTCATCCGGTATCGGCACCACGGCAATTCAGCTTGCCAAGCATTTCGGCGCGCGGGTCTTCGTCACCGCCGGTTCGGAGGACAAGTGCGAGGCCTGCCTCAAGCTCGGCGCCGACCTGGCCATCAATTACAAGACCCAGGACTTCGTTGCCGAGGTCAAAAAGGCGACTGAAAAGCGAGGTGTTGAACTCATACTCGACATGGTCGGCGGCGACTACATCGAACGCAATTACGAAGCGGCCGCGGTCGAAGGCCGCATCGTGCAGATCGCATTCCAGGGTTCGCCGAAGGCCACGGTGGATTTCCGCCGCCTGATGCTCAAGCGGCTGCATCACACCGGGTCGACGCTGCGCGCCCGGGCGGTCGCCGACAAAAGCGCGATCCGGGACGCCATCGAGACCCGCGTTCTCCCGCTTCTGGCGTCGGGCTCGGTGCGCCCGATCATCTACAAGACCTTCCCGTTGCGTGAGGCCGCCGCGGCGCACGCATTGATGGAATCGAGCGCCCATATCGGCAAGATCGTGCTCGAGGCCTGATCGGCGGCTGAAAAAGGCCGGCCGAGCCGGGTATTGCCGCAAAGCGCGCGAATATCGTGCGTTTTCGCGGTAAGCCCATCGGCCGCCACAATCATGGTTAATCGCTAAGTGCTTGCCCGCGACCCCGATGGCCCGCTACTCATCATGGCTGGGCGGGGGGCTGGCGGATTGGCCAGCCGGAAGGATGGGTAAGTTTTGAAGAGTGCCGTGCACGGATTGGTGACTGCGCTCGTGCTCGCTGTCGCGCTGGCGGCGAGCGCCACCGCGCATGCCGTCGAAGCCGTCAATGTCCGCCTCGATACTCCGGCCATCGATCTCACCGCGGCAACCCAGCAGCAGCGGACCGAGGGCGACCGCATCCAGGTCTCCACCGCGCCCGGTCCCGATGGCATCGTCCGCCGCATCGAAGTGCGCGCCCGCGAAGCCAACAACAACTGGGCGGTATTCGCGCTCA
Source organism: Pseudolabrys sp. Root1462 (assembly GCF_001426945.1). Taxonomy (GTDB): domain Bacteria; phylum Pseudomonadota; class Alphaproteobacteria; order Rhizobiales; family Xanthobacteraceae; genus Pseudolabrys. The sequence continues at coordinate 3,209,511 of NZ_LMFS01000001.1, read as the reverse complement.
CCAATAATTCAGACGAGCAGATCGACCGCCTGATCGTCGTCCCGCATTACCGCATGGTCGGCTCCGGGCTGATCTGGCCGGATCTCGGCCTTTCGCGTGTCGTGGGCATCACGCCATCCTCCGGCGATCGCCCCGTGCGCCAGGAGAGCACCGCGGCCGATATCTTCCGCGTCACGCTCGACCCGGGCACCGTCATCACCTTCGTCGCCGAGCTTCGCACCAACAAGCTGCCGCAGATCTATCTGTGGGAGCCCGACGCCTACAAGGACAAGGTCAACTCCTTCACGCTCTATCAGGGCATCGTCATCGGCATCGCCGGCCTGCTGGCGCTATTCCTCACCATTCTCTTCGTGGTGAAGGGTTCGGTGATGTTTCCTGCTGCCGCGGCGCTTGGCTGGGCGGTGCTGATCTACATCGGCATCGATTTCGGCTTCTGGGGCAAGGTCTTCGACATGTCGGCCGGCGCCGAGCGCGTCTGGCGCGCCTCGGGCGAGGCAATCTTGTCGGCGACCTTGCTGGTGTTCCTGTTCGCGTATCTCAATTTGTCGCGCTGGCATGTGCGCTATGCGCACATCACCATCGCCTGGCTGGCGGCGCTCGGCGCGCTGGTCGCGGTCGCGGTATTCGATCCGGCCATCGCCTCGGGCATCGCCCGCATCTCGCTGGCCGGCATCGCCGTGCTGGGGCTGGCGCTGGTCATCTATCTATCGACCCACGGTTTCGATCGCGCCGTGCTGTTGATCCCGACCTGGATCCTGCTCGTGGTCTGGACTTTCGCCGCCGGGCTTGCGGTGACCGGCGCGGTCACCAACGACATCATCGGCCCCGCGCTGCTCGGCGGCCTGGTGCTGATCGTCATGCTCATCGGCTTCACGGTGATGCAGCACGCCTTTGCCGGCGGCATCACCCACGGCATCGTGTCCGATGTGGAACGGCGCGCGCTGGCGCTGACGGGCGCTGGCGACATGATCTGGGACTGGGACGTCTCCGCGGACAAGATCTTCACCAGTCCCGAGACCGAGCAGGCGCTTGGGCTGAAGCGCGGCTCGCTAGAAGGTCCGGCGGCGAACTGGCTCGACATCCTGCATTCGCTAGACCGCGACCGCTTCCGCACCTCGCTCGACAGCGTGCTGGAGCAGCGCCGCGGCCGACTGACCCAGGATTTCCGTCTGCGCTCCGCCGACGGTCATTATGTCTGGTTCACCCTGAAAGCTCGTCCAGTCGTCGGCTCCGACGGCGAAGTCGTTCGCGTCGTCGGCACCCTGACCGATGTCAACGACTTCAAGAATGCCGAAGAGCGGCTACTGTTCGACGCCGTGCATGACAATCTGACGGGCCTGCCGAACCGCGAATTGTTCATCGACCGCATGGAAGCGGCCTTCGCCTTTGCGCGCTCCGACAGCAATATCCGCCCGTCGGTGATGGTGATCGACCTCGACCGCTTCAAGCAGGTCAACGACTCGGTCGGTATCGCCGTTGGCGATTCAATTCTGCTCACCATCGCCCGCCGCCTCGGCCGCCTGCTCAAGCCGCAGGACACGCTGGCGCGTTTGTCCGGCGATCAGTTTGCCGTCATCCTGCTCTCAGAGCGCGAGCCGGCGCGCATTGTCGCCTTCTCGGAAACGCTGCGCCGCGCGTTGCGCGCGCCGATCGTGTTCAACGACCGCGAAATCTTCCTCACCGCATCGATCGGCCTTGCGCTCGCCGAGGGCGCGCCGCATCGCACTGAAGAACTGCTCAAGGACGCCGAACTGGCGATGTACTACGCCAAGCGGATCGGCGGCGACCGCATCGAAATCTTCAAGCCGGCGATGCGCGCGCGCAAGACGGATCGCCTGACGATGGAATCCGAGCTGCGCCGCGCCATCGAGCGCCAGGAAATCAAGGTGCTGTTCCAGCCGATCGTCCGTCTCGAGGACCGTGCCATTGCCGGCTTCGAGGCGCTGGCGCGCTGGGATCATCCGAAGATGGGGAGGTTGTCGCCGGCCGAGTTCATCTCGATCGCGGAAGAGATCGGTCTGATCGTCGACCTCGGCCTGTTCGTGCTCGATCACACCGCCAAGCAACTGTCGCATTGGCAGGCCGAACTACCGAAGGGCCATGAGCCGGTCTTCGCCAGCGTCAATGTCTCGTCGCGTCAGCTTCTGCGTCACGACCTCATTCAGGACCTGCGCGGAGTGCTGTCGCGGACGCCGCTGACGCGCGGCACGCTCAAGCTCGAGATCACCGAGTCGCTGGTGATGGAGAATCCCGAGCATGCGGCGCAGATGCTGAGCCGTATCAAGGAGCTCGGCGCCGGCCTGTCGCTCGACGACTTCGGCACCGGACATTCTTCGCTGGCCTATCTGCAGCGTTTCCCGTTCGACACCATCAAGATCGATCAGTCCTTCGTGCGCACGACGTCGCGGGGGACGCGCCCCGTGCTGCTGCGCTCGATCATCGCGCTCGCCCACGACCTAGGGATGGAGGTCGTCGCCGAAGGCGCGGAGACCGACAGCGATGCGGTCGAGCTCTATCAGATGGGCTGCGAATACGCGCAGGGCTTCGCCTTTGGCGAGCCGATGACCTCGGAAGAGGCGCTGGACCTGCTGATCGAAAAGCCGGCGCGTCCGCGAACGCTCAAGATCGCCTCGGAGTAAAGCTCCCGAGATCAGGCGTGCCCGGCCTCGTTGGACAGATGGCTGAGGTCGATGCCGATCTTGCGCAACGCCTTGTCGTACTTGCCGGTGGTGTCCTTGCCGAAGATCAGTTCGGTATCAGCCGAGCAATGCAGCCAGCCGTTCTGCTGAATCTCCTGCTCGAGCTGCCCCGGCGCCCAGCCGGCATAGCCGAGCGCGAGGATCGCGCTCTCCGGACCCTCGCCGTGGGCGATCGCCTTGAGAATGTCGAGCGTCGCCGTCAGACAGACATCCTCGTCGATCGGCAGGGTCGAATTCTCAATGAAGAAATCGGCCGAGTGCAACACGAAGCCGCGGCCGGTTTCGACCGGTCCGCCCTTGAGCACCTTCACGTCGCCGGCTTCGACCGGCAACTGGATGCGTTCCTCGGCCGGGATGACTTCGAGCTGGACCAGGAGATCGGGAAACTTGATGTTGCTGGCCGGCTGATTGACGACGATGCCCATCGCGCCTTCGCTCGAATGCGCACACACATAGATCACCGCGCGGGCGAAGCGCTCGTCGCTCATCGCCGGCATCGCGATCAGCATCTGGCCGTCGAGATAGCCGCGCGCCTGCGGCGCCGCCGACGCCGTGGAGCGGCGGGAGGCTTTCCGAGGTGCTTTGCCGGTGCGCGATATTGTCATTGTTTAATGCTATCCGATCGGCCGTTCTTTGCCAACGAAGCGGCGATGCAAATAGCGGGCCTGTGACACTGCATTCTGGCGCAGAAATGTGGCAAAAAACGCCGTCGCGTCCGCGAAATTGCCTAGAACCTGTTCAGGGTTGCTCACGATGAATTCAATGGCGCGGGGCGGACTTCTTCCATAAAGGCTGACGATATGAAATTTGATCGTTGCCATGCCGCGCTCTGGGCCGCGGCGTTTCTCCTTGTGACCCTCCAGCACGCGCCGGCGCGAGCCGAGAATGCGTCGGCATGGAGCCAGGATACCAAGTCGGCGGTGCGGCTGATCGGCGGCACCAGCAAGAGCGGCGCGCCGCTGCGCGCCGGCATCGAAATCAAACTGCAGCCGGGCTGGCATACCTACTGGCGCTACCCCGGCGACGCGGGCGTGCCGCCGCGCTTCGATTTTTCCGGGTCGGACAATGTAAAGTTGGCGACCGTAAGCTTTCCGGCGCCGCACCTGTTCACCGACGAGACCGGTAGTTCGATCGGTTACAAAGACGGCGTGATCTTTCCGGTCACCATCGTGGCCAAGGATCCGGCCAGGCCGGTCAACGCCCGTCTGAAGATCGAATATGCGGTGTGCGAGAAGATGTGCATTCCCGCCGAAGGCAAGGCGGAGCTTGCGATCGCGCCGGGGCCGGGCACCGAGGACACGGCGCTGACCGAAGCGGAAGCGCGCGTGCCGAAGAAGGTATCCGCTGCCGACATCGGCCTGACGGCGCGCCGCGTCAACGACGCGGCAAAGCCGCTGGTCGCCATCGATGTCATTGCCCGCGACCAAGGGCCGATGCAGATTTTCGTCGAGGGGCCGGGGCCGGAATGGGCCTTGCCGATCCCGAAGCCGGCGCCCGGCGCGCCGACCGGCCATCGCCACTTCGCTTTCGATCTCGACGGCCTGCCGCCGGGCGTGAGTCCGAAAGGCTCGTTCGACCTGACCTTCACCGTGGTCGAGGGCGGCCGCGCCATGGAAGTAACGACCCATCTCGACTAACGGGCGTCGGCGGCCTAGGTTGTCGCCCGGTATCACAATCCGCCAAGCGAGAGGAAACCCATGGCTATCAAGGTCGGCGACAAGCTCCCATCGGCAACGTTCCGCGTCATGACCGGCGAAGGCCCCAAGCCGAAAACCACCGACGAGGTATTCAAGGGCAAGAAGGTGGCGCTGTTCGCGGTGCCCGGCGCCTTTACGCCGACGTGCTCGAACCTGCACATGCCGAGCTTCCTCAACAACATCGCCAACTTCAAAGCCAAGGGCGTCGACTCCGTGGCCGTGGTGGCGGTGAACGACCCCTTCGTCATGAAGGCCTGGGCCGAGAAGAGCGGCGGCGACGGCAAGATCGAATTTCTCGCCGACGGCAGCGCCGAATTCACCAAAGCGGTGGGTATGGAATTCGACGGCGCGATGCCGGTGCTTGGCCTGCGCTCCAAGCGCTACTCGATGTTCGTCGAGGACGGCACGGTGAAAGCCCTCAACGTCGAAGAGGGCCCCGGCAAGTGCGAGCTGACCAGCGGCGACGCGCTGCTGAAGCAGATCTGAGACGAGGCGACAGGCCCGGCCGCGCCCGTCGCGGCCGGGTTTTCCATGCGACCGCCGCACCGGTCGGAGAACACGATGGCCGACGTCAGTGACGAGGTGATGCGCGACCTGGCGCCGACCGGCAGACTGCGCGCCGCGATCAACTTCGGCAACACCGTGCTGGCGCAGCGCGGCCCGAACGGCGAGCCGCGCGGTGTCTCGGTCGATCTGGCGGCGGCGCTGGCGAAACGGCTCGGCGTGCCGGTCGACTATGTGACGTTCGAGGCCGCCGGCAAGGCGTTCGAGGCGATCGCCGGCGGCGCGGTCGATATCGGCTTCGTCGCCATCGACCCCGAGCGCGCGCAACAGATCGATTTCACCGCGCCCTATGTCGTCATCGAAGGCACCTACATGGTGCCGGCGGATTCGCCGCTCAAGGATGTCGGCGACGTCGACAAGCCGGGCGTTCGCATCGGCGTCGGCCTCAACTCGGTCTACGATCTTTTCCTGAGGCGCGAGATCAAGCATGCCACGCTGGTTCATGCCGCGGTGGGCGGCGCCTCGGCCGGCGTGCCGGTGTTCGTCGAGCAGAAGCTTGAAGCCGCTGCCGGCGTGCGCCAGGCGCTCGATGCCTACGCCAAGGATCATCCCGACGTTCGCGTCATGACCGGCAGCTTTCAGCAGATCCGCCAGGCGATGGTGACGCCGAAGAACAAGCCGGCCGGGCTCGCTTATCTCAAGCGCTTCGTCGAGGACATGAAGGCCTCGGGCTTCGTGGCCGATGCGCTCAGGCGCAGCGGCATGGGCGAAGTGTCGGTCGCGCCGCTGGAGCGGTGAGGGGAGCGGCGGGCCGTCGATCATCGCAATTACCCCCCGCTCGCTATCGCTCGCGACCCTCCCCACAGGGGGAGGGCAAAAGTAGGAGACAGACATGCGTCATCGCCCGCATTGTTTGGTCGGCCCCGGGCAGGCCGCATTCCCAAGCTGCATTTCCAGCCCCCTTTGAAG
>NZ_LMFS01000001.1:3203490-3203585 GCF_001426945.1 Pseudolabrys sp. Root1462 | reverse complement strand
CGCAGCTCTGTGCACGGTGTTTTGTAGAGAGTGCACAGACGTAGTCACCACGGAATTGCCGGACCTCCGGCGTTCCGCGCGCGGTGTTTGTAGGC
>NZ_LMFS01000001.1:2748921-3203370 GCF_001426945.1 Pseudolabrys sp. Root1462 | reverse complement strand
CCCGTCCCGGCCACCGCTCCCCGCCCCAGCATCTGGAGACGCTGATCAGACACCCCTCGCAGTTGGGGCGGGATGGATGGGAATATAGGTCTAGGCCTATCGGAGAGTCAATAGTCCTAGGAATATGTTATGCGTCAACGGCCGATCTGATTGTCGACCCCCAGGGCAAGGATCCATACGTCGTGCCCTTATCGGTGGCGCAGAGCCTATGGGTCCCCGCCTGCGCGGGGACGACGTCATCGCATCTCTGCTTCCCACCCACCTCACAAACGCGTGTGCGGGTCCGAACCGGGACGGCGCGGCGGCGTTTTCAGAGGGAACAACACAGCGGACGGAACAATCCCATGCGCAAATCACCGGTTATCCTGTTCGGCCTTACGGTTGCCGCTGCGGTGGTGGCCGGCGGCGTCGCCCATGCCCAGCAACCGATCGACGACGGCGCCAAGGTTGGCGTCGGCATGATCTGCAACAGCCCGGCCCAGGCGGCGCGCTTCGTCGAATTGCGCTCGCAAGGCCGCGAGGCGCAGGCCGCGATGGATGCGGTGAACAACGAAGCACACGATCCGCAAGCCTGCGGCCTCGCCGCGATCGCCTTCACCAAGGGCCAGACGCTGGAACTGAAGCCGGTCGCCAACAAGCTGGTTCAGGTCGTGCGCGTCAACATTCTTGCCGGCTTCGACGGCAACGCCTGGCAGCAGGTCAGCGCCATGACGCAATATGCGGTGATGGAAGGCGAGGGCGAGTCGATCTGACGTCGGTGGCTCGACGGCCTCTCTCTCTCTTGATGCACCGACCGGTTCGCGGACGCCTACTTGGCGTCGGCGCGATGCGACGCCTGCGTCTTAAGCGCCGTGCCGAACACATGGTCCCACAGGCCGGTGGTGACGCCGAAATTTCCACTATGCGATAGATGATGGTGGCGGGCGTGGCGCAGCCGCGCGCGGTAAAGATAAGAATTCCGGCGGGGGCGCCAGTGGTGGCTGGCGTAATGAACAAACACGTACCACAAATAACCGGTCACGAGCCCGGCCGTCGCCGCGACTCCCAGGTCGAACCCGAACACCGCACATAACGGACCGGCAAACAGGATCAGGCCGATCGGTACGCTGGCCCAACCCGGTGTGCCGATGAGATCCTGCGGGAAATCATGATGAAGGTCGTGGATGCGCGACAGGATCGGCGCGTGATGAAACACGGCGCGATGCAGCAGATATTCGATCAAAGTCCAGGCGACGAGCCCGGCGACATAGAAGCCCGCCATCCTGAAGGGTTGCATCGGCGTCGAACTGCGAAATGCGAGCAGCATCGCAAAGACGAGCAATGGCGGAAAAAGTAAAAACTCGGAAAAATAGCCAAGGCGGCTCATTTTCATAACGGCACCTCAGGCACAATATGCCCGGCGATCAAGCGTAGCTCTCGCGCTCATCGCCTACAAGACGCCCTTGAAAGGATATCAGCGTTTCAATCTTGCTTAAATTGTGTTCCGGATCGGCCGGCGGCGTATGGATGTCGTGTGTTTCCGCAATATCGGCCGCGTCCCCCCGACGTGGCCAATCCTGCCGCCACGCCACCAAGGAACGGCGTTATCTGCGCTTCTTGTTCGCCCTGAAGCCGCCGCGCTGGCCCGGCTTGCCCATCGTCGAACGCGGGCCTTCGCCTTTCTTGGCCGGGATCGATTCAATGCCGGGACCCATCTCGTCGAGGTTGGGTTTGCGCGGCCCATCCTTGCGCGCGCCGTCGCGCGCCGGCTTGAACTCGTGCCAGGTCGCGATGCCCATTTCGTCGAGCACCGGCTTGTGCGGGCGGGACAGCGGATCGGCCTTCGCCGCGGCCTTTTCGTTTGCCTTGGCGGCTGCCTTGTTGTGACGGCGCAGCTTCGGGTCCTGCGTGATCATCACATTGCGCACGGTCGGGTTGTCGACCACCGCCAGTTCGGTCTGGCGCAGGCGCTTGAGTTCATCGCGCAACCGCGCGGCTTCCTCGAAGTCGAGATCGGCGGCGGCTTCCCGCATGCGGGTTTCGAGATCGGCCAGCACCGTTTCGAAGTTGTGGCCGATGGTGGCGGCATCGGCGAACTCGCCTTCGCCGCCGACGCCCTTGCCGCCGGTCGAAATCAGTACGTGGTCGCGCTCGTAGACCGAGTCGAGAATGTCGGCGATGCCCTTCTTGACGCTCTCCGGCGTGATGCCGTTGGCGGTGTTGTATTCGACCTGCTTCTGACGGCGGCGCGTGGTTTCGTCCATGGCGCGCTGCATCGAGCCGGTGACCTGATCGGCGTAGAGAATGACCTTGCCGTCGACATTGCGCGCGGCGCGGCCGATGGTCTGCACCAGCGACGTTTCGCTGCGCAGGAAGCCTTCCTTGTCGGCATCGAGAATGGCGACAAGCGCGCATTCGGGAATGTCGAGGCCTTCGCGCAGCAGGTTGATGCCGACCAGCGCGTCGAAGGCGCCAAGTCTCAAGTCACGGATGATCTCGATGCGCTCCAGCGTATCGATGTCCGAGTGCATGTAACGCACGCGGATGCCCTGCTCATGCAGATATTCGGTGAGGTCCTCGGCCATGCGCTTGGTCAGCACCGTAATCAGCGTGCGGTAGCCGTTGCGCGAGACTTCGCGCACCTCGCCGACGAGATCGTCGACCTGGGTGCGCGCCGGGCGCACTTCGACCGGCGGGTCGATCAGGCCGGTCGGGCGAATGACCTGCTCGACGAACACGCCACCGCTTTCGTTCAGCTCCCAGGCCGCCGGCGTCGCCGACACCGCGACGGTCTGCGGCCGCATCGCGTCCCATTCCTCGAAGCGCAGCGGGCGATTGTCCATGGCCGAGGGCAGGCGGAAGCCGTATTCGGCCAAGGTCGCCTTGCGCCGGAAGTCGCCTTTGAACATGGCGCCGATCTGCGGCACGGTAACGTGCGACTCGTCGGCGAAGATCAACGCGTTGTCCGGGACGTATTCGAACAAGGTCGGCGGCGGCTCACCGGGCTGGCGGCCGGTGAGATAACGCGAATAGTTCTCGATGCCGGCGCAGGAGCCGGTGGCCTCCATCATTTCGAGGTCATAGCGCGTGCGCTGTTCGAGGCGCTGCGCTTCCAGCAGACGCCCGGCGCTGTTCAGTTGATCGAGGCGCATCTTCAGTTCGCGCTTGATGCCGTCCATCGCCTGGATCAGCGTCGGCCGCGGCGTCACATAATGCGAGTTGGCGTAGATCTTGACGAATTCCAGCTCGTCGGTCTTCTGACCGGTGAGCGGATCCATCTCCTCGATCTTCTCGATCTCGTCGCCGAACAGATGCACGCGCCAGGCGCGGTCTTCATAATGCGCCGGGAAGATGTCGATGGTGTCGCCGCGGACGCGGAACGAGCCGCGGAAAAAATCGCCCTGGGTGCGCTTGTATTGCAGCGCGATCAGGTCGGCGAGTAACTGGCGCTGCTCGACCTTGCCGCCCTGCTTGANGACGATGACGACATCGTCGCGCTCGAGCAGCGCGCGAGTTGCCGAATGGCGCATGCGGTCGATCTGCTCGTTGATCGAGGATTCCTTCTCGATATAGGTGTCGGTGCGCGGAACGTAGGCTTCCGGCTGGTAGTAGTCGTAATACGAGACGAAGTACTCGACCGCGTTGTCGGGAAAGAACGACTTGAACTCGCCGTAGAGCTGCGCGGCCAAAGTCTTGTTCGGCGCCAGGATCAGCGCCGGGCGCTGCGTCTCCTCGATCACCTTGGCCATGGTGAAGGTCTTGCCCGAGCCGGTGACGCCGAGCAGCACCTGGGTGCGGTCGTGGCGCTTGACGCCCTCGACCAGTTCCTTGATCGCCTGCGGCTGGTCGCCCTTGGGCTCGAACGGCGACTTGATGACGAAAGGTACGCCGCCTTCGGACTTCTCCGGGCGCGGCGGCCGGTGCGGCGTCCACACTTCGCCGGCCGTCGCGAATTCCGGCCGGCCTTCACGCAGCAGGCGCTCCAGCGAGTCGGCGGTGGCGGCGACGCCCATCGACGACAGGCCGCCCGGTCCGGTCGGCAGGTCGGCCTTGGGCAGGCGATATTTGCTCAGTTCGCCGCCCGCCGGCTTCTTGCCTTCCACTCCAGGGGACGGCGAGGTCGGCGCGCCTTCCGGCGACGAGGCGCCGGCATCGTCCGCGACTAATCCGAGCTCGGCCGCCAACTGCGGATCGAGCCCGGTGATCGGCGACGCGCTGTAGTCCGCCTGCCGCGCTTCCTCGAAACCCTGCGTCGATTTCCGCGCACGATACTCGGCGGCATTACCGGCGCGGCGGTCCCAGGAATTGTCCGGCGGCGGCTGCAACCCGGAGTTCTGCCCGGTGCCGGACCCCATGCCGGCGGTGCCCTTGTTGAGCGCCGGATTGAGGATGTCGGCGAGCGCCTCGGGAACTCGCGGCGAGTCCGGACGATTGGCCTTCGATCGCGTCGGTTTCGCCGGATCTTTGCCGGGTTTTTTAGGGGGTGATTTCGCCATGAGTCGAATATGGGTGGAGTCGGTGGAGGAGGAAAGGGCGCGGCGGCGGACTAATGCGCCCCGATATCGCGGATAACGGTCAGGAATTGTCAGTGGTCGTAAGGAAATTGCTCACGACTCCGTGCCAGAAATGATCTTCCGCGCCGCCTCTTGGTTGAGAATCAATTATACTCGCTTGTGGATAGCCATGACTGACGTGCTCGCCTCTTCCGCCGCCGCGATCGCCGCCGATGCCGGAATCTTCGAACTGGCGCCGGTGCCGCTGTGGCTGGAAGACTACAGCGGGGTCAAGGCGCTGCTCGAGGGCTGGCGCCGCGCCGGGGTCGTGTCGCTGCGCGAGCATCTCGCCGGCCATCCGGACCGGGTCAAGGAATGCGCCAGCCGCATCCGGCTGCTGCAGGTCAACCGCCGCACGCTCGACCTGTTCGGTGCGCGCGATCTGGAACATCTCACCGCCAATCTCGATCAGGTGTTCCGCGGCGACATGCTGACGACGCACATCGAGGAACTGGTCCAGCTCTGGGAAGGCCAGTGCAGCTTCGCCAGCAACGCCGTGAACTACACGCTCGGCGGCGAACGGCTCGATATCCAGCTCAAGGCGACGATCCTGCCCGGCCATGAAGACACCTGGTCGCGCGTGCTGATCTCGACCGAGGACGTCACCGATCGCGAGGACGCCCGCCGCCTGCTGGCCGGCAGCGAGAACTATGCCCGCGGCCTGTTCGCGCATTCGCCGGTGTCGCTGTGGGTCGAGGACTTTTCCGGCGTCAAGCGGCTGATCGACGAAGTCCGCCACCAAGGCATCACCGATCTGCGCGTCTTCACCGACGTGCACGAGGAATTCGTGCATCGCTGCATCAGCGAAATCCGCATCATCGACGTCAACCAGCACACGCTCGGCCTGTTCGGCGCGCCCGACAAGGCGACGCTGCTGCGCAGCCTGCCGGTCGTCATGCGCGACGAGATGGGGCCGTGTTTCCGCGAGCAGCTCATCGACCTGTGGAACGGCAAGCTGTTCCAGCAGCGCGAGGTGGTGAATTACACGCTCGACGGCACCAAGCTGAACCTGCTGCTGCAGTTCTCGATCTTCCCCGGCCGCGAGCACGACTGGTCGCTGGTGCAGATCGCGCTCACCGACATCACCGCGCGCAAGAAGGCCGAGGCCTATCTCGAATATCTCGGCAGCCACGACGCGCTCACCAAGCTGTGCAACCGCTCGTTCTTCGCCGACGAGCTCAACCGTCTCGAGCGCAAGGGACCGCTGCCGGTCACCATCATCATGGCCGATCTCAACGGCCTCAAGTCGGCCAATGACGAGCTCGGCCACGCCGCCGGCGATCAGCTGCTGCGCCGCGCCGGCGAGGTGCTCAATTCTATCGTCGATCAGCCGGCGCGCGCCGCGCGCATCGGCGGCGACGAGTTCGCCGTGATCCTGCCGGGCGTCGAAATCGCCGAAGGCAAGGCGATGATGAAGGTGATCAACGATCTCATCGTCATCAACAACGAGTTCTACACCGACCTGCCGCTGTCGCTGTCGATGGGTATTGCCACCAGCGAACCGGGCGAGCGCCTGGAGTCCGTGGTCAAGCGCGCCGACCTCGCGATGCTGGAAGCCAAGCGCGAACACTACGCGCAGGCGGAATACGAGCGGCGCCGCACGCAAGCGGTGGGGTAAGGGCGGCGGATTGATCCACCGCAAAGTCGGCACCGGGGCGGCATGACATCCTGCTTTTGCAGGAGATACCGCTCGAGGTGCACCCATGACCGACCAAGCTCAGACCGACGATCTTGCCGCGCAGCTACGACGGCTGCAGGCCGATCTCGATGCCATCAAGGAAACGTTGAAGCAGGCCGGCAAGCGCGAGGCGCACTCGGCCATGCATGATGCGAAATCCGCGATGTCGAACGCCGAGGCCTATGTCCGCGCCAATCCGAACGCCGTGATTGCCGGCGCGGTCGGCGTCGGCGTATTGCTCGGGTTGTTGCTGCGGAGGCATTGATGATCGCGGTCATCGTCGATGCGGTCGCAGCCGAGTTTGGCCGCGTCCTGCGCCGCCTGACGCTGCGCGCCCTTCTGACACTGATCGCCTTCGCGCTGCTGCTCGCCGCCTTCGTGAGCGGGCTCGCGCTGCTGTTCGTTTATCTTGAGACCGCGTTCGGCACCATGACCACGCTGGCCGTCATCACCGGCGGCAATGCGCTGCTGGCTGCGATCCTGCTGGCCGTTGCCTTCCGCGCCTCGCACCGGCAGGCGCCCCGGCCGCAAAAAGTGGCGGAAACCGAAGCCGACGAGGTGCGCGCGACCATTGCGTCCACCGAAGGCGCGATCAAAGAAGCCGCGGCTGCCCTGAGTGAAGGCTCGCATGAACACATGGTGCAGGCGGTGACCACGGCGATCGTTGCCGGCATCGTGCTCGGGCGCAGGCTCTAGGTTCGCCCGCCGCCTTTACTCCGCCGCCTCCTGGCCGCTGGCGTCGAGGAAGCCGCCGGACTGGTGCCGCCACAGGCCGGCGTAATGGCCGCCCGTGCGCAGCAGTTCGTCGTGCGTGCCTTCTTCGACGATGCAGCCGTGATCGAGCACGATCAGCCGGTCCATCTGCGCGATGGTCGAAAGCCGGTGGGCAATCGCAATCACGGTCTTGCCGCGCATCAGCACGCCGAGGCTGGACTGGATCGCGCTCTCGACTTCGCTGTCGAGTGCCGAAGTCGCTTCGTCGAGGATCAGTACCGGCGCGTCCTTGAGGATGACGCGAGCAATGGCGATGCGCTGGCGCTGGCCGCCGGACAGCTTGACGCCGCGCTCGCCGACATGCGCGTCGTAGCCGCGGCGGCCCTTCCAGTCCTCCAGCGTCTCGATGAACTCGTCGGCATGGGCCATCTGCGCCGCGGCGCGGATCTCCTCTTCAGTGGCGTCCGGCCGGCCGTAGCGGATGTTGTCGCGGATGGAGCGGTGCAGCAGCGAGGTGTCCTGCGTCACCACCGAAATCTGGGTGCGCAGGCTCTCCTGCGTCACCGTGGCGATGTCCTGGCCGTCGATCAGGATGCGACCGCCCTCGAGATCGAAGAAGCGCAGCAGCAGGTTGACCAAAGTCGATTTGCCGGCGCCGGAGCGGCCGACCAGACCGATCTTCTCGCCGGCCTTGACGTGCAGATTGAGGCCCTCGATCAGGCCGGCTTCGCGGCCGTAACCGAAGCGGATGTTGTCGAAAGCGATGTCGCCGCGCGAGATCTCGATCTCGCGCGCATTCTCGTCGTCGGCCAGCGCGATCGGCTGGGCGATGGTCATCATACCTTCCTGCACGACGCCGATGTTCTCGAAGATGCCGGTGATCTGCCACGCCACCCAGCCGGAGGCCGAGACGATCTGCATCGTCATCGGCAGCGCCATGGCGACGACGCCGACGGTGACGTGACCCTGCTGCCACAGCACGACGGCGAACCCGCCGGTCAGCGTGATCAGCAGCGCGTTCAACGTCGACAACGTCATCGCGAACTTGGTGTTGAGCCGCAGTTGCGTGTGGAAGCGGCCGGTGTGCATGTCCACCGCCTCGCGCACATAGGCGTCCTCGTCGCGGGCGCGCGCGAACAGCTTGACGGTGACGATGTTGGTGTAGGTGTCGACGATGCGCCCGGTGAGCAGCGAGCGCGTCTCCGACATCACCTTGGAGCCGTCGCGCATGCGCGGCACGAAGTAACGCAGCATGGCGATGTAGCCGGCGAACCACAGCAGCACTGGCACCGCCAGCCACAGATTGGCCGAGGCCAGCAGCAGGATGGCACTGGTGCCGTAGATCAGGATGAACCACACCGCGGTGAGCAGCGACACCAGGCTCTCGCGGATCGCCGGGCCGGTCTGCATGACGCGCGTGGCGATGCGGCCGGCAAAATCGTTCTGGAAGAAGGCCCAGGATTGCCGGGCCACGTGCCAGTGGTTCTGCCAGCGGATGCGGTTCGAGACGTTGGCGGCGATCGCCTGGTTCATGACGAGGTGCTGCGTCGTGAACACCAGCGGCCGCACGAGGACCAGCACCGCGGCCATGCCGGCGAGCATCATCCAGTGCTCGGCGAACACGGTCGCCGGATCGGACTTCGACACCAGCGTGACGACCCGGCCGATGAACACCGGGATCAGGATGTCAAGCAGCGCCACGGCGAAGCCGATGGCGAACAGCGCGATGAACAGCGCCTTGGCCTGGCGGACGAAGTACCAATAGAACGCGATCAGCCCGGGCGGCGGCTCCTGCTCGCCAGTCGGGGCTGTCGGGGTCAGGATCTTTTCAAAACGGGCGAACATCGGCCGAGCTCAGTGCGCAAAGGACCGTCGTGCCGGAACGGCACGCGGACCCCGCTAGCGATGGGAATCCGAGGTCTTTAGGAGCGCTTCGTGACCGCACCGTGGCGGTGATCCACAGCTTAACCTAGCGCAATGCGCCAGTTATTAAGGCATGGTGGAAGGGACCGGTCCAGCCTTGTCACCGGCTGAACCGGGGGCAATGGTGGTGGCGAAATCGACACCGAACAAGGCCACTATGAAGAAAGTCCAGCCCGGCTCGAACGCGAAGGCAAAAGCCGAAGGGGCGGCCGACGAGCGCGGCACGCAAGGCCGCCTCATGTTGGGCACGCTGGAGAAGTCCTTGCGCGTCCTGAGCGCGTTCGACAAGCATCAGCCGAACCTCGGACTGCTCAAGATCGCGGCGGCCGCCAACATCGATGTCAGTTCGGCCCAGCGGATCGTTCACACGCTGACCCAGCTCGGATATCTGGACAAGAACAAGGATACGAAGCAGTACTCGGTCACGGTCAAATGCCTGAGCATCGGCCTTCATTTCCTGAGCACCAATTCTCTCATCGACAAGGCCAATCCCTATCTCGTTCATCTCAGCCAGGAGACCGACGAGACCATCAATCTGACGATGCTGGATGACGTGGACGTGGTCATCGTTGCGCGCGTCCTGAGCCGCCACATCCTGAATACGAGCGCGGTGATTGGCACACGGATGCCGGCGTTTTGTACCGCCCCGGGGATTGCCATTTTGTCGAAACTTCCGGAGGCGGACGCGGCCAAGATCCTGGACCGCTCCGATTTGCGTGCCTACACCAAGCGAACGGTCACCGATCGACGCCAGATCATGGCCAAGATCAGGAAGGCGGCGCGCGACGGTTACGCCACGGCGTTCGAAGAGTTCATGCAGAACGATGCCTCGATCGCCGCCGCCATCGTCGATGCCGAAGGCATGCCGCAGGGTGCGGTGAATATCGCTGCGCCCTATGCCACGTTGAAGGACGCGGACACCGTCAGGTTTTCGGCCCTGGTGACCCGTGCGGCGGCGGCGATGTCCGGCTAAAGATGAACATCGCGTCGTGCTGTGGCCGACTAGTGGATGGTGAATATCGGCTCGCCGAGGACGTCAAGGATAGGCTGCACGCCGAGACCGGCACCGGCCACGTTGCCGAGATAGTGGCCGTCGACGATTTCCGGCCCGCCAATCGCCGTTGCAAACGCCGTTTTGACGGTTGCGAATGTCGTACAGAGCAGAATGTTTTGCGGCGTCGAGTGAGCGAGCTGGGCGACAGCAGCCGCGGTGATATCGGTGCACGCGGTATCTTCGATGCAAGTCCGCACGCCGTTCTGGACGCAGAGATCGCGGATCGCGCGTGACCGGGTGAGCCCTCCGAATTTCGAGAGCTTGATGTTGATGCAGTCCATGGCCCCGTCGGCTATCGCGCGCTGCAAGGCCTGCATGGAATCGATCGACTCGTCGAGAACGAAGGGCGTCTTGAACCGGCGCCTGAGACTGAGGCATTCCTCGTAGGTGCGGCAGGGTTGCTCGATATACACATCGAGATGTTCGATCGCCCGCATGACGCGCGCCGCTTCGCTCAGTGTCCAGCCGCCATTGGCGTCGGCAACGATCGTGGCCTTGCCGCCGACCTCGTCGACGGCGTTCTGGATGCGAATGATGTCGGTTTCCGCATCCGCGCCGATCTTCAGCTGAAAATGGCGATAGCCCTGGCTGCTGAATTTGCGGATCCAGCCAACCATGACCTCGGGTGTGTCATGCGTGATTGAACGATAGGCCTTGATCCTGGTGCCGAAGCGTCCGCCGAGCAATTTGACGACCGGGAGACCTGCGGTTTTTCCAAACAGGTCCCAGCACGCGATATCGAGCGCCGTCTTGACGTAAGGATGACCTTTGAGCGAGTCGTCCATGACGTGATTGATGCAATCAATCTCCGTCGGATCGCAGCCGATGAGCGCCGGCGCGAGTTCCTTGATCCCGGTTCGGGCGCCTTCCGGGTAGGAGGGCAGGTAATTGGCGCCGAGCGGGGTAATTTCGCCCCAGCCTTGAAGACCGTCCCGTGTTTCGACGCAGATGATCGTGGTGTCGAACGCGTCGAGGCTGCGGCCGCCCGACATCGTGTAGGTGCCATCCTTGATGGGC
Organism: Pseudolabrys sp. Root1462; assembly: GCF_001426945.1. GTDB lineage: Bacteria > Pseudomonadota > Alphaproteobacteria > Rhizobiales > Xanthobacteraceae > Pseudolabrys. The sequence continues at coordinate 3,192,452 of NZ_LMFS01000001.1, read as the reverse complement.
ACGTTCACCTTGTAGGCGGTGATTTTCTTGATGGGGTCGCTCAATAAGCACCTATCGGTATGCGCTAATGATATGTGCATACTACTATCTGGTGCCGCGAAGTGTCAAAGCCTTGCCGGGGTCCGGCGGGCCCGCTTCGTGTCCACCGTCGCGACCGGCAAATGCGCCTGCGCCGGCCCAGCCACAGCAGGCCGGGCCGGCACGGCGGGCGCGACTTACTGCGGCGGCGTGTTCAGTTCGGTGAAGAAGCCGTCGATCTGCTTCAACCGGCCATCGGCGGTCACCACGGCGACGTCGATGCCCTTGACGAAGACCGGGCCGTCCTGCGGTCCGAGCTGCCAATTGAACAGCGCGCGGTCGTGGTGCGCGTTCACCTCGCTGGTGCGCGTGAACCTGTAGCCCGGATATTTGGCGTGCACGGCGCCGACCATGGCGTCGATGCCGTCGTGGCCGTCGCCGGCCAGCACCGGGTCGAGATAGCGTGCGTCGGCGGCGAAGGTGAGCGCGATCAAAGCCTGGCGCCGGTTGGCGTCGGTCTCGTTCCACAGCGCAATGTAGCGATCGACGAGGGCGGTGAGGGCGGCGGTGTCGGGGCTGGTGGTCATGGTGTGAACTCCTCGGTTGCGGCCCGGCCTCGCGCCGGGTGTGCGATCTTTGTGCGGGAGAGGATGGCGCCGGTCGATTACCTCGGAGGTCATGGAACCGCCGCAGCGCGCTGGCTAGAATTTCGCCATGACAAACATCGACACACCGCAGCGCGACGTCGGCACGCATATCCGCGAATGGCGGCAGCGCCGCCGTATGACCCAGCTCGATCTCGCGCTCGAAGCCGAGATTTCGGCGCGGCACCTGAGTTTTGTCGAGACCGGCAAGGCGCAGCCGTCGCGCGACATGGTGCTCAATCTGTGCGACCGGCTCGACGTGCCCTTGCGGGAGCGCAACACGCTGCTGCTGGCGGCGGGCTTTGCGCCGGTGTTCCCGCAGCGGCCGCTGAGCGATCCGGCGGTGAAGCATGCGCGCGCGGCGATCGAACTGGTGCTCAAGGGCCACGAGCCTTATCCGGCGCTGGCCATTGACCGGCATTGGACCATGGTCAGCGCCAACCGCGCGCTGGCGCCGCTGCTTGACGGCGTTGCTCCGCATCTTCTCGCGCCGCCGGTCAATGTGTTGCGGCTCAGCCTGCATCCGCAAGGCCTCGCGCCGCGCATTGCCAATCTGCCGGAATGGCGCACCCACATTTTCGAGCGGCTGCGCCATCAGATCGGCGTCACCGGCGATGAGCAGCTTGCGGCGCTGCTGGCGGAGCTGAAAGCCTATCCGGCCGGCGTCAGCCGGACCCAGCCGGTGCCGGACCGCTACGGCGGCTTCGTCGTGCCGCTGCAATTGCGGACGCCGGGCGGGTTGCTGTCGTTCTTCTCGACCACCACCGTGCTCGGCACGCCGGTCGATGTGACGCTGTCGGAGCTGGCGATCGAGTCGTTCTTTCCGGCCGACGATGCCACCGCTCAGGCGATGCGGGCGATGGCAGAGGCGTCTGCACGAGACTAGCGCGGGGTTCCCGAGCTGTTTGTTACGGCATTTTAATATCGCCGGTCAGCGGCCGTTCATCATCGGCGCCGCAAACTCGCCGGAGTTTCATCGGATGACGATGACGCAGCGGCAAGACGGTGAACGGCACCATGGCGCTCGACCCCAAATCGCAGGCAGCAACGGCGCTGCATCGCTTCGGCCTGGCGCCGAAGCCCGGCGGGCTCGACGCTTTCGGCAGCGACCCGCGCGGCGCGCTGATCGCCGACCTGAGCCGGCCCGATGCGGGACAGATCCGCAACGACGACCTGATGACATCGGCGGAAGCGCTGCGCGCCGCCTACGATTTCCGTCAGGAGAAGAAGGCGGCGCGGCTCGCCCGCCGCGCCGAGGAAGAGCAGGATCGCGCCGCGCGCAACGAGATGGCCAAAGCGTCCGCGAAGGCAGCCGACAGCAAGCCCGACATGCAGGCGCAAAACGCCGCGCCGGCTGCGCCGCCGAACAACGACAAGCCGAAGCAGCAGCCCGGCGTGCCGCAACAGATATTCCTTGACGAAGCGCGGGTCCGCCTCGACGCCGCGCTGAACGCCGATGTCGGCTTTGCCGAGCGGCTGGTCTGGTTCTGGTCCAACCATTTCTGCATCTCCGCCGACAAGGGCGTGACGCGGCCGGTGTGCGGATCGTTCGAGCGCGAGGCGATCCGCCCGCACATCGCCGGCAAGTTCGTCGACATGCTGCTCGCGGTCGAACAGCATCCGGCGATGCTGATGTATCTCGACAACGCCGCCTCGATCGGGCCGAACTCGTTTGCCGGTCAGCGCCGCGGCAAGGGCCTTAACGAAAATCTCGCCCGCGAGATCATGGAACTGCATACGCTCGGCGTGCGCACCGGCTATTCGCAGGCCGACGTCACCAGTTTCGCCAAGGTGATCACCGGCTGGACCTACGGGCCGCCGCGGCTCGACAATGCGAAGAGCGGCCAGTTCATCTTCAACGAGCGCATGCACGAGCCCGGCCCGCAGCATGTCATTGATCGCAACTACGATCAGGCCGGCGTAGCGCAGGGCGAAGCGGTGCTGCGGCGGCTGGCCGCGCATCCAGCGACGGCGCAGCATATCGCGCTGAAGCTGGCGCGGCATTTCGTGGCGGACGAGCCGCCGCCCTCGCTGGTCGAGCGGCTGCGCAAGCGTTTCGCCGACACCGGCGGCGACCTGAAGGAAGTATCGGTCGCGCTGGTGACCGCGCCCGAAGCCTGGGATGCACCGCGGACCAAGCTGCGCAAGCCGAACGAGTGGATGGTGTCGTCGATGCGCGCGACCGGCATTTTCCCGTCCGACGTGCGGCCGCTGGTCAACGCCAACACGCTGCTCGGTGAGCCGTTGTGGCGGCCGCCGGCGCCGAACGGCTTCTCCGACATGAACGATGCCTGGACCGACGGGCTGGCCTCGCGCCTCGACATCGCCAACCGCTTTGCCCGGCAGATCGGCGAGATGATCGATCCGGAGACCGTGGCCGAGCAGAGCTTCGGCCCGCTGCTGTCGCGCGATACGCAAGAGACGCTGGCGCGCGCCGAAAGCCGGGCACAGGCGGTGGCGCTGCTGCTGATGGCGCCGGAATTCCAACGCAGGTGAATGGCATGAGCACCGACAATCGCTTCTCACCGCATCTGGCGACACGCCGCGAATTGATGCTCGGCGCCGGCGCGCTATTCGCCTGGGCCTATATGCCGAAACTGGCCCAGGCCGAAGGCCGCGATCCGCGGCTGCTGGTCGTCATCCTGCGCGGCGCGCTCGATGGCCTCGCCGCGGTGGCGCCGGTCGGCGATCCTGACTGGGTGCGGCTGCGCGGCGACAAGGGTCTGCGCGCCGACGGCGAATTCGCGGCGCTGCCGCTCGATAATTTCTTCGCGCTCAATCCGGCGATGCCGAATTTCCACCGGCTTTATCAGGCCAAGCAGGCGGCGGTCGTGCACGCCGTCGCGACGCCGTATCGCGAACGATCGCATTTCGACGGCCAGGACGTGCTGGAGAGCGGCATCGTCACGCCGGGCGGCAGCGACAGTGGCTGGCTCAACCGCGCCTGGTCGGTGCTGCAGCCGGCCGACCGCGTCGCGGCGCGGCAGGCTTTTGCCGTCGGGCCGATCACGCCCCTGGTGGCGCGCGGCAAGGCGCCGGTGATGTCATGGACGCCATCGAAATTGCCGCCGGCGAGCAACGACACCATGAGCCGGCTGATCGATCTTTATCGCCACACCGATCCGGCGCTGGCCAAGGCGCTGGAAGAGCGCGGCGCACTGGCCGCGATCGCGCAGGGCGACATGAACGGCATGTCACCGAAGAAGATCGCGGCGACGCCCGGCGTGCCGGGTGCGGCGGTGCGAGCCTATTTTGCCGAAGCGGCCGGCGCCGCGGCGAAATTCATGGCGCGGCCGGAAGGCCCGCGCGTCGGTGCGCTGGCCTTCGACGGCTGGGATACGCACGCCAACGAAGGCGCCGATCACGGCCGGCTGTCGGCGCTGCTCGGTGCGCTCGACGGCGCGTTCGGCGCGATGGAGAGCAACATGGGCGGCGCCTGGAAGGAGACCGTCGTGGTGGTGGCCACCGAATTCGGCCGCACCGCGCGGATCAACGGCACCGACGGCACCGACCATGGCACCGCGACGGTGGCGCTGCTCGCCGGCGGCGCGCTGAAAGGCGGCCGCGTCATCGCCGACTGGCCGGGGTTGAGCGAGCAGGCGCTGTATCAGGCGCGCGATTTGAAGCCGACCACGGATTTACGCGCCGTGCTCAAGGGCCTGCTGCGCGACCATCTGCGCGCCGACGAGAAAGCGCTGGCGCGCGACGTGTTCCCCGGCAGCGAAGTGGTCAAGCCGATGGATGGGTTGGTTGCTTAGCGACGATCAATCTTCAGATCAGCCCTTACACGGCTGGCCTTGCACGCGCACGTCCTTCACAAGTGGCGCGATGCGTGCAGCAGTGGTGCGGCTGAGGGTCGACAGGTCGAGATAGCCGCGCTCATAGGTTTCGGACACCAGCCGCGCGATGCGGCGGTCGTCTGTGGTCGACCATTGCGCCGTGATGTAGTCGCGGCCTTCCTTGCCCCAACGCTTGGAATAGCTCTCGATCTGATTGCCGCTCTGTCCGAAATAATAGTCAAGCGCTCGTGCAAGCTGCTGGCGTCCCGCGTCGGTGCAGAAGGTGCTCCATGCCATTTCGAGGTTCTTCATGGTCGACTTGCGGGTGCTTTCGCGGCTTCGTTGGTGAATGTTTTCGTTTGCATTGTTCGGCGGCACGCCGTCGCCCAAAGCTTCTTGCGGCAGGTTCTTCGAGCCGCGCGCCAAGTCAGCCTGCACCGCATGGAAGGTCGGGATGCTGTCGGAGGGTTCAAGTGGCCGAACACCGGGTATGCCGGGCTGACTCATATTCCAGATCAGCAGCAGGCCGAGGATGACGAAGCCCGGAATAATGTAGGTCTTGATGACGTCCATGATGCGCCTATTTGTTCGTCGCGCATGCGTTGTGCAGCGTCTCGGTTTCGTTCAGCATTTTGCGCACCGCCGGCGGCGCGAACGACGAGGGAAAATCGGCCGCGATCAGCACGCCGTTCTGCACCTGGTTTTGCATGGCCGCCAGCACGCGGCCGCGAACCGATTGCAGGGCCTGGATTTCGCCGGGCTGGGCGGCATAAGTCGCCGGCGGCTGAGCGGCGATCGTGTCTGACTGGCGGATGAAGATGCTGCCGGCTTCGACCGCGAGGGCGCGGTTGTCGATGTCGCACAGGCGGAATGTGTTCTGATGATAGACGCAGTCGGCGACGTCGCCCCACATCTGCGCCAGCTCGATGACCGCGTGTTCGCGTGGCGTGCCGGGCTCTCGCGTGACGCGGTCGCGTGGGTCGCCTTTCAGCGCGGTCAGCAGGATGTCAGGCGTTACTTCGATGCTCTCATCGACACCGACCATGTTCTTGGTCACGCATAGCGGCAACGCCGGTGCGGTGGACGAACGTCCGATGCGCGTGCCGGAGAAATCGATGCTGTTATGCGCGAGTTTGAGTTCGGCCATCAGCAGCGGCATCACGGGCGAGCGGACGAGACTGACGACAACGTAAGCGGAGTGGCGACAACGCCGATGACAATGCCAATGACGAGAGGACGCATCTTGCCGGTCTCCGCCGGCTTAGCCGGCCGGCGCGAGCCTTGCGGATGAAAGCCCCGTTTGCCGAATTCGCCGGTAGGCGTCATTATGAGCGCTCCACCGGAATTTTGACGGCGACCCAAGGCCGCGATTTGTCGCACTGATCGGGCGCGTCGGAATATTTGTCGAGGGCGCCTTTAAGCAATTCCGGCGCGCTCCAGCCGAAGTCGGATTTACGCAGACGGCCATATTTGATGTGCATCTCGAGCGCGCTCATGATGGCGCGGTTATTGGCGGCATCCCACAAATCCCGAACGATTTTTTCCTCGCCGCCGCCGTAGCGCTTGGCGATCTCGAGCATTGCGTCGCGTTTGGCGAAATACTTGCCGATATAATCGACCACATAGGCGCGGTTGTCGGGCTCGCAGACGGCGTTCTGCTGGGTCACGACATAGCAATGCAGCGCCGCGGTCATGTCGACCATGCGGTCGAAGTCGCGCCAGGCGATGCGGTGCTGCCCATAAGGCAGCGTCGGATTATCGCGATCGCGTTTCGGAAAATTGAGCGCGGCGTAGCAGGCCGGGCGCACTTTGGCCTCGCGCCAGCTTCCCAGCCGACCGTTCGGCCAGTGCAGACTGACGGTTTCGCCGGCGACCAGATAATTAATACAGGTGGAGCCGACGATGACCCCGGCAACCACGAACATGCCGCGCGACAAGAAGCCCATGGAGCCGCCCCCGATGCAGAGGCCCATTTAGCCGCGGCGGCATTGCCGGAAGCCTTAACAACCGGCGGGGTCGCGGGGTTGCGGTGAGAAAAGCCTTAGCGGATTTGCTCGAATTTTAGGGGAGGCTTGTGCCTGAAACCCCTGCAGCACCTCAGCCACGTGCTCGACGTCCGGCGGCGAAGCGAAGCGGTGGCCGAGCAACTGCGCCATTCTGGAAGTCGGCGGAGCCGCGGAAGTCGACCTTGTGGTTCTCGACCGTGTCCCATTGCACGAACCGTCGGTAGCGCTGCGGCTTTTTGACCGAGCGCTCGAGCCGCATCGCCTCACAGCCTAGCCGCGCTTGAACGGCGCCGCATGCGCGGCCACACTCGTGTCCGTCGAACGGAGGAGGCCGCCATGCTGGCTCTGCGCCCGAACTGCGAATGCTGCGACAAGGATCTGCCGCCGGAAGCGACGGACGCCATGATCTGCACCTTCGAGTGCACGTTCTGCCACGATTGCGTCGAGACGCGGCTGCACGGCGTCTGCCCGAACTGCGGCGGCAATCTCGAGCGCCGTCCGGTGCGTCCGGCCGGCAAGCTCGCGAAATATCCGCCGCAGCAGGAGCGGGTGTTCAAGCCGCAGGGTTGCGGACAGGCGGCCTAGAACCCCTTCACCGCTTCCTGGGTGTGCTCCACCTCCGGCGGCGCGGCGAAGCAATGGCCGACCAGCTTGCGCCACTCCTGGAAATCGGGCGAGCCGCGGAAATCGACGGTGTGGTTCTCCAACGTCGCCCATTTCACGAAGAGGCGATAGCGCGACGGCTTCTCGACCGAGCGCTCGAGCCGCATCGCTTCGCAGCCTTTGGCGCGCTTGAACACCGGCGCGGCCTTGCCGACGCCGGCCTCGAACTCGGCCTCCATGCCGGGCTTGATCTCGATCTGGGCGATTTCAGTGACTGACATTCCATGTCCTCGTTCGTGATTCTTACTTCATGAGCCCGAAGGTGCGCGGCAGCCAGGCATAGGATTCCGGCACATAGGTGACGAAGAACAGCACCACCAGCATGCAGGCGAGGAGAGGCAGCAGCGGGGGCAGCAGCTTCTCCATGGATATCCTGCCGACTTTCAGCGCCACGAACAATGCCGTGCCGACCGGCGGTGTGGTCAGTCCGAAGGACAGGTTGATGACCATGATCAGGCCGAGATGGATGAGGTCGATGCCGAATTTGGCGGCCAGCGGCATCAGCATCGGCACCAGCATGATCAGCGCCGGCGTCATGTCGATGAACATGCCGACAACCAGCAGGAACAGGTTGAGCAGCAGCAGGAACGCCCACTTGGTCTGGATCAGGTTGAAGAAATTGTCCGCCAGCAGGGTCGGCAGATTCTCGTAGGTGAGAATCCACGAGAACACCGAGCAGGTGGCGATCAGCAGCATCACCACGGCGTTGGTCAGGCAGCATTCCCACATGATCTCGGGCAGTTCCGAAATCTTGATTTCCTTGTAAACGAACACCGTCAGGATCAGCGCATAGACCGAAGCGGCGGCACCGGCTTCGGTCGCCGTGAACACGCCGGAGATGATGCCGCCGAGGATGATCACCATTGTGAACACGCCGGCGGCGCCGTCGATGACGCGGATGATCTTCTGGCGCAGCGGAATGACCGGCAATTCCTTGCGGTGATACAGCTTGCCGTGGACGAAGGACGCGGCCATCAGCGACACGCCGATCAGCACGCCGGGGACAACGCCGGCCAGAAACAATGCGGCGATCGAGACGTTGCCGGCGACATGGGCGAACACGATCATGCCGATCGACGGCGGGATGATCGGGCCCATGGTTGCGGCCATCAGCACGATGGCGGTGGCAAAGCGGCGGGAATAGCCGTCCTTCTCCATCGCCGGGATCATCATGGCGCCGATCGAGGACACTTCGGCGACCGCAGAGCCGGTAACGCCGCCGAAGAACATCGACGCTACGACAACGATCTGGGCCAGGCTGCCGGGCAGCCAGCCGACCAGCACTTCGGCCATCATGACGAGGCGACGGGCGATGCCGCCCTTCGCCATCAGCACACCGGCGAACACGAAGAAGATCACCGCCAGCAGCGGGAAGGTATTAATCGCAGTGAGCATCCGCTGAACGATGGTGGCGTTGTCGACACCGGGCAGCAGGAAAGTCCCGATCACCGACGAGACACCGACCGCGAACGAGATCGGCAGGCCGATGAGAGTCAGCATCAGGAAGGCGAGGCCGAGGATGATGAGGGTCATCGCTCCTGCTCCATGCCCACGGTTTCGACCGAGGAGCCGGCGAGCGCGCCCGCATCCTCGCTGCGCCATTCATCGATCATGATCTTGACCGTGAACAGCATGATCAGGAAACCCGAGATCGGCATCGCCGGGTAATACCAATAGTTCGTATAGGGGATCGTCTCCATCAGGTCGGAGCCGAAATCCTGCACGAAGACGATGCCGTAGCGGAAGATCACCCAACCGAAACCGAAGATGAGAAGGCTGAGGAAAATGCCAAGCGCTTTGCGCGGGCCCTTCGGCAGCGCGTAGAACAGCACGTCGAAGCCGACATGCTCGCGGCGCAGCACGCAACTGGCCGCTGCAAGGAACGAGATCCAGATCAGGAGATAGCGCGGCACTTCCTCGGTCCACGACACCGCCTGGCCGAAGCCGTAGCGGAACACGACCGCGGCGATGATGATCAGGAACAAAGCCATGGCCAGCACGATGCAGACCATTCGCACCAGCGCGGCGACGAGCACGATGAAGCGATCGAACAGGTGATAGAAAGTATCCACGGATCCCCCCGAACAAGAAGGGGCGGCGGGTGTCCGCCGCCCCTTGCGATGATGGCCGTCAGGCGACCTTCAGAATTTCTTCTGACTGTCGATGATGAAGGCGACGGTCTTCTCGACGCCGAGGCGCTTGGCTTCTTCCTGCACCATCGGGCCGACCGCCTTGACGAAGGGCGCCTTGTCCACGGTGTTGATGCCCTTGAATTTGCCCTTGAGCTCGGCGAGGTCCTTGACTTCCGAGACGTGCCAGGCGCCGCGCATATAGGCCTGGGCGCGCGCGCCGGCCTCGACCACGGCCTTCTGCTGGTCGGGGTTGAGCTGGCTCCACAACTTCATCGACATGACCATGACGTCCGGAATGCGCATGTGTTCGTCGAGCGTGTAGTATTTCGACACTTCGTAGAATTTCTTGGCGACGACGGACGGGTGGTTGTTCTCGGCGCCGTCGACCACGCCGGTCTGCAGCGCGGTGTAGAGTTCGGACCACGCCACCGGCACGCCGGTCGCGCCCAGCGCCTTCATGGTGTTGACCATCACGGGCGAGGCCATGACGCGGATCTTGGCGCCCTTGAGGTCGTCGGGCGTCTTCACTTCCTTGTCGGTGAAGAAGTTGCGCGCGCCGGAGTCGAGATAGCCGAGCAGCTTGATGCCTTTGGCTTCCAGAGGCTTGGCCAGTTCGGCGGCTTCCGGCTGCGCCAGGAACCACCAGAAATGGTCGGCATTCTTGAACAGGAACGGCAACGAATACATGTCCATCGCCGGCACGACCTGGTTCAGGTTCGACGCCGAAACCGTGGTGAAGCCGATGGTGCCGTTGCGGATGCTCTGCACGTTGGCGACGGCGTCGCCGAGCTGGGTGTTGTGATAGACTTCGATCTTGATCGCGCCTTTGGTGAGAAGGCCGACTTCCTGCGCGAAATATTCTTCGGTGTAGCTGGCGGGGTGATCGTTCGGCTGGATGCCGGAGTATTTGGTGACGATTTGTTGCGCGTGCGCGGCCGTGGTCGCGAACACAGCCGCTGCTGCCAGGATGCAAAGCCTGTTCATATTCTCCTCCCTGTATGACGTATGACGACTTGTTATTGCAGGCAGCGTAGTGGCGCTGGCCGCGGCTTGTCAAACCGAATGGGGAGAAGTACGCCGCGACAAGGCGACGTTGGTGCGCTTACAAAGCGCGCATTTTCCGCAGCGCCCAAAAGCTTATCGCACCTGCAGCAAATGCGACGAGCAGGGCCATCCATGTGCCGCCATCGGTGTTCTGAAACGGCATGTCCTTGGTGTTCATGCCGAAGAAGCCGGTGACCAGCGTCGGCGGCAGCAGGCAGGCGGTCAGGATCGACAGCGTGAACAGCCGCTTGTTGGTGATGGCGCTGACCTTGGCTGCGGCTTCGTCGAGCAGCAGGCGGGAGCGCTCGTAGATCGAGCCGATCTCGTGGTCGATGGCCTCGAGCTTGTGCGCCAGCGCGCCGACAGCCTCGGCAGCCTGTTTATTGTGCGCGGCGAGCCGCGGCTCGAGCCGGGCGAACATGGCCTTGAGCTGGGCCAGTTGCCGGTGGACCCGGGCGGCCTGCAGGCGCACCTTGCCGACGCGGCGCTGCTCGTCGGCCGGCTCGTCCCGCATGACGTTTTCCTCGATGACGTCGAGTTCGCCGCCAAGCGCCTCGCCCATCTGCGCGATGGCGTCGGCGAAATGATCGATGATGGCGTCGAGGAACGACACAACGCTGGGAAAGCGCTTGCCGCTTTCGATGGCGCGACGGACGTGTTCGACCGAATGGACCGGGTGCTGGCGCGCCGTGATCATCATGCGGTCGGTCATGACGAAACGCAGCCGGACCAGATCTTCGCCGGTCTCGACAAAGTCCTGCTGCAGGTCCGGCACGACGCCGACGATCTCATCGCCGAGTACGTCGAGGCGCAGATGCTTTTCCGGCGAGGCCAATACTTCGCGCGCCAATTCCGAGATCGGTGCGTGCTGCGCGATCCAGCCGCGACAGCGATTGTCGGCCAGCGCCAGATGCACCCAGATCCAGGTGTCGCCCGGCGCGCGCAACGACTCATCGACCTTGTCATTGGCGATGCGCTCGGCCGTGCCGTCGGCGGCGAAGCGAAACGCCCAGACGATGCCGGTTGCCGGATGTCCGTTGGCGAGGTCGATGGCATGGGTTCGAGCGGAGGCGGGCATTGACGGATTCCGCGAGGGCCGGATCACTCACGTCCGGATCGCGGCCATCCTCACGCGGCTCATGTGACAGTGCGATGACAGCCCGCGGCGGTTTGTCGCGCCGATTGGCCGGCCTTGTCGCGCAGGCAGGCCGGGCACAAACAGTCGCCCGCCGCTTCGCCGTCGGGCATCGGCAGGCGATAGGGTTCGGCCGCGCACCAGCACGCGGCGTCGCCGCTGCAGGTGAAAGCAGCGCCGCACTGCGCGCAGGTCAGGGAGCGCGGCGCGGGCGTTGCCATCACTGCGGCTCGCCGGTGCCGATATAGCCGCCGATCTTCCAGGTGCCGCCCTGCTTCACGTAGCAGAGCTGATCGTTGCCGAACGGCGCCAGAGAATCGACGGTGACGTAGCCGGGCTTGCCGTTCGGCATCAGCACGCGGAGATAGGCAGGATTGCCGGCGCTTTCTTCGGGCATCACGCGCACGAAAGTGAGACCGAGCTTGCCGACGACCGGCGCGCTCGCTTGCGCCGTGGCGTGAACCTCGATGCCGGGCGACACCGGATAGCCCCACTCCGAGACGTCGGTCTGCGTGTCCTTGAGCAATGCATCGAAGGCCTTGGCATCGAAGCGAGGGGCGGCCGGCGCGCAGACCGCGTTGGTGCGGGTTTGCGACGGCGCGGCGCTCGGGTCGTCGGCAAAGGCGGCGAGGATGTCCCAGCCGACGGCGTCCTTGCTGGTGAGTCCCAGTGCGGCCGCCAGGACGTCGAGACCCGGTTTGCCCTTGCCGGCATCGCCGCTTTCGCGATCCCAGAAAAAGCCCTGCGCCACCGTCAGCGGCGCCAGCGCGGCGCGATCGCGGCCCTTAACCGCCTCGCCGATCTTGCCGCGCAGCGCCTCCAGATCGGCGTCTTTCATCTCGGCCGGCGGCGAGACAAGCACCGGTTTGTACGGCTTGGCCGGGGCGAGCGACGGTTGCTGCTGCGCGTGAGCCGCCCCGGCAGACGCGACGCTCATAGCGAGACTGGCGGCGAGCAGGATGCGGCGGAGCGACATGGCGATTCCCGAAATGGACCGGTGTGTGCAGACTAACATGGCTGTGGCCGCTCGAGGGGCCGCAAAGCCCGGGCGCTGACGAGAGCCATGATTACGGCGAATATATGCGGCGGGATGCAACCGGGAACCGATCCGGGCGTTGCGTCTGGCCGTCCGGTCATGCCAATCCTGCGGCGGCGACTCCCCCGCAAAAGAGACATCCATGCCGCCCCTTTCATCGTATCTGATGCCGATCGGGCTTCTGATCGGCTCCAACATCTTCATGACCACCGCCTGGTATTGGCATCTGCGCTTCAAGGAAGTGCCGATCCTGCAGGTCATCGCCATCAGTTGGGGGCTGGCGCTGATCGAGTACTGCCTCGCCGTGCCAGCCAACCGCATCGGCAGCGCTGTCTATAATCCGGCGCAGCTCAAGACCATCCAGGAAGTGATCACGCTGGTGATCTTCGCGGCGTTCTCGACGCTCTATTTGAAAGAGGCGTTCACCTGGAGCCAGGGCATCGGTTTTGCCTTCATCGCTCTCGGCGCGTTCTTCGTGTTTCACAAGTTTTAGAGCGGCCGACGTCGACCAGCGGCTACTTTCCCGGGCTCACCCGCAGGATCCGGCCGGCGTCGTTATCGGTGAGCAGATAGAGCGCGCCGTCAGGGCCCTGACGGACGTCGCGGATGCGCTCGCCGAGATCCTGCAGCAAACGCTCTTCCTTCACCGGCATGCCGTCCTTCATCTCGAGGCGCGACAGCAATTCGAATTTGAGCGCGCCGTTGAACAGGCTGCCTTTCCACTGCGGGAACAGATCGGCGGTGTAGAAGGCCATGCCGGAGGGCGCGATCGAGGGCGTCCAATGCCACAACGGATCGACGATGCCTTCGGCTTTCTGTTTGCCGGTGCCGACGATGCTGCCGTCGTAGTTGACGCCGGAACTCACCACCGGCCAGCCGTAGTTCTTGCCCGGCTCGATGATGTTGACCTCGTCGCCGCCCATTGGGCCGTGCTCCTGCTCCCACAATTTGCCGTCGGCGGGGTTGAAGGCGAGGCCTTCTGCATTGCGCAGGCCATAGGCCCAGATCTCGGGCAGTGCGCCGTTGCGGCCGGCAAACGGATTGCCGGGCGCGGCGCCGCCGTCCGGCTTGATGCGCACGATCTTGCCAATGGTGTTGTCGAGTTTCTGCACCAGCTCCTTGGCGCCGAAATGATCGCCGAGCGTGACGAAGAGATTGCCGTCGGGCGCCTGCGCGATCCGGCAAGCGACATTGGCGCGGCCGGCCGGACCCTGCTGACGAAAGATCGTCCGAACGTCCTCGAGTTTGAGCGCTTCGACGTCGAGACGCGCGCGCGTCACCGCGACATTGTTGTCGGCGGCGGCGTTGAAGCAAAAATAGATGGTGTTGTTCTGCGCAAAGTCCTTGTCGAGCGCGATGTCGAGCAGGCCCGCCTGACCGCCACTGTGTACGCCAGGCACATTGCCGAGCGGCTTCGAGAGCTGGCCGTCGCGCGTCACGATGCGGATGCGGCCGGGCCGTTCGGTCACCAGCATGCGGCCGTCGGGCAGAAACGCCAGCGCCCAGGGATGGCTGAGGCCCCGCGCTACGGTCTCGACCTTGAGCGGGCCGGCGGACGAGGGAAACGTCTGGGCCTGCGCCGACAGCGGCGCACCCAGCAGGGCGGGGACCAGGAAGAGGAGAGCGGTGCGTGGGTTCATGCGCGCAGCATGAGCGTCGCGGCGCGCCGATGCACCGCACATGATCGTGACGGGACTAGTGGCGATGGCGGCGCGGGCCGGGCATCAGGGCGGCGAAGCCGCCGATGGCGATGAAGGCAAGACCCAGCACCAGCGCGATGGCGAACAGCCCGCCGTCATTATCGATCACGCCATCCACGACGCTGGCGCGGGCCATGCCCACCGATACGACGGTGGCCGCGATCAGGGTGGCGACCGAAAGGCCAATGATCGCGGCCAGTTCGGCCACGACAATACGCCGCGATTCGACGCCGGACCCGTGGGGGCTGACCGGGCCGCGGAAACCTGCGGAATGTTCAATCTTGCTCATGACGAAACCACTGATGCCGTTGGCCGAGATTTCGGTAGCCTCGATTCTCTAACGTTGGAACCCGGCGTCGGTTCGGCCCGAATGTGGCGAAGCGGTTCGGGAACCGGGGCGCTTTCGTGGCGAATATGGTTAACGGATGGTTACCGGGGGGTCGGCCGCAAGCGTCTTCACCCGGCTCGCTCACCCGGGTTGCCGGACTTCCTTGGCGCCATCGCGCGCGGTGTCCGTCGAACAGCGCGCACGTTGAGCCCGTGGCGCTGGCCGCAGCATGCGGCATTCGACTTTAGAATGAGCGCGTCGCGCACGATTTTAGAATGAGCGCATCGCGTGCGATCGAGATTTTAGAATGAGTGCATTGCTTGCGATTGATTTGAAGATGCGATCATTGCCATGACATTGCGTGATACGTGGCGCGCTTGAGCACTCACATCACGCTTCGCCGGTTACACCGTTGATCCTGTCGATCATTGCATGGCTGACATTCATGTCGTCGTGCGCAGGTACGCTTCGTGCTCGACAAGCGCGAACGGTTGATCGATGCGCATCGCGCGCACAATGATTCGCCGTTCAAAAACCCAAGGTAATTCGACGCTTTTGTTGAAGTGTGCGAATGCAGTTCGGTCTTCGTCGGCTTATTCCCTCACGCAGCTCGCACGTGACTGTGATTGTCATCGCATGGATCGTTCATCGCCGACCTCTTGTCGAACGCAACGTGACGTCTACATGACGTCATGTCTTGCCAAGAGGAGTTACCAACATGATCAAGACCAACACCAAGATTGCTCTCGCCGCCGCGTTGCTTGCAGCCGGCTTCACCACCTCGGCTTTTGCCAGCGATGCGTCCGAAGTCCTTCATCAGGAAGTCTCCGCGCCCGTCGTCCAGCAGCAGACGGTGCGTGGCGTGACCGGCTCCGAAGCCTACGCCTTCGCGCCCGCCGCTCGTGTGAACGTCTCGGCTGACGAGCAGCGCGAGTTCGATCGCGCCACTGCCGCCGCGCTCTCGCAGTAAGCGATAGCGCGTAACCATCGGCTGCCCGGAAGCCATCCCCCTCAGGCTTTCGGGCGGCCGGTGCCTTTTCTGCACCCCCGTTACTTTTCAGAAAATCAGTCAGTGCAGCGTGGCGCGATTGCGCTGCCGCCGTGTCATTCGGCGGCGATCGTCTGCGGCTGCCAATCCATCGCCACGTAGTCGGGCTGCGATTCGACGCGGCTGAGCCACTGGCGCACGGCGGTATAGGGCGTCAGATCGAAATCGCCGAGCTGGGCGACATGCGTATAGGCATAGAGCGCGATGTCGGCGATGGTGAACCGGCCGGTGACGAAGAAGTCGTGCTTCGACAGATGCGTGTCCATCACGCGCAGCGCCCGGCTGCCGTTCTCCATCCAGTCGTCGAGCGAATGCTCCTGAAGATCGCGGCCGCCCTTGACCAGCGATAGCCAGAAATAAGCGGTGCCGATATTCGGCTCGAGGCTGTTCTGCTCGAAGAACATCCATTGCAGCGCTTCGGCGCGCGCGATCGGATCTTCCGGCGCCAGTTCGGTGCCGCGTGCGACATACCAGAGGATGGCGTTCGATTCGGCGAGATAGCGATCGGGCGCGACTTCGAGCAGCGGCACGCGGCCGTTCGGATTCTTGGCGAGGAATTCGGGAGTGCGGCTTTCGCCCTGGAGAATGTCGACTTCAACCAGCGTGTAGGGCGCCTTGAGCACCGCGAGCGCCAGGCGGACCTTGTAGCTGTTGCCTGAGCGCTGCATCGAGTAGAGCGTGTACATATCGAAACGTCCCGTCAGATTCCTCGCCAAAATGTCCCCGTCGCGTGCGTCGGCGATATGCCGGGAAAGTCCGGCAAATCGAAGGCCGGCGGGCGACAGATTTCCGAGTACGTTTTCTATTCGCGGCGCTTCACGAACTTTATCCGCTGTTCGGGCTTTCGTTACGGAAAAAATATTCCGAACGCCCCGGATCGCTGCCCGTCGAGTTACAGTCTCGAACGATTGTAATCGCCGGCGGCGCAAACGCTAGCGAAAGGGCACCGTGGCCGGCGTCGCCTGGCGAGGCTCGTCGGTGGCGGCGAAGGGCGCCGCGTGGCGCGCCGTCAGCCAGCGCGCGAAGCCGTGCGCGGCGAGAGCCACCGCGCCGCCGGACAGCATGTCGACGAGGTAATGCGAGCCCTCGATCGGGATCGATGCCATCATCAGCGCGTTGAGCGGGATCATGAACCACCGCAACGTCCGGATCGGCCACAGTGCGGCGGTAACGGTGATGGCCAGCGCCGTGTGCAGGCTCGGGAAGGTAATGACGCCGTCCGCGCCCGCGGCCATCAGCGTGCGCACGGTGCCATCGCGCAGGCCTGCCATCAGCGGCCAGGCCCCGGCGCTGGCCGGCGGTACCAGGCCATCTTTGCCGACCAGATGGTGAACCACCCACGGGCCCTGCGCCGGCCACGGCGTCGACAGCGCGATCACCGCCAGCGTCATCACCATGAAGGAGATGACGAAGGCACGCAGTTCGGCGATACGCCCGGTCAGCGCCAGGACCAGCACGACCATCAGGACCTGCAGCATCAGGGTCGAATAAATGATGCGCAGGCCGAAGGCTGTCTCTGGGTGCGCCTTGAGCCAGTCGAGCACGGCGAACCAGTCGAAACCGAGTGCCTTGTCGGCGAATTCGAGCCAGCGATCGATATTCGGAAATTGCGCGCAGCTCGCCGCCAGATAGGACAGTGGCGCCGCAACCGCGGCAAAAGCTATGACTTGCGCGGTGGTGCCGAGCGCGCCCGCCAGTCGCACGTCTTCGCGGTACCGGCTGTAGTAGTGCTGTCCGGTCAGCAGGCCCAAGGCCCCGCAGAGCGGCGCCAGGAAAGAGTGCCATGCCACCGCGAAGCCGGCCAACGGCGCCCCGGCAAGGTCGAGCGCGGCGACCCCGGCGATCAGGCTCCAGATGATGCGGTCGATCCGGCGCAATCCCGCCGCATCTGCCTTCATGTCGATCCCCGTGCGAAAACGTCCGACGGCTCCCCTGAGCGGTTATCAGCTTGCGGTTGCCCGGCCGTTAATCGCACCCGCGCAATCGATGGGATCGTGCCTGCGCGCCGGTCGAGCGGACCGATGCAGGGGATCGATCCGAGCCATCGATTTTCTTCACCGTTCAGGCGGTCAGAACCCCTTGCTCCCCTGCGCGCCGCGCACTACCACAGGGCCGCCAAACAGGGCCCCGGCGCCGCGCCGGGGCGATTTTCCGGAGAAATTCGATGGCCTTCCTCGCCGACAGCCTCAAGCGCATCAAGCCGTCGCCCACCATCGCGGTGACCGACAAAGCGCGCGCGCTGAAAGCGGCGGGCCGTAACGTCATCGGCCTGGGCGCGGGCGAGCCGGATTTCGACACGCCGGACAACATCAAGGAAGCGGCGATCAAGGCGATCCGCGAGGGCCGCGCCTCGAAGTACACCAATGTCGACGGCATCCCGGAGCTGAAGGCGGCGGTCGCCGCCAAGTTCAAGCGCGAGAACGGACTCGACTACAAGCCGTCGCAGATCACGGTCGGCACCGGCGGCAAGCAGGTGCTGTACAACGCATTCATGGCGACGCTGAATCCGGGCGATGAAGTCATCATCCCGGCGCCGTACTGGGTCAGTTATCCTGACATGGTGATGTTGGCCGGCGGCACGCCGGTCGAGGTTGTGTGCTCGATGGAGTCGGGCTTCAAGATCACGGCGGCGCAGCTCGAGAAAGCGATCACGCCAAAGACCAAGTGGTTTCTGCTCAACTCGCCGTCGAACCCGACCGGCGGCGCGTACACGCAGGCCGAACTCAAGGCGCTGACCGACGTGCTCGTTCGTCATCCGCATGTCTACGTGATGACCGACGACATGTACGAACATCTCGTCTACGACGACTTCAAGTTCACCACGCCGGCGCAGGTCGAGCCGAAGCTCTACGAGCGGACGCTGACCATCAACGGCACGTCGAAGGCCTACTGCATGACCGGCTGGCGCATCGGCTACGCCGGCGGTCCCGAGCCGCTGATCAAGGCGATGGCGATGTTGCAGTCGCAGTCGACGTCGAACCCGGCGGCGGTGTCGCAGTGGGCGGCGGTCGAGGCGCTGAACGGTCCGCAGGACTTCATCGCCAAGCACAACGTCATCTTCAAGGAGCGCCGCGATCTCGTGGTGTCGATGCTCAACCAGGCGAACGGCATCAAGTGCCCGACGCCGGAAGGCGCGTTCTACGTCTATCCGTCCTGCGCCGGCACCATCGGCAAGACGACGGCGTCGGGCAAGAAACTCGCGACCGACGAGGACTTCGTCACCGAGCTTCTCGAAGCCGAGGGCGTCGCGGTGGTACAGGGTTCGGCCTTCGGCCTCGGCCCGGCGTTCCGCATCTCCTACGCCACAAAGACCTCGGACCTCGAGGATGCCTGCCAGCGCATCCAGCGGTTCTGCGGTAATCTGAAGTAACGGGCCCGCCGCAGCGCGGGCCGCCCTGCGTCAAATGATAAGCCGGCACGCTTCCGAGCGTGCCGGCTTTTTAATTTTGGCGATCATGGGAACTATGCGGGTGGCGCCCCGTTGCCGGGGACAACGAATGAGTCCGCAGGAGATACAAGCGATGACCGATCTCGCCACCAAGACCTCGAATATCAAGGACGACGTCGGCAACGAATTCAATAAAGGCGCGGCTCGGATCGCGAGCAGCGCGAATGAAGCGACCGGCGATCTGTCCAAGGACATGGCCAAGCTGAAGGACGACATGGCTTCGATCCAGCAAACGCTGGCGAAACTGGCGTCAAACGCCGGCAACGAAGCCGTCCGGACCGCTCAGAGCATCGGTTCGACCGTCGCGGATCAGGTTTCGGATCTGGCGAGCCAGGCCGCCACATCGGCACAGGCCCAGGCCAAGACGTTCGCCTCGGAGCTCGAAGGCATGGCGCGTCGCAATCCGCTCGGAACTATCGGCGGCACGTTGTTCGTCGGTATCGTGATCGGCATGTTGTCCCGAGGGCGCGGCTGATGTGGAGCGCGGTGCGATCGGCCATTGATATGGGTCTTCAGGGTCAAGCCTCGCGTCTAATTCAGGATCAAACGTCGCGGCTGATGCTGAAGGCCGAAGCCTTCAAGGATCGCACCCTTGAGGATGCCCGCGGCCATGCCGTGAGCGCCGGCGTCACTGTGGCGCTGGTGCTGTTCGGTCTGCTGTTTGCGGCGGTGGCGGTCGGGATTGGGCTCGTGGCGTTGTACTACGCGGTGGCGCTCACCCACGGCCCCTTCGCCGGATTTGCAGCGGCGGGCGGCGCGGCGCTGGTCATCTCACTTGTTATATTCACGGCGCTGGCCGTTCGCGCCAACCGCACCACGCAGCCCAGCCTCGGAGCCAAGCTCGGTCGCGCCGCTAAAGACGACTGGCGGCGCACACAGAGCGCTGCCGGCTCTACGGCCGGTCGGACGCAGGCGGATACGCTCGCGCTCGGCAAGCAGGCGGTGGATACGGCCACCGGCATCGTCCGCGATGGTTCGCGTGAGGCCGTGCTGGCGACGCTCGCCGCGACTGTCGTCATCGGCATGCTGGTCGGTCGGCGGCGCTAGGGCCGTCGACGCCGCTGACGCGAATCAGATGCGTCTTGGCTAAGGTGCGGCATGTTCTTCCGCACTGCTGCCCTTTTCCTCCTTATTTATTCCACCACAGCCGTTCCGGCCTCCGCGCAGGAGCGGGTGACGGTTGCGACCATGCGCAGCGTCGCCAACGGCGCCTTGTTTGTTGCGGCCGCACGCGGCTATTTCAAAGCCGAAGGCATCGACCTCGACATGACCGCCTATGCCTCGGATGCCGAGGTCGCGAAGGCGATGACGTCCGGCGCGGCCGAGATCGGCTTCGCCGCTTGGAGCGTCGAGACCGTAAAGCTGGCGAGCCAGGGTGCGTTCAAGGCCGTGGCCGGCCAGATCCGCGAGAAGAACGGCTTTGAAGGCAACGAGATCGTCATCTCGACGGCGGCTTATGACCGGGGCATCCGCAAGCTCGAACAGGTCCGCAACGGCGTCGTCTTCGTCGATCAGGTCGGTACGTCGCTGCATTACCAGTTCATGCAGGCGGCGAAGGCCAAGGGTGGCAATGACAGGGATTTCGCCGTGCGGTTTGCCGGTTCGCCGGCGGCCGCCGCGCGAGCCGTCGCCGAAGGTCAAGCCGATATCGCCGTGCTGCCGATGACCCAAGCGCGCAATCTGCTCTCGGTCAGCCAGGCCAGGCTGATGGCGTGGTGCTCGCAAATGGCGGAGCCGGAGCTGGGCGCGGTATTCGCGTCGGCGAAGATGCTCGGCGCGCGGCGCGGGTTCGCCGAAAAATTTCTGCGAGCCTATCGCCGCGGCGTGGCTGATTTCCACGATGCCTTCTTGCGTCTGGACAAATATGCCAAGCGCGTTTCCAACCTGCAGTCGCGACAGGCCGCCAAGATCCTTGCTCATTACATTCATCCGCATGCCGCCCTTGAAGAGGCGGCGGCCGTCCTCGAGAGCGAGGTCTATTACATGGACCGACAGGCACGCCTCGATACCGCCGAATTGGGCCAGCGCATCGCGTGGTATCAGGCGCAGGAACTGATCGACAGAAACGTCACCGCCCAGGGCGTCGTCGATCTGAACTTCAAATAATTTCCGGACATCTGCTCCGCGATTTTGCAATGCAAACCGGCAATCGTGACTTGCCAGTGCCGCCTTCGCCTGAGACGATCAGGGTACGGGCCGGGTAACGTTGGTCCAGCTCCCGGCCAGGGAGGTTGCCATGCAGCAGGCTACGCAACAGAAAGGCACGAGTTCTCCGCTGATAAGTTCCAGGGGCCCCCGCACCATCGCGCTGGTGGGCCCATTCCAGAGCGGCAAGACCACGCTGCTTGAGGCGATTCTGGCGCGCACAGGCGTTATCGCGCGGCAAGGCTCCGTCGATGCCGGCACCACGGTCGGCGACGCCTCCAAGGAAGCGCGCCATCACAAGATGAGCGTCGAGGCGACCTTCGCCACCACCGAGTTCATGGGCGACAGCTACACGTTCATCGACTGTCCCGGCTCGATCGAATTCATTCATGACATGCGCTCGGTGCTGCCCGCGGTCGATGCCGCCGTCGTCGTCTGCGAGGCGGACGAGAAGAAGGTGCCGCAGCTTCAACTCATCCTGCGCGAGCTCGAAGACCAGAACATCCCGCACTTCCTGTTTCTCAACAAAATCGACAAGGCCGACAAGCGCGTCCGCGAAACCATCAAACTGCTGCAACCGGCCTCGCGCGTTCCGCTGTTGCTGCGACAGATCCCGATCTGGAACGGCGACATCGTCTCCGGGTTCGTCGACCTCGCGCTCGAGCGCGCGCATGTCTATCGCGAGTACGCCGCCTCCGAGGTCATCGAACTGACCGGCGAGAACAAGGATCGCGAGAAGGAAGCGCGCTTCACGATGCTGGAGACGCTCGCCGACCATGACGACGAACTGCTCGAGCAACTGCTCGGCGACATGGAGCCGCCGCGCGACCGGGTGTTCGACGATCTGGCGAAGGAATTGCGCGAGCGCGTGGTGTGTCCGGTCCTGTTCGGCGTGGCGACGCGGTCGAACGGCGTGCTGCGTCTCCTGAAAGCGTTGCGGCACGAGGCGCCGGGCGTGAAGGAGACCGCCGAACGATTGGGCATTCAGCCGGGGTATGACGCAGTCGCCCTGGTGCTCAAGACTTTCCACACCGGCCACGGCGGCAAGATGTCGATGGTCCGCCTGCTGACTGGCGAGGCGGGCGACGGCACGACTTTCATGACCGCGGATGGCGAAGTCGGCCGGGTGTCCGGCGTCTTCACGGCGATGGGGCAGACGTTCGGCAAGCGCGGTCCCGCAAAGGCGGGCGACACGGTCGCTTTCGGCAAACTCGAACTGGCCAAGACCGGCGATACTTTATCCTCGGGGCGGCAGGCGCGCCGCGCGATCGCCACCGCGCGGCCTTATCCGCCCGTGCTCTCGATGGCCGTCCAGGCCAAGGAACGCAAGGACGACGTCAAGCTCGGCGTCGCCTTCAGCAAGCTGACGGAAGAAGATCCGTCGCTGACGGTCATTCACAACACCGAGAATCATGAAGTGGTGATGTGGGGCCAGGGCGAGATGCATCTGCGCGTCGCCACCGAGCGGTTGGCCGACCGCTACGGCGTGCCGGTGCTGACGCATCGGCCGAAGGTCGGCTATCGCGAGACCATCCGCAAATCGATCACGTTGCGCGGCCGGCACAAGAAGCAGTCTGGCGGCCATGGCCAGTTCGGCGACGTCGTGCTGGAGATCAAGCCGTTGCCGCGCGAGGGCGGCTTCAAGTTCAACGACATGATCACCGGCGGCGTGGTGCCGCGCAATTACATTCCGGCAGTCGAGGAGGGCGTGAAGGACGCGCTCAATCACGGGCCGCTCGGCTTCCCGGTGGTCGATGTCGAAGTGTCGCTGATCGACGGTTCGTATCACACCGTCGATTCCTCCGACATGGCGTTCCGCACCGCCGGCCGCATCGCGGTGGTCGAAGGTTTGCCGCAGTGCCAGCCTGTGCTGCTCGAGCCGATCGATATGGTCGAGATCGTCTGCCCCAACGATGCGACGGCGCGCATCAACGCCATCCTGTCCGGCCGGCGTGGTCATATCCTCGGCTTCGACACGCGCGAGGGCTGGGACGGTTGGGATACGGTGCGGGCGCTGATGGCCGAGGCCGAGATCGGCGATCTGATCGTCGAGGTGCGCTCGGCAACCGCGGGCGTCGGCTCCTTCAGCTTCAAGTTCGATCACATGGCCGAACTGACCGGCCGCCAGGCCGATCAGATCGTCGCCGCGCGGCGGGCCGCGGAGTAGCGCCGTTCGCTCACTCCACTTTCTCGAGGCGGACGCGCGCGAAGCTGATCATGGCGGATGTCGCTGCCAGAGCGCCGGCGATAACGAGCGCGATGGTCGGCGCGCGCTCGACCGGTACTGTCTGGAAGATGATCGCCATGACGATGGCGCCCAGGGACTGTCCGAGCAGGCGCGCCGTGCCTTGTGTGGCGCCGGCCGCGCCGGCGCGCGCTTTCGGCGCGGATAGCAGGAGCGTGCGGTTGTTCGGTGTCTGGAAAAGACCAAAGCCGCTTCCGGCGATGACCGCGCCGATCAGGAAGGCGGTGCCTTTGGGATCGGGCGGTGACAAGCCGGCAATGAGAACGCCGATCGAGAGCAGCATGCCGCCGAAGGCGCAAAGCCATGCCGTCCGGACGCGTTCGGCGAGTCGGCCGGCGATCGGCGCGACGATGGTGGTCGCGACCGGCCATGGCATCATGTAGAGGCCGATCTGCGCCGGCGGCATGCTGAGCTCGTAGTGCAGATAAAACGGCAGCGCGATGTAACTGAGCATCTGCGCCACGAAGCACGTCGTCGATGCGGTGAGGGCGACTCGGAAAGCGGGCGCCGCCAGCAAGTCGGTCGGGATGAGCGGCGTTGGATTGTTGCGCTCGAGCCGGAGCGAGGTGACGAGACCGACGACCGATCCGGCGATCATGAGCGCGCCGGTCGCCGGGTCCGTAGCGACGCGATCCGCGCCGGAAAAGAACAGGATGAACATGGCAGTGTTGGCGATGAGCACGGCCGGATGCAGGGGGCGCTTGACGCCGGGCGTGTGAGCGAGCGCGCCGCCGGAGATCAACGCGTACAGGCCGAGTGGGATATTGATGGCAAACAGCCAGTGCCACGTCGCCACCGACAGGATCGCGCCGGCGACGGCCGGGCCGGCGGCGGCGGAGATGGCAACGGTCATGGCATTGATGCCGATGATGGTGCCCAGCCGCCGGTGCGGCACGGCGAAACGCAAGTTCATGCTGCTGAGCGCCATCAGCGCGCCGCCGCCAAGGCCCTGAGCGAAGCGTCCCATCACGAGGGCCGGAAGGTTGGGCGCGAACGCACATACGACAGAAGCTGCCGTGAAGATGAAGATGCCGATCAGGTAGACGCGCCGCGGGCCGAACATCTCGCCCAGCGCGCCGCAGGGCAGCAGGGCGATGAGCACCGCGATCTGGTAGCTCGACACCACCCAGACCGTGCTGCTCGGATCGGCGCCGAACGAGGCGGCGATCGACGGCAGCGCCACATTGGCAATGGCGCCGTCAAGCACCACCAGCACCAGGGTGAGCAGGAGCACGCTGATGGCGAGGTAGCGGCGGGGAACGGGCAGGCCGTCGGGGGCAGGGGTGGACAGAGGCTCGGGCATGGCGGCTTTCAATTCAAAACGAATGTCACAATGGATAAGCCCGAGACCGAACTTGCGCCATATGCAACAGATTCAACAATTCGTTGCGACAAACGCCTCACGTGCTAAAAATCGCCGTGGGCAACCTCGACCTCAATCTTCTGGTGGCGCTCGACGCCCTGCTGCGCGAGCGCAGCGTGTCGGCCGCGGCGCGCCAACTCGGCCTGAGTACCTCCGCCATGAGCCGGACCTTGTCGCGGCTGCGTACTGCATTGGGCGATCCGGTGCTGGTTCCCGCGGGTCGGACCATGGTGGCGACGGCGCATGCCGAGGCGATCGCCGATGAGGTTCGCGCGCTAACCGAGGCCGTTCGGTCCGTGCTGAGCCCGCCGCCTTCCGTCGATATCCGCGAGGTGCGGCGCGACTTCACGATTCGCGCCAATGACGCCTTTGTCCTTCTTTACGCGGCGCGGCTCAGCGCCCTGGTTACGGATGCGGCGCCGGGCATGCGGCTGCGTTTCGCGTCGAGGCCGAACAAGGAAATCCAGCCCCTGCGGGATGCGGCGATTGACCTCGACATCGGCGTCGTCCCGGGCGATGGCGCCGAGTTGCGCGGGCAGAAGCTGTTCGATGACACCTTCATCGGCGTTGCCAGGTTCGGTCATCCGCTGTTCGACGAGGAACCCATCACAGCAGAGCGCTATGCCGCCTGCGCGCATGTCGTAGCGTCGCGGCGCGGGGCCTTCACCGGTCCGGTTGACGACGCGCTCGCCGCGCTCGGCTTGACGCGCAAGATTTCTCTCGTGGTGCCGAATTATCCGGCGGTGGCGGCGGTCGCGGCAGCATCGGATCTCGTCGGGCTGGTGCCGCGGTCGTATCACCCGGCGGATGTCCCGGGCCTGACGCGAATGTTCGAATTGCCGGTGGCGACGCCCGCCTTTGTCATCGCCCAGACCTGGCATCCGCGCATGGACGCCGACCCGGTGCATCGGTGGCTGCGTGGCTTGATTTTCGAGGCCTTCAGATCGGAGCCGAAGCGCTAGTTTCCGCGGGCGGGGGCCTGTCTCCCGCATCCGTGATTTGCGTTTGATCCCTTCCGGACCTTACCTCGTATACTAAGCGACACAGGCCGACACAGGGATCCAAGCGATGAACATTATCCGCCGCCGCGGCTGGGAGATTCCCGAGAGCGAGATCACGCCCGAGCATCTGGTCTTCAGCCGCCGCAAGCTCCTGATCGGCGGCGCCGGTGCGCTGGCGCTGGCTCCCGTGCTCGGCGCCGGTCTGGCGCAGGCGCAACGCACCACCGATGCGGCCAATCTGCCCGACCCCAATGCAGGTCTCTATCCGGCCAAGCACAACGACAAGTACGCGCTCGATCGTCCGATCACCGCGGAGAAGGTCAACGCGAACTACAATAATTTCTATGAGTTCAACTCGTCGAAGGACGTCGCCGAACAGGCCCAGGCGCTACCGGTCAGGCCGTGGACGGTGAAGATCGACGGTCTGGTCGAAAAGCCGATCGAGCTCGACGCCGACGATCTCATCAAGAAGATCGGTCTCGAGGAGCGCGCCTATCGCCACCGTTGCGTCGAAGCCTGGGGCATGGCGATAGCATGGACCGGCTTCCCGCTCGCCAAGCTGGTGTCGCTCGCCAATCCGCAGGGGTCGGCGAAGTACATTAAAATGGAAACCTTCCTTAATCCGAAAGTCGCACCCGGCCAGCGCCAGCCCTGGTATCCCTGGCCCTACGTCGAAGGTCTAACGATGGCGGAGGCGACCAACGATCTCGCTTTCATCGCCACCGGCGCTTACGGCCATCCGATGGCGAAGCAGCACGGCGCGCCGCTGCGGCTGGCGGTTCCGTGGAAATACGGCTTCAAGTCGATCAAATCGATCGTGCGTTTCTCCTTCGTCGAGGAGCGGCCGAAGGGCATGTGGGAAAAATTGCAGGCCTCCGAATACGGCTTCTGGGCCAACGTCAATCCCAAGGTGCCGCATCCGCGCTGGAGCCAGGCGACCGAGGAGGTGATCGGCACCGGCGAGCGGCGGCCGACTTTGCTGTTCAACGGCTACGGCGAGTTTGTCGCCGACCTCTATAAAGGGCTGGACGGCGAGCGCCTTTGGGCCTGAGCCCGAAATCTGGGCTTTTCGCGAGGGCGAAACCGTTATACAAAATCAATAAGGCCGGGTGACGCGTGTCAATATGTCCCGGCCGTCAACTCATGGGCCGAAGTGTCCGCCGTCTTGGCGGACCAAAAGAGCCCTCAGGAAACGCTTGGGATTATTCATGAAAAAGTTTGTCGCGCTTATCGGTGCGGTTGCCGCACTGGCCCTGACCGCGAATGTGGCTGCCGCCCAGTCGCCGATCATCATCAAATTCAGCCACGTCGTCGCCAATGACACGCCAAAAGGGAAAGGCGCGCTGAAATTCAAGGAACTTGCCGAGAAGTACACCAACGGCAAGGTCAAGGTCGAAGTCTATCCGAACTCCCAGCTCTATAAGGACAAGGAAGAAATCGAAGCGCTCCAGCTCGGCTCGGTGCAGATGCTGGCGCCGTCGACCGCCAAATTCGCGCCGCTCGGCGCCAAGGAATTCGAGGCGCTCGATCTGCCCTGGCTGTTCAAGGACGACGCCGAATACGCCAAGACCATGAAGGGTCCGGTCGGCAAGTATCTGTTCTCGAAGCTCGAGTCGAAAGGCATCAAGGGCCTGGCTTACTGGGACAATGGCTTCCACATGGTCTCGTCCAACGAGCCGCTGCTGAAGCCGGCGGATTTCCAGGGCAAGAAGTTCCGCATCTCCGGTTCGAAGATCGCCGACCAGTACTTCCGCCTCATGGGCTCGATCCCGCAGATCATGGCGTTCTCGGAAGTCTATCAGGCGCTGCAGACCGGCGTCGTCGATGGCTGCGAAAACACGCCGTCGAACTACCTGACGCAGAAGTTCGACGAGGTTCAGAAGCACATCACCGTGTCGAACCACGCACATCTGCAATACGCGGTCATCGTCAACGCCAAGTTCTGGGGTGGCCTGCCGGCCGACATCCGCACCCAGCTCGAGAAGGCGATGGACGACGCGACCGAATACACCAACTCGATCGCGCATGAAGAGAACGTCGACGCCCTCAAGCAGATCAAAGCCAAGGGCAAGGCCGAGTTGCACTACCTCAGCGACGACCAGAAGAAGGCGTGGCGCGAAGCCATGGCGCCGACTTATACCTGGGCCAAAGGCCGCGTCGGTCAGGAAGTGCTCGACGTGTTGTCGAAGGAACTCGGCGTCAAGATGAACTGAGCGTCCGCTTAAGAACAATGCAGAGCGGCCGGGAATCGATGTTCCCGGCCGAATTTGCTTCAATGGACGTGAAAGAACTCTGGGGGGAATACCGTGCTGTCGCGATTCATCGATAGGCTCGAAGAGTGGATTATCGCCACGCTGATCGCGGTGGCGACCGTCGTCATCTTCTTCGCGGTGCTCCACCGTTACGGCTCGGGCGCCTCGATCGATTTCGCCAAATGGCTGACGGCGCACGGCATGCCGGGGTTGGCGGCGCCGTTCCGCTCCATCTTCATGTTCCTCGCCGCGCAGGACGTCTCCTGGGCGCAGGAACTCTGCATCTACATGTTTGTCTGGATGGCCAAGTTCGGCGCCGCTTATGGCGTGCGCACCGGCGCCCATGTCGGCGTCGATGTTCTGGTCAATTTGCTCAACCCGACCTACCGCAACCGCGTGATCCTGTTCGGCTTGTTCGCCGGCGCTGTCTTCACCGCGATCGTTGCCATCTTCGGCGCCGTGTTCGTGATGCAGATGTTCGAAACCGGCCAGCATTCGAGTGATCTCGAGGCGCCGATGTGGATCGTCTATCTGGCGATTCCGCTCGGGTCCGGCCTGATGTGCTTCCGCTTCCTGCAGGTCGCTTGGTGGTTCTACTGGACCGGCGAACTGCCGCACCATGACGTGGCGCGTGTCGAGGGTATCGAAGGCCCGGCGTTCGATCCGCTGCATCCGGCCGATGAGGCGCATAAGCCGGGATGGTCTGGGGCGGGTGGTCCGCTCGGTCTCATCCTGATCATGGCGCCGATTCTGATTGTCGCGGCCTGTTTCGCGCAGAAAGCCGGCGTGTTCCACATGCCGCCGGGCCTCCGCGCCGCGACGGTGTTCATCCTTCTGATTGCGATGATGCTGACCGGCATGCCGGTATCGATCGCACTCGGCCTCACCGTGCTGACTTTCTTGTTCGCGATGACGGACGTGCCGATCCAATCGGTGGCGCTCAAGCTGTTCACCGGCCTGGAAAGCTTCGAGATCATGGCGATCCCGTTCTTCATCCTGGCCGGCAACTTCCTCACCCATGGCGGTGTGGCGCGGCGCATGATCAATTTCGCCACCTCGATGGTCGGCCACTGGTACGGCGGCCTCGGCCTCAGCGCCGTGGTGGCCTGCGCGCTGTTCGCCGCGGTGTCCGGGTCGTCGCCGGCGACGGTGGTGGCCATCGGCTCGGTCATCCTTCCGGCCATGGTGGCGCAGGGTTTCCCGAAGCGTTTCGGCGCCGGTGTCGTCGCGACCTCCGGCGCGCTGGGCATTCTGATCCCGCCGTCAATCGTGATGGTGCTCTACGCGGTCGCAACCAATACGTCGGTCGGCAAGCTGTTCATCGCCGGCATCGTGCCCGGTTTCGTGCTCGCTTGCATGCTGGCCGGCACCACCTGGTATCGGGCCTGGAAGAACGGCTACCCGCGCATGCCGAGGGCGAGTTTCGGCGAGCGTTTGCACGCGTTCCGGGAGTCCGCCTGGGGCCTGCTGCTGATCGTGATCGTGATCGGCGGCATCTATAGCGGCATCTTCACGCCGACCGAAGCGGCGGCGATGAGCGCGGTCTACGCCTTCGTCATCGCCGTGTTCGTGTACAAGGATCTCAGGCTTTCCGACGTGCCGCGCGTGCTGCTCGATTCGGCGAACCTGAGCGCGATGTTGCTCTACATCATCACGAACGCGATCCTGTTCTCGTTCCTGATGACCTACGAGAACATTCCGCAGGCGCTGGCGAACTGGATGACGTCGCAGGGGCTCGGCTGGGTCGCGTTCCTGCTCGTGGTCAACGTCCTCTTGCTGCTCGCCGGTAACGTGATGGAGCCGTCATCGATCACCCTGATCATGGCGCCGATCCTGTTTCCCGTGGCGATCAAGCTCGGCATCGATCCGATCCACTTCGGCATCCTGATGACGGTGAATATGGAGGTCGGCCTCTGCCACCCGCCTGTGGGCCTCAATCTTTATGTCGCCTCGGGCATCGCCAAAATGGGCATCACTGAACTGACGATCGCGGTCTGGCCGTGGCTCGCCACCATGATGGTGTTCCTCGGCATCGTGACCTATTGGCCGGCCATGTCGCTGTGGCTGCCGCACGCGCTCGGCATGCATTGATCAAAAGCCCGCGCCCGTTCGAAACGGGCGCGGGCTGAATCCGCGGAAAATCTCCGGCCGCTCAGGCCGCCTTGCGAACGGCGCGGGATGCGCTTGCAGGGTGTTGCCGCGCGGCCTGCGCGGCGGTGCCGTCGGTCACGAGACCGGAGCGGCCAAGCTTGAACACCTCGAGCGCTTGCATCAGCTTGTTGCTGCGGTGCTCGAGGTCCACGGTCGCGGCCGTCGATTCTTCGACCTGCGCGGCGTTCTGTTGCGTCACCTCGTCCATCTGCATCACGGCGTCGTTGACCTGGCTGATGCCGGTGCTCTGTTCTTTCGAAGCGTTGGCAATGTCGGTCATCAGGCCGGTCATCTGGCTGACCGCGCCGAGAACTTCCTTCATCGCCTTGCCGGCTTCGTTCGCCAATACCGTGCCGGCGCTGACTTTCGACACCGACGCCTCGATGAGCTGACGAATATCGTTGGCGGCGGTCGCCGAGCGCTGCGCCAGGCTGCGTACTTCGGTCGCCACCACGGCGAAACCGCGCCCGGCTTCGCCGGCGCGCGCCGCTTCGACCGCGGCGTTGAGAGCGAGGAGATTGGTCTGGTAGGCGATGCCGTTGATGATGCCGACGATGTCGGAGATCCTGTTCGAGGAATCGCTGATCTCGGCAATCGTCGAAACGACGTTGCCGACAATGGCGTTACCTTTCTCCGCGGTTTGCAAGGCCTGTGTCGCGAACCGGTCGCCGTTCTGCGAATTGTCGGCGTTTTGCTTCACCGCCGACGTCAGTTCCTCCATGCTGGCGGCCGTCTCCTCGAGGGCCGCCGCCTGCGAGTCGGTGCGCGCCGACAGGTCGCGCGTGCCGCCGGCGAGTTGCGCCGTGGCGTTGAGAATGTCGTTGAAGTTGTTGCGGACGTCGCCGACGATCGAATGCAGATTGGTGTTGAGTTGCGCCATGGCGCGCATCAACTGACCGATTTCATCGGTGCGCCGGGTCTCCAGCCGGCTGGTGAGGTCGCCGCCCGCGATGCACTGGGCGACGTGCAGCGCTTCCTTAATGGGCTTCAGGATATTGTGCTCGAGATAGATCCACACCGACGCGGCAAGGAAGAGGCCGAAGCCGGCGAGGGCGCCGCTCCACCACGGTCCTTCCGCGACAATGGAGGCCGCACCGGCGGCGGCGACCGACGCCAGCAGCATGACCATAATCACGCGCGTGCGCGTGGCCATGGAAAACCGCTGCACGAATGAACCGTCGTACCATGTCGAGGTCGTGGGCTGCCCCTGGCACAGCTTGACGCTGCCGGGCCTCGCGCGCTCCTGCGCATAGAGCTTGGTGGCGAGATCGACCTGCTGGCGTGTCGGTTTGGTGCGAACCGACATGTAGCCGATCGCCTTGCCGTTCTCGATCACCGGCGTGACGTTCGCCATGACCCAGTAATATTCGCCGTTCTTGCGCCGGTTCTTGACCAAGCCGCGCCAGGGCAGTCCGGCCCGGATCGTGAGCCACAGATCCTTGAAGGCGCTCGCCGGCATGTCGGGATGGCGCAGGATGTTCTGCGGCGCGCCGATCAGTTCTTCTTCGGGATAGCCGCTCGCCTCAACGAAGTAAGTATTGGCGTAGGTAATGTTCCCCTGCAGATCCGTCGTCGAGACGATCGTTTTTCCTTCAGCGACGAGGTATTCGACGTCGAGGATCGGTGTGTTCAGGCGCATGACAAACTCTGGCCGCTGGAAATACGAATCGGTGCTGCTGGTCGGCAATAAATACGGCCTGCAATTTATGAGCGCGTTAATTCGAATGACGTGGGCCGATGGCAAACCAGTATATAAAAATAGGCCAGAGACCCCGTTACCGGCTCCTTCCCGGCGGCGCTCGCAGTTCCTATCTAGCTTCAGGGTATCTGGCGGTGGAGGATTCCGTGGTTCGTTTTTTCATGGCTGCTCTCGCGGTAGTTTTTGTGTTCGGGCAAGGTGCGGCCGTGGCCGCCGACCAGCCGGACCTGATCTTCAAGAAGTCCACGGTATTCAAATGGCTCACGCCGAACGACAAACTTGCGACCTATGGGCTCGATGATCCCGAGGTCGAGGGCGTAGCCTGCCATTTCACCGTGCCGGAACGCGGCGGGTTCAAAGGCTGGATCGGCGTCGCCGAGGAAGTCTCGGACATTTCGCTCGCCTGCCGGCAGATCGGCCCGATCAAATTCAAGGCCAAGTTCGAGCAGGGCGAGGATGTCTTCCGCCAGCGCCGCTCGCTGTTCTTCAAGAAGATGCAGATCGTCCGCGGCTGCGACATCAAGCGCAACGTACTGGTGTATATGGTCTATAGCGACCGGATCATCGAAGGCTCGCCCAAGAATTCGACCTCCAGCGTGCCTATCATGCCCTGGGGCGGACAGGGTGACGTGGCCAAGTGCGGGGATTGGGTCGAGAAATAACCACGGGTGTATTCGGCGCCGGTATTGGGCTATTTTACTGGCGGGGAAGCGCCCCCAACTGGTCAACGGAGCCTGTCATGCCGACCGATCTGCCGCCGCCGTCCGCGAACACCGATGTCGCCGCCATGCAGCGTGCGGTGGTCAAAGCCCTCCATGAGCATTGGAAGCTTTACCTGGGCGAGGGCATCGCGCTCCTCATCCTCGGCGCCATCGCCATCCTGATCCCGCCGCTGGCGACTTTGGCGGTGACCATCTTGTTCGGTTGGCTGTTCCTGGTGAGCGGCGTGATCGGCCTGGTCACGACCTTCTGGATGCGTAACGCGCCGGGCTTCTGGTGGGCGCTGGTCTCGGCAGCCTTGGCCATCCTGGCCGGCGGTTGGCTCCTGGCGCAGCCCATTGCCGGTGCGCTGTCGCTGACCCTCATTTTGATCGCGTTCTTCCTGATCGAGGGCATCGCCTCGATCTTCTTTGCGCTCGATCATCGCCGCGAGTTGTCCGGCCAGTGGGGCTGGATGCTGGCGAGCGGCATCGTGGATCTCGTGCTGTCGGGAATGTTGCTCATGGGTCTGCCGAGCACCGCGGTGTGGGCGCTTGGCCTGCTGGTCGGCATCAATATGCTGTTCGGCGGCATCGCGCTGATCGCCATGGCGCTGCATGCCCGCAAGGAAGCGGTATAGGGGTTAGCCCAACTTCTCCGCCAGCTTGCGGTCGTAGTCGAGCACGGCTTGCAGCAAAACCTGCGCGCCGGCGGCGCATTGTTCCTTGCTCGAATATTCGGCTTCGTTGTGGCTGATGCCGTCCTTGCACGGCACGAAGATCATCGTGGTCGGCGCGACGCGCGCGACATAGGCGGCGTCATGCCCGGCGCCGGACATCAGATCCTTGGTCGACAAGCCGGCCGCCGCCGCGGCGGCGCGCACAGAGGCGATGCATTGCGCATCGAAATGCACGGCCGGCTGGTTGATGATAGTCTTCACGGCGACCTCGAGACCGAGCGCGGCGCCGATCGCCTCCGCCGCACGCATGACGTCGGCTTCGATACGGTCCAGCGTGTCCGAACTCGGATCGCGCACATCGATGGTCAGAAAGACTTCGCCGGGTATGACGTTCGGCGAACCGGGTTTCACTTCGAGCAGGCCGACTGTGCCGACCGAGCCCGGGTGAGCGAGCGCGATGCGGTTGATGTCCTCGACGAGGCGGGCGGCGCCGCGCAGTGCATCGCGTCGGCGATGCATCGGCGTGGTGCCGGCGTGGCTGTCCTGGCCGACGAAGGTGGCTTCGTACCAACGGATCGCCTGCACGCCGGTGACGACACCGATGTCCTTGTTCTCGGCTTCGAGATACGGGCCCTGCTCGATATGGACTTCGAAGAATGCCGACAGCGGATGCTCGCCGCAGCGCTCGGTGCCGCGGTAGCCGATCTGGTCCAGCGCATCGCCGAAGGTAACCCCGGCGCGGTCGGCCCGCGCTGCCGCCCAGTCGCGGGTGAAGGCGCCGCCGAACACGCCGGAGGCGATCATGGCCGGGGTGAAACGCGAGCCTTCCTCGTTGGTCCAGTTCACCACCTCGATCGGCGCAAAGGTCTCGTAACCGGGCCCGGTGCAGCGCGCGGAGCGCCTCGAGCGCGGCCAGCACGCCGAGAGCACCATCGAACTTCCCCCCGGTCGGTTGCGTGTCGAGATGACTGCCCATTGCGATCGCTGCGACGTCGTTACGCTGGCCGGGGCGACGGGCAAACATCGTGCCCATGTCGTCGATGGTGACGGTACAGCCGAGACTTTCGGCAGCCGCCTTGAACCAGTCGCGGACCTGGCGATCGAGCTCAGTGAGGGTGAGCCGGCAAATGCCGCCTTTCGGAGTGCCGCCGATTTTGGCGGTCTCCATCAGGTCGCCCCAGAGGCGCTCAGGATCGATGCGGAGGTTGGGCAACGAAGGGCTTGGCATGGCGGGGGCTATCGTAAAGGTGCGAACAATCTTTGTCGCGCTGCTTAGCCGTCAATGATCGCCACAGCCCGGGTCCAGCCGGCCGAACCACCGCGCACCTTGACCGGGAAACAGCTCACCATGAAGCCGGTCGCCGGCAGGCCTTCGAGATTGTGCAGCTTCTCGATGTGGCAATAGCCGATCTCGCGGCCGGCTCGATGGCCTTCCCAGATCAGGGAGGCGTCGCGGGTCTCGGCATATTTTTTCATCGTGAAGAAGAAAGGCGCGTCCCAGCTCCAGCCGTCCGTTCCGGTGACGCGAACGCCGCGCTCCAGCAGATACATCGTGGCCTCGCGGCCCATGCCGCAGCCCTTCATGACGTAGTCCGGCTGACCGTAGGCCGCGCCGGCGGAGGTGTTCACCACGACGATGTCGAGCGGGGACAATTTGTGGCCGATGCGTTCGAGTTCGGCTTCAACGTCGGCGGCCGTCGCCACGTAGCCATCGGCAAAATGGCGGAAGTCGAGCTTGACGCCTTGCTGGAAGCACCAGTCGAGCGGCACCTCGTCGATGGTCAGGGCCCGCTGGCCGTGGCTCATGGTCGAAGCAAAATGATAGGGCGCGTCGAGATGTGTCGTGCAGTGGGTGGACAACCGAACCCACTCGAAGCCCCAGCCTTCGCCGTCTGGCAGGTCTTCCTTCTTGAGGCCGGGGAAGAACTTGAGAATGTCGGCGGCGGTCGCCTGATGATCGAGGTATTCGATCTTCGGCCCGTAGCCCGGCGGATCGGCGGCCACGTCGTTTTCCAGCGGCACTGAAATATCGATGACCTGACGCGGCATACCGAGCGCACTCCATCCTTCTTGCGAGGGCGGCCATCATTGAAGACGGGGCCGCCGGGCGCAACTCTCGCCGCACGCAGCGTGCGGTGCAACATCGGAATGCGGGCATCTGCCCACCAGGCGCGCATACATGGTCTTGCAAACCACAGTGGACCGTAACGCCGGTCGCTGGCATTATCGGGCGACCTAATAAAACCAATATCAATCGGGAGGGATATGGATGCTGCAAAGCCTCAAATCGCGGAAGCTTGCCTTGATCGCGGGTGTGAGCCTCACGCTCGCCGCGGCGGCTACGCTCAGCGCGTCGCCAGCGAACGCGCAAGACACCATCAAGATCGGGTTCTCACAATCGCTCACCGGCTTCCTGGCGCCGAACGGCAAACAGGCGTTGCTGGGCATGGAAATCTGGGCCGATCAGGTCAACAAAGCCGGCGGCCTGCTCGGCAAGAAAGTCGAGCTGAAATACTACGACGACAAGAGCCAGGCCTCCGAAGTGCCGGGCATCTACACCAAGCTGCTCGACGTCGATAAGGTCGATCTCGTGGTGTCGGGCTACGCCTCGAACCAGATCGCGCCGGCCATGCCGGTCGTGATCCGCAAAGGCAAGACCTTCGTCAGCCTGTTCGGTCTCGATATCAACGACAAGTTCAAGTACGGAAAATATTTCGCGATCATCCCGACGGGGCAGGACACCAAGGGCTCCTTCACCCAGGGCTACTTCAACGCGGCGATGAAGCAGTCGCCGAAGCCGCAAACGATCGCGCTGACCTATGCCGACGCGGAATTCTCGCAGAACGCCTGCGACGGCGCGCGCAACACGGCCAAGAAGCTCGGCCTCAAGATCGTTTACGACAAGGCTTATCCGCCGCCGCCGAAGACCACCGACTTCGCGCCGATCGTCCGCGCCGTGAAGGCGGAGAGTCCGGACCTGGTGATGATCTGCTCCTATCCGCTCGACTCGATCGGCATGGTGCTGGCCGCGCACGAGGTCGGTTTGACGCCGAAGATGATGGGCGGCGCGATGGTCGGCCTGCAGGCGACGGTGTTCAAGGACAAGCTGAAAGGCAAGCTCAACGGCATCGTCAACTACGAGACGTGGGTGCCGGATAAGAAGCAGATGTATGACGGCACCGAAGCCTTCTTCAAGGACTATCAGGCCAAGGCCGGCGCCGCTGGCGTCGATCCTCTCGGCTACTATCTCGGCGGCTGGGGCTTTGCCCAGATGCAGGTGCTCGAAGCCGGCGTCAAGGGTTCCAAGAGCCTCGACGATAACAAGATCGCCGACTTCCTGAAGAAGTCGACGATCAAGACCGTGATGGGTCCGATTAAGTTCGGCAACAAGGGCGAATGGGCCGAGGATCGCATGATGACCGTACAGTATCACGGCATCACCGACGCGGCGAACCTCGATACCTGGCGCGGCATGAGCTACCAGACCGTGATCGATCCGCCGAATCTGGCCACCGGCAAGCTGATCTACCCGTACGACAAGGCGATGACGAAGTAATCGCCGGTTCGTCCGGTTGCCGATGAAAACGCCGCGGAGAAATCCGCGGCGTTTTTTCATTCATCGCCTCGGAGCGTTCTCACACCCCGAGATAAAACTGCCGGATCAGGTCGTTGTTGTTGAGTTCGTCCGCCGAATTGCCCTCGAACTCGATGCGGCCGTGGACGATGACATAGCCGCGGTCGGCAATGCGCAAGGCCTGCGTGAAATTCTGTTCGGCCATCAGCACCGTCAGCTTGAAGTGCTCCTTCAGCGTCTTGATGGCGTCGATGGTGCGGCCGACCAGCAGCGGCGACAGCCCGACCGACGGCTCGTCGACCAGAAGAATGCGCGGATTGATCATCAGGGCGCGCGCCAGCGCCAGCATCTGCTGCTCGCCGCCGGACATCGAGCCCGCCAGTTGGTGGCGGCGCTCGGCCAGCCGCGGGAAGGTCTCGAAACAGAAATCGAGATTGGTCTTGATGTGCGCGCGCGCCTTGGGGCGGCTGGCACCGAGCAACAGGTTTTCCTCGACGGTCTGGCGCGGGAACAGGCGGCGGCCCTCCGGCACCAGCGCAATGCCGAGATCGACGATCTGCGTCGTCGTCAGTTGGGTGAGGTCATGCCGCTCGCCATCGATTTCTGCGACGATGCGGCCCTTAGTCGGCCGCACCCAGCCCATGATGCATTTCATCAGGGTGCTCTTGCCGTTGCCGTTGGTGCCGAGCAGCGCCACGGTTTCGCCGGAGCGCACCTTAAGCGAGACATCCTCCAGCACCCGCACGAGGCCGTAGCCGGCATCGATGCCTTCGATCGCGATGCTGTTGGCGTCGTGGGCCAGAGCCGGTGCCAGATCAGGTGCCAAGGTAGGCTCCCACGACATCCTTGTCCTTGATCACGTCCTCGGGCGCGCCGTCGGCGACCTTGCGGCCGGAGACCAGCACGACCAGGCGCTGCGAGAAGGCCATCACGGCGCGCATGATGTGCTCGATCATGATGATGGTGATGCCCCGTTGATTGAGCCGGATCAGCAGCGCCACGATGTCCTCCACTTCGGAGTGCGACAGGCCGGCCATCGATTCATCGGCGATCAGCAGCTTGGGCTCGGCGGCCATGGCGCGGGCGAGTTCGAGCTTTCGCATCTCGACCTGGGTGAGGTCGAGCGGGCTTTTGCGCGCCTTGTCCTGCAGGGCGACCAGGCTCAAGACTTCGAGGCAGCGGTCTTCCAGTTCGCTTTGCGTCAGATGGACGCCGTGGCGGGCGCCGACGGTGTAGAGCAGGGGCACGCGGATGTTTTCGGCAACCGTCATGCTGCGGAACGGCCGCGGCAACTGGAAGCTGCGGGCGAGGCCGAGCCGTGCGCGCTGATGCGGCGGCATGCCATCGACACGCTGGCCGTTGAAGCGGACGCTGCCGGTTTCATTCTGCAGCGTGCCGCTGATGCAATTGACCAGCGTGCTCTTGCCCGAGCCGTTGGGTCCGATGAGGCCGAGGCGCTGGCCCGTCGGCACCGAAAGATCGACGGTGTCGAGAGCGACGAAGCCGCCGAAGCGCTTGCCGAGCTGATCGATGCCGAGCAGCGGCGCGGCGATATCGTCGTCAACGACTTCGGTCACCGGCTGGCCCATGATCTGGCTCATGACTTGCTCCTTCGCCCGGTCCAGTCGTGCCACAAGCCGATCAGGCCGTTCGGCGCCAGAATGACGAAACCGATCAGCAGCAGGCCGGTGATCAGCAGATTGACTGCCGACGAGATGGTGACGGTGACGACCTGTTGCAGCGTCGACAGGATCAGCGCGCCGATCATCGGTCCGACCCAAGAGGTCGTGCCGCCGATCATCGGCATCGCGATCGCATTCACCGCATAAGACAGGTTGAAGGCCGAATTCGGCTCGACATAGCCGATGTAGAACGGGAACGGCGCGCCGGCCATGCCGAACAGGGCGCCGGACAGCACGGTGGCAATCAGCTTGAGCCGCAAGGTCGGCACGCCGGAGGTCTCCGCCGCCAGCTCATCGTCGCGAATGGTGGCGAAACCGATGCCGAGGCGCGAGCGCTCGATCAGGCGGGCGGCGACCACCGAGGCGACGGCCAGGAGCAGCATCAGCACGAACAAGTACTGGATGAAGGGACCGAACACCGGAATGTTCTCCGGCGGAATGACATAGGCGCCGCGCGAGCCGCCGACGAAGGACCAGTTGACGATGAAGGTCTCCAGCACGACGGCGAGCGCCAGCGTGGCGATGGCGAAGAACACGCCGCGCAGCCGCAAAGTGAGATAGCCCATACCGAGCCCAATCAGGCCGGCG
Organism: Pseudolabrys sp. Root1462; assembly: GCF_001426945.1. Lineage (GTDB taxonomy): Bacteria > Pseudomonadota > Alphaproteobacteria > Rhizobiales > Xanthobacteraceae > Pseudolabrys. Next base: position 3,153,393 of record NZ_LMFS01000001.1, on the reverse strand, counting down.
AAAACCCCGCCGAGCACGATCAGCACCGGCAACGGCAGGGGGAAGATCCACTTCATCGGCGTCAGCAGGAATTCCGGAAACACCTCCTCCGGCGCCTGGCCGATATTGTAAAAGAAGATGGTCGAATAGACGCCGATGGCGAAGAAGCCGGCGCTGCCGAAATTCACATAGCCGCAATAGCCGCCGAGGATGTTCCAGGCGGTGGCGATGACGACATATTGCAGCACGACGTAGCCGAGGAAGAACAGGTAGTCGTTGCCGACGAAGCGGAATGACAGGTAAAGCGCCGCCGCGACCGCCAGCATGACGAGGGTGAACAGGGGCGTGCGCATTCAGCGACCCAGCAATCCGGAGGGCCGTACGGCCAGGGTGAGCAACAGCAGCCCGAAGGACACCGCCGGCGCCCAGGACGGACCGTAGAAGGTCGTAACGATGCTTTCGATGACGCCGATGAGCAGAGCCGCGATGAGCGTGCCCGGAAGGCTGCCCAGTCCGCCGAGGACGCAGACGGCGAAGACGCGGCCGATATATTCGCGGCCCGACGACGGCAACACCGGCTGGATGACGATCAGGAAAGCGCCGGCCATGGCGCAGGTCGCCATCGACAGGGAGAAAGCGATGCGCTTGATGCGTGTCGGATCGACCGCCATCAGTTCGAGCGCCTGCGGATCCTGCGACACGGCCATGACGGCGCGGCCGATGAAGGTCCGCGTCATGAACAATTGCAGCGCCGCGAACATCGCCAGCGACACGATGGCCGGCACCAGCATGCGCAGCGGGAATTCCATCGGCCCGATATTGACGCTGCCGCCGACATAGGACGTGGTGACCGAGCGGTAGTCGACGCCGAAGGCGACGATCAGGCCCACTTCGGTGACGAACAGGAGCCCGAAGAAGAAGGCGAGGCCGCGCATCGAGTCCTGGCCGCGTTTTTCGAACGACTGGAAGTAGATGCCGTATATGAGCGCGCCGAAGGCGTAGAACACCGGCAAAGCCAGGATGGCGATCACGATCGGGTCGATGCCGAACTGCGCGTTGACGATATAGGCGATGTAGGAGCCGAGGACGATGAAGCCCGGATGCGCGATATTGACGATATCGAGCATGCCGAACGAGATCGAAATGCCGGCCGTCACCGCGGCATAGAAAGCGCCGAGCATCAAGCCGGCGATGATGGCATTGATCAGGAGATCGAATTGCATGGAAACGCCAACGGACGGGAGCGGTCGTTCATCGCGGCGGCGCTAGATGCGGCCATGCGCCGCGCCGTTTTCGGCGCGCGGGCTCCGTTCCTGCAACGAAGGGCTGCGATGAGCCGGCATTTAACCTCCCCAGGTTTCTTGCGTCGCGAAGGTCGTTACCTCGCGGTCTTTTTTTCGGGCGGTGCGCGAGGTCCTGAGGCCTGACGTCCGTCCTTGAGAGGCAGTGTGCAGGAACCCCGGCGGCTTGGCTAGCCTATTGATCGGGCAGGGCAATGCTTTCCCCGCGTCGCGATGCAATGTCGCGCCGCCCCGCCCACCGTAGCGGTCGCTGCGTCAGGCCGCGGCCTGTGGGCGAAGGCCCTCCGGCAACGGCAGCGGCGCATTGGCCGAGTCTTTGAATTCGACGGTCATGAAGATCATATCCTCGTCGCCGATATTCTGCAGGTCGTGCACCTTGTAGGCGCCCTTGGCGTAGCTCTCGTGCCGCGTCTCGCCCGGCTCATAGGTGTACTCCACCGTCGTGCCGTCGCTCACGTGCTGACGACCGCGCCCCCCGCTGATAGAGGTCCAGAAATAATCGAGCACGTGGCGGTGAAAACCGAAGCGCTCGCCCGGCGCGAGCCGGATGATCCAGACGCGCGTGCGCGCATTTTCCGACAGCAGCGTCGAACCGACGCAGGGATTGGGCGTTGCGGCTTCTTCTTCGAACTCGGCGGCGATGTCCGGAGTCCATTGCAAGGTGGTCTTGGTCTCGGGTGCCTTGTCGAGCATCGTCAGCGCTGCGCTGCTGAGGGCCATGACATTCCTCCGCTATCGGTTTGTGCGTAGTATAGGGCAAACGTCTTGGAACAAGAAGACGCTGGGAGGAGGCCGTGGTGGGCAAGGAACGGCGCGCCGTCATCATCGGCGGCTCGATGAGCGGGCTGCTGAGCGCGCTGTTGCTGCAGCGCAGCGGCTGGCGCGTCGATGTCTATGAGCGCGTCGGCGAGGAATTGTCGGGCCGCGGCGCCGGTATTGTCGCGCAGCCGGAGTTGATCGCCCGCCTCAATGGCCTGGGTTTGCGGACCGACGATCTCGGCGTGCGTATCGCGCGGCGGCAGATCCTGAATGCCGGCGGCGAGATCACCGATGAACTCGCCTGTGCCCAGGTGGCGACGGCGTGGGAGCGTGTCTTCCGGCTGCTGCGGGCGGCGTTTCCCGATGCGCAATATCATCGCGGCAAGGTGCTCAAAGGCTTCTCGCAGGAGGCCGGCAGCGTCACCGCGCATTTCATCGACGGTGAGATCGTGACCGCCGACCTGCTGGTCGGCGCCGACGGTATCCGCTCCACGGTGCGTCAGCACCTCGCGCCGGAGGTCACGCCGCTCTATGCCGGCTATGTCGCCTGGCGCGCCTTGATCGCCGAAGAGCGCATTCCGCGAGACACGCATGCGGCGATCTTCGACATCATGTCGTTCGGCCTGCCGCCGGCCGAGCAGTTTCTCAGCTATCCGGTAGCCGGGCCGGATAACGACCTGCGCGAAGGGCACCGCCGCACCAATGTCATCTGGTACCGTCCGGCCGATGCAGGCGACAAACTCAAATGGCTGCTGACCGACGCGCAGGGGCGCGTGCACGATATTTCCATTCCGCCGGGCCTGATCCGCGCCGAGGCGATTGCCGAGATGCGCGATGCGGCCGAGCGGCTGCTGGCGCCGCCGTTCCGTGCGCTGGTTCGTCGCATCGACGAGCCGCTGCTGCAGCCGATCTACGATCTGGCGTCGCCGCGCATGGCGTTCGGCCGGGTGGCGGTGATCGGCGATGCAGCTTTCGTGGCGCGGCCGCATGTCGGTGCCGGTGTGTCGAAAGCTGCGGACGACGCGGCGGCCTTGGCCAAGGCGCTGTCAGCGCATGACGATGTGGGCACGGCGCTCAACACATTCGAGGCCGCGCGGCTCGGCGAGAACCGCCGCATCATCGAATGGGCGCGCCATCTCGGCGCCTATCTGCAGGCGACGCAGACGCAAGCCGAGAAGGAGCGGGCGGATCGCCACGCCACCGACGCCGCGGTGATCAAGGAAACCGCGACGCTCGATTTCCTCTACGCCTGAGCGCCGCGCGCCTTGGCCGCGACGGTCTTGTCGCGCTTGAGACGCGCCATCTTCTCCAGCACGCTGCAAACCGCGGCGGCATCCTTGGCGCCGAGGCCGGATTTGATCGCCTTGTCGTAGACCGGCAGGGACGCATCGAATAATGGCGTGGGCACGCGGTTGGCGCGGATGAAGTCGCCGATCAGCTTGATATCCTTGTCGAACATATCGATCGTCGCCGTCACCGCATCGTAGTCGTTCTTCACCATCATCGGTCCGCGCAGGTCGAAGATGCGCGATTGTCCGGCGCCCGCCGACACCAGGTCGAGAATCGCCTGCGGAGGCAGGCCGGCTTTCATGCCGAGCACCATGGCCTCGGCGCTGGCGACGTTGTGAATGGCGACCATCAGGTTGGCGACGTACTTCATCTTGCTGCCGTTGCCGAAGGCGCCGACGTCGAATACGGCGCGGCCGCAGTCGGCGAACATGGGCTTGAGCCGTTTGATCGTCTTGCTGTCGCCGCTGGCGTAAAACACGGCGTCGCCGCGAGCCGCCTGGGCACCGGTGCCGCTCACCGGCACGTCCAGCATGGTGTGCTTGGCCTTGCGCAGCCGGCGTTCGGCCTTTTGCTTGTCGGCGATCGCGAACGTGCTCAATTCGACGAGGGTGATCGGCGGCAGTTTCGCGGTGACGAGTTCGTGCACCACGGATTCGAGCGCCTTGGGCGAGGGCAGACTGGTGAGCAGGACGGCGGCCTGCTTCGCCACCTCCGTGGCGTTACGGAGGATGGTGATGCCGCGGTCCTTGGCAGCGAGCCGCCGCGCGGCGCTGATGTCGTAGCCGACGACGCGCCATCCCGCCTTCTTGAGGAGGCGGGCGAAGGCGCCGCCCATGATGCCGAGACCCACGACACCGACGGTGCCCTTGGAACCCTTTGCCGCTTTCGCCGGCCGGCCGCGCCGCTTTGCCGGTGCCGCCTTTGTCTTCCGTGCCATGCCTGCTCCGCTCCGATTTCGCTTCATCTTGTCATCTCGGCAGGCGTCGCGCCATCGCGGCAAACGACTTCCGCGCAACCGCCCGATCGCCTATCGTCGCCGGCGCCCAACAAGAACGGACCCGGGGGAAATATGCAGCTCGGCTTTTTCACGATGCCGATCCACCCGCTCGACAAGGACTGGCGGCAATCGCTGCGCGAGGATCGCGAGGCTTTCATCCTCGCCGACGAACTGGGCTTCGCCGAGGCCTATTGTGGCGAGCACGTCACCGACCGCGCCGAGAATATCACCTCCTGCGTCGTCTTCCTCGCCAGCCTGGCCGACAGCGTCAAGCGCATGAAGCTTGGCACCGGCACGATCAACATGCCGAATGCGCATCCGGCCATGGTGGCGGCGCAACTCGCCATGCTCGATCACATGCTCGATGGCCGGCTGCTGTTCGGCATCAGCCCTGGCGGGCTTCTGTCCGACGCCGAGGTGTTCGGCAATCTCGATGCAGACCGCAACGCCATGTTTCTCGAAGCGATCAACCAGGTGCTCGCCATCTGGGCCGGCGAGCCGCCTTATAATCTGACCGGCAAGTACTGGAATATCAGTGTCGAGCGGCAGTTCGTGCCGGAGATCGGCCAGGGCTTCATCGCCAAGCCGTTGCAGCGGCCGCACCCGCCGATCGTCGTCATGGCGACGGCGCCGTTTTCCAAAGGCATCACCGAAGCCGCGGCGCGCGGCTGGGACCCGGTCTCGGCCAACTTTCTGATGCCGCAATGGGTCAAGAGCCACTGGCCGAAATATGTCGAAGGCTGCGAGCGCGTCGGCCGGCCGGTCGAGGCGGCGAACTGGCGCGTCGCACGCTCGATCTTCGTTGCCGACGACGAGAAGACGGCGCGGGACTACGCCATGGATCCGGACGGGCCATACATCTATTACTACAAACAGCTCTTCGCGAAGGTGAAGCGCGGTGGGCGGCTCGAACTGTTCAAGACCCGGCGCGACCAGCCGGATGACGAAGTGACGTTCGAAAACGTCTGCAATACGCTGATCACCTATGGCACGCCGGACAAGGTGGCCGACGAACTGCTGAAGTTTCGCGACAGTGTCGGCGACTTCGGCACGCTGCTCTATGCCGGCAAGGACTGGGCGGACCGCGACCTCGGCCGCCGCTCGATGATCCTCCTGGCGGAGAAGGTGTTGCCGAAGGTTAATGCCGCGATCGGCTAGATCGCGGCACGCGCCTCGGACGACGTCAGCCGGTGATCGATTTGACGATGTCGATGGCGCGGCGCAGCAGCGTCTGCGATGCCTCGATGGTGCGGAAGGCGGCGTGCGATGTCAGCGTCACATTCGGCAATTGCGCCAGCGGCGATTTTGCATCGAGCGGCTCGGAATGAAACACGTCGAGGCCGGCGTGACGGATAATGCCGCTCTTGAGAGCATCGATCAGCGCCTGCTCATCGACCAATGCGCCGCGGGCCGTGTTCACCAGCAGGGCGCCGTGCTTCATCATGGCGATGCGTTCGGCTGACAGGAAGCCGCGCGTTTCGTCGCCGAGCGTCAGATGCATCGACACGACGTCGGACTGCTTGAGAAGGGTCTCGATATCGACCTGCTTGATGCCCAGCTCCGGCTTCGGGGTGCGGCTGTAGGCGATGACGTTCATGCCGATGCCCTTGCACATCCGCGCCATTTCGCTGCCGATGCCGCCGAGCCCGATGAGGCCGATGGTCTTGCCGAGGAGTTGCATGCCTTCCTTCGGCTTCCAGATTCCGCCGCGCACTTCGCGGTCCATGCACGCGATATCGCGGGCGCAGGCAAACAGCAGCGCCATCGTGTGCTCGGCAACCGCGGTGTCGCCATAGCCCTTGATGGTATGCACCTTGATGCCGCGCTCGTTCAGTTCGGCGACGTTCATGTAACTTGCCGCGCCGGTGCCGAGGAAGACGACATGTTTGAGCTGTTTGCATCGCTCGACCAGGTCGGTCGGCATGTAGGAATGGTCGTCGATGACGATATCGTAGCCGGCGATGACGAGCGGCAATTCCTCGCGCTTGAACGGCGTCATGTTGACGTCGATCGGCGGATCGTCCGGGCGCAGGACCTGTTCCCAGACCGGGCCAAGCTGATCGTTGCAGTCGAAGAATATCGATTTCATCGGGTGAACCACGGTGGGGGGTGACGGCGAGGATACGGCGTTGACGGCCGCCCAAGCAAAGAATAAATGCGGCGGCGCGGACGCCTATAGCATAGCGCCGGACGCAAGCGAAACATGCCGACCGGGGGCGGGCGGACATGATTTTCGACTGTTTAGTTGAGGATTTTGGTATGTTCCTCGTTTGGCGTGGCGGCATTAAGCATGAGTGACAGTCGCAAGGCTGCCTGCGTGGTCGGCTGGCCGGCGAGTCACTCGCGCTCGCCGCTCATTCACCAATACTGGATGCACAAGTACAATATCGATGCGGAGTATCGCAAAGAGGCGATTCCGCCCGATCAGTTCGCCGACTTCATCGGTCATCTGCGCGAGCGCGGCTATGTCGGTTGCAACGTCACCGTGCCGCACAAGCAGGCGGCGATGGAATTGACGATGGCCGACGACCGGGCGCGCGCGGTCGGCGCCGCCAACACGTTGTGGTTCGACGGCGATAAGCTGCGTTCGACCAATACCGATGTCGAGGGTTTTCTCGCCAATCTCGATCAGATGACGCCGGGCTGGGATCGCGGCCTTGAAAGCGCGGTGGTGCTGGGTGCCGGCGGCGGCGCCCGCGCCGTGGTGTTCGCGCTGCTTCAGCGCGATGTGCAGCACATTCATGTCGTCAACCGTTCGCCGGAGCGGGCCGAAGCCCTGCGCGAGCAGTTCGGAGCGCGCGTGCGCGTCGCGCAGTGGGGCGAGATGACCGGTCTGCTCGGCGGCGCCGGATTGCTCGTCAACACCACCTCGCTGGGCATGGTCGGCTTGCCGAAGATGGAGATCAACCTGCGCTGTCAGCCGTCGATGGTGGTGGCCGATCTCGTCTATGTGCCGTTGCAAACCGATCTGCTCGCCGCCGCGCGCGACAAGGGCCTGCGCACGGCCGATGGCCTCGGCATGCTGCTGCACCAGGCGGTGCGCGGCTTCGAGCTATGGTTCGGCGTCAAGCCGGAGGTGACGCCGGAACTGCGCAAGCTGATTGAGGACGATCTCATCGCCGAAGGCCTGGAGGCGACGGCCGAGGCCAAGGCAAAGGCAGCCAAGGCGGCGAAGGACAAGGCGAAAGACAAGCCAAAGATCAAGGTTCCGAAAGCGCCCCGCCCGCCGAAAATGCCGGGATGATTTGAGCCGCGGCGGTGTTCTTTGAGAGGGGCGCCTCTGGAGAACGACGATATGGAACGTGGATTTGGCGCGGCTCGGGCGGTTTTAGCCGCAATCGTCGGTGTCGCTTTGAGCTGCGGCGCCGCTCTGGCGCAGGTCGAGCCGCCGCTGCGGCTTCCCGGCACCATCGAAAAGGTCGAAGGCGACACCATCTGGGTGCGGCCCTATGAGGGCGGCGGCCTGTTCGAGATCGCGCTGGACAAGAAGCTTGCCGTCTATGGCGTCGCTCCGGGGAAACTGGCCGATCTCAAGCAGGGCGCTTTCATTGGCGTCGGAGCCATGCCGCAGGCGGATGGCAGCCAGCGCGCCATGCAGATCACCGTGTTCGCGGAAAGCCAGCGCGGGCTAGGCGAGGGTTTCCGGCCGTGGGACCGGGCGCCGGGCACCACCATGACCAACGCCACCATCGACACCACGGTGGCCGGCGTCGACGGACGGACGCTGACGGTGAAGTATAAAGGCGGCGAGCAGAAGATCGTGGTGCCGCCGGATGTCGTCATCCTCGATTACGTGTCGGGCGACCGGAGCGAACTGAAAACCGGCGCGCATGTCATGGTGCCGGTGGTGAAGCGCAAGCTCGACGGCTCGCTCGGCGCCGACCGCATCAATGTCGGCCGCGATGGCGTGATACCGCGCTGACCGTCAATGCGCCCGCGCCTTGCGCAGCGGGATATGCGCCGAGCCGGGCGCATGCACGCCGAGGTCGTCGGCGAGCTCCGGCATGTCGCGAAGCAGGCGGGCGAGGCGGCTTTCGCGGCCGCCATCGAGCCTCGCCTCGCGCATCTCCTCGACCGGACGGCGGACTTCGTCGGCGCGCGCCAGCGCGTCGATGTCGGCGCCCTGGTCGGCCAGCCGGCCGAGCAGGAACGTGAGGTCGTCGAGCTTCTCGGCGACGACATGGATGACGCCCGACTCCGATTGCACGCGGCCGCTCACCGACACATAGCGCGCGCCGAGCACGATCGGCCGCACGCGTTCGAACACTTTGGGCCAGACGATGACATTGGCGACGCTGCCTTCGTCCTCCAGCGTCATGAACACGACGCCGTTGGCCGAGCCCGGCCGCTGCCGGCAGGTGACGAGGCCGGAGATGGTGACGCGCGTGCCGCTGGCGATCGTGCGCAGCGTGTCGTTGCGGACGATTTTGCGCGCGGCGAGATCGGCGCGCAGGAACTGCGCCGGATGCGCGCGCAGCGACATCCGCAAGAAGCGGTAGTCGTTGACGACCTCTTCGCCCAGCGGCATCGGCGGCAGCGCGATTTCGGGTTCATGCGCTACAGTGTGCCCGGGGAGGGAAGTCGTGATGATAGAATCCCCACCCGGGCTGCCTTCGGCCGCCGCTTCTCCCCACAATGGGGACGGTGAAGACGCAAACAGCGGCAGATCGTCGTTCGCATCGCCGACGCGGCCGAGCGCCTTGGTGGCCCATAAGGCATCGCGGCGCGGCAGGCCGAGCGAGGCAAAAGCGTCGGCATCGGCCAGCCGCTCCAGCACGCGCGGCGACAGGCCGGTGCGCAGCCACAGATCGCGCACCGAGTCGTAATTCACGGCGCGGCGCGCCACGATCAGCCGCGCATCTTCCTCGCTCAGGCCCTTGATCTCGCGCAGGCCGAGACGGATGGCATGCGTGGTGCGGATGTCGCCGCGCATGTCCTGATGCAAGGCGTGCAGATGCCGGGCGGCGCCGGCGCCCGGCTCCAATGTCGAATCCCAGTCGGAATGATTGATGTCCGGCGCGCGCACCTCGACGCCGTGCTCGCGGGCGTCGCGCACGATCTGCGCCGGCGCATAGAAACCCATCGGCTGGGCGTTGAGCAGCGCCGCGGCGAACACGTCGGGATAATGGCACTTGAACCAGGCCGAAGCATAAACCAACAGCGCGAAGCTCGCGGCGTGACTTTCCGGAAAGCCGTATTCGCCGAAGCCCTCGATCTGGCCGAAGCAGCGCTCGGCAAATTCGCGCGGATAGCCGCGCTCGAGCATACCCTTCACCATCTTGTCGCGGAAGGTGCCGATGGTGCCGGTGCGCTTGAAGGTGGCCATGGCGCGGCGCAGCTTGTCGGCTTCGCCCGGCGTGAAGCCGCCGGCGACGATGGCGATCTTCATCGCCTGCTCCTGGAACAGCGGCACGCCGAGCGTTTTCGCCAGCACCGCTTCCAGTTCCTTCGACGGATAGGTGACGGTTTCGAGGCCCTGCCGCCGCCGCAGATAAGGATGCACCATGTCGCCCTGGATCGGGCCGGGACGGACGATCGCCACTTCGATGACGAGATCGTAGAACGTCTTCGGCTTCAGCCGCGGCAGCATGGTCATCTGCGCGCGGCTTTCGACCTGGAACACGCCGAGCGAATCCGCGCGTTGCAGCATGCGGTAGACGGCTTCTTCCTCGGCCGGGATGGTGGCGAGAGCAAGCTTGCCGCGTCCGTCGGGATAATGCCGCGCCACCAGATCGATCGCCTTGCGCACGCAGGACAGCATGCCGAGGCCGAGCACGTCGATCTTGAGAATGCCGAGCGCGTCGAGATCGTCCTTGTCCCATTCGACAAAGGTGCGGTCGTCCATCGCCGCATTGCCGATCGGCATCACCTCGTCGAGCCGGCTGCGCGTGATGACGAAGCCGCCGACATGTTGCGACAGATGCCGCGGGAAGCCGGAAATCTCCTGCGCCAGCGCGGCGACCTGCTTCATGCGGAAGCTGTTCGGGTCGAGTCCGGTGCGCTTGACGCTGGCCTCCGACACGTTGCCGCCGCCGCCCCAGATCGACGACGACAGCGCGCCGATCGTGTCCTCGGAGAGGCCGAAAGCCTTGCCGACCTCGCGGATCGCCGAACGGCCGCGATAGGAGATCACGGTGGCGGCGATGCCGGCGCGTTCGCGGCCGTATTTGCCGTAGATGTACTGAATGACCTCTTCACGGCGCTCGTGTTCGAAATCGACGTCGATGTCGGGCGGCTCCTGCCGTTCGGTGGAGATGAAGCGTTCGAACAGCAGCCCGCCGCGCACCGGATCGACCTCGGTGATGCCGAGGCAATAGCAGACCGTGGAATTGGCGGCCGAGCCGCGGCCTTGGCACAGGATGCCTCGCGAGCGCGCGTAACGGACGATGTCGTGGACGGTGAGGAAATAAGGCGCGTACTGCCGCTGCGCGATCAGCGCGAATTCGTGCTGGATGCTTTGCCGGGTGGCGTCGTCGATGCCGTTCGGATAGCGCTTCGCAGCGCCCTCCCAGGTCAGATGCTCGAGCGCTTCCTGCGCCGAGGCAAAGCCCGCGATCTGCTCGTCGGGATATTCGTATTTCAACTCATCGAGCGTGAAGGTGAGCGCATCGGAGAGTCGCATCGTCTCCTCGATCGCTTCCGGCGCGTCGCGGAACAGCCGCGCCATTTCCTCCGGGGCCTTGAGAAAGCGTTCGGCATTGACGGCGAGCTTGCGGCCGGCGCGGTCGATCGTCACCTTGTCGCGGATGCAGGTCAGCACGTCGGCCAGCATGCGGCGGTCGGGGTGGTGATAGTGCACATCGTTGATGGCGATCAGCGGCACCTCGGCCTCGCGCGCCAGCGCCTTGATATGCGCGAGCCGAGCGCGGTCCTGTCCGCGATACAGCATACTGGCGGCGAGGCGGACGCGGCCGGGCGCGATGGCGCGCAGCCGCGCCAGCGCCGCCAGCGTCTCATCCTCGGAAGCGGTCCGGCCGGGCTCCAGTGTCTTCATGAAGCCGGAGCCGGGCCCGGCGCGCGGCGTTCGTGAAACGCGCGTATCCATGACGATCATCTCCAGCCCGAACGCATGCGCGATCAGCTCGTCGAGCGTGAGGATGCAGTCGCCCTTCTTCGCCTTGCGATTGCCGATGGTCAGCAGCCGTGTCAGCCGGCCCCAGGCGGCGCGGTCGCGCGGATAGACCAGGATGTCGGGCGTGCCGTCGGCGAAGACCAGCCGCGCGCCGGGATGATAACGCAGCGGCAGGTTCTGCTCGCGCTTGGCCAGATGCGCGCGCACCACGCCGGCGACCGAATTGCGGTCGCAGACGCCGAGGCCGGTGAGCCCGACCGCCCGCGCCTGCAGCATCAGCTCTTCGGGATGCGAAGCGCCGCGCAGGAAGGAAAAGTTGGTGGCGGTGGCGAATTCGACGTAACGCATGATACAAATTTTCATTCCGGGTTCGCGCGTTCACGCGCGTCTTCATGCGCGATGGTTCGCGTGTCGGAATGACCAGCTACCCAAACATCCCGTGCACGAACCAGGCCGGTGCGGCGACCGCGCCTTGCGCGACATCGGCGCGCGTCAGGTCGCGATAAAGTCCGGCGCGGAACAGCCAGAAGCGATGGCCGCTCTTGTCCTCGACGCGAAAGTAATCGCGGGCGCGGTTGCCGGGGGGCGCGGCGTTCAGGTCGGGTTCTTCCTGCCACCACACGCCTTCGATGCGCTCGGGGCCTTCGGCGGCGACGATGTCGTGCAGCGCGCGCCGCCACTTGAAGCGCAACGGCGGGCCGTCCGGGACCTCGGCGACCGCCTCGATCGGCTCGGGCCGCGCCAGCAGCCGCAGCGGCCGCGGCGCCAGTTCGACTTCGGCGCGGTAGCGATGGAAGGCGGCCCAGCCGTCATCCGTTCCGGTCATCTGCGCCGGCAGCGACACCGACGCGACTTCGGGACTATGGCTATCCTGCGCCACGGCCCGGCGCACGCGCTGCGTGCCAAGCCGCGCGCTCAGTCGATCGATGAGGCGCACCATGTCGCCGATGTCTTCCGCAGCGCCGATGCCGATCTGCTCGGGCGGCGCGCTTTCGGCGGTGAGCACCGACAGCCGGGCCATGTCGAAACCGAAGCCGGGGTCGAGTTCGTCGGCAAGCGCGTTGAGCCGTTCGGCGAACAATGCGCGCATGTCGGCCGGATCGCGCAACGGCCGCGCCGTGCCGGCGGTGATGCGGCGCAGCGCGCCGTCGGTGCGGAACAGCGTCAGCTCGATGCGGCGGGCGCCGTCGCCACGCCGCTCCAGAGCCGCGGCCAGTTGCACGGCCAGCATCTCGACGGTGCCGAGCACGTCTTCCTCGCGCGCGATTGGATCGTGGAAACGCTTCTCGGCGACATAAGGCGCGACCGGCAGGCGCGGCGTCAGCGGTTCGTGCTCGCGGCCCAGTGCGCGATCGAGCTGGCGCAGCAGGCCGGCGCCGAAGCGCGCGGTCAGCGGACTGCGCGGCAGGTCGATGATGTCGCCGATGCACTTCAATCCGACGCGGGCGAGCGAAGCCACCATCGGCGGCGGCAGGCGCAAGGCTGCGAGCGGCAACGGACAGAGGATGTTGCGCTCCTCCCCGTTGGCATAGGTATCGGGCCGGCCGTCACGCGCCGCCGCCCAGGCCGCGCCGATGGTGCCGGCGATGGCGATGCGATAGGCAAAGCCGGCGTCGGCGAGACGGCGTCCCAGATCGGCGACCAGTTGGCGCTCGCCGCCATAAAGATGTGCGCAGCCGGAAATATCGAGCAGCAGGCCGTCGGGCGCGTCGCAGGCGACCAGCGGCGTATAGCGCAGGCACCAGTCGGCGATGCTCTCGAGCAGTTCGGCGTCGGCGCTTGCATCTTCCGGCACGACATCGAGCGACGGGTGCATGGCGCGGGCCTGCGCCAGCGCCAGCCCCGGCGACAGGCCGAGCCGTTCGGCGGCTTCATCGATCGCGATCAGCACGTCGGCATTGCCGCGCCGGCCGGCGACGATGAGAGGGATCTCTTCACCTTTCCCCATGTTCATCGCCGTCATTCCGGGATGGCGCTCAGCGCCGGACCCGGAATCCCGATGCGGGCTCAGAAGCTGCTTCTGGATTCCGGGTTCGCGAACTGCGTTCGCGCCCCGGAATGACGAACTGTCACGCAACCTTCTGATGCGATCGGTGGCGAAGCGGGGCAGCCACAGGCTCAGCATGCGCGGCGAGGACGAAGCGCTCATCGGTCTGTCTCCATTCCAGAAACCATGACGCGGCCGGACCGCGGCGATTGCGAGTGAGGTGAACGGCAAAACGCGGCGCGCCCAGTTCGTGACGCTGCGGCGAGGCGGAAGGAGAAGTGCCCACCACCCAGCGGGTCGCGGCGTTGGAAGTGTCGTGCGGCGGCTGTGCCCGCAGCAGAAAGGCCAGCGCGCCGCTGTCGCTCGCCGCCAGCGACAGCCGGCGCACGGCCACGGGATCGAGCGCGCCATGGCGCAGTTCGCCGATCACGGCGCTGACGCCGCGGCAGCGCAGTGCCTCTTCCATCGTCCACATCAGATCCTGGCGATGGGCGACGGAGACGGTCAGGAACTGCTGCGGCGCGAGTCCGAAGGCATCGAGGCCGGCGCCGTGCGGCGCCCCGCTCTCGGCGAGCGCCATGTCCTCGGCGGCCCAGACGAGGTGTTTCTTGCTTTCACCTCTCTCTGTCATTCCGGGACGGCGCGTAACGGGTTCGCGCGTTTCACGCTCTCCCCGGAATGACGGAGAAGAAAGCGCCGCCAGCCCCAGGGCAAAACCGGTCGCCGCCGGCAGATGCGCTTCGCTCATGGCCGCAATTTCGTGCAAGGCGCCACGCGCCAGCCCGCCGCCGAGCACCCCGTCCACGGCCGGAATGCCGAGCGGCAGCACCGCCGGGCCGTCGGTAAGGCCGGCCGGCTTCTGCAAGCGTGCCAGATGCTGACGCAGCTCGTCGAGCATGAGTAAACCTTTGAAAAGCTGAATTAATCCGCGGGAAAACCAACGGACGTTCCGGCTTTTTGTTCCCTATTTGTTCTAGTGTGCAGGAGGCGCCACGGACCGTCAAGACGCAAGGAATGGTGGCTGCGCACTCTGCCATGCGGCAGCGCTGGAGGGCGCGGTGCCGGCGCACCGCCAAAGCCCTCCGCGCGGACATTCAGATCAGGGAAGAACAGCGGGTCAGATCTGGATGACGAAGATGATCAACACCGCCACCGCCAACACCGTGGCCAGCCAGACCAGCCGGGGATCGCTTCGATTGGATTTCATGAACAGGAACCATTCAAGTCGCGTGCCAGCCGAGGTCCAATCCGCAAGGGCGGCCTTCTGTTCCTGATAGGCGTCAGGCGCGACGCTCCTCGGTCACGATCTCGATGCCGGACGACAACGATTTGTGCACCGGACACTTGTCGGCAATCTCCATCAGCTTCTGCCGCTGCTCGTCATCGAACGAGCCTTCGAGCGTGATGGTGCGCTCGATGCGATCGACGGTGCTCACCTTGGTGTCGCAGGTCTCGCAATCCTTGGCGTGGATTTTTCCGTGCGTGAGCCGCACCGAGACATCCTTGAGCGGGATCTTCTTGAACTCGGCATAAAGCCTGATCGTCATCGACGTGCAGGCGCCCAGCGCGGCGAGCAGATAGTCGTAAGGCCCGGGCCCCGAATTCATGCCGCCGAGCTTCTCCGGTTCGTCGGCGATGAGGCGATGCGGGCCGGTGAGAATGGCCTGCTGGAATTTTCCGGCATGGGTTTCGCGCACCAGCACCAGGCCTTCTTCGATTTCTTCCTCGGTCATGCCTTCGGGCCGGTCGAGATAACGCCCGGCCCAGCCGGCGACAACGTCGGCGACATAGAACGCGTCGGCCTTCCTCGTCAGCAGATGGTCGGCGCCGGCCAGCGACACGAAACTCTTCGGATGCTTGGCGGCAAGAAAGATGTGCGAAGCGTTGTCGATGCCCACCGTATCGTCGGACGGCGAATGAAACACCAGCAGCGCCTTGCCCAGATGCGCGAGCTTGTCGTCGAGTGTCTTGCCGGCGATGTCGTCGAGGAATTCGCGGGTGATGGTGAAGGGACGGCCGGCGAGATTGACCTCGAGCCGGCCTTGATCGCGAATCGCAGCGACATCGTCCTTGAACAATCCGGTGACATGCGACGGATCGTAAGGCGCGGCGATCGTCACCACGGCGCGGGCGTCGGCGATGCGGTGCGACGCCGCCAGCACCGCGGCGCCGCCGAGCGAATGGCCGATCAGCAAGGCCGGCGCGCCGTAAGACTGGCGCAGGTGATCGGCGGCGGCGACCAGATCGTCGACATTCGAGGAGAAATGCGTGTTGGCGAATTCGCCCTCGCTGGAACCGAGCCCGGTGAAATCGAAACGCAGCACCGCGATGCCGTGCTCGGTCAGCCGCTCGGCGATGCGCTTGGCGGCGAGATTGTTCTGGCCGCAGGTGAAGCAATGCGCGAACAGGGCATAGGCGCTGGGCTTGCCGAGCGGTTCGTCGAGCGTGGCGGCAAGAAGTTCGCCTTTGGCGTTGGGAAAATTGAAGCGGCTGCTGCGCATGGCGGCGGACCTCGCGGGCGGTTCAACGCATTGACATGGACCGCTATGTATATGACAGCGAGCGTAAAAGCTCGGCACAAGCCTGTGACCGACGCGTGACATGCCGCCCGCGCCGGTCGGCCTTGGCCGGCGTCTTTGGCGGCGGCTGAAAATAGCCTAAACTGCGCCGGTCCGCCGTGCCGGCTGCCTTGTGGAGTGCAACATGAGCCTCGCCGAAGAACGTTTCGATCAGATGTTTCCGGTGCTCGATCCGGCCCAGGTCGAAACCATGGGCCGCTTCGCCAGCGGCCCGGCGCAGACCTTCGCGCCCGGCGAACCGATTTTCGAAACCGGCGAGCGCGAGGTGCCGGCGCATCTGATCCTGGAGGGCACGCTCGAAGTCGTCCGCCGCGACGGCCTGCATCGCTTCGCCTCGGTCGTTTCCCACGGCGCCGGCCAGTTCTCCGGCGAGGTCAGTCAGCTCAGCGGCCGCGGCAGCATTCCCTCCGGCCGCGCCGGGCCGCAGGGTCTCACCGCCTTGCCGTTCGACGCCGCCCATATCCGCGCGCTGATGGTCGGCTCGGCCGAGCTCGGCGAGATCGTGATGCGCGCCTATATCCTGCGCCGCGTCGCGCTGTTGCAGACCGAAGGCGCCGGCTCGCTGCTGATCGGCCATCCCCACATGCCGGAGCTGGTGCGGCTGCAGGGATTCCTGGCGCGCAACGGCTATCCCTGCACCGTGCTGAATGCCGACACCGACGCCGAGGCGCGCGATGCGATCGGACGCTTCGGCATTCGCGACGACGAACTGCCGTTGATGATCTGCCCGAACGGCAAGCTGCTGAAGCGGCCGAGCGACGCCGAGGCCGGCGCCTGTCTCGGCATCACGCCGGAGCTCGATCCGGCCAAGGTCTACGACGTCGCCGTGGTCGGTGCCGGACCGGCGGGGCTCGCCGCCGCGGTCTATGGTGCGTCCGAAGGCCTGTCGATGATCGTGCTCGACACCCGCGCCTTTGGCGGCCAGGCCGGCGCTTCGGCGCGCATCGAGAATTATCTCGGCTTCCCCACCGGCATTTCCGGCATGGCGCTGGCCGGCCGTGCCTTCAATCAGGCGCAGAAGTTCGGCGCCGAGATCGCCATTCCGCTCACCGTCGATCGACTCGACTGCAGCGGCGCCGATTGCGCGTCGCGCCAGCCGTTCAAGCTCGAGCTCGCGGACAACCGCGGCACCGTGCAGGCGCGCACGGTGATCATCGCGTCCGGCGCGCGCTATCGCCGCCCGGCGATCGGTAACCTGTCCGACTTCGACAACAACGGCATCTCGTACTGGGCCTCGCCGATCGAAGCCAAGTTGTGCGAAGGCGAGGAGGTGGCGCTGATCGGCGGCGGCAATTCGGCAGGGCAGGCGGTGGTCTATCTGGCGCCGAAGGTGAAGCATCTGCATCTCATCGTGCGCCGCGACCTCGAAGCGACGATGTCGAAATATCTGATCGAGCGCATCCAGGCGCTGCCCAACGTGTCGCTGCATGTCGGCAAGGAGATCGTGGCGCTCGACGGCGACGGCGCGGGCCTCCGCGGCGCGACCTTCCGCGAAGTGCGCAGCGGCACGGAAAAATCGATCGCGCTGCGCCACCTGTTCCTGTTCATCGGCGCCGACCCGAACGGCCACTGGCTGGCGAACTGCGTCAACAGCGACGGCAAGGGCTTCATCGTCACCGGCACGTCGTTCGACCGCGACGTCGGGCGCCAGCCGATGCCGCTGGAGACCAGCGTCCCCGGCATCTTCGCCATTGGCGATGTGCGCGCCGGCTCGACCAAGCGCGTCGGCGCCGCGATCGGCGAGGGCGCCGCGGTGGTGGCGCAGATCCATCAGGTGCTGGCGCTGGCCGAGGAGCCGCTGCCGCAGGCGGCGGAGTAGGACCGCTCAGAAACAGCGGGCGAGAAACTTCGCCGCCTTGTCGGAGATGCCGACGATCTTGTCGGTCGCCTGGCGATAAAATTTGAAATTCAGCTCGGTCTGCGGCTTGCCGTCGTCCCAGTCGGCGAACGGCTTGAGGTCGGCGCGGCCGAGCGGGCGCTTCGCCAGCGCCGTGCGCTTCACCTCGATGCTGACGCGCGGCGTCTGCCGTATGACGCCGCTCTTCTTCGCCACCGCTTGCGCCGCGGTGACGACGCCGCGGGCGACCAAGCCGGCACCGCCTTCGTTCTCGCTGGCGAACAGATAGATGGTGTCGCCGGCGGCGATGGTCTTGCCGCCATACATCGTCTTCTGCGCGGTGAAGGTGAAGGTCTTGGCCCGCGGTTCGGCAATGTCCGTCTTGATGGCGAAGATCATCTACTCCCCGCCGATGTGCTTCCTGCGGATGACGCGCACCATCAGCCAGATGCACAGCACGGCGACCGGCACGAACAAAGCCGTCGCCAGCGTGACATCGACGGGCACGCCGCGCGCATGCGCGCCCTCGGCGATGTAGTGAAACAGGCCGACGACGTAATAGCTCACCGCCGCGACCGACAGGCCTTCCACCGTGGTCTGCAGCCGAAGCTGCAGCCGCGTGCGCTCGTTCATCGACTTGAGCAGATCGCGGTTCTGCCGCTCGAGCTCGACATCGACCCGCGTGCGCAGCAGGTTAGCGGCGCGCGCCAGCCGCTGCGATAACGTCGCCTGCCGCTCCTCGGTGGTGATGCAGGTGCGCATCGCCGGCGTCAGCCGCCGCGCCAGGAACGACGACCAGGTCGGGTAGATGCTGGCCTTGCGCTCGCCGATGGTCTGCAGCCGCAGTTCGACGATCTCGTGATAGGCGCGGCTGGCGCCGAAGCGGTAGTGGCTGGCGCCGGCGCCGGCTTCGAGTTCGGCGGCAAGCGCGGTCAGTTCGCCGAGCAGGCGCTGGTTGTCCGGCAACTGGTGCGCGGTGCAGATCTCCTGCGTCAGCTCGGCGAGCCGCGTTTCGATACGGCCGATCGACGACGACAGCCGCTGCGCCTCCGGCAGGCCGAGCAGCGCCAGCGTGCGATAGGTCTCGACCTCGACGATGCGCTGCACGATGGCGCCGGCGCGCTCCGCGCCTAAGCCGCGGTCGAGCACGATGATGCGCACGAAGCCGGCGGCGCCGGGCTGGAAGTCGGTGGCGAACAGCGCCGTGCCGTCCGAATTCTCCGCCACCGCGAGGCTGGCGTGATCGAACAGCGTATCGACCGCGATCGGCTTATCGGCGTCGTCGCGCACCAGGTTGAGATCGAGCGCTACCAGCAGCGGCCCGGGCTGCGGCACGATGGCCATCGCCCCGGCGAGCGAGGCCGCGTCCGGATAGAACGGCTGGCCGGCGGACGGCGCCATCTCGAAGGTGTAGGTGGTGAACTCGGAATGCTGCTCCCAGCGCAAGGTGACGTCGTCGAAGGCGACGCGGTGATGCCGGGCGACGGCGTCGAGCGGCTCGAGCTTGCGCCGCGCGCAGAAGGCGGCGAGCGCGGCGCGGTCGTTGCGGCCGGCCTCGCCCGCGGTGGCGAAGGCGAAATGGATGAGGCGGCGCGGCGTTGTAATGGCGGTGAACGGCCGGGCGTGCACCTCGGCGAGAATGGCCGCGCGCAGGGGATGCGGACTAAGCCGCGCGCCGCCCTTGATGGTGACCTCGCCCGTCATGGGCGGAATGGGGGCATGGAAAGGGGGAGGATGGCAAGGGGACCCTGGCTACTCTCTGCCCCCGGTACAGGCTAACGTTTGTGCCTATTAGACAAGCCGCCGCCGCCGTCCCATATACCGGCCATGAAACACATCGGCTTCCTCTCCTTCGGTCACTGGACCCCGTCGCCGCAGTCGGGCACGCGCTCGGCGTCCGACGCGCTGCTGCAATCCATCGAGCTGGCCGTCGCGGCCGAGGAGCTGGGCGCCGACGGCGCCTATTTCCGCGTCCACCATTTCGCCCGGCAGCTCGCCTCGCCGTTTCCGCTGCTCGCCGCCATCGGCGCGCGCACCAAGCGCATCGAGATCGGCACCGCCGTCATCGACATGCGTTATGAGAACCCGCTCTACATGGCCGAGGATGCCGGCAGCGCCGATCTCATCGCCGGCGGCCGCCTGCAGCTCGGCATTTCGCGCGGCTCGCCCGAGCAGGTGATCGACGGTTTCCGCTATTTCGGCTATGCGCCGCCCGAGGGCGAGAGCGACGCCGACATGGCGCGGCGGCATACAGAAGTGTTTCTCGAAGTGCTCAAGGGCGAAGGCTTCGCCAAGCCGAACCCGCGGCCGATGTTCTCCAATCCGCCGGGGCCGCTGCGGCTCGAGCCGTTCTCCGAGGGATTGCGCGAGCGCATCTGGTGGGGCGCCGGCACCAACGCCACCGCCGAATGGGCGGCCAAGCTCGGCATGAACCTGCAATCCTCGACGCTGAAGATCGACGAGAGCGGCGAGCCGTTCCATGTCCAGCAGGCCAAGCAGATCAGGCTGTATCGCGAGGCGTGGAAGGCGGCCGGCCACACGCGCACGCCGCGCGTCTCGGTGTCGCGTTCGATCTTCGCTTTGGTGTCGGATCGCGACCGCATGTATTTCGGCCGCGACGAGAGTCAGGATCAGGTCGGATTCCTGGGTGAGAAGGAGCGCGCGATCTTCGGCCGCTCCTACGCCGCCGAACCGGATGCCTTGATCGAACAGTTGAAGCAGGACGAGGCGATCGCCGAAGCCGATACGCTGCTGCTCACGGTGCCGAACCAGCTCGGCGTCGAATACAACGCGCATGTCATCGAGGCGATCCTCAAGCACGTCGCGCCGGGCATGGGCTGGCGGTGAAGTAACTCCGTACGTCCCCGCGAAAGCGGGGACCCAGTGCTGAATACAAGAACTGGATTCCCGCTTGCGCGGGAATGAACGGAGTTTGTGGCTTACGCCCTCAATCCCTCCAGCGCCTTCTTGTGCTTGTCGCTCAGCGGCATCGGCTTGTTGCTGGCGCGCTCGACATAGACATGCACGAAGTGGCCCTGCGCCGCGGCGGCCTGATCGTCATTGCGGAAGATGCCGATCTCGTAGCGCACGCTCGAGGTGCCGACATGGGCGACGCGCAGGCCGGCGCGCACCCGGTCGGGAAAGGCGATCGAGGCAAAATAGCTGCACTGCGTATCGACGACGAGGCCGACCACCGGGCTCGTCGCGATGTCGAGCACGCCGCTCTCGATCAGCCAGTTCGCCACCACGGTGTCGAAGAACGAGTAATAGGTGACGTTGTTGATGTGGCCGTAGACGTCGTTGTCCATCCACCGCGTCGTGATGTCGGCGACGTAAGGGAAGGCGGCGAGGGGGAGCGGTTGGGGACGGGGCATGATGTTCTCGACTCGCCAGCAACAAACTCCGTTCGCCCCAGCGAAAGCGGGGGTCCAGAAATCGAACGTGAGGGCGCTGCC
The DNA here is from genome assembly GCF_001426945.1 of Pseudolabrys sp. Root1462. Taxonomy (GTDB): domain Bacteria; phylum Pseudomonadota; class Alphaproteobacteria; order Rhizobiales; family Xanthobacteraceae; genus Pseudolabrys. The sequence goes on along the minus strand of NZ_LMFS01000001.1, from coordinate 3,132,137 downwards.
GGCTCAGATGGATTCCCGCTTTCGCGGGGACGAACGGAGGATACGGCAATTCTGACGATTCGACCTACTCCGCCGCCTTCGCCCGCACGGTGCCGCCCTCGATGACGCGGCCGTCGATCTCGGAAATGCGGCCGACGCCGGTGAGCGCCATGGTGACGCTGAGCTCCTTCTTGAGAATGTCGATCGCCTTGGCGACGCCGGGCCCGCCGAGCGCCCCGAGGCCCCAAGCATAAGCGCGGCCGATCATCACCGCCTTGGCGCCGAGCGCCAGCGCGCGTTCGATGTCGGCGCCGGTGCGGATGCCGCCGTCGAACAGGATTTCGGTTTGACCGCCGACCGCATCGACGACGCGCGGCAGCATGCGGATCGATGACGACGTGCCATCGAGCTGGCGGCCGCCGTGGTTCGACACCACGATGCCGTCGGCGCCGAGTTCGACCGCGCGGCGCGCGTCATCGACGTCGAGGATGCCCTTGATCACCAGCTTGCCCGGCCAGTATTTGCGGATCCAGTCGAGGTCCGTCCAGTTCAGCGCCGGATCGAACTGCGCCTGCGTCCAGCCGGACAGCGAGTTGACGCTCTCCATGCCCGGCACGTGGCCGGCGATGTTGCCGAAGGTCCAGCTCTTGGCGTTGAGCACGCTCCAGGCCCAGGCCGGCTTGGTGGCGATGTCGATGACGTTCTTGATGCGGAATTCCGGCGGTACGGTGAGGCCATTATAGATGTCGCGATGGCGCTGGCCGAGCACCTGCAGATCGACCGTCAGCACCAGCGTATCGACCTTGGCCTTGAGGGCGCGGTCCATCAGTTGCTTGGAGAAGTCGCGGTCCTTGATGACGTAGAGCTGGAACCAGAACGGCTGGCCGGTTGCCTCGGCGACCTGTTCGATCGAGCCGATCGACATGGTCGACAGCGTGAACGGGATGCCGGCGTCGTTGGCGGCGCGGGCCGACAGGATTTCGCCGTCGCCATGTTGCATGCCGAGCAGGCCGACCGGCGCCAGGATCAGCGGCGCCGCCAGCTTCTTGCCGAGCACAGTGGTGGACAGGTCGCGCGCCGAGACGTCGACCAGCACGCGCTGCTTCAGGATGATGGCTTCGAGGTCGGCGCGGTTGGCGCGCAAGGTCTGCTCGCTGTACGAGCCGGACGCGGCGTAGTCATAAAATGCGCGCGGCACGCGCCGCTTGGCGATGGCGCGCAGATCGTCGATGCAGGCGGCGATTTTCATGAGGCTTCTCGTCGGGCGTTTCTCTCTGGTGCCGTTTTTTGACCGGCCGTGGTGCCGTTTTGACCGGCATGACCGGGAAAACCGTTAACACAGCCCCCAGGGCGGCCATATCCCGCGGGTTTTCCGGGCAGGCGCATGGCGTTGACTGGTGGAACCTTAACCGCGGCCGGTAATGATTACTCACAATTTTTGACGTAAGAGCAAGGTATTGCACGTAATATGACATGGCGCGCGGGTCTGAGGGACTGGACCCGCGGCTGCATTCGGCCAATAACGACGCCTCCCGGGACAGGAGGACGTTAAGGATCCGGCCGGGTCTCAAGGGGTGAGTGAGATGGTTCGTCGTTATTTCGGCACCGACGGTATTCGTGGGCGTGCCAACAAGGTTATTACGCCGGAGCTGGCCCTGAGGGTCGGGCAGGCCGCCGGATTGATGTTCCGTACCGGCGATCACCGCCATCGCGTGCTGATCGGCAAGGATACCCGCCTGTCCGGCTACATGATCGAGAACGCCTTGGTTGCCGGCTTCACGTCGGTCGGCATGGACGTGCTGCTCACCGGCCCGATTCCGACGCCGGCGGTCGGCATGCTGTCGCGCTCGATGCGCGCCGATCTCGGCGTCATGATTTCCGCCTCGCACAACCCGTTCGACGACAACGGCATCAAGCTGTTCGGCCCGGACGGCTTCAAGCTGTCGGACGAAGTCGAACTGAAGATCGAGGAACTGCTCGATTCCGACCTGACCAAACAGCTCGCCGAGAGCCACGATCTCGGCCGCGCCCGCCGCATCGACGGCGTGCAGGACCGCTACATCGAATTCGCCAAGCTGACGCTGCCGCGCCACCTCTCGCTCGATGGCCTGCGCGTCGTCGTCGATTGCGCCAATGGCGCCGCTTACAAGGTCGCGCCCGGCGCGCTGTGGGAAATGGGCGCCGACGTCATCGAGATCGGCGTCGAACCGGACGGCTTCAACATCAACAAGGAGTGCGGCTCGACTGATCTCGCCGCCATTTCTCGCAAGGTCCGCGAGATGCGCGCCGACATCGGCATCGCGCTCGATGGCGACGCCGATCGCGTCATGATCATCGACGAGCGCGGTCACATCGTTGACGGCGACCAGCTGATGGCCGTGATCGCCGAAAGCTTCAAGGAAGACGGCCGCCTTACCAAGCCGGGCATCGTCTCGACGGTGATGTCGAATCTCGGCCTCGAACGTTACCTCGGCAGCATCGGCCTCGACCTCCTGCGCACGCCGGTCGGCGACCGCTACGTGCTCGAGCGCATGCGCGCCGACGGTTACAATGTCGGCGGCGAGCAATCCGGCCACATCATCCTGTCCGATTATACCACCACCGGCGACGGTCTGGTGGCGGCGCTCCAGGTGCTCGCGGTGGTCAAACGCCGCGACAAGCCGGTGTCGGAAGTCTGTCATCGTTTCGACCCGCTGCCGCAGGTTCTCAAGAACGTGCGCTTCAAGGCCGGCAAGCCGCTGGAGAATGCCGGCGTCAAGACCGCGATCGCCAGCGCCGAGCAGAAGCTCGGCCGCAACGGCCGCCTGCTGGTGCGCCCGTCCGGCACCGAGCCGGTGATCCGCGTCATGGGCGAGGGTGACGACAAGGCGGTGGTCGAAGCCGCCGTCGACAGCGTCATCGACGCGCTGACCAAGGTTGCGGCGTAAGCGCACACCGGCTTCGCGAAAACGGGAAATGCGCACGGATCCGGTTCGCGCGAGCCGGCTCCGCGCCACTATTTTTCGACTGTCGTTAAGCCCTTCCAATGGCAGGATATTTGTGGGCTGCCTGGAATAATTCCGAACTGGGAGAGGACAAAAAATCGTTATATTTCAATAGATTAGAACTCTTTTAAACAGCGAATTGCTTTGACTTGGCGCAAGGCGGGCTTTAGCCAATTCCGCGAAATCCACAGCGGGTTGAGCGTAAAGCCGGGTTCTTCGATGATCGTCTGTTCCTGCAACGTATTGAGCGACAAGGCCGTTCGCAGCGCCTGCGCCAGTTCGGCGCCGCGCACGACCGGGCAGGTCTATGGCTGCCTCGGCTGCAGCGCCCAGTGCGGCCGCTGCGCGCGCACCATCCGCAAGATCATGAACGAAGCGTTGGGCGCCGCCGGTGCCTGTCCGTCGGGCTGCGCCTGCGCGGCCCATGCGCCGCAGCGCGATTGACCGCTTTTACATAACGAACCGCATGACGGCGCGGACGCGCGGCCGGCCGCGCCCCGCAAACTTGACCGGGTGCGCCGTTCGTTGAATTGTTCTTGAGACAAAGTAACGCCGGCGGCACGCGCGACGACTACGTGGCGGCGGGGCCGGCTCAAAAGAGGATGTCAGGCGCATGAAGGGCGAAGCCAAAGTCATCGAGTACCTCAACAAGGCGCTTCGCCATGAACTGACCGCCGTCAACCAGTACTGGCTGCACTACCGGCTGCTCGACAATTGGGGCCTCAAGGATCTCGCCAAACAGTGGCGCAAGGAATCGATCGAGGAGATGGAGCACGCCGACAAGCTGATCGAGCGCATCATATTCTTCGACGGCTTCCCCAACATGCAGGTGCTCGATCCGCTGCACATCGGCCAGGACGTCAAGGAGATCCTCGACTGCGATCTTGCCGCCGAATTGTCGGCGCGCGCGCTCTATCAGGAGGCCGCGCATTACTGCAACGGCGTCAAGGATTACGTGACGCGCGACCTGTTCGAGAAACTGATGTCGGACGAAGAGCACCACATCGACTTTCTCGAGACGCAACTCGACCTCGTCGCCAAGCTCGGTGTGCAGCTTTATTCGCAGCATCACATCGGCGAGATGGGTGAGGACCACTAAGCGTCGCCAGGGCGGCCTGCCGGAGTCGCTCACAATCCGCGCGCGTGGCGGGTATCGTCGTTATCTGCTATTTATAAAAGGATGGGTAACGGAGCCGTCTCGCGCCATCAGGGGGAGGCAGTACGATGTCCGGCCGGTTGGTTCGTCTTGGAATGAGGGTCGTCCACGTCTGCGCCGCCGCGCTGTTGGTCGCTTTGGCCGGCACCCCGCGGGCGGGCCAGGCGGCAGAATGGCCGACGCGAACGGTCACACTGACACAGACCTTCGCCGGCGGCGGTACGATGGACTTCGCCGTTCGCTCCATCGCCCAGGCGATGACGGAATCGTTCGGCCAGCCATTCGTCGTCGAAACCAAAGCGGGCGGCAGCGGCCTCGTCGGATTGCTGGCAACGGCCAAGGCGCCGCCGGAAGGCTATGACTTCGTCGTCACCGCCATCGGGCCGATGGTGTTCAGGCCGATGCTTGAAAAGGACCTCGGCTTCGACGCCGACAAAGACTTCGAACCGGTCATTCTCATTGGCGCCACACCGAACGGCGTGCTGGCATCGCCGAAGATCGGCGTCTCGACCGTCGCCGAGCTCAAGGCCTGGGCGGCCAGGAACGGCAACAGGCTGAACATCGGCATGCCGGGCGTCGGCACGATGGGGCAATACTGCGGCGTGTTGCTGCTCGAGAAGCTCGGCATCGAAGGCAACTTCATCAACTATCGCGGCGCGACGCCGATGGTGCAGGACCTGCTCGGCGGGCAGATTGAGCTGGGCACGCCGGCTTTCGGCCCGAGCACGATGGCGACGAAGGTTCTGGCTGTCGCCGCCGATCAGCGGCTCGATGTCGCGCCCGACGTTCCGACGCTGAAAGAATCCGGGATCGACCTCACCTGTTCGACGTGGAACGCGATCTTTGCGCCCCGCGGCACACCGAAGCCGATCATCGCCAGGCTCAACGCCGCGATCGCCGCCTATCTCGAGAAGCCCGAGACGAAAAAGGCGTTCAGCGGTATTGGACTGACCCCGTGGGGCGGATCGCCGGAGCGCGTCACCGCGCAAATGGCCGACGATCGAAAGACCTGGGGCGACATCGTCAAGCGCCTGCAGCCATCCAATCCGAAGCAGTAACGAAAGCCGCCGCCGCCCATGAACGTGAACGGCCGCGCCATCGATATCCCGACCGCCGACGGAACGATGGACGCTTACGCGGCGTGGCCGGCCGAGGGCGGTCCGTTTCCCCTTGTCATCATGTTCATGGACATCTGGGGTCTGCGCGAGGAGCTGTTTGCGCTCACGCGCAAGGTCGCGTGCCACGGCTATTATTGCGTCGTCCCCAATCTCTACTATCGCAGCGGCAGGATCCGATACGAACGGCGCAACGCCGCGGGCCGCATGGTCTCGTTCGATACGCTGCCGCAGAATCTGCAGCAGGAAATGCTGGTGCTCGGCCGTGGCCTGACACGACAGATGATCGAGACGGACGTGTCGGCGATCTTCGATTTTGCCCGCACGCAGCCGGTTTCAACGGGCCCGGCCGGGACGGTCGGCTTTTGCCTCGGCGGGCGGATCGGGTTCTTCGCCGCCCAATCGTTCCCCGATCGCATTCGCGCGACCTCGAGCTTCCATGGCACGCTTCTGGTCACCGATGCGCCCGACTCGCCGCATCGCCTGATCAATCGCATGAAAGGCGAGGTCTATTGCGGCCATGGCGAACACGACCGCTTCAGCGAACCGCAGATTCTCGCCGCGCTCGAGGCGCCGTTCAAGGGTCGCAGCGACCTGACCTATCGCTCCAGCTTTCACCGCGGTGCGCATCACGGCTACTCGTTGCCCGACCGCGACGTTCACGACGCCGCGGCGACCGAAACCGACTGGCAGGAGACCTTCGCCATGTTCGCGCGGCAGCTCAAGCCTGCGCGAGCTTCACGTGCGCCCGCATGAATTCGATGAAGGCCTTTACGGCCGGCGCCGCTTCATTGCGACGATAGACCAGGGCAAGTTCGAACGTGCGGCTGACGCCTTCGACCTTCCGGAACACGATGCCGGGCACATGCGCGTTCGTCATCGGTTCGGACATGACGCTCAAGCCGACGCCGGCGGCGCACAAGGTCAGCACCGAAAAGATGTCCGGCGCGCGCTCGATGATGCGAAGCGACTTGCCGGGCGGCGAGATCGCCGAGATGTTGCCGCCACCGAAGCCGACTTCCATCTCCAGCGATACTGCGACGAAAGGTTCGCCGGCGATGGCCTCCGGCGTGATGTGTTTGCGCTTGGCGAGCGGATTGCGCTCGGGAATCGCGACATAATAGGGCTGACGGTCGACGACGAACCCGGTGAGACCGGCGGGATAGCTCTGCGGCGCGGCAGTAAAGCCGACGTCGAGCGTGTCGTCAGTCAGAGCGCGAAACTGTTCGAATGTCACGAGACGCCGCAACTGCAACATCACGTCCGGATGGTTCTCACGAAAGGCCACAAGGTTTCGCGACACGAAGCCGCTGAGACCGGCCGAAAAGATGTAACCGAGCGCGATCGATCCGACATCGCCGCGCGCCGCACGGCGTCCGATCATCTCGGCATTGGCGGCCTGTGCCAGGGTGGCATAGGCCTCGACCAGGAAGCGCTTGCCGGTTGCCGTCAGCGTCACCACGCTCTTGGTCCGGCGCAGGAACAGCTTGGCGCCGAGCAATCCTTCCAGCGCCAGAATCTGATGACTGAGCGTCGGCGCCGAGATGTTGAGGCGCGCGGCGGCGCGGCCGAAATGCAGCTCTTCGGCGACGGCAACAAAATACCTCAAGTGGCGTAATTCCATGCTCCGATTATGAGGTAAAACCTTACAAAACGCGATATCCGCGATAATGACAATTGGGCGACTAGTCGCCATCTTCAATGCGTGGTTGTGGCCAGTTTCAAGGCGCCGGTCTCTTTTTGTGTGGCGTACGACCGCGACTGAGACAGGAAACCAGAGGCCCAAAACAGGCATTCCGGACTATCAGGCGCCAATGACAATGAAAGACTTTCCATTGCATAACGACGGCAACGTCGTTCCGCTCGATACCAAGCTGAAACCCAAGGCCGACGCTCGCGACCATGAGAGGCAGGGCTTTGAGAAGGCCGTGCCTGGCGCCAAAGACGATCCGCGCATGCAGGAAGCCGTCCGCTTGATGGAAGCTTTCTTTGCGATCGAAGCGCCGGCGGCGCGGGAGGCGCTGGTCAACCTCGCCGAGCAGCTCGTCAGTCACGATTGGGCGCGGCGCGGACAGCGTCGATAAGCGAGCCTGCGACGGATTGCTCCGCCACAGCGGTAAAGAGAATCTTAAAGCCCAGGATGCTGCGGCCGCTCAAGGCGGCGCGCGGCACGTATGGAACAATCGTTAAAAATCGTCGTTAAAAAACAGGGTTAAGAGCCACTTAAGGATTTGGTGCCATCGTCCTCCAGTCTTCTTTCGTCGCGACGTGTGCGGCGAAACAGTTGAGGGATGACGGTCTAATGAGTGCGCGTCTTAAAATCGGAATCGTCGCCGCAGCTGCGTCGTTCATCGCGACGGTGTCGCACGCGGCCGACTATTCACCACCGCCTTGCTACGATGCAGCGACGATCGCGGCCGGGCGCGCCCCGCCGGGCGCCGTTCCCTGCTATCTGCCGCCGCCGCCGGTCGTGGTCGAAGAATATTCGGGCTGGTACCTGCGCGGTGATATCGGCATCAGCAATCAGCAGGTGAAGACGCTCAACAACTCCGCAGGCATCACGCCGGCGTCCTCGAGCTACGGATTCGATTCGGCCGGGATCTTCGGTCTTGGCGTCGGCTATTATTTCAATGACTGGCTGCGCTTCGACGTGACCGGTGAATATCGCAGCCGAGCCAACTTCAAGGGTTCCGAAATCTATAATTTCAACGGCGGCAGAGCCACCGATGAATACACGGGCAGCAAGTCGGAATGGCTGTTCCTGGCCAATGCCTATATCGACCTCGGCACCTGGAACAACGTGACGCCGTTCGTCGGTGGCGGCGTCGGCTTCTCACGCATCAACATCCAGAGCTTCCAGGACGTCTGCCACGGTTGCGGCGGCAATCCTGCGAACAACGGCGTGTCCTTCGCGGCGGACAATGCGAAGTGGAATTTCGCATGGGCCTTGTATGCCGGTCTTGCCTACAAGGTGTCGAAGAACTTCACCGTTGAACTGGCTTATCGCTATGTCGATCTGGGCAAGGCCGAAACTGGCAGCCTGGTGGCCTATGACGGGTCGGAGGTTCTGGCCGGCTCGACGTTCGACCGCATCACGTCGCACGACGTGAAGCTCGGTCTGCGCTGGAATCTCGACGGCTTCGACATGTTCTCGCGACCGGCACCGCAATACTACGCACCGCCGCCGGTTTATGCGCCGCCGCCTGTCTACATGCAGCCGCCGCTACAGAGCAAAGGCTAGTGAAACACCGGCCGCGTCGTTAACGGCGCGGCCGCTTGGTGAAAATTCTTGGTTGATGGCGGTTTAACAAAATCGCCGAATCGAGACGCGGCGTCGTGTCGCGAAGGAGTGGGGTGATGGGTCTGGTTCGGACGTCGGCAATCGGATTGGCGAGCCTTGCCGGGTTGGCCAGCGCGCAAGCGGCCGATATGCCGGGCAACCGGCCTGTCGCGCCGCCCGCCTATGTGCGGCCGCTGGAGCCGCCGGCACTGCTCAGCGGCTGGTACCTGCGCGGCGACATCGGCTATCGCTGGGGGCACGTCTCCGGCTCGAATGTGGCCCCGGGATTTGCGGCGCCGGGCAGCGAGAAACTCGGCGGCAGTTTTGCCGGCGGCGTCGGCCTCGGCGTCAAGACCGGCTGGCTGCGCACCGACGGCACCATCGATTTCGGCTCGCCGATGAAATACGAGGCGACGACGCTCACGCCGAACGACACCACCGCCAAGGTTTCCGCCATCACCGCGCTGTTCAACGGTTACCTGGACCTCGGCACCTGGTATCGCGCGACGCCGTACATCGGCGGCGGCCTCGGTGCGACGCGGCTGCGCGTCAGCGAATATCAGAGCACGGTCGCGCCCCCGTTCAGCGGCGACGGCGCACACAGCCAGTGGAATTTCGCCTGGGCGGCGATGGCGGGCGTTGCTTACCGGATCGCGCCCAACATGCAGGTCGATGTCGGCTATCGCTATCTCGCGCTCGGCGATGTCTCGACCGCCAGCGACGCTGCCGGACAGATGACTCTCAAGAACATCGCCAACCACGAAGTTCGGGTCGGCCTGCGTTGGAATTTCGATGACTTACCCACACTACGATAACGCACTTCGCCGGCGCGGGCAGGGCGTTGCCTTGCGGGCGTTGCTGCTCGGCGCCGCGGTTGCGACATTCGCCGCGCCGCCGTTCGCCGCCAGGGCGGCCGACTGGCCCGGCGAGTCGCCGCTGCGCGGCTCGTTCGAACCGCCGGCGCTGGCGGGCAGCGGCATACGCTGGGATGGCATCAATTTCGGCGGTCAGTTCGGCGTCGGAAACATGATCACCAACTTCGGCAGCAGCAACAGCGAGCAGGTGGCCTACGATTTCCGCAACACCACCGTGCTGAACGAGTATCACCCCGAGAACTGGTCGACACTGCCGTCGAGCGTCACCAATGGCCGCACCTATGGCGGCTTCCTCGGTTACAGCGCGCAGTGGGAAGGCGTCATCCTCGGCGCGGATATCACCTACAACAAGACCACGGGCTTCGATCAGTCCGAGGCCGATTCGATCGGCCGGCAGTTCAACACCTCGGACGGTTACAACAACAACGTCACCATCGATTCGCAGGCCACGGTGCGGCTGAAGGACTACGCGACCTTCCGCGCGCGGGCCGGCTATCCGATGGGCCAATTCATGCCTTATGCCTTCGCCGGCGTTGCCGTCGGACGCTTCGACTACGCGGTCAGCACGCGCATCCGCGCGAGCGGCACCGACGTCGGCGGCGGTGGCGGCAGTCCCTACAGCAGCGATCACACCTATACCGACTCGAAGCAGAATGCCTTCTCGGCGGGCTTCGCCGGCGGTGTGGGCCTCGACGTGGCGCTGACGCCCAACGTGTTCCTGCGCGCCGAATGGGAATACCTGACGTTCGGCGCGATCAACGGCATTCGCAATTCGCTCAATAACGGCCGGGTCGGCGTCGGTATGCGTTTCTAACGCATTAAATATTCGCCATTCGCGCCAGCGCGGTTGACCGGCGCGGGCTGATCGACTATCTCCGCCAGTGGGACACCTCTCCCCAACGAGAGGCTTCTATCTGGAAGGATAGTCATATGACCGCGACTAAGCCCGGCGTGCGGCCGGCCAACCCGCACTTTTCGTCCGGCCCCTGCGCCAAGCGCCCCGGCTGGACCCTCCAAGCCCTCAAAGATGCGGCTCTCGGCCGCTCCCATCGCGCCAAGATCGGCAAGGCCAAGCTCAAGCAGGCCATCGATCTGACGCGCGAAATCCTCAATGTTCCGGCCGACTACAAGATCGGCATCGTGCCTGCCTCCGATACGGGCGCCGTCGAAATGGCGCTGTGGTCGATGCTCGGCGCACGTCCCGTCACCATGCTGGCCTGGGAATCCTTCGGCGAAGGCTGGGTCACCGATGTCATCAAGCAGCTCAAGCTGAAGGACGTCACTGAACTCAAGGCGGCCTACGGCGAATTGCCGGATCTGTCGAAAGTCGATTTCAAGACCGACGTCGTCTTCACCTGGAACGGCACCACCTCGGGCGTGCGCGTGCCGAACGGCGACTGGATCAAGGCCGATCGTGAAGGTCTGACGATCTGCGACGCCACCTCGGCGGCGTTCGCGCAGAACCTCGATTTCACCAAGCTCGATGTCGTCACCTTCTCCTGGCAGAAGGTGCTGGGCGGCGAGGGCGCGCACGGCATGCTCATTCTCTCGCCGCGCGCCGTCGAGCGTCTCGAGACCTACAAGCCGGCCTGGCCGCTGCCGAAGATCTTCCGCATGACGAAGAACGGCAAGCTCAACGAAGGCATCTTCGTCGGCGAAACCATCAACACGCCGTCGATGCTGTGCGTCGAGGATTATCTCGATGCGTTGAACTGGGCAAAGTCGGTCGGCGGTCTGAAAGGTCTGCAGGCGCGTTCGGATGCCAATGCGAAAGCGCTGGCCGACTGGGTCGCCAGGACCGCGTGGATCGACCACCTCGCCAAGAAGCCCGAGACGCGGTCCAACACCTCGGTGTGCCTCGTCGTCGCCGATCCGGCGGTGACCAAGCTCACGCTCGACGAGCAGGCGGCGTTCGCCAAGAGCCTCGCCTCGATGCTCGAGAAGGAAGGCGTCGCCAACGACATCGCCTTCTATCGCGATGCGCCGCCGGGCCTCCGCATCTGGTGCGGCGCCACCATCGAGACCAAGGACGTCGAAGCTTTGACGCCGTGGCTCGACTGGGCCTTCGAACAGGCCAAGGCCGCGCTGCCGAAGGCAGCGTAACGACACGGTCATTCCGGGGCGCGCCGAACGGCGCGAACCCGGAATCCGCCCCCGATCGAAATCTTCAAATTGCATCTGGATTCCGGGTTCGCTCGCTTTGCCCGCGGCCCGGAATGACGCCATCACAGGACATGGACCATGCCCAAAGTTCTCATCTCCGACGCTCTGTCTCCCGCCGCCATCCAGATCTTCAAGGATCGCGGCGTCGAAGTCGATTTCCAGCCGGCGCTCGGCAAGGACAAGGACAAGCTCGCCGAAATCATCGGCAACTATGACGGCCTCGCCATCCGCTCGGCCACCAAGGTGACGCCGAAGATCCTGGAAAACGCCAAGAACCTGCGCGTCATCGGCCGCGCCGGCATCGGCGTCGACAACGTCGATATCCCGGCGGCGACCGCCAAGGGCATCATCGTGATGAACACGCCCTTCGGCAATTCGATCACCACCGCCGAACACGCCATCTCGCTGATGCTGGCGCTCGCCCGCCAGATCCCGGAAGCCGATCGCTCGACGCAGGCCGGCAAGTGGGAAAAGAACAAGTTCATGGGCGTCGAGATCACGGCCAAGACGCTCGGCGTCATCGGCTGCGGCAATATCGGCTCGATCGTCGCCGACCGTGCTCTCGGCCTGAAGATGAAAGTGATCGCCTTCGATCCGTTCCTGTCGCCGGAGCGTGCCGTCGATATCGGCGTCGAGAAGGTCGAGCTCGAGGATCTGCTCAAGCGCGCCGACTTCATCACGCTGCACACGCCGCTCACCGACAAGACGCGCAACATTCTCGACGCCACCGCGCTGAACAAGACCAAGAAGGGCGTGCGCATCATCAACTGCGCCCGCGGCGGCCTGGTCGATGAAAACGCGCTGCGCGCCGCGCTCGATTCCGGCCACGTCGCCGGCGCCGCCTTCGACGTCTTCGTCACCGAGCCGGCGACCGAAAACGTGCTGTTCGGCCATCCCAATGTCATCTGCACGCCGCATCTGGGCGCCTCGACCACGGAAGCGCAGGAGAACGTGGCGCTGCAGGTCGCCGAGCAGATGGCGGACTACCTGATGACCGGCGCCATCACCAACGCCATCAACTTCCCGTCGATCAGCGCCGAAGAGGCGCCGAAGCTCAAGCCATTCGTCGAACTCGCCGAAAAGCTCGGCTCCTTCGCCGGCCAGTTGACCGAGACCGGCATCTCGAAGGTGCAGATCGCCTATGAGGGCGCGGTGGCGCAGATGAACACCCGCGCGCTCACCTCGGCGGCGCTCGCCGGGCTGCTGCGGCCGATGCTCGGCGACGTCAACGTCGTGTCCGCGCCGGTCATCGCCAAGGAGCGCGGCATGATCGTTGAGGAGACGACGCGGCAGGTGGCGGGCGACTATGACAGCCTGATCACCATCACCGTGCTGACCGAGCGCCAGTCGCGGCACGTGTCCGGCACCGTGTTCGCCGACGGTCGCCCGCGTATCGTCAACATCAAGGGCATCCGCATGGACGCGGAATTCGCGCCGTCCATGGTCTACATCACCAATCTCGACAAGCCGGGCTTCATCGGCAAGTTCTCCGGCACGTTGGGCGAGGCGAACATCAACATCGCCACCTTCCACGTCGGCCGCGAAACCGCCGGCGGCAACGCGGTGGCGCTGATCGAGATCGACGGCGAACTGCCGGAAGACGTGCTCGCCAAAGTGCGCGCGCTGCCGCAGGTGCAATCGGCCAAGCCGCTGCATTTCTAGGCCGGCAATCGCTTTGCACGAAAAAAGGCCGCGGACGTTTTGTCCGCGGCCTTTGCTTTTGCGTCCGATCTACCGGCTCTGCGCCACCGGCGCCGGCAGCACGTCAACGGCCGGAATCTCGATCGCAGGCACGTAAGTGGCCGGCTTGCCGCCGACCGCCACGCCGCCGGCGATGCGTACCTGCTGGTTGTCGCGGAAGTAGCTGTACGGAAACTCGACGGCCGGCGCGCTGACGGCGTCAAGGCGCGCTTTCAGTTCGCCGGGAATCTCGAACGACAGCGCGGCCATGTTGTCGTTCAACTGCGACAGCTTGGTTGCGCCCAGAATGACGCTGGCAACGCCCGGCCGGTTGGCCACCCAGTTGAGCGCGACCTGCGCCATGCTTCGGCCCATCGCCTTGGCGACCGCGTCGAGCTCGTTCACGATGTCCCAGTTGCGCTGCTTGAACTTGTCGAAGGCAGAGACGGCAGAGCCTTTCACCGCTTCGAGACGGCCGTCGCCGGTGCCGCCATCCTGGCTCGGCCGGTACTTGCCGGACAGGAGACCGCTGCCGAGCGGGCTCCACACCATGATGCCCATGCCATGCTGTGTGCCGAGATCGGTGAACTCGCGTTCGATGTTGCGCTCGACCAGCGAATATTCGAGCTGCAGGGCGGAAATCGGTTCGTAGCCGCGCCAGTCGGCCAGCGTCTGGGCACGAGAGGCGTACCACGCCGGCACGTCCGACAGGCCGGCGTGACGAATCTTGCCGGCGCGGACGAGATCGTCGAGCGTGCGCATCACTTCTTCGGCCGGCGTCACGCGGTCCCAGGTGTGCAGGATATAGAGGTCGATGTAGTCGGTGCCGAGCCGCTTCAACGATCCCTCGACGGCGCGCAGGATGTTCTTGCGGCCGTTGCCGCCGGCATTCGGATTGCCCGGCTCGCCGTTGTAGGTGAACTTGGTGGCGATCACCGCCTTGTCGCGCAGGCCGCGTTCGGCGACGAATTCGCCGAGCCAGGTTTCGCTGGTGCCGTTGGTGTAGAGGTCGGCGGTGTCGAAGAAATTGCCGCCCGCGTCGGCATAGGCGTTGAACAATTGCCGCGCCGTCTCCTTGTCGGAGCCCCAGCCCCATTCGGTACCGAAGGTCATGGTGCCCAGCGCCAACCGGCTGACGCGCAGGCCGGTGCGGCCGAGGGTGTAGTAGCTGTCCAGGGGTGAGGTCATCGATCGTCTCCGTATGTCGCGGCCGGGGAGGGCTGCGGCGGAGAACATCGGCCCGATCCGGCCATTCGATAATACGGTTTAATGAGAATGCACTATTCGATATGATGCATGAATGGACCGCGATCTTCTCGCCCATCTGCCGGTGATCATCGCCGTTGCCCGGCGCGGCGGTTTCGCCGCGGCCGCGGCGGAACTGAACATGAGTCCATCGGCGGTCAGTCACGCCGTGCGGCTGGTGGAGGATCGCCTCGGCACGCCATTGTTCACGCGCACGACCCGCAGTGTGGCGGTGACCGAAGCGGGGCAGGCTCTTATCGAAGCGGCTGAGCCGGCGCTCAGGGAGATCGACGAGCGCATTGAACGCGTGAAGGCGGCCAAGGGAAGGGTGAGCGGCCTGTTGCGTCTGAACGTGCCGAGCATGTCGGTGCCGATCGCGATCACGCCGGTTGTGCGGGCGATGGCAAAGCGCTTTCCTGACGTGACCGTCGAGTTGTTTGTCGACGATGCGCTGACCGACATTGTGGCCGGCTCGTTCGACGCCGGCGTCCGCCTCGGCGAAATGATCGCACTGGACATGGTCACGGTGCGCCTGACGCCGCCCTTCAAGACCATTATCGTCGCCTCGCCCGATTATCTGACGGCGCAGGGACGACCAACGGCGATTGCCGATCTCGCTCGTCACAACTGTATCGGCTACCGGATGGCGACGGCGGGCAACCTCTACAGGTGGGACCTCAATGATGGTAAGCGCGTCGTCGCGATCGATGTGAGCGGCTCCGCCATTGTCAGCACGACGGTCTATGCGCGTGAACTGGCGCTCGCCGGCGTGGGGCTTGCGTATATCTTCGAGCCGCTGGTGCGGGCCGACATTGCCGCCGGCCGGCTCACCCAGGTGCTGCCGCGAACGGCACTCGAGATGCCCGGGCTGTTCCTGTACTACCCGGCCCGCGCCGCCATGGCGCCCAAGCTTCGCGCCTTCATCGACACGGCGCGCGATATATTGCGCTCCCGCGGCCGGTGACCCCGGGCCTTTTGACCTAAGTCATGGGACCGAGCGCCCGCGCCGCTAACATCAGACGTCATGACCGACCCGAATACCCGGACCCCGTCGGAAGAGCCGATTGTCAGGCTGATACCCGCCGCGGCGCCGCCGGCCGCGCCACCGCCGGCCGCCCCACCGCCGGCCGCGTCCCCGGCGCTTCTGCGTGTTGATGAGGTGGCGCTTCACGACGAGCGCGATTCTTACGCCGTCACGGCGCTGGCCGATATCATCGACCGCTCGCTGCACGCCGGTATGGCGCGTCTCACCATGGGGCTGTCGCCGCAGGCCTTGGTCCATGCCTATCTCGATTGGGCGACGCATCTTGCCGGCGCGCCCGGCAAGCGTCTGCAGTTGGTCGAGAAGGCGGCGCGCAAGTCTTCTCGCTTGGCGCTGCACTGCGCGCAGAGCATGACGCGGCGCGAGCCGGTCGGGGCGTGCATCGAGCCGCTGCCGCAGGACCACCGCTTCGAAAGCGAGGCGTGGCAGCATTGGCCTTACAACCTGATTTATCAGTCGTTTCTGTTGCAGCAGCAGTGGTGGCACAACGCCACCACCGACGTGCGCGGTGTCAGCCAGCAGAACGAACGTATCGTCGAATTCACGTCGCGCCAGATCCTCGACATGGCGTCGCCGTCGAACTTTATCCTGACGAATCCCGAGATCATGAAGCGAACGCTCGAGTCCGGCGGCGCCAACCTCGTCACCGGCTTCCAGAACATGATCGAGGATTGGGAGCGCCGGATCAGCGGCAAGAAACCGGTCGGCTGCGAGAACTTCGTCGTCGGCCGCGATGTCGCGATTACGCCCGGCAAGGTGGTCTATCGCAACCGCCTGATCGAGCTCATCCAGTACGCGCCGACGACCGAGACAGTGCGGCCTGAACCGATCCTGATCATCCCGGCCTGGATCATGAAATACTACATCCTCGATCTGTCGCCGGAGAATTCGATGGTGAAGTACCTGACCGCGCAGGGCTTCACCGTCTTCATGATCTCGTGGAAGAATCCGGACGAAAACGATCGCGATCTCGGGATGGAAGAGTATCGCACGCTCGGCGTCATGGCTGCGCTCGATGCCGTCAATGCCATCGTGCCGTCGCGCAAGGTTCACACGGTGGGGTACTGCCTCGGCGGCACTCTGCTGTCGATCGCGGCCGCCGCCATGGCGCGCGACAACGACGATCGTCTGCAATCGATGACGCTGCTTGCGGCGCAGACGGATTTCACTGAAGCCGGCGAACTGATGCTGTTCATCAACGAGAGCCAGCTTGCCTTCCTCGATGACATGATGTGGGAGCAGGGCTTCCTCGATACGTCGCAGATGGCCGGCGCCTTCCAGATGCTGCGATCGAACGATCTGGTCTGGTCGTATCTCGCGCGCAACTATCTGATGGGCGAGCGCGAGCCGATGACCGATTTGATGGCGTGGAATGGCGACGCCACCCGCATGCCCTATCGCATGCACTCGCAGTATCTGCACCGGCTGTTCCTCGACAACGAATTGGCCGAAGGCCGCTATATGGTCGGCGACAAGCCGATTGCACTTGCCGATATCCGCGTTCCGATTTTCGCCGTCGGTACCGAGCGCGACCACGTGGCGCCATGGCGGTCGACCTACAAGATCCACCGGCTGACCGAGACGGAAGTCACCTATCTCCTGGCTTCCGGCGGGCACAATGTCGGCATCGTCTCCGACCGGCGTCGCGCCGGCCTGCATTATCGCGTCACCACAACCGCCAGCGATGCCCTCCATACCGACCCCGACACCTGGTTCTCCGCCGCACCGGCCAAGTCCGGCTCGTGGTGGCCGGACTGGCTCGCCTGGCTGCAGGCGCGATCCGGCGACCCGGTGTCGCCGCCGGCTTTCCCGGCTGGCGAGGTGCCTTTGCCGGATGCGCCGGGCCGCTACGTCCTGGCGGCCTGACCGGAGCCGCCGACCGGGCCAGTAGCCTGTTGATAAACAAGGCGAACTAACCGTCCACACGGTTCGCCGGCGGGGCCGGTTTGCCTTGCTTCGGGGGCCTCCATCCTTTATCCGAGGGTGGACCTGGCCGGCACCGCCCGGCGTCAGTGTCCGGACGCTGACGCGGAGATAAAGCTTCTATGGCGAATGTCGTGGTTGTCGGGTCGCAGTGGGGCGACGAAGGCAAGGGCAAGATTGTCGACTGGCTGTCGCAGCAGGCCGACGTCGTTGTGCGATTCCAGGGCGGCCATAATGCCGGCCATACCTTGGTGATCGGCAACGCCACCTACAAATTGTCGTTGCTGCCGTCCGGCGTCGTGCGCGAAGGCAAGCTGTCGGTCATCGGCAATGGCGTGGTGATCGACCCCGAAGCGCTGCTCAAGGAAATTGCGCAGCTCGGCTCGCAGGGCGTCAAGGTGACGCCGGAGACGCTGCGCATCGCCGAAAACGCCGTGCTCATTTTGCCGCTGCATCGCGACCTCGAGGCGATCCGCGAGAACTCCTCGGCGCGCATCGGCACGACCAAGCGCGGCATCGGCCCGGCTTATGAAGACAAGGTCGGCCGCCGCGCCATCCGCTTCATGGATCTCGCCGATCTGCCGGCGCTTGGCGACAAGATCGATCGCCTGCTGGCGCATCACAACGCGCTGCGCCGCGGCAATGGTCTGACCGAGATCGACCCGAAGGATCTCTACAATCATCTCGCCGCGTTGGCCCCGAAAGTGCTGCCTTACATGGATTCCGTCTGGCGGCTGCTTGACGGCAAGCGTCGCGAAGGCAAGCGCATCCTGTTCGAAGGTGCGCAAGGCGCGCTGCTCGACATCGATCACGGCACCTACCCCTATGTGACGTCGTCGAACACGGTGGCGGGGCAGGCGGCGACCGGCTCAGGTCTCGGACCGAACGCCATCGATTACGTGCTCGGCATCACCAAGGCCTATACGACGCGTGTCGGCGAAGGTCCGTTCCCGACCGATCAGATGCATAACGAGATCGGCAAGATGCTCGGCGAGCGCGGCCGCGAGTTCGGCACGGTCACGGGCCGCGCACGCCGCTGCGGCTGGTTCGACGCCGTGCTGGTGCGCCAGACCGTCTCGACCTGCGGCATCAACGGCATCGCGCTGACCAAGCTCGACATCCTTGACGGCTTCGACGAGGTCAAGGTGTGCGTCGGCTACAAGCTCGATGGCCGCGAGATCGACTATCTGCCGGCGGGCGAGCACGCCCAGGCGGCGGTCGAACCGATCTACGAGACCATCGACGGCTGGAAAGAGCCGACCGCGGGCGCCCGGTCATGGGCGCAATTGCCGGCGCAGGCGATAAAATATGTCCGCCGAATCGAGGAACTGATTGGCTGCCCGGTGGCTCTGTTATCGACCAGTCCCGAGCGCGACGATACGATTCTGATGACCAACCCGTTCGAGACCTGAACCAGGATCTGACCGCCCAAGCACACAACCTCGCGCCTTACAAAACGCGCAAAGCAGGTTCCATTAACACGCAATGGCCGATTACTACCCCCTGATTGCCCGCGCCGTCGCAGGCCTCGACAAGAACACCGGCGAAAACCGCCGCGCCTTGTATGAGCGCGCCCGCGCGGCGTTGGTCAATCAGTTGCGCGGCGTCGATCCGCCCCTCGATGAGGCCGACATCACGCGCGAGCGGCTCGGCCTGGAAGAGGCGATCCGTCGTCTGGAGGCCGAAGCGGCGAAGACGATTCGCGAAGAATCGACGGTGGCGGAGGCGGCCTCGCCCTCGCTGCGCGACCAGGCGTTGCGGGATTTTCGCCATACCGTCGCCGAGGCGGAAGGTCTTGGCGAAGCGAGCCACGAAGCCAACCGGACAGCGCGCGAGACCTATCAGGGTTTCGAGGATCATGCGGCGGCGGACGAGGCCGGTGCGGCGCCAGCCGATCTGCAGGCTCACGTCGATGCCATTCCGGACGAGCGTCCCGTCGAGCCGGCGTCGCATTATTTCGAGCCGCCGGAGGACGATCAAGCCGTCGCGGCGGATGTCGAGGAAACCGATCGCGAGCGGGCGGAAGAACACGCCGCGCCGTTATCCGAGCGGGCGCAATCCGAGCCCGCCTATGGCCGCGCCCGGACGGGCTTGCCGCCGCCGCCGGCCTCTCACGACGAAGACGACGCCGAATACGGCCGGCCAGCGCGCTCGTATGGGCGGATCGTCAAGGTCGCGGTCGTGCTGTTGCTGATCGCGGCCGTCGCCGCGGCCGGTTACTGGCAGCGCGGCGCGCTCGTCGATGGCTACAAGTTGGTGATGGCGAGCCTGAGCCGCTCGAGCACGACGACGCCGACGACGACGGCGCCGAAAACGGCGGAGGCACCCACCGGCCGCCCCAAAATCACCGACCGCATCGGCGCCACGAACGATTCGACGGCGACGCCGGCGACCGCGCCCGCCGCGGCGGTGGCGCAGAAGGTCGTGCTCTATGACGAAGATTCATCGGATCCGCAGGGCAAGCGTTATGTCGGGTCGGCGGTGTGGCGCACCGAGACGGTGTCGCCGGGTGCCGGTCTGGCTCCTGAGCTCGCCATCCGCGCCGATGTCGAGATCCCAGAACGGCGAATGCGGATGACGTGGTCGCTACGTCGCAACACCGACAAGGCCCTGCCGGCCAGCCACACCATCGAGATCATGTTCACCCTGCCGTCCGACTTCCCCGAGGGCGGCATCGCCAATGTTCCGGGAATTCTAATGAAGCAGAACGAGCAGGCAAGGGGCCTGCCACTCGCCGGCTTGTCGGTAAAGGTGACGAACAACTACTTCCTCATTGGCCTGTCGGCCGTCACCGTCGATCAACAGCGCAATGTCGAATTGCTCAAGGATCGAGACTGGTTCGACATCCCGATCGTCTATACCAGCGGCAAGCGCGCCATTCTGGCTGTAGAGAAGGGCACGCCCGGCGCCCGGGCTTTTGCCGAATCCTTCAAGGCCTGGGGCGAGTAGCGCGCGGCGCGATCATTGACGTTTGAGATACAACGTAACGGCGGGGCTCAATGCCCCGCCGTTGTTTTATGCGCTGCCTACTTGCGCCACGGGAATAGCGCCGCGGGGAAATCCGCTGCGGGGCGCCTGACGCGCTGGCTGTCGTCGCGGTAGGTGGGCTGCGGGCTTTCGTCGGCGACCACCAGCTTGCGATAGAGATGCCAGGTCGCGTGGCCGAGGATCGGCATCACCACAGTGAGGCCTATGAAGAACGGCAGCGAGCCGACGAGCAGCAATGCGGCGACGATCAAGCCCCACACCGCCATTACAAGAGGATTGGCGATCACCGCCCGGATCGAGGTGAGCAGCGCGCCGGCGGCGCCGACATCCCGATCGAGAAGCATCGGAAACGACACCACGGTGAGCGTGAATGCTACCGCGGCGAAGATGAGCCCGACGATGTTGCCGACGATGATCAGATTCCAGCCGGGTTCGGTGGTCAGAACCGCACTGATGAACGCGGCGATCGAAGCCGGCGGCTTGTAGCCGAAATTGTCGATGTAGATCGCATTGGCCGCCGCCATCCACAGCCCGAACAGCAGCGTCAGCAACAGCCCGAGCACGACGATGCCGCCGATCGACGACGACCGGAACACGTCAAAGGCGTGCGAGGCCGATGTATCGAGACCTTGTTCGCGCCGCCGGCTGAGCTCGTAGAGACCAAGCGCGGCGAGCGGGCCAACCAGCGCGAAGCCGGTTGCCAGCGGATAAAGCAGCGGCAGCACCGAATAGCCGAAGGCGAGGCGTGCCGCGATGAGGCCGATCAGTGGGTAAATGACGCAGAGGAAAATCGCGTGCGTCGGCATGGCGAGGAAATCGTCCGCGCCCTGTGACAGGGCGTCTTTGAGATCGGCGAAACCAATGCGGCGTATCGTAGGAGCAGCAGAACCATCAGCCGCACCGACAATCAGATGGGAATGAGCCATGCGCGCCTCCTGAAGCGTGTTCAGGCTGCCGTGGCACGTTTCGACCCTGGCCAAGTTTTCTGCGGCCGCGGTCACGCCACGAGCCTGTCAGGCAGTCTAACACGGTCCGGGCCGGAACTGGTTCACGATTTCGCGCGCGATCCGCGCGGTTTTCAGACTATGCCGCAGCGCAGATGAACCCGTCGCCCTTGCGTCTGATTTTGCCGACGGACGGCGAGGGGAAATGCGCGGTGCAACACAGCGTATCGGTGTCGCAATAGCGTTCGAGAAAGCTACGGCGGGTTGTTGCGGCCTGCGCCGGGTCAACGTCGAACTTCACGGACATCTCGGGATAGAGCGTTTGGATCGGGGAATGCATGAGATCGCCGGAAAACACGGCATCGTCCTTGCCGCGACCGAAAGCGAAGGCGGCGTGGCCCGGCGTGTGGCCAGGCGTCGGCAGGATGCGGACGTGGTCGCCGATTTGGTGGTCGTTACCGACGACCTCGTGCCTTTTGGCTTCGACGACCGGCAGCACGCTGTCGAGGAACGTCGGCACGGGAGCCTTGGCGTTCTGCCCGGACCAATAGTCGAATTCCTGCCTGGAAAAGACGTAACGGGCTTTTGGAAAGGTCGGAACCCAGCGGCCGTTCACGAGGCGGGTATTCCAGCCAACGTGATCGGCGTGCAGGTGCGTGCACATCACGAAGTCGATGTCGTCGACGGCAAGTCCGGCGGCGGCGAGCGCGCGCATATACGTGTCGTCAGTCTTCATATTCCACATCGGCCGCGTTCTCGGCTTGTCATTGCCGATACAACTGTCGATCAGGATGGTGTGATGCGGCGTCTTCACCACGTAGGAGTGGAAGGAAAGAATGAGCGTGTCACGGTCATCCAGCGCCTTTGCCTGCCGCATCCATGCGCGGTTCGCGTCCAGTACGTCCGCCGTTAGACCCGGCATCATCTCCAGTGCCGGCAGAAAGGTGGTCTCCTGCTCCACAATTCGATGGATGGTGAGGTCACCGACCGCGAATGTGAGGCTCATGAGAACTCCGGAGATTTACGCCGGCAGCGGCGAGAGACTGACCGAGTCAGGGTATCCTGACTCGGTCGATTTGCCGATGCATCACTGAACGCGGCGGATTTCGCCGGCGGCGCGTGCCAGGATCTCGACGACCTTGGATTCGGCATCGGCGTCGTTCTCGAGACGCTCGACGGCGGTGTCCCGCAGATTGTCGAGAGCGGCGCGGACGAGTTGCATACGGCGCCAACGCTTGTCGTCGCGCTGGTCGCCCTCTTCGCGCGCCCGCATTCGCTGGGCTTTTTCGCCGATGAAGGCGAGACGCTTCATTACCGCTTCGACCAGATGGCGGTTCTCGTTGAGGTGCGAACGTCCGTCTTCGGTGATGGTGTAGAGCTTTTTGGCGCCCTCGGGTTGGGATGTGAGGTAGCCGACTTCCTCTAGATAGGTGAGGGTCGGATAGACGATGCCGGGGCTGGGCGAGTACCAGTCGGCGGTCTTTTCCTCGAGCGCCTTGATGATGTCGTAGCCGTGGCGAGGTTGCCCGTCGATCAGTGCCAGCGCCAGGAGGCGAAGATCGCCTTGTGCCAGCATACGGCCGGCGTGCATGAGATCGTCGCCGCCGCCCGACCCGCCGAAGCCGTGACGGCCTGGACCGTGGCGATGTCGGCCGCGCCCGTGCCGGCCCGCAAATTCATGGCCGCAGCGTCCTTCTTGACGTTCATGACGATGTCCAAACATGGAAACTCCTTTCAGTTCAATATGATACATCTTTGACATAGAAAGATATATCTTTAGATGGCTCTTAGATACGACAGTCGGAAACATATCGCAAGATATATCTTATCAGAAGTGGTTGTTTTCAGCGGCCGGATTGGATTGCCGGGGCGGGAGGTTGACTTGGGTCAATGCGGCTCACGGTGCCCGCGGTAATTTACAATTTAAGTTCGTTTTATAGCGACGACGGGAGGACCGTATGGCGATGACTGCGACGGAGACCCAGAAGGCGCCGCTCAGGACATTTCTCGATTGGTGTCGTCGCCTGTTCGCCACGCCAATGCCGCTCGACGACAGGGAAACGGCCCAGATTGCCGCCGATGTCGGTCTGTCAGTCTCCGACCTTACGCGAGTCAATAACCTGGGCCCTCATGCGGCGGACCCGATGGTTGAGCGGCTGGCTTCTATGGGGCTAGACCCGCAGGACGTGGCTCGAGTCGAGCCGGCGGTCTTCCATGATCTCCAGCGCGTCTGCTCATTCTGCGACGAGAAGAAACAGTGTCAGCATGAACTACGTCGCGATCCTGACGGTACCGAGTGGAAGACCTATTGCCCGAACATGCCGACCTTCGAAGCGCTGAAGGCGGAACGGCATTCGGATCATTGAGGCGAACGTTAAGCCGACGTCGCGACTACTGCTTTTTCTTGCGAGCTTTGCTGGTTCGCTTCCTGGCCGGCGCGCGTTTCGTGGCCGCCTTGGCGCGCTTCACGGCTCGTTTTGCCGAGCGCTTGGGACCAGCCAGCGATCGTTTTACCGAAGCGATGCGCGGCTTCAATTCGGCGATGATGTCTTCGGCGCTGTCGATTGTCTTTTCCACCGACCGAATAAAGCGGCGTTGGGCAACGGCCGGCGATGTCTTGGTGCCGGTGACGAAGCGCTTGTACTGCTGGCGTACGGCCCGCATCAGTAGATCGAGCTGACGCGCCGCCTGATGTTCGACATCAGTAATGACTTTCGGAGTTTTCATGGCAGGCCCCTGGTTCCGCCAGACAATCGCCGGGAACCCTTAAAGTTCCAACGGAAAGCCTTGGCGCGAGTAGGGCGTAAAAAAGCCGGGCTTTTCAGCCCGGCTTTTGCGTTGATGTGGGGTCGCCGACTTTTAGTGCATCGCGGCCGAGGCCACTTGCGCCTGCGGCGTGACCTTCGGCGTCTCGAGCGTCGAGATCGAGTTCTTCACCGCCTTCTGCACTTTCTCAAAGGCACGAACTTCGATCTGGCGCACTCGCTCGCGGGACACGCCAAATTCGGCGGCCAGATCCTCGAGGGTAACCGGATCGTCGGCGAGCCGCCGCGCTTCGAAGATGCGGCGTTCGCGGTCATTGAGCACGTCAAGCGCGCCGATCAGCGCCTTGTGGCGGTTATCGCTTTCCTCGCTGTCGGCCAGGATACGTTCCTGACTCGGCGCGTCGTCGACCAGCCAGTCCTGCCACTCGCCCGACTCGCCATCGTCGCGGATCGAAGCGTTCAGCGAGGCGTCGCCGCCGAGGCGGCGGTTCATATCGACCACGTCCTGCTCGGTAACGCCGAGCTGGGTGGCGATGACCTTGACCTGGTCGGGCCGAAGGTCGCCTTCCTCAAGCGCGGAAATCTTGCTCTTGGCCTTGCGCAGGTTGAAGAACAGCTTCTTCTGGTTGGCTGTGGTGCCCATCTTCACGAGCGACCACGAACGCAGGATGTATTCCTGGATCGCCGCCTTGATCCACCACATCGCATAGGTGGCCAGACGAAAGCCCTTTTCCGGCTCGAAGCGCTTGACGGCCTGCATCAGGCCGACGTTGCCTTCGGACACGACCTCGGAAATCGGCAGGCCATAGCCGCGGTAACCCATCGCAATCTTGGCGACGAGACGCAGATGGCTGGTAACCAATCGGTGGGCGGCATCACGGTCCCCGTGCTCGCGCCAGCTTTTGGCGAGCATGTACTCTTCCTGCGGTTCCAGCATGGGAAACCGACGGATTTCTTCGAGGTAACGTGAAAGACCGGCTTCGGCACTGAGTGCCGGTATTGCAGCAGAACGGGCCATAAGCGCCCTCCATGTAAATGCCCCCGACAGGTCGGCAGGCGGTTGTCACCGTCGCTCCCCGAGCCGACGGTGCGCATCCGAGTTGCGGTCGCTCTCTCCAACGAACGCAGATGCAGCATACTGGTTCACGACGGGCAGCGGAAGCATTCCGCCGTCACGTCAGCGTGACCCCGCTGTGTCTAGCTAAGGGGCTGATTGGGCTTGAGAATACGGAATGCGGGCATCCTGTCGCACGGTCCTGGACCGGACCGGGGACCACGGTAACGCCGCAATTGACAGCGCCGTTTCGAGCAAAACAGGCGATCGCGAAGATACTTCTGGATGTGAGGTAGTCACGTTCTCCGATATGGGGCCCGCCCGGCCTTTTTCAAGAGCCACGGGGTTAGGTGCTTTCGCGCAGGCAGCACGCCAACCGCTCCATATCCATCGGCAGCGGGGACTCGAAACGCAGCCGGTCACCGCTTCGCGGGTGGATAAAGCCGAGGATCGCCGCGTGCAAAGCCTGCCGCCCGAGGGCGATGAGCGCTTCGCCGGCCGCGGGCGTTAGTCGCGCGACCTTGGTCTTGAAGCCAGTGGCGTAGGTCTCGTCCCCCATGATCGGATGGCCGATGTGTGCCAGATGCACGCGAATCTGGTGGGTGCGGCCGGTCTCCAACAGGCATTCGATCAGGCTGGCGACCGGTTTGCCGTCCGCCCCCGAATAAATTTCGCGAAGCTCCCAGTGGGTCACGGCTTCGCGGCCGCCCGTCCGCACCGCCTGCTTTTCCCGGGTGTGTGGATGCCGATCAAGCGGCGCGTCGATCGTTCCGCGCGGCCGCTCCGGCGCGCCCCACGCCAGCGCAAGATAGCCACGCTCGAGTTCGCTTTCGAGCTTGTCGGCAAATTGCTTCGACAGCGCCCGGTGCGTCTGGTCGTTCTTGGCGACCACCATCAGCCCTGTGGTGTCTTTGTCGAGGCGATGCACGATGCCGGGACGCTTGACACCGCCGATGCCGGAGAGACTGTCGCCGCAATGCGCGATCAGGGCGTTGACCAGCGTGCCGGTGGCGTGACCCGCGGCGGGATGCACCACCAGGCCCGCCGGCTTGTCGATAACGATGAGGTCGTCGTCCTCATAGACGATGTTGAGGGGAATATCTTCACCAGCCGGTTTGGCGTCTTCCGGTGGCGGCAGCGTCACGGTGATGGCGTCGCCGGATTTGACCTGCGCCGAGGGATCAAGGATGGTGCGCGCCGTTTCGTGCGCGGCTTGCTGCACGGTCACCTGGCCATCGAGTATGAGCGCCTTGAGCCGCGATCGCGACAATGCCGGGAGGCGTGCCGCGAGCAGGCGGTCGAGCCGGGTGCCTTCATCCTCGGCGGCGACGCTGACTGTTTCGGTGACGCTGTCCATCGTGTCTTGAACTGAACCTGAAATCCGGTGAGCCGATGCCCGACCCTCAGCCCCTTGAGCCCGATCAGGCGGCCGCCATCGCCAAGGTGCGTCGGCTGATGCTGATCGCTTCGGTGACGACCGTGGTCGCCATCGGCGCGGTGTTCGGAGCCATCGGTTACAAGGTTTTCAAGGCGGGGGACAGCCCTGCCGCCGGGCCTGGCCCAACCGCGCCCGGGGCGATCATCGAGGTGAGCGATACGCTGCCGGCCGGCGCCAAGGTGGTCTCGACCGCAGTGGGCGAAGCCCAGATCGTGGTTACGGTCGATGTCGGCGGCGCGACCGAAGTGCGCACCTATGATCCCGATACGCTGAAGCCGCTCGGCCGGCTGCGGCTTGCGCCCCAGCCCTAGGCCGGAACGGCTTGCACTGCCGGCGGATCGCGGCTATCTCCGGGGCCATCGGAAGTTTCCGTGGCCCTACGCTCCCTTCGTCTAGCGGCCCAGGACGTCGCCCTCTCACGGCGAAAACAGGGGTTCGAGTCCCCTAGGGAGCGCCAATCAATAAAATCAATAGCTTAGACGATCAGTTAGCGGCATTAGTGGCAGACGCTAGCGGCAGTTCTGTGGGTTGGATTTTCTAATTTCAGTGCGCCTGCTCTTAAGCTCCCAAATCGGAATAGTGGTGGCTAGTCAGCTCCTCTTGTCGTGCTTTCACGGGTTGTGATTGCGCCGCCGGGAGTAGTACAGGTTTGATTGGCTAGGCGCCGCGCGGGCGGGCGCCGATCAATGGCAGGGCCGGGTCAGGGGTAATGGCGGAAACGCCTGAACAGAAAGCACGACGGGAAATCGACGCCGATCTGGCAGCGGCTGGGTGGATTGTCCAGGATAAGGACGACATTGACCTGACTGCCGGGCGCGGAATTGCCGTGCGCGAGTTCTCATTGAAGTCCGGCTACGGCTTCGCCGACTACCTGCTATATGTCGATCGTAAGGTCGCAGGGGCGATCGAGGCGAAGGCGCAAGGCACACTGACGGGCGTCGAGGCCCAGTCGGCCAAATATGCCGCCGGCCTTCCAAACAATTTGCCGGCGCACCGCCGTCCGCTCCCATTCCTTTTTGAATCGAACGGTGCGTTGACGTTCTTCACAAATGGCCTCGATCCGGTTCCGCGCAGCCGCCAGCTATTCAATTTTCCCCGTCCGGAGACGCTGGCCGATTGGACCGCACAGCCGGCGCCGCTTCGGGCCCGACTCAATAATATGTCGCCGCTCGACGAGGCGCAGCTGTGGGGCGTGCAGGCACGGGCTATCCGCAATCTCGAAAAGTCATTAGGTCGAGCCGACCCCCGCGCCCTGGTGCAGATGGCGACCGGGTCGGGCAAGACTTTCA
Organism: Pseudolabrys sp. Root1462; assembly: GCF_001426945.1. Lineage (GTDB taxonomy): Bacteria > Pseudomonadota > Alphaproteobacteria > Rhizobiales > Xanthobacteraceae > Pseudolabrys. The sequence continues at coordinate 3,104,217 of NZ_LMFS01000001.1, read as the reverse complement.
CCGCGGTCAATATCGCCTATCGGTTACTCAAATTCGCCAATGCAAAGCGCGTGCTCTTCCTTGTCGATCGCGGCAACCTCGGCAAGCAAACCGAGGACGAGTTTGCCAACTTTGAGCCAGTCGATGATCCGCGGAAATTTCCCACGCTATACACGGTGCAGCGGCTCAAAACGAACTCGATTAATCCGGCCGCGAAGGTAGTCATCACCACCATTCAGCGGCTCTATTCGATGCTCAAGGGCGAAGCCGAATTCGACGCCGGCAACGAGGACGGCTCGGCATTCGACACGGCAAAGCCGTGGCAGGGCGCGCCGCCGGATGTGGTTTACAATGCCGGCATTCCGCCTGAGTTCTTCGACTTCATCATCGTCGACGAATGCCATCGCTCCATTTACGAGCTATGGAGCCAGGTGCTGCTCTATTTCGATGCCTTTACCATCGGACTCACTGCGACTCCGGCTGGCAAGACCATCGGATTCTTTAACCAGAATCTCGTCATGCAATATGGCCACGACGAGGCCGTCACCGATGGCGTGAATGTCGATTTTGACGTTTACCGCATTCGCACGCGCATCACCGAACAAGGGGCGACCATCGCCGCCGGCGATACCGGCGTATATGTGGACAAACGCCATAAGCTGACGCGGCGCGAGCGTCTGGAATTCCTCAATCAGGATTTGACCTATACGTCGAACCAGCTCGACCGCGACATAGTTTCGGAAAGTCAATTACGCACAGTGTTGCAGCAGTTTCGCGACAAAGTGCTGCCGGAGGCGTTTCCCGGACGACGCGAAGTGCCGAAAACTCTGATCTTCGCCAAGGACGATTCACATGCTGACGATATTGTCCGCATCGCGCGCGAAGTCTTCGCTGAGGGCAACGAATTCTGCCAGAAGATCACCTATCGCACCGGCTTCACCAAAGTCGTCAAAATCGTCAAAAATGAAGACGGCACCGAGTCGGAGGTCACCGAGTGGGTGAAAACCTCAAGTTTGAGCCCGGATGAAATTCTCGCAAATTTCCGTAACAGCTTTTTCCCGCGCATCGCGGTGACGGTGGACATGATTTCGACTGGCACCGACGTTAAACCTATCGAGTGCGTGTTCTTCCTGCGCAACGTGAAGTCGGCCGGCTTCTTCGAGCAGATGAAGGGCCGCGGCGTGCGGGTGATCTCGCCCGACAAACTGCGCACTGTGACGCCTAGCGCCCGGATCAAGGATCGCTTCATCATCGTCGATGCCGTGGGCGTGTGCGAGGAGGACAAGACCGATTCAAGGACGCTCAACCGCCAGCCCTCGGCGACGCTGGAGCAATTGCTCAACTACGTTGCCCAAGGGGGCACCGACGTCGATGCGCTGACCACGCTCGCGGGTCGAATCTCACGGCTGCAACGGGACTTCAGCGCCGACCAACTCGGTGAGCTTAAGGAGCTTGCCGGAGGCAAGTCCTTAGCCGATCTCGCGCATAGCCTACTCCTCGCTTGTGATCCTGATGCGCAGGCCGAGAAGGCTAAGACGCTTCATGGTATCGTCGGCGCGCCGACCGATGAACAGATCAAGGCTGCGGCCGAGCAGTTGGCGCACGCAGCGGTCACGCCGTTCCTCAAGGCGCAGTTCCGGCGCCGCATTCTCGAAATCCGGACGCAGAACGAGCAGACGATTGACCGGCACACGATCGACGACGTGCTCTATGCCGGTTTCGACGCCGCGGCGGTCGAAAAGGCCGCCTCCAAGGTGAAGGACTTTCGCGCCTGGATAGCGGATCACAAGGATGAACTGACAGCATTGCAAGTGCTCTACGCCGGTGCGCGCCCGCTGAAGCTATCGCTGAGGGAACTGCGGCAATTGCGCGACGCATATAGCGACCAGCCTGGCGATCGCGCCGGAGGACTTCGAGGTGGGCTGGTTCGGCCAGCATGGCAGCCTTGGCCGCGCGCACGCGCTGTTCGGCGACAAACTCAAGCCGCTAATGACCGAACTAAATGAAAGGCTGGCGGCGTGACTGAGAAGACAAAGGGCAACTTGCCCGCTCGCTGGGTCCACGCGACGATTGCTGAACTGTCTCTCCCGACCTTCACCAGAAATCCTCAAGTTTCGGGTCAGGGCAGCTTCGCCTATATCGATATCGAGGCCATCGATAACTTGCGACAACGCATTGAGCGGCCCAGGCGGCTACAGAATGGGGCTGCGCCTAGTCGGGCTCGAAATGTGGTCTTGCCGGGCGACGTGATAGTCTCACTCGTTCGCCCGTACTTGAAAAATATCGCTATTGTTCCGAGCGATCTTGTTGACGCGGTCGCTTCTACGGCTTTCTTTGTTTGTCGACCCGGAGCGGGAGTCGATAGCCGGTACATCTTCAATTATTTTCGGCAAGGCGCATTCATTTCATCAATCGTGACCTACGGGAATAGCCCGCCGTCGGCGCACGATGATGAATTCGCGCAACTCGTCTTGCCCTTGCCGCCGGCTAAAGAACAAGAGCGCATCGCCGATGCTCTCGATGAATTGTTGTCCGATCTCGATGCGGGGGCGGCGGCACTGGGGCGGGTGCGGGACAAGCTGAAGCTTTACCGCGCTGCGGTGCTCAAGGCGGCTGTGGAAGGTGCGCTCACCGCCGAATGGCGCAAGCAGCAGCATTCGCACACCGAGCCAGCCTCCGAATTGCTCGGCCGAATCCTCGCGGAACGCCGCCGGCGTTGGGAGGAGGAGCGGCTTCGCGAATTCAAGGAGAAGGGCCGCGAGCCGTCGAAGAATTGGAAGGCAAAATACAAAGAGCCTGTGGCGCCGGACACGGCCGACCTGCCACCGCTGCCGGAGGGGTGGTGTTGGGCTTCGATGGACCAACTCGCGTGGTCGGCGGGATATGGCACGTCCGAAAAATGCCGCGAGTCAAACACGGGCTTGGCGGTGCTGCGAATCCCGAACATCGTTAGCGGCTCCGTTGCCCTTGACGATCTCAAATTTGCACCACCCTCATATGTCGAGCGCGATGAGGATTTGGTTAGCATTGGCGACTTTCTGATCGTCCGTACGAACGGCAGTCGTAAGTTGATCGGGCGCGGGGCGGTCGTTCGCAGCGCTCCTGCCATTCCTCTTTCATTTGCCTCGTACCTGATCCGCCTTCGTTTAGTACCAGATCCTTCGCTTCTGGCTTGGTTAGCGCTTATCTGGGATAGCTCATTCATTCGTCGCTGGATCGAGACGCGGGCAGCAACGTCAGCGGGCCAGTACAACATCAGCCTAGGAGTTCTTGAGACCTTGGCAGTGCCGCTGCCGCCTGTCGTGGAGCAGCGAACGATTGCCGAATCGGCCGACGGCCAGCTTTCGGTCATCGACCACCTTGAATCCGACATCGATGCCAAACTGGCCAACGCTCAGGCCCTGCGCCAATCTGTCCTGCGCCATGCTTTCTGCGGCAAGCTGGTATCGCAGGACTCAAACGATGAGCCGGCCTCAGAACTCCTGAAACGCATCGCCGTGGAACGCGAGCAGCGTGCCCGCGAAGCCGCCGCCGCGAAGCGGTTGAACGGCCAAAGGCCGCGCCGCGCCGCGAAGGCCCGGGGCAAGGCCGCACGCGCCAAGTCCACAAAGAAAGAAAACTAGTATGGATGTATCGCAGATCGGTAAGCGCGCCTGGAACTATGCCGGCGTCCTGCGGGATGCCGGCTTATCGTCGTTTGAATATGTCGAGCAGCTTACGCTGCTCCTGTTCCTCAAGATGGCCGACCAGCTCACCGAAGAGCCGTACAACCGCACGCCGATCGTGCCGCCGGATCTCGGCTGGAAGGCTCTGTTGCCGCTCGACGGTGCGGCACTGGAGGATCAATACCGCACGAGTCTAGAAAAGCTCGGCGTGAAGCCCGGCATGCTTGGCGTCATCTTCAAGGGCGCGCGCTCCGAAATTCACAATCCGGCGTTGCTGAAGCAGATCGTCGTCAATCTGATCGACAAGGAAGACTGGCTCTCGCTGCCGGTGGACGTCAAGGGAACGATCTACGAAGAATTGCTGGCTCGCTCGGCGCAGGAATCTGCGCGAGGAGCGGGCCAGTATTTCACGACTCGGCCGGTCATCGAAGCGATCTGCGAGGCAATGCGGCCGACTCCGAGGGACACGATCTGCGATCCGGCCTCAGGCACAGGCGGTTTTCTATGCGCGGCCTACAATTACGTGCTCGAACGCCATCAAAGTGACCTCGACGCCGATGAGAAGCGCGCCCTGCGCGAAAGCCTGATCGAAGGAATGGAGCTTTCGACCAAGGTTGGCCGCATGTGCGCCATGAACCTTTACCTTCATGGCATCGGCAGCGAATCGACGGTTGTGATCCATACCGGCCATGACAGTTTACTTGCCCCTTGGGGCAAAGACTACTCGATGGTGCTGACCAACCCTCCGTTCGGGAAGAAGCAAAGCCTCTTGTTCGTCAACGAGGAGGGCGACACCGAGAAGGAGGATCAGATCGTTGTCCGCGAGGACTTCTGGACCTCGACCAGCAATAAGCAGCTCAATTTTGTTCAGCACATCTATTCGCTCTTAAAGATCGACGGTCGCGCCGCGGTGGTTGTGCCCGACAACGTGCTCTTCGAGGGGGGCGCCGGCGAGAAAGTGCGCCGAAACTTGCTCCAGAAGTGCCGCGTGCATACGCTGCTCCGCCTGCCGACCGGCATCTGGTACTCGCCTGGCGTCAAGGCCAACGTCATCTTCTTTGACAAGAAGGAAGGCCGCGCCGAAGCCTGGACGGACAAGCTCTGGGTCTATGATCTGCGCACAAACCATCATTTTACACTGAAGCAGAAGCCGATCCGGCGCAGCGATTTCGACGAGTTCATCGCCTGCTACAAGCCGGACCGCATGCACAAGCGCACCGAGACCTGGAGCGAAGCGAACCCGGAAGGCCGCTGGCGGTGCTTCGATTATGACGAGCTTCTCAGGCGCGATAAGCTCAGCCTCGACCTTTTCTGGATCAAGGACAAGAGCCTGACCGATATCGACGCATTGCCGGCGCCTGAAATCATTGCGGCGGAAATTGCCGACGATTTGGAGGCTGCATTGGAGCAGTTCACCAAGATTGCCGCGCGGCTTCGGCCAAGGGCGGAAGCTTAGAGCAGCCACAGACGGCATCCTTTAACTCACGTGCGGTTGCCGTCGCAGCTATTCGCGACGACGTATACTTCGTTGTCCGCTTCAGCGGCAGTTTCCTCAAGGAAATCGAGCGCGTCGCCCGCGATGGCCGGTATGTCGTGGTATTCCGGGCCGAGCATTGCCGCGGCTTCTTCTGCGACGGCACGAATGCCGATGTCGATATCGCGGCCTAGATCGCTAACCAGATCATCAAGGCCAAGCATCTCTTCAGACAGGCGCCGCCGTGTCCAGATCGCGGCGAGCGCGAGAGTGGTCAAGCGAGACGGCGTATCACGCTGCACCCACGACCTCTCATTTCTCTCTCGAACAGCCTTCCGAGATGTGAGTATGCCACTCAGCCGGTGTGAATGCGAAAGTGAACCAGCGGCGCAGCGCCGCGCGCCGGTTTCAACGCACTGGCGCTGGCAGCGGCCGACCTGATTGCCGTCGCCAGCAGACGATCGCGCTCCCGTTGCGAACCTGCGCCCATGATCACGTCGACTAGAACGCGCGCGTTACTCACTGGCGATGCCGCATGTTTCGTGCGCGTGATGTCCGAGCCGAACCTTGGACGTTTGGGAGTTATGGTGGGATCGGTGGTGGTCGTGCGGCCACGTGCGGCGCCGACCCTGGGATTCGCCTGGCCGGCGGCCTTGGCTGCGGCCGACCGCATGCGGCCTTGGCCGACGTCTGCGTGCGGTGTCGCGGGCTTGGNCGTCCAGATCAGCGGACGCCTGAGGCGTCGGCCCGCCGGCCGCCCGCTCGGCCGCCGCGTCCGCCGTCTTCGTCGGCGTAGGTCCTTTCTCTCCGGCGGTGCCCTGGGTCGATGCGTCAACACCCGAGCCACGATCTCGCCGGCCCGCGGTCTTCGGCGCCGGCCCCGGAGGGGGCGGCATGGCATTNNNNTTGACCGGTCCCAGCGTGCGGTGTCGCGGGCTTGCCGTCCAGATCAGCGGACGCCTGAGGCGTTGGTCCGCCGGCAGTCCGCTCGGCCGCCGCGCCCGCCGTCTTCGTCGGCGTAGGTCCTTTCTTTCCGGCGGTGGCCGCGGTCGATGCATCGACGTCGGCGCCCCGATCCCGCTGGTTCGCGGTCTTCGCCGTCGGTTTCGGTGCTTGCTCGTGCTTGCCGTCAGAGCCCGTCAGGCGCACGTGGGCCGCCGTCACGTCTACTACCGAGGGCCTAAGGACGTCGGCAGTCGGTGTAGGAACCTTAGGCTTGCCGGATGCAGACTGCGACGGCGATTTGGGAGTTACCGCGGAGTCCGCCGACCGGGGCTTTGCCGGCTGGCGGGCCGCTGAGACAGGCGAGACGTTGGAGTGGTGGTTGCTTCCATGGTGGTCCGCCGGGGGCATTGCGGCGGTATCGTATAGAAGTGAGTCCGTGGCGCATTGAGCGAGTCGCTTAGCCTCACTGATGTGACCGGCGAGTTGAAATTCACTCACCAACGCCTGCCAGCCACGATAGTGTGACACCCGCGCGATAACCCGTCGTGCCTGGCCGATCCAGACTGCCGATACTCCGTGAATAATGGTCGGCTCGTCGGCTGTTAGGCGCGATTGTTTATCGTGCGGATAAGGATGGTCGATCGTCCCCGAATTGGGCGCGTCCACCGCCTGGTGACCGAGCCGGTCCGCCGAAGCTGTTAATTTTTCTGGTCCGCTTGAGGAGGCCGTTGCGGACCGATTATCAGTCTCATCCGAGGTTAGTGGAGGCGTACCGAACTCGCGATCTCCGCCGGCCAAGCCGTCCTTTGATTGACGGTGAGCCGTTGAAATGCCGCCAGCCCTCTCTTTCGCATTCCTTGCCCTCCATTCATGAAAGCCACCGAGTGGCTGTACGAAGCGCAGTCCATGCGTTTGATGATAAAAGACTGCAAGTAGACGATCGTCCTCAATCAGTTTGTTCGTATCCGTCTCGACCGACCTCCACAGCGGGTAGGCGAACGTCGCAAATGCGTCGCGCCCTCTCTCATCCGGCTCACTCATCCACACGCGTTTCGAGCCGAACCGATCTTCCAAGAACTCGGCGATCAGAGGCCGGTTCGAATCCGGCACCTCCGAAGCGATCAGATGCGCGTGCAAATGAATGCGATTCCCCGGTTTGATCGGCAGCGGATGAAAGACGACCGCCACGGGCGAGAGTAACTGTCGTCGCTTCATTTCCTCGATTGCGCTTGCCACCAAACCCCGGAAGGTCTCGTGCGCCAGGCGATAGTTTCCGACCGGCACCGTGCCTTCCTCGACGAGTAAGACGCCATCGCGCCGCATATCCAACGGCGTGTTAAGCGTGATGGATGTTAGGGGCACTGTAATCGCACCGGCCGAGCACGCGTCTCTAAACGACTCGGTGTATGCCGCCGCCATCGACGCTGCTTTTGTCCGGAAAAAGCGTCCTCCTTTCAATTCGGGCCCGAGCGGAATGACCAAGCTTCCTTCCGAAGCCAGATCGATTCCGAGTGCTTGCGATCGCGACCGGTAAACGTCGCAACCCTGTCCTGCCAGCCGCGCGGCCGCCGCTTCATCATGCGCGCGACGTGCGTAGTCGGCCGCCGCATGGCGGTTTCCACGAAAGTATGGTGAGGCGTTTCGGGCCAATGGACTGTCTCCATCGGCCAAAATGTCCTCGTTTATGATTGGGTCAAGTTGCCTACGTATTCGCCAAAAAATTTATAGTATATAGTTCAAGGATTCGACGACAGATGCCTCGCGTTGCGCATGAATACCTGAATATCACTTCAAGAATTACTTTTATATATTAACCATATACAAGAAATCCAAGTTCTATTACTACTTGTAGAATTAGTATACGCTCAGTATTCATTTTGCTCCGGCCTGCCGCCGATGCTTTCCAAACCAGAGGGGGACCGCAGTGGCCTTCGCGCAAGTTCGCTATGGCCCGCAGGCCTGAACGATCGATTGGTTTGATCTCTCACTCAAACCCTTCAAGGATTCGACGACACCGCTCCGGTGCTCTCAAACTAATCTTCCAACGCCCCAAATGTCAGTCGCTGCCAACAGCCGCGGTATCGGGCTTTGTCCGAATTCTTCTTCGAGCACGGCCTTCGTGATGTCGAGTGGGAGCGCGGCGAGAAGAACCGCCAATGCTCCACCCCAGGCCAATGCGGGGTGAGCGAGTAGGTGCCGTCGCGCTTTCTGAACGCTGGCAACGCGGCGGCGTAGGTGATCCGTATCAGCTTGAAAGTCAGGCGCTCGGATCATCCGGCCGTGCGCCTGAGCCTCTGCACGTGCAAGGTCAATTGCCACCTCGCGCGCATGACTGACCTCGTTGTCAGCATCGGCGCATTGGGCTCGTAGAACGGCGGCCTTCGCCTTGGCTGTAGACACCTGAACTTCCCACGCCTTTCGGCGTCCATTGAATCGGGCACCTAGCCCCAACGGTGCTGACTCGCTCAGATCCGAAATTTTGCGCTCAGCGTGATCTAATCGCTTCTTGAGATGATCAGCAGCCTCAGCAAGACCCTTGGCTCGGGCCTGTGCGCTGAGAACTTGCGGCGAGGGTGGCGGCGGCCCAATCCGTTGGGTAATCCGCGTTTCTAAATTACGCTCTAATTCGGCGAGCGCTCGTTCGGCGCGTTCGGCAGGAGGTCTCGCAAGAAATGCTGCTTGCTTCTGCAGATGATCAGACCAGTGTAGATTGCGTCTTAGGATTTCCCCGAGACGGCGCGCGCCGCTGCGGGCACGTATCGCGCGATAGCGTCGATGCGCTGGTGCAGTACTTCCTGACTGCTCTGCTGGTCGCGGATAGCGCGCAGTATTGATTCCAGTAACGTCAGCACTGGCTCGTCCTGTGACCTGTCGGTCGGGTCTGCGCTGATTCGACCAATTTGATGCTTGATGTGCCTTATCTCGGTGTGCAGTAGCTCGAAATGGTCCTTTGCGCTGATAAGCCTCTGACTTGAGTTCTCCGACATCACTAGCTCCCTTCATGCGGGCATTCATGTCGATTCGTCGAACACGCGCCAATCTGTGCGCCGCTCCGACAAAGATGCCGTCGCTTGTTTCCACAACAAATGTGCCGGGTGTATTACCTGCGCGCATGCAAAGTTGGCTTGCGCTAAGTGCGGCTACAAATTCTGCATCCGTTGATGTTGCGTCCCATGCTGCGCGGACCGCTGCTCTAGCTGCCGGAATGTCAGCTCCGAGACGCTTTCCCATCTGATGTACATTTCTCGAAAACGCTTCGCGCGGTCGGCTCGAAAGTTCTGCTTCGCCCGCCCGCATCAGCGCCTCTGCCAGTTCAACCTCCCCGTCTGCTTCTAGTGCATTCAAAACCGCGGTTTGATGAGCGCAGACAACCAAAGGATGCCCGAGCCGATGTTCCGCTAATCTGGCAATCTTTTCGTTTCTTAAAAACGAGAATTTGGAGCTGAGGGTTCGTCCGGTGGAGGGGTCCTGTTCCGCAACGAGAGCGTGCCAGTGTGTTCCAAAAGCTGTCTCGACGGCGCGGGGTTTTGCATGTTCGACGATGGTCGCGTGGGCCGGATCGAAGCCAAATTCCCGCCCTAGCAGGCCTAGCACCCACACAGCGTCCGCCCGGCTTGTCTCGACCGCGGGTGAAATAATGAAGTGCCGGACGGCGAATTTGCGATCAAACGCGCGCGCGTCGGCGAAGGCACTCTCGATGTCCGCCACGGTCCCTTGAATTACGGCGACGGCATCATTTTCCTCACCGTGGAGCAGATGGGCGACGAGCGGGCCGACGGTCCGCGACGACGAAACTCGCTCGCCCTTGATGATCATGCTACCTTTCCGCGTATCGCCGCAGATAGTACGTCGGTGGTCATATGGACGCGCGCCAACGCAATACGGAGATCCTCGGACGCCGGCGGCGAATTGGTAGTGGCGATTCGGCGCAATTCTTCTACGAGAGCGTGCAGATCGCGACGGGCGAGGGCGAGGTCTGCCAAGCCTTCGGCCAGCCGTTGATGGCCTACTAAAGTGGCAACACGACAAGACGTGCGCACGAAATCCGAAAGGCCGATGCCGTGCCGGCCAGCATAGGCTGACCATTGGTGCTTGATCGGCTCAGCGACGCGAACTCGGATCAACGCATCGGCGCGCATGCAATGTCTCCATCGGGGTGCACGGGGCTCCGCCCCTGCCCAGCGGCTGCCGTCCGTGCAGGTGGTCACGGACGACATGGCTGGCGCGTATTTCTCTTAGACGTTTCCTTAGATGAATCGCCGCGGATGGCGATGCAAGACACGTGTGGGTACAAATCTGCATCTGTCGGCGATGCGGGCGCTGATTATCTAACTTTGAGGTGAAACAACTGAAAGTTACGAGGCTCCAGTCTAGGTTTGGCCCAAGATGACGCGAGGGTGATCGTCTCGTTCTGTTTCTTCCCCCGAGCTGTCAGAGCGCGAAGTGCGCACCACCGAAACGAGGCAAAATGGAAGCCTCGGCTAGGTAACCTGTGGTTGCGAATCGGGTTTTCATGTACAGGTCGTACGTTCCTTCCTAGGGGGCGGGATTGTCGAGTTTCGGATGGACCTATCTGTCGCGCAGTGCATTGCGCCGCGCCGAGCGGCAGCTTTCTGGCGCGGGCGAAGGCGTGCGGGACGAGATCGGCTTTCTGATCGTTCATCAGCGTTATGCGGATTATTTTTTCCCGGGCACGTCGGTGCTGCACACGCGGCTTCGCTATGCGCTCTTCGTGCCATGGATCTACCAGTCTCTGTCGGAGGAGGCGGTCACGGGCCGCGTTGCTGAACGGCTGGAGCGGCAGGAGGTGCGCCTGGCGGGGCGGCTCAAGCAGGCCAAGGAACGCGGTGTCATCGGTGGCCTGAACCACCCGCGCCCAACCACACAACCGCCCTCGGTGAGCTATTGGGCGGCGCTCGGCACGTGGGGAATTCTTCGTCAGCAGGATGGGCGCATGCCTTCGCGCGCGCTGCTTCATGCGATCCTGCAACGCAAACAGCGCAGTGCATTCGACGACGATGGTCAGGAGCTCCAGCGCGCCGAGTTGCCGTTCGCGGCGTTGCCGCCGCGTCCGGACGATTGGATCGGCTATGGGCCTTTGAACTTTGATCTCGCGCCGCGCGAAGCGGAATTCTTACACCGTCAGTTCGTCGATCTTCGTCCCGCGGTGCGGCCGACGCATCTTAGCGTGCTAGCGCGGCTCGCGTCGGGCCGGAAGGTAAATGCGGACACATGTTATGCGCCCGGTATCGCCGAGCTTGCCAGAGACGATGCCGCCAAGTTGCGTCGCGCGGGTCATGCCGCCGCGCTAGCTGCCGTGGGTCGCGGAGTCTATGCCGCGCTTGTCGAGACGCTGCGCGAAGAGGAAGACGGCCAGCCGACCTCCAATATCCACCGCACGCATTTGCCGAAAGTTCTTGAACAATACGGCATCGATGCGGGCCGGCTAAGCCTGCCGGAACTGATTGAAGACGTAGGCACTCTTCCGCCTGCCGTGACAGAGGCCCTCGACAGCACGCTGCAATGGCTGAATGAGGGGGCGCGAAATGTCATGGCGCTGCGTGATGTGTACGAGCGGGCCGAATGCGCCCGCAAGACGCAACGGGCGCGCTTGTCGCGCGTCACGGGAGCCAGCCGACGCCTTGATTGGAATAACGAAGAACACACGGCGGCCGAGCCCCTGCATTATCGGTGGAACGTGGTGCGTAGCCTCCTCGGCGACTTATGGGCGGCGGCATGAGCGGAGCGTGGCCGAGCCAAGCTTATCTTGAGGCGCTCCGCCCGGGACCGGGCGAAGTAGTGACCGGCGCCATTCTTGCGAGCTATTCGGCGGACCTAGTTTCGATTGTCTCGGCTCTTCTGGCGCTCGCGGGCCGCGACAACGATGAGGGAAGCGGCGGCAAGGCGGACTTGGCGGAAGCGGTCGAGTTGTTGCGCGGCAAAGTGCGCATTCTTATCCAGCGGGGACGCCTCGCGCGGCCCAAGCGCATCCCGGGCCTGGCTGCAGTTCTCGATCAGTTTATCCGTGAGGTTGATTTCGATGAGAATGAGCGAAGCTGGCATCCGAAGATCGCGCTGGTGCGATGCTCAAACGGCGAGGCGGGCGATCAATGGCGGCTCTGGCTCGGAAGCCGCAACCTGACATCGGCGATAAATCGCGAATTCGGCCTGCTCCTGACTAGCAATGATGATCCAAAATCAGACGCCATGCCCGTGGCGGGAATGGGGGAGGTGGCCGCACGCCTTGCGGAGCATGCCAAGCTTGACGGGTTCCGGGCTCCCAAACTGAAGATCGCATTGGACAAGGTGTGCTGGGATCAGCCGGACAAGCTCCGCGTTGAGCGCATTACACTCACCAAAAGCAGTGATGCTGTATTCCCGAAGATCGAACAAGCAGATGAGGTGATCGCCGTCAGTCCCTTTCTCGATGGGACCATTGTGAAGACAATTGCAGGTTGGGGCGGGCCCAAAACCAAGCGGACGCTGCTCACGACTCGCGCGGAACTAGCCAAGCTCGCGGGTCAAGCCGCTAGGCCGCTGGCAGGATTTGGGGACCGCATCTTTGTTCAGGAATCCCCACCGCAGGAAGAGGTCGAGCCGTCCACATCAGAGAACGACAACGCGCATGTGGCTGAGGACGAGTCCGAACAGCTTGTGATAGGGCTGCACGCCAAGATCCTCGCGGTACGCAAAGGCAAGGCCTTGCGTCTTTGGGTCGGTAGCGCGAACGCCACGCAGCGCGCGTGGACGGGCGCGAACGCAGAGGTGATCGCGGAAGTCTCGGCGCCCGCGCACCTGCTGGAGGGTTTGCAAGCGTTGCTGCTTGAGGCGCGTCCGGTGTCGGCGACTGAACTTGAGAAGCTGAAACCCCCTGAAGAGAACACCGCAACCGAGCGATTGGAGAGGGCCCGCAAGCGCTTTGTGGCTGCTTGGAGCGGCGGCTTAAGCCGCGAGAGCAATCAGTTTGTCATTAAAGCTGACAAGCCGCCGCATCCAGCAGATGAGGAGGTTTCTGTCGAAGCGGGTTTGGCGACTGCGAACCTCACCATTTGGCCCCGTGGTCACGCGTCTTTGCCGCTAGGGACCTTTCCGGCAAGCCTCCATACGCAGCTCGTGCAATTCCGCCTCGCGCTGGGCGAATTGTCATGTAGTTGGCTTCAATGCGTGGATGTTACGCCGCCGCTTGATGCCGAGCGGGACCGTCACGCAATCGCGCGTCATCTCGGCATGAATGCGTTTCTCGCCTGGATCGCGGCGCTGCTTGGCGCGGATTACAGCTTCAGAGAAGCGGGGGAGCCTTGGGACAAGGCCGGGCCTGGTTCCGGCTTGCAGGCGAGCCCTTTTGATCCGGGCATTCTTACCCTTGATGCGATGCTGGCATGCTGGGCGCGGGACCGCGCGAGTTTCAAGCGTGCGGGCGCACGCATCGACACCTATCTCGGGCCGATCCTTGCCGAGGCGGAGGCGCTGCCACCCGGTGAGGCGGATCGCTTGCGCGAATTTCGATCCGTCTGGGCCGTGGTTAGCGGCGAGTTGCTCAAAGAACGCTGATGCCCGACCCCAAGCCATTCCAGAGTGCCGCGGTTGAGGCTGCCTGTGAGGCGCTCAGCAATAAGAAGGGTTCGCGCCGTTTTCTCATCGCGGACGAGGTCGGCCTTGGAAAGACCGTTGTCGCACAGCAAATCATCGAAAAGCTTGCAAGGCGGGAGCGCCGGACGCCATTCGTCGTCTATTACATCACGAATGGGCAACGCGTGGCGCATCAGAACCGGGATCGGCTCGTCGATTTTCTGAGCGAAGAAGAACAGAGGGGTGCGGTAGCGCGCGCGGACCGCCTGAACCTTATTCCACTGTTGGCTAAACCCAAGACGCGCGTCGCGTTATACGCGCTCACGCCCGGTACGTCGTTTCCTGGCAAGACCACGCGATTGCATGCGGGACGCAAGGAAGAGCGGGCGTTCCTCTCGGCTCTCCTGACACGGACCTATCCGCATCTGATGCGCAAATTCCCCGAGAAGACGATGCAATGCAACGTCACCTCGGATTGGGATGAGCTTGTACGAAGAAATCGTGGGCCGGTTTCGAAATTGCCTCGCAAATTCATCTACGCTTTCAAAGCGGCACTGATGAAAGAGTTCAACGGCGATCCCAAGACGCAAGTGCCGGAGGCGGCAAAGGGGGCGCGTGGCCGATTCGTCGGGCGCCTGCGCCGCGCGCTTGCCTATACGGTTCTCACGGCGCAACCGCCGGACTTAGTGATACTGGATGAGTTTCAGCGCTACCGCGATCTGCTTGCCAAGGCGAACCGGTCCGATCCGCTGATCGGCGCGCTCTTCGACCCGGCAAAGTCGCCGCCGGGCCTACTTCTGCTGTCCGCGACGCCCTATAAGCTTTTTGCAACTCGACTCGAAGAGAATAGAGGCGCGGAAGCCAACCGCGAGTTCTTTGATCTGCTGGAATTCTTGGGCGGCGCATCTGGCGCGGCGCTGCAGGCCGAAGCTAAAGAAACGTTCGCGAAGTTTGGCGATACGATTCTCTCCGTTGCACGCACAGCGCCGGGCTCGCCGGAATCTGACCGATTTGTGCAGGAGGCGCACTCCTTGCGTAATCAACTGCAACGCATGCTCGCCCCCTGTGTCTCGCGGATGGAGCGGGAGCCGATCTCCGATGACAGCGCGCATACGACTCCACTGGAGGCAGTGATCGAAGGCGCCGATATTCGCGCGTTTCGGCATCTGGCCGCATCCTTCAAGCCCGAGCAGGTTTGGGCCGCGCTTCCTTATTGGCTGTCTGTGCCGCTACCGGCTCAGGCGCTGGGAACGCGCTATCAGGCATGGCGTGAAGGAACGATTCAAAGAGACCGCGCGCTCACCAAGCTGAGCGTGGACGGGCGCAAAAATTACTCGCTCCCGCGAAGCTGGCCAAGTCCTAAGCTGCGTGCACTCGAAAAGGTAACGCAGACGGAGGCGCTCGCGCTTCCCTGGGTCCGGCCTTCGGTTCCCTGGTGGCCGATTGGTGGTGCCTGGGCGCGCGCGGGGCATGAGTCAAAGCTGCTTGTCTTCAGCCGGTTCAAGGCGACGCCGCAAAGCGTTGCGGCATTGACCAGCCTTCGCGTTGAAGCGGGCCTGCTCGCCCGAAGCGGGGGTTATGACCGGGTTTGGAAGCGCCGCCGCCTTCAAGCCGGGCCCGCCCGTTTGCCGACCGTAGCGCTATTCCACCCGTCGCCGTTCCTGATCCGCACGACCGACCCTCTCATAGCAGGGCTGAAAGGAGGGATTCCGCGCGATGTAGTCCGCAAGCAGCTCGTACAAGCGCTCAAAGCGCTGAACGTTGAAGTGGTGCGCAAACCAGGCAAGAACAGCGAACGTCGCAAGCGGCTCTGGATGCTGGTTTCGGCGCTTGAGCGCAAGGCAGGAGATTTTGAGCTAATCAAGAATGCATGGGACGCGGTGGCGCACGGCGACCAGCGGCTCGAAGTCCTCCTCGGTGATTGGCATGACAAGCATGAGGTCGACTGGATCAGCCGCACGGAACTTGAGGACCTCGTGACAGCCGCGCTGGCTTCGCCCGGCGTGATCCTCGGCCGCGCGCTTTGGAGGCATCATAAGGAGGTTCTGGCTGGCGAAGCATTTCAGGAACTGGTCAGGCTCTCATGGCAGGGGCTCCGCCTTTATCTTGATAAGCCCGTGTTCTGGGCACTGATGCCGAAGGGCAAACCGGTCAAGGTCCTTCACCGCGCCTGCCTTGAAGGCAATCTTGAAGCGGTTCTCGACGAGCATTTCTGGATGCGGCGGCAGAGCCTGCCAACTCGCGAGCGCGGGCTTGTGAAAGACCTTCATGAAGCCTTGAACGTTTCGGTCGGGTCTTTTTTGTTTCACAGCGTTCATCCCTCAGGAGAGCCGCGCATCCGCGTGCGCTGCCATGCGGCGGTGCCTTTCGGTGCGACCGAGGATGACGAGCGGACACCAAGCGGCACAGACGGCGCGATGCCACCTCGTTCGGATGAAATCCGTAATGCGTTCAATTCACCGTTCTGGCCTCATGTTCTCGCAACAACGTCGGTCGGCCAGGAGGGGCTCGACTTTCACACTTGGTGCAGCCGGATTCTTCATTGGGATCTTTGCTCCGGCCCGCTGGAGCTTGAGCAGCGTGAGGGACGCATACAGCGCTACGCTGGACTTGCCGTGCGACGGCGACTTGCAAAGCTATTGCAGGACGAAATCGGAATCGATGCCGCCGGGAGCGGCTCGCTATGGAGCGCCATGGAAAATGCGGCGAACGCTCGCTTTCGGGATGATTCGGGCCTTTCGCCGTGGTGGGTTCTGAAAGGGGCTCATGTCGAGCGCTTTGTGTTTAGCCTACCTCAAAGCCGTGATCTCGAAAAGTTTAAACGTCTGAAAGAGCAACGCCTCATCTACAGGCTTACACTTGGCCAGCCAAACCAAGAAGACTTGCTTGAATTCCTTTCTAGCGGCGGCTCCAGGGTCACGGAGCTCCTGAAGCCGCTGGCACTTGATCTCTCGGCCTTTGCTCGCTCGCAGAAGGGAGGGACCTTCGTTCAGCACGGTTAGCCGAAATTCGCCGCACCTCATGCCTGCGTGGCCCTTCACGCGAAATGAGAATTTTATCTGCATAGTATCACCTTTGAAATAGGTTGCCCAACGGATAAGCTCCGCAAGTTCTCGACAAGCGGTCCATAACGGTCACGGCTTCGGGCCGAAGGAATGTGATGCAGAGGCCGCGCGGGTTGCGCGTCGAACAAAGGGGTGGGGCCCTTCAATGAGTGACGATGCAGACCTCCCGCCAAGCCCTCGCGCAGAAGAACCTCCGGTTCTGCGCGGTGAAGAAATCCCGGCGCCCCCTCGCATTGAGCGCATCACTTTATCGCGCCGCAAGGTCATTGGAGCAACCTGGCGAGGCAAGGAGATCAATGATCTAAATGCTCTAAAGACTGTTTTCGAGAACTGCGATTTTCGCTATTCGAATTTCAAGCGCGGGTATTTTCGCGATGCACGCTTCGTTAATTGCATGTTCGATGGCGTTCGCTTCGACGACTGTAATTTCAAAAGTGCTAATTTTTATGGATGTGAATTGCAATACGCGCATTTTCACAAAAGCGTCGTCGAGGTGAGGGAGATCGTCGCCTCTCTCCCAGCTGCGCCTAATATTCGACGGGAGAGCCTTCAAAATTTAAAAGCCAACGCAATCGAGGTCGGTGACCACGACAGTATCGGATATCTGGTCTTGCAAGAGATCAGCGCGACTGAACGCCATTATTCCTACGCGATGTGCGCCTTCGATACGTACTATCGCAATAAGTATTCAACTTTATGGGCAAAGGTCGAGGCGGGCATGAAGCTGCTCGGCCTTAAGATCAGCGGCTTAGTCTGGGGGCATGGTGAAAAGCCTTGGCGCCTGCTCATCAGTTGCCTCACGATCCTCGTACTCCTTGGGTTTGTCAATTTTTGGAGCGTCATGCCGCGCATCGGTTGGAATGATACACATCGCGGCGTCGATGTAATCGTTTACGTCTTCCGGCGGTTCCTCGATGTATCGCCCGACGGAACTTTTAAGGGATTCGAGTTCGTTGATGTTGTCGCGGTCATTATGAGGTATGTCTATATTGGTCTATTTATTTCGATTCTCTACAAATCGATTTCACATCGATGAGCTCGGGTAGGCTCATCGCCGCGTATATATTTGGCTCTGTCGGGCGAGGACATGCCGATATCCTGAGCGACCTTGATATCCTCGCTGTTGTTAAAAACAACAGGGGCAAGGTGGATGAAAGTGAGGTGCTAAGATTTGTGCCGCAACAGTATTCTCATCTAAAGCCTTCTATTTCTTGGTATGGTGCTCTGCGTGTCGCTGAAATGTTTCGCAATGGCGAGCTTTTTTCTTGGCATTTATACCGAGAGACCCTGCCGTTGTTCGATCCAACGCGCTTCCTGCCGTCTTTGGGTGAACCGGCGGTTTATAAGGATTGTCTCCAGGATGTCCGCTCGTTTCGCGCTATTCTCTCCAGCATACCTGCGCAGGTGCAGCGCAGCGCCATGAATGCGGCCTATGAGGCCGGTTTGGTATATGTGTGCCTGCGCAACATCGCTATGGCCGCCTCATGGCGGCTTTGTGATCGTCCTGATTTTTCTAGGTATTCGGTATTTCATCTGCGAAGCATTCGGCCTTGCCCGGTCTCAGTTGAAGAGTTTGACGCGGCGATGCACTGTAGGATGGCGAGCCAACGAGGACATCAGCCTCCCGCGATTGTTACGGCAGCCTTCATAGTCAACGTGTTCGCTAGGCTTGATCCTTGGTTGGATGAGCTGGAATGTTTACTTAGGAGGGAAGTGAATGGACGGCCGAACACGACGCACGCGCTTTGAGAAACGAGTGGATCTTGAGCGCGAGTTCCTAACGCACATCAACGAAGCATTTGGAGAAGTCGCGCCACTCGCTGGCATGACCGCAGCCGCGATCGATGCCTGGCAAACTCGTGCAAGCTCGTGCGTAGGCCACGAGGTAGTGGAGCCGATCCGAGACCTGCTTTTTGAGATTTCCATCCGTGCCGAATTGATCGCTGATCACAGCCGTGATGTCTTCCATCGTGATGGTAAATGGGGTCCAGAGTCTATCGACGATCTTCGCGCATTGCTCGCAAAGGCTCTAGAACGTGCAAGCGCGGCTGAGGCCCGACGGAGGGGGCTGGTCGCTCGTGCTTGAACAAAAGGTTCATATTCCGACCGGAACTGAAGTTAATAGTTTGGTACGGGTAGGACAATGAATGTCAAACGAACGCATCACAGTCAGTCAGCTTGAAGAGTATTGGGATGCCGTGAGCGCTGCGAAAGAAGGCGATAGCTTTCAACGCATACCTCTAAATCGGCTGCCTCCCTGGGAGAAAATTTGCTCAGAGCTTCGATGGCATCACTATCTCCTGTCTGCGGGCTACTTTAGTGGAGAGTTTCACGACTTTCGTGGTGTTTATCGCCTAATAGGCCTTGCCGCGCCTGGGAAGCTCAACGAGCCGGCTTTACTGAACCGAGTTTGCAAACAAGACCTGTCAGGGACGCTCTACATCGGCTGCGCCGGCAGGCTGCACGAACGTTTAAACCAGATGCGAGTGCGGCGTCCTACCCACGACGCTATAATTTCACTCCGCCGTATTCCGACTTTGGACTTTCCACAAGAGAAGCTTGCTGTGGCGTTGCTTTATACCGGGCGAGCGTTTCGGACCGTTGAAACAATGTTAATTGAAGCGTACATGGGCACGTTTGGTGATACTCCTCCGCTCAATTATCGAACCTGATATTTAAAGTCCGAAATATCGATGTAGAAACTCAAGAGGCAGGTCAAGGACCACCAGCCTTAACAACTTCTGCTCGCGAGAGATGAACCCCGATTATATGCAGAGTAAATTGGACGTCGCCGGATTAGCGTCGACTCGCACTCGTCCGCCAAGAGCGAAAGCTTCCTGGCTTAGAATGCGACCTTAAAGGCGTTTCTTCCTTGCTCTCTTTTTACGGACAAGTGCTTTCGGGGCAGATTTGCCGTTCGCGGTCTTTTTCGTCATTTTTGAGGTAGCCTTAGGGGCGCGAAGCGGAGGTCTTGAGGCGATTTTCGCCGCCTTGTCGCGCTTGACCGGCACGAAATCGTCGCCCGCGTCCTTCGCCTGAGCGGCCATGATCAGGGCGATCTCTTCTGGGGTCTCTCCGGCCAAGAAAGCTCTTAGCTGGTTCGTGCTGGGCCGACGGTATTCGGTATGATCCCCACGTTCGAAAGAACCCTTTTCGCGCCAAAGCAGCGTTGAATAGAGGCGCTCACCGCCCCAACCTTCGCGGTTACGGCTTCCGGCATGCACGCTCTTCATTCCGCCGATGGCCCACACGGCGGCCATTCCTTCGCGTTTAAGATAGGCGTCAAAGGCTTCGGCATCGACCAACGCGGCGCTCGGCCCTTCTTCTTCCACGGAAGGGTCGAAGAATCGAACCGTCCCAGAGGTGTCTTCATAGGAAAGCTTGCGTCCATTCGAAAGGTGCAAGTCCAGACCCTTGATCAGTTCCGGGCTCGGCAAGTCGAGTGAGAAAGACTCTTCGATCGAGTAATCGTAACCGCCCGTCTCCACTCTGTACGAAGCCATAACGGGCTTTGCTGTAGGCGGTAGCGTAAATAGCGACGACCGTTCGGCCTCCTCAAAAAGCGGGTGCCAGGGATACTCGCCGACGAATGATGTCCACGGAAGAGAGAAATACGGAAGATCATGCTCGTCCGTGACAAGCTTCCCCAATAGCAATTTGATAAGCTTGTCGCGGTCCTCGGCTTTGACGATCACGCATTGCAACCGAAACCAAGCCGTGCGTTCGAGTACGCGGTCGCCGTCATTCACAGCCCATTGGTGCCAGGCCACGACTTCATTCAAAACAGTCCATTTCCGGCCCGTCTTTGGATCGGCGACATCAATCAATTGTTCGTCTCTTAAGAAATCGTCTGGGCCGTTGAGCCAGCGCAACCGCGAGGCGGGGCTAATGGAGCGCAGTGTCAGGTCGAGCGGCATCCACCAGCGCGGTTCCCATTGCCGCCATGAATCGTCTTTCGTTGAAGAGGCCAGTAACGATGGATCGATGTCACGCAGCCCGATTTGCCAGGGACCGTTGTAGGTCCTCGGATCGTCACCGTATCCGTTGATGAACATCTGATTATCGGCGATGCGTGCCAGAAGCTCGTAGAGTGCGATCCACTGGTACTTTTTGCCGATTCGCTCAATGCTGTGATTGGTCCGGCTATGGTCGGATCGCAAATTGCGCTCGAAATCGCCAAAACGCTCAGGCGTCCATCCGAGTTCGTGGGCGTGCTTGCACACCCATCGCCGTGCATGCTGCGTATCAAAGCGCGGCGGCCACCATCCGCCCTCGCGGCTCGCGCCAAACAGGTAGGGGCGCGCTTGTTGGTCGTAGTCCGCCCACAGCTCTTCACCGACCAGGGAGCGCAGGCGGTCCTCAATCTTGTCCCGCTTTTCTTCGGCGGCGCGCAACTCGGGGGATCGCGTGTCTTCTTCTTTCTCCTGAGGGTCATCGTCAGGCGAGACAAAGACTACGCGCAGGCGGGCAAAAGGATCGCTCGGCTCCAGTGTCTTCAATTCGATTGCGGTATCCATCAACGCCGCAAGAGAGGCCGCGGCTTCATCGCCAACCGAAAGGCATTTATCGCTCCACCGCTTGAAAAGGTCCTCCTTCGTAAAGCCGGCCAGAGAAATCGGGAAGGCGCTCCAGTCATCCACGGCACGGTCGATGATGTAGCGAGCGAAATCGCCATCATTGACCGTTGAGCTGACGATCTCGTCGCTAAAGACGCCCTTTCCATAGTCCTGCTTGTAAGTTTCGATTAGCGCTTCGGGGACCTCTTCGATAGGCCATGGGCTCTTATAGGGTGGCCGTGCTTTCGCAAGATCTATCTCGGGCGGAAGCACACCCTTTTGAGCGGCAAGCTCGACAATCCCGCGTGCGTAATCGCGGATCAGGAGATGCTGCACCGGAGGGTCAACGGCGAAGATGGCCTCGAAAGCAGCGGACGCCAGCGTCGCTAAACCGTCCGTTGTCAGGCCTTGCAAGGCTGCCCCGTAGGCACCGGCAAGTACACGTTCCAGCACATACAGATCATTCACACCGGCAAACCGGTTCACCAGCGTTGCGGCAAGATGTAGGCGAACGGAAAGCAAGGAGGCGAGGGCCTTCGTCGCCCGGTCGCGTACGGAACGCACTGTGGTCGTAAAGGCCCAGCTAAGGCATATGGCGGCTAACTCCGCCCGGCCTTCCTCGATGTTGCCCAACCCGTTCTGAAGAGCCCAAGACGTGAGCGTTCCAAGTGCGCTGCTTTCGTCGCTCTGACGATCGATGAGATACGTGGTCCACGCTTTGTCACGATCCGGCATCGAAAGCTTCCAGAGCCTGCCATGGAGGTAATGGGCGTTGAATTGATTGTCTGGCTCCGTGGCGATGGCGATTAGGGTGTTGAGAACCTCGTTCTCGCCGGAGACGCGGGAGGCATCCGTCAACAAATCAAGAGTGCGCTGCGTGAAATGTTTCTGATTGCGCCAGAGAACACTCGTGAGCAGAGCCTCGTGCAGAAGGTAGGTAGCTCTCTTGGTGGCTCCAACGGCATCCTGTAACTCGACCCCCGACAGTTCGGGAACAAGCGCGCTCATCGCTTCGATGACGCCCGCGCGCGCGTAGGCCTTGTCGTCCTCAATATAAGCGCGGAGTTGTGTCCCGGCGGAGAACGACGCGGCGGGATCGGCTTTGTCGAAATGCCGCTCAAGCAGGCGGCTGGCGATGCGGTAGTCGCTGAACCGCTCGAAGGTGAACCGCACTTGCTCGACGAGCGTGCCGTCATCGTCCTGTACGGGCTCTACGGTTATAACGGCCTCGCTTTCTAGCTGGCGGAGCAAGCTGCGTTCTTCGAGGCCACTTGAAGGGAGTATTGCCTCCATCGCGGCGATAGCGGTTACCAGCTCCGTGTAGCCTCGTTCGCCTGCTTCAAACGCTTCGGCCAGGGCAGCCAAGGCGCGTCTGACAATCTTTTGCGAAGGATCGAGCTTCATCCGGTGCTGGATCGACCGTGCCACCGCGTCGCTGTAAAACTCGAAGATCGAGACGATGCCGCGCAAGCTTCGTGGAATCTCCTTCTGCCCCGACAGGATGACAAAATCGCAGCATGTCTTGAGGAATAGAGGGTTGTTGAACTCGGGGACGAAGCTTGGAGCGGACATGCGGATGATGCCGCGAACGTCGAGGTAATAGTTGGCGGCCGCCGCGTTGCCCGCAAAGCCCGTATGTTCAATGCGGTGAAGCTTCTTCAGCTCGCTATTTGCATCCACAATGTGCGGAAGGTAGGTCGTCCGGCACGACACGACGATGCCGACATGCGGAAATGGCCCGATCGATTTGAGAAAAGGAGCGAGCCGCGTGGACCAGAGGTCGATGCCGTGGCGCTCGTTGATCGCGTCGATAAATACCACGGCGCGGCACCCGGCGGCCTGACCAGCCGCATCAAGTGCTGCCAAAAGGCGGTCCGTCGAAATGCCTTGAAGGCCCAATTGCTCAATAATCTGGGTCCAAGGATCGGCGTCGCGCAAGGTGCCGCCAAGAACAAGAAGTGCTGGCCTGCCGCGCTCGACTTGGTGACTCGTGGCATCCGCCAAAAGATGCGATTTTCCCACACCCGCATCGCCGTAAAGAAGCAGCTCCCTTGTGTTGGCTATCGCCCAGTTCTCACCCGACAGCTCATCGAGAAAGTCATGTAGCTTGCTGTAAAGCTGGCGTGCATAATATTCGGCGGATCGAACGGCATCGCTTTCCTTGTCCTGCGCTTTGTATTTCCATATAGCGGAAGAGGCGGTCGAGGCGGACCGGAGAAGTGCGGCTCCTCGCGATACCAGATCATCAACCGGGATAGTTGTGCCCGGGTCTGGGGAGCACCGCGCCAACAGTGCCAGCAATGCATCGGCCTTCGTATCAAGGTCCGCAGCGACAGCATCTAGGTCCGTATCCTTAAGCCTGCGAAAGGCGTCAATGGTGTCCGTGGCGTGCTCGTCAATCTTTCCGTTCCATCCTTCGAGAAAATTGTTCAGGAACGGATCGCGGCAGAAGGCGAGGACGCTCTTGCGGATGGGGAGTTCGACATTGGTCTCGGGGGTATAGCGTTCGCCTAAGCCTGCTCTGGCGACTTCGAACCTTTGCCTAAACCAGCCCTGCGTCAGCACAGCCTCATCGAACCAGAAGGTGATGCGCCCTTCGTAGCGCGCATCGCGGCGGCTCAGCCGTTCGGTCAAGCCTGCCGCATCCCACAGTTCAATGTTCAGTGTTCGCTTGTATTTCTTGCGAGCCTCGGCTTTCCAATGAGTAACCCATTCCCGCCACCGATCCCATTCGGTCTTGTGCTTCTTCGAACGCCTCGCGTCCTTCAAATTGAACGGAAGGCAAACGACGAATTTCGTGAGGGCCGGGTGCTTCGAGAGCGCCTGCTGAATTGATTCGTCGAGTTGCTGGACCTGTGAACTCTGAAACGAGAAGAAAAATTTCGCTTGCCAACCTGTCTCCGTCCCGCTGCGGTCTTTGACGAAGCACTCGATACCCGCATCGGCCCCTGTGCCTTTACGGAAGAATTCGGCTCCTGTCGCTCGGGGCTCTAGGAACGCGAGCTGCGTACAAAGCTCTTCGAACCCACGATCTTGAGAACCGCGGTGCGCCCGAATTTTGGAAAAGTCGATGTCAGGACCTAGCATGGGAACACGTTGCAAAAGGATCGGATGTAATTCAACCTTGAAGTTTGGACGCATCCCGCTTCGCTAGACCGGGTGTAGGCGCAAAGCAGCCGAGCCTGAAGTCTCAGCCCAAGGTTAGGCCTCCATCGTGCAGAAAGCAGGCTTGTAGGCGCTGTCCGTCAAGGTGTTAGACGTGCGCCGTTTCACGTTGGCCTTAACGGATTGTCCCCACTCATTGGCGCGGGCCTCGTCCGGTTTGATTTGCAACCGAGACCGAAAGAGCGGTCAGGTACCGGGTTGGCGGAATACGACGATGGAATCAAAGCGCGTCGAAAACGGCTTGGTGAGCTGTGAGGCAAGGGCGGCGTGGCATCGGTCAAAGAGGTCACGCAACGTCGGGTGCTGTGAGCCATAGTCGAGCAGCGCATCCGCATTGGGCGCGGTGACGAAGCTGTTCTGAAAGAGCGCGACAGGATAGCGGCCAGCCCACACCGAGAGCTTCGCCAGCGCCTCAGCAATTGGAATCTCTTGCGCGTGGAGTGTAAAGCCCGCGGCCTTGGCTAGCTTCACCAGATCATGCGTCTGTAATTTGGGGTTCAGCTTGCCCCCGGAAACGAGGGTAGGGTCGTTTGAAACCATGATGCCCTTGAGCAAGTTTTCAAGGGCATAGGCGTAAAGGAGTTGCGCCGCCGGGTAGTTCGGCGTTCGCGCCTTTATCTCGACGATACCCGCGTCCTTTCCCTCGCTGTAGGCCATCGCGACCGCCTCCTTGGTCGCCACGTCGTGGGCTCGGAGGTAGGCAAGCTCATAGGGCTGTTCATGCGTGAAGATGGCCTCAGCGCCATCCCGCAGCCTTTCGGCGCTCATCAGCCACGCCGAGGGACTTTGGGCGGCCTTGAAGGTGCCTTCCGCAAATTGTTTGAGGTCGCTCATGGGGCCTTCGATAGTCGACGAGTTACGCGTGAGTGGTGCAATAGAGTTAGTTTGGGCGTTCAGAGAGATTAAAAGCCGATTTTGTCGATCCAGCGCTTGAGCGCGGGCACAGGAAAACCCAGGCCATAGCCCTCGGCTACCGTCTTCTCCTCGTGTCCCAACAGGGCCCAACGGTAGTCTATCGGGCATCCTGCGGCCCTTAATCTGTCCTGAGCCCGATGACGAAGAGAGTGAATTACCTTCCGAGGGTCGGTGATCCCGATGTCATCTAAGAATCGGTTCAAGCGCTTTGACGCTGACCTTGCAGTACCTTGGAATTGTTGACCATCGATCTGACGCGGAAGGAATGGGAGAACCGCGGCAGGGAGCGGTACGCGGCGATGCGATTGCGGTGTTTTTCTTCCGATAATGACATAACGGCACCCTCTTTCCATCAGTTCGCTCTCGATTTCAAATGCTTCCGACAGCCGAGCCCCCGTGGTTGCCAGAAAGCGTAGCAACAGTTGATCGCGGCGATCCAGTTGCTCCATGCCGGCCCTGACCAACTTCATGTCAGCTTCGCTGAGAGGGAGGCGTCTTTCGCTGTCCGTGCGTTTCGGAACGATCGCTGAAAATGGGTTGAATGATAGCTTTGTCTCTCCGATCGCTAGATTGATCGCGGCATTCAACCAGCCAACTTTTTTCTGAATTGTCGCGCTTTTTAATCCGTTGTCCTCAAAGTATTGGACGATCTTCCGTCCATCCTCCCTCGTGGCCTCCCGAAGGGGTTTGCCATTTGTGAGCTCCTTATAGAGGGACCAAACAGCACGAGCCTCCCGCTCGTTATAGCCGGTCACGTTTGCATGTTTTAGATACGTATCGATGATCGAATCATCGGAATTCCTCACGCCCCGGCGGCGCAGTTGCTCACGCCGCACTGCGGCCTTCTGTTCCAGCAACGGCGGAACGGGTATGAAGTGATCGCCGTTAGGAGCTCTCTTCGTGATCACTCCTTGAGGATCAAGATAGATCAGCTCTCGATCGGTCGCGATGATGCGCTCGCCGGCGGGACCGACGTGCTGACGTCCCGGTTCGAACCGATGCTTCCAGACGATCCGAAAGTCCTTGTGCCCATGCAGTAGGTGCATCTTGTGTTCTTGGATGTAGGGGAGGGCAAGTATCTCGGCTTGGGCACGGTCAGGTGTGCCGAGAGATTTCTCAATTCGTTTGCGCCCGATCTTCTGGCCGAGATCGCCCGGATACTGGAGCTTAAGATGCCAATTTTGAGAGCCCTTCCGCAAAAATAGGTAGTCCACTTTCCTGGTCATGAAGGGCCTTCCGGGAGCAAGTTAGCGGCAGTTGCTAGCGGCGCATCTTAGCGGCATCTCTAGCGGCATAAAAAAACTAATAGATATAATGGTTTATGGCCAGTTAGGACCGCTGGCGTCCCGTCCCCTAGGGAGCGCCACGCCCGTCTCTCCTTTGATCTGCCAAGTCTCGCGTTTCGACGGCGTCAGCCGGGGCGTTGCTGCGCGTGAAGGGCGGGGGAGGCAGATTCCTCAGCTTCCGTATTTCCCTGCGCAGGTCAGAACTGATCTTTGGCGGCCGTGCCGGCGCGCCCGAGTACGACGAGTGCGATCAAGGTGCATACAGCGCCGGACAACAGATAGGCGCCTGCCGATATCAGGCCGAAATTACCGGCGAGGACGAGTGCCGCCAACGGCGCGAAGCCTGCGCCGAACAGCCATGCGAGATCGGCTGTCAGGGACGACGCCGTGTAGCGATACGCATTGGCGAACTGCGCCGCGGCCGCCCCTGACGATTGCCCGAAGGACAGTCCGAGCAGCACGAAGCCCAGGATCATGTAGGTCGCTTCGCCCGCAACCCCGCGGTCAAGCAGTTGAGGTGCGAAGCCGCTGTACGCGGCAATCGCGATGGCAGAGCCGAGCAGCAATTTGTGCCGGCCGATGCGATCGGAAATGACGCCCGAGGCCACGATGGCGCCGACGCCGAATACGGCGCCGATGGCCTCGATGATCAGAAACCGCGCCGGGCCCTCTTTGGTGAACAAAAAGATCCAGGACAGCGGAAACACCGTCACCATGTGGAACAGCGCGAAACTCGCAAGCGGCGCGAAGGCGCCGACCAGGATGTCGCGGCCCTCGTGACGAATGGTCTCGACAATCGGCGATGGTTCGAGATCCTGGCTTTCGAAGAGATAAGCGTATTCGGGCGTCGCCACCATGCGCAGGCGCGCAAACAGGGCGACCACATTGATGGCGAAAGCCACGAAGAACGGATAGCGCCAGCCCCAGCTGAAGAAGTCGTCGGCCGACAGACGCCCGGCAAAGAACCCAAACAACACACTCGCGACAATCAGACCGAGCGGCGCGCCAAGTTGCGGAAGCATCGCATACCAGCCGCGCTTGTCCGGCGGGGCATTGATCGCAAGCAGGGATGCCAGGCCGTCCCACGCGCCCCCCCACGCCACGCCCTGAGCAACGCGCGCCAACGCCAACAGCCAGATGGCCGCGGCGCCGATCGTGTCGTAACCGGGCAGGAAGGCGATGGCGACCGTCGAGGTGCCGAGCAGAAACAGCGCCAGCGTCAGCTTGACCGCTCTGCCATGCCGCCGATCGATGGCCGTGAAAATCACGGTGCCAAACGGTCGCGCAATGAACGCCAGCGCGAAAACGCCGAACGAATACAGCGTTCCTGTCAACGGATCGGCATGCGGGAACACAAGACGCGGAAAGACGATGACGGAAGCGATCGCATAGACGAAGAAGTCGAAAAATTCCGAGGTCCGACCGATCACCACGCCGACCGCAATGTCAGTTGGGGTCGCCCCGGTATGGCGTGCGTGTAGTTGCCTCGCGTCCCGTTCCGCGGCCGTTACCGTCTGTGCCATCGCCTTAGACTTTCGGATTACCTGCGCGCTGAAACGCGCTTCCAAGGGCGTATTCAGCGATTTTGCTGCGATGCGGCATTGGACAAATTGTCCAATGTGCCTCGTGCTGCACCGCAGCTACGGCATGCGCTACCGCAAGAAGGCGCGCAGGTCATGGTGCGAAATCTCAAATCGTTGGTCGTGTTACCGCTCGCCGCTTTTTTAAGCGGCTGCAACTTCGTGGTGCTCAGGCCGGCCGGCGACGTCGCCAGCCAGCAGGCTGACCTTGTTACGATTTCGACCATCCTGATGCTCCTCATCATCGTGCCGGTGATGGCGCTGACCATCTTCTTCGCGTGGCGCTATCGCCATTCAAATGCCGCCGCCGACTACGATCCGGACTGGGATCACTCGACGCAACTCGAACTCGTGATCTGGGCCGCGCCGCTCCTCATCATCATCTGCCTCGGCGCGCTGACCTGGATGGGGACGCACCTGCTCGATCCCTATCGCAGCCTTGATCGGGTGTCGTCCAACCAACCCGTCCCGGCGAAGACGGCGCCATTGGTGGTGAATGTCGTCGCGCTCGATTGGAAATGGCTGTTCATCTATCCCGAATACGGCATCGCGACGGTGAACGATCTGGCCGCGCCGGTCGACCGGCCAATCAGTTTCCGCATCACGTCCGCGACGGTGATGAACTCGTTCTACATTCCGGCTTTGGCCGGACAGATTTACGCGATGGCCGGCATGGAGACCAAGCTCCACGCCGTGATCAACGAGCCCGGTACATTCGAGGGCTTCTCAGCGAATTACAGCGGTGCCGGCTTCTCCGGCATGCGCTTCACCTTCCACGGACTCGACAAACGCGGCTTCGACGCGTGGGTCGCCAAGGCCAAGTCCGGCGGCGGGGACCTCTCGCGCGAGGCCTATATGCAGCTCGAGCGGCCGAGCGAGAACGTCCCGGCGCGCAGCTTCGCCAAGGTTGATCCCGATCTCTACCGAGCCATCCTCAATATGTGCGTCGAGCCGGGCAAGATGTGCATGAGCGAAATGATGGCGATCGACGCCAAGGGCGGCCTCGGAATGGCCGGCATCAACAACACCATGCCGCTGACCTACGACAAACAGGCGCGCCGCGGCACCGTGTTCGGTCCCGGCCCAGCTTACGTCGCCGGCATTTGCGACATTGCCGAGTTAGGGGGCGAAGGTCCGCAGGACGCAAAGCCCCGGCTACCGAGCGGGCCGGTGGTCGGCGCAGGCTTGCCCAAACCCGACCTTGCTCGGGTCAGCCTGCCGCCGCTCGAACGCGCAACCTATCTCATCCCCCGACTTGAAAAGAACTCCTGAGCAGAACATGTTCGATCACATCGATCTGGTGAAGGCCGTGTTTGGCCGTCTGACCCTCGAATCGCTGCCGCTGCACGAGCCGATCGTCGTCGTCACTTTCATCGTCGTCGCGCTCGGCGGCGCCGCACTCCTCGGTGTGCTGACCTATTTCCGCCTCTGGGGTTATCTCTGGAAGGAGTGGTTCACCACGGTGGACCATAAGCGCATCGGCATCATGTACATGGT
This sequence comes from Pseudolabrys sp. Root1462, assembly GCF_001426945.1. Classification (GTDB taxonomy): domain Bacteria; phylum Pseudomonadota; class Alphaproteobacteria; order Rhizobiales; family Xanthobacteraceae; genus Pseudolabrys. The sequence goes on along the minus strand of NZ_LMFS01000001.1, from coordinate 3,074,521 downwards.
GCTCGGCATTATTATGCTTCTGCGCGGCTTCTCCGACGCGATCATGATGCGCCTGCAGCAGGCCATCGCATTCAACGGTTCGGAAGGTTATCTGACGGCACACCACTACGATCAGGTGTTCACCGCCCACGGCGTCATCATGATCTTCTTCGTGGCGATGCCGATGGTGACGGGCCTGATGAACTATGTCGTGCCGCTGCAGATTGGCGCGCGCGACGTGTCATTCCCGTTCCTCAACAATTTCAGCTTCTGGATGACCGTCGGCGGCGCGGTGCTGGTGATGATGTCACTGTTCGTTGGCGAATTCGCCCGGACCGGGTGGCTTGCCTATCCGCCGCTTTCGAACATCGGCTACAGCCCGGATGTCGGTGTCGATTATTACATATGGGCGCTGCAGGTCGCCGGTGTCGGCACGACATTGTCCGGCATCAACCTGATCTGCACGATCGTGAAGATGCGCGCCCCCGGCATGACGATGATGAAGATGCCGGTGTTTACCTGGACCGCGCTGTGCACCAACGTGCTGATCGTCGCGTCGTTTCCGGTGCTGACGGCAGTGCTCGCGCTGCTGTCGCTCGATCGCTATGTCGGCACCAACTTCTTCACCAACGACTTCGGCGGCAATCCGATGATGTACGTCAACCTCATCTGGATCTGGGGCCACCCGGAGGTCTACATCCTCATCCTGCCGGCCTTCGGCATCTTCTCCGAAGTAACCTCGACGTTCTCGGGCAAGAAGCTGTTCGGCTATACGTCGATGGTCTACGCCACCGTCGTCATCACCATTCTGTCCTATCTCGTCTGGCTGCACCATTTCTTCACGATGGGTTCGGGCGCGAGCGTCAATTCATTCTTCGGCATCACGACGATGATCATTTCGATTCCGACGGGCGCCAAGATCTTCAATTGGCTGTTCACGATGTATCGCGGCCGCATCCGCTTCGACCTGCCGATGATGTGGACGCTGGCGTTCATGCTCACTTTCGTCATCGGCGGCATGACCGGCGTGCTGCTCGCGGTGCCGCCAGCCGATTTCGTGCTGCACAATTCGCTGTTCCTGGTGGCGCACTTCCACAACGTCATCATCGGCGGCGTGCTGTTCGGCATGTTCGCCGGTATCGCCTACTGGTTCCCCAAGGCCTTCGGCTTCAAGCTCGATCCGTTCTGGGGCAAGCTATCGTTCTGGTTCTGGGTCGTCGGCTTCTACTTCGCCTTCATGCCACTCTACGCGCTCGGCCTGATGGGCGTGACGCGGCGGCTGCGCGTGTTCGACGATCCGTCGCTGCAGATTTGGTTCATCATTGCCGCCTTCGGCGCCTTCCTGATCCTGCTCGGCATCGGCTCTTTCCTCGTGCAGATCTACGTCAGCATCCGTAACCGCGAGGCGCTGCGCGACGTGACCGGCGATCCCTGGCAGGGCCGGACGCTGGAGTGGGCGACGTCGTCGCCGCCGCCTGACTACAACTTCGCCTTCACGCCGGTGGTGCACGAGCTCGATGCCTGGCACGACATGAAACGGCGCGGCTATGAACGGCCGCTTGGCGGCTTCAAGCCGATCCACATGCCGAGCAACACCGGCACCGGGATCATCCTCGCCGGCCTCGCCACCGCGATGGGCTTCGGGCTGATCTGGTACATGTGGTGGCTGGCGGCGGCGAGCTTCGTCGCCATACTCGCGGTCGCCATCGGCCACACCTTCAACTATCACCGCGACTTCGACATTCCGGCCGACCACGTGGCGGGCGTCGAGGCGGCGCGCAGCCGCGCCCTGGCGGCGCCGGGAGCCCATGCATGACCGCCCCCGTCGCGACGCCGCTGGCCGCCGAGCCGGTATTTTACCTGGCCGACGAACATGCCCATGCCGAGGGGCACAGCACCATGCTCGGCTTCTGGATCTACCTGATGAGCGATTGCCTCATCTTCGCGATCCTGTTCGCCACTTTCGGCGTGCTCGGCGGCAACTATGCCGCCGGGCCGGCGCCGAAGGATCTGTTCGATCTGTCGCTGGTCGCCGTGAACACCGGCATGCTGCTGATGTCGTCGATTACCTACGGCTTCGGTATGCTGCAGATGCAGCAGGGAAAGGTGTTCGGCACGCAGTTCTGGCTGCTCGTCACCGCCGTGTTCGGCATGTGCTTCATCGGCATCGAACTCTACGAGTTCTCGCACATGATCCACGAAGGCGCGACGCCGCAGCGCAGTGCCTTCCTGTCGTCGTTCTTCACACTGGTCGGCACGCACGGCCTGCACGTCACCTTCGGCCTGGTCTGGCTGTTCACGCTCGTGGTGCAGATCGGCATCAAGGGTCTGACCTCCGCCAACCGCCGCCGTGTGATGTGCCTGAGCATGTTCTGGCACTTCCTCGACGTCGTCTGGATCGGCGTTTTCACCTTCGTTTATCTTCTGGGGATGCTGCGATGAGCGCGAATCCGCACACGGCGCACCATGACGAGCACGGTGGCGTCCACATTTCGTTGCGCGGTTATCTGACCGGTTTCGTCCTGTCGGTGATCCTGACCGCCATTCCCTTCTGGCTGGTGATGAGCGGCGTCATCGGCAACAAGACCGCGACGGCGATCGTGGTCATGATTTTCGCCGGCGTTCAGATCGTCGTGCACATGATCTACTTCCTGCACATGACCTCTAGCGCCGAAGAGGGCTGGAGCATGCTGGCGCTGATTTTCACGCTGGTCGTTCTTGGCATCGCGCTGAGCGGTTCGCTCTGGGTCATGTACCACCTCAACGTCAACATGATGCCGGTGCACGACATGAGGCAGTTGCCGTGAACCGAAGGTTGATCGTGTGGTCGGGGCTGTCGCTCGCGGGCATTGCGGTCTTTCTGTCGCTCGGCATATGGCAGGTTGAGCGGCGCGCCTGGAAGCTGGACCTCATCGATAAAGTCGACCGTCGCATCCACGCGGCGCCGGGGGCGATCCCGGCGCCGCAACAATGGCCGTCGGTTAATGCTCAGGACGACGCCTACCGGCATGTTCGCGTGCGTGGCCGGTTCATCGCCCACAAAGACACTTTCGTGAAGGCCGTCACCGCCCTCGGTGGCGGTTTTTGGGTGCTGACGCCGCTGCGAACCACAGGCGGCGCTATCGTTCTCGTCAATCGCGGCTTCGTTCCCGCCGATCGCCGTGGCGGCATCGGCCTGCCGGCGGGAAACGTCGACGTGACGGGGTTGCTGCGCGTGACGGAACCGGGCGGCGCCTTCCTGCGCTCGAACGATCCGGCGGCTGACCGCTGGTTCTCCCGGGACGTGCGGGCCATCGCCTCAGCCCGCGATCTGACCGACGTCGCGCCGTTTTTCATCGACGCAGACGCTAGCGCGGTTGGCGGACCGGCCGGCGGTCTCACGGTCGTGTCGTTTCCGAATAACCACCTGATCTACGCCCTAACCTGGTTTGGGCTGGCGGCCATGCTGGCGGGCTGGACGTGCTACCTCGCAAAACAAGAGTGGCGATCTCGAAAACACCGCCTAAATGGCTGTGGTAGACCTCTCCTTATTGCGGACTTGTCAGGCCGTCTGCCTTGAGCGCGGTGCCTTGGATGCTCGATCGGACATCAAGCGGAACGTCGGATGCCGTCCCTGCGACGGCAATGCCGCAGCGTCGCGTCGCCCCCGCGGCGGAAGCGACCACTAACCGCAAGAACATGGCGCTGCTGGTACAGCTGCGCTGGACCGCGGTGCTGGGGCAGATCGCCACCATCGGCTTCGTTCGCCACGGCCTCGATGTTCCCCTGCCGCTGCTGCCGATGCTGGGGGTGATCGGTGGCCTTGTGCTGCTCAATCTCGGAAGCATCCTTCGTATCCGGCGGCGCAAGGACGTCAGCAATCGCGAACTCTTCATCGCCATGACGTTCGATGTCGCGGCGTTGACCGCGCAACTTTATCTGAGCGGCGGCACAACCAACCCGTTCACTTCACTCTATCTGCTGCAGGTCACCCTCGGCGCCGTGCTCCTCAACTCGCGATCGAGCTGGTCGTTGGTTGCGTTGACCGGTGCGTGCCTCGCCGGGCTGGCGACGTCCCATCGGCCGCTCGATCTGGCTGCTTTCGGTGCCGATCACGCGTTCCGTCTTTACACCGTTGGCATGTTTATCGGTTTTGTGCTGGACGCCGTGCTCGTCGTTGTGTTCGTCACGCGTATCAATCGGAACCTGCGCGAACGTGACTCGAGACTGGCGGCCTTGCGTCAGCACGCTGCCGAGGAAGAACACATCGTTCGCATGGGTCTGTTGGCCTCCGGTGCCGCTCACGAACTCGGAACGCCGCTCGGCTCATTGTCCGTTATCGTCAGCGACTGGCGGCGTATGCCGGCGCTGACATCGAATCCAGACATCGCCGACGACATTGCCGAAATGGAAGCTTCGCTGCGCCGCTGCAAGAGCATCGTCACGGGGATTCTGCTGTCGGCCGGCGAAACGCGCGGAGAAGGTTCGGTGCCGACCACCGTCAACGCATTCCTCTCGGAGCTGGTCGACGAATGGCGTGCGGCGCGCGCTGGGCCGGCGCTGGCCTTCGACAATCGCTTCGGCGATAACGTTGCGATTGTGTCCGACGCCGTGCTCAAGCAAGTGGTTTTCAACATTCTCGATAATGCGATTGAAGCGTCGCCCCAACGCATCGAGTTGGTGGCCACGCGTGAAGGCGATGCGCTCGTGCTCAGCGTCAACGATGACGGCGCGGGCTTTCCGCAGGAAATGCTCGCCGATATCGGCAAGCCCTATAATTCGAGCAAGGGGCGGCCGGGCGGCGGGCTTGGGCTATTCCTCGTCGTCAATGTCGTGCGCAAGCTCGGCGGCGAAATTCGGGCGCGCAACCGCTTTGGCGGCGGTGCGACCGTGACTGTCACCTTGCCGCTCAAGGCGCTCGAGATCGGGGGCAGCCGTGGAAAGTGACCGACTCCTTGTCGTCGTCGAAGACGACGAAGGCTTTGCGCGGACCCTGCGGCGATCATTCGAGCGGCGTGGCTACGGCGTATTGATGGCGACCGGCCTCGACGACCTCAAGGAGCTTCTGAAGGATCAGGCGCCGGGTTATGCCGTCGTCGATCTCAAGCTGGCGAGCGCCTCGGGCCTTGCCTGTGTCGAGACCTTGCATGCCTTCGATCCCGATATGCTGATCGTCGTTCTGACTGGATTTGCCAGCATCACGACGGCGGTCGAGGCGATCAAGCTGGGCGCCTGCCATTATCTCGCCAAGCCCTCGAGTACTGACGACATCGAGGCGGCTTTCCACAAGGCGGCTGGGCGCGCCGACGTAACGGTGATCGAGCGGCCAACTTCCATCAAGACGCTCGAATGGGAGCGGATCCACCAGACGCTCGTCGATACCGACTTCAATATTTCGGAAACAGCGCGTCGGCTCGGAATGCACCGGCGAACACTGGCTCGAAAGCTGGAAAAGCGACCAGTGAAGTGAGCCGGCTGGATTCTGGACAGCCGGAGTGTTGAAATAGTCCTGCCCGCCGCGTTTGGCGCCGCTGCCGCTATATCAACGTGCAATATCATCCGGAGCGATATCAGTTCACCCTGAGGTTGCGGCCGGCCTCCGGTAGTCGAGCCGAGGGACCAGAAGGCATAAGGAAACTGAATAATGAGCAAACCGAAGCCCATCGAATATGCGAACGCCTCGCCGGAGGTGCGCGCGGTGTTCGACGACATCAAGACCTCGCGCAACGTCCCTGACGTCAACAATTTCTGGAAGTACCTCGCCAACGACCCGAAGACGCTGAAGCGGACCTGGGAAAGCGTCAAGGAGATCATGGCTCCGGGTGCGCTCGATCCGCTGGTCAAGGAAATGCTCTACGTCGCCGTCAGCGTCACCAATGGTTGCGGATATTGCATCGCCAGTCATGGCGCTGCGGCGGAAAAGGCAGGCATGACCCCGGAAATGTTCGGCGAGCTGATGGCCGTGGTCGGCATGGCCAACGAGACCAACCGCCTGGTGAATGGCTACCGGGTGCCGATCGAACCGGCCTTCGAAAAGTAGTGCTGGGGTAGGGGGCGGCCATCATCTGGAGCCGTGGCTCCTGGGGTAAGGCATGCAAAGGCGCGTGCGTCCGATGCGCAGGATCGGTTCGCCCCAATGTTGCATCGCAGCATTTCATTCGGATATGGTTCCGGCGCCTGATTGATCCTCCTCTGAGTCGGACTTGGAATGACCGCCTTCAACAAGGAACAAGTGCTGTCGGTTCGCCACTGGACCGACTCGCTCTTCAGCTTCACCACCACCCGCGATCCCGGGTTCCGCTTTGTTTCCGGCCAGTTCACGATGATGGGGATGGAAGTCGACGGCCGTCCCTTGCTGCGCGCCTACAGTATGGCCAGCGCCAACCACGAAGACCGCCTCGAATTCTTCAGCATCAAGGTGCCGGACGGGCCGCTGACCTCGCGGCTGCAGAACATCCGCGAGGGCGACACCGTCCTGGTCGGACGCAAGGCCACCGGCACGCTGATCGCTGACAATCTGCTGCCCGGTCGCCGGCTGCTCCTGCTGTCCACCGGGACGGGACTGGCACCCTTCGCCAGTGTGATCAAGGACCCGGACATCTACGATCGTTTCGAGCAAATCATTCTGGTGCATGGCTGTCGTCAGGTGGCCGAGCTCGCTTACGGCGAGAAGCTGGTCGAGACGTTGCGCGCCGATGAGAACTTCGGCGAGCTCATCCGCAGCCAGCTTGTTTATTACCCGACCGCGACGCGCGAGCCCTTCCGTAACCGCGGCCGCATCACCGATCTGATCGATAGCGGCAAGCTGTTCGCCGACATCGGCCAGGCGCCGCTCGATATTGCGCAGGATCGCGCGATGCTTTGCGGCAGTCCGAGCATGCTTGCCGAACTGCGCGCGAATTTCCACGGTCGCGGTCTCGCCGAAGGCAGCAGCAACGAGCCAGGCCATTTCGTCATCGAAAAGGCCTTCGTCGAGCGCTGAACTTCAGTCGCAGCGCGCGGTCATGCCGCCGTCGACGACGATCTCCGTGCCGGTGACGAAGCGCGCTTCGTCCGAGGCCAGATAGAGCGCCGCGTTGGCGGTGTCGCGGCCATCACCCATGAAGCCGATCGGTATGCGCGCCAGCCGCTGCTTGAGCAGCGCTTCGACATCGCCGCCCGCGCGCTGTTTGGCCAGTCGGCCCTCGACCATCGGGGTGTGCAACTGGCCGGGCACCACGGTGTTCACCCGAATGCCTTTCTTGGCGTATTGCACGGCAACGACGCGCGACATCTGGATGACGCCGGCCTTGGTAGCGGCATAGGCGACCTGCGCCGCGCCGGTATAGCGCAGTCCCGAGGTGGAGGCGAGATTGACCACGGCGCCTTGCTGCTGCGCTTCCATTACCGGCAGCACGTGCTTCATGGTGAGAAACCCGCTCTTCAGATTGAAATCGATCTGCGCGTCCCACACCTCTTCCGACATCTCGACCGGTCCACCGGCCGCCGAGCCGCCAACATTGTTGACGAGAATGTCGATGCGGCCGAAGCGTGTCACGCAGGCATCGGCAACGGCTTTGACAGAGGCGTTGTCGGTGACGTCGCACTGCATGACCTCGATGATGCCGCCGACGGCCTTGACGCGTTCGACCGTCTCGGCGGTGGCGTCGATATTGCGGTCGACGGCAAAGATCTTGGCGCCTTCCTCGGCAAAGCGCACGCAGATGGCGCGGCCATTGCCCCAGCCGGGCCCGACCGATCCGGCGCCGGTGACGATCGCGACACGATCCTGCAAGCGTCCGGCCATGGTGGCTCCTTCGGTTATTCGAGCGGCGCGAAGTGGTAGAAGCGCTGCGGATTGTCCACCAGTAGCGCTTGCAAGGCCTGCGGCGTCGGCGCGATCTCCGCAAGCAAATCGACCAGTTCGCCATCGTCGGGGATCGGTGGCTGGTGGTTGGGATGCGGCCAGTCGGTGCCCCAGACGGCGCGGTCGCCAAACTCGGCCACGAGCTTCCGCGCAAACGGCACGGCGTCGGCATAAGGCGGGCCGGTCTTGCTTGCGCGGTCGCAGCCACTGACTTTCACCCAGATATTGCGGTCGTCCAGCAGGTGCAGCAGGTTCTCGAAGGCGGGTTGCGCCAGACCGAGCGCGGCATCGACGCGGCCCATGTGATCGACGATTAGGGGCACCGGCGAGCGGTGGAGCGCGGCGGCGTAGTCGCCGATGAGTTCGGGCTCCATGTGAATCTGCAGATGCCAGCCGATGTCGGCCAGGCGCTTGGCGAACGCGATGACGTCGTTAATCGGCGCGCTATGCGCCAGATGGTTCATGTAATGAAAACGCGCACCGCAGAAGCCGGCGGCGCCGAGCCGCTTCAGTTCGAAATCAGTGATATCGAGCGGTACAAGCGCCTCGGCGCGATAGCGCCCGGGCCGGGCGGCGAGGGCGTCAAGCGTTACGGCATTGTCGGCGCCGTGCATCGCGGTGTTGACAATTACGCCTCGCTCGATGCCGAGAAAATCATGCAGGGCGAACAATGCTTCCTTCGGAGCGTCGGCGGGAATGGTCTTGCGGCCTGGTGCAAACGGGAAGCGGGCGCCGGGGCCGACGACATGGAAATGCGCGTCGCAGGCGCCACGCGGCAATGTAAGTTTCGGCTTGCGAGGGTTGGGGTTATGCGTTGGCGCCGCTGCGGTTCCGTCCGGCATCGGGGCGCTCACGCGGTCGGAACGCTTGTGCGGCCGACGGCCGGCTCGTGCGCGGAGAAGGCGGCCAGCCAAGCCACCAGCCGCGGGTGCCGGTCGCGCCATTCGATCGGCTTGCGCCAATCCAGATAACCGAGCGCGCATGTCAGGCCGATGCTGACAATATCGGTATTGTCGGACGGCGGCGGCGCGCTTTCAAAGATCGCAAGGGCGCGTCCGATCTTGCCGCGCTGGTGCGAAAGCCAGCGCTCGGAAAAAGTGCCGGGCTGGCGGAAGCGACCTTCATACACCATGAGCAAGCCCGCGTCCGTGATGCCGTCGGCCAGCACCGCGCGTGTCAGCACCTGATAGCGCTCAAGGCCTCGCGCCGGCACAAGCCTGTTGCTGCCGGTGAGCTCCTGAAGAAATTCGATGATGACGCGGCTGTCATAGATCGCTGTACCGTCGGCGAGTAACAGGCAAGGCAGCTTGCCGAGCGGATTCTGCTCACGCAGTGTATCGCCTTCATCCAGCGTGTCGGCCGGCACGATGCTGACGCGGTAGGCGAGGCCGAGCACGTCGATCGCCATGCGAACCTTGCGGCCGAAGGGCGATGTCAACGTCGAGCGAAGGACGAATTTCTCGGTCGGAAGAAGCATTGATAGTCAGGACATGGTGAGGGAAGGAAGGTAGCGGCGGGCGATCGGTCGAGGAGTCCGGCGACGACTGCGTCGGACCCCTCAATCGCGTGGAAACGTCAGAGCGACGTCTTCACGCCGGCCTCTTTGATAACATCCGCCCACTTCTTAATGTCGCTTTCGATAAAGGCGCGGAATTCATCCGGCGTATTGCCGACCAGAATGGCGCCTTGGCTCGTCAGCTTCTCGATGACGGCGGGATCCTTGATCGCCTCGACCGCGGCCTTGTTAAGCTTGGCCACGATATCCGGCGGCGTGTTCGCCGGGGCGACCATGCCGTACCAGTTCTCGGTCAGCAGGCCCGGCAGGCCAGCTTCCGCCGTGGTCGGCACATCGGGAGCGCTGGGTACGCGCTGTTCGGCGCCGACGGCGATCGCCCGCAGCTTGCCGGCCTTCACCTGCGGCAGCAGTACTGGCAGATCCAGGAACACCATCTGGACCTGCTGACCGAGGAGATCGTTCACCGCCGGCGCGGCGCCGCGATATGGCACGTGAACGATATCGATCTTGGCCTTGAGCTTGAGCAACTCGCCGGCCAGATGCGGCAGGCTGCCGGGACCGGATGAGGCAAAGTTGAGCTTGCCTGGCTGCGATTTCGCCAGCGCGATCAATTCGCTCAGGTTGTTGGCGGGCACATTGGTGGCGACAACCAGCATTTCGGGCACCTTGGCAACCAAAGTGATCGGCTGCAGGTCTTTCAGCGTGTCGTAGGCGACCTTTTCCATGTGCGGGCTGATCGCCAGCGCGCCAGCGCTGCTCACGGCGATGGTGTAGCCATCGGGCTTGGCCATGGCGACAAAGTTGGTGCCGAGCACGCCGCCCTGACCTCCGCGGTTTTCAATGACCACCGGCTGCTTGAGGATATCGGACATGCGCTGCCCAACGACGCGGGCAATGACGTCGTTCGGTCCGCCCGCGGGGAACGGCACGATCAGCTTGATGGCGTGGTCGGGAAAGCCCTGCGCGGATGCGAGCGCGGGGGATAGCAGCGTCAACAGCGCTGCCAAAAGGACACGACGGCCCATTGCGGCATTCCTCCTCAGTAATTGTTCGCTTTTCTGTGTTGCCTGCCGTCAGGACGGCGACGGCTTGCCTGACGAGAGACGTGCTTTCGTCGCTGAAAGCCTAGCCCGGCGGTGCGCGCGTTGAAAGTTCGCGACCGATACTATCTCGGCATGACAGGTGGGAGGCCTGCTGGCCTCGAAGGTGGCGCAACGGTGCCGCGTCAGACGAGTTGCGCGCCTTCCCAGCGCTTCCGCCGTACCAGGTCGCGGCAGACATCGTGAAGCAGCGCGCTCGCCTCTTCGGTGAACTTTTGGGCCCGTTTCTCGAGTAGCGTGACGATACTCACGCGGGTCTGCAGCATCGGTCGAATGATCGGATAGGCGACGAGCGTGCCGCGCGCCAGTTCGTCCTGAACGGCGGCATAGGTCAGGATGGTGTAGCCGAGTCCATTCTCGACCAGCGTTTTGGCAAAGGCGACGCTGTCGGCTTCGATCTTGATCCGCAGCCGCACGCCGTGCTCCAGCGCTGCGTGCTCCACCAGTCGGCGGTTGGTGTGCGCCATGTTGGGCAGGATCAAAGGCAAGTCGCCCAAATCTCGGATGCGATAGGTCTTCGGATGGTTTCGCGCTTTGGCGCCGGCGGCTGGCGCAATCACCATCATGCGTTCCGTCAGGACGGGCCTGATATTGAGGGTTTCCAGATGCGGTGGATTATGCAGAAGCGCGACGTCCAGACGCTTATCGAGTACCCATTCCAAGAGCGAACTGGCCACGCCTTCACGCATATGCAGCGTCGTCTGCGGCCAGGCCATCTGGAAGCGTCCGGCAAAGGCGGCAATCAGCAGGCGGCCGGCAGCCGGCGGCACGCCCAGCGTGAGACGACCGCGGGTCGGCGCGCGGTCCTCGCGGATTTCCTCACGCGTTTCATGAACCAATTGAGTAATCGCCTCGGCTCGCTCGAGCAGTTGCGTTCCGGCGCCGGTGAGGCGAACGCCGCGGCCGTGTCGCGCAAACAAGGGGACGCCGAGTTCATGCTCCAGCTTCTGGATCTGCCGGCTGAGCGCGGGCTGAGCTAGACGCAATTCCTGCGCGGCGCGGTTGACGCTGCCGGCGCGAGCGACCTGAATGAAATTTCGCAATTCGCGCAGCTCCATGAACACCCTACCGGTCTTATGCCACAAAGGCATAGCCTAGCGCTTTGACGCTCGCGCTCCAAGTTCGACGGGGCATGGCTGCGCTGAAGGTTGCCACCTAGGCATCTGCCCGACTGCTTGCTAGGTTTGCAATATGAGCCAGACCGACAGCCCTGCTTGGCCGACCGAATTGCGCCTGCACAAGGACCGCAACACCCTCACGGTAGCCTTCGAGGATGGCCAGCGCTTCGACCTGCCGGCTGAATATCTGCGCGTCAACAGTCCGAGCGCGGAAGTGCAGGGGCATTCTCCAGCCGAACGCCAGACGGTCGGCGGCAAGCGCAATATCGAGATCATGGAAGTGCTGCAGGTGGGTAACTATGCCGTGCGCCTTGTCTTCGACGATATGCACTCGACTGGGATTTACGGCTGGGACTATCTGTACAGCCTCGGCCGCGATTACGCGGCGAACTGGCAGTCCTACCTTGATGAATTGGGGGCCAAGAACATGACGCGCGATCCGGCGGCACGCGGTTCCAAGGCCTAGAGAATGCCCTTGCCGCCGCTCTTGCGCGCCAGCGTATAGCCCAGCATCACCGCCTCGACGAGCGCCGCGATCTGCATGTTGCGCGGCGAGGAAAGCGCGGTGGCCGCTCTGTCTTGAATTGGCAGTGATTTGTTTCGCGTTGTCAGGATCGCGATCAGCACCGCGATGGCGGCCAGCGCATAGACACCGGCCATGATGAGGTAAGCGTAGACAGGTCCGTATTCGAGCGCTAGCGCGACGGTGCCCGCCGCGCTAGCGTAATACAGCGTTACGATCACTAAGATGCCGAGCAATGCAAACAGCACCGCGCGTCGGACGACGCGCCCGACGATGGGGCCGATTGTGGCTTCCGCGAGGTCCGTGAGCCGCATGGCTCGCACTCTATCGTTTGGCGATCCCGAACAGAAAACCGATGCCAGCCGCGATCGCCAGCATGGTGAGCGGGCGTGCTTCGACTTCGTTGACGACCTTCTTCAACGCGTCACTGCCGACGGCGGAAGCCTTGTCGGCGACGGTTTCCGATACCGCGCCGGCGCCCTCGCGGACGCGGTCCATGATGCCAGCCAGCGCCTCATTGACGAAGTCGGAGATATCGCTGGCGCCGCCCGAGACTTCGCTCTTGGCGCTGCCGCCAATGCGGCGAAGACGGGTTTCGAGATCGCCCATCAGTTCCTTGATGGCTTCGATTTCTTCGGTCGTCGAAGCTGCAACTTTACTACGGGTCGACATGACTTACCCCTCGGTAATCGTGGATGATATTTGGAGGCCCAACGCAACGGCGGGGCGAAGGTTCCATCACGAAAGGCCGCACTACTCCGGTAGTGCCGGTCTATCCTTCGGGAAGATGTGCTGGAGAGCGACCAGCCCCACGATCAGTAGCGGTACAGCCAGGAACGCCCCCGCTGGGCCCCACAGCCAGGTCCAGAAAACCAACGACAGAAATACGATCAAGGGTACCAGCGTGAGGTGCCGGCCCATGACAGCCGGTGTGATGAAATGGCCTTCCAGCGTGGTGAACGCCAGATAAAGCAGCGGCGCCAGCAGGGCCTGCGGCAAGGTTGGAAAGGTGACCAGGCCGACGCTGAGCAGGATGATCTGCATCATCAGCGCGCCGATATACGGGATGAAGTTGAGGATAAACGCGAGCACTCCCCAAGCGACGGCATTGGGCAGGCCGACGCCGAAGGCGATTGCGGCGGCGCCGAGGCCGACCGCCAGATTGATCACAGCGACGACGCTCAGATAACTCGTCAGTTGGTGTTCGATAGCATTCCATATCTTGAGGAATCGCAGCCGCGTATCGTGGTCGTCGAAACCCGTGACGAGCGCGCGGCGCAGCCGCAGCCGACCGAGCAGCACGAAGAACAGCATACCGAAAAAGATAAAGGTCTGGCCGAGCGCCGGCGTGGCGATTGCGAGCGCCGGCTGCACGAAGTTGGCTATATCGACGCCAGCCTGGCTTCGTTCGTTCTCAGGCAGGAAAGCGCTGCGCAGGTCGCGCAAAGCGGACATGGGCCCGTCGAGGAAATGCAGACGCGCCTTGATGATGCGGCCGATTTCGGGTGCCTTGCCGATCCAGTCGAGCACGGGCGTGGCGAGCAGAGCGATCACGCCGTAGCAGATGACCAAGACGAGCAGCCATAGGACGATGGCGGTGACCAGCGTCGGCACCCCGTGGCGGTCGGCGCGCGCCGACAGAGGCCCGAGCATCAGGCCGATGACCAAAGCGAAGGTCGCGGGCAGCATCACTGGACGCGCCAGATCAAGCGCGGCGACCAGAGCGATCAGGAAAATGCCGCAGATCGCGATCTGGGAAGCGAAGGTCCAGTACGTCGAATCGTCGGATTCCGCGAGCGGCTTATGCCCGTTCTTGGCCGGCACCTCGGCCTGCTCCTGATTGCTGCTACGAATATTCAAAGGGACCCCCGGCGGCCAAATGGCCATAGCCGCTGCGCGAGGCAGCCGGCATTTCCGGATGGAACAACGGCGCTCGGCCGGATTTGGTTGCGTCGGCGCGCAAGGATTCGCTTGGTAAATCGGTACGGCGGCCCGGGGCGCTAGCGGCGCCCCGTACTCTTTTCCGCTGCGCGACGCATGGCCTCGGCAAGGGCGCCGCCGGAAGCGGGCTCCTGCGGCTTGCGCGCCGTAAAGGCCCGCACCGCCTTGTCGTTGCGCTCGGACGGCTTGGCGCCTTGCGGCCGCGCCGCGCCGGGCTCGTCGTCGAGACGCAGGCTCAGCGCGATACGCTTTCTGGCCACATCGACCTCCAGCACCTTGACGCGCACAATGTCGCCAGGCTTGGCCACCTCGCGCGGATCCTTAATGAAGGTCCTCGACATCGCCGAGATGTGCACCAGGCCGTCCTGATGCACACCGATGTCGACGAAGGCGCCGAAGGCCGCGACGTTCGTCACCGCGCCTTCGAGGATCATGCCGGGCTTGAGATCCTTGAGGGTCTCAACGCCTTCCTTGAACTCCGCCGCCTTGAAGGCGGGACGGGGGTCGCGACCGGGCTTCTCCAATTCGCGCAAGATGTCGGTGACGGTTGGCAGGCCGAAGGTATCGTCGGTGAAGTCCTTGGGCGCCAGCTTGCGCAGCTCGGCGGCGTTGCCGATCAGTACCTGGATGTTGCTTTTGGTCGCGGCGAGGATGCGCCGCACAACCGGATAGGACTCCGGATGCACGCCCGAGGCGTCGATTGGATCATCGCCGTTGCGAATGCGCAGGAAGCCGGCGCACTGTTCGAACGCCTTGGCGCCGAGCCGCGGCACGTCGAGTAATCCCTTGCGCGAGCGGAACGGGCCGTTCGAGTTGCGGTGCGCGACGATGTTGTCGGCGAGGCCGGTGCCGATGCCGGCGACGCGCGCGAGTAGCGGCCCCGACGCGGTGTTGAGATCGACGCCGACCGCGTTGACGCAATCCTCGACCACGGCATCAAGCGCGCGCGCCAGCTTGTGCTGGCTGAGGTCGTGCTGATACTGGCCGACGCCGATTGACTTCGGGTCGATCTTGACGAGTTCGGCAAGCGGGTCCTGCAGCCGGCGCGCGATCGACACCGCGCCGCGCAAGGTGACATCGAGGGCGGGCAATTCCTGCGAGGCGAACTCCGAAGCCGAATAGACCGATGCGCCGGCTTCCGACACCACGATCTTCGACAGCTTGCGTTCCGGCCCGAGCAGCTTGACGAGTTCGCTTGCCAACTTGTCGGTCTCGCGCGAGGCGGTGCCGTTACCGATCGCGATCAGCTCGACCTTGTGTTCGACGATCAGCTTGCCAAGGGTCGCCAGCGATTCATTCCATTTGCGCTGCGGCTCGTGCGGATAGATGGCGGTCGTCGCGACTACCTGTCCGGTGGCATCGACGACAGCGACCTTGACGCCGGTGCGGAAGCCGGGATCGAGGCCGAGCGTGGCGCGCGGGCCCGCCGGCGCGGCGAGCAGGAGATCGCGCAGATTCGCGGCGAAGACGCGGACGGCCTCTTCCTCGGCCGCATTCCACAGGCGCAGGCGCAGATCGATGTTCATGTGGGCGCGGATTTTGGTGCGCCAGGCCCAGCGCACGGTCTCGCACAGCCAGCGATCCGCGGGTCGGCCGCGATCTGAAACGTTGAAGCGGTTCATGATCTTCAGCTCGTAGGCGTTCGGCACGCCTGCCGCCGCGGGCACCGGCTCGTCCTCGAACTGCAGATTCAGCATCTCTTCCTTCTCGCCGCGGAACAGCGCCAGGATGCGATGCGACGGCAGCTTGGTGAAGGATTCGGCGTAGTCGAAATAGTCGGCAAACTTCGCGCCGGCCTCGGCCTTGCCGTCGCGCAGTTTCGAGACGAGACGGCCTTGTGCCCAAAACGCTTCGCGCAAGGTCCCGATGAGATCGGCATCCTCGCCGAACCGCTCGACCAGAATCGCGCGGGCGCCGTCGAGCGCCGCCGCGACATCCGCGACCTGCTTATCGGCGTTGACGTAGGATGCCGCGGTGGCCTGCGGATCGGTCTGCGGGTCCGACAACAACAGGTCTGCGAGCGGCTCGAGCCCCGACTCCTTGGCGATCTCCGCCTTGGTGCGCCGCTTTGGCTTGTACGGCAGGTAGATGTCTTCGAGCCGGCCCTTGTTGTCGGCCGCCATGATGCGCGCCTCGAGCGCGGCGTCGAGCTTGCCCTGTTCACGCACCGATTTGAGGATGGCCTCGCGCCGCTCCTCGAGCTCCCGAAGGTATTTCAGCCGTTCGTCGAGGGTGCGCAGTTGCGCATCGTCGAGCGCACCGGTCACTTCCTTGCGGTAGCGCGCCACGAATGGAACCGTGGCCCCGCCGTCGAGCAGTTCGACCGTCGCCTTGA
Organism: Pseudolabrys sp. Root1462; assembly: GCF_001426945.1. GTDB lineage: Bacteria > Pseudomonadota > Alphaproteobacteria > Rhizobiales > Xanthobacteraceae > Pseudolabrys. The sequence goes on along the minus strand of NZ_LMFS01000001.1, from coordinate 3,058,184 downwards.
CCTGTTCGACGCGGACGGAAAGTTCGGTGGCGATGCGTTGGAAGATCGATTCGGACATTGACGGCACTCGTTAGGCGATTCAGCGGGCGTGCTTATCGCCTGTCGTTGCCTGCCGGAGCAACCGCGTCGCATGTCGTGCCTGTGGAGAGTGTAGAAGGCGTCTGCGGGCGTGACGCGTTTGCCTTTACCGTCTCCTTCTAGGAATGCTGATTAGCGAACGACGCAGCCGTCTCCCCATGCAGAGTCACTACTACCGCAACGATCTCAATGGCTTATTGGGGATGTGGCGACCGCTCCTGATTCCTCCCCAGTTTGGCGGCGGGCCTTCGCGTGCTCAGTACCTCGGTCAAGCGCGTTCGGCGAAGGTAACTGTCGCCCCGTTTCGCTCATCGAAAAAGTGCGCATTAGCCCACGGTCGCCTCGGTCGCTTTGATATCAAGCGGATATAGAGGCGGCTACGGCGCGAAAGGCGAACGATGCGTATCGACGAGGATCGGTTGAAATTGACGCAGGTGCTGCATGCTCTGCTGATCGACTACTGGCATGATGTCGACCGGAACTGGGGGCGCAATGCGCCTGACTACTACACCGAGGACGCCAAGTTCGTCGGTTCGGCGACCACCTATGAGGGGCGCGAAAAAATTCGAGCGTTCTATGCCTGGCGCGAAAATCGTGGCGACCGGACCGTCGTGCACTCGGTGCAGAACTTCAAGGCATTCTTTGGCGACGCGCCGGACACGGCGACCTGCAACTGGTTCATGATGCTGTACGCCGCGGACGGCAAGCCGGTTCTGCCGACGCATCCGCCGATCCAGATTGCGTACATGACCGACCATCTCGTCTTTACCAAGGCTGGCTGGAAGGTAACGTATCGCAAGTTCGATCCGCTGTTCGAAGGCGGCACGCCGCCGACGAACCCGGTGCTCGACAAGTAAGTGTTGACAACCTCAGAGCCGGACGTCGTATTCGCGGTGTACGGACGCGTCGAGGTGCGGCCGGTCGCTGATGAAGGCGAGGGCGTGTTCGATATTGAGCCGCGTCTCGATCAGGGGCTTCAACACCGCTTTCCTGATGTCCTTCTGCGGCACCGATGAGGTGAAGAAACTCACCGACATCACCGCGGCGACCTTGTCTTTTTCCAAGAGCGGCACGGCGAATGTGGTCATGCGCGCCGGCTCGGTGCGGGGATCGCGCATGGCGTAGCCGGCGCTGCGCGCGCGCTTGAGATGCTGGCGGAAGGTGGCTTCCTCCTGCGGTCCGAACTCCGTTGGCATGTCCTTGCGCATGCGCGCGATGTGACGCTCGCGCTCGTCGTCGCTGCAGAACGCCATATAGGCCCGGCCCATCGCATAGCGGAACAGGTCGGGGCGCTTGCCGAGCACGGTATTGGTGTGCACCACGGGGCTGATGGTGCCGGTCCAGTACACGATTTCGATGGCATCGCCATCGATAACGCCGAGGCCGATCGGCCACTTGATCTGGCGCGTCAGGCCGATGGACAGCGGGCGGGCGATCTCGATGACGCGCGAGATACCGCCGTAGCCGGCCGACAGTTCGAGCACCTTCTGGGTGACGCGATAGCCGCCGCACATATTGTCGCGAACGACATACCCCTCGTGCATTAAAGTCTCGAGCAGCCGCACGATGGTCGGCCGCGGAATCTGCGTCGCGGCGTGGATCGAGTTGACCGTCACGATGGACTTCTCATTCGCAACCTTAAGCACGTGCAGGGCACGACAGACGGCATTGACCGGCGGATAGGAGCGATCGAGCGGGTTGGTGTGGCCACGCCGCGAATTGGTACGGCAGTGAATGTTCGGCGGCACAAGGCCCGGCATGGCCTCGCCGACCGGCTCGATACGTGTGAGGTCGCGAACGGCCTTATTCACCTGGCAGTCTCCTCCATTCACATCGGCAGCGCCGCGAACCGCCAAGCAGGCGGGTCGGAGCAGCCTTTGCCGAGAGCATACCAGTGCGGCCGGGCCGCGATAAGGCGGCGGCGGGGGCAAAGCCCCACGCATTTCACTAGGCGAAATTCGGCCGCAATGGCTCTGCCGGGGCCGGACGCCCGACCTAAGATCGAGGCCCGGTCATCGTCGTCGGTCGACCGCGCAGGGAAAAACAACACGATGAGCGGTGTATCGAAACGTCAGGCGTCCAAGTCCGTGTTCCGCGATCAGGAACCGCAACAGGTCAGTCAGGACGGCTTGGCGCAGACCTGGATCACCCGCGGCGGCAACTTCGCCGTGTGCATGTCAGAGGTGAAGCCGGGCGCTGTACTGGCGCGCGACGACAATCCGGAAGAATACATGGTGATCGTGCCGCCGGGCGGGGCATCGCTGACGATCAAGGCCGGCGGCGATACGGTCCAGGCCGAGCCAGAATCGCTCACCATCGTGCCGCCGGGCGCGAGTCAAGTGACGGCGCAAAGCGCCGGCAAGGTCGCGCGCATCTTTTCCAAGGCGTCAGCCGACGTGATGGCGCTGGCGGTTAACAAGGACGTCTATGCCGATGGCGCGCCCGAACTGGCGCCGCCCGACCTGTGGCCGGAGCCGGTCGGCGGCTACAAACTGCGTCACTATCCGCTGGCGCAGTATCTCGATCCAAAGGGCGACCGCATCCAGCCGCGCTGCTTCCGCTCGACCAATATGATGGTCAACCTTTTCGGCCAGTTCTTCACCCGGCGGCCGACCAATTCGCTCAGTCCGCACTGGCATGACGATTTCGAGCAGGGCTCGCTCTGCTTCGAAGGCACCTGGATGCACCATATGCGCTACAATTGGGGCGCCGACTTGAGCACATGGGTGCCGGACGATCATGCCGAGATGCCGACGCCGTCGGTCATCATTATTCCGGCGCTGGCGATCCACACCAGCCGTTGCATCGGCCAGGACGGACCGTCGAGCTCGCTCTATGACATCTTCTGTCCGCCGCGCATGGACTTCGCGTCGAAGAAGGGCTTTGTCATCAATGAGGACGAATATCCACTGCCGGCTCTTCAGGGCGAGCAGAAGATCAAGACCGGCGGCACGCTCTTGAGCTGGCAGAAGCCAGGCTGATCCGTTTCATCCACTTTATCGATATCGACAGTCAGAGGATCTATGAAGGAAGTTGTCATCGTTACGGGCGGGAGCAGCGGCATCGGCGCCGCAACCGCGCGTCTCCTGGGCGCCGCCGGCGCCAGCGTCGTCGTCAATTACAATAGCTCGAAGGAGCTCGCCGACGCCGTCGTCGCCGACGTCGAGAAGCTCGGCGGCAAGGCGATCGCGGTGCGCGCCAATATGGGTGTCGAAGCCGATATCGTCCGCATGTTCGAGGCCGCCGACAAGACGTTCGGCACGCTTACCGGCCTGGTGAACAACGCCGGCGTTAACGGACCGCACCATCGCACTGCCGACACCTACGATTTCCAGGAAGCGCTGGATATTTACGCGGTCAACGCGATCGGCGTGCTGATTTGCTGCCGCGAAGGCATCAAGCGCATGTCGACGAAATTCGGCGGCAAGGGCGGCAGCATCGTCAACATCTCCTCGATCGGCGCGCTCACCGGTTCACCGGGGCGTTTCATCCATTACGCCGGCTCCAAGGCCGCGGTGGATACGATGACCAAAGGGCTCGCGGTCGAGGTGGCGCGCGATGGCGTGCGGGTCAATTCGATCCGGCCGGGCATGATCGACACGCCGATCCACGCCAAGGCCGGGCAGGCCGATCGGGTCAAGGAATTCGCCGCCAAGAATCCGCTCGGCCGGGCCGGTCTGCCGGAGGAGGTCGCGGAGGCCATTATCTGGTTGTTGTCGGACAAGGCGTCTCTCGTCACAGGCGCGGTGCTTGACGTGATGGGCGCGCAGCGCTGACGGCATTGCGAGGCGTATGTTTCATTGTCCGAAACAGAATGTCGGCGCCGATGGGCCGTGCGAGAATTTGCTCTAGCATCGCGGCTCATCGGCTGACCGATTTTACCGAGCGAAAACAAGCTCGCGATTGGAACAATACGAAAGTCTCAGGGAGAAACAACGATGAACCAGACCAATTTCGCGACTAGCGAGCGCGGCAACAAAGCGCGGCAGATGGTGATTGCGGCGGCGATCGTCGGCGTCACCGCGGCCTTTGCCAGCGTCGCCGCGGCGCAGCAGTATCCCGCCAAGAACATCACGGCCATCGTGCCGTTCGCCGCTGGCGGCGGTGCCGATACGCAGACCCGCATCTGGGGCGCGGCGATTGCACCGATCATTGGCCACCGCATCATCATCGAAAACAACGGTGCCGCGGCCGGAATTCCCGGCACCAAGCAAGGCATTGCCGCCGATCCGGACGGCTACACCGTATTGATGGGCGTGGCTTCGACGATCGCGATCAATCCCTTCACCAACAAGGCCGCCAACTACAAGCCGCTCGAAAGCCTCAAGGCGGTCGCGATGATTGGCTATACGCCTTATGTTCTCGTGGTCGCGAACAACCTCAACATCAAAACGTTTCCGGAGTTGATGAAGTACGGCAAGGATAATCCCGGCAAGCTCACATTCGCGAGCTGGACCAGCGTCGGTAATCTTGCGCGACAAGGGCTGGAGCTGCGTTCCGGTCTTGCCATGACGTTGGTGCCTTACAAAGGTTCGGTCGACGCGATCAACGATGTCGTCGCCGGTCGTGCATCGGCCACCATTGCCGACAGCGGTTCGATCATGCCTTTCATCAAGGCAGGCAGCGTGACGCCGATAGCGATCACCACTGCGCAAAAATCGACGTCGTTGCCCGACGTGCCGACGATCGATCAACTCGGCGTCAAGGACTACGTCATCGACTCATGGGTCGCGATGTTCGTGCCAAAGGACACGCCGAACGAGATCGTCGAGTACCTCAACGTCAAGACGCGCGAGGCCCTCAAGACCAAGAACGTGCAGGACCGCTATGCCGAAGTGGCGATTGAGACGCTCGACCTCAGCGCCACCGAGACCCAGGCATTCATGGAGCGCCAGACTAAGAACTGGAAGTCACTCGTTGAGCAGGTCGCGGCCAAGTAAGAGTCGCCTGGGTGAGGGGCGGGGAGGCACCATGACGGTTCAATCGACGGAGGGACGGCGCACCGCCGCCGTCCCTCTTTATGCGCGGATCGATGTGATTGGCGGGGCGGCCATCATACTGCTCGCCATCGCGATATGGCTGGGCGCCACAGAACTCGACGCGGGCGCGCTATCCCGGATCGGCTCCGGCGCGCTGCCGAAGGGCCTCGCCGTTATTCTCTTTGTCGCGGGTCTGGCAATTCTGCTTAAGGGCCTGTTGCAGAGCAATGAGGCGGCAGAGCGCTTCTATGTCGCAGTTCGCCCCACGGCGATCGTGGTTGCTTCGATCGTGCTGTTCGGAGTCTTCATCCGCGGCGCCGATTTCGGTTTCTTATCGACGCCGCAACTCGGGCTGATGGTGGTCGGTCCGATCACGGTGTTCGTCGCCGGCAACGCGACGCCGGAGATGAACGTCAGGCAACTGATTGTGCTGTCCTTCGGCCTGACCGCGGCGATGCTTCTGGTCTTCATGGACCTGCTCAGCGTCACGATCCCGGTGCTTCCGAGGTTCATTCAGGATCCACTGACGCTATCAATGGGAATCGACACTCTCGTGAGGGTTGGCTACGCCGCCTATGGCGTGCTCGCCGCTGTCCTTTACGTCATTTTCTTCGGATGGCCGGAGCTGCGGCGTGATTGATCTGTTCAACAATCTCTACATGGGTTTCTCCACCATTCTTTCGGTGCAGAACATTCTGCTTTGCCTCATCGGCTGCCTGGTGGGGACCCTGATCGGCGTTCTGCCGGGCATCGGGCCGCTGGCGACGATCGCCATTCTGATGCCGCTCACCTACAACGCCGAGCCGATCGGCTCTCTGATCATGCTCGCCGGCATCTATTACGGCTCGCAGTACGGTGGCTCGACCACGGCGATTCTCGTCAACATGCCCGGTGAGACGTCGTCGCTGGTGACGACTTTCGATGGTCACGCCATGGCGCGGCAGGGCCGGGCCGGAAAGGCGCTTGGCATCGCGGCAATCGGATCATTCATCGCTGGCACCTTCGCGACCTTCGTCATCGCCGGCACCGCGATCCCGCTGTCAAAGCTGGCGTTGAGCTTCACCGCTGGAAACTACTTCGCGCTGATGGTGCTGGGCCTGAGCCTTGCCATCATTCTTGCCGGCGGCTCGCTGCTCAAGGCCGTCTGCATGCTGTTCATCGGCGTGCTGATGGCACTCGTTGGCGCCGATCAGATCACCGCCGAACCGCGTCTCACTTACGGGTTACAGATTCTCTATGACGGCTTTGACGTCGCCATCGTTTCGATGGGACTGTTCGGCGTCGCGGAAATCCTGCGCAATCTCGAAACACCTGAGCACAAGCCGTTTGTGGGCCAAGTGGTCGGCAGCCTCCTGCCGAACCGAAAGGACATGAAGGATTCCGCCGGCGCGATCGCCCGGGGTTCGGTCCTCGGCTCCATTATCGGTATTATTCCCGGCAACGGCGCGACCTTGTCGTCCTTCGTCTCCTATGCGCTGGAGAAGGCGCTCTCCAAACATCCGGAACGATTTGGCAAGGGTGCCATCGAAGGCGTCGCCGGTCCGGAGTCCGCGAACAACGCTGCCGCACAGACGACTTTCATTCCGCTCTTGACGCTGGGCTTGCCCTCAACGGCGGTGATGGCGTTGGTTGGCGGCGCCATGACGTTGCACGGCGTGGTGCCCGGCCCGCAGGTCATCACCAAGCATCCCGATCTGTTCTGGGGCGTCGTCTCCTCGATGTGGGTCGGCAATCTGATGCTCGTCGTTATCAACCTGCCGCTGATCGGCGTCTGGGTGAAATTCCTGAAGGTGCCATATCATCTGCTGTTTCCGACGATCGTGCTGTTCTGCTGCATTGGCATCTACTCCGTGAACTCGCGACCATCGGACGTTCTGGAAGTGGCGTTCTTCGGCGTGGCCGGATATGTGTTCCACAAACTGAAGTTCGAGCTTGCGCCGTTGCTGCTGGGTCTCGTCCTCGGCGCGATGCTGGAGGACAACCTCCGCCGCGGCCTTATTCTCAGCGAGGGCAACGTTTGGACCTTCCTGAGCGAGCCGCTCACGCTCGCGCTGCTGACGGTCGCGCTGCTCGCGCTGGGGGCCGCGGTCGTGCCATCGATCAGCAAGGGCCGCGAGCAACTCGTTGACGAAGACTAGCGGCGCCGCCGCCTATCGGGAGATCTGGAATTGTCACTGTTCGGAACGCTGCGGACGCCCCGCAACTTGGTTTTTGGTGCGGGTCAGCGCCGGGCGTTGCCCGGTTACGCCGCGGCGCTCGGCAAGCGGGCGCTGATCGTCACGGATCAGCGGCTTGGAGCCGATGCAGAATTTCTCCGCATTGTCGAAGCCTTGATGCAGGCGGGCGTGCAGGCGCGCGTGTTCGATGGCACGGTTGCCGAACTGCCGATTGAGTGCATTGCCAGTGCGGTCGACGCCGGCAAGGCCATCGATGCCGATCTCGTCATCGGCATAGGCGGCGGCAGTTGCCTTGACGCGGCCAAGGTCGCGGCGGTCCTGCTGACGCATCGCGGCACGATTTCGGATTACTACGGCGAGTTCAAAGTGCCTGGACCCGTGCTGCCGCTGATTTCGCTGCCGACGACATCGGGCACGGGTTCGGAGGTTACGCCGGTGGCGGTGGTCACCGATCCCGATCGCGCGGTGAAGGTCGGCATCGCCTCGCCGCACATCATCAGTCACACCGCGATCTGCGATCCGGAGTTGACCTATTCATGTCCGCCGGGGCTGACCGCAGTGTCCGGCGCCGATGCGCTGACGCACGCTATCGAGGCCTTCACCACGATGCGTCGCGAGCCGACCGGTTCGATCGTCCATGAGCATGTCTTCCTCGGCAAGAATGTGCTCAGCGACAATCACGCGCTGATGGCGATCTCTCATATCGCCGCCAGCCTGAAACGCGCCTATGATAATGGCGACGACTTCGACGCGCGGGAAAGGCTGATGCTCGGCGCGACCATGGCGGGCCTGGCCTTCGGCACTGCTGGTACCGCCGCCGCACATGCCGTGCAGTACCCGATTGGCGCAATGACGCACACGCCGCATGGCGCCGGCGTCGCAGTGATGATGCCCTACGTGATGGAGTTCAATCGCCGCCATTGCGAAGCGGATCTGGCCGAGATCGGCCGGGCCATGGGGCTCGCTGCCAAGGGCACCGTGTCCGATCAGGCCGGCGCCGCGATCGATGCGGTCGAGAAACTGTTCGCCTCGGTCGGCATCCCGAAAACCATCGCCGATCTCGGCGTCGAGCGCGCGCAGCTTCCGACGGTCGCCGAGCAGGCCATGGGCAGCGCCCGCCTGATCAAGAACAATCCGCGCTCGATCGAGCTCGCGAGTATGACGACCCTGGTCGAAGCGGCCTTTGCCGGTGATCGGAGCCGTCTGGTTTGATCGGCCAGGCAGCGTGTGCCGGCGCTTACTGCAACGACGGACCGCGAAAAACAGAAAAGCCCGCTCACCGCGGGCCTTCGGCAGTCTCATCTATCGGTGGTGCAAATGGTGGGCGGTATAGGGATTGAACCTATGACCCCACCCGTGTGAAGGGTGTGCTCTCCCGCTGAGCTAACCGCCCGGCCATTCAGCCGGGCGATATAAGGAATGCGGTGTGGCAGTGTCAAGCCGAGCGCCGCAAAGACCCTGAAAAACCGCGAGAATCCGGGCCGACCACAGCCTGTCCGTTCAGTTCGGCACTTTCGGCTCGTCGGCGCTGGCCATACGCGAGGCCTGGGTCTGCAGCGCCCGGATGCGGTCGGCGAGGTTGCCGGCGGCAGGCGCGTCGCCGGAAACATGACCCTCGGTCATGACCGCCCGGTCGCGCGCGGTCTCGGCGGCGAGGATGGCGTCGATCGGCGAGTTCGGACCCTCCAGCGCCGAGGCCAGCCGCGCGATCTCGGCGGCGACGTCGTTGATGCGCTCGCGCATCATCGAATTCTCGATGCGCTCGGACGCCCAGATCTCGTCGGCTTCGCGCTTGAGCGCGCTGAGGTCGCGGGTGACGGTGTCGCGCTCGTCGCGGGTGCGCTCGAGTTCGGCGAGGAGCTGGGCATTCTCGGCACGCAGCTGCTGGGTCGCCGAATTGGCGCGGGCGTCGAGTTCGGCGATCGCAGTCCGCAGATCGGCCTCGGTCTTGCGCGCGGCTTCCATGTCGGCGCGCATGTGCTTGAGCTCGATTTCGCTTTCGGTCAGCAGGCGGGTCTGCTCGCCGAGGCGGTTTTCCATGTCCTGGGCGCGGCGGCCGAGAATTTCGGCTTCGGTGGTCTGCGCCACCAGCGCCTTTTCCAGTTCGCCGACGCGGCGGCCGAGGTTTTCGACCTTGCCGCGTTCTTCCGAAAGCTCCTGCGTCGCAGCCCTGAGCTCGACGCGCTCGGCGTCGCGGCGGTCTTCGACGGTGCGCAGTTCGCTGCTGGCGTCGTCGAGACGCGACTTCAGCGCATCGACCTGGGTCTTGAGCGAAACGAGGTCGACCTTCTGCGCCTCGTTGACGCCGGCCTGCTCATCGAGCGCGGCCATCAGCTTGGCGAGTTCGGCTTCCTTTTCCGTCAGCGCGCGCTGGGCGTCGAGCATGGCGCTGGTCTTGACGGCGAATTCTTCCTCGGTGATGCGCAGCTGATCGCGCAGCGCCTTGTCGCGTGCTTCCAGCGCGAAGATCGTGGCGGTCTTTTCGCCGAGCTCGATCTTCAGGCGGTTGATGGCATCGCCTTTCTTGCCGAGTTCGGCGAGCTGGCTGGTGCTCTTGGTGCGCAGGCCTTCGACCGCGACTTCGAGCCGGCGGGTCGACATGGCGAATTCGGCGCGCAACTGATCCTTGTCGGCCTGGATCTCGGCCATCGACAGCGGCGTCGCGGCCTCGAGCCGGCGCATGGTCAGACGGACGGCGCGGCTGTGAACAAGGGGAAGGACGACGAGACCTACGAGGGCCGCGACGAGAAACCCGATGCCGAAATACATGATCGGCTCAATCATGGAACGACGCCTCCATACGCAACGCCTCGCCCGGTCTTCCCCGATCCGACCATGACACCGGAAGGGCAGGGATGCCAGCAATGCTACAGATTAACCTAAACCCGCGCAGGCGTCCTTAACCGACGCGCGCGCGGGCGCAAAGCCGTAGCATTCCGGGCGTTAACAAAGAGGCGTTCCGGCGGGCCTCAGAAGGGATTCCAGGTCGCCTTCGGCGTAAATTTCAAATAGCCGATATTGGCGCCGAGCCGCAGGCCGACGCCGGAGCGGATCGGCACCAGGACGATGTTGTTGGCGGTCAGCGCCGTCATGCCGAAGCCGCCGATAAAATAGGCCGAGCCGTCGACGCCGGCGAAGCGTTGGTAAATAGCGTCGGTCGCCGGCAGGTTATAGACCAGCATCATGGTTCGCGCGCCTTCGCCGCCGGTGTCGAAGCCGATCGAAGGGCCTTCCCAGAACACGCGCAGGTCGCCGGCGTTCTTGGTGTAGAGCGTGCCGTCGCCATAGCGCAGGCCGACGACGAAGGCGCCGGAGCCTTCCTGACCGAGGATGTAGCCGTTCGGCTGGCCCCACTGGCCGACCGCCTTTTCCACCACCTGGGCGAGGCCGCGCGACACCGTGCCGAAAAACTGGTGGCCGGTACCGACGATTTCATCGACGGTAAAGGTGCTGCCACCGCGCTGCTGCTGTGGCTGGACCTGCTGCGGCGGCGGTGGCGGCGCCTGATATTGGGCCGAAGCCCCGCCCGCTCCAGCACCGAGAAGGCAGAAGGTCAGGGCCGCTAACCGCAAAGTGGTGCGCATCGAAGGCTCCATGAATGGCAGGGCGCTCAGCCTTCCCCGCCGTTTAACCTCATGCTCACGCCAGCCCCCGTAGGGTGGCGGCACAGGCGTCTCGAATCGGCCTTATGTCCCTTGGAACTATGACGGCAGCACGGCAGCGACGGAAGCTTTGGCGACGGGCGATCGCGGTTTGCGCCGTCATGTTGCCGCTTTTGACGCTGCCCTGCGCGCGGCTGCCGGCACACGCCGCCTCCGACCTGCGTGGCGAACCCGTCGTGGTCAACCCGGCCAGCGGGCTGGCGATCAGCGGCTTCGATCCAGTCGCCTATTTCTCCCGCGGCGCCGCGGTTCTCGGCCGGCCCGAACTGGAATTGGGCCTCGGTGGCGTGGTCTGGCGTTTTCTCAATGTCGGCAATCGCGCTGCCTTTGCCGAACACCCCGATATCTACGCGCCGCAGTTCGGCGGCTACGATCCTGTGGCGATCGGCCGCGGCGCCTCGGTTGCCGGTCATCCGGAGATCTGGACGATCAGCGGCGAGCGTTTGTATTTGTTTTATGACGACGCGGCGCGCGGCGAATTCCTCGCCGATCCGGCGCGCATCATCGAACGCGCCAATCAGAAATGGCCGGGTGTCGCCCACGGCATCGCGCGGTGAGCGCGATCAGCGCCCGGTCAGGATTTTCAGGCTCTGCGCATCGCCTGCGGCGATGAAGCCCGGCACCAGGAATTTGCTGTCGCGATTGCCGAAAGCGAGCGCGCCGCCGTTGGCGGCAACGGCGATGCCACCAGCCGCGGTCAGGATCGCGACCCCGGCGGCAATATCCCATTCGCAGGTCGGCGACAGCCGCGGGTAGATATCGGCGGTCCCTTCGGCGAGGTGACAGAACTTCACCGACGAACCGCACATGTAACGTTCGCCAATCGGCAGCCGCGCGACGAGATCCTGGGTGGCGCTGTCGAGGTGGCTGCGGGAGGTCGCGATGGTCAGCCGCGGCGGCGCCGGCCGCGGCCGGATGGTGTGCCGTTCGGTGGCTTGTGCGGCCGGGTCGGCGAATGCCAATCGCAGCCGTTCGGCCGCGCCTCCGACGACGCCGCGCCATAACAGTCCCCGGGCCGGCGCGGTGATGACACCGGCGATCGGAGTACCGCCGGTGATCAGGGCAATATTGACGGTGTATTCGTCGCGGCCGGCGATGAATTCCTTGGTGCCGTCGAGCGGGTCGACGAGGAAGAAACTGTCGCCGAGGCGGTCCGGCAGCCGGCCTTGCGAGACGCTTTCCTCCGCCACGACCGGGACACCCGGGCAGACGCGTGCGAGCCCGTCCAGGATCACCGCTTCGGCCGCTTCGTCAGCCGCCGTGACCGGCGACAGGTCGACTTTGGTCCGCTGCTCGGCGGCGGACAGCGGAATAGCGAGGATCGCGGCACTCGCGCGTGCCGCGATGTCACTGAGGGCAGCGATCAGTTTTTCAGCCTGCTGCGGCGAGATGGTCTGCACGTGGTGGCTCGAGTCCGGGGGGCGATGCGTCCTTGGCGGTGGGATAGGCGCGGTGTATCACGCGGAGGGCTGCTGAAACAGCGATTCGCCCGCCTCGATCGATCTAACCTTGCCGCGCGGAGGCCAAAGTCATGTCAGGTTCGTCCATCGAAGCGCTCGACCTCGCCGCCTTGCTGTGCTCGCGCGTCTGCCACGACCTGATCAGCCCGGTCGGCGCCATCGTCAACGGCCTGGAAGTTCTGGCCGAAGATAAGGACGAGGAAACCCGCGAATTCGCCCTCGAACTCATCAAGAAGAGCGCCAACACCGCCTCGGCCAAGCTGCAGTTCTGCCGCATCGCCTTCGGCGCGGCCGGCTCGGCCGGCTCGCAGATCGACACCGGCGACGCCGAGAAGATCACGCGCGGCTTCCTGGAAGACGACAAGACCAAGATCGCGTGGAATATCCCCCGCGTGCTGATGGGGAAGAACCGGGTCAAGCTGCTGCTCAACCTTCTGCTGATCGCCAGCCAGGCGATCCCGCGCGGCGGCCAGATCACGGTCGATCCGGTGGGCGAGGGCGACAGCATGGCCTTCCGGATCCGGGCCACGGGCACCAATGCCAAGGTGCTTGCGACCGTGCCGTCGCTGCTGTCCGGCGAGACCGGCCCGGATAGCCTCGATGCGCATCGTATCCAGCCGTTCTATGCTCACCTGCTCGCCCAAGCCTGCGGCCTGAAGGCCTCGGTGGTGATGGACGGCGATGCGGTGCTGGTCAGCGCCCAATAACGCGCTGCTGCCGTGGTTAACAAAGTCTAAACGGCCGCGTCGTTTAGAGTTGCGAAACCAAAATTAAACCCTTCATCGACCAAACTGGCGGCGCTTCCGACGGGAAGCTGACGCGCGGGCCTTCGCCCGTCGACGAAGGCCAATGTCCATGGACGACCTGCTGCGGGAATTCGTGACCGAGACGAACGAGAGTCTCGACGTGGTCGACGTCGAACTCGTGCGTTTCGAGCAGGACCCGAACAACGCGGTCATTCTCAATAATATTTTTCGTCTCGTTCACACGATCAAGGGTACCTGCGGCTTTCTTGCCCTGCCGCGGCTCGAAACGCTGGCGCACGCCGCTGAATCGCTCATGGGCAAGTTTCGCGATGGCCTTCCGGCAACGCGAGAGGCCGTTACCGTCATTCTCGCCACCATCGACCGGATCAAGGAAATCCTGGCGGCGCTGGAGCGCGATCAGGCCGAACCGGATGGCGCCGATACCGATCTGATCGCCGATCTCGAGCGCATCGCCGACAGCGTTCAGGCGGCTGCGGCGCCTGTGCATAGCGGCAGCACCGAACAGGCGCTCGGTCGTCCGCTGCGCCCCGGCGAGGTGTCGCTTGACGAGCTCGAGCGCGCTTTCCGCGAGACGCCGGTCGATCCGCAGCCCGTCCGCAAGCCGAAGCCCGCGCCGGTCGAAGAGCGGGCGAAGGCAGACCTCACCAAGGATGACGAAGCGGCGAAGGCCGGCGCGCAATCGATCCGCGTCACCGTCGACACCATCGAGCAATTGATGACGATGGTGTCCGAGCTGGTGCTCACGCGCAATCAACTGCTCGAGATCGTTCGCCGCCACGACGATTCCGAATTCAAGGCGCCCCTGCAACGGTTGTCCAACGTGACCGCCGAACTTCAGGAAGGCGTCATGAAGACGCGCATGCAGCCGATCGGCAATGCATGGCAGAAGTTTCCCCGCATCATTCGCGACCTGAGCCACGATCTCGGCAAGGAGATCGAGCTTGAATTGCAGGGCGCGGAGACCGAGCTCGATCGTCAGGTGCTAGACCTGATCAAGGATCCGCTGACGCACATGCTGCGCAACTCCGCCGACCACGGCCTGGAGAAGCCGGCGGAGCGCCGCGCCGCCGGCAAGTCGTCCCAGGGCCATATCAGGCTCGCCGCCTATCACGAAGGCGGGCAGATCATCGTCCAGTTCTCCGACGACGGCCGCGGACTCGACACCAAGCGCATCAAGGCCAAGGCGATCGCCAAGGGGCTGGTCAGCGAAGCCGACGCCGACAAACTCAACGACGCGCAGATTCACAAGTTCATCTTCGCGCCGGGCTTTTCCACCGCGCAGACCGTCACCAGCGTGTCGGGCCGCGGCGTCGGCATGGACGTCGTGCGCAACAATATCGATCAGATCGGCGGCACCATCGACGTCAAATCGGTGGCCGGACAGGGCGCCTGCTTCACCATCAAGATCCCGCTCACTTTGGCGATCATCGCCGCGCTGATCGTGGACGTCGCCGGCAATCGGTTCGCCATCCCGCAACTGGCCGTGGTGGAACTGGTGCGGGCGCGCAAGGGCAGCGACCACCGCATCGAACGCATCAAGGATACCGCGGTGCTGCGCCTGCGCGACAAACTGCTGCCGCTGGCGCGGCTGTCGCGCCTGCTCGGCATCGACGGCAAGGACGAGATCGACGGCGGCTTCATTGTCGTCACCCAGGTTGGCAGCCAGACCTTCGGCATCGTCGTCGACGGCGTGTTCCATACCGAGGAAATCGTGGTCAAGCCGATGTCGAGCAAGCTGCGCGACATCCCGATGTTCTCCGGCAACACCATCCTCGGCGACGGCTCGGTGATCATGATCGTCGATCCCAATGGCGTCGCCCGCTCGTTCGGCTCCACCGTGGTATCGCAGATGGCGGCCGCCGAGCGCACCCAGCCGCAGCGGCTGGAGAAATCCGACGACGACACAACCTCGCTGCTGATGTTCCGCGCCGGTTCGAGCCAGCCAAAGGCGGTGCCGCTGTCGCTCATCACGCGGCTGGAAGAGATCGACGCGCGCAAGATCGAATTGTCGAACGGCCGGCACATGGTGCAATACCGCGGCCAGTTGATGCCGCTGGTCAGCATGACCGAAGCCGGCGTCAAGCGCGAAGGCGCGCAGCCGCTCCTGGTATTCTCCGATGGTCAGCGTTCCATGGCGCTCGTCGTCGACGAGATCGTCGATATCGTCGATGACCATCTCGATATCCAGGTGGCGAGCGCGACGCCGGGCGTGCTCGGCTCCGCCGTCGTCAAGGGCAGCGCCACCGAGATCATCGACGTTGCGCATTTTCTGCCGCTCGCCTTCGAGGACTGGTTCCGGCGCAAGGACCAGACGCAACGCCGTCGTCAACACACCGTGCTGCTGGTCGACGACTCGCCGTTCTTCCGCAACATGCTGGTCCCGGTGCTGCAGGCGGCCGGCTACGCCGTCACCGCCGTCGGCTCGGCGCAGGAAGCGCTGGCGCTGATCGACCAGGGCCGCGTCTTCGACGTGACCATCACCGACATCGAAATGGCGGACGTCGATGGTTTCGAACTGGCCGAGGCGCTGCGCGCCGATCCGCGCTGCGCGCAGATGCCGGTGATCGCCCTGTCGTCACAAGTATCGCCCGACCTGATCGAGCGCGGCCGCCGCGCCGGTCTGGCGGATTACGTCGCCAAGTTCGACCGCCAGGGCCTGATCGCGGCGCTGATGGAACAGGCCGGCCTCGGCGATGCGGCATAGAGCACGAGCATGAACACCGACAGCGAACAGGTCTTCAACGAATATGTTACCGCCATGGTCGGCGGCCAGTTGTTCGGCTTGCCGATCCGCCGCGTGCAGGACGTGTTCCTGCCCGACCGCCTGACCAAGGTGCCGCTGGCGTCGCCGGAGATCGGCGGCCTCATCAATCTGCGCGGCCGCATCGTGACGCTGGTCGATCTTGCCTACCGGCTCGGCCTGTCGCGCCGCAGCGAAACGTCGATGGCGATCGGCGTCGAACTGGCCGGCGAGTCGTACGGGCTTCTGATCGACAGCGTCGGCGAGGTGATGAACCTCGACGCCGCGGCGCTGGAGCGCAATCCGATCAATCTCGACCCGCGGCTCGCCGCCGTGTCGTCCGGAATCTACCGTCTCGAAGAGCAACTCCTGCTGGTCCTCGATGTCGACCGCGTGCTCGCTATCGACACCAGCGCCGCAGCCGCGTGAACCTGAACATTGGCACGAACCCGAAACGAGGCATGACATGAAAACCTGCTTGGTCGTCGACGACTCAAGCGTCATCCGAAAGGTGGCGCGCCGCATTCTGGAAGGTCTCGAGTTCACCATCGAGGAAGCCGAGGATGGCGAACAGGCGCTCGATGCCTGCCGCCGCCGGCTGCCCGAGGCGATCCTGCTCGACTGGAACATGCCGAAGATGGACGGCTACGAATTCCTGCGCCTGCTGCGCCGGCTGCCGGGCGGCGACGGCCCCAAGGTGGTGTTCTGCACGACGGAGAACGACGTCGCGCACATCGCGCGCGCGCTGCATGCCGGCGCCAACGAGTACATCATGAAGCCGTTCGACAAGGAGATTGTCGAGGCCAAGTTCCAGGAAGTCGGGCTCATCTGACCTCTCTCCAATCCAGAGTCACACCGTGCCCGACCCGATGACGACCGCCTTTTCAGCCGCCCAAGCGGCGACCGCAGCCGGAGCCCGGCTGCGCGTCATGATCGTCGACGACGCCATCGTGGTGCGCGGCCTGTTCGCGCGCTGGATCGAGGCCGAGCCGGATCTGGAGCTGATCGCGTCGCTGCGCAACGGCCGCGAGGCGGTCGATGCCATCGATCGCGTCAAGCCCGACGTCGTCGTGCTCGACGTCGACATGCCCGAACTCGACGGCATCTCCGCGCTGCCGCAGCTGCTGAGCAAGCGTCCCGGCGTCACCGTGATCATGGCCTCGACGCTGACTCGGCGGAACGCCGAGATCAGCCTGCGCGCACTGGCGCTCGGCGCCACCGACTACATCACCAAGCCGTCGAGCCAGAACGAGATCAACGCGGCGACGGATTTCCATCGCGACCTGATCGAGAAGATCCGCTGTCTCGGCCGCCGCGCGCACAAGCCGGTCGCCGCGCCGCCGGCGCCGCCCGCCGAGCCGATGACGCATATCCTGGCGCCGCCGCTGGTGCCGCAGGTCGTGCCGGCGGCCAAGCCCCTGCATTACGCGCAGCAGCACGGCCCGATCACGCTGCGGCCGATGCCGCTGACGGCGCCGCGCGCCATCCTGATCGGCGCCTCGACCGGCGGGCCGCAGGCGCTGAACAAGGTGCTGACCAACATCGACAACGTCATCGCGCAGGCGCCGGTGCTCATCACCCAGCACATGCCGCCGACCTTCACCGCGATCCTGTCCGAACACCTGTCGCGCCTGACCCGGCGTCCGGTGCACGAGGCGGTGCATGGCGAGGAGATCGTCGCCGGCAGCATCTACATGGCCCCCGGCGGCCGCCACATGAGCGTGACGCAGAGCAACGGCGCGCCGGTGATCGAGATCAGCAACGGCGCTCCGATTAATTTCTGCAAGCCGGCGGTCGATCCGCTGTTCACCAGCGCGGCGCAGGTCTGGGGAGCGCGGGCGCTCGCCGTGGTGCTCACCGGCATGGGTCACGACGGACTCGCCGGCGCGCACGACATCATCAATGCCGGCGGCCACGTCATTGCGCAGGACGAGGCGACCAGCGTGGTCTGGGGCATGCCGGGGCAGGTGGCGCTGGCCGGCCTGTGTTCGGCAGTGCTGCCGATCGACGACATCGGCCCGAAGCTGTCCCGCCTGTTTGCCGGGGACCGCGCATGACCCCGGACGATTTCGACTTCCTACGCAAGATGCTGCGTGAGCGCTCCGGCCTCGTGCTTGCGGCCGAAAAGCAGTACCTCGCCGAGAGCCGGCTGTTGCCGGTGGCGCGCAAATACAACATCGCTTCGCTCGGCGATCTGGTGCAGCAGCTTCGGGTCATGCCGAATTCGCCGCTCGCGGTTGCGACCGTCGAGGCGATGACGACCAACGAGACCTTCTTCTTCCGTGACAAGCTGCCGTACGATCATTTCCGGGACACCATTCTGCCGGCGCTGGTCGCCGCGCACGATCGCGACAAACGCATCCGCATCTGGTGCGCAGCCGCCTCGACCGGGCAGGAGCCTTATTCGCTGGCGCTGATCATCCGGGAGCTGGCGCAGAAGGAGCCGGCGCTCGCCGCGTATCGTTTCGACATTCTCGCCACCGATCTGTCCGGCGATGTGCTCGAGCGCGCCCGCAGCGGCATCTACAGCCAGTTCGAGGTGCAGCGCGGCCTGCCGATCCAGCTCCTGCTCAAGTATTTCTCGCAGGTTGGCGAGACCTGGCAGATCGCGCCGGAAATCCGCGCCATGGTGCAGTTCCGCACGCTCAACCTGCTCAACGATTTTTCGCCGCTCGGCCGCTTCGACGTCGTGTTCTGCCGCAACGTGCTGATCTATTTCGACCAGCCGACCAAGATCCAGGTTCTGAACCGCATCGCGCGGCAGATCGCGGAGGACGGCTACCTCGCGCTCGGCGCCGCCGAGACGGTGGTCGGCCTGACCGACGCCTTCAGGCCGCTGACCGAGAAGCGTGGGCTCTATGTGCCGAACCCGGCGGCGCGCGACCTCGAGCCGTTGGCGATGGCCGGCGGCGCGCGGCGGGGGATGTAGAGGCCTTTACGTTACCTCCCCTGGACGGAGTGTCCGAGAAGGTCGCTTCCGTCATTGAGAGGCCGTTGCGGGATCTCTCATTGGCCCCACCCCTTTTTCATCGAGTGTAACGCCCCAGCGACGGTAGCATGGCGCGCCGTTCGCTGCGCATGGCCGCGTGCAAAATAGCTATGGCACATTACTAACATATGTAGTGTAATTTCAAAGAGGCCGGAGGCCGGACCGGCCGCGTCAGCATCCGCGCGCGTCGAGTGACGCCGCGCGCCCAACGAGGAATGCCCCCATGAAAGTTTCTGGCCTGGTCATCGCCGCCGTCGCGGCCGCGCTCACAATTCCTTCGGCGCAGGCGCTGGAAAAGGTGAAGGTCGCCACCACCAGCCTCGGCCTCTGGGACACGTCGCAGCCGGCCTTCTGTCAGGAGCGCGGCGAATTCGCCAAAGCCGGGCTCGATGTCGAGGTTTCATCGACCCGCGGTGGTTCCGAAAACGTGCAGGCCGTGGTCGCCGGCGGCCTCGATATCGGCTTCTCGCCCGGGATCGACGCCGTGATCGCCGCCTATGCGCATGGCCACAAGCTCAAGATCGTGTCGTCGGAAGGCATCGGCCAAGACGAAAACTTCTTCTATGTGCCGGCGGCGAGCCCGATCAAGTCCATGGCCGATCTCAACGGCAAAACCGTCGCTTTCTCGCGTCCGGGCGGCGCTACCGAAGCCGTGCTGCTCGACTTCAAGAACGAGCACAAACTCGACATCAGGCCGAAGGCGACCGGCGCGATGGATGCCACCTTCACCATGGTGATGACCGGACAGATCGACGTCGGCTATGCGTTCCCGCCGTCGATGCTCGACCAGGTGGCCGCCGGCAAGATCAGGGTGCTGTTCACCGGGGCCGATGTGGCCAAGCTCAAGGAGGTGTCCGGCCGCGTCATCATCGCGCGCGGCGACTATCTCAAGCAGCATCGCGATACGGTGCGCAAATTCCTTGAAGTGCTCGACCGCTGCATCGATTGGTCCTACGCCCATCCCACGGATGCAGCGGCGATGTATGGCAAGATGAACAAAGTGAGTCCCGATGTGGCGGAGAAGGGCATCGCGTTCTATCCGCGCGAGGCGCTGCGCTTCGGTCCCTTGCTCAGCCTCGACTACGTCATGCAGCGTGCCACCAGCGCCAAGTTCATCGACAAGCCGTTGTCGGATGAGCAGGTCAAGGATCTGGTCGATATTGTCTATACGACGCCGAAGTCGTAACCGCCCAAACCGCAAGGCCGACGCCGCTAGCGCTTCTTCTTGCGCTTCGTCTTGCTTCTGGCCGCAGCGTCCTTGATCTCCACCCATACCGGGGCGTGGTCGCTCGGCTCCTTCTTGCCGCGCACGGCGCGATCGACGCCGGCGTCCTTCAGGCGCGGCGCCAGCGAGGGTGACAACAACAGGTGATCGATGCGCAAGCCCGCATTGCGTTGCCAACTGTTCCGCCAGTAATGCCAGAACGTGTAGATGCGCTCGTCGGGATTGAGTTCGCGCAGCGCGTCGGTCCAGCCCTGCTTGACCAGACGCGCATAGGCGGCGCGGCTTTCCGGCTGCACCAGCGCGTCATTGTCCCATGACCTGGTCGGGTAGATATCGACCTCGGTCGGCGCCACATTGTAATCGCCGGCGATGATCACCGGCGCGCCGGACTTGAGCAGCTTGCGCGCGTGCGCGTGGAGGCGCTTGAACCAGGCCAGCTTGTAATCGAATTTCGGCCCGGGCTGCGGATTGCCGTTCGGCAGATAAATGCAGGCGATGAGGACGCCGTCGACCGCCGCCTCGATGTAGCGGCTTTGCGCGTCGGTCTTGTCGCCGGGCAGTTCGTCACGCGTCAGCACCGGCTCGGGCCCGCGGGACAGGATGGCGACGCCGTTCCAGGTGCGCTCGCCCTTCCACACCGCCTTGTAGCCGGCCTTGGCCAGCGCCGCGGCCGGGAAGGCGCCCTGTTCGCATTTGAGCTCCTGCAGGCAGACAACGTCAGGCTTGGCCGACTTCAGCCAGGCGGTGAGGTTGGGCAGGTGCCGGTTGACGTTGTTGATGTTGAAGGTGGCGATCTTCATGGCGGGTGCGGACGTGATCATTGCCCCGGCGGGAGGACGGGCGTGTTGTCCGCTGGCGGATTACGCTTGAGATCGGCGATCAAGGTCTTCATCTCGCCGATCTCGCGCACCTGCGCCTCGATTATGCCGTCAGCCAGCTTGCGCACGCGCGGATCGCGGATGTGGGCGCGCCGGCTGGTCATGATAGCGATGGAGTGATGCGGTACCATCGCCGTCATATAGCTGACGTCGCCGACGGTCGCCTGGCTGCGTACCAGCGCCAGCGATACGACGAACACGACGGCGCTGCCGCCGATGATGGCGGCGTTGATGCGCGGGTTCGGATACATCGACCACATAAACACGATCATGATGATGGCCATGCCAGCGCCCATCAGCACCGCCATCCACGTCCGCGTCTGGCTGAACATGACGTGGTCGAACTCGTAAGTATTCAGGTACATCATGCCGAACATCACCACGGTCGAGACCGCGATCATCAGGCAGAAGCGCATATAAGACATGTTCGGCCTCGATTAACGCGGCTTGGAATCGAGATCCACGGTATCGCCGTCGCCGTGGACCTTGTCGCGGCGGGCTTCGTTGGTCTTGGACGCGTCCTTGACCATGGCTTTCTGGGTGTCGCGTTCCTCGTCCTTACGCGGCTCTTTGGGAAATTGGGTTTGCTTCATGGCGGCCGTCTCCGTCCCCTGCGTTGTTGGTGCAGGTCTAATGAAGGGGCGGGGGCTAAGGTTCCTTCCGTTACCTCTGCGCCGGAACAGCCGAATTGTTGCGCCATTCACGCGCCTGTGACGGTCAAAGAAGGCCCGGCCCGTGGATTGAAGCAAAGCGTCAACACATTTGCGGGAAAACGGGAATCGGACCGTATGGAAGTGGAGCGGGGCGTGAGTCTGTCGGAATTCGGATGGCTGAAAAGTTCCGCGCGCTGGACCTACCTCGTGTTGTCCGGCGCCTTCGGCCTCGCGGTGCTGGCGCCGCAGCCGGCCGCGGCGGATTTCTTCGGCGATCCGCTGGGCTTCTTCAGTCCGCCGCCGCCCATGGTCATGCCTGACGAGATGCCGCCGGTGCGGCGCCGCGCCCCGCATTCCACCAAATACGACAAGGATGCCAAAAAATTCGGCAAGCCAGCCGGACCGATCGCCATCGTCGTGTCGATCGCCAAGCAGCGCGTGACTTTGTTCGCCGACGGCAAGGAGATCGCCGCCGCCCCGGTCTCGACCGGCGTCGCCGGCCACGAGACGCCGCTGGGCGTCTTCGCCATCATCGCCAAGGCGCGCTACCACGAGTCCAACATCTACAGCAGCGCGCCGATGCCCTATATGGAGCGCATCACCTGGTCCGGCATCGCGCTGCATGAAGGACCGTTGCCGGGGCACGCCGCCTCGCATGGCTGCATCCGCATGCCGGGCAGCTTCGCCTCGAGCCTGTTCGGTTTCACGAAACTGGGCGCGCGCGTCGTCGTCACGCGCGATCCGGTGGCGCCGGTGGCGTTTTCCAGCCCGCAGCTGTTCGTGCCCAAAAAACCGGAAAAGCAGCCCGACGAGGTGCCCGTCGCCACCGGGTCGGTTGCGGTGACGCCGGTCGTGCTGGCGCAGGCGCAAACGAACGCCGCCGCGCCGAGCATCGGTGTCAATCCGGCGACCGCGCCTGACGCGGCGCGAGAACCGAAGGTCGAGAAGAAGGCCGAGACCGCCAGGCGCAAGGGACCGGTATCGGTATTCGTCAGCCGCAAGACCGGGCGGCTCTATGTACGCCAGGATTTCCAGCCGCTGTTTGACGTGCCGGTCAGCGTCGCCGAGCCCGACAAGCCGTGGGGCACACACATCTTCACGGCGATGGAGATCAAGGACGATCAGGTGCGCTGGACCGCGCTAAGCATTCCGAGCGGCTTCGTGCCGAAGGCGGAGTCGAAGGGCAAGCGCGCCGCGAAGCTGTCCGCCCGCGAGACCGAGCGCCGCGCCAAGCTCGCCGCCGATCTTGCCAATGCCCCAAGCCCCGATGTCGCGCTCGAACGTTTCGAGATGCCGAAGGAAGCGGTCGACCGCATCGGCGAACTGCTTACGCCCGGCTCGTCGCTGATCGTGTCGGACAACGGCCTGAGCGACGAGACCGGGCTCGGCACGGATTTCGTGGTCGCAACGCCGTAGGGCAGCCGGCAGGCAGTCCTCGCGGCTATCGGGCCGGCGCCATGGCCACCACGGCGCAGACGCTCAGCAATTCGAACACGTAACCGGCGCCGCCGGCGCGGGGATCGAGGCGCAGCGTGCTGCCGTTGCGCTCGGCGAGCTCGCGCGCGATGGCAATGCCGAAACCATGATCCGCCACCGCTCCGCCGTCCCGCCGCCGAAACAGCGCGGCGCGAACCGGGCCCGGCAGTCCGGGGCCATCGTCGCTGATATGGATCGCGACGCTCGAGCCGCTGCGTCGGATGTCGATGCGGACCTCGCCGATTGCGCCGCCGCAACGGGCAACACCGATGGCGTTGTGCACGAGGTTGAAGATGATCCGGAAGATGTCGTCCGGTTCGGCTAGCACGACGCATTGCGCCTCGGGCGGCGTCAGGATGCGAAAGCCCGCCGGCGCGGTCGGCGCCAGTGTGGCGGCGATCTCGCGAATGACCTTGATCAGATCGAAGCCGCGGCGTTGCGCGCCGCGGTCGGCACGCCGGCCGGCGGCGAGCGAGGCCGAGCACATCGCGGCGGCGCGTGCGAGCACCGCCTGCGCGGCACTGGCGGCCTTGCGTCCCTCCGGCCCGGCCAGCCGCTCGAGGGTTTCCAGGTGCAGCGTGCTCACGGCCAACGCATTGCGGATGTCGTGGGCAATATCGTGCGACCAGCCGGGCGCCGGCGGCGCGTTCGGGCTGGCGTTGACGGCGGCGAGCGTCAGGCGGGTCATGGCGGCACCGGGTATCGGACAGCGGGCAGGGCGGACTATCGCGCCGCCCGTGCCGGTACGGCCAATGCCGGCCGGCTATGGTTTCCATAGGCAGGCGGTATAAAAGGGAACCGGGCGGCGCAGCGTTTTTCTGGCCTGGGCGACGAGCCCGGGCGGGCGGCGGGTTTTTCGATGGAAATGCACCAAGTTCGCTACTTCCTGGCAGTCGCCAAGGTGCTCAACTTCACCCAGGCCGCCAGCGACTGCAATGTCGCCCAGCCGTCGCTGAGCCGGGCGATCAAGGGGCTCGAGGACGAACTCGGCGGCGCGCTGTTTGTTCGCGAGCGCGCGCTCACCCATCTCACCGATCTCGGCCGCATGATGCTGCCGCTGCTGACGCAGTGCCACGACAGCGCCGTCGCCGCCAAGTCGCTGGCGGCTTCCCACAAGAAGGGCGCCACGGCGCCGCTGCGGCTGGCGCTGTCACACACCGTCAATCTGGCGCTGCTGGTGCCGGCGCTGACCGAACTCGCCAAGGCGTTTCCCGGCCTCGAACTGCAGTTCTTCCGCGGCGACGGCCCAGCCATCGCCGACCGTCTCAAGAGCGGCGGCTCCGAACTCGCGGTCGCCGGTCCCCTCGGCGAAACCTGGGAGCGGCTCGATGCCTGGCCGCTGTTCGACGAGGGCTACGAACTGGTCGTCGGCAAGACGCATCCGCTGGCCATGCGAAACCGCGTCAGCCTCGCCGAAATGGCGGACGCGCGGCTGATCTCGCGGCCCTATTGCGAGCAGGCCGACGAACTCGACGCCGTGTTGCGGACCGCCGGCATCGAACAGAAGACCGGCGATCACATCCTGTCGGACCAGGACATGCTCAGCCTGCTCGAGGCCAATGTCGGCATCGCGCTGATGCCGGAATCGGCGCGCGGCCATGCCGCACTGCGCGGCGTGGCGGTGGACGGCATCCGGCTGCGGCGCTCGGTGTCGCTCTACGCCGTGGCGGGGCGCAGCCGCTCGGCGGCGGCGAACGGGCTGATGAAATTGTTGCGCGCCGCCGACTGGACGACCTTGCTGCCGGTGGCACGGCCGGCTCCGTCCGCGTGAACGGTCAGAGCTTCGCCAAGGCGTCGAGGATAGCGGCCGGCTCCATGCGCTGACGGAAATCGACATCGACCTGCCGCGCCTTCACGATGCCGTCGCGTCCGACGATGAACTTGGCGGCGATCGGCAGGAAGAAGCCGGCGTGGCCCTGAAAGCGCTCGAGGTCGAGACCGAGCTGGTCGTAGAGTTGTTTGACTTCCTCGCCGACCCAATAGACCAGGCCGAGCGTCAGCGCGTAGCCAAGATCGACATCGCTGAGAACGGGGAACGGCAACGCACTGCTCGCGATCGCCTGTTTGGTGAAGCGCGCCGTCTCCGGCATGATCGACACGACCTGCGCGCCGAGCCGGCGAATGTCCGGCGTGATGGCCGCCAGCGCGCGCACGTCGAGCTTGCAGTACGGGCACCAATGGCCGCGGTTGATGCTGACGACGAGCGGGCCGTCGTCGAGGAAGCGCTCGAGCGAAAGCAGTTCGCCGTTCTGGTTCGACAGCAGGAAATCCGGCATCGGCTCGCCGACGGCCGGCCCGACCTGGCCGGTGTAGATCGCGCCGAGGTGCGCGACCAGCCGGTCGTAAGCGGCGGCGGCGGCCGGATTGAGCCGCCCGCTGTGCGCGCGATAAGCGATCAGCCGGTCGCGCAGGTCGCCCGGCATGGCGGAGACGAGCGCCAAAGCCTGCGCCGTCGTCTCCGGCAATGTGTCGCGTTCGTCCACGATCGATCTCGTCAGTCCGGCGCCGGCTGTCGTCGCCGCGGCCGCAATTGATACCACGGCGGCCGGCCCCGGACGGCTATCGAATTCATAGCATCTCGGCATTATCCGGCCGCGCTCCGGCACCCTAGGGTCCGCGCCGTCATCCACCGATGACGTCGCGACGGGTTCGCGATTTCCCCTCGATACAAGGACCAACATGATGTCGATCCTGACCAAGACCGTGATCGCGGCCGGCCTGGCGCTGTCGCTCGGCACCGCCGCTTACGCTTCCGACGCCAGCGAATGGGGCCTCGGCACCGGCCACGCCTACTACGTCGACATGACGGGCAAGGCGATGACCACCACGATGAAGGCGCCGTCGGCCGAACTGATGGCGCGCGCCCAGGAAGTGCCGCGCGGCACCGTGTTCTTCATGCACGACGGCAAGCTGATGATGCTGTTCGACCGCAGCATGGTCGGCCTGATGTCGCGCTGAGTCGGCGACAGACTGCGCGGTTCGACGCAAATCCCCGGTGCCCGCGCGCCGGGGATTTTGCGGTTGGTTTAGACTTGCGCCTCGTCGGGCATGATGCTCGCCTTGAGCCCGCCGAGCGGTGACCGCGCGAGCGTGAGCCGCCACCGGTAGGCGGCGAGGACATCCTGCACAATGGAAAGGCCGAGACCCGCACCGCCGCGCTCGTCGAGGCGAACGCCGCGCTGCAACACGCGCGGCCATTCGCTCTCGGCGATGCCCGCGCCATCATCCTCGACATCGATAACGGCATTGGCGCCGGCGTCCGCCGTGATCCGGACTTGTTCGCGGGCATGGCGGGCCGCGTTCTCGATCAGATTGCCAAGCACCTCGGCAAGGTCGGTCCGGTCGAAAGGCGCCAGCGCGCCGGCGGGAATGTCGACGGTGAATGACAAGTGCTGCGCGGCGGGGGTGCGCGCCACCGTCGCGACCAGCGAGCGCACCAACGGCGCGAGCGCGGTCGACACATCCGTGCGCGAGCGAGCGCGGCCGCGCACGCGCGCGCGCGCCAGTTCGCGATCGACGTGCCGGCTCATGGCATCGCCGATCGCCTCGATATCGTTGGCGACCGCTTCCTGACCGCTGGCGCGCAAGCGCACGACGTCTGCGGCGAGCGCCGCCAGCGGCGTCTTCAGACCGTGCGCCAGATCGGCGGCGCGTCCGCGCGAGCGTTCGATCTCGCCGGCTTGCGCTTCGAGGAGCGCGTTGACTTCCTCGACCAGCGGCTGGACCTCGGCCGGCACCGACGCCGGCAGATCGCGGCGCCGGCCGGCGCGGATATCGGCGACGCCGCGGCGCAAATTGTCGAGCGGGCGCAGACCGAGGCCGACCTGAATAGACGTCGCGGCCGCCAGGACGAGCCCGAGAACGCCGAGCGCCACGGCCAGATCCCGACCGAACGCCGTGGTGGCGGCGGTGACGCGGCCGAGATCGGTGGCAACGGCGATGCGCGCCGAGGATTTCGCGCCGCCGCCGGACAACACCACGCTGCGTTCGGCGACCAGAAGTCGCGAGCCGCCGGGACCGGGCACTTCGTGCAGATGCATGTCGCCACGGGCCAATTCGTCGGCCGGCAGCTTCAGCGTCATGTCCCATAGCGAACGTGAGCGCAGCAACTGGCCGCCGGCGCCGGCGACCTGCCAATAAAGCCCCGACAGCGGATCGGAAAAGCGCGGATCGGCGGGCGGCCGTGTAATGGTCAAAGCGCCTTGCGGATCGACATCGATGCCGGCGATGAGTTGCTTGAGATGAACCTCGAGATCGTCGGTCAGTGTGCGGGTGACGTGGCGCTGGAACAGCACGATCAAGCCGAAGCCGGCGATGCTCAAGGCGACAAGGATCGCGACGATGCCGCCGGCGATCAGCCGCAGCCGCAGCGAGCCGACCCTCATGGTGCCGATTCCTTTGGCCCCGGCTCCGGGACCAGGTAGCCGAAGCCGCGGCGGGTCTCGATCAGGCCGGCGCCGAGCTTCTTGCGGACCCGGCCGATCAGTACTTCGAGCGCGTTGGAATCGTGATCCTCATTAGGGCCGTAGATATTCTCGTCGAGCTCGTGCTGCGACACGACGCGTCCCTTGTGCCGCAACAGATACGCCACGACCCGATATTCGAGCGGCGACAACGTCACCGGCACGCCGCGCAGGCTCACCTTCATCTGGCGCTCGTCGAGCGTGATGTCACCGGCGCTGAGCACGGACGAGGCGTGACCGGCGGAACGGCGCACGATCGAGCGCAGCCGCGCCAGTAATTCCTCCATGCGGAACGGTTTCGGCAGGTAGTCGTCGGCGCCCGCGTCGATGCCATCGACGCGTTCGGCCCAACTGCCGCGTGCCGTCAGGATCAGTACCGGGATCTGCCGCCCGTTCGCGCGCCAGCGCTTGAGCACCGCGAGTCCATCCATGCCCGGCAGGCCGAGATCCAGGATGATCGCGCCATAGTCCTCGGTGTCGCCGCGAAACCAGGCGTCCTCTCCGTCGCGCGCACTCTCGACGACATAGCCGGCGGCGGTGAGGGCGCGCTCGATGTCGGCAGCGATGCGTTGGTCGTCCTCGACGAGCAGCAGGCGCATTACTTCTCCTTGATCCGCTCGATCGTGCCATTGCGGGCATCGATATAGACCTCGAACAAGCGGCCGCCGGCGTCGATGACGCGGAATTCGTAGATCCAGTGGCCGTCGTCGTGCTCGATCTCGACGCCGGCGATCGCGCCCGGCAGTTTGTCGCGTACGCCGGCGATGATGTCGGCGAGCGACCGGATCTCGCCGGCCTCGACGGCGCGGCGCACCTGGTCGCGTTGCCGGTCGTCGTGATCGCGCGCCTGCGCCAGCGGCACGGCGACAAGCAGCGCCGCGACGACGAAAGCCGCTGTCAGGACCGTGGCAGGGTACCGCAAACGCAATGTGGCGAGTCCTTTGGGAGACAAAGCACCATGCCCGACGCGACCTGACAATTGGCTGACATGGATCAACAGGCGTCCGTCAGCGGCCGAAGCGCAGGGTCCGGCTTGCCTGGGCCGAATCGCCGGCCCGCGCGGAAACAGGAGACGGACGATGCGGAAAACCATCATTTTCGGCGCACTGGCGGCTGTTATCGGGCTCGCGACGGTGGCCCAAGCCAGCAACGGCGAACGCGTTGCTGCGCCAGGAACAGGTCAGGTCACGCACGAACGCGCCGGCGAGCACGGCAAGCGGGATCGCCACCATTACGCGGAACGCCAGCACAAGCGCGACATGAGCGACACGCGCGACTTTGACGGCGACGGCCGCCGTGACAGCCGCCAGCACGGTGGCGATCGCGACTGAACGGAATTCGCAAACCTTTCATCTGAAGCGGGCCGGCAGGTGTTGCCGGCCCGTTTTCATATCGGGCAATTCTTCATGTCGAACCTGCCCGGTCCGATGCTGACAGCTCGCTGACATCGCGCAACAGGCGGCGGTCAGCGGCTCTCATGCAAGGTGGGCCCATCGTCGACCACATGGTGTGGTCCCGTCTAAACGGATGGAGATCCTGATGCGCAAGTTCGTCATTCTCACCACCGCCGCCGCGATCCTGAGCACTTCGGGCGCCGCTTACGCCGGCAGCCTGGGCCGGCCCTGCACCAATGCGCCGGAGAACCAGTGGCTGTCGATGCAGCAACTGCAGTCCAAGCTCGAGGCGCAAGGCTACAAGGTGCGCAAGGCCAAGCTCGCCAAGGCCTGCGGTGAATTCTACTCGATCGACAAGAACGGCAACCAGGTGGAGCTCTTCCTCGATCCCACCAACGGCCAGATCGTCGGCCAGAACTAAGGCACCGGGCCATGAGCGCAACCAATCAACTGGTGCAAGCCGGCGGCGCGACGCCGCCGGCGATGGTCAAAGTCTGGGACCCGCTGGTGCGGGTGTTTCACTGGTCGCTGGCGACGCTGTTTCTCGTCGCTTATGCGACCGGCGACGACATCGAGAAGGTCCATATAGCGGCCGGTTATACGATCGCCGGCCTGGTGGCCTTCCGCGTGATCTGGGGTCTCATCGGACCACAGCATGCGCGGTTCTCGAACTTCCTGCGCTCGCCGGCGGCGACGTTTGTCTATCTGCGCGACGTCGCGATGTTCAGGGCGCCGCGCTATATCGGCCACAATCCGGCGGGCGGCGCGATGATCGTGGCGTTGCTCATCATGATCACTGGGAGCTGCATCACTGGCTACATGATGACGACCGACGCCTATTGGGGCTCCAAGGCCCTCGAGGAGGTGCACGAGGCCTTCGCCAACCTCACCATCGGCCTGGTCGCCTTCCATGTGCTCGGCGTGCTGATCGCCAGCTTCGAGCACCGGGAGAACCTCGTCAAAGCGATGTTCACCGGCCGCAAGCGGGCCAAGTGACGCGGACAGCGAACCGCCCGCGCGATCGCCAAACAAAAACCCCGCCATCGCTGGCGGGGTTTTTTATGTCGCCCTCTTGAGGGGGAAGGCTTAAGCGGGGATCCGCTCGTCGGCTTCCGTCGGCTCGCGCAGCACATAGCCGCGGCCCCAGACGGTCTCGATGTAGTTCTTGCCGTCCGACGCATTCGCGAGCTTCTTGCGCAGCTTGCAGATGAAGACGTCGATGATCTTGAGTTCCGGCTCGTCCATGCCGCCGTAGAGATGGTTGAGGAACATCTCCTTGGTGAGCGTTGTCCCTTTGCGCAGGGAGAGCAGCTCGAGCATCTGGTATTCCTTGCCCGTGAGGTGCACGCGCTGGCCGGTGACTTCGACGGTCTTGGTGTCGAGGTTGACCACCAGGTCGCCGGTGTTGATGACCGACTGGGCGTGGCCCTTTGACCGACGGACGATGGCGTGGATGCGGGCGATCAGCTCGTCCTTGTGGAACGGCTTGGTCATGTAGTCGTCGGCGCCGAAGCCGAGACCCTTCACCTTGTCTTCGATGCCGGCGAGGCCGGACAGGATGAGGATCGGCGTCTTGACCTTGGACACCCGGAGCGATCGCAGCACCTCGAAGCCCGACATGTCGGGGAGGTTCAGGTCGAGCAGGATAATGTCGTAATCGTAGAGCTTGCCGAGGTCGACGCCTTCCTCACCCAGGTCGGTGGTATAGACGTTGAAACTCTCGGATTTCAGCATCAGCTCAATGGATTGAGCGGTCGCGCTGTCATCTTCTATGAGTAGAACGCGCATTGTAGTCCCCTATCTCGCCGCTTCCGGGCTATGGGTCAGCGCCGCTTGGGCGGCGAGCTCTTGAAAAAAACGCGGTGGGACAAACCGATTCGACACTATTCGGACATGGTTAACAAAACCTGATTCCGGCACGCAAGCGGAAGCTGGCGCCGACGCGCCGAATCGACCTAAAGTCTTGCTGCCGAGTGGTTTTTTAGCCACGACCCGTTTCATGCTCCGGTTCATCTGTCGGTTCGAGCCGACACTGACGATGGCGCCCGTGTCGCATTTCGCTGGGCGAATCGTCGCAAAAAGTCCCAAGGTTCGTCCGGGTGGACGATGACCCAATGATTAACGACCCGGGTAAACACGGAGTTAATACGTGGGGTTCTCCGGTAAGCCTAAGGGCAGGTTTACGGCGTTTTTGGCGCGCTGCTCCGGCGGGTTCCAACTGCCCAAAAGGTGAAGAGGGCGCTGGACGGGTCATTCCGGGGCCCGAAGGGCCGGATCGGAATCCGGAAAGGGCCCTCATGCATCTTGATTCCGGGTTCGCTCACTCGTTCGCGCCGTGGAATGACCGAGGATTGGGATGAAAGCTCTCGCTGAACAGATCGGCGATATCGACGGCGTTGAGATCTACGGCCGCGTCGTCGGCGTGCGCGGCCTGATGGTCGAAGTGGCCGGGCCGCTTTACGCCATGTCGGTCGGCTCGCGGCTGACCATCGAGGGCGGCAACGGCCCGGTGCCGTGCGAGATCGTCGGCTTCTCCGGCAAACTGGCGCTGGCGATGCCGTTTGCGCCGCTCGAAGGCGTGCGCCGCGGCTGCCGGGCGCTGGTGTCGTCCTCGGCGATGACCGTGCGGCCGTCGGACGCCTGGCTTGGCCGCGTCGTCAATGCCTTGGGCGAGCCGATCGACGGCAAGGGCCCGCTGCGCGCGGGCGCAGCGCCTTATCCGTTCCGCAACGCGCCGCCGGCGGCGCACTCGCGCAACCGGGTTGGCGCGCCGCTCGATCTCGGCGTTCGCGTGCTCAACACGTTTCTCACCGTTTGCCGCGGCCAGCGCATGGGTATCTTCGCCGGCTCCGGCGTCGGCAAGTCGGTGCTGCTGTCGATGCTGGCGAAGAACGTGTCGGCCGACGTGTCGGTCATTGGCCTGATCGGCGAACGCGGCCGCGAGGTGCAGGAGTTTCTGCAGGACGATCTCGGCGAGACCGGGCTCAAGCGCTCGGTGGTCGTGGTATCGACCTCGGATGAACCGGCGCTGATGCGGCGGCAGGCGGCCTATCTCACGATGTCGATCGCCGAATATTTCCGCGACGAAGGCCAGGACGTCCTCGCCATGATGGACTCGGTGACGCGCTTTGCCATGGCGCAGCGCGAGATCGGTCTGTCGGCCGGCGAGCCGCCGACCGCCAAGGGCTACACGCCGACGGTGTTCACCGAGCTGCCGCGACTCCTCGAGCGCGCCGGTCCCGGCACCAACGACCAGGGCACCATCACCGGCATCTTCACGGTGCTGGTGGACGGCGACGATCACAATGAGCCAGTGGCCGACGCGGTGCGCGGCATTCTCGACGGCCACATCGTCATGGAGCGAGCGATCGCCGAGCGCGGGCGCTATCCGGCCATCAATGTCCTCAAGTCGGTGTCGCGCACCATGCCGCGTTCGGCCGATCCGAATTTTCTGCCGGTGATCAAGCGGGCGCGCTCGGTGATGGCGACCTATTCCGACATGGAAGAGCTGATCCGGCTCGGCGCCTACCGGCCCGGCTCGTCGGCCGATGTCGATGAGGCGATCGGGCTGCACAAGCCGCTCGAGGCCTTTCTGACCCAGGGCAAGGACGACGCCACCAGCCTCATCGAGGGCTATCAGATGCTCGAACAGATCGTCGGGCGGCCTGCGGCTGGCTGAAAAGGCCGATTTAGCCGGGATGCATTGCAAATGATCGATTCTGGAAACCGAAAACTAACGATATTGGCCCAGAGTCCCTCTACTGACGGTCCGGGGCGTTCCGGACAGGCGGCGCGTATGGCCGGCTTTGGAGCGCCGATCGGGGCTTCGGGGGAGTATTGAGTCGATGAAGTCACGCGAAACCCTTATCCGCCTGAAGAAGTTTCAGGTCGACGAGAAGCGGCGCAAGGTCGCGCAGATCGAGGCGATGATGGCCGAGTTCGACCGGATTGCCGGAGAACTCGACCGCGAAATCCGTCTCGAGCAGGACCGCGCCGGTATCCACGATCCCGGTCATTTCGCCTATCCGACCTATGCCAAGGCGGCGATGACTCGCCGCGAGAACCTCAAGCGCTCGGCCGAGGAGCTCAAAGGTCAGCTCGACGACGCCAAGGCGGCACTCGGCGAAGCCTTCGAGGAGCTCAAGAAAGTCGAGATGCTCGACGAGCGCGACAAGGAACGCGACCGCGCCGAGCAGAATGCGCGCGAGCAGCAGGAACTCGACCGCATCGCCACCATGCGCTTTACCGCCGGCGGCGCGCACGCATAACCATTTCGGCAGACGGCATCACGTCTCGTAAGCGGCGCCCCGACGAGGGCGCCGTTTTCTTATCGGCATGCGCGAGGTGACGGCCGAACTATCGCCAACGCGTTTTAATTCTCTGCGGATACAACCTTTAATTGTCTCGGAAGCGATTGTGCGCTACCTTTACGCGATACAATTTCTAGTTGTCGCGGGAATTGAAATGCGAGCGCACATCCTCGCTATCGTCGTCGTCTCCGGGGTCGTCATTGTATCGCTTGCCGCCAGCCGTGCCGTGACCGAGCACCTGCTGGCGGGGACGGCACCGACGGCGCCAAGCCACGCCAGCGAGGCCGGCCTGGCTCCGGATAAATAAGCTGCACAGCTTATATTATTGATTGCCGCTCCCGGCCGCCTTAGGCTGTGGCCAACCGATGACGCGCGCGTTTCGTTGCGCCGCGCCACCACAGCCGGGAGGAATTCGATGTCCGCGCAAGCCAGCCAAGCTGCGAGCCCAGCCGCCACTCAGCACCGGCCGCCATTCCGCGCCGATCACGTCGGCAGTTTGCTGCGGCCGGTCTATCTCAAGGAAGCACGCGAGCAGGCCGAACGCGGTGAGATGACCAGAGAGCAGTTGCGCGCCGTCGAGGACCGCGCCATCCGCGAGGTGGTGAAACTGCAGGAAGAGGTCGGCCTGCAATCGGTCACCGATGGCGAATTCCGCCGCGCCTTCTGGCACGTCGATTTCCTGTCAGGCTTCGATGGCATCAAATGGACGCACGGCAACTACGCGGTCAACTTCAAGGGCGAGGGCGGCGTCACCGCGCAGACCTCGTCGATGCTGGTGGTCGCCGGCAAGGTGAAGCGCAGCCGGCCGATCATGGTCGACCATTTCGCCTATCTGAAGTCGGTGACGAGCCGCACGCCGAAGTTCTGCATTCCGTCGCCGACCTACATGCACATGCGCGGCGGCCGCAAGGTCGTGGACAAGACTGCCTATCCGGACATGGCCGAGTTCTGGGCCGATGTCGTCGGCGCCTACCGCGCCGAGATCGCCGATCTGCGCGCTGCCGGCTGCGACTATCTGCAGCTCGACGACGTGTCATTCGCGACGATGTGCGATCCGACAATCCGCAGCCAGGTGGCGCAGGATGGCGAGGATCCGGCCTCGCTGGCGGTGCTGTACACCGACATCGTCAACGCGATCACCAAGGGCCGCGAGCCATCGCATGCCGTGACCATGCACACCTGCCGCGGCAATGCCACGAGCATGTGGATGGCGGAAGGCGGCTACGATCCGGTGGCGGAAGTTCTGTTCAACCGCGCCGACGTCGATGGCTTCTTCCTCGAATACGACACCGAGCGCGCCGGCGGATTCGAGCCGCTGCGCTTCGTGCCGAAGGGCAGGAAGATCGTGCTGGGTCTGGTCAGCAGCAAGACGCCGGAACTGGAAACCAAGGACGGCCTCAAGCGCCGCATCGACGAGGCGACGAAATATGTCCGCCTCGAGGATCTCTGCCTCAGCCCGCAATGCGGCTTTGCCTCCAGCCATCACGGCAACAAGATCACCGAGGAGATCGAACGGCACAAACTGGCGCTGGTGGTCGAGGTGGCGAACGAGGTCTGGGGCGGCCGATGACGACGAAACGTGGCGTCGCGCCGGCATCGAAGCCGGCGCGGCGCACGCAGGAGGAACGCCGCCGCGCCACGCAGGATGCCATCCTGCACGCGGCCATCGATCTGCTGGTCGATGAGGGCTATGCCCGCTTCTCCACCATCGCCGTGGCCAAGCGCGCCAAGGTGTCGCGCGGCGCGCGCGAGAACTATTTTCCGTCGAAATACGATCTGATCGCGGCGGCCTGGCGCGCCGCGCTGATCCGGGCGCAGGAACACGCGCGCGAACTGGCGCGCGGCCTCGACGGCAGTTCCACCATCGACCGCTTCCTCAGCGACTCGGAGTCGTTTTTCCTGAGCCGCGTCTATCTGGCGCTGCTCGAACTGCAGATGGCTGCGCGCACCGACAGAACGCTGTCGAAAATATTTCACGACCTCTACGACGAGTATCGCCAGAGCCATGACGACATCTGGATCGATGCGCTGGTGAAGGAGGGCTACGCCGGCAACCGCGTGCGGGCTTTCGTGCGGGCGACACAATATCTGCTTCGCGGCATGGCGCTGACCTCGGTGTGGCAGGTGCCACAGGCCGACTTCCACGCGGCGTTGCGCGAATGGCGCGACCTGGCACCGCATTTTCTGTCGAAAGACGAAGCGGATGGCGGCCGCGGCCGCTGATTGCGGCCAATCGGCGGCGGAACCGCGGCGCTCCGTGCCGGCCACCGTCATGGCCGGGCCTTTTTCCATGACCAAGTTGTAACTACCTAAATTCCAGGACGCGTGGCACGCAACGCCAACGCGTTTTGTGCGTTATCGGCGTTGGAACGAGTATTGGTATGAAGCTTTCGACGATCCTGCTGACCGGAGTTTTTGCGGCGGTGCTGAGCGCGCCGGCGCTGGCGGCTGACGTGCCGCCGCGCGCGCCGCAGGCCGCCCCGGTCTATCAGGCGCCGCCACAGGCGTTCGACTGGCGTGGCTTCTATCTCGGCGTCAACGGCGGCTACGGCATGGGCCGTTCGAGCTGGGACGACCCGGCGCTTGGCACCGGCTCGGGCAAGTTCAGCACCAACGGCGGATTGCTCGGTGGCCAGATTGGCTACAACTGGCAACTCGGAAATACCGTGTTCGGTCTCGAAAGCGATATCGATTGGGCCAAGCTCTCCGGCTCGACCGCGAGCGGCGGCGTCTGCGCCACCGACGGCGGCGGCCAGTGCCGCACCGAGCAGAGCTGGTTCGGGACCACGCGCGGGCGGCTCGGCTATGCCTTCGGCAATTTCCTGCCTTACGTCACCGGCGGTCTGGCCTACGGCGACATCAAGGCGGTGCAGCCGGGCGTGACGTCACGCGACACCAAGGCAGGGTGGACCGCGGGCGCCGGCGTCGAATACGGCTTCACCAAGAACTGGAGCGCCAAGGCCGAGTATCTGCACATCGACCTCGGCACGGCGACCTTCATGGGCGCGGCCTCCGGCACCAACACGCTGAAGACGCCGATCACCGAAGACATCGTGCGCGCCGGCTTGAACTATCACTGGTAAGCCGAGCTGCGCTCACCCCGGCGAAGGCGTTTGGAACGCCCGCGCTTTATCTCCCGCCACCATGAACTGCGCTTTTGCCAGTTCAGTAAAGCGGCCGCCCTGCGCCACCAGTTCGTCGAACGTGCCGCTTTCGATGATGCGGCCGTGCTCGAACACCAGAATGCGCGTGGCGTTGCGCACGGTGGACAGCCGGTGCGCGATGACGAAGGTGGTGCGGTCCTTCATCACCTCGTCGAGCGCCGCCATGACTTTGCTCTCGGTGGCCGCATCGAGCGCGCTGGTCGCCTCGTCGAGAATGAGGATAGGCGGGTTCTTCAACAGCGCCCGCGCGATCGACAGGCGCTGGCGCTCGCCGCCGGACAATGAGCGGCCGCGTTCGCCGACCACTTCCTTGAAGCCATGGAACTTGCGATCGATGAACTCCAGCGCTTGCGCGCGCCGGGCGGCGTCGCGAATCTCGTCGTCGCTGGCATCCGGCTTGCCGACGCGCAAATTCTCGGCAATCGAGCGGTTGAACAACAGCGCCTCCTGAAACACGACGCCGATGTTGCGGCGGAGTGCCGCGAGCTTGATGTCGCGGATATCGCGGCCGTCGGCTTCAATGCTGCCGGATTGCGGGTCGAAGGCGCGGTGCAGCAGCGCGATCGCGGTCGATTTGCCGGCGCCGGTGGCGCCGACCAGCGCGATGGTCTCGCCCGGATTGACCGAAAAGTTCAGATGATCGGCGGCCTGCCGGCGGCCGTCATAAGAAAACGACACATCGTTGAAGCGAATATTGCCGGTGAGACGTCCCGGATCGATGGCGCCTGGCCGGTCGCGAATGTCCGGGACGGTGTCCCAGACCTGGAAGAACTCGATCAGCTGGCCGGCATGGCTGACCAGATCATCGACGAAGGCAACCGTATGCTCCATGCGGGAGATGATCAGGCCCGCGAAGCTCATGAAGGTGACCATCTCGCCGATCGAGGCTTCGCCGCGCAACGTGAGCCAGGTGCCGACGACGATGATCGCCAGCACGGCGAGTGTCGTCGCGGTGCGCGTCAGCACGGTGGCGAGCGCCCACCATGACAGCACCGGCATCTGCGCCGCCAGCAGCTTCTCCACGATCTGCCTGAGCTCGGTCACCTCCTGCTCGAGCCGCGAAAAGCTCTGCACCAGCGCGATGTTGCCGAGCGTATCGGAGGCGCGTTCGGCGAGGTCGGAGTAATGCTGATTGACCTCTTCCTGCATGCTGCCGGTCTTGCGCACGATGATCGCGGTCAGGAACGCGAAGACAGCGCAGAGCAAGATCAAGAGGCTCGCCAGCCGCCAGTTGATGATGAGCGACACCGGCAGCAGCACCAGGAGGCCGATCATGGCGGCAAAGTGCTCGCGGAAGAAGCCGAGCCACAGGCCCCACAGCGCGTCGGTGCCTTCCAGCATCACCTTCATCAGGCGGCCGGAATGGGTGTTGCCGTGGTAGGACAAAGGCAGTTCGAGCACGTGCTCGAAATAGCGTGTCAGCACCACCTGGCGGCGGCGATGGGCGAGGCGGTCGGCATACAGCGCGATCAGCGTGCCGGCGACGATCGTAAAGATGCCGAAGCCGGCCCAGGCCGACATCAGCGCCGAGAGCTTCTGCCACGATGGTGGCGTGCCGGAGGCTTGGCCCACGCTTAGCGTGTCGATGATGCGGCCGAGTAGCACCGGCTCGGCGAATTGCGCTACGGCG
This sequence comes from Pseudolabrys sp. Root1462, assembly GCF_001426945.1. Lineage (GTDB taxonomy): Bacteria > Pseudomonadota > Alphaproteobacteria > Rhizobiales > Xanthobacteraceae > Pseudolabrys. The sequence continues at coordinate 3,020,139 of NZ_LMFS01000001.1, read as the reverse complement.
AGCGCGAGATTGCCGAAGGCAATGGCCCAGGCGAGACGGGCCTCTGAACCAAGCAGAGCCAGCACGCGTGTGTAGAGACGGATGAGCGCCATGGCAGCCGGTTACTTCTTGGGCGTGGCGGGATTCTTGGCGTCGGCCGCGGCCTTCATCAGCCCGGCGAGGTCGTCCTCGAGCTTGGCGATGCGCGTTTTCAACGCCGCGATCTCGGCATCCGCGGCGGCCTGCTTTTTCTGCGTGTCGCGGCGGCTGCGCTCCAGTGCCTGCTGCAGGAAGTCGGTATTGGCCTGCAGGCAGGAGGTGCGGCGCTCCATCTGCTTCTCGGCGGTGCAGACTTCGAGGCCGCGGATGTCCTGGGCGGCGGAGGGGGAGGCGAGGAGCAGCACGACGAATATCGATGTCGTCGCGCCCAGTTGTGTGTCGTACCGCATCCACTATCTCCGATCGCCTCCGCGAAAGCGGGGGGCCCCAGTACCTTTTTAACACATAATCGATGACAACGACCGGGTCCCGCTCACAACCGTTCTGAACAGCGCCGTCCGTCGGACGGCCATGCGCAGGCGACGAGCGGAGTTCTAAACGACTTCAGGGCGCGACCTGCATCTCCTTCAGCGCCGCGATCGACGCCTCGGGCAATGGGCACGATTTGCGCGTGCTTTCATCGACCATCACCATAACAGTTTCGCCGGCGGCGGTGACGGTATCGCCTTGCATCACGATCTGCTCCAGCGTGAACGACGACCTGCCGATGCTCTTGACGCGGGTGCCGATGCTGGCTTCGCCGGGCCACAGCATCTCGGCCTTGAAGTCGAGGACCAGGCGGGCAATGACGAAGTTCGTTCCCGGCGCGCGGATCGGCCGGCCGGAATTCATCAGAAACTGGACGCGGCCGGTTTCCAGGAAGGTCGAGAACACCGCGTTGTTGACGTGGCCCTGCCTGTCGGTGTCGCCGTAACGGATGGTGTCGCGGGACCAGTGGGGATAATCGCCGTGCTGCATCAGCGTCCGACCAGTTCGTTGCGCAGTTCGTAAGCGAGCCGCAGCCCGAGCCCGATCATGATGACGCCGGCGAGGCGGTCGAGCCATTGCGCGAAGCGCAGATAGTGCCGGCGGGCGAAATTGGTCGATAGCGCCAGCGCGACGAAAGCGTACCAGGCGAAGGATTGCACGACGATCAGCGCCACCACCGCGGCATAGAACCACGCCGGCGCATGCGCCGGCACCACGACGACGAAGACGCTTGTCCAGAACACCGCGGACTTTGGATTGGATAATGTCGTCAAGAGGCCGGCAAGCAGCGGCGCGCGCGCCGCTTGCGGCGGCCGCTGCGCGTCGATCGGCATTATGCCGGCGCGCAGCATGCGGATGCCGACATAGACGAGATAAGCGGCGCCGAGCCAGCGCAGCGCGCGATAGAGGAAGCCAGCCTCCAGCAGCAGCACGCCGACGCCGAACATCGACAATGTTACCCAGATGGCCGAGCCGAGCACGACGCCGCCGACCGCCATCATCCCGGCGCGGCGCGACACCCGTGCCGACACGTAGCTGACGACTACCGTGTTCGGGCCGGGGATCATGGCCATGAGGATGTGGAGGAGGGAGAGCTGGAGCAGGGTGGCGGTGAGGGACATGGGCTTTTTCAGAGCGTGTTTGCGCCGCGAGCCGATCGGTTCGCCTTGCGGCACCGGGCACCACTCGTAGCACAAATCAACGCGACCGACGAAGGGGGCAGCCGACGCGTTTCGGGCGGCCCCACGCCGTCCTCTCGTCACCAGTAATGTCAGAAGAATTCTAGAAGGCCTGCGACAGGCCGATGCGGGCGAAGTAAGTCGTCGGCGCTTGTGTCGGCACATTGGCGGTCAGGGACGCGGTCATCGCGCCGTTCGTCCACAGTCCGAAACGCACGCCGGCGGTGGCCTCAAGCCAGTCTCGCTGGGTGGTTGTCCCACCGCTGGCGGACAGCGGGAACAAGCCGATCAGCGTGCCGGAGACGTCCGGCCCCTGACCGCCGTCGAGCCGGTGACCCCAAGCCAATGTGCCCCAGGACCAGAGGCCGGGCCTGAACGTGTAGCGTAGATCGGCGCCGACACGCGATACCTGCTGAATGTCATGGAAGGAATCCATCATCGCGGGTACCGGGCCGTCGCTCTCCGTGTAGCCCGAGAATCCAACACGGGTGTAGGCGTAGGACACGAAAGGCGTCACTCGCGTGCGCGGCAACAGATCGGCGAAGGTGTAGCCGATCCGACCGGCGAGGCCATAGCCCGTGCCATGCGTCGATCCGGTCGAATTGACCTGACTGGCTCCATTGATATAGCCGCGTGTAATTCTGCCGCTGAGATAGATCGCATTGGCGCCGATCAGCCATTGCAGGCCTTCCTCCGGCACCTGCGCAATGAAGAGGCCGGCGGTGCCTGCGTTCATGCGCGCCGAGCCGCCGTCGCTCATGTTGGTCGTGTGAATGTTGTCGGCGCCCACGGTCGCGCCGGCCAAAAGGCCGCGATCGTTGAGCTTGGCGGTGCCGCCAAGCGTGCCCGAGACTGTCGGATCGCTGTCGTAACCGAACGCGGTGAACATCGAGAAGCGCGAACCATTCTTCGTTGCGTTCCCGTTCTGCATCACCTCGCTGGTAACCGTGCCGAAATTGCCGGCAAGGGAGGCGCTTGCCGTTTGGCCGACGGCGCCGAGACTGGACAGTGACTGCAATTGATTGGAGAGCGTGATCAGGCTGGGCGCCGCGCATGCGTTCGCCGGAAAGTCGCACAGGCGCGCGATCCATGCTTCGGCTTGCCCGCCGGGATTGACGCCGGAACCGACAATGATATTGCCGGCCGACGAGACGCCGTCTGCCCTCTCGAGCGACCAGCCGGTCGTATTGACGCCGGCTGCGACGAGCAGCGCGTTCACCGACTGCATGCCGTTCGCTTGCGTCCAGCGGAACGCCTCCTGGGCGACGAACGCCGTGCTGCTGTGGCCGACCACGACTGAACCAGTAGCGTTCGTGGCGTTGGCAGAGCTACTCGTGCCGCCGGGCAGAAAACCCAGTCCGACAATGCCGGTCCCTTGCGTCCAGCGAAACGCTTCGTAATTGCCGCCCGCCGCGGCGCTGGTCCCGAAGCCGACCACGACGTTGCCATCGGCGCTGACGGCGGAGGCGTTGCTTTGCGTGCCGCCCGCCAACAGACCGAGGCCGACCATCCCGGTGCCTTGCGTCCAGCGGAACGCTTCGTAATTGCCCCCCGCGACCGTGCTGGCACTGCCGCCGACCACCACAGATCCGTCTGCACTCACGCCGGTGGCGTAGCTTTCGGAGCCGCCTGCCAGGAAGCCCAGGCCGACCATGCCGGTGCCTTGCGTCCAGCGGTAGGCTTCGTAGTTGCCGCCTGCAGCCGCGCTGTCGCCAGCGCCGACAATGACCGAGCCATCGGCACTCGCGGCTCTGGCATTGCTCTGTGTCCCGCCAGTGAGGAAGCCGAGGCCGACCATTCCGGTTGCCTGCGTCCAGCGGAATGCCTCGCTCGAGTTGCCCGACGCCGCGCTGTCGCTTTCGCCCACGATCGTCAGGCCATCGGCGCTGATGCCATTCGAATAGCTGTAAGTGGCTCCCGGCAGGAGACCCAGCCCCGCAATGCCGGTGGCGGACGTCCAGCGAAAGGCTTCATCGTTGCCTGCAGCTGCGGCGCTGCTGCCATAGCCGATAACAATCGAACCGTCGGCGCTGACACCTGACATCCGGCTGTATGTGCCGCCGGGCAGAAATCCCACGCCCTGAAAACTCGACGACTGCGCAAACGACGGAGAAGACACAAGCACACCGCAGCAGAGCGTCGAGAGCGCGAGCCCTTTTATGCCAACGGTTCCTGCAACACGACAAATGTTCATCGCAACCCCCGAGCGATTGACGCGCCGTTACCGGCATCTCGCGTCATACATTCGGAGATTTCAGGATTGAAGTAGCAAACGTTGTCTGGATTACGATTTGAGACGTGACGGCAAGTATTGGGACGTCATGTCAAACTCCTCGACGTCGCCGGCCGCCATCATCCCGTTACGCCCCGTCAGACATAGGGGCCGGCCATGGAGCGCTGATAAGACAGATAGCGCGGGACCCATATTTTATTGCGCACGGCTTCTTCGATGTCGGCTTCGCTGTCGATGCCCTCGGTCAGACCCTCGGCATAAGCCTGCTTGCCGACGGCGATGGCGACATCGATGGCGACCTCGCGCAACTGCGTGACGCGCGGCAAGAGATTGGCGTTCGGATCGTGCCGCGCCGGCGACATCTCGGCCAGCGCCTTGGCGGCGGCCATGAACATGGTGTCGGTGATGCGCCGCGCCCGCGTCGCGATGGCGCCCAGGCCGACGCCCGGGAAGATGTAGGAATTGTTGGTCTGATCGACTGCGAAAGGCTGGCCGTTACGCTTGAGCGGCGGGAAGGGCGAGCCGGCGCCGATCAAGGCGCGGCCTTCGCTCCAGATCTCGACATCGGCCGGCGTCGCCTCGGCACAGGACACCGGGTTCGACAGCGGAAACACGATCGGCCGTTTGTTGTGGCGGGCCATGCCGCGCACCACGCTTTCGGTGAACGCGCCGGCCTGCGCCGAGACGCCGATCAGCGCCGTCGGCTTGGCGTTGTAGATGACGTCGAGCAAGGTGATGCGGCTCGGATTGCCGAGATTCCAGTGCGCCAGCGCTTCGCGCTTCTGCACGAAAGGCTGCTGGAACGCCGCCAGATCGTTCATGCCTTCGGTGAGCAGGCCGTCCTTGTCCACGAGATAGAAGCGACTCGCCGCTTCCTGCCGGTCGAGCCCCGCGTCGATCATCGCCGCCATCAGTAGGTTGGCGATGCCGCAGCCGGCCGAGCCGCCGCCCAGGATCGCGATGCGCTGCTGCGTCAGCGGCTCGCCGGTGACATTGATCGCCGCGAGCAGCGTCCCGGTCGCGACCGCGGCGGTGCCCTGAATGTCGTCATTGAAGCTGCAAAGCCGGTCGCGATAGGTGTCGAGAAGCCGGGTGGCATTCGCCTTGGCGAAGTCTTCCCATTGCAGCAGGACATGCGGCCAGCGCTCGGTCACCGCGGCGATGAATTCCGCGACGAATGAATCATATTCCTCGCCGCGCACGCGCTTGTGCCGCCAGCCGATATAGAGCGGATCGTTGAGGTTGGTCTCGTTGTCGGTGCCGACGTCGAGCAGGATCGGCAGCGCGGTGGCCGGGTCGACGCCGCCGCAGGCGGTGTACAGCGCCAGCTTGCCGATCGGGATGCCCATGCCGCCGGCGCCCTGGTCGCCGAGGCCGAGAATGCGCTCGCCGTCGGTGACGACAATGACCTCGGTCTTGTCGAATTGCGGATTGGACAGGATCTGGCGGATTTGTTTGCGGTGCGGGATCGACAGGAACACGCCACGCGGCTTGCGGAACAGCCGGCTGAATGAGGCGCAGCCGGCGCCGACGGTCGGCGTATAGACGATGGGCAGCAGCTCTTCGACGTTCTGGCCGAGCAGGGCGTAATACAGGGTCTCGTTGGTGTCCTGGAGGTCGCGCAGGAAAGCATAGCGCTCCAGATCAGTATGGAATTCGCGGAAGGCCCGGAGACGGCGGTTCGCCTGCTCCTCGATCGAGACCACGGTCGGCGGCAACAGGCCATGGAGCAGGAAGGCGGACCGCTCTTCCTCGGTGAACGCCGTGCCCTTGTTGAGGCGCGGGTCGGCCAGAAGGCGGTATCCGAAGAGGTCGGCCGGCAGGGTGATCGTGTCTGGTCGAGTGGGCGAGGTGGTGAGCAAAACGCAAGTCCCGGCAACGTGATCCCAATGCCGACCCTATAGCATAGGGCCGGCCGTTGCCGCATGACGTTTTCGCACGCGTGGTTAGCTTTAGCGCTTGTCGGCGTCGTACTCGGCGCTGGAAAAGCTGCCGCCCTGGAAATAGTCGCCGATCGGGTCGGCAGGCAATTTTTCCTGGGCCGCCAGGGCCTCGGCGCGGAAATCCTCGGACTTGTGCTTCGGCCGGTAACCGAATTTGTGGGCGTTGGAATTGTCCCACCAGGCGGCGGCGTTGTCCGAGGCGCCGTAGAAGATCTCGTATTTGATCTCCGGATGCTCCAGGCCGATGCGCAGGAGCTGCACCAGATCTTCCGGGTGCAGGTAGATCGACAGCCGGCGCTTGTCGATTGGCGTGTCGGCGAAGTTGCCGATACGGATGCATGTGACGCGCATACCGTGCTTGTCGGCATAGAAGGCGCCGACGGATTCGCCGAAGCACTTGGAGATACCGTAGCGCGAGTCCGGACGTACCGTGACGTTGACGCCGATCTTCTGGTCGCGCGGATACATACCGACGGCGTGGTTCGAGGTGGCGAAGATCACGCGTTTGACGTTCGCGCGATAGGCGGCCTCGAACAGATTGTAGCAGCCGATGATGTTGGCCTGCAGGATGGTTTCCCACGGGCCTTCGACCGAGAAGCCGCCGAGGTGGACGATACCATCGACGCCGGCGACGATCTTCTCGACCTCATTCATCTTGGCCAGATCGGCGGCAACGAACTCCGCGCCAGGCGCGAGGTCGGCCGGCTTGGTGATGTCGCTCCAGCGAATGTCATCATAAATGGCCGGCAGCATTTGGCGCAGGCGCGTGCCGATCCCTCCGGCAGCGCCGGTGACGAGGAGTTTCATGCTAGTCTCTTCCCAGTTGACCTAGTCCTTCGTCACCGCCGGGCTTGTCCCGGCCATCCTTGCCCTCTCAAGAAAGGAAGGCGTGGATGCCCGGCACAAGGCCGGGCATGACGGTGATGAGCTGATCTGCCGAGGCAGAAGGCGAATTACTTAATCCCCAACTCGGCGGCAAGTTTCTGGTGGCGATCACGGCTGTTGCCGAGATGCGCGTGCATGGCGGCGCGCGCTTTCTGCACATCGTGGGTGCGGATGGCGGCGAGGATCTTGGCATGCTCGCGCTGGAAAAGCGTGAGGTTGTTACGGCTCAGGAGCGGCGCAGTGCTCCCCCATACGGTCTGGCGCGGAATGACGACGCTGCCGAGATATTCGAGGAAACCCTTGAACTGCTGATTGTTGGTGGCCTCGGCGATGGCACAGTGGAAGGCGAAGTCTTCCTCCACTGCGTTGGCGCCGGCGTCGATCGCGGCTTGAATGGCGTCGAAGCGCTCGGTGATCTTCTTGATCTGGGCCGGCGTGGCGCGCTCGGCGGCGAGCCCCGCGCCCTCGACTTCGACGCCGGTGCGCAATTCCATGACATTGAGCACGTCACGCAAGGTGGAATGTTCGTCGAACTCGACGCGGAACGGCCGGCGCACTTTTTCCGCAACGAAGGTGCCGATGCCCTGACGGCTGACCACCAGTTTGTCGGCGCGCAGCGCCGCCACGGCTTCGCGGATCACGGTTCGTGAAACGCCGGTGGCCGCGATCATTTCCTGCTCGGTCGGCAATCGCGAGCCGGGCAGCAGCTTGCCGCTCATGATGTCGGCGGTGAGCCGCGCGACGATCTCGCCGGTGAGCCCGCGCGGCGCCTGGATCGGTCTTAGGAGAGAAAGATTTTTCGTCAAACGCCGTCCCTCGACCTTGACCGGGTCGCGCCGGTCTGGTCATCATATGACCTGATAACTAACACGCGGTGCTCCGTCGATCAATCCGCGGCCGCGCGGCCCGACGACGCAGAGCAATGCAGCAATTTAATTGGGGAGGAGTATCCATCATGACTACACGCAGAGCAATTCTGGCCGCCGGTGTTCTGGCGGCTTCGACTATGTTTGCCGGCAGCACCTTCGCCGCCGACAAGCTGGTGCTGAAGGCATCCGACGTTCACCCGACCGGCTATCCGACGGTGGAAGCCGTCGAGAACATGGGCAAGAAGCTCGAGAAGGCGACCAACGGCCGCCTGAGCGTGCAGATGTTCCCGTCGATGCAATTGGGCGGCGAAAAGGAAGCGATCGAGCAGGCCCAGGTCGGCGCCATCGCTTTCGCGCGTGTCTCGGTCGGCGCTCTCGGCCCGGTGGTCGATGCGCTCAACGTCGTCAACCTGCCTTACGTGTTCAAGAACACCGAGCACATGCGTCACGTCATCGACGGCCCGATCGGCCAGGAGTTGCTCGATGCCGTGACCAAGAGCGGCAAGGGCCTCGTCGGCCTCGCGTGGATGGATGCCGGTGCGCGCAACTTCTACGACACCAAGAAGCCGATCAAGACTCTGGCCGACCTCAAGGGCCTCAAGGTTCGCGTCATCGGCAACCCGATCTTCGTCGACATGGCGAACGCGATGGGCGCCAACGGCATCGCCATGGGCTACGACCAGGTGTTCTCGTCGCTGCAAACCGGCGTCATCGACGGCGCCGAAAACAACCCGCCGAGCTACGTGTTCGACAATCACTACACCGTCGCCAAGTTCTACACGATCGACGAACACCTGATCGTGCCGGAAATGGTGGTGATGTCGCAGAAGATCTTCGACTCGCTGTCGAAGGAAGAGCAGGCCGACGTCAAGAAGTTCGCCCGCGAGGCGCAACTCGAAGAGCGCAAGCTGTGGGACGAATACGAGAAGAAGGCCATGGAAAAGGCCAAGGCCTCGGGCGTGACCATCACCCAGGTGTCCGATGCCGACAAGAAGGCCTTCCAGGACGCGGTCAAGCCGGTGTGGGACAAGTACGGTCCGAAATACGCCGATATGATCAAGCGCATCCAGGGCACCAACTAAACTGAAGCGTTCGCCGCCACGCCTCGTCCCTACAGCGGGACAAGGCGTGGCGCGTTCACGTCGAGGGCCGTGCGCGGCGCGGCAGGAAAACACATGGCCAATCTCTACCGGTCGGCAATGGACAAGGCCTATTTTGTCTGTGCCGTCATCGCCGGAATCGCGATGGTGGCGGTCTCCCTGATCATGCCGTGGGCGGTATTCACCCGCTACGTGCTCAACAGCGCCGCCTCCTGGCCGGAAATGGCCGCGGTTCTGCTCATTATCGTCGTGACGTTCTTCGGAGCCGCAGCCTGCTACCGGCTCGGCCTGCATATGAGCGTGACGGTAGCCGCCGACCTGTTGCCGCCGAAAGTGCGCGCCGTCGCCGATTTTCTCGTCGAGGTTCTGATGGGGGTCATGGCGGTCTTCATGATCGTGTATGGCGTCAAGCTCTGCATTGCCACGTCGCAGAATACGATCCCCGAGTTTCCCTGGCTGAGTGTCGGCATCGTCTATTCCCCGATCCCGATCGGCGGCTTCTTCACGCTGCTGTTCATCATCGAGCACTTGACCATCGGTCGTCCGGCGTCCGCCGGCACCGATCCGCATTTGCCCGTCGAGTAAGAGCCGCCCGCCATGGACCTTTTCATTCTTCTCGGAACCCTGTTCCTCTGCTTCGCCATCGGCATGCCGATCTCCTATTCGCTGGGCATCGGTGCGCTGGCCGGCGCGCTATGGATCGGCATCCCGCCGGAAGCGGTGATGCTGCAGATCTCGAACGGCGTCAGCAAGGTTGCGATGCTGACGATTCCCTTCTTCGTGCTGGCCGGCGCCATCATGGCCGAGGGCGGCATGGCGCGGCGCCTGGTGGCGCTCGCCAACGTCATTGTCGGCCTGGTGCGCGTCCGCGGCGGTCTCTCCGCGGTGAACATTCTCGCCACTACTTTCCTGTCCGGCATTTCCGGCTCGTCAGTCGCCGATACTTCGGCGATCGGTTCTGTGCTGATCCCGCAAATGGAGAAGGTCGGCTATCCGCGCGTTTTCGCCACCAACGTCACGATCAGCGCCTCGCTGCAGGCGATCTTGGTGCCACCGAGCCATAATGCGGTGATTTACTCGCTGGCGACCGGCGGCACCATCTCAATCATCAGTCTGTTTATGGCCGGCGTGGTGCCGGGCCTGCTGCTCGGCGTATCGCTGATCGCGTTGGTCATCTTCATCGCCTATCGCGACGGCCACCCGACGGGCGACCGCGTGCCGTTCCAGGAAGCCATGAAGATGAGCATCGAGGCGCTGTGGGGCCTCATCACGGTGTTCATCATCATCGCCGGCATCCTGCTCGGCATCTTCACCGCGATCGAAGCCGGCGCCGTTGCCTGCGTCTGGGCGTTTTGCGTCACTATGTTCATCTACCGCGACTACAAGTGGAAGGACCTGCCCGGCCTCGTGCATCGCACGCTCAAGACCGTGGCGATGGTGATGACGCTGATCGCGATGGCCTCGAGCTTCGGCTACGTCATGGCATTGATGCAGATGCCGTCCAAGATCACGGCGTTCTTCCTGTCGGTGTCGGACAGCAAATACGTCATCCTGATGTTGATCAACTGCATGCTGCTGGTGCTCGGCTGCCTGATGGACATGGCGCCGCTGATCCTGATCTGTACGCCGATCCTGCTGCCCGTGGTGGTGAAGCTCGGCGTCGATCCTGTTCACTTCGGCATGATCATGCTGCTCAACCTCGGCATCGGCCTGTTGACGCCGCCGGTCGGCTCAGTGCTGTTCGTCGGCTGCGCGGTCGGCAAGGTCAAGCTCGAGGACGTGATGAAGGGCATCTGGCCGTTCTACGGCGTGATGTTCGCGGTCCTGATGCTGGTCACCTTCGTGCCGGCGCTGTCGCTGTGGCTGCCGAAGTTCGTCGGCGCCTACTGAGCGGCGGAGGAAACCGTATCGCGGCAGCGCTCACTGTGCTGCCGCCGCCAGTTCCCGGGCGCCGGGATTCTGCGCGCCGCGCTGCATCTGGCCGTCGATGTCGGCGATGAGGTTGCCGACCACGCCGGTGCGGCGCGCCACCGGATTGCGCTCGTAGCCGATCTGCTGGAAGAAGTTGGCCGTCGGCACACGGCTGCGGAAGTCGGCCGGCATCGTCACCATGTCGAGACCTGTCGAGTCGCCGGTCAGGTTCATCAGCTCCAACTCCGGCGCGGTCAGCGGCGTGTGGTAGCCCTTCATGCGGGCGAAGTGCACCGAGTTGAGCAGTTTCTGCGTCTGCACCAGCGGGCCGATGTCGATGTCGAGCACGATGGCGTGGATGCCGATGCCGCCGGCGGTCTGCTTGGCGAGGCGATCATATTCGCTCCACTTGCCGGGCACCGATTTGGCGTAGGCGATCATGCGCCGCACCGCTTCGATCTTGCGCGTCATGGCGCGCTTCGCCTCGCCCTGCAGCGCGCGCTCTTTCTGCCGCAAGGCATTGAGGATCAGCGGGGCGTGCTCGGCCAGCATCGAGACCGAATTGGTCGACAACAACTGGTTGTAACCGACGGCCGGCGAGATCGCGGTGGCGCGCTTCGGCGTCACGCCGGCCTGCGTGTCGAAGGTGCCGTTGCCGCCGGTCTCGAAGGCATAGACGCCGACGATCTGCTCGCGCGTCAATCCTTCGGCGAGCGCAACGCGGGCATAGGCGCGCTTGAAGTCGCTGTCGCTCGCCGGCAGATCGGGCGCGAAGCCGAACTGGCTTTTGGCATTGGCGAGGAAGTCGGCGATCACCGGAACCGGCGCCCGCTCGCCGGGCTGTGGCCCGGGTGGCGCATTGGGATCCCGCGGCCGCGGCGGCCCGGTATAGACCGGCGGCTGCTCGAGCACGTAGTCCTCGAGCAGAATCTGTTCGTTGTTGCGTCGCTTGGCGTTGCGGATGCGGCGCTTGTCGCTGACAGCGTCCCAATAGCTCTCGGCCGCGGCCTCATAGGGACGCCGCGCCGCCTCATAGGCCGCGAGCTTGCTCTCGTAATCACCGGCAGCGGCAAATGTCGAACCGGCCGGCAGCCCGGGCGCGCAGGCCGACAGCGTGACGACAAACGGAGCCATGAAAGCGGTGAGGACGGCGCGGCGCAGCATGAAGGGAAAGGTCACTCCAGGTGATTCGGCTTTCGCACCACCCTGCGGCATTTGCGCGGCGACGCAAGGCCCGGCGGCCGAGCCGCGCGCTATGGTCGCGGCAAAAAATAAGCGCGCCGAAACACCGGCGCGCCAAGTCTTGGGGGAGGTTCAGTCCCGTCAGTTCAATTCAATCTTCAGCGTCAGTCAGCTTCGTCCAGTCAGAACTCGTGGCCGATTAGCGGATCACGGTGTCTTGGCGCACCGAAACCGCCATGGGCTGGCCGGCCTTGTAAACTTGCGGTCCCTGCGCCGACATCACGTCGACGCCAAGGTTCATCTGCGTTGCCGAGATGCCGATGACAGCGATCACCAGCGCGGCGAAAAGGCCGACCACCACTATCTTGAGGTGGGTGGTGCGATCGGCCGTGTACATCGACCAGTTCATCTCAGTGTCCTCCAGGCGTCCCGCTTCGGGATGACCTATGGCGTAAATGGTTGCGGCGTTCGGTACACTAAACAGGCGTATATTCACGTTAAGCGAAGGTTCCGGCGCTGCTTCGTACAAACAACGTGGGGAGCGTCGGGTGGTTCCGCTGCCCCTTTCACGGAACAGTGAAACCCTGTGATCGGGGCGCCGGCTTGAGCCGTCCAGACACCAGCTGTCTGGCCCTCGGTCATTCAACGCCGCGGCCCCCGCGCAACCTGCGCGGCCCGGATGGTTTGTTTTTAATTGTGCGGGGTGCGACGGCGCACGGGCGCGGCGCAGGCAATGAAGGTGGCCGGAGCAGATCGCCAAAAAGAAAACGCCCGGCACTGGGGCCGGGCGTTTTCTTGCTTATTTATAAAGCAGTCTTGGCGTCAGGCGTTCGCCGCGCGCTTCAGCGGGTAGGCGTCGCTCTCGTAGAGCGCCCGAATATCCTGGTGGCTCAGGCGAGCCTCATTGATCTCGATATAGGCGCCGAGAAGCTGGGCTTCCGGCAGTTCCTCGACCGCGAAACGGATCGCCTCGGAGGCCTTGTCAAAACGGCGATAGCGAACCTTGCTCGCGACCTTGCGGTTACGCGACGGAAAAAGCTCCGCCGGCGCGGAATAGTCGATAGTCTTCATGATGTCTCCAGAGCGGCCGGGCCACACGGCAAAACCGGCATGGATTTGCTCCCTCTATATAGTCATAAAACTGAGGCAATCCAGTGGCCGTTCGGGGCATTCGATCCCCCGAGGGTTTACCGCTGGTGGTATCGTTAACGTCTTGCGACCAAAGGGATTAGTCTGGATTGCCAGGCGCAGGAACTGGAGCTCCGTCATGCCGCACATTATCGTCAAAATGTTCGCTGGTCGATCCGACGAGGTCAAGCAGCAACTCGCTCACGCGCTCACCAAGACCCTCATCGACACGCTCGGCAGCAGCGAGAAGTCGATCTCGGTCGGCATCGAAGACGTGGCGCCCGACGATTGGGGCGCCACGGTGTACCGTCCCGACATCGCGGCGAAGCTCGACACCATCTTCAAGGCGCCGGGCTATGACCCGCCGAAGTGAGCGGCCCCAGGCAAAGCCTTACGGCGTCCGTGTTCGGCGCCGCTGCCTGCGATTAAGTCCGAGCGCGATGACGAGACCCGCTGCCGCGCCCAGTGCGCCGATCAGGTACACGCGACTGTAGCCGGCCCGGTCGGCGAGCAGACCGGCCAGCGGGCCCGTCAGCCCATAAGCGATATCCTGGAACGCGGCGAAGCCGCCGAGCGCGGTGCCGCGCAAGTGCGGCTCGACCAGGCGAATCACTTCGCGGCCCATCGATGGAAACACCATCGAGCAACCGAGCCCCGTGAGGAAGGCCCCGGCGAGGGCGAAGGCCGGGTGCGGCGCCATCCAGATCAGGATCTGGCCGATCAACTCGACGGCGAGCGAGGCAATCGCCACCGGTAGGCCGCCGACGCGATCCGGCATATGGCCGAACAGCACCCGCACCAGAACGAAGCCGGCGCCGAAGGCAGTGAGACCCAGCCCGGCATAGCTCCAGTGCTGATCGCGGAAATACAGCACGAAGAACGCGCCAATGGCGGCAAAGCCGATTCCCTGCAGGCAGACGATGGCGCCATGCCAGAAAATGCGGCCGATAATGCTGATAAATGACGGCCGCTCGGCGTCCGGATGCGCGGCGACCGCCGGCAGCCACAACGTCATCACGAAGCCGATACAGGGCAGCACCGCGCTGATCGCCATCGTGCCGGCAAATCCGATGCGATCGAGCAGCACGACGCCGAGCGGGCCGCCGATCGCGAGCGCGCCGTATATCGCCGCGCCCATCACCGCGAGTACACGCGACGACCGTGCAGGGCCGACAATGCCGACGCCCCACGAGACGACGCTCACGGTGATCAGGCTTTCGCCGAGGCCGACGAGCAGGCGGCCGCCCAGCAACACGGCGAAGGCGAAGATCGGCGTGGCGGCGAGCAGGCCGGCCGCCAGCGCGACGACGGCGCCGACGGCATAGAGCACCAGCCCGCGTCGCGCGGCGATCTGCGCGCCGCGGCGGTCGGTGAGCGTGCCGACGACGCCGCGCGACAGGATGGTGGCCAGGAAAGCGATGCCGACGCCGAGCCCGGCGAAAAGATTGCTCATGCCCAGTTGCGCGGTCACGAAGACCGGCACAATGGGCAGTGGCATGGCAACGCAAAGATAGGAGATGAAGAGGACCGCGGTCAGCAACAGCAGTTGGCTGTCGGCCGGGTTTCGTGTCGCTGAGGACGTCATGGCATTCCCTGATGGTGCGCGTCGCCAACGGCCCCGCGTTGCGGGCAACAAAAAACGCAATCCGACCGGCGACGGTCGTTGATTGCGTTGAATGACGTTAGACGCTTACGGCCGGTTGGGACCGGCGGCACCGGGCGCGAGCGGGCGCCCGCGAGAAGATTTAGACTAGCCAAGGAGACGACGCAAGTTGACCGCCGGTCACCACATCAGGCGGTCGGATCAGGCCAGCGAGTTTGACCTGACGTGCACGACCTCACGGGGACCGCTCAGATGCTTCCCACGGTCTTCAGCCGTGCCCGCGGATGGATCTCGGACTGCGAGATCACCGGCGTCTGCGCCCGGAAGCGCTCGACGATGCCGCGCACGAAGGGACGGATGCCCGCCGAGGTGACGAGCACCGGGGCTTCGCCTTCGCGCGCCGCCGCCTCGTAGCTCTGGCGAATGAGGGTGATGAATTCGGTGAGCTTGGACGGCTGCATGGCGAGCTGGCGGTCGTCGCCGGTGCCGATAAGCGATTCCGCAAAGGCCTGCTCCCACTTCGCCGACAGCGCGATCAGCGGCAGGTAGCCGTTCGGACTGGTGTATTGCGCGCAGATCTGGCGCGACAGGCGCATGCGCACATGTTCGGTAAGCGCCGTCGGATTGCGCGTCGAGGCGAGGCCCTCGGCGAGGCCTTCCAGGATGGTCGAGAGATCGCGGATCGAGACGCGCTCGGTGAGCAGCATTTGCAACACGCGCTGTATGCCGGACGGCGTGATCTGGCTCGGCACCAGGTCCTTGAGCAGTTCGGCCTGTTCCTTCGGCAGTTCCTTGAGCAGCTTCTGCACCTCGCCGTAGGACAACAGCTCCGCCATGTTGCCCTTGAGCAGTTCGGTAAGGTGGGTCGAGAGCACAGTCGCCGCGTCGACCACCGTGTAGCCCTGCATCGCCGCTTCGTCCTTGATCGCGGCATCGACCCAGGTGGCGGGCAGGCCGAAGGTCGGCTCGGTGGTGTGGTTGCCGGGCAGCCGCACCTGACCGCCGGCCGGATCCATGACCATGAACTGGCCGGCCCAGACCTTGCCGGAGCCCGCATCCACTTCCTTGATCTTGATGACGTAGGTGTTGGCGTCGAGGTGCACGTTGTCGAGGATACGCACGGCGGGCATGACGAAGCCCATTTCGCCGGCGAGCGAGCGGCGCAACGCCTTGATCTGCTCGGTCAGGCGGTCGGTGCCGTCTGGCGCGTTGACCAGCGGCAACAACGCGTAGCCGAGTTCGACCTTGAGATCGTCGATCTTGAGCGCCGACGAGATCGGCTCGTCCGCGACCTGCGCCGCCTTGGTCTCGGTTTCCTTTTTGCTTGTCTCGCGCGCTATCAGATCCTTGGCGCGGTGGTGAACGATCCAGGCGAGGCTGACAGCGCCGCCGCCGAGCAGGGTGAAAGGCAGGAACGGGATGCCGGGCAGCAGCGCCATGATCATCATGACGCCGCCCGACATGCCGAGCGCCTTCGGATAGCCGGAGAGCTGCTGCATCAGCGCCTTGTCGGCGGACCCGGAGATGCCGGCCTTGGAGACGAGCAGGCCGGCCGCGGTCGAGACGATCAGCGCCGGCACCTGGGTGACGAGGCCGTCGCCGACAGTGAGCAGGGTGTAGGAATGCACGGCGTCGCCGAACGACAGGCCCTGCTGCGCGATGCCGATGATCATGCCACCGATGACGTTGATGAACACGACGAGCAGGCCGGCAATGGCGTCGCCGCGTACGAACTTCGAGGCACCGTCCATGGCGCCGAAGAAACCGCCTTCGTCCTCGAGGACCTGGCGGCGGCGGCGGGCTTCCTTCTCGTCGATCAGGCCGGCCGACAGGTCGGCGTCGATCGCCATCTGCTTACCGGGCATGGCGTCGAGGTGGAAGCGGGCGGCGACTTCCGCGATGCGGCCCGAACCCTTGGTGATGACCACGAAGTTGACGATCACCAGGATGACGAAAACGATGATGCCGATGACGAAATTGCCGCCCATCACGAAGTTGCCGAAGGCTTGGATGACGTGGCCAGCGGCGTCGGTGCCTTCATGACCGTGGGACAGGATCAGGCGCGTCGAAGCGAGGTTCAGCGACAACCTCAGCATCGTCGAGATCAGCAGCACGGTCGGGAAGGCGGAGAATTCGAGCGGCGTTTGGATGAACAGCGCCGTCATCAGGATCAGCACCGACAGGATGATCGAGATGGCAAGAAAGGCGTCAAGCAGCACTGCCGGCAAGGGCAGGATCAGCACGACCAGGATGGTCAGCACGCCGACGGCGAGGCCGATGTCACCGCGCCTGACAAAGCCCGAGATGTCCGCCAGGCTAGGAATATTCCCAAGCGCCGAGGACTTGGCGGGAGCGGCGGCGGTCGTGTCGGTCATAAGGGTAGGCGCTCGCGGTCCGGACGTCTGAAGAGGCGCCCGGCGCGAACGCCGGCAACCCGGCAAAGATTGCCCAGTTTATGGTTAGCGAGTGGTTAACGAAGGCAGCAGGAGGCTGTGGCAGAGCGAAAAACCTCTCCCGCGGGGCGGGAGAGGGACGGGGGTGTCCGGCTTGGAAAGACGAGCCGGCTGTCGGGTCAGCTCGCCGGCAGCAGGACGGTGTCGATGACATGGATGACGCCGTTCGACTGCTTGACGTCAGCGATGGTGACCTTCGCGGTCTGACCCTTTTCATCCGTGATCGCGATGGTGCCGCTGGAGTTCTTCACGGTCAGCATGCAGCCGCCGACGGTTTTCACCTTATGGGCGCCGCCGTCGTCCTTGATCATCTTGTTGATGGCGGAGGACATCGCGTCCGCGGCGACGACATGGCAGGTCAGAATCTTGGTCAGCTGAGCCTTGTTCTCGGGCTTCAGCAATGTATCGACCGTGCCCTTGGGGAGCTTGGCGAAGGCTTCGTTGGTCGGAGCGAACACCGTGAAAGGTCCCTTGCCTTCGAGCGTGTCCACTAGGCCCGCCGCCTTGACCGCTGCGACCAGCGTGGTGTGGTCCTTCGAGTTCATCGCGTTCTGGATGATGTTCTTCGACGCATACATCGGCGCGCCGCCAACTGTCTTGGTATCCTGAGCAAAGCTCGGGACGAACGATGCGGCGGTCATGGCGACGCCGAGTGCCAGCGCGGCGCCGGCGAGGGCAGACTTGCAAGCGAAATTCATGGATCGATTTCCGTTCTTTTGTTGCTGTCTCCGACGCGGGTTGCTGGAGATGCTCTCAAGTACGGAAGCGATGGTGAGGTGGATGTCGGTTCGCTCATCACGGACGCGTGACGAGCGCCATCGGCCGCGGCGGAAGGTCTCACCGCGTCGAAATTACGTCGAAGGATCAGGCTGGATTAATCGCGGCTCCAGACTTCACTGCCGACCTGGCGGCCGCCCGCATAAGTCCAGACACCGGCCCAGTTGCCGCCATCCGCACCGTAGAGAGCCAGCCCCGTCCCGTCGGCCGATTTGTAGGACACGGCAATGAAGTTCTTGTCGCCGATGCCGGTACCAATGTACTTCGTGCCGCCGACGACCCAGACGACGCTGTAAGTCTCGCCGGTCCGCGTGACCGTAACGGTCCCGGAATATGCGCCGTTATTGCCCGGGTTGGTGCCTTTGATGGCGTAGGTGCCGACCGGATCGGCAGCCAAGGCGGCCGAAGCGCCGATCAGCAGGGCCACCACGGTGGAAATGAGAATGCGCATTTTGTCCCCCCCGGAGTCGGCGCAGGTCCGCGCCGGATGACGCAGATTAGGCGAGCCTGTGGCGGCCGCCAATTACGGGGGAATAAACAACAGGGACCGCTAAGCGGCCGAGGTCTCTTCGATGCGCAACAGATGCATCTCGCCGCAGGCGCCGCAGCGATGGCGTACCGTGTGGTCGCCGCTGGTGAAGCCGGCGAGGCTCTCGGAATCGGTCAGCAGCACGAAGCTGCCGGATTCCGGACAGCAATACCGGATGGCACCGCCCCGACGCGGCGCGGCAATCGCTTCCTCGACCGGCCCGGCGATGCGGTGAAATACCGACGGGTGGATGAAATTCGGCGTTGCATTAAAAATGGTCATGACCCGATTGCGCCCTGTTGCAGTGCAATAACGGCCGGCAGCGGGCGTGGTTCCCGTTGCATACGAGGGTTGCCCCACCACAACCCGGGCTCAGAGCGGCAGCGGCGGCAGTCGATGAAGCCCGTTCGCGCCGAGCGGCAGCGGTTCAACCGCGGTGGCGGCGGTGACGTCGAGATCGCCATACAGATGAGGGAATAGCGCGCCGCCCCGTGACGGCTCCCACTTCAGCCGATCGTCCAGCCGAGCGGCATCGACCTGGATCAGCAGCAGCCCGGCTTGGCCGGCGAAATGCCGCTTCAACGTTTCGGCAAGCTGGTCCTGCGTCGAGAGATGAATATAGCCGTCCTGCAGATCGACCGGCGCGCCTTTGAATGCACCGGCAGCTTCAGCTTCGCGCCACTGCGCCTGCGTACACACTTTGTATATGAACATAATAAACAACCCTGATGGGCCCCATTACCGTCAGAAAATTTCAGACCGGCCGGGCATAACGACAATCAAAACCGCACTGCAACCTTGAAGCTGCCGGGATTCGGTTCTATTTGCACACCAACAGTACGGGGTTTAGATGCGCAACATGGAACAGTATCTGATCGATACAGCGGATCGCTGCATCCAGCTGGCGCGTGCGGGACGGGAAATGGCGAACAGCCTGGAAGCTATCAGTAACGATCTGATGGCCAAAGCTGTCGAACTCGATTCGGCGCGCGATCGACAGAGTAAGGATCGACACAGCGAGGATAATCTTGCCAAAGATGAACAGATACGGCCGCCGGCGAAGCGGAAAGTCTGACAGCCGATAGGTTCATCAGCGTAACGAAAGCCCGGCCTTCGCGCCGGGCTTTTTGTTGAACTTTAGTCTGACTCGTGCGCCTCGCACATTCGCTCGACGGCGCTGCGCTCGCCGACGATGAGTTCGCCGCGCCAGAACCGCAGATCGGCCTTGTCGCCGGGAGCCTCGAAATGCGCCATTGGCACCCATCGGTTGCCATCGCGGCGCCGCGCGACGCCGCCGCCGGCGAAAATCAGGGCGAGACCGCCGGCGACATCCCAGATGTTGGGCGTGGCAAAACGGGCTGCCTGTAATAGCCCGGCCGCGACCATGGCGCATTCGAGCGCGGCGGAGCCGGTCTTGCGGGTTTCCCAAAACCCGTCGCTGACAGTAGCGACAGGCACGCCGATCAACCGGCGGCGCACCGCAGGATTGATCTTCGGCGTTACGTCGGCACCGTCGAAGCGTACCTTGCCGCCCTTGGTGCAGTGATAAACGCCAGCGCGCAGCGCATGACTCACCGGACACCAGAGCGCGCCGACCACCGGCACGCCCTTGTGCAGCACGCCGATAGACGCCGCGAACAACGGGAATCCGTTAATGAAGTTGGCGGTGCCGTCGATCGGATCGACCGACCAGACGAAGTCGTTACCGCGCGCCGGCCGCTCGTCCATTTCCTCGCCGATGATGTCATGATCGGGGAAGTTCTCGGCGAGACGTTTGCGGATCATGCGCTCGACGTTGCCGTCCACCTCGGACACAGGGTCTCGCCATACGTCTTCCTTCACCGCGGTCTTGTATTTGACCGCGAGCAGGCCGCCGAGCGCCTTGGCGATTTCGGTGCCCGCGATACTGGCCAATTCGACCGCCAGGTGTTCGATGTCCCGCAAAGTGTCGCGAGAGACGCCTTCGACGAGCGGGGGAGTGGCGGTCGAGGTGTCGGTCATGCGACGGCCGCCTTCTTTTCCGGAGTTTTTTGCACCGGATGCTTGACCGGGATGACGACGCGCAACTGCCGGTCCTCACAAGCGAGGTCGATGCTGTGCTTGCCGCCGGTGGCCTCGTATGATTCGTCATCGAGCCGCGTCGGCGCGTCACGGAAGGTCACTTCGATTTTCGAACCTTTGCGGCTGGTTACAGGCGGCTGGTCTTCCATCGGAGACTCGATCCACTCGATCAGCGCCTTGCGGTCGTCCGGCTCGATCAAAACGATATCGAGTTTGTCGTCGCTGACATCGGCGGTGGATGCGAGCGGCAGGCCGGGGCCGGTAAATGCGATATTGCAGATCTCGACGCCGAGCAGCTCACGCTCGTGCTTCTTGCCGTCAATGGTCAGGACCGCCTCGATCGGCTTGGCGCGCTTGATCGCTTTCTGAAACAACGCTCGGCCTTGCCGCAGATTGTCCGCGCCTTCCGGCTTCTTGCCTTTTCGGGCATCGAGCAGAAATTGCGGAAATACACCAACGCCGTAAGCCTCGAGAAAAAGGCTGGTGCCCCAGTGACCGGTGACCGAGCCGATGGACACCGGGCAGGTGTGCTCCGGATTCCACATCTCCACCAATTCCTGGGGCGTGCCGGCGATGCCCAATGAACGCGCAAAATTGTTGGCGGTGCCGAGCGGCAAGATGGCGACCGGAACGCGTCGGTCCGGAATCACCGTCAGCACTCGCGCGATGGTGCCATCGCCGCCGGCTGCGACGATCAGGTCCACGGACTTTTCGAAGGCCTTGACGAATTCGCCGTCCTTGACCGAGGCGTAGCGAACGTCATGGCCGGCTAGCTTGAGCGCGGCCTCGAGGCTATCGCGATCGTGGCCTTTGTTGCCGGCATTTGGATTGTGGCAGAGCAGGACTTTTACCATCCTCGCCTAACCGCGAAGGTGGGGCGGGGGTTCCATGAGCTCTACAACGCAAAACGGCCGGTGGGGATAAACCACCGGCCGTTCGCATTTTCACGATGTGCGGTTACGCCGCGCCCTTCATCTCGCCGCCATGCGGCGGCGGGATCGGCGCACCGTCGGCGGAGTATTCGTTGAGCTTGTTGCGCAGCGTGCGGATCGAGATGCCGAGGATGTTCGCTGCATGGGTGCGGTTGCCGAGGCAATGCTTGAGCGTCTCCAGAATTAGGTCGCGCTCGACCTCGGCGACGGTGCGGCCGACGAGATTGCGGGTGACCTGCTCCGCCGCCATCACCGCCTGTTCGGCGACGCCGGTGCCGCGCGAGGCATCGAGCCGCGCGCCGTCCGGCGACAGGATGCCGTCAACGCCGATTTCCGCTCCGGTCGACAAGATGACGGCGCGGTGCAGGGTATTCTCAAGCTCGCGCACGTTGCCGGGCCAGCGATTGGCGTTGAGCGCGCGGCGCGCCTCGACCGACAGCGGACGAACCGGCAGGCCGTTGGTGTCCGAATACTTCTTGATGAAGTAGTTTGCGAGCTCGGGGATGTCCGCCGGGCGTTCGCGCAGCGGCGGGATCTTCAGATTCACGACGTTGAGGCGGAACATCAGATCTTCTCGGAAGGTGCCGGCACGCACCGCTTCCGCCAGATTGCGGTTCGATGTCGCGATAATGCGGATATCCACCGGCACCGGCTTGTTGCCGCCGACGCGATCGATGACGCGTTCCTGGATGGCGCGCAGGAGTTTCGCCTGCAAGCGCACGTCCATTTCCGAGATTTCATCCAGCAGCAGTGTGCCGCCGTCGGCTTCCTCGAACTTGCCGATGCGACGCGCGAGAGCGCCGGTGAAAGAGCCCTTCTCATGACCGAACAATTCGGATTCCAGCAGGTGCTCGGGGATCGCCGCGCAGTTCACCGAAATGAACGGCTTCTTGGCGCGTTGCGAGCGCGAATGCACGAAGCGCGCCAGCACTTCCTTGCCGGTGCCGCTTTCGCCGGTGATGAGCACCGAGGCTTCCGAGCCGGCGACCTGCTGGGCGAGCTTGACCACCGCGGCCATCGCGTCGTCGCGATAGATCATGTCGCGGTTGTCTTGCGTCACCGCCGCAAGCACCGCGGCGATCAGTTCCGGATCGGGCGGCAGCGGGATGTATTCTTTGGCGCCCGCGTGGATGGCGCGAACGGCGGCGCGGGCGTCGTTGGTGACGCCGCAAGCCACGATCGGCACGTGGATGCGTTCGATCTCCAACTTCGTTACCAGGTCCTGGATATCGATGGCGACATCGACCATCAGCAGGTCGGCGCCGCGCCCCGAGCGCAGCACCGCAAGGCCCTGATCGATGGAAGCGGCGTGCGTAACCGAGGCGCCGTTGTCCATCGCGATCTTGCTCGCGACTGTGAGCTGGCCGCCCAGCGTTCCGATGATAAGTAGCCGCATGTTCAGTGTCCTTGTGTCGCCGATCTAGTAGCGAGTCTTCGGTTCGCTACTGCCTTTTCGCTAGTTGGTATCCGCCTTGATAATTTCCGTCATGGTCACGCCAAGCTTTTCCTCGACCAGCACGACTTCGCCGCGTGCGACCAGGCGGTTGTTCACGTAAATATCGATCGCTTCGCCAACCTTACGATCGAGTTCGAGAACGGCGCCGGGCCCGAGCTTCAACAAATCGCCGACCTCCATCCGGGTCCGGCCCAGCACCGCGGAGACCTGCACCGGGACGTCGAATACCGCCTCGAGATCGGCGGCGCCGCGATGCACCGATTCGTCGGGCGCCAGCGGTCCGGCATCCACCACCTCGGGCGGAACGGCGCCGCCTTCGAGATCCGGGAGCGGTACTTTGCTGTCATTGTCACTCATGGTCGGTCTCCAAAACCTTGCTTACGAGCGCGGGGCGCCGCGCGCCGCGATGTAACGGTTCACCGCTTCTTCGATCGCTCTGAGGGTGGCGTCGCGGTCGCGCACGACACCGCCTTCGGCCCACTCGATGCGGCAATTGCCCGGCGCCATCGCGGCGTCGGACAGGATATTTAGACGTGCTTCCAGTCCGCGCGCGTGCGCGATCTCTTCGAGTTTCGCCTTGGCGCTGTCATAGATGTCGGCGCCGATGAAGACGGTGATCTGCGGCGTCGCAACGAGCTGGCGGAAGCAGTCGGCGGCAAGCACTTCGATTTCAGCGAAGGGTTCGCGTGCGATCAGCTCGGGCGCTAGCTTGCTGGCGACGGAGAAAGCGACCTGCACGGCCTCGCTCTCGAGCCGCGCTTCGATTGCATTGAGTTGCGCGTCGAGCCGGCTCATCTGCTCGGCCATCGTGGTGAGCGCGCGGGCGATACGTTCGTTCTGCTCGCCCCGGGCCTGCGCCTGGCCCTGCTCGAAGCCCTGGCGGTGCGCGACCGACTCGGCGTCGACGCGCCGGCGTTCCGCCTCGACGACGGTGATGGTCGGCTTTTCGCCGGTGGCGAAGTCCTCGTCGAACAGGAATTTGGCGGCAGCAGCCATATTGATTGCCTTAGTACACGAGTTCGTCGTCGCCGCCGCGGTTCTTGGCGATCAGGATTTCTCCCTTGGCGGCAAGGTCCTTGGCGATATTGACCAGCAAAGTCTGCGCTTCATCGACGTCGCGCAGGCGCACGGCGCCCATGGCCTGCATGTCGTCGACCAGCATCTTGGCGGCGCGCGAGGACATGTTGGCGAAGAAGAATTCGCGGACGTTCTCGCCGGCGCCCTTGAGCGCGACGGCGAGCTTGTCCTTGTCGATCGAGCGCATGAGCGTCTGCGCCGACGCGGCATCGAGCTTGATGAGGTCGTCGAAGGTGAACATCAGCGCCTTGATGCGCTCGGCGGCGTCGCGGTTGTCGTCTTCGAGCGCGGTCAGGAAGCGGGTTTCGGTCTGACGGTCGAAGTTGTTGAAGATCTCGGCCATCACCTCGTGGGCGTCGCGGCGCCGGGTCTGCGAGATGTTGGACATGAATTCGGTGCGCAGGGTCTGCTCGACGCGCTCGATGACTTCCTTTTGCACCGCTTCCATCTTCAGCATGCGGTTGACGCAGTCGAGCGACAATTCCTCCGGCAGGATGGCCAGCACGCGCGCGGCGTGCTCCGGCCGCAGCTTCGACAGCACCACCGCGACGGTCTGCGGGTATTCGTTCTTGAGATAGTTCGCCAGCACCTCTTCCTGAACGTTGGCGAGCTTCTCCCACATGTTGCGGCCGGCGGGCCCGCGAATTTCGTCCATGATGCCGGCGATGCGGTCCTTGGGCAGGAATTGCGACAGCAGCCGCTCGGTGGCGTCGTAGTTGCCGAGCAGCGCGCCGGACGCAGACAGCCGGCCGACGAATTCGAGCAGCAGGGATTCGACCTGCTCGGCCTCGACGGTGCCGAGCGACGACATGACGATGGAAATCTCGCGCAATTCATCGTCGTCGAGCAGCGAAAAGATCTTGCCGCCGTATTGTTCGCCGAGCGACAGCATCAGCACCGCGGCGCGCTCCGGGCCGGACAGCTTGCGCTGCGGCTTGGCGCCCTTCGGACGGCTGGCGAGCTCGGCCATCAGGTCGCCGATGTCGTTGCGGATGGCGTCCGGATCGTTTTTTGCGGCGGCGGCCATCAGGCGGCATCCTCATGCAGCCAGCTGCGGATGATAGCCACCGCCTCATGAGGGTTTTTTTCGGCGAGCTCCCCGACCTTCTGCACCGACTGGGCGTGCACCTGGCCCTGCACCTTGGCGACGTCGATCATCGCCGAGGTGCGGTTGGAGATGGCGACCTGCTCTTCGCCGCTGACGATGGCGATGTTGGCGCCGCTGGTGTCGGTGATCGAGGGGAGGGGCTTGCCGTCGGGCCCGATCTCGACGGCGCTGGGACCGGCGATGGCGCCGGCGACGCCGGCAAGACCGGCCAATCGCGCCTTCTCGGCGGCGTCGGGCGCGATCACCCGGCGCACCAGCGGACGCACGACCATGAGGACGACGATCAGGCCGAGCAGCGCCATGACGCCCTTCTCGGCGATGCCCATGATGTCGTCCTTGGTGAACTGGAAGTACTTCATCCAGCCGGCATCGTCGCCGCCGACCGAGACCGGCGCGGTGTCGGCGAAGCGCAGATTGACGACCTCGACCTGGTCGCCGCGCTTGGCGTCGAAACCGATGGCGGTGCGCACCAGAGCCGAGATGCGGTCGATCTCGTCCTTCGAGCGCGGCTCGTACACCATCTCGCCCTTGTCGTTCTTGGTGTAGCGGCCGTCGACCAGCACTGCGGCGGAGATGCGGTTGAGCCGTCCGGCTTCGATCACCTCGGTCTTGGTGGTGCGCGAGATCTCGTAATTGACGATTTCCTCGGTCTTCTTGCTCTGGTCCTTGGAGTTCGGACCGTTATTGGTGCCGTCCTTGTTCGAGCCCGGCAATTCGTTGGAGGCCGAGACCTGGCCGCCTTCCTTGCCTTCACTGGACGAGTTCTGCTCTTCGCGGGTCTGGCTCGAGCGCAGCACGCGGCTGTCCGGATCGAACTTGTCCTGGGTCTGGGTGACGCGGTTGAGGTCGAAGTCGGCGCTGACCTGCACCCGCGCCTTGCCCGGACCGACCACCGAGGTCACGATGTTCTCGACCTCGTTGCGCATCCGGTTCTCGAAGGCGACCTTGCGCTCGTCGGCGCCGACGCCGCCGATGGGATTGTCCGGCGTCGCGCCGTCGGCCAGCAGACGACCGGTCTCATCGACGACCGAGACGCGCTCCGGCTTCAGGCCGTTGACGGCGCTTGCCACCAGGTGACGAATGGCCCGGACCTGCGTCTGTTCGAGCTGGCCGCGCACCTTCAGCACGATCGAGGCCGTGGCCTCGACCTTGTCGCGGGAGAACAGGGGGCGCTCCGGCAGCACCAGGTGCACGCGGGCCGCCTGCACCCGATCGATGGAGCGGATGGTGCGGGCGAGTTCGCCTTCCAGCGCGCGCAGATGATTGATGTTCTGGATGAACGAGGTGGCGCCGAGGGCATCCGACTTGTCGAAGATCTCGTAGCCGACGCCGCCGCCCTTGGGCAGGCCGCTTTCGGCCAGCTTCATGCGCAGCCGCGCCACCTTGTCCTTCGGCACCATGATGATCGCGCCGTCGTTCTTGATCTTGTAGTCGATGGCCTGACGTTCGAGATCCTTGAGGATGGCGCTGGAGTCTTCGACCGAGAGGTCGGTGAACAGCGGCACCATGACCGGCGCCGTCATCTGCATCATCAGAAAGGCGAAAAAGCCGATCATGGCGAACGTGACGGCGCCCATCGCGGCGAGACGGGCGGCGCCAAGCGACTTAAGAAAATCGAGCAGACCTTGCACGGGGCATCCCTAACGAGCGGGGCGGCGCGATCGAACGCCTGACCCGGCAAGTTTTGCCCAGTAGATGGTTAGCGCCCGGTTAACGAGTTCCCGCAGGGGCCGTTGTGGAATGCCCGCGCAACCGGAAAAGGTCATGCCCGGCCGCGCCGTCTCGCTACCTGACAGCACAGGGACCCGGGCGAAATGGAAAACGCCGGCCTCCAGGGCCGGCGTTTTACGAAATTCAGGTCGCGCTCGTTATTGGCGATATTGCTGGATGCGCGTGGTCCGCAGACCGGCCAGGCCGTGTTGGTCGATGGAGTACTGCCAGGACAGGAACTCCTCGACGGTCAGCGTGTAACGGGCGCAGGCCTCTTCGAGAGACAAGAGACCGCCACGCACCGCAGCGACCACCTCGGCCTTGCGGCGGATGACCCAGCGTTTCGTCGTCGGCGGCGGCAAATCCGCAATGGTGAGCGGACTGCCATCGGGCCCGATGACGTATTTGACCCTCGGGCGGTGGGGTTCGGTCATTGGTGTACTCACAAAGACTCGGGACTAACTGTTACTCACAGCGTCAAAAGCTACACAGCCCGGCTTAAAATTTGCCTAAGCCAGAACGGGCGATAAGGAAATCATTGGCCTGATCGCGCTAACCTTTTGGTTACGGATTGGCGACGGGATAATCGCACCGCCGAGCCCAAGCTATCCATAGATATAGGGCGAATTTAGTACTTTGCAGCCGTCGTGGAAGTGGGCTCGATGTGCGCCGACGGCGCGGCCGCAGTTGAAAACGTGTTTGTTTATTAAGAACTGCGGATCGATCCGCCGCGGAAGCGCAAGGCCAACCGCCCCGTGGGGCGAGAGACAGCCGCCGGTCCGGCGGCCGTCTCGTTATTACGCCGCAGACGCGGCCGTGGGGCGCACGATGCGCTTGATCTTGTCCATCGTGTAGTCGGCGCCATTCAGCGACAGTGTCGGCGGATCCTGCGTCAGGTCCACGGAGTCGACGACGGCCTGGACTTCGGTCGAGATGCCGACCGACTGGGCGTTGGCATCGGTCGCGGTGATGGACATGGTGTAGTTGCCCGCCGGCCAGGTCTTGCCGTCGGTGCCGTGGCCGTCCCAGGTGAACTTCTGCGCCCCCGGATTGACCGGGAAGGTGCCGGTGTAGGCGGTCTGGCCCGTCGAATCCTTGATCGTGACCGACGCTGTCGCGACCTTCGTGGCGTTGAAGCTCCAGGTCGCCCCGGTGGAGGTGAGCGCGGTAGTGGAGCCGTCCACGACGACGGTCTGTCCGACATAAGCGAGCGCGGTGGTCTGCTGCGCGCCTTTTTCCAGCGCCAGCAGGCTCGCCAGCTGATCGTTCGATTTCATCTGCTGTTCGACCTGCGCGAACTGCACCAGTTGCTGGGTGAACTGGTTGGTATCGAGCGGCTCGAGCGGGTTCTGGTTCTGCAACTGGGTCGTCAGCAACTGCAGGAAGGTCGTGAAGTTGCTGGCGATCATCTGATCGTTGGTCGCGGTCGACGAGCTGCTCGACGAGGACGACGAGCTTCCGGTCGTGCTTGTACCTGTAGGGATGACGCTCATGGCGCGGTCCTCTTGGAGATGATCAGACCCGGATGTCGAGGCCGCCGGTCCGTGAACCGTAGGCGCCGTAATCGCGGGCAATGATGGTCGCAGTGTTGGTCGTCGATTGATCGTCGTCGGCGACCAGGCGGCTGGCCTGGCCGTTCTGCTGCTGCTGCCCCTGCTGCTGGTTGGCAGTCTGGTCGCGCAGCGAGAATTGCAGGCTGTTATCGGACGTCTTCAAACCGGCGTCCTGAAGCGCGCGCTGCAGGTCGGAGGTGTCGCGGCGCAGCAGGTCGAGCGTATCGCTGCGGTCGGCGACCATGTGGGTGATGACGTTGCCGTCGCGATCAACGTTGACCTTGACGTGGATCTTGCCGAGATCGGGCGGATCGAGACGGATGTCGAACTGGTTCTTGCCTGACGCGATCTTGCTGGTGACCTCGACCGCGACATTACCGATCGAAACGGGCGCGTCGTCGGCCGACGACCTGGCCGCGCCGGTGGGCGCGGCGGCGGCCGCAGCTTGAGCGGTGTGGGCGGCCGGCGCCAGCGTCTGGGGCAGAGCGATATCCGGCGTCTTCGCCGCGGCCGCTGGTGTCAGCGCGGCGGCGTCAGCGGCCGGCTTCTTCTCTCCGCTCTGATGGCTGTCGCCGGCGAGCTTCCCGATAGCATCGCCCTGCGCGGGCTTGGCCGCCGAGGCATCCTTGCCGTCGCCGGAGGCCTGCTGTGGCGCATTTGGATCCAGCGTCGCGAGGGGAGTGTCGGTCGTCTTGCCGGCCTCGGCCGGCTTGTCGCCCGTTGCTTTCTTGCCGGACTTGTCGGTTTTGGCGCCTTGCGCCTCCTTGAGACCCTGCTGGGCCTTGGCTGCGAGCGCGCTCAGCGCATCGGCATCGTCGGGCGTAAGTTCGGTAGCAGCGGCGGTCGCCGCGGCCGGCTGTTCGGCTGTCTTGCCCGGGGTCGCCGTGGCTGCGGCGACCAGAGCGGCGGTGGCGGCCTTGCCACCGGTCGCGGCATCGCCGGCAGTGGCCGAAGCCGTGGCCGTCGCTGCGGTAGCGGCCGGATCTATCACGACGGCCTGCGGCACGATGGCGGACGCCGGGGTCGCGACCTGTTGAGCGGCGGCGGTGACGGCTTGCTGAGCCGCAGCCGAGGCCTGGGCGTCGCCGGCCGGCTTGTCGGCGCCATCGTCCTTGGCGGCCTTCTTGTCGCCGGCCGCGTCGGTGGCGGTCTTGTCGCTCTTGGCCGGAGCCTGGGCCGAGGCATCGCTCGCCGATTTCGCCGGCTGGTCGTCCGATTGGGTGCGGTTGTCGGTGCGATCGGGCCGATCGGCGCGCGCCGGCGGGTCCTGACGATCGTTGCGCGAGGCGGCGCGAGATTCCGGCGCCGGGTTACGGTCCGGGGCAGGGGCATCGGCGCGGCTCGGGGCCGGCGGTTCCGGCGGCGCGTCGGGGATCGCATTCAGAAGGTCGTCGAAGGTTCCGCTGGAGCGTGACGACGCGCGGTCGGAGGCAAAGCCCTGCCGGCTCGCCTGCTGGAACACGGCGTTGGACGCGGTAGAATCGGACGCGACGTAAGACACTGGCGAACCTCCGGATTTCCCTGTCATCCGGTTGCAAGCCGCAGGCCAGCCGACCGGCGACGGAAACCTTTTATAATTCAGAGGGTTGATCCGGCCGCGCCGCGGCCGGTGGCCGCTTGAGAGCAGGTCAAACTGGCCGGGCGGCAGAATTTGCCGTTATGACCGGGGTGCTTTCATTCGCCACCGCGGTCCGCCATATGGTGTAAGAGAAAGCCATGCCCAATACGCTCGATCTCGCCAAGCGCCCGCAGGATACCCGTGTCGTCGTCGCCATGTCCGGCGGCGTCGACAGTTCGGTGACGGCCGCCCTGATGAAGGCCGAGGGCTATGACGTGGTTGGCGTCACCCTGCAGCTTTACGACCACGGCGCTGCGGTCCATCGCAAGGGCGCCTGCTGCGCCGGCCAGGACATCTACGACGCGCGGGCGGTAGCCGAGCGGATCGGCATTCCGCATTACGTGCTCGACTATGAGAGCCGCTTCAAGGAAGCAGTGATCGACCGCTTCGCCGAAAGCTACATCGCCGGCGAGACGCCGGTGCCTTGCGTCGCCTGCAACATGTCGATCAAGTTTCACGATCTGCTGCACACCGCGCGCGATCTCGGCGCCGACGTGCTGGCGACCGGACATTACGTGGCGTCGCGCGTGCTGCCGTCGGGCCGTCGCGGTCTCTACCGCGCGCGCGAGGAAGAGCGCGACCAGAGCTACTTCCTGTTCGGCACCACGCAGGAGCAACTCGAAATCCTGCGCTTCCCGCTTGGTGAGCGCACCAAGGCCGAAACGCGCGAGCTCGCGCGTCAGTACGGTCTGGCGATCGCCGACAAGCACGACAGCCAGGATATCTGCTTCGTACCGAACGGCCGCTATGCCGATATGATCGAACGCCTGAAGCCGGGCGCGGCCGAAGAAGGCGATATCGTCGATATCGACGGCAACGTGCTCGGCAAGCATGCCGGCATCATTCATTTCACGGTGGGCCAGCGGCGCGGCCTCGGCGTTGCGGCCGGTTCGCCGCTTTACGTGGTGCGGCTCGACGCCGAACACCGCCGCGTCATCGTCGGCCCGCGCGAGGCGCTCAAGACGCGCAGCATCCTGCTGCGCGACGTCAACTGGCTCGGCGACAACGACATTGACGATGTGCTCGGCGATGGCCGCCTCGAGGTGTACGTGAAGGTGCGCTCGTCGCGGCCGCCGCAGGCGGCCTGGCTGCGCCGCGGGGCGCTTAATTACGAAATCGATCTGGTCGACGGCGAGCACGGCGTTTCGCCGGGGCAGGCTTGCGTATTCTACGATACGGCGGAAGGGCAGGCGCGTGTGCTCGGCGGCGGCTTCATCAAGAGCGCGGTCGGCATGGTGGATGTGCCGCAAGTGGCGAACAAGGCGCGGGCATCTGTCGCCTGACCCCACGAATCCAAAAGAAGAAAACGATTTAGAAGAAGGCCATGGGGGGCGATATCAACAAAGTCGGCGTCGCGCGCGCCTATGCGTTGTGGGCGCCGGTCTACGATTTCGTTTTCGGCAAGGTGTTCGCGCCCGGGCGCAGCGCCGCGGTCCATGCAGCGGCGGCGGCGTGCGGACCGCAAGGCGGTCATCTTCTCGAAGTTGGCGTTGGCACCGGTTTGTCCTTGCCGGACTATCCGCGCAACATCCGTATTCTCGGCATCGATCTCTCCGAGCCGATGCTGCGCAAGGCGCATCAACGCGTCGCTGACCAGAGCCTCGACAACGTCGAAGGCCTGGCGGTGATGGATGCCGCGGCGATGGCGCTGCCCGATCGCTCGTTCGACGCCGTGGTCGCGCAGTTCGTGATCACCGCGGTGCCGCACCCTGAGGCGACGCTCGACGAGTTCGCGCGCGTCCTCAAGCCGGGCGGCGAGATCATCCTGGTCAATCACATCGGTGCCGAGAGCGGAGCTCGGTGGCTGTTCGAACGGTGCTTTGCGCCGCTGGCGCGCAAGCTCGGCTGGCGCCCGGAATTTTCGTTTGCGCGGCTGGCCGACTGGGCGGCAGGCCATGGCGGCGTGCGCATTGTCGAGCGCAGGCCACTGGCGCCGCTCGGCCATTTCGCGCTGATCCGGTTTGCAAGGCTAGACACCACCGAGACGCGCAACGCCTGAGGCGCTTTGCCGCCGGGAACAGGCCCGCCCGCTCGACCGTTGTCCTCCGGTACAGGAGGACGTCATGCGACCAATCTGGATGATGCTCGCGTCGGTGGCCATGCTGACGGCAGGCTCGGCCGCGGCGCAGTCGCCACCGGCGGACAAGGCTCCGGCGACGCCCAAAGCGGAAACGCGTGACGCCACCGCCTGCGGGCCGAATGGCACACACGCGACGGTGGGGCAGGGCAATGACGTCGTGGTGCAGAAGCCCAAGGACGAGAATCTGAGTTCGAAACTGGCGCAATCGGACGGCATCATCTGTCCGCCGACCCAGGTCGACCCGGAGATCCATGCGCCGGCCCCGGAGGGCGGGCGGATGCCGGTGATCCCGCCGCCCGGCAGCCCCGGCGGCGATCCGAACGTCCAGCCGAAATAGACGCGATTTTCGCTGAAGTGGCCGGTGGATCAGGGTTTTCCGGGAAGCTTGCTTGACAGGCTTCGCCGGGCTTTCCTATATCGCGCCCACGCTGGTTGCGATCGGCGTGGTAGTGGCGGGGTAGCTCAGCTGGTTAGAGCGGCGGAATCATAATCCGTAGGTCGGGGGTTCAAGTCCCTCCCCCGCTACCAAACATCCGAAATAATCGACAAATCAACCTTTGTATTTGCGAGCCGACCGCCGCGCATTGGCGCGGAGCGTAGTCTATATCGGCTTTGAGCCAGCGCGTTTTCTCAAGTCGCTGTTTACGCTGAAAAAATTGGGTTCGTTCTGCTAATTGGGGTGGCACGTTGGCGCTATAGGATTTATATCCCAGTAAATGCGCCGCGTTATGTTGTGGAGTTTGCAACAGTTTACAATCAAGGGGGCTCTGCTCGGCGCAAATCGTCGCTATTCTCGATCAACACATCGTCGTAACCATGTCGCGCAAGACGTGCGATCCGGGGCAGGATCAGCATGCGCGCCAAATCTTCAAAAATATCTTCCGAGGCCAAAGTTAAGTCTGAACGTGCTGCGGGGGCTTCCGCGGACGGCGGGCGCTCGCCCACGCCGGTATACGAAGCGAGTTTTGCGCGCGTGGCTAGAGCCATTTGCCGTCTTGGAGGCTCGGACCTTGATCTGGCCGATGCATTGGGCGTGGACGAGGGGACCATCGAAAAGTGGGTACAAGAGCACGCCGAGTTTCGCGAAGCATGCCGGTTTGGCATTGATGCGGCGGATGCAAGCGTCGAGCGCAGCCTTCTGCAAAGGGCCCTCGGCTATGATCGAACTGACGTTAGAGTATTCCGCCGTCGCGGGCGAACCATCTACGCACCCTACCGGGTGCATGTCGTGCCCGATGTGAAAGCCGCGATTTATTGGTTGGCCGCGCGTCGTCCCGACAAATGGTCGCTCAAAGGTGGAAAGGCAATGCCCGCTAGCACCGAAACCGATATGGCGACACTGCTGAGGCAGCTTCGGGAGATTCGGAGAACAAATGGCGGCGCAGCCTCAAATGCATCAAAGTGAAATTCGTGCGCGCGTAAGTCTAATGCCTGATTGCTTCCTTGGTTCTAGCGGCAAGCGTCGAAGGCGCGAACTGCCCGCTTCCGCCGGGACAACGCTCGTTGTTCATATCGATCGAGCGTCCGCAGGCGCAACGAGAGGTCGCCGAGGGTGCGAACGAACCGAGTCGGATCGCAGATACCGTCGATCTGGTCGCGAGGCTGGATTTCGCCGGAGTGGCGCGTCGGCGTCTGCCGGGCGAGCCACTGGCGACGCAACATCGCCTTGGTCGGTGTCTGATAGTCGGGATCGTTCAAAACGAGCGAGACCATCTGGTGGCGGATCTGCCGGACGCGCAGGAGGTCGACCTGCGCGGCCGCAATCGTTATGGCAAGTTCATGCCGATCTGGGCTGGCGTCGGGTCCCGCGAACTTGCGAGCAAGCTCTTTGATTTCGTCCGCAAGGGTGGGATCCAGAACCGCCGGCACCGAAAGACCGTGCTGCCGCGCATTGCGAGCGGCACGTACCTTTCCGGATTCGGACTTTGGGCCCGTGCTGGCCTGGGCATTAGTCCGGTTGGTCTCTGATCGCTCGGCCACTAATCGTCCTCGCGGCTTTCGACGGCCTCAGAGGCACTATCCTCTTCGCGACCCTGGTCGTTCACACTACCGGAGCTGACTTTCGTCTCGATCTGCTTCTGGGCGGCCGCTGTCGTCGGATGAGCTTCGGGGGAGGCCGGGATCTCCGTGAACTCTCCGTCTTCCACTTCCTCGCAGGCGCGGCGCAGGTTGCGCGCCAAAGCGTCGCGATGGAAGCGAACTTCACGGATCGCGTTGTTGCGCCGAACTTCAGCTGACAAGATCATGCGCTCGAGACGTTCGATCTCATCCAGATAGAGGACCATCGTCTGTGCGACGATCGTCTTCGTGGTCACCTCGCCAGCATTGAAGAGTCTTTCGATATCCTGTTGCGCATCGTCCAGGCCCACTTTACGACCGGCCAAGAGACCTGCGGCTTTTACCCCGCCGATGAGCGCAGTCAGCACCTCCCGTATGCCTTCTTCGTGCTTCAAGTGGATGAGCTGAGCCTTGCTCTCCTGCAGGCGCTGCAGTTCCCACTGCAGGTGGACAACGTCCGCAACCCACATTTCTTCGAGGGCATCGGCCGGTTTGACCGTTTTGTTGATCCGCTCGGAGAGCTTGTGGAGAGCCTTGGCATCCTCACCTCTCAAGAGAGTGGGCATGCCGAAGGTGTTGTCCTTGATGGCCGTCTTCTTGCGGGACCGTCGCTTCGAGCCAGCCAAATCTTTTCTCCTTTTGATCATCGAGGATCTCAAGGCGTAACGGATTCGGAAACGTTGAAAATCACTGAGTCGAATAATTGTGACCTGGCGCTTGCCTTTTCCCTATTGTCCACAGAGGCTGTGAATAAACTGGTTACGCTGGTTACGCTGGTTACGCTGGTTACGCTGGTTACGCTGGTCGCGCTGGTCGCGCTGGTCGCGCTGGTTACGCTGGTTACGCTGGTTACGCTGGTTACGCCGGCTAAGCGCTACGCTCGTAAAGCGCTCCGTTGGCGACCGAAGTAAATCGGCCGATCAATTTCACTTGTTTGAACGGGAACATGACTCACTGCATTGATTGTGCACGATCGACTGTTGGCCGCCACACACGGCGCAGCCAAGCGCGACAGAGCCGATGATTTGATCGGCTTAATTCGTAGTGTTGGACGTGGGGGGAAGGGCTAGCGCATGCCTTGCGTTCGCCTCGGCGGCGTCCAGAATGGTGCTCACCTTCGCGCGGATTGATGAGCCGGCATCGACGAAGTCACCGGACGGCTCAAGGACCTCTGCTTCCAGCTTTGCGAGGCTTTCGTCCGCTATCGCCCTGACGTGAAGGATGCCGTCGTCGGCACAAGTTCCGATCACTCTCGCGTGGGCGATCATTAGATCTGTCAGCACGGCAAACAGACCTCCGGCAATGGCCCGTGCGGTCAACAATTCCTGCTCGATTTTCAGGGTCTTAGGATCTGCCATAGTATGGTGCCGGTCCTTTCGTAGCCTCTAGCGGGCATTCCACTGAAATGTACCCTTCCTTGTAGAGGGGGTCGTCACGGCAACAAACTCCAATATGTGCGCGTGAATTGCTCGTGAATGACCTGTGGAATTTGCAATAGTTTACAATCGAAGCCGTTTTGCTCGGCTATAACGTTCTTTAATCTCGATAAGCGACTTCGCGTCGTAGCCCATCGCGCAAGACGTGCGATCCCCTTTTAGGAGCGCACTATGAGTCGGTCTGGCGCGGAAGCAGGCCCTAAAATTAAAACTGAGACGCCGGCTGATACGGTCCCTGTTACGAGCAATCCTCAGGCAGCCACCGCTTCGCTGTATCCGAGCGATACCTACTCCCCGAAATGCGCCGAGCTCGCGCGAGCCCTGCGGTCCCGCGGTGCGACCGACGGAGCGCTTTGTGCGGCACTTGAAGTATCGCTGGAAACTTTGGCGGTCTGGCAGAACCAGTTCAAGGAATTTGCGCAGGCGTGTGCAGATAATGAGGCCGCCCGAATGAGGCGTCTTAGGGACCACTTGTTTGAACTGGCAAATGGTTACGTTCGGACGGAACAAAAGATCGTCATTGAAGGCGGCAAACGAAAGAAAATCACCACGAAAACGGAAATGCCTCCCAGTTTGGAAGCCATCAAGTACATCCTGTCCGGCCAGCAAATGCAGGAAACCGATTTGGCCGCGCTGCTTCGTCAGATGGGTGAAATGCGGACACATCGTTTCCGCCCGGTGCCTCTCCGGCCGGGCGAAGAAAAAACATTGGAGGACTGGCCAAAGTAGAACGCAATGCGCGGGCGCGCTTCCAGTTGTGGGATCCCTGCGGAGCGGCTCGAATCTTGGCTTCTCGCTTAAGGATTCTGAGTTGGCGCGATGGTCGTGAGTAGGTCGTTCCGGATTTCGACTCGGCGGCGGTCCTCACTGGGTGCGCGCCGAACCTGTCGCAAGATGTTGCTCTTGCAACGAGCGCGCCAACAGCTGCTTAATCTCGACCAGCATATTGAGTGGCATTACAAGTCGCGCCGATACGATGGCGTCGTAATTGCTGACTTGGGAGCCACTCATCGCCTGATGGAGATCTGGACGTATTGTGGTGAGCGTGAGCGTAGCCAGCCCATTTACAATATTGAGGCTGATAGGCCCATTGACGAACGTCTCTGCTATTTTATGTGGATCGGAAACGGCTGGCGGTCCGATCGGTTGGCTTGTCTGCATGGTGTTTGACTCGCAGGTGATTAATGGGTTGCCGTCTGCACAAATTTGACGCCTATCCGGTCGCCTTTTTGCCACACAATCTCACAGGTGCGGCGAATTGCTTCGGGACGAATTATTAGCGAGAACGGGCTTTGGGGACGTGTAGGACCACTGATCTCAAGGCATGCGCCGACCTTAGACAGGTTGCGTACCACGCAGTCGATGTTTCCGACACCATCACAAAAGATGGTTGCGCCCTTTATTGTTTTTTGCCGTGAAACTCGCCTTTGCTCTTCCATACGATAAT
The DNA here is from genome assembly GCF_001426945.1 of Pseudolabrys sp. Root1462. Classification (GTDB taxonomy): domain Bacteria; phylum Pseudomonadota; class Alphaproteobacteria; order Rhizobiales; family Xanthobacteraceae; genus Pseudolabrys. Next base: position 2,983,305 of record NZ_LMFS01000001.1, on the reverse strand, counting down.
ATTAGGGCATCTCAACGCGAGCCTTCAATGCCGGATGGCTCTGATGTGGGTCAAGATCGGACCGCGGCAGCGGCCTTGCCAGTGAGGGCTTGGCGGTGCGTCGATTGGTACCTCTCCAATTGACCGTGCCACGGTCGCTCAAAATGAGTAGGCGGCGGCCTACGGCGCGCGAAGCCTAATGGGGCGGTCGCTAAGGCCCGGCGCGCATGCCCAACTCGCCGGCTTGCAGCGCAAACCTCCGAGTAATTGTGCATTCTAAGCGGCACGATTCGGCGGTTCAATGAGGTAAGCGACCTCCTCTATTGTGACGATTGCACGTAATCCGAACCTAAGTTGCCAGTCCGGTGGGATTTCGAGTGATCGCATCATCTTACGAAATCTTGCCGTTTCGTCGTCCCAGTCGGCTGGTAATGTGAGGCCTTCCACAATTCGAGAGGCAAGGAGCGCATCTTCGACGTCGATATCGTCTGGATAGATGCCCTGCTGGAGGCCGGCTGCCCAGTCTTTGTCATGAGCTTCTGCCACCCGCGTGTACTCGTCGATCGGCAAGCCGTGGTACAGGAAATGGTGTGCAAAATAGGGGTGGTCACCTATTTCCCAGGCGAGCTTGCGGAACGCGTCAACCAGTCTCTTCCTGTCGGTAAATGTGTCGATACACGCTTCTCGCCCCGGATACGTATTATCGATCAAGAGCCGGCATTGATCGGGCTCTGGGCCATCGTTGATCACGATGTCGCACCACGTCTCGTCGGTCATTGCAGCATGTGGCAGGCCACCCGCCGTCAAGACTTGGACGAACCGCGCAAAGGTGATCGGATAGTCGCGGACATCATCAAGAACTAGATCTAGGCGCGCGCCGCCTGCTGTCACCTCGATAGCAATTGACCCAAACAAGATGCTTTTGAGTTTGAAGGTGACCTCGGCATTCTTGACGCCGTTAGGCGAAGGTAGAGATAGCGGCTCTTCGATCGGTACCCAGAATTTACCTTGAGGGTGCCAGCCTCTTTGAAGCGCGTAGTGCTCCATGTCTTTCTCTCTAAATGTGCGCCCCGAAGCATGAACCGAACGTGCGATCCAGCGGGCTTCGGCATTGTCTCGTATTCGCGCAGCGATGGTTGCGCGGACCTCGTCGCGTGATAGGAGGAATGCCAAATCCAGCTTCCATTTCGATGTTTCGCGACTGCGCAGAGCAAGGGTTAGCCAGGAAATTTCTTGGTCGCTCATGACTTGGGTGGCTTTGTGCGAGACTGTCGGCGGCTAAGACTGCTGCCTATTAAGCTCAGGCCTGCTCGGATAGGGCTGAAGACCGTTTTCGGGTTAGGGGCTGCAAAGGCTGGATGGCTTTAGGAGCCTCCGCCGATGGCCGGGAAAACTTTCGCTCGGCTTTCCTTCCAGAGCTGTTCTGCTGTCTCAAGTGGCTGCAAGTTGCGCCTCTCCCACCAAGCCTTTTCGTTGCCAGCCTGATGCAGTTCGCGGTGGTGAAGGCGGCACAACGGCACGGTGTATTCATCGCTGACTTTAAGTCCGAGAGCTCGCGGCTGGGCGAACTGGATGTGATGGGCGTCGGCAGGCTGGCGGCCGCAGATCAGGCAAGGATGCGAGGCGACAAATCGTAGGTGGCCCTTATCGCGGTGCCGACGCGGGGCGCCGATCGTCAGGACGTTTTTGTCGATCTTGCCCGGAGTTGCCTCAGGTGGCTCGGCATCCGCCGGTGCTAACGGCGTGTCAGTGGCGGGCATGCCGCTGGGCTGACGGCTCGCATGCCGGCGATCACGGGTGACCACGTCCTGGGAGCGGCCGTAGTAGCGCGAGGGCCGGGGAATGGGCGTTGTGTCGTCCGGGGGGAGGGCCGCAGATGGGTTCAGTGGCCCCTCGGCGCCGATCGTGGCGGGCGTCTTTTGGCGGGCCGGCGTTGTCAGGCCGCTGTAAAGGCCGAGACCGAACGGCTTGCCGAAGGTCGCCAGAGCGCGTTTGGTGGCATCCGTCTCGGCCGCCTTGAGCCCAAAATCGTGAGCTTCCCCAAGACTGGAGCCCCGGCCTTCGCCGGTGCCATGGCCCTCACGCACGATGACCTGGTCCTTTGCCCGCACCGTGATACGGACCTTAGCCGTGTAAACAGTTACATGGCTTGGGCCGCGGTTCTCGCGGCTCAGGACGCATTTGGAGTCGACTGTCTCCCGGTTCCAGCCGTCATAGCCGAAGATCCGGTTGGCCTCCGCCATAGCGTGCCAGCCTTCGATATAGGTCAGCTCGCGGCCATTGACCTCCCGGCTGCGCAGGTGCCGGGGGTCGACGTCCTTCTTGAGCTCCTGGAGCTGCTTGACCGAGAACGCCATCACTTGGTCCTCACCGTCAGGATTGGCTCGGGGTTGCTCAGGGTGGCCCCAGCCACTTCCTCGCCATTCTTGAGGTCCTGCGCCAGGTCCTGGCGCTTCAGGCGCGGTGGGCCGGGCTCCCAATAGGTCTTCGGCACGGCGGTCTCGTCGATGACCATGAGGGCCGGCATTCCGGGGCGAACCGAGACCGTAAAATCGGGTGCCGTGATCTTCTTAAGATCGAGCTCGACCATGACGTCCTTGGCGATCTGGCGCCTTTTGGAGGCCCGGTCTTGCAGCCGGTCGAGGCGATCTTCCATCTCGGCGATCCGGCTTTTCAAGCCGCGCGCCAGGGCCTCGTCAGACAAGGCCGAGCGGATCACCGCCTGGACGATCTCGTGGAGGTCGGTGAGGCCTTCGACGGTGTCGGCCAAGGTCTGCTCATCGATGGCAGGGTCGAGTTCCCGGACCCGGTCGCGGATAACTCGGTAGTGGATCGAGGCGAATTGGAGGTTCATAGGAGGCCCGTTCGAAATTAGTGGCGTCAAAATAGTGCCGCCTGTGGAGGGTCGCTTGATTTGGCAATACGGCCCACGCCATTGCAGTTATTGAAGCGGGCACGTAAAAATCGTCTTCAACATATTATATTGATAGCTCATGTCAACAAAAAATGTTGATCTTATCACGCCGGGACAATGCCGTGCGGCTAGGGCGCTGCTGGGCATGACCCAGCCGTCGCTCGCTCAGAAAGCCGGTTTGGGCCTTTCAACTGTGGTCGATTTTGAAAAGACGCGACGTCCGGTTTCAAAAGTCACAGTCGACGCTCTGCGCCGAACGCTCGAGGCGTCTGGAGTCGAATTTATCGCGGAGAATGGCGGCGGAGCGGGGGTGCGAACTAGGAAATGACCTGCCAAGCGTTTCTGAACGGACTAAGTTGGCGATTTCCGTTTCGGTTGACCGGTGATCGAAGGTTAAGAGCCGAGAAACTCCGCTCGCCGACGATGCATGTTCGGTTTCAGAACATCCAATTCAAAAAAATCTGGGTGGGTCACAAAGACGCCAACGAAATCGTTAACCGCTTATTAACCGATTATCTGTCAGCTCTGCCGAACTGTTGGTGCGTTTTATCAGCCACGTATGGGCATATATGAAACGCGCAGCATACGCCTCACAATTTGACCTGATCGTAGACAAGCCATTAGACGATGGGCTGTCCACTCTTACTGGTCTGCTCGGGAGAATTTCTTGGGTGGCGTGGCAGTTGCTACTTCTTCGAGCACTCTCAGCGGCTGGCCTCTTGACCGCACTGTGGCTCTGTCCAGTTCAGCTTTTTGCCAATGTTGGTGCATATCTTGCTTTGCTGAGCATAGCCTCCATTTGCGTGTTCGGTCGCTACGAGTTTTTGATATTGACAGCCGCCGATAGAGGCGCACGCAAAGATGCCGTCCATTTGGCAGTCTGTGCTGCGGCTTGTGCCATTACAATTGCATTCACGGCTGGCTGCCTACTCTGGTCGGAGTCCACCAAGCTGGCCCTGATCCTATTTCCGGCTTCTCTATTCGCGAGGGCATGGCTGCGCCTCGGGCTCACATTTGCAACTCAGAACGGCTACAACAGAGTCATTAAATTTCTCATTCCGCATGCGGTCGCACAACCGTTCACTCTAGTCTTCTTACTACAACGAGAAACCGATCCCTTCATTGCATTCGCAGCGTCGGATCTGGTCGGCCAGCTAGTGGCGGCGGCCGGCGTTGCTTGGTGCGAGCGGCGCGCCTTTGCGGACACCCTGCAATTGATGGAACCAAGGAGAATTGCACGGTTGGCCCTTGCCAACTCCAGACTACCAACACTCAACATGGCGGCAGCAAGTTCCGCCTTTCTATTTGCGATTGCTCCAATACTACTGCTGCCGACTTTTGCGAACCCCACGCTATCGGGCACGCTCGCGCTCCTCTTTCGCATACTTGACATGCCTACCGCGATGACGAGTTCGTCAATCGGCCCCATCATTATGAAAGAAGTAGCTGATCATAGAAAGCACGGTGGCAACGGATTGAGAGGTAGAACATTCATCCTGCCCGCGATAATTGCGCTCGTGGTTTTCGGCTCCATATCCATTGGTGGCCTGACCTTAAACGTAACGCGACTGGTTCCCGCTTGGCATTTCGCCCTAACGGTCCTACCCGTTGTCGCTTTTTTCCAAGCGAGCATTGCCGCAACAGCCCCCTTGATCGATATCGCGACAGTGGCAGGGCGCCAGGGCGCGCTCTTGTCGGCGAACCTCGTGGCAATGACCATTGCAGGCCTGATACTGACCGTGTGGCATGATGATCCGGTCCTCGCTATTGCTTTGCTCGGCTTAATCGGTGCCGGGCGGGCTAGTATAATGAGCATTTGGCTTGCCTATTTCTTGCCGATTGTGGAGCCAGTACAAAATGCACGCCCAACTCATTACTAAGTTGGATCATTTCTGAATTTTGCCTGTTCTTTTCTGTGGGTCATGTGATTGGACCGTTCCAGCCAGTTCGATCTGGAGCGACGCTCATGATCTGAGCCCGCAAAACTGGATCGTTTTTGGCTAGTGTCTTCGGCGCCGATTTCCCGGCTGGGAGGGGCGCAGCGCCATGAAGCCATCGCGGTTTCCGGAAGCCCAGAAGGCCTTTATTCTCAAGCGAAGCGCCGACGGCATGCCAGTGGCCGATGTCTGCCGCTAGGCCGGGATCAGCGACCTACTTGAAAGAAAAAATACGACGGACGGCTGCCGAGCGAGACGCGGTGGCTGAAGCAGGCCGAGGACGAGAACAGCAAACTGAAGCAGATCGTCGCCAACCTGTCGCTGGACAAGTAGACGCTGCAGGATGCCATTCGCCGAAAACTCTGAAACCTGTCCGGAAGTGAAAGCTGGTTGATGAGATGCGGGGCGAATGGAACGTGTCGGTCCGCAGGGCGTGTCGCGCGTTCGTAGTCGACACCTCGACCTATCACTACAAGTCCCGTCGCCCCGGACAGGCCCACCTTGAACAGCGGATCAGAGAGATTTGCCAGATGCGGGTGCGCTACGACTACCGGCGGATTCATGTTCTGCTTCGGTGTGAGGGTTGCCGCCTCGGCCAAAACAAGACGCGGCGCATCTACCGCGAATTGGGCCCACAATTACGCAACAATACGCCGAAGCGTCGGGTCAAGGCCAAGCTACGCGATGACCGTCGGCCGGCGATGCGATCAAACGCAACCTGGGCGAAGGATTTCGTCCACGATCAGCTCGCCACCGGCCGCAAGCTCCACGCTCTCACCATCGTCGATACGTTCACACTTTCCTCACCTGCGTTGGAGCCGGGTTTCACACTCCGTGGCGCCGATGTTGTCGAGGTGCTGGAAAGGGTTGGCCGACAAATCGGGCTGCCGGCAACGATCCCTGTCGATCAAGGCACTGAGTTCGTGTCTCGCGATCTGGATCAGTGGGCATACCAACGCGGGGTCACGCTTGACTTCCCCAGGCCCGGCAAGCCGACAGACAACGCATTTATCGAAGCATTCAAAGGACGCTTCCGCGCTGAATGTCTGAATACTCATTGGCTCCTGAGCCTTGCAGACGCCCAGAGAAAGTTGGAATATTGGCGCAAGTACTACAACGAAGAGCGCCTACACGGCGCCATCGGCCAAAAGCCACCGATTACATTGATGCATCACGTTGGCGCCACCAGCCCGCTATCGTGAAAAAGCCGGAAGAATCTAGCCTCCGGCGATCCAAAGTTCGGTCTCAGAGCAAATGATGTTCGGACTCTGTTTTCAACTGAATGAAAGAAGGGACCCATAGCCGCAGATCATTTGGTCTCTCCGCCTTCAGTCGTGTCGAACAATTGCGAAAATAACGCTGTGTGCTGGAGTCGATGGAGCACGGCTGCTGTAAAAATTTTTGCGCTTCGCTTATCTAGATGTCCTCCCCCATCGGGTGATGTATATCCGTCCGGATCGGAAAGAATTAGCGGTACGTGAAGCGCTTGGGCCAATTCGCGCGCCTGTTGAGGGCAATACTGACTGTGCGGAACAAGTATAAATACTGCTCTTCCTCCCAAAGACTTAAGCATCTCCTGGCCAGCAGATACAACCTTAAGAGAAGTGTGACAGTTTTGATCCCTCAATACGTGGAGTGGGCTATTGTTCTCCGCCAAATGATAAGGGAAGGCATCATAGCTCATATCGCCGCTGGAAGCGCTACGATACATATCGCCCACGCTAAGCGGGCCCTCAAGCCAATCCCTCGCGCGCCAGCGGAGAGTGCGACCGACGACCTTAACAAACGCTTCTATTCTGCTCTCGCCAAGAGTCGGGATTGAAATCCTGCTCGGTCCAATCGTAAGCTCGGTTGAATCACTAAAGAAGTGAACAAGCTGGTCGTCAACATTTATGATCCAGAGGCGCGGCCGAAGTGACCAACGTTCAGCTATCAGCCTAGAGAACTCCCCCCCTCGAATTCCGATAAAAGACATGTTGTATATTCGAAGTCGATTATCAATTGCGAAATCGTGAAGGAGACTAGGATCAAATGCATGCGCAGTGAATGAAGGTCCTAGAATGATAATGTCGGCCAATCTAGCTTGGTCTATCGATGGCCCGATCTTTTGATAGAAGAAATCCTGATCATTGATCTCTGGGGTTCCCCGACCGCTGTAGTCGCGATACCAATCTGCGTCATCGTCACGAGAGATTGCCGTTAAGGATGATTGATAAATGAGGCTTATCGCAGTCAACACAGTCGCGATTAGGATAAAGCCAACTCCAATTACCCATAGATAACGATGCTCGGTTGAAAATTGAGGCTCATCGCGATCTTTTGTGTTGTCGCTATAAATCACTTCGGTGTCTTGCCTCTATCCATGCATTCTTACAGTCGAGTGTCTAAGGCGTCGCGCTTGATCTAATCTTGCGTGGGCCACGCGTGAAATATGCTCGCTGTTGCGGAGGGGCATCTCGGTCAAGCTTGCGCTATTTGATTGCTTCTAACCCGCTGTTACCCGAAAAAATAACGATCTTCATTCTTAGCGTTTCCAAGAATTCCGTGAAATTTCTCTTGAAAGGCGCCTCTAGCTTTTGAATAGACAGCGATGTCGATGGCGTTCAACTTTCGAGCGAGCTCAAGTTCCTCTGCCGAAATTGTTGGTGCGTGCTCGCGTCTCTGGTTTACATTAAGCCTTTTAATTTTGATCTCAGCCTCAAGGATTGTCGAAAGCGCTGCGATACTGTCATCAAATCGTTCCACGATACCCACAAAATCAAATGTTGAAAGGTTCCTTTCCGCTGTCGCTTGGAGGTCGTCTATTTTGCTATCAAATTCAGGACGAATGTCATATGCGAGGGCTTTAGCCTGAAAGTTCTCAGAGATCATTCTGACTGCCGGGTTGTCGCACGAAAGAAATTGAAGCAACGAAAGGTCATTCGCCGCTTCAATTGCAATTTTGCTATAAGTAGATATTGGCGAGCCGCTCCTTAGAAAGTAGTAATTTGAAACAACTCGCTCTATCGGCTCGCGAAGAAACGTCATTAGAAAACGATGGATTGGCATTTTTGCAACATGTTGAAACATGAAATGACCCAAGACGAGGTTGTTTATCGCAAGCTCCTCTGGCGTGACCAAATCAAAGTTTGGCAGCGATTCGTGGAAGACCGCGGCTTCGTGATACAATTCAAGTAGTGCATGTTGCACCGACGTGCCGGCAGTTTTTCCAATGTGAAGAAAGCAAAGCTGTCGTCCACGAAGGCCGGCCGGAACAGTTTTCTTGGCTTGCTCAAAGTTTCGCAGTGATCTTAGAATTCTATCTCTTCCGTCACGGTGTATCGCAGTCTCGGCGCACGCCGTCTCGTAGGCGTTTCGATAACCGTCGGCCTTCCTGTGCCATATATCAGCATAGCGCCTCAGTACTCGCTCGAGCGAAATTGGTCTTTCCATGAGTTCGTCTTATTCAGTTATCTGCGGTTCTTGCCTGAAGCAGCGAAACTCAATTTTAGGGGGCTGCTACTGCCGGAATGTTAACCATGCTTGTCGTCTCAGCAAAGCGCTATTTAGATTCAAAAAATGGAAAAGGCACTTCAAACATTGGTGAGAAAAACCTTTGCCGGTTTGGCGGCGCCGAAAAGATAGGGCGTTGCGATAATTGCACTACGATAGTGCCGCAGTTCGTCTGCTTCACATAAAGCCGATTGTTTGCCGTCAAGCATTTCTTTCGTCCCCGCTCGAATTTCCTCGGCCGTATTGGGATGCGCTTCTAGGTTGTGGCGTCGCAGCAGCTCATTATTGATTAATGCGGCCCGGATGGGCTCACGGTAAACCTCGTCGAGTCTGAGATACCGTCTATGCCGTTTGTCATAAATTCGCTTGAGAATGAAGGTGGTGTTTGGGGTCCAAGGCTGGCTATCGTTCGAGACGGCATTGGTTATCAACATCGGGGTTCCGAATGCCTGCGCGGCATTTGTCGGCCCGGAGGTCGTGCCGATCACGAACCGGCTCGTTGCGAACAGGAATACGTCCAGCCGCGACGATTTGATCCTGCTGTGGGCATAATCGAGGACTTGTGGCATGGGAGGCAGCCTGGTCATGCTGCTGTCGCCAAGGCGGATAACCCAGCCGCCTTGGCTAGTGATCTCCTCGATGGCTGCCTTGTAGTCGTCGATGTTCGCAGAACGATGCTCCGCGACCGTTCCCTGGCCGTCGCCGTAATAGCCGCCTTCTCGGACGTGAATGCTGACGTACCAATCATGGGGGCCGATGCCGACGTGGCGGAGTGCCGCCGCGCCGTGACGGCGATCGTCGTCGCTCAGCACGATCAAGGGCGCTCGCCGTTCCTTGGCCCATTGCCATTGTGCCTGCGCGGCAAGCTCTGACCACGGCACGACGCCGGATTGGATGCCGCGCGCGGCGATGAACTGATCGCCAATCATGCGCTGGTACGGGAGCAGATCATTGACGAGTTTGTGGTCCTCGATGATGCAGAAATGGTCGCGCCAGTAATCCAGCATCGGCGCATTGACTACTTTATCGCTAGGGGCCAAAAGCACAAAATTCGCGCGAGGCCGGTACAGCAGCGCGACGCGCAGATAATGATCGAGAAAGCCAATGTGCCCGATCTGGGTCACCCATTCATAGCCGAGAAGGCGTGTCGGAAGTGCAGCATCGAAATGGGGGGTGGCGGCGGCGATGCGGGACTTCAACTCGGAAGGCAGCGGATAGAGTGTGTGAAGCTTGTCCTGCCAGGCAAGTGCTCGCCCATAGAATCGCAGCATCGGTTCTATACAGCCCAGACGGTAGAACTCTTCGCCGAGCCGAACGAGGTTGTCGTAGACGGTGAGCCGGCCTGCATCGGCCAGCTCCCAGGTCGGCGGCGAGTAGGTGGTGGTGTCGTAGCGGGCAGCGTAATTCTGATGAGCCATGACACTTTGTGGGTCGGCTTTAGTGGCGCGGCGAAAGCATTCGACGGCGCTTGCCGTATCGTCGGCGATCAGATGCGCGCAGCCAAGCATGCGCAGAGCGGAGCTGCTCTGGCTGCCCGATTGTTCGACCGCTCGCCCGAGAAAATGCAAAGCTAGGGATTGATTGAGGAGATAAAGGTGTGCCGTTCCGAAAATGAGATTTAACAGATAGCTGTCGATACTTTCACGCGTGCGGCATTCGCGTGCAATTCGGCTGTGCCAGGCGCAGAGCAAAAGCGTTTGAAAATACAGCAGCGAGACGATTCCCTCGCGGTGACGAATGTCGCGGCGGAAGATTAGGTTCGAAAGGCGAGCGGCCGTTAGAGCCGCTTCCTTGTCGCCCGCCCCCAGATTGATCTGTACGGCGGCGCCCAGCGCAAGTTTGACGAGGGTCAGCTGACATCTGGTAAGGAGGCTGTCCGGGTTTCCGGCACTGCGGCGGCTTAGCATAGCCATGATGCGACCGCCGCGAGAAGGCGCCCGCAATATTGAATTTGTGGGTCCTGCCAGATAAGCGAACAGCCGCCTCACGGATTTGCGGCGTCTTACCCAGAATTTCAGAATCAGCGCAATCAGGTAAGGTACGATGATCGAGCCCGCTGAAGCTCGGCTCGAGCGTTTGACCTGCGTGCGAGAAACGCCGCGCTTCTGGCGCGATCGAGCATCATGCGGCGCGGTTGCGCCTCGGGATGCGCCGAGTGCCTGACGGATATTCCCAAGCCCGCGAGGACCAAATTGTGTCAAGTCGCTTTCCCCGGGCTTTCGGTCGCGACGATGGCGCGGCGGGCCCACCATTGACGCATGTATTTCGGAACCGACATTGGGCGCAAGCGGACCGTGAGCCAGACGATCGCGGCAGCGTCCCCAAAATAGCCGAATGACAATGCGAATGCGAGCAATCGGCGCTCCCAGGGCGCCAGCCGGCAGATTTCCGCGACGCGCTGGGCCCGCTCATTTGGCGCAAGGTTATTGTTACTGATCAATAGGCGACCGCCGCCAAAGCGCAGGCGGCGTTCAAGCATGTCCGCGTAATGGGCCGGAAACACGCCGGGCTGTTCTGTCATCACAGCCTTACGCGTGTTCGCGATCAGCCGGTCCAGTTCTCGGGCGTTCGTAACACTTGTGCTGGAGTAGTTTGTGTCATGCAGGCGCCAATAACCCAGCGCCTCAGCGATAAAATAAAAGCCGCCGCGTGCGGCAAATTGACGCCCGAGCAAGCCGTCGGCGACAGAACCCAATTCGGCTTCGAAGCCACCGACATCGGCGAGTGCCTGACGCCGATAGAGGGTTGCGGTGCCTGCGAAGAAATTATCGCCGGTTTCCAGACAAGCGCGGAATGCTGCAGGCGGAATATATTGGCTGACGAGTGAGGGCAGGATGGCTGGTCGCAACACGTCGGTTCCGGTGACGCCGATCAACTTGACGCAGGCGCAGACGAGGTTGGCATCCGCGGGAAGCGTCGAAGCTGCCGCAACGGCCTTTTCAAGGTAGGCCTGATGCAGAATATCGTCGGCGCCGAGAAAGCCGATCCAGCTGGCGGATGTAAGTTCGAGCGCTTCGTTCTGCCCTCGGATGACGCCCATTCGTTCCTGTCGAGCGAGGACCCGCCATGACGGACGAAGTCTGGTGAACTCAGCGATCACCTCACAGCTGTCGTCGGTCGAAGCATCATCGATGATCAGGACTTCGTCGGGCTGAAGCGTCTGAGCGGCGATGCTTCCCAGCGACTCGGCCAAATAGCGGCCGTGGTTGTAGTTGGGCACGACAAGCGCGACGGTCGGGCGCGAGGCCGCTGACAGATTTACCGCATAGCCGGATGTTCTCGGGGCGTTCATGGTGTCCGGAGACTGTCCTTTGTTACCGCGCCGGGGCCGTTTGCCGATAGGGCCGGTGAGCCCAAAGAGCCTGCTGATCGCCGTGTATCAGGAGCGCCGCTCGATGGCGCCGGTCGCATTCGCGGCTGGCTTTTGTCGACGATGGATGCAAAAAACTGGCATCGCTCAGAAAGGGCTGCCGATGGACATCGTCAAGGCCTGCGTTTCTTGCCACCATCCACTCACAGCGCCGACTCTTGACCTGGGCGATCTGCCACTCTGCAATCGGTTCACCGACCGTAACGCGGTGACCCCGACACATAAATTATCGGTCAGCGATTGTCCATCTTGCGGGCTGGTGCAGGCTGTCGAGGTCGCACCGGTGGATGCCATCGTACCGCGCCTTCCTTGGATCCGGTACAATGAGCCTGAAGGCCATCTCGACAAGGTGGCCCAGACGCTCATGTTGCGTTCGGACCGCAACACTCCGAAAACCGCGCTTGGTGTCGGTCCTTTCGATGAGCCGCTGCTCGCACGGTTACAGAACCTCGGTTGCGAAGTCGAGAGGTTGAATCTGATCGGCGATGCTGCGCCGGGCGTTGGAGGCGTCGGCTATCCTTACCTTGAGACCATGCAGGCGCGGCTGCGGCCGGAGTTCATTGGGCAGGCAACGTCGTCACTGGCCGATATTGTCGTGTGCCGCTATCTCATCGAGCACAGTCACGAGCCGGTTGCTAGTCTTGCGGCGCTGACGCAGTTGCTCGAGCCGAATGGCGTGCTGCTCATCGAAGTGCCGGATAGCGAAAAGTTCCTTCGCGCGCTCGACTACTGCTTCCTGTGGGAAGAGCACATCTCGTATTTCGTCGAGAGAACGGCGAAGGCGTTGGCGGCACAAGCCGGCCTTCGCGTCGAGCGCTTTCACCGGTTCGAAGGCCAACTCGAGGACGCCTTGGTTTTGATCCTCAGACGCGGCGAAGTCGAGCCGCTCGGCACGGCTTCGCCGGAAGATAGAGAAGTCTTCAAGCGCTATCGCACGTCGTTCGCGTCCCGTCGCGAGGCCTACCGGTCGCGCGTGGCTTCGCTGGCGGCTAAAGGAAAGGTCGCGCTGATCGGCATGGGCCATCAGTCGATCATGTTTCTGAGTGCCCTCGGGTTGCATCCTTACATCTCGCTTTTTGTTGACGACAGCCCTCAGAAACAGGGGCTCCGCGTGCCGGGAACCACCACGGCGATTATTCCTTCGGCGGACATCGTCGGCCGTTCCGATATCTCAGCCTGTCTGCTCGCCATCAGCCCGCGGGCAGAGATTACAGTCCGCGCGAAGCTCAAGCCCTTGAGCAAAAAAGGAACGGAAATTTTGCCGATTTACGCTGGTATTGAGGGAAAAAAGCGACTACTAGAAGCGCTATGAATTTGGAGCAAAAATCGCCTGAAGTCTTCGTTGCCAAGGGGCCAATTGCCTCGATTGGCGGTGAGGAAATCGAGCTTCTGAAGTCGACTCTAGCCAACGCCCCGAAGGGCCGCGTGCGCATCAATCTGCATCCGAACAGCGACGACCGCCTGCACGAGATGTTTATTGCACTTCGCAACGACTCCTACATCCGGCCGCACAAACACCCGACTAAGTCCGAGGCCTTCCATTTGGTGTATGGCGCGGTTGATATTGTCATCTTCGAAGATGACGGACAAATCCGCAAAGTCGTCAAACTCGGCGCCGGCGATGCGCAGCGTGCGTTCTACTACCGCATGTCCGAGCCGTTCTTCCATACGCTTGTCATTCGCTCCGACATTTTGGTGATCCACGAAATCACCAACGGTCCGTTCGATGCTTCGGGTACCGTGTTTGCGTCGTTCGCACCCGACGACACGGACCGCGACGCCGCGACGGCCTTTCGGTTCGCGCTGGCGAAACGGATCGACGAGATCGAGAGCGTGTGAATGAGCGGGGGGCAGGCCGTCGTCATTGGGGGGACCAAGGGGCTGGGCCGCGAGATCGCAGGCCGGTTTCTTGCAAGGGGCCAAAAGGTAACGCTCGTCTCCCGGTCTCGGCCAAATCATCTCGTCGATGGCACGCAGCCCGTGCATGTCGCGGCCGATCTGGAGTCGTTGACGGACGCGCGGGACATCGTGTCGGAAGTCGTCGAGGCAAACGGTCCGGTTCAATATCTGATCTTCAGTCAGCGATATAGGGGCGGCGGCGATCCCTGGGCCGGTGAGCTGCAGGTGGGGCTCAACGCGACGCGACTCCTGGTTGAGGCCTTCACAAATCGCTTCATTTCCGAAGGCGATCGTGCCATTGGCATTGTCAGCTCCGTATACGCCGACTTTGTGGGCGGCTCGCAGCCGGTGGGGTATCATCTGGTTAAGGCAGGGCTTAATCAGCTTGCCCGGTACTACGCTTGGGAGCTTGGGCGGCAGGGCATCCGTGTCAATGCAGTTATGCCCTTGAGTTACGTGAAAAATGAGAGCCGCCCGTTTTATGCCGCCCAGACCGAGTTGACGGATCTCTACAAGCGATTTGTTCCGCTTGGGCGGATGGGAGACAGCGTGGACGCGGCCAATTTGCTCGATTTTCTCTGCAGTGAAAAAGCTGGCTTCATCAACGGGCAGTGCATATTCGTTGATGGTGGCGTGTCAGTCGTGTGGCAAGAAGAAGTAGCGAAAAGCCTCACAGGGCTTTAAACAAGTGCCAGCCTGTTACAAACAACCGCAAAGTACGACGCCTTAACAATCATTCGGACCAATTCGGAATTGTCGATGCAGGAAGTCTTCCATCGGGATACATGCCGACTGTGTGGCTCGCGCTCGCTTGAACTCGTGCTTCCCATTCTGCCATCCGCCATCGGCGATGCCTTCGTGCCTTCCTCGCGGCTTGACGAAAAGCAGGGGACCTATTCGCTAGAGACATATTTGTGCCTCGATTGCGGTCATTTGCAGAACATCGACACCGTGAATCCGGACATTCTGTTCCGCGAATATACGTACCGGACGTCGGTGTCGCTCGGGCTGGTCGAGCACTTCCGTAAATATGCGGCGAACGTCGTCGAGAATGTGCAGGCACCGAAGGGGTCTCTGGTCGTCGAAATTGGCAGCAATGATGGCTCGCTGCTCAAGGCCTTCAAGAGCCATGGCATGCGTGTGGTCGGCATCGATCCGGCGCGCGCCATCGCCGAGACCGCGACGGCGGAAGGCATCCCGACCATTCCGGAGTTCTTCAGTACGGCGATTGCCGAAAGGGTTGTCGCCGAACATGGCCGCGCCACTGTGTTCTGCGCGAACAACGTTTTCGCCCATATCGACGACATGGCCGACATCGTCGCCGGCATCAGGAAGGTGCTTGCCGACGACGGCGTGTTTGTTTTCGAGGTGTCCTACATCTTTGACATGATCGACAACATGGTGTTCGACACGATCTATCACGAGCACGTTTCGCACCATGCGCTTCTGCCGCTCGAGAAGTTCTTCAACCGTTTCGATATGACGTTATTCGACGTCGAGAAGCAGAGGTCGAAAGGCGGATCCATCCGCGGATTTGCGCAAACGCTTTCGACAGGAAAGCGTACGAAGTCCGAAACGCTACTCGCGCTGTACGAAGGTGAGGAGAAGCGGCAATATCGCAGCCCCAAGGTTTATCGCGACTTTTTCGATGCGATCGAAGCGCGCAAGGTAGAAACCTTGCGGATTGTCGATGAAGTCATCGCGGCGGGCGGTGTGGTTGCCGGTTATGGGGCTTCGACGACGACTACGACGCTCCTCTATCACTTCGAGCTTGAGAAGCGCATAAAGTTCATTGTCGACGACAACCCTATCAAGCAGGGTATGTACAGCCCCGGCGCCCATATCCCGGTACTGCCTTCGGATGTGTTGAAGAATATGAAACCGGCTCTCGTCGTCATCCTGGCTTGGATTTACTTCGAACCGATTATCAAGCGTAACCAGAGCTATCTGGATCAGGGCGGGAAGTTTCTTGTGCCTCTTCCCGAAGTCAATGTGGTTTCTAAGCCGTAGGGTGGCGCAGTGGGTAGCCGGACTTTGAATTTTTAATCACGCAGGATTTCCTGATCGGAGCGACCAACAATGTGGAGACGGTATGTTCTCAACCGCCGTCTGTGGCGATTTCTGGGACCGTTTTGCTTTGCGGTCGTTCCCACCCGATTGATGTATCGAGCTCTTCTGCAGCTTTACCGTTTTCACCCGGCACTTTCGACGCAAGTTGCAAGGTACTATTCGCAATTTCATCCCCAGACGGCGCAACGCTCGCTGTGGAAAAAGACGCCGTTTCGCAATTCGGCGCCGCGTGCGGCGGCGCACCTGCTCTTCGATTTGAAGCAATACGAATCTTCCATCGCGCTCATCGAGCGATACGACCTTCAACTGAAGGACGTCCATTTTCTATGGCTTCTCGGTAGGTCTTATTTCGAATTAGGACGCGTGGAAGATGCCGCGGCATGTGCCAAGTTGTGGCCGAAAACCCAGCTTAGCGATCCATTCATGATGCAGACCCTCGCTCATTTTCTGTTGTTGGCTGGGAAAGAGGAATCCCGAGCTGCTGAGCTTCTTCGAGGCGCCGCGCAGTTGGTGCCAGAGCTGTGGCGGCCACACCAAAATCTGTCAGCTCGCGAGCCTTGGGCGTATATCCCCACCGCAATCGATTTCCTAGCGGGGGCAAGGGGCCTGTTATTTGATGCTTATAATTATTTGGGACAACGCACGGAACATATTGGCCGAGGCGAGTTGAGTTGCCGCCTTTATGCGAGCGCTCTGCGTTGTCAGGGCACCTTAAGAAAGCAGTTCGAGCGTCAAATGGCTTTGACCACGAGCACGGGCGTCGTCGCTTCATCCGTGAAGAATGGGACTTCAGCCGGCAAAGCAAACGCCATCGTGTCGGACGAATGCGTAGCCTTTTTGGCGGAATTGGGCATCGAATTAAAAGACTTGCGCATATTGCCCGTTGAGTGGACGACTCAAATCGGCCACGAGGGAATGATCGATATCCTTTTAAGAATGCAGGATTTGGGCTGGTGGCGTGGACGGCCTGTTATCCTAGCCCGGCCACAAAGTGTTGCGAACCACCTTCTGCTGTCGTTGTTCGATCAGAAAGCTCCCGTTCTTGTCGCCGGCGTCAACGTCGATGCGGCGATTTGGGGGGAACTGGCTTCTTTGCAGCGCATGTATGGCCTCAACTTCAAGGCCTTCCAGGCCCCTTCAAGCGAAGTGAGTTTGTGGCAGGAGGCCGGCGCTCTCCTCATGAATGAATGGGAAGCGGATGGCCGAGGTCATCCAATGCGCGATGCCTTCGATAAACTTGTCGCGTCGACATCAATGGTTCGTCAAATCGTGGAGCGCGCGAGGAGCGGCTGGGGAATGTCACTCGGCGATTGGTACGTATGCTTGCATCTGCGTGATGCGTCTCATTATGGCGAGAGACGTGGAGCCGGGCAGACCCACCGAAACTCGGACGTTCAAACGTATCTTGAAGCGATCAAATACATAACCTCCCAGGGCGGATGGGTTATCAAGCTGGGTGGGCCGCGATCGCCCGAGCTTCCCAAAATGGATCGATTGATCGACTACGCCCGCAGCGACGAGCGGTCGGAGCTATTCGATCTTCACTTGTTGCGTAATTGCAAATTCTTCATCGGTACGACGTCGGGATTGACGAACGTTGCGGTGAGCTTTGGCATCCCGTCGGCTTTGGTCAATTGCATAACGACGGACGCCCAGCTTTGGGGCGACCAGGTGCGGTTTGTGCTCAAGACGGTGCGGCTGCCGGCCGGAGATGAAGTGACGCAGCGGGAACTGACATCGACACCTTGGCGCTGGCGAGTGTTTAGCTCCGAAGTGCTTGCCGCCAACGGTGCGGTACTCCAGGACAATACGGCGGATGAGGTCCTTGAAATTGTCAAGCAGGTCGACGCGCTGGCCCGCGGCGACGAGCGCGCCTATAGTGAGAAATTGGGCGGGGCGGACGAGCTTTTGTCGAAGTGGACAGCTAGCTTGGCTTTTTCACATTTTTATGGCAATGCGACGCCAAGCCTGTATTTCCTGAAGAAGCACGCTGCCAAATTCTTGAAGTGATTCGGCGCGAGGCTAGGAACGTCGGGCTCTAAAACGTCATTCCGGCGGTGTTGCTGTTCGCAACCGCTGCGCCGCCATGCTGGAATCTGCCGGGGTGGGGGATCACGACTTGCGGGGGCGAGTAAAAGAGGAACTTAATGCCTGAAAGTGTTGTTGGACGGGCCCTGGATGACCTTACCCCGGTATTTTCCCGTTTCCATACGTGGCGATCGCTGGCGGCGGTGGACATACGCTCGAAGTATCGGCGTACTTATCTCGGACCGTGGTGGATCACAGCGTCGAACGGCATCTTCGCTTTCATCATCGGGACTGTTTCGGGTCGATTTCTCGGCTCGAATATGCAGGAATATCTCCCATTCTTCATCACCGGAATGACTATTTGGGGCTTCGTGTCGTCGGCCATCATCGAATCTTGTACGACCCTCATTCAGTCTGGCGGCCTGATCAGGGCCACCAACATGCCGTTGGTGATCTACATCATGCGCATGGTTCAGCGGAACTTCATCATTTTTCTGCATAACAGCGCCGTAATTCCAATCGTGTGGCTCGTGTATCCTTGGCACGTTGGTTTCTACGCACTGACCGCGCTGATCGGATTCTTCTTCCTCTATGTTTGCGTCAGCTCGATTTCGTTGGCGGTCAGCATCGTTTGCGTCCGGTATCGTGACGTGCCCCCAATCGTTACGGCGCTTGTCCAAGTGCTGTTCTTCATTTCTCCGATCATCTGGCAGCCGTCTCAGTTGCGAGGCGGGCATGAGGTGCTGCTTTTCAACCCGATCGCTCATCTGCTGGTGATCACCCGCGATCCGATCTTGGGGAAAACGGTTCCGCTAATGTCATTTGGAATTTCGGCTTTGACAGCGTTACTCTGTGCTTCCGTGGCGCTTGCCATCTATTCCCGATATAAAAAGCGCGTCGTGTTCTGGGTTTAGGTCATCGGTAATGAAACAAGTCGTTGTTGAAAATCTCAGCGTCGCTTTTCCCATTAGTCTGTCACGTCCGCAATCATTGCGGAGCGAGTTAACGAAGAAATTGTCTCGGATCGGCGGGCGCGTCGTGAGCGATGACTCGCATGGGGCAGTTCTTGCTCTCAGTGATGTCAGTTTTACGCTCAAGCCTGGAGATCGCTTGGGACTGATCGGCCCCAATGGCTCGGGCAAGACTACGCTAATTCGAGCGCTGGCTGGCGTTTACGATCCTTCGGCGGGTCGTATTCGCGCTGACGGGGTAATCGTGCCCATGTTCGATATCGGTTTAGGCTTCGATGATGAAGGCACCGGGTACGAAAACATATACATCCGTGGCCTAATCATGGGGCTGACAAAGGAGCAGATTTCGAAGCGGATCGATGAGATCGCGGAATTCAGTGGTCTTGGCGAATACCTTGATATGCCGATCAGGACATATTCTGCGGGCATGAGTCTTCGACTAATGTTTGCAATCGCGACAAGTGTGCAAGGCGACATTATCCTTATGGATGAGTGGCTGACCGTGGGCGATGCCGAGTTTCGCCAGAAGGCCAATGCTCGTCTTCGTCAGCTAACGGAACAGTCAGGAATACTTGTATTGGCTTCGCATGACACTGACTTGCTCCGTCAGACCTGTAATGTTGCTATGTATCTTGCTAACGGTAAGATGTGCCATTTTGGCAAGGTCGACGATGTTCTGCGACAGATGAATGAAAAGCAGGACGCAAATTAGGCGCTTTTTAGGAGCGCGTCTGAAATTAATCTTCTTAAGAAATTTTCCGCCCGTCGCGTGGGTAGCTGACGGATTTGGAATACCGCTGTAAGTGACCCTTTATTTATAAATCTACTTCAGGTACTAATTTTCCTAGTGTGCATGATGTTAATTGTATTGCGCTGACTGAAGCACAGGGGCTTGATAAAGGTGGGTACGGGAACTCTATCGACTACTGCTTCAGACAAATATTCTGAGGTGGCGAAGGCGATCCGCTTGGCCGCCGGTACCGGACGCCGTATCGCGTTCGTATCAGGGAACTTTAACGTCATTCATCCGGGGCACCTCCGGCTGTTTAAATTTGCAAAAGATCTCTCAGACTTTCTTGTAGTGGGAGTTAATGCCGACCGAGCGCCTGGAACCAGCGTGAAACTGGCAGATCGGCTCGAAGGCCTGGAGGCGCTGTCGGTTGTGGATCAGGTCGTAGCCCTCGACGGGCTGCCTGACGAATTCGTGCTGGCGCTCCAGCCTGACATTGTCGTCAAGGGTAGCGAGTTCGAGAAGCGCGTCAACCGGGAGCAGGCCGCCGTCGACAGCTATGGTGGCAAGTTGATCTTTAGCTCCGGCGAGATGCGGTTCGCCTCGATCGGTCTGCTGCAGCAGGAATTCAAGACCACAAACATTCATAACATCAGGAAGTCGCCGGAATACATGCGGCGGCATGGTGTGACCCATGCTGCGGTCACGTCGACCCTTCGCCAATTCTCCGGAATGAAGATTTTTGTGATAGGCGACGTGATTGTAGACGACTACATCACCTGCGACCCTCTTGGGATGTCGCAGGAAGATCCGACGATCGTCGTGGCGCCAATCGAAACCAGGACGTTCATCGGCGGAGCCGGCATCGTTGCCGCCCACGCACGAGGTCTTGGCGCGGACGTTGATTTTTGTACCGTCGTTGGCAACGACGGGACGGCGAAGTTCGTGACCAGCGATCTCGAACGACTTGGGGTAAAATTCAATGCGTTTGTCGACATGGCGCGTCCGACGACACGCAAGCAGCGCTTTCGTGCGCTGAACAAGACGCTGCTCCGCGTCAATCATTTGCGCCAGAATCCGATCGAGCCCGGCATTCAAAGCAAGATGCTGAGCAAGTTCGACGAGGTGCTGGACGCCGCTGATCTCGTGCTTTTCTCCTGTTTCAATTACGGCTGCCTGCCGCAGGCGCTGGTCGATGAAATGAGCGCACGTGCCAGGAAGAAAGGCGTAATGATGGCCGCCGACAGTCAGGCATCGTCTCAGATGGCGGACGTGTCGCGCTTTCAGGACATGAGTCTTATTACCCCGACCGAGCGCGAAGCGCGTCTGGCTTTGCAAGACTTCGACACCGGCCTTGCCTATATCGGCGAGCGACTGCAATGCGTCGCGAAGGCGCGAAACCTTATCATCTCCTTGGGGGCAGAGGGCATGCTGATCCGCGGGCCGAAGGAGAACACATTCCAATCGGACCGGCTACACGCGATCAACACGTCACCGAAGGACGTCGCGGGCGCGGGCGATAGTTTGTTTACCTCTACCTCTATGGCGCTTTGCGCCGGCCGGGAAATATGGGAGGCGGCTTATATTGGCGCGGTCGCGGCGGCGGTTCAGGTGTCCCGCGTCGGTAATTCGCCACTGAACGTTCGCGAGCTGATTGCCGAGATCGACGGCATCGATCACGCGTCAGATGACGCGTTTGAGCTTTAAGGCGTCGGCATGCGCGCGTTGTTGCTTGCCGCTGGCATGGGCACGCGTCTGCGGCCGATAACCGATACGATCCCCAAATGTCTGGTGCCGATTCACGGGCGCCCTTTGCTCGACTATTGGCTGGAAAATCTTTTAAGTAATGGCATCGAGCCCATCCTAATCAATACGCATTATCTCGCCGAAAAGGTCGAGACTCACGTGGCTGCATCGGCGTGGCGTTCAAAAATCGATTTGGTGTTCGAAGCAAGCCTGCTCGGGACGGGTGGGACAATTTTGGCCAACCGAGATTGGTTTGGATCGGAGCCATTCCTCGTCGGCCATGCCGATAATCTGACCGATTTCGATGTCGCGGAATTGAGAACCGCTCATGCCAACCGACCCGCCGGCTGTCTGATGACGATGCTAGCCTTCAGGACCGACGATCCCCGTTCCTGTGGTATCCTGGAACTGGATTCCCGCGGGGTGGTGATGGCGTTTCACGAGAAAGTGGCTGACCCGCCGGGCAACCTTGCCAACGCCGCCGTCTACATTCTCGAGCCGTCCGTTATCGATATCGTGGCGGCGCATTCGAAGCGGGAAATTGACCTTTCAACGGAGGTCATGCCCGAGCTGGTTGGCCGTATAATTGCTGTTGAAACAAATAGATATCATAGAGATATCGGAACGCCTGAAAGCTTGCGCCGGGCGAACTCTGAGTATAAGAAATAGCCCTTCGAAGCTGGGCGAGCTTATTGAATTCACAGCAAGATGATCCGAAACGCCGGATCGCCCCGGCTGCGGAGTTCCATGCCGCTTTCACGAAATACTCGATGGGGTGGGTCTAATGAAGGTCCTCGTTACCGGAGCTTGCGGCTATAAGGGTAGCGTCCTGGTCCCCAAGCTTCTCAAGGCCGGACACCAGGTGGTCGGCGTCGATATCATGTGGTTTGGGAATTTTCTCGAGCCGCACCCCGACCTGACCATCGTCAGCGCGGATGTCCGAGATAAGGATCTGATCGATCTGACCGGCATCGACGCCATTATTCATCTGTCAAGCATCGCCAACGATCCGTGCGGGGATCTGAATCCCAAACTGACCTGGGAAGTTTCTTGCCTTGCGACCATGGAGCTTGCTGACAAAGCCAAACGTCATGGCATCAAGCGGTTTATCTATGCTTCTTCTGGCAGCGTTTATGGTGTGAAGGAGGAACAGCAAGTTACCGAAGATCTCGAGCTTGTTCCTATCTCGGAGTACAATAAGACCAAGATGTGCGGCGAGCGCATCCTACTGTCCTACTCGGACGACATGGTGGTGCAGATCGTGCGCCCGGCGACCGTGTGCGGTTATTCGCCGCGGCAGCGCCTAGATGTGTCGGTCAACATGCTCACCATGCAGGCGCTGCTGAACGGCCGGATCACCGTATTCGGCGGCGATCAGACCCGCCCGAACATCCACATCGACGACATCACCGATCTCTACCTGTTCCTTCTCGATCATCCCGAGCACACGGGCGTCTACAACGCTGGTTTCGAGAACATCTCGATTCTGGACATTGCCAAGATGGTCCAGAAATACGTGCCGGCCGAAATTATCGTCTCCGAATCGAACGACCCGCGCAGTTATCGCGTTAACTCGGATAAGCTCCTGGCGACCGGCTTCAAGCCGACGAAGACTGTCGAGGACGCCATCAAGGAGCTGATTGGCATGTACTCGCAGGGCAAGCTGACCAACGAAGATCGCTGGTACAATCTGAAGTGGATGGAGAAGGCCGCGGCGCAATGAGTGACGTTATTCCGCCGAAGCAGCACTTCGCCGCCTACAGCGACCGGCTTGCATCCGTTCTGAACTCCTTCGATTGGGCGCCAGTCGAGCGCCTGGCGGAGGAGCTGCGTGATTGTTGGCGTTCGGGCCGTCAGGTGTTCTTCGCTGGCAACGGCGGCAGCGCCGGCAACGCCACGCATCTGGCGAATGATTTCATCTACGCCCTGTCAAAAAGACAAGGGTCGGGACTGCGGGCGCACTCTCTTGTCGCCAACCCGTCGGTCGTCACCTGTTTGGCCAACGACGAGGGCTACGACACGGTCTTTTCGCTTCAGCTTTCGGTGCTGGCGCGCAAGAGCGATGTGCTGATTGTATTCTCGGGTTCCGGCAATTCGCCGAACATCGTCAAGGCGCTCGAGGAGGCCCGGCATCTCGGCATGACGAGCTATGCCTTTCTCGGCTACTCCGGGGGCAAGGCCAAGAGCCTGGCGGACGTTCCGATCCATTTCGAAATCAACGACATGCAGATCGCGGAAGATACTCAAGTCATCGTCGGTCATATGCTGATGCAATGGCTTCACGCTCAACGCGACGACATCGTGCCCGTCAATGCAGGCTACTAGTTTCGGCAGCCAGCCATCCGGGTGTTTTTCCCAAGAATATTGCGTGCGAAACTGCAGGAACTGAAGCTTCGCGGGGCCATAGCGTATGCTCTTCACACAGTATAATTTCATATTCCTTTATTTGCCGATTACGCTTATCGGCTATTTCGTTATTGCTCGCCTCGCGCGCAACCCGCTCTATCAAATTACATGGCTCGCCGGCGCTTCGCTGGTGTTCTACGGCGTCTGGAACGTCAAATTCGTTCCGATCATCGCGGTATCGATCATTTTCAATTATTTGATGGGCTTCCGGATGGCGCATCTGCCGCCGGGTTCGGTCGCGCGCAAAAGGGCGTTCCTGGTGGCGATCGTCGCCAATCTCGCGGCGCTTGCATTCTTCAAGTACACCAATTTCGGAATCGACACCCTCAATCACTTGACGGGTCTTCATGTCCAGTTCGCCAAGATCGCGCTGCCGCTCGGCATATCGTTCTTCACGTTCACCCAGATCGCGTACCTTGTGGACGTCTATAGCGGCTATCCCAACGAGCGTAATTTCTCGAAGTATGTCCTCTTCGTAACGTATTTTCCGCATCTGATTGCCGGTCCGATTCTGCATCACAGCGAGATGATGCCGCAATTCGGCGCGGAGGAGAATCGGCGGTTTTCGGTCGAGCGTTTCGCTATCGGGTTGACGATCTTCGCAATCGGCATGTTCAAGAAAGCGGTCATCGCCGACGGTCTCGCGTTGCTTGCCGATCCGGTCTTCACGAATGCGTCGAAGGGGGCCGTGACATCGGGTGACGCCTGGGTCGGCGTGTTATCGTACTCGCTGCAGATCTACTTCGATTTCTCCGGCTATTCGGACATGGCGATCGGCCTGTCCACCATGTTCCGGATCAAACTGCCGTTCAACTTCGACTCGCCTTACAAGGCCCAGAGCATCGTCGAGTTTTGGCGCCGGTGGCACATTTCGCTGTCCCGCTTCTTGCGCGACTACCTCTACATCCCGCTCGGCGGTAACCGTCATGGCGCGGCCATGCGCAATTTCAATCTCGCGGTGACCATGCTGCTGGGCGGCCTGTGGCATGGCGCCGGCTGGACGTTTGTGGTGTGGGGCGGACTGCACGGCGTTTATCTCGTCATCAATCACTACTGGACGCGAACCTTCAATCGCGTGCCGGTCCTCAAAAGTTTGTCGAAGACGTTCGTCTACGCGCTGTGCTCGCTGGTGATCACACAGCTTGCAGTCGTCGTGGCTTGGGTGTTTTTCCGCGCGGACTCGTTCTCGGCCGCCAAGCGTCTCCTGGCCGCGATGTTTAGTTTTGGCGCTTTCGACTGGCGCAGCACCAGCGCCATCGGGGGCACGTATTGCGCAGTCGCGATCGCGGTCGGCTACGCGATCTGTATCCTGATGCCAAACATCATCGACATGTTCCAGCCGCAGCAACGGGTGGGCCTCGAGATCTACGAGAATCCTCGGCCGTTCAGCCTGGCGCGTTTCGGCTGGTCACCGAGTGTCATTTGGGCGATCACAACTACTCTGCTGTTGAGCGCAGGCCTCATCGCTACGTTGGTCGCCGGTGGTATCAGCCCGTTCCTGTATTTCCAGTTCTGACTGGGTGAGTGATGATGGGTGTAGTCAAATCTCCAGAAGCCGAGACGGAGTTGGGGTGCGATTTCGGTAAAGTCGTGCTCTACCTCACCGTGATAGCTGGCTCAATTTTATTGCTCTCTCTGTATGCCTTCGCGGGCTATACGCAGGTTGCACCCGCAATCGTGTCGCAGAATCCGTTCGGCCCGATCTATCCCAATAACGATCATCGCTGGTATCGCGACTATGGCGGGCGGTTTGTGCCGGAGATCCAAGATCAAGAACTCTTCTATCATAACGTAGGGCCCTCGGTGTCAGAGGCCAAGAAGGCCGACATCGTCATCTTGGGTCCATCTTTCGTTTCGTACGCTTTCGATCGCGACGTGCTGCGCAAGTTCGGCGACGATCACCGTCTTCGGCTCTATAACATGTCTTTCATCGGCATCCGCGGCGGCGAGTTCTCGCTCGGCGTAATCGAGCAATGGAAGATTCGTCCAAAGCTCTGGATTATCAACGTCGATGATCAGATCATCCATTTCTTTAGCCGAGGCATGGATCTGACGCTCGGTCCGAAAACAGTCGTTATTCCGGCGACCAATCATGGGCGGTTGCAGGGGTTCGTGAACGTTGCCGGGCAAAATCTGCGGTGGCGTCTTGAGGATTGGATCGCAGGCTACGCCAACCCGGGAATTCCGCGCAACGTCGCCAATGGCAACGTCAATCTCGACGGCAACCCCCGCTATAGAGCCCCGGACAACAAGTCGATTGTTTTCGACACCGGGCGGGTCTGCCACGCCAGCAAGGAACAGATCGAGATTGGTCGCAACTTTATTCAGAAGATTGGCGGTCAGGTGGTGTTCACGCTGGTGCCGCACAGTCAGGCCTGCGTACAGCAGGCGCGCGAGCTCGCCGCAGCCTTGGGCGTCGAACTGATCGTTCCACCATTCGACAACTTCTCGTCGGTCGACGGGGGAGGCCATCTCGACAAGAAGGGGGCGACCAAGTTCTCCGATTACTTTTTCGGTGAATTAGAGAAGAGCCAGACGTTCAAACGCATCAGCGACAGTGCCCCGCGCGCATCCGCGGCGGGCTCTCCGGGGCGTTAGGACAGGCATGCGGATCGGTATCGCGCGTTATTTGACGATCATTGCGGTTCTGGTCGCGGCCCTGGTCGGCGGCAGCATTGGTGCGCTCGAATACATCGGTATCGCCAGCGGCTCCATCAGATTGCCGGCTGTCGCGGGAAAAGAACAGATACGCCAGCCTGACACGATCGTTCTGCCCGGTGATTTGCGATACTGGGCTGCGTACAAGCTGCCCATTATCGCTGCGCAAAATCCGGAAATCGTCGTCGTAAGTTCGTCGCGCGCCGGACAGATGCGAAGTGCGATGTTCAAGCCCTACCGGCTTTACAACGCGTCGTTCACGTCTTGGAACCTCGAACAGATGTTTCAGATGGTTGATCGCATCACGAGGGTCAGTAAACCACGCACGATTATCGTTGAGATTGACTATTTCATGTTCAGCGACGCCTACGAAAAGTCTGTGGGCGAACAGCGGGCGATGTATTTCGACAATGAATGGCGCTTCCGCTATGATAGTTTCTTCAACTTCATCAGGCTTATGACTAGCCGCCCGGCACTTCTGAAGAACTACGTCTTGCCGCGGCTTTCAGGCGAGGAGCCAGCGAAACTCGATGGTATGAGGCTGATTGGCATTGATGCGATGGCGACCCAGGCCGGCTTTCGCGTTGACGGCTCATATCGCTATCCAACCGGTCTCATCGCTTCTGCCACCGATCAGACGAAGAACAACCGAGGCCTTATCGAATCGGTCCCTGGCGCCCCGCATATTGACGCTCGCCAGATGGCCGCATTGGAACGTCTTGCCGCTTTGGCGCGGGATCGTGGCGTTAAGCTAGTCGCCATGCAGCTCCCGTATCTGAAGGCGTCGGTCGAATTTTTGAACAACGATCCGGGGTATCGCCCCTATGCCGGCCTCTGGCGTGAATTCGAGAGCGAAGCGATGTCCCGCAAGTTCGAACAATTGGGAATACCGTTCTTTGATTTGTGTTGCGTCTCATTCAACGATGAGGCGAGCGAGTTTGTTGACGCCATCCACGTCGGAGAACGAGGAATGATCCAGGTCCTGTTGACACTTGCTGAAGATCAGCGATTTCGCGCTCTGTTTCCTGATCTGGAGGTGGAGCGGCTGAAGTCCGATCTCGACGCGGCCCGCAAGAGTAACAACATTTTTCATGTTTATGGGAACCGGTTCTGAGAACCGATAAACGATCATGGCCAGTGCAGAACGCTTTCTCGTCTTGGGCTCGAATTCTTTTTCGGGCGCCACCTTCGTCGATTACCTCGCCGAGAAGGGCTACGACGTCGTCGCGACGTCTCGCTCCCCGGAGCCGCACGAGGCGATGCTGCCCTACAAGTGGCGCAAGCATCCGGGTTCGGTGCGTTTCGAGAAGGTCGATATCAACCATGACCTCGACGCGCTGGGTGGACTCGTAAAGCGCGAGAGGTTTTCGCATGTGGTCAATTTCGCCGCCCAGTCGATGGTCGGCCAGAGCTGGGATCATCCCGACGACTGGATGATGACCAACGTCGTCTCCACCGTTCGGCTGCACGTGCTGTTGCGCAGCCTCGATTTCCTTGACCGCTATGTCCATGTGACGACGCCGGAGGTCTATGGCTCGACGGAGGGCTGGGTGAAGGAGGGTACCCCCTTCAACCCGTCGACGCCCTACGCGGTGTCGCGCGCGGCTGGCGACATGAGCCTCAAGACCTTCGTCGATACCTTCCACTTGCCGGCGGTCTCGACCCGGGCCGCCAATGTCTATGGCCCCGGCCAGCAGTTGTATCGGATCGTGCCGCGGACGGTGTTCGCGGCCATGACTGGGCAGAAGCTGCGCCTCGACGGCGGCGGTCTCTCTGAGCGTGTATTTATTCACATGCGCGATGTGTCTGACGCGACGCTGAAAATCGCGCTCAAGGGCAATATCGGTGACACGTACCATATTTCCGGATATGAGCTTGTCACGATCCGGAAACTGGTAGAAATCATCCTCGCCAAGATGGGCAAGGCGTTCGACGAGTGCGTCGAACTCGGCCCGGAACGACCGGGCAAGGACGCTGCCTACATGCTGGACAGCGCCAAACTACGCACGGAACTCGGCTGGAAGGATGAAATCTCCCTCGAGGCCGGCGTCGAGGACGTAACCGCCTGGGCCCGCCGTTTCGAGAAAGAATTGCCGAACCTCCCATCCACCTATATTCACAAGCCATGAACCAGATCAGCCCCATCAGCCGCAAGGCGAATACGCCCGACGTCGCCTTCCTGAGAAAGCAGGCCGCCGAGCTGCGTGGCGAAGTCATCGGCATGAGCCACAAGACTGGCTCCGCCCATCTCGCCTCGTGCCTATCCTGCATCGACATCCTGACCGCGGCCTACTGGCACGCGCTCAACATCGACCCGGCCAAGCCGACCGACGACGGCCGCGACCGCTTCATCCTGTCGAAGGGCCATGCCGCGATGGCGATTTACGCCACTTTGGCGCACCGCGGCTATTTCCCGCGCGACCTGCTGGAGACCTACACTAAGGACGGCGGTAAGCTGGCCGAGCATCCGCCCGCCAACATGTTGCCGGGCATCGAGGCGGCGACCGGCTCGCTCGGTCACGGCCTGCCGATCGCTAACGGTCACGCGTTGTCGGCCAAGGTCAAGGACAAGGGCGCCAATTACCGCGTCTTCGCCCTGATGTCGGACGGCGAATGCAACGAAGGCTCGGTCTGGGAGGCGGCGATGTTTGCCTCGGCCCAGAAGCTCGCCAATCTCTGCGTCATCGTCGATTACAACAAATGGCAGGCGACGGCGCGGTCGAACGAAACGCTGCAGCTTTCGCCGCTGCGCGAGAAGTGGGAAAGCTTCGGCTGGGACGCCTATGAGATCGACGGCCACGATATCGGCGCCGTCGCCACGGCGCTGGCCGACGTGCCGAATGGCTCGAGCAAGCCGGTCGCCTTCATCGCCAACACCGTCAAGGGCAAAGGCGTGTCCTTCATGGAGGACGACAACAACTGGCATTATCGCGCGCCGACCGCGGAAGAGGTCGTCAAGGCGCGTCAGGAACTGGGTCTGTCATGAGAAACGCATTCGCCGACGAACTGACCAAACTTGGGGATGACGACGAGCGCGTCGTCATGCTGTCGGGCGACATTGGCAACCGCCTGTTCGACAAGTTCAAGGACAAGCATCCGACCCGCTTCTTCAACTGCGGAGTCGCCGAAGCGAACATGACCGGTCTGGCCGCCGGCCTCGCCATGAACGGTCTGCGCCCGGTCACCTATACGATCACGCCCTTTGTCACCACGCGCTGCCTCGAACAGATCCGCACCGACGTCTGCTATCACGACGTGCCGGTGACGGTGGTCGCGGTTGGCGCTGGACTTGCTTACGCCGGCCTTGGGCCGACGCATCACGCCTGCGAGGACATCGCTTTCCTGCGCGCGCTGCCGAACCTCGTCGTGATTTCGCCGGGCGATGCCTGGGAAGTGCGCGCGGCGCTGCGCGCGGTGATGAAGCAGGAACACCCGGCCTATATCCGCATGGGCAAGAAGGGCGAGCCGAAGATCCATCAGGGCCCGATCGAGAACTTCCAGATCGGTAAGGCCATCACCATCGCCGAGGGCAGAGACGTCTGCCTGCTGTCCCACGGCAACATGCTGCCGGAGGCGGTCGAAGCTGGAAAGCTTCTGGAAGCGAAGGGCAAGTCGGCGCGCGTCGTCAGCTTCCATACCGCCAAGCCGCTGGATGAGGCCTGCATCGCCGAGGCTCTGAACAAGTTCAAGCTCGTCGTTACTCTCGAAGAGCATAGCCTGATCGGCGGTTTCGGCTCGGCCGTCGCCGAGTGGACGGTCGACAACGGTTGCGACACCCGCAAGCTCATGCGCATCGGTACGCCCGACAAGTTTTTCAAGGAATCGGGCGAGCAGGAGCATGCGCGCGAACGCCTCGGCCTCACGGCTCATCAGATCGCCGATCGCGTCATCGCCAAGCTATCCTAACCGCCAAACCGCAAAGATACGGGCCCAATGAAAACCGAAGCTGCCCTTCTGGTTGAAACCGGCAAGCCGCTGGTCATTGAAACCATCGATATGCCGAAGCTGAAGCCAGGGCAGGTGCTGGTCGAGATCGCCTATTCTGGCGCCTGCGGTACGCAGTTGCTCGAAGTCTCCGGCGCCAAGGGCGAGGACAAGTGGTGTCCGCATTGTCTGGGCCACGAGGGCTCCGGCACTGTGGTCGACTGCGGTTCGGCCGTAACCAAGGTGAAGGCCGGCGACAAGGTCGTGCTGTCCTGGATCAAGGGCACCGGCATCGAGGCCGGTGGCGCGGTCTATGAATGGGACGGCAAGAAGGTGAATGCCGGCGGCGTCACCACGTTCCAGCGCCACGCCGTGGTCAGCGAGAACCGCCTGACGCTGCTGCCGGCGGGCATGGGCATGGATGTCGCGGTGCTGCTCGGCTGCGCCGCGCCGACCGGCATGGGCGCCGTGTTCAACGTGCTCAACGTCAAGGCCGGCGACGCGGTTGCCGTGTTCGGCACCGGCGGCATCGGCCTCAACGCGGTGATGGCGGCGGCGCTGGCCGGCGCCAATCCGGTGATCGGCGTCGACCTCAAGGAATCGCGCCGAGCCCTCGCCAAGACTTTTGGCGCCACCCACGTGATCGATCCGGCGGCCGGCGATGTCGTCGGCCAGATCAAGGCGATCGTGCCGCAGGGCGTCGATCTTTCGGCCGAGGCCACCGGCGTCCCCGCCGTCATGGGCGATGCGGTCAACGCCACGCGCCAGCAGGGCGGCCGCGCTGTGGTCATCGGCAATGCGCGCTACGACGCCCAGTTCACCATCAGCCCGTCGGTGTTCAACCAGGGCAAGAGCCTGATGGGCACCTGGGGCGGTGACAGCGTTCCCGATCGCGATTATCCGCGCTTCGGCCGGCTAATCGCCAGCAACCGTTTCCCGGTGCGCCAGTTGCTGTCCGAGCCTTACCGGCTGGAGGACATCAACGAGGCGCTCGAGGATCTGCGCAGCGGCAAGATCGGCCGTCCGCTGATCGATATGTCGAAGACATGATCTCATGCGCATTGGCGTCGATTTTGACAACACCATCGCCGACTACGAAGGTGTGTTTCACGCCGCTGCGCTCGAGCGCGGGCTGATCGACGCGGCGCTGCCCACCGACAAGAACGCGGTTCGCGATTTCCTCAACGGCTCCGGCCGCAAGGACGATTTCACCGAGTTGCAAGGCTATGTCTACGGCTCGCGCATGGAACTGGCGCGGCCCTATGAAGGCGTCAGCGAATTCGTGGCGCGGGCGCGCGCGGCGGGTCACGATGTCTTCGTCGTCAGCCACAAGACGCGCCATCCGCTGCTCGGGCCGAAATACGACATGCACGAGTCGGCGTGCGCCTTCCTGCGCGACTGCAATCTGGCCGGCGACGCGGCCGTCCCTGAAAGCCAGATATTCTTTGAGGAAACCAAGGAGCAGAAGATCTCCCGCGCCGCGGCGCTCGCGGTCGATGCCTTCATCGACGATCTGCCGGAGATCCTGGCGATGCCGGGCCTGCCGGCGGCGTGCCGGCGCATCCTGTTCGCGCCCACCGGGCTGAGCGACGAGCGCTTCGAGGTGTGCCGGTCCTGGGACGAGGTGTCCGTCCGGCTGCTTGGGGCCGCTCTATGAGCACAGCGGCGCCGGAGGACCTCGCCGGCTCGCTCACCGGACAAGCTGGGCTTGGCGCGCCCAAGCAGATCGAGGTGCTGGCCGGCGGCCGCAATAATCGCGTCTTTCGCGTCACGCTCGGCGATGGCACGGCCGTTGTGCTCAAGTGCTACCACCACGACCCGCGCGACCCGCGCGACCGGCTGCAGGCCGAATGGCGCTTTCTCGGCTATATCGGCGCCCGTGGTGTGCGCAACGTGCCGCAGCCGCTCGCCAGCGATCCGGCGCAGCACACGGCGCTCTACAGCTTCGTCCAGGGCCGCCGCGCTCCCTCGGCAGACGCCGATCTGACCGGGCAGGCGGCCGACTTCGCCATCGCCATCAACGGCGCCCCACGCCAGCCGCGCGACTTAGCGCCGGCGTCGGAGGCGTGTTTCTCGCTGGCCAGCCACATCGACATTGTGGACCGGCGCGTGGCCCGTCTCGTCGAGTTCGACGACGCCGTGCCGCATGTCGCCGCGGCGCGCGCCTTCGTCGAGACACGGCTCAATCCGGTATGGCGCCAGGTGCACGCGACCATCCTGCGCGAGGCGCAGGCCCGCGGCGTCGCCCCCGACGCGGCGATCGGCCGTGAGATCGTGTCGCCGTCCGACTTCGGTTTTCACAACGCCCTGATCGACGAGCAGGGCCGCGCCAGCTTCCTCGATTTCGAATATGCCGGGCGCGACGATCCCGCCAAGCTGATCTGCGATTTCTTCTGCCAGCCGGAGCTTGCGGTGCCCCTCAATCATTACGATGCCTTCACCGGCAAGGTCGCGGCCGCGCTCGATCTGGCGGAAGACGATCTGTGGCGCGCGCGCGCACTGCTCGACGCCTACCGGGTCAAATGGGTATGCATCATGCTCAACGAGTTCTCGCCGGTCGGCGCGCGCCGTCGCGCCTTCGCCTCGGCGCAGGATCATGAAATACGGGCGGCGCGCCAGTTGCGCACCGCCGAACGCTATCTCGACCTTGTGACCTCTTGAACCTCGGAGCTTGCTTATGGCCTACCGTGATTTCGTCAGCCTCATTCACAAATCGACCAAGCGCGATTATCTGGCGCGCGTCACACAGCGCGACAAGGCCGAGGTCGCCGAGCTTGCGATCCAGTTCGACCACGATTACTGGGACGGCAGCCGCGAGACCGGCTATGGCGGCTACAAGTATGACGGCCGCTGGCGCAAGGTCGCGGACGCGATGGTGGCGGCCTACGGCCTCAAGCCGGGCATGCGCGTGCTCGACGTCGGTTCGGGCAAGGGCTTTCTGCTGCATGACTTCAAAGAGGCCGTGCCCGGCCTCGAGGTCGCCGGCATCGACATCTCGAAATACGCCATCGAGCACACCATGGACGACGTCAAGCCGTTCGTTCAGGTCGCCAACGCCAACAAGCTGCCGTTCCCCGACAAGCATTTCGATCTGGTGATTTCGATCACCACGCTGCACAACCTGTACAACTACGATCTGCACGCCGCACTCAAGGAGATCGAGCGCGTCAGCCGCGGCAACAAGTACATCTGCGTCGAGACCTATCGCAACGAACGCGAGAAAGTGAACCTGATGTACTGGCAGCTCACCTGCCGGGCCTTCGCCACGCCGGATGAATGGGCCTTCATCTTCAAACAGGCGGGTTATACTGGCGATTACGAATACATCTGGTTCGAGTAATCAGGCGGCCTTAAGCTGAGAGGATGCAGTGGCGACTGCGAGCAACGACGAAACATATTTGAGACCCGTCAAAATGGCGCGGGAGGCTCACCTCGACGGCGTTCGAGGTGTGGCGTCCTGTGTTGTTTTTTTTGGGCACTTATCTTTAGCTCTCGTAGGCAATGGATGGATATTTAACGGCAACGGCGCAGTTTGCATATTCTTTGTTCTTAGCGGTTATGTGCTCTCTGAGCTCGCCCAAAGGTCGGGACTCAGTTTCCCGGCGCAAGTAGTGCGACGTTATATGCGCCTCGTTATCCCGATGCTAGTCACCTCGTTGTTTGCGTGGGCTCTGCTGGCGCTCCATCTATACAAAAATCAGGAAGCAGCGGCATTAACGGGAAGCTGGTGGCTCGCGAGTTGGTACAAGTTCGATTCATCCTTCAAAGCGATGGTAGTCGAGACAGTGTACGGTGTCTTTGTCAACGGCCACTCAGATTACAATTGCAATCTGTGGACCATGCGTCCCGAATTAATTGGAAGCCTTTTTGTCTTCCTGGTCAATGCCGCCGGCCGTACGCCTAGGATTCGGGCGATGTGCTATATCTTGCTCAGCGTCGGCTATTGGGGCGACTACGTATTGTTGTTTCCGGTCGGCGCGCTCTTGCATGAATATCGCAATGACTTGGGCCAGGCGCAGAATGGCACCGCAT
The DNA here is from genome assembly GCF_001426945.1 of Pseudolabrys sp. Root1462. GTDB lineage: Bacteria > Pseudomonadota > Alphaproteobacteria > Rhizobiales > Xanthobacteraceae > Pseudolabrys. The sequence goes on along the minus strand of NZ_LMFS01000001.1, from coordinate 2,949,149 downwards.
GGAAGGCTGCGGTCTTTCTCACTGGCTTGTTGCTCGTATCAGCGCCACAGATTTGGCTGCATCGCCTTGGCCTCCCCGCCATTGACGGGCTTTACTGGCACATGCTTGGCGCCACCATGTTAGTCGCTGCGATTCTAAATTGGCCGTTGTTGCAGGCGGTACTGGGCGGTGCGGTGGGGCGGCTGCTGGGACGAATCTCCTTCGTGCTCTACCTGATCCACGTACCAATTATCTGTAGCCTGACCTCTTGGCTGGTGCTTAACGTGCCGCCGAATCTCGCTACGCCCGCCGCCGCCTCGGCGACGATCGTCGTCGTCTTTGCCGTATCGATTGCGATGTATCGCTGGATCGATCTGCTGCCAACGCGCTGGTCGCGATCGGCAGGCCGCGCTGTCGATGGCTGGCTCGGCAGCAGGCCCCTGGTTAAGCCTGACAAGACCGTTCAGAGTCCTTGAACGTCGCCTTCGGCGAACAGTTCAATTTCCAGCGCGCCGCACAGCATCTGTCCCAGCGTGATATGCATTTCCTGGATGCGGGCAGTGGTACCACTCGGGACGACGAGCAGGTGATCGGCGAGGCCAGGGAGGTCGCCGCCGTCCTTGCCGGACAATGCCGCGGTGACGAGACCCATTTCCTTGGCCTGCCGCAGCCCCAAGGTGACGTTAGCACTCTTTCCCGAGGTTGTGATGCCGAGCGCGACGTCGCCGGGCCGGCCGAGCGCCTCAATCTGACGCGCGAATATCTGGTCGAATCCGAAGTCGTTGGCGCAGGCCGTCAGCGCCGACGAATCGGTGGTCAGCGCCAGCGCGGCGATGGCGGCGCGATCCGTCTTGTAGCGGATGGTCAGTTCGGTCGCGAGGTGCTGGGCGTCGGCGGCGCTGCCGCCATTGCCGAAGAACATGAGCTTGCCGCTGGCCCGCACCGACTTCGCACAGGCGGCGACCAGACCGGCAAAGGATGCGGCGAGAGCCTTCTCGGTCGCCTGCGCGACCTCGCGCTGCTCGGCGAACTCGCTGCGGTAATAGGCGTTTATATCGAAGGACATCGGGAGCACTTTCCTCGCCATGAACGGCGGAAAGTTGCATTTTCATAGTTCCCCTGCAAGGCGGCCCTTCCAGTGTCCCAGCCGCCGAAAATGGCTTATAGAGTGCCCGGTTTCGGGGCCGTAAGGAGCATGTCGTGACAATTGCAACGCTAGCTGGATTGAAAGTGAAGCTGTTTACCGACGGCGCCGACAAGGCGCAGATCGTGGAGATGGCCAAGAACAAATGGATCGCCGGTTTCACGACCAACCCTTCGTTGCTCAAGCAGGCCGGCGTGAAGGACTACGCCACCTTCGGCCGCGATCTCGTCGACGCCGTCCCGGACCGGCATATTTCCTTCGAGGTGTTTTCCGACGACATGCCCGAAATGGAAGCGCAGGCCCGCGTCATCAATTCTTGGGGCAGCAACGTCTACGTCAAGCTGCCGGTGACCACGACGCGCAACGAGCCGCTGTTCGACATGGTGCGCAAGCTCTCGCATGAGGGCATCAAGATCAACCTGACGGCTTTGTTCACCAGCGAGCAGGTCGAACAGGGCGTTGCCGCGCTCGACGGCGGCGCACCGTCGGTCGTGTCGGTGTTTGCCGGCCGGCTTGCCGATTTTGGCATCGATTATCGCCCGATCATGCAGCAGGCGATCGCCCGCGCGCGCGCGACCAAAACCGTCGAGGTCATCTGGGCCTCGACTCGCGAGGTCTTCAACGTCGTCGAAGCCGACATGATGGGCTGCCACATCATCACCGCGCCCGCCGATGTTCTCAAGAAGCTGCCCAATCTCGGCACCAAGACCGGCGCGGAATTGTCGCTCGCGGCGGTCAAGGCGTTCCGCGCGGACGCCCTGGCGGCGGGATTGTCGCTGGCCACGTGAGGCTGTGTCGTTACGTTTCAAGCACTGGCGTATTTCGGAATGAGGGTCGCTAGCCGCCCGCTCGAATGCCGACCGCGCACCAATACGGCTCGTGGTCAGAAAAACGAATGTCAGTAAAGCCGGCCCTCAGTAACATGGCCTGGATTTCGAGCTTGGAGAACCGTTGCTCGAGCCTCGTCGAAAATCGATCATACGCGTCCGTTCGCAACACATAAAACGGCTTGTCGCGATAGAAGGCCAAGGGAATATGTTCGAAGCGCAGTCCCAGTTTTTCCAGGAGACGAGCGATCCGTGCCAGCGGCCAGTAGACTAGGCCCGCCAGAGCGGTCGTGCTACCGATTTTTAGTGCATGCGGCAGTCGTGAGATTCCAAGGCGTAGCCAATCTGTCATCACCCAAATGGACCTGAACCAGACCGGCCGATTATCCATCGAATAGTACAAATATACGAGGAAGGGAGCGCCCGGCTTCAATCGACTTGCGATGTCCGAAAGTGCGCGCTGAGTATCTGGAAGATGGTGCAAGACGCCCAGAGAAAACGCAAAATCTAGCGATCCTGCCGGAAATGGTAGCTGTGAAACGTCACAATGATGGAATTCTACGTTGCTATGATTTGTAAGATTATTCTTGGCAACAGCCAATGCCATGGCGCTGGCATCGACGGCATACAGTTTTCCGACCTTCGGTGCAACGAGCGCAGCCCATCGACCGCTGCCGCAACCCAAATCGGCTCCCACGGGATGAGCCGGCAACATGTCCCACGGGAAAATGCCAAAGTAAGCGTCAAAAATCTGTTCGCGCGTCATAGCCGAAAGCGTGTCGTCCGAGTGGTCAAATGACTGCCACTCGCTCCCGAAGCCTTCAACGGTTTTTGGATCTACGTTGCTCTCTGCGCGCATTGACGCATCTCCATAAGATAGAAAGCCGGGGGAGTTCCCTGGCTTCCGTCTCCCACCTGTTAGATCGGCTCTATAGTCCGCCGCGAGGCCGAATGCCACGGTCCAGTCACGTCAACGCAGCGCCGCGGCGATATTGCCGCCATCGACGGTCAGCACGGCGCCGGTGGTTTTGCGTGCCAGCGCCAGCGCAACAAAGGCGTCCGCCACATCCGCGGCGCGTACCTCGCGGCCGAGCAGGTTGCCGCTCATGTAATCGCCCTCCGACACGCCGCGCGCTTTCGAGCGCGCCGCGACCATGTCGTCGGTCAATAGCCCGGAGCGGATGCGGTCGGCATTGACGCCGTTCGCGGTGATGCCATCGGCGCCGTAGTCGATGGCGTATTGCCGCATCAGCGCCAGCGCCGCCGCCTTGGGCAGGCCGTAGGGGCCGAAGTTCGGCCCCGGGTTCACCGCCTGCTTGGAGATGTTGAACAAGAGCGTGCCGCCGGTCGCCTGCGTCAGCATGACCTTCACCGCTGCCTGCGCCACGTTCTGCGCGCCGAAGAAGTTGAGTTCGAAGCTCTCGCGCAGCACGGCGTCGTCCACTTCGCCGATACGGCCCTGCCAGGCAGCACCTGCGTTCGAGACCAGGATATCGACACCGCCAAACCTCTCGGCCAGCGCCTTAAAGGCGGCATCGACCGAGGGGCGGTTCGTCACGTCACATTGAATCCCCAGCCCGCCCAGTGACTTGGCCGCGGCCTTCACGGCCCCGGCGTCGAGGTCGAACAGCACGATCTCGGCGCCCTCGCGCTTGAGCGCCGCGGCGGTCGCCCTGCCGATGGTGCCGGCGCCGCCGGTGACGACGGCGATCTGGCCCTGCAGCGGTTTCGGTTGCGACTTGCCGAGCTTGGCCTGCTCCAGCGACCAGTACTCCATATCGAACTGGTCGGCCTCGGTGATGGTCTCGAAGCGCCCGGTCTTCTCGGCATCGAGCACGACGGAGGCGCAGGTCTCGGCGATGTCGGCGGTAACAGCGGCGTCTTTCGCTGTCGGGCCGATACCGAACAGGCCGACGCCCGGCACCAGCGCGACGCGGGGCGTATCGTCGAGCGGCTTTTTCTTCGGATTGGCGTTGGCGTTGTGACGCTCGAAATAGGCGCGGTAGTCGGCGCGGAAACTCTCGATCGCGGCGCGTGCCGCCTTGGCGAAATCATCCAGCTTGCCGGCTTCGGGGGCGGGGAGGATGACGGGCTTGGGCTTGGTGCGGATCACGTGATCCGGCGTCACCGGACCCTGCTGGCTGTAGCGGGCGAGGTCGGCGCCATTCACATATTCGATCACCTTCGGCGTGGCGCGATGATCGAGCACGGCGCGCGCGTAGCGGCCTTCGGCCTTGTCGATCGGCGTCGCCAGGAGGCCGCGCAGGATCGGCGCGATCTCGGCGGCGCTGGCGAGTTGCGTCGGCAGCTTGACCTGTACCAGCGTCTTGCCCGCGCCCTTGGCCAGCTCCTGCTCGGCGAGGCTGACCAGCTCGATCATGCGGTCATAGGCTTCGCGCGCCGTGGCGCCGAACGTGAACAGGCCGTGCTTGTGCAGCATCAGGCCGATGCAATCGGGATGGGCGTCGAAGGTTTCCTTCGCCTTCTTCGCCAGCGCAAATCCCGGCATGACGAAGGGGATCACCGGCACCTTCGGCCCGAACACCTGTTTGCACAGCTCCATGCCGTCCGGCCGGTCGCACAGCGACAAGGTCGCGTTGGCATGGGTGTGATCGACGAATTTGTGCGGGATGAAGGCGTGCAGCAGCGTCTCGACGGATGGTGTCGGCGAGCCGGCATCGATCAGGTTGGTTCGTTGCAGGTTGACCATGTCCTCGTCGCTCAGCGCATCGAGCGCGGTAAGTTCGATGAGCGGCGCGAGTTTCACGGCGGGCAGGCCCGGCGGCTCGATCGTGCCCATGTCCCAGCCCGAGCCTTTGACGCAGAGCACGTCGATGATCCGGCCGAGCCTGTCAGTCACTTTCGTCTTTACCGATGTGTTGCCGCCGCCGTGCTGCACCAGGCGCGGCTCGCCGCCGAGCAACCGCGTCGTATAGGTGCGCAGCGCCACGTCCTCATTGACGTCCTGTCCGGCGTAAGTCGTGACCGCCGCGCGCGCGTCCTCGTCGGACCACAGGTTCTCCATCGAGTGCCTCTTATTCCTTCCGCGCGCGGTCGGGAAACAGGCCGCGCAGGCCGTCCGCCGAGGCGGCGCAGACGCCGCGTTCGGTGATCAACCCGCTGACGAGATGCGCCGGCGTGACGTCGAAGGCGTAATTCGCCATCGGGCTACCTTCCGGCGCGATATCGATCTCGACCACCGAGCCGTCCGGCAGGCGCCCGCTGATGCGCGAGAGCTCTTCGCCGCCACGCTCCTCGATCGGGATGTCGCGAATGCCGTCCTGAAGCGTCCAGTCGATGCTCGGCGAGGGCAGCGCCACGTAGAACGGCACGTTGTTGTCTTTTGCCGCCAGCGCTTTCAGATAAGTACCGATCTTGTTGCAGACGTCGCCGCGCGCAGTGGTGCGGTCGGTGCCGACGATGACCACATCGATCATGCCGTGCTGCATCAGATGACCACCGACATTATCGGCGATCACGGTGTGCGGCACGCCGTGCTGGCCGAGTTCCCAGGCGGTCAGGCTCATGCCCTGATTCCGCGGCCGCGTCTCATCGACCCAGACATGAATCGGCAAGCCGCTTTCATGCGCCTTGTACACCGGCGCCAGCGCCGTGCCCCAATCCACCGCGGCGAGCCAGCCGGCATTGCAATGCGTGAGCACGTTGAGACGCTCGGTCTTCTTGGCCGCTGCAATGTCGCGCAGGATCTTCGCGCCATTCTCGCCCAGCGCCGCATTGGCGGCGACATCCTCGTCGGCGATTTCCGCGGCGCGCCGATAGGCGGCGGCAAGACGCGCCTCGCGCGGCAGGTTGCGCAAGGCGCTGCGCATCTCGTCGAGCGCCCAGCGCAGATTGACCGCGGTCGGCCGCGTTGCCAGCAGAATGTCGTGGGCGCGGTCGAGGCCTTCGTCCGAGGCATCGGCCGCCACGGCGAGACAGACGCCGTAGGCGGCGGCGGCGCCGATCAGCGGCGCGCCGCGGACCTGCATGGTCTTGATGGCGCGGGCGGCATCGTCCAGCGTCCGCAAGGTGACGATGACGAATCGATGCGGCAGTTTGGTTTGGTCGATGATATCGACGGAACGGCCGTCATCACCGATCCAAATCGTGCGATAGGACTTGCCGCTGACGCGCATTCGACCCCCAGATGCGCCCTTATAGAGACGTGCCCCAGCGGTTTCAATCGACGGCTATCGCCTTGGCCCGACGTGTGAATCCGGCGCGCTGGCGCATCGCGGGCATCCTGGCAAGCTCGACTAAAGTGAGGCTGTCCCTAGTTGTGTGTGAATAGCGAAAATGGAACTATTCCCGCCGTGAGCCGTATCTATCTAATGGTATGTTCCCCGCCGGGGCGCGTTGTCTTTCGCTAGTGATACGGAGGCCGTTCATGGCCCAGTCCGCAAAGTCGTCGATGCCCGGCGCGTTGCATAAAATTCCCACCATCGACGAGCAGCGCGGATATTGGCTCTCGGCCTTTCGACGCGTGCGCGCGGAGACGGAGCACCGTGCGTCGTTCCTGTCGCCGGAAGACCAGATCGTGCAGTCGATGGCCGATGCGTCGCCGACCAAGTGGCACCGCGCGCATGTGACGTGGTTCTTCGAGACCTTTCTGGTTCGCGAGTTCGACACGTCCTACCGGATTTTCGACGAGCGCTTTCCGTTCCTGTTCAACTCCTATTATGTCGCCGCCGGTCCGCGTTACGCGCGGCCGCAGCGCGGCCTGATCACGCGGCCGAACAGCGAAGAGGTGACGCGCTATCGCGCTCACGTCGATGCCGCGGTGGAAAAACTGATCGGCAGCGTACCGAAGCATGATGCGGCTCGCGTTTTCGAGATCCTCGAAATCGGCCTCAATCACGAGCAGCAGCATCAGGAGCTGTTGCTTACCGATATACTGCACGCCTTCGCACAGAACCCGACCAATCCAGCCTATAATCCCGACTGGCGCATGCCGGGCATCGCCGGGGGGCCGCGGGCGGTGAACGACTTCGTCGATGTGCCTGCCGGCATTCAACCGATCGGCCATGACGGCAACGGCTTCTGCTTCGATAACGAGTTGCCGCGTCACGACACCCTGATCCCGAAGATGCGCATCGCGCGGCATCTTGTGACCAACGCACAGTGGCTCGATTTCATGGCGGCCGGCGGCTATCGCACGCCTTCGCTATGGCTGTCGGACGGCTGGGCTGCGGTGCAGGCTGAGGGCTGGGAGGCGCCCGGCTACTGGCGGCAGGTCGAGGGAACCTGGCAGGTCATGACACTTGCCGGCCTGAAGACGGTAGATCCGGCTGCTCCGGTTTTGCATGTCAGCTATTACGAGGCCGACGCTTTTGCCCGCTATGCCGGCAAACACCTGCCGAGCGAGCAAGAATGGGAGGTTTCCGCCCGGTCCGGCTCGCTTGCCGACGCCTTCGGCGTGGCTTGGCAATGGACGCGGAGCGCTTATCTGTCCTATCCGGGCTACCGAGCAATCGAAGGTGCCCTGGGAGAGTACAACGGCAAATTCATGAGCGGACAAATGGTGCTGCGTGGCTCGTCGCTGGCAACACCGGAAGGCCATGAACGTTTGAGCTACCGCAATTTCTTTCAGCCGGCCGCGCGCTGGCAGTTCAGTGGACTGCGTTTAGCCGAATTTCCCTGAACCAGAACGCCGGCATCGGAATTAACACACCGCATTCGGATTAAGAGGGCCATATGGTCGCTTTGGCACGTACCCACACTTTTGCTCCCGTCGATGACGAACAGTCGGCGTTCGAAGCTGACGTTCTCAAAGGCCTGAGCCAGCAGCCCAAGCGGCTGCCGCCGAAGTATTTCTACGACGCGGTGGGCTCCGAGCTGTTCGAGCGCATTACGGAGCAGCCGGAGTACTATCCGACTCGCTGCGAGATGAACATTTTGCGCGAGCGCGGCGCCGAGATCGCGCAGCTCATTCCGCCGGGCGCGGCGCTGGTCGAGTTCGGTTCGGGTTCGAACAAGAAGGCGCGCATTCTGCTTGCTGCCGCGCCGGCGCTCGCGGCTTATGTACCGGTCGATATCTGTGGCCCGATGGTGGAGCAGGAAGCGGCTGAGCTTCGGCCGGATTTCCCATCGCTCAACGTGCTGCCGATTACCGCGGATTTCACGCAGCCCTTCGCCCTGCCGCAAGAGGCGCTGGATGCGCCGGCGCGTATCGGCTTCTTTCCGGGATCGACCATCGGTAACTTCGAGCCGCACGAGGCGGCGGCCTTCCTGCGCAATGCCGCCAAGACGCTCGGCCCCGGCGCCAAGATCATCATCGGCGCCGACCTGGTGAAGGAAGCCGAAGTTCTCAACGAAGCTTATAATGACGCCGCCGGCTTCACCGAGAAATTCAACGTCAATGTCCTTGTCCGCATCAATCGCGAATTGCGCGGCAACTTCGATCTGAAAAGCTTCGAGCACCACGCCTTCTATAACCGCGAGCGTCAGCGCGTGGAGATGCACCTGGCGAGCCTGAAGCGGCAGAAGGTGAAGGTTGCCGGCGAGTGCTTCGAATTCCGGGCCGGCGAAACCATCCACACCGAGAGCAGCTACAAATATACGCCGGAATCGCTGTCCGCCCTGGCGCGCGGCGTCGGCTGGGAGCCGGTGAGTGTCTGGATGGACACCGACTGCCGGTTCTCGATCCAGGCATTCTCGTTGTCCGAGGCCAAGCGCTAGCTGGCCCAAGGTGGGCCGGGCCGGCCCACCGTTCCGCAATCCGAAAAATGCGGCCCCTTCAGGCAGTTGAAGGGATGCCTCACAGTGCGCTAAGCCTCGCAGCGCAGATCCGCGCGCTTTTCGCGGCGGTCGAACAATAGTCCTGGTGAGGCAAGCAAATGAAGATCGTCAATTTCCAGACCGATAACGGCGTGCGTATGGGCGTGATCGACGGCGACACCGTCGTCGACGTGCATGCGGCCGACAACAAGCTTGCCTCCGAACTCGGCGCCTTCCTGCGCGCCGGCGGCGACGTGAAGGCGCTCGCCGACGTGGCGAAGAAGGCGCCGGCTTCGGCGCGCCGCCCGCTCGCCGGCGTCAAGTTCGCACTGCCGGTGCAGAATCCGGGCAAGGTGATCTGCCTCGGGCTCAACTACCTCGACCACGTCAAGGAAGGCCCGCAGAAGGACAACATCCCGAAATTCCAGTCGATCTTCTTCCGCGTCAATAGCTCGTTCACCGCGCCGGGCGCGCCGCTGATCCGTCCGAAGAAGTCGATCCAGTTCGACTACGAAGCCGAACTCGTCATCATCATCGGCAAGCGCGCCAAGCATCTGACGCTGGACAATGCCGCCGACTGTGTCGCCGGCTACACCTGCGGCATGGAAGGCTCGATCCGCGAATATCAGCGCCACACCACGCAGTGGGGCATGGGCAAGAATTTCGACGAGACCGGCAGCTACGGCCCCTGGATGGTGACCGCCGACGAATTGCCGCGCGGCGGCAAGGGCCTCAAGATCGAAAGCCGCCTCAACGGCACCACCATGCAGTCGTCGAACACCGACCATTTCATGTTCCCGGTCGCGGAATCGCTGGTCTATCTGACCGAGGGCATCACGCTGGAGCCGGGCGACATCATCTTCACCGGCACGCCGTCGGGTGTCGGTCATGCCCGAAAACCGGAACCGGTGTGGATGAAGGCCGGCGACACCATCGAGGTCGAGATCGGCGGCATCGGCGTTCTCAAGAACACCATCGCCGACGAGAAGTGAACGAAGCGCCGGTTCTGGCGTTGACCCTCGGAATTTGACACAGTGCGCGTCCCGTGAGCGTCACGGGACGCGTTTTTGTTGGCGCACTAGCCGAAATAAGTTTGTTCGACGGGAGGACGAAATGGCCGGAGAACTCAAGGTTCTGACGATCTGCGGGTCGCTGCGCAAGAAGTCCTTCAACCACGCGCTGGTGCGCGCGCTGCCACCGCTGGCACCGGCGGGCATGACCCTGATCGAGTCGCCGCCCTACGATGCCATCCCGTTCTACAATCAGGACGTCCAGGATGCGTCGGGCTTCCCGGCGCCGGTCGTGGCCCTGGCCGACGCCATTCGCGCCGCCGATGGCGTCATCATCGTCTCGCCGGAATACAACTGGACGATCCCCGGCGCGCTGAAGAACGCGCTCGACTGGGTGTCGCGCATGAAGGACCAGCCGTTCAAGGACAAGCCGGTGGCGATCCAGTCCGCCAGCGGTGGGCCGATGGGCGGCTCGCGCATGCAGTATCACATGCGCATGACGCTCACTTATCTCAACGCCTTCACCTTCGGAACGCCCGAAGTCCTCGTGAGCTTCGCGCAGAACAAGTTCGACAAGGATACGCTCGAACTGACCGACCAGCCGACCAAGGACTTCGTCAAGGCGCAGCTCGCCGCCTTCGCGTCGTTCATTCAGCGCGTCAAAGCCTGAACGAGAAGGGGCAAGCCATGTCCCGGCTTCAGGACAAGGTCGCCATCGTCACCGGCGGCGCCAAGGGCATCGGCCGGCATTATTCGCTGGCGCTCGCGCAGCACGGCGCGAAGGTGATGGTCGCCGACATCGCCGACGGCAAGGACATTGTCGCCGAGATCGCCAAGGCCGGCGGCAGCGCGGCCACCACGATCTGCGACGTCGCCGATGAGATGTCGGTGAAGGCGATGGTGGCCGAAACGATGAAGGCCTTCGGCCAGATCGATATCCTGGTCAATAACGCGGCCCTGTATTCGACGCTGACGCCGCGCGCCTTCGGCGAGTGGGACGCCGACCTGTGGGACAAGGTCATGGCGGTCAACATCAAGGGCAGCTACCTGACGGTGCGCCATGCCGCGCCGCACATGATCGCGCGCAAGAGCGGCAAGATCATCAACATCGCCTCGGGCACGCCCTACAAGGGCATCCCGCGCATGCTGCCTTACGTGACGTCAAAGGGCGCCATCATCGCCTTCACCCGGGCGCTGTCGCGCGAACTCGGCGAGCATAATATCTGCGTTAACACGCTGTCGCCGGGCCTGATCCTGTCCGACACCGGGCTGACCAACACCGCCCATATCGAGGAGGAGCAGGTCAAGATCCGCAACACCCGGGCGTTCAAGCGCGATGCCTATCCGGAGGATCTCCTGGGCGCGCTGATCTTCCTTGCCTCCGACGACAGCAATTTCGTCACCGGCCAGTCGCTGGTGGTGGACGGCGGGTCCGTCAACAACTGACCGGGGCGGAACTATCGTTCCGGCGCATGGCGCCCCCGATCCAGGGTTGTTCCGCGACCGCCGCGATTGCGCTATACAGCATCAAACTCAACAACCGGGCGAAGCGTTCGCCCTCCAGGGAGCTGGCTCATGTCGATGGCGACCGCGGATCAGGCCAATCCGAAGCACAACATTCAGGGTTCGCGACAGGCCTATTACGAGAAGATCAAAGGCTACAATCTGGCGCCGCTGTGGGAAGTGCTGCGCGGCCTGGTGACGCCGGAGCCGAAGTCGCAGATGCAGCCGGCGCTGTGGAAGTTTGCGCAGGTCGAGAAGTACATGCTCGAGGCCGGCGACGTCATCACCGCCGAGGAGGCCGAGCGCCGCGTGCTGGTGCTGGAAAATCCCGGCGACCCCGGCAAGTCCAAGATCACGAATTCGCTGTTCGCCGGCATCCAGCTCATCATGCCGGGCGAGATCGCCGAGGCGCATCAGCACACCGCCTCCGCCATCCGCTTCGTGCTGAAAGGCGAGGGCGCCTATACCGCGGTCGAAGGCGAGAAGTCGTCGATGGAGCATGGCGACTTCATCATCACGGCCAACTGGGCGCCGCATGATCACGGCAATCCCGGAAGCGAGCCGGTGATGTGGCTCGACGTGCTCGACATGCACATCGTCAACCACTTCCAGGCGTCGTTCGCCAACCACTTCGACGAGAAGATGCAGAACGTGAATCACGAGGACGGCGACTCGTTCGAGCGCTTCGCCACCGGCGTGCTGCCCGACGGCATGCCGGCGGTCACCAATCGCTCGCCGGTCATCAATTATCCGTACCGCAAGATGAAGCCGATCCTCGATCGCCTGAAGAAGACCGGCGACATCGACAAGCGCCACGGCGCGCGCGTGCGCTACGCCAACCCGATCAATGGCGGCCCGGTGCTGCCGACCATGGGCGCGCATCTGGCGCTGTTGCCGAAGGGCTTCAAGGGCGAACCCTACCGCTCGACCGACGGCACCGTGTTCTGCGTTGCCGAAGGATCGGGCGTCACCGTGATCGACGGTCAGCCGTTCGAGTGGGGCGGCAACGACGTTTTCGTGGCGCCGCCGTGGAAGCGCTACACCCATGAGGTTACGGGGAGCGGCGACGCTGTGCTGTTCTCGATCTCGGATCGTCCGGCGCAGGAGTCGCTCGGCATCTGGCGCGAAGGGCAGTAGGCCCTGCCTTCGGCCGCCCGAGTGACGGGCAAGGATTACGGCGCCGCCACCTGCGGCGCCGTTTGCTTGTGGGCGCGGCTCTGCAGCCAGTTGAACGCCAGCAGCGCCACCGCGCCGCCGAGCCCGGCCCAGTCGAGCCACTCGGCGCCCGGGAAGACATGCGGCGGAATGAGGATGGCGACGCCCGCCGCAGCGAAGGCGAGCCGCAGCGCCGCCGGCAGCGGTGCGAACATGAAGCCGACGATGCCCGCGGTGCCGACGACGATGCCGAGCACGTTGCGGGCGAGGTTCCAGGCGATCACCGGCCAGGTGCCGTTCATCAGCATCGACGGCTCGGTGACGAACAGGAACGGGATGAAGAACGTGCTCCAGCCCACCACCACGGCCATCCAGCCGGCATTCCAGCCCGGCACGCGGGCGATGTTGGCCGCCGCATAGGCGGCGATCGCCACCGGCGGCGTGATCATCGACAGCATGCCGAAATACATCACGTACATATGCGCCGCCATCGGCGACACGCCGAGCTTGATGATCGACGGCGCCAGCAGCGAGGCGGTGAGCACATAGACGCTGACCGTCGGCATGCCCATGCCGAGAATGATGGAGATGATCGCGGTGAGCACGAGCAGCACGAACAAGTTTTCGCCGGCAAGCGTGATGAGCTGCAGCGTCAGGCCGAACGATATGCCGGAGATGTTCAGCGCGCCGACCACCATGCCGGCGGCGGCGCCGATCAAAATGATGTCGAGTGCAGCGCGGCCGGTGTCGAGGATGGCGCGTACCATCTCGGCCGGCGTCACGCGCTTGCCGCGATAGCCGAAGGTCAGCGACAGCACGATCAGGATGCCGGTCGAATAGATCGCGGCGCGCTCGATGGGTATCTGGAAGAATTCCGGCCAGGCCAGCGTCGTGACCAGGAAGATCAGCGGGATCGGGAAGTGCCAGCCCGACAGCAGCACTTCGCGGAACGACGGCATGTCGGCAACCTGAGCCGCGCCGATCTTGTTCTTGGCGGCCTCGAGATCGACATGCACGAACAGCGCGATGTAGTAGAGCAAGGCCGGGATTGCCGCGGCGACGCACACCGCGCCATAGGGCACCTGCAGGAATTCCGCCATGATGAAGGCGGCGGCGCCCATCACCGGCGGCATCAATTGCCCGCCAGTCGAGCCGACGGCCTCGATCGCCGCCGCGCGGGTGCGCGAGAAACCTGAGCGCGACATCAGCGGAATGGTGACGATGCCGACCGCCACCACGTTCGACACCGCGGCGCCGGAGATCAGGCCGAACAGGCCGGAGCCGACCACGGCGATCTTGGCGGCGCCGCCGCGATAGGTGCCCATCGCCGACATCGCCAGATCGGCGAAATAAGCGGCGCCGCCGGTGCGGCCGAGTACCTGGCCCATCAGCGTGAACGGCACCACGATCAGCACCGCGACCGACAGAATGCTGCCGATCATGCCGTTGGTATCGAGGCCGAAATAGACGAGCAGCCGCTCGAATGACACGTTGCGGGTGGCGAAGTCGCCCGGCATATGCGGGCCGATAAAGACATAGGCCGAGATGATCAGGATGATCGCGACCAGGACGCCGCCGGCCGAGCGCCGCGTCGCTTCCAGCACTAGCAGGACGAGGATGGCGCTCCCGATGACGCCTTCCGTCGGCAGCATGGCGATCGACAGCGTCAGCGGCTCGTAGCGGACGGCAATGTAGCCGCAAATGCCGAGCGCGAGCGCCCCACCGATCCAGCCGAACACGGCCGGCTTGAAATTCGCATTGATGAAGGACAAAGCCAGCGCCAGGCCGAGACACACCGCCAGCAATTGCTCGGTGTAGAACGACAGGCCGAACAGCCGGCGCGGCAGGTCGAGCACCCAGCCGACGACGCAGATCAGCAGCAAGGCCTGCAGAATGTCGGTTGCCAGCGCGGCGGCGGGAGAAATGGCCGGCCTCATGCCGGCCGCTTCGTCGATGGCGTGGAGATCGCTCACAGGGATGGTCTCGCTTCTTACCGGCCTACTGCACCTTCATCGCTGTGATGTTGTGATCCTTGAAATACTTCAGGGCGCCGGGGTGATATTTGAGGTCGTAGGCCTTGTAGAGCGCCTTGTCGTCGAAGTCGCGCAAGGCAGGCTGCACGGCGATGAGGTCGGCCTTGTTGGCCTGCAGCGTCTCGATCATCTTGACGATGACCTCGTCCTTCACCTTGGCGTTGGTGACGAGCATGTTGTCCCAGGTGTAGACGCCCATCGGATGATCGACGCCGACGAAGAACGGCGACGGCACCGCCGGCGACAGATAGCCTTCCGGCACGATCTTCTGCGCCGCGGCCATGCCTTCCTTCGGAATCTCCAGCGCGCGAATGCCGCCGACGGTGGCATCGACCTCGCGCACTTTGGCGCCGCCGAAGGCAAAGAAGAACATATCGGCCGCGCCGTTGGCGAAGTCGTCGGCGCCGCGAACCACATTGGGGACCAATACCGGCTTGACGTCCGCTTCTGTCAGCCCGCCGGTGGCGAGGATGGCTTTCACCAGCGGATCGATGGTGCGCATCGCCGAGAAGCCGAGCACCACGCGCTTGCCCTTGAGGTCGGCGATGGTCTTCATCGGCGTGTCCTTGCGCACCCAGAAGGCGCCGCGCAACGAATGCAGCGAGCCGACGATGCGCAGGTCCGGATTGGCTTTCATCGCCGCTTCGGTCTCGAAGATGTTGGCGATGCCGAGATCGGCTTCGCCGCGGCCGACCAGCGGCAGCAGCGTGGTCTCGCCGGCGGTCGGCTGCACCAGCACGTTGAGGCCGCCTTTTTCCTTGAGCACCTTGGCAATCGCCGAGGCGGTGGTGTGGCTGAGCGTGCCCGGCGGCATGGTGGCGATGCCGTAGGTCTGCGCCGAGGCCGTGCCGGCGGCCAGCGCCAGCGCGGCGAGGGCGCCGAGCGCATGGATGACGAAACGGTTGCGGGCAATGCGGCTCACGCCGAGACGTGTCTCGTTTGACATGGTCATCTTCCTCCCCTGCCGAGCCGGTCTGCTGTTCGGATTTATCCGCCGCCGGTTCGTGCTGTCTGGCCGGCAGCGTAGGCGGTGGCCGGGGTGAATGCAAAACCAATCGCCGCGAAGTTTTTCGGGTGACGAAAAGCGATGTGCTGGCCACACGGGCAGCAGCCCACCCTTTACGGGTGCACGCGCAACGGTTTCTACGCCGCGTTCGGCGCGCGCAATTTCTCGGCCAGGAAATCAACCAACACGCGCACGCGCGCCGGCATGTTGGCGCCGCCGATGAAAACGGCGTGAATGGCTTCGCGGTCGTGCGGGTTGAAATCTTCCAGCAAAGCCACCAGCCGGCCGTTCGCCAGTTCGTCCTCGATGTGGAAATTGCCGACGCGGGTGATGCCGAGTCCGTCGAGCGCGAGTTGCACCAGCGTCTCGCCGTTGTTGGCGGTCATGTTGCCGCTGACCGGAAGGATGGTGTCGCGGCCGTTCTCGCGGAAAGGCCAGCCCGGTTCGATGCGGCGAAAGCTGAAATCGAGGCAGTTGTGTTCGGCGAGGTCGGCCGGCGTTCGCGGCGTGCCGTGGCGTGCGAGATAAGCCGGCGAGGCGACCACGGTGCGGCCGGTCTCGCCGAGCCGGCGCGCGGTGAGGGGACTGTCGGCGAGCGGCCCGAAGCGAACCGCAACATCGGCGTGGCCGCCGATGATATCGGCCACCTCGTCGCTGAGGTCGATATCGAGCGTGATGCCGGGATAGCGCGTGGTGAATTCGCCGAGCAGCGGCAGCACCGACATGCGGCCATGCGCCGAGGCCATGCTGATGCGCACCCGGCCGCGAGGCGAGGCCTGATCGGCGATGGCGCTCTCGGTCTCCGCGATGTCGGCCAGGATGCGCCCCGCCGCGCGGGCATAATTTTCGCCCTCGGCGGTCAGCCGCAGCGAGCGCGTGGTCCGCACCAGCAGGCGGACGCCGAGTCTGGCCTCGATGCGGCCGACGATCCGGCTGATGGCGGACGGCGTGAGCCCAAGGGTGCGCGCCGCGCCCGACAGGCTGCCCTGCCGGGCAACTTCGACGAAAGCCGCCATTTCGCCAGAGTGATCGATCCGGTCCATTTGTGAATCATACGCAAAGATGCTGGACCGAGAATGCGGCTAGTCGGCATTGCGGCGCTGCACCATGTCTGTGGGCGCAATAATCCGGAGCGCCGTACCGCCATGAAACTCAATCCGCCCCTTCTAGCCCTGGCGCTCGGCGCCTTCGGCATCGGTGTCACCGAGTTCACCCCCATGGGCATGCTGCCGCTCATTGCGCATGGCCTCGGGGTCTCGATTCCGGCCGCCGGGCTCCTGGTCAGCGCCTATGCGCTCGGCGTGCTGGTCGGAGCGCCGGTGATGACACTGGCCTTCGCCCGGGTGCCGCGGCGGACCCTGCTCATCGGCCTGATGGGGGTCTTCACCGTGGGCAATCTGCTGGCGGCGCTGTCCGACAGCTACGCGATGCTGCTGGCGGCCCGCATCATCACCTCGTTCAACCACGGCGCCTTCTTCGGCGTCGGTTCGGTCGTTGCGGCCAGCGTCGTGGCGCCGGAGCGCAGGGCGTCCGCCGTGGCCGCGATGTTCACCGGCCTGACGATCGCGACCATCGGCGGCGTGCCGCTCGCGGCCTGGCTCGGTGAGGTTCTCGGCTGGCGCGCGACATTCTGGGGCATCGCGGCCGTTGGCGCCGTCGTCATGGTGGCGCTGCGGCTGGCACTGCCATTGCTGCCGGCCGACAAGGACGCCGACATGCGCGCCGAGCTGCGTGTGCTCGCCCGTGCGCCGGTGTTGCTCGCCTTGACGCTGACGGTGGTCGGCGCCAGCGCCATGTTCACCGTGTTCACTTACATCGTACCGATCCTGACGACCGAGACTGGGGCCGGCACGATCTTCGTCACCGCGATGCTGGTGGTGTACGGCGTCGGCCTGACTGTCGGCAACGTCATCGGCGGCCGCTTCGCCGACCGTTCGCTCGACGGCACTCTGATCGCGTCGCTGCTCGCTCTTGTCGTGCTGCTCGTCGCCTTTGCCGTCGGCATGCGCTGGGAGGCGAGCGCCGCCGTGCTGATCTTCCTGTGGGGCATCGCCAGCTTTGCCGTGGTGCCGCCGCTGCAGATGCGCGTGATGCAAGCCGCGCACGATGCGCCGAACCTGGCGTCCGCCATGAACATCGGCGCCTTCAATCTCGGCAATGCGGTGGGCGCCGCGCTCGGCGGCGCGGTGATCGACGCCGGACTCGGCTTTCCGGCAGTGTCGATCGCCGGCGCGGCCATGGCGTTGGCCGGTCTGGCGATCCTGTTGCTGGTTCGGCGCGGGCAGAAGTCCGTTCCGGTGGTGCGACCCAGCGCAGATGAACTCATCCCGGTTTCGCGCGTTGACCCTATTCAATAAAGGGATCTTACAATGAATCAGGTCAAGGAACACATGGAAGTCATTGGCGCCGATGGCGCCCATGTCGGGACTGTCGACAAGGTTGAAGGCAACAGGATCAAACTGACCAAGGCTGACAGCGGCCAGGGCAGTCACAAGGGGCACCATCACTTCATCGACATGAGTCTGGTGGCCGAAGTGGAAGGCCAGAAAGTCCGCCTGTCGGCCAATGCCGACGTTGCGGTAACGATGGAACAAGAAAAAGCCTGATCGGCTTGGCCGTTTATGACTTCCCAAGCAGACCGCCGTCGAGCGGTCTGCTTTTTTATGACTCCAATGCGGTCATCACCGCCTTGGTGATGGCGGCGGTGCCGTCGCCGCCGCCGAATTCCATCGGCCGCAGCCCGGTCTTGTAGGCGTCGTCCACCGCCTGCTCGATGCGGATCGCCGCTTCCGCAGCAGGCTGATGATCGTGCTTGTCGGCAAGCCAGTCGAGCATCATCGCGGCCGACAGGATCATCGCCGTCGGATTGGCCTTGCCCTGGCCCATGATGTCGGGCGCGGTGCCGTGGCACGGCTGAAACACGGCGTGGGTGTCACCGATGTCGGCGCTTGGCGCCATGCCGAGGCCGCCGATCAGGCCGGCGGCAAGATCGGAGAGAATGTCGCCGAACATGTTCTCCATCACCATGACGTCGAAGTCCCACGGCTTCTTCACCATCATGGCCGCGCAGGCATCGACATAAAGCTTGTCGGTGGCGACGTCGGGAAACTTCGCCTTGCGTTCGTCGAAGATGGTGCGCTGCCAGTTGAAGGCCTTGAACACATTGGCCTTGTCCACCAGCGTCAGGCGCCCCGGCTTGCCGCGCTTCTTGCGGCGCTCGGCGAGGCGCAGGCAGAAGTCGAACAGCCGCTCCGTGGTCTTGCGCGTGACCACCAGCGTCTCGCGTGCGTCGTCGTGCGTGGTGACGCCTTTGCCCATCGAAGCGAACAAGCCTTCCGTCGATTCCCGCACCAGCACGAAATCGATGCCGTGCTCATGGGCGCCGACGATGGGCGAGGGCACGCCCGACACCAGCCGCGCCGGGCGCACGCCGGCATAGAGGTCGTAGATGAAGCGCAGTTCGACCTGCGGCATGATCTCGGTGCCGTCGGGATAGCGGATGCTCGGCATGCCGCAGGCGCCGAGCAATATCGCGTCGGCATCGCCGCACAGTTTCACCGTGGCTTCCGACATCGATTTGCCGGTTGCCTTGTATTCCTCGGCGCCGGCCGGCGCTTCCGAGAAGCGGAATTTCAGGCTCGGCGTCGTCTCTTCGATGCGTCGCAGCACATCGAGAGCCGGCTTCGTCACCTCATGGCCGATGCCGTCGCCGGGCAGCACGGCGACATGAAAGGCGGAATTGGCTGACATGGGAGCGTTTCCTGAAATGCGGGGTGGTCTTGTCGCCGGTTGACCGCTAATCAATACGGCAAGAACTCCGAACGCAAGAGCAAGAGTAAGAGCAACAAAAAAGGGGAGACGCATGCCGCGTTTTTCGGCCCATCTCGGCTACCTGTTCAAGGAACGGCCGCTCATCGACCGCATCGACGCCGCGGCGGCGGCCGGCTTCACCGCGATCGAGGGCCGCTTTCCCGACGGCGTCTCGGCGGCCGACTACAAGCGCGCGGTGGATCGCAACAACCTCAAGGTCCTTGGCATCAACACGCCGCAGGGCGGCGACACCGAGTTCGGGCTCGGCGCGCTGCCGGGCCGGCAGGACGAGTGGCGCGCCGGCTTTGCGCAGACGCTCGACTATGTGGAAACCGTCGGCGGCCTCGCCATCCATTGCCTCGCCGGCAAGGCGGCGCCCGAGCAGCGCCGCGAGGCGGAAGCCGTGTTCGTCGAGAACCTCAAGCGCGCCGCCGACGAGGCCGCCGCCAGGGACATCAAGCTCTATATCGAGCCGATCTGCGGCCGCGGCATTCCCGGCTATTTCCTGGTCGAGCTGGAGCATGCCGCCGACATCGTCGCCAAGGTCGGCAGCGACAACGTCTTCATCCAGTACGATCTGTTCCACATGCAGATCGTCGGTGGCGATCTCATCGAGCGCTTCAAGAAGTATCAGCCCCTGATCGCCCACGTGCAGTGCTCGCAGGTGCCGGTGCGCCACGAACCCAACGAGGACGGCGAGATCAATTATCCCTACGTCTTCGCCGAACTCGACCGGCTCGGCTATGCCCACTGGATCGGCTGCGAGTACATCCCCTCGACGCCGCGCACCGAGGATAGCTTCGGCTGGCTGCGGCGCTACGGGGTGGTTCCCCGCAATTAATACTCCGCTAACCATCAAGGTTGTTGAAAAATCACGGAAAATCACCTTTTCCGCGGGCCGGAGCCCTGCTAGAATTAGGACCATGTTTGGACGTCGCAAAAAGGCCGAGCCGGAGACGCCTCCGCCGCCGACCCCGCTGAAAGAGGCCCTGCGCGAGGCGCGCATCGAGGCGGCCGAACGCTCGGCCGTGATCGTCGATCTGCGCGACGCCGAGGTGGCGCGGCTGGAACTGCTCAACGACGCGCTCGACCCGCTGTTCGCCGAAATCCCGAAAGAGGTCGAACTGTTCGACCGCGGCATCAGCCGGGGCGAGACGCCGCGGCTGTGGCTCGACGTCGTGGCCCATGTCGAAATGGGCCGCGACAAGCGGCAGTACCGCTTTGTGCAGGACACCCGCTACGGCCGCGCCGTGCTGGCCGAGAGCTACGACGTGCCGGAGATGACCGGCGCGATCACGCGCTATGTGGCGCGCCGGCTGCTGGAGCGCGACCGTGCGCTGTCGGACGACGTACCGTTCGGCCAGGCGGCGACGCTCAAGACCGTCGAATACGAACAGCGCCGCGGCCGTCTGCGCGGCGTGCGCATGTTCGTCTACGGCGTTGTGGTCGCCGTCGCCGCGCTGTTGACCTGGGCACTGCTCAGCGCGCCGCAGCCGTAGAACACTCGGCGACTCTGAACGCGTATCCACACTCCATTCGTTCCCGCGAAAGCGGGAACCCAGTCTTCGGTGAGTGCGTGGCCTCTGGATCCCCGCTTTCGCGGGGACGAACGGTTAGGCTGAGAGCATCTCGCGCTTCACTTCCCTGACCATCCCATCCTCACTCATCCTCCGCACCACCATCTCGCACCGCCACGCATGCGCGTCGCGATCGATGCGATAGAGATGATAGCCGGCATCATCCTTGTCGGTGCCGGGCGCGGCGGAGGCCGACGGCACGCCGACCGCCGGCACCCGCGCGCCGCTCGGGCCGTCGATGATGTTGAGAATGTCGAGATGATCATGACCGTGCAGGATCAACTCGGCGCCGTGCGCGGCGATGATACGGGTGAACGCCTCCGCATCGGTGAGCCGTTTGTGATGCGGCGAGTCGCTGACCGGCGGATGATGGATCAGCACCACGCGAAACAATGTCTCGGCGCGTGTGCGGTCGAGGAGGGGGCCGAGCGCAGCCAGTTGCGCGGCGCCCAAGGTGCCGGTCGCCTGAAACGGCGCCGTCGGCACGCCGGTCGAAAGCCCGATGATCGCCAGCGGCCCGCGGCGCTTTAAATAAGGGAAGCCTTCGCCGCCGTCGCCGCGCATGAAGTCGCCCCAGGCGCGCTCGGCAAAGCCGGTTGATTCCGCAACATAGATGTCGTGATTGCCGGGCACGAAGCTCACCGTCGCGGGCGTGCCGAGACCGTCGAGAAAAGCGCGGCCCGCGGGATATTCCGCTTCCAGCCCGATATTGGCGATATCGCCGGTCACGGCGATGTGGTCGGGCGCCTGCGCCTTGAGGTCGGCGGTGACCGTATCGAGCACCGCGCGGTCATGCACGAAGCGCCGCTTGCGCTGCCAGTTGAGATAGCCGGTGATGCGCTTGGAGCAAAGGTCGAGCACATGGGCCGGCGGCAGCGGCGCAAGGTGGATGTCGGAGAGGTGAGCGAGGGTGAACGTCATGCCGCCCTGTAAAGCACGTCCGCGCGCTCGGCGTCACGAACTCCCGATCAGGATGCCGGAGAGGAACACCAGCACGCCGCCGACCACGATCTGGAACGTCGCCTGCAGGAATGGCGTGTCCATGTATTTGTAGCGGATCCAGGAGATCGTCGCGAGCTCTACCGCGACCACGATCACCGACACGATGGTCGCCAGATAGAAGTCGGGAATGAGATAGGGCAAGGTGTGCCCGAGCCCGCCGAGCATGGTCATCATGCCGCACACCGCGCCGCGCAGCCACGGCGTGCCGCGGCCGGTGAGCGAGCCGTCGTCGGACAGCGCTTCGGCGAATCCCATCGAGATGCCGGCGCCGACCGAAGCGGCGAGGCCGACCAGGAACGTCTCCCAGGTGTTGTGCGTAGCGAACGCGGCGGCGAACAACGGCGCCAGCGTCGAGACCGAGCCGTCCATCAGGCCGACAAGGCCCGGCTGCACGTATTGCAGCAGGAACATGCGACGCGCGGTTTCGTCTTCCTTCTCGCGGGCGCCCTCGGTGAGGATCTTCTCGGACAGCTTGTGCGCCAGAGACTCGTGTCCGGCCTCGGCCTCGGCGAGCTTGACCAGCAGCTCACGCACCGACACGTCGCGGGCGTTTTCCGCCGCCTTGCGATAATAGCGCTCGGCCTCGAACTCCATGTTTTCGGCGAATTTGCGGACCTCCTCGAGGCCGAGCGG
Organism: Pseudolabrys sp. Root1462; assembly: GCF_001426945.1. Classification (GTDB taxonomy): domain Bacteria; phylum Pseudomonadota; class Alphaproteobacteria; order Rhizobiales; family Xanthobacteraceae; genus Pseudolabrys. The sequence goes on along the minus strand of NZ_LMFS01000001.1, from coordinate 2,926,753 downwards.
GCGCATCAGCCACAACGGCTTCTTCGGATGCAGGAAGCCCTGAACGTCCTGGCGGCGGATCAGCGGCAGATATTCGCCGAACTTCGAGCGGTACAGTTCGTAGAGCATCGCCCGGTGGTGCACTTCCTCCTCGGCCATCTCGTCGAACACCTTGGCGGAGGAGGGAAACTGTTCGCGCAGGCCCTCGGCGAAGCCGCGGTAGATGCGGCTGTCCTCCTCCTCGTTGGTGATGGCGAGCGCCAGCACTTCCTGTTCTGTCAGGTCGGAAAATCGCTTCACGGGAGGACGCCTTTCGGGACGAGTAAGTCGCTACCTCAGATATTAGAACTATTCTAAGGTGTAAAGAGGCCCGGCCGACTTACCCAGCGCTCGCCTGTGGCCTCACTTTCAACCAGTTCGCTGCTAGGACTTGGGGGCTCCGATCGAGAAGGAATCGCCCTTGTCCGCGTTGCGCCGCAGGTTCGAGCCGCTGTTGCGGCGCGTGTTCCACTTCTACTGGCGGTTCGCCCGCGGGGCGACGCTGGGCGCCTTCGCCCTGGTGATCGACGGTCAGCGCCGCGTGTTCCTGATCCAGCACTCCTATGTCAGCGGCTGGCACTTGCCGGGCGGCGGCGTCGAAACCGGCGAGACCATCAAGACGGCGCTGGCGCGCGAACTCCTGGAAGAGGGCAACATCAAGCTCACCGGCGAGCCGGTGCTGCACGGCGTGTTTCACAACAAGCGCGTTTCGCGGCGCGATCATGTCGCCTTGTTTGTGGTGCGCGACTTCGTTCAGGAGAGCCCGCCGGAGCCGGATCACGAGATCGTCGCCCATGGCTTCTTTGCCATCGATGAATTGCCGGCCGACACCGGCCGTGCCGCCCGCGCCCGTATCGCCGAGGTGTTCGAGGGGCGGGCGGTGAGCGAACTGTGGTGAGCGATCGCGACACGACGTGGCCGCCGACTGAGATCGGCGCCGCCGCGGTCGAGCGCAACTTGAAAGCCGGTGAAGCTCTGTTCCATCGCGGCGACAAGGTCGCGCGCCTGTTCGAGGTGATCGACGGCCAGGTGCGGCTGTCGCGCATCGACACATCCGGCCACGAGATCCTTCTTTACGTAGCTGGCCCCGGCGAAACCATCGCCGAAGCCTCGCTGTTCTCGCCGGTCTATCACTGCGACGCTGTTGCTTCCTCCGCTGCCACGGTGCGCGCCTATCCGAAGGCGGCCGTGCTCGCGGCCTTCGACAAGAATCCGAAAGCGGCGCAGGCCTTCACGGCGACGCTGGCGCGTCAGGTGATGAACCTGCGCACCCGCATCGAGCAGCGCAATATCCGGTCGGCCCGCGAGCGCCTGCGGCACTGGCTGCATATCAATGCTGGCGCCGACGGCCGCACCGTCGTCATCGCCGGCACGCTGAAGGATATCGCCGCCGAGCTCGGCCTGACGCACGAGGCGCTTTATCGCAATCTGGCGGCGCTCGAGCGCCATGGCGAGATCAAGCGAGGCCCTGGCATGATCGTGCTCCTGCGGGCCGGGAAGCCCCAGGGCCGCGTATGATCGGGATCATATCGCGAAAAGCGGTGCGGGCCTAAGCTGCGTCTCGTCACTTTTGCGAGGGCGCGATGCGGCGTATCGGATTGATAGCGGGTGTGGTCGCCGTCGTGGCGGTCTGGCCCATGGCCGTCGCACAGGACATGCAACATCACCATATGCACGGCCCTGCGGCCGGCGCCGAGCAGCCGCAGAGCGGCGCGGCGGCCGATCCGCGCGACCTCGTTCGCCTGCCGGCGCCGATGCAGGAGCATATGCTCGCCAACATGCGCGATCATCTGGCGGCCGTCGGCGAGATCGTCGGCAACCTGGCCGACGGCAAACTCGACGCGGCGGCCAAAATCTCGGAGCAGCGTCTGGGCATGACCTCGTTGACGCAGCACGATGCCGCGCATTTGGCGCCGTATATGCCGCAGCCGATGCAGGATCTCGGCACCAGCATGCATCGGGCGGCCAGCCGGCTGGCCATTACCATCCAGGACGCCGACGTTGCACCGTCTGTGGAAACGATGGCCGCCGTGAACCGCGGCCTGAGCGACACGCTGTCCGCCTGTAATGGCTGTCACGCCGCCTATCGCATCCGCTGACACGCGAGGGCGCGGTAAAGAGGTTCACCCTCCATGCGAGGGCAAAGACGGCTGCGCCTCAGCGCTGTACCAGCGCCAGCTTGACGCCGAGCGCGACGAACATGGCGCCGATGGCGCTGTCGATCCAGCGCTGGAAACGCCGCGTTGCCTTCAGGCGCGAGGCGGCATGCGCGGTAATCACGGCGACAGTCAGCGACCACAAGGTACCGCCAATGCTGAAGATGACGCCGAGGAACAAGAAGGCCAGCGCCTTCGACGGCGCATCGTTGCTGACGAACTGCGGCAGGAAGGCGAGAAAGAAGATTGCCACCTTCGGATTGAGCGCGTTGCTGAAGAAGCCCTGCCAGAAAACGCTGCGCATCGGCGGCGCGACCGATAGCGGCGCAGCGTCGGCCCCGGTGGCGTGGCGCGCGAACATCAGGCGCAGGCCGATATAGATGAGGTAGGCAGCACCGACATATTTGATGATGCTGAAGGCGGTGGCGGATGCCGCGATCAGCGCCGACAGGCCGATCGCCGCGGCTGTGATGTGCACGACAATGCCGCCGGTGATGCCGAATGACGCAGCAACGCCGCCGCGCAGACCCATCTGGGTCGAGCGTGCGACGACCAGCGCGGTGTCGGGGCCGGGCGTGATGTTGAGCAGCAGCGCGGATAAAATAAAGAGCCAGAGATCATGGGTGCCGAACATGATCCATTGTCATTCCGGTTCGCCTGCAATGCAAGCGAACCCGGAGTTCCGTTACAAAACCGCGCGCGCCTGGATTCGCGCCTTTCGGGCGCGCCCCGGAATGACAGGATTAGCCAAACCGACCACGATCGTCCGGCGCGGCGAAATCGAGTTGCGGACCAACCGGCACGATGCCGGTCGGGTTCACCGTGCGTTGGCTATGATAATAATGTCGCTTGATCTGCGCCAGATTGACAGTCTCGGCGACGCCCGGCACCTGATAGAGTTCTCGCGCGTAGTTCGACAGGTTGGGATATTCGTAAATGTGCCGCCAGCTGCACTTGAAGTGCGCGTAATAGACGGCATCAAAGCGCATCAAGGTGGTGAACAGTCGCCAGTCCGCTTCGGTGATCCTCGATCCCACGAGATAGCGCTGCCGCGACAATATCTCTTCGATCTCGTCGAGCGCGTCGAACAGGTTGCGGAAGGCCTCTTCGTAAGCATCCTGCGTCGTGGCGAAACCGGCCCGATAGACGCCATTGTTGATCTTCGGATAGACGAGGTCGTTGATGCGGTCGATCTCGGGGCGCCGAGCCGCCGGATAGTAATCGTCGGTGTTGCCGGTCAGCGCATCGAAGGCCGAATTGAACATGCGGATGATCTCGGACGATTCGTTGTTGACGATCGTCTTCAGCTTTTTATCCCACAATACCGGCACGGTGACGCGGCCGGTGAATTTCGCATCGGCGAGCAGATAGATCTCGGACAATTTGTCCTTGCCGTTGACGGCGTCGCCGGTCGAGCCTTCGTCCTTGTGGAACGTCCAGCCGTCTTTCAGCATGTCCGGCGAGACGACGGACATCGAGATCAGGCTCTCGAGACCTTTCAGCTTGCGGAAGATGATGCTGCGGTGGGCCCAGGGACAGGCGAGCGAGACATAAAGGTGATAGCGGCCGGACTCGGCCTTGAAGCCGCCATCGCCGGTCGGCCCGGCGCTGCCGTCGGCCGTCACCCAGTTGCGGAATTTCGAAGCCTGCCGCTCGAAGCGGCCGTCCTTGGTCTGGTACCACTCATCGTGCCAGACGCCGTCAACCAGAAGTCCCATGCTGCCTCCTTGCTCCTGTCTATCTAAGAGCTTGGGGAGCGGGGCGCCACCGCCGATGGACGTTCGGCGGAGGGGATGCTAATCGCATGGTTTCATGAGCGAACTCGAACTCGTCATCCAGCCGGAATCGCCCAGCGACGCCCTTGCCGTCGAGCGCCTCAACGAGCGCACGTTCGGGCCGGGGCGCTACGCGCGCAGCGCCTATCGCATCCGCGAAGGTCGCGGCCATCTGCCGGAATTGTCCTTCGTCGCCCGGATCGGCACGCTGATGGTGGGTTCGGTGCGGCTGACGCCGATCTGCATCGGCGATGTCCCGGCGCTGCTGCTCGGGCCGCTCACGGTCGAGCCGCCGTTCCGCTCGCGCGGCGTCGGCTCGGCGCTGATGGCGCGCGCGCTCAAGGATGCCAGGGACAAGGGCCACAAACTGGTCGTGCTGGTCGGCGACGAACCGTACTACGCGCGCAGCGGTTTCAAGCCGATCAAGAAGGGGCAGGTGAAGATGCCCGGCCCGGTCAATCCCGCCCGCCTGCTGGTCAACGAACTGGTGCCCGGCGCTTTCGACGGCGTCACCGGCCTGATCCGCCCGGACTGGATCGTCCCCGCATAAAGCCGGCGTAACTTCAGATAATTTCAGAAAAAATTCAGCGGCCTCGCGAGGTCACGGTCTTGTCGGCGTCACTGCACGGCCGCAAGAGTTGGCCAGCCGATCTGGTTCGGCGTTAGGGGGCCTTCATGAAGAAGACGTTGTCGGTTGTGCTGCTTGCCATCACGTGCCTGTCGTCGCTGCCCGTCAAGGCGCAGCAACTCGATCTTTCGACCGTGACCTGCAAGGATTTCGTCACCAGCGACAAGGACACCATCGGTCTCATCATGATGTGGCTGGTGGGCTTCTACGCCGCGCAGGATGCCAAGCCGATCGTCGACTTCGACAAGATGAAGGAAAACGGCGGCAAGCTCGGCGAATATTGCGGCAAGAACCCGTCGCACAGTCTCATCACCGCCGCCGACGACGTGCTGAAGTAAGGCTTGGCTCCTAACGCATCTGGAACGAGCGCCCGGCATCGACGAGCGACTTCATGCCGAACAGCACGAAGGTCGCTCCGATGACGCGGGTGACGATGACGCCGTGGGTCAGGAAGAAGCGGCGCACGATCGGCAGGCCGGCCCAGAACAGCGTGCAGACATAGCCCAGCACGATGCCGATCCAGGCCGAAAGGCCCATCAGCGGCACCGACGACCAGGTCAGCTCAAGGGTGTAGCGCGCGATCAGCGCGGTGAAGACTGCCACGGCAACCGGATAGGCCTTCGGATTGGTGAGGCCGAACAGGAAGCCGGCGCGGTACGGCCGGTGTCCGCGCAGCACCGGCGCTTCGCCCACCGACTTGGCGCGCATTGCAGTGATGCCGAGATAAATCAGATACAGGCCGCAGCCGGCGCCGAGGATGTCGAACAGCAGCGGCCCAGTCTGGCTGACGCCGACGATCGAGGCAAAGGCCAGGGCGCTCCAGGTCACGTCGCCGGCCATGTGTCCGATCAGGAATTTGGCGCCCATGCCGCGGCCGTGTTGAGCGGCGAGTGAGAACACCAGCAGCACGGCGGGGCCGGGGATCACCGAATAAAGGAATCCGGCGAACATGGTCGCAAAGAACAATGAGAAAGTCATGGGAGATACCCGCGTCAGAAGGCCCATGGACGCTAACAAACCGCGCGCCCCCGCGAAAGCGGGGACCCGGTTCTTTCTCGTCTGGACCCCCGCTTTCGCGGGGTGACCGCGCGTTTGAACTAGCGGCCTTCGCGCGCCCAGGTGAGGGCCAGCGAACCGACCAGCAGCAGCAGGCCGATCAGACCGGCGAACACCGGCAATACGCCGATGCCGCGCACCACCGAAACATCGCGCATCTTCATGCCGATCCAGTCGTCGCCCTTGTAGGTCGAGGCGGTGCGCACCGGCACGACTCGCGGCACGTCGACGCCGCTGCCGGTGTCGAGCCGTCGCACGCTGCCGCCGGTGGCATCGGCGAGCGTGTTGAGGGTCTGCGTCGTCGAGGTCACTTCCTGGAATTCGCGCGGATTGGCCGGGCCGACATTGACCAGCGCCGTGAGCTTGCCGTCGGTGGCGCGCCACAGGCCGAGTTCGTTGGCCGGCACTTGCGACCGCCACAGGCCCGGCTCGGCCGCCGATAGTTTCAAGGTCTGCGCCTTGCCGGATGGCGAGGTCAGCGTCACGTCGGCGACGCCGTCGGCCATGGTCTGGCGCTGCACCGTCATGTCGCGCCCGGTGACGATGAGGCGCAAGGCTTCCTCGTCGAGTTCGGGCTGCTTCATCAGCCAGTGCGACAGGCGCCGCAGGAGATCGAGATACGGGCCGCCGCCTTCATAGCCGCGCGCCCACAGCCAGATGTGATCGGACAGCATCAGCGCGACGCGGCCTTCGCCCTCGCGGGCGAGCACGAGAAGCGGCTTGCCGTCCGGGCCCTGCATCACCGTGGTGCCGGTGGTGCGCTTGGTGTTGACCAGCCGGAACCAGTGGCTCCAGTGCGGCGGATCGGCGCCGGCGCCTTCGAGCGCGCGCGTGACGGGATGGCGCTTGCCCGCGTCGCTCAGCCGCGCATGGAAACTCTGCTCGGTGACGTCGCCGGTCGGCTCCGCCGGCAGGATGGCGTCGAGCGGCGTGCGCCAGATCGACGTCGGCGAGGCGTAATCCGGGCCGGCGGCGATCATCACCGCGCCGCCGTTGCGCACGTAGCGGGTGATGTTGTCGAAATAGATCATCGGCAGCACGCCCTGGCGGGCGTAGCGGTCGAAGATGATGAGCTGGAATTCGCCGATCTTCTGCTGGAACAATTCGCGCGTCGGGAAGGCGATCAGCGACAGTTCGTTGATCGGCGTGCCGTCCTGCTTTTCCGGCGGCCGCAAAATGGTGAAGTGCACGAGATCGACCGACGCGTCGGACTTCAGGAGGTTGCGCCAGGTGCGCTCGCCGGCATGCGGCTCGCCCGAGACCAGCAGCACGCGCAGCTTGTCGCGCACGCCGTCGATGGAGATGACCGCGCGGTTGTTAACCTGGGTGAGCTCGTTGGCGAGCGGCGCCGCTTCGACCTCGACGATATTGGCGCCGGCATGCGGGATCTGCACCTGCATGGTGACGTTGGCGCCGGCATTGACGGTGCGCTGCTCCAGCACTTCGCCGTCGCGCCGCACGGAGACCTGCACCGGACCGGCAGGCACGCCGTGGTCCTCGACGCGGAAGCCGATGGTCTGCATCTGGTTGACGATGCCGAAGCGCGGCGTCTGCGTCAGCACGACGCGGCGGTCGATCTCGTTGGCGTGGCCGGTGATCAGCGCATGGATCGGCGCGGCAAAGCCGAGCGCGGCGGCGTCGGCCGGAATGTCGTGGATGCGGCCGTCGGTGATGAACACCGCGCCGGCGATGCGGTCCGGCGGCACGTCCGCCAGCGTCGACGACAGAGCATTGAACAGCCGCGTGCCGTCGGTCTCGCCGTCGGCGGCGCCGGCCTCGGCAACCCGCAGTTCGAGACCGGGCACGCGCTTGAGACGATCGATGACGGTGGCGCGCGCCTGTTCGGTCTGTGCGGTGCGGTCGCCGAATTCCTGGCTCGGGCTCTTGTCGATGATCACGGCGGCGACCGACGGGATCGGATCGCGGTCTTCGCGGGTCATCGACGGGTTGGCGAGCGCCAGCACCAGCATCGCCATGGCGATCGCACGCACCAGCGCGCCGCGGCTGCGCGCGACCAGCAGCAGGATCGACAGAACCACGGCGACGCCGAATGCCGCCCAGACGACATACTGCGGAACCAGCGGTGCGAAGGCGACGCCGAGATTCATTGAGCTACTGTCCCAATCTTTCGAGCAGCGCCGGAATGTGGACCTGATCGGCCTTGTAGTTGCCGGTCAGGACGTACATCACGATGTTGACCCCGGCGCGGAACGCGAACTCGCGCTGGCGCGGTTCGCCCGGCACCAGCGGCAGCATCGGCTGGCCGTCGGGCCGCATCGCCCAGGCGCCGGCAAGATCGTTCGATGTGATCATGATCGAGGAGACGCCGTCGCCGCCACGCGCCGGACGGTTCGGATCCTCGGCGCTTTCCGCCGGCAGCGCCTCGACCCAGAGCTGGCCGTTGGTGTAGCGGCCGGGGAAGTCCTTCAGCAGGAAGAACGTCTTGTTGAGCACGTGGTCGCGCGGCACCGGCTCAAGCTCGGGCACGTCGAGCGACGACAGGATCGAACGCAGCGCCACCATGCCGGGCGAGCGATTGGCGCCATCCGGGCCGGGCGGCGCATCGATGGCGTCGCGCGTGTCGAACAGCACCGTGCCGCCACGCTTCATGTAAGTGTCGATACGATCCAGCGCGGCGCGGGTCGGCTTCGCAACGGAGCCGGAGACCGGCCAGTAGATCAGCGGGAAGAACGACAGTTCATCGCGCGCCGGATCGAGCCCGACCGGTTCGCCCGGCTCGAGCGCGGTGCGTTGCGCGAGAAACAGCGTCAGTCCCTGCAGGCCGGCGCGGCTGATGGCGTCGGTTTCCGCGTCGCCGGTGACGATATAGGCGAGGTGGGTCTGCTCGGTCGCCTTGATGGCAAAGTCGTTCTGCTGCGGTGACAGCGGCTGGCGTTGCGGCAGACTCTGCGCCGGCACCAGCGTTGACTGGGCGCGGGCCGGTTGCGGCATCGCCAGCGCGCCGGCGAGTGCCATCATCACCAGCGCCGCCGTCGCGGCGCGGCGCCGGCTGAACGCCATCAGGCCGCCGGCGATCCAGAACACGACCAGCGCATCGAGCGCCATGAGGCCGAATGCGGCGATGAACACCGGACCGCGCAGGTCGACCGGTTCACCGAAGCGATAGACGTCGAGGCGCGCGTTGAGCGGCGCGAAGTCAAGCGGAGCAGGGCGGTCGTCCTTCACCAGCGTATTGACGGCGACGAGGCCTTCCGGCGGTCCGTAGAAGCCGGGCGGGTGGTCGGCGCTGGCGCGGCCGGAATAGCCGGTCGGCAACGGCCGCGCATTCGCCGGCGGCACCGTGAAGGCGCCGAAGCCGTCGAGCACGCGCGTCGGCGGCACGACTTGCGCGGCGCCGTTCGAAACCTTTTCGCCGTCGCCTTCGGTCGTCGCAGTCGCGCCGGCAAGGCCGACGATGTGCCGCAGCATATCGACGAAGGCGCCCGACAGCGGCAGGTCAGACCAGTTGGTATCGGCGGTGACATGGAATAGCACGATCAGACCCTTGCCGCGGCGCTGCGCCGTGACGAGCGGCGTGCCATCGGCGAGCGTTGCCCAGGTGCGATCCGCCAGCGTGGCGTCGGGCTCGGCCAGCACCTGGCGCGTTACAGTCACGTCGTTCGGCACCGGCATGCCGGCGAAGGGGCTGTCGCGCGAGAAGCCGGTAAGCTGCTGCGGTTTTTCCCAACTCAGCGAACCGCCGAGAATGCGGCCGCCGCGGCGCAGGCGGACCGGTACGAGATCGTCGCTCCCTGCGGCGAGATGCGGGCCGGCAAAGCGCACAAGGACGCCGCCGTTTTCCAGCCAGGTATCCAGCCGTCCGCGCGCTTCGGCGACATTGCCGACATCGGCCAGCACCAGCATCGGCAGGCGCTGATCGAGGAAGCGACCGATGGCTTCGGGCGGCGCCACGCTCTCGGCCAACCTGACGTCGGCGAACGGACTGAGCGCGCGGCTTAAATAATAACTGGCGCCAAGCAGCGGCTGCGAACGGTCGAGCGCGGTGCCGGAGACGATGCCGACGGTGCGCCGTCGCCAGCGCTTGTCGAGTAGTTGCACACCACCTGCGGAACGCTCACCGGCAATTTCGAGCCGCGCGACGTCGTTGCGGATTTCGACCGGCAGCTTGATCGTCGCCTCCGTCTCGCGATCGCCGGCGCCGAAGGCGAAGGGCGCGTCGCCGAGCGGCAGGCCCTTGAGATCGAGGGCATGGACCAGACCGTTCTCGGACACGCCGGTCTGCGCGCGCAGCACCTTCACCGTCAGCGCGCCGGCGGCGTTGTCGGCGGCGGCGAGGGCATGCGGAATGGGCACACCGCCGGAGACGACGGTGATTGGATGATTGCCGGCGATCTGTTTCAGTCCGTCGATGAAGCCGGCGCCTTTGCCGAGGTCGACGCCGTCCGACAGCCAGACGATCTCGACGCCCGGCGAGCTCTTGAGGAAGCGGTCGATCAGCGGCAGCGCCTCGATGCGGTCGACGGCGTGCGGCTTCGGCTTGAGCAACTTCACCTGAACGCGCGCGGCGCCGGCGACCTGCAGCGAGATATCGCGTGCGGTCTCCGACAGCGGCAACAAAGCGACGCCGCGATTGTCGGCTTCGGCGCGGGCCAGCAATTCGTCCGCGGTGCGAAGCCGCACATCCCAGGCCGATGCGGCGGACCAGCCGTCATCGATCATGATCAGCAGCGGGCCGTTGCGGGCGCCGGTCGCGACGGGGGGATTCCACAGCGGGCCGGCGGCGGCGAAAATGACGAGGGTGGCCAGCAGCAGCCGAAGCAGAATGAGCCACCACGGCGTGCGCGACGGCGTCTCTTCCTTCGGCGAAATTTCGAACAGCAGCCGTGTCGGCGGGAAATTGATGACGCGCGGGCGCGGCGGCACCAGCCGCAGCAGCCACCACAGCAGCGGCAGGCTGAGCAGGCCCAGCAGAATCAGCGGCTGCGCGAAGGCGAGCGGGAGCGAGCCGATCATGCCGCGCCTCCGGCCTGCCGGGTCATGTGCCGGCTGTTCGTCGCAGTCTGCACGGCGTGAGCGCCCATGCGCGCATGCAGCGCGAACAGCAGTTCGGTCGGGCCGCGGTCGGTACGATGCACGGTGAAAGTCCAGCCGAAGGCTTCGGTCTCGGCGCGCAGAGCGGCGCGATGATTGGCGACCAGCTTCTGGTAATCGTCACGCCAGGTTTCGGCGCGGCCGGCGGTGACGCTGCCACCGCCCTCCGATTCAACGAACTCGACGCGGCCGGCATAGGGAAACGTCTCTTCGGCCGGATCGCAGACCTGCACGACATGGCCGCGCGCGCCATTGGCGGCAAGCTGGCCGATGACCTTGCGATATTCGCTGATCGGGCTCCACAGGTCGGACAGCAGCACGACTTCGGAGAACGGCGCCGGCGCGAAGTTCGGCGGCAGACTCGGCCGCTCGGTCTGATCGAGGATGATGCGCTGCGCCATGGTTTCGATGACGTTGCGGTTGGCGGTGGGCCGCATCAGCAGCGGAATGCCGACGCGCTCGCCGCCTTGCACCAGCACTTCCGACAACGCGAAGGACACGACCAGCGCGCGATCGAGCTTCGACCATTCGGTCAGGCTGGAGGAGAACTCCATCGATGGCGACCGATCGGCCCACATCCAGATCGTATGCGAGGCCTCCCATTCGCGCTCGCGGACATAAAGATGATCGTCGCGGGCCGAACGCCGCCAGTCGATGCGGCCGGCCGGCTCGCCAGACGTGAAGTGACGATATTGCCAGAAGTTCTCGCCGGTGCCGGCGCGACGCCGGCCGTGCAGACCATGGATCAGCGTCGACGCGACGCGTCGGGCTTCGAGAATGAGACGCGGGATACGCGCGGCAAGCTTGCTGCTCATGCCAGCCGCGGCATTGACCGGCAGTTCGCTCGTTCCGGTGGCGGTCGGCTCTGCCAAGTTTTTTCCCGACATGTTTATCCGATGCGCGCCTTCAGCCGCTTGATGACGTTGCCGACAGTCTCACCTTCGGCGCGCGCGGCAAAGGTGAGGGCCATGCGGTGCTTCAGCACGGGCTCGGCCAGTTCGAGGACGTCGTCGATCGACGGGGCGAAGCGGTTGTCGAGCAGCGCGCGGGCGCGCACCGCCAGCATCAGCGCCTGCGAGGCGCGCGGGCCGGGGCCCCAGGAGATCAGCCGCGACAGTTCGCCGGCTTCGTCGCCCGGACGCGCCGAGCGCACCAGTTGCAGGATCGCTTCCACCACCGACTCGCCGACGGGGAGACGGCGCACCAGGCGCTGCGCCGCGATCAGGTCGTCGGAGGTCATGGCTGCCTTGGCGTGAGAGTCGTCGGCGCCGGTGGTGTCGAACAGGATTTTACGCTCCGCTTCGAGATCGGGATAATCGACGTCGATTTCCATCAGAAAGCGGTCGAGCTGCGCTTCGGGCAGTGGATAGGTACCTTCCTGCTCGAGCGGGTTCTGCGTCGCCAGGACGTGGAACGGCTTGGGCAGGTCGTGGCGCGCGCCGGCAATGGTGACATGTTGCTCCTGCATGGCCTGCAGCAACGCCGACTGGGTGCGCGGCGAGGCGCGGTTGATCTCGTCCGCCATCAGAAGCTGGGCAAAGACCGGGCCGGGGATGAAGCGGAAGCTGCGCTTGCCGGCGCTGTTCTCCTCGAGCACTTCCGAGCCGAGGATATCGGACGGCATCAGGTCCGGGGTGAATTGCACACGCCGTGCGTCCAGGCCGAGCGCGATGCCCATGGTCTCGACGAGCTTGGTCTTGGCCAGGCCAGGCACGCCGACGAGGAGGGCGTGACCGCCGGACAGGACCGTGATCAGGGCGTGCTCGACCACCGTTTCCTGACCGAAAATGACGGTGCCGATGGCGTCCTTGGCGCTGCGCACGTGGGCGGCGGTCGTTTCCGCCGCGCGCACGATCATATCTTCCAACTTTTCAATGCTTTCACCGCTTGCCGACGCCATGGTCCGTGGTTCCTTTTTGCATCGAATGGTCGGCGTGATTCGCGGCCCGCGCCTTGGCCTTTACCGAGGCCATGCAACTGGCGCACCAAGCGCCCACGGCCTGCCGGCGAATCTGCCTCATTATTTCGGTTAGCCTACGTTATCTTCCGGCCGCGGTACGGCGTGTCACAAAGTTGCGAACAACCAGGGCCCGCAGGCGATATAAGTACGTATGGCAACAATGGCGAAGACAGGGCAGGAGATCCGGCAATAATGGGCGAAGCGAAGCCCCAGCTACCGCGCCGGAGCGGCCTCGACGGCCTCGCGGCCACCGTGACGCGCGAGGGCAGTAAAGGGCTCCCACCCGTTCATCTGTGGAATCCGCCCTTTTGCGGCGATATCGACATGCGAATCGCTGCTGACGGCACGTGGTTTTATGACAAGACGCCGATCGGCCGTGCCCCGCTGGTCAAGCTGTTTGCCTCGGTGCTCAAGCGCGAGGGCGACAAATATTTTCTCGTCACGCCGGTGGAGAAGGTCGGCATCGTCGTCGATGACGCACCCTTCACGGCAGTGGAACTTCAGGTTCAGGATGGCACCGGCGGCCGCATCCTAAAATTTCGCACAAATACCGATGAATGGGTCGAGGCCGGTCCCGGCCATGCGCTGCGCTTCGAGCTGGATGCCGACAACGGGGGGCTCGCGCCGTATCTCCATGTCCGCAGCGACCTGTGGGCCAAAGTGACGCGGGCCTTGTTCTATGATCTGGTCGAACTCGGCGAAGAGCGCGAGATCGGCGGCGTTTCGATGTTCGGCATCGCCTCAGGCGGTGAATTCTATGCCATGGCCGAGGCCGGCACTTTGCGGGAGTTGTCGTAATGTTGAACCCGCAATCGCACGGCGCGGCGCTGAGCGCGCCGGAATTCTACGCGCGCGTTCGCGACCGATTGACACTCGACGTTCCACCCGGCCTCAATGACGCCAGCGTGACGCCGGTGCGCGGCGATCACGATGCCGATCCGGTGCTGCAAAAGATCGCGGAGATCCGGCCGATCCGTCCGGCCGCGGTGCTGGTCGCCGTCATCGACCATCCGGAGCCGACCGTGCTGCTGACGCAGCGCGCGCAGCACCTGCCGGATCACCCGGGACAGATCTCGTTTCCGGGCGGCAAGATCGACAAGACCGATGCCGATCCGTTGGGTGCGGCGTTGCGCGAAGCCGAGGAAGAAATCGGCCTGTCGCGCGGAGCCGTCGAACCGCTCGGCTATCTCGACCTTTACATGACGACGCTCGGCTACCGCATCATGCCGTTAATCGCGCGCGTCCCGCCCGGCTTCGAGCTGGCGCTCAACACGGCCGAGGTCGATGCGGCCTTCGAAGTGCCGCTCGCTTTCCTGATGGATCGGACCAACATGGAGAAGCATTCGCGCGAGTGGCAGGGCATGGAGCGGCACTATTACGCCATCACCTTCGGCGAGCGTTACATCTGGGGTGTGACCGCCGGCATCCTGCGCAACATGCGCGAGAGGATCTATCGATGATCCGTACGATCGCGACGGAAGTCCTGCTGTTCGCGACGCCGTTCGTGCTCTACGCGATCTTTCTGTGGGCCACCAAGGCCGGTGTCGTTCATCCGGGATCGTGGCCGCTGTCGCGCATCGTCTCGCTGGCGATCGTTGCGCTGATTTTGGTGATCGGCAGCTTTCTCTATTTTTCGCATTACAGCGGCGCGCCGCCGGGTTCGGCTTACGTCCCGGCCCATCTCGACGAGCAGGGCCGTTTCGTGCCGGGGACGACGCGGTGAACGCGACATCACGCAGGATCGATCTGTCCACCTGGCCTTTCGCGGGGCCGCTCGCGCGCCTCATGGACATTCTCGACCGTGACGGCGAGGAAGCACGCGTCGTCGGCGGCGCGGTGCGCAATGCGCTGATCGAGGCGCCGATCCACGAGGTCGATGTCGCCACCACCGCGGTGCCGGACGAAGTTATTCGCCGCGCCAAGGCCGCCGGCTTCAAACCGGTACCAACCGGCATCGCCCACGGTACTGTGACCGTTGTCATCGACCGGCATCCATTCGAAGTGACGACCTTACGCACCGACGTCGAAACCTTCGGCCGCCATGCCAAGGTCGCGTTCGGCCGCGACTGGCGCGAGGACGCGCTGCGCCGCGACTTCACCATGAACGCGCTGTCGGTGACGCGCGACGGCGTCGTTCACGACTACGCCGGCGGGCTCGACGATCTCGCCGCGCGGCGCGTGCGTTTCATCGGCGAGGCCGCGCAACGCATCGCCGAGGACTACCTGCGCATCCTGCGCTTCTTCCGTTTCCATGCCGCCTATGGCGGCGGCGGCCATCCCGATGCCGATGGGCTCGCCGCCTGCATCGCCGCGCGCGACGGTCTGGCGCAGCTCTCGCGCGAGCGCCTGCGCATGGAGATGCTCAAGCTCGTGGTGGCGAAACATGCAACGCCGACCTTGATCGTCATGTCGGATGCCGGCTTCACGCTGAGCATCCTAGCCGGCGCGATCTATCTCGGCGCCTTTGAAAACATGACCAAGGTCGAAGCGGCCATGGGCCTGCCCGCCGATGCCACGCGCCGTCTCGGCGCGCTGGGGGCGGTCGTCGCCGAGGATGCCGAGCGGCTCTACCAGCGTTTGCGCCTCGCCAATCAGGAGCGCGATCGCATTCGCGCGATGGCGGAGGGCTGGCACGGCGTGTCGCCGGCGTTGAGCGAACGCGAGACGCGCGCCTTGATCTACCGGCGCGGCGTCGAGGCTTTCACCGATCAGGCCCTGCTGGCCTGGGCGCGGTCGCAGGCCACCGCGCACGACACGGCATGGCACGATTTGCTCGCCCGGCCGCAGCGCTTCACCGCGCCGGTGTTCCCGCTCCGGGCCGACGACTTTCTCAAGCGCGGCGTCGATAAGGGGCCGGCGCTGGGCGCGGCGCTGCGCGCCGCCGAGGAGGCCTGGATCGCCGCCGACTTCCCGATGGACGGGGCGGCGCTGGACGCCATTGCCGACCGGGCCGCCGGGTGACGGCGAGGCCACTGGTCTGGAGCCCTGGCGGGCATTAAATTGAGGTGATGAGCAACATCCGCCGCCCGGCCGATCTGGCGCAGAGGATGGCTCGCCGCCTGAAAGCGCGCGAGGGCCAACGGGATTCGTTCCGCCGCGAGACCTTCCGGCTGCCGCGCGATCAAGCCCGCGCCAAGGCGCGCGCCTTCTTCGACCGCTATCCGAAAGCGGCCTACATGACCGAGGTCGAATCCTGGCGCGTGCTGCCGGATGACGAAATCGAGTTCACGATGCGCCGGTTGCCCAGCGCCGATTGACGGCACACCGCGCCGCACGCTTGACGCAAAGCGGCGCAAGGTGCACGCAGCGCGCGACCATGCATATCCTCTCCGGCTTCGCGGACATTTCTCTGGCGCAGCTTCTGCTCGTCGCGGTGGTTGCTTTGATCGCCGGCGTCATCGGCGGCATTTCCGGATATGGCAGCGGCGCGCTGATGCCGCTGGTCCTGGTGCCGATGGTCGGCGCGGCGCCGGTCGTCCCGATCATCGGGCTCGCCGCGCTGTTCAACAATTTCGGCCGCGTCTCGGCCTACTTCTCGCATCTCGATTGGCGCCGCTCCGTCATCGTGGTCATCGCCGCCTTGCCGACCTGCGTGCTCGGCGCCTGGGGCTATTCGCAACTGACCGGCAAGGGGGCCGCCGTCGTCATCGGCACGATGCTGATGGCGAGCGTGCCGCTGCGACGTATCGCGCGGCGCCGCAATTTCCGTATCGACGATCGCGGCCTTGCCGTCGGCTCGGTCGGCTACGGCGTGCTGGTCGGCGGCACATCGGGCTCGGGCGTCATCATGCTGACGCTGTTGATGGCGGTCGGCCTTGAGGGCGCGGCGGTGATCGCCACCGACGCGATGGTCTCGATCGGCATCGGCATCGTCAAAGTCTCGGTGTTCGGTTTCAACGGCGTGCTGACGCCGCAGGTGATCGCGCTGGCGCTGCTGACCGGGCTGGTGTCGATGCCGGGCGCGCACCTCTCGCGCTTCATCGTGAAGCGGATGCCGGTCCACGTGCACACCGCGATCCTCGACTTCGTCGTGCTGCTCGGCGGCGGCGTGATGATCGCGTCGGCGTTCCGCTAGATCTTCACGGCCACTTCACCAGCGGTGGCATCGACGACAGGATCGATTCGACATTGCCGCCGGTCTTCAGGCCGAAGATCGTGCCGCGGTCGTAGAGCAGGTTGAACTCGACGTAGCGGCCGCGGCGCACCAGTTGTTCATCGCGATCCGCTTCGGTCCACGGCGTCGTGAAATTCTTCTCGACCAGCTTGGGATAGATGTCGCGAAAGGCGCGGCCGACATCCTGGGTGAAGGCAAAGGTCGCGTTCCAGTCGCTCTCCAGATAATCGTAGAAGATGCCGCCGATGCCGCGCGGTTCGTTGCGGTGCTTGAGGTGGAAATACTCGTCGCACCAGTTCTTGAACCTGATGTAATCGGCGACGCCTTTGTGCGCGTCGCAGGGCGCCTGCATCGCCGCGTGAAACGCCGCCGTGTCGGCGTCGTCCTGCGTACGCCGGCGGTCGAGCACCGGGGTCAGGTCGGCGCCGCCGCCGAACCACGCCTTCGACGTGACGACGAAGCGGGTGTTCATGTGCACCGCCGGCACATGCGGGTTCTGCGGATGGGCGATGAGCGAAATGCCGGATGCCCAGAAATTCGGGTTCTCGGTGGCGCCGGGAATCTGACTGCGGAATTCCGGCGCGAACTCGCCATGCACGGTCGAGCAGTGCACGCCGACCTTCTCGAACACGCGGCCGCGCATCAGCGACATCACGCCGCCGCCACCCGGATTGCCGGTGTGGTCGGTGCGCTGCCATGGCGTGCGCACGAAGCGTCCGGTCGGGCGATCGGCAAGCGGCGCGGTGGCGGGCAGGGCGTCCTCGAGCGCTTCGAAGCTCCGGCAGATCTGATCGCGCAAGTCTTCGAACCAGACGCGTGCCTTCGCTTTGTGATCCTCAAGGTCGGTCATGGCGCTGGCTTATCTCCTCGCCGGGAAAATTTCTACGCCGGGGGTCGCCCGCCCGCCTGACGGAGCGCCTCGCCGGCAACCATGGCTGTGGCCACCGCGATGTTGAGCGAGCGGAAGCCTTCGCGGATCGGAATGCGCAGGCGGACATCGGCGGCCTGGTGCACGGCCTCGGGAACGCCGGCGCTTTCGCGGCCGACCATGACGATCTGGTCTTCGCCGTAGCGGTGGTCGAGATAGGAGGTCTCCGCCGCTGTGGTCATCAGCACCAGGCGCAGGCCCTGGCCGCGCCGCCATTCCTGGAAATCGGCGAAGGAGGCGTGGCGGATGATCGTGAGCCGGTCGAGATAGTCCATTCCGGCCCGACGGAAGGCCCGGTCGGTCACCGGAAACCCGGCCGGCTCGACGATGTGGGCCTCGATGCCGAGGCAGGCGCAGGCCCGCAGAATCGTCCCGGTATTCTGCGGGATATCGGGTTCGTAAAGCGCCATCCGCATTGCTGGGGGCCTCGTCAGGATTGAGCCTCTGGCGCCGCCTAAACCGCTCCAGATAAACGATTTGTGCAGGGCCGGCCGTCTGGCCCGATAGCGGGCTTGCACTCGCACCACAAGGGTGCCAATAGAACGCTTCGAAATCGCCGTGCTGCCACAATTGGGGGCGCGCGTGATGCCGGTCCGCCCCGCAGCGTTCAGGGAAGCTCTTCCCGGAGGCTCCGACCACGGGCGGAAAACCAAGCCGGGGGAGAGGGTTCAGACGTGACGACCGTGCCTTCTGCGGAGCACTCGCGCCGCGATTTTCTTTACATCGCTACAGGTTCAGTTGCCGCGGTTGGCGCGGCGGCGACACTGGTGCCGCTCATCACCCAGATGAATCCGGACGCCTCGACCATCGCGGCCGGCGCGCCGATCGAGGTCGATCTGGCGCCTGTCGCTGACGGTCAGATCATCAAGGTGTTCTGGCGGTCGAAGCCGATCTTCATCTTCCACCGCACCCAGAAAGAGATCGACGAGGCCAAGAGCGTCGATGTCGCCACGCTTCCGGATCCGGAGAGCGATGCCCAGCGCACCAAGCCCGGCCATGAGCCGTGGCTGGTCGTGATCGGCATCTGCACCCATCTCGGCTGCATCCCGATCGCCCATGAAGGCGAGTACCACGGCTGGTTCTGCCCGTGCCACGGGTCGCAGTACGACACCGCGGGCCGTATTCGCAAAGGTCCGGCGCCGAAGAATCTGGTGCTGCCGCCCTATCAATTCGTTTCCGACACTCGCATCCGGATCGGCTGATCCGCAACGATTGCATTCTTGAAGGTTCGATCATGAGCGGACACTCGACTTACCAGCCGCAGAATGCGTTTCTGCAGTGGTTCGAGAAGCGGCTGCCGATTGGCGGTCTCATTCACTCGTCTTTCGTCGCTTACCCGACGCCGAGGAACCTGAATTACTGGTGGACCTTCGGCGGCATCCTGTCGTTCATGCTGGGCGTGCAGATCATCACCGGCATCGTGCTGGCGATGCACTACACGCCGCACGTCGATCTCGCCTTCAAGTCGGTCGAGAGCATCATGCGCGACGTCAATTACGGTTGGCTGCTGCGCTACCTGCATGCGAACGGCGCGTCGATGTTCTTCATCGCCGTCTACATCCACATCTTCCGCGGCATGTACTACGGCTCCTACAAGGAGCCGCGCGAGGTGCTCTGGATCCTCGGTGTCATCATCTATCTGTTGATGATGGCAACCGGCTTCCTCGGCTACACCCTGCCTTGGGGCCAGATGAGCTTCTGGGGCGCCACCGTCATCACCAACTTCTTCTCCGCCATTCCCGGCGTCGGCGAAGCCATCGTGACCTGGCTGTGGGGCGGCTACGCCGTCGGCAACCCAACGCTGAACCGCTTCTACTCGCTGCACTACCTGCTGCCCTTCGTGATCGCCGGCGTCGTCGTGCTTCACGTCTGGGCGCTGCATGTCGCCGGTCAGAACAACCCGGCCGGCATCGAGCCGAAGACGGAACGGGACACCGTGCCGTTCACGCCCTACGCGACCGTGAAGGACGGCTTCTTCATCGCCTTCTTCTGCATCATCTTCGCGTGGTTCGTGTTCTACACGCCGAACTTCCTCGGCCACGCCGACAACTACATCCCGGCCAATCCGGCGGTGACGCCGCAGCACATCGTGCCTGAATGGTACTACCTGCCGTTCTACGCGATCCTGCGCGCCATCCCGAACAAGCTGCTCGGCGTCTGTGCGCTGTTCGGCTCGATCCTGATCCTGGCCTTCCTGCCCTGGCTCGACACCTCGAAGGTGCGGTCGGCGCGCTACCGTCCGCTGTTCCGCCAGTTCTTCTGGCTGTTCTTCGCGGTCTGCATCGGTCTCGGCTATCTCGGCGCCATGCCCGCCGAAGGCATCTACGTCACCATCGCGCGGGTTCTGACCTTCTACTACTTCGCGCACTTCATCATCGTGCTGCCGCTGCTCGGTATCTTCGAGAAGACCAAGCCGCTGCCCAACTCGATTTCCGAGTCGGTGTTGAGCAAGGCTTGAGCGGGAGAACGACCATGACGATGCATCGCGCCTTCATTGCTCTCGCTCTGGCCACTTCGCTCGGCGCCGTCGGCGCCGCGCAGGCTCAGGAGCACGCGCCGCCGCAGCCTCCCGCTCAGAAGTGGACCTTCTCCGGCCCGTTCGGCAATTTCGATCAGGCCCAGTTGCAGCGCGGCTTCAAGATCTACAAGGAAGTCTGCTCGAGCTGCCACTCGATGAGCCTGGTCTCGTTCCGCAACCTCGCCGAGGCCGGTGGCCCGGGTTACAGCGAAGCCCAGGTCGAGGCTCTCGCGTCCGAATACAAGATCGCGGATCTTGACGACAAGGGTCAGCCGATCGAGCGCGCCGGCCGTCCTGCCGATAACTTCCCGTCGCCGTTCCCGAATGCTGCCGCTGCTGCCGCGGCCAACGGCGTCGCCCCGCCGGACTTCTCGACCCTGGCCAAGGCGCGCACTTACGAGCGCGGTTTCCCGTGGTTCGTGTTCGACATCTTCACCCAGTACCAGGAACAGGGCCCGGATTACATCCACGCCATCCTGACCGGTTATGAAGAGCCGCCGAAGGGCTTCACGGTGCCGTCGGGCGGCCACTACAACAAGTATTTCCCCGGCCACGTCATCGCCATGCCGCCGCCGCTCACCGACGGCCAGGTCACGTATGACGATGGCTCGCCGCAGACGCTGGAGCAGTATTCCCACGACGTCGCGGCCTTCATGATGTGGGCGTCGGAGCCGCACATGGTTGCGCGCAAGCGCATCGGCTTCCAGGTCATGATCTTCCTGCTCGTGCTGACCGGTCTCCTGTACTTCACCAAGAAGAAGGTGTGGTCGGCAGTGCACTGAGGCCGATGACCCGAACGTGTTCGAAGGGCCCCCTCGCGGGGCCCTTTGTTTTTGGGGCCGGTGTTGTAGTCTGCCGGGCAACAAGGCAGGCAAAGGCTTTTCATGACCAAAGCAGTTCTCGGCATCGTCGGCGGATCGGGCATTTACGACCTTCCGGGCCTGCAGAATGTGCGCGAGGAGCGCGTCGCGTCGCCCTGGGGCGAGCCCTCGGGGGCCTTGCGTATCGGCGATATCGATGGCCTGCCGGTGGTGTTCCTGCCGCGCCATGACAAGGGCCACCGGCTGTCGCCGTCGGATATCAACTATCGCGCCAATATCGACGCACTGAAACGCGCCGGCGTCACCGATCTGGTGTCGCTGTCGGCCTGCGGCTCGTTCCGCGAGGACATGCCGCCCGGCACCTTCGTGCTGGTCGATCAGTTCGTCGATCGCACCCACAAACGCGAGAGCTCGTTCTTCGGCAGGGGGCTCGTCGCCCATGTCTCCATGGCGCATCCGGTGGCGCCGCGACTCCGGGCGCGCATCGCCGAGGCCGCGCTCAAGGAAGGCATCGAGCCGAAACTCGGCGGCACCTATGTCTGCATGGAGGGGCCGCAATTCTCGACCTATGCCGAGAGCATGACCTACAAGCAGCTCGGCTATTCGGTGATCGGCATGACCAATATGCCGGAAGCCAAGCTCGCCCGCGAAGCTGAAATCAGTTACGCGACGGTCGCCATGGTCACCGACTTCGATTGCTGGCACCCCGATCACGATGCCGTCACGGTGGCCGATATCGTCGCCGTGCTGTTCGATAACGCCGACCGCGCCAAGCGGCTGGTATCGCGGCTGGCGCGCGATTTCCCGCGTGAGCACGAGCCGTGTCCGATCGGCTCCGATCGCGCGCTCGACAGCGCGCTGATCACGCAGCCGGAGGCGCGCGATCCGGAACTGATGAAGAAGCTCGATGCGGTTGCGGGGCGTGTGCTCAAGGTCTAGTCAGGCGCTTTCCAGTCCTTGTCTATCGATCACTCTTACATGACCGAAAGGCCATCATGAACGCTCCCGATATTCGCAGCGACTTGCGCGATGCCGTTCGCTCGATTCCGGATTATCCGAAGCCCGGCATCATCTTTCGCGACATCACCACGCTGCTCGGCGATGCGCGCGCCTTCCGCCGTACCGTCGATGAGCTGGTGCAGCCCTGGGCCGGCGCCAAGATCGACAAGGTCGCCGGCATCGAAGCGCGCGGCTTCATCCTCGGCGGCGCTGTGGCGCACCAGGTGTCGGCCGGTTTCGTGCCGATCCGCAAGAAGGGCAAGCTGCCACACAAGCGCGTCAGCATGACCTACGCGCTCGAGTACGGCGAGGACGTGATCGAGATGCATGCCGATGCGCTGATCAAGGGCGAAAAGGTGGTGCTGGTCGATGACCTCATCGCCACCGGCGGCACCGCCGAGGCGGCGATCAAGCTGCTGCATCAGCTCGGCGCCGAGGTGCTCGCGGCGTGCTTCGTCATCGATCTGCCGGATCTCGGCGGCGCGGAGAAGCTGCGCAAGCTCGGCGTGCCGGTGCGCACGCTGTTCGCCTTCGAGGGCCACTGAGGCCGCGGAGCAACGCCGCTAGGCCGGCGTCCGCGTCAGCGAAAACGACAGGTGCTGCCGCACGGTCGGCCATTCCGACGTGATGATGCTGTAGACGGCGGTGTCGCGCAGCGTGCCGTCGTAGCCGATCTGATGGTTGCGCAGGATGCCGTCGAGCTTGGCGCCCAGCCGTTCGATCGCCCGGCGGCTCGGCCGGTTGAAGAAATGCGTGCGAAATTCGACGGCAATGCAGTCGAGGCGCTCGAAGGCGTGGCTCAGCAGCAGCAGTTTGGCCTCGGTGTTGAGCGGGCTGCGCTGCACGCGCCTGGCGTACCAGGTCGAGCCGATCTCGACGCGCCGGTTGGCCGCATCGACATTCATGTAGGTGGTCATGCCGACGACGCCGCCGCCGACGGCGTCGAACACGGTGAAGGGCAGCATCGCCCCCGCCCCCTGCAACGACAGCCGCCGGTCGATCTCCTTCTCCATGCCGTCGGGCGAGGGGATCGCCGTGTACCACAGCCGCCACAACTCGCCGTCCTTGACCGCCTCGGCCAGTTCGGCGCGGTGTGCTTGCGACAGCGGCTCCAGGCGCACATGGGCGCCGGTGAGCGAGACGGGTTCGAGCCACGGCATGAGATGCTCCCGGAGCGCGCTTTAATAGTATGCGGCTGATCTAGCGCGGTTTGGAGTTCCAGGGGCCGCTGCCAGGTTGATTATCAACACCTGACGTGTCCCAGGGCCCCGCGTGCGGCTGCGGCACTTCGGGCCCCCAGGGGCCTTGTTCGGGCGAGGGCAGTTGCTCTTCCGCCGCCGGGGGTTCAAGCGCCAGCGGCCCGGGGTCATGACCGCCGGCGAATTTGACCAGCGCCGCGACCCGCGCGTCCACCGAGGGATGGGTCGCGAAGATGTCGCCGAAGCCCTCGCGCGGATTATCCACGCACATTTCCATCACCGCAGAATTGGCGCTCGCCAGTTCGCCGCGGTTCTCGATCTTGCGCAGGGCCGAGATCATGGCATCCGGGTTCTTGGTGAGTTCGACCGAGCCGGCATCGGCCAGATACTCGCGCTGCCGCGACAGCGCAAAGCGGATCACCACAGACAGCACCCAGGCAACCACGATCAGCGCAATGGCGATGACGATGGCGATGCCGGCGCCATTGCCCTTGCGATCGTCGCCGTCGCGGCGACGGCCGCCGAAGCCGCCATAGAAGGCGTTCTGGAAGAACAGCCGGAACACCATTTCGCCGAAGAAGGAAATGACGCCGGCGATTACCACCGCGATCACCAGCATGCGTACGTCGCCATTGCGGATGTGGGTAAGCTCGTGGCCGAGCACCGCCTCGATCTCCTGGTCGTTGAGCGCGGCGAGCAGGCCGCGCGTCACCGTAATCGAATACTGCTTTGCGTTGAGGCCGGTGGCGAACGCGTTGAGCGCGTCATCGTCGGCGATGCGCAGCGTCGGCATCGGGATGCCGCGTGAAATGCAAAGATTCTCGAGGAGGTTATAGAGCCGCGGCTCCTCGGTGCGGCTGACCTGATGAGCGCCGGTGACAGCGTCGATCATCGACTGGTGGAACTTGTAGGCGATCGCCACCCAGATGATGGTGCCGATTGTGGCGAATGGCGCCGCCTTGACGAAATCATAGGCAGCCGCGCGCAGCAGGTAATCCAGCGGCGCGTTGCCGACGCTCAGCACCTCGGCGAGCAAGGCGCCGGCATAAACCAGCACGTAAATGAGGAAGAACAGGCCGATCAGCAGCGCGATCGACCGGCGCCGGTTGGACTGGATGTGAGTGTAGAGACCGAAGGCGGCCATCGCTGTTACCCGTCATTCCGGGGCGGTCCGCAGGGACCAACCCGGAATCCAGAAAGTCCCCACCTATGCGTCCGGATTCCGGGTCCGCACCTTGCGGCGCGCCCCCGAAATGACAGCGCTCAGAACTTCACGTTCGGTGCCTGATCAAGCTGGGCGCGGCTTTCGCCGAGATCGAAGAACTGCTGCGGGTGGAAGCCAAACATGCCGGCGAACAACGCGGCGGGGAACTGCTGGATGCCGGTGTTGTATTCCTGCACCGCATTGTTGAAGAAGCGGCGGGCAGCGGCGAGCTTGTTTTCGATGTCGGACAGTTCGGCCTGCAACTGCTGGAAGTTCTGGTTGGCCTTGAGGTCGGGATAACTCTCCGACAGGGCGAAGAGCTGGCGGAGCGCGCCGGTGAGCATGTTTTCGGCGGCGACTTTCTGCTCGACGCCGGGCGCGGCGATGGCGGTGTTGCGCGCCTGCACCACGGCTTCCAGCGTGCCGCGTTCGTGCGCCGCGTAGCCCTTTACGGTCTCGACCAGATTCGGAATGAGGTCGTGGCGCTGTTTGAGCTGAACATCGATGTCGGCGAAGGACTGATTGACCCGTTGCCGCATGGCGACGAGGCTATTGTATACAGAGATCGCCCAGAGCACGATCACGACGACGACGCCGAGAACGACCCAGCCGGTGGTGGACATGGAAGCGCTCCTCAAGAAGGCAGACAGTGGGAAAAGCCGAAGCTGAGGCGAGGCGGAACCGCGACACTATAGCAGATCGAAACGCGGCCGGGGCGCGGCAGAAAGCACTCAAACAACAGTCTATTTCATAAAAAATGGGCCCCGAACCGGAGTTCGGGGCCCTAAGCCAGACGGCTATTCGGGGGGTAAGGGGGGAGCCGCCCGACTAAACAGACACGGCAATAACCACGGCGACCGCGATGGGTTCCGGCTCCTGGTGACGATTTTTTAATTTTCTGGCAGGGGCAAAGTGGCGGCCGGGCCGCCACTTTGGGTTCCCCCGGGCTTAGCGCTGGTGGCCGAGGCCGATGTTCAGCTTGAGCGCCTGCTGGCGCAGCGCACCGGGCGTGCGCTTGAGTTCTTTGGCGATCTTGGCGACGGGCGTGCGCGCCTTGGAATGCGCCTTGAGCGTCTTGTATTCTTCGTTGGTCCACGGCCTGCGCCGAATTTTCTTGACGGCGGTCTTGGTTTTTTTCGCGGACTTGGACTTCTTAGCCATTCCAGATTCCTTCATCAGATAAAGCGTTCATTATCAGCACACGTGTGCGTCCTATCGCTCAAACGAACGATTGCCAAATGTTTTTTGCTGCACGACTGACGCTATTTGCAATTTGAATAAGATGTTTGGCGGGGCGCTGATGAAACAAATCAACGGCAAACATAAGGCGGATTTTGTGGCGTGTTTGTTTCTCGGTCGGAAACATTTGCCGCCGGTCCATCGCAGTCATTGATGGCCTGGTGCTCGCGCTTGCCGGCGGTCTTTCCGGATCGCCGAGACGATGACTGCGATCTCATGCAGCTTTTCGTTTCGCCAGGCATTGCGCACGCCACAGGAGCGGGGACTGCGGCGGGGCTTGTCGTTGCGCCGGCGTCTCAAACTGTTGTGCTGCGAATTTGCATAAGGCATCCGCAAAAATAGGGGTCATACGACAGCGGCGCATGTCACTCGATCGTCATTGAGGGTGCCTAGGTACTTCCCGGTTAATGGGGCGTAAAGGGGCTCGGGGATGCGTCGTTTGTTGGGTTCGGTGAGCGGCTGCGCGTTGATCGCAGCGGTGGCGTCTTTATCTGCACCTTTCCAGGCCCAAGCCGCCGATACCACGATATCGACATCGACGACATCGGCGCAGGCCGTTACGGCCGGAAACAATCTCATCGTCACGCCGAGCGGGTCGGTATCGCCGAGCAGCAACCCAGCCGTTTCGGTGACTGGCGGCGCAACCAGTAGCAGCATCGCCAACTCGGGCACCATTCAGTCGACCGGCACCGGCGCGCGCGCCATTCGCTTCGTTACCTCGACCACCGCGAATGTGACGATCACGAACAATGCCGGCGCGCTCATCCAGTCTCAGAGCGATGCGCTCCAGTCCAACATCAACATCGCAACCGGCGCCGTGCGGATCGACAATTCCGGCACCATCCAGGCGATCGGGACCGGCTCGAACAACGGCCAGGCCATCGACTTCAACAATATTGCGGCCGGCACGGCCACCGTCGTGTTGAACAACTATGCCACCGGCGTCGTCACTGCCGCCGATGCCGACGCCATCCGCGCCGCGAACGGTATGGTCATCAACAATTTCGGCTCCGTCGTCGCCAACTGGGCGACCGGCGCCAACGGCAATGACAGCGGCAATGACGCCATCGATTTCAATACGGCGACGTACAACGGCACGGTCAACAACTACAAGACCGGTCTGATTTCCGGGGCACGCCACGGCATTACGGCTGCGCAGGGCATCACCGTGCTCAATTACGGCACCATTGTCGGCAACGACGGCGGCGGTCTCAACATCGATACGACCACCAATGCGCAAGTGACGACGGTCACCAACTACGGCGCCATCATCGGCACGGCCAGGAGCGCCGACGGCGACGCTATCGACGTCGACCGCCTGCTGACGCTCAACAACTATGGGACGATCAAGGCCGTAGGCACGACCGCCGCCGGGGTGGACAGCCTTAACGAAGCGGTCGCCGTCGGCGGCGGCACGATCAACAACTACGTCGGTGGTCTGATTTACTCCGACCAGCGCGCCATCACCGTCGACGACAGCAGCCACGGCAATGCCTTCGCCGCGGTCAATATCTACAATGCCGGCACGATCCAGGGCGCGAACGGCGAAGCGATCGTCATCACCAGCACCTTCGCCAATACGCTGACCAATTCAGGCACGATCATCGGCCGAGTGGCGATGGGGGCGGGCAACGATGCGGTGACGATTCAGGCGGGGTCCAGGATCGTCGGCCTGGTGGACGGCGGCGCCGGCACCGACAATCTCACTTATCAGAAGGTCGGTCTGTCGGCCGACAAGATGGCGGCGTTGCAGGCCGGTGGGACCGTCAATATCGGCGGCACGCTCTACACCGGCTTCGAATCCTTCACCGGCAGTTCGACGAGGTCGTTCTCGTCCTTTGCCGGGAACGGCCAGACCGCGGGCGTCGCCTCGATCCTCGACAACATGTCGACGACTCAAGCGGCTAGCGCCGCCACCCAATCTCTGATCGACCAGGTGGCCAGCGCCGGCGATCCGGCATCGGCCATGGCGCAATTGACGCCCACGGCGTTTCAGGCCCTGACCTCGATTGGTGTCAGCAACGCGGCGCAGACCGGTCAAATGGTCGATCAGCGGCTGTCGAACGTGCGCAGTGGCGGCCCCGCCATGTCTTTCGCAGGGCTGGGCGCGCTTTCCATGCTGGATGGCATGCAGAATGGCGGACAACGGTTGCCGTCAGGGCCGACGTCGACGGATGCTGCTGCCGAAGCGGCCTTTGCTTTCGCCGCCGACGGCCGTGACCGGTTTCAGGACGCCTTTGCCGCCGTCACCAAAGCGCCGCCGAAACTCATCGGCGACGACCCATGGGGATTCTTCCTTTATGGCAACGCGGTCTTCGCCAGGCAGGGGGCGACCAGCAGCGCGCCGCAAAGCAAGTTCACCGCGACCGGAATCACCGCCGGCATTGACCGCCGTATCAACGACAACCTGATCCTGGGCATCCTCGGCGGTTACACCCGCACCTTCGCCGATCTCGATACGCTCGGTAGCACGAGCAAGATCGAAACCTGGCTGATCGGCGGCTATGGCACCTGGTATGGCCCGTCGTCGTGGTTCGTCAACGGCGCCATGATCTATGGCCGCAATTCGTACGACAACAAGCGCGTCGCGCTGGGCCAAGCGAATACCAGCAGCCCAAATGGCAGCCAGTTCGCCTTGCAAGGGTCGGTCGGGCGGGATTATCGCAGCGGGCGCTTTACGGTCACGCCGGAAGCCGGTCTGCAATATACGGCGGTGATGGTGGATGGTTACACCGAAACCGGAGCCGCGGCGCTCTCGGTACAATCGGACCGCGCCGACTCCCTGCGCTCGTCGCTCGGCGCGCGGGTGCGCACCGACTGGGCGTGGCAGAATGGCGTGGCGACGCCAGAATTGCGGGCAAGCTGGCAGCACGAGTTTCTCGACAAAACGCGCGATATCCGGGCCAGTTTCGTCGACCAGGCGCTGCCGGGCACTTTCACGACTACCGCGGCCGGGGCGGGCACCGATTTTGGCGTCGTGGGCGCCGGGCTGTCGATGGTGCTTGCAGAGCGGACGCAGCTTTCGCTCGGCTACGACTTCAAGTTCGGCGGCCGCGATTTCACCGCGCATCAGATCAGCGGCCGCGTCCGGCACACGTTCTGATCTCGTCGGTCCCAAGCAGAAAAGCGGCGCGTCGATGATGACGCGCCGCTTTCGTTTTGACTTGCGCAGGCGATCAGCCGGCTTCGCGGAAACGAACGGCCGCTTCGAGATCGACCGACACCAGTTGCGATACGCCGCGCTCCGCCATGGTGACGCCGAACAGACGGTTCATGCGCGCCATCGTAATCGGATTGTGCGTAATGATCACAAAGCGGGTATCGGTCGACTGCGTCATTTCATCGAGCATGTCGCAGAAACGTTCGACGTTGTGATCGTCAAGCGGCGCATCGACTTCGTCCAGCACGCAGATCGGTGCCGGATTGGTGAGAAACACCGCGAAAATCAGCGCCATCGCCGTGAGCGCCTGTTCGCCGCCCGACAGTAGCGACAGGGTGGCGGGCTTCTTGCCCGGCGGCTTGGCCAGGATTTCGAGGCCGGCCTCAAGCGGATCGTCGCTTTCGATCAGCTGCAGCTCGGCCGTGCCGCCGTTGAACAGCTTGGTG
Source organism: Pseudolabrys sp. Root1462 (assembly GCF_001426945.1). Classification (GTDB taxonomy): domain Bacteria; phylum Pseudomonadota; class Alphaproteobacteria; order Rhizobiales; family Xanthobacteraceae; genus Pseudolabrys. Next base: position 2,897,480 of record NZ_LMFS01000001.1, on the reverse strand, counting down.
AACAGCTGCTGGAAGTGGGTGTTGACCTGCTGGAACGAGGCCATCAGCCGCTCGCGGGCTTCGCGGTTGAGGCTCTGGATGCCAAGGCGCAGTTTCTTGATCGCTTCGACGAGATCGTCGCGCTCGGTGGTGAGCGACGTGTGCTGGGTCTCGACTTCGACGAGTTCTTCCTCGGCGCGCAGATTGACCGCACCCAGCCGTTCGCGCTCGCGGCGCAGCCGCTCCAGCGTCGCCTCGATTTCGGCGAGGTCGGGCAGGGCTTCGCCCTCGGTCAGCTCGGCAAGCGCAGCCACGCCTTCCGGCTCGACCTCGAGCATGTCGTGGATCTCGCGGGCGATGTCGGTGAGCCGCCGCTTCGAAGCTTCAAAGCGCTCTTCGGCGCGTGCCAGTTCTTCGCGCGCGGTGGAGGCGGCTTCGAGCGCGGCGCGGGCGTCGCGGTCGGCTTCCGCCAGGGCGTTCTCGGCAGCCTGCAGGCGATCCGCGCAGTCCTGCCGGTCGGTCTCGGCAAGCTGCACTTCGCTGATCAGCGCGTCGCGCTTTTCGGCGAAGATCTGCGGCGCGTTCTCCAGTTCGGTACGATCGCGCTGCGCCTCCTGAATGCGCTGGCTCAGCGTCTCGGTCTGGCCGCGGGCGCTTTCCTGGCGCGTGAACCAGCCGGCCTTCTCTTCGCCGACTTGGCGCAGGCGGCGATCGGCGATCTCGGCCTCGCGGACGATGGCCTGCTGCTCGGCGCGGACCTCCGCGAGGTGGGCGCGCTTGCCGGCGATGTCGTCGCGGACGCCGTCGAGTTCGGTCTCGAGTTCGGCGGCGGGTGCGAGCTCGGACAGGGCCTGTTCAGCCTCGGCGATGCCGGCGGTCGCTTCGTCGTGGCTGGCGGTAAGGCGGCTCTGCGCTTCGGTCAGCGCCGACAGCCGCGCCGCATTGCGGTTGACCTCGCGCTCGGCCGCTTCATGGCGATCACGCGCGGCATTGACGTCGCGCTGGCGCTCGCGCGCGGCGTTGCGGGCCTCGGTCTCGGCGGTGGCGGCGGCGGACAGGGCGGCTTGCGCGACTTCGCTGTCGCGGCGGGCAGATTCGGCGTCGGCCTTGGCGACCTGCAACTCGGTCTCGATTTCGGCGAGGCGCGCGCGTTCGGCGAGGCGGCGGGCGGCGCCGGTCGGCGCGTGCGCGGCGGCAGCAAAGCCGTCCCAGCGCCACAGGTCGCCTTCCGGCGACACCAGGCGCTGACCGGGCTTCAACTGTGCGACGAGACGCGCGCCGGATTCCTTGTCGACGACGCCAATCTGGTTGAGGCGGCGCGTCAGTTCATCGGGCGCGCGGACATGCGCGGACAGCGGCGTCGCGCCATCCGGCAAGCGCGGATCGCCGGCATCGACCACGGAGCCGACCCAGCGCATCGGCGCCGAGGGATCGATCGGCGCGTCGAGATCGTCACCGAGCGCGGCGCCGAGCGCCTTCTCGTAACCCTTGTCGACCGTGATGTTGTCCATCACCGGCGGCCACAAATTCTTGCTCTCGACCGCGAGCACCTTCGACAGCGTCTTGGCCTCGGTCTCGAGGCGCTGCACGCGGCGTTCGGCTTCGGCGAGCGGATTGCGCGAGGCTTCCAGCGCGGCGCGGGCCGCGGCGTGCGCGGCCTCGGCGTCGATCGCGGCGTTCTCGGCGCTGGCCAGCGCCTGCTGGATGTCCTCGACTTCCTGCGTCAGCGCGGCGAGGTCGGGGCCGGCGGAGGCCTGCAACGCCTCGATCTCGCGGGTGACCTCGGCCACTTCCGCTTCGATCTTGGTCGCGCGCTCGCGATGCTGACGCATCGCGGCTTCGAGCTGATTGCGCCGCGCGGTGAGGTCGGCGAGCCGGGCGGTCAGTTCAGAGAACACCTTTTCGGCCGCGGCGAGCGTGCTGCTGGCTTCCTCGACGCGGGCATCGACGCCGCTGCGGCGGCCGGCGCTTTCGGCGGCCTCCGCCTTGATCATCTCTTCTTCTTCGGCGAGCCGGGCGATGGCGGCGTCGGCATCGGCCACCAGCTTCTGCTCGCGCTCGCTGTCGGCGGCGAGCTGCACGAGGCGCTTGTCGAGCTCGCTGATGCGATCCTTGGCGCGCTGCTCTTCGCGCTCAAGTTCCTGCATGGCGACGTTGAGGCGATGCAGCGCCGCGCCGGCGCGCGCTTCGGCTTCGCGCAGCGGCGGCAACGTGGCGGCGAGTTCGGTCTGGCGGGTCGAGGCTTCGGCCTGCGCGCCGGTGCGCGCCGCGACTTCGCGCACGCACAGATCCTTGGCCGTTTCCGCTTCGGTCTGTTCGATATTCGCGGCCGACCAGCGCAGGTGATAGAGCGTGGCCTCGGTCTTGCGGACCTGCGCCGACACGGTGCGATAGCGGATCGCCTGCTTGGCCTGCTTTTTCAGCGCTTCCATCTGGCCGGCAAGCTGGCCGATGACGTCTTCGAGGCGCGTGAGGTTGGCTTCCGCCGCCTTCAGGCGCAATTCGGCTTCATGACGCCGCGCGTGCAGACCGGAAACGCCGGCGGCTTCTTCAAGCACGCGGCGACGCTGCTCGGGCTTCGCCTGGATGATTTCGCCGATGCGGCCCTGGTGGACCAGAGCCGGCGAGCGCGCGCCGGTCGAGGCGTCGGCGAACACGATCTGTACGTCGCGGGCGCGCACTTCCTTGCCGTTGATCCGGTACGACGAGCCTTCCTCGCGCTCGATGCGGCGCGCGATCTCCAGCGTATCGGTGTCGTTGAACTGCGCGGGCGCCGAGCGCTCCTTGTTGTCGATCATGATCGCGACTTCGGCGTTGTTACGCGCCGGCCGCGTGTTCGAGCCGGAGAAGATCACGTCGTCCATCGAGGACGCGCGCATGGACTTGTATGAGTTCTCACCCATCACCCAGCGCAGCGCTTCGACGAGGTTCGACTTGCCGCAGCCGTTCGGTCCGACGACGCCGGTCAGTCCCGGCTCGATCACGAAATCGGTCGGCTCAACGAAGGTCTTAAAGCCGAGCAGACGCAGTCGGGTAAGGATCATACTTCAACGCCTCGACCCGGAGCAGGGTGAACGCCCGACGGTCCTGCTGGGGTCATGATCAATGGGTACTACAGTCGAGCCGGGGGCATGGCCCGGACGCTAAAGGTCGTATGCCGCATTCGCCGCGAGAATGAAATCCCGGCGGGTTCGGAGCAACTCAAATGGCCCAAAAATGCCCGGTTTTCCAGACATTTCGGTTGTGGATTGGAACAAAATTACCCTTGTGCCCGGCGACTAGATGTTGGGGCTGACGCCGGGCCTCCCGCGGCGGTACCGCGATCCGGAGGATCAGCTCTTGATCAGCGGGTCGATGACCTTCGACATTTCGTCGGTGGTCATGGCGCCGGAATAGAGCTTGCCGTTGATGAAGAAGGTCGGGGTCGAATTGACCTTGAACTTGTCCACCGCGCGCTGGCGCATCGCCTCGATGCCGTCGAGGATCTTCTGGTTCGACAGGCAGGCGTCGAAGCTTTCCTTGGTGAAGCCGGCCTGCTTGGACAGGGTCAGCAAGGGATCGAGCGGCTTTTCGACAGCCCAGGTCCGCTGTTGGCGGAACATGACGTCGATAAAGGAGAAATACTTGTCGGCGTTGGTGTCGGCGTTGCAGCGCGCCAGCATGAAGACCGCGGCGGCGAGGTTATCGAGCGGGAATTCGCGGAAGATGTAACGGATCTTTCCGGTGTCGATGTATTTCTTCTTGATGTCCGGGTAGGTCGTTTCCTGGAAATGGGCGCAGTGCGGGCAGGTCATCGAGGCATATTCGATGACAGTGACCGACGCCTTCGCATCGCCGATGGCCATGTCGGGCAGCGCACCCGGCGCCATCAGTTCGGTCTCGGAGATCGCCGCGCCTTCGGCCGCCAGCGCCTGCTCGGTCAGCGACGGCAGGGCGGACAGACCCGCCGCGGTGGCGAGGGCCACGAAAGCCGTGCTCTGGCAGAATTCACGTCGGGTCAGGCGCAAAGGGTGTCTCCGTCACATTGAGGCGCCAAGAGGCGTCCGCTGGGTCGATATTTGCTAGCTGGACAGGACGATTGTGGCAATGGCGGGCCGGCCCGCCAAGGCGGCGCAGCGCCTCACTTTGTCTTGATGGCGACACCCAGACGGGCGAGGGCGTCGCGCAAGGCGTCGTCCTCGATCTCGGGCATGGAGGCCGCGAGCCGGGCGGTAGCGGCCGGATCGGGCGCCGGCGGCAGCTTTTTCGGCGTCTTCCGGCGCAGCGGCGCCTGGCGCAGCGCCAGCCGGCCGACGGCATGCCAGCCGAAGAAGCGATTGACCCGCTCCAGGATGACCGACGACAGGTGCTGAATTTCCAGCGCCGCCGGGCCCTCGACCCGCAGCACCAGTGTGGCTGGTTCCGTCTGCTCGACGTCACCGACATCGGTTTTCGGCCGCGGCCAGTTGATCTTCATCGGTTCGCTGTGCGCCGCGACCTCGGCGCCGACGATGTCGCGCCACCGCGTCACAATTTCCATCGACGCAAAGCCCTGCGCCTTGAGGACGCCGCCAAGGCTCGTGGCGGTGAACTCGGAAAGCGGGCGGGGATAACCCCTCGTGGGCTTGGTCATCGAATACTACTCTGGCATCGTCCGGGCCATGAACGTAGCAGTCCGCCTGTCGCGGCGAAAGAAAGCCGTCCCCGCTGCCGACCCGGCCGATTTACTCGCCTGGTACGATCGGCACCGCCGCGTGCTGCCCTGGCGGGCGCGAAAGGGTCAGCGCGCCGATCCTTACGCGGTCTGGCTGTCGGAGATTATGCTGCAACAGACCACGGTGAAAACCGTCGGCCCCTATTACGCGAAGTTTCTGTCGAAATGGCCGACGGTCGAAGCGCTGGCGCAAACGGCGCTCGACGACGTGCTGCGCGCCTGGGCCGGGCTCGGCTATTACGCGCGCGCCCGCAATCTGCACGCCTGCGCCATCGCCGTCGTCGAGCGTCATAATGGCGTCTTCCCCGATGACATCGAGGCGCTGCGTGCGTTGCCCGGCGTCGGCGACTACACCGCAGCGGCAGTCGGCGCCATTGCCTTCGATCTGCCGGCGGTGCCGGTCGATGGCAACGTCGAGCGTGTGGTGACACGTCTGTTTGCCGTTGAGGAAGAACTGCCGGCGGCGAAGCCGCAGATCAAACGCCTTGCCGCGTCGCTGATGCCGCCGGCGCGCACCGGCGATTTCGCCCAGGCGATGATGGACCTCGGCGCTACCATCTGCACGCCGAAGAAGCCGGCCTGTGCTTTATGCCCATGGAATGAGGCCTGCGTCGCCCGCGCGCGCGGCGAACAGGAAGCTTACCCACGCAAGGCGCCCAAGCGCGAAGGCAAGCTGCGGCGCGGCGCCGCCTTCGTCGTGCTGCGCGACGACGGCCGCGTGCTGCTGCGTCAGCGTCCGGAGAAAGGACTGCTCGGCGCCATGACCGAAGTGCCGGGCAGCGACTGGTCGCATGACTTCGATATCGACCAGGCGCTCGCTGCCGCGCCGAAATTCGGCAAAGCGAAATGGCGCAAGCTCGCCGGCGAGGTGACGCATGTCTTCACCCATTTTCCGCTGGCCTTGACGGTGTTCGTGACGCACGTGCCGAAGACGGCCGCGGCGCCTGAAGGCGCGCGATGGGTCGAGCTCGCGCATTTGCGCGACGAAGCCCTGCCGAATGTCATGCGCAAAGTGCTCAGCGCTGCGCTAGACTAGATCCACCAGAAAAGTCCCCGGGGGAATGTCCCAATGTCGCTTGATACCAAAGCCGCCGTGCTCGCCGGCCAGTGGTCGCCCAGCCTGCGTTATCCCGACCCGCTGATCACGGCGCTCGATCCGAAGTTCAAGAAATACCATCTGCCGCTGTCGACCGTCGAACGGCTTTACACCGGCACGCGCTGGGGCGAGGGCCCGGTCTGGTTCGGCGACGCGCGCTGCGTGATCTGGAGCGATGTGCCGGGCAACGTCATGTACAAATGGGACGAAGAAAGCGGCCAGGTGAGCCCGTTCCGCAAGCCGTCGAACAACGGCAACGGCAACACCCGCGATCGCCAGGGCCGGCTCGTCACCTGCGAGCACCTGACGCGCCGCGTAACCCGCACCGAATATGACGGCACCATCACGGTGATCTGCGACAAGTTCGAGGGCAAACGGCTCAACTCGCCGAACGACGTCGTCGTGAAGTCCGACGGCTCGATCTGGTTCACCGATCCGCAGTTCGGCATTCTCGGCAACTACGAAGGCGACAAGGCCGATTGCGAACTGCCGATGAATGTCTATCGTGTCGACGGCCAGACCGGCAAAGTCACGGTGGGGATGGACGGCATCAATGCGCCGAACGGTCTCGCTTTCTCGCCGGACGAGAAGCTGCTCTACATCGTCGAGTCGCGCAGCGAGCCGCGCAAGATTCTAAGTTATGAAGTCGGCGCTGGCGATAAACTGTCGAACCGCAAGGAGTTGATCAACGCAGGGCCAGACGGCACGCCGGACGGCTTCCGGGTCGATATCGACGGCAATCTGTGGTGCGGCTGGGGCATGACGCCGGAGCTCGACGGCGTGCGCGTGTTCACGCCGCACGGCGAGCCTATCGGGCACATCTCGCTGCCGGAGCGCTGCGCCAATGTCTGCTTCGGCGGCGTCAAGCGCAACCGGCTGTTCATGGCCGCCGCGCACTCGCTGTATGCGCTCTACGTCAATACGCAGGGCGTGAAGGGCGGATAACAGCGTCGATCGGCCTCATCCTGAGGAGCGTCGCGACAGCGATGCGTCTCGAAGGACGAGGCCGCCTCATGGTTCGAGACGCCCGCTGCGCGGACTCCTCACCATGAGGCGGGTTCGTCTTCGCGTGGGTTTCTTATATCGCCGGAATGCCGGCCGCGGCGGCGAGCATGGCGTTCTCGGCCTGCTCGGCTTTGGTCGGCCGCTTCAGCTTGGTCGCCGCCGCCTTCTTGTTGATCTTGCGCTTGGCGATGCCGCCGAGCTTCTTGTCCGTCGCCTTCTCTTCCTTGAGCGTCATGTTGAGAATCTTGGCGACGTCAGTCCGGCCGATCAGCCGCGCCCAGGCGACCAGGGTGCCGTAGCGCGTGATCTCGTAGTGTTCGACCGCCTGCGCCGCCGCGATCAGCGCCGCGTTGAGGATGGTCTTGTTCTCGATCTCGCCGGCGATCTCGTTGGCTTCCTCGATGATGCCGTCGATGGCCGGGCACTTGGTGCCCTGCGGCACCGACTTCATCATCTTGAACACGCGATCGAGCCGCTTGATCTGGCCGTCGGTCTGCTTGAGGTGCATCCGGAAGCCCTTCTTGAGCTCGGCGTCGGACGCCTTCTCGATCATGTCAGGCAGAGATTTCCTGATCTGGTGCTCGGCGTAATAGATGTCCTGCAGCGTGTGGACGAACAACTCTTCGAACGTGTCGATATCGGAGGAAAACCAGCCCATCGTGAACTCTCCTGTTGCGGCGCGGCGGCGCATCGAGCGCGCGCTCCTGGCGCTATAAATCGCCAGCCGGTTCCGAGTTCCCTTCGCCGGCAAAGCCCGCTAGAAAGTCGCCCGGTTCACTAAAACGAGCAAGGAGGCCCTGATGGCCATCGAACGTATCGACTCCAACCAGCGCATGAGCAAATGCGTGGTCCACGGCAACACCGTCTATCTCGCGGGCATGGTCGCCAGCGACCCCAAGGGGAAGGACATGGCGGCGCAAACCAAGGACATTCTGTCGCAGATCGATGGCTATCTGGCCAAAGCGGGCACCGACAAGTCGAAGCTTCTGTCGGCCAACATCTGGGTCACCTCGATGTCGGAGTTCGCCGCCATGAATGCGGTGTGGGATGCCTGGGTCTCGCCGGGCAACACCCCGGCCCGCGCCACCGTCGAGGCCAAGCTTGCCGCGCCGGAATACAAGGTCGAAATCATGGTGCAGGCGGCGAAGTAATACTTGTCATCACGGGCCGGCGCCATCCTGGCGCCGTGCCCCGGTGATCCCGACAACAAAAGCACTGCGCCCTAAGCGGGATGGCCGGATCAAGTTCGGCCATGACAAGTGCAACGGGGAGAGGAAACATGAGCTTCGACTTCGCGCCGCTATTTCCACCGACCCTGCCGCCGCCGGCCATGCGCTGGTCCGGATCGCCGAAGTACAATTTCGTCGGCGGCAACAACGACCCCGGCGAGGTGCCGCTCGACGGGCTGATGGCGGCGGCGCAATCGGTGCTCCAGCGCGAGGGCCGCACGCTCGCGACCTACGGCCTCAACAGCGGCCCGCAAGGCTACCGGCCGCTGCGCGAATTCCTCAGCGCCAAGCTCAAACGCGACGCCGGCATGACCTGCACGCCGGATGACATCCTCATCGTCTCGGGTTCATTGCAGGCGCTCGACCTCGTCAACGCGGCGCTGCTGACGCGCGGCGACACCGTGATCGTCGAGAAGGACAACTACCAGGGCTCGCTCAACCGCTTCACCAAGCTCGGCGTCACCGCCTTCGGCATCCCGCTCGACGCGGGCGGCATGAAGATGGACGCGCTGGAAGCGGCGCTCAAGAACCTGAAGGCCAAGGGCGTCACGCCGAAGTTCATCTACACCATCCCGACGGTGCAGAACCCGACGGCGACCATCCTCGACGAGAGCCGCCGCGCCCGCATGCTGGCGCTCGCCGACGAATACGGCGTGCCGATCGTCGAAGACGACTGCTATGCCGACCTGATCTGGAGCGGCGAGCGGCCGCCGGCGCTGCACGCCATGAGCAAGTCGGACAATGTCATCCATATCGGCTCGTTCTCGAAGTCGATCGCGCCGGCGTTGCGTGTCGGCTTCGTGGTCGCGCCGTGGACTGTGATGTCGCGGATGCTGGCGCTCAAGACCGACGCCGGCTCCGGCGCGCTGGAGCAGATGGTACTCGCCGAATTCTGCGCGCCGCATTTCACCACGCATGTGCCGGCGCTGCGCAAGGGTCTGCGCAAGAAGGTCGAGACGCTGATGGAGGCGCTCAACGAGCAGTTCGGCACCGCGGCCGAATTCGACGATCCCAAGGGCGGCATCTTTCTCTGGGTCAAGCTGCCGGACAATGTCGACACGTTGAAGCTCTATCAGGCGGCGCTCAAGGAAGGCGTGGCGATCAATCCGGGGCCGGAGTGGTCGACCGACAAGGCGCACAGCGCCAGCCGGCTGCGCATCTGCTTTGCCAGTCCGACGCATCAGGAGATCCGCGACGGCATCAAGGTGCTGGCCGAGGTCTGCCGCCGCGAATTCGGCGTGCCGGCGCGCAGCGCCAATGTCGAGCGGGCCAAGGCCTGACACCGATGTCGCAGCCAGGCATCCTCGCCATCTGGAACAACGTCGCGGCCGGCCGCGGGGCCGACTTCGAAACCTGGTTTCAGGGCGAGCATCTGCAGGAGCGGCTGGGCGTGCCGGGCTTCATCTATGGCCGGCGCCATCAGGCGATTTCGGGTTCGTCCGCGTTCTTCAATTTCTATCTGGTCGAAAGCCCGGCGGTGCTGACGTCGCAGCCTTATCTCGAGCGGCTCGACAATCCGACGCCGATGACGCGGATGATCATGACGCAAGTGTTCCGCGACATGAACCGCACGCTCTGCCATCGCGCCGTGCGGCGCGGCGACTTTCGTGGCGCCTATGCGGTGACGGTGCGCTGGTTCGATGAAGCGCCGGATGTCGAGGCGTTGACGGCGAAGATCGACAAGCTCACGGCCGATCCCGCTATTGCAGCCAGCGAAATCTGGACGGCGACCGATCCGGCCGGCCAGCCGGTGTCGATGGAAGAGAAGCTGCGCGGCGGCGATCGCAAGATCAAAGCCGCGCTGATGATCGACACCTTGCGCGAAGCGGATGCCGTGAAGCTCGGCGCCGCGCTGCAATCCGACCATACCGGCGCCGAAGTCGGCGTCTTCCGCGTGCTCTGTCAGGCCGGCCGCAGTCTGGGGATATGACGATGCATCCGCTCGCGCCGTTCGCCGAACAAGTTGCCGCCCGCCTGATCGCGTGCAAAGAAACTATCGCCATCGCCGAGTCCTCGACCGGCGGGCTGATCTCGGCGGCGCTGCTCGCGGTGCCCGGCGCTTCGGCCTACTTTCTTGGCGGCGCCGTGGTCTATACCAAGCAGTCGCGCGCGGCGCTGCTCGATGTCGGCGAAGCGGAGATGAAGGGCATGCGGCCCTCGACCGAGGCCTATGCGCTGCTCGAGGCGCGCCGCATCCGCGACAAGATGAATGCCGCCTGGGGCCTCGGCGAAACCGGCGCCACCGGGCCGGCCGGCAATCGCTATGGCGATGCCGCCGGACATTCCTGCATCGCGGTCGTCGGTCCTGTGGAGCGCGCGATCACGCTGGAAACCGGCAGCGCGGACCGCGCCGCGAACATGGACGCCTTCGCCAGAAGGGCGCTGGAACTGCTGCTGGAAGTTCTGCGCTGAAAGGTTTGCGTCCGGAATCGCTCGCGCCTGCGCAGCTTCAGAACGACATCGGAATCTCTTAAGAAAATCATCGGTCGCTCAGAATCCCGCTTTCATCGATGGTCTTTGCCAGCAGCGCGGCAGGTCACCGGCCTCGCGCTTCGTTGGTCCTCCATCGGCGAAGGGGATGTCTCGATGCGCAGCTTCAAGCACAGAATGATGATTGCACTGGCCGCTGCCGCAGGGATCGGTGGCGTCTGGTTCGTTGCCACCACGCAGCGGACGACGCAGGCCGCCGTGACGCCAGCGCCGCGCGCTGTCGTCCAGCCGGTGGCGCTGATCGAGACGGCGCCGATCGTGCCGGCCGAATTGGCGGAAGCGGCGCGCGGCAAGGCCGCGCTGGATTCGACCAGCAGGACCGACTGGTAGGCGGGCGAGGGGCTACTCGGCCGCCTCGGCCAGCGCCATTTCCGAGCGCACCTGGGCGCGCAGGTCGTCGATCGGCATCAGGCCCTTCGGCGTCTCGATGTGCCAGAACGACCAGCCGTTGCAGGCATCGAGGCCCTGGACCACGGCGCCGACCCGGTGAATCGAGCCGACGGTGTCGCCGGCCGAGATCGCGCCGTCGGCGCGGACGATGGCGCGGTGACGCTTGCGCGAATCGGTGAGCCGGGCGCCGGGCGACACCAGGCCGCGCTCGATCAGCGAGGCGAAAGCGACGCGCGGCGCTTCGCGCGCCGTCATGAACGGGGCGATCGACGGCGAGGGCACGACCTGAACGTCGGCGATGCGCCGCTCGGCGGCGCTGGCGTATTTGCGCTCGCGCTCGATGCCGATGAAGCGGCGGCCGAGCTTCTTGGCGACGGCGCCGGTGGTGCCGGTGCCGTTGAACGGGTCCAGCACCAGGTCGTCGGGCCGGGAACTCGACAGAATCACCCGCGCGAGCAGGGCTTCCGGCTTCTGGGTCGGGTGCAGCTTCTTGCCGTCGGCGCCCTTGAGGCGCTCGCCGCCGGTGCACAGCGGGAACGTCCAGTCGGAGCGCACCTGCACATCGTCGTTGCCGGCCTTCAACGCCTCATAGTTGAACGTGTAACCCTTGGCGTTGGCGTCGCGCGAGGCCCAGATCATGGTCTCGTGCGCATTGGTGAAGCGGCGGCCGCGGAAATTCGGCATCGGATTGGTTTTGCGCCAGATCACGTCGTTCAGGATCCAGAACCCCATGTCCTGCATGATCGCGCCGACGCGGAAGATGTTGTGATACGAGCCGATCACCCAGATCGTGCCGGCCGGCTTGAGCACGCGGCGGCAGGCTTGCAGCCATTCGCGCGTGAAAGCGTCATAAGCAGCGAAACTCGCGAACTTGTCCCAGTCGTCGGTGACGGCATCGACGTGGGAGTCGTCCGGGCGCTTGAGATCGCCGGCGAGCTGCAGATTATAGGGAGGGTCGGCGAAGACCAGATCGACCGAATTGGCCGGCAGCTTCGCCATTTCGCTGACGCAGTCGCCAACGAGAATACGGTGTTCGGAGTTTTTTGAAACTCCACGGGGCGCCCGTAAGGGCGCCCCGCGACGCGACACAACCATGACTCACTCTGACTCAAGGACGACGCGGTCGGCTGACGCGGGACCTACAAGCCGACAGGCCCTGACTATGCGCAGCGCAAGGTGAAGAAACGGTTTATGACCGAGATACCCTGAAGGCGAATTCTGCCGATTTAACCGCGAGTTAGCAGAGGTTAACAGGGCGCAAAAGTTTCACGCAAGGCATGCTAAACAATGCAATATGCGACCCGAATAGGCGTTGAGGAGGCTCTTTAAATGCGTTGGGACGATTTCCGCCGCAGCGACAATGTCGAAGATGATCGTGGTTCGAGCGGCGGTATCGGCGGCGGCGGCTTCGGTTTGCCGATTGGCGGCGGCGGATTGGGCATCGGTACGGTCGTGGTGCTCGGCATCATTGGCTGGGCGCTCGGCATCGATCCGAGTGTGCTGATCGGCGGCGCCGAGATGATCAACAACACGCGCGCGCCTTATCAGACGTCGCAACCCGCGGGGCCGACCGGCAAGCCGAAAGATCAGATGGGCGATTTCGTTGCCGCCGTACTTGGCAACACAGAGGATGTCTGGACACAGGTGTTCCAGGAATCCGGACAAACGTACCGCGCGCCGCGCCTGCGGCTCTATTCCGGCTCGCTGCAAGGCGGCTGCGGCATGGCGCAATCGGCGATGGGTCCGTTCTACTGTCCGACCGACCGCCGCATTTATCTCGATACCTCGTTCTTCCGCGACATGCAGGTGCGCTTCAAGGGCTGCAGCGGCAAGGCCTGTGAGTTTGCCGAGGCCTATGTCGTCGCGCATGAGGTCGGCCATCACGTGCAGAATCTGCTCGGCATCCTGCCGAAGGCGCACGAGGCGCAGCAGGCCGCCGGCAACAAGGCCGCGGCCAACCGCATCCAGGTGCGCGTCGAATTGCAGGCCGATTGCTTCGGCGGTGTCTGGGCCAACCGTTCCAATCAGAAATGGAATTCAATCGAGCCGGGCGATGTCGAGGCGGCGCTGCAGACCGCGGCGGCGATCGGCGATGACCGCCTGCAGCAGCAGTCGCGGGGCTATGTGGTGCCCGACTCGTTTACGCATGGCAGTTCGGCGCAGCGCCAGCGCTGGTTCACCACCGGCTTGAAGTCGGGCAAGGTGTCGGCGTGCAATACGTTCGCAGCGAACGCGCAGTTGTAATGACCGGTCTTCCGGGACATGCCGAAGGCGCGGATCCGGAATCCAGAAGCATGGTTTGAGTGTGACGTTGGATTCCGGCTTCACGCCGGCGCGTGCCCCGGAATGACGGAGTAACGAAATGCCCGGGATCGACGAAACCAAGCAGTTCGTGCCGCTCAAGATCGCGGTGTTGACGGTGTCCGACACGCGTCAACTGGCCGACGATAAGTCAGGCAATACGCTGGTCGAGCGCATTCGCGCCACCGGGCATATCCTGGCCGAGCGTTCCATCGTCAAGGACGAGGTCGAGGCCATCCGTCAGAAAGTAAAGGCCTGGATCAAGGACGAATTCATCGACGTCATCATCTCGACCGGCGGCACCGGCTTTACCGGCCGCGACGTCACGCCGGAAGCGGTCGAGCCTTTGTTCGAAAAGCGCATGGACGCGTTCTCGACCTTGTTCACGATGGTGAGCTACCCGAAGATCGGTACTTCGGCGATTCAGACCCGCGCCACCGCGGGCGTCGCGAATTCGACCTACATCTTCTGCGTTCCGGGCTCGCCCGGCGCCTGCAAGGATGCCTGGGACGAGATCCTCATCCATCAGCTCGACTATCGCTATCGCCCGTGCAACTTCGTCGAGATCCTGCCGCGGCTCGATGAGCATCTGCGGCGGCCCAAATCCAAGGGTGCGACGGCGTGACGGCCGTCATTCCGGGATTCGCCGAAGGCGAGGACCCGGAATTCAGAAGCGAGTCCTGAATGACGAATTACAGCGTCAGATCCCAGAACTCGGCGACGACGTTCTGGCCGAAGCTCATCTTGTTGTCGCTCGAGGTCAGCTTGAAGCCGCGGTTGGCGTAGCAGCGCCGCGCCGCCTTCAGGCAGTCGTGGGTCCAAAGGGTCATTTTCTTGTAGCCCTTGGCCCGGGCGAAGGCGATGCATTCGTCGGTCAGACGCTGTCCGAGGCCGAGACCCCGCGCTTTCGCAGAGACGAGCAGCAGCCGGATGCGTGCGGTCTCGGGCTCTTCGTCCTTCACCACCATGACGCAGCCGACCGGCTCGCCATTCATGTCGGCAATCCAGCAGCGCTCGCGCTGCGGGTCGAAGTTCTTGACGAAGTCGGCGACGATTTGCGCCACCAGCCCTTCGAAGCTGCGATCCCAATTGTATTCGCTGGAATAGACGCGGGCGTGCTCGGCAACGATCCAGCCGAAATCGCCGGGTAGCGGATCGCGCAATGTATAGCTGCGCGCGGCGGGGGCGCCGGCGTCCTTCTCGAGCAGTCGTTCGATCGTCTGCATGGCATTCACCAGTTCGTTCTGTTCGCTGTCGTCGAGTCTTGTCAGCATCTCGGCGACATCTTCCTGGGAGCGCTGCTCGGCGGGAGCGAAGAATTTGCGGCCCTGCGCGGTCAGCGACACGTGGCTCTGCCGCGCGTCATTCTTCGAGGTGGTGCGCTTGACCAGACCGCGCTTCTCGAAATTACGCAGCACGCGCGATAGGTAACCGGCGTCGAGATCGAGCGCGCGGCCGATGTCGCTGGCGGTCGGCGGCTCGACCGTCGGATGCGCCAGTTCGTGCAGCACGCGCATTTCGCCGAGCGAGTAGGGGGTGTCGAGGTAGGTCTTGCGCAGCAGGCCGATCTGTCGCGTGTAGAAACGGTTGAAGCGCCGCACTGCGCCGATGTGTTCGGGCGACGCAGCCGCATCGGCGCCGGTCTTGTTCGTTTTCGATGTGCCTGTCGCGCTCACGGAATGAGCGTCGGCCAGTTAGTTGACAAAGTCAAGCATCTGTCAGGTTATGCTGCGCGCGCTGGCCCCGAGCAAGGCGACCCGGCGCCGGCCGATCTTGCGCAGCACGGCGGCTTCGGCGTCCGCTGCCGCCGGGTGGCCACCGATGGCGTCGTAAAGCGCGCGCGCGATCAGCAGTCCCTGGCCGGACTGGTCGCCGCCGCCAAGCATCGCCCGCAGGACTGCGACGAGTTCCCTGATGCCGGGGCTCGCCTGTTCGGTCGCGGTGCGGAAGACCGCGGCCCGCGGCGATTTCTCGCTGTAGGCGGCCATCTGCATGAAGTTTTCCGCTGCCGCCATCCAGCCCGGTTCCGGAATGAGGCCGGCGCGCATGAACATCAACCACGGCGTCCTGGTCGTCAGCGCGGCGTCCTTGAGCCGCGGGCCGATCGCGCCTTCGACGATCATGAAGCGGCAGCCCGCAATATCGGCGACTTCGGCGGTGGCGTCCTTCGAGCCGGCGTCGGCCACCACCACCTCGGTGACCAGTCCCGACAAAGCGCCCGGCACCAACGCCGACAATGTCGGCACCAGAGTCCGCTCCGATTCGTTGGTGGCGACGATGACGCTGAGCATTGGCCCCGGTGGAACTGAACCCCTCTGGCTTCGGTTGCTACCACATCATGTGCGGCTGGTAACCCGCCCCACGACATCGCGGGCGACGATGCGTTTCGAGTGACGCGGCAAAATGTTCTTGTTATGTTCACATTTCAGCACTAGGTAAGGGCCATGGCTCACTCAAATGCAGCCTCGAAACGCTCGCTGCCGGCACTTGATCGGAACGCTGTTGCCGATCCAGTAACGGAGCTGCCGGCGAGCGCCAGGGATGTACGTGTTGACGACCTCACCGGCCTGCTCGGCGTCGTCGTCGAGCACGAGCGCCGGCGCGGCCGCGGCGCGCACTCGAACGCGTCCGGCCGTTACGAGACGCATGCCCGCATCGCCTTCGACGACGGCTGGCGCTCGCTCGAAGAACTGCCGCCGTTCAAGACCACGGTGCAGGTTGATTCGACGCGCAAGATCATCACCCGCAATCAGTCGCCCGACATCGGCTTCGACCGCTCGATCAATCCGTATCGCGGCTGCGAGCACGGCTGCGTCTATTGCTTTGCGCGGCCGACCCATGCCTATCTCGGCCTGTCGCCGGGGCTGGATTTCGAATCCAAATTGTTCGTGAAGCCGGATGCGGCCGCGCTGCTGGAGAAAGAACTCGCGGCGCCGAACTATTCGCCGCGCACCATCGCCATCGGCACCAATACCGACCCGTATCAGCCGATCGAGCGGCGCTACAAGGTGATGCGGCGCATTCTCGAAACGCTGGACAAGGCCGGCCATCCCGTCGGTATCGTTACCAAATCCGCTTTGGTGACGCGCGATCTCGACATTCTCGCCCGCATGGCCGAGCGCAATCTCGCCAAGGTGGCGCTGTCGGTGACGACGCTCGATCCGGAACTGGCGCGCACGATGGAGCCGCGCGCTTCGACGCCGATGAGGCGCCTCGAGGCCTTGCGGCAGTTGTCGCAGGCCGGCGTGCCGACCACGGTGATGGTCGCGCCGGTCATTCCCGCGCTCAACGACATGGAGATCGAGCGCATCCTCGACGCCGCGGCGGCCGCCGGCGTGCGCGAAGCCGGCTACGTCATGCTGCGCCTGCCGCTGGAAGTGCGCGACCTGTTCCGCGAGTGGCTGGAAGCGAACTATCCCGATCGCGCCGCGCACGTGTTCAAGCTGGTGCGCGAGATGCGCGGCGGCAAGGATTACGACTCGGAGTGGGGCACGCGCATGAAAGGCAAGGGCCCTTACGCCTGGCTGATCGGCCGCCGCTTCGAACTCGCCTGCGAGAAGCTCGGCCTCAACGTCAGCAAACGGCAGCTCACGACCGAGCACTTCAAGCATCCGGCGCCGGAAAGCGCGCAGATGAGTCTGTTTTAGCGGGCCGTCCCGCAATGGCGGGACGCGGCGCCAATCCCCGTTGTTCACCGGCCGATGCGAATAGGGTTGAAAGGGAACGCGACTCGGGCGTACCCATCGCTCTATGGCACCCGCCTCCAAAAAGAAGCCTGCGGCAAAGTCAGCCGCGAAACCGCGTCTGCCGCTGGCGGAAACCGTGCTGCGCCCGACGTTCCGGCGCGAGCGTCGTGCGCTCAAGGCTGGGATCTCTCCGGTAGCCGGCTGCGACGAGGCGGGCCGCGGGCCGCTGGCCGGCCCGGTGGTGGCGGCGGCGGTCATTCTCGATCCAGACCGTATCCCGCGCGGCCTCAACGATTCGAAAAAGCTCGACGCGACCGAGCGCGAGAAGCTCTACGAGAAGATCTGCGCCACGGCGCAGGTGTCGGTGGTGTTCGGTGCCGTCCAGCGCATCGACCGCGACAATATCCTGCGCGCCTCGCTCTGGGCCTCGGCACGCGCGGTGAAGGCGCTGCCGGTTCGGCCGAAGCTCGTCTTCATGGACGGCAACATGAAGATCGATTGCGGCTGTGACTGCGAAGCCGTCGTCTCCGGCGACGCGCTGGTGCTGTCGGTCGCCGCCGCTTCGATCGTCGCCAAGGTGACGCGCGACCGCTACATGGCGCGGCTCGCCGAGGCATTCCCGGGCTACGGCTTCGAGCGCCATATGGGCTACAGCGTGCCGGAGCATTTCCGCGCGCTCCAGGCGCTCGGTCCGACGCCGCATCACCGCAAATCCTTCGCCCCGGTTGCCGCCCGCTTCGCCGCGATGGGTGAACGCATCGAGGATGTGGCGGCGGAAGCGCTCGCGGCCGTGTTGCCACTTTAGCCGCCGTTCTTTATTGCTCTCTGCTGCTTATCCGTCTCCTTTCAGGGGAGGGATCAAGATCGAGAGCCATGCACCACGTCTCCCTGATCATCGAATTCCTGCGCGGCCGGCCCAAAGTCGTGTTCTGGGTCGTGGCGCTGACGCAGGGCGTGCTGTGGACCGTGATCCCGGCGCTGTTCTATGCGGCGCCGCCGGGCGATGTGCCGCTGGTGCTGGCGGTCGGCCGCGAATTCCTGCTCGGCAGCTATCTGGGTCCGCCGCTGGCCTTCTGGGCCGCCGAGATCGCGTTCAGGACCGCCGGTCTGTTCGGCCTCTATGCATTGTCGCAGGTCTGCATCGTCACGGCGCTGTGGGCGATCTTCCGGCTCGGCCAGTCGGTGGTCGGCACCCGCCACGCCGTGCTCGGCATCCTGCTGATGGTCGGCATCGCGGCCTTCACCGTACCAAGCCCGGATTTCGGCCCGGCGGTGCTGGCGATGCCGTTCTGGGCACTGGCGCTGATGCATTACTGGCGCGCGGTCGGCGAGGAGAAACGGGGCAACTGGTTCCTGCTCGGCGTCGATCTCGGCCTGCTGCTGCTGACGCATTACATCGGCATCGTCCTGATCGCGCTGCTCATCGTGTTCACGCCGCTGACGGCGCGCGGCCGCCGCGCGCTGACATTCCCCGAGCCGTGGCTGGCGCTCGTGCTGACGGCGATCGTCATCGCGCCGCATGCCGCGTGGCTTGCCCGCTCGCATGCGCTGGTGTTCGAAGCGCTCAACGAAGCAGCGGCCGGGAGTTCGGCGCTGTGGCTCGTCGGCGCGCTGATCGCCGTTCACCTCGGCCTTCTGCTGCTCGCCTATCTCGCCAGCGGTTTTCCGCGCCGGCGCAATGAGCGGGCGCCGGAGATCGATCGCACGCCGGTCGAGCCGACGGCGCGCGCTTTCGTCTATTTCTTTGCGCTCGCGCCGGCCGTCGTCGTCGTGGCGCTGGTCGCCCTCGGCGAACGCGTGCCGCAATTGTCGGTCCTGACGCCGTTCGGTTCGCTGGCGACTCTCGCCGCGCTGGCGCCGCTGGTTCTGCTGTCGGGCCTTGCCGTCGTGCTGGCCGCCGGCAACCGCGTGCTGATCTATCGCGAGGCCCTGGTGTCGTCGTCATGGCTGGCGCTGCTGGTCGCGCCGCCGGTCATCGTCGTGCTGAGCATGGTGGTGGTGCCGTGGACCTTCGCCAAGGACAACCGCATCGCGCAGCCTGCCGTCGCCGAAGCGCAGTTCTTCGCCGAGAGCTTCCAGCGTCGCACCGGCAAGCCGTTGCAATATGTCAGCGGCGATCCGCGACTTGCCCCGCTCATTGCCATGCTGGCGCCGAGCGGCGAGGGCGGCCGGCCGCATGTGTTCTTCGCCTGGGCACCGCAGCGTAGCCCATGGGCTACGGTCGACGATGTGGCCACGCAAGGCGGCGTGCTGGTGTGGCCGGCGGACGACAGCAACGCGGTGCCGGCCGATTTGCGCACGCAGTTTCCGACGCTGATACCCGAGCTGCCGCGCTCCTTCGCCCGCGCGGTGCAGGGCCGCCTGCCGCTGATCCGCATCGGCTGGTCGGTGCTGCGTCCGCAGGCGCAACAGTAACCACCGCCTCTAGTGGTACGACTCGCCAGCGTGCACCTTGCCGCGGAACAGCCAGTACACAAAAATCACGTAGCCCAGCACCATGGGCAGTAGAAACAGCGTGCCGATCAGCATGAAGATCTGGCTGCCGGGCGAGGCGGAGGTCTCCCAGATCGTCAGCGACGGCGGCACAATGTAGGGGAAGTTCGAGATCACCAGCCCGGCATAGCCGAGCAGGAACAAGGCAACCGCCGCCAGGAACGGCGGCACTTCGCGGCCACGCTCGATCCAGTACCAGCAGGCGAAGGCCACCAGCGCCGTGACGACCGGCACCGGCCACAAGAAGTAGAAATTCGGCAGCGAGAACCAGCGCGCGGCGATGCGCGGTTCGGCGAGCGGCGTGTAGAGGCTGACGGCGGCCATGAACACGAGCACGGCGACCAGCCAGTATCTGGCCTGACGCTGCGAGCGTGCCGCCACCTCGGCGTCGGTCTTCATGTGCAGCCAGGTGGCGCCGAGCAAGCCGTAACCGGCGATCAGCGCGAGGCCACACAGCACCGTGAAAGGCGTCAGCCAGTCGAACGAGCCGCCGACATATTGGCCGTTGACGACATTGATGCCCTGCACGAGACCGCCAAGCACGAGGCCCTGCGAAAAGGACGCCAGGATCGAGCCGAGGGCGAAGGCGAAACTCCAGCCCTTCTTGCTGTGCGACACGGTGCGGAATTCAAAGGCGACGCCGCGAAACACCAGCGCGACCAGCATCACGATCACCGGCAAGTACAGCGCCGGCATGATCGCCGCATAGGCGCGCGGGAAGGCGACGAACAGTCCGACGCCGCCGAGGATCAGCCAGGTCTCATTGCCGTCCCAGAACGGCGCGACGGTGCGCATCATCTGGTCGCGCTCGGTTTCGTTCCTCGCGAATGGAAACAGGATGCCGATGCCGAGATCGAAGCCGTCGAGGATGATGTACAGCGCCACCGCGACGCCGATCAGCGCCGCCCAGATCAGAGGGAGATACATCTCCATGGATTCCATGGTCCGCTCCCTTGGCTAAATGTCACGGCCGGCAGAACGCGCCGCCGCAATCGGGTTGCCGCCGAAATTACTCAGATCGTCCTGTGGCGGCTCGGTCGTGTCGGGACCCTGCTTGATCAGCCGGTTCATGTAGTAGATGCCGAACGAGAACACGATGCCATAGGCAACGATGAACAGGCCGAGCGTGCCGAGCACGGTCGCGCCCGGCACGGGCGACACGCCATCGGCGGTGCGCATGACATTGTAAATGAGCCAGGGCTGGCGGCCGCTTTCGGTCACCACCCAGCCGGCGATCACGGCGACAAATCCCGCCCACCATGTGTTGGCGATGATGCGCAGGAACCAGCGCGTCTCGAACAGGGTGCCGCGCCACCACAGCAAGGCGCCGAACAGCGCCGCCGCGATCATGTAGATGCCGAGGCCGACCATGATGCGGAAGGCGAAGAACACCGACACCAACGGCGGCCTCTGATCCGGCGGCACGCTCTTCAGGCCCGGATAAAGCCCGTTCCACGAATGCGTCAGAATGAGCGAGCCGGCATAGGGGATGGCGATCGAGTAACGGTTGGTCTCCGCCTTCTCGTCGGGCCAGGCGAACAGCACGAGCTCGCCGGGCTTGGAGCCGTCCCAGTGGCCTTCCATCGCCGCCACCTTGATCGGCTGATGTTCGAGGGTGTTGAGGCCGTGCTGGTCGCCGATGATGAGCTGCAGCGGCGCCAGAACGGCGGCGAGGCCGATTCCCATGCGCAGCATGGTGCGGCCTTCGCGCAAATGCCGGCCCGCGAGGAGAAAGCGCGCGCCGACGCCCACGACGACGAAAGCCGTCGTCAGGTAAGCGGCATTGAGCATGTGGGCGAAGCGATAGGGGAAGCTCGGATTGAAGACGATCTTCAGCCAGTCGACCGGCACGGCGACGCCGTTCTTCACGGCGTATCCCACCGGGGTCTGCATCCAGCTATTGGCCGACAGAATCCAGAATGCCGAGCTCATGGTGCCGAAGGCGACGACGCAGGCCGACAGTGTGTAGAGCCACGGCGGCACCCTGTTGAAGCCAAACAGAAGAATGCCGAGAAACGTCGCTTCGAGGAAGAACGCAGCCAGCACCTCATAACCGAGCAGGGGACCGATCACGTCGCCGGAGAAAGCCGAAAAGCGGCTCCAGTTGGTGCCGAACTGATAGGAGAGCACGATGCCCGAAACCACGCCCATCGCGAACGACACCGCGAAGATCCTGGTCCAGAAGCGCATCAGTTGCTGATAGCGGTCCTCGCCGGTGTAGACCCACATGCCGCCGAGCGTGGCGAGCCAGGCCGAAAGGCCGATGGTGAAGCTCGGGAAAATGATATGAAAAATGATCGTGAAGGCGAACTGCAGGCGGGCCAGGAAAATGGGATCGGCATCCATCGCGTCACCTCCGTCGAAGCCATCGTGAAACGATACTACGCCGAATTACGCGACGAGCCAGTGGACAATTTGTCAATCATTCGCAACTAACGGCACTCACACGCCGTCACCACCCGGAGTTTCTTCATGAGTATCTGGTCATCATGGCAGGTCTGGGCGTTGCTGTCGGCGGTGTTCGCCGCGCTCACCGCCATCTTCGCCAAAATCGGCATCGAGAACGTCAATTCCGATTTCGCGACCTTTATCCGCACCATCGTCATTCTGATGACATTGGCGCTCATCCTGTTCGCGACCGGACAGTTCCAGTCGCCGGGCACGATCTCGGCGCGCACTTATGCCTTTCTCGTGCTGTCGGGACTGGCGACCGGCGCGTCATGGATCTGTTACTTCCGCGCGCTCAAGATCGGCGAGGCGGCCAAGGTGGCGCCGATCGACAAGCTCAGCGTGGTGCTGGTGGCGATTTTCGGCGTCATCTTTCTCGGCGAGCGGCTGTCTGGGCCGAACTGGCTCGGCGTCGCGCTGATCGGCGCCGGCGCGATATTGATCGCGTACCGATAGCGGCTAGGAATCCAGCGCCTTCCTGATCGCCAGCAGATCCCGCCAGGCAAAGCGCTTCTGCAGCGGCGAGCGCAGCAGGAATGCCGGATGGAACGTGGCGATGGCGCGGATCTCGCGCTTGTCGGTATCGAAGGTGAACCAGCGGCCGCGCGTCTTGGTGATGCCGTCCTTGATGTTGAGCAGCGTCTGCGCCGACGGCCCGCCGAGGCAGACAAGGATATCGGGATCGGCGAGTTCGATCTGTCGCAGCACGAAGGGCAGGCAGATCGCCGACTCCTGCGGCGTCGGCGTGCGGTTGCCGGGCGGCCGCCACGGCACGATGTTGGCGATGTAGACCGAGGTGCGGTCGAGCCCGATCGCCTTGAGCATCTGGTCGAGCAATTTGCCGGAACGGCCGACGAAGGGCAGGCCTTCGATGTCCTCGTCACGGCCCGGCGCTTCGCCGACCAGCATGACGCGGGCCTGCGGGTTGCCGTCGGCGAACACGGTGCGCGTCGCGGTCGCCTTCAGCGCGCAACCGTCGAAGCTTTCGAGGATGGCGCGCAGTTCCTCGAGGCTGGCCGCGCTCCTGGCCGCGGTGCGTGCCGCCATGGCGGCCTCGTCCGGCGCGACCACGGCCGGTATCGGCGTCGCCGGACGGGCGGTCACCACCGGCGCGGGCCGTTCGCTCGCCTGGCGCGGCGCCACCGGCGGTGCCTCGACGACCGCGAAGCGATCGACCGGCTCCTCGCCGACCAGCGCATCGACGCCCGCCGCGAGATAGAACTCGAGCAGGTCGCGCGCGTTGAGGTCAGGAATTTCCGTCATCGCGGCATTCTAGCACAATGAAATCGCATGGCCGGGCAATTGCCCCTGCTGTGCAAAAGTGGTCAATAGAAGCGTTATGAACTGCGTTCCGGGGGCAAACGGCGCTGGTTCGGCGTGCAAGGCCCCCTCGAGGAGAGCTGGATGACCGATCTGCCGGCCCGCGAGGCGATGGAATTCGACGTTGTCGTCGTGGGTGCGGGGCCGGCCGGCCTTGCCGCGGCGATCAGGCTCAAGCAGCTCAATGCCGACCTGTCGGTCGTCGTCGTCGAGAAGGGCTCGGAAGTCGGCGCGCATATCATGTCGGGGGCGGTGATCGACCCGGTCGGCCTCGACAAGCTGCTGCCGGACTGGCGCAACGAAGACTCGCCGATCAAGACCGCCGTCAAGGACGACCGCTTCTATTTCCTCGGCCACAGCGGCGCGCTGCGCCTGCCGAACATCATGCTGCCGCCGCTGATGAGCAATCACGGCAACTACGTCGTTTCGCTCGGCGATGTTTGCCGCTGGCTCGGCACCAAGGCCGAAGGCCTCGGCGTCGAAATCTATCCGGGCTTTGCCGCCGCCGAAGTGCTCTATGACGACAACGGCGCCGTCGCCGGCGTCGCCACCGGCGACATGGGTATCGGCAAGTCGGGCGAACCCAACGCCAACTTCACCCGCGGCATGGAGCTGCGCGCCAAGTACACGTTGTTCGCCGAGGGCGCGCGCGGCAATCTCGGCAAGCAGCTCATCGCCAGATTCAATTTGCAGGACGGCCGCGATCCGCAGAAATTCGGCATCGGCCTCAAGGAGCTGTGGCAGGTCGCGCCGGACAAGCACAAGCCCGGGCTGGTGCAGCACTCGTTCGGCTGGCCGCTCGACAATTCGACCGGCGGCGGCTCGTTCCTCTATCACTTCGGCGACAACCTGGTTTCGGTCGGCTTCGTCGTTCATCTCAACTACAAGAATCCGTATCTGTCGCCATTCGAGGAATTCCAGCGCTTCAAGACGCATGCGCTGGTGCGCGGCACCTTCGAAGGCGGCAAGCGGCTGTCCTACGGCGCGCGGGCGCTGACCGAAGGCGGCTACCAGTCGGTGCCGAAGCTGGTGTTCCCGGGCGGCGCGCTGATCGGCTGCGATGCCGGCTTCATCAACGTGCCGCGCATCAAGGGCAGCCACAACGCCATGCTGTCCGGCATCATGGCGGCGGAAGCGGCAAGCGCCGCGCTCGCCGCCGGCCGCTCCCATGACGAACTCACGGATTACGAAGCCGGCTGGCGCAACTCGCCGATCGGCAAGGACCTATCGCGCGTGCGCAACGCCAAGCCGCTGTGGTCGAAGTTCGGCACCATGCTCGGCATCGTGCTCGGCGGCCTCGACATGTGGACCCGCACGCTCGGCTTCTCGCTGTTCGGCACGCAGAGCCACGGCACGGCGGATTACGCCACGCTGAAGCCGGCGTCGGAATGCACGCCGATCGCTTATCCCAAGCCGGACGGCAAGCTGACCTTCGACCGGCTGTCCTCGGTGTTCCTGTCGAACACCAATCACGAGGAAGACCAGCCGCCGCATCTCAAGGTCAAGGACATGGCCCTGCAGAAGTCGTCCGAGCACGACGTCTTCGCCGGCCCGTCGACCCGCTATTGCCCGGCCGGCGTCTATGAGTGGGTCGAAGAGGCGGGCAATCCGAAATTCGTCATCAATGCGCAGAACTGCGTCCACTGCAAAACCTGCGACATCAAGGACCCGAACCAGAACATCACCTGGGTGCCGCCGGAAGGCTCGGGCGGCCCGAATTATTCGGGAATGTGACGTTTTAGGTGTATTTTTATACCATGCACTTATAGGTAGAAGACGGGCGTCCCTGGTAGGGCCCGGAGCCGGCGATCAGGACCGGCGCTCGGCCGTCGCAACTGACGGTATCGGCCTTGCTGCCGCCACACCGGCGCGTTCAAGCTGTGGCAATTGGGTCGTGGTCGCTCGACGGGGGGCGTTCTTGCGGTTGCGGCGCAAAAGGGTCATTCTCAGCATAACCTTAGCGACTCAACGCGAAAAATCGCGTCGGCGCTTGATGGAGCATCGCCAGTGAAATTTTCGAGCCCGTTCCGGTGTTTCGCCGCCGGCGCCGCGTTCTCTATTTTCGCGCTTGCGTTCTTCGCCGTGGCGCCTGCTTCGGCAAAGGCACAGGCGGCGCGCGAGACCGGGCCGAGTGCGCTCGACCTGGCCAATATGACCGCGTCGGGGAGCTATCTGGCCGCCCGCCATGCCGGCCAGCAGCGCGATGCGCTGGCGGCCGCGGCCTATTATCGGGCGGCGCTGCGCCGCGACCCCAAGAACGTGGAATTGCTCGACCGCGCCTTCCTGTCGCTGCTGGTCGGCGGCGACATCAACGAGGCCGTCAAGCTCGCTGACCGCGTCGTGGCGTCCGACAAGTCGGATCGCGTCGCCCGCCTGGTGATGGGCGTGCATGATGTGAAGGTCGGTCACTTTGCCACCGCGCGCCGCAATCTCGCGCAGTCGGTGCGTGGGCCGATCACCGATCTCACCGCGACGCTGCTGACCGCCTGGAGCCAGTCCGGCGCCGGCGATGCGAAAGCCGCGGTGGCGACCATCGATCGCCTGTCGGGTCCGGATTGGTACGGCATCTTCAAGGATCTGCACGCTGGCCTGATCCTCGACAGCGCCGGGCAGAAGAAGGATGCCGGCAAGCGTCTCGAGCGCGCCTACAAGCAGGACCCGACGGCGCTGCGCGTCGTCGAAGCCTATGGCGGCTGGCTGTCGCGCAACCGCACGCAGCAGGAAGCGCTCGAGGTGTTCGAGGCGTTCGACAAGGTACTGCCCCGTCATCCGCTGATCGTCGAGGAGATGGCCAAGGTCAAGGCCGGCGAAAAGCTGCCGCTGCTCGTGACCGGTCCGCAGGCCGGCGCCGCCGAAGCGCTGTACGGACTCGGCGCCTCGCTCGGCCGTCGCGGCGGCGAGGACCTCGGTCTGGTCTATCTGCAACTGGCGCTGCATCTGTCGCCCAATCATTCGCTGGCGCTGCTGTCGCTGGCCGATCTCTATGAATCGCTCAAGAAGCCGGACATGGCGATCAAGGTCTATGAGCGCATTCCGGCGAACTCGCCGCTGTATCGCAACGCCTCCATTCAGATGGCGGCCGATCTCGACGCGCTCGATCGCGGCGAAGACGCGCAGAAGCGTCTCGAGGAGATCGTCAAGGCGGATCCGAAGGATCTCGAAGCGATGCTGGCGCTCGGCAATCTCGAGCGCGGGCACAAGAAGTTTGCCGAATGCGGCGAGGCCTACACCAAGGCCATCGACCTGATCGGCAAGCCCGACAAGTCGAACTGGACGGTGTTCTATTTCCGCGGCATCTGCTTCGAACGCTCCAAGCAGTGGCCGAAGGCGGAAGCCGATCTGAAGAAGGCGCTGGAGCTGTCTCCCGACCAGCCGCACGTGCTCAACTATCTCGGCTATTCCTGGATCGATCAGGGCGTGAACCTCGACGAGGGCATGGCCATGATCAAGAAGGCCGTCGCGCAGCGTCCGGACGACGGCTACATCGTCGACTCGCTCGGCTGGGCCTATTTCCGCCTCGGGAATTACGATGAAGCGACCAAGGAGCTCGAGCGCGCCATCGGCCTCAAGCCGGAAGATCCGACCATCAACGATCATCTCGGTGATGCCTATTGGCGCGTCGGGCGCAAGCTGGAAGCGACCTTCCAGTGGGCCCACGCGCGCGACCTGAAACCCGATCCGGACGAACTGCCGAAGATCCTGCAGAAGCTGCAGCACGGTCTGCCCGAGGAAGCGACCTCGCAGGCCAATTCGACGGAAAAGCCGGCGGCCAAGCAGGGCAACGGCGGCTGATCTTTTTTCCCTCCCCCCGCGAAGCGGCGGGGAGGGTCGGTTCACATCGCAATGGCGATGTGACCGGGGTGGGGGGCTCTTCGCTTTTCAACGATGTCCATTTCCCCCACCCCTGACCCCTCCCCACCACTCGCAAGGGCTCGCGGGGGGAGGGGAACAGAAGTCCTCACCCAAATCGCCCGCGCCAAAATCAATCTCACGCTGCGCGTTACCGACCGCCGCGCCGACGGCTATCACGAGCTGGAAAGCCTCGTCGTTTTCGCCGATATCGCCGATACCCTGACGCTCGAGCCCGCCGGTCATGTCAGTGTCGCGGTGACCGGACCTTTCGCCGACGTGATCGGCGCGGCGAGTGACAATCTCATCGTCAAAGCCTTCGACCGTCTGGCCGCGCTGATGCCGGGTCTGAAGGGCGGGCGCTTCAATCTCGACAAGCACATCCCGGTCGCGGCCGGCATCGGCGGCGGCTCGGCCGATGCCGCCGCCGCCCTGCGGCTGCTCGCGCGGCTCAACGATCTGTCGTTCGACGACGCGCGCATCATGACCGCAGCCTTGCAGACCGGCGCCGACGTTCCGGTCTGCGTCGGCTCGCGCGCCTGCGTCATGACCGGCATCGGCGAGCGGCTGACGCCGCCGCTCGATTTGCCGGCGCTGCCGGCAGTGCTGGTCAATCCGCGCGTCGCCGTCGCCACCCGCGATGTGTTCGCCGCGCTCGGCCGCGCCGGCCTGCCGCAGCACGCGGATCGGCTCGGCGACGTGCCGCGCGGCTTCGACGGTCTCATCGATTATTTGCACGGACATGGCAACGACCTGACTGACGCCGCGATCGCCTGCGCCCCCGTCGTCGGCGAGGTGCTGGCCGCGCTGCGGGCACTGCCCGGCGTCCGGCTGGCCCGCATGTCGGGCTCGGGCGCGACCTGTTTCGCGATTTTTTCCTCCGCAAGTGAAGCCGAAGCGGCCGCGAGGGCGCTTGCCGGTCGCGGCTGGTGGGTGACGCCGACGATCCTTGCCGCCGCGCCTTGAATTCCCCGCGATTTTAGGGGAACTGTTGCGGCCTTATCGATTTGCCGTCACATGGGCGACGGCGGGAATACCGGAGACTTGCGATGAACTGGCGTTGGGCGGCGATGACGGCGATGGTGCTCATCGGCGGAGGCCTTCTCGCCGCCGATCCGGCGCTCGCGCGCAAGGGCAACAAGGCGCAGGTCAAGCGTACGGTTTGCCAGGATCAGATTGGCGGGCCGACCTGGCGCGGCATCTGGTTCAACACCGAGCCGCGGCCGAATGGCTGCTCGCCGGCGGTCCACCAGTACGGCCGCTTCATCGGCCAGGATCCGGATCCGAACATCCGCTTCCAGCTGATGCGCCAGCCCGAGACCGGCTACACGGTCACCAAGTAATCAGAACGCCCGGGCGATACAGAACGCCACGGTCTCTTCCAGCGCCGTCTTGATGTCCGACGGCGGCACCAGCGCCAGCGCGTCCATCGCGATGGCGCCATAGTGCCGGGCGCGGCCGAGCGTATCCTCGATGGCGTGATGCTTGGTCATCAAGCCGATGGCGTGATCGAGATCGCCGTCCTCGACCTGGCCTTCGCCGAGCGTGCGATTCCAGAAAGCGCGCTCGGCATCCGAGCCGCGCCGGAACGACAGCACCACCGGCAGCGTGATCTTGCCCTCGCGGAAATCGTCACCGACGTTCTTGCCGAGCTTGGCGGATTTGCCGCCATAGTCGAGCGCGTCGTCGACGAGCTGGAAGGCGATGCCGAGATTCATGCCGTAGGACCGGCAGGCCGCGATCTCCGCCTTGTCGCGGCCGGCCAGCACCGGACCGACCTCGCAGGCGGCCGCGAACAATTCGGCGGTCTTGGCGCGGATGACGGCGAGATATTCGTCCTCGTTGGTCGCGGTGTTCTTGGCGGCGCCGAGTTGCATCACTTCGCCCTCGGCGATCACCGCCGCGGCCGAGGAGAGAATGTCGAGTGCGGTGAGGTTGCCGACCTCGACCATCATCTTGAAGGCCTGGCCGAGCAGGAAGTCGCCGACCAGCACGCTGGCCTCGTTGCCCCACAGCATGCGCGCCGCCTGCTTGCCGCGCCGCATGTCGCTCTGATCGACGACGTCGTCGTGCAGCAGGGTCGCCGTGTGCATGAATTCGACGGCCGCCGCCAGCTTGATGTGGCCGTCGCCGGCGTAGCCCGACAGTTGCGCCATGGCCAGCGTCAGCATCGGCCGCAGCCTTTTACCGCCCGAGGAAATCAGGTGGTTGGCGACCTCCGGGATCATGGTCACGTCGGAGCCGGTGCGGTCGAGAATCGTCGAATTGACGCGCTCCATCGCGGGCGCCAGCAACTTGACGAGGCGCTCGATTGAGGCGGCCTGAGGATTTTCGAAAGGAACCACGACGGCCAAGACGCTCACTCCTTGGTAGTTATGCGGTCGATTTATCGCGCCTCGACACCGGGGACAAGCCAAGCATAGAAACGCTATGGTAACGGGGCAAGACCTCGCGGGGCGGGGCAGGACAGGGGCGGCGATGGACAAGCGCGTCGATAGCGCGACCGTGATGGCGGTGGACGCCCAAGGAGCCGGACGGAGCGGCTTCCGAATCGCCGTGCTGGTGCCGTGCTTCAACGAAGAGGCGGCCGTTGCCCGGGTGGTTGCCGACTTCAAGGCGGCGCTGCCGGAGGCGATTGTCTACGTGTTCGACAACAATTCGAGCGACAACACGGTCGCCGTCGCGCGAGCAGCGGGGGCCGAGGTGCGGCACGAGCGCCATCAGGGCAAGGGCTTCGTGCTGCGCCGGATGTTCAGCGACATCGACGCCGATATCTACGTGCTGGTCGATGGCGACGCCACCTATGACGCGCCGAGCGCCCCGCGCATGATCGAGCTGTTGCTGCGCGACCGGCTCGACATGGTGGTCGGCAAACGCATCGATCAGGAGGTCGCGGCCTATCGGGCCGGCCACCGCACCGGCAACTGGCTGCTCACGACCTTCGTTTCCACGGTGTTCGGCTCGGCATTCGACGACATATTGTCCGGCTACCGCGTTTTCTCGCGCCGCTTCGTCAAATCGTTTCCGATGCTGTCGTCCGGCTTCGAGATCGAGACCGAGCTTACCGTCCACGCGCTCGAACTGGGCCTGCCGGTGGCCGAGATCGAAACGCCGTATTATGCCCGCCCGGAAGGCTCGACCTCCAAGCTCAACACCTGGCGCGACGGTTTTCGAATTCTCTGGATGATCGCGCAGCTCTATCGCAGCGAACGGCCGTTTCCGTTCTTCGGCGCCATCGGCTGCGTGCTGGCATTGATCTCGGTGGTCCTGGCGGTCCCGATCGTCGTCACTTTCATCGAAACGCACCTGGTGCCTCGGCTGCCAACGGCGATGCTGGCGATGGGCCTGATGCTGATGGCGTTTCTGTCGGTCGCCGTCGGGCTGGTGCTCGACACCGTGACGCGTGGCCGCCGCGAGATGAAGCTGCTGGCCTATCTCAATCATCGCGCCGCCGGCGATGAAAGACGGAGCGACAAGCGCCATCCGGGTTCGGCTTGATGAAAGAACTCGTCCGCACCAACGACGCGGTGCTGGTATCCGCGATCACGGCGCTGCTCGACGGCGCCGGCATCGCGCACCTCGTGTTCGATCAGAACATGAGCGTGCTGGAAGGTTCGCTCGGCGTGCTGCCGCGCCGCGTGCTGGTTGCCGACGATGAATTGGCGGCGGCGCGCCGGCTGCTCACCGATGCCGGGCTCGGCCATGAGCTGCGGCCTCAAGATTCGTGAGAAGCATGGCTGGTGATCCCGGCATCACCGACGACGCCGTGCTCGGCGGCCGCCTGCGCCTGTTGCAGCCGAAACGCGGCCACCGCGTCGGCCACGACGCCATCCTGCTGGCCGCCGCGACCGGCGGCGTGGCGGGGGAGCGGGCCATCGATCTTGGCAGCGGTGTCGGCGGCGCGGGATTGGCGCTGGCGCGGCGTATCGCGGGACTCGATGTCACGCTGGTCGAGATCGATCCTGCGCTCGCGAAATTGGCGGGCGAAAACGCGCAGCGTAACGATCTTGCCGACCGCGTCCGCGCGATCGCATGCGACGTCGAGGACGTTGCCGCGCTGGCTGCGGCCGGATTGCACGCCGGCAGTTTCGATCGTGTGCTGATGAACCCGCCGTTCAACGATCCCGGCCGGCAGCAGAGTTCGCCGGATCCGCGGCGGCGGCTGGCGCATGTCGCCGACGATGGCCTGGCGGCGCGCTGGATAGCCAGCGCCGCCTGGCTGCTCAAGCCGCAAGGTGTGCTGACGTTGATCTGGCGCACTGAGGCGCTTGATGAAGTGTTGGCTGCGCTGGAACCGGCGTTCGGAGCGGTTGCCGTGTTGCCGGTGCTGCCGCGTCCGCAGGCCGAGCCGATCCGCGTGCTGGTGCGAGCGACAAAGGAAGGCGAGGGGCGGCTGCGGAATTATCCGCCGCTGGTGCTCAACGACGCGGCCGGCAAGCCGACGGCCGCGGCGGAAGACATATTACGGGCAGCGATGCCGCTGCCGTTGGCGCAAGCGTGACGTCAGCGGCCGCCGCCGACGCGGCGCTTGATCTGCTGACGCGCGCGTTCGAACGCGCCGCCCTGGAACGAGGACAACGCCAGGACCGAGGCGATCAGGAGAAACATAATGGCGAGTTTGGGGTCCATGGTCTTGGTTCCGTCTTTACGATTCGATTGGCGAGTTCGTTGCTGCCTTCCACCAAATGGGTAGCGCCGCGCTCAGCGCCAATCGTGACATCGATCAATGCTGCGCAACTTTTGGTGATCGCGGCCGTCAGTCTCCGTTAATGCATGGCGGTACCGGCCTGAAGCCGCGCCCGGCTTTGACTCGGGGTGCGGAGGCTGCCTAACTGGCGGCATGACAAGTTTTTTCTCGCGGCTCATGGCTGCTCTCAACTTTCTGATGCCGCCCCGGTTCCGTTCGGACATTCCGGTGGTACCGGTGGTGCGACTCACTGGCGTCATCGGTGCGACGACACCGCTGCGGCCGGGCATGACCCTGGCCGGGCTGGCGCGCACGCTCGATCGCGCCTTCGCCGTGCCGCGGGCCCGCGCGGTGGCGCTGCTGATCAATTCGCCGGGCGGTTCCCCGACGCAGTCCCACCTGATCTTCCGCCGCATCCGCCAACTGGCGGAGGAGAAGAAGGTCACCGTGCTGGCCTTCATCGAGGATGCCGGCGCCTCCGGCGGCTACATGCTGGCTTGCGCGGGCGACGAGATCATCTGCGATGACTTCTCCATCGTCGGCTCGATCGGCGTAGTTGGCGGCACTTTCGGCTTTCCCGAGCTGATGAAGAAACTCGGCATCGAACGGCGTGTCTACACCGCCGGTGATCGCAAAGTGATGCTCGATCCGTTCCAGGAGGAGAAGCCGGAGGACGTGCAGCGCATCAAGGCGATCCAGGCCGATATGCACGAGCATTTCATCGACCTGGTGAAGAAGCGCCGCGGCGCCCGTCTCAGCGGCGCCGACACCATCTTGTTTTCCGGCGAGTTCTGGACCGCTGCGCGGGCCATCGAACTCGGCCTCGTCGATGGCCGCGGCGATCTGCGTTCGATCCTGCGCGAGCGCTATGGCGACAAGGTCCGCATGCCAGTGATCGCCGGCGAGCGGTCGTTCCTGGCGCGCCGGTTGTCGCTCGCCGGTTTATTCGGCGGGCCGGGGCGCGCCGGCTTCGCCGACGAGATCATTTCCGCGCTCGACGAGCGCACCCTTTGGTCGCGTTACGGGTTGTAAAGCGTGAGCGGCGCTTTCGGTCGCGAAATCGCCGCGATTGGTCAGAATGATCGCCCGCAGGCAAGGACCCAGGTCCTTCAAGGAGCCGCTATGCCAGCAATTCTGCTGTCGCCACTCGTGAAATGGTCGTTCGCTGCCCTCGGCGGCGCCATGGTCGTGCATTGGGTGGTCAAGGAAGCCCGCCGCATCAACGACGAGCTCGACGAGCGCCGCCGCGTGCGGGTGCGCATCACCGACCGCGAAGCGCGGCCGACCTTGCGGCGCGATCCGAGGACCGGCGACTACCGGCTGTGACGATTGTTTGTTGAGAGGAAGTGCGACCTATCGGGTCGCGCGGTGGTCGCCTGTCACCAAGGCGCCTAGAAACAGCGCCAACAGTCCCATACCAATGAGCTGAAACGCCAACATTCGAATCCCTGTTCTCTTGCCCGCCGTTGAACTGGCTATCTAGCCGGTCCGTTTCAAGATCGCCTAAAGTGGAACGTTACAAGTGTCTCGACTTGACCCATTTGGGTGCCGCCGATACGGTCCCGGCCGCCGTTAGCCTTTAAAATCAGTAACAAACGGCCGCCCCTGAAAACCACCGGGAAGCTCGAACGTTCCATGCCCGCCGCGCAAGCCAATCTCGATCCGTCGCGCTCGTTCCAGGGCCTGATCCTCGCGCTTCAGCAGTTCTGGGCCGGGCAGGGCTGCGTCATTCTGCAGCCCTACGACATGGAAGTCGGCGCCGGCACCTTCCACCCGGCGACCACCTTGCGGGCGCTGGGGCCGAAGCCGTGGAACGCCGCCTATGTGCAGCCGTCGCGCCGGCCGAAGGACGGCCGCTATGGTGAGAACCCGAACCGGTTGCAGCACTATTATCAGTTTCAGGTCATCCTGAAGCCGTCGCCGCCGGACATCCAGCAGCTCTATCTCGACTCGCTGAAGGTGATCGGCATCTCGTCCGATCTGCACGACATCCGTTTCGTCGAGGACGACTGGGAAAGCCCGACGTTGGGGGCTTGGGGTCTCGGCTGGGAATGCTGGTGCGACGGCATGGAAGTGTCGCAGTTCACGTACTTCCAGCAGGTCGCGGGTGTCGAATGCGCGCCGGTCGCCGGCGAACTGACTTACGGCCTCGAGCGTCTCGCCATGTATGTGCAGGGCGTCGATCGCGTCTACGATTTGAACTTCAACGGCCGCGACGACGACAAGAAGGTCACTTACGGCGACGTGTTCCTGCAGGCCGAGCGCGAATATTCCAAACACAATTTCGAAGTCGCCGACACCGGCATGCTGTTCGAGCAGTTCAAGATGGCCGAGCAGGCGTGCAAGAAGTATCTCGATGCCGGTTACAACGACGACAAGTCGAAGCACGGCATGGCGCTGCCGGCCTACGACCAGTGCATCAAGGCGAGCCACGTTTTCAATCTGCTCGATGCCCGCGGCGTGATCTCCGTCACCGAGCGGCAAAGCTACATCCTGCGCGTGCGCGAACTGGCGAAAGCCTGCGGCGCCGCCTGGCTCGCCACCGAAGCCGGCGGGGCTGGCTAAAGTTTAAGGACGCGCTAGGCTCTCATTTTACCCTCCCCCTTCCCCCGGGAGGGTGAAGAGAGACATCCATGCTCATCCTTCTCGTCATCCTCGCCGTCGTCGTCATCGCCGTCATCGTCCTGTTCAACCGCCTGGTGCGCACGCGGCAGATGGCGAACGAGGCCTGGAGCGGCATCGACGTGCAGCTCAAGCGACGCGCCGAGCTGGTGCCGAACCTGGTCGAGACCGTGAAGGGTTATGCCGCGCACGAACGCTCGGTGCTCGAGGATGTCGTCAAGCTGCGCGGCCAGGCGAGCGCGCTGCCGCGCGACGACATCGCCGCCCGCGCCCAGGCCGAAGGCGCGCTGTCGCTGGCGCTCGGCAAACTGATGGCGCTGGCCGAGAGCTATCCGGACCTGAAAGCCAGCGCCAACTTCCTCGAACTGCAGCAGCAGCTCTCGACGCTGGAGAACGAACTGCAAATGGCGCGGCGCTATTACAACGGGGCGGCGCGCAACCAGAATGTGCTGGTGCAGTCGTTCCCCTCGAATATCGTCGCCGGTCTGTTTGGTTTTGCCGAGCGGCCGTTCTTCGAACTGTCCAGCGACGCCGACCGCGCCGTGCCGCAGGTGGCGCTCGGGCCGAACCCATGAGACGGCTCGCGGCCATCGCCGCGGCGCTGCTCGTCACGCTGACGCTCGGCGCCGGCGAGGCCGCTGCGGCCGAAGCGATCCTCAATTTCGATTCCACCGTCAGCCTCGCCAGGGACGGCGAACTCACCGTCACCGAGCGCATCCGCGTGCGCGCCGAGGGATCGCAGATCAAACGCGGCATCTTCCGCGATTTCCCGCTGACCTTCATGGATGCGCAGCAGAAGCTGCATGAGGTGCCGTTCTCGCTCATCGACGTTACGCGCGACGGCAAGGCCGAGCCGCATTTCACCGAGCGGCAGAGCAGCGGCTATATCCGCATCTACGCCGGCGACAAGGACACGTTGCTGGCACCCGGCGAGCACACCTATGTCATCGCCTATCGCACGGCGCGGCAGGTGCGCTGGTTCGACGGCAAGCCCGAGCTGAACTGGAACGTCACCGGCAATTTCTGGAATTTCCCGATCCTCGCCGCCAGCTATCGTCTCGAGCTTGCCGACAAGCTCAAGCCGACGCGCTGGCTCGCCTTCACCGGGCCGCGCGGCGCACGCGGCACCGACTGGCGCGGCGCCATCAATAACGACGGCGTGCTCAGCGTGACGACGACGCGGCCGCTCGCCGCCGGGGAAGGCCTCACCGTGGTCGCCGCGCTGCCGGACGGCGCGGTGCTGCCGCCGACGCAGGCCGACGAGTTCTGGTGGATGCTGCGCGACTATCGCGCCTGGATCCTCGGCTTCGGCGGTTTCGTCGTCGTGCTGATCTATTATGTCATGGCATGGCGCGCGGTCGGCCGCGATCCGCGCCCCGGCACCATCATCCCGCTGTTCTATCCGCCGAAGGATGTGTCGCCGGGGCTGGCCAATTACATCGAGAACTGGGGCTTCGGCCGCAACCGCTGGCGCGCCTTCACCGCCGCGGCGCTGTCGCTCGCGGTGCGCGGCCTCATCCGCTTCGACCAGCGCGACGACAAGCTCATCTTGAAATTCAAAGCCGATGCGCCGTCGGGGACAGGGCTGCCGGCGGGCGAGCGAACCATTCTGGACTGGGTTAAAGGGCAGGGCATCAGCGCCGTGATCGACCGTGCCAACGGCAAATCCGTCGCCAAGGTCGGCAGCGATTTCGTCAGCAAGATTGAAAACGAAAGCGAGGACCGCTTCTTCCGCCGCAATCTCGGTTGGGTGATCGCCGGCGCAGCGATGACGGTGGCGGTCATCGTCGGCATCATCGCCTTCGGCGGCATGCGCGATGAAGACGTCATGATCATCGTCTTCACCGGCTTTGCCGCGTTCTGGTGCGGCATGTTCCTGACGCCGATCATTCTCGCCATCGTCGGCGTCAACTCCTTCGCCACCGCGGTGCGCGCGGCGCTGACGCTGGTGGTGCTCGTGATTTTCGGTGCCATCGCCTGGTCGTTCCTGCGTGACGCCATCCCCGCCGGCCTGACCAGCACCGTGCTGCCGATGGCGCTGTCCTTCGTCGAAGGCCATGCGCTGCCGTTCCTGCTGGTCATCGGCTTTGCCGCGCTCAACGGCTTGTTCGTCTATCTGATGCGCGCGCCGACTGCGCTCGGCCGCCCGATCATGGACCAGCTCGCCGGCTTCAAGCTCTATCTCGAGACCGCCGAGAAGGACCGCCTCAACCTGCAGGCGCCGGAGATCACCGCCGAGCGCTTCGAGGCGCTGTTGCCGTATGCCGTGGCGCTCAGTGTCGAGAAGCCGTGGTCGGAGGCCTTCGCCGCTGCGCTCCGGCGCGCCCATCCCGACGATGCCGACCCCATGAGCCACTACCAGCCGGGCTGGACCAGCGGCGCCTGGTCGGGCTCGAACTTCGGCAGCGCCGTCGCCTCGACGGTGGCCGCGACCTCGAGCGCGCTGTCCTCGGCCGTGCCGGTGTCGTCCGGCTCGTCGGGTTTCTCCGGCGGCGGAGGCGGCTCGGGTGGGGGCGGCGGCGGTGGTGGTGGCGGCGGGTGGTAGCGCCCGGGTGACACCAGCGGCCACACTTGCTAGGCAGACGCGGCGCATTCCCCCATCGAATAGACCGTCATGCCCGACCTTTTGCTTGAACTGTTTTCCGAGGAAATCCCGGCGCGGATGCAGGCGCGCGCCGCCGACGACCTGAAGAAGCTGGTCACCGACCGGCTGGTCGCGGCCGGGCTCGTCTATGAGGGCGCCAAGGCCTTCGCCACGCCGCGCCGCCTGGCGCTGACCGTGCAGGGCGTGCCGGCGCGCCAGCCCGACCTCAAGGAAGAGCGCAAGGGTCCCAAGGTCGGCGCCCCGGAGCAGGCGATTGCCGGCTTCATGAAGGCCGCCGGTCTGACCTCGATCGATCAGGCCAAGGTGCAGGCCGACAAGAAGGGCGACTTCTACGTTGCCATCACCGAGAAAAAGGGCCGCGACGCCGTCGAGGTGATCGCGGAGATGATTCCCGAGATCGTACGCACCTTCCCGTGGCCGAAGTCGATGCGGTGGGGTTCCGGCAAGCTCAACTGGGTGCGGCCGCTGCATTCCATCATCGCCACCTTCGGTCCGGAGACCGAGGAGCCGGTGGTGCTGCCGTTCGAAATCGACGGCATCAAGGCCGGCAACGAGACGCGCGGCCATCGCTTCATGGCGCCGGCCGCCTTCAAGGTCAGGCGCTTCGAGGACTACGTCGCGTCGCTGGAGAAGGCCAAGGTCGTGCTCGACCCGGCGCGGCGCATGGACATCATCCGCACCGACGCCAAGAACCTCGCTTTCGCCCAAGGCTTCGAACTCGTCGAGGATGAAGGCCTCACGGCGGAAGTCGCCGGCCTGGTCGAATGGCCGGTGCCGCTGATGGGTTCGTTCGACAAGGAATTCCTGTCGATCCCCGGCGAAGTGATCCGGTCGACAATTCGCGCCAACCAGAAATGCTTCGTGCTGCGCGATCCTTCGACCAGCAAGCTCGTCAACAAGTTCATCCTGGTGTCGAACATCGAGGCGACCGACGGCGGCAAGGCCATCGTCGCTGGCAACGAGCGTGTCATCCGCGCGCGTCTGTCGGACGCGAAGTTCTTTTACGACACCGACCTGAAGACGCGGCTCGAAGACCGGCTGCCGAAGTTCTCCGGCATCGTGTTTCATGAGAAGCTCGGCAGCCAGGCCGAACGTATCGCCCGCATCGTCGCGCTCGCCGGCGATCTGGCGCCGCTCGTCGGCGCCGACCGAACCAAGGCCGAGCGCGCCGCGCAGCTCTGCAAAGCCGATCTTCTGACCGAAGTGGTCGGCGAATTCCCCGAACTGCAGGGGCTGATGGGCCGCTATTACGCAGAGGCCCAGGGCGAGGACGAAGCGGTGGCGCATGCCGTCGAGGATCATTACCGGCCGAAGGGGCCGGACGATCTGGTGCCGTCCGATGCCGTCGCCATCGCGGTGGCGCTTGCCGACAAGCTCGACACCCTCGTCGGCTTCTGGTCGATCGACGAAAAGCCGACCGGCTCCAAGGATCCTTATGCGCTGCGCCGCGCGGCGCTTGGGCTCATCCGCATCATCATCGACAATCAACTGCGGCTGCCGTTGCGCCGGCTGCTGTGGCGGCACTTCGGCTCCGTGGCGCGCGACGAGGCGCTGGCGGAAGCCTTCGCCGTGCTGCATCCGATCCACGACGACATCGTCAATATCAGCGGCAGCGACATCGAACTGGCGATGAAACTGGAAGTGCTGGTGTCGGAGAAGGAACGCAAGATCGCCAGCCCGAAGCTGGTCGAAGCCCACGCCTATCTCGCGCCGACGCTCGATCTGCTGGCGTTCTTCGCCGACCGCCTCAAGGTGCAGTTGCGCGAGCAGGGCGCTCGCCATGACCTGGTCGATGCGGTGTTCGCGCTCGCCGGCCAGGACGATCTGCTGATGGTGGTTCGCCGTGTCGAGGCGCTCGCTGCGTTCCTCGATACCGATGACGGCAAGAACCTGCTCGCCGGCGTCAAGCGCGCGTCCAACATCCTCCGCATCGAGGAGAAGAAGGACGGCAAGGCTTATGCCGGCAAGGTCGACGCCGCGCTGCTCAAGGAGCCGGAAGAAAAGACCCTCGCCACGGCGGTCGCTACCGCCAAGCAGGACGCCGCCGCCGCGGTCGCCAAGGAAGACTTCGCCGCGGCCATGAGCGCGCTGGCCAAACTGCGGCCGACGGTCGATGCCTTCTTCGACAAGGTCACGGTGAATGCCGAGGACAAGGCTGTGCGCGCCAACCGCCTGACCTTGCTCAACGAGATCCGCGAGGCCACCCGCGCCGTCGCCGACTTCTCGCGCATCGAGGGGTAGCTCACGCCGCACCTTCCCCTCCGGGGAGGGTGAACAGGCGGGAACTCCGTGCTACTTCATCCGTTGTTCCATCCGTCCTGCCCCCCAAAAAAGGAAGCTCCCATGGTCATCGGCGTCGCCCATTTGCAGCCCATTGTCGCCCTGCTTGCCGGCGTCCTCATTCTCATTGTGCCGCGCCTGCTGAATTTCATCGTCGCGGCGTATTTGATTGTCATCGGTCTCATCGGTCTCGGTATCTTCCGGTAGGCCAAAAGACCTGCCGGTACTGCGGATTTCCGGGCTTGCGCCGTGACGGCTGCCGTGATTTGACGGCCCCGGGTTCCATTCTCCTCCGACCCAGGACTCAATCGCACAATGGCTAAACGCAAGGCTTCGCGCGCTAGCGCCAAATCCAAGAAATCGGTCACGAAATCGGCCCCGAAGGCCAAAAAGCCTGCGGCCAAAAAGGTCGCCAAGGCCCCGGTCCGGAGCAGTGCCAAGGCTTCGCCCGCAAAGGCGGCGGCGAAGGGCAAGTGGGTCTATGCGTTCGGCGGCGGCAAGGCCGAAGGCAAGTCGGAGATGAAGAACCTGCTCGGCGGCAAGGGCGCGAACCTCGCCGAGATGGCCAATCTCGGCCTGCCGGTGCCTCCCGGTTTCACCATCACCACCGAGGTCTGCGTCTACTACTACGCCAACGGCGAGAAATATCCGGCGGCGCTGAAGGAGCAGGTCGAAAAGGCGCTGATCCAGGTCGGCAAGATCACCGGCAAGGTGTTCGGCGACCGCGTCAACCCGCTGCTCGTGTCCGTGCGTTCCGGCGCCCGCGCCTCGATGCCGGGCATGATGGATACCGTGCTCAATCTCGGATTGAACGACGAAACGGTCGAGGCGCTGGCCAAGAAGTCCGGCGACCGCCGTTTCGCCTATGACAGCTATCGCCGCTTCATCACCATGTATTCCGACGTCGTCCTCGGCGTCGGCCATGAGCATTTCGAGGAGATCCTCGATATGCACAAGGAGAAGCAGGGCTATTCGCTGGACACCGACCTTACCGCCGACGACTGGGCCGACCTGGTCGTGCGCTACAAGGCGCGCGTCAAGCAGGAGCTCGGCCAGGACTTCCCGCAGGATCCGCACGCCCAGCTCTGGGGCGCGATCGGCGCCGTGTTCGGCTCGTGGATGAACCAGCGCGCCAAGACCTATCGCCGCCTGCATTCGATTCCGGAAAGTTGGGGCACCGCCGTGAACGTCCAGGCCATGGTGTTCGGCAACATGGGCGAGACCTCGGCGACCGGCGTCGCCTTCACGCGCAATCCCTCGACCGGCGAGAAAAAGCTGTACGGCGAATTCCTCATCAACGCCCAGGGCGAAGACGTCGTCGCCGGCATCCGCACGCCGCAGGAAATTTCCGAAGAGGCCCGCAAGGAAGCCGGCTCCGACAAGCCGTCGATGGAATCGGCGCTGCCCGATGCCTACAAGGAGCTTACCCGCATCTACAACAGGCTCGAGAAGCACTACCGCGACATGCAGGATCTCGAGTTCACGGTGGAGCAGGGCAAGCTGTGGATGCTGCAGACCCGCAACGGCAAGCGCACGGCGAAAGCCTCGCTGCGCATCGCCGTCGAACTGGCCAACGAAGGCCTGATCTCGAAGAACGAAGCGGTCCTGCGCGTCGATCCTTTGTCGCTCGACCAGCTGCTGCATCCGACGCTCGATCCGAAGGCGCACCGTCACGTCATCGCGACCGGCCTGCCGGCATCGCCCGGCGCGGCGTCCGGCGAGATCGTGTTCTCGTCGGATGAAGCCGCGCTGCTCAAGGCCGACGGCCACAAGGTCGTACTGGTGCGCGTCGAGACCTCGCCTGAGGACATTCACGGCATGCACGCCGCCGAGGGCATCCTCACGACGCGCGGCGGCATGACGTCGCACGCCGCCGTGGTCGCGCGCGGCATGGGCAAGCCCTGCGTCTCCGGCGCCGGCCAGATCCGCGTCGATTATGCGGCCGGCACCATGACCGCCGGCGGCAAGACCTTCAAGAAGGGCGACCACATCACCATCGACGGCTCGACCGGGCAGGTGCTCGAGGGCAAGGTTCACATGATCGAACCGCAGCTCTCCGGCGAGTTCGCCACGTTGATCGGCTGGGCCGACAAGGTGCGCAAGCTCGGCGTCCGCGCCAATGCCGACACGCCGACCGACGCCAAGGCGGCGATCCGCTTCGGCGCCGAAGGCATCGGCCTGTGCCGCACCGAGCACATGTTCTTCGACGAGGAGCGCATCCAGGCTGTGCGCGAGATGATCCTCGCGGACGAAGAAAAGGCGCGCCGCGCCGCGCTCGCCAAATTGCTGCCGATGCAGCGCGGCGATTTCGTCGAATTGTTCGAGATCATGGACGGTCGTCCGGTCACGATCCGTCTGCTCGATCCGCCGCTGCACGAATTCCTGCCACATGGCGAAGAGGAAATCGCCGAAGTTGCCGCGGCGATGGGTGTTGATGCGCGCAAGATCGCCGATCGCGCCAAGGAGCTCGCCGAGTTCAATCCGATGCTTGGTTTCCGCGGCTGCCGTATCGCCATCGCCTATCCGGAAATCGCCGAGATGCAGGCGCGCGCCATCTTCGAGGCGGCGGCCGATGTCGCCAAGCGGACGGGCAAAAAGGTCGTGCCGGAAGTCATGGTGCCGTTGATCGCCAGCAAGGCCGAGCTCGATCTGGTCAAGGCGCGCATCGACGCCATGGCCGAAGCGGTGCAGAAGGAAACCGGCGCCAAGCTCACTTACGACGTCGGCACCATGATCGAATTGCCGCGCGCCGCGCTGATGGCCGGCGAGATCGCCGAATCGGCGGAGTTCTTCTCGTTCGGCACCAACGATCTGACGCAGACCACGTTCGGCATTTCGCGCGACGACGCCGCGAGCTTCCTCGGCATCTACACCGCGCGCGGCATTCTGCCGGCCGATCCCTTCGTGTCGATCGACCAGGAAGGCGTCGGCGAACTGGTGAAGATCGGCGTCGAGCGGGGCCGCAAGGTGCGCCCCAGGCTCAAGGTCGGCATCTGCGGCGAGCATGGCGGCGACCCGGCGTCGGTCGCGTTCTGTCACAACGCCAAGCTCGATTACGTCTCGTGTTCGCCGTTCCGTGTGCCGATCGCGCGACTTGCTGCCGCACAGGCAGCGCTCGGCAAGGCCGTCGCCAGCCAGGCTTAAGCGCGATACAGTGCGGCCATGAAACAGATCGACTGGATCTTCTTCGGCTTCTGTCTGGTCTGCGGCATCGCCGCGGGCACCATATCGGTGATGTTCCCGCAGAGCAGCACGATGGTGGTGTCGCCCTATTTCTGGGTGCTCATCGCCGTCGCCCTGTTCGAAACCGTGGCGATCTATCTGCGCGGTTTTGAATTCGGGCCGCCGCTGACGATGCGGACGCGCGTTCTCGGCTTCTGCCTGGCGGTCGGCACCATGGTCGTCATCCGCCTCGGCGGCGGGGTCGAGTAGGGCGTCTAGACCG
The DNA here is from genome assembly GCF_001426945.1 of Pseudolabrys sp. Root1462. Lineage (GTDB taxonomy): Bacteria > Pseudomonadota > Alphaproteobacteria > Rhizobiales > Xanthobacteraceae > Pseudolabrys. The sequence continues at coordinate 2,854,862 of NZ_LMFS01000001.1, read as the reverse complement.
CGACGGTCTTGAGGAAGTCCTCGACCTCGACCCGCAGATTGCCGACCGCGCCCTCGACCGTCCGCGACGCCTCGCGCACGACATCGGCGGACTGGCGGGTCTCGGCGGCGGCGCCGACGACGGCGCCGAGCACGCCGACCACATGCCCCGCCCCCCGCGCCGCGGTGGTCACGTTCTGTGAAATCTCGCCTGTCGCCGCGCTCTGCTCCTCGACCGCGGCCGCGACGGCGGTGGTGTAGCCGTCGATCTCGCTCATGCGTTCGGCGATCTTGCGAATGGCGTCGATCGATCCGGCGGTGGAGCCCTGCACTGCGTGGATATGGTTGGCGATCTCTTCGGTCGCCTTGGCTGTTTGTACGGCCAGCGATTTCACTTCGGAGGCGACTACGGCGAAACCGCGGCCCGCTTCGCCGGCGCGTGCGGCCTCGATGGTGGCGTTGAGCGCCAGCAGGTTGGTCTGACCTGCGATGTCGCTGATGAGCTTGACGACGTCGCCGATCTTCTGCGCGCCATCGGCAAGTCCGCTGATCTCACCGTCGATCGAACGCGCCTCCTCGGTGGTGAGACGAACGACGTCGCTGGTATGCGTCAGCTGACGGCTGATCTCGGCGATCGATTGCGACAGTTCTTCCGTGGCGACGGCCGCGGTATCGACATTGACGCTGGCTTCGTTGAAGGCATCGACCGCAGTATTGGCGCATTGCGAGGTCTTGTCGGAGGAGCCGAGCAGCCCGTTGGCGGTCGCGCGCATGGCGGCAGCGCTGGCGCCGACGCGGGACAGGATCTTCTCAACCCGCTGCTGGAAATCGGCGATGGCGCCGTCGACTAGCGCGCGGCGGCGCTCGGCATCGCGGCTTGCCGCGCGCTCGAGTTCAGCCTTGTGCTGCTCGGTGACATCCTCGTGTGTCGAAACCCAACCGCCGTCGTCCAGCGGCTCGTTTTTCGCCAGGACGATGCGGCCATCGCTGGCCGGCACATAGGCGCCCATGTCGTTGCCCTTGCGGGCGCGCTGCAGGATGTCGGCGCAATACGCGTTGATGTCGCCCTTGAAGAGGCCGGTCTTTTGCCGCTCGACCATGAGGTCGTGCAGCGAACAGCCGGGTTTCACTACCTCGGGCGACAGCCGGTACATTTCCATATAGCGGCTGTTGGTCAATACGATCCGGCCGCGTCCGTCGAACATGTTGAGGCCGTGCGCCATGTTGTCGAGCGCGATCGACAGCCGCAGACGTTGCGTGCGTTGCCGCCGGTAGATGATGAATGCGATGAGCAGCAAGCCGAGGCTCGTTACCCCGAGCAGGGCCTGGCCGCCAAGGGTCGTCACCAGCGAAAGAGGATCCATGGGGCCTCGCGAAGATCGGAGTACCGGGGAGTCTGGCGGTGACCGATTGCTATATGGTTAATATTTTCTTGAGCGCATCGGAACTCGCGCCTTCGCTGCGGCAGGGGTGTTAACACCCGCTCAAGGTTAACCAGCCAATAACGAAACCTGACGCATTCTCTCGATCGCGGTCGGTACCGGGATTGGAGTGTTGCGTGGCGTCGCGTTGGGTCAGTCAGAAGTCGCAGCAGCGTCGCGGTACGTCCGCGAAGCTCGGCTGGCTGGCATCCGCCGTCTTCGCCTTTGCGATCCTGCCGAACAGCATTGGCTATCAGGACCTGGGCGCTCTCCTGATCCAGCAGCCCGGCGTCGCCGAACGCGCTCGCGAGCATCTCATCGCTTCGCCCTTCGGCACCATTCACGCCGCGATGTTCAGCCTGCCGCGCCCGATCGGAACGGCGATCCCGGCGCCACCGGTTTATGCGCTCGCCAATTTCGATCCGAACGACATCGCCCGCTCCCTCGGCTCGCAGCCTCTGGGCGACACGCAGGGCCCGCTGCGCTTCCCGGCGGTCAATCGCAAGGACAAGCGCGATTCGCTGTTGTCGCGCGCCCGCGAGCCCATGCCGCCGATGCCGGCATTGTCCGCGCTTGAGCCGGAGCAGGGACCGCTGATCGATCTGTCGCACGAGCCGGGTGGTGCCAGGCTTGAGCTCTATCGCCAATACGAATTCACGCCGGCTCCATCGGCAACGGTGCTGCCGCAGGCGCAGGATCGTGCCGCCATGAAATCCGGCGCGAAGGCCACCGACCAGGTGTTCTTTCACGACGATCCGATGGCCGGCAAACGCGAGCGCCTGTTGCCTTGGGCGCCCGGCGAAGCGCCGGTCGTGGTGGCTTCCGGCGATCGCGATGTGAAGATGTCGGCGCTGAGCCCGGCAAACGGCGACATCAAGATCGACGAGGGGGCAAGCGTCGCAAAGAAGGGCGTGGTAACCGGGCCCAATCAGCGGCCGCACTCGCCCGCAGAACGTCTGTCGCTCGCCGGCGCCAAGCGTACGCAAGCCGAGAAGTGCCTCGCTCATGCGATTTATTTCGAAGCGCGGGATGAACCGGTGACGGCGCAGATCGCGGTGGCACAGGTCATCCTCAACCGGACCTTCTCGCCTTATTACCCGAACGACGTCTGCGGCGTGGTCTATCAGAACAAGCACCGGCATCTGGCCTGCCAGTTCACCTTCGCTTGCGACGGCAAGTCGGAGGCGATCAAGGAGCCGGAGGCTTACGACCGCGCCATGAGCATCGCGCGCGATTCTCTCGACGGCAAACTGTGGATGCCGGAAGTCGCCAAATCGACGCATTATCACGACGACTGGGCGCATCCCGGCTGGGTTCGCGAAATGAGGAAGATGGACAAGCTCGGCGGGCTCATCTTCTATCGGCCGCGCAACTGGGGCGACGGCGCTGAAGAGCCGAGCTGGGGCGATCCGAAGTTTACCCGCGTCGAAGCCCGGCGGCTGAACGAGGTCTTCGGCTCGGCCGGACGCTAGTCCGCGGAGCCGGCCGCAGCGCCGGTTTCCTCAATCATCCCCGCGAGAGCCATGCGCGCCGCAAATGGCTTCGATCAGTAATATTCGTTTGGGAACCGGCAAGCCGATTACTATGGTCGCTGCTCCGCGCTACCTTGACGCGGATAATTATTAGGAGCCGGTCGATGTCCGCCCAAAGCGCTGCACCTTCGTCTTCGATCGGCTGGCGCACCCCCGCGCTGATTATTATTTGCGGCTGCGTCATTGCAATGCTCGGCTTCGGCCCGCGTTCGTCGCTTGGCTTCTTCCTCACGCCGATGTCGCAGTTGCACAACTGGGGCCGTGACGTCTTCGCCCTGGCGCTGGCCGTGCAGAACCTGCTGTGGGGCGTCGGCCAGCCTTTCGCCGGGGCGGTCGCCGACCGCTACGGCCCAACGCGCGTGCTGGCCGGCGGTGCGCTGCTTTACGCCGCCGGGCTGTTCCTGATGGCTTATTCGACGACGCCGTCGACGCTGACGTTGTCGGCGGGCGTGCTCATCGGCTTTGGTCTGTCGGGGTGTTCGTTCACCATCGTGGTCGGCGCTTTCGGCAAGCTGCTGCCGGACGAATGGCGCTCGACAGCCTTCGGTCTCGGCACCGCGGCGGGCTCTTTCGGCCAGTTCCTGTTTTCGCCGCTGGCGGTCGCCCTTATCGGCTCCGTCGGATGGTACGGCGCGCTGGTGGTGTTCTCGCTGCTGATGCTGATCATCCTGCCGCTGTCGATCGTGCTGTCGGCGCCGCGCAAGAGTGCGGCTGCCGCTGCGGCGGCTGCTCCGGCGCAGTCCTACAAGCAGGCGCTGACGGAAGCCTTTGGCCATCGCAGTTATATCCTGCTGGTGCTGGGCTTCTTCACTTGCGGATTCCAGTTGGCTTTCACCACCGTGCATTTGCCGGCCTATCTGCTCGACCGCGGCCTGTCGGCGCAGGTCGGCGGCTGGACGGTGGCGGCGATCGGCCTGTTCAACATCGTCGGCTCGGTCACGTCTGGCTATCTCGGCTCGCGCATGCCGAAGCGCTACATCCTGTCGATCATCTATTTCAGTCGCGCGGCGTCCATCGCCGCATTCGTGTTGTTGCCGGTGACCACCACGACCACGCTCATCTTCGGCGCCGTGACCGGGCTGCTCTGGCTTTCGACCGTGCCGCCCACCTCATCGCTGGTGGCGGTAATGTTCGGCACGCGCTGGCTTGCCATGCTGTTCGGCATCGCCTTCTTCAGCCACCAGGTCGGCGGCTTCCTCGGCGTGCTGCTCGGCGGCCTGGCCTATGACCACTTCGGCACCTACGACCCGGTGTGGTGGCTCGGCGTCGCGTTCGGCATCATCTCGGCGTTGATCAACCTGCCGATCGTCGAGGAGCCGGTGTCGCGGCCGCTGGTTCCCGCTGCGGCTTAAGCTTCGGATTTCGGCCTTGTGCCGGGCATCCACGCGCCTTTAAAACCCTCCCGACAAGACATCGGTGCAGGAGGTTGGCGTGGCGACATTCAAGGCGATGGTGATCGAGAAGGCCGAGAGCGGCACCAAGGCGGCTCTGGCCGATTTCGATGAAGCCAACCTGATGGACGGCGATGTCACCGTCCGGGTCGAATACTCAACCGTCAACTACAAGGATGGCCTGGCGATCACCGGCAAGGCCCCGGTAGTCCGCCGATTCCCGATGATCGCCGGTATCGATTTCGCCGGCACCGTGGAAAGTTCGGACCATCCTGACTGGAAGGCCGGCGACAAGGTTATCCTCAACGGCTGGGGCACCGGCGAAACCCATCTCGGCGCCTATGCGGAAAAGGCGCGGGTCAAGGGCGACTGGCTGGTGCGTTTGCCGGCGACGATCTCAACGCGCGAGGCCATGGCCATCGGCACCGCCGGCTATACCGCGATGCTCTCGGTCATGGCGCTGGAGAACCACGGCCTGACGCCGGCGAGCGGTCCAATCGCCGTCACCGGCGCCGCCGGCGGCGTCGGTTCGGTTGCCGTGGCGATCCTGTCCAAGCTCGGCTTCTCGGTCAGCGCCACCACGGGCCGCCCGGAGCAGGCCGACTATCTCAAGGGCCTCGGCGCCTCGGAAATCGTCGAGCGTGCGGTGCTGTCGGGTCCGCCCAAGGCCCTCGCCAAGGAGCGCTGGGCGGGCGGCATCGATTCTGTCGGTTCGACCACGCTCGCCAATCTGCTGTCGATGATCCGTTACGGCGGCGCCGTGTCGGCCTGCGGTCTGGCGGGCGGTATGGATTTGCCGGGTTCCGTCGCGCCTTTCATTTTGCGGGGGGTGTGTCTTTTGGGCATCGACTCCGTGATGTGTCCGCTGCCGAAGCGCCGGGAAGCGTGGAAAAGATTGGAAACAGACCTCGACCGCCAAAAATTGGCCGCCATGACCCGGGAAATCGGCCTTTCCGAACTGCCTCAAGCCGCCGCCGATATCGTGGCCGGGCAGATCCGGGGTCGCGTCGTGGTCAAGATCGGGTAAACTCCATTCAGGATTTGCCAACGATCGTTAGGCATAATCCGCAACATGTTTTCTAGCGGGCGGAAGCCCGCTAATCTTCTGTTGTGGCGTCAGTCGGAGTTCCGTGATGTTGCGTGTGGGTGCGTGCGTGATCGGCCTGTTGGCCGCATTGCCGTCGATGGCCACGGCCGAAGAACTGACGGCCGAGCAGGCCCGCCATTTCGTCATCGGCAAGACCTTCAATTATTCCTGTTTCGAAGGCACTCGCGGCCGCGGCCGCGTGCTGCACGACGGCTCGGTCGTCGGCTCGATCCAGTTCCAGGGCGCGGGCAAGGTGCGCTATGCGGCCCTGCCGGCCAATACGTTGCACGTCAAGGACGGTTCGGTCTGCGCGACTTTGAAGGGCATGCCCATCGAGCCGTGCTTCCGCGTCACGAAGGTCGACGAATACACGTTCCGCGGTTCGATCTCCGGCCTCGGCTTCGCTTATTGCGAATTCACGCGGCGTCCGACTCGTTCGGCCAGCGCGTCGGACGAAGAGAGCGGACCGTTGAAGCTGCGCTCATCGTTCGCCGCCGAAACCAATCACAACTGAGGCTCGCGCTTCTCAGCTCTTCGCCGGGAAGATCATGCATGTCGTCGTGGCGTGCGCGTAAAGCTTGCCGCTTAGATCCTTCAGATCGCCTTCCGACGTCGCGACGCTGCGGCCGCGGTGGATGATGCGGCCTTCGGCGCGCACCGGGCCGGTGTCCTTGGTCAGCGCGCGCACGTAATTCAGTTTCAGTTCCAGCGTGGTCCAGGCTTCGCCCTTCCGCATGGTCGTATAGATAGCGCAGGCAAGGGCTGAGTCGAGCAAGGTCGCGGCGAAGCCGCCATGCACCGTGCCGATCGGATTGTAGTGCCGCAATTCCGGCAGCCCTTCGAACACGACGCGGTTCGGCTCGGCCTCAGCAAGATGAAAGCCGAGCACTTCCGCGATCGGCGGCTGCGGGAATTCGCCGGCTATGATGCCCTTGAGGAAACTCAGCCCGTCGTGGGACATCAAGGTTTCCGGGCTAACCAGTCCGTAGTGCGGTGTTGTCACGTCTCGCCCCTTGTGCGCAGGCGGATGGCCGCCGATGCTGCGTGCGGTTAAGTCAGATCCAGCCGGAAGGGATGACCTTCCATCGCTTCCACGCCACGGCCCAGTGCATCGACGGCGCGGATCATGCGGCCGTCGCGCTTGAGCACCTCGTCGGCGATGGCGACGATGCGCTTGTTAGGCGAGGCGGTGGGCGAAGCGGCGCGGATCGCGCGGGCGATGTCGGCTTCGTCGCGCTGCGGATTAAGCGCGCAGGCGGCGGTGAAGGCGGCCGCGGTGGAGCGGCTGATGCCGGCGAAGCAATGCACGACCATCGGCGCCGAGCGGTCCCAGCGCTGCGCGAAATCGATTAGCCGCAGCACGTGGTCCTGCGCGGGAACGGTCGCGCCCTCTTCGGCGTCGACGATGTCATCGACCGCGAGGATGAGGTGGTTGTCCGCCACGATATGCGCCGGCCGGGTCACGCGGTCGGTCAGGCGCAGTAGCGTGACGATGTGTTGCGCCTTGGTCTCGTCGACCGTCTTGTAGAGGCGCGCCAGTGAACAGACGTGGATCATGGGCGCTTATCTAGGCTGATCCGGGGACCTTGAGAAGACTCAGTTCCGCTGCAGCTTTTCCACCCGCTCGGCCAGGCGCTTGGCGGCGGTGGAGGCGGGCCAGGGGGTGAGATAATCGCGCTCGATGGCGGCGGAATATTTCGGCGGCGGCCCGAAGAATTTTCGCGCCTCGGCCTCTTCAAACCCGGCGAGGCGGGTCGACTCCAGATAGGCGGCGTTGCGGTCGGCGGCCTTGATCAGTTTGGTCCAGCTCTCTGGAAGTTTCGGAGGCAGGCCAAAACGCAGATGGATCGCTCCGAGTAACCGGTTCTCCACCACCTTGTAGCTGTCGCCGATGACGGCCTTGAAGGGCGAAATCATGTCGCCGATCACGTATTCGGCGGCGTCATGCAGCAGGATCGCCAGCCGCATGCGATCGTCCAGATCGGCCGATTGAGCCCGCGCCAGGGCCTCGACCAGCAGCACATGCTGCGCCACCGAAAAGATGTGCGCGCCTTTGGTCTGGCCGTTCCAGCGCGCGACGCGCGCCAGGCCGTGGGCAATGTCCTCAAGTTCGACGTCGAGCGGTGACGGGTCGAGCAAATCGAGGCGGCGGCCGGACAGCATGCGCTGCCAGGCCCTTACAGACTTTGCCCGCGGCGCGGGCGCCGCATTCTTGACGATGGCGGGCTTCTTCATCGTTTCTTTTTCTTGCCGTGCTGGGCCGCGAGTTTGTTGCATTCGGCGTGGCACCAGCACGTCACCTCATGGTCGTTGACCATGCCGACGGCCTGCATGAACGCATAGACGATGGTCGGACCGACGAATTTAAAACCGTGCCCGATGAGTTGCTTCGACATCGCCTTGGAGACCGCCGTCTCGGCGGCGGGCTTCTGGCCGGCACGCAGCTTGGTATCGATCGGCTTGCCGCCGACATGGTCCCACAGCATCGCGGAAAATCCGGGGCCACTTTCCATGATCTTGAGATAGCAGCGGGCCGACAGGATCGCGCCTTCGATCTTGGCACGGTTGCGGACGATCCCGGCGTCCTGCATCAGCTTCTCGACTTTCTTCGGCGTATAGCGCGCGATCTTCGCAGGTTCGAAGTCGTCAAAGGCTTTGCGGAAATTGTCGCGTTTGCGCAGGATCGTGATCCACGACAGCCCGGCCTGAAAGCCGTCGAGGATCAGCTTCTCGAACAGCGCGCGGTCATCCCATTCGGGCACGCCCCATTCGTGGTCGTGATAGGCGACGTAGAATGGGTCGTCCTTCGGCCAGGGGCAGCGCTTCAAGCCGTCGGCGTGCAGAATCGTCTTTGGAACAGCCATGGCCAAGATATAGCGCCTCTCATTCGCGTTGTAATCTCACGCCGGCCGCTCGTTCTTGATGAAATCGACGAAGGCGCGCAGCGGCGCCGGCATATGGCGGCGGCTGGGGAAATAAAGATAGGGCCCGGGGAAACTCACTGACCATTCGTGCAGGATTTCGACGAGGTCGCCGCGTTGCAGCGCGGCGTCGAGAAATTCGTGGAACGTATAAACGATGCCGAGCCCGGCGACGGCCGCCTGCACTTCGATTTCCACATTCGTTGCCGCGATCGGACCGTCGGGTCCGATCTTCACTGCTTTGCCGCCTCGCTCGAACTCCCAGTCAGGCGAGCGGCCGCTGGCGAAGCGATGGCGGATGCAGGCGTGGTTGACGAGCTCGCTCGGATGGCGCGGCGTGCCGCGCGCGGCAAGATAGGCAGGCGCGGCGGCGGCGATGAAACGTTGCGTGCGCGGGCCGATCGGTACCGCGATCATGTCGCGCTCGAGTTTCTCCTCGTAGCGGATGCCAGCGTCGAAGCCCTCGGAGAATACATCGACGAAGGAGTCGCTCGCAGCGATCTCCATGGTGATGTCCGGGTGCAGGGTGAGGAAGCGGGTCACCAGCGGCGGCAGCACCTTGGCGGCGACGATCACCGGCACGTTCAGCCGCAACGTGCCGGCCGGACGGTCGCGTTGGCTTTTCACGGTCGCGAGGGCGCCCTCGATATCGGAAAGCGCCGGCGTCAGTTGCTGCAGCAGCCGCTCACCGGCCTCGGTTGGCGTCACGCTGCGCGTGGTGCGGTTGAGCAGGCGGACGCCGAGATCGGCCTCCAGACGCTTCAGTGCCTCGCTGAGCGAGGAGGGCGACACGTTGCGCAAGGACGCCGCGCCGCGGAAGCTCCGGGCTTGGGCGACTGCCATAAAGGCATCGAGATCGCTCAGATTGATAGCGGCCATTGTTCGATAATCCGTACGGTTCGGCCCGATAATAGCGGATAATCGTACGGGCGGCGAGGCGGTCGAGACCCGCTATTCCGCTGCCTTGGCGTCGCCGGGGAAGGCGAAACCGGCCCAGCCGGGCTTGGCCACCTGCAGGGTAACGCCGCCGGACGTGATCGGCGTGCCGCCGGCAAGGGCTTCCGCGACCCGGTCCAGCCTCAGCAAAGCGAGGCCGTGGCCATCGGCGGCCGAACCCATCATGCCGATCTGCTTGTCGCCAGCGATCACCTCGAGCCCCTGCATCGGCGCGCCGCCGTCATAGGTGACCGGCACCACACGGCTGCGGGCGTTCGCCCGGTGCTCGACACGGGAGACGACCTCCTGCCCGATGTAGCAGCCTTTGTGGAAATCGACGCCGTTGAGCTGGTCCATGTCCGCCTCATGCGGAAAGGTGCCTGCATAGACGAAATCCGCGCCGCCGCGCGGCACGCCGAGGGCGATCCGGTGCGCCTCGTAGGCCGCCGGATCGCTTACCGTCGCACCGAGATCGGCGGTCGCCTCAACGGTAACCTGCGGCGGCACGATAACGCGAACGCCGAGCGCCGGCAGGCGCGGGTCGGCAAAGCACAGCCCGTATTCGGTTTCAGTATGGCCGGCGGGGTTCTGGCCCGGCCAGACCGCCATCACGCCAAGCCGGTCCGATAGATCCTCGATCGTGACCTTGGCGCGCAGTTTGTAGAAGCCCAGCTTCTGGACCAGTGTGGGCGTCAGCGCTTTGGGGGCATCAACGAAGAATCCTCCGCCGTCCTCGGCACCGGCCTCCGCGACGAAGAAGTCGACGATGATCTTGCCCTGTGGCGTCAGCAGCGCGGCGTAACGCGCTTCGCCCGGCGTCAGCTTGTCAATGTCATTGGTGACGATGCCGTTGAGGAAGCGCCGGGCGTCCTCGCCCACGATCCTGATCACCCCCCGGTCGGGAAGCAGCGCTGCCAGCATGGAAGGCGTCCTACAATCCACGGAACCGGTCGTACAGGGCCGGAACTTCGAAGCCGAACATAAGCGTTGGCGCGCTTTCCTCAACCCCGTCGTTATTGGGCGGGTTCCAACCACAGATAATCGAGGTCCGGCTTGCTTCGCGTGCACGGCGAAGCCGGACCTGGCTCCAGGATACATTGCGACGGGAATGAACAAACCCGAGCAAGGTTTATTCATCGACGGGCGCCACGTTATTTAAAAAAAGTCCGCAGCATGGCGCGAAGTCATATTGCCAACATACGGAGAGCCTGTTTAACGATAGTCGCAAACCTGCGGCGGGGCGCAGGTATTTTCATATATTGGGGCGTGGGGCACCCATGAGCCACGATCTCGTGTCGCTCACGATGATGGTGATCGGAATGACGGGCCTGGAGCGGGAGCTCTGGCGCGAAGCTGCGACCATGTCGAGCATCCCCCTCGATTTCTCGATTTTCGATCCGGCCCCAGGCATAGTTGCGCTCGGCAATGGCGGCACCGATATCTGCATCCTTGACGGCGCGCTGCCGGAACCAGTGGCCGCGGCAGCACTGACCGCCACCAAGGCCGTCAAGCCGGCGCCGCGCGTGTTCATCTGCGCGGATGGCGATTACCCGCGGCCGTCCGGCGTCACCGCCACCTTCGAAAAGCCAGCGGATTCCGAGGCGGCCGGGCGCATCGTCGAGCGCTGTCTCCGCGCGACGGTGCCGACTCGCGTTCTTGTCGTCGATGACTCCAGCACGATGCGCGGCATCGTAAGAAAGATCCTGTCCGCGAGCCGCTTCAGGCTCGACCTGCACGAAGCCGGCGAGGGCCGTGCCGCGCTCGAGCGCTTGCGCCGGGAAAATTTCGGTATCGTCTTTCTCGACCACAACATGCCCGGCCTCGATGGCGTGGCCACCTTGTGCGAGATCAAACGAGAGACGCCGGACGTCGCCGTGGTAATGATGACCACGGCTGTCGAAGAACCGGTGGTCGAACGGGCGATGGCGGCGGGGGCACTCGGCTTTCTGAAAAAGCCATTTTACCCGGCCGACATCGACCGTGTGCTCGACCGCTATTACGGCTTCGCCTCGGCCTGAGCGCCCGATGTTTTCGTTGCAGGGAGAGGCGACCGGCGCTTACTGGCGCAACTGGTCGATCGAGAACTCGCCGTTGCGAATCCGGTTCGCCAGCCCTTCGGTAAAGGTCGCGGCCGCTTCTTCGCCATAGGTGGAGACGAACTCGGCCAGCGCCGTGAACAGGCAGGCTTGTGCAAGGCAGTCGCCATCGACGCCGTCGAGACGCGCCTCCGCCCAGGCTTCGTTCAGGTAGCTCAGCGCCACGCGCTTTTGCTCGTGGTCCGGCACCGGCTCGCGGCTGTGCGTTGGTCGCTCGGCAGTGTCCATTATTACCCGTCCCTCTGGCGTCCGGCTTCGGGACGTCAGTCTAATTCAGGGCTGAGCCTATCACGCGGGCCTTGCGGCAATAGCCCACACCTAAAGGAAAGGTTAATGCCTGTGGCTAAATCGGAACCGGGCGCAACCGCCCACTGCGGGGCCTAGCGACCTGTGGAACGTCAATTCGCGTAGCGGGCCGTGATCTCGCGGGCGATCCTGGCGCCTTCCTCGAGATAGCGCCGGATGGCCAAATCGGCAGCCGGCGTGCAGGTCCGGTAGGTCTGCTCGAAGCCGCGGTAGCCGCGGTTGTAGCGGGCGACGATCTGGCGCCGGCGTTCCCCGCTCGGCGCCTCGGCGTCGATCAGCGCCTGCATTTCGCTGCGCCATTTCTGGCCTTCATTGGCGCCGCACACCGTTCGCAGATACTGCAGCGAACCGAGGACCTCGGCGAGCCGCTGCAGGTCGGCATCGTAAGGCGCCGCCGGCGTCTCCTGGCCGGGCGCCGCCGACTGCGCCCGGGCGGGCAGCCCCGACAGGGCTAGGCAGAGAAGGGTCAGCACAAGCGTAATCGGTCGGCTCACAGGCGGGCTCTTGTTTGATCTCTGCGGAGATATGCGCCGGGATGCTGCTGTCCGCAAGGTCGCTAACGTGCCGGTTCGATGAGGGCGACCGCGGCCTCGACGATCTCGCCGAGGCCATCGGTTGTCTTCAAGACCGCCAGGTCGGCCGGCTCGAGCCAGCGCGCATCGCCGAGTTCGTCGTTGAGCCGGATTTCGCCGCCGACGAGACGGCTGGCAAAGCACAAGATGACGAAGTGATGCTTCACCGCGCCGTCGGCGTCGCGGACGATCGCTTCGCGGTGGCCGGCGAGCGCCACCGGCTCGATGGTGAGACCAGTTTCTTCTTCGACCTCACGGCGCACCGCCTCGAGCAAGGTCTCTCCCGTTTCCACCGCGCCGCCGGGCAGGGTGTAGAGCTCGATGGCCGGTTTGCGGGCGCGGCGAACTGCCAGCACCTTGCCGTTGTGGATAATCGCGGCGGAGACGGCGAGAAAGGGATGTTGGGGATAGGCACGCGGATCGGTCATGAGATCGATGCTACACGGCGCCGCGCCGGCGCGCACGCCAACGATTGCTCGATGGCTTCAGACGACCACGTCCATCGCCCGGTCGGCTGCCTCCTGGGGCAGCGCATCGGAAGCGGCAAGGCGCTGATTGTTGATCACCGCGCCGGCCTGTGCCACGAGCAGGCGCAACCAGGTGGCGGCACGCTCGGCGATGATGCCGGCGCGCGCGGCATCTGTCTCGGTGTCCAGCCGGTTGCGCGCGTGCTCGATGACAGTCGTCATGGTTCCGGCGAGCGCATCGAGCATGTCGCGCGCCACGGGATCGGCGGCGTCGTACGCGGCAATCGCCAGATCGCGCGCCTTGAAGCCCGATTGCCGGAAGTGTTCGCGGTAATTGCGGCGCCGCCAGGCCGCCAGATCGGCGCGGCAGTCCGCGCACTCAGCCGCCATTTCGAGCAGCATGATCGCTTCGTTGAAATGGTTGAGGTAATCGGTTGCAAGTCCGGTGGCGGGATTTATATGAGCCTCAGCCAAGCGCGCCGCCGCAGCGGCCGCGCCGTCGCTGGCGAGGTTGGTATCTGGCCCTGCAACGGCGCAGATCGGATGTTTCATCGGCCGCTGGACCCTGAAAATCGTCCCGAATGAATGTGGTATATTCAACTGGGTTAAGACGCGCTTAAACGGGATGTCAGGACAGGTTCTCAACGATGTGCGGCCGCTACACCCTGACCTCGTCACCGGAAGCGCTGCGTGCGCTGTTTCGCTACGCCGAGCAGCCGAATTTTCCCCCGCGCTATAATGTGGCGCCGACCCAGCCGATACCGGTGGTCTGTTTCATCAACGGTGAGCGAAAGTTCGCGCTGATGCGTTGGGGCTTGTTGCCGTCGTGGGTCAAGGACCCGAAGGCATTTTCGTTGATCATCAACGCCCGCGGCGAGAACGTTCTCGACAAGCCGGCCTTTCGCGCGGCGATGAAGCGCCGGCGCTGCCTGGTGCCGGCCGACGGCTTTTACGAGTGGAAGGCGGGCGGTGCCCGCAAGCAGCCTTATTTCATCCATGCCAAGTCGGGAGAACCTCTCGCCTTGGCCGGCTTGTGGGAGACGTGGACCGGACCGAATGGCGAGGAGTTGGACACGGTTGCCATCGTGACGACCGACGCCAATCGCACGCTGCAGCCGATGCATGACCGCATGCCGGTGATCGTGGCGCCGGAGGCGTTCGATCTCTGGCTCGATAGCGATCGTGTCGATGACAAAACGGCAGCGGCGTTGATAGCGCCGGCGCCGGATGATTTGCTCGACGCCCATCCGGTTTCGGTCGATGTCAATCGCGTCGCCAATGACGACGCTCATCTCGTTGAAGCGATTGATCTTGCCGCGGAGGCCGCGCCGCGACCGCCGCTTCAACACGCGGTCGAAGCGCCCAAGCGAGCGGTCAAACCGAAGCCCGACGACGGGCAGGGCCGGTTGTTCTAAATCACGGTGTCGGATCGCGGCCGTCGAGCCAACGCGCCAGTATCGTGCGCGGCTGATCGAAATAGCCGAGCTTCTCGTAGAAGGTCCGGACGCCGACATTGTCCGGCCGCACCATCAGCATCGCCTTGACGATGCCGCGCGCGCTCAGCCATTGCTCCGCCGAGCCGACCATGATGCGACCGTAACCGCGCTTCTGACAGGCCGGATCGACAGCAAGGTAATAGAACCAGCCGCGATGACCGTCATGGCCGACCATAACCGATGACGCGATCTTGCCGCCGGAGCGACCGATAAGAATGGCCGAGTTGGCCCCCTTGCGCGCGAAGTCGATATCCGAGCGCGGATCGTTCCACGGGCGGGTCAGGCCGCACGCCAGCCATAGCGCCACCACGGGCTCCACGTCGGCCTCGGTCATCTGACCGATAATCAATTCACTCATCGGTCAAAGCACCTTGCCGGGATTGAGAATGCCGTTCGGATCCAGCACCCGTTTGATATCGCGCATCAATGCCAAGGCCACCGGATCCTTCACCTTCGGCAGCTTGTCACGCTTGAGCTTGCCGATACCGTGTTCGGCCGAGATCGAACCGCCGTATTTCAAGACGATGCCGTCAACCACCGAATTGACTTCGTCCCAGCGCGCCAGGAACGTCTCCTTGTCGGCGCCGGCCGGCTGGCTGATGTTGTAATGGATGTTGCCATCGCCGAGATGGCCGAATGGCACCGGACGCGATCCCGGAATGAGCTTGATCACGGCATCTGCCGCTTCGGCGAGGAACGCGGGAATGGCGGCGACGGGCACCGAGACGTCGTGCTTGATCGAACCGCCTTCCGGCTTCTGCACTTCGGTCAAAGTGTGGCGCATGTGCCAGAACGATTTCGCCTGGTCGATGTTGGCGGCGATCGTGGCGTCGCTGACCAGTTCCTGCTCGATGGCGTTGCCGAGAAACTCCTCGAGATTGTCGCGCAATCCTTCGGCCTGCTGCGACGACACTTCCATCAGCACGTACCACGGATGCGGCGAGGCCAGCGGATCGCGCACGTTATGGCCGTGTTTAATCGCGAAGTCGATGATGCCGCGGATCATGAGTTCGAAGCCGGTCAGCGTGCCGCTGATCTGCGACTGCGCCAGGTTGAGCAGTTTCACCGCGGCTTCCGGCGATGGCACGGCGAGGAAAGCGGTTTCGAGTGCACGCGGCCGCGGAAAAAGTTTCAGCACCGCCGCGGTGATGACGCCGAGCGTACCTTCGGCGCCGACGAACAGGTGACGCAGGTCGTAGCCGGTATTGTCCTTCTTCAGCTTGCGCAGCAGGTTCATGATGCGCCCGTCGGCCAGCACGACTTCGACGCCGACCATCAACTCGCGGGCGACGCCATAAGCGAGCGCGCCGGTGCCGCCGGCATTGGACGACAGATTGCCGCCGATGGTGCAGCTGCCTTCCGAGCCGAGCGATAGCGGAAACAGCCGGTCGGCCGCCGCGGCCGCTTCCTGCGCTTTCTGCAAGACGACGCCGGCCTCGCAGGTCATGGTGTTCGATTGCACGTCGACGTCGCGGATCTTGTCGAGCCGCGCCAGCGACAGAATGAGTTCGCCGTCGAAGGGAATCTGGCCGCCGACCAGTCCGGTGTTGCCGCCTTGCGGCACGATGGCGGTACGCGTTTCGTTGGCGAGCTTGAGAATGGCCGCGACTTCCGCGGTCGAACCGGGCCTCAGCATCATCGCCGTGCGGCCGTGATAGAGCCCGCGGCCTTCGATCAGATGCGAGGCAAGGTCGTTCGGGTCGGTCACGGCATATTTGTCGCCGACGATCGCCGCGAAACGTGTCAGGATTTCGGGCGCAGGCGAATGGCGCAGCGGCGAGTTCATGAAGGCGTTTCCTGTGACGGCTCTTGTTATGGCTTCGGCGCGGCAGCACGCGCAAGGCGGTCATTGATCGCTTCGCCGAGGCCTTCGTTCGGCACCGGCATGACCGCAACCATGGTGGCACCTGCGGCATCGAGCTGGCGCAACTGCGAGAACAGATTGGCGGCGGCTTCGACCAGATCGCCGCGCGGCGACAGGTTGAACACGGTTCCGGCAAACTTGGCGGCCGGACCGAAGGCGAGCAGCGCTTCATCCGGTCGCGGCTCGGCCGCGTTGAGCCTCAGCGTGGCCTTGGGAGCGTAGTGCGATGCCAGCATGCCTGGCGCCAGCGGCGCCTCCTCGTCGATATGCGCGGCGGCGTCCTTCAGCGGCCGGCCGAGCACGCGTTCGATCTTGGCGCGCGCCAGCCCGCCGGGCCGCAGCAAGGTCGGTTCGTCGATCAGCGCGACCACGGTCGATTCGATGCCGACGCGGCAGGGACCGTCGTCGAGGATGAGGTCGATGCGGCCGCGCAGATCGGCCAGCACGTGAGCGGCGGTGGTCGGCGAAACGTGGCCCGAGCGATTGGCCGATGGCGCCACCACGGGCCTGCCGAATGCCTTGAGCAGGGCCGTCGCGATCGGATGCGCCGGCACGCGCAGGGCGATGCTGTCGAGGCCGGCCAACGCCAAGCTCGACACCGGGCAGTCTGAGCGTTTGGGCAGTACCAAAGTCAGCGGTCCCGGCCAGAAGGCAGCGGCGAGCCGTTCGGCCTCGGCATTGAACAGAGCCAGGCTGCGCGCCGCGGCAAGGTCGGGGATATGCGAGATCAGCGGATTGAAGGCCGGCCGCCCCTTGGCGGCGTAAAGCCTCGCCACCGCCTCGCCATGGGTGGCATCGGCGCCGAGGCCGTAGACGGTCTCGGTCGGGAACGCCACCAGGCCGCCCGCCGCCAGGCAGTCTGCGGCCGTCCGGACCGCGTCCGGATCGGCTGGCAATACCCGCGTTTGCGGCTCGGCGCTCATTTCGTCTCTCAAGCTTGCGGTTTTAGACGGGGGGGTTATAAGGCCGCCCACAGTCGGAGTGTAGCGCAGTCTGGTAGCGCACCTCGTTCGGGACGAGGGGGTCGCAGGTTCAAATCCTGCCACTCCGACCATTTTCCCCCACATCCTCAACCGTTTGATGCGCGTCACCGCATTACCTCTTTGCCGTGGCCGGGCGCTACGCTAAATCTATGATCCCCCAGGTTGCTAAAACACATAATTCCCCTGGGGGTAGGGGTTGGGGGACTTTCAATGACGACGAAATTGCTGGCCGCGCTTGGCGCGGTCGCGCTGCTGCTGTGCGGCTGCGCTTCGGTGACACGCGGCACGAGCGAGCCGGTGGTGTTTGAGTCCGAGCCGTCCGGGGCGGAGATGCACTCCGTGCTGGACTATCCCTGCGGCGGGCCATGCCCTGTGCGCGACGGGAAGGTCGGCAGCGCCGCGGCTTACGAGGAAAATCCGCAGACCGAGCCGATCCCGGGGCCGGCCTGCGTGACACCGTGCACGGTGCAGGTCGCGCGCAATCAGGATCTCGTCGTTACCTTCACGAAGGCTGGCTACAAGCCGAAGACGGTGAAGCTCGGGCGCGAAGTGTCCGGCAATGGCGGCCTGGGCTTCGCCGGCAACATCATCGCAGGCGGCGCGGTCGGAATGGTGACCGATGGCATCACCGGCGCGGCGATGGATCACAAGCCCAATCCGCTGCACGTCGTATTGGAGCCCGTCGCGCCGACGGCCCCGGCTAAGCCGGCCGCCAAGCCGAAGCGCAGCTAAAATCATCCCGCGCAGGGAACGCCGCTATGCGGCATCCCTGCGCGGTCTCGATTGAAGCTTACCAGCTCGGCAGCACCGCGCCCTTGAACTTCTCAAGCACGAAGGCCTTCACCTCGGGGGTGTAATAGGCCTCGAGCAGGGTCTTCACCCAGGGCTTGTCCTTGTCGACTGTGCGTACAGCGATGATGTTGACGTAGGGACCCTTGGCGTCCTCCTTGAGGATGGCGTCGTTCAGCGTCAGCCCGGCCTGTGTCGCATAGTTGGTGTTGATCGAGGCGGCATCGACGTCCTCGAGCGAGCGCGGCGTCTGCGCGGCCTCGACTTCGATGAATTTCAGCTTCTTCGGATTGTCGATAATGTCGGCGATGCTCGGCTTGATGCCCGCTTCCGGCTTGAGCTTGATGAAGCCCTTGTCCTGCAACAGCAGCAACGAGCGGCCGCCATTGGTCGGGTCGTTCTGGATGGCGATCTTGCCGCCGTCCGGCACTTCGGCGAAGGACTTGTGCTTCTTCGAGTAGATGCCGAGCGGGAAATTCAGCGTGAAGCCGGCGCTCTCGATCTTGAAGCCGCGGTCCTTCTTCTGGTTCTCCAGATAGGGCAGGTGCTGGAACGAATTGGCCTGGATTTCTCCGGCGTCCAGGGCTGTGTTCGGAATGACGTAATCCGAGAATTCGATGATCTGAATGTCGAGGCCCTTTTTCGCAGC
Organism: Pseudolabrys sp. Root1462; assembly: GCF_001426945.1. GTDB lineage: Bacteria > Pseudomonadota > Alphaproteobacteria > Rhizobiales > Xanthobacteraceae > Pseudolabrys. Next base: position 2,836,374 of record NZ_LMFS01000001.1, on the reverse strand, counting down.
GATGGGCTTGACGAATTCGAGCACCTGGGCGTGCGGCCCGGGCGTGACGCCGATCTTGATGGTTTCGGCTTGCGCCGCGCCGAGGCCGACGATCACGGCGACGGCAGCAGTCAGGATATGACGCACGAACATGCTGGTTCTCCCTTGAGTATGCATCAGGACGAGTGACGAAGACGTTTGTTGAGACGGCGCGAAAGGCGGTCGCCGAAGGATTGCACGCTCTGCACCAGGACGATGAGGACGACGACGACGACGGCCATCACTTCCGGCATGAAGCGCTGGTAGCCGTAACGGATGCCGAGATCGCCGAGGCCGCCGCCGCCGACGACGCCGACGATGGCCGAGAAGCCGATAAGGTTGACCGCAGCCAGCGTCGGGCCGAGCACGATGCCGGGAAGCGCTTCCGGAATGAGTACCTTGCGCACGATCTGCAACGGCGTGGCGCCCATGGCCCGCGCCGCTTCGACCAGGCCGTAATCGACCTCGCGGATGGCGGCTTCGATCAGCCGGGCGATGAACGGAATCGCCGCGAGCGTCAGCGGCACGACTGCCGCGGTGGTGCCGATCGAGGTGCCGGCGATCAGCCGCGTGAACGGGATGATGGCCACGACGAGAATGATGAAGGGCGTCGAACGCGTCGCGTTGGCGGCGAAGCCGAGCACGGTTTTGGCCGCCGGGAAGGCGAGCAACTCGCCCTTGCCGCCGGTCGCGAGGAAGATGCCGAGCGGCAGGCCGACCAAGGTGCCGAAGCTCAGGGCCAGCGCCACCATGTAAAGCGTGTCGACGGTGGCATCGACGATCAGGCGGATGATTTCAGGCGACATGGCCGAGCAACTCCGCGCCGACGCCGTAGCGGGCAAGATAGGCGACAATCTCTTCCGCCGGCTTGCCGCCGTCGATGCTGGCGATGAACCAGCCAAACGGCTTGCCGGACAGCGTATCCACGGTCGCGGTGATGATGTTGACATCAACCCCGAGTTCGCGCGTCAGCTTCGAAAGCACGGCTTCGTCGGCCGATGCGGTCCGGAACACGATGCGGATGATGGTCTTGCCGCCGGGCGATGCCGATGCCTGCAGCCTTGCTCTCAACTCTTCGGGCAACTGCCGTCCGGCGTCGTTGGCGAAGAACGATCGCGTCACGGCGTGCTGGGGTTGCGTGAAGACGTCGTAGACGTTGCCGTGCTCGACGACGCGGCCGCCCTCAAGCACGACGACTTCGTCGGCGATCGCGCGCACGACCGACATTTCGTGCGTGATCAAGAGGATTGTCAGGCCGAGCTCGCGATTGACGGTCTTGAGCAGGTCGAGGATCGACCGCGTCGTTTCCGGATCAAGCGCCGATGTCGCTTCATCGGAGAGCAGGAGCTTGGGCTCGGTCGCCAGCGCCCGTGCGATGCCGACCCGCTGCTTCTGTCCGCCCGAGAGTTCGCTAGGATAGCGGTCGCGCTTGTCTGCGAGGCCGACGAGGTCCAGCAGCGCATTGACGCGTGCGGCGATGGCCGCCTTTGCCGTGCCCGCGATCTCGAGCGGCAGTCCGACATTCTCGAAAACGGTGCGCGATGACAGCAGATTGAAATGCTGAAAGATCATGCCGATCTGGCGCTGAGTCTGCCGCAAGGCGCCGCCGCCCAATGTTCCGACGTCGACGCCGTCGAACAGCACGCGGCCGCCGGTCGGAGTCTCGAGGCCGTTGACGAGCCGGATGAGGGTGGATTTGCCAGCGCCGCTGCGGCCGATGACGCCCATGATTGACCCGGTCGGCACGGCCAGCGAGATATCGTGCAGGGCCGCGACTTCGCCGGCGCTGCCGCGCGCGGCGAAAGCTTTATGCACACGATCGAAGACGACAATGCCGGCAGACCGCGCGTCGGTTCGGTTCTGGCTTGTGCTCGTGCTGTTCAAGGGTAATAGGCCTGTCGAAAGTACGGTTCGGCGCCCGGGCGGGTCGCCCAGGTGGAGGGCTACGTTATCCGACAGTTGCGAGGTTGTGCTCAAGATCAGTTGGCCTTCGGGAAGGTCGGCATTCGTCGCGGCAGGGCTCTGTCCTGCGGTCAGCCCGGCCGCACGTCAATGGCCGCTGGCAAATAAGAAACAGGACTGCGCCTTTTAACACTCACAGGGAAATTGCCGCTCCTGTCGTGAGCCGGCGACGAAATCTCCTTCTCCCCTCGCGTACCGGCCGGTCGGTTGGCGGGTACCTATCCTTTGGGAACGGGAGATGTGCCCTTCCGCGAGGCGAGATAGACGCCGCTCAGGATCAGAGCGAAGCCGACGATGTGGAACGTATATAGATGCTCGCCCAGAACCGTCGTGGCGATCACCGCTGTGAAGACCGGGATGAGGTGAAGGAAGGGACCGGCGCGGTTGGCGCCGATCAGCGCGATGCCTCGGTTCCAGAGCGCATAGGCGAACAGCCCCGGAAAGAACGAGACATAAGCCAGCGTGCCGAAGGTCAGCCACGTCGCCTTGGGTGTGAAGCCTCCAGCCCATTCCCACGCCGCGAAGGGCAGGGTGACGACGGTCGATACCGTCGCGAGGATGAACAGCATGGTCAGAGGTTCGATCCTCGGCGACAGCCGAAGCGATGTCGAATAGAGCGCAAACACCAGCATGGTGAAAAGCGTGATCAGGTCGCCTTCATTGAATGCAAGCGCGCGCAGGTTCGTCAGATCGCCATGGGCAACGATGGCGACCACACCCAGCGACGATACGACGATGCCAGCGAGTTGCATGCGCGACACCCGGTCACGAAACACCGCGGCGCTGACGACGACGATCAGCACCGGCACCAGCGAGTTAAGCACCGACACGTTGAGCGCATTGGTGTGCTGTAGGCCGACATATTGCAGGCTGGTGAAGAGGGCGCCTCCGCTGAACGCCAGCCAGAACACGATCTTCCAGTGTGCCACGATCGTCGGCCAGTCCTGCCGGAGCTTCTGCCGCACGAACGGCCACAGCAGCAGGGTCGGCACCAGCCAGCGCACCAGGGCAATGGTGAGCGGCGGCACCTCACCGCCGGCGGCGCGCCCGATCACATGGTTGCCGGACCAGAACAGCGAGGTGAGTGCGAGAAGGAGATAGGCATTGCCGGAAAACCGGGCGACGAGCCCGGGTGATGCCGGCGTGGACGGCGATTGCGCGGTCATGCCGGCACGTTGTCGAACATGCGCCGCCGCGCGTTGGCGATGTGATCTTCCATGGCGTGACGCGCGGCTTGCGGATCGCGCGCCTCGATGGCGGCGAGGATGACGCGGTGCTCATCCTGGACCGCGAGCACGCGCTCGGCCTTCCGTAACCGCGACAGATTGCGGGTCAGGTTCATGCCGAAACGGATATGGGGTTGCAGCGACGTCTGCATCGAAACGTAATACGGGTTATGGGTCGCCTTGGCGATAGCCAGATGAAAACGTTCGTCTGCCTCAACGCCGAGTTCGTTCTTGCGGATCGCGACTTCCAGTGCGTCGAAAGCCGCCCGGATCTCGGCCAGATCGGCTTCCTCCCACCGTTCCGCAGCGAGTGCCGCGGCGCCGCCTTCGATGGCGTGGCGGAATTCGAAACAGCGCTGGACGTCGTCAATCGAACCGCCGGGCGTGAAGTGCAGCACCGCGACGTCCGGCCGGCGTTTCACATAGCTGCCGGAGCCCTGGCGCGAGACGATAATGCCGTCATCGCGCAGGCGCGCCAGCGCTTCGCGCACCACCGGCCGCGAAGCGCCGAAGCGCAACGCCAGCTCCGTCTCGGATGGTAGCCGGGAATTCACCGCGAATTCGCCGGCAACGATGGTCTCGAAGATGCGCTGATAGATTCCGGTGCTGCGCCTGGCCTCGCTCAAGGGCGTCGTCGTCGATGCTGACCTCTCAAGCGACATGAGGGACTACGACCTCAACGGTCTTTGGCTTTGCGCCAGCGGGCGAAGTCCTCTTTCGCCTCGGGCGACGGCGGATAGATGCCGAAGATGCTTTTGCCCTCCATCACCTTCTCCTGCACGAAATCCTCGAACACGGTCTGCTCGAAGGCTTCGTCGGCGACGTCGTCGGCGATGTGCTGCGGGACCACGACGACGCCTTCGGCGTCGCCGACGATGATGTCGCCGGGATAAACCGAAACCTCGCCGCAGGCGATCGGCAGGTTAAGATCGACAGCGTGATGCTTGATCAGGTTGGTCGGCGCCGCAGGCTGCGCATGATAGGCGGGGAAGGGCATGGCGGCGATTTCCGGCGTATCGCGGAAGCCGCCGTCGGTGACGATGCCAGCGCAGCCGCGCTTCCACAGCCGGGTGAGCAGGATGTTGCCGGCGGAAGCCGCCGAGGCGTTACGCCGGCTGTCGATCACGAACACTGCCCCGGCCGGGCATTCCTCGACGCCCTTGCGCTGCGGATGGCTGCGATCCTCGAACACGCCAAGATGGTCCAGATCCTCGCGCGCGGGGATATAGCGCAGCGTATAGGCGGGGCCGACCATGTTCGGTTTGTCGCCGGCATTGATGCGATGGATGCCGGCGATGAAGGTATTGCGGAACCCGCGCTTGAACAAAACGGTGGTCAAGGTCGCGGTCGAGACCGCCATGAGTTTGGATTTTGTGGTCTCGCGCATCGCTGTCCTCGGGATGAATTCGGTTGGCGCGCGACACTGGTCCGGCTCCGTCAATGTTGTCAAGAGTTGTAAATTAGACTTGTGCGACAGGGCGGCCGCCAAGTAAGGTCGAAGCTCGATCAAAAAAATGCCGTCCATCGAGGCGGAAGCAAAAGCCCGCAGCACCACAAGCGGGCAGTGGAGGAGGCGACGATGGTGAAATTTTCATACTCGAAACTTGTCTTGAATATGGGCCTTGCGACGGGTCTCGCCGTGGCCGTGGCCCAACCGGCGGCCGCTACTGACATCAAGTTGATGACCGGCCCGCAGGGTGGCGTCTGGGTTCCGCTCGGCGGCCAGCTCAAGGACATGTGGGAAAAGGCCGTGCCGGGCCTCAATGTGCAATCGCTGCCGGGCGCCGGCATCGCCAATGTGCGCGGCGTCGATGAAGGCAAGGCCGATGTCGGCTTCGGCAACTCGATCTCGACCGTCGACGGGCTGAAGGGCAATGCGCCGTTCACCAAGCCGACGTCGAACGTCTGCAACGTCGCTACGCTCTATCCGCAATACTATCAGCTCGTCGTCGCCGCGGACTCCGGGGTTAAGTCGATCAAGGACCTCAAGGGCAAAGGCGTCACCACGCAACAGCGCGGCAACACCGGCGAACTGATCACGGGCCAGCTGCTCAAGGTCAACGGCATGTCGTACAACGACGTGAAGATGAGCTTCGTCTCGTACACCGACTCGGTGACGCAGATGCAGGATGGTCACGCCGTTGCCTTTGGTCTCGGCACCACCATTCCGTCGGGATCGGTGATGGATCTTGCCTCCGCGCGGGAGGTTAAGATCCTCGACCTCGCCGATCAGCTCAAGGCGATGCGCGATCTCAACCCCGGTTATACGCTCGTCAGCATTCCGAAGGGTACGTACCCGAAGCAGGACAGCGACGTGAAGGTGATCGGCTACGCGACGCACATCGTCGCGTCGTGCAAGCTCCCGGCCGACATGGTCTATGCCATGACCAAGGCGATGGCGCAGAACGTGGCGTCGATGTCCGCGGTCAACAAGTCGATGTCTGACCTGACGCCGAAGGGCATGGCCGAAGACATCGGGGTTCCGTTCCACCCGGGCGCCGCCAAGTTCTACAAGGAAGCCGGCATCACGGTAGCTACTAAGTAAATGTTGCGACCGCCGGCCGCGCTTGCCGCGGCCGGCGTTTCCTTTTGGTCACGGGGGCGGGACTAACATGCAGATCGACACCAGCTATCGCGGACTACTGCGGATCGCCCTCTATGTCATCTCGATCGCGATGGCGCTCTATCATATGTGGGCGATCGCCTTCGGCTCGCCCGAGGCGGTGCTGTTCCGCGGCACGCATCTGCTGTTTGCCTTGGTGCTGGTGTTTCTGCTGTTCCGCCTCGGCTCGAAGACCGAGGACATGGAGCTTGCCCAGGGCGCTCAGGTCGAGGGCGAGGCCAAGCTGTCGCTGCCGAGTACGCTCGATTATGTCCTGATGGTCGTTGCGGTGACGCCGATCCTCTATCTGTTCGTCAACTACGAATACATCGTTAACCGCATCTTCTACATCGACGATCTGACGCCGCTGGACATGACCATGGGCGTCATCATGACGCTGGTCGTCCTTGAGGCGACGCGCCGCGTGATCGGCTGGGCGCTGCCGGTGACCGCCATCGTCTTTCTGATCTATGGCCTGTTCTTCGCCAAGCTCGAGCCGATGCGGATGCTCGACCAGCTTTACATGACGACGGAAGGCATCTTCGGAATTCCGCTGTCGGTGTCGGCCGGCTATGTCCTGATTTTCGTGCTGTTCGGCTCGTTCATGGAGCGCACCGGCACCGGACAGTTGTTCATGGACTTCGCCATGAGCCTCACCGGCAATCAGGCCGGCGGTCCGGGCAAGGTCTCGGTGGTGTCGTCGAGCCTGTTCGGCACGATTTCCGGCAGCGCCGTGGCCAATGTCATGGTCGACGGGCCGATCTCGATTCCGCTGATGAAGCGCTCGGGCTTTTCTCCGCATTTCGCCGCCGGCGTCGAGGCGACCGCTTCGACCGGCGGCCAGATCATGCCGCCCATCATGGGCGCCGCCGCCTTCGTGATGGCCGAGTTTCTCGCCGTGTCTTACGGGCAGGTGGTGATCTGGGCGATCATTCCCGCGATCCTCTACTACGTGTCGTGTTTCGCCGCGGTGCATTTCGAGGCGAAGCGGCGGGGGCTGCTCGGCCTGCCACGCTCGGAATTGCCGCGATTGGGCGAAACGCTTCGCGTGCGCGGCCATCTGTTCATTCCGGTGATCCTGATCCTCACCGTCATGTATTCCGGGTACAGCGCGCCGCTCGCGGCGCTGGTCGGCACGCTGGCGTGTTTTCCGGTGGCCGCGTTGCGCAAAACCACCCGCGGGTACGTCAACCTGAAGAATCTGCTCGATGCCTTCGTCGACGGCGCGCGCAACGCGCTTGGCGTGGCCTGCGCCTGCGCCTGCGCCGGCATCGTCATTGGCGTGGTCACACTCTCCGGCGTCGGCATCGTCTTCACCCAGGTTGTCACCCATGTCTCCGAACACACCCTGTTGCTGGCGCTGGTCATGACCATGTGCGCCGGCATCGTGCTTGGCATGGGCATGCCGACGACGCCGGCCTATATCATCATGACGGCGCTGCTGGTGCCGGCGATCATCAAGCTCGGCGTCATCCCGCCGGCCGCCCATATGTTTGCGCTGTACTTCGCGGTGCTGTCGGCGATTACGCCGCCGGTGGCGCTGGCGGTGTTCGCCGCCGCGGGCATCGCCAAGGCCGACCTCTGGCAGGCCGGCTGGGCGGCCGTGAAAGTCGGGGCGGCGGGCTTCATCGTGCCGTTCATGATTGTCTACGAGCCGGCGTTGCTGATGATTGGGGACTGGCCGACGATCGTCGGTTCCTTCCTCACCTCCTGCTTCGGAATTCTCATGTTCGCGGGCGGCCTGCATGGCTACTTCATCACCGCGACGACGCCCTGGCAGCGGGCTTTGCTCATCATCGGCGGTCTGTTATTGATCAAGCCTGGCCTGGAGACTGACCTGATCGGGGCGCTTGTCGCCGCGGTGGTCATTGCGACTCAAATCGCCGCCCGGCGAAATGCACCGCAGACGGCGCCGGCAAAATCCACCTGAGTTCGACGAAGAAGCAAAACACCTATGTCCGTCAAGAAGCGTCCTGAAGATCTGCGCAGCCATCGCTGGCTGGGCGTCACCGACCTGCGTTCGTTCGGCCATCGCTCGCGCATGCGCCAGATGGGTTACGACGCCGAGGATTGGGCAGGGAAGCCCGTCATCGGCATCATCAACACCTGGAGCGACGCCAATCCTTGCCACGTGCACCTGCGCACGCGGGCCGAGGAGGTGAAGCGCGGCGTGCTGCAGGCCGGCGGATTTCCGCTGGAAATGCCGGCGATGTCGCTGTCGGAATCCTTCATGCGACCGACCACGATGCTCTATCGCAACCTGCTGGCGATGGAGACCGAGGAGCTTCTGCGCAGCCAACCGATCGACGGCGCGATCCTGATGGGTGGCTGCGACAAGACCACGCCGGCTTTGGTGATGGGCGCGATCAGCATGGACATCCCGACGGTGTTCGTGCCGGCGGGTCCGATGCTGCGCGGCAACTGGCATGGCCAGGTGCTTGGTTCGGGTTCCGACGCCTGGAAATACTGGGACGAGAAGCGCGCCGGCAAGATCACCGAGGAGCAGTGGGGCGAGATCGAGAATGGCATCGCGCGATCGTTCGGCACCTGCATGACCATGGGCACCGCTGCCACCATGATGGCGGTCGCCGAGTCGCTCGGCCTGACGCTGCCCGGTGCGTCGTCGATCCCGGCGCCCGACGCGAGCCACGCGCGCATGGCGACGCAGAGCGGCCGCCGCGTCGTCGAGATGGTGTGGGACGACCTCAAACCTTCCGACATCATCACCAAGGATTCCGTCGACAACGCCATCAAGGTGCATATGGCGATGGGCGGTTCGACCAACTGCATCATTCATCTCGTCGCCATCGCGCGCCGCGCCGGCATCAAGCTGGAAATGAATCGTTTCGACGAATTGTCGCGTGAAGTGCCGGTCATTGCCAACGTGCGGCCGTCCGGCGCCTATTTGATGGAAGACTTCTATTACGCCGGCGGCCTGCCGGCGTTGATGAGCCAGTTGCGCAGCGTGCTCGAACTCGGCGCCCGGACCGTCACCGGCAAGTCCCTGGGCGAGAACATCGAAGGTGCCGAGGTCTACAAGCCTGACGTCATCAAATCACTGAACGATCCGGTGTCGCGCGATGGCGCGACTGCGGTGCTCACCGGCAACATTGCGCCACGTGGCTGCGTCATCAAGCCGTCGGCGGCGGAGAAGCGGCTGCACAAGCACCGCGGCAAGGTCATTGCCTTCGAGGACTACAACCACATGGCCCGCGAGGTGGAGCGCGACGATCTCGAGGTCACCGCCGACCACATTCTCGTGCTCAAGAACTCCGGCCCGCAGGGCGGCCCCGGCATGCCCGAGTGGGGCATGCTGCCGATCCCGAAGAAGCTGGTGAAACAGGGCGTCCGCGATATGGTGCGGATATCGGACGCGCGCATGAGCGGCACCTCCTATGGTGCCTGCATTCTGCATGTCGCGCCCGAGAGTTTCGTCGGCGGCCCGCTGGCTTTCGTGCAGACCGGCGACGAGATCGAAATCGACCTGCCGGCGCGCAAAATCCATCTGCATGTCTCGGACGAAGAACTCGCTCGCCGCAAGGCGGCGTGGCAGAAGCCTGAGCCGCGTTATCCGCGCGGCTATGGCGCGCTGTTCTCCGATCACATCGGCCAGGCCGACGACGGCTGCGATTTCGATTTCCTCGTCGCGCCCGGTAAAGTGCCGGAGCCGGAGATTCACTGAGGCGGTCTCAGCAAGCAGCGCCGATCGACAGGCCAGCACTCTCCCGAGCGCTGGCCTTTTTTTGTGGTCCGTCAGCGTCTTAGCCCGTTGTGGGATCGTCGGGGAACGGTAACAGCATGTGACCGCAGGTGCAGGCATCCCAAAAATACCGCCTATGGTTGTTATTCGTCCAGCGCTAACATCGGGTAGCGACCAAGCCCCGGCGCAGGCCGCGGCGGTTCGCTTCAACAGGGGGAGACCATGAAATACACCAGTTGGTGCGCAAGCCTTCTTGCCGCCGCGCTGCTTGCCGTCATTTCATTCACGTCCGCCCACGCGCAAGCCACGCGGACCTGGGTGTCGGGCGTTGGCGATGACGCCAATCCGTGCAGCCGGACGGCGCCGTGCAAAACCTTCGCGGGCGCGATCTCCAAAACCGCCGCGGGCGGCGAAATCAATGTGCTCGATCCCGGCGGTTTCGGCGCCGTGACAATCACGAAATCGATCACCATCAGCTCGGAAGGCTTCGAGGCCGGTGTGCTGGTCAGCGGTACCAATGGCATCATCGTCAACGTCGCCGCGACCGATGTCGTGGTGCTGCGCGGCCTTGATATCGAGGGATTGGGAACAGGCGTGAACGGCATACACTTCATCGGCTCGGGCACGCTTCACGTCGAAAAGAGCGTCATCCATCGCTTCGTCCAGAACGGCATAAACTTCATTCCGAATGCCAGCGGCGCCGAACTCTATGTTTCCGACACGCAGATCAGGGAGAACGGAACCAGCGCAACGACCGGCGGCGTCGTTTTTCGGCCGACGGTGGGCGGCAACATCTTTTTGAACAACGTGCGCGTCGAAAACAATTCGAGCGGTGTCATCGTCGACGGCTCAGGCAGTTCGGCCGGCGGAATCAACGGCTCGCTGCGTGACACGTCCCTGGTCGGCAACTCCAATAACGGCATTTCGGCGATCTCAACTGCGGGCCACGCCGCAGCCAACGTGATGGTCGATCAGGTTCTGGTTGCGTCGAACGCGGCAAACGGCATCAACGCCAACGGCGTTACGGCGTCCGGTCAGGGCAGCGCGATCGTCAGAATCGGCCGGTCGACTATTGTTTCCAATGCGACTGGCGTCAGCATTACCGGTTCCGGACAGGTGAAATCGTACGGCACCAATCAGTTCAACGGCAACGGTGTTGACGGCTCCTTCACGCTGCCAAACATCAGCGAGCTTTAGCGTTTGATGGTTTCGAACGGGAAGCCCCGGACGATGACCGATCGTCCGGGGCTTTTCTATCGATCCACGGCGAGGCGTGTGCGGTCGGGAGGGCGGAGCCAAGTTTCCATTGCACGTTGGAGCCCAGGCCGCTAAGGGCACGCTTGCGTGCGATATTCCCCCGCGCCGACAATCGTGACGCAGAGCATGACCCGCTGAGCCATGGCCGAAGACATCCCCTACAACAAGTCCCTCGATCTGGCGCCCGACACGGTTGACGAAGTCGCGCCTGGTGTGCGCCGCGTGATGGCCAACAATCCAGGGCCGTTCACCTTCAAAGGCACCGTCAGCTACATCATCGGCAAGGGAAAGGTAGCAATCGTGGATCCGGGACCGGACGACCCGGCCCATGTCGCGGCTCTCCTCGATGCCGTGCACAACGAGACGGTGACGCACATCTTTGTCACCCACACGCACCGCGATCATTCTCCGGCGGTGCCGGCGATCAAACATGCCACCGGCGCCACCGTCTATGCCGAGGGCGTGCATCGCGCCGCGCGGCCTTTGCACATCGGCGAACTCAACCCGCTCGATTCATCCGGCGATCGCGATTTCGTGCCGGATGTCTATCTCAAGGACGGCGAGATCGTCGAAGGCGACGGCTGGGCGGTCGAAGGCGTGACGACGCCCGGGCACACGGCCAATCACATGGCCTTTGCGCTCAAGGGCGCCAATTCGCTGTTTGCCGGTGATCACGTCATGGCTTGGGCGACGTCAATTGTGGCGCCGCCGGACGGCGCCATGAGCGATTACATGGCTTCGCTGCGCAAACTCGCGGCGCGTCCCGAGCAAACCTATTTCCCCGGTCACGGCCCTGCCATTCCCGACGCCGTGCGCTTCGTGAATTATTACATCCTGCACCGCCTGGCGCGTGAGGACTCGATCCTGCACCGCCTGGCCAAAGGCGCCGCAGATATCCCGACCATCGTGCGCGCGATCTACATCGGCATCGATCCGCGCCTGACCGGCGCCGCGGGACTCTCGGTGCTGGCGCATATGGAAGATCTGGTCGCGCGCGGTCAGGTCGAGACCGACGGCCTCCCGGCCATCGACGGCGTCTTTCGGTTGAAGGGCGCCTGAGCCTCCGGCTCAGCGCCGCGGCCGCCGCGGCGCCGGCTTCTTCTCTTCGGGAGCTTTTTGCTCGGGACGCGGCTCGGGCGCGTTCGAGGCGGCCTCGTCGATTTCGTCGAGCAGGCCGCGCAGCCGCGCTGCGTTCGTGCCCAGATCAGGCGCTGGGATCCGCGACGCTGAGCGCAGGTCGATCCGTGAACCGCTGCCCGCCGGGGCAATCCGGATGACAATGTCCTCGCGGAATCCGAGAACCAATGATCGCGCAGTCGTCTCAATCGAGGCGTCGCGCCGCGGCCCCGCCGGCGGCTGTGCGTTGGCGATCGGCCACTTGTGCGCCTGAATGACGCCGAGCGCGACGTCGTAGGCGCTGCGCACCGGTAGGTCGAGTTGCAGCGGCACGATGTCGGGATAGGCAACTTGCTGGCGTGCCGCGGTGGTGCCGCCGGGGTAAGCGACATGATCGGCCGGCCGCTGCGGCGCAAGGGCGACGAAGCGCGGCGGGTTGGCCGTATCGGTCGAGATGTCATTGATGGCCGGCAGCTTATAGGCCCGCTGCGCCAGATAAGCCGGATAAGCCAGCAGCAGAACGCCCAGAAACAATCCCGCCAATGCCCGGCCGAGGCCACTGCTTCCCTGCCGCCAGATCGACACGAAGGCTGCGAAGGCGAACAGGATGGCAACGGCGGCGAAGGCAAGCGCCGCCCCGAGGGTGGCCAGCGCGGGGCCGAATTCGAGGAAGCCGGTTGCCAAGACCACGCCCGAAAGGAGGCCGACAGCGAGGCCGAAGAGCGCCAGCCGCGACGACCACACCGCCCAGGGCGACGGACTTTCTTCAATAAAGGAACGGCGCGCCACGGCTCCACCTCAGGCCGGCGCCATGCCGCGCGGCTTCCGGTTCGTATCGACGGGAGTGGAGAGGGATAAAGCCTGCGGCCCGGTCGCGCAATGTCGGTAGCTAAGATCCGGGGCTGGCGGCCGGGCTCAGGCCACCCGCACCCGCTTGAGCGGAACGACAGGGCCGTCCAGACGGGCGCGGATATCGGTCGCGCTCATCGGCTTGCCGAACAGGTAGCCCTGGCCTTCCTGACACCCCTGCGAGCGCACCAGGTTCATCTGCTCCTCGGTCTCGATGCCTTCCGCGACCACCGTCTTGTCGAGGCCGGCGCCGAGGGCCGCTACCGCGCCGATAATGGCACGGGCATCGCGGCCGTCGCCCAGATCGGCGATGAAAGAGCGGTCGATCTTGATCTTGTGGAACGGGAATTTGCGCAGGTAATTGAGCGAGGAATAGCCGGTGCCGAAGTCGTCGAGCGACAGGCTGACGCCGAGCCCGTGCAACTGCCGCATGGCCTTGAGCGTCATGTCATTGTCTTCGAGCAGCAGCCGCTCGGTGACTTCGAGATCGAGCCGGTGCGGCGACAGACCGGACTTGGCCAGCGCCGCCACGACCTGAAGGCCGAGCCCCTGGTCGCGGAACTGGACCGGCGACAGATTGACCGCGACGCGCACGTCGCGCGGCCAGCTCGAGGCATCGGCACACGCGCGATTGAGCGCCCACTCACCCAGCGCAATGATGAGGCCGGTTTCTTCCGCCACCGGGATGAATACCGACGGCGGAATATTGCCGCGGATCGGGTGGCTCCAGCGCATCAGTGCTTCGCAGCTCGTGATCCTGCCGGTGTGCAGGTCGACGAGCGGCTGATAGTGCAGATCGAACTGATCGAGCGCGATGGCTTCGCGCAGATCGAGTTCGAGCGCGCGGCGCTCCTGCGCGGCGTCCTCCATGTCCATGGCAAAGAAGCGATGCCCGCCGCCGCCGAGACTCTTGGCGGCGTACAGCGCCATGTCGGCCTTTTTCAGGAGTTCATCGACGTCGACCCCGTCATGCGGCGCCATAGCGATGCCGATCGAGGCGCCGATATCGATGCGATGTCCCGATATCTCGAACGGTTCGCGGATCGTGCTGGCAATGCGCAGGGCCAGTGCATTGGCGTCCTGCTGGCGCGGCGTTGCACTCTGCAGAATGACGAATTCGTCGCCGCCAAAGCGGGTGATCATGTCTCGCGAGTTGACAAGGCCGCGCAGGCGCTCTGCGACATCCTTCAACAGCATGTCGCCGATCGGGTGGCCCAGCGTATCGTTGATGGTCTTGAAGCGATCGAGATCGATGAGATGGACCGCGATGTGGTTCTCGCGTTCCTGAACAGCCGCAAGCGTCGCGGCAATGCGTTCGCGGAACTGCGTACGATTGGCAAGCCCCGTCAATTCGTCGAAACGGGCGAGATGCGCAATGCGTTCCTGGGCGTGGTTGCGTTCGGTCACGTCCTCGAAAATGATAACCGAGCCGCCGTCCGGCATCATTCGCCGCGAAATGGCGATCGTGCGCGCGCCATCGAGCGAAATCTGAAACTGGTCGAAGTTGTCCTGGCGAAGCCCTTTGACCAGGTCGCTGACCACCGTTTTCACGCTCTTCGATGTATGGTTGCGCGCCCGCAGGCTGTAGCGGATGAGCTCGGCGATGCGCATGCCGACCCGAACCGGCGCGCTCTGCAGATGCAGCAATTCGAGGAAGCGTTCGTTCCAGACCTGCAGCCGGTCCTGGGCATCCATCATGCACAGGCCGTGCGACATGTTGTTGAGCGCGACGTCGAAACGGTTGGCTTGCTCCTCGAAGCGCGCCGCTAGCGCCGCTTCTTTTCTCGTCATGGTCAACGCCTGCATGATGATCTCACGAATGCAGAGCGTGATGTCCATCATGCCGTACATGAACAGCAGCACCACGAAGCCGAGCGTTCGGTGCAGCCAGTCGGGATAGATCAGCAGTGCTACCGCCATAGGCAGCGTGCACAAAGTGAGCTGGCCGACAGCGATGAAGGGACGGGCGGCGTTGCGCCCGGAGATCGCCGCGCCGTAACCGGCGGAGATGGTCGTCACGGCCATCTGCAGTGTCGAGTCGGTGGTGTGCGTGATGGTTACCCAGCACAGCAGACCCAGCAGGCCGGAGAACGCCCAGGCGCCGTACTCGTAGACCAGCTCCCAGAACTTCGTGGCGCGGTGGTCGATGAGCTTGTAGCGCTTGTACAGGATCGCCGAAATCACGCGGATCAGGCCGACGGCGAGGATGGTGGTCGACACCGCCAGCAGCGACGGGTCGCCGGCCCGGAAGGCCACCGCGGCGCCGATGATCGAGCAGGCGACGGCGCCGACAATCAGCGAGGCGATCGGGGCGAAAAGCGCGTCGACCAGCGCCGCCCGAATCTCCGTGGGGAGATTGGCGTCTGCCTGTCGGGTCTGCAGCAGCTTCCTGATCAGCATGTCGCTTTAGGCGCGGTTTCGGATGCGGGAAAGGTAGGGATGTCTGATCAACAGGACGCAAACGCCGCTTTTCAAAGTTGCGACGTGCTGAAGAAAGATCAAACGCTACGCCTAAAGTTTAAGCGACCGGCGGGGGCTCCTCCGGCCGGCCGGATGGAACTTTGGGCAACATGGTCAGCGACTCGCATTTGTCGATCTTAGTTAATGATCGAAAAGTCAGCCATTCTGGCTGTTAATTGCGTGGCCGCCCGGCGGCGGGGACGGGGCACCTATGCAATCGGTGGTAGGGATTTATTGAAACTCTCTTAGGAGTCTGTTAGGGTAAAGAAGTAGTTAACGGGCGTGTGGAAGTGTCTATGTACGCGTATTCCAATCCCGGTTTATCCGGAAGCAAGCCGGTTTCTCGTGGCGAGGCGCGTTCGAACCTGCCGGGCCTTGGTCCGGCAGTTAATGTTTTC
This sequence comes from Pseudolabrys sp. Root1462, assembly GCF_001426945.1. GTDB lineage: Bacteria > Pseudomonadota > Alphaproteobacteria > Rhizobiales > Xanthobacteraceae > Pseudolabrys. Next base: position 2,820,786 of record NZ_LMFS01000001.1, on the reverse strand, counting down.
GACCTCAAACCGACCGCGCTGAACGTCAGCTATTCCAAGTCTGCGGAAGCGCTGGTCAACGATTCCAACGTCATCGATCTCAAGCGCACGACCGACGCGCGCCGTCTGTTCGAACTCGTGCAGCTCGAAGTCAGCTTCGAGAAGGAGATCGGCGCGTTGTGGACGTTCATGCGTCCACGCGGGCGGCCGAGCTACAATCCGGACCTGCTCGAGGATTTCCACGCCTGGCAGCGCGGCATTGCCGCCGAGTTCAAGGACCGTCCCGGCGAGCTCGACTACCTGCTGCTCGGTTCGCGGACCGATGGCGTGTTCAACCTCGGCGGCGACCTCGATCTGTTCTCGCAACTGATCCGCAAGCGCGACCGTCAGGCCCTGATCGGCTACGGCGAGTCCTGCGTGCGCATTCTGCACCGCAATATGTACACGCTTGGGTTGCCGATCATTACGATCGGGTTGGCGCAGGGTGACGCGCTGGGCGGCGGGTTTGAGTCGCTGCTGTCGTTCAACGTCATCATCGCCGAAAGTCAGGCCAAGTTCGGCTTCCCGGAGACCCTGTTCGGTCTTTTCCCCGGCATGGGCGCTTACAGCCTGGTCGCGCGCCGTTGCGGCGCGGCCTTCGCCGAGGAAATGATGCTGACCGGCCGGACCTACTCGGCGCAGGAAATGAAGGATGCCGGTCTCATCCACATGGTGGTCGAGCCGGGGCAGGGCATTGCCGCCGCACGCGAGTATATGGAGCGCAACAAGCGCCGTCATATCGGGGCGCGGGCAGTGTTCGAAGCCGGCCGTCAGGTGATGCCGCTGTCACTCGACGAACTCGATCGCATTGTCCGGGTCTGGGCCGACGCCTGCCTCCAGTTGTCGGATCGTGATCTCAAGATTATGCGCCGGCTGGTGTCGGCGCAGGACAAGCTGCCCAAGGCGCCGATCGCTGCCGAGTGATCCGGCTCCGCGGCTCGCGGCCAGAAGCTTGATCGGGCCGCGTCCTGAAAAGGGCGCGGCCTTTGTCATGACGTGGCTGAAGGCCGGAACTTGCTGGTACGACCGGCGTTCTCGAAAGCCCGTTCCGGCGGGCCATTCCTCCAACGCGGCGACCCCATGAAGCTCTTCAAGTGCCAGTTCTGCGGCAACATCGTCTATTTCGAGAACCACTCCTGTGAGGTTTGCGGCCACCGGCTCGCCTACGGCCCGGCCCGCACGGAGATGACGGCGATCGAGCCCCTCGGCGATAACTGGTGGAAGCCGCTCAACGCGCCGGAGCAGAAGCGGTTGCTCTGCGTCAATGCCCAGTACGATGCCTGCAACTGGTTTGTCCCGGATGGCACCACCGACGCTTTCTGTGTGGCTTGCCGGCATAACGCCGTGGTGCCCGACCTGTCGGCGCCGGCCAATCGGGCGGCGTGGCAAGTGCTGGAGATGTCCAAGCACCGGCTGTTCTATTCGCTGCTTCGTCTCGGCCTGCCGCTCAAGACGGTGATCGAAGATCCCGAACATGGGCTTTCATTCGAATTCCTCGCCGATCCGCCGCTACAAGGGGCGCCGAAGGTGATGACCGGCCATGACAACGGCAGGATCACCATCGCGCTCGCTGAGGCCGACGATGCCGAGCGCGAGCGGCGACGCGTCGCCATGGGCGAACCGTACCGGACCTTGCTTGGCCACTTTCGCCACGAGATCGGCCACTACTACTGGGATGTCCTGGTGCGCGATGGCGGCAAGCTCGAACCCTGTCGCGCGATGTTTGGCGATGATAGCGAGGATTACGGAGCGGCCTTGCAGCGCCACTATGCCGAGGGCTCGCCGCCGAACTGGCAGGACAATTTCGTTTCGCAATATGCGACCAGCCACCCGTGGGAGGACTTCGCCGAGACCTGGGCGCACTATCTGCACATCGTCGATACGCTGGAGATGGTGGCGGCCTCGGGCATGTCGGTCCGTCCCAAGGTCGACGATACCGGCGAATTCGCCGCGAAAGTGACGTTCGATCCCTATCGCGCCGAAAGCATCGAGCAAATCATTGACGCCTGGCTGCCCTACGTCTTCGCCATGAACAATGTCAGCCGCGCCATCGGCGCCCGCGATCTTTATCCGTTCGTGCTGTCGCCGGCGGTGATCCGCAAGCTCGGTTTCATTCACGAGCTGGTGCACGAGGGCCGCGCCCGCGAAGCACCGGCCACCTCGCTCGCCGATGCGCTGCTCGGCGGCCTGTTGCCCTGGAAACGGAAGACGCGCTGACGGTTATATCGTCCGTCGCGCTCAACTCAGGTAGCTGACGAGGCTCGCATTACTGCCGCTGGCGCTTCCGGCCGAACCGCTGCCGAACATCGATGCCAGCCGGTAATTCTGCACCAGACGACTTTCCAGATCGCTATTGTAGCCCGAAGCCGTTTTCTCGGCGGCGGTCATGTTGTTGTAGTGGTTGAGCAGCGCCAGGCTTTGCGCCCCGACATCGCCATTCGAGCCGTTAAAGACCGACATGAGGCTGGTGCGGTTGCGCTGGTCGAGTTCTTTCTTGGCCGCGCGCGATTCATCCGTGGAGAACTGGCCGTCCTGGTTGAGCGTCATGACTGCCAGCGACTGGTTGCTGAAGCTGGAGAAGTCGACGAGCTGTCCTGTCTTGCGCGTTGAATCGAACACCAGCTCGGTGCCGGCGTCGCGCGCCTTGTTGGCCAGCGCGTCGAGGCGTGCGCGGGCGTCGGTGGCGGCCGCAGCGTCGGTGGTCGTGCCGCTCGCATCGGAGACTTGCGAGGTCTCTTGCAGCAGCGCCGCGACCGGGTCATTGCCGTTGGTGGTTTGCGGCGCCTTCATCGGGGATTTTTGCGCCAGCGCGAGGCCCTCATCGACGGCCTGCTTGGTGCTGATCCACAACGGCGTCGCGCGCTCATCGGCGCCAGCCTTGTCGAGATAATCGGCCGCCGCCTTGTAAAGCCCGGCGTAGTCGCCGGTGTGACGGGCGACGACGACGTGCGGCGTCAACGCGTCATCGAAGCGTTTCTGTAGCGTCGCGCCGGCCGCGACGACTTCGTCGCTGCTGAACTGGCCGCCGGTATTGGCCGCGATGGCTGAGAGGCTCTCGCGGCTGACCGAGGTCATGTCGAGCGCGACGCTGCCGTCGAGCATCGGCGAGGCAAGGCCGGTGGATTTGTATTGCGCGTCAAACCATTTCCGCGCTTCGGCCGCGAGCGTCGCCGCGTCGGTCGACTGGCTGGCGAGGTAAGCCCTGGCGGCGTCGGACAACTCGACCGTGTCGCCGCTGCTGGTCGCCGAACCGGCAGGATTGCCCCCGGTATCGCCGGCCTTGGCCGTCGCCGCAGTACTGGCGGTCTGCGAGCCATAGGCGGTACCGGCGGCGCTGTAAGGATTTGTGCCGATCGCAGTGGTCACGTGTGCATTCCCGGTTGGTTAACGGACGGTAAGAAATCATGGTTAACCGGCTGTTAACGCGAAAAGGCCCCCGGCGCGTCGGCGCCAAGGGCCTTGATGACTTGCGAGCGAACGACGCTACTTCACGCCGAGCAGTTCGACGTCGAACATCAGCGTGGCGTTCGGCGGAATGACGCCGCCAGCGCCGCGCTCGCCGTAACCGAGTTGCGGCGGGATGATCAGCGTGCGCTTGCCGCCGACCTTCATGGTGGCGACGCCTTCGTCCCAGCCCTTGATAACGCGGCCGGTACCGATCGGGAATTCGAACGGCTCGCCACGATCGACCGACGAGTCGAATTTCTTGCCCTTCATACCGTTGGTGTAGAGCCATCCGGTGTAGTGCATCACGCAAGTCTGGCCGCGCTTCGGCTGTGCGCCGGTACCAACCTGCGTGTCCTGGATCTGAAGGCCTGATGCTGTGGTCATGAATTTTCCGGTCTGAGCGGGGGCAGGGAGGGACGGCAGGCTCGCGGCGAATGCGGCGAGCAGGGCGGTCCGGCGGGTCAATGACATTTCGTCGCTCCGTAGAAACGATGCCGCTGGCGGCATCGATGCCGCGGCCTTTTAGCCGAGGCCGCGGCAAATCCCAAATGGCGTATCCCCGTGTCGTCAGAGGGCCGGATCGCGATCTCCCGGAGGAATAGCGGTTGGCGCGGTCAATCCGGCCATTTCGGCCTCTTCGGCTTCCACCGAGCGAGGATATTCGGTGCTGCATTCGACACAGCGGAAGAAGCAGGTGAGTTTAGCGGACCGTGGCAAGCGGTGCATTTCCTTGAGCCGGGTTTTGCCGCCGCAGATGGGGCAGAGGGGCGGCAGGTTGATCGCTGTCATCGGAGCCCTCCAGTTATTGTTGAAACGGTTGCATCGGTGCACAAAAATCTCGTCGTCGCGTCTCACGCGCGACGGCAAATTCGTCCTCACTTTCGGCGAAGTTGATCGAGCGGAACGCTCGGCGGTGGTGCGGAGACAACGCGGCGCTGGAACAATTAGTGCCGTCACGTCCGATTACATATTGACGCAAAACTGTGATGATGCCGGCTGGAACAGCGGGCTTCACATGCGCGGCGGAAATGAGGCGCGACTACGCGCGGCGCACATGAGCGCTAGCCGGGCTTTGTCTCATTGATGCCAAATTGTCTGCAGGCGAATCTGTCGCGATAAATTCGCGTCAGGCGGTCCGCGCCGGCAATGGGTTAGATGGCGACGCGTACCAATGCGTTGCTGTCGCAGGCAGAAACCGGCAAAATGACCTGCGTCCAACATCCCCATCACGGCCGGTTGTCAACCGGCGCGGACCTGTCTTTCAACGCGGCAATGCTGTGCGCGTTCCCGATCGCGGCTCAATCGAGTCGTGCGCCCTTCGTTTCCGGCGTCATGATGATCGCGACGATCGCCGCAAGCGCGTAGAGCATCACCAGGCCGCCGATATAGATGTAGGCCTGATGGATACCGAATTTGCTGAGCAGCGCGCCGGCGATGATCGGAATGAGACCGCCGCCGTAAGCCTGCGACACCTGATAGCCGGCGCTGGCACCCGAAGCGCGATACCGCGTCGGAAAGTTCTCTGTATAGAACGTCGGGATCGCGCCGTAGCCGAAGCCGAACACAAAGCCGAAGCCGATGACTTCCGCGACGGTGGCCAGAAGGAAGCTGCCGGTGTTGACCAGATAGAAGTACGGGATGGCGAAGACGAAGAACACGCCGGCGGCGATCAGCAGCACCGTGCGCCGGTTGATGGCATCGGCGAGCAAGGCGCCGATGATCATGAACACCAGCATGAAGGCGGCGGCAATCAGTCCGATGACCTCTGGCGTCGAGCCAGTGAAGCCGGCGGCCTTCATGTAGCTGGTGCCGAACACGAAGTAGAGGAAGAAGGCGCCGCCGAACATGGCGTTGACCAGTGACGTGCGCAGGATGGTCCCCGGCATCTCGCGCCACACGTCGCGCGCCGGGTGCTCGAGAACGCCGCCTTTGGCGCGATGCTGCTCGAACAAATAGGAATCGATCGTTCGCGTGCGGATGATGAGGCCGACAATGGCGACGACGAAGCCGATGAAGAACAGCACGCGCCAGCCCCAGGCATTAAACTGTTCCGGCGTCATCAGTGACTTGGTGAAGATGACGGAGCCGAAGCCGAGCAGCAGGCCGATCGGAATGGCGAAGCCGACCCAGGCGCCCCAGAAGGCACGATATTTCGAGTTCGCCGCCTGCTCGACGACCCAGGTCGCCGCGGTGCCGAACTCGGCGCCGAAGGAGATGCCCTGGACGAGACGGAACACGATCAGCAGGATCGGTGCGGCGACGCCAATGCTGTCGTAACCCGGCGTCAATCCGATCAGGAGCGTCGAAACGCCCATCAGCACCAGCGCCCAGACCAGCGCGTCCTTGCGGCCGCGGCGGTCGGCGATGTGGCCGAAGATGTAGGCGCCCACCGGACGGATGATGATGCCAATGCCGTAGACGCTGATCGCGGCGGCAACCGCCGCCAGCCCCGGCAATTTGAAGTACAGGCCGCCCCAGACTGTCGCGGCGATCACGCCGGTGACCAGGAAGTCGAATTGTTCGATGACGGAGCCGACGATCGAGGCGATGGCGACCTTGGTGATCTGGCTTTGCGAGGGGGCGGTGCCGGCGATGGGCGGCGCAGCAGCGAGCGTGCTCATGGTGCGTTTCCTGGTCGGGTGCGCCCGCCGCCCGCCTTGCGCCGCACCTTTCGACGCATCTAACGCGATTATCGTGGGGATGAGTTCCCGGTTCCTCGCGGGGCGGCCATGCGCGGGAGAGCCTTCGATCCGGGACTGGGCGGGTGCGGCACAATTTGCGCGCGTGCCCTCAGGTTGCCCCCCGCCATGGGGGCACGGGCGCGACCACATTTTGGGCTTGGTTTGCCATATGATCCGGTATCCGCAGGGCGGAATTCCCAAGGCGCCCTCGGCACGCTAGGATAGCCAGGTCCGAGGCCGGTGTTTGCAGGCGAACAGAGGTCCGATGTGAGAAGGGTGGAGGTCGAACGAGCAGTGGCACTCGTTGCTTCCCTGCGTCTGTCCGTCATCGGGCGGATGGCGGCGACCGTCACGGGCGTTTTCGTGAGCCTTGCCGGCGTGACTGCTGTCGCGGTCGCGTCGATCTCGCTGTCGCTTCCTCATGGCCGGTCGACCTTTGCGCCGGCGTTGCGGGCGTCGGAAGTTCCCCCGCTCGAAGGCCGTGCCGGTTTCGATCTCGGCCGGGCGTGGCGCGAGGAATACGCACAGCTGGCGCCCCCCAGTACTCTGATGCCCAAGTTCGCCCTGTCGATGCTGGTGGCGACCAACTTCCCCGCCGCCGATGCCGCGCGTTCGCCCGATATCGACATCGCCGCGCCCTTGCCGCCGCCGCGGCCCGACGGTATCGCGCGCGCGAGTGTTGCGAGGACGATGCCGCTGGCGATCGAACCGCAGGTGGCGTCGCTGCCGCCGCAGCCCGAGCAGCCCGGCATTCTCGACAAGCTGTTCGGCGATCCGGACCGCGCCGCCAAGGCGGTGCTGGCCGCCAATCCGAATGTGGCTTTGTATGACATCACGCGGCGTGCCGTTTATTTGCCCGACGGCGAGAAGCTCGAAGCGCATTCCGGGTTCGGCCAGTTCATGGACGATCCGACGTCGGTCGCGCGCAAGGATCTCGGCGTGACGCCGCCGAACATCTATGCCGTCTCGTTCCGCGAGAAGCCGTTTCACGGCGTGCGTGCGCTGCGCATGAAGCCCGTCGGCAGCGGCAACATGTATGGCCGCGACGGCATCCTGGCGCATTCCTATTTGCTCGGCGCGGAAGGCGCATCGAACGGCTGCCTGTCGGTGCGTGATTACGACAAGTTCCTGCAGGCCTTCGAGGCTGGCAAATTCAACCAGATCATCGTGGTCCGCAGCGTCGACGAGCCGTTGCCGGCCGTGGTCGCGAGCTCGCAGCCCGGCGGGGCGTGAGCTTGCCGACGATCCGCAATGCCGGCTGACGACCTCGAGCGCTTCGTCGAGGCGCAGGATTCTGTCATTGACCGCGTCTGCGACGAACTGAGGCAGGGCCGCAAACGCAGCCACTGGATGTGGTTCGTCTTCCCGCAGATCGCCGGACTCGGGTTCAGCGCGATGTCGCAGCACTACGCCATCGCCGATCTCGACGAGGCGCGGGCTTATCTTGCGCATCCGGTGCTGGGGCCGCGGCTGATCGAATGCACGCGGCTGGTCGGCGTGTCCGGGCATTCCGTTGCCGACATTTTCGGCGCCCCGGACGACATGAAGTTCAGGTCGTCGATGACATTGTTCGCGGCCGCGCAGCCTGGACCGAGTCCGTTCCAGGCCGCGATCGATCAGTACTTCGGTGGTAAGGCCGACCAGGCAACGCTGACGCGGATCTGAAGCCGATCTTTGCCGCGCCTCACTCCGCCGCTTGCACCGTCGGCAGACGATACCCCTCGAACTGCTTGCGCAGCGTCATCTTCTGGATTTTCCCTGTCGCGGTGTGCGGGATTTCGTCGACGAACACCACGTCGTCCGGCATCCACCATTTGGCGACCTTACCCTGCATGAAGGCGAGGATCTCTTCCTTGGTCGCGGTCTCGCCCTTCTTGAGCACGACGACGAGGAGAGGGCGCTCGTCCCATTTCGGATGTACGACGCCAATGGCGGCAGCTTCCGCCACCTTGGGATGACCGACGGCAAGGTTCTCCAGGTCGATGGTCGAAATCCATTCGCCGCCGGACTTGATGACGTCCTTGTTGCGATCGACGATCTGCATATAGCCATACGGATCCATGGTGGCGACGTCGCCGGTATCGAACCAGCCGTTGTCCTCGAACACCGGGTCGTCGTCGACCTTGTAGTAGCCCTTCGACACGGCAGGACCGCGCACCTTGAGGCGGCCGAAGGTCTTGCCGTCCCAGGGAAGATCCTTGCCGGCGTCGTCGGCGATTTTCATTTCGACGCCGAAGGGCGGGTGCCCTTGCTTCATCTGCACGTCGAGGCGTGCGTCGCCGGTAAGCGCCGCGTATTCCGGCTTCAGCGTGCAGAGCGAGCCGAGCGGGCTCATCTCGGTCATGCCCCAGGCGTGAATCACGTCGACGCCGTAAACGTCCTGGAACGTCTTGGTCATCGCGCGCGGACAGGCCGAGCCGCCGATCACGACGCGATTGAGATGAGGCAACTTGCCTCCGGTCTTCTCAAGATCTTGCAGCAGCATCAACCAGATCGTCGGCACCGCGGCGGTAAAGGTGACCTTGTAGGTGTCGAGCAGTTCATAGATCGAGGCGCCGTCCATCTTGGCGCCGGGCATCACCATGGCGGCGCCGACCATCGGCGCGGTGAGCGCGAGGCCCCAGCAATTGGCATGGAACATCGGCACCACGGGGAGGATCACGTCGCGGCTCGACGCATTCATCGAGTCGGGCATCGCCGCGATCATCGCATGCAGCACATTGGAGCGGTGCGAATACAGCACGCCCTTCGGGTGTCCGGTGGTGCCGGAGGTGTAGCACATGCCGGCGGCGGTGTTTTCGTCGAACGCTTTCCAGGCGAAGTCGCCGTCCACCTCGCCAATCCAATCCTCGTAGGCGACCGCGTTCTTCAGCGCCGTCTGCGGCATGTGGGCGCGATCGGTCAGAATGACATAGCGCTCGATGGTCGGCAGCTTGTCGGCGATCTTCTCGACCAGCGGCACGAAAGTGAGATCGACGAACATCATGCGGTCTTCCGCGTGATTGACGATCCACACGATCTGCTCGGGAAACAGGCGCGGGTTCACGGTGTGATAGATCGCGCCGATCCCCATGATGCCGTACCAACATTCGAGATGCCGCCAGGTGTTCCAGGCGAGCGTTGCGACGCGGTCACCGAGCCGGATGCCGTCCTTCTCCAGCCGCTGCGCTACCTTGAGCGAGCGGGCGCGGACCTCGGAATAAGTGGTCTCGACAATCGGTCCTTCGACCGAGCGGGTGATGACCTTGCGGCCGCCATGAAAAGTGGCGGCGTGATCGATGACCTGGTGGCACAAAAGCGGCCAGCCCTGCATCAGCCCGAGCATGAAATTCCCTCTCCGTTTTTTGGGCGCGGGTATTCCCGTCGCCGGCGCGTTTTGGCTCTTGGGCTGGCCCCTCGCCAGCCGTTCATCAGGTTAGCGGGCCGTTGGCGTTGTGGAAACGGTAAGTCGCGTCCGCGCAAGGATTTTGTGCCTCGCACAATTGCCCGATTCATGGCAGAGACCAAACCACATGTCGGTGGCGGTACGATTTTGCATTGTGACGGTGGCCGTCCTTGTGGCGGCGCTCGCGCCGGCTGTGGCGGATGATACGCCGTTGCCGCGCCCCAAGCCCGGGGCGGCGAAAGCGGTTCACGCGCCCTGGCGTGAGCCTTTGTCATTTCGCGAGGCGGCCGGCGCTGAATTCAATTCCGCGGCGGTGACCGCGGAGCCGTCACCCTGCCGCACCCGGCTGGAAAAGATCGCAGCACTGAGCGCCATGCCGCGGTTGATCGGTCCTGGCATCTGTGGCGGCGGCGACATGGTCGAGCTCGAGGCCGTGCGGCTCGACAAAGGCCGGCGCATCGACATCAAGCCGGCGCCTTTGCTGCGCTGTGAGATGGCCGAGCAATTCGCCTTGTGGGTCCGCGACGACGTGACGACGCGCGTCGCGAAAAACGGGCTGAGGCTGGCCAGCGTCGAAACCTATGACGATTACAGTTGCCGCGGCCGCAACCGCGTGTTCGGCGCCAAGGTGAGCGAGCACGGCAAGGGCAACGCGGTCGATGTCCGCAGCCTCACCTTCACCGACAAGAAGGTGGCGATGCTCACCGACAAGACCTTCGCCAAGGATATCCGCATCGACTTGCACGATTCGGCCTGTGCGCGGTTCACCACGGTTCTGGGGCCGGGGTCGGATGGCTACCATGAAGAGCACATTCACGTGGATCTGGCGGAGCGCCGCAATGGCTACCGCATCTGTCACTGGAACGTACTGGAGCCTCCGCCACCACCGAAGCCGGCCGAAGTTGCCAAAGCCGACACCGAGAAGCCCGACAAGCCCGAGGCCAAGCTCGACAATCCGCCCGAGGGCCCTGCCGACGACGGCCCGGAAAATGCCGAAAGCAAGAACGTGACCGGCAAGCCCGCTCTCGCCGACATCGCCCCGAGCAAGTCGCCGCGGGTCGAGATCGCGCTCGTCGAGGTGCCGCTACCGCGACCCCGGCCGCCGGTGAAACACCGAAAAGCGCGCGCTCGCGTGCACTTTCCTTTCAACCTTTTGCGCTAGCGAAATGCGATGACGATCGATGCGCCAAGCCGCCTCGTGCCGCCGGTCCCGCAGTCGCGCGGCTTCACGCGGCGCGGGGTTCTCAAAACGGGCCTCGGCCTGGCCGGCGCCGGCGCCATCATCGTGCCGGGCACGACCGCCTATGCGGCGATGGAAGCCGCCAACAGCCTGATCATCACCGACTACACCATGCGGCCGCCGGGCTGGCGGGCCGGTCAACGCCTGACGATCACGGTGGTCGCCGATATCCACGCCGGCGGGCCGAATATGGGCGTCGAGCGGGTGCGGCAGGTGGTCGATGCCGCCAACACCTTGTCCAGCGATCTGATCGTCCTGCTTGGCGACTACTTTGCCACCCACCGCTTTGTCACCGAAGTGGTGCCGCCGGAGGAATGGTCATACGAACTGTCGCGCCTGAAGGCGCCGCTCGGTGTCTATTCGATACTCGGCAATCACGACTGGTGGCACGGCATCGGTCCGACCCGCGCGGCGCTGAAGAACGTGCGCATTCCGCTGATGGAAAACGACGCAGTGCGGCTCGGCGAGGCCGGCGGGCGGTTCTGGCTGGCCGGGCTCGGCGACCAGATCGCCTATCGGCTCGGCCACGGCAAGTTCCGCGGCGTCGACGATCTGCCAGGAACGCTGCGCAAGATCGACACCGACGACCCGGTGATCCTGCTCGTCCATGAGCCCGACATTTTCACCCAGGTTCCGGACCGGGTGTCGCTGACGCTTGCCGGGCACACCCACGGCGGCCAGATCCGGTTTCCTCTGGTGCCGCCGGTCTGGGCGCCATCGCAATACGGCGCGCGCTTCGCCTACGGCCATATCGTCGAGCAGGGCCGCCACATGATCGTGTCCGGCGGCCTCGGCACCAGCATGGTGCCGCTGCGCCTCGGCGTGCCGCCGGAGATCGTGCGCGTTACGCTGGGGTGAGGCGGAAACAAAAACGGCGCCCGAAGGCGCCGTTTCCGTCTCAGCCCCATAACTTGTCTTAGCGGAACAGGCTGCCGGCTGCCGCCAGCTTCGGCGATGACGAGCCGAACGGCGAGTCGCCCTGGCCCGGCGCCAGCACCACGACCACCGCGCCCGGCTTGACCCGGTTGTAGAGGTCGATGACGTCCTCGTTGGTCATGCGGATGCAGCCCGAGGAGATCGCCTGGCCGATATATTCCGGCTGGTTGGTGCCGTGGATGCGGTACAGCGTGTCCTTGTTACCCTCGTAGAGGTACATCGCGCGGGCGCCCATCGGGTTCTGCGGGCCGCCGGATACGAAGTTCGGCACGTCCATGCGCTTCTTGATCTCGGCGGTCGGGGTCCAGGTCGGCCATTCAGCCTTGCGGCCGACCTTGGCGACGCCGGACCAGGCCAGGGCTTCTTCGCCGACGGTCACGCCGTAGCGGATCGCCTTGCCGCCATCGAGGACGTAGTAGAGGTACTTGGCATCCGAATCGATGACGATCGTGCCCGGCTGTTCCTTACGGTTATAGGCGACGATAGCGCGCTGAAACTGTTCAGGAATCGTTACTTTTTCGTACGGCGCCGCCGCCAGCAGCTTCTTGTCCCGCGGCGTCATGCTCGCTTCCGAAGCCGGTTCGACCGTCGTCTGCATGCAGCCGCCCAGCATCAATCCGACGCCAAATACCGCCAACATCAATGCCTTAGCGCGCATTTCAGTCCTCTTTCCTGGTCGCCGACGCGGCGCCCACCGTTGTTTGTTCTGCAGTGCAATTAAGCGAAGAAGGCCGTCATTAGCCACGTTTCTTCAGCATCGAGACGCGGCTTCTTGTGAACGTGTTGCAGGAATGCCGCATTCGGTTCACTTTTGTGACGGGCAGGACGCGGGACCAAGGTGCCCGTTCTAAAAAACAACTTTGCCGGCAAGGTCTTAACAGCCGGTTTACCATAACGGTTGGTATACTGGAGGGATGGCGCTGACTGTTTATTCTGCGCGCCGAATCCGCGATGAAATACAGAAGCTTGCGTAATTCCGCCCCAGTTGCCGCCAAGATAGAGCCTTGGGAAACGTCCAAAGGGACTAAGGAGCCAACGTAAAATGACCGCGCCGAAGGGTTCGGACCGCCAGCAGCCGCAGAAGCAACAGCAGCAGGGCTCGTCCAGCCAGCTCAAGGAGCGTTACGGGAAGATCGGCATCTCGGCAGTCGCCGGTGCCGTGCGCCACAAGCCGGAACGTAAACCGGCCGAGACCAAGCGCTACGTCCCCGTCGACAGCGACTGAGTGCGCTGACGCTTCGATAAGTTCGCGGCCCCGCGTGTGATCGCCAGGGCCGCCGTCATTCCCGATGCCACGGACCATGAGCGCCGCGCGCGACCGATGTGCGCGGGCATAGTCGCGCGTGCGGCCGCCGTCATTTCCGACTTGCGCGCGGCGCCGCGATCTGGCCATGAAGGCGTGCGGCGCGAAGGGCCGCATGACGCGGCGGTCAGCGGCAAGGTGACGGATGCTCTCGATCTTCGTCCAGCGTGGCACCATGCTCGAGCGGGTGCAGGTCGAACACGGCGCCGAACTGGCCGAACCTCCGGTCTGGATCGATCTGGTCAATCCGACCGTTCATGAAGACAAACTGGTCGAGCACATCCTCGGCATCGCAGTCCCGACGCGCGAGGAAATGCAGGAGATCGAGGTCTCCAGCCGTCTCTACATGGAGAACGGCGCGCGCTACATGACCGCGACCTTGATGTGCCAATCGGATACGGCGACGCCGAAGACCACCGCGGTTACCTTCATCCTGTCGAACCACACCCTTTGCACCGTGCGCTACGATGCGCCGCGGCCTTTCGCCATCGTCGAAAACAAGCTCGGCCGTTTCTGCGGACCGAAGGTGACGGGTGACATCGTGCTGATGGACCTGCTCGACGCCGTCGTCGACCGTTCCGCCGATATTCTCGAGCGCATCGCCGCCGAGGTCGATGGCGTCTCGCACATGATCTTTGAGCCCGAAGAGGGCGCCGGGCCGCCGTCCTACAACGACGTCATGAAGACGCTCGGCCGCAAGGGCGACCTCACCTCGAAAGTGCGTGAATCGCAGGTCTCGGTCGGCCGCCTTTTGTCGTTCCTCGCCAACGAAGCCGAGGCGATGAAGTGGCCGAAGGATTCGAAGCTGCAACTGACGTCGATGCAGCGCGACGTCATTTCGCTGTCCGATCACGCCACGTATCTGGCCGGCAAGATCACCTTCCTGCTCGACGCGCTGCTCGGCATCGTCTCGATCCAGCAGAACGACATCATCAAGATCTTCTCGATCGCGGCGGTGATCTTCATGCCGCCGACCTTGGTGGCCTCGATCTACGGGATGAATTTCAAGCACATGCCGGAGCTCGATTTTGACTTCGGCTATCCGCTCGCGCTGGTCCTCATGCTGGCGGCGGCGATCGGGCCGATCCTGTTCTTCAAATGGAAGAAGTGGCTCTAGGCGGTGGTGCGGGAGCGCCAAGGGCAATCCAATATCGAATCGGCTGCGACAAGGCAGTGGCCGGCCTGTCCGGAACGGTGGCATTTTCCAACTCAAACGACTGGCTGTTGGCGTCCCGACGCTTCACCTGGGGATTTTCGGTTTCCGGCCCGGAACCCGAAGCCGGGCGGCGACGTTCTCTGCGCATGCAAAACAGGAAGCCGCGTATCGTCATCACCTGTCCCGACACCGGCATCACGGTCATCAGCCGCATTGCCTACGAGGACATGATCAATCCGCTTCGGGCGCCGTTGCAGTTCAAGTGCCCGTGCGGCGAAACGCACGAGTTGAAGTTCGTCGGGCCGCGCAGCGGACCGGGCGGCAGCCATCCCGGCCCGTTCGACGCGCCGACGATGCGCAAAGAGACATCTTTATTCAAATAGCGCGGCTTTGCCTCCATCGAGGCCGGTCGCTTTAAGCACGTCTTTGTCTAGACGTGCTGGCCGCCATTGATGTGAATCTCGGCGCCGTTGACGTAAGAACTGGTCTCGGTGCACAGCACATAAATGATCTTCGCCACTTCGTCGGGCGTGCCGAGCCGCTGCATCGGGATCTGCTCGACGATCTTGTCGGTGCCCGGCGACAGAATCGCCGTATCGATTTCGCCCGGTGCGATCGCGTTGACCCGAATGCCAAGGCGGCCGAAGTCGGACGCCATTTCCCGCGTCAACGATGCCAGCGCCGCTTTCGAGGTGGCGTAGGCAGCGCCGGCAAACGGATGCACCCGCGAACCCGCAATCGACGTCACGTTCACGACCGAGCCCTTCGCTTCCTTGAGCTCGTTGACCAGACCGCGCGCGAGCATGATCGGCGCGAAAAAGTTGACGCGGAATACCTGCTTCCAGACATCGAGCGTTGTGTCGAGTGAGCCGAGGCGTTTGCCGGCCTCGGCTTTCGGCGAGATCGCTGCGTTGTTGACCAGCGCATGCAACTCGTGGCCTTCGAGTCGGCGCTTGATCTCCTCGATGGCATCGAAGGTGTTTTCCTCGTTGGCGAGATCGACCTGGATGTGATCTTCGGGGCCGGCGTCCCACGGGCAATTTTCCGGGAACGGATGCCGCGAGCAGGTGATGACGCGCCAGCCGGCGGCGGAAAATCGTTTCACCGTGGCATGGCCGATGCCGCGGCTGGCGCCGGTAAGGAGCAAAGTGCGGCGCGGCTGATTGGTTTGGCTGTTGGGCATTCGTTCAGTCTCCGGGCTCGCCATCCTGAGTTACGGGCGCCAAGAGCGCGCGCCTCGAAGGAATGAAGGGCCAATGATCTAATCTTCAGGGTCCGTCGCCCTTCGAGGGCCGTCCGTTAGACGAGCGCCTCAGGGCAATGGATCGAAAGTCGTTGGCTGGCGCATCGTATCACGGATAGAGCCGCGTCTTGCTCCAGCCCGCGCCCGGATTCTCGCGCTTGAACACGATGCGGTCGTGCAGGCGGAACGGGCGATCGTGCCAGAACTCGATCGACGACGGTATGATGCGGTATCCGGACCAGTAGGGCGGGCGCGGCACATTGCCGAGCGCGTACTTTGCGGCATTGATCGCGACAGCTTTCTCGAAGGCGAGGCGGCTCTCGAGTGGCCGCGACTGCTGCGAGGCCCAGGCGCCGATCTGCGCCTGTTTCGGCCGCGTGGCGAAATAGGCGTCAGCCTCGGCGTCGGTCACGCGCTCGACGACGCCCCGAACACGGATCTGCCGGTTGAGCGACTTCCAGTGGAAGACCAATGCTGCCTTCGGACTGCCGGCGAGTTCCTGACCCTTCTGGCTCTCGGTATTCGTGAAGAAGACGAAGCCGTGCTCGTCGGCGCTCTTGAGCAGCACCATGCGCGCGTCCGGCATGCCGTCCGCATCGACGGTGGCCAGCGTCATGGCCGTGGGATCGCGCGGTTCCGATTTCGTTGCGTCCTCGAGCCAGGCGGAGAAAAGTCGCATCGGCTGGTCGGCTTCCGTAAAATCACCACTCATTAACTTTACTGTGCGCTCAATTGGCGTCGTGTCGGACATCGGGGAGTCTCACGTGACCGGTCGGCAGGCCCGTCATCTGGCCAGCGGAAAGGCCCTTGCGGGCTGTGGTGCCTTATATAGGGGAACCACGGCCGCGCGCCTATGGCGTCCGCTCGTCGCGGTATCCGCGCTGGTCCTGGCGCTGGGTGCCGGCGGCTGCAGCCTGTCGTCGCAGTTCGACTCGATGTTCGGTTCCAACGATCAGACCGGCTCGATCACGCCACCGCCCGGGGCGAAGGGTGGCGATCAACTGCCGCCAGCCGGCGATCTGGCTTTCGCCCGCGCCGCGGTCAAAGAGGTGCTGGCGCGCGGTAGCAAGGACTCGAGCCTGCCCTGGGAAAACCCGGCGACCGGCGCGCGCGGTACGGTAACCCCGATCTCGCAGGCCTATGCCGACGGTGATCAGACCTGCCACGACTTCCTGGCGAGCTACGTCAACGGCAGTTCCGAGGCCTGGCTCCAAGGGGCCGCCTGCAAGCCGCGCGCCGGCGGCTGGGAAGTTCGGTCGATGAAGCCCTGGAAGCAGTCGTAGTGGCGGATTGCCGCCCGAGATTGCCGGTAACTCCGTTGAATCCACGGTCTCGGAACCCCACATTAAAGATCGATTCGGCGGCAATCGGCTGCCGGACAGGGGCAATTCCAAGGTTTTACGGAGTTAGCAAGGATGCGTGACCCCTACACCGTTCTGGGGGTGTCCAAGTCTGCGAGCGAGGCGGAGATCAAATCCGCATTCCGCAAGCTTGCGAAAAAGCACCATCCCGACGCCAACAAGGACGACGCCAAGGCGGCCTCGCGCTTTGCCGAGTTGAATGCGGCCTACGAGATCGTCGGCGACGACGAGAAGCGCAAGGCGTTCGACCGCGGCGAGATCGACGCCGAAGGCAAGCCGCGCTTTCAGGGGTTCTCCGGGCAGCCGGGTGGTGGTTTTCACCCAGGCGCGGGCGGCTTCGGGCAGGGCGGCGGCTTTGAAAGTTTCTCGTTCGGGCCCGACGGCTTTCAGCGCCGCGCGGGCGGTTCTGGCGGTTCTGGCTTCGAGGATCTGCTGCGCGGCATGTTCGGCGGGCGGGCACAGCCGGGCGCCGGCGGCCGTGGCCATTCAGCGGAGTTCGAGCCGGAGGATTTCGGCTCACAGGCGACCGGACAGGATCTGGCGGCCTCGCTCACCATTTCGCTCGCCGACGCCGCCAAGGGCGCGACGAGGCGTGTCAGCCTGCCGACCGGCAAAGAGGTCGAGGTCAAGATTCCCGCCGGCATTGCCAGCGGTCAGCAGATCAGGCTGAAGGGGCAGGGCTATGCGGGGCCCCTTGGCCGCAACGGCGACGCCATCATCACCATCAACATTGCCGCGCACCCACTGTTCAAAACCGACGGCGATGACCTGCGCCTTGAACTGCCGATCACGCTTTATGAGGCGGTGCTTGGCGGCAAGGTTCGCGTGCCGACGCTCGATGGCGCGGTCGAACTGGCGATCCCCGCGGGTACGAATTCGGGCCGCACTTTTCGTCTCAAGGGCAAAGGTCTCAAAGCCAAGGGCAGCAAGACCCATGGTGACCTGCTCGCCACCGTGCGCGTGATGCTGCCGGACAGCATCAGCGACGAGCTCAAAAACGAGATCGAGAAGCTGCGCGATGAAACGCCGTACGATCCGCGGAAAGATTTGGGCTAGTCATTCCGCCCGGATTTATAGCTAGCCCTTCTTCGCCGTACCTTTGTCCACCTGATCGTAGACATTTTTCGCCACGGTCTCGAGCTTGTCGCGGTCGGACGGGCCGCTGACAACATAGCCGACCTTGTTATCGACCCAGGCGATCGCCGCATCGCGCTCACCGCCCTTGAAGCGCAACGCTGTTTGCGTCTGCGTCGCCTTGGCGCAGTAGATCGTGTAACGCTCGCCGGACGTTCCTTCGTACATGTAGAACGCGGCCGCATCGCCGGTGGGCCCGGGCAATAGCCGGCCGCCGACCAGCTTGAGGCCGAGCGCCGACAGATCGGGAATGCTCAGTTCGTAGCCGACGCGCTTCGACAGCCACTGCCGCAGATGCGCCTGCTCCGAGCCCGGCACTTCGACCGGATGGCGGACCTCGACCACGTACAGCCGATAGGCGTCGAGCGCATCGGCCGTGATGGCGTCAAAGCCGGACGGCTTCGTCACAGTAGCGCCATGGGCGATCCAGCCAGCGCCGCCACCGGCCACGAAGGCAACAAAAACCGCCGCCGCCGCCATCGCCATGAATCGCCGGCCGCGCGGCTGGGCGTCCGCGATGATGCGGTCGATCTGCAGGCGTTCGGGCACCGGCTCATGCGCTACCGCGCCATAGCGGCTCCGGATGCTGTCGGCCTGCGCGCGCCAGGCAGCGACCATGCCGGCGTCGTCCGGGTGAGTTTCCAGCCAAGCGGCCATCGCATCCTTGCGGTCGTCCGGCAATTCGCCGTCGACATAGGCGTGCAATTCATCCTCGGTCACGGGTCTGTCACGTTCGGTCATCGCTTCGTCTTCCTATTTCACGCGGCGCAGCGCCGGGCGCCCGCCTTCGAGAAAAGTCTTGAGTTGATGGCGTGCACGGGCGAGGCGCGACATCACGGTGCCGATCGGTACGCCCTGAATTTCCGCGACCTCGCGATAGCTCAGCCCTTCGAGCGCGACGAGGAGCAGGGCATCGCGTTGCTCGTCGACCAGGGTCGCCAGGCCCCGTTCGATGTCGCGGCCGCCATTGTCCGATCCGCCAAGCGCGGCGGCATCGTTTTCGTCAATCGGGACCAGCACCGGCCGCCGCGCCAGCGAGCGCAGGCGGTTGCGGTTCAGGTTGGCCAGGATCGTGTACATCCAGGTTCGCAGGTCGCCGCCGTGGAACAGGTGTTCCGAGCGGAGCGCCCGCACCAGCGTGTCCTGGACCAGGTCGTCCGCCGTCTCGGCGTCGCGAGTCAGCGCCCGCGCGAAACGGCGCAGCGCCGGAATAGTTGTCTCAACCTCCTGCCGGAACGTCGGCACCATGGTCTCCTGCGGTCGCCGCCCTGTGAGTCGCGCCCATTGTGACAAAAAACCCCGCAAGATCAGACATATTCCATGAGCTGAATTGAATTCACACCATGGGCCCTGCGGCGCCCCGGTTTGCTTGATGGACCTAGAACCCTATGCCATACGGGGGCTTCCGGCGGTTGCCGGGCAAGTGAGGACGGAAATGGCTGAAGTCTCTGGCCTGATGCGTGGCAAACGCGGGCTGATCATGGGAGTGGCGAACAACCGCTCGATCGCCTGGGGCATCGCCCGGGCCTGTCGCGACCACGGCGCCGATCTCGCCTTTACCTATCAGGGCGATGCCCTGAAGAAGCGCGTCGAGCCCCTCGCCGAGGAGGTCGATGGCCTGGTCGTCGGCCACTGCGACGTCACCGATCCCGCCTCCCTGGACGCCGTCTTCGCCCAGGTCGAGCAGGCCTGGGGCTCGCTCGATTTCGTCCTGCACGCCATCGCCTATTCCGACAAGGACCAGCTCGACGGCCGATACGTCGATACGACCGAAGACAACTTCACCAAGACCATGCTGGTCTCCTGCTATTCCTTCACCGCCATCGCGCAGCGCGCCGAGAAGCTGATGAAGAATGGCGGCTCGATGCTGACGCTGACCTATTACGGCGCCGAGAAGTGGATGCCGCATTACAACGTCATGGGTCTGGCCAAGGCGGCGCTGGAATCCTCGGTACGCTACATGGCGGCCGATCTCGGCGTGAAGAACATCCGCGTCAACGCCATCTCGGCGGGCCCGATCAAGACGCTGGCGGCGTCCGGCATCGGCGACTTCCGCTACATCCTGAAGTGGAACGAGTACAACACGCCGCTGCGCCGCAACGTCACGCTGGAGGATGTCGGCAAGGCCGGCGTGTTCTTCCTGTCCGACCTGTCGAGCGGCGTCACCGGCGAAATCCAGCACGTCGATGCCGGCTATCACGTCGTCGGCATCAAGCATCCGGACGCGCCCGACTTCCCCGTAAAATAGGCGCATGATCCCGAAAAGTGGCTACCGGTTTTCGAACAGGATCATGCGCCGCTTGAAATGAAGACTGTCTATTACATCCGTCACGGCGAGACCGACTGGAACGTGGCCGGCCGGCTGCAGGGCCATCGCGACATTCCGCTCAACGACAACGGCCGCCGGCAGGCGCGGCACTGCGGCCAGGTGCTGCGCGACCTGTTCGTCAAGGAAGGCCGCGATCCGTCTTCCATCGATTACGTTTCGAGTCCCTTGGTGCGCGCCAGCGAAACGATGGAGCTGGTGCGCGAGGGTCTCGGCCTGCCGCGCGACGGCTTCCGGCGCGACGCGCAGTTGATCGAGCTGTCCTTCGGCGACTGGGAGGGATCGACCATCGCGCTTCTGCACCAGAACGATCCGGTCCGCATCGCGCAGCGCGAACACGACAAGTATCACTTCGTGCCGCCGAATGGCGAGAGCTACCGGATGGTCGAGGCGCGGATGAAGCGCTGGTACGACGGGCTGACCGGTGACGTCGTGGCGACGGCGCATGGCGGCACCTGCCGCGGCCTGATGACCTGCCTCGGCGTGGCCAAGCCGGCGGTGGCGCCGCTGGTCGATATCGTCCAGGGTGAAGTCTACGTGTTTCGCGGCAGCGAACTGGCGCGTTACGCCTGACCCTGGAGCAATTTGACGGCGGGTAGGGCTCGGGCTACCTAACTTCGATAACGGCGGCACTCCCGGTTATTCGAAAGCCCATGTCCTTCAACACCTTCGGCCATCTGTTTCGGTTCACCAGCTTCGGCGAAAGCCACGGAGCGGCGATCGGTTGCGTGGTCGATGGCTGCCCGCCGCGCATCCCGATCACGGCCGAGGAGATCCAGGCCTTCCTCGACAAGCGTCGCCCGGGCCAGTCGCGCTTCACCACGCAGCGTCAGGAACCGGACGCCGTGAAGATCCTGTCCGGCGTCTTCACCGACGAGCCGACCGGACAGCAGGTGACGACCGGCACGCCGATCATGCTCATGATCGAGAATGTCGATCAGCGCTCGAAGGACTATTCCGAGATCAAGGACAAGTATCGTCCTGGTCATGCCGGCTTCACCTATGATGTGAAGTACGGCATCAACGACTACCGCGGCGGCGGCCGCTCGTCGGCGCGTGAGACCGCGGCGCGGGTCGCGGCTGGTGCGATCGCGCGCAAGGTCGTGCCAGATCTGTTGGTGCGCGGCGCGCTGGTGCAGATGGGCCCGCACAAGATCGATCGTTCGCGCTGGGACTGGGCCGAGGTCGACAACAATCCGTTCTTCTGCCCCGACCCGGTGCAGGCGAAGTTTTACGAAGAGTATCTCGATGGCGTGCGCAAGTCCGGCTCGTCGATCGGCGCGGTGATCGAAGTCGTCGCCGAAGGCGTGCCGGCGGGGCTAGGCGCGCCGGTCTACGCCAAGCTCGATGGCGACATTGCCGGCGCGCTGATGGGCATCAACGCCGTCAAGGGCGTCGAGATCGGCGACGGCTTTGCCGCGGCGGAATTGTCGGGCGAGGACAATGCCGACGAGATGCGCATGGGCAACGACGGCAAGCCGCTGTTCCTGTCGAACCATGCCGGCGGCATCCTCGGCGGCATATCGAGCGGGCAGGCGATCGTCGCGCGCTTCGCGGTCAAGCCGACCTCGTCGATCCTGACGCCGCGCAAGACGGTCGATCGCTACGGCGCCAACACCGAGTTATTCACCAAGGGCCGCCACGACCCCTGCGTCGGCATCCGCGCGGTGCCGATCGGCGAAGCCATGGTGGCGTGCGTGATCGCCGATCACTATCTGATGCATCGCGGACAGGTCGGCGAGAGCAAGCCCTGGCCGTTCGAGAAGAAATGAGGAATGGGACCGCCCTATGGTTCGAGACGCATCGCCTACGCGATGCTCCTCACCATGAGGGCGGAGCAGGGCAGTGCCCTCGTCCTGAGGAGCGCGCCGCGAGGCGCGCGTCTCGAAGGATGAGAAGACGGAGTTTCTAGTGTCAAACACCCACAGCAAAGTCGAAGCGGCGATCAAGGCGTTCGCCAAGGGCGAGATCGTCGTCGTCACCGACGACGATGATCGCGAGAACGAGGGCGATCTGTTCGTCGCCGCCTCGCTGTGCACGCCGGAGAAGATGGCCTTCATCATCCGCCACACCTCCGGCATCGTTTGCGCCACGATCACCGCGGCAGATGCGCGGCGCCTGCACCTCGAACCGATGGTGGCGAAGAACGACGCGCCGCTCGGTACTGCCTTCACCGTGACCGTCGACGTCAAGCACGGGCTCACCACCGGCATCTCGGCTGAGGAACGCACCAACACCGTCCGCGCGCTCGCCAATGACAATATGGGCGCTGCGGATTTCGCCCGCCCGGGCCACGTGTTTCCGCTGATCGCGCGCGAGGGCGGTGTGCTGATGCGCACCGGACACACCGAGGCCTGCACCGATCTGTGCAAGCTCGCCGGTCTGCCGGCGGTCGGCGTGCTGTCGGAATTGATGAACGACGACGGCACTGTGATGCGCGGCCCGCAGGTTGCGGCCTTTGCCGAGAAGCACAAGCTCGTCCAGATCTCGGTCGCCGATCTCATCGCCTATCGCCAGGCCCGCGAAAAGCTGGTGACGCGCGTCGGCGAATTCTCGCTGACGTCCGATATCGGCGCGATGCAGGGCTACGCCTATGTCACACCGTTCGACCGCGTCCATCACATGGCCTTCGTCTATGGCGACATCGGCGATGGCAAGGACGTTCCGGCGCGGTTGCACCGCGCCGACGTGATCGGCGACGTGTTCGGCGGCGCGAAGTCGATCCGCGCCGCGCTCAAGCTGTTCAAGGGCGCGGGACGCGGCGTCATCGTCTATCTGCGCGACGGCACCGCCGGCGTGCCGGTCACCGAAATTCCGCAGGAAGGCGCCACCGAGACGGACACCGCTCGCTCGCAGCAGTGGCGCGACGTCGGCCTCGGCGCGCAGATCCTCAAGGATCTCGGCATTTCCTCGATCAGGCTGCTGTCGTCGAGCCACCGCACGTATGTCGGTCTCGGCGGCTTCGGCATCGAGATCGCCGGAACCGAGGTGCTGGAAAGCTGACAGGAGATATGCGCGGGCGGCCTTTTATCGGCCGCCGCGTCATGGCACCATGAAGCCCTGTGCGTTGACGCAGGAGGGCGGCATGAGGCGGTCTCGTCTTTATGGTGCTGTGGCGGGCGGATTGAGCCTTGCCTTCGCCATCGCTGCGCTGGCTGCACCACACGCCCGCTTCGCCGATACCAGCGCGAACGCCGTTCCGGTCGATGTCGAACTGGTGCTCGCGGTCGACGTTTCCTATTCGATGGATCCCGATGAGCAGGCTCTGCAGCGCGAAGGCTACGCCCAGGCGTTGACGTCGCGTGACTTCCTCACCGCCTTGCGCGAAGGCGGGCACGGCAAAATCGCCATTACTTATGTCGAATGGGCCGGCGCCAACGACCAGCGCGTCATCATGCCGTGGCGACTGATCGACAGCCCGGAAGCGGCAGACGCCGTTGCCACCGAAATCATGCGTGCGCCCTATCGGCGAGCGTCGCGAACCTCGATCTCGGGCGCACTGAAATTCGCCCGGCCCTTGTTCGACAATAGCGGCTATCGCGGTGTGCGCCGCGTCATCGACGTCTCCGGCGACGGTGCCAACAATTCCGGCGACTTCGTCGCACCGGTGCGCGACGAAGTCGTCAACGCGGGCATTACCATCAACGGCCTGCCGATCATGCTCAAGCGGTCCAATTTCGCGACGCTCGATATTGAGCAACTCGACATCTACTACGAGGATTGCGTGATCGGCGGTCCTGGCGCCTTCGTCGTGCCGATCAAGGAGCGTGAGAAGTTTGTCGAAGCGACACGCACCAAACTGATCCTCGAGGTTGCCGGGCGTCAGCCGGAGCCGCGGGTGATCCCGGCGAGCGGCGACAAGCCGCGCGTCTCCTGCACCATCGGCGAGAAGATGTGGCAGGATCGCTGGGGCGGCGGCATGGATTTCAGGTGATCTTCCGTCTCCCCGTATGCGGGAGAGGTGAAAGAAAGCTCACCGCTCAAACCGTCCCACGATCTCCACATGGTGCGAATAGCGGAACTGATCGACCGGCGTGACGCTCGTGAGTTTGTAGCCACCGTCGATGAGAATGCGGGCATCGCGGGCGAAGGTCGACGCATCGCACGACACGCCGATGACCATCGGCACCTTGCTTGCCGCCAGCTCCTGCGCCTGGCGCTCGGCGCCCTGACGCGGCGGATCGAACACCACGGCGTCGAAGCCCTTCATCTCCATCGCCACCATCGGATTGCGGAAAAGGTCGCGCGTTCTCGCCTCGACGGACTTGAGACCCGGCGTGCTCTTGACCCCGCGCTCCAGCGCCTTGATCGCGTTCGCCTCGCTGTCGACGGCGGCGACACGGGCCGTCTCGGCTAGCCGCAGCGTGAAGGTGCCGATGCCGCTGAACAGATCGACAACTCGTTTGGCCTTGCCGGCATGACCTTGCACCAGGCGGGCGAGGGCGGCCTCGCCCTCGGCGGTTGCTTGTAGAAATGCACCGGACGGCAGCGGCACGTCGGCCCGGCCGATCTTCAATGTCGGCTCGGTGCGTTGCAGTGCCAGTTCGCCATGGCGGGTGATGCGGGCAAGGTTGTGCTTGTCGGCGAGGCGCGCGAGCTCGGTAAGACGCGCCGGCGGTAGCGGACCTGTGCCGCGGACATCGACATCGAGGCCGCGGTCGCTGGCGGTGAAATGAATGTCGAGCGGCTTGCCGGTGGTCCTGAGCACTTCAGCAATCGCCCACGCGGCAGGAATGCAGCCGTCGAGGCTTGGCGCCAGGATCGGGCATTCGTCGATGGCGACGATGTGATGGGCGCGCGGCGCGGCAAAGCCGACCTGCAACAGATTGGCGCTCGGCCGCCGCCCATGAAGAACGGCGCGGCGGCGACCTTTGCCATGGGCGTCGATGATCGCCTCGACCGGCGCTTCGATGCCGGCGTGGGACAGCGCCTTGACCACCAGCGACTGCTTCCACGTCAGATAGTCGGCGAAGGCCCAGTGCTGCACGGCGCAGCCGCCGCAGACTCCGAAATGCTTGCACACCGGCACGATGCGCTGCGGGCTCGGCGTGTCCACATGCAGCAGCGTGCGCCGATCCGGATGGCCGGCGACCGGCTCGACCGTCACCGTCTCGCCCGGCAGCGTGTAGGGCACATAGACAGCGCCGGCCGGCGTTTCGGCGATGCCGTCGCCGCGATGGCCGATGCGCGAGATGGTGAGCTGTTCCGTCATGGAGAGGGACTTAGCTTGCTTATCCCTCGCCTGAAAGGGGCGATCAGGCGTGCGCGTGCCCCGGCAGGTCCGGGAGGTAGCCGTGCCGGGTCAGGGCGTTGAACCGCCAGACCAGCAGGAGCGCGTAAATCCCGAGCCCCACGGTGAAACCGATCCAGATACCGACCGCCTCGAGGTTCGCGGCGAAGGCAAGCCCATACGAAGTGCCGAAGCCGACGCCCCAGAAGCTCAGCGCCGCGAACAGCAGCGGCACGCGCGTATCGTTGAGACCGCGCAGCGCGCCGGCCGCGATGGTCTGAACGCCGTCTGCGATGAAGAAGGTCGAGCCGGCGGCAAGCAGCGTCGACGCCAGCGCCAAAGTCGCGCTGGCGTCGGCGCCGTTCGCATCGAGGAAGGCGAGCGGGATGACATGGCGCGTCGCCAGGATCAGCACCACCATCGCCGCCATGAAGGCGGCGCCGAGCGCGATCGCCGAAAAGCCGGCGCGCCGCGTGCCCGCCGGGTCGCGCCGGCCGACGGCATGACCGACGCGCACGGTCGCCGCCATCGAAATGCCGAACGGCGCCATGAACAGGATCGAGGCAATTTGCAGCGCGATCTGGTGCGCGGCCAGCGCCGTTGTGCCGATCCAGCCCATCAGGATCGCGGCGATGGCGAACAGCCCGTATTCGAGCAGGAACGCTCCCGCAATCGGCAGGCCGATGATGAACAGCTTGCCGGTCAAGGCCCAATCCATGCGCCAGAACCTGCCGAGCACCTGGAATTTGCGGAAGGGCCGCTGCGTGTAGCAGACCCACAGGCAGGCGGCGCACATACCGAGATTGACGATGGTCGTGGCGATGCCGGCGCCGATCATGCCGAGCTGCGGCATGCCGAATTCGCCGAAGATCAACACGTAGGCGAGCAGCAGATTGGCCGGGACCGCGGCGAGCATGATCCATAAAGCCGGCTCGGGACGGTTCACCGCGCCCATGAAGCCGCGCAGGGCGATGAACCACCAGCCCGGCACCAGGCACCAGCTCAGGCCCATCAGATACTGGCCGGCGAGGCGCGCCGCGGTTTCGTCCTGGCCGAGCGCGCGCAGCAGGGTTTCGCCGCCCAACATCGCCACGGTCAAAGGCGCGCCGATCATCACCGCGGCCCATAAGCCGACGCGCAGCGCGCGGCGCACCATGCGCGGTTCGCGCGCGCCGTAAGCCTGCGCCGCCAGCGGCGACACCGCCGACATCAGGCCCATGCCGAGCACGAAGCAGACGAACAGGATGATGTGCGCCAGCGCGGCGCCGGCGATGGCAACATCGCCGAGCCGGCCGATGAGAATGAGGTCGCTCGTCATCATCGCCACCTGGCCGAGCTGCGTCAGCGCGATGGGCAAGGCGAGCTTCACCGTTGCGCGCATTTCATCGCGCCAAAGGCGACCGCCCGCCGGCGCCTCGAGGCCGGCGGCATTGTTTAATGGTTCTGCCGTCATGGCGCGGCAGTAACGTGCCCGATGTGGCGCAAGAAAGGCCACGGGTTGTCGCAGGCGCGATTTGAACGTGTTGCGTGGCGGTGACGCCACAGAATGATGAAGCAAAGCGATGGCAGGCATCGCCGCCGGTTATGAAACCTCGGCGCCGATGAGATATTCGACATTGCCATCGCCGCCTTCGATGGGCGAGGGGATGATCCCGAGCACCCGGCCGCCGAGCGAGGTGGCGAGTGTCGCGATGTCGTCGCACACGGCTTTGCGCACCGTCTCGTCGCGCACGATGCCTTTCTTGAGCTGCGCGCGGCCGGCCTCGAATTGCGGCTTGATCAGCGCGACGAGTTGCGCCGGTTTCGCGGCGAACGCCAGCGCCGGCGGCAACACCTGCTTGAGCGAGATGAAGCTGACGTCGCAGACGATCAGATCGGGTTTGGGATCGAGCGCGGCGCCGAGCTTGCGGATGTCGGTTTGTTCGAGCGAGACGATACGCGCATCGTTGCGCAGGCTCGCGTGCAATTGCGCGGTGCGACGTCGACGGCGTAGACGCGCTTTGCGCCGCGTTCGAGCAGCACCTGCGTGAAGCCGCCGGTCGAGGCGCCGACATCGAGGCAGATGCGGTCCTTGGGGTCGAACTTGAAATGATCGAGCGCGGCGACGAGCTTGAGCGCGCCGCGCGAGACATAAGGATGCGCCGGCGTCGCTTCGATGGCAGCGTCGGCGGCGACGTCCTCGGATGCTTTGGCTATCGTCTTGCCGTTGACCTTCACCAGGCCCGCTTCGATCGCCGCCTGCGCCTTGGCGCGGCTGTCGAACAGCCCGCGCTCGACGAGCAGGCGGTCGATGCGGGTTTTGGCGGGCATGGCGCCGGCGTTACGCCAGCTTCACCGTCTCGGCGGCGACGTCCTTGCCGAGCGCCTCGAACACTTTGGCGACGATGCCCTTGGCGTCGAGTCCGGCGGCCGCATACATCGCGGCCGGCGTGTCCTGATCGATGAAGGCGTCGGGCAGCACCATGGCGCGGAATTTGAGGCCGGCGTCGAACACGCCGTGGTCGGCCAGAGCCTGCATGACGAAGGAGCCGAAGCCGCCGACCGAGCCTTCCTCGATCGTCACCAGCACTTCGTGCTCGCGCGCCAGCCTGAGCACCAGATCGAGATCGAGCGGCTTGGCAAAGCGCGCATCGGCGACCGTGGTGGAGAGGCCGTGCGCGCCGAGTTCGTCGGCGGCCTTGAGCGCTTCGGCGAGCCGGGTGCCGTAGGACAGCAGCGCGACCTTGTGACCCTCGCGCAGTACGCGGCCCTTGCCGATTTCGAGCGGCACGCCTTCGGCCTGGATGACCGCACCGGTGCCTTCGCCGCGCGGATAGCGCACCGCGGACGGCCGGTCGTCGATCGCCGCGCAGGTCGCCACCATGTTGGTGAGTTCGGCTTCGTCCGCCGCCGCCATCAGCACGAAGTTCGGCAGGCAGCCGAGATAGGCGACATCGAACGAGCCGGCATGCGTCGGGCCGTCGGCGCCGACCAGACCGGCGCGGTCGATGGCAAAGCGCACCGGCAGGCTCTGGATGGCGACGTCATGCACCACCTGGTCGTAACCGCGCTGCAGGAAGGTCGAGTAGATCGCGCAGAACGGCTTGAAGCCCTCGGTCGCGAGGCCCGCGGCGAAGGTCACCGCATGCTGTTCGGCGATGCCGACATCGAAGCAGCGGTTCGGAAATTCCTTCTCGAACAGGTCGAGCCCGGTGCCGGACGGCATCGCCGCGGTGATGGCGAGGATGCGATCGTCCTTGCGCGCCTGCTTGATCAGCGCGTCGGCGAACACCCTGGTGTATTGCGGCGCGCCGCCCTTCGACTTTGCCTGCGCGCCGGTGGCGACATCGAACTTGACCACGCCATGATACTTGTCGGCCGAGGTCTCGGCCGGCGCGTAGCCCTTGCCCTTCTGCGTCACGACATGGACGAGGATCGGGCCGATCTCGGCATCGCGCACGTTGCGCAGGATCGGCAGCAGGTGATCGAGGTTATGGCCGTCGATCGGGCCGCAATAATAGAAACCGAGTTCCTCGAACAGGGTGCCGCCGGTGACGTAGCCGCGCGCGTGCTCGACGGCGCGGGTGATGGCGCGGTCCCAGCTCTTCGGCAGATGCTTGGTGAGCTGTTTGCCGACGTCGCGCAGCTTCAGATAGGTCGCGCCGGAGCCGAGGCGCGCGAGATAGGCCGACATGGCGCCGACCGGCGGCGCGATCGACATGTCGTTGTCGTTGAGAATGACGATCAGGCGCTCGTTGCGCGCGCCGGCATTGTTCATGGCTTCATAGGCCATGCCCGCCGACATCGCGCCGTCTCCGATGACGCAGATGACGTTGTTCTTGTCGCCCTTGAGGTCGCGCGCCACGGCCATGCCGAGGCCGGCGGAAATCGAGGTCGAGGAATGCGCGGCGCCGAACGGGTCGTATTCGCTCTCGGCGCGCTTGGTGAAGCCGGACAGACCGCCGGCCTGCCTGAGGGTGCGAATGCGGTCGCGCCGCCCGGTGAGGATCTTGTGCGGATAGGCCTGGTGGCCGACGTCCCAGATCAGGCGGTCGGCCGGGGTGTCGAAAACGGCGTGGATGGCGACGGTGAGTTCGACGACGCCGAGGCCGGCGCCGAGATGGCCGCCGGTCTTGGCCACCGCGTCGATGGTGTCCGTGCGCAGTTCATCCGCGAGCTGTTTGAGCTGCTCGGTGGAGAAATTCCGCAAATCGGCCGGGATATGCACGCGGTCGAGCAGCGGGGTCTTCGAAAGCTCGGACAAAAGGAACTCCGGTCGTCGCAATGACGTATTTCAGCCCCGGTACGGCGTTCCGGTGCCGTTTTTATGGCTTACACCAGTTTGACCGGGCGGGGCAATTCGCGGCCCCGGGCGGCCGACCCGCAGACTTGCTGGGCCAGAAGGCTTGCCGGGCCAGAAGGCTTGCCGGGGCTAATCGACGTCGAGGGGCGTGGTTCCGGCCGGTTTGCCGGAGGCATCGAGGGTGATCTTTTCGACCCGGGCCTCGGCCTGGCGCAGCAGTTCCTCGCAGCGGGACTTCAGGCCTTCGCCGCGCTCGTAGATCGCCACCGACTCCTCGAGCGGCACCTTGCCTTCCTCGAGGCGTTTCACAATCGATTCGAGTTCTTCGATGGCGCGCTCGAACGTCAGTTTTTTGATGTCGGTGTTGGAGGTCTCGGCCATCGGTCTCGGTGTCCTTCTGCGGGCGGCATCCTAATGGCCTGGCCGCTCGGGGGATAGGGCCGCGGCCCCACGTTATTCACATAAGCGCCCGCCGCTTGCGCCGCCAGCGCCAGTCGCCCGCCGCCCGGATCAGTCCGCGCGGCAGCAGCCGCGGCAGCAGCGTGACGATGCGGTTCGGCTTGCCCGGCACGACGACGCGGTGCCCGCCCATGAAGCCGTCATACCCGGCGCGCGCGATGCTGGCCGCGTCGCGCATCAGCGCCGCGGGGAAATAGCCGGCCGGCAGCCCGGCGCGGCGGAAGAATCCGGTCGCCGGCGACGGGCCCGGACACAGCGCGCAGACGCGGACGCCGTCGTCCTTCAACTCCTCGTGCAACGCCTCGCTCAGCGAAAGCACATAGGCTTTCGAGGCGTGATAGACGGCCATGCCCGGGCCGGGCAGGAACGCCGCGATCGAAGCGACATTGAGGATGCCGCCTCTGCGCCGCGTGACGCTGCCGATGAAGCGTAGCGTGAGGTCGGTCAGCGCGCGGTTGTTGAGGTCGATCATCCTGAGCTGTTCGGCGCGGTCGATGACGGCGGCGTCGCCGACCAGGCCGAAGCCGGCATTGTTGACGAGATAAGCCGGTTCGAGACCTGCGGCCACCAGCGCCTGCGCCAGCCGTTCGATGCCGTCCGCTTGCGTCAGATCGGCCGCGACGACGTGCGGCCGCGGCGCGCCGGCCGCGGCAATGCTGTCGGCCACCGCGTTCAAGGTCGCTTCGTGCCGCGCCGTCAGCACGACATGGTGGCCGTGCGCGGCGAAGATGCGTGCCAGCTCGGCGCCGATCCCGGCGCTGGCGCCGGTGATCAGGCAGACGGGCCTGAGGGACGATCCGTTGGGTGACATCCTTGAGTGAATGCAACAGAATGCCGCGACAAGGCAATGAAAGAAACGCGTGTGGACTCACTCAAGGACAAGATCATTCTCGTGACCGGTGCGGCTGGCGCCGTCGGCGCATCCGTCATCGCCGGGGTGCGCGCGGCCGGCGGCGTCGCGATTTCGACCGATCTCAAGGGCGCCGACATGACGCTTGACGTCACGTCGGAAGCGGACTGGCAGCGCGTCGTGGCCGACATACGCCAGCGCCACGGCCGGCTCGACGGCGTGGTCAATGCCGCCGGCATCGTCGCCATCGGCAGCATCGAGAAGCTCGACTTCACAACTTGGCGGCGCGTACTGTCGATCAATCTCGACGGCACCTTTCTCGGCTGCAAATACGCCTTTCCGCTGCTGAAGGAACGCGGCGGCTCGATCGTCAATCTGTCGTCGGTGTCGGGACTGGTCGGCGGCCACAACCTCGCCGCCTACAACGCGTCGAAGGGTGGAGTGTCGCTGCTGACCAAATCGGTGGCGCTGCTCGGCGCGCGCAACAAACCGCCGATCCGCTGCAACGCCGTGTGTCCGGCGTTCCTCGAAGGTCCGATGGTTGACGATATCGCGAAGACCGCGCGCGACCCGCAGGGTGCGATGGAAAAGATGAGCGCCGAAATTCCGCTCGGCCGTATGGGCAAGCCGTCGGAAGTCGCCGCGCTGTGTCTCTATTTATTGTCGGATCAGAGCGCCTTCATTACCGGCACGGATCTGCCGATCGATGGCGGGCTGACGGCGCGGTAAGTTGCTCTCTTACCTCCCCTGGAGGGGGAGGGTCGCGAGCGAAGCGAGCGGGGTGGGGTGATCTTCGTTGCGAAGTTACCCCCGCATCAGCGCGCTGACATGGACGGCGACCGAACGCGCCAGCGCCTGCAGATCGTAACCGCCTTCGAGCAACGACACGATGCGGCCCTTGGCAGTCTCGTCGGCCACTTCCATCAGCTTCTTGGTCGCCCAGCTATAGTCGGCCTCGAGCAGATTGAGATTGGCGAGCGGATCGCGCATGTGGGCGTCGAAGCCGGCCGAGATGATGATGAGATCCGGGCTGAAGCGGCGCAGCCGCGGCAGGATCACGGTCTCGAAGGCTTCGCGAAACTGCTGGCCGCCGTCGCCGGCGCGCAGCGGCGCGTTGACGACGGTATCGAATTCGCCCCTTTCGCCAATCGCTCCGGTGCCGGGATAAAGCGGCATCTCGTGCGTCGATTCATAAAGCACGGTGTTGTCGGCCCAGAAGATGTCCTGCGTGCCATTGCCATGATGTACGTCGAAATCGACGATGGCCGCGCGTTCGATGCCGTGCTTTTTCTGCGCATAGCGCGCCGCGATCGCCGCGTTGTTGAAGAAGCAGAAGCCCATCGGCCGCGCCGTCTCGGCGTGGTGACCGGGCGGCCGCGTGGCGACGAAGGCATTCGCGACCTTGCCGGACATCACCTCATCGACGGCGAGCGCGGCGCCGCCGGCACAGCGCAAGGCCGCCTCGAACGAGCCCGGCGACATCGAGGTGTCGGCGTCAATCCGCACCATGCCTTCGGAGGGCGAGGCTTCACGGATGGCCTCGAAATACTCGAGCGGATGCGCGAGGCTGACGATATCGCCGTCGGCCATCGGCGCCTGCTCGCGCGCCAGCATCTGGAACGGTTCGGCGGCGAGCGCCTCGTCGACCGCGCGCATGCGGTCGGGCCGCTCGGGGTGACCGGCGGGAACCTCGTGATCGATGCAGGCAGGATGGGAGATGAGGAGAGTGGACATCTTCAGTATGTAGCCCTGAAGCAGGGTTGATTCAATTGTCGTCGCCGCGCGTGGCCGTCCAAAGGACGGCGTTCTTACAGAACGCTATGGCGGGGACCCACAACCACCGATGTCACATCCCGGATAAAGCGGTCGCTATGGGTCCGGGGTCTCGCTTTCGCTCGCCCGGGACGACGGTTTTCACTTCAACGCCTTCAAGCTCACGCCCGCCGGCGCCGGGATCGAATCCGGCACGAAGAAATCGACCTGCAAAGGCTGGCTGGGATTAACGCGGTACCTGTCGAAATCGGTGACGCCTTCGGCAGCGAGGAAAGTGTCGTCGATCAGGAAGTTCCCGGTGAATGACTTCGGCTTCTGGAAAATGCGCCAGGCTGCGTCGGCGAGGATGTCCGGTGTGCGCGACATGTTCATCAGTGCGTCGCCGCCGAGCAGGTTTCTCACCGCGGCGGTGGCGATCGTGGTGCGCGGCCACAGCGCGTTGACGGCGATCTTGCCGTGCTGCTCGCCGGCAAGCCCGAGCACGACGAGGCTCATGCCGAACTTGGCCATCGAGTAGGCGGTGTGCGGCGCGAACCACTTCGGCGCCATGTCGAGCGGCGGCGACAGCATCAAGATATGCGGGCTGACCGATTTGGCGAGATGGGGCAGGGCGTATTTCGACACCATGAAGGTGCCGCGCGCATTGATCTGGTGCATCAGGTCGAAGCGCTTCATGTCGGTCTGCGCCACCGGGCTCAGCGAAATGGCGCTTGCATTGTTGACGACGATGTCGAGGCCGCCGAACTGCGCCGCCGTCTTGTCGAGCGCTTCCTTGACCTGGGCTTCCTCGCGCACATCGACGACCAGCGGCAACGCCTTTCCGCCGGCTTTCTCGATATCCTCGGCGGCGCTGTAGATGGTGCCTTCGAGCTTGGGATGCGGCTCGGTGGTCTTGGCGGCGATGGCGATATTGGCGCCGTCACGGGCGGCCCGCAGCGCAATGGCGAGCCCGATGCCACGCGATGCGCCGGTAATGAACAGGGTTTTGCCCTTCAGTGACATGTCCGCCCTCGTATGTGTCGACCTTTGAGTTCTGTGCAATCTACTGCGGCCGGCCCGGCGTTGATATGGGTCAAGATGGATTTTGGCGCTCTGCCTAGTCTTCCCTTATGCAGACGCCAGCCGCAGCCGCCGACTTAAAAGCCAGCGTGAGAACCGCGCTGGCCGCGGCCGGTATCGCCGTGACCGACAAGAATGGCGGGCTGGCCGGTGAGGCCGAGAAGATCCTTGCCAAGTGGTGGCTCGGCAGCCGCAAGGTCACCTACCGCATGTCCTGCCGCTTCGACGAGGCCGCCCGGACGGCGCACTTCCGCGAGGTCGTCCTGGAGAAGAGCTGGGGCATGCCGCCGCCAACCCTGTCGGTCGAAGTAACGACGACCAGCGGCTGGACGCGCTCGGGCAGCCGCACGGATGCATCGGCGTCCGGCGGCGGCACCGTAAATTACGGACAGGTCCGCGGCGCGGCCGAGAAGGCCGTCACCGACGCCGGCTGGCAATTCGATTTCGAAGGCGGCCGCCTGCCGTGAGGTACCGCGTGCGTAGCGCGCTGTGAGCCCCGCAAAACTCCGTTCATTCCCGCCTAAGCGGGAATCCAGCTCTGGGTCCCCGCTTCGCGGGGACGAGCGGAGTCTTACGCCAGCGCCGCTTCGGCGTCGGTAATGCTTTGCGCGCCTTCGGTGACGCTGCGCTCCAACCCGCTCGATGTCACCGCGATGTTCTCGGCGAAGAAGCGCGCCAGTGCCGTGCGCGCGGCGCCGTCTTCGTTCTCGCGCAGCGCAATCAGCGCCTGCTCGGCCAGCATACAGCCGCCGGCGGCGTTGCCGAACAGCCTGAGATAGGGCGTGGCGCCGGCCAGCGTCGTGTCCGAGGTTTTCTGCGACAGCAGCCATTGCGTCGCGCGCTCCAGGCTGTCGATCGCCTCATTCAGGCGCGCGCCGGTTTCGCCGAAGGTCGGTACATTGCTGGCCTGCACCGCCTTCACGATCTCCCGCAACTCGTTGATGTAGAGCCGCACGGTGTTGCCGCCTTCGAGCGGCACCTTGCGTGTGACGAGATCGATCGCCTGGATGCCGTTGGTGCCTTCGTAGATCGCGGCGATGCGGGCGTCGCGATAGTGCTGCGCCGCGCCGGTCTCCTCGATGAAGCCCATGCCGCCATGCACCTGCACGCCGAGCGAGGCGACCTCGATGCCGATATCGGTGGAGAAGGCCTTCGCCACCGGGGTGAGCAGCGAGCAACGCGCCAGCGCCTTGGTGCGCGCGGCCTCATCCTTGCTGCGGATCGAGCGGTCGAGCGCGACGCCGGTCGCGTAGCAGATGGCGCGCGCCGCGCCGGTCAGCGAGCGCATCGTCAGCAGCATGCGCTTGACGTCCGGATATTCGATGATCGTCTTGCCCATCTGCTTGCGCTCGCGCGCATAGGCGTGTGCCTGCTGCAACGCGCGTTCGGCGATCGCCACGCCCTGCAGGCCGACGGCGAGACGGGCGCGATTCATCATCGTGAACATGCACAGCATGCCCTTGTGCTCTTCGCCGATGATCCAGCCGACGGCGCCGCCCTTATCGCCATAGACCATGGTGCAGGTCGGCGAGGCGTGAATGCCGAGCTTGTGCTCGAGCGAATGCGCGCGCACGTCGTTGCGCGAACCGTCGGGCATAACTTTCGGCACCAGGAACAGCGAAATGCCCTTGGTGCCGGGTGGCGCGTCGGGCAGGCGGGCGAGCACGAAGTGGATGATGTTGTCGGTGAGGTCGTGCTCACCATAGGTGATGAAGATCTTCGAGCCGGTGATGCGGTACGTGCCGTCGCCGGCGCGCTCGGCCTTGGTGCGCAGCGCGCCGACGTCGGAACCGGCCTGCGGCTCGGTGAGCTGCATCGTGCCCATCCATTCGCCGCTGATCAGCTTCTCGAGATATTTCCGCTTGAGCTCGTCGCTGCCATAGGCGTGCAGCGCATCGACCGCGGCCATGGTCAGCACCGGGCCGATGCCGAAGGCCATGGAGGCGGCGTTCCACATCTCGATGCAGGCGGCGTTGACGGCGTGCGGCAGTTCCTGGCCGCCGAAATCGGCGGGGGAGGCAAGGCCGTTCCAGCCGGCGGCGGCCCAGGAGGTGTAGGCCTCCTTCCAGCCCGGCGGGGTGGTGACATTGCCGTCCTTGAACGGTGTGCCGAACTTGTCCCCCACGCTGTTGAGCGGCGCGATGACGTCGGAAGCGAACTTTCCGGCCTCTTCCAGCACCGAATCCACGGTCGGTTCGTCGAGGTCGCCGTAGAGGCCCTCGTCGAGGGCGGCCTTGAGGCCGGCGGCGTATTTGAGGGCGAAAGCGATGTCGGCAACGGGGGCGCGATATGTCATGGCGGGCAATCTAGCGGGCCCCGTCCGCAGGTCCAAGCGCGGCGGGAAAGGATTTGTGGTCAAGGGTTTAGAGGTCCGTTGCGGATGCCGGGCGGCGCCGCTATGGTCCGGCCCGTTCATGACCGAGTGTCAGGTTTTGGGCTCTTTCCGGCGCATTGGGGCGTAGCCAAGCGGTAAGGCAGCGGATTTTGATTCCGCCATTCGGAGGTTCGATCCCTCCCGCCCCAGCCAAGCCGTCCGGCTTTCTCCTTTGGCGATGTGGTGAGCGGCGTTGACGCGGCGCGCCGCGTTCGCCGGCTCAGCAGTCGCGACAGATCCGAAGCGCCTTGTCCAAATCCTTTTGGCCCTGCGTCCGCTTGCCTTCGCTATGCGCGAGATCCTGCGGCAGGCTGCGCAGCGTCGGCTGTCGTTCGTCGGGCGGCGCCACGAACGGTCGTTCCGGCGGCAGGCGAAGCGCCGAGTTGTCGGCGGCGCTTGCCGATCCAGCGGACAGGGTAAGCATCGACAGGAGCAACAGCGCAAACATCCGGCTCATGTGTCACGTCCTCTCGCAGGTGGTCGCTGACGACGCGCGCTCGAGCGCCAATCGCTTATGTGTCGTTGTTCTGCTGCCGACGGGCCTTGAAGGGAATCGTGCGCCCGGCTCGTTGTTTCATACGAAGGTATGTGCGGCGTCGGCGACGACGACCTGTCGATTCCGAAAAGAGAGGTGGAACAAAAAAGAAGAGCTGTCTCCGATTGAATAGGGTCCGCGGCGTCGACAACCCCGTTTTCACATGGATGGAGATGCTCAATGTCCCGACTCAATAAGATTGCGATGGCGGCCGGCTTCATGCTGACGCTTGGCGCCGTTGCGTTTGCCAATGATGCCGGCAACTGGCTCATGGGCCCGAACCAGGGCTACGCCGTCGGCAAGGACGGCGAGCCGCGGATCATCAACCTGAAGATCGACGACGCCATGATGGCGCGCGCCCAGGAGCTTCAGCCGGGGACCGTGATGTTCCAGCACAAAGGCAAGGTCCACATGGTGTTCGACCGCTCGCTCATCGGACTGGGTTCGCGCTGAGCCGTGCCGATCGATGCCGCCTCCGTCCTTGCGATCGGGGGCGGCGTTCGCGCGTCTTGGTGTCGCGGCCCGCTTCCATCATTTGCGACTGCCGCAGGGCGAGCCAAAATTTCGAGTAGTGGCGCCGTGCGCCAATCAATGGCGCGTCGCGTCCCAACGATCTTGGATCGACGTCAGCGATGAATGGAAGGCCTAGTGCAGCGGCCGGCAATCGATGCAGCGAGGTGTTGCAGGGCAAGTCTGCGCACGGCGCCACCGCCGTCCCGGGTTGATTAATAATGCGTGTGCATGGCCAATCAACTTGAGAGCATGCACGCCACGCGATCTTTATCGCCGCCCGATAGACAAATCTTGTTGCACAGTCTTCGACGGCGGGGCGTTGATATGGATTGCGACGAGGCGCCACAAATTATTAGTCATGATGCCGGTGTCGCTGCCCCGGCGAAGGTGAAGGGCGAGAATGCTTTCACCTCGGCCCAGGATGTCATACTGATTGCCGCCTCATGGGCAGTCCTGGCCGCACTCATCTCGTATCCAACGCTCCAGCTGATTGCCTTTGGGGCCGTCATTTGCGGCGTTGGCCGATTAAACAAGGCGCGAAAAGACCCGTAGGGTCGTCATTTCTACCGCGCTGTTTTATATGAAATGCGTGCCATCGTACCACTCACGCTTTCCATACGCGTTCGCCAACAGGCGCGAGCATAAATAATTTCGCCATTGATGGTACGATGATGACCGCGCGCCGCATAAGCGGCTTTGTGCACTATTGAGAATCTCCGACCGGCCACCATCTTCGACTTAGCGTTAAGAGAGTGGTGCTTTTACGCGACCGGTTGTCGAGAGATAAATGCCCGTTGCCGTCATGCTCACGTTTATCGGGTTTGTCTTCGCCATATTGCTGGGGCTTCTCGGCGCGTGGTCGGCAGGGCATGCCGGTGCGTTCATTGGCATTGGTGTGGGTCTCGGAATGTCGTTCTTCGCCACGGCATTCGTAGCAGGCCGATAGTGAATCGACAGATAGATGCATGATCGTCAAAGGCGCGATGCCGACATCCCGCATCAGGCCCGTCGCCTCTGCGCGTGTATCATGGGCACGCGACCAGAAGTCATAAAGATGGCGCCGGTCATTCGGTGTCTGGCAGCGAGTGAGTGGGCTCGGCCCCATGTGATTGCCGTCGGCCAGCATACGCATCTGCTTGATCTGGCGATCAAGGATTTCGACATCTCTATCGACGAGCGCATCGAAATCGTGCGCTCGCGCGGCTCAATCACCGAGGTGATGGCGCGCGCGATCGATGGTCTCGACCAAAGCCTGGAAGCCCTCAATCCATCCTGCGTCGTGGCGCAAGGTGACACGACTACCGTGCTGGCTGCCGGCATTGTCGCGTTCTATCGGCGCATTCCGTTTGTGCACATCGAGGCAGGCCTGCGCACCGACGATATCACCGCGCCGTTCCCCGAGGAATTCAATCGTCGAGCCGTCGCTTTGGCGACCTCACTTCACTGCGCGCCGACTACAAGAGCCATGGCCGCGCTGGCCGCCGAAGGCGTTCGTGGTGCCGACTGCATCATGTCGGGCAATACCGTAATTGACGCCTTGCTTGAGATGGTCCCGCGCAAGCCGCATCTGCCGGCCGGTTTTCCGACATCGCACAAAACCATTCTTCTCACCGCCCATCGCCGCGAGAATTATGGGCGGCCGTTGGAGGAGGCATTTCTCGCGCTCCGCGAGGTGGTTGATCGCTATGCGGACATTGCCATCTTCTTTCCGGTGCACCCCAATCCCAATACCAAACTCGTCGCCGAACGTATTCTCGGTGGACATCCTCGCATCATCCTGAGCGAGCCCCAGAACTATCCGCAGCTTGTTGCCGCCATGCAGGCGAGCTGGCTGGTGGTGACCGATAGCGGCGGGATGCAGGAGGAGGGGCCGGCTTTGGGCAAACCCGTTCTTGTCCTCAGGGAAGTGACGGAGCGGCCGGAAGCTTTGGACACCGGCGTCGTGAAGCTCGTCGGTACCGATCGCGGGCGCATCGTGCGTGCAGTCTCGGAGCTCCATGACGATCCACAATCCTACGGGCGCATGGCGCGTTCGGTCTTTCCCTATGGCGACGGTCACGCGGGAGAACGGATCGTCGATGCCATGCGCCTACGATTGGTGCCGGATCAGAATTCGAAAATCGAACGCAACTATTTGAGGCCGGGCGCGGTCGAAATTGTAGAGGGCCAACCGTGAAGAATTTAGCGCAGACCGCGATCGTTGTCGCTTTGCTGACAGGAAGCGCTCAGGCGCAGCCGGTGACGATCGAGACGACCGTGGGTGAGCGCGGCTTCCCCGATGGCGTTGTTCTCCGCGGCCAGGCGACCTCGAGTGTCTATGTCGCGCTGCCACGAAATGTGCCGATCACCAATGGGCGCCTCACAATTGACGGGCAATCCAGCACGCCGACATTGCGGCATGGCAGCTTCGGCGTTGACTTGAACGGCCGGCCGGTCGACGCGCTCGGATTAAATGCCACAAGCGGCGCCACCCCGTTTCAACGCACGATCGCACTGGGCTCCGAAAGACTCAACGGTGTCGATGCACTGAACATTCGGTTCGATGCCGACCTGCGGACCGATGCCGATTCATGCAGCGACGATGTCGATCTCGCCAATTCGGTCACGGTCGCGCCGACGAGCCGTATAGCCTTTGATGTCGATATTGGTCGTGTCAATTCGGTCGCCGATGCTATCGCTTTGTTACCGTACCGCGCGCTGGTGCTTCTGCCCGCGCAGCAGGCCGTTACGCCGGAGATTGCCGCAACCGCACTTCGTGTCGGCACGCTTCTGATGGGTCAAGGGCGGGAACCTCGTTTTGAGACCATGCGGGGCGCAGACGCAGTGGCGGTCCGCATCGCACCTGTCCAGGAAGCGACGGCAGGTTCACCGTCGGTCCGGATCGAGCGCGATGGCAACAGGGTCGACATCGTGGTCGATCCGGCCGCCGATTTCACGGCATTCGAGCGTATGCTGCAGGTGGCGCCCGGCGCGCTGGTGGGAGGGAAGGTGGTGGCCTCCCAAGGGCCGGTGAAGGACCAGCCGACGGAGGAACACTTTCGCGCATTCCCGGTTCTGCCGTCGGCGCAGCAAATCAAACGCTTTGGCGAGTGGCGTCTGAATTTTCCGCTTGTGACCAGCAACGGCAGATTGCCGGAAAGCGCACTACTCAAGTTCTTCATTGCGCCGGATTGGTCGGGAGAGAATCCCATTCTAACGATGTACCTCAACGATCAGATCGTCGGCGCTACGCGGCCTGAACCCGGCCAAGGAGATATCTCCGTCAACCTGCCGGAATCTCTGCTGCGGTTTTCAAATACGTTGCGGGTGACAATCGAGCGGGCCGCCGGCAAAATCTATTGTGCGGCGACAGACCGGGGGCAGGCGGCACAGATATTGCCCGGTTCAGGGTTGAATCTCGGCGACAGCAAGGGGAACGGCTTCGTCGGCGTAGCCAATGCATTCGCTGTTGAGGGGCTGGTCGTTCTTCCCGCGGGCGCTGCAGACGCAAACGTTATCGGTCCGTTTCTGCGGCTCTCATCGAAGATACTGGCGTCGCTTGGAACGCAGGCGAGAAAGCTTTCCGTTGCGTTCGGAACGCCATCATCGCCGAGCGACACCGGAACGATCCGCTTCGAGGTCGTCGGGCCCGCGGGGCTCACCCTTACCATGGCGGATCAGATCGCAGCGCGAGAGCTCCGCTACGAAGTCAATTCGCCGCTCGCCGTCCTGTCGGCGGATGACGGTGGCCGCACACTGCTTGTGCAATTGAGCGATGTCCAGGACATCCCGCAGCCGCGGGCACTGTACCTTGGCGAGGGATCGAAAGCGTTGGTGGCCAATAGCGGGGTCGTCTGGCAGAACACTGCCACGCATGAGGGTCCCTCGATCGGCACGCAGGCCTGGTCGCTCTGGCAGAGCATCTCCAGCAAAGCCGGTATCGCGTTCTGGCTCGTTGGCCTTGCCCTTGTGAGCCTGATTCTGAGCAGCCGCGCCATTCTCAAGGCGATGTTCGACCGTCACAGGCGCACCGACGGCAAATGAATCAGTTCCTTTATACCCTCGTCGTTTACCAGGAGGTCGCTGAGATCCTGACCTATGGCATGACGGTCGTTATATTGATCGTCAGCCTTGACGACCTCTTCATCGATTGTTGGTACTGGCTGCGCGAGCTTTACCGCTGGTACTGGATCAAATCGCAGTATCCCGCGCTCAAGGTCGAAGTGCTGGAAGCCAAAGCCGAGCGGCCGATCGCGATCATGGTGCCGGCCTGGATGGAACACGATGTCATCCAGGCGATGCTGAAAACAAACTACAAGTCGTTGCGCTACAGGAATTATCGGTTCTTCGTCGGCGTCTACCAGAACGATCCGGAAACAATCGCCGAAGTCAGCGCCGCGGCGGCAGTTGTGCCGAACGTCACCATGGCCGTCGTGCCGTGGCCCGGTCCGACAAACAAAGCGGACTGCCTCAATATCGTCATGGCCAAGATCGTCGAATTCGAACGAAACGCCAATATGGAGTTTGTCGGCATTGCGTTGCACGACAGCGAAGACGTGATCCATCCCTATGAGCTTCTGCTTTTCAACTATTTGCTGGATCGGATGGATCTCATCCAGTTGCCGGTCTATTCATTTCCGCGCGAGCTGCATCACTTCGTCGCCGGCACTTATATGGACGAGTTTGCCGAATGGCATTCGAAGGACCTCGTTGTTCGTGAGAGCATAACCGGTGTCGTACCCTGTGCCGGCGTGTCGGCGTGCTTCAGTCGCCGTGCGATTGGCGCGCTGCGCGACGAGCGGAAGGGGGAGATATTTTCTACGGCAAGCCTGACCGAGGATTACGACATCGCGTTTCGGCTCAGCAAGTTGCAGATGCGGGAAGTCTTTGTTCGATTTCCTATCGCTTTTACCATCGAGACGCTGGACGAGGCGGGGCAGCCGATTCGCGTGGAAAAGCGCTTGCCGATCGCGACCCGCGAATTGTTTCCGTCAGACTTCCGGGCGGCGTACCGGCAAAGGGCGCGCTGGTTGATCGGCATCGTGTTCCAGGGGTGGTCGCAGCATGGGTGGATCGGCGGCGCCGGCGCCAAGTATTTCTTCTTGCGCGACCGTAAGAGCCTGATCACCGCGCCGGCGGCGCTGCTGGCTTATTTCGTGATGTTGAACCTGATCGTCCTGCACTTTCTGTTTCATCTGTTTCCGAGCGATCAGGTGTTGCAGTACAAGTGGCTCGATACAGATACATATCGAATGTTGCTTGGCTTCAATCTTTTCTTTTTGTTCAATCGCATCCTTCAGAGAACCTTCTTTACGGCGAGTATCTACGGCTTGGCGAACGGCCTTATGGCTGGCCCGCGCATGATCGTGTCGAATTTCCTGAACTATTTTGCGACCGCGCGTGCCGTGTACATATTCGTGCGGCACAAAGTTACCGGGCGGCAAATCGTCTGGGACAAGACGATGCATACCTATCCTGTTTAGCGGATGATGCGAGTTGGTATTATAGGGTAGGAAGCGCGGGTTGCGTCTGGACTAGGATCGCCTCTTCCTCGGTCCAGGCAGGGTTTTATGGTTGCCCAATGTCCCGATCCGCTTTGGCCCCCGCACGTCGGCGCCCCGTTCACAAAACTGGTTTCATTTTGCCGCTGGCGTGACCTCGCAGGCGCGATCGTTATTTGGACTGTCGCGATTTGTCCTTATCCGGCTCTTGCGCAATTGGAGGAGCTTTCCGGCCCCGCATGGACGCTCGCCGACCGCGCGTATCGATCTTACGAAGCTCGAGATTATCGGCAGGCCGTCGAGTCGGCACGGGGAGCGGTGGCGCTGCGGCCGGATCTGCCGCAGCTTCGCATTCTTCTGGTGAATTCACTGGCTGCCGCGGGCGATCTGCCGGGCGCTATTGCTGCCGCGGATCAGGCGATCGCTGCGAACGTCGGCGTCAATGAACTGCGCAGCATCCGCGATCGGTTGGCCTCGCGGATAGCAACTCCGGCCGCGGGCGTCGACGAGGCATTCACGGCCGCCGACGCTGGCTACAAGGCTTTCGCTCGGAAAGACTATGCCGCTGCTGTTGCGAGCGGCCGGCGCGCCGTGGCGCTTGCCCCCGGCAAACCGGAATACTGGCTGCTGCTGGTCAATGCGTTGGCGGCGGCGGGTCGCGTTGCGGAGGCAGAAAGTGCGGCGACCGAGGGCCTGGCTGCTAACGCGGGCTCCGCCGAACTGCGGCTGCAGCGCGGTTATCTGCGTCAACGTCTTGGTCGCTTCGGCCCGGCCATGGATGACTTGTCGCGAGCCTTGCGAGAGCCGGGTCTCGCGGCCGACAAGCGGCGAACCGCACGTCTCTCCTTGGCGGACGCCGCGCTTTCGGCCAAACAGCCGGCCCGCGCGCTCGCAGTCTTGCAGCCTCTGGCAGGGGAGCGGGGCTACGACGTCGTAGCTCGGCGGGGTTTCGCGCTTCAGGCGCTGGGCCGCCAGGACGAAGCGCTGGCAGCGTTCACGCTGGCGCGGCCGGGCGCCCGGAATAGAACCGAGCGCGCCGCTATGACCCGCGGTGCCATTTCCGCACTCGTCGCCCTCGGGCGCAACGGCGAAGCGCAAAGCCGGTTTTCCGCCGCGATGGCGTCCGGTGAGTTGGCGGATATGAAGCCGCTCGAGATCGCGTATCTGGCAAACCAGGTCGGCGACGACGCCACGGCGGATGATTACTTCTCGCGCGCGGACCACGCTGGAGCGCTGAGAGGCAACGCGCTGCTCGACGCGGCTTATGTCGCCAAACGACGTTTCGATAATGCGCGGGCGGAAAGCCTGTTTCGCAGGGCGATCGACGCTCACGCGGATGGTATTATCGATCTGACGCCGCAGCGCCTGCTCGAAATCCGCCGTGACGTTTCGAATACCAGCCGCACCTGGGGCGCCTATGCGTCGATGATCTATGGGCCGATCGGAATCGGGAGCAATCCCGGTTTTTCGATACCAGGTTCTGGCGCCAATACGCTCCAGGTCGGAGGCGAGATCTACTGGCGGCCGCCCGTCATTGGTAACCGCAATGGCCAGACCGTCGAGTTATTCGTGCGCGCGTTCGAGACACTCTACGATGGCAGCGGCGGCGCCACTGGCTCCAAGACGATCCAGGGCAGCGTCGGCGCTCGATGGAAGCCTCTGGCCGAGCACAATCTGATCCTCGAGGCGAGCCGCCTCGTTCCTCTTGGCGACGCCGCCCGGCACGACTGGCTCTTCCGACTCGCCTATTCAAAAGGAGAGGGAGGAGAGCTGCGCTACGACGCGGAGCACTGGCGATACTGGCAGATATACGGAGAAGTCGATCGCTTCACGGAGGTCCATGAAACGCTTGCCAATGCCGAATTGCGCTTCGGCCATTCGTTTCGCCTTCCTGCCTCGAGCAAGAACGTTGTCGCGACGCCGTTCCTGGTGGCGGGTACAGCGTATGACTCTCTGCTCGCGACCCCCAGCACGCTTGGTGCGGGAGTTGGTCTCAACATCAGGGTCTGGTTTCGGGAGGACAAATACTCAGGCCCTGCGTCCTATATAGACCTGACGGGACAATACCGGGTCAAAGTGGCGGGCGACTCGCGCGGCGGGGGCTGGTTTTTCACGACCTCGGTTTCGTACTAAAGCCGCCACTCTTG
The DNA here is from genome assembly GCF_001426945.1 of Pseudolabrys sp. Root1462. Lineage (GTDB taxonomy): Bacteria > Pseudomonadota > Alphaproteobacteria > Rhizobiales > Xanthobacteraceae > Pseudolabrys. Next base: position 2,775,854 of record NZ_LMFS01000001.1, on the reverse strand, counting down.
GCCCCGCGTTCCGCCGCGGTCAGCGGCCGACAGAACAAGGCTGCGATATCACGCGAAACAGGCTCGGCAGGACACAGCCGGCCTTCAGCTCATCCGCCTGACGGTCTCGTCGACAATGGCGTCGACATCCTCGTAACCGGCCTTGATCAGGGCTTGGATGTTTTCGCTCAGGCGGACCGCGAGATCGCTGGGCGCCGTCTTCTCGTCGCTCATCGTCAGCCGTTGCCAGGCGATACGATAGGATTCGTTGAACAGACGAATCCTAAGTGAAATGTTGGCCATATATGCCGCCTGTCGCGGGCCGAGAGGCGTCGGTCACGATTCTGCCGATCTGCCCGTGCCATCGAGAATGTCACGGACCTTGGCCGCGAGATCCTTAAACGAGAAGGGCTTGGTCAGAAGCTGCACGCCCTTGTCCAGCCTGCCGTGATGAACGATGGCGTTGCGCGCATAGCCGGTGGTGAAGAGCACCTTGAGATCGGTGCGCATGGCGCGGGCCTGCGCCGCGATCTGGGCGCCTGTCATGCCGCCGGGCAGCACCACGTCGGTGAAGAGTAGGTCGATGCGCGGCTGACGCTCGATCAGGCGAAGTGCCGCGGCGCCGTCATGGGCCTCGACCACGCGATAACCCAGTTCGCGCAACGATTCGACCGAGAACGCGCGCACATCATCATCGTCCTCGACGACGAGGATCGTTTCCTCACGCTCGCCTTCCGGGATGGGAGTGTCATGCTGCGGCTCGACGACCTCGAGGTCTCCGTCCCATCGCGGCAGATAGATGCGGACCGTCGTGCCCTGACCCGGCTCCGAGTACAGCTTGACGTGACCACCCGACTGTTTGACGAAGCCGTAAACCTGGCTGAGGCCGAGACCGGTGCCGCGCCCGACCGGCTTGGTGGTAAAGAACGGCTCGAAGGCGCGCGCCATGGTGTCGGCGTCCATGCCTTCGCCGGTATCGGAAATCGAGATCGCAACGTATTGACCGGGCGTGACTTCAGCCTGGCCGGCGGCATAGGCCTCGTCGATATAGGTGTTGGCGGTTTCGATGGTCAGGCGGCCGCCGGTCTGCATGGCGTCGCGGGCGTTGACGGCGAGATTGAGGATCGTGGATTCGAGTTCGTTGGCGTCGGCCTCGACCCGCCACAAGCCCGCGGCGCTCACCGTTTCGGTCTCGATGGTCTCGCCAAGCGAGCGGTGCAGCAGTTCCGACATTCCTGTGACGAGAACATTGACGTCGATCGGCTTCGGATCAAGCGGCTGACGCCGCGAGAAGGCGAGCAGTCTCCGCGTCAGCGAAGCAGCGCGCCGCGCGCCGTTCATGGCGCTCTGCACCGCCCGATGCATGCGGCCAGATGACTCCGGCACCGTGCGTTGAAGCGTTTCGAGATTGCCGATGATGATCTGCAGCAAATTGTTGAAATCGTGCGCGACGCCGCCTGTAAGTTGGCCGACTGCTTCCATCTTCTGCGATTGGCGCAGTGCTTCGTCCTTGATCCGCAATTCCTCGGTCCGCTCCGCGACCTGGCGCTCCAAGGTCGCGTTCAGTTCGCGAAGCGCTTCTTCGGCGTGCTTGCGCACGTCGATTTCTCTCTGCGCCGACCGCGTCAGCCGGGCATTGTCGATGGCGACTGCGGCCTCGGCGGCAAGCCCCTCCATGCCGCGCTCGGCCCGTTCGGTGAACACACCGGTGGCCGCGTGGCCGAAGAACAGACCGCCGATCACATCACCGGAGCGCGACTTCACCGGCACCGCAAGGTAGCTGCGGACCGGCAAATGGCCCTCGGGCATGCCCTTGCGCGGCGTGTTGCGGCCGTAGCGTGGGTCCTTCGTGATGTCGTCGGAGCGCAGGATGCCTTCGCCGTTGAAGGTCGGCGCGAAGATGGCCGTGTTGCGCGGCATCGGAAATTTCGAAAAAGCCTCGAATGGCGCGCCCGACAGCGTATAGAGCATGTAGCTCTCGCCGTTGTCGTTGGTGACATTGTAGAAGAAGGCACCGAACTCGGCCCCGGACAGTTCGACGCCCGCGTCGGTCACAATTTGCACAACGCGCTGCAGATCGTTCTCGAGCGCAAGCGCCGAGCCGGCACGGTTGAGGATTTCCAGCGCGCGCCGTTCGTCGCGAAGGCTTTCTTCGGCTTCGCGGCGTTGCGTACGGTCGCGCAGAATCTTGACGTAGCCGATGATGTCGCCGCCCTCGCTGAGGATGGGCGTGATCTCGCCGGTCGCCCACAGGCGCGCGCCGTCCTTGCGGACGCGCCAACCTTCTTCGCCGCCGCCGCGGCCGTTGTCTGCGGCGTCGCGAAATTCCCGCGCCAGCGTGCCGTTCTGCAGGTCTTCGTCGGTAAACAGGCGTTCCAGGCTTTGGCCGAGCATCTCCAGCTCTTGCCAGCCAAGAAGGCGACGCGCGCCCTCATTCCAACTCGTCACCTTTCCGTCGGGATCGGTGGTGATGATGGCGGTATCGGTGGCGCTGTTGACGATCTGCCGCCACTGCGGTGCCGTGATGAGCAAGGGTGTAGAAATTACCTCGCGGTCGGCCATAGAAGAATTGTCCCCCTGGAATATCGAGCTACCACGAGCGACCGCTCGCTGGACTCAAATTATTTATTGCGCAACCAGGCAACCGTTCGGGCCTGCGGTGCGTTAACGCCCTTCGCTTTTCGTGCTGCAGTGCAACGTTTCAACATCGCCCTGGACGGACTCGCTTCTTTGCCCCCTGTCTTAACGGCGCAGGGCCCCTGGAGTTGCAAAGTTCGTCCCGCGCCTCCTGCGGGGCGATATCGGCACTCGATAACGGCGGGGCCTCGCGAGTCGGCTTTGCCAGCGGGCACCTAAACCAAATTCAGCCGTGGAAGGTAGAGCCCGTCGAGACCCGCAAACAAGTTTTGGCGGGGTGGCGAGGTTCGCCCTCTTCACCTTGTGGAACCGCGGACCCGTCGTGCCGTTGATTCGCCACCAGCTGGAGGAATGCATGGCCGACAAATTGAAGGGGCTTACGCTGCAGGACGCGCGCCGCATCAGCCTCAGTGAGGAGTGGGAAGTGCGCTACTGGACCAAGGCTCTCGGCATTTCCAGAGAGCGGCTCACCGGCCTCGTGGATCAGCACGGCAATTCCGCGAAGGCGGTCCGCGAAGTCTTGGGCCGCTCATAATCGTGTTTGACCTCACCGAAAATCCGCCGGCGCAGGCCACTGTTGTGACCGTCAGGGTGGCCTGATCATGCCAGCAGCCAACACCGCTCAGAGGGCGGCAAGAGAGTTGAAGGCTCGGCTCGCCGCGAAAAACGGCGATGTGCGGCTGCGGCGCGTCGATGTCGCGGAGTTGGCGATCGAGCGCCGCCGTAACGGCCGCGGCTTCTTGTACGTCCGGGACGGCCGGCGCGTGGCCGACGAGCGCCTCCTGCACCGCTTCAAGAGACTGGCGGTACCGTCCGCATACGAAGACGTGCGCTACGCCGAGAGCCCGAACGCCCACATTCAGGCTATCGGCCGCGACAGCGCGGGCCGTATCCAATATCGCTACCATCCGGACTGGGACAAGCGGCGCGAACAGCGAAAGGCGCGGCGGCTCAAGGAGCTTGTCCGTCTGTTGCCGAAAATTCGCCGTGCGCTCGGCCGCCATCTCCGCGACAAGGAGCTGACGCGGGAGTTCGCCCTCGCTGCGGTCATCGACCTGATCGCTTTGACCGCGCTGCGGCCGGGCAGCGAGGTGTATGCGCGCGAGCATGGTACGCGCGGCGCGGCGACTTTGCTCAAGTCGGACGTGACGCTGCGCGGCGACCGCATCGCGCTCAAGTTTCGCGGCAAGGGTGGCAAGCTCATCGAACGGGAGGTCAAATCCAGACGCCTCGCCAAGGCTATCAAGCGGCTGCAGGCGCTGCCTGGCAAGCGGCTGTTCCAGTATCGCACGGCCGATGGCGCCGTCGCCGTGGCGCGGCGGCGCGATGCCAATGATCTCCTGCACGCCATCGCCAGCGCCGACATCTCCCTGAAGGACTTCCGCACGCTGATCGCGTGCGCCCGCGCCCTGGAGACCCTGGTCAAGATCGAGCCCAAGCCGAGCGACGCCGGCCGGCGGAGGCAGCTCAAGGAATGCTTCTGCGTCGTGTCGGAAGAGCTCGCCAACACGCCGGCGATCTGTCGCAAGAGTTATGTGCACGCGGTCGTGGTGCAGTCCTTCGAAAACGGCTCGCTGCTGGCGATGGCGCGCCGCAAGGCCGCCGGGGGCGAGGCCATGTTGCGTACCCTGCTCAACGTCGCCAGCGACGCGCGTTGAGTTCGCCCGCATGACGGCATCGCGGGCCCGGGCCTGGCGTCAGTGAACTTCCGCCACCCATGAGCCGTTGGAGGAGAGGCATCGGGGTTTTGGAACGTTATGCGCGTTAAGAAGAGCCGCATTCTGATCGGGACGTCGGGCTGGAATTACGCATCCTGGCGCGGCCCGTTCTTTCCGACCGAGGTGATGCTGAAGCATCATCTTGAGTATTATGCAACGCAGTTCGCAACCGCCGAGCTCAATGGCGTGTTCTATCGCACGCCGAGCCTGACGACCGTGGCCGACTGGGCCAAACGGACTCCCGATGATTTCGTGTTCGCCTGGAAGGCGTCGAAATTCATCACGCACTGGAAGCGGCTCGGCGAGACCTCGGTGAACAGCCTGGCGCTGATCGAAGAGCGGCTCAAGATTCTCGGCCGCAAGGCCGGGCCGGTGCTGTTTCAACTGCCGCCGCAATTCGAGCTCGATGCCGCGCGGCTGCGTAGCTTCATCAAACTGCTGCCGCGGCGCAGGCAATACGCTTTCGAGTTTCGTCACCGAAGTTGGTATTGCGACGAGGTGCTGCGCATTCTCGAGCGCAACGGCATCTCGCTGTGTCTGTCCGACCACCACGACGCACCGTCACCGTGGGAGGTAACGGCGGCGCATGTCTATGTCCGCGGCCATGGCCCGGGCGGCGCTTACGAGGGCGCGTATTCCGAGCGGACCTTGCGCCGGTGGGCCGAGCGATGTCGGGCATGGCGTGACGAAGGGCGCATGGTCTATGTATATTTTGACAACGACCAGAAGAGCGCCGCGCCCTTCGATGCCTTGAAGCTGATGCGACGCCTGACGTTGCGCTGACCGCCGTTGGTCATTTCGCTGCGAGCGAGCTGTGGATCCAGGCTTCCATGTCGGCCAGCGATTTGAAGGTGTCCGGTGCATCGCCGCGGAAATAGGTCTCGACATGCACCAGCGGACCAAGCTCTCCGGCGTCATGCAGCGTCACAATCCCGAGGAGGCGACCGTCAAGTTCGACGAGGCGGGCCTCGTCGTCGATTGCCAGGCGGACTTGTTTGAATTCGACTTTCAAGACTTCAGATGCAGGTAAGCCGGATCGAAGCCCGCGATGCGTTTCAGTTCGTCCCAATCGAGGACGCGCAGAACGCCGCGTTCGATGACGGCGACGTTGGCTTCGCGCAACGTCTTGAGCGTCCGGTTAATGTGGACGAGGCTCAGGCCGAGGGCGTCGCCGAGCTGCTGCTGGGTGAACGGCATGGGCCAGGAGCCGTCGGAGCGCAGCCCGCCGATCGAGCGCGCGCGCAGCATCAGCTCGCAAAGCAGGTGCGCCGTGCCCGCCAGCGCACCGCGTCGGCCATTGTTGGCGATCCATTGGCGGAAGATCGCGGCGTCGATCAGCGTTTCGCGCCACAACAGACCCATCAAGGTCGCCGACTCGCGGACGACGCGGCGCAGCTCGTCATGCGGGACCTGTCCGACGACGGCTTCGGTGATGGCGACAAGCGAGTGATCCATGTGGCCGATGAAGAGCGAGTGCAGATCGGGCATTTCTCCCGGCAGATGGAAGGAGACGACCTGGCGGTCGCCTTCCGGCAACTCCTGAAAGCGCGCCAGCACGCCGCTCAGCACGATGACGCTGTTCGTCGGGTGATCGCCCTGATGCAGCAGATATTCCTGTGGCGTCAGCCGCTTCGGATTGACCGCCAGCGTCTCGATCAGCGCACGATCCTTGTCGTCCAGCGCGCCAATTGATTGCATCTTGGTGATGAGAGGCTCGACGAAGGCCATGCGCTCGCTTATCGGCTGGATTGTGGAGTTTGTTTTCCAACTGGCCGCGCGAACAATTGTTCCCGCGCCGCGCGCGGGAAGCGTGTCGCCTCCGGGATTCGAGCGAAATCAGACGAGATCGCGCGTCACGTCGTCGAACAGCTCATCGACCGTAAACAGGCGCGGGATGATTTTCTGTTCGTAGCTGTAGCGGATGATCGTCTCGAGCGCCTTGCGATTGTTCTCGACGCCGAACGGCACCGGGTCGATGCCGCCTGACAGCACACCTTGCGCCTTGCTCTCTTTCAGGACGCGGAAGATCTCGCGCACCACGTCGGGACGCTGCCGCGCCAGGTCGCTGCGCACGACGAAGAGGTGGTTGATCGGCACCATGCCGTGTTTCTTCGACCACGCTTCCGCGACCTTCTGCGGCTCGGGAATCAGATGCGCGACGCGCGGCTCATCCGGCAGGTCGCCGCCGAGAATGGCGCCGTCGAGTTCGCCCTCGATCAGCATTTTCTCGACATTCGAGCCGGCCGGCAGCCGTTCGACGTTAGCGGGGTCCTGGTATTCGGCGAGATGGCCGTCGTCGGTGGTGCACCACGTCACCTTGCTGCTGTCGACGCCGTACTCGTCCTTGAGGATGCCACGCACCCAGACGCCGGTCGTCACCGAATAGGAGCGGCTGCCGAAGCGCTTGCCTTCGATGTCCTTCGGCGCGAGGGGGCCGCGTGCGACATTGTAATTGATGGTGTGGTGCTGGCCGCGCGCCATCACCACCGCGGGCAGCAACGTCAACGGCTTGCCGTAGACCTTGGCCTGCAGGAAAGTGACGATCGCCAGCTCGCCGGCATCGAACTTGCCCTCGCGCACCATCGGCTTGAAGCCCTGGTTGGCGATCTTCGGGCCGCAGAAGTCGAAGTTTACCAGCTCGGATTTCACCGCGCCCGATTTCAGGGCGCGGGTGACCGGATAGTCGGCAAGGTTGGTGGCGAGCGTGACGGGGCCCGCGGCTGGATAGTCCGTCATGAATGCTCTTGATTAATTGAGGCCACGGTCCTTCAGCACGGCGTCGAGCCGGCCGAACACCTTGCGGGCATTGCCCTCGAAGATCTTGGTGCGGTTCTCCGGGCTCAGCATCGAGAGCTGGTCGATGTAACGCTTGGTGTCGTCGAAGAAATGCCCGGTCTCCGGATCCTTGCCGCGCACCGCGCCGACCATTTCCGAGGCGAACAGGATGTTGTCGACCGGAATGACCTTGGTCAGCAGTTCGATGCCGGGATAGTGATAGACGCAGGTGTCGAAGAACACGTTCTTCAACAAATGCTCGGCGAGCGGCGGCTTCTTCATGTCCTGCGCCAGTCCGCGATAGCGGCCCCAGTGATAGGGCGCGGCGCCGCCGCCGTGCGGGATGATGAACTTCAGGGTCGGGAAATCCTTGAACAGGTCGGCGGTGAGCAACTGCATGAACGCGGTGGTGTCGGCGTTGATGTAGTGCGCGCCGGTGGCGTGGAAGCACGGGTTGCAGGACGCCGAGACGTGGATCATCGCCGGCACGTCGAGCTCGACCATCTTCTCGTAGATCGGATACCAGTGCCGGTCGGTGAGCGGCGGCTCCTTCCACCAGCCGCCCGACGGATCGGGATTGAGGTTCAGGCCGACGAAGCCGAGCTCCTTCACGCAGCGCTCGAGTTCGGGAATGCAGTTCTGCGGCGGCACGCCCGGCACCTGCGGCAACTGGCAGACGCCAACGAAATTCTGCGGATAGAGCTTGCACACCCGGTAGATCAGGTCGTTGCAGACTTCCGCCCACTGCGCGCTCGTCGCCTCGTCGCCGACATGATGGGCCATGGCCGAGGCGCGCGGCGAGAAGATCGTCAGGTCGGTGCCGCGCTCGCGCTGCAGCTTGAGCTGCGCGCCTTCGAGGCTCTCGCGGATCTCATCGTCGGTGATGCCGAGATTGGTCGAGGTCGGCCGCTGCGACTTATCCTTGAGGCCGGCGATCTGCTGGTCGCGGAAGGCGGTGAGCTGCTTGGGCGCGGTGGTGTAGTGCCCGTGACAATCGATGATCATGGATCGTTTCCCTTAGAACTGGTCGCGTCCCGGCCGCGCCCGCGCCCGGATAATGGCGCGGTCATACATGGTCAACGGCATTGGGTCCACGTCCCCGGTACGAATGGCAGGGATACCGCGGCCGTGGAGGGGAGGGCGCGCCGCCGTTGGCTTCGATTTTGCATGGCCAGGGCCCTGCGCTACAACCCGGTGGGATCTAAAGCTCCGCCGCTTCCCGCGAGATCCGAATGACCGACAAGCTTGACAGCTATATCGAAGCCGCCGCCGAGGCGCTGAACCTGCCCCTCGACCCGGCCTGGAAGCCGGCCGTCAAAGCCAATCTCGCGGTCACGCTCGGCCACGCTGCCACCGTCGCTGAATTCGCGCTGCCGGACGAGGCAGAGCCGGCGCCGATCTACAAGGTGTGACCATGAGCGGCGATCACACCTGGAGCACCGCAGCCGAGATCGCGAGCGCGGTCGGATCGGGGAATGTCAGCGCGGCCGAGGTGACGGCGCAGATCCTCGCCGTCATCGACCGGCGCAATCCAGTGTTCAATGCTTTCACCGCGGTGACCGCCGAACGCGCGGTCGCGCGCGCCAGGGCGATCGACGCTTCGCCTGGCAAATCGAAGCTGCCGCTCGCCGGTGTGCCGTTCGCAGTGAAGAACCTGTTCGACATCGAAGGACTGCCGACGGTGGCCGGCTCGAAGATCAACCGCGCGCGCACGCCGGCGTCGCGCGACGCCGTGCTGATCGAGCGACTGGAAGCCACCGGCGCGGTGCTGGTCGGCGCGCTGAACATGGGCGAATACGCCTACGACTTCACCGGCGAGAACGTGCATGACGGCCCTTCGCGCAATCCGCACGATCCGGCACGCATGAGCGGCGGCTCGTCCGGTGGTTCGGGGAGCGCCGTCGGCGGCGGCATGGTGCCGCTGGCGCTCGGCTCCGATACCAACGGCTCCATTCGTGTGCCGTCATCGCTGTGCGGCATCTTCGGGCTGAAGCCGACCTACGGCAGGTTGACGCGCGCGCGCTCGTTTCCCTTCGTCGCCTCGCTCGATCATCTTGGGCCGTTCGCGCGCACGGTGCGCGATTTGGCGCTCAGCTACGACGCGATGCAGGGCTTCGACGCCGATGATGCCGCCTGCGTCGACCGGCCGGCGGAATCGACGGCGCCATTCCTGGAGCAGGGGCTTAATGGCCTCCGCGTCGCGGTGGCCGGCGGCTATTTCCGCAAAGGCGCATCGCCCGAAGCCTTAGGCGCGCTCGACACCGTGGCGAAGGCGCTCAACGCGCGCGAGATTGAAATTCCGCATGCGCATCGCGCCCGTGCCGCGGCTTACGTCATCACCGCGACTGAAGGCGCAGCGCTGCATCTCGAGCGCCTGCGTCGTCAGGCCGGCGATTTCGATCCAGCAGTGCGCGACCGCCTCATCGCCGGCGCCATGGTGCCCTCGACTCTGGTCGTCAAGGCGCAGAATTTCCGCCGCTGGTATCGCGAGGCGGTGCTCGCGCTGTTCAAGGAGTGCGACGCCATCATCGCCCCGGCGACGCCGGTAACCGCGCCAAAGCTCGGCCAGGTCAACTTCACGCTGGACGGCGTCGAACTGTCGGTGCGGCCGAACATGGGGCTCTATACCCAGCCCATCTCCTTCATCGGCCTGCCGGTGGCCGCGGTGCCGGTGCCGCTCAAGCCGCTGCCGATCGGCGTGCAGATCATCGCCGCGCCGTGGCGCGAGGATGTGGCGCTGCGCGTCGCCTATGCGCTGGAGAAAATGGGCGTGGCGGCGGCGCCAAGGCCGAGGCTGTAACAAAAGCCGTCATCACGGGGCAAGCCCGGGGATCACGGAAAAGAAGAGACGAGAACGAACATGCCGGAAATCGATATCCCCGAAGTCGTCGCCGAAGTGCGCAAGGCCTTTGACGAATACGAAAAGGCCCTGGTCAACAATGACGTCGCCAAGCTCGATGAACTGTTCCGCGACGATCCGCGCACCATCCGCTACGGCGCCGGCGAAATCCTCTACGGCTATGCCGAGATCAAGTCGTTCCGCGCGGCGCGCTCGCCCGTCGGGCTTGGCCGCACGCTGTCGAAGACCGCCATCACCACCTATGGCCGCGAGTTCGCCACCGCCGCGACGCTGTACGAGCGGCCGTCAGCGCCGGGCAAGATCGGTCGGCAGATGCAGACCTGGGTAAAATTCCCCGAAGGTTGGCGCGTCGTCGCCGCCCATGTCAGCCTGATCGACGCGCCGAAATAGCAGCGGTGGCGTCAGACCGCCGCGACCGCCTGCACCTCGACCAGCAGTTCTTCCTTCACCAGCCGGTCGATCATCAGTAGCGTGTTCGGCGGGTAGGCGCCGTTCGTAAACATCTTGGGGAATTCGCGCAGCCTGTACTTCATGAATTTCGGGATGTCCTGCGAATGCACCAGATAGGTGGTGAACTGCACGATGTTGCCCCAGCCGGCGCCTGCGGCTTTCAGCGCGGTCTCGACATTGGCGAAGGTCTGCACGCACTGGGCGTCGAAATCGTCGACACCAATGACGTTGCCGCTCTTGTCGACGCCGACCTGGCCGGCAATGAACAGAAACTCCGACGCTTTCACCCGCGTCATATGCGAATACTGCCCGAGCGGTTTTCCCAGCCCCTCCGGATTGATGATTTTGATATCGGCCACTGTCGCCTCCCTATAAAGAAGTCCGCACCCGTCGAGAGACGGTATAGCATAAGTTGAACGCGCGGCCGCGGAGGGGGCGGGTGGCGGCCTGGCACGGCAATGGTTAGATTGAACGCCGAACAACGTTGGAACACGACCCATGCCGATCGATCTTGCCCAGGTGAACTGGCTCTATGTCATCATCCTGGCCTTCTTCGTGTTCATCGCCAGCCTGATCGGCAATCTTCTGTCCTGGCAAAGCCGCTCCACGGCCGCCGGGTTGACCGCCATCCTGTTCGCAGTGCTGTTCATTGCCTGGAGCTACTACCCGCACGGTCTGCCGCTGCCGACGCGGTTGGGCGCCCCGGTGACGCCCGTCGCCGTGCCCGCAGCGCCGCCCAAGCCGGCGGTGCCGGCCGCGCCCACGCGTCCGGCCAATCCCGTCACCGACATCACCCCGCCGCGCAATCCGGTCACCGACGTGACGCCGCCGCGCAACCCCGTGACTGACGTGACGCCGCAGCGCTAGTCGTTCGGCCGGTTGAGCGCCGCCGGTTCGCCACCCCGGAACGCCAATTCGCGGCTGCGAGATGACCTTTCGCTCCCGCAAAAGTCCGGCTAGAAACGGGCCAGGCAAGAACATCGAACCCGGGTGAAACGGCAGGGACAGAATGAAGAAAGTATTTCCTGATGCGAAGTCGGCGCTCGCCGGCATCGTCAAAGACGGCATGATGGTCATGGCCGGCGGCTTCGGCCTCTGCGGCATGCCCTCGACGCTGATCGAAGCGCTGCGCGACTCCGGCGCCAAGAACCTGACCTGCGTGTCGAACAACGCCGGCATCGACGGAGCGGGCCTCGGCCTGCTGCTCGAGACCCGGCAGATCAAGAAGATGATCGCGTCCTATGTCGGTGAGAACAAGCTGTTCGCGCAGCAGTACCTCGCCGGGGAACTGGAGATCGAGTTCAACCCGCAGGGCACCTTGGCCGAGCGCATGCGCGCCGGCGGCGCCGGCATCGCCGGTTTCTACACCAAGACCGGCGTCGGCACCGAGATCGCCAAGGGCAAGGAAGAGAAGGTGTTCAACGGCGAGCGCTACATCCTCGAGACCGGCCTCGTCGCCGACATCGCGCTGGTACACGCCTGGAAGGGCGACACCGAAGGCAACCTCGTTTACCGCAAGACCGCGCGCAACTTTAACCCGATGATGGCCACCGCCGGCCGCATCACCATCGCCGAGGTCGAACACCTCGTCGAGCCGGGCGAACTCGACGGCGACGAGATCCATACGCCGGGTGTGTTCGTGCAACGTATTATCAAGACCAATGCCGAAAAGCGCATCGAAGTGCGCACGACGCGCAAGCGTCCCGCCGCAGGCGCGTTCGGTGCAGGGGAGGAAGTCTAATGCCGTGGACCCGCGATCAAATGGCCGAGCGCGCCGCCAAGGAGCTGCGCGACGGCTTCTACGTCAATCTCGGCATTGGCATTCCGACCTTGGTGTCGAACTACATTCCCGACGGCATGACCGTGCAGTTGCAGAGCGAGAACGGCATGCTCGGCTTCGGCCCGTTCCCTTATGAGGGTGACGAGGATCCGGATCTGATCAATGCCGGCAAGCAGACGGTGACCGAACTGCCGACCACGAGCTATTTCTCGTCGGCGGATTCGTTCGCGATGATCCGCGGCGGTCACATCGATCTGGCGCTGCTGGGCGCGATGCAGGTGGCCGAGAACGGCGACCTCGCCAACTGGATGATCCCCGGCAAGATGGTGAAGGGCATGGGCGGCGCCATGGACCTCGTCGCCGGCGTCAAGAAGGTGGTCGTGATCATGGAGCACGTCGCCAAGGCCAAGGACGGCAGCGTTTCGCCGAAATTGCTGCACACCTGCGATCTGCCGCTGACCGGCTCGCGCGTCATCGACATGGTGATCACCGATCTCGGCGTCTTCACCATCGACAAGAAGGGCGACGGCGGCATGACGCTGATCGAACTGGCGCCCGGCGTCACGCTCGACGAGATCAAGAAGAACACGCAGGCGACCTTCAAGGTCGATCCGAAGGTCAAGCACTAGGCCTTCGGCGAAGCACTGAAAACGCAAAATGCCCGGCCTTGCGCCGGGCATTTTCTTTTCGGGCTGCGGCGTTGCATCCGCCGCCTTTCCGGGAACCAAAGCGGCGGTTCCGGCCTGACAAGGCATGGCCAAGGAAGACCTCGACCGCCAGCTCGACGCACTCAACAAGCATCTGCCCTCGTGGATGGCGGGCACGCTCGATCGCGTGCGCAAGCCCGGCGCGGTCTGGGTGCGCGTGCCGCTGTCGCTGGTGCTAGTGGCGGGCGGCGTTGTCGGCTTTCTGCCGATCCTGGGGTTCTGGATGATCCCGCTCGGCCTAGCGCTGCTGGCGCTCGACGTGCCTTTCCTGCGTGCGCCACTGGCCCGGCTGCTCGGCTACATCAATCGCAAACTCGCGCCGACCTGATTCAGGCTTTGAGCCTGATCAGCCGCTTGCCGAGATTTTCACCGCGGTACAGTTCGGCGATGGCGCCCGGCGCATGCTCGATGCCGTCGACGATGTCTTCGCGGTATTGAAGCTTGCCGTCGCGGATCCATTGCGCCAGCCGGCCGACCGCCTCTTCATAGCGGTGCGCGTAATCGAAAATGAGCAGCCCACTCATGCGGGCGCGCTTGACCAGGATGTGGCGTTCGACGCGCGGGCCCAGCGGCCAGGGATCCCAGGACGCAATCGAGGCGGTGCCGCAGATGACGATACGGGCACCGGTGGCGATCTGCTGGATGACGGTGTCGCTGATCGCACCGGCGGTGTTGTCGAAATAGACGTCGACGCCGCGCGGGCAGGCGGCCTTCAATGCCGCGTCGAGATCGCCGGCCTTGTAGTCGATCGCTGCATCGTAGCCGAAGGCGTCATTGCACAGCGCCACCTTGGTGGCGCCGCCGGTGATGCCGACAGTGCGGCAGCCCATCAGCTTGGCGATCTGGCCGACGGCGGAGCCAACCGACCCGGCGGCGGTGGAGACGACGACGGTGTCGCCGGGTTTCGGCAGGCCGAGATCGAGCAGGCCGAAATAAGCGGTGACGCCGTTGAGACCCAGCACGCCGAGTGACAGCGATAAGGGCAGGTCGGCTTCCTTGAGCTTGCGCGTGATGTTGCTGCCGTCGGATACGGCGTAGTCCTGCCAGCCGAGCATGCCCATCACCTGATCGCCTTCGGCGAAACCGGGATGCCGCGATTTGACGACCGTGCCGGCCGAGAACGAGCGCATGACTTCGCCGATGGCGACCGGCGTCGAATAGTTGGCGACCGCCGACACCCAGCCGCGCATCGCCGGCTCGACCGAGAGGAATTCGTTGCGGACGAGGAATTGCTTGTCGCCAAGCTCCGGCACAGGCGCTTCGGCGAGTTCGAAATGCTCGGCCTGCGGAATGCCGCTCGGGCGGGATTTGAGGCGGACCTGGCGGTTGATTGGCATGGGCATTCCTTAAGCCACCCGCGGTTTCGCCAGTTCTGACTTGTCGCGCGGAACGTAAGCGCCGGCGCCGAGCGCGCCGACCAGCTTGCCGTCGCGAACGACGAACTTGCCGCGCACCATCGTCGACACCGGCCAGCCGGTGACCTCGATGCCTTCATAGGGCGTGTAGTCCGAGCCGCCGTGCATCAGCTTTTGCGATATGGTTTCCGTGCGCTTCGGATCCCAGATCGCGATGTCGGCATCGGCGCCGACGGCGACCGTGCCCTTCTTCGGATAGAGCCCATAGGTCTTGGCATGGTTGGTCGCGGTCAGGGCGACGAACTGATTGAGCGAGATGCGGCCCTTGCCGACGCCTTCCGAGAACAGGATCGGCAGCCGCGTTTCGACGCCGGGAATGCCGTTCGGCACCCAGCGGAACGAGGTGCGGCCCTTCGGATTGAGCTTGCCCTGCGGATCGTCGTAACGGAACGGGCAGTGGTCCGAGGAGAACAATGAGAAAATGCCTTGCTCCAAGCCCTCCCAGCACGCGACCTGGCTGGCCTCGTCGCGCGGCGGCGGCGAGCAGACATATTTGGCGCCCTCCATGTTGAGGCCATCCATGTCCTTCTCGGTCAGCACCAGATATTGCGGGCAGGTCTCCCCGTAGATCTTGAGGCCGCGGCGCTGCGCCCGCGCGATCTCTTCCATCGCCTCGCGGTTCGACACGTGCACGATCATGATCGGCACGTCGATGATTTCGGCAAGCGAGATGGCGCGGTGCGTCGCCTCGCGTTCGACCGCGATCGGCCGCGACGTGCCGTGGTACTTGGTCTCGATCTTGCCGGCGCGTTCGAGGCGGTCGGTGAGGAAGCGGATGGCGTCGTAGTTCTCGGCATGCACCATGACGAGGGCGCCGGTCTCGCGCGCGACGGTCATGACATTGAGCATTTCCATGTCGGAGAGGGCGAGGCCCTCATAGGTCATGAACACCTTGAAGGAGGTGTAGCCGTCATTGACCAGCGCCGGCAGTTCCTGACCGAGCACGCGGTCGCTGGCGTCGGCGATGATGAGGTGGAAGGAGACATCGACGTAGCACTGTCCGTCCGCCTTCTTGTGATAGTCCTTGACCACCTCGCGCAGGCTTTCGCCCTTCTGCTGCATGGCGAAGGGCAGCACCATGGTGTTGCCGCCGAAGGCCGCCGAGCGCGTCGCCGACGCGAAGTCGTCGGCCATGACGATGCCGGGGCCGGACGGCTGCGAGATATGCACGTGGCTGTCGATGCCTCCGGGCAGCACCAGCAGGCCCTTGGCGTCGACGATCTCGGCGGCCTGGCCGAGATCGGTGCCCAGCGCGGTGATCCGGCCGGCCGTGATGCCGACATCGCAGGCGAAGGTGTCGGAAGCCGTCGCGACCGTGCCGCCGCGGATGATGGTGTCGAAGGTCATGGGTCCTGAATCTTGGTCGAGTTGCCGGGTCGCGGCAGTATCTCAGACTTTTGCTGCAACTGCGATATGGTCGCCCGGTAAACGGGTGACACTCATCTCAAGGGACTTCAACCCATGGACGATCTTGCTGCGCTCAATGCCCGCCTCGTTGCCCTGGAGACCGACCGCAGCCACCAGGAGCGCGCCATCGAGGATTTGAGCGAGGCGGTTACCGAGCAGTGGAAGCTGATCGACCAGCTCAAGCGGCAAGTCGAGCGCCTTGCCGACCAGGTGCGGGAGGCGGCGATCGCCGCGCCGGGCGAGCCGGAACCGCCGCCGCCGCATTATTGAGGAGGCGGACCGGGGACGCGCGCCCGCGCACCTAGGCATTTGATTTTCTCGGTCGAGCCGGTACAGCATCGGTGCGACCGACAACAAAACGGGACGGGAACGATCCATGACCGAATTCAGGCGCAACGCCTTCAAAGCCGCCATCCGCGCCAAGAAACTGCAGGTCGGCCTGTGGCAGAGCTTGTGCAGCAACGTCGCGGTCGAGATCTGTTCCGACTCCGGTTTCGACTGGCTGCTGCTCGACACCGAACATTCGCCGAACGAGATCCCGGATCTTTTGTCGCAGCTCCAGGCCATGGAGAAAGGCACGGCGACGGCTATCATCCGGCCGGCCTGGAACGACGCCGTTCTCATCAAGCGTTGCCTCGACATCGGCGCGCAGGCGCTGCTCATTCCTTATGTGCAGTCGGTCGAGGAAGCGAAGGCCGCGGTCGCGGCGACGCGCTATCCGCCGCATGGCATTCGCGGCGTGTCGGTTTCGGCGCGCGCCAGCCGCTATGGCCGCGTCTCCGGCTATCTCACCAAGGCGAACAGCGAGATCTGCGTCCTCGTTCAGGTCGAGACGCGTCAGTCGCTCGATGCGCTCGAGGACATCGCCGCCGTCGATGGCGTCGATGGCGTGTTCATCGGACCGTCCGACCTTGCCGCCTCGCTTGGCCATCTCGGCAACCCGGCGCATGCCGACGTGCAGGCGGCGATGAAGGATGCGGTCGAGCGCCTGACAAAGGTGGGCATGCCCGCCGGTATTCTGACCAGCAATGAGGAAGAAGCCCGCCGCTATATCGACTGGGGCTTCCTGTTCGTGGCCGTCGGTTCTGACGTCGGCCTTCTGGCCAAGAACGCGGATGCCCTGGCCAAGAAGTTCAAGCCGGCCTGACACGACGGCCGGTTTCATCGTTCTGTTACAGGGATTTAATGTTGCAGCGGGTGCTGCCTCCACTTGAGGCAGCCTTCCTGCGTAAGGCTAATTGCCAGATCGCTTCTAATCAAATACCCCTGAGCGCAAGGCCCTTGCCGGAACAGAAAATGTTCCCGAGAATGAGGGCGAGGGGAAATGCTCATGGATGCGGAACTGATCCTCGTAACCGAGGGTCTGACCAAGGAATTTGCCGGCTTTGCCGCGGTGGGCGGCGTGGACCTGCGGGTCCGGCGCGGTACCATTCACGCGCTGATCGGCCCGAACGGCGCCGGCAAGACCACTTGTTTCAATTTGCTGACCAAGTTCCTCCAGCCCACCAGCGGACGCATTGTGTTCAAGGGCGAGGACATCACGGACAAGGAGCCGGCCGATGTTGCGCGGCTCGGGCTGGTGCGCTCGTTCCAGATTTCGGCGGTGTTTCCGCACATGACCGTGCTGGAGAATGTCCGTATCGCCTTGCAACGGCTGAAGCGCGGCAGTTCGCTGGATTTCTGGCGCTCCAAGTCGGTGCTCGACGAATATAACGAGCGGTCGCTTGAACTGATCGCCGATGTCGGTTTGTCGGATTATGTCCACTGGAACGCGGTCGAACTGCCCTACGGCCGCAAGCGCGCGCTGGAAATTGCCACCACGCTGGCGCTCGAGCCGGAGATGCTGTTGCTCGACGAGCCGACCGCCGGCATGGGGCATGAGGACATCGCCCGCATCGCCGACCTGATCCGCCGCGTCGCCGCCAATCGCACGGTGCTGATGGTCGAGCATAATCTCTCGGTGGTCGCCGACTTGTCTGACACCATTACGGTGCTGACGCGCGGCCGCGTGCTGGCTGAAGGCGACTACGCCACGGTCTCCAACAACGCGGACGTCCGCGAAGCCTATATGGGGACGGGCCATGCTTGACGTGACCACCCCGCTGCTCGCGGTTGAAGAGCTTCAGGCCTGGTATGGCGAGTCGCACATTCTCCACGGCGTCTCGTTCGACGTGCGCGAAGGCGAGGTGGTGACGCTGCTGGGCCGCAACGGTGCCGGCAAGACCACGACCATGAAGTCGATCATGGGCATCGTCACCAACCGCACCGGCTCGGTTCGTTTCGAGGGCCAGGAACTCATCGGCAAGCAGTCCAACCACATCGCGCGCACCGGCATCGCGTTGTGTCCGGAAGAGCGCGGCATTTTCGCCAGTCTCAGCGTCGAGGAAAACCTGATGCTGCCGCCGGTCGTGCGACCCGGCGGACTGAGCATCGAGCAGATCTTCGATCTCTTCCCCAACCTGAAGGAACGCCTCGGCTCCAGCCAGGGCACCAAGCTTTCGGGCGGCGAACAGCAGATGCTGGCGATCGGCCGCATCCTGCGCACGGGCGCGCGGCTGTTGCTGCTCGACGAACCGACCGAAGGTCTTGCTCCTGTCATCATCCAGCAAATCGGCAAGACCATAAGGGCGCTCAAACAGCAGGGCTTCACCATTCTGCTGGTCGAACAGAATTTCCGTTTCGCCGCGACCGTGGCGGATCGCTACTACGTCATGGAACATGGACGTATCATCGACAGGTTCGCCAATGACGAACTGGATGCGAATGTCGACAAGCTTCACGACTATCTCGGAGTTTGATGTTCTTACGGTTCAATAACAAAACAGGAGGAATACATCGATGCGTAACACCCTAGGCCTGGCGGCATTGACCGCTCTTCTGCTGTGCGGCACGGCGTCCGCGCAGGACAAGACCGTCAAGATCGGTGTCCTCACCGACATGTCGTCGCTGTACGCCGACGACACCGGCATCGGTTCGGTCATCGCCGCCAAACTGGCGGCCGAAGACTTCATGGCCAAACATAAGGATTACAAAGTCGAGGTTGTTAGCGCCGACCATCAGAACAAGGCCGACGTCGGCACCAACATCGCCAACCAGTGGATCGATCGCGACGGCGTCGACATGATCGCCGACGTGCCGAACTCCGGCGTGGCGCTCGCGATCAACGAAGTGACCCGCGCCAAGAATCGCGTGTTCATCGCCTCGGGTCCGGCTTCGTCCGATCTCACCGGCCCGAAGTGCTCGCCAAACACGGTGCACTACACCTACGACACCTGGATGCTCGCCAACGGCACCGGCAAGGCCATCGTCAAGACCGGCGGCGACACTTGGTTCTTCCTGACCTCGGACTACGCCTTCGGCCACGCGCTCGAGCGTGACACCGCGGCGGTGGTCGAGAAGAACGGCGGCAAGGTCGTCGGCAAGGTTCGCCACCCGCTCAACACCAACGACTTCTCGTCGTTCCTGTTGCAGGCGCAGGCTTCGAAGGCCAAGGTCATCGGTCTCGCCAATGCTGGCGGCGACACCATCAACGCCATCAAGCAGGGCGCGGAATTCGGCATCGTCGCGGGCGGCCAGAAATTCGCCGGCCTGCTCATCTTCGCGCCGGACGTTCTGGCGCTGGGATTGAAGACCGCGCAAGGCCTGACCTACACCTCGACCTGGTATTGGGACCTCAATGACGGCACCCGGGCGTGGACGAAGCGCTGGGACAAGATGCGCGACTCGGCCGGCAAGGTACCGAGCATGAACATGGCGGGCGTCTATTCCGGCACGCTGCAGTATCTCAACGCTGTTGCGGCCGTCGGCGGCTCCAAGGACGGCAAGGCCATCGTCGCCGAAATGAAGAAGACACCGGCCGAAGATCCGGTCTACGGCAAGACGACGATCCGCGCCGATGGACGCGGCATGCACCCGGCCTATCTGTTCGAGGTGAAGAGCCCGGCAGAATCGAAATATCCGGGCGACATCGTCAAGATCAAGGCCACGATCCCGCCGGATGAAGCGTTCCGCCCGCTCAAGGACGGCAACTGCCCGATGGTTAGCGGCTGATCGGCTTATCCCTCTCCGCGCTCGCGGGGAGGGTGGCGAGCCATAGCGAGCCGGGTGGGGTTGCCCATGACCCCGCCTGGCTCATCGCTTCGCGATGATCCACCCTCCCCCTGCGGGGGAGGGATATAAAGAGAGAGAGCATGGTTACGATATTCGGCATTCCGTCGGCGGCTCTGTTCGGCCAGTTGTTGATCGGTCTCATCAACGGCTCGTTCTATGCGCTGCTCAGTCTCGGCCTGGCCGTCATCTTCGGCATGCTCAACATCATCAATTTCGCCCACGGCGCGCAGTACATGCTGGGCGCGGTGGCGGCGTTCCTGCTGCTGCAATGGACCGGGCTCGGCTATTGGACCGCGCTGATCGTAGCGCCGCTGGTCGTCGGCGCCTTCGGCATCATCATCGAGCGCACGCTGCTGCAGTGGCTCTACAAGCTCGACCATCTTTACGGGCTGCTGCTCACCTTCGGCCTGGCGCTGATCGTCGAAGGCATCGCCCGCAATTTCCTCGGCTCCGCGGGTTTGCCCTACACGCTGCCGGATTCGCTGCGCGGCGGGCAGAACCTCGGCTTCATGTTCCTGCCGAATTATCGCGCCTGGGTGATCGTCGCCTCGCTCGCCGTCTGCATCGCCACCTGGCTGGTGATCGAGCGTACGCGGCTCGGCGCCTATTTGCGGGCCGCGACCGAGAACCCGACGCTGGTGCGGGCTTTCGGCATCAACGTGCCGCTGATGATTACGCTGACCTACGGCTTCGGCGTGGCGCTCGCGGCCTTTGCCGGCGTGATGGCGGCGCCGATCTATAACGTGTCGCCGCAGATGGGCTCGGAGCTGATCATTGTGGTCTTTGCCGTCGTCGTGATTGGCGGCATGGGCTCGATCCTGGGCGCCATCGTCACCGGGTTCGGCCTCGGCATCGTCGAGGGGCTGACCAAGGTGTTCTTCCCGGAGGCCTCCAACACGGTGATTTTCGTCGTCATGGCGATCGTTCTGCTGGTGCGCCCGGCCGGACTGTTCGGACGGAGAGCTTGATGGACACGACGCCCTCTCTCGCCGTCACCGGCTCGCGACAACCCTCGGCGCTGCGGCGCAACGGCGACATGATCTTCTTCGCCATCATGATCGTCGGCCTTATCGTCGCGCCGTTCTTCACCTATCCGCTGTTCCTGATGCAGGCGATGTGCTTCGCGCTGTTTGCCTGTGCCTTCAACCTGCTTATCGGCTATGTCGGGCTTTTGTCCTTCGGCCACGCGCTTTATTTCGGCTGGGCGAGCTATGTCTGCGCTTATGCCGCCAAGGGCTGGGGCCTGACGCCCGAGCTTGCCATCCTCCTCGGCACGCTGACGGCGGCGGTCCTCGGCCTGGTTGCCGGTTCGCTCGCAATCCGCCGGCAGGGCATCTATTTCGCCATGATTACGCTGGCGCTGGCGCAGATGATGTATTTCGTCGCCCTGCGCGCGAAATTCACCGGCGGCGAGGACGGCATCCAGGCGGTGCCGCGCGGCTATCTGTTCGGGCTGATCGATCTGCGCAACACGACCGCGATGTACATCGTCGTGCTCGTGATTTTTCTGGCTGGCTTCTTTCTGATCTACCGCATCATCCACTCGCCCTTCGGAGAGGTGCTCAAGGCCATCCGCGAGAACGAGCCGCGGGCGATTTCGCTCGGCTACCGGACGGAGCGCTATAAACTGATCGCGTTTGTGCTGTCGGCCTCGCTCGCCGGTCTCGCCGGCTCGACCAAGGCGATCACCTTGCAGATCGCATCGCTGACCGACGTCAACTGGCCGATGTCGGGCGAGGTGGTGCTGATGACGCTGGTTGGGGGCCTCGGCACCATCTTCGGGCCGGTGGTCGGCGCCTTTGTCATCCTGTTCATGCAGTTCAAGCTGTCGGTGGTCGGCGAATGGGTGCTGGTCATCCAGGGCGTGATCTTCGTCACCTGCGTGCTGCTGTTCCGCCGCGGCATCGTCGGCGAGATCGCCGCGCTGTTTAAACGCTGACCTGTTTGTTTGATTGCACAGGCGGGCGCCGGCAATAACGGCGCCCGTGCCGGCAATTAAAAATAACAAATTATTAAACCCGGTAGCCGCTAGGCTATTTTAAACACTGGCGAATCAGCTTAAACAACCAGTGTTATCCACATGCGTGCGGGGTCGTCATTGTAGGATTGTTCGTCGTTACCAGTCACGTAACGATCAGGGGGTAGACGATTCGGCACTGGCCAACGACTATCCGAGCAACCCATGCAGGGTCCCCCCGGCAGTCCGCAGTTGCAGGAGATCGCGCATCGATGGCACGATCTCGCCGAACAGCGTCTTGCCTATTTTACCGAACTGTACCGCAGCGGCCGTTGGAAGCATTACTACACTCAGGAAGCGTTCGCGGCCCGCATGCTCGACGTGATCGAGGCGGCGAAGAAATGGCGCCAACTGGCCGGCCAGCCGGAGACTCCCATACCGCGCGAAACGCCGCGGCGGGACTTCATTCGCCCGGCCGCCTGAGCCGCTCACATCCGGCGCTGATCGCCATGGCGGCGGCGCTGTTGATGGTCGGCTGGCCGGCCGCCGCGTCGGCGCAAGACGCTCCCGCCGCCCCCGACCTGAAGCGAGGCGAGGAATTGCTCACGAAGAGTTGCGGTCAATGCCATGCGGTGGGCCGCACCGGCGCCAGCCCGCGGCCGGATGCGCCGGCCTTTCGCGTGCTCGGACAACGATATCCGATCGACTCGCTCGAGGAGTCGCTGGGCGAGGGCATCATGTCCGGCCATCCGGACATGCCTGAAATCAGCTTTGAGTCGGATGACGTCGGTGCCATCATCGACTATCTGAACTCCATCCAGGTCAAGCGCTGACGCTCCTGGTGCGGCGCGGCCACGGCCTCGACCGTCCTCCGTCATCCTTCGCAGTGAGAGTATCCCCCATGAGCAGTGCGCTGTTTTCGCCGCTTCCGCTGGCCGGCGTTCAACTTGCCAATCGCCTGATCGTCGCGCCGATGTGCCAGTACTCCGCCGACGACGGCGCCGCCTCCGACTGGCACATGATGCATCTCGGCATGCTGGCCAATTCCGGCGCGGCGATGGTGGTGGTCGAGGCGACGCATGTCGAGCGCCACGGCCGCATCACGCATGGCTGCATGGGGCTGTATTCGGACAACGACGAACTGGCGCTCGGCCGCGTCATCGCCGCCGCCAAGACCTTCGGCACCGCCAAGTTCGGCGTGCAGCTCGCCCATGCCGGCCGCAAGGCGTCGTCGCAGAAGCCATGGGACGGCGCCGGTTATCTGCGCCCCAACGAGGATCCGTGGCAGACCATCGCGCCGTCGGCGCTTCCGTTCGGCGACGGCTGGCACACGCCGCGCGAAATGACCGAAGCCGACATGGACCGCGTGCGCGACGCCTTCGTCAATTCGGCGAAGCGCGCGCTGCGCATCGGCTTCGACGAAATCGAGCTGCACATGGCGCACGGCTATCTGATGCACACGTTCCTGTCGCCGATCTCCAACAAGCGCACCGACCAATACGGCGGTTCGCTGGAGAACCGCATGCGCTTCCCGCTGTCGGTGACCGAGGCGGTCCGCGCCGTGGTGCCGAAGGAAGTCGTGCTCGGCGCGCGCATCACCGGCTCGGACTGGAAGGAAGGCGGCATCACCCCGGACGAAGCCGCCGCGCTCGCCAAGGCGCTCAAGGCCGCGGGCCTGGACTTCGTCTGCGTGTCGTCCGGCGGTGTCGCTGCCGGCATCCATAACCCGACTGGGCTCGGCTACAACGTGCCGCTCGCCGAGGCGGTCAAGAAAGGCTCCGGCATCAAGGTGCGCGCCGTCGGCCTCATCACCACGGCGCAGCAGGCCGAGGAGATCGTCGCGTCGGGCAAGGCCGACATGGTGGCGGCGGCGCGTGCCTTCCTCGACGATCCGCATTTCGGCTGGCACTGCGCCAAGGCGTTGGGCGGCGAGGTTGCGGTGCCGCCGCAATATCTGCGCGCCGGCGCGAAGATGTGGTCGGCGACGCCGAAGGCCTAGCTGTTGGCTTCGGTCGCCACCGGCGGCGTCATGCCGACGCAGCCAAAGCCGGGCAGTTTCAGCGCCGGGTAGCGCAGGTCGAAGCCGGCGACGAGACCAAGCAGGTTGACCTCGAAGCCTTCGATCCAGCCGGCCTTGATGCCGGCGAGGCCGAAGGCGCTGAGTTCGACGCCGGTGCGGCTGTCGGTGAAGCCGGCATAGAGGCCGCGACGGTAATCGCGGCCGACGGCATTGGCGGGCAGGGCGGTCTTGAGTTCCGGCGCCGCGCGCAGCACCGCGGCGGTGAAGCTGTTGGAGTTCGGGCCAGGCCAGATGCGGTAGTCGCCATTGGCGGCATAGGCGTAGTCGCGCACCGCGGCCTCGACCTTGGGGATCACGCTTTCGGCTTCGGCGCCGCTGACATCGACAAGGGTCGCCGGCACGTTGCCGTACCAGCGGCCGTCGGCGGGCCAGCCGTTGCGCCGCACCGGCGAGCCCCAGCCGACCACGTCATAGCGCGTCCAGCGCGTCTCGCCGGCGCGTTTGAACACCACCCAGCTGTGCACCGAAAAGATGGCCTTCCAGGCGCCGGTGGCGCCGGTGAAGACGACCAGCCGCGCCGGGCCATAGTCCTTGGCGGCCGGCAGCGCGCCGGTCGAGGACCAGTCGGCGTCGCGCCACGAACGCGGCGCGTCGCCGGCGGCATACAGCGCGGCGCGAGCGATCAGCGGCATGAGAAACACGGCAAACAGCAAAAGCATGAAGACGACGCGGCGGTTGAAACGACGGGATGTCATGGTGAGGGATCGGGGTGTGGTTCGGCCCAGCCCTTAAGCTGGGTTCGCGGCGCCGATGAGACAAGGCCTGCGCCCCGTTCTGACGCTTCGCGGGCGAGGGAAAAGGCCCGTCAGCTCACCTTATTGTCGCGGATCGTCAGGTTCGGGAACCGCTCGGCGCCGCCGCGGGTGAGGTCGCCGGTCGCCGCCTTGTCCCAGTGCATGCCGACCACGGCGCCGTCCCTGGCCTGCGCGATGACATTGTCGGTAATCGACGCCTTTCCGGCGCCCTCGACCACGGTGACGCCGATGCCGATGCCGGTCCGGCGCAGCGTGTTCCGCGCCACCGTGACGTCGCGGAGGTATTTGCCGGAACCGACCTCGATGCCCATCACCGGCGCATTCTCGATCGTATTGCCGGTGACCTCGGTATCGGCTTCGACGCCGATGCCGACGCCGTGGGAATCCGGGCCGCCTTGCGGGCGCTTGTTGATCATGTTGCGGATGGTGTTGTCGCGCACCACCGCGCCATGACCGCCGCGATCCATGTTGGTGACGGCGATGCCGACGGCGGCGATGTCGATCAGGTTGCGCTCGATGGTGGCGTCTTCGAACTCGAATTCCGAATAGATCGCCACTTCGCCGAGCGCGAAGCACTGATTGCCGATGATCTTGATGCGCGAGGCGGCGTTGCCGCGGATCGCCGTGAAAGCGGCGCGGCGGATGACATTGTCGCGCACCGTGACATCGGCGGCGCGATAGACGTTGATGGCGTTGCCGTTCTGGCCGTCGCCGCCGGCGCGCGCCGCGGTGTCCTCGATGACGTTGTCCTCGATGACGCTGCCGTCGCTTTGTTTGGCGCTGCGCCAGACGCGGATGCCGCCGTTGCCGGTGCGCTGAATCGTATTGGCGCGGACGGTGAGGCGGCTGTCGAGACTCATCAGGCCGTTGTCGCCGCAATCGGCGATGGTGTTGCCCGAGACGGTGCCGGCGCATTGCGTCAGCGTCAGTCCGTTGCCGCGCGCCTGGGTAAAAGCGCAATTGGCGATGCGCAGGTCGGCGACGGCGGTGAAATCGATGAGCGCCTCGGCGCGTCCGCCGCCATCCAGCGTCACGCCGCTGAGCGCGATGGCGCCGCCCCGCGCCGACAGCAAACTGCCGGCGCCGGTAAGCGTCGGGCGCGTTGCGTTGCGCTCGCCGGCGATCTGGACGGCCGCGGGCAACGTCAGCGGGCCGGTGCGGTAGCGGCCGGGCGCGAGCCACAGCGGCGTGCGCGACTTGGCCGCGGCATCGATCGCGCGCTGCAGCGCCTGCGTCTGGTCGGCTTCGGCATTGGCGCGGACGCCAAATCGCGCGGCGTCAAAGCCCTTGGGCTCGTCGGCGCGCGCGGCAACGGGCGCAGCAAAGGCGCTGGCGAGAAGTCCGGCGGTTAGCGAGCGGCGTGTGAGCGGCATGCCGCCAGCATGCGGAAAAGTTGATTAGGTCCGGTTAACGGCGGCATTCAAAGCCGCCAGCACTTTTTCACCAACACGAAGGAGATCGGCGGCGGACAAGCGCTTGCCGGTCACTCCACGACGGGCGGGAAGCGGGCGCACCCGGAATGACTTATGCGGTTTCTTCGGCCGCGCGAACCGCGACACGGGCGGCACATGGACGAAGGCCGCGAGCCGCACGCTGCTCTCGGCGCTGCGCCAGCACAGATAATTGCACAGATAGCGCCCGGCATCGCGCGACAGCACGGCGGGCATTCCGGTTTCGCGCGAGGCCGCGAGCAGGCGCTGCGCCGGCATCGGCATCCGCCGCGCGGCAGGCGATCCAGGAGCGATCACCCCGCGCCGCAGAACCTTGCCGGAAGCGTCGGGCAGCAGCGCCAGCGCGTTGCGCGCCCGCGTCTCGATGCGGATCGCCTTGGCGCGGCCGTGCAGGCCGAACATCAGCAGCGCGTCGGGTCTATGCTGCGCGACCAGCGCCGGCAGGTCGCGGTCGACGGCGGCGTAGCTGGTCGTGAAAATGTGCGTGGCGATCGTCGTATCCGCCAGCGCCGGCCGTCGCAGCCTTGCGAGCGCGCGCACCAGCTTCATCGTCGGATTGTACGGCGCGCCGGGGAAGGGACCGAAGCCGGTAATGAGGATGGTGGGCATGGAGGAGATTCTGCTCCGGACTCGAGTCTGCCGGCGGGGGCATTCGCGTGATTGTTGATTGATAAATAAAGGGAAATTGCGGCCGGCGATATCGAGCGCGCCAAAAAGACAGTTATCCTGATCTAGGACTATTGACCCAAATCTGCTCTTAGACTATATTCCTTCCGTCCGGCTCAAACGAGGGCGCTTTCATGAGGCGTCGTGACGGTGGAGCAGGATGCGGTGCCCGCGGGCTTGGCGAAT
>NZ_LMFS01000001.1:2316412-2748905 GCF_001426945.1 Pseudolabrys sp. Root1462 | reverse complement strand
GATCAGCCGCCAAAAGCGCGGCCCGGCGCCGTTAAAGACACCGCGATGGAGCGCCGCGGGGCGATGACTTCTCCGATCGCAAGGAGAGGTCGCGCACCGCAAGGTGCGACCAGAAAGAGCGCCTCGCGGCGCTCCATCCCCTCGGCTTGTGCCGGGGGCGGAAGGGGAAGGCAGGCCGCCCCGGGCCTTCAAAGAACAGGGGCGGCGGAGCGTTGCCTGCAAGGCCTGTTGGCTGTCTGACAATTGAATCGGACGGGTGAGGCGCAGGAACCGTGAGCGGGCCCCGCGGCAGCGCAATCGCGGCGGCTGCATGCCAGCCCAGAGTTAAAATGCGCGCGCTGATGTCGTAGAGTTTGCGCGGGGAAGCGACGCGCTCGTGCCGGTGGAGGCTGTCTTGGTGTTGTCGAAATTCACGGTTGCGCTCACGATTGCTGGTCTTGTCGCTGTTGCCGCGCCGGCATCGGCGCGCGATCTGTCCATGGGCAAGCACAGCGCCGACGAGCTCAAGGCCACCTGCGCCAGGATCGGCGGCTCGTTTTCGCAAGGCAAGGAACGCTATGGCTGCGGCACCGATTGCCACGGCGCGCCGGGCACCGATTGCATCGTCAGTTGCGGCGCCGATGGGAAATGCACGGCCCAGCTGATGGGCGGCCGCCGGGCGCACACGCTCGAAAGCGCGCTGAAGCGCTAAGGCACTACATCGCGACCTTGGTCAGGAAGCGCTCGACTTCGCCGCGCAGCAGCGCGCTGGCATGTTCGACCGACTCCGACGCAGTCAGCACGGTTTGCGCCGAGCGCTGCGCGTCGTTGGCGGCGTTGACCACTTCGCCGAGTGCCTTGTCGATGATTTTCGAGCCTTGCGCCGTGTTGGTCACGTTCTGCGCGATCGAACTGGTGGCGCTGGTCTGCTGCTGAACCGATGACGACACCGAAGAGGTGTGGCTGTGGATCTCTTCGATGCGGTTGGCGATGCGGCTGATGGCTTCCACCGATGCCTGCGTCGAGCGCTGGATTTCCTGGATCTGCGCGGCGATATCTTCGGTCGCACTGGCGGTCTGCACCGCGAGGGCCTTGACCTCGGAGGCGACCACGGCAAAGCCGCGGCCCGCAGCGCCGGAACGGGCGGCCTCGATGGTGGCGTTCAGCGCCAGCAGGTTGGTCTGACCGGTGATGTTGCGGATCAGCTTGACGACGTCGCCGATCTTGTCGGCGGTCCTCGCCAGATGATTGATGTCGTCATTCGTCATCTTGGCTTCGTCGAGCGTGATGCGGACGAGACCCGCCGCGCGCGTCAAGCGCTCATTGACCTCCGAGGCCGAGGTCGACAGTTCCTCGGTGGCGGCGGCGACCATGTCGACATTGCCCACCGCTTCATGCGACGTGCGCAAGGCATTTTCCGCCTGCTGCGTGGTGTGGCTGGACACCGTGAGCAGGCCCGAAGCGGTAACGCGCATTTCCTCGGCGCTGCCGATGACGGTCTCGAGCAGCTTCTCGGCGCCGATGCGGAAATCGGAGATGGCTTCTTCGGTCGCGGCGCGGCGCGCTTCGTGCTGCTGCGCGGCGATGCGATCCTGCTCGGTCTTGCGACGCTCGGTGATGTCCTCGTGCGTCGTGATCCAGCCGCCGCCTTTGATCGGATGATTGGTGATGAGATAGAGCCGGCCCTTGCCGGCATCGACTTCGGCGACCGTGGTGCGGCCTTCGTCGCGGGCTTCGATGAATTGCTTGCGGTAGCTCTGCGTGTCGGCGTTGAAGGAGCCTTTGGCGACGCGCCGCGCCAGCACCTCGGCCAGCGTCGAGCCGACCTTCACCTCGCCGGCCTCCAGGTTGTACATGGTGTGGTACTTCTTGTTGCACACCAGCAGGCGCTCGTTCGCGTCGAACATGCTCAGGCCTTGCGGCATGTCGTCGAGCGCGCGTTCCATCTGTTCGTTGGTCCAGCGCAGGCGATGGTTTGCCGCCGCATTGGCGATGCCGGTCGCTATCTGGCCGAGCAGGGCGGCAATGACGGCGCAACCGGCCACCCGCATCGTGTCGGACATGGCCGGAAGCAGCGGCGTGACAAATCCGGACGCAAGGAAAAGCGCGGCGAAGGCCGCGACAAAGCATACGTACCCGGCAGCCGATGCACGGGGCCAGCCGCTTTTCAGGGCGGAAGAAAGAAAGGCACTCCGCATTGTCGGGAAATCCCAGCGTGTCCGCGAAAGCTAATCGCGATCCGTTTACACAGGGTTAAGCGGGAGTTAATTCAGGGTTATCTGCGGTGGCGCGGCGTCGCCTTGGAACTCAGGCGTGCGTTGCGGCATAAAATCGCCGGCTCACAGACCAAGAAGCTTGGCGATCTCATCGACGGCCAAAGTCGGTGCCAGCGTACCGGCCGCGACGCCGTTTTCGGCCTGTTTGACCTTGCTGCGCACCGCCGGATCGCCGCGCAGCCGGGCCGCAAGACGCTCCTCGAGCAGCGTCCACATCCACTTCACCTGCTGATCGCGGCGCCGGGCGTTCAGTTCGCCGCTCTTGGTCATCTTTTTCTGATAGTCAGCGACGTGGTGCCACAGCGTGTCGATGCCGCCGCCGGTCAACGCGGAGTAGGTGATGACCGGCACCATCCAGGTCGGCGAGCGCGGCGCCAGGATGTGCAGCGCGCTGCGGAAATCGGCCGCCGCGACATTGGCGCGGGCAATGTTGTCGCCATCGGCCTTGTTCACCGCGATCATGTCGGCGAGTTCGATGATGCCTTTCTTGATGCCCTGCAATTCGTCGCCCGTGCCGGCGACCATCAGCACCAGGAAGAAGTCGGTCATGTCGGCGACCGCGGTCTCCGATTGACCGACGCCGACGGTCTCGACGATGATCACATCGTAGCCCGCCGCCTCGCACAGCAGCATGGTCTCACGGGTCTTGGCGGCCACGCCGCCGAGCGTGCCGGAAGACGGCGAGGGGCGGATGTAGGCCTGCGGGTCGACCGCGAGCCGCGCCATGCGCGTCTTGTCGCCGAGGATCGAGCCGCCGGTGCGCGACGATGACGGGTCGACCGCCAGCACCGCGACCTTGTGGCCTTGGCCAGTGAGATAACTGCCGAGCGCGTCGATGGTGGTGGATTTGCCGGCGCCGGGCGCGCCGGTAATGCCGAGGCGGATGGCTTTGCCGGTAGCGGGCAACAGCTCCTGCACCAGTTGGTGCGCGGTCTGCCGATGGTCGGCGCGGGTGCTCTCGATCAGGGTAATGGCGCGCGCCAGGATAGCGCGGTCGCCGGCGCGGATGCCGGCGGCAAGCGAAGCGGGGTCGAGGCGGCGGGCGGACATGCGCCCTTTAACTAACCGAAGGCGCGCGCGGCGTCACGCCCCCGCGACATCGGCCTCGGATGGCGCGACGGTCGCCCGTCGCCCGGTGGCGGCGCGCCACGCCATCATGGCCCAG
Organism: Pseudolabrys sp. Root1462; assembly: GCF_001426945.1. Lineage (GTDB taxonomy): Bacteria > Pseudomonadota > Alphaproteobacteria > Rhizobiales > Xanthobacteraceae > Pseudolabrys. The sequence continues at coordinate 2,745,485 of NZ_LMFS01000001.1, read as the reverse complement.
ATCAGCACCGTCACGACGCCGAGCGCGGCGGCGATCGGCCGCTCGAAGAACCCGAACGGGCTGCCGTCAGCCTTGATCATTGAGGTCATGAAGTTCTGCTCCAGCATTTCGCCGAGCACCAGGCCGAGGATCGCCGGCGCGATCGGGAAGCCGTTTTCTTCCATCAGCCAGCCGACGACGCCCAGCGCCAGCATGACGATGATGCCGTAGACCGAATTGGTCATGGAATAGGCGCCGACCATGCAGAACAGAAGAATGATCGGCAGGAGCACGTTGCGCGGCACGCGCAGGATCTGCTTGGCCGATTTGATCGCGGCCCAGCCGAGCGGCAGCATGAGCAGGTTGGCGAGCACGAAGATGATGAAGACGGCGTAGATGAACTGCGGATTTTGCAGGAACACGGTCGGGCCCGGATTCATGCCCTTCATGTACAGCACACCGATCACGATCGCGGTAATCGAGTCGCCGGGAATGCCAAACACCAACGCCGGAATCCAGGCGCCGCCGAGCGCCGAGTTGTTGGCCGAGGTCGCGTCGACGATGCCCTCGATGTGGCCGGTGCCGAATTTCTCCGGCGTCTTCGAGAAACGCTTCGAGATGGCGAACGAGATCCACGCCGCGATGTCGGCGCCGGCGCCGGGCAGCGCGCCGATGGCGACGCCGAGTGCCGAGCCGCGCAGGAAGTTGAACCAGTACTTCTTGAACACCTCCCACACGCCGTTGAAGATGTTGCCGATCTTCTGCGCCAGTGGCGCACCCTGCTGATCGACGCTGACCGCGCCGCGCAGCAGTTCGGACAACGCGAACATGCCGATCATCGCCGGGATGAAGCTGACACCCTGCAACAGCTCGACGCTGCCGAAGGTGAAGCGCGGATAGCCGGCGGTCGGATCGATGCCGATACAATTGATGAGCAGGCCGAAGACCAGTGATGTGATGCCCTTGAGCGGATCTTCCGTGGTCATGAACACCGCGCACGTCAATCCGAGCAGCGCCAGCCAGAAATATTCGAACGACGAGAAGTTGATGGCGACTTCGGCCAGCGCCGGCGCGCACAAGATGAGGATGACGACGCCGACCAAACCACCCAGGACCGAGAACACGAGATTGACCCCGAGATTGAGGTCGAGCTCGCCTTTCTTCGACATGGCGTAGCTCTCGTCGGTATAGGCGGCGGAAGCGGGCGTGCCGGGGATGCGCAGCATGGCCGCCGGAATATCACCGGCGAAGATCGCCATCGCCGTCGCGGTGACGATGGCGCCGAGCGCCGGCACCGGATCCATGAAGAAGGTCACCGGCACAAGGAGCGCGGTCGCCATGGTGGCGGTCAGCCCGGGCATCGCGCCGACGAACATGCCGAACGCGGCGGAGGCGACGATGACCCAGAGCACGTTGAGATGAAAGATGAGGCCGAATGCAGTCAACAATGCGTCCATCGCGGCCTCACAGAATTGAATCGAGCCAGCCGCGCGGCAGCGGCACGCGCAGCAGGCTGGCGAAGAACCAGTAGATCATCATGGTGGCGACGACCGTGGTGATCAGCGCCGTGAGCGGTCGCACGCCGAACCACAGGAACAACACGCCAAGCGTCACAAAGGCCATCGGGATGAAGCCGACGGTCTCGGAAAAAATGATGTACAGCAGCAGAAGCAGCAGCATCAGGAAGAACGAGACGACGCGCCAGGGCTGACGCGTCCAAGCCGCCATCGCGACGAGCGGGGCCCCGGCGCGTCGCGCCGCCATGCCGCGCCAGACCAGCAGGCCGCCGCAGACGATCAGCAGCGCGCTGAGCACGCGCGGAAACAGCGATGGTCCGTAGTTCTGGCCGGAAAATTCGGGAAACGTGGTCGTCAGGGCGATCAACGCGACTGACAGGATGATAAGAACGAGGCCGTTGATCGCGTCATTCGCGCGCATTGCGACTCCGGAAACTTGAGCGAGGGCGGATCGGTTCACTGGCCGGACGGCGGAGAAACACCTCCTCGCCGGCGATACGGCGCGCAAGGCCCGCTCGGACCTAGCGCGCCGCCGTCGTCATGCGTCAGGTCTTGGCAATTCCGGCGGCTTTCATGGCCGTGCCCATCTGTGCGTCGGACTTGTCCATGAACGCGCCATACTCCTTGGCGTCGGCCCAGACCGTGCCGAAGCCGCGCGAGCCCATGAAGTCCTTGTACTCCTTGGAGTCGTAGATCTTCTTGAGCGAGGCGGTGAGTTTGGTCGCGATGTCCGTTGGCAGGCCCTTGGGACCGGCGAAGCCACGCCAGGCGCCGGTGGTGAAGTCGATGCCCATGGCTTCTTTCAGCGTCGGGATGTCCTTGAAGGTTGCCGACCGCTCCGGCGCCATCAGCGCCAGGCTTTTGGCCTTGCCGGCGTCGATCATGGCGCGAGCTTCCGGCACTGAGCAGGTGGTGAAGTCGATGCCGCCGGCGGCGAGGTCCTGCATCGCCGGCGCGGCGCCGTTCGACGGCACCCAGGTGACATGGTTGGCCGGCAGGCCCATGGCTTGCAGCCAGCCGACCAAGGCCAGATGCCAGATGCCTCCCTGACCGGTTCCGGACGCCTTCATCTTGCCGGCCGGTGCCTTCTTGATCGCCTCGGCGAGATCCTTGACGGTCTTGTAGTCGCCGTCAGCCTTGACCTGGATACCGGGCGGATCCTCGTTCATCAGCGCCAGCGGCGTGAAGTCCTTGGGCGTCAGTTGCGTCAGGCCGGCCCAGTGCATCATGGCGATTTCAACTGTGATGATGCCGAGCGTGTAGCCGTCCGGCTGCGCGGTCGAGATCGCTGAATGGCCGACGACGCCGGAACCGCCGGTGCGGTTGACGACGTTGATCGGCTGGCCGAGGTCCTTCTCGAGCAACGCCGCGACAATGCGCGCCGTCGCGTCGGTGCCGCCGCCGGCGCCCCACGGGCAAATCATCTGGATCGGTCGGTTCGGATAGCTCTGTGCGAAAGAGGGCTTGGCCCCTGCCACAAGGCCGGCACCGGCTACGGCGGTCGCGGCCACGAAATCGCGGCGTGTCAGCTTGGTCATGCGTCGCTCCCATGTTCGCCGGTCTGACGCCGGCTTTGTATGATGACTGATGTTAGGTCCGCGTGGTGCGCAAGGTCAATCACGCAGGCTCGCATCGAATGATGCGGTGCAAACCGAACGCGCAGCGTGGAAATGCCGCACTGCGTCCGTTGTTTGGGTTCAACAGAGTCCGGCGGCCGAAATGCCGCGGTCAGTCTTTATCCTCGTCGGCCTTCGGCCGCACACCACCGAACAGCGCGATGTCGTCCGGCGAAAGATCGTCCTTGAAGCTCTCCCACGGCACGAAAACGTCGTAGGGGCCTTCCGCGTACGAGCCGACGGCGTAGGGCGAGAAATGGAAGTTAAGCCCCGCGCTACGCGCTGGATCGGTCGACCGGGCGAGCGTCACCGCGCCCATCTTGAGAAGGTCGGGTTGAACATTGGCGAGTTCGGTGTCGGTATTCGGATCGATATTGTCGGCGCCGCGCTGTTTTTTCTGCTCGGCCAGTGAGGCGCGGATCGCCGTAGCGAGCTTGGTCAGCGTCGAGCCGTTCGGCGCCGTTTCCCTGAAGAACGGTCGGATACTGATGCGCTTCTTCAGCACCGTGTCCCACAGGATGCTGTTGTTTTCGCTGTTGGGATGGGCACCGCCACTGTTGAGATAGTCGTCACGGTCGATGCTGACATAGCGGCCGATCGCCGAGCTCTGTGTGTAACTGCGCTCGAAAGCGTAACGCCGGCCGTCGGTGAATGCGTCGGGTGTCGCTTTACGATCCTCGTCGGCGGAGCGGCGCCACTTCTCGACCTCACGCTTGCCTTCGGCGAGAAGTCCGGCATAGAGCTCGGGATAGGCCTTGAGCTGCGGGTCGATCGTCAACGACGCCTCGATCGAGCGCGTCTTGACCGACAGCACCGGCCTGACGCCCTCGGCGGCCGTGGAAGCGATCGTAACAGCCGCAAACAACGCGGCGGCGGCGGTCGCGATGGCAGCGAGCCTCACTCTGCCGCCTGCTGATCGTGGCCGAGGCGGTGATGCAGCGTCTTGAGCAACTTCAACGCGGCATCGGCGATCACAGTGCCGGGCGGGAAGATCGCTTCACAACCGGATTTCATCAGCGCGTCGTAGTCCTGCGGCGGCACGACGCCGCCGACGACGATCATGATGTCCTCGCGGCCCTGCGCGGCAAGCGCCTTCTTTAATTCAGGTACCAACGTCAGATGCGCGGCGGCGAGTGACGACACACCGAGAATGTGGACGTCGTTCTCCACCGCTTGGCGCGCGGCCTCTTCGGGAGTGGCGAACAGCGGGCCGATATCGACATCGAAGCCCAGATCGGCGAAGGCCGAAGCGATGACCTTCTGGCCGCGGTCGTGGCCGTCCTGGCCGATCTTGGCGACCAGCAAGCGCGGCCTCCGTCCTTCCGCGCTCTCGAAGGTCTCGATCGCCTGCCGCACCTTATCGACAGTCGGAGTCATGCCGACCTCCCGTTTATAGACGCCGGTGATCGACTTGATCGAGGCGACGTGGCGGCCGAACACCTTCTCCAGCGCCATCGAGATTTCGCCGACGGTGGCTTTGGCCCGGGCGGCTTCGACCGCGAGTTCGAGCAGGTTGCCGTTTCCGGTGGCGGCGCGGGTCAGCGCATCGAGTGCTTCCTGCACCGCGTTGGGATCGCGCTCGGCCTTCAGCCTGGCGAGCTTGTCGAGCTGCTTCTGCCGGACCTCGGAGTTGTTGACCTTGAGAACGTCGATCGGGGTTTCGTCGACCGGCTGGTACTTGTTGACGCCGATGACGGACTGCACGCCGGCGTCGATGCGCGCCTGGGTCTTGGCCGAAGCTTCCTCGATGCGCAGCTTCGGGATGCCGGCTTCGATGGCTTTCGCCATGCCGCCGAGCACCTCCACTTCCTCGATATGCGCCCAGGCCTTGGCGGCGAGATCGGCGGTCAGCTTTTCGACGTAATAGGAGCCGCCCCAAGGATCGATGATGCGCGTGGTGCCGCTTTCCTGCTGCAGCAGGATCTGCGTATTGCGGGCGATACGCGCCGAGAAGTCGGTCGGCAGCGCCAGCGCCTCGTCGAGCGAATTGGTGTGCAGCGATTGAGTGTGGCCTTGGGTGGCGGCCATCGCCTCGATCATGGTGCGGGCGACGTTGTTGAACACGTCCTGCGCGGCCAGCGACCAGCCCGACGTCTGCGAATGCGTGCGCAGCGACAGCGAGCGCGGATCATCCGGCTTGAACGGCTTCATCAACTTCGCCCAGATCATGCGCGCGGCGCGCAGCTTGGCGATCTCCATGAAATAGTTCATGCCGATCGCCCAGAAGAACGACACGCGCGGCGCGAACTGATCGATGGTCAGCCCCGCCTTGATGCCGGCGCGGACATATTCGAGGCCGTCGGCGAGCGTATAGGCAAGCTCGAGGTCCTGCGTCGCGCCGGCTTCCTGCATGTGATAGCCGCTGACCGAAATCGAATTGAACTTCGGCATCTCGGCGGACGTATAGGCAAAGATATCGGAGATGATGCGCAGGCTGGGGCCGGGCGGATAGATATAGGTGTTGCGCACCATGAATTCTTTGAGGATGTCGTTCTGGATCGTGCCCGACAGCTTGCTGTGCGGCACGCCCTGTTCCTCGGCGGCGACGATGTAGAGCGCCAGAACGGGCAGCACCGCGCCGTTCATGGTCATCGACACGCTCATCTGGTCGAGCGGGATGCCCGAGAACAAGGTGCGCATATCGTAGATCGAATCGATTGCGACGCCCGCCATGCCGACATCGCCGGCGACGCGCGGATGATCGCTATCGTAGCCGCGGTGGGTAGCGAGATCGAAGGCGATCGACAGGCCCTTCTGCCCGGCGGCGAGGTTGCGTCGGTAGAAGGCGTTGGAATCTTCCGCTGTCGAGAAGCCGGCGTATTGCCGGATGGTCCAGGGCTGTGCCGCGTACATCGCCGGGTAGGGGCCGCGGAGGAACGGCGCCTTACCGGGGTAGGTCTCGAGGAAGTCGAGGCCCGCGACATCACCCTCGCCATAGACCGGCTTCACCGCGATGCCTTCGGGCGTCAGCCACGGTTCGGGGTTGTCATTGGTCGCAGCGAACTGCGGCTCGGCGAAGTCGACGCTGGCGAAGTTCGGAACTTTGCTCATGATGCCACCAGACTATCATACGCGGTCTGCAGCGTCGAAAGCACGTCGCAGCCCACATAAATGAAGGTTCTGACGCCGGCTTCTTTCAATATGGCTTCCAGTTCGCCCGGGCGGCCGGCGAGGTGGATCGTGGCGCCGGCCTCGGCCAGCGCCTTGGCGGCGGCCACGGCTTCCGCCTCATATACCTTGTCCGATGAACAGATGCAGGCGAGGTTCGTTCCCGACTTCCGGAACGCCGCGAGCATTTCCGCCTGATCTTTGTAGCCATCCGAGCCGATGGCCTCGATGCCGCCGGCCTCGTAGAAATTCTTGGCGTAGCCCGCGCGCGTAGTGAACTCCGAAAGCTTGCCGAGATTAGCGAGAAAGACCTTGGGCCGCGATCCGGACTTGCGGGCGATGGCATCGGATTTGTCGCGCAAGGCTTCGAACGGTTCGGCGAGCCGTATCTGCGGCAAGGCGTCGAATGTGATCGCGGCCGTCAGTGGTGGGACGGTGACGCGCGACGCGTCGAGCACCTTGACGTCGCTCTCGCCGAGATGCGGGAATTCGGTGGCCCCGGTCAGCGGCTCCTTGCGGCGAGCGACATTTGCTTCGTGCGCCTTGCGCGTCTCAGCGACCTTCTTCTGCATCAGGCCGTGCTCGATGGCGGCCGCTGCGCCGCCGGCCTTTTCGATGTCCTGAAACAGCGACCATGCGGTCTGCGCCAGTTGCGTCGTCAGCGCCTCGATGCCGCCGGAGCCGGCCGCCGGATCGGCGACGCGGTAGAGGTTCGACTCCTCGAGCAGGATGAGCTGCTGGTTGCGCGCCACCCTTCGGGCGAAGGCATCGGGCAGGCCGCGCGCGGCGGTGAAGGGCAGTACACTGATGCTATCGGCGCCGCCGAGGCCGGCCGCGGTGATAGCGATGGTGGTGCGCAGCATGTTCACGTACGGGTCGCGCTGCGTCATCATGCGCCACGCCGTTTCCGCCGACACGAAAGCCGGTTGCGGCGTCAGGCCGCTGGCTTCCTCGACGCGCGCCCACAGTTTCCGCAAGGCCCGGGATTTGGCGATGGTCATGAACTCATCGGCGTCGGCGGCGAGGCGGAAGAAGATCAGCTTGCGCGCTTGATCGAGCGGCACGCCGGCGTCCACGAACATGCGCAGGTATGCCACGGCATTGCCGAGCGCAAATGCCAGCTCCTGTGCTTCCGAACCGCCGGCGGCATGCACCGCGCGACCATCGGCAACCGCGAACGGGCCCTTGAAGCCCTGGCCGGCCAGATCGGCAGCGAAGCCGGCGAGCAGCTTCGCGGTCTCCGCCCACGGCCGCGGCGCCGCGCCGTTGCGCGCCATCAGCCCGAGCGGGTCGTGCGCGAAACGGATTTGGGTTTTCGCCGGATCGATACCACGCGCCTTCACCGCCTTGGCGAGGTTCAGGCCGGCATCCTTTTGCTGGGCGCTGAAATCGGTCTCGATGGCAACGGCATCGAGCCAGACATTCTCGAGTGCGCGGGCGATCGTCGCCTCGGAGCCATCGAGCCCGTAGCCATAGGCGCCGAGCGCCCCGGCGAACACCAGCGACAGGCCGGTGGCGCCGTTCTCGAGGTCGAGCAGCGCCTGTTTATTCGCTTCTGCGGCATCGGGATGATCGGTCCGCGCCATCACCTGCCACGGTTCACCGCCGGCGCGGCCGGCTACGGCATGCACGCCTGCGACACGCGGGTAGAGCGGCTCGACGCGAAGGCCGTCATAGCTGCGGCTGACCAGACGCTTGTCGAAATCGGCGCCCTTGAGCGCGGTCTCGACCAGTGACCGCCACGCGGCGGCGTCGGTCGGCGGAAATTCGGCGGCGAAAGATACGTTAGTCATGGACCCAAACTGCCATAGAAGCTGGGCGCTCGCCATTGCGATAAAGCAAGCGGCGTGCCCGTTAGCGCCGCGGTTGTAAGCGCTCGATCCCGGCGGTGTCGAGGCCGGCCAGGGCCGAGCGCGGTGTTCGCCCCGCAATCTCGGCGTTCCCGGCAATCTCGCTGAGCGGCATCAGCACGAAGGCGCGTTCGTACAGCCGCGGATGCGGCAGGATCAGGCCAGGCTCGTCGAGCGAGAGGTCGCCATAGGCGATGATGTCGATATCGACGGTGCGCGGGCCCCAGCGCTGCTCATTGGTGCGGTCGCGGCCCAGCGTCCTTTCGATCTCCTGGATGCGCGCCAGCAACTGGCGCGGCGGTAACGTCGTATCAATGGCCAGGCAGAGATTGACGAAAGGTGGCTGGTCGGTGACGCCCCAAGGCGGCGTTTTGTAGTCGGACGAGCGTGCGACGACGCGGATGCCGTCGGCGTCCGACAGCGCGCGCACGGCGTGGTCGAGGGTGGCGCGGCTGTCGCCGACATTGCCGCCGAGGGCGAGATAAGCCCGCGTCGCCGCCGTTTCGGCGCTCATGGTTTCGCTTTACCGCGGCCGCGGGTGATGGTGACGCCGACATCGCTGAAGGTCGCGGCAATTGGGGCGTGCGGCTTGTGGATGGTCACTGCGACGGTGTTGACGCGGGCAAAGGCGCCAAGCACGGCGTCGGCAACGGCGCCGGCCGCGGCTTCGACGAGACGAAAGCGCTGGCCGGTGAAAGTCTTTTCGACGCATTGCGCGACGTCGGCGTAGGACACGGTGTCCTTGACCTTGTCGGAGCGCGCGGCGTCGGACAGATCGACCGCGAGGTCGAGGTCGAGCGTGAAGGTCTGGCCGACTTTGCCTTCATGCGGCATGACGCCGTGATAGGCATGCAGCGCCAGCCCGCGAATAAAAATTCGGTCGGTCATGTTGTGATCTTCTCGACAGCGGCCAAGTCGATTGCGGCCATGACGCGCAGCGCCTGCACGGTTTCGGCGACGTCATGGACGCGCACGATCGCTGCGCCCTGACGCACGGCGTAGAGGTGGCTGGCGAGCGAGCCGCCGATGCGTTGATCCGGCGGCGAGGGACTCACCGAATTGATGAAACGCTTGCGCGAGGCGCCGACCAGCAGCGGCAGGCCGAATGCCGTGAACGCCGCCGTGTGCGCCAGCGTGATGATGCTCTGCTCCGGCGTCTTGCCGAAGCCGATGCCGGGATCGAGCACGATGTTGTCGCGGGCGATGCCGGCGGCCGAGGCGATCTGGATCGAGCGCGAGAAGAACGCGGCGACGTCGGCAACGATGTCGATCGCCGGATCAACTTCGGTGCGGTTATGCATGGCGATGATCGGGACGCCGCGCGCGGCGACGGCCGCGGCCATCGCTGGGTCGCCCTGCAGACCCCAGACGTCGTTGGCGATGGTCGCGCCATGGTCGAGCGCGTAGGCGACGACGTCGGCCTTGAGGCTGTCGATCGAGACCGGCAGGCCGAGTTTGACGACCGCGGGCAGCACCGGCTTCAGCCGGTCGAGTTCGTCGTCGGCGGACACCGGCTTGTTGCAGCCGTAAGGCCGCGTCGATTCCGCGCCGATATCCAGGATGTCGGCACCCTGCGCCGCCATTGCTTCGGCGTGCGCGATGGCGCGCTTCGGATCGAGGAATTGACCGCCGTCGGAAAACGAATCCGGCGTGACGTTGAGAATGCCCATGACCAGCGGCCGGCCGAGCTTGAGCAGCGCCGCAAGCGGCGGCGGCGCCGTGGGCGCGAGGTCAGGGGGCGTTGCGGTAGTGGTGACCGGCTCCATCGCCTTTGGCATGGCGCGGCGGGGCGCAGCCTGTCAAGGCGGATCGCGGACCGCAGGCGATGCGGATTTCAGCGGTACGAAATCTTGAGCGGCAGTTTCTTGGCGTGCTCGATCCAGCGCTCGACCACCTTCTCGGATGGCAGAAAGCGGACGACGCCGTGCTTCTCGTTGGCCAGCGCCAACGCCGCGGCTAGGTTGCGGGCGTTGCGGTAGGACAGTTCTTTCACGGTATCGACGCCGGCATAGTGCAGCAGCAGCGCATATTCCTTGCTGACGCCTTTGACGCGCATGCGGTCGGCGCCGTTGGCCCAGCACAGCAGTTGCTTTTCGTCGAACTGGGTCTTCTCGGCCAGCAACTTGCGGCCTCTGACCGTGCGCGCCTTCTCGAGCAGCGCGCCGGTCGATCGGATCCCTGCCGATCGAAGGGCCGCGACGGCTTGGCCGTCGATCCCCTGCAAGTCGGTGATGGGATAGGACATCCGTCGCTCCAGACCGGTCTCGAAATGTGCTGATTATCGAAGGTGGAGCGTCAGACGAACTGACTGAGCCCGGGGATCGAGCCGACGATCTCGCCGATCGTGTCTTCGCCGACTTTTTCGCGGGCGAACGCGATGGTTTCCTTGGTAACGGATTGCACCTGGCCCATGGTCAATCCGGCCGCCATCATGCGGCTGCCGGCGCCCATCAGACCACCCATGGAAAACATTCCGCCGCCGGATTCCTGAGCGGCCTGAAGTAGCGCCGCACCATCGGGCAGGCTGTCGATCAAAGCCTGGACTTTGTCGGCGGGACCTTCCTTCTGCAGGAAATCGAGAATGATGCCGAGAGCTTTTTCTGCCGTAGGCTGGTCGATACCGACGTTAGAGACGAAACGGGCGACGAGTTCATTCATGTTTCCCTCACATCCTCGTACTGACGGCGAGGTTGCCAAACATATTGAACGTTTTGGCAATGTTGACAAGCACGATGGACGACACGCCGCAACATAGTTCTACGTTCAGTGATCTCATGCAATCGGTAAGGCATGGGATACCAGGCTGCTGTGACGACCATCACATTCTCAGTCAAGGCCCCGCGGGCCTTTGCCGTCAATACTTTTCCGTTGTCGGTTGAGCCGACGTTCAAGGGGCTGATATGCGGTTGGACGCGGCGATGGAAGATTTTTATGCCGCATTTAGCGGCTAGACCTCCGTCTTGACCGACATGGCTTAAAAGTATCTGAATGTCGGCTCACAAACGCACGACATGGCATGCGGTTGCATGGCGAACCGCCGAGGATAGTCGGCGTTTGATTGGAATTCGACTTAAAGGAATGAAGCCGATGAGCACATTGGACGCTGTTCTCGCCCGCATCGACCAGGATCTCGACAACAGCGTCGATCGTCTGTTCGCATTGCTGCGGATCCCGTCGGTTTCGACCGATCCGGCTTTCCAGGAACAGTGCCGCGCCGCAGCCGAACACGTCGCGGCTGACCTGAAATCGATCGGCTTCGAGGCCAGTGTGCGGCCGACCGCCGGCCATCCGGTGGTGGTTGGAAAATCGAACGGCGCCGGCGGGCCAAATGTCCTGTTTTATGGGCACTACGACGTCCAGCCGGTCGATCCGCTCAATCTCTGGAAGGCGCCGCCGTTCGAACCGCGCATCGAGACCCTGCCGGGAGGGCGCAAGATCATCGTGGCGCGCGGCGCTTGCGACGATAAGGGCCAGTTCATGACCTTCGTCGAAGCCTGCCGTGCCTACAAAACGGTCACCGGCAAACTGCCGCTCAATATCACTGCCATGATCGAAGGCGAGGAGGAGTGCGGCTCCCGCAATCTGCCCGCCTTCGTCCGCGACAACGCCGGTGAACTCAAAGCCGACCTTGCTCTGGTTTGCGACACCGCCATGTGGGATGGCGATACGCCGGCGATCACAACGTCGCTGCGGGGCCTCGTCTATGAAGAGGTAAAGGTCACCTGCGCCGACCGCGATCTGCACTCCGGTCAGTTCGGCGGTGCCGCGCAGAACCCGATCCGTCTGCTCGCGCGAATTCTCGGCGCCCTGTGGGACGACGAGAACCGCGTCACAATTCCCGGATTTTACGACGGCGTCGATGACCTGCCAGCCGACATCAAGGCCGACCTCGCGGCGCTTGGTCTCACCGAGGAAACTTTCCTCGGCCCGATCGGATTGAAGCATTCGGCCGGCGAGAAGGGGCGTCTGCTGATCGAGCAGATCACGACGCGCCCGACCGCCGAGATCAACGGCATCATCGGTGGTTATACCGGTGAGGGTGCCAAGACTGTCATTCCCGGTGAGGCGTCGGCGAAGGTCTCATTCCGTCTGGTTGGCCGCCAGGACCCGGCCAAGATCAAGGAAGCGTTCCGCAAGTTCGTCCGCGACCGGCTGCCCGACGACTGCAAGGTCGAGTTCGGCAACTTCGGCGCCGGGGCCGCACTGCAACTGTCGTTCGACAATCCGGCGCTGACCAAGGCGCGCGATGTGCTCGCGGAAGAGTGGGGCCGCAAGGCGGTCACCGTCGGTGCCGGCGGCTCCATCCCGATCGTCTCGGACTTCAAGAGTGTGCTCGGCATGGATTCACTAATGGTCGGTTTTGCCCTCGACGACGACCGGGTGCACTCGCCCAACGAGAAATTCGACCTCAAATGCTTCCACAAGGGTATCCGCTCCTGGGCGCGGATCATCCACGCGCTGGCGGAGGGCTGAAACTGAGGAGGGCCTAAACGCCTCTGCGGGCGACTATTTGCCGCGCGCAGCACCGCAGCGTGGCCGGTCACGAAACCGTTGTGAAAGACGTTCATTCTCGCATGTTTGCGACAACCAAGAACGACGGACCATGACCGACAAAGACGATCTGAACGCCGCGCCCCTCAATGGCCAGGACTGGCTCGAAGCCGAGCTCGCTGACACGCTCGATGAAGACTATGAGCTCGAATTGTCCGAGCCCGCGCTCTCGGAAGAGCTGCGCAAGATATACCGGCGCACGCATCCGCCGACGATCGCGCGGCCCGAATACTTCCGCAATTTGCTCCGGATGCAGGCCGAGCTGATCAAGCTCCAGGACTGGGTTGTCCATAGCAAGCAGAAAATTCTCGTGCTGTTTGAAGGGCGCGATTCTGCCGGCAAAGGCGGCGTCATCAAGCGCATTACCCAACGGCTCAACCCGCGCGTCTGTCGCGCGGTCGCGCTGCCAGCGCCGACCGACCGAGAAAAATCACAATGGTATTTTCAGCGCTACGTGCCGCATCTTCCCGCTGGCGGGGAAATCGTGCTGTTCGACCGCTCCTGGTACAACCGGGCCGGCGTCGAGCGTGTCATGGGCTTCGCGACACCCGCCGAGGTGGAAGAGTTTTTCAAGGACGTGCCGGAATTCGAGCGCATGCTGGTGCGTTCCGGCATCAGGCTGATCAAGTACTGGTTTTCGATCACCGACGAAGAGCAACAGATGCGCTTCCTGATGCGCATTCATGATCCGTTGAAGCAGTGGAAGCTGTCGCCGATGGATCTGCAGTCGCGCGTTCGTTGGGAGGACTACACGCGCGCCAAGGAGCAGATGTTCACCCGGACGAATATTCCGGAGGCACCTTGGTACATCGTCGAAGGCAACGATAAAAAGCGGGCGCGGCTCAACTGTATCGATCACCTGCTGCAGCGGATCCCCTACGAGCCGGTGCCGCACCAGGACATCGCACTCCCGGACCGGGTGTTCGATCCGAACTACGAGCGCAAGACCTTGCCGCCCGAACTCTATGTGCCGCAGAAGTATTGAGCGCTTAAGAGCGCGCCAGGGCTACCAGCGCGCGGAAGGCCTCGGGGTCTGACATCACCGAGCGCTTTTCGCGGGTGCTGAGCAGCTTCAGCGCCTGGTCGATGCTATCGAACTCGTCGAGCCTTGCACGGGCGATAACGAGGTCTCTATCGACGTCGCCGGGGGCGTGAGCGGGTGGCGGCGCAAGCTGGCTTAGATGTGCTTGTGTGACCTCGCCATGGTCGGTGAGGGCGTCTCTGAGCGCCACGTCGCCACCGACGAGTTCGTTGCCAAGTTCGTTGGCCCGGGTCAACACCGCGGGCGGGATGCGCCCTTCCGGCACGACCAGTAGGCTCTTCAGGCCTCTCTTGGCGGTCAGAGCGGCGAGCGGCATCGACAGCGACAGGCCGACGGTGACCGGCGTCATCCACAGAAACAGCGAGAATGACACCGCGTAAGCCGCCGTGGCCAGCAGCAGACCGACCAGTGTCAGCGGTCCATAGCGGCGCAGCAGTTCGGAGAAGGGCAGGGAGCCATCGTCGCGCCGCTGCACGTTCCAGCCGGCATCGCGCCCGGCGAGTACGCTGAGCACGGCCATGGACTGGAATATCATCATTGACGGCGCGATCAGCGCGGACAGCAGGATTTCCACGATCGTGCTGGCGATCATTCTGAAACCACCGCCAAAGCCGTGTCGTTCGGCGCCGGTGAACAGCGCCGCGATCAGCGCCATGAACTTCGGCGCGATCAGCATCGCCATTGTCGCGCCGAACACGTAGGCCGCGCGGATCGGATCTTCTTCCGGCCACACCGGAAACAGCGTGAACCCCTTGGCAAAATATTCCGGGCGGATGAAGTGCGCCTGCAATGAGATCAGGATGCCGACGATCAGAAACACGAACCAAAGCGGCGCGGTAATATAGGCGCCGATGCCGATGAGAAAATGCAGCCGCGAGATGAAATGCAGGCCGCGCGCTGGCAGAATTTTCAGATGCTGCAAATTGCCCTGGCACCAGCGCCGGTCGCGCGCCGCGAATTCGGTGATCGACGGCGGCGTTTCCTCGTAGCTGCCGCGCAGGCTCGGCGCCATCATGATGGCCCAGCCGCCGCGGCGCATCAGCGCCGCTTCGACAAAGTCGTGGCTGAGGATGTGGCCGCCGAACGGCTTGCGGCCGCGTAATTCCGGCAGGCCGGCATGCGCCGCGAAGGCTTTGACGCGGATCGCGGCATTGTGGCCCCAGTAGTTACTCTCGGTGCCGAACCACCAGGCGATGCCGCGCGCCAGCATGGGGCCGTAGAGCCTGCCGGCGAACTGCTGCAAGCGTGCAAACACCGTGCCGCCATTGACGATGATCGGCAGGGTTTGCACCAGGCCTACATCGGGATGCTGCTCGATGGCCGCGGCGAGGCGCACCACGGCGTCGCCGGTCATGAGACTGTCTGCGTCGAGGATGACCATGCTGTCGTAGTGGCCGCCGAAGCGCGTCACCCAGTCACCGATATTGCCGGCCTTGCGCGCGACGTTGTCTCGGCGGTGCCGGTAGAAGATGCGCCGGCTGCCGGTTCGTTCGATCAGCGCCAGATATTGTTTCTCTTCGTTCAGCCAGGTTGCCGGATCCGTGGTGTCGCTGAGCACGAAGACGTCGAAGCTGTCGAGCCGTCCGGTATCGGCGACCGACTCGTAGGTCGCCTGCAGCCGCGCGAACAGGCGCCCGGGCTCTTCATTGTAGGTCGGTACCAGCAAAGCGTGCCGGTTGCGCAAGTTCGGCAGCGGCGCGTTCGGGTCGATGCCGAGTGTGCGATCGTATCCGGACAGCGTCAGGACGAAGCCGACCGCGGCGTTGGCAAAGGAAAACGCGATCCAGGCGAACAGAATCACGAACAGCACCAGCACCGTACCTTCGAGCACGGTCAGCGACGACACCGACAGCACCAGATACATCTGCTCGGCGGCGAAGGCCGTCATAGCGATGGTGGCGAGCACAATGAAGGCGCGGCGCCAACTGAGTCTGCGGGGCCGCAAGGCCTGGAGCGAACGGGGTTGCCGCGGCGCGTGCAGCGGTTGGCCCGGCATCTCGACGCGCGCTTCCGGTGGCAGGAAGCGCGGCGGCTCGCCGGCCGGAGCGGCGCGCGCCCGGCCTGCCTGCGCTACGGCGTCCATCGGTAGACCCAGGCTTCCGACAGCGGCTCATCGTTCTGCATGAGGCGCGCCCGCAATTCGACGACGGTCTCGTTGCCGGGCTCCAGATTGAACGACAGGCGCCAGCCGCCGGTCTGCGGATTGGGCTGCGTGACGACGTTCAATATCTTGCCGACGTTGGCGGTGACCTCGCCGCGCACCGCTTCCGGCTTGACGTCCTTGAGCTTGGGGCCGGCGATGTCGCAGACGAACAGTCGGTGTGTGTCGTCGGCGGCGCCGCTCATCGTCTTGACGAAGCGGGCGAGGCCCTCGCCCGCTTTGCCTTCGCCCCAGTGCAGGCGATAGGTGTAGTTGTACTCGCCTTTGGCCTTGAGAGGATCCTTCGGGCGCCAGAACGCGACGATATTATCGTGGATCTCGGTCTTGGTCGGAATCTCGATCAGCCGCACCTCGCCGGAGCCCCAGTCGCCGATCGGTTCGGCGCGCAAGCTCGGCCGCGTTTCGAAATGCGACTCCAGATCCTCATAGGCAGCAAAGTCGCGCTGGCGCTGCAGCAGGCCGAAATTGCGGGGATTGTTGTCGTAGAAGCTGGAGATCTGCAGGTCTTTCGGATTGGTGAGCACGCGCCAAAGCACTTCTCCGCGTCCGTTATGCATGGCGAGCCCGTCGGAATCGTGCACCGCCGGCCGGAAGTCGTCGATGTCGGCTCGGTCATTGGCGTCGAAGAAGAACATGCTGGTCATCGGAGCGATGCCCGGCTCGGCGATGTCGGCGCGCGGATAGAGCGCCATCTCTACGTCGTAGATGGTCGTCTCGCCCGGGCGGATCGTGAAACGATAGGCTGCCGCCGCGCTCTTGGAATCGAGCAGCGCGTGGACGACGATCGAGCTGGTGCCGTGCTGCGGCTTCTCGATCCAGAACGTCTTGAAGGTGGGAAACTCCTCGCCCTTCGGATCGGCGGTGTTGATTGCCAGCCCGCGCGCCGAAAGGCCGTAGGTCTCGCCCTTGGCGACGGCGCGGAAATAGCTGGCGCCGAGGAAGACGCCGACCTCGTCGTAATAATCCGGCCGGTTGATCGGCGCATGGATGCGGAATCCACCAAAGCCGAGATCGTTACCGGGATCCGGGGGCTTCACGTCCTCGAAGGTGAAAAGGTCAGGCGAGTAGACAATGGCGCTGGCCTTGCCATCGGCGACTTCGAAGAGATCGACGCGGCTGGAATAGAAGAAGCCGCGATGGAACAGCTGCAGCTGGAAGGGTAGCTTGTCGCCGCGCCAGATGGCGCGATCCGGTTTGAAGCGAATCTTGCGATAGTGGTCGTAGTCGATGTCCTTCAGGCTGCTGGGCAGCTTCTGGTCGGGCGCCTGGAACGGCTTCTGCGCCATTTCCTTGGCCATCTGTCGCACGCTTGACGGATCGAACGGCACGGGCGGCCGTTGCGGCACGGCTGCCGCCGCCGGCTGGGGCGCGCCGATCACGGCGCGCTGAAATGGCGTCGCGACCACTGCCGCGGCGATGGCCGTAGACGCCAGAAACTGCCGACGATTCACGAAATGGTCTCTCCCGAACGCGGAACGCCGCCGGGGCGGCGTTTCAGGCACAATTGCGCACGGACAATGCCGGGATGAGGCTAGAGTTCCATCGATACTGCGGCGCAATATCGAATGCGCCGCATGTGACCAGTGGCTGCTTCTGCTACTTTTTCAGGCGATAGCCGGTGCGGAAGATCCACCAGATTACCACCAGGCAGAGGACGAGGAACGCCACCGTCATGGCGAGGCTGACCGCAGGGCTCACGTCGGATATTTCGAAGAAGCTCCAGCGGAAGCCACTGACGAGATAAACGACCGGGTTGAACAGCGCGACCTTCTGCCAGAACGGCGGCAGCACGTGCGTCGAATAGAACGTGCCGCCGAGGAAGGTCAGCGGCGTCAGGATCAGAAGCGGAATGATCTGAAGCTGCTCGAAGCCGTCGGCCCAGATGCCGATGATGAAGCCGAACAGGCTGAAGGTGATCGCGGTCAGCACCAGGAAGCCGAGCATCCATAGCGGATGCTCGATGTGCAGGGGCACGAACAGCCAGGACGTGGCAAGGATGATCAGGCCGAGAATGACCGACTTGGTCGCCGCCGCGCCGACATAGCCGCAGGCGATCTCGAACGACGATACCGGCGCCGACAGCAATTCGTAGATGGTGCCGGTGAAGCGCGGGAAGTAGATGCCGAATGAGGCATTCATCGTGCTCTGCGTCAGCAGCATCAGCATGATGAGACCGGGTACGATGAAGGCGCCATAAGCGACGCCCTCGATCTCGGTGATGCGCGAGCCGATCGCCGCGCCGAACACGACGAAATAAAGCGAGGTCGAAATAACCGGCGAGACGATGCTCTGCCAGATGGTGCGCAAGGTGCGCGCCATTTCGAACTTGTAGATCGAGACGATGGCGCGGCCGTTCATGACTGCGCTCCCGTGGCGGCGCGCTCATTGTCGCTGACAAGGCCGATGAAGATTTCCTCGAGCGAACTCTGTCTGGTTTCGAGATCGCGCAGGCGGATATCGAGTCGGTTGAGGTCTGCCAAGAGCCGCGTCACGCCGGTGCGTTCGCCCTGTGTATCGTAGGTGAAAGTGAGCTCTTTGCCGCCGTCGGCCAACGTTAAATTGGCAAGGCCGAAGATATCCGGCGGAATCTGCTCCAGCGGTTTCTGCAGATGCAGGACAAGTTGTTTCTTGCCGAGCTTGCTCATCAGTTCGGCCTTGCGCTCTACGAGGATGATCTCGCCCTTGCTGATGACGCCGATGCGGTCGGCCATGTCCTCGGCCTCTTCGATGTAATGCGTCGTCAGAATGATGGTGACGCCCGAGGCGCGCAGGTCACGCACGACCTGCCACATGTCTTTGCGCAGTTCCACGTCGACGCCGGCGGTCGGTTCGTCCAGAAACAGCACCTTCGGTTCGTGCGACAGCGCCTTGGCAATCAGCACGCGGCGCTTCATGCCGCCCGAGAGCGTGCGGATCTTGTTATCCTTCTTGTCCCACAGCGACAGGTCCTTGAGGATCTTCTCGATGTGAGCCGGATTCTTTGGCTTGCCGAACAAACCTCGGCTGAAGCTGACCGTGTCCCAAACCGATTCAAAGGCGTCGGTGGTCAGCTCCTGAGGCACCAGGCCGATCAGGGCGCGGGCGGCGCGATAATCATTGATGATGTCGTGACCGCCGACGGTTACGGTGCCGGTCGATGCGTTGAGAATCCCGCAGATGATGCCGATCAAGGTCGTCTTGCCGGCGCCATTCGGGCCGAGCAGGGCGAAGATCTCACCGCGTTCGATGTCGAGGTTGATCGTCTTCAGCGCCGTGAAGCCGGACGCATAGGTTTTCGACAAATTCTTGATGGAAATGATCGAGGGCATAATGGGTCGCATGGAGGGGAGGGAATTGTTCCGTCCATATAAGGCGACGAAATTGCTCCCGCCACCCCCTCCACGCGGAAAAAGTATTTCAGCCCAGCGCGGTTAACTCCGTCAGGCTGCCTAGAATCTTCTGCGGTGCGAACTCTGGATACTCGTCGGGCATGCCGGCCCGGTTTATCCACAGGCCTCGGAAGCCGACCGACACACTCGCCATGACGTCCCAGCGATTCGACGAGACAAAGGTCACATCGGCCGGCTGACACTGGAATCGGTCGGTGACCAGCGCGTAGACTTCGGGACGCGGCTTGAACATCTTGAGCACATCGACGGACAACACGGCGTCGAGTTCGCCGCGCATTTTGGCGCCATCGACCGCGCCATCGAGCATGTTCGGCGAACCGTTCGATAGGATGCCGGTCTTGTGGCCGGCCGCCTTGAGGGCCTGCAGCGTGGTGCGCGCGTCGGGGAAGGCATCGAGCTCGAAATAGGAGTTCAGTAGGCGTGGCTTCAGAGCCTGGGGAATGCTCGGCACCCGCGCCAGCGCGTAGTCGAGCGCGCGCTCGGTCAGTGTCCAGAATTCGGTGTAGTGGCCGGCCATGGTGAGCGTCCACGAATATTCGAGCTGCTTGGTGCGCCAGATCTCCGACATTCGCGCGATGTCGGGCCCAGCTCCCTTTTCGAAACGGGCGATGCAAGCATGCACGTCGAACAGGGTGCCGTAAGCATCGAAAACGAAAATGGACGGCATCACTTCCTCCGCAATATTTTCTGAGGCGCTTTGGAAAGCACAATGCGGAGGGTGGGGGAAATCACGAATTCCGGCGTGCCGCGATCACGCGGTCGGCGGCTTCGCTGCCGGTGATGAAGGCGCCATGCGCGGTGGAGAAGTCGTGTCGTGAACAGGCTTCGCCGGCGAAGAACAGGCGTTCATTGACCGGCGCAGCAAGTACGGCGCGTTGATCGGCGGCGCCGGGAATGGCGTACGAGTACGAACCGCAGGCAAAGGGATCGACGCCCCATTTGTGGGTGCGTAGCGGTTTGAGGCGGCGCGCGAACTCGGCGCCAAAGAGTCCCGTCAATTCTGAAACGGCGAAGGCGAAGAAGGCGTCATCGCCGCCAGCTTCCAGCTCATGCGCCCAGCGTCCGGCGAAATAGCATTCGATCAACGGCCGGCCGAATGGGCGGAAATGATAATTGCCGGTTGCGGCGCGGTCGGTGCGGCCGAAGACGCGGCTTTCGACTTCGAATTCCTCTGCGTTATCGAGTGCGATGAACAGTTTGTCGTCAAGTCCGAGTGGCAGGCCGCGCGCGGCCTCGGTCTTGTGCGGAAGCGCCGGAAAGAACAGGTCTTCATTTTCGCCGATAATGCTGGTCGGCAGTGTCACGATCGCGCGGTCCGCTTCGATCGTCCCTTTCGGCGTTTCAATCCGGATGTGTCGCCCGCTGTGGTCGACGCGCGTGACCGGACTTTCCAATGCCGTTGCAACTTTATCGGCCGACGCCGCGATCATGGCGCCATAGCCTTCGACCAGGCGCCAGTTCAATTCGGTGTCCTCGTAGCGATCAAGGTCGATGGTCGACATGCGATCGAGCTCGGCGCCCGCAATGTAGGTCATCACAGCATTGAGGAGGCCTGTCCAGCGACCGTCGGCGGGGACCAGTTCGGAGATTGGCCGATCGCGGCCGGTAGCCGCCGATTGCGCGACGTGTTCGAACAGAGCGGCCATCGCGGCGCCGAAGGCCCGCTGCGTTTCCAGCGGCATGACTTTCGTCATGGTGGTGCGGGGCGGCGTCGCCTTGCTGAACAGGCGGCCTTGCGACGTCGCGACAGCAACCCACGGGTTGCAGTCGGCCGAATGCAGCCAGCCACAGCCCATGTCGAGCGCGAACCCGGACGCATCTCGCACAGTGTAAGCGCGTCCGCCGAGCCGCGAACGCGCTTCGACGATGAGGCAATCGATGCGATGCGCTGCGAGCTTGCGCGCGGCCGATATGCCGGCCGCACCGCCGCCGATAACCGCAACTTCAACCTTGGTGTGGCTCATGGTCTTGACCGTTTCGGAAAGGAAAAGGGCGGCGCCTCGATGACGCCGCCCCCTTAATCACACCGCCGTGCCTTACTTGGTGGCGGCTAGATACATTTCTTCAACGTGATCCCAGTTCACCAGGTGATCCATGAAGGCCTTGAGATAGTCGGGACGACGGTTGCGGTAATCGATGTAGTAGGAGTGCTCCCACACGTCGCAGCCGAGGATCGGCGAGGCGCCGTTGACCAGCGGGTTTTCGCCGTTCGGGGTCTTGGAGATGGCGAGCTTGCCGCCCTTCACCTCGATCCAGCACCAGCCCGAGCCGAACTGGGTCGCGCCAGCCTGGGCGAAATCGGTCTTCATCTTTTCGACGCCGCCGAGGTCGGAATCGATCGCGGCCTTGAGCTTGCCCGGGATCTTGTCGCCCCCGCCGTTCGGCTTCATCCACTGCCAGAAGTGGATGTGATTGTAGTGCTGGCCGGCATTGTTGAAGAGGCCGGCGTTCTTGCCGTGCGAGCCCTTCACGATTTCTTCGAGCGACTTGCCTTCCAGGCCCGAGCCTTCCAGCAATTTGTTGCCGTTGTCGACATACGCCTTGTGGTGCTTGTCGTGATGGTATTCGAGCGTCTCGCGCGACATATAGGGTGCGAGCGCATCATAGGCATAAGGCAGCTCGGGCAGCTTGAAAGACATCAGATCCTCCTCGGTCCACAAATTGAACGCGGAATTTCGCCAGCCCCGGGTGGCAACCGGCACATCCCGTTCGAGTTCCTCAGCTTCGTAATTAGGCCCTGCCGGTTCCGGGGGCAACGGCCGGGAACGCTTCATTTGCGCACGCGCTATGCAATGCTCCGGGATGCCTGCTCAACAAAGTTTGCCGTCCCTCTTGCCCTGACCGCCCAAAAAGGCGAGAATTTCTCGTTGGAATAATGGCTTAGCTTCGGAATGGTCTTGTGCCAGGCGTATTTCACGGTTTGAGTGTGGCCCGAAACGTCAGGGTCGCCGGTTTTCGAGGTTCGAATTGAACATGCCGATTCTGCTTTACTGCGTCGGGGCCATCGCCTTCGCGATCGGCGCGGCTGCGATCGGTTATGGGATTCCGATCAACGAATTCAGCTTTGGCAATACGCTGATCGTCGCCGGCGCCGTTGCCGCGATCGGTGGTCTGGTCGTGCTAGCGCTGGGCGTTGTCGTCAGCCGGCTGCAGCAAATGACCGAAGCGCTGGGCCGCGGTGCGCCGATGCGGCTGGGACAAGCAGAGATGCCAGTGCCGATGCGCGCTGCCGTTCAGCCGGCGCAGGGGCGTATGCCATTTCCGCCGAAGCCGGTAGTGCCGCCTCGTCCGGACGCCCCGGCCGCCGAACCGGTTCCGTCGACGGAGCCCAAGCCTCCCGAGCCCAAAGCGGTCGACATCAAGCCGGAGGTTCCGCCGGCGCCGCTGCCGCGCGCCTTCGCCATGCCGCCATTGCCGAAACGGCCGCTGCGAGAACCAGAGCAACTAGCCGCGGCCTCGTCACCTGCTTTGCCTAACCCCGACGAGGACACGCTCGGCGAGCGCGTCGAAGAAGAGCCCAAGCCGGCTCCGGTTGACGAGACGCCGCCCTCGACCGTCACGGCGAGTGAGGAAGCAAAGGAAGTCGATCAGACCGACGCCGAGACGCCGGAAATCGAAGCTGTGGAGGCCCCCGAACCTGCCGAACGGGAGCCGCGTCGGTTTGAGCCGGAGCCGTTCCGTGCCCCGCCGCCATTCAGGCCGTCGGAGCGCTTCAGGCCGGCCGCGCCGGCGAAGAGCGAGACAGGGACGTTCGACGCGATGTGGCCTGCCGCTGACAAGCCGGCGGAGCCTGTGGCTGAATCGGCTGCCGAGGAGGCGTCGCCCGAAGCCCGTCCGCGCGAAGAAACCCGGGCCGTCGCCATCCTCAAGTCGGGCGTGGTCGACGGCATGGGCTATACGCTCTATGTCGACGGCTCGATCGAGGCCGAACTGCCGCAGGGCACGTTGCGCTTTGCCTCTATCAACGAGCTGCGCGCGCACCTGGAAAAGGGTTCATAGTCCCGCGCCGCCACGGAGTCGGCAATAAATCGGCGGCCCGGTGGCAGCGAAAGCATATAATACTCCCGTATATTCAATAACATCGGCCAATATTCTTGAAGATATTAGGAATTGGCGGTCCTCGTCTTGCACTGCTTGAGGGCGCCTAGTATTCTTCAAATATAAGGCGACGTGCATTTGTTCGATCTGCCGCCTGAGCTTGCGATGCTTCGCAACTCGATCAGGAAAGTTCCCCCAGGCGACCGATCGGGTGGCTGCCGGCACGAAACGTGCGGGGTGAGGAACGGGTGATGAGCGAAACCACCACTTCGGGAAGTTTTATCGAGCTGACGGCGTCGATCGTCTCGGCTTACGTCAGTAACAACAGTGTCGCAGCCGCCGATATTCCGGCCCTGATCAATCAGGTGCATGCCGCGCTCAGTCACGTCTCCGGCAAGGGTGGCGAGGCGCCGAGCGAGCCGCTGAAGCCAGCAGTCGCGGTCAAGAAATCGATCACGCCCGAGTACATCGTCTGTCTGGAAGACGGCAAGAAATTCAAGTCGCTCAAGCGTCATCTGCGCACGCAGTACAACATGACGCCCGAGCAATATCGCGAGAAGTGGAATCTCGGACCCGACTATCCGATGGTGGCGCCGAATTACGCCGCGGCGCGCTCGCAGTTGGCCAAAGAAATGGGCCTCGGCCAGCAGCGCCGACGGCGCGCGAAGTAATTCCGAAGCAATCTGATACCCGTCCGGCTCCGTTGCGTCGGACCGATCACGGTCGCGCCGGCCCGGGATGCCCGGTTGAGCGAAGGAATTTATTGCTTTTACTAAGAAACTGGTCCTTGATAAGGAGCGTTGCGTTTGCTATGGGTATGTTATCCTAGCGAGGGCGCAACGCAATGCAGAACCCATCCCGAAAAACCCATCCATTGCGAACTGGCCGAACGGCCAGTGCGAAGCCAGCCGCCGCGTCGCTGCCTAGCGAAGTCGCGGCCCCAAATACCCCCACCCGGGAGGACCGCAGCCTGCCGAGGCCGGAGATCGGCGCACTGCGGGCGCGTCACTTGGCGCTCAGCGAGCGCCTGGTTGAGCCGGGGAGCGGTGCGCGTCGGATTACGGTGGACGATGCCGAGAGCCCACTGTCCTGGCTCGCCCGGCGGCGCGGTCGTGACGGCCGCATGCTCGTGGCGCCGCACCAGTTTCAGGCTGGCGAGCGGCTGCGCGCCGACTTCACACGCGGCCAGATGATGCCGCGGACGACATCGAATTGGTCGAGTGGCGTTGCCTCGGAACGGCGCGGCCCATCGGGTGCGGCCGATTGCACCGAGGCAACGATCGCGGCGCGCCAGCGCGTCAACGCTGCGCTCGAGACCGTCGGCCCGGAGTTTTCCGGCCTGCTCCTCGACCTCTGCTGCTTTCTGAAGGGGCTCGAGGATATCGAGCGCGACCGCCGCTGGCCGGCGCGTTCGGCCAAGGTGGTGCTGCAACTGGGACTGGACCGGTTGGCGCGGCATTACGGCTATCTTGCCAAAGCGCGCGGCAAAACGCATGCGGCAGTACGCACGTGGCTGGCGGAAGATGCCAGCTTTCGCGTCGAATGAACGGATCAGGCGTTGGCTTGCGCGGCGGCGGCTTCGGCGCGAATGCGCTCGACCATCGACCGCAGGCCGTTCGAGCGCTGCGGCGTCAGGTTCTCGCGTAAGCCAATGCGATCAAACAACGCCAGTGCATCGGTCGCGAGAATGTCACGCGCGCTCTTGCCGGAATATAGAGCGATGAGGATGGCAACAAGGCCGCGCACGATGTGGGCATCGCTGTCGCCGCGGAACGTCAGAACGGGGCTCGGGCCGGTGCGATCGATATGGCTCGTCAGCCAGACCTGACTGGCGCAGCCTTGCACCTTGTTGGCTTCGGTGTGGTCGGTTTCCGGCATGGTCGGCAACTCGCGGCCGAGTTCGATCACATAGCGATAGCGATCGTCCCACTCATCGAGGAGCGTGAAGTTCTCAACGATTTCGTCGATGCTGGTCATCGCTCGCGGTCACACCGGTCTCTTGGGGTCGCGCACGACCCGCAGGACTTCCTGTGACCCGTATATAGGCTTGCGCTGCCAATCGCCAAATGTCTGGCTTCGCGGCCGGCAGCTTGTCGACGGATACGCCGCGGCCGCGAGCGATCAGACCGAGGATCGGCCCGCCCGGGCTTCACGGCGCGGGGGCAGCGGCACCGGCGCATGATAGGCCGGCTTGAGATCGGCCGGGGTCAGGGTGCCCTTGGCGGGATTGTCCTTGACCGAGCCGGTCGCGGAAACGCCGATGGTGCGGGCCGGCTCCTCGGTCGGAGCAGGCTTGCTGTCGGTGAGCTTGGTACTGACGAATTCGAAGATGGTGCGGGCGCCGGCTTCGGCACGATGGCCGATCACGGTCGCGACCTTGCCGCCGACGACGCAGGCATCCGGATTGCGATCGCAGAAGCCGCGCATGTCGGACACCGCAGCGCCTGCCAGCGTCACCGCCTGAACCGCATTGATCTGCACATCAGGCGCGGCCGCCTTCTCGCCGCTACCCGGCAGAAGCACACATACGACCGTCAGCCAGAAGGCCATCCGAAGTAGGAAGAACATGACCCACCCATTATCGTCCCCGACGGCTTTTTCGCCGCCTTGTATTCAAATCTAGCAGACACCCTTGAACCTGTCGTTCGCAATGAAACTCGCATTTGGGCTAAACTTGAAGCGAATTTGGCGCAAATTCGATGAGAATTTTAAATGCCGGCAATTGACTAAAATTGTATCGATCATGCGTGGATGCTGATGCCAGCGGAAACCGATGACATTCGCTCATGGTTACTGCTGCGGTAACGATTTCATCGTCCGATCGGGCCACCGGCCATGCGGCAAGAGAAATTTCACCATGACCGGCAAATGGCGGCTCCATCGGGGGTTGTTTCCGCGCCGCTGCCACGTTCCACCGGCGCCCCCTTAGCTTTCGCTTAAGTGACCGCGCCCTAATGTCCGCACCTGAATAAGGGGCGCGTCTTGTCGGCGTGAATGGGACGGTGAGTTTTCTCACACCACTGTGGCAGTATGTCGACGCCTTGGTGTATCCGGCCGCCCGGCAGGATGCGCTGATGGCGGCCCGTCATCGTGCCTTCATCGCGCCGCGCCTGATCGGCAGCTTTGCGGCTCTTGCCAGCTTTCCCGTATTTGTCGCCGTGCGCGGCGTGCCGAGCGTGCTCGAAGTCGGCGTCTTCGCCTGGCTGGTGGCGCCGATCCTGACCGCATATTTCCTGTCGCGCACTGGCCGCTATGAAGCGGCGCACGTGCTGTCGTCCTTGGCGCTGACCGGGCTTGTCCTTGCCGTCGCTCTCAGCACCGGCGGCATCGCGTCCTTCGCGGCGATTTGGCTCGTCATCGTTCCGCTCGAAGCTTCGCTCTCCGCGTCGCGCCGTGTTGTGGCGCTGGCGTCGATCTTCGCCCTCGTCGCCGCCGGCACGCTGCTGATCGGGAGCGCGTGGGGCCTGCTGCCGCCGCCGGGTTCGACGGTCAACGAACACGGGGCGCTCGCCGCGCTCGGCGTCGTTTCGGCCGCACTCTATGCAACGGGTCTTGCCCTCGGCGCGGAATCGTTGGCCCGAACCAGCGTCTGGCTGCTGTATGCCGAGGAAGACCGTTATCGCCTGCTGGCGCGCAACATGACCGACGTCATCACGCGCCATGGCAAGAACGGCGCGGTGCTGTTTGTCTCGCCGGCCGCCGAATCGTTGTTCGGCGTCAAGCCGGCCGCGCTCGCTGGCCACGGCCTTTTCGATCACGTCCACGTCGCCGATCGCCCGGCTTTTCTCACGGCGTTGGCCGATGCTTCGAGCCATGGTGAGGATCGCTCGGTCGAATTCCGCATTCGCCGCGGTGACGACGGTCCCCATGGCGGCAGCTTCGTGTGGGTGGAAATGCGGTGCCGGCCCCTGAACGAAGCGAACACCCGAGCGGCGACGGGCGAAAGCGAAGTCGTCGCCGTGTTGCGCGATATCAGCGAACGCAAAACGCACGAGCAGGCTATCGAGGTTGCGCGCGCCGAGCAGGAGCGCGCCAGCCTGTCGAAGAGCCGCTTCCTTGCCACCATGAGCCACGAGCTGCGCACGCCGCTCAACGCGATCATCGGCTTCTCTGAGATGCTGACCAAAGAGAATCTTGTGGTTCAACCGGAGCGGCGGCTGGAATATGCACGGCTGATCAATGAATCAGGTCATCATCTTCTGTCGGTCGTGAACGGCATTCTCGACATGTCGAAGATGGAGACCGGCAACTTCGAAATCACGCCGGAGCCGTTTGCCCCGGCGCCGGTCATCACCGGTTGCTGCGATCTTCTGGCGCTGAAGGCGCGCGACGCCGGCGTCGAGATCAAGAGCCGCGTACAAGACGATCTGCCGGAAATCGTCGGCGACCGCCGCGCCTTCAATCAGATCCTGATCAATCTGATGTCGAACGCCATCAAGTTCACGCCGCGCGGCGGCCGCGTCACCGTCAGTGCGCATCGTAATGGCAATAAGATCGATGTTTCCGTTGAAGATACCGGTGTCGGCATCGGCGAAGCCGATCTGCCGCGGCTTGGCGAAGCGTTTTTCCAGGCGCGCGGCACTTATGATCGTCGCCACGACGGGACCGGTCTCGGCCTTTCGATCGTCAAGGGCTTGGTAAAGCTGCATTGCGGCGATATCGATATCCGCAGCCGGCTGGGTGAGGGCACGCGGGTTACCGTGAGCCTGCCGATCGATTGCGAAAGCCACAAGGTGCCGGCCGATCCGATAAGGCTGGTGACGGAGCGGGCCGGCGACCTTGCCGCGGTCGCCAATATTCTGGTGAAGAAAAGTGCCTAAGCGTAAATCCAAAGCAGCCGCCATCGCGATTGAAAGCAACGAAGCCGGTGGGCTCGGGGGATTCATCGTC
This sequence comes from Pseudolabrys sp. Root1462, assembly GCF_001426945.1. Taxonomy (GTDB): domain Bacteria; phylum Pseudomonadota; class Alphaproteobacteria; order Rhizobiales; family Xanthobacteraceae; genus Pseudolabrys. Next base: position 2,717,344 of record NZ_LMFS01000001.1, on the reverse strand, counting down.
GCCTATCCGCGTGAGTGCGTCGCCGCCCTTCTTGGGAGCGCGGCGGTGGTGACGATCTTCGTCAACGCGTTGTACCTGCAGAAGGGCCCCCATCCGGCGCCGATCTTCGCCACGAGGCCGGCCGCGATCACTGCGACGCAGAAGCCGGTCGTGCCGGCGGTGCCGTCAGCGGCCTTGTCACCCCAACCGGCTGCGCCAGCGCCGACGCCCGCGCCTCCGCAGGCTCTTGCGCCTTCGCCTTCGACAGGTCAGCCGCTCAATCGCGTCCAGGTCATCGCCGAAATCCAGCGCGAACTGACGCGTCGCGGATATTACGATGGCGTGGCCGATGGTATCTGGGGGGCGAAAACCGATGTCGGCGCCCGCGATTTTGCGCAGGCGGCAGGGCTCAAGGTCGATCCCAACATGCCGGAGGACTTGCTGCGCGCGATGACAGCATCGAAAGTGCCCGCTGTTGCCCCGGTTCCGCAGCCGGCGCGACGCGATCAGATCGCCGAGTTGCTGGCGCCGTCGCCGCGCGTCATGGCGATCCAGCGCGCTCTGGCGGATTTCGGTTACGGTCAAATCAAGCCGACCGGCAGTTTCGACGCGCCGACGCGCGCCGCGATCGAGAAGTTTGAGCGCGACCATCGCATGCCGGTGACAGGGCAGGTTTCGGACCGCTTCTTGCGCGAACTGTCCACAATGGCCGGGCGGCCGCTGGAATAATCTACGGTGCCGGTTGGCTGCAAACGACCGCTCCATGGTAGGAGTGTCCGATGCGGCTGAAATCGAGCATCTGGGTCGCGGCCTACATCCGCCGTTGCAACATCGAGGGTGCCTCCGCGGTGGTGCGCAAGCGCGGCGCCGAAGAAGCGGGCGCCATTTTCATCATCGTCAACCGGCTCGATGGTACAGCGGTGCTTTACGGCCCGGCGCCGCAAGCCGCTTTCGACGACGACATGCCGGCGGATCGCAGTTTCAGCGTCGTTGCCGGGCGTGACGGACCAGTGCCCGAGGCCGACGTCGAGACGCGACTGCAGAAGGAAATGCGCTTCGATCCCGATCTATGGATCGTCGAATCCGAAGATCGAGCCGGACGGCACTTTCTCGACAGTATCGTTGCCTAAGTCAGCGTGCGGATTTTTGGCCCGGGGCAGTCTCACGCGTGTCGGCGCGGCGCGCTTCACGGGCAACCGGGCGGCGGACGGTTCGGGCATCATCCTGATAAACTGTCTCGTGACGCGGTCGGGCGACAAGCGCCGGCGCAAGTTCACGCCAGATCGAAATAATGTGGCTCGCGGCCGCGACTGATATTTCGTCGTACAGAACGGCGAGATTGAAGACGCGCTCGACCGAAATGCCGATGGCCGGGTTGAGGCACAACAGGATGCGCTGGAGCACGGCGCCCTGAATGCCGAGCGCCTTGGCGACAATGACAAGAGGTTCGCCGGATGGATCCTGCACGATGCGGTCCGCCAGTTCGCGGCGAATCCTAAGTACTGTCGCGACGAGTCGCGCGAAATCTGCCTGATGGCGTTTGAGTGCCGCGGTTTCTAACTGTCCGACGATATCCTGCGATACGGACAGTGAACCGGCGTTATCGGCGACCACGTCGAGATTGAGCAGGATCAGCCGCCGCTCATCCTGGTCCGCGCCAAAGAACACCTCGATGAGGTCGTCGTCGCGCTGAGGAGCGACCTCTTCACGGACCGGCTGTCGCGTCCTGATGTCCTCGCCGAATTCAATCGTCGGCAAGGCAAGGCTGGCGCGCGGCGTCTCGCCCGCAGCCTGGAGTTTCCTCACGACAGCTTCCGGCGCCCGCGGGTAGTGTGACAGCGTTGTCGCGACCACCGCGCGTGTCCCTTCGTCGACGGCGTCGATCAGGCCAAGCGCCAGTTCGATATACTGGGTAGTCTCGTCGTTACTATGGGCCGGCTTCTGGACGTAAAGATCGGTAATCACGCGCAGCAGCGTCGGTCGGACATCGACACCGTCGCGGCAGGCGAGGTCCACCAGGCTATCGATTGGAGAAATGGAGGGCTGCTTGCTCATGGTACTCGGGACGAAACCGCACGCAGCGCCACTTTAAGAGGGTCCCGTTAGCAGAGCGTTAACCTTGCGGCCTCTTTAATTGAGAAACCGACCCGGCAGGTCCGTGAGTAGCATGTACCGTTCGTCAAGCGAGGCAGTCAGTTTCAGAAGCGCGTTCATGCTGTAGCGATACCGTGAGGCCGGGACGGAAAGGGGACTGAAATGGGCGAAGTCATCCGTTTTCCCGAAGACGCCGGTCATAGCCGCGGTCGTTATATCGACGCCGCCGCTGAACCTGCCACTGTCATCATTCTTCCGGTGATCCGCATCGATCGTGGTCCGGACGGGCAGGAACCTGATACCGGCAGCAGTTCGGGCCGTCGTCGCCGCCGCCGTCTTGGCCGCTGACGAAGAGAAACGAACTCACGATGCGAGCTTTGACGCGGCCGACGCCGCTATACCTTGCCATCTGCCTCACGCTGTTGCTCGCCGGTTGCGGCGTCAACGGCGATTTCGGCGAAGTCAGTCCGTCGTTGGTGCGCGACGACATCCACGATTGGGTTGGCCGAGACGATGCCAAAGGTCGGCCAATCGCGCCCTCCAGCTTCGAACTCACCGATGACGAGCGCCAGTTGCGCGATCTCGGTTACCCGTTGCTCGAGCCGCCATACAATCGGCAAAAGGCCCATTCAGTTCTCAGCGAATACGGCATGACGCCGTGGATCCTTAAGCAGTCCGCCAACCCGGCCGCCTACTACAACCACATGATGGAGCAAGGGCTGTTTTCCGAACGAGTGCGGTCGCCATCGTCCCGTTATGCCGTGCTGATCGACGACATCCGCAACGACAGCGAGCGGCTGCCGCAATTTTTCTCGACGGCCGGCCGTGTCATCGACATGGACGTGAAGCGCAAGAAAAGCCTCGCTTTCGTACAAGGCCTGACCGGGGCTGAGCGGGCCAACACGATCAATCGCATTCATGAGAACGACCGCGTGATTTCGCTGGTGCGGACCAGCCTCGAGCGCCGCGTCGCCAGCTATCGCTACGCAATGGAGCGGCTGGTAATCTCCTCGCCGTCGCAGGACGCCGTGACCGTCGAGCAGATGCTCAACAAGTTGGCCACCGAGGTCGGGTTCTTCCAGAACCGCACTGCGCCGACCTATCAGCGCGGGCCGAGTCTCGCCTTTCAGCGCTGATCAGCGCGACGCGGCCGTCGGCATCGCTTGCGTCGTGCAACGCGCATTGGCGATCGCCGCTTGCGCCATTGGTAGCAATCCGGGTTCGGGCGCCAGCGCGCGGATCGCAATGAGGCCCGTGACGGTCGGCGATTCGACAATGAGACGATCCGCGGCCGTGACGTCTTCGTCTTCCGGCATTTGGCTCTTCTGCTCCGGCGTCATCAGATCCAGTTCGATGATGCGTCGACCCGCGGCGCGATCGTTGATGGCGTAATAGGCGACATCGTACCGCGTGTAGAACGAAACCGACGTATAGGCGAGGCTGACCGGCACGGTGAGCTTGATCGGACCTTTCGATAGATCGTAACGGCAGACGCCGCCGGCGAAGGCGGGATCCATATAGGGCATCACGGCGCTGGCCGGCTTTGGTTCAGCGAGCGCCGTCACAGTATTTACCGGTGCCTTGTCGATGAGGCGCGCATAGGCGTCCTGCGTCGCGGTGCGCGGCAATAGGATGATGGTGCCGAGGTGAACGACTCCGCCAAGCAGCGCACCGCCGAACAGGAGAAGCATCCAGCGGATCACGGGCATCTCCTGGTCTCGATGCTCGGCATCGGCACCTCGCGCCCCGCCTTCGTGGCGACGCCGACCGCGGTGTCGTACAGCCTCAGCACCAGCGAATAGCGTTCAACCCCGGCGGTCGGCAGCCAGTTACCCGGCGTCGCGCGCGGGGACACGGTAATTTCGAAGCTGCCGTCGGCGCGGCGGACAATCTCCTGGCTGGTGAAACCAAAACGGTCGATCGAATTGGCTACCAGTCCGCCGTCGCGGTTATAGAGAGTCAAAGTCCAGAACCGAGCGGCAGGAGTCACGCCGAACAATACGACGTCGCAGCGGCCGTCGAGCGGCCTGTCATCGTCGTCGGACTGCGCGGTGAAGGAGACGCCGTCGCCGAGGGCGACTGGCAATTCGCCCGTACGGGCGATGGTCGCTCGGGCATAGGGATCGGCATCGGCGGTTCCGGTCTTCGGCCACGCCGTCCAACTGCCGATCGTGAGCGCGCCAAACGCGGCGCCGCGCGTCAGCGCAAAATAGGTGAGCCCGAGCCCGACGGCAGCGGCGACCAGGAGAGCAAATAGCGTTGACGTCAGAAGCCGCACGATCGATCCGCTGGCGGGGAGGGAGACCTGAGTCGCATCGGCTGCACACTACGCCGGCCGCACCGCCCGGGCTATGGCGCAGCCGCTATTCAGTTGCTGGATCCGAAGGCGTGGCCCTCCAGCGCGGAGGCCAGCGCATCGCCGTTTTCGGGCACGCCGGAGGAGTCTATTTCCGAAACCTTGGCACGCTTTTTCGTATCGTCAGAAACTGTCGGGCGAAGCGGGGCCATGGTCCGGCTGGCATCGTCGAGCAGCTTTTCGACGTGCACGAGCGCTTCCGCGCCGCGCTTCGACAACAGAGTCGGCCGGCGCGGGGCCGCCTTGTCGTCTGGCTTGTTCGACCGGGCAGCGACCTCGCGAGCGCGCTCGGGTACGGCCACGCCAGGCAGTTGCTTCAATTCGATGCCCTGATGGGCATATTCCATGATCGTGTGCCAGGTCATCGCCGGCAGCGCGCCGCCCGTCATGCGGTTGGTCGAGGTGTAGTCGTCGTTGCCAAACCAGACGCCGCCGACGAAGTTGCCGGTATAGCCCATGAACCAGGCATCGCGGTAATCGTTGGTGGTGCCGGTCTTGCCGGCCGCCGCAATGCCTTCGAGACGGGCGCGGCGCGCGGTGCCGTTTTCGACGACACTGTTCATCATCTTTATCATGCCGGCGGCGACGTTGGCCGGCAGCGCGCGGCGCGGTTTCGGTCCGTCGCGGTCATAGCGCCAGATCAAATTGCCGTCGCCGGTGCGCACCTCGAGGATGGCATGCGGTTTCACCGCCATGCCGAGGTTGGGAAAGGTTGCATAGGCGCCGACGTGTTCGATCATGGTGACCGCGTCGGCGCCGATCGGCAGCGATGGCGTGTCGGGAAGTGGCGTCGTAATGCCCATGTCGCGCGCCGTCTTGATGATGCGAGAGCGGCCGAGCTTGGCATTGCCATCGCCGACGGCGACGGAGAGCCGTACAGCCACGGTGTTGATCGAATGGGTCAGCGCGGTGATCAGCGTCATCGAGCCACGATAGCCGCCGCCATAGTTGTGCGGGCACCAGTTGCCGAGGCAGATCGGCGCGTCTACCACGATCGATTCCGGCTTGAAGCCGTGTTCGAGCGCTGTGGCATAGACGTAAGGTTTGAATGACGAACCCGGCTGACGCATCGCGTCAGTGGCTCGATTGAACTGGCTGGCGCCGTAGTCGCGGCCGCCGACCATCGCACGGACCGAGCCGTCGACATCCATGATTACCGTATTCGCCTGGCTGGCGTGGTATTCCTGACCATACTGACGGAGCATCGTCTCGACGGCGTTGTCGGCGACGTTTTGGATGCCGGTGTCGAGCGAGGTGCGCACGACGAACACGCGCTCGGTCATCGACTTCGGGAATGTATCGACGAGCTTTTTCATCTCATCGAACGCGTAGTCGAGATAGTAATTCGGTGCTCGGTCCGCCCGGCGGTCGACGGGCGTGGCGGGGTGGCGCCGCGCGCCGAACACCTGACCCTCGGTCATGAACCCGGTGTCGACGAGATTATCGAGAACGACGTTGGCGCGCGCGCGCGCCGCCGGCAGGTTGTTGGCCGGCGAGTACTTGCTCGGCGCCTTGAACAGGCCGGCCAGCATCGCCGCCTCGGCCAGATTGACGTCGCGCGCCGACTTGTTGAAATAGAACTGCGCCGCCGCGTCGACGCCGAAGGCGCCGCCGCCCATATAGGCGCGGTCGAGATACAGCTTCAAAATCTCGTTCTTGGTGAGCCGCGACTCCAGCCACATCGCCAGGAACGCTTCCTTGATCTTGCGATCGATGGTGCGCTCGTTCGACAGGAACAGGTTCTTGGCGAGCTGCTGCGTCAGGGACGAGCCGCCCTGGCGCACGCCGCCGGCCTGGGCGTTTGTGACCAGAGCGCGCAAGGTGCCCGGCACGTCGATGCCGAAATGGTCGTAGAAGCGGCGGTCCTCGGTCGCCAGCACCGCCTTGATCAGGTGATCGGGGAACTGGTCGAGCGGGATCGAATCGTTGTGGCGGATGCCGCGGGTGCCGATCTCGTTGCCGTAGCGGTCAAGAAACGTCACGGCGAGCTCGGACTTCTTCAGCCAGTCGCCGTCCTGCGTCATCTCGAAGGCCGGGGTCGCCAGCGCCAGCATGACGACGCCGCCGGCCAGCCCCAGCGTGGCGCCTTCCGAGGCCAGCTCCGCCGCCCAGCGCCGCCAGCCGGAGACGTGGAAGCGGTCCATGAAGGTGGAAAAGCGCTCGTAGCTCTCGCGCAGCCCGGTGGCCGAGCGGAACACGCTGAAATCCACCCAGGCGTCGAACCCGAGCAGGATGCGCTTGAGCCATTGTCGCCGGGTTTCGGGGGGTAGCTCGTCCAAGGCCAATTCCGCCTTATCTGTCAGATACTTGAGTGTCGCCGCGCGGGCTGGCGGCGGACGCCGCCGGCCGAGCAGGCCAAAGCGGCCCTCAATCTAGTCGATCGGAGCCGTATTCGCTATTCGGGCCGGGCGCTTATTGGTGGAACGGTGAACGGCAATTGGGGAGAAATTGGGGGCGGGGCGCTTTCTGCCGCCGTCGCGGCGGGTGGGGGGTATAAGGGGCCTTCGCGATTCAAAGGCCGCCCCCGACGATGCCCGACACCAAATCCGAGGCCAAGCCGCCGTTCTGGCGCACCAAGAAGCTCTCCGAGATGACGCCCAAGGAGTGGGAGAGCCTGTGCGACGGCTGCGGCCGCTGCTGCCTCAACAAGCTGACCGACGAGGACTCCGGCGAGACGGTCTATACCGACGTCGGCTGCAAGCTGCTCGACGGCGACACCTGCCGCTGCACCGACTACCCGAACCGGCAGAAGAAGGTGCACGACTGCGTGCGGCTGTCGTGGCGCAACATCCGGCGGCTGACCTGGCTGCCGCCGACCTGCGGCTATGTGCTGGTGGCGGCGGGCGAGGACCTGCCGTGGTGGCACCCGCTGATTTCCGGCACGCCGGAGACGGTGCACGAAGCCGGCATCTCGGTGCGCGGCAAGGTGTCGGAGAGCGAAGTCAACGTGCCGGACCGCGACCTCGTCGACTACATTGTGAAGTGGCCGATGCGGTGGCCGAAGGGGTCGAAAGGGGCGAAGAGAAAATAACTAGTACGCGCTGCACTACGTGATTAAGAATTGACACGGGAGAGCTTCAATGGCGCTAATTTCGCATTTCGACGAGAAGCGTCGCGATCGATATACCATTCATGATGAAATTGACGCGACGTACTTTGCATTTGAACGTGATGGACGCTCCTTACTTCAAATTGACACGTTCGGTCGTCGCACTCGTCAGAATCCGGGGCGTCAGAGCCAAACAATTCAACTCGATCGAGAAAGCGCCTTGGCCCTCTACAAAATCCTCCAAGAGACGTTTGCGTTTAAGTGAACGGCCCGAGCGTTGGTCTAGATTATATTCCTTGACAGCGTGACGCTGCTCCGCTAGCTTTCCGGCATCCTCCACAATTGAATCCATGATCTCGGGGTCTTGCCATGACGCCACGGACATCCGTGCGTGCGGCGACGCGCGCCGTCTATTCCACCATGCGAGGACACGAACTGGTGTTGGGTTTGGCGCCGGAGATGGGGCAGGGCGTGCCGCGGAAGGTGGATGGGGTGAGCCCTGATAACCGTTTGGCGCAGCGCCTTGCTTCGGAAGAAAGCGCCCCCACCCCTGACCCCTCCCCACGGCTCGCTGCCGCTCGCGGGGGAGGGGAACGTGCAGAGCAAGGGGCGAGGGGAAAGCAAGCCAGCGAGGGAGGGGAAAAGAAGGAGCCCGACCTCATGACCCGCGTGCGGGCGCTGTATGAAGACACCGCCGTGCCGGTGGCCGAGATCGCGCGGCTCGCCGGCGTCACCGAGCGCACGCTGTACAAATATGCCGCTAAGGGGGCGTGGCGGAAGCGTTATGCCGTCAAGCCGCGCGGCGAGGCGGCGGCTTGCGCCAATCGCGGCCGGCGCTGGCAGCGCGCCGAGGGTCACGCCGCGGCCAAGGGCGCCGGCGGCCGCTTCATCGCGCGCGCCGAGGCGGACCAGCCGGTCGCTCGCGGCATCAAGGCGCTCGATCCCGATGGCGCCGCGCGCGCCGCGATCGCCTGCGCCGCGGCGTCATTGCGTCATGCCAGGGCCCACAGGACTGCCAGGGCGAAAGCCGATGCCGCGCTGGTGTGGGAGGCGCGGCGCCGCGCCATCGATGCGGTGTCGTCGGCCATGGAGGTCTACAACCGCTTCCGCATCACGCGCTCGCGCGCCCGCTCGCCGGCCGAGCGCGCCCACGACGAAGTGATGGAGGCGCTGTTCGTCAGCCAGATCGAGACCGCGGTCGTTGCCCTGAAAGATCTCGAGGATTGAAGCGGCGTTTCGCCGTCGCGGCGCGCGCCGGCGATCGGCATACCACCCGCGCGCGGATACCGCTTGCGATTGCCGTGGCGGCAAGGCATGTCCGCGCCTCATGTCGAACCGCGAACCAACCGCCGATCTGGAACCGCGTCCGGCCGCGGCGGCGCAGGCGCCGGCGCCGCCGGCCTTGCCGCACGCCGTGATCATGCAGATCGTGGCCGGCATTGCGCTCGCCATGTTTCTCGGCGCGCTCGACCAGACCATCGTCGCCACCGCGCTGCCGACCATCGGCCGGCATTTCGGCAATATCGACGATCTGCCCTGGGTGGTGACGGTCTATCTGCTCACCGGCACGGCGACGACGCCGCTGCTCGGCAAGCTGTCCGACATTCACGGCCGGCGCATGGTGATGCTCGGCGCCATCGCCATGTTCGTCATCGGCTCGATCGCCTGCGCGCTGGCGCCCAGCATGATGGCGCTGATCGTCGCGCGCGGCGTGCAGGGCCTCGGCGGCGGCGGCCTCATCGCGCTGGCGCAGACCATCATCGCCGACATCGTGAGCCCGCGCGAACGCGGCCGCTATCAGGGCTATATCGGCGCGGTGTTCGCGCTGTCGTCGGTCGGCGGCCCGGTGCTCGGCGGCTTCCTCACCGAACATCTCGACTGGTCGCTGATCTTCTGGATCAACCTGCCGCTCGGCGCCGCGGCGCTCGCCATGTGCTGGCGCGTGCTCAAGCTGGTGCCGTTCCACAAGCGCGATCACCAGCTCGACATCATCGGCGCGGTGCTCATGATGCTGGCCTCGGTGGCGCTGCTGCTGGCGCTGTCGTGGGGCGGGCGGCTTTATCCGTGGCTCTCGGGCGCGATCGTCGGGCTGTTCGTGCTGTCGGCGCTGCTGTGGGCCGCCTTCGCCTGGCGGCTCAGGACCGCGGCCGAACCGTTCCTGCCGCTCGCCGTGCTCGGCAACAAGGTGGTGCGCGCCGCGGCGCTGGCGGGCGCCTGCAACATGGCGACGCTGATCGGCATGACCATCTTCGTGCCGCTGTATTTCGAGGTGGTGGTGCATCTGTCGGCAACACAATCCGGCCTCGGCCTCATCCCGATGATGACCGCGGTGGTGGTGGCCGCCACGCTGACCGGGCGGGCGCTGATGCGGGTCGAGCGCTACAAGCGCATTCCGATGATCGGCACCTCGTGCGGCATCGCCGCGCTGATCCCGCTGGCGATCGCGCCAGCCGGGCTGCCGCTGCCGCTGGTGATCCTGCTGCAGACGATCGTGGGCTTCAGCATCGGCACGGTGTTTCCGATCTCGACGGTGTGCATGCAGAACGCGGTCGAGCGCTCGCAGATGGGCGTCGCCACCGGCGCCGCCAACTTCTTCCGCGCGCTGTTCTCATCGCTGGTGGTGGCGATCCTCGGCGCCATCGTGCTCGGCGGCCTCAACGGCTCGACCGGCATGCAGATGGAGATGCTGGCGCGCTCGGCCTCGGCGGCGCAGCTCGCTCACGCATTCCGCCTGGTGTTCATCGCCTGCGCGGTGGTGCTGGTCTGCGGTCTGGTGTTTCTCATCATCCTCGAGGAGCGGCCGCTGCGCGGCCCCGCCGCCGCCGCGGCGCCGTCGATCGAGCACTAGGTCGCCAGCGCGGCCTCGAGCGCCTGGCCGAGGCTCTGCATGTGGAACGGCTTTTCCAAAAAGCCGATGTTCTGCTGGCTGAGCCACTTGCGGTGCTTCTGCGACGGCTCGTAGCCGGACATGCACAGCACGCCGATCCGCGGCCGCGCCAGCATCGCTTCCTTGACCAGCGATACGCCGTCGAGTCCGCTCGGCAGGACGATGTCGGTGAGCAGGATGTCGAACATGGCGGGCGAGGCGATCAGGTCGATCGCCTCCATGCCGTTGGCGGCGGTCTGCACCCGGTAGCCGAGATGGCGCAGTTGCGCGGTGATGACGATGCGGACATCGGCGTCGTCCTCGACCAGCAGCACGGTCTTCTCGCGGCGCGTGCCGGCCTGGCCGACGGCGCCGTCGCTGTGCTCGGTCTGCGTATCGGCCGCCGCGATGCGCGGCAGCCGCAAGGTGACCGCGGTGCCTTTATCGGGCTCGCTCTCGATCACCAGCAGGCCGCCGGACTGCTCGATGAAGCCCTGCACCATGCTGAGGCCGAGGCCGCTGCCGAGGCCGTCGGACTTGGTGGTGAAGAACGGCTCGGTGGCGCGGCGGCGGATCGACTCGGTCATGCCGACGCCGGTGTCGCGGATGACGATGCGCACTTCCTCGGCGGTCGGCCAGCGCGCCGTCTTGGCCAGCGCCGGATCGCACGGCTGGCACTCGGTCGCGATCGTCATCTGCCCGCCTTCGGCCATGGCATCGCGCGCGTTGAGCGCGAGATTGAGCAGGGCGTTGGCGAGCTGATTGCGGTCGACCGAGATCACCGCGCCGCTGGCGTTGAGTTGCGTGACGATGTCGATGTTGTCGCCCAGCGTCCGCTGCAGCAGGCGCAGCGTGTCGAGCACCATCTGGTCGATCAGTGTCGGCTCGGCGCGCGACGGCGTCTGCCGGGAGAAGGCCAGCAACCGGCGCACCAGCTCGCGGCCGCGCCGGGTCGCGCGCAGCGCCGCATCGAGCAGTTCCGGGTCGGCCGTCAGGCCGCGCGCCGCGGAGCGATCGACGAATTCGAGGCTGCCGCCGATGACCGACAACAGATTGTTGAAGTCGTGGGCGATGCCGGCGGTCAGCTGGCCGACCGCCTCCATCTTCTGCATCTGGCCGAGCGTCATCTGCGCTTCTTCGCGGCGGCGAATTTCCTGCGCCAGCTCGTTGGTGCGCTCGCTGACGCGGGCTTCCAGTTCCTGGTTGGCGCGGGCGAGAAATTCCTCGGCGCGGCGGCGCAAGGTGACGTCCTGCAGCGTGCCGAACAGCCCGGTGATGGCGCCGTCCGTGCCACGCACCGCCTGCATCCAGACGTCGAGGTCGATGATCGCACCGTCGGAGCGGCGGACGCGGATGACGAAATTGGGAATCTCACGGCCGGCGACGATGTCCTCGACGGCGCGCTTCAGGGAAGGCCGGTCTTCCGGCAGCACCAACTGAATGAAGGCCCGCTCGCTCGGGACATAGGACTCCGGCGAATAGCCGAAGATCGCATAGACGCCCTCCGACCAGACCAGCGTGTCGGCCTGAAGGCCGCTCTTGAAATGGCCGAGCAACGCGAGCCGCTCGGCGCGCGCCAGATTGTCCCGGCTTTCCTTGAGATCGAGTTCTGCGAGCTTGCGGGCCGTCACATCCTGCACCGAACCGTGCATTCCGGTCACGGTGTCGTCGCCGGCGCGCGTCGCCTCCAGCCACGTCTCGACATAAATCATCCGGCCATCGTCCCGGACGCCGCGCAGCGTCATCGAGTGCGCCGCGCCGCCGGACAAGATGTGTTCGCGTTGCTGCAGCAGGATCGGGCGGTCTTCGGGCGTGATGAATTCGGGCGCCGCCTGAAACGTCGCCATGAAGCCGGAGGGCGACTTGCCGAAGATTCGATAGAGACCTTCCGACCAGGTGTATTCGCCGGTGGCCTTCACATAACGGAAGTGGCCGAGTTGAGCGGTGGTTTCAGCGCGCCCCAGGTTGGCGTGGCTTTCCTTGAGCGAGGCCTCCGCCAGCTTGCGGTCGGTAATATCGGTGAGGGTGCCGAGCATACGTGTCGGCTTGCCGTTTTCGTCGCGCTGGGCCTTGCCGCGGCTCTGTATCCAGCGGTACTCGCCGTTCTTGCCCTGAAGCCGAAACTCGACGAGATAGGGCACATCGTCGGCCAGGTGCGCGTTCATGGCGGCGTCGACGGCGGCACGATCGTCGGGATGGATCAGTTCCTTCAACGCGGCCATGCTGGTTGGCGCGTCGTCGTCGCTGAAGCCGAGAAGCTGTTTCCAGTGCGGCGAGCGGTAGCAAACGTCGCTGCCGATATCCCAATCCCAGATGCCTTCGTTCACGGCGTCTTCGACCAGCCGATAGCGTTGCTCGCTTTTGCGAAGGTCGTCCTGGGCGGCGATTATCTCGGTCGCGGCGGCGCTGAGCTTCCTGGTGCGCGCCGCGCCCCATCTGACGCCGATCAGAACCAAGACGGTGCCGACAAGCGCGATCGCCCAGTAGATCATCGCCTGCTTGTTGGCGTGCCGGAAAATCTCCGCCTCGGTCGTGGTGACGGTGGCGACCATGGGAAAGTTGCCGATCACCCGGAAGGACACCAGGCGGCGGACATTGTCGTACATGCCGGCGGTGCTCCAGAAATGACCGCTGGACGCGCTGAGGCTGTAAGCCAGCACACCGGTGCCGGCGGCTAATTGTTTGCCGATAGCATCGACGTCGATGCTGCCTTGGATCGCGCGGGCTCGCACGACGCCGTCGGAGCCAATCAGGCCGGAGGTGCCGAGCGGGCCGAGGTCGAGGTCTGCACCGACGCGCGTCAGCACTTTGGAGTCGAGCACGGCAGCAACGACACCGCCGAAGCTGCCATCGGCATGGGTCAGTCGTCGCGTCAAAAAAACGAGCAGCGGCCCGTTGGCGCCGAACTTGTGCGGCGGGCTTATCAGCAGTTCGTCGTCGCGATCGCTCTTCTGACGCTGAAAACTGTCGGGATCCGGAAACTCCTTGCCGATGAGCCGGCTGTCGTCGGCGAAGGTCGCTGCGATGACGCGGCCTTGGGCGTCGGTCACGATGTAACGGTTGTCCAAGCCAGTGCGCGACGCCTGACCGTCAAACAGGCTTTTGAGATCGATCGTTGACGGTGCCGCCAAATAAACGTGGCGGACGACGAGCAGGGCTGAATCGGTGCTCTGCAGGATGTGGGCGTAAGCCTGATCGATGATGCGGACCAGGTTGTCGCCGTGCCTGACCGCGTTCGCTACCGCTTCTTTTCTGTCGCTGACGATCAGAACGCCGAGCATCAAATAGATGACGGCGAGCATGCCGATGCCGAGCAGGGTCACGGGCTGCGCCCACGAGCGCAACCGTAGTCCGGTTGCGATGCGTGCTAACAATTTCAACGTTCTTTGATAGCGCTCGACACGTCGCTTCGGGACGGCCGAAAGCGCCATCGGTTGGTCAGTCACGGCGTGGGGCCTCCGCGGGCAAATCATTGGCCCACGGCGATAATTTACATTGTCGGCCCTGCGGCAGGTGAAGCAGGGCGGAGTTATGCACATTCTTTGATCGCTATTACATAGCGCGGGCGGCGACCTGTGAGTGCATCCGGCAAGAATACGATCGGCCAAAGGTATGGCCGTAAGCAGCTCAAAAACTGTGCTGCGGCGCCGCCGTCATAGTGGTGTGATGTTGCTGTCAGCGCGCCGGCGAATACAGAAAATTTATCGATGAATGCTTGCGGGATGCGGCGGCCGCAGGCGTCCAGTACCTTCTCACATTCATCCGGCAGCTCGGGCTTGAAGCGAATGCCGGCTTCGTCCCAATCAGGTGCAGGGTTGCCCACGGCCCCACCCGGAACGGGGCACACGGCCGAGGCGATGAGGCCGCCGGATCCCGCGCTTGAGCTTTGGCCTCGCTTCCTCTATTTATTAGCCTAAGTACCGATTGGTAACCGAGGATAAATAGATGACCGCTCTGAAAGCTCAAGAACGCGCAAATCCGCTGTCCGGGAACCTGCATGTGGCCGAAGACTGCCGCGCCGTGAGCGAGGTGTTGGCCCGCGTTGGCGACAAGTGGACGGTCCTGGTTGTGTCGACGCTGGGTGACGGACCGAAGCGCTTCAACGAATTGCGGCGCGCGCTGGGCTCGATCTCGCAGCGCATGCTGACGCTGACGCTGCGCGGTCTCGAGCGCGACGGCCTCGTCTCGCGCACGGTATTTCCGACGATTCCGCCGCGCGTCGATTACGAATTGACGACACTCGGCCGTTCGCTGCTCGAGCCGGTGAGCGAACTCGGCCTGTGGGCCCGGCGCAACCGCGTCGCGATCCAGACGGCGCGGATGCGGTTCGACAGCGGCGCCGCCCGGGCCAACGCATAGATTGCGGTCGCGCGATACCGAACCTAACCGTGAATCGATGCGAACCGCGCCCGGCGCTCACGTTAAAAGTGTTGCGACAATTGCGCTCGGTCACGCTTCCGACACCTAGTCAATCTAGACCGCACGTAGTCTAGTAGCTGCAGATGCCGACGGCCGGAATTGCCTTGGGGGGCGCGGCCGGCACGTCGGTCGCCGTCGGTGCAATCTGCTTTCGTGAGAGGGCGTCGCGTGCCGCGTTTCTATTTCCATTTCTCGGACGGCCAGCGACGGTTTTCCGATGACAAGGGTCAGGACCTCAGCGGGCTGACCGCCGTGCGGGCCCACGCCGTGCGTCAGGTGCGCGATCTCAAGGCCGCGATGTGCGATCCCGGCATTCAGGATCTGTCCGGCTGGACCATGACGGTGGTCGACACCACCGACCGCACCGTGTTCGAGATCGGTTTCGACCTCAAACCGCACCGCACCGACGCCTAAGCGCCTTAATGCTGCTAGCCGAGCAGCACGGCCGCCATCATCGCTAAACAACTGACCAATCCGGCCACCGGCATCCACAGCGGCACGCGCACATGCGGGCCCGGCGCGCGCATGCGCCGGTGGCGCACGCGCAGCAGCGACAGATTGACCGAAGCAAACACCGCGAGCGTGGCGAGCGAGGTGCTCTCGGCCAGCCGCTCGAACGGCACCGTCAGCGCCAGCGCGATGGTGGCGGCGACGATGAACGCGGTGGCCAGGACCGGCGTCGCCGTCTTGGCATGCACGCGGCCGGCGAAACGCGGCAGATCGCCCTGGCGCGCCATGCCATAGACGACGCGCGCGGCCATCGTCATCTGCGCCAGGATGGTGTTGAGCGTCGCGACGATGGCGATCACCGTGATGGTGGCCGGGCTGAGGCCGGCGACGGCGCGAAACACCAGGCTCAGCGGCGCCGTCGAATGCGCCAGCTCGGCCGGCGCCACGGCGGTGACGGCGATGGCGGCGACCGCGAGATAGAGCGTCGTCGAGATCGCCAGCGTCAGTATCATGGCGCGGGGAATGGTGCGTTCCGGGGCTTTTGCTTCCTCAACCACATTGGCGAGATCCTCAAAGCCGATGAAGGCGAAGAAGGCGAGCAGGCTGGCATAGAACACGCCGGACCAGGCCTGCGGCGCAAGCGGTGGCATTTCGATGAGCGTGTCGAGGAACGGCACGCCGCCGTAAATCGCGGCAGCGACGATGATGACGAGGCCGCCGGCTTCGATCAGCGTGAACAGACTGGCGAGCAGCACCGATTCCAGAATGCCCCAGGCCGCGACGGCGCCGAGCACGATCACCACCGCGGCGGCGATGACGCCGCGCGGCCAGTCGATGAATTGGCCGATATAGCCGGCGGCGCCGAGCGATACGGTCGCCGACGAGATGATGCCGATCACGATCGTCAGCAGACCGATGAGCGTGGAGGCGAGGCGCGAATTGAAGGCGGCGCGCACATAGGCGGCTTCGCCGGCGCTGACCGGATAGCGCGTGGCGAGCTCGGCATAGGAACCGACGGTGAAGGCCATGGCGAGGCCGGCGATGACGAAAGACCACGGCGCCGCGCGCCCGGCATGGCCGGCGACGGCGCCGATCAGCACATAGATGCCGGCGCCGATGGTGATGCCGACGCCGTACAGCGTCAGCAGCGGCAGGCCGAGGCGGCGGCGCAGTTCGGGGCGGGGTGCGGCGATCGACATGACGCGCAAGGTAACGACATCCGCCGCCGCGGGTGTTGCGCGAGGTCAATAACCGGCGAGGGAAGGCGGCCTCAGAGCTGCGGCCGCACGAATTCGACGCCGAGTTCGCCGCCGAGGCGCCAGACCACGCGGCACTCGCGCCGCGTATCGATGCCGTCGCCGGACAGCGACAGCAGGAACGTGTCCGGCATCGTGCTGTCGCAATAGAGCCGGGCGCCGCTATCGGAGATGTCGGTGATCATGCAGGAGCGCGGCAGCGCGCCGGGCCCGGTGTGAAATTGCGCGACACGGTTGATGGCGTGGCGCGGCGTCTTGCGCCGTTCTTTGAGTTTCGGTCGAAGCATCAGCCTACCCAGAGGGAATAAGACAAGCTTAGCGGCCGTTTACTGAAGGGGATTTAAGCGGTTCCAGCGTATTTGAATGAAGTTCGGCCGCAGGACATGGCCTGGCGGCGGGGCCGGGCCGGCCCGGCGGCGCGGCTAGGCGCGGGCGGCGGGATCGACTAGGCTGCGGCCATGACGCACCGGCTTTTCGCGATCTCGTGCCTCGTCCTGCTCGGCCTGTCGCTCGGCGGCTGCACCAAATGCGGCTGGATCTGGGATGACGGGCCGAAGTCATGCCGCAGCGACCGCGTGCAATAGGCGGCGTGCCGGCACGCCGCGCGGGCGGGCGGCGAAAAATTTTTTGCCGATTATTTTTGAAAAATTTTGGGCGCCGGGGCTTCGCGAGCGCGCGCAAACGCATCTAACCGCCCGTGCCGGCTCGTCTTTTTCGCGCCGATAGGAAAGTTAAAAAACCTAGGAATACATGCTTGACAGCGTGACGCTGCTCGGCTATGTTCCGGGCATGCTCCACACCTGCGGGCGGAGAGAAGCGGTTCCGGCTCTGGGCATGGAACAGCCATCGCCGCCTCGCGTTGATCCCGGGAACTGCCGCCCCCATGCGGCGGACGACATCGATCAAGGTTTTGATCAAGGTTTGGAGAGACAGCATGGCCGTACGCGAGAATGATCACGTCGTGCAAACTGCGACAGAAGCGCGGGCCGGCGCCACCGGCCATAACGTGCGCATGGTGCTGGGGTTGAGCCTGTTCGGCGTCGCGGTGTTGTTCGCGATCGTGTTCCTCTACTTCTTCCACTGACGCACGGCTGCCGCAGGCAGCCCGCGACATCTCGAGTTTTACGAACGCGCCGGTTCCGCCGGCGCGTTTTTTATTGGGGGAGGGCGCATGGCGGACAGTCAGATTTCTTCCGAAGTGCTGGCCGAGGCCAAGCGGCTCTACGAGCAGACGCTGGCGCCGGTTGCGGACATCGCCCTGATGATGGGCATCTCGACGACCCACTTCTACCGGATCTCGCGCCGCGAGGGCTGGCGCGGCCGCCGCGCCAAGAAGGCGGCAGGCCACTTTGCCCGCGCGATCAGCGAAGCCGGCGCGGCGGCGCTCATCGCCATGCCGACCGCGCCGGCCGATCAGCCGCGCGCGCCCATCGAGCCGGTCCCGCCACCCGCCACCGACGCGCAGCGCCTGCTGCTGGCGCAGAAGCTGCAGCAGACGATCGGCGGGCAGCTCGATGCCATCAACCACATCAACAGACTGGTCGCCGAACAATCGCAGCTCGGGGAGAGCGCCCGCGCCATCGCCGCCGTATCGCGCTCGCTGCGCGACACCCACGATCTGATCCAGCCGCACGAACGCGACAACAAGCCCGATGACAGCGCCGATGAGCCTTTCCCCTACGACGTCGAACAGTTCCGTTGCGAGCTTGCACGCGCACTTCGAGCAGTTCTCGATGAACGGCGAGGCGGAGCTGCACAGCAATCTGAGCAGCCTGTTCGGGAAGCTGAGCGGCCGCGGGCTCGAGAAGCTGAGGACTGACTTCGGCATCTACGCGCTGGCGCATCAACGCACGCCGGAGGCCGGCAACAACGGCGCGCCGTGGTCGAGCTGGCTCATTCTCGGCGGCCGCGGCGCCGGCAAGACGCGCGCCGGCGCCGAGTGGGTGCGGCACGTCGCCTGCAACGATCGAGGCGCGCGCATCGCGCTGGTCGGCGAAACCGAGCACGACGTGCGCACCGTGATGGTGGAGGGCGTCTCCGGCCTGCTCAGCGTGCACCCGAGCTGGGAGCGGCCGCAGTGGCAACCGACGTTGCGTCGTCTCGCATGGAAGAACGGCGCGATCGCGGAAATCTTCTCGGCGGAGAATTACGAAGGCCTGCGCGGTCCGCAATTTTCCGCCGCGTGGTGCGACGAGCTCGCCAAGTGGCGTCATGCCGAAGCAACCTTTGACATGCTGCAGTTCGGACTGCGCCTTGGCGCGCGGCCGCGGCAGGTGATCACCACCACGCCGCGGCCGATCGCACTCATCAAGAAACTGATCGCCGATCCGGGCACGGCGCTGACGCGCGCCGGGACCGTCGCCAACGCCTTCAATCTGGCGCCGTCCTTCGTCGAGCAGGTGCTGACGCGCTATGGCGGCACGCGGCTCGGCCGCCAGGAGCTCGACGGCGAGATCATCGAGGAACGCGCCGACGCGCTATGGACGCGCGCCGGGCTGGAGAGCTGCCGCGTCGCGGCGGCGCCGCCACTCACGCGCATCGTCGTCGCGATCGATCCGCCGGCGTCCGCCAAGAAAGGCGCCGACGCCTGCGGCATGGTGGCCGCCGGCCGCGCCGCCGACGGCACGATCTATGTCATCGAGGATGCCAGCGTCACCGGGCTGACACCGCAGGCCTGGGCGATGAAGGCGGTGGCGCTGTGGCGAAGATTGCAGGCCGACTGCCTGATCGCCGAAGTCAACCAGGGCGGCGACATGGTGGCGGCGGTGATCAAGGAGGCCGACCGCGAGGTGCCGGTGGTGATGAAGCGCGCGACGCGCGGCAAGTATCATCGCGCCGAGCCGGTGTCGCAGCTCTATGAGCAGGGCCGCGTCCGCCATGTCGGCGCGTTTCCGGCGCTCGAGGACGAGATGTGCGACTTCGGCATCGAAGGTCTGTCGTCGGGGCGCTCACCGGATCGTCTCGACGCGCTGGTCTGGGCCGTGAGCGCGCTGACCTTCGCGGCGCGCGCCGAGCCGCGGATACGAAGTTTGTAAAGTGCCGAACACGAAAGCTGAGGCTAACGGCGCGTTTCGATGGGCGATACGGTCGCTCATTCTCGCCGTTACAGATGTTCACTGCGCGGGACGTGAAATATCTCCAGCGCGCCTCTTCGCATGACGTGTGAAGCGCGGCGATTACCACCATAGCGATTCAAATCGCGCCGTGGATCGCATTATCAATTCAGCTATGCGTATTTTGTCACAAGGCGCGCTCGGCAATGAATATGGCCGTGCGGGGCCGATAACGGCAACAATGTGTCGCGTAATGCGCGAAATGACCCTGTAAATCCGGCGAATCCGGCGAGTTGTTTATTCGTGTTGTTTAATCCTGGGACACAATTGTTAAAAACGCGGTCTCGGCCGCCGGACTTAAGCTTAAGCCGCGCTTTAGCTTGTCATTGTTTGGTCACATTGAAACGGTGGAGGGGGCATCTACCCACGGTGCGGCACTCGTTAACGCCGCTTCCTTCATCTGCGGCGTCAATGCCGCTTTCAAGACAGGTGATCAGAATATTGAAACGAGCTGCACTCGCGATCTTGACGATCGCTTCGATTTCGGCGGCGGCGACGAGCGCCGACGCCAGACCGAAACATCGCCACCACACGCAAGCGTCAGCGCAGGTTGTCTGCGACGCACGTGGTTGTTCAGATAACCCGATGGCCGCGCAAGCTTCGCCCGGCCTGGAGCGGAGAACCGCCGAAGTTCGTGAAACGCCCGCGCGCCGCGGGCATCGCACCCGGCATTCCCGGGCGCAGGCTCGGGCGCAAGTCACCTGCGGCGTTCAAGGTTGCACGGATAATGCAACGGCCGCGCAGGCGACCGCGGCAAACGTGGACACGCAGGGCAACGCCACGCCTGGCAGAACGCGCACTGTCGATGCCAATGGCAACGGCGTGATCCTGGGCAGCCGTCCGTCGGGATGTCCGCACCGCTTCTGCGGCTGCGAGGCATCGCTCTACGTGTTCGGCAGCATCAAGCCGGAGCTCAATCTTGCCGCCAACTGGGTGCGCAAGTTCCCGCGGACTTCGCCGGGACCCGGCATGGTCGCGGCGCGTTCGGGTCATGTCTTCGTGCTGATCAACCAGGTCAGCGGCAACGAGTGGCTGGTCCACGACGGCAATTCCGGCGGCGGCAAGACCCGTCAGCATGTTCGCTCGATCGCGGGCTATGCCATCGTCAATCCGCACGCCTCGAACTACGCGGCCAACTGACGCCTGACGCGACCCGCATCACCAAGAAGAGGAGCCCGCCTTCACCGGCGGGCTTTTTTTTATGCTCGACACCATGAAGAGACTGCTTCGCCCCGCGGAGCAGAAGACAACGCGCATCGGCCGGCTGATCGCGCTGGAGAGCGGCGGCCGCGCCCGCTGGACACCGCGCGATTACGCCTCGCTCGCCCGCGAGGGTTATACCCGCAACGCCATCGTGCATCGCGCGGTGCGGCTGACCGCGGAAGCGGTCGGCGGCGTAGCGTTCGTGTTGCATGACGGCGCCGAGGAGCTGACCGCGCATCCGTTGATCGATCTGCTGACGCGGCCCAATCCGCGCCAGGACGGTCCCGGCTTTCTCGAGGCCATCGCCGTCCATCTGATGCTGTCCGGCAATGCCTATGTCGAAGCGGTGCGGGCCGGCGGCGAGGGCGCCCCGCGCGAACTCTACGCGCTGCGGCCCGACCGCATGAAAGTGGTGCCGGGACCGAAAGGCTGGCCGGCGGCGTTCGACTACACCGTGACGGGACAGACGGTGCGCTTTGCGCAGGAGGGGGCCCCGCCGCCGATCCTGCACCTGACCTTGTTCAATCCGCTCGACGACTATTACGGCCTCAGCCCGCTGGAAGCGGCGGCGACCGCGGTCGATACCCATAACGCCGCGGCCGGCTGGAACAAGGCGCTGCTCGACAATGCGGCGCGGCCCTCCGGCGCGCTGGTCTATGCCGGCGCCGACGGCACGGTGCTGTCGGACGCGCAGTTCGAACGGCTGAAGACCGAACTGTCGGAGAATTACCAGGGCGCGGCCAATGCCGGGCGGCCTTTGGTGCTCGAGGGCGGCCTCGACTGGAAGGCGATGTCGCTGTCGCCGAAGGACATGGATTTCATGGAGGCCAAGCACTCGGCGGCGCGCGAGATCGCGCTGGCCTTCGGCGTGCCGCCGATGCTGCTCGCGATCCCTGGCGACAACACCTACTCGAATTATGCGGAAGCCAACCGGGTGTTCTACCGGCAGAGCGTGCTGCCGCTGGCTAACCGTATCGGCGCCGCGCTGGCGCAATGGCTGGCGCCGGGCTTCGGCACCGCGCCGCTGACGCTCGCCGTCGACACCGATCGCATCGAGGCGCTGAGCGCCGACCGCAGCGCACTGTGGGAGCGCGTCACCAAGGCGCCCTTCCTCAGCGTCAACGAGAAACGCGCCGCCACCGGCTATGGCGCGATCGAAGGTGGAGACGTTTTAATGTCGTAAGACGAAGCGGAACAGGAACAACCAGCCCTGCGGCGCCGTTCTATGGGTAGAGCTTTGCGCGCACACGGTGCGCCGAGCCGAACCATTCCATGGAACCGAGGTAGATCATGAACAGGAAACCGATGCTCGCGATCGGCGTTGCCGCCGTATTCGCGCTCGCCGCCGGCGCTGCACAGGCGCAGACCAATTCGAGCGGCGCCAGTGGCACCGCCGCGCAGACCCAGGCGAACGCCGGTAAGGCCAGCAAGGCCGACCAGGCATTCCTCAAAGAGGCGGTGCAGGGCGACATGACCGAGGTCAAGATGGGCGAACTCGCCCAGCAGAAGGGCCAGAGCGACAGCGTCAAGACCTTCGGCGAAACCTTGCAGAAGGATCACGGCGACCACCTCAAGAAGCTGCAGGCGATGGCGCAGCAGATGGGCGCGCAGGCGCCGAGCGAAC
The DNA here is from genome assembly GCF_001426945.1 of Pseudolabrys sp. Root1462. Taxonomy (GTDB): domain Bacteria; phylum Pseudomonadota; class Alphaproteobacteria; order Rhizobiales; family Xanthobacteraceae; genus Pseudolabrys. The sequence continues at coordinate 2,694,935 of NZ_LMFS01000001.1, read as the reverse complement.
CGAGCGCCAAGCAGCAGGCCGACTACGACAAGCTCGCCAAGCTGTCGGGCGCGAAGTTCGACCGCGAATTCGCCAAGCACATGGTCATGGACCACAAGATGGACATTTCCAAGTATCAGGCCGAAGCCAAGAAGACCGGCCCGCTTGCCGAACTCGCCAAGGAGACCGTGCCGACCCTGCAGAAGCATCTGCAGATGGCGCAGTCGCTCGACAAGCCGGCGGCCACCACTGGCGCCGGCGGCAGCGGCAAGATGCACTAACGCCAGCTACGTTCCCGCGCCTGCGGGAACTGGACTGACAAGCTCAACCCGTCGCGGGAAACCGCGGCGGGTTTTGTTTTGGGGCGGCGATGGACGAACTGATCACGATCTTCAATACGCGCGGCGATCTCGCGCACGTGGCGCTGCTGCTGTGGGCGCTGTCGGCCACGGCGCTCGCCTGGTTCAGTTTGCGCGAACTGGCGGCGGCGAGCCGGCGCTTCGACGATTTCGTGCGCGAGCTGGCGCGCTTCAACGAACTCTTTCGCAAACAGCAATCCGGAGGGGACTGATGGACACGCTGCATCATGTGCTGCGCTCGATCTCGCGCGAGAGCAAAAGCGGGGCTTTGAGTCGCCGCGATCATCTCACCGTGTTCCGCGAATTTCTCGATCACCTCGACCGCGCGGCAAAGCGCAAGAGCGCCGCGACCTCGCCGCGTGCGGTGAGGCCCAAGGCGCGGCGGGGCAGGAAGTAGCCCGCCACTCACCACTGCCGCCCCGCAAAAAACGCCGCTCGCCTCATCCTGAGGAGCATCGCGCCAGCGATGCGTCTCGAAGGATGGGCAGCCCATGGTTCGAGATGCGTTGCCGTAGCGCGTCGAAGATGCGCGTCTGCGCGCTTACGGCAACGCCCCTCACCATGAGGCCGAGCGGGTGAAGGATGAATCATGCTCGCACTCACCCAGGACCCCACCATCGCCTCGGTGTTCGCGCCGAAGACGCGCATCCACGAGGATGGCACGGTGGAAGGCTACGCCTCGCTGTTCGGCGCCATCGACCAGGCGCACGACATGGTGATGCGCGGCGCCTTCGCGCAGACCTTGCGGCAGAGACCGGTGCAGCGCGTGCCGATGCTGTTCCAGCACGATCCGGCCGAACCGGTCGGCGTCTGGCTCGAACTGCGCGAGGACCATCGCGGGCTCTACGCGCGCGGCCGGCTCATTCCCGAAGTGGCGCGCGGCCGCGAATTGCTGGCGCTGCTCCGCGCCGGCGCCATCGACGGGCTGTCGATCGGCTTCCGCACGGTGAAGGGCCGCATCGATCCGCGGACGCGGGTGCGCTCGCTCATCGCCGTCGACCTCTGGGAAATCTCCATCGTCACGTTCCCGCTGCTGGCGGGCGCGCGCGTGCATGCGGTGAAGGACGCATCCTCCCGGCGGCCGTCATTCGCGCGCACGCGCGCGGAAGCCGAATGGCGCGCGACGGTGGGCGAAGAAAGCGCGAAGCCCGTTGTATCGCTGCGGACGCTGGCGCCGCCGCGCATCGAACGCCTGCGCCGAAGGCGGGCGGGGTGATGCGATGCGCTCTGAGATCGTCGAACTGGAATGGCGACGCCGGCAGGCGCTGAACACGATCGCATGCGCGCTGAGCGAACTGAAATGCCTCGTCGCGGAGACGCGGCTTGAGATCGCGATGCGGCGATACGACCGTGCGCTTCGGTTTGCCTTCAAGGCCGGTTACCGACCCGACCAACCGCGGGTGCCGAAAGGCAATCCCGACGGCGGGAAATGGACGGCTGAAGGCGACGGCTCGGGTGATCCCAAGCCAGGCAAAGAGGGGTCCTCGGATAAAACAGGAAGTTCGGGCGAGAGGCCACCGACGTCGCGCGAGCGGACTTCAATCTTGAGAGAAGTCGCGCGCCGGATCCAGCAGACCGGGAGGACCATTGAATTCTTCGCCGGAGCCGCGAAATGGATCCAGGTCTATTCGGCGGATGTCACCGCCTATAACGATCCGCCGAAGTCGCTCGAAGAACTACAGCAAGCTGCTTCGACGCCAGCGCCGGGATATGATATTCATCACATCGTCGAGCAGACCCAGGCCGAGCAGGATGGGTTTCCTCGAGAAGTGATTGACGACCCCAACAATCTGGTGCGCGTGCCGCGGCTGAAGCACCAAGAGATCAACGCGTGGTATCAGACCAAGAACGATGATTATGGTGGATTGTCGCCAAGAGAGTATCTCCAAGGACGCAATTGGGCGGTGCGAAGAGCGGTCGGATTGGAAGCTCTCAAGAGATCTAAGGTCTTGGAGCCATGACGCGAACAAAGCTGGCCAGTATGAGCGTTCCCCAACTGGTCGAACTATTTACAGCGATTGGTCTGAATCAATACACCGCCAGAATGGGCGACGACATTGCGAAGTATAATCGTCTATTTGATGAGATGACCCTTGTCGTGGGCGAGTTACAAAGGCGTGCAGGCGATCAGCGGTCTGCATTGATCAAGCTCTACGATCATCCAAACATCCAAGTCCGATTGGCGGCGGCAAAAAAGACACTTGCGCTTGCTCCTTCTCAAGCGCGTCAATTGATTGAAGCTGTCGCAGGCTCGGGGCAGCCTGTTTACGCCGGCGACGCAGGCATGTGCCTTTGGGCCTTGGACCAAGGAATCTTCAAGCCCGCATAGTTGGCATTGTTCGAGGGTGTGCCCGAGATCGCCCGTGCCCGCTTGTGGAATTGTCACGCAACCGTCACCGGAAACGTGTGTCGCATCAATGACGCGCCGTTCGCGGCGTTGAGCCGGATCAATGATCGCCGGTGCGATGGCTGACATAAGTATGCTTGGCATTCGCAACTGGGGAGAACCGGCGATGGTCGCGGTCAAGCATATCAAGCGGCGCGAGGAGATTCCCGAAGGCGAGCGGTTCGTGCTCGTCACTTATGGTGAGGCCCTGGGCACGGTCCGCGACGGCGACGGTTATGTCTTCACGGTGCCGCAAACGGCGATGAGCGAACTGTCCTTCACGGCGGTGGTTCATTCCGCCAGGGAAGTCGCCAAACGCGAGAAAATGCCTTTCGTCTATGCGTGCAAGTAACGCGGAGTCTAAGGCTTCACCGCCGCAAAGCGCGCGCCGCCGAGCGTGCCATCGCTGACCAGATCGACGAAGCGGACGTAGCTTTCATAGAACGCGTCGTGGCCCGACGCCGTGCCCGCGGCCTGCGTTTCGCCGCGCAGCTTCTGGTACATCGCCAGGCGGACTTTGAGGATCTCGGCCCAGTCGGCGGTGAGGTCGTCCACCGCCGCGATCGCGAAGCCGGCGGTTTCGATCAGCTTCGTATAACTCGGAATGTCGAAGAGATGGGTCGCGGCCATGCCGGCCCACATCAGATCGGCATCGGCCTGCGACAATGGCCGGTGCGCCACCCAATCGGTGAAGGCGAGGCGGCCGCCGCCTTTGAGAACGCGATGTGCTTCCGCCAGGGTTTTGGCCTTGTCGGGAACATGCAGGAAGGCCTCCTGGCTGACGACGGCATCGACGCTGGCATCGGGTAGCGGCACGTCCAAGACATTGCCTTCGATGACGCGGACGCGGTTGCCGAGACCGGCGAGGGCGGTGAGTTCCGCCGCCCCCCTGACGCGGGCCGGCGTCAGCTCGATGCCGGTGACGTCGGCGCCGTAGCGATGCGCGAGGTAGCGCGCGGGGCCGCCGAGACCGGCGCAAAAATCGGCGACGCGGGTGCCCGGCGTGATGCCGGCGCGCTCCGCCAGCGCGTCGTTGGCGGCAAGGCCGCCGTAGTGATCCTGGTCATGCGGAAACAGGTCGTCCGGCGTGATGCCGGCGAAAGTGCCGCGCGCCGCCAGCAGCTTGGCCTTGATGATCTCGGCCGAGATCGGATGGCGCTCGTAGAAGTCGATTGCCGAACGGATTTCACTGCCCATGCCGATGTCCCTGCTGGCGCCCGTCGGGCTGCTTCAGGACTACAATAGCAAAGTCGACGCTTGAATGAAGGGCCGGGCGGCCGTTCGAAACCGCAGATCATTGCACCGTTATCTTGTAGGTGAATCGCCGTACTTTGCCGTGCTTGAAGTCGACGTCCAGTGCAACCGTGTCTTCGCCTTTGAACGCGTCTTTCGGCTTGTAGAATACACCCACGGCCTCGACAGGTTTGCCGTTGCACGCGGCAAACACGGTATTCGCTGGCCGGTTGATGGGGATCGTTATTGGATCCATGCGATAGTCGCCATGCTGCGGCTTTGTCACGATGCGAACATCCGGAAGTCCACCGGACGTGCAGTCGATGTTGACATAATGCATGGCGCCAAGCCGTGTTTCGTTGCCGGAAAGCACGCTGCTCGCCATGATTTCGCCGGTTTGCGCTTCGCTTTCGCGAGCTCCGTTCCTGGTGACCGTGATGAGATAGGTCACGCGCATCATGCGACCCAGTTTGGTATCGACATCGACGACAATGCGATCCCGACCGACGAACGTCGCGCCGGCCTTGTAGTAGAGACGACTGACTTGGCTCGGCTTGCCCTTGCAGCGCTCTTGATACGTCTTTGAGCTCAGGCCTTGGGGAATAACGACTTGCTCCACGCGCAGCTCTCCATGAGACGGCGCTTCGATCGTCCGCACGTCCGCGGCGGTGGATGTGCAGTCGTTGCGCGCCCAGCCGAACTCGGAGAACAGGGACTCGCTGCCGCTGAAGAGCGTTCGCTCCAGCTCGACTGGCTTGTCCTTTTTGGGCTTCGCCTGGGAAGGGGCTGCGGACACTGCTTGCGCGACAATAACCGCGGCGAGCGCGGCGATGTAAACGTATTTCATTTCGAGGCCCCCGATATTAACGGGCGCAACTATAGGTCGCAGCTTATGAGCAGACAAGCGACCTGAAATGTCGCCGCAGGCGGCGGCGCGATTAATTCACAACCGAAAACACGCGCGAACGCTCCGAACGCGATCGCAAGCCGTGCTGATGACCTTTCAACAGGAGAAGCTCCATGGATACGACCGAAACGACCACGCTCGAGACCAAATCGGGCATCCCGCTCGATGCGGTGGTGACGCATGCCGAGATGATGCGCGCCTTCGAGGCCTTCAAGGAGGCCAATGACGAGCGGCTGGCGCTCGAACAGAAGCGCGCCGGTGACGGCCTGATCGACGACAAGCTGTCGCGCATCAACGCCGCGATCGACGCCCAGGCGCGGCGGCTCGACGACATCACGCTGAAGGCGGCGCGGCCGGCATTCGGCGGCGAGGCGAAGGCGCAGCGTTCGGCCCGTGCGCTGGAGCACAAGCAGGCCTTCGACGCCTATATGCGCGGCGGCGACGCCGCGGGCCTCGCCGCGCTCGAGATGAAGGCGATGTCGGTCGGCTCCAATGCCGACGGCGGCTATACCGTGCCGGACGAGATCGAGACCGAGATCGGCAAGCGGCTGACCGCGATCTCGCCGATCCGGTCCATCGCCGGCGTGCGCACCATCTCCGGCAATGTCTACAAGAAGCCGTTCATGACGTCGGGCCCCGCGGTCGGCTGGGTCGGCGAGACCGATGCGCGCACGCAGACGGCGTCGCCGACGCTCGACCAGCTGTCGTTCCCGGCGATGGAGCTCTACGCCCAGCCGGCGGCGACGGCGATGCTGCTCGAAGACTCGGCGGTGAACATCGACCAGTGGCTGGCGCAGGAAGTCGAGGCCGTGTTCGCCGCGCAGGAGGGCACGGCGTTCGTGACCGGCGACGGCTCCAACAAGCCGAAGGGCTTCCTGAACTACACCACGGTCGCGAACGGCTCCTGGAGCTGGGGCAATGTCGGCACCATCGCCTCCGGCGGCGCCGGCGCTTTTGCCAGCTCGAATCCGTCCGACGCGCTGATCGATCTGATCTATGCGCTGAAAGCCGGCTACCGGCAGAACGCCAGCTTCGTCATGAACCGCAAGACGCAATCGGCGGTGCGGAAACTCAAAGACACGACCGGGCAGTATCTGTGGCAGCCGCCGGCGGTCGCGGGCGGCCGCGCCTCGCTGATGACGTTCCCGGTGGTCGAAGCCGAGGACATGCCGGACATCGCGGCGGGTTCGCTGTCGATCGCGTTCGGCGATTTCGGCCGCGGCTATCTGATCGTCGATCGCGCCGGCGTCTCGGTGCTGCGCGATCCCTATTCGGCGAAGCCCTACGTGCTGTTCTACACGACCAAGCGCGTCGGCGGCGGCATCCAGGACTTCGACGCCATCAAGCTGATGAAGTTCGCGGCGAGCTGATTTCGACCGGTCTCATGGTGAGGAGCGCGCGAAGGTGCGCGTCTCGAACCGCCGGAAGTCGGCTATAGCCGACTTCCGCAGGCCGAACGCCGATATCGGGCAAGCCCGATATCGGTGGGCCGCCCATCCTTCGAGACGCGGCCTATGGCCGCTACTCATGATGAGGGCGGAAAGAATGTCACGCCAGGATATCGAGCAACTGACCGATGCCGTCGGTCTGCGCCTTCAGCGTCTGTGCGTTGGCGGCGAACGAGGCCTGCGAGGTGACCATCTTGGCGAGTTCTTCGGCCATGGCGCCGCCGTCGCTCGAATTGGCGATGCGCATGGCGGAGGCCTGCATCTGCGCGGATGCCGCCATCATGCCGGAGATCGAAACTGCACCGACCGAACTCATGCGCGCAGGCTAGGGCCGGCGCCGTTAATCCGGGGTTGGCGGGCGCGGTTAACGGCGGGTTAATTCGTTGTCGCGCTCGATGGTCTGCTCGAGTTTCCGGCTCAGGAACCACGACAGGCCGAGGAAGATGACGAGCATGCCGATGCCGAGACCGGACGAGGCGTCGTTCATCATCTTTTCCGAGACCTGGCCGAAGGCGTAACCGGTGGCGACCACCACGCCGGCCCACAGCCCGGCGGCGACGAAATTGAGGGCCAGGAATGTCGGCCAGGTCAGCTTCGAAAGGCCGTAGGCGAAGGCGGCGGCGCCGCGGATGCCGTGCGGATAACGATGGAACAGAACCATCAGCACGGCGTGCTTGTCGGTGAGGCGTGCCGCGATGGTGACCAGACGTTCGACGCGCGGCCAGGACCGGAACAGCCGCGCGCCATAGCGGCGGCCGAGATAGAAGCGCACCGCGTCGCCGACGAAGCTGCCGAACCAGAATACGCCGACGAGCTTGCCGACGCTGAGCGCGCCGGCATGCGCGGCATAGCCGGCGAACAGGCCGAGCAACAGGCTGTGCGAGGTGGCATAGGCGAACAGCAGCGAATAAACCGCCTCGCCGTTCTGGCGGATGATGTCGAGAAAGGATGTCAGGTCGGTCGGGAACAGCATGAGCGCTCGTTCAAATGAGCGCGGACCCTAGCGGTTTCGCGCGGCAGCCGGACTGCGGCGAAGTGTCTTTCCGGTTTTCCTGGAACTGGGCCGTTTTGGCTGGTCGCAATTCCGGACGGAAAACCGGCGGCCCCTTTACCTGGAATTGCTCGTTACGGCGACAGCGGCGAGCCGAGCGCGGTCGCGGTGGTCACGATCCAGTCGCGGTAGTTGATGAGCGGCGTCAGGCCTGTGAGGCCGCCGCAGCCTTCCTCGCTCTTCGGCGCAGTGGACCAGCTGACGATGCCGATGATCTGGCCGCTGTCGTTCGCTCCGGCGCCGTCGAAGGCGGGCGCGCCGCTGTCGCCGGTGCAGCCGCCGAGGCCGGGGCGTTCGTTCTTCGTCGCCGGATCCTGCAAGCGGATTTGCAGGCTGCCCGGCGTGCCGGTGACGGCGAGGCTCGCCATGCGCGGCACGGCAAGGCCATGCGCGGTGCCGGCCTGCGTGACGCCGAAGCCGGCGATCGCAAGCGTCTCGCCGACCTCAACGCGGCGCGGCGCGGCGAGCACCGCCGGCATGACGATGTCGGGCAGGGGGCTCTTGAGCTTGATCAGCGCGACGTCGGCGGTGGCCCGGCTCGCCTTGTAGTTCGCCATGTTGAACCCCGGATGGCGACGGATCTTGTCGACGTCGGCCGTGGCGCCGTTCTGAAAGACGCGCACGCGATAGGTCGCCGGGATGACGACACAATGCGCCGCGGTGAGCACGAGATCGCGCGTCAGCGCAGTGGCGGTGCAGAGATCGCCGCGGTTGTCGATCAGCATCACGATCGGCCGTGCCGCGAAGCCCGACGCCGGCGGCGCATTGCCGCTGATGGCGAAAGCCGGCGTGGCGGCGAGTGAGACGAGCAGACCTGTGACGGCGAGGCGCATGCGGCAGGCATCAGCCTTGCGCCCGCGCGAATGTCAACATCAAAGGAATTCCATGTCCTCCATCCTTCTCACCGCGCCCGCGGTCGAGCCGCTGTCGCTCGCCGAGGCCAAGGCTTTTCTGCGCGTCGAGCACAATGACGATGACGACGTCATTGGCAGCCTGATCGCCAGCGCGCGCATTCATGTCGAGGCGCAGACGCGGCGCGCCTTGATTACGCAAGGCTGGCGGCTGACACGCGACGCCTGGCCGGCGGCCGGCCGGCTGAACGTCGTGCCCGCGCCGCTCAAGGCGCTGACCGCGGTGCGGGTCTATGACGGCGGCGGCAACGCCGCGAGCCTCGACTTGCAGAGCTTCGTCGTCGATACGGCGGGCAGTGCGATCGCCTTCGCGCCTTGGGCGGTGGCGCAACCGGGCCGCAGCGTCGCCGGCATCGAGCTCGACATCACCGCGGGCTACGGCGACGCCGCCGGCGACGTGCCGGAGGCGCTGCGCCAGGCGGTGCGGCTGCTCGTCGCGCACTGGTACGAGAACCGCGGCCTCGCCACGCCCGGCGCCGTCACGGTGCTGCCGGCGACGGTGGCGGCGCTGATCGCGCCATACCGGATGCTGTCGCTATGAGCGCGTCCTTCGACATCGGCGCGCTCGATCGCCGCCTCGTCCTGCAGGCGCCGGTCGAGACCGACGACGGCGCCGGCGGCGTCACGCGCACATACGACTCTGTCGCCACCATCTGGGCCAGCGTGACGCCGCTCAGCGGCCGCACCGACATCGCCGCCGACAGCCGCGGCGCGAGTTTGCGGGTGCGCATTGTCATGCGGTTCCGAGAGGGCGTGACGACGCGGCATCGCATCGTCGACGGGGCGCACGTCTACGCGATCGTCGCGGTGCGCGAGATCACCGGCCGCCGCTTTCTCGAGATCGACGCTGAAGAACGGCAAGACTGAGGACATCTGACATGACGACGCCTGCTTCCGCGGCGCTGCGTGCGGCCGTGCACGATGCGCTTTCGGCCGATGCCGCGCTGTTGAGCGCGCTGGGTGGCGCGAAGATCTATGACGAGCCGCCGCGCGCCGCGGCATTTCCCTATGTCACGCTCGGCGAGGCGCGCATTGCCGACTATTCGACCGGCGATGCCAGCGGGCAGGAGCATCAACTCACGCTGCACGCCTGGTCGCGCCAGGGCGGCCACAAGGAGGCGCACGTCATCGCCGGCGCGCTGCTGCAGGCGCTCGACGACGCGCCGCTGGCGCTGACCGATTATCGCCTCGTCAATCTTCGCTTCGCCGTCGCCGATGTGCGGCGCGAGGCCGACGGCCGCACCTATCACGCGCTGGTGCGTTTCCGCGCCGTTACCGAGCCCGTGTAATTCAGAAAGGACATTGAGATGACCGCCCAGAAAGGCAAGGACCTGCTGATCAAGATCGCCGACGGTGCGAGTTTCATCACCGTCGCCGGGCTACGCACGCGGCGGCTCGCCTTCAACGCCGAGGCCGTCGATGTGACCCATGCCGAGAGCGCCAACCGCTGGCGCGAGTTGCTGGACGGCGCCGGCGTCAAGCGCGCGTCGCTATCGGGTCGCGGCCTGTTCAAGGACGCCGCGACCGATGAATTGATGCGGCAAACCTTCTTTGACGGCGCGGTGAAGAATTACCAGGTCGTCATTCCGGCCTTCGGCGCCGTCACGGGACCGTTCCAGATCACCAACCTCGAATTCGCCGGCGAGCACAATGGTGAGGTCACATATGACGTCGCCATGGAGTCGGCCGGCGAGGTGACATTTACGGTGGCCGCGTGATGGCCAACAAATACCGCGGTGAGATCGAGGCCGAGCTCGGCAGCATCAAGCGAACTCTGGTGCTGACGCTCGGGGCGCTGGCCGAGTTGGAAAGTGCTTTCGGCGCCGACGATCTGGTGGCGCTGACGGAGCGCATCGGCTCGGGGCGGCTGAAGGCGCTCGATCTCATCCGCATCATCGGCGCCGGCCTGCGCGGCGCCGGCGAGGCGATCGGCGACGACGAGGTCGGCCGGCTCGCCGTTGACGGCGGCGCGCAGGGTTACGTGCGTATCGCCGCGGCGCTGATTGCCGCGACGTTCGGCGACGAGCCGTGAAGCCGTTTCCGTGGCGCGAGGCGATGGGCTTCGGGCTCGGCGTGCTGAAACTCCCGCCCGAACAGTTCTGGCGCATGACGCCGCGCGAACTGGCTTATGCCATCGAGGCGGTGATCGGGCGACGCGCGCCGCTCGACCGCGATGGCTTTGCCGCATTGATGAAGAGTTATCCCGATGAGCGATAGTTACGGTTTTGACAGCGATGTTGCGGGGGTCATAGCGGGCGACCTGCAAACCACGATCGACAAGACGACCGGCAGCACCAATGCGCTCGGCGTCAGCATCCGGCAATTCGCGTCGTTGATGACGCGGGCCTTCGGCCAGGCGGTGACCGGCGCCAAGCAGTTCGACGACGTGCTGAAGAACGTCGCGCTCAGCCTGTCGAAGCTCGCGGTGCAGAACGCGCTCAAGCCGCTGGGCAAGATTTTTTCCGGCGGGCTCAAGGATCAAGAGAGCGACGTGATGAACATCACGCCGTTCGCCACGGGCGGCGTCATCGGTACGCCGAGTTATTTTCCGATGGCGGGTGGGCTGGGTCTCGCCGGCGAGGCGGGGCCGGAAGCGATCATGCCGCTGTCGCGCGGGCCAGATGGCCGGCTCGGCATCGCTGGCGGCGGTTCATCGGCTGCGAACGTCACCGTGCACATCGCAACGCCGGACGCCGACAGCTTCCGCCGCTCGGAAGCCTATCTCACCGGGCAGATCGCGCGCGCGGTGGCGCGTGGACAACGGAGTCTGTGAGCGATGGCCGCATTTCACGAGGTGCTGTTTCCGCTCGACATCGCGCTCAAGAGCGCCGGCGGGCCGGAGCGGCGCACCGATGTGGTGACGCTCGGCTCCGGCCGCGAGGAGCGCAACGCGCGCTGGGCGCACTCGCGGCGGCGCTACGATGCCGGCTATGGCGTGAAAACGCATCAGGCGCTGTCGCAGGCCATCGAGTTTTTCGAGGAGCGCCGCGGCCGGCTTTGCGGCTTTCGCTGGCGCGACCGGCTCGATCATTCTTCCGCCGCGCCCGGCGGCGATGTGAGTGCGACGGACCAGGCGATCGGCACCGGCGACGGCACCACCGCGAGCTTCGCGCTGGTGAAGGCCTATGGCGGCATCTACGCGCCGTATCAACGCCGGATCGAGAAGCCGGTGAGCGGCAGCGTCCGCGTCGCGGTCGCCGGCGTCGAAGCGGATGGCACCTCGTTCACGGTCGATGGCACCACCGGCATTGTCAGCTTCGCCGCCGGACACATTCCGGCGAGCGGGCAGGGCGTCACCGCCGGCTTTCTGTTCGATGTGCCGGTGCGGTTCGATACCGATTATCTCGAGGTCGATCTGTCGGCCTTCGCCGCCGGCGCGATCCCGAAGATTCCACTGATCGAGATCAAGCCATGAGAAGCATTCCCTCGGCGCTTCAAGTGAAACTCGACAGCGGCGTCACGACGCTGTGCCGCTGCTGGACCGTGACGCGGCGTGACGGCGTTGAGCAGGGTTTCACCGATCACGACGACGATGTCGTGCTCGGCGCGGTGACGTGCCGCGCCGGCACCGGCCTCGACGGCAGCGAGGTAACGGCCAAGCACGGCATGGCCGTCGATACGTCGGACATGTCGGGCGCGCTGAGCGCCGATACGCTGAACGAGGACGATCTCGCCGCCGGGCTTTATGATTCGGCCGCGATCGAGCTCTGGCTGGTCGACTGGAGCGAGCCGGATTTGCGCGTGCTGCTCGCCAAGGGGACGCTGGGCGAAGTGAAGCGCGATGGCACCGCCTTCGTCGCCGAGCTGCGTGGCCTCAGTCAGGCCCTCGCTGAGGAAAGCGGGCGGCTCTACAGCACCACCTGCGGCGCCGATCTCGGCGACAGCAAGTGCCGCGTCGATCTGTCGTCGCCGGCGCATCGCGGCAGCGGCGCGGTTGTTGCGGTGACGGCGACGTCGAGCTTCACCGCAAGCGGCCTCGATACTTATGCCGACGGCTGGTTTACCGCCGGCAAGCTCACATTCACCAGCGGCGCCAATGCCGGGCTGGCGATGGAAGTGAAGGCGCATCGTACCGGCGTCGGCGTCAGCATCGATCTGTGGCAGGCGATGGCATATCCGATCGAAGCCGGCGACAGCTTCATCGTGACGGCGGGCTGCGACAAGCGCCTGACCACCTGTCACGACCGCTTCAACAACATCGTCAACTTCCGCGGCTTCCCCCACATCCCGGGCAACGACTTCGTGCTGCGCTATCCGGTCGCCGGGGAGCCGGGGAACGATGGATCAAGCCTTCAAGCCTAGCCGTCATTCGATCCCGGCCCTTTGGGCTGCCCGGAATGACGAGGACGATTACCATGACCCGCCAAGACATCATCAGCGAAGCGCGGAGCTGGATCGGCACGCCGTATCGGCACCAGGCCTCGCTCAAGGGCGTCGGCTGCGATTGCCTCGGCCTGATCCGCGGCGTGTGGCGCAACGTCATCGGCGACGAGCCGGAGCGCGCGCCGCCTTATGCGCCGGACTGGGCCGAGGCCGCGCGCGGCGAGCCGCTTGCGGAGGCGGCGGCGCGGCATCTTCAGCCGATCGCCTGCACGCAATTCGCACCCGGCGACGTGCTGCTGTTCCGCTGGCGCGAGCAACTGGCGGCGAAGCATCTGGCCATCGTCAGCGCGCCGCATCTCATGGTGCACGCGCATGACGGCGCCTGCGTCGCCGAAGTGGCGCTGGCGCCGTGGTGGCGCCGCCGCATTGCCTATGCCTTCCGGTTTCCGGGACTAGAATAATGGCCGCTCTTCTTCTTTCCACCGCCGGCGCGGCGGCGGGCCAATCGCTGTTCGGTTCGACCGGCGCGATCCTCGGCCGCGTCGCCGGCGCGCTTGGCGGCAGCCTGATCGACCAGGCGTTGTTCGGCGGTCGCGAGCGCAGCGTTACCGGGCCGCGTTTGTCGGATCTCACGGTGATGGCCTCGACCGACGGCGCGCCGATCCCGCGCGTCTATGGCCGCGCCCGGCTCGCCGGCCAGGTGATCTGGGCCACCAGCCTCGAAGAAGTAGTGACCACGAGCAGCCAGACCAGCGGCGGCAGCGGCAAGGGCATGGGCTCATCGCGCGTCACGACCAACGAGACGACCTATTCCTACTTCGCCAATCTCGCGCTCGGCCTGTGCGACGGCGAGATCAGCGCGGTGCGCCGCGTCTGGGCCGACGGCAAGCCGCTCGATCTCACCGGCATCGTGATGCGCGTCTATCGCGGCGACGAGACGCAGACGCCCGACCCGCTGATCGTCGCCAAGGAAGGGCAGGCGCCGGCCTATCGCGGGCTGGCCTATGTCGTGTTCGAACGGCTGCCGCTCGCCGAATTCGGCAACCGCATTCCGCAATTGTCGTTCGAGGTGGTGCGCGCCATCGGCAAGCTCGAGACGATGACGCGCGCGGTGACCTTGATCCCCGGCTCGACCGAGTTCGGCTATGAACCCTCGACGGTCGTGCAGGTGGTGGGGCCGGGGCAATTCGCGCCCGAAAACCGTCATGTCGGCTTTGCCGGCTCCGACCTGATCGCCGCGCTCGACGACCTGCAGTCGATCGCGCCGCGGCTCGAACGCGTCGCCGTCGTCGTTGCCTGGTTCGGCGACGATTTGCGCTGCGGTCAGTGCCGCGTGCGGCCGGGCGTCGATAACACCGTCAAGCAGACGCAGGGCGCGACGTGGTCGGTCGCCGGCGTCGATCGCGCCTCCGCCTATGTGGTGTCGCAGATCGATGGCCGCGCCGCTTATGGCGGCACGCCGTCAGACCAGAGCGTCGTCGATCTGATCGCGCATCTGAAAGCCCGCGGGCTGAAGGTGACGCTCTATCCGTTCCTGATGATGGATATCGCCGCCGGCAATGCACGGACCAATCCGTATACCGGCGCGGCATCGCAACCGCTGTATCCCTGGCGCGGCCGCATCACCTGCGATCCGGCGCCGGGCGTTGCCGGGACGGCGGACGGCAGCGCCGCGGCGGCAGCGCAGGTGAACGCCTTCTTCAGTGGCGGGCCCGATGGCTGGAATTATCGCAGCATGATCCTGCATTACGCCAACCTCGCCATGACCGCCGGCGGCGTCGATGGTTTCCTGATCGGATCGGAACTGGCGGCGCTGACGCGGGTGCGCTCGGCAAGCGGCGTTTATCCCGCGGTCAATGCGCTCGTCGCGCTCGCCACCGAAGCAAAGGCGATCCTCGGCGGCGGCACCAAGGTGACCTACGGCGCCGACTGGACCGAATATGGCGCACATGTCGTCGATGGCGCGGCGAGCGAAGTGCGCTTTCCGCTCGACCCGTTGTGGGCGTCGCCGTCGATCGACTGCATCGGTATCGATTATTACGCGCCGCTCACCGACTGGCGCGACGACGCCGAAGCGCTCGACCGCGCCCTCACCGACAATATCTACCGCACCGATTATCTGGCCAGCCGCCTCAACGCCGGCGAAGCCTATGACTGGTTCTACGCCGGCGATGCCGCGCGCGCCGCGCAATCGCGCAGCACCATTACCGACGGGCTCGGCAAGCCGTGGGTGTTCCGGCCAAAGGACATCTGGAATTTCTGGTCGCAGCCGCACTACGAGCGTGTCGGCGGCGTCGAACGGGGCAGCCCGACCGCCTGGATGCCGCAATCGAAACCGATCTGGTTGACTGAGCTTGGCTGCCCTGCGGTGGACAAGGGCAGCAATGCGCCGAACGTGTTTCCCGATCCGAAGTCGTCGGAAAGCGCGCTGCCGCCTTTTTCCAGCGGCCAGCGGGACGATCTCATGCAGCGCCGCTTTCTCGAGGCGGTGCTCGGCGCCTTCGATCCGGCCTTCGGCGACGCCGCGCTCAATCCGGTATCCGGCGTCTATGGCGGCCGCATGATCGCGCCCGACACTATTCACCTGTGGACCTGGGACGCGCGGCCTTATCCGGTGTTTCCGGCGGCGAGCGACGTCTGGGGCGATGCCGCGAACTGGCAGACCGGCCACTGGCTGACCGGCCGGTTCGGCAGCGCGCCGCTCGATGCGCTGATCGCGACTGTGCTCGCCGACAGCGGCATCGACAATGCCGACAGCAGCGATCTGGGCGAGGGACCGGAAGGCTATGTCGTCGACCGGCCGATGGCGCCGCGCGCCATGCTCGATCCGCTGGCGCTTGCCTTCACCTTCGATGCGATCGAGCAGGACGGCACGCTGACCTTCCGCCAGCGCGGCGGCCGGCCGGTTGTCGAATTGAACGAAGACGACCTGGTGCTGCCGGACAATGCTGCGCCGGCGCAGCTGACGCGGGCGCAGGAGAGCGACCTGGCGCGCGCGGTGTCGCTGTCCTACACCGACATCGCGACCGACTATCAGCGCGCCACCGCGGCGTCGCGGCGGCTGGTCACCGGTTCGGCGCGCGCCTCGCAGGCCGACGTCGCGATGATCTGCGACGACGCGCTGGCGGCGCGGCGCGCCGATATCTGGCTGCAGGATCTCTGGGCGACGCGCGAAAACGCGAACTTTGCGCTGCCGCCGAGCCGGTTGTCGCTGATGCCCGGCGACGTCGCGGCGCTGACGGTCAATGGCCGGCGGCGGCTGATCGAGATCGCGGAAGTGTCCGACACCGAACAGCGCGCGATGCGCGCGCGCTCGATCGATCCGGATGTGTTCAATGTCGCGCTCAAGCCGCCGGCGCGGCGATCCATTGCCGTGCCGGCGCCGGTCGGGCCACCGCTGGCGCTGGCGCTCGACCTGCCGACACTGACCGCCGAGAGCCCGGCGGTGCTGTCGCGCCTTGCGGTGTTTGCTTCGCCGTGGCCCGGCGCGGTCGCAGTGTGGTCGTCGCAGGATGGCGCCAGCTACTCGCGCACGGCGCTCGCCGCCGCGCCGTGTGTGGTTGGGGAGACTCTCGATGACTTGCCGCAAGGGGCGACGGCGCGCTGGCATCGTGCCTCCGTGCGCGTGAAGGTCCACAGCGGCGCGCTGTCGTCGGCCTCCGATCTGACCGTGTTCGCCGGCGGCAACGCCGCAGCATTGCGCCATGCCGACGGGCAGTGGGAGGTGATCCAGTTCGCCTCCGCCGAGCTCATCGGCGAACGCACCTATCTCCTGTCGAAGCTCTTGCGCGGTCAGGCCGGCAGCGAGCCATCGATGACGCTGCTGCTCGCGGCCGGCGCGCCGTTCGTGCTCCTCGATGGTCACGCTGTCACGATCGCGAGCGGTACCGCCGCGCTGGAGCGGCCGCTGCAACTGCGAGTCGTCGCCGCCGGCCGCGATACCGCGGACACGGCCGCGCTGGCACTCGACGTCACGCCGCAAGCGACCGCGTTGAGGCCGCTGGCGCCGGTGCATCTGCGCGCAGTGCGCGATGGCGCCGGCGTGACGATCCGCTGGATCCGGCGCACGCGCATCGACGGCGACGGCTGGAGCGGCGAGGTGCCGCTCGGCGAGGACAGCGAGGCTTACGCCATCGACATCCTCGCCGGCACGACGGTGGTGCGCACGTTGTCGAGCCCGACATCTTCCGTGCTCTATGCGGCCGCCGACGAGCTTGCCGACTTCGGCGTCGCGCAAACGAACCTGACGGTGCGGGTCGCCCAACTGTCGGCGACGGTCGGGCGCGGCTTTGCCGCGAGCGCGAGCTTGCGCGTCTGACGCGTCGTTCCTCAATCAACGGATAGCCCATGACCGATACAGCCAATCTCGGCTTGCCTTGCATCGAAGGCAGCCAGGCGCAGAAGCACGTCACCCACAACGAGGCGCTGCGCATCCTCGACACCTTGGTGCAACTCGCGGTGCAGGATCGCGATCTCACAGCGCCGCCGGCAACGCCGGCGGAAGGCGAGCGCTGGATCGTCAAGACCGGTGCGACCGGCGCCTGGGCCGGGCGCGACCACGCGATTGCGGCGTGGCAAGACGGCGCCTGGCTGTTCAGCGCGGCGCGGGCGGGGTGGCTTTGCTACGTGATCGACGAGGGCGCGCTGCTGGCGTTTGACGGCGGCGCGTGGGCCGACGCGATGACGACGCTCACTTCGCTCAACAATATGGCGTTGCTCGGCATCGGCACGACGGCGGATTCCGGCAACCCGCTGAGCGCAAAGCTCAACAACGCGCTGTTCGCCGCCAGGCCCGTCGCGGGCGGCGGCGACGGCAATCTGCGCTACAAGCTCAGCAAGGAAAGCGCGGCCAACACGCTGTCGTTGCTGCTCCAGGACAATTACTCCGGCCGCGCCGAGATCGGCCTGACCGGTGATGACAATCTGCATTTTAAAGTCAGCGCCGACGGCGCGACCTGGCGCGAGGGCATTGTCATCGATCGGACGACCGGCGCGGTATCGCTCCCCAATACGGTGGTGACCGGGGGCCGCGAGGTCCTGACCGCCAACCGCACCTATTATGTGCGCACGGATGGCTCAGACGCGAACAATGGCCTCGCCAATACCTCGGCCGGCGCATTCGCGACTATTCAGAAGGCTATCGACGTCGCCGCCGCTCTGGACCTCGCCACCTATTCAGTGACCATCCAGGTCGGCGCCGGCACCTGGACAGCGGGCAATACGCTGAAATCCTACGTCGGCGAAGGACCGATCATCCTTCTCGGCGACGAGACGACGCCATCGAATGTGACGATCAATCCGACGCTGGCCAACTGCTTCAATGCGGACGGCGTGCGTGGGCTGTGGGAAATACGCGGCTTCAAGTTCACCACCACGAGCGCGGGAGCCGCATTCAGCTTCGTGAATGTCAGCGCAAAATTCCGGAGTTGCGAGTTCGGGGCGATGGCGGGCGGCTCACCGCACATGATCGTGCGAGGCAAGGCGTTTGTCGTATCGAACGGCAGTTACGCGATTAGTGGGGGCGCCAAGTCTCATATCGATCTGCAGCAGGCCGGTATCTTCCTGTTCGGGGGCGGTACGACAGTCACATTAAGTAGCGTTCCGGCATTTGACTCGGCCTTTGTTACTGCCAAGCAGGCGTCGCTGGTGCAGGCATCCGGAGTGACCTTTTCGGGTTCGGCCACAGGCGCCCGTTACGGTCTCAGCTCCAACAGCGTCGTTGATACGGGCGGCGCCGGCGCGACCTACCTGCCGGGCAATACCGCTGGCAGTGCAGCGACAGGCGCACAGTACAATTGATGTTCAGTTTATTGCGGAGCGCAATGAGCGATGACGAACTCGAATTTCGAACCCGCCTTGGCTCGCCTGCTCCGGCATGAGGGCGGCTACAGCAATCATCCGTCGGATCCTGGCGGGCCAACCAATTTCGGCATCACGATCGCCGACTACCGAAAATACGTGAAGCGCGAGGCGACCGCGGCCGACGTCAAGGCAATGCGCGTCGAGGATGCCAAGGCGATCTATCGCGCGCGTTACTGGAACGCCATGCGCTGCGACGATCTGCCGGCCGGCGTCGATTACGCCGTATTCGACTACGGCGTGAACTCCGGGATCGGCCGCGGCGGCAAGGTGTTGCGCCGGGTACTTGGGCTTGACGATGCCATAAGCAGCGTCAGCGATGATGTCGTCGCTGCCGCACGCGGCGCCAACGCCGCAAAGCTTGTCGGTGCGATTTGCGACGAACGACTGCGATTTCTGAAGTCGCTGAAAAGCTGGAATGTGTTCGGCAACGGCTGGGGCCGGCGCGTCGCCGAGGTGAGGGTGGTCGGCGTGGCGATGGCGTCAGCGCCGCCGGCGACGGCAGCGCCGCCACCGCCGCCCACTATGCCGCATCGACCCGAACAGCCCGCCGCGTGCGGGCTTTTTCATGTGCTGATCTCGGCGTTGCACGCAACATTGAAGAGGACATGACATGTTGCCGAAAATCAAAGCCTCCTTCCGGCATTCCCTCACCATTCTGTGGGCCCGCGTCGTCGCTCTCCTCGGCCTGTTGCTGGCCGTCGGCGAACAGGTGCTGCAGGATCCGAACGTGGCGTCGGCCGTGCAGACGGCGCTGCAACCGAAATACGTACCGTATTACGTGATCGCCATCGGCCTCATCACCGAGCTGGCGCGGCGGCGCACCGCGGGGACGCGCGGGTGATGCTGTCCACGGTTCTTGCCTGGCTCGGCAATCTCATCGGCGGCCCCTTCGTCAAGGCGGCGCTCGACGCCTATCGCGCCAGGCTCTCGGCCGAGAACACCTCGGAGAAAATCGTCGCCGATCTCGCCGCTCGCGAACTCGATGTCGCGGCGCGCGAGCGCGAATTGGCGACGCAGCTCGTGATCGTCGAGCAGGGGCGCTGGTATACGGCGTTGCCACGTCCGCTCTTTGCCGGCGCCTTCATCATCTACACGTGGAAAGTGGTGGTCTGGGACAAAGTCTTCGGGCTCGGCGTCACCGATCCGCTCGGCGGCGACGTCGCGCAATGGGCGATGATCGTGCTTACCGCCTATTTCGGCGGTCGCAGCCTGGAGAAGGTGGCGAAGATCCTGGCGAGGAAGTAACGGCGGGCTTTGGGCCGGCGAAGCCTGTGTTGGCATTTAACGAGGACTCTTTCATGCGACAGCGTGCGCAACCAACCGATTTGATGGTGCCGGTCACGCGGGCGCAACTCAGTCTCCTTGAATCCGCGTGTGCCCGATGGATGATAAAATATCGGCCTGATCAGGCTCGCGTACCCGCGGGCTCGCGGGAGGGCGGACAGTGGACCGGGGAGGCGACTTCGGGCAAACGATGAGACCAGCGCGGGATGGCGGGAGTCTGAGCAGCAGTGAGAACCCCCGCAACGTGGATGTTACGATGGATGAAACCGACACGCGCCAGCATCCAGCCGGCGCGTTCGACCTTGAATTTGTGGGTTCGCGGACCAGCGTAACTATCGACTATTCGCGAGCGCTGACTGGCATTTCGACGATTGACGATACAACAAAGAAGCTCAGCGAGACGCTGAGCGATACGATGGCTCGGGTCGAAATTGTCCCGGAGTGGGCGCCTTCGGTCTATGGAACGGCCGTTCATGTCGACTTCGCTGCCCAAGTCAGACGGCAGGGGCTACGGGGCATCGAAGTTGAACAAAGTTTCTTCGATTTGAAGCCCGGCGGCTACGGTCAATTTGGTAGCGTTCGTACAGATGTCCTTCTTCGTAATGACGTAGGCGATATCATCGCTATTTATGACGTCAAGACGGGTGGCGCCGCTCTAACGCCGAGTCGAGTGCGGGAGCTACGAGAGAAGACGAATGTCGGCATGGGGGTACCCATCATTGAATTGCAGGTCATTCGCGGCGCGACAATCAAGAGTCGTCGCGTTCGAATGAGAAATATCGGTCGTGTTATGGCCTTGCTATGGAATCCAGTTCATCGAGGCAGTGTGAGTCGGGCGGTAGGCGCATGAGCCGGCGCCGCCGAGCAATGTTTGCGACGACGGCGAGCCGAAAATCTATAGGTCTGTCGAGGAGTGTCGCAAGTCTCAATGCGTTTTCTTTTGCCTCAGTCCGCCAGATACTTCCTGCCGCATTCCATATTGCAATCTGCTTGAAGTGTTCGCGTGCAGCTGCGGTGTTGCCGACGAGAGCGTGGACGATAGCGGCATCGAGATGATCCCAGAAGTCTGGCTTACGCGTGGCGCTGACTTGTATATGGTTGAGAATGTCATCAAACGATCTGAATCTCTCTCTGACTCTTTGGACCTCGACAGCCGCTGTTGCTGCAAGCTCGGCTATCAAGGGAGTGAATTGCTCAGCCGTTTCAAAGGGGATGAATGAGCCGGCGCGGTATGAATACTGGTAACCGTGCGTTATGGCCCAAAGCCACGCGACGTGGATATTGAGGTAGCTACCCTTGGACCATCCGCTTGGCTGAAATTCGACGTTTATCGCCCAATATCGGTGGTCGTCTTGCCAGATGCGGGACTGGCCGCGGCGAAGGCAGCCGAGCGGCGCCAGGGCCGCCTTTGCCGCCGAGGCTATGATGCGTCCATGTTCGCTCGCCTTGGCCATGTGCCTCCTCTTGGTGATGGCCTTGCGTCTTGCGCGATCAGCACCATTATAGCGGACTTCTCGCGGGGACCATTATGGACATCTTCGACGCCGTTTCGTCTCGTTACTCCTGCCGTGCCTTTCTGCCGAAAGCTGTGCCCGAAGCCGTCGTCCGCGACATCGTCGAGCGCGCGGCGCGGGCGCCGTCGGCCGGCAACATGCAGCCCTGGCGCGTCTATGCGCTGGCGGGTAAGCGGGTCGAGGCGTTGAAGGCGCAGTTGCGGCCGCGCATGGCGAGCGAATTGCCCAAAGGCGAGGGCGTCGAATACGTCATCTATCCCCAGCCGATGGCCGAGCCCTATCGCGGGCGCAGCTTCACCGTCGGCGAATTGCTGTATCAATCGATCGGCGTACCGCGTGAGGACAAGCCGGCGCGCTACAAACAATACGCGCGCAACTACGAATTCTTCGGCGCGCCGGTGGCGCTGTTCTTCGCCCGCGAGAAGGATCACGGCGCCGCGCAATGGGCCGATATCGGCGGCTATCTGCAAACCGTCGCGCTGCTCGCCCGCGGCCACGGCCTGCACACCTGCCCGCAGCAGGCCTGGGTGTCATTTCATACCACCGTGCGCGCCTTCCTCGATCTCCCCGATCACCTCATGATTTATTCCGGCATGGCGCTGGGTTATGAAGACCCGGCGGCGCCGATCAACCAGTGGCGCGCGCCTCGCGCTGCGCTTGAGGACTTCGCCGTCTTTGACGGCTTCGAGAGTTGAACGGGGTTCCTCGTTCAGCCAGCGTTCACCGGCGCGCCGCTAGAGTCTCACCATGCCGGTCTCCCGCATAACCGCCGCATTAATTGTGCTCGCCGTAAGCGCCATTCCCGCTGTCTTGCCGGGTATGGCATCTGTGTCCTATGCCGCCGACCGGGCGACGCGGGCCTGCTTGACCAAGGCCGAGCAGCGCGAAGCCATTGCGACCCACAGGGCGATACCTCTGGCCGCGGCGATCCGCGCGATGCGGGCCCGCGGCCACCACGGCGAGGTGGTGCGCGCCAGCCTGTGCCGGCGCGACGACAGGCTGATCTACGAACTGACCGTGCTCGCCCGCAGCGGCAAGGTGATCCGCGCCAAGATCGACGCTGCCGACGGCCGGGCCCTGACCGCGGTTACCCCGCCCGCAAGACCCTGAAAAAGGCCCATTTCTCCGCGAGATGCCGCTCGCCCGATTTCGGGTAAGATCGCCACAGATTCTGCCGGAGAAGAATGCCTTGCGCTTGCTTGTCGTCGAAGACGACCCCGATCTCAATCGCCAGCTGACCACCGCCCTGACCGACGCCGGTTACGTGGTGGACCGCGCCTTCGACGGCGAGGAAGGTCATCATCTCGGCGATACCGAACCCTATGACGCGGTGATCCTTGATATTGGCCTGCCGAAGATGGACGGGATTTCCGTGCTCGAGGCCTGGCGGCGCAACGGCCGCATCATGCCGGTGCTGATGCTGACCGCGCGCGACCGCTGGAGCGACAAGGTGCAGGGCTTCGACGCCGGCGCCGACGATTATGTCGCCAAGCCGTTTCATCTCGAGGAAGTGCTGGCGCGGCTGCGCGCGCTTCTGCGCCGCGCCGTCGGTCACGCCAAGAGCGAATTCGAATGCGGGCCGGTCCGCCTCGATTCGCGAACCGGGCGCGTCACGGTGACCGGCAATCCGGTGAAGCTGACGAGCCACGAATACCGGCTGCTCGCCTATCTCATGCATCACAATGGTCGCGTGGTGTCACGCACCGAACTGGTCGAGCATCTCTACGATCAGGACTTCGACCGCGATTCCAACACCATCGAGGTGTTTGTCGGCCGCATCCGCAAGAAGCTCGGCGTCGATATCATTCAGACGGTGCGCGGGCTTGGCTACATGCTCGCCGCGCCGGATTGATTCGATGCGCGCCAATTCGCTCGCGCTGCGTCTGTTCGTCTCGGCGACTGCCTGGGCGGTAATCATCCTGCTCATTACCGGCATCGTGCTCTCCTCGCTCTACCGTCAGGCGGTCGAGCGGTCGTTCGACCGCCGGCTCGGCGTCTATCTGCGCACTCTGGTGGCCGACGTTGCCGCGCCGGAGGAAGACAAGAGCCCGCAGGCGCTGGGCGAGCCTTTATTCGAGTTGCCGCTGTCCGGCTGGTACTGGCAGATCACCAGGCTCGATCCCGGCAAGCCGGACTTGCGCGCATCGCGCTCGCTGTGGGACGGCGGCTTGCCGCATCTGGAAGATCAAGGCGTGGCGCCGGCACCGGATGGTTCGCGGCAGGGCTATGTCACAGGCCCGGAGGATCAGAAGCTTCGACTGGTCGAGCGCAACATCGACCTCGGCGACGAGGGCCGTTATCTCGTGGCTGTCGCCGGCGATGCCGCCGAGATCACCGATGAGATTCGCGCCTTCGATCAGGCGCTCATGGCGACCTTCTCCATTCTCGCCGCGGTGTTGTTGCTGACCACCATGTTCCAGGTGCGTTTCGGTCTGGCACCGCTCAAGCGTATCACCGACAGCCTCACGGCGATCCGCTCCGGCAATGCCGAGCGGCTGACCGGCGACTTCCCGGTCGAGATCGCGCCGCTGGCGCGCGAGACCAATGCGCTGATCGACTCCAACAAGGAGATCGTCGAGCGCGCGCGCACCCATGTCGGCAATCTCGCGCATGCGCTGAAGACGCCGCTGTCGGTGATCGTCAACGAAGCTGCATCGCGGCCCGGCGATCCGCTTGCGTCCAAGGTGCAGGAGCAGGCGGCGATCATGCGCGACCAGGTGGCGCGGCATCTCGAGCGGGCGCGCATCGCAGCGCGTGCGTCCGTGGTTGGCTCGGTGACCGAGGTCGCGCCGGTGGTCGAGGCACTGGCCCGCACCATGGAGAAGATTCACCGCGACCGCGGCATCACCGTCGACGTCAAGCTGCCGGACGCTATCCGATTTCGCGGCGAGCGTGCGGATCTCGAAGAAATGCTCGGCAACCTGGTCGACAATGCCTGCAAGTGGGCGACCTCGCGCGTCGCCATCGAGGTGCTGCGCGAGCGGCGCGACCTCGACAGCGGCGAGCAGGTGGTGCGGCTGACTGTCGATGACGACGGCCCCGGCCTGTCGCCGGCCGAACGCGAGCAGGTGGCGTTGCGCGGCCGCAGGCTGGATGAGACCAAGCCCGGCTCGGGTCTCGGCCTGTCGATCGTGGTCGAATTGGCCGCCCTCTATGGCGGCGAACTTAAGCTGGGAGCGGCGCCGATCGGCGGCCTGCGGGCCGAACTGGTGCTGCCGGCGGCCTGATTCCGGGGTATTCGTCGGACTTTTGCCCCAATTGTTGCCCTTCGATAGGATATGAGTTCCGCCAGCCGAACGGCGGCTTTTGCATTGTTTTAATCGACCAACCGGGGGTCCTGATGTCCGCACTGAAGATGATTGCCAGCGCCGCGCTCGGCCTGTCGCTTGCCGGCTGCGCCGGCAGCTCCGACGGATCGGGTCCGGGCCCGCGCGAAAACACCGGCACCCTTCTGGGTGCGGGCGGCGGTGCGCTGCTTGGCGCGGCTGTCGCCGGCGGCGGCACCGGCAACCGTCTGGCGGGGGCGGCCGTCGGCGGTCTGCTCGGCGGCCTGATCGGCAACCGCATCGGCGCCTCGCTCGACGAGCAGGATCGCGAGCGGGCTTACGCGGCGCAGATGGATGCGTTGGAGCGCGGCCCGTCGGGGGCGCCGGTGACCTGGAAGAATCCGGACTCCGGTCGTTACGGCACGATCGTCCCGGGCCCGGCCTATGTCGATCGCGGCCACAACTGCCGGTCCTACACCCATACCATCTATATCGATGGCCAGCCGCAGACCGCCCGCGGCACCGCCTGCCGTAACCCCGACGGCACCTGGACCCCGCTGACCTGAGCGGCGTCCGCATGTCGCGCTCCGGCGCGACATGCTTAAAGGGTTCTTAACGGCCCCCGCGCTATCAAACCCACTTATTCACTAGGTGGGCAAAGCCGGCGATGGCGGGCGCCGACACAATTGAGCGTCTTCAAAGCTACTTGCGCGAGTTGCCATCGCAGGCGCGCGCGATGCTGCTGCGCGAGTTCGAGCGTAGCCTGTTGCGCGGCGAAGACCTCGGCGCCTCCGAACTCGTGCTGCAAGAGCTGAGGCGTATCGCCCGCGAACAGCAGTCCGGGCCGCCGCGCATTGGCCATAGCGCGCGGTTGTTCTTCAAACCGCTCGAGCCGTTCCTCGTCGACGATCTCGGCCAGCATCGCCACCCCGGCCGCATCGCGCGCGGATCGCTCGATCCCATTTGGACATGGATCGGGCGCGATCTCCTGCCGCGCGATTCCGCCGAGATGGACGACATGATCAGCACCGCCCTGCAGGCCGGTGATGAGGAAAAGGCGCAATATCTCGTCCGCACGTTCCAGGACCGCGTCGCGGTGGCGCTGGCGGACAATCTGCGCTCGGCTTCGGTCGACGAAACGACGCGCCGGCGCATGATGGCGCAGATCGGCACCCAGCGGGCCCAGGAAGATGCCGAGACATTGCGTTGCGTGCTTAAAGCGCGCGACGGCCTGAACGCGATGGCGGCACGATTGCCGTTGCAGGTCGGCAATCTCGCCAGCAAGCAACTCGACGAATACAAGGCGCTGATCGAAAAGACCGGCGCACCGGGCACGGAACTCTTCCTCTATTCGCTGCTGACTGTACGCAGCCGACTGGCCGCGCCGTGGCAATTGATCCGCTTTGGCGTCAAGGCTGCCGGCAGCGATACGGCGGCGCGCGTCGCCGAGACGCCGTACGGTGTATCGGTCAACATTGTGCTCTCAGAACTCGAGCGTCAGGTGCTCGAACTGCGCGACGATCTGCGCAGCGGGCGAGGGATAGCGACCGGCGCGCTGCTCAAGACCATCCACGATTCCGCTCGCGGCTTGCGCACCGAACTCGATATGCCAATCGACAGCTCCTGGGGCCGCGCCCTGTCGGGGCTGCGCGCACAGATCGGCGACACGCTGCGCGCCGAAATCGAGTCGATGCCGGGCCGCGTCCGCCGTCTACTGCGCATCCGCCCGGCAGCCAATATCAGCCCGCAATTGCGCATCGATCCGCAGGAAGCGGCAGAGACTGAGGCGCTTGTCGCCTTCGTCGGCACCTGCCGTCATTTCGCCAGCGAGCTGGCCATCAATGAAATGACGCAGCGGACCTATTCCGAGTTGCAGCAATTCCTCGACAACAACATGAACAGCCTGCTCGACGCCTTGCGCCAGTCCGGCCCGGCCGAGCGCGGCTTCCGCAAGTCGCAGGTCGATGTCGCGGTCTCCCTGAGCGGCATCGTTTTCGGCAAGGATTACGCTACCCAGTTCGCCAAGGCCGCCGAGGTGGCCGCTGCCGTGTCCGAAGCCGCGGAACCGAGGGCCAAGAGCGCCTGATTTCGGCGTTTTCGCTGTCGCGGCGGTTGATTTTGCTCATTGCCGCCATCATCGCGGCTGATGTATCCCCTCGGTGTGGCCCGGTTCCCCGCGGCCGCCAAGGTGGATCCAATCTTCCATGAGCCTTTGGCTTGCATTTGCGCTGATGACGGCGGCGGCTATTTTCGCCGTGCTGTGGCCGCTGGGCCGGCGCAAGGCTGCCGCTGGCGGCAGCGACATCGCGGTCTACCGCGATCAACTCGACGAAATCGTCCGCGACCGCGCCGAGGGCCGGATCGGCGAAGCCGAGGCCGAGGCGGCCAAGATCGAAGTCTCGCGTCGGCTGATCGCGGCGGCTGACGCGGCGGAAACTCGGCAAGGGGCTGCGCCCACCGCGGATACCGCCGCGCCCTGGCGGCGCCGGATCGCCGCACTGGTCGGTCTCATCCTGTTACCGATCGGCGCGAGCGCGCTGTACATGGTTCTCGGGTCGCCGCAACTGCCGGGCCAGCCACTGGCGGCGCGCATGGCCTCGGTGCAGCAGGACCGCTCCATCCAAACACTGGTGGCGCAGGTTGAGTCTCACCTCGAGCGTAATCCGAACGACGCGCGTGGCTACGAAGTCATTGCGCCGGTCTATCTGCGCATGGGGCGCTTTGCCGACGCCGTCAATGCGCGGCGCAAGGTGATCGCGCTCGCCGGGGAAAGCTCCGAGCGTCAATCCGATCTCGGCGAAGCGCTGGCCGCGCAGGGCAATGGCGTGGTGACCGTCGACGCCAAAGCCGCGTTCGAACGCGCCATCGCGCTCGATCCCAAGAACATCAAGGCTCTGTTCTTCATCGGCATCGCCGCCGAGCAGGACGGCGATCGTCACAAGGCCGCAGCGATCTTTACGACGATGTTGAGAGATGCGCCGACCGATGCGCCCTGGGTGCCGGTGGTGCGCGAAGCGCTGACCCGCGTCGGCGGTACGCCGCCGGCGACTGCCGCGGCACCATCGGCGCCGTCGACGGAGCAGCCGGGCCCGAGCGCGGCCGATGTTTCCGCCGCCGGGCAGATGAGCGAAAAGGACCGCGGCGACATGATCCGCGGCATGGTGGCGCGCCTTGCCGACCGCCTGAAGGAAAACGGCGATGATCTCGCTGGTTGGCAGCGTCTGCTGCGCGCCTATATGGTCCTGGGAGAGCGCGACAAGGCGAAGAGCGCGGCAGACGACGCCCGTAAGGCGCTGGCCACCGATCCTGGCAAATTGCGACAGATCGACGACATGATCAAAAGCTTGGGATTACAGGGATGACCCGCAAGCAGCGACGCCTCACGCTCATTGGCGGCAGCCTTGCGGTGCTTGGCGTTGCGGCGGCGCTGGTGCTATTCGCCCTCAAGGATTCCATCGTCTTCTTCAATTCGCCGACCGACGTGGTTGAGAAGCAACTCGCGCCCGGCACGCGCATTCGCATCGGCGGCCTGGTCGAACCGGGCAGCCTGAAGAAGGGCGACAATCTGCAGGTGTCTTTCAAGGTGACCGACGGCGCGCATGAGGTCAGCGTGCGCTATCAGGGCATCGTGCCGGATCTGTTCCGCGAAGGGCAGGGCGTCGTCGCCGAGGGCAAGCTCGAAGCGGGCGGACTGCTCGCCGCGGACACGGTGCTTGCCAAGCATGACGAGCGCTATATGCCGCGAGAAGTGGTGGACGCCTTGAAGAAGAGCGGACGCTGGCAGGAAGGCGAAATGAACGCCGATGCCCACGTGGTCGGGAAGAAGCCATGATTCCGGAAATCGGCCATTACGCCTTGGTGCTCGCGCTCGGGCTCGCGCTCATTCAGGCGACGGTGCCGCTGTATGGGTCGATCAGGCGTGACGCGTCGTTGATGCAGCTCGCCAGTTCGACGGCGGTGATGCAGTTCATTTTCGTCGCCGGTTCGTTCGCGGCGCTGACGGCCTGTTACGTGACGTCGGATTTCTCGGTCGCCAATGTGTTCGAGAATTCGCACTCGATGATGCCGTTGATCTACAAATTCACCAGTGTCTGGGGCAATCACGAAGGCTCGATGCTGCTGTGGGTGCTGATCCTGGCCTTGTTCGGCGCCTCGGTCGCGGTGTTCGGCAACAATCTGCCGGTGACGCTGAAGGCCAATGTCCTGGCGGTACAGGGCTGGATCGCTTGTTCGTTTTATTTCTTCATCTTGCTCACATCGAACCCGTTTCTGCGGCTCGCGCAGCCGCCACTCGAAGGCCGCGACCTTAACCCGATCCTGCAGGACCCCGGCCTCGCCATCCATCCGCCGCTCTTATATCTCGGCTATGTCGGCTTCTCGATCGCGTTCTCGTTTGCCATCGCCGCGCTGATCGAGGGCCGTATCGATGCCGCCTGGGCGCGCTGGGTTCGGCCGTGGACCTTGGCCGCCTGGATGTTCCTGACCGTCGGCATCGCCATGGGCTCGTACTGGGCCTATTACGAACTCGGCTGGGGCGGCTTCTGGTTCTGGGACCCGGTGGAAAACGCCTCGCTGATGCCGTGGCTCGCCGGTACGGCGCTGTTGCATTCCGCGGTGGTGATGGAAAAGCGCAATGCGCTGAAGGTCTGGACGATCCTGCTCGCGATCCTCGCCTTTTCGCTGTCGCTGATCGGTACCTTCCTGGTGCGCTCCGGCGTGCTCACCTCCGTGCATTCGTTCGCCGAAGATCCGCGGCGCGGCGTCTTCATCCTCGGCATTCTGGTGCTGTTCATCGGCGGCGGTCTGTCGCTGTTCGCGTGGCGCGCGCCGCTGCTGCGCCAGGGCGGACTATTCGCCCCAGTGTCGCGCGAAGGCGCGCTGGTCTTCAATAATCTGTTCCTGACCACGGCCTGCCTGACCGTGTTCGTCGGTACGCTTTATCCGCTGGCGCTCGAGGCATTGAACGGCGAGAAGATTTCGGTCGGCGCGCCGTTCTTCAATCTCACCTTCGCGCCGCTGTTCATTCCGCTGATGATCGCCATGCCGTTCGGCGGCCTGCTGGCCTGGAAGCGGGGCAACCTGCTCGGCGTGGCGCAGCGGCTGATGGTGGCTTTCGCCGCCGGCATCGTCGCAATTGCCATCACATTCGCGGCCGCGGGCGTCGAGCACGTGCTGGCGCCGTTCGGCATCGGCCTTGCTTTCTTCGTCATTGTCGGCGCGCTGATCGATCTGGCCGAGCGCATCGCCCTGTTCCGCGCGCCGCTGGCGACGTCCTGGTCGCGCGCACTGGGCCTGCCGCGCTCAGCCTGGGGTACCGCCATCGCTCACGCCGGCGTGGCATTGACGCTGATCGGCATCACCTGTGCCTCGACCTGGGGCACCGAACGCATCGTCGCGTTGAAAGAGGGGCAGACCGTCACGCTCTCCGGCTACGCGCTGACCTTCGACGGCATGGTGCAGCGCGCCGGGCCGAACTTCCGCGTTCTCGCCGGAAAATTCACGCTGCGGCAAGGCGGCGAGGTCGTCGGCATCATGGAGCCGTCGAAGCGCACCTTCGGCGCCCGCGGCATGACGACTACTGAAGCCGCGCTGCTGTCGCAAGGCGCCAGCCAGCTCTATCTCTCGCTCGGCGACGTCAATGGCGATGGTTCGGCGGCGATCCGTTTTTATTACAAGCCGCTGGTGCTGCTGATCTGGCTCGGCGCCGTGGTGATGGCATTCGGCGGCGCGCTGTCGCTGTCCGACCGCCGCCTGCGCGTCGGCGCGCCCAAACCGGCGGCCAAGCCCGCCCTGCAACCGGCGGAGTAGGACGGATGCGGCGCCTCCTCATCGTCGCGTTGGTGTCATCGCTGCTGTTGCCCGGCGCGGCGCTTGCCGTGAAGCCCGACGAAATCCTCAAAGACCCTGCGCTGGAAGCTCGTGCGCGCGTGCTGTCGCAGGAATTGCGCTGCATGGTTTGTCAGAACCAATCGATCGACGATTCCGACGCGCCGCTGGCGCGTGATTTGCGATTGCTGGTGCGCGAGCGCCTGGAGAAGGGCGACAGCGACAAGCAGGTGCTGGATTTTCTCGTCGCTCGCTACGGCAATTTCGTTCTGCTCAAACCGCCGGTCGAGCCGTCCACGCTTCTGTTGTGGGGCCTGTCGCCGCTGGTGCTGATCATCGGAATCGGCGCGCTCGTCGTGATGGCGCGCCGGCGCCGCTCGCTCGCCCTGGAATCTGAGGGGCTCAGTGCCGAGGAACGGCGCCGCCTCGATGGCCTCGTTCATCCGGATTCACAGGGCTGAACTCCCGCTTTCTGTAACGCGCTGAATTTCATAGCGAATTACTTTTCCCCATTACCGATAATTAATCCCGCCGTCAGGACGCTGTAAGGCGCGAACCTCCATCTTCGCGTTAACAGAACGGCGCGCTTTCGCGCCTCACCGCTTAGATGATGGAGAGTCCCGATGAGCGTCACTCCCGCTCCTCAATCCCCCAAGAAGTCCGGCGTGTTGTCGGTTCGCCGCATCGCGCTGCTCGCCACCACGGTTGCCGGTCTCGGCGCCGCCGCTTTCGTCGCCGCTCCTGAATTCAACATTCCGCTGCATTACCCGACCGCCCAAGCCCAGAATCTGACCGAGCAGGCGCGTACGCTGCCGGCCCCGGTCGGCTTTGCCGATATCGTCGAGAAGGTGAAGCCGGCGGTGATCTCGGTCCGCGTCAAGGTCGACGGCGGCCCGGCGACCACGGGCCTCGGCGCCGACATGGAAAACGTGCCGCCCGGCCTGCGTGAGTTCTTCCGCCGCTTCGGCATGCCCGAGGGCGGCATGCCGGGCCAGCGCGGCGGCAATGGCGGTGGCCATAACATCATCACCGGCCAGGGCTCGGGCTTCTTCATTTCCGCCGACGGTTATGCCGTCACCAACAATCACGTCGTCGAAAAGGCCGAGAGTGTCGAGGTCAAGACCGACGACGGCAAGACCTACAAGGCAAAGGTGATCGGTACCGATCCGCGGACCGATCTGGCGTTGATCAAAGTCGATGGCGCCTCGTTCCCGTTCGTGAAGCTCGCCGACAAAGCGCCGCGCATCGGCGACTGGGTGCTGGCGGTCGGGAACCCCTTCGGTCTTGGCGGCACTGTGACTGCCGGCATCGTCTCTGCCCGCGGCCGCGACATCGGCGCCAGCGCCTATGACGACTTCATCCAGATCGACGCGCCAGTGAACAAGGGCAACTCCGGTGGCCCGAGCTTCGACACCGAAGGCAATGTGATCGGCGTCAACACCGCGATCTACTCGCCGTCGGGTGGTTCGGTCGGCATCGCGTTCGATATCCCGGCTGACACCGTGAAGACCGTTATCGCCCAGCTCAAGGAGCATGGTTCGGTGACGCGTGGATGGATCGGCGTGCAGATCCAGCCGGTGACCAAGGACATCGCCGACTCGCTCGGTCTGAAGAAGACGCAAGGCGCGCTCGTCGCCGAACCGCAGGATGGCGGCCCGGCGCAGAAGGCCGGCATCAAGGCCGGTGACGTGATCACCGCCGTGAACGGCGAAGAGGTCAAAGATGCCCGCGACCTCGCCAAGAAGATCGGCGCGATGCAGCCGAAGCAGGAAGTGAAGCTGTCCGTGCTGCAGAACGGCTCGGAGAAGACGGTTTCGCTGACGCTCGGCCAGTTGCCGAACAGTCAGCAGGCCGACGCCAGCGATAACGACACCGGCAACGGCGTCGACATGGGCAAGCTTGGCCTGACGCTGGCTCCGGCGGCGCGGGTGGCGGGTGCGGGCGCCGACGGCGTCGTCGTCACCGCGGTCGATGGTTCGGGTTCTGCCGCCGAACACGGCTTCGCCACTGGCGACGTCATCCTCGAGGTTGCCGGCAAGAAGGTCGAGACGCCGAGCGATGTCCGCAAGGCGATCGCTTCAGTCAAATCCGCCGGCAAGCGCACGGTTCTGATGCGCGTCAAGAAGGGCGACAACAGCCGCTTCGTGGCGCTGCCGGTCGGCAACGGCTGATCGGACGACAAGTTTGGGGATGTGCCGCTGGTAACCGTCGCCCCCACTGGCGGCACACCCTCAACGGGACGGGCGAGAGCCCGTCCCGCCTCTCTCTGCCAAACGCCGAAACGGCGTTTCGGCATCCGGACTTCACCCTGGCAACCGTCGCCCCCGCTGGGGTGGGGTCGTTGAGGGGGTGGCGGGTTCGCCTGCCACCCCCTCGCGTACGACATTCGGGGCATATCGCGCCGCCAACCTTCACAGGGGCGCCGAATTGAGGAGGCCTGCAAGCGGCCCGGACCGAGGGGTGGCCGCCGAATCGCCCGGAATTGGTGACAACCATGCCGAGTTCTGACATCAGCTATAATGAAAGCGACCTCGGCCGGAACGCCGAGGCGCAGCCAGACCGGGTGACCATGCGCCTTCTGATTATCGAAGACGATCGGGATGCCGCCGACTATCTGGTGAAGGCCTTTCGCGAGGTCGGCCACGTCGCCGACGCGGCCACCGACGGCGAGGATGGCCTCGCCCTGGCGCTGGACGGCCAATATGACGTGCTCATCGTCGACCGCATGTTGCCCAAACGCGATGGCCTCTCGGTCATCGGCGAACTCCGCAAGAAGCGCATCGAGACGCCCGCGCTGATCCTGTCCGCGCTCGGCCAGGTCGACGACCGGGTGAAGGGTCTGCGCGCCGGCGGCGACGATTACCTGCCCAAGCCATATTCCTTCTCCGAACTGCTGGCCCGCGTCGAGGTGCTGTCGCGCCGCCGCGGCGGCCGCAATGAGGAGACTGAACTGCGGGTCGGCGATCTGCAACTCGATCGGCTGTCGCACATGGTGCGTCGCGGCGAGGAGGAGATCACCCTGCAACCGCGGGAATTCCGGCTGCTCGAATATCTGATGAAGCACGCTGGGCAGGTCGTGACCCGCACGATGCTGCTCGAGAACGTCTGGGACTATCACTTCGACCCGCAGACCAACGTCATCGACGTGCATATTTCCCGCCTGCGCTCCAAGATCGACAAGGGCTTTGCCCAGCCGCTGCTGCATACGGTGCGCGGCGCCGGCTACATGATCCGCGACGGCGCGCGCTAGGCCAGGTCCGATGACTTGCTGCTAGGGGGCCGAAACGGCCTCGTCTAAGATAGTTCCATGAATCAGGCGCCCCCGGTGAACGAGAAGGCCTCGCGCTCCTTGAGCGCGCTCGGCAAGCTGTTCCGCACCACGACCTTCAAGCTGACGCTGGTTTACCTGACCGTGTTCGCGCTGTTCGCGGTGGCGCTGCTTGGCTATTTCGCACTCAACACCCGCCGCTTGATCACCGAGCAGATCACCGACACCGTCAACGCCGAAATCACCGGCCTGTCCGAGCAATACCGGCTCGGCGGCATTCGCCGGCTGGTCCTCACCGTTGACGCCCGAGCCCGTCGGCCGGGCTCCAGCCTTTACCTGGTGACGACCTTCAACGGCGACACGCTCTCCGGCAACGTGACCGCATTGCCGCCGGGCATCCTGGAAAGCAACGGCTGGATCGAAACGCCGTATCGCCGGCTCGATGAGACCGAAGGCGCGAACCAGCCGATTCACAATGCGCTGGTGCGCGTCTTTCAGTTGCCGGGCGGCTTCCGCATTCTGGTCGGCCGCGATCTGGAGGAGCGCGAGCGGCTCTACGACATCGTGCTCTCGGCCGGCCGCTGGTCGGTGGCGCTCGTCATTGTGCTCGGCCTTGGCGGCGGACTGTTCGTCACCCGGCGCGTATTGCGCCGCGTCGATGCCATGACCGAGACCAGCCGCAGCATCATGGCCGGCGATCTCGGCGAGCGGTTGCCGGTCGATGGCACCGGCGACGAACTCGACCGTCTCGCCGAAAACCTCAACATCATGCTCGAGCGCATCGAGGCGCTGATGCATGGGCTCAAGGAAGTCTCCGACAACATCGCTCATGACCTCAAGACACCGCTGACGCGGCTGCGCAACCGCACCGAGGAAGCCTTGCGCACGGCGGCGAGCGAGAGCGAGTACCGCGCCGCGCTCGAAGGCACGATCGAGGAATCCGACGGACTGATCCGCACCTTCAATGCGCTGCTGATGATCGCGCGCGCCGAGTCCGGTCAAGCGCGCGACGACATGGCCGAGTTCGACGCCGCCGAGGTGGCGCGCGACATCGGCGAGTTGTACGAGCCGCTCGCCGACGAAAAGGGCATCGCACTCAGGGTCGATGCGGAGACGCCGGCAATGCTGAAGGGCAACCGCGATCTGGTCAGCCAGGCGGTCGCCAATCTCGTCGACAACGCCATCAAGTACAGCGTGTCGCCGGATCGGCCGGCCGACGCCCCGCCGCTCGAGATCGTGATCCAGGCCGCCAATGAGGGCGACCGCGTGCTGCTCATCGTGGCGGACAACGGCCCGGGCATTCCCGAAGCGGACCGGGCGAGGGCGCTCGAGCGCTTCGTGCGGCTCGAGCAAAGCCGGTCGCTGCCCGGGTCCGGGCTGGGACTGAGCCTTGCCGCGGCGGTCGCGCGGTTGCACGGCGGCGACCTGACGCTCGGCGACAATGCGCCGGGATTGAAGAGCATCATTGCCTTGCCGCGCGCCGGACCGCTACAGATGGCGGGATGAATGCGCCGAATCAGCATGCCGGGCTGACGCTGGCCGAACGCATCGTTTCCGCGCCGTTTCTCAACGACGGCGAGGCGGCGCATGCGCGCGTGGCGGACTGGCTTAACGCGGCGACCGAAGCCGCCGAACTGCGGGCGCTGCTGACGGCGCGGCCGATGGTCGCGACCCTGATCGCGAGTCTCGCCGAAAGTTCGCCGTTTCTCTGGGACCTCGTGACCGCCGATCCGGCGCGCTTCCTCGCGCTGATGAACGCCGATCCGGACGCGCATCTCGCCGGGCTGCTCGCCACCCAGGGCCGCAGTGCCGCGGCGGCGGACGATATCGAAACCGCGATGCGCGCGCTGCGGCGGATGAAGGCCGAGGCGGCGCTGCTGATCGCGCTCGCCGATATCGGCGGCGCCTGGCCGGTGATGCGGGCAACGCAGGGGCTGACCGATCTCGCCGACACCGCGGTGAAGGCCGCGGTGCGCTTTGCGCTCGCCGAAGCGGCCCGCGCGGGCAGACTGCAACCTGCCGACACGACGCAGCCGGACGCCGGAAGCGGTTACATCGTGCTCGCCATGGGCAAGATGGGCGCCTTCGAACTCAACTATTCCAGCGACATTGACCTCATCGTCTTCTTCGATCCCGACAAGGCGCCGCTGGCTGAAGGCGTGGAGGCGGCGCCGACGTTTGTTCGCATCACGCAGCGCGTGGTGAAGATCCTGCAGGAGCACACCGGCGACGGCTATGTGTTCCGCACCGATCTGCGGCTGCGGCCCGATCCCGGCTCGACCGGCATCGCCATCTCGACGCCGGCGGCGCTCGCCTATTACGAAGGCATGGGGCAGAATTGGGAACGCGCCATGCTGATCAAGGGCCGTCCCTGCGCCGGCGATATCGCGGCGGGCGAGGCGATCCTGCAGGAATTGGCGCCGTTCGTCTGGCGCAAGTATCTCGATTTCGTCGCCGTCGCCGACGTGCATGCGATGAAGCGGCAGATCAATGCCTTCCGCGGCCACGGCGACATCGCGGTCGAGGGCCACAACATCAAGCTCGGCCGCGGCGGTATTCGCGAGATCGAGTTCTTCGCCCAGACCCAGCAACTGATCGCCGGAGGCCGCAACCCGCATCTGCGCGACCGCGAAACGCTGACGACGCTGGACAAGCTCTGCGACGATCGCTGGATCGACGCCGCCGTGCGCGATGACATGAAGGCGGCCTATGTCTTCCTGCGCGCCGTCGAGCATCGCCTGCAGATGGTCAACGACCAGCAGACCCAGCAACTGCCGGAAACGCGCGCCGAGGTCGAGCGCTTCGCGCGCTTCTTCGGCTTCGCCGATCGCGATGCCTTCGCCAAGGTGCTGGTCGGGCACCTCGAAACGGTGCAGCGGCACTATGAGCGGTTGTTCGAGAAGCAGGAGGAGGAAGCCGACGCGCTCGCGTTGAACTTCCCCGACGCGGCCGACGACCAGAAGACCGTGGCGCTGCTTGGCGAAATGGGCTTTCGCGCGCCGCTCGAGGCTTCCGGCATCGTGCGGCAATGGCTGAAGGGCGAGCATCGCTCGCTGATGGGCGAGACCGTGCGCGGCCAGTTGGTTGGCGTGCTGCCGGTGCTGCTCGAACAGATCGGCCGCACCGACAATCCGAATGCCACACTGGTGCTGTTCGATCATTTCCTCGGCAACCTGCATGGCGCGGCGCGCCTGCTGTCGCTGTTGCGGCAGAAGCCCGACCTGATCGCGCTGATCGCGCTGGTGCTCGGCACCGCGCCGCGTCTCGGCGATACGCTGGCGCGCTATCCGCATGTCATGGACGCGCTGGTCGATCCCAGCTTCTTCGGCGCGCTGCCGGATGACGCCGAGTTGCAACGCCGGCTCGATGCGGCGCTGGCCCAGGCCCGCTACCCCGAGGAGCTGCTCGAGCGCATTCGCATGTTCGGGCTGGAATACATGTTCCTGATCGGCGTGCGCGTGCTGTCCGGAACGCTGATCGCGCGCGTCGCCGGCGAGGCCTATGCGCGTCTCGCCGACGCGGTGCTGCGGGCGGTGCATCGCGCCGTCACCGAGACGTTCGCGGCGACCTACGGCCATGTGAAGGATGAGCAGGCGGCGGTCATCGCCATGGGCAAGCTCGGCGGCCGTGAAATGACGGCGACCTCCGATCTCGACCTCATCCTGATCTACGATTTCGACGGCGAACAGCCGGAATCCGACGGCCGGCGGCCGCTCTATGGCGCCCAGTATTTCGCCCGGCTGACGCAGCGCCTCATCAACACGCTCACCGCGCAAACCAACTACGGCGCGCTCTATCAGGTCGACATGCGGCTGCGGCCGTCCGGGCAGGCGGGGCCGCTCGCCACGCAGCTCGGCAGTTTCATCCACTACCAGGAAAACGAGGCCTGGACCTGGGAGCACATGGCGCTGACCCGGGCGCGCGTCGTCGCCGCGCCGGAGGCCTTCGCCGACCGCGTCAATGCCGTGATCCGCGACATCCTGTGCCGGCCGCGCGATGCCGAGCAGATCGCCGGCGATGTCGTCGAGATGCGCGGCGCGATCGCCAAGGAGAAGGGCGATGCTACTCCCTGGGATCTCAAATACGCCAAAGGCGGCCTGGTCGATCTCGAATTCATCGCCCAGTACCTGCAGCTCGTGCACGCGCACGAGCATCCCGGCATTCTCGAACCGTCGACGGCACGCGTCCTCGAAGCGGCGCGGCAACTGCGGCTGATCGCGGTGGAGGATGCCGAGGTGCTGCGCCCGGCGGTGCAGCTCTATCAGGACCTGACGCAGATCTTGCGGCTCTGCCTTGCCGGGCCGTTCGACGCCAAGACTGCCGGCCCCGGCTTGTTGCGGCTCCTGATCCGCGCCGCCGACGTGCCGGATTTCGCCACGCTCAACGCCACGCTGCTCGAGACGCAGGCCAAGGTGCGGGCGAGTTTTGTGCGGATCTTGGGCAGCGAGCCGTAGCGGTCAGGCCGCTTCTTCCTTCGGCAGCGGGCATTGCGGCAGAAGCGGCAGACGCACCGTGACGATGGTGCCACGGCCCGGCGTCGAGCGGATGCGCATGCGGCCGCCATGCAGTTCGGCCAGTGACTTGGCAATGGCGAGACCGAGGCCGGAGCCCTGGTGCGTCTTGCTGATGTGGCTTTCGACCTGTTCGAACGGCCGGCCAAGACGGGCCAGCGCATCCGCGCCGATACCGATGCCGGTGTCGGCAATGCTGAGCACGAAGCATTTGTCGGTGCTGCGGCCGCGGACGGCAACGCGGCCGCCGGCGGGCGTGAACTTGACGGCGTTGGACAGGAGGTTGAGCACGATCTGCTTCAGCGCGCGGCGGTCGGCGCGGAGCGCGAGATCGGGGGCGATCCGCGACGTCACCGCGAGTTTCTTTTCGCTGGCCCGCGCCGATACGACGCGGATCGACTCGGCGAGCAAACCATCGACCGCCAGATCCTCGAAATCGAGGCGCATGCGGCCGGCCTCGATCTTCGACATGTCGAGAATGTCGTTGATGACGTCGAGCAGATATTGGCCGCTGGTGTGAATGTCGCTGCAGTATTCTTCGTATTTTTCAGCGCCAAGCGGACCGAACATGCCGGACTGCATGATCTCGGAAAAGCCGATAATGGCGTTGAGCGGCGTGCGCAGCTCATGGCTCATATTGGCGAGGAATTTCGATTTCGCCTGGTTGGCTTCTTCGGCGCGGGTCTTCTCCGCGGCATATTTGCCGGCGAGTTCCTCGGCGCGCTGCTGCGAGGCGCGCAGATCGGCGACGGTGGCGATCAGGCGTTTTTCGCTGTCGACCAGCTTTTCCTCGTGGGCCTTGATATTGGTGATGTCGGTGCCGACCGAGACGTAGCCGCCGTCCTTGGTGCGCCGTTCGCTGATGTGCAGCCAGCGGCCGTCGTCGAGCTGGGCCTCGAATGTGCGGGCGCCCGGCTTGGTCGGGCCGCTGCCGCTCACGGTGCGGCGCACGACGGGTTCGCGGCCTTGCGAGACCACCGATTCATACGATGCGCCGGCGACGATCGCTTCGTCGGGCAGGGTGTGCAGATCCTGGAAGTTCGAATTGCACATCACCAGCCGGTTGTCGGCATCCCACAGCACGAAGGCCTCGGGAATGGTCTCGATGGCGTCGCGCAGGCGCAGGTCGGCGGCGGCGGTCTTCTCGACCAGGCTCTTCTGTTCCGTGACGTCGACGGCGATGCCGATCAGGTGCAGACCCTGGTCGCCGGGCTGGCGCACCAGTTCGCAGCGGGCGCGGAGCCAGATCCACTGGCCGCCGGCATGACGCATGCGAAAGGCCTGATCGATCGTCGCGACTCGCGCTTCGGCGAGGTCGCGGGCCAGATCGTAGAGTTGCACATCGTCGGGGTGGACGAGTTTGCTGACATCGCCGAACGACAACAGCTCTTCCTTGGCCTCGAGACCGAGCATGTCGAACATCGATTGCGACCAGAAGATACGGCCGCGCGCAAGATCCCAGTCCCACAGGCCGCAGCGGCCACGGTTCAACGCGGTATCGATGCGCGAGCGCACGGTCTCGTAGATCATGTCGGCTTCGCGGGCGCGTGTGGCCTGCCAGTGGAAGGCAAATCCGAGGATGAGGACGACGAAGCCGGTTGTCGCCGACAGGGTCACCGTCAGCGTGGTGAGCGAGCGGGTGGTGCGTATGGCGGAGTCACGGGTTTGTACGACGGCGAGTTGACCGAACGGCGCGCCCAAAGCGCGGACGGTGGCAAGTGCGCGGTCGCCGGCCGGCGTGGTGATCTCGAGGACGCCGGCGTCGGCGCCGAAGGTGGTGAGCGGCTGGGTCACTCCGAGCAGATCGATTAGACGGCGGCCGACGGTGCGATCGGTGGAGGGAATGGCGGCGGTGATGACGCCGTGCGCGTCGGTAAGGAGAAAACTGCGGCCATTGCTGGCGGCCCAATCGGGCAGGGCGGCGGAGAGCAGTTGTTGCGGGCGCTCGACGGCGTCGCGCGAAGTCGTCGGCAGGCGCTGCAGG
Source organism: Pseudolabrys sp. Root1462 (assembly GCF_001426945.1). Classification (GTDB taxonomy): domain Bacteria; phylum Pseudomonadota; class Alphaproteobacteria; order Rhizobiales; family Xanthobacteraceae; genus Pseudolabrys. The sequence continues at coordinate 2,654,823 of NZ_LMFS01000001.1, read as the reverse complement.
TGCGATGCGACCACGTCACCCGCGGCGTCCATCGACAGCAAGGCGATGTCGACGGTCTGGCGGCGCTGATCGAGCACCTGGACCACGGCGCCAACGCAAATCGTCACGAGAAACGCGATGATGAGCACCGGTACCGCTCGGCGCAACAAGGGCTCGGCTGTCAGGAGGCGTCGATACGCCGGTTTGGCGATCGATTGCGCGAGGCCCTTGATGGAATCGCTCGATGCGGACGCACTCGCCACGTGGGCGCGCGCCATAAAAGGCCTCCGTTGTCGATTTCCCCTGCCACCCCGAGTTCGGACGCCGCACATCGCACCGAATCAGTATGGCGATTGGAATCGATGGCGGCTGATTTGTCGAGAGTCCGCCGGAGTCAATTATTTAAAAATCGTTACCCACCGAAATGTGAGTCCGATCAAGGGCCTGCCGGGGCGCGCGATCAGCCGAGCGCGCGCTCAACGATATCGGCGAGGTCGCGCGACAGGTTCGGGCTCGCCTTGATGCGGCGCAACTGCGTTTCGGCCAGCGCGCGCCGTCCGGATTCCAGCGTGCGCCAGGTGCGGAACGAGGTGGCGAGCCGCGCCGCGAGCTGCGGATTCTTCGGATCGATGGCGAGGATGCTGTCGGCGACGAAGGCATATCCGGCGCCGTCGGCGCGGTTGAACTGCGTCAGGTTGCCTTGCGCGAAGGCGCCGATCACCGCGCGGACGCGGTTCGGATTGCCCATCGAGAAGGCCGGATGCGCGGTCAGCCCGCGCACCTTGTCGAGCGCCGACTTGTGCGGGCTCGCTGCTTGCAGCGAGAACCACTTGTCGATGACCAGGGCATTGTCGGCGTAGCGCTTGTAGAAGTCGTCGAGCGCCTCGCCACGTTCCGGCACCTCGTGCTGCGCCAACGTCGCCAAAGCGGCCATGCGGTCAGTCATGTTATCGGCGTCGGCATATTGGTCGGCGGCTCGCGTGATCGCCGGCGACGATCCGGTTGCCGCCAACAGGTCGAGCGCCACATTGCGCAGCGCGCGCCGGCCGGCGGATGCCGCATCCGGCGAGTAGGGATCGGCCGAGGCCAGCCGCTCGTAGGTCAGCGACAGGTCGGCGCCGAGGCGGATGCCGATATCCTCGCGCAAGGCTTGCCGGGCGAGGTGGATCTTATCCGGATCGATGTCACGGCCGATTTCGCGGGCAATGTCGCCTTCGCCAGGTGGCGTCAGCGCCAGCGCAATAAAGGCGGGCTCAAGGCTTTCATCGTTGAGAATGGCGCCGAGCGCGCCGATCAGGTTGTCGTCGGCGCGCGGCATGCCGCCGGCGCGCAACCGCGCGACATTGTCGGTCAGCAAGCGGATGGCGGTGGTCTGCAGCGCCTGCCAGCGGTTGAACGGATCGCTGTCGTGACGCGCCAGCAGCGCGAAATCGGCGTTGGTGAGATCGGTAACGAGCTTGATCGGCGCCGAGAAGGCGCGGTTGATCGACAGCACCGGCCGTTCCGTCATGCCGCCGAAGGTAAGGGTCTGTTCGGCTTTGTCGAGCACCAGCACATCACGCTGGATAGCGCCGCCTTCCACCGGGACGATCGGCAATTCGCGGCCGTTCTTGTCGAGGAGGCCCATGCGCAACGGAATGACCATCGGCGCTTTGGTGGCTTGGCCCGGCGTCGGCGGCACCGATTGCTTGAGCGTGACGGTGTAAATGCCTCTTTCCGCGTCGAACTGCGTCCTGACGTTGACTTCGGGCGTGCCGGCCTGCGCGTACCAGCGCATGAACTGCGTCATGTCGCGGCCGCTGGCGTCGGCGAAACACTGGATGAACTGTTCGACGGTGGCGGCTTCGCCGTCATGGCGGGCGAAGTAGATATCCATGCCGGCGCGGAACGCCTCGCGGCCGATCAGGGTCTGCATCATGCGCACGACCTCGGCGCCTTTTTCATAGACCGTCGCCGTATAGAAGTTGTTGATCTCCTTGTAAGCGGCCGGCCGCACCGGATGCGCCAGCGGCCCGGAGTCCTCGACGAATTGCGCGGCGCGCAATGTGCGCACGTCGGCAATGCGCTTGACCGGCCGCGAGCGCATGTCGCTGGTGAATTCCTGATCGCGGAATACGGTCAGGCCTTCCTTGAGGCAGAGCTGGAACCAGTCGCGGCAGGTGATGCGGTTGCCGGTCCAGTTGTGGAAGTATTCGTGGGCGATGACGCTCTCGATGCCGGCGAAGTCGCCATCGGTCGCGGTCTCGCCGGAGGCCAGCACGTATTTGTCGTTGAAGACGTTGAGGCCCTTGTTCTCCATCGCGCCCATGTTGAAGTCGGACACGGCGACGATCATGAAGATGTCGAGATCGTATTCGCGGCCGAAGGCTTCCTCATCCCACCGCATCGAGCGCTTCAGCGCGTCCATGGCATAGTCGGCGCGATCTTCCTTGCCGTGCTCGACATAGATGCGCAGCGTCACGTCGCGGCCGGTCATCGTGGTGAACTTGTCCTCGATCGAGGCGAGGTCGCCGCCAACCAGGGCGAACAGGTAAGAAGGCTTCTTGTGCGGGTCGTGCCAGACCGCGAAATGCCGGTTATCGGGCAATTCGCCGCTGTCGATGAGGTTGCCGTTGGCGAGCAGCACGGGCGCTTCGCTCTTGTCGGCCTCGATGCGCGTCGAATAGACCGCCATCACATCGGGGCGATCCGGGAAATAGGTGATGCGGCGGAAGCCCTCGGCCTCGCACTGCGTGCACCAGGTGCCGCTCGAGCGATACAATCCGGACAATTGCGTATTGGCGGTCGGATCGACCACGGTTTCAATGTCGAGGCGGAACGGGCGGTTCGGCGGTTGCGGGATCGTGAGCTTGTCGGGTGTCGCAATGTAACTGTCGGCCGGCAGGCTGACGCCGTCGCGGCGCAGCGACACCAGCGTCAGGCCGTCGCCATCGAGCACCAGCGGGGCCGGCGGCACGGCGGGATTGGGTATGAGCGCGAGACTGGCCCGCACGCGGGTTTCCGTCGGGTGCAGGGTGACGTCGAGGTGGACGGTCTCCACCAGCCAGTCCGGCGGCCGGTAGTCGGTGAGGCGGATGAGTGGAGCGGTGTCGGTGCGCATCCAAGTGATCTAGGATGTTCCGGCGCGGATGGGAAGCAGGCGAGGGCGCGCCATGACGAACCAGCGGGCTATGGTCCTCGACCGGCCAGGAACTCCGCTCCGGATGCGCGAAAGCACCATGCCTGATCCGGGAACTGGCGAACTTCTCATCGCTGTCACGGCCTGTGGCGTTTGCCGCACCGACCTGCACGTCGTTGATGGCGATCTGACGCGTCCGAAATTGCCGATCGTGCCGGGGCACGAGATCGTCGGCCGGGTCGCGGCCATCGGCGCGGGCGTCACCGGTTTTGCGCCCGGCGAGCGCGTCGGCGTGCCGTGGCTGGGCGCGACCTGCGGCGTTTGCCCGTATTGCCGGGCGGGCAAAGAGAACCTGTGCGATGCCCCGCTGTTCACCGGCTATACCCGCGACGGCGGCTTCGCCAGCCACACCATTGCCGATGCACGCTACTGCTTTCCGCTCGGCGATAGCGGCGACGACGCCGAGATCGCGCCGTGGCTATGCGCCGGGCTGATCGGCTGGCGGAGCTACCGCATGGCGATGGGCGGCACGAAGGCGAAGGGCGTGGCGCTCGGTCTCTACGGCTTTGGCGCCGCCGCGCATATCCTGGCGCAAGTCGCGGCCTGGCAGGGCCAGCAGGTTTACGCTTTCACGCGGGCGCTCGACGACGCGGCGCAGACTTTCGCGCGCTCGCTCGGCGCGGTGTGGGCCGGTGCGTCGGAGGAGGCGCCGCCGCAGCCGCTCGATGCGGCCATCATCTTCGCGCCGGTCGGCGGCCTGGTGCCGCTGGCGCTGAAGGCGGTGAAGAAAGGCGGCCGCGTCGTGTGCGGCGGCATTCACATGTCGAACATTCCAAGCTTCCCATATGCGTTGCTGTGGGAAGAGCGGCAGGTGATGTCGGTCGCCAATCTGACGCGCGACGACGCTCGCGAATTTCTCGACATCGCGCCGAAGGCCGGCGTGCGCTGCGTGGTGACTCGCTATCCGCTGGCGCAGGCCAACGACGCGCTCGCCGATCTCCGCGACGGCCGCCTGCAGGGGGCGGCCGTCCTCATACCCTGATGCGCGCGGCGCGTAGCGCCGGTCAGTTGAAGTACTTGGCGTAGATCTTCTTGAAGTCGCCGGTCTCGCGGCTGATGTGCAGCCACTGATCGACGAATTCCTTGAGCGGCTGGTCGCGCTGCATCCAGATCGCCTTCTCGGCGAAGTCGAACGGCTTGTCCGGGTGTACCGAGCACAGCACGCCGGCGTGCAGCTTCTGCTGGAACAGGGTTTCCGAGGAATCCGTCATCATCAGGTCGGCCTTGCCCGCGGCGATCTGGTCGAAGATCGTGACGTTGTCCTTGTAGACTTCGATCTGCGCGCTCTTGAGGTTGGCGCGGGCGAAGCGCTCATTGGTGCCGCCGGGATTGACGATGACGTGGACGCCGGCCTTGTCGATATCGGCGATGGTCTGGAATTTCGCCACGTCGCCGCAGCGCGCGATCGGCGTCTTGCCTTCGCGCATGATCGGCGTCGAGAAGTAGCCCTTCTTCTGCCGGTCGAGCGTGATCGAGACGCCGCCGGTAGCGATGTCGAACTTGTCGGCCTCGAAATCCGCCATCAGGGTCGGCCAGCTCGTATGCACGAACTCGACCTTGACGCCGAGGGCTTTGCCCAGCGCTTCGGCCATGTCGACGTCGAAGCCCTCGAACTTCGAGGTTTCCTTGCTGAGGAAGGTGAAGGGCCGGTAGTCGCCGGTCATGCCGACGCGCAGCGTGCCCTTGCTGACGATGGTGTCGAGCCGTGACGGCGAGCTTTGCCCGAAGGCGGCGGGGCAGGCGGCACAGGCGATCACGGCGGCGAAAGCGACGATTCTCACGGAGCGCAGCATGGCATTTCCTCTGATGGCTGGTTGCCGCACCACTCTAGCCGCTACCTTGGCGGGTGTCATTGGCGGTCGATGCGTTGAGAAGCCGTTATTGTGGCGTCCGCCCCCGCGGCGTCAGGCCGTGACCGGCCTCGCTGCGGCCGATTCGTCGTCACAAAGATTCCCAACTTGATTGCGGAACGATCCGCCGCCGTAGCGGTTCGGGTCAAGCCAGCCATCGGTGGGGAGACAGGATGCGAGTGTCGCGGTTCGAAGCGCTCGATGCGTGGCGCGGAATCTGTGCTGTCATCGTGGTGGTCTTCCATTTCGTCGCGATGGTGCCGAGTTCGCTCGAACGATCGCTCTTCATTCGCAACGGCTATCTGTTCGTCGACTTTTTCTTCGTGCTCAGCGGCTTCGTTCTCTGCCACAGTTATCGTGGAAAAATAGCCGGCCTTGGCGATATCAAGCGCTTTGCCATCCGGCGTTTTGGACGCGTGTGGCCGTTGCATGCCGTGGTTCTTGGCGGCTTCGTGGCCGCGGTCGCCTGGATCGACCGCCTGCCGCACCCCGCGGTGCTGTCGATCACGCCGAACGGCGGCGCCTATTCGCTGGACGCCTTGTTGCCGAGCTTTCTGCTGCTCAACGCCATGGGGCTGACGCCGCAAGGCACGGTCTGGAATGGGCCCGCCTGGAGCATCGGCGCCGAGTTCTATGTGTATCTCCTGTTCGCGATGCTGCTCGTCATCGCCAGCCGCCGCCTGATGCTGGCGGGCCTGGTGCTATCAATGGCGGCCCTGATGCTTGGCTATTGGTGGGCGCCCGCTCTCATGAACGCGACATGGGATTACGGCTTCATTCGCTGCATCGCGAGCTTCTTCGGCGGCGTCGTCGCCTATCACGTCTATGAAATCAGCGGCGAGCGCAGCCTAGCGAGAGCGACGCTGTGGGAAGCGGGGGCGGCGGCGCTCGTCATCGGTTTCGTCATCAATGCCAGCGACGGCGCCGACGCCGTCTCGGTGCTCAGCCTTGCCGCGCCGCTTGTGTTCGGCGCGGCGGTCGTCGTCTTCGCAGGCGAGCATGGGCTTCTGTCGCTGCTGCTGAAGGCGCGGCCATTCAAGGCACTGGGGCGCTACTCGTTCTCCATCTATATGATCCATATGCCGCTGCTGGTCATGCTCTGCTATGGCCTGTGGACCGAAGGGTATGAGACGAAGGCGTTCGGCATATCCGGCGCCCGGCCCTGGCTGGGGTCGGCGGATCTCATCCTGGTGGACTTCGTCCTGGCGGTCATCGTTATCGCCGCCGCCAGCCACCGCTTCATCGAGCTGCCGGCGCGGCAGGCGTTCAACCGGATCGCGGAGGGCGGCCTGGTCCAGCGTTGGACCGGGCGCGGCCGCCTGGCCTACGATTGATCGCGGTCAGCGCATCGGCTCGGCGTGGCCGATCACACGCTTGATCAGCGACGAGCGCTCCTTCAGCGCCCGCTCCAGCGCATCGACCTTTTCATGCACGGCCTGCACCGTCAGCTCGGGATCGGCGTGGCAGTGGAAATTGACAATCTCGCCGGCATCGGTTTCCCGCACGCGCACGTCGTGGATGTTGCGCAGGGCTCGGTCCTGCGCCGCCAGTTCGCGCAGCATCGCGGTGACGGCGCCGACCCGCTCGACCGGAGCCTCGCGGCCATGAGCATCGACAGCCTGCAGCGGCTCGATATGGGTCTCGACTTCGACGCCGGCGCCAAGTTCGGCGGCGATGGCGGCTTCCAGGCCGTCGGCAATCTCATGCGCCGCGCCGAGCGACAGCCGGCCATCGACCTCCAGATCGAGTGAGATGGCGAGCCGCTCCTGGATGGAATGCACCATGACGTGATGCACCGCCAGCACGCGGTTGCGCGCGATCACCATGACGCGGTCGACCACGGTCTCGTCGTCGATGGCGACCGGATCGGTAGTGACGTGCGGGTCCGCGCCGGGAATGCCGTCGGCGAGGGCGGCGACAACCGCTCCCTTGATCTCGGCGACACGGTCGAGCGGCAGAGCGCGGCTGACCGCCACCGTCACGTCGATAAAGGTCTTGTCGCCGACGCCGCGCGCCCGGACTCTCTCGAGTGCGACGACACCCGGGACCTTCTCGACAATCGAAGTGATGGTTTCGGCGGCGCCGGCCGGGGCGGTATCGGTGAGCGTCTCGATCGTACGGCGGCCCAATCGCCAACCGGCAACGCAGACCAGGACGGCAACGATCATGGCTGCGGCCGAGTCGGCCCAGGCGTAGCCCAGAGAAACGGCTATCAGGCCGAGCAGCACGGCCATCGACGCCCACAGATCCGACGAGAAATGCAGCGCGTCGGCTTCCAGCGCCTGACTTTGCGTGGCTTCGGCGGTACGCCGCAGCGCCCGCGCGCGAAAGAAGTCGACCACGATCGACACGACGATCACGCCGAAGGCCCATATCGTGACCACGACATTGTGCGGCTCGTGATTGACGAGTCGCATCACCGCTTCCCAGACGACGACGCCGGAAAGCAGGAAGAGCAGGGCGGTTTCACCGAGGGCGGAAACGCTCTCGACCTTGCCATGGCCGTAATGGTGCTCTTCATCGGCCGGCTTGCCGGAAATCCGCACGGCAAGGTAGGTCATGATCGCAGCGCCGCAGTCGATCAATGAATGGCCGGCCTCGGACAAGATGGCCAGCGAGCCGGTCGAAAAGCCGACGGCGGCCTTGGCCACGGTTAACCCGGCCGATGCAAAGATCGAACTGAGAGCAACGGCTTCTTTTTCGCTTTGCATAGGTGGTTACGCCTCGACCTCGGTGGCGCGCAGATGTACCCCAATCGCGGCGGTATTTCGACCGCGATGAATGCTCCTGCGACTAAGTCGCAGAAGCTCCGCGCCAATCTGACCGCTAAAAAGCGACGGCCCCGCGCGAGCGGGGCCGTGTGATCGTCGTTAAGCCGAGCGTGTCCTAGAGCACCAGTCCGGTCGCCGGGTCGATCAGGTGCATCTGGTCGAGATTGGCGCGCAGCGGCATCTGTTCGCCCGCGTTGCCGGAGGCAGTCGGCTCGACCCGGCCGCACAATTCGGTCCCGTTGATCCGGAAATAGACCATGGTCTCCATGCCCATCGGCTCGACGACATCGAGCACGGCTGTGAATTCCTGGCCCGTGCCATTGTGATGGCCGCGTGTTTCCGTGATGTGTTCGGGACGCAGACCGAAGGTGACCTGCTTGCCGGCGTGTGGCTTGTAACGCGCCACCCGGCTCTCCGGAACGTTGAAAGAGATGGTGTCGGATAAGCGCACGCGCAGGCCGTCACCCACGCTCTCCAGCGTCGCCGGCACGAAGTTCATCGCCGGTGAGCCGATAAAGCCGGCGACGAAGCGGGTCGCAGGGTGGTGATAGAGATCGTTCGGCGTGCCGATCTGCTCGATCCTGCCGGCGTTCATGACGACGACGCGGTCGGCGAGCGTCATGGCCTCCACCTGATCATGCGTCACATAAACAGTGGTGGTCTTCACCTTCTGGTGGACGCGCTTGATTTCGGTGCGCATCTGCACGCGCAATTTGGCGTCCAGATTCGACAGTGGCTCGTCGAACAGGAACACCTTGGGATTGCGCACGATGGCGCGGCCCATGGCGACGCGTTGGCGTTGGCCGCCCGACAGCTGCTTCGGCCGGCGCGCCAGAAGCTCGGTAATATCGAGAATCCGCGCGGCGTTGTCGACGCGGGCCTTGATCTCCGCCTTTGGAAACTTACGCAGCTTGAGGCCGAACGACATGTTCTCGGCCACCGTCATGTGTGGATAGAGCGCGTAGTTCTGGAACACCATGGCGATGTCGCGGTCTTTCGGCGGCAGGTCATTGACGACCGAGCCGTCGATGGTGATCTCGCCGCCGGTGATTTCCTCGAGGCCGGCGATCATGCGCAACGTCGTGCTTTTGCCGCAGCCCGACGGGCCGACCAGGACCACGAACTCATGGTTGGGGATGTCGAGGTTGATGCTCGCGACAGCGACGACGTCGTCGTACTTCTTCACCACGTTGCGCAGTTCAACATCAGCCATAAGAGAGTTCCCTTCGGTTCTTATTCTCGTTGTGGTTCTGTCCGCCGCGCCTATCGTCAGCCTTTGGTAGCGCCAGCCGTCAGACCGGCGATGTAGTAGTCCATCAGGAAGGCGTAGATCACGAGCGGCGGCGCGGCTGCGAGCAACGCGCCCGCCATCAGCATACCCCACTTGTAGACGTCGCCGCGAATCAGGCTCGTCACCGTGCCGACAGTCAGAACCTGCTGGTCCGACGAATAGAGGAACGCCATCGGATAGACGAAAGCGGCCCAGGATACGGTAAAGGCGAAGATCATGGCGGCGATGATCCCCGGGAGCGCAACCGGAATGAATATCTTGAACAGCATCTGCATATGGCCGGCGCCGTCGATGAGCGCTGCTTCGTCGAGTTCTTTCGGGATCGACTGGAAGTAGCCGATCATGATCCAGGTGCAGAAGGGCACCGTCAGGGTCGGATAGACCAGCACCATGCCCCAATAGGAGTTGAGCAGGCCGATCGATTTGACGATCTGGAACATCGGAATGAACAGCAGCGTGTCCGGCACCAGGTAGGTGAGGAAGATGCCGGTTGCGAGGATCGACGATCCCCAGAACCGCATGCGTCCGAGAGCGAAGGCGGCAAGCACGCTTACGACCATCGTGATCGCGACGACGCAGACCGTGACGATGATCGTGTTCTTGAAGAAGATCAGGAAGTCCGTGTTGTAGAGCAGGATCCTGAACTGATCGAGCGTCACGCCGTCATAGATGAACCATGGATTGGTTGCGAGTTTCGCCATCTCACCATCGGTCTTCAGCGCCGTCACCACCATGTAATAGGGCGGCGCGAGGAAGAAGATGGCGAACAGGATCAGGAAGAAATAGGACGCGAACAAAGCCCAGCGGCGGCTGCGGCGCAGGCTGGCGCCGGTCCTCATTGGCTTCGTGGCGGGCACTGAAGCGGTGATGGTGCTCATCCGATTTCTCTCCCGCGCTTGCGGACGCCCCGCAGAATGAAGACCGCTGCGATGCCGAGGATCGGGAACATGAACAGCGAGGTCGCAGCCCCGAGCGGCAGGTCGCCCGAGCGAATGCCGAGCAGGAAGGAATAGGTCGCAAACATATGCGTCATGTTGCGCGGCCCGCCGGCCGTCATGATCTGGACGATGTCGAAATTCGCGAAGGTCACGATCAGCGAAAACAGCACGGTGATGGCAATGATGTTGCGCATCATCGGCAGGGTGATGTGAATGAACTTCTGCCAGGCGCTGGCGCCGTCGATCGAGGCGGCTTCGTAAAGCTGTTCGGGCACCGATTTGAGCGCGGCCAGATACATGATCAGGAAGAATGGCGCGCCGTACCACACGTTGACCAGGATCACCGAGAAGCGGGCCCAGTACGGATCGCTCAGCCACGGGATGCCCTCGAAGCCGAGGCTGCGCAGTGTGTAGTTGAACGCCGAGTTGGTGGGATCGAACATCCACCACCAGCCAAGCGTCGACAGCGCCAGCGGGATGACCCACGGCACCAGCAACATGCCGCGCCACTTGCGCTGACCCTTGACGGGCAGGTTGTTGACGAGGTGCGCGGTGATCAGGCCGATCAGCGCTTTGAAGAACACCGCGCTAAGCGCGAAAATCGTCGATTGGGCGACGACCTGCCAGAATGTGTCACGCGATATCAGGAAGGCAAAATTGCCAAGGCCGATGAAGCGCGTCTGCGACTTGTTCAGCATCGACAGGTAAATCGAATAGAACGCCGGATAGATCACCAGACAGATGATGATCAAAATCAGCGGCAAACACATAAGAAATGCAATCGTCGAGCGTTGCCGCAAGAACTTTTGCATCTTGTTTGGTTTCGCCGCCGCTTTATCCGGAACCGTAGACCCCCACGTCTGAACGGTATCGGCCATAGGATGCGGTCCTGTTTTTGGCTTTTCTTGTCAGCGGGCACGCCGGCCGGCATGCCCGCTGCTTGTTTGCGTCGAAAGCCGAACGCTAGGCGCGCAAGGTGCCTTGCAGCTCGTTTTCCGCCCACTTGATCACGTCGTCGAGCTTTTCCTTACCCTGCGTGAACTTGGAGATCATGACGGTGTTGATCGCCTGGTTGTAAATCTGGGCGCCAACTTCCGAGCGGGCCGGAGCACCGACGATCGAGGTCTGCTCGTCGCCGCGCGGCGGATAACCGTAAACGGTGCCCTTCGGCGGCTCGACCTCGTTCCAGGTCTTGAGGTCGTACATCGACTTGAACGAAGGCAAGTCGTAGCCGACCGAAGCTTCGACTAGGCTGGCGACCGCTTCCTTCTGCGAGATGTAGGTGAGGAAGTCCTTGGCAGCCTGCTTGTTCTTGGAGAATTGCCACACGCCGTAGAACTGTGGCAACTGACCGACGAACCGACCCTTGGGGCCGCGCGGCACCGGATGGGTCCAGCATTGCTCGGCGACCTTTGGATTATCGCGCTTCGCGACGGCCCAGGCGCTCGGCGGGTTCATGATGCCGGCGCCCTTGCCGGAGATCAGCCAGCGGTTATTGCCGGCATCGTCCCAGGCGAACACGTCCGGTGACATCGACTCCGTGATCTTGCGGGCGATTTCCATCGCCTGGCGCGTCTCGTCGGAGTTGATCTTGATGTTGTCCTTGGCATCCACCATCACGACGCCATAGGCGTTGAACAGACCGCCGACCCAGTCGACGGCGTCGGAGGTCTGACCGAGCGGCAGACCGACCGGGAAACCGGCCTTGTGCAGCTTTTGCGCCGACTCGACGTATTTATCCCAGGTCCAAGAATCGACCTTGGCCTTGTCCCACTTCTTTTCATCGGCCGGGAACATGTCGCGCACGTCAATGCCGGCATGTTCCTTGTACAGGTCGAAGCGCGAGCAGCACGGCTTCACCTGGCTGCCGACCGTAGTCGGAACGCCGCGCCAGGTACCCTTGATCTTGGCGAGATATTCGGCAACGGGGCTGATCGGGCCGTACTGCTTGATCAGGCCGTTGACGAGATCATCGAGGGGTTCAAGCTTGTCCTGGTGAATACGGATGTTCCAGTCACGATGGGACATGATGTCGTGGCCGGTGCCAGCCTGCGCCTCGGCGGCCGCGGTCAGCTTGTCCTTCTCGCCCTGCGACGTGATGTAGTCGATCTTGACTTCGACTTTGTTCTTCTCGCCCCAGTCCTGCGCAAGTTTGTCGAGCGCTTTGTTGGCGCCGGGAACCCAGTGATCCCAGCACCCGAGCGTCAGGGTACCGGCCGCATAAGCACCGCTAACATATGGCGAAGCAACTGCCGCGGCAGAACCCAACGCGGCGGTCTTCAATACCGAACGACGTGACAAAGAACTCATGTCATTTCCCTCCCAATAAGGCTCGTTTTTGTTTTCTGCCTTGTGAAAAAGATAACGCGGTATTTTTGCAAGGCAAAGCGAATAAGATTGGCCGCGCCCCGAATGTCCGAAAATTAATGTGCGCCGCTTCGCAACGCAGCAAGCATGCAGCAAGCTGTTTGTATGCGTTTGCTATTGTTTGCGCACCCGATGTGTCACGCAGATAGGTCAGCATTGCTGCACTAATTGGGCAGCGTTCAGAACAAATAGAGTGAGTAGAAACAAATAGAACTAATTTGCGCCGCTGCCGGTCGTGACCGAATTGGGGTGCGCCTCCGCAACGTCCTCAAGCTCAGTCATCACGGCATTGAGGTGAAGTTGCATGGCGCGCGCGGCGTCTTCCGGTCGCCGCGCGCTCAGAGCGGCGAGGATTTGCTCATGTTCGGCGTAGGTCGCGCTCTGCCGGGTCGGCGTACACATGAACAGCCGCATCCGGTCGAGGTTGGCGCGCGCGGCATCGACCGATGACACAACCCGTTCGTAGCCGAGCACGTCGAGCAACAGAGCATGAAAGGCGAGGTCGAGGGCGTGGAAGCTATCGCGGTCGTCGGTCGCCATCGCGCGCTGTTGCGCGGCGAGGTTCTTGCGCAACGCCTCGAGCAGGTCGTCGGAAATGCGGGGCGCGATGAACCGCATGGCTTCACATTCCAAGGCGCGGCGTATGAACATGGCTTGCCGGCAGTCGGCGAGGTCAATTCGCGACACCAGCGTGCCACGTTGCGGCAATACGTTGATAAAGCCTTCCTCGGCAAGCTTGCCCAAGGCCTCGGAGACCGGGAAGCGGGATGCTTTGAACCGCGCGCAGAGCGCCGCTTTGTCGATCGCCTCGCCGGGCTGAAAGTCCAGCCTGACGATGGCTTCGCGGATGGCGTCCTGGATGCGCTGCACCGTGCCGCCCCGCTCGTGGCGATCGAGGACGGGTAGAAAGCCATATGGGTGCTTGCGCCTGCGGTCCGGCATAGTAACATGTTAGTCAGCGGGCGGCTCGAACTCAACCGAACCGGAGCCGGTTCGGGCGGCGCGCCTCATAAGAAAGCGGGCTTCACAAGACCCGCATCCAACACCCCTAGGGGAGGGAGCGACATGTCTAAACTCCAAGCGCGCCTTGTCATGGGCGCGGCGATTGCCCTTGCGCTCGCTGGATGGGCCGGCCCCGCCGCCGCCCAGACCAAGCTGAAATGGGCTCACGTCTACGAAACCTCAGAGCCGTATCACACCCAGGCGCTGTGGGCGGCTGAAGAGATCAAGAAGCGGACCAATGGCCGCTACGAGATCGGCGTGTTCCCGGCCTCGCAACTCGGCAACGAAAACCAGATCAACGAAGGCCTCAGCCTCGGCACCGTCGATATCATCTACACGGGCGTCGCCTTCGCCGGCTCGATCCACAAGCCGCTGTCGATCACCAACGCGCCTTACGTGCTGCGCGACTTCAATCATTTCATCGCGTACCGCGACAGCCAGCTCTTCCGCGACATCGCCAAGGGCTACGAGGACAAGACCAAGCACAAGATCATGGCGCTTAATTATTACGGCCAGCGCCACGTGACCGCCAACAAGGCGATCAACAAGCCCGAAGACATGAAAGGCATGAAGCTGCGCGTGCCGCCTGCGCCGCTGTTCTTGATGTTCACCAAATCGGTTGGCGCCAACGCCACGCCGATCGCTTTCGCCGAAGTCTATCTCGCCCTGCAGCAGGGCACCGTCGACGGCCAGGAAAACCCGTTGCCCACCATCATGGCGAAGAAATTCTATGAAGTGCAGTCGCACATCATCCTGACCGGCCATATCACCGAGTCGCTGGTCACCATCGTTGGCGGCCATGTCTGGGCGAAGATGTCGGACGCCGACAAGAAGGCGTTCGAGGACGTGCTCAAGCAGGCGGCCGCCAACGTGACCGATCAGATTCACACGTCGGAACTGAAGCTGGCGGATGAGTTTCGCAAGATGGGCAAGACCGTGATCGAGCCGGATCGTGCCGCGTTCCGCGCGGCCGCGATCCCGCTGCATAACGATACCTCGGCGGGCGCCGGTTGGACCAAGGCCGAGTACGACGCGCTTCAGGCGCTCAAGTAATCGCACCAGCGGCCGCCATCGCCGGGCTACGGACGGCGATGGCGGCGTTCTCATTTCGCACGCGCCTGCTTCCCCGCCACAGCGGCCGGGGAGGGCTGAGCCGCTGGATCGAACCATGCCTGAAGCCAACAACAAGATACCGGCCGACGACGTTCACCTCATCGTCGCCGAGGACGCCGAGGTTGTTATCGAACGCTATCCGGAAGATTGGCTGGCCTTCGTCATTTTCTGGAGCCTCGCCTTCATCGTCTTTCTCCAGTTCTTCACCCGTTACATCCTCAATGACAGCCTGTCCTGGACTGAGGAAATTGCTCGCTACGGCCTGATGTGGGTCGTGTTCATCGGCGGCGCCATGGTAACGCGGCGCAACACCCATATCGCGGTCGAGCTCTTGTCGAACGTGATGAAGCCCGGGTTGCCGCGGCAGGTTCTGCTTGCCGCCGTCGACGTCATCAAGTTGGCCTTCCTTGCATTCCTCGCCTACATCTCGGTGACTATCACCGAGCGCATGGGCATCCAGCGCATGACGGTGTTCGACCTGTCGATGAGCTGGGTTTATGCCGGCGTCTCTCTCGGCTGCTTCCTGATGCTGTTTCGCCAGGTGATCAATGTGTGGCGCAACGCACGCATCGGCTGGAAGAAGCCGCACGACCTCACCGAC
This sequence comes from Pseudolabrys sp. Root1462, assembly GCF_001426945.1. GTDB lineage: Bacteria > Pseudomonadota > Alphaproteobacteria > Rhizobiales > Xanthobacteraceae > Pseudolabrys. Next base: position 2,639,733 of record NZ_LMFS01000001.1, on the reverse strand, counting down.
ATCATCGCCGCCGACTGAGCGCAGGGAAGCCTCACATGGTTATCGTCGCTCTGTTGTTCATCGCGGTGCTCATTGCCGGCGTGCCGGTCTTCATTGCGCTCGCCGCTTCTTCCTATGTCTACACGCACTTTATCGCCGGCCTGCCGGATTTCGTGATCCTACATCGCATGGCAGGCGGCATTGACAGCTTCCCGCTGCTCGCGGTGCCGTTCTTCATTCTCGCCGGCAATCTGATGAACTCGGCCGGCATTACCAACCGCATCTATGACTTCGCAGTGGCGCTGGCCGGCTGGACGCGTGGCGGACTGGCGCATGTCAACATCATTGGCTCGGTGATCTTCGCCGGCATGTCCGGCACGGCGATCGCCGACGCTGCCGGCCTTGGTACCATCGAGATCAAGGCCATGAAAGACCATGGCTATTCGACCGAGTTTTCGGTCGGCGTGACCGCAGCGTCCTCGACCCTTGGCCCGATCATCCCGCCGTCGTTGCCTTTCGTCATCTACGGCATGATGGGCAATGTCTCTATCGGCGCGCTGTTTCTCGGAGGCATTATCCCTGGGCTGGTGATGACCGCGTTCATGATGGGCTACGTCTATTACTGCGCGCGCAGATACGGCATGGGCCGCGACCAGGCGTTCCGCTGGCGCACGCTCGGCATCACTTTCATTGCCGCGGCGCCCGCGCTGATGACACCGGCCTTGATCGTCGGCGGCATGACCTTCGGCTGGTTTACGCCGACGGAAGCGGCGATCGCGGCTTGCAGCTGGGCCATCCTGCTCGGCCTGTTGGTCTACAAGTCGCTGTCATGGAAGATGTTCTACAAAGTGACGATGGACACCGTCGAGACTACGGCGGGCGTGTTGCTCATCGTCGGCGCGGCCTCGCTTTTCGGCTGGGTTCTGACGACAACCCAACTCACCGAGCAAATGACGGCATCGTTGCTGGCGTTGACCGACAACCGCCACATCATTCTCTTGCTGTCGAACATCCTGCTGCTGATCGTGGGCTGTTTCCTCGAGCCCATTGCCTCAATCAGCATACTCGTGCCGGTCCTGATGCCGGTGATTTTGAAAGTCGGGATCGATCCGGTTCATTTCGGCGTGATGATGACATTGAACCTCATGATCGGCCTGCTACATCCGCCGCTCGGCATGGTGCTGTTCGTACTGTCGCGGATTGCCAAATTGTCGATCGAGCAAACGACCATGGCGATCATACCGTGGCTTATCCCGTTGCTGGCCTCACTCGTGGCCGTCACATTTATCCCGGAATTGACGTTGTGGCTGCCGCGGATGGTCGGGTTCTTGAAATAGAGAAGGCTCGACCGCGGGGCCATGCATCAAGCGAAGGCCGGGCTATGAAGAGTTATTCGTGTTGCGGCAGGTCGCCGCAAGAATGGGACCGTTCGAAACGCGGTGCGAATTTCAGCGGGTGCCGTAGGCGCGGTCGCCAGCGTCGCCCAAGCCCGGCACGATGAAGGCTTCGTCGTTGAGGCCGTCGTCGATCGCCGCCGTCCACACCCGTACGTCGGGATGGATGCCTCGCACGCGCTCCATGCCTTCCGGTGCGCTGACCATGCATACCAGGCGGATTTCCCTGGCGCCGCGTTCCTTCAATCGGTCGATGGCCGCCACCACGGTGTTGGCTGTGGCGAGGATCGGCGCGACGACGATGACGAGGCGCTCCTCGAGATCGCTCGGCGCCTTGAAAAAGTACTCCACCGCCGAATGCGTCTCCGGATCGCGGTACATGCCGATATGGGCGACGCGTGCCGCCGGCACGAGGTCGAGCATGCCCTCGACGAAGGTCAAGCCGGCGCGCAGGATCGGCGCGAAAACCAACTTCTTGCCGGCCAGTACTGGCGACTTCATTCGTGCGATCGGTGTCTCGATTTCCGTCATTTCGAGCGGCAAATCGCGCGTCACCTCGTAGCACAACAGCATGCCGATCTCACCCAGGAGCTCGCGAAACGACTTGGTCGAACGCTCTTTGTCGCGCAGCAGTGTAAGCTTGTGCTGCACCAGCGGATGATCGACGATGGTGACGCCTTCCATATTAAGCCCCCCTAGAAAACTGTGCCGTCGCTGACGACGGTGATCGGTGGCGTGCCACCTTCGCGCTTTTCCATCGCGATGGCGCGGCCGGCGGCCCAGGTGCCGCCTTCGAGAATACGGGCGAGCGGAAGAGTCTCGGCGTTCATGCCGAACCGACCGCGGATGACGTCGGCGAGCCGGTCGAGCAACGCCACGGTGAGGCTGCGCCATTCCACCACCAGCTCGGACGCCACGTCGTGGGCCTGAAGGATTTGCAGCGGATCGTGCAGGTTCAGTACGGATGCGTCGACGAACAGGCCGCCGTTGCGATATTCGGCGAGGCCGGTGAGGCCGTCGATGTCGCTCACGGTGAAGCCGGCGCGCTGCAACGGCTCGATCAACGAATAAGACAACCACTGCGACAGCTTGTGCAGCGGTACCAGGCCGGAGGTGGCATCGTCGGTGACAAGCGACCGATGTTTCCAGCAATCCCCCAGCGCGACGCCACCGAGCGACAGCCGCGACGGCCAGATCGGGCCGAGCTCGCGGAGCAGGGCGGCGAGGATATCCGGCGCGGCGATCGCCTTGCCGTGCGCGTCGACGAGATAGTCGAATAGACCGCCCGGCCGCGCGGCGTCCTGTTTCGCGAACACATCGGGCTTCCAGGCGAGAAGGTCGCCAAGCCGCCGCAGCAATGCGGCGCGGCCATCGAGGCCGACCAGGGGGTTGTCGGCAGTGACCTGAAAACCGCGGGCCAGGTCGTCGGGGCTCAGTTGTGCGAATTTCGTCGCGTCGACGCGCAGCGGATCTCGCTCATCGGCCGAGAAGGCGCCGGCCGCGAACATGTCGAGGCTGGCGAGGGCCAAGCCTTCGGAACGGCCGATACGTTCGCCGGTCTTCGGATCGGTGTAGCGCCACTGCGCGCCGGCCCCGGCATCGAGAAAGACACTGACGATGGCAAGGTCGAATTCGGCGCGCGCCCGTGCCGCCGGGTCTTTCCACGTCGCCTTTGCCGCCAGCGCCGCGAAGCGGTCCACGCCCTTGTGCACGAAATGCCGCCAGCGCGAATGGAAGGGCACATCGAGGGCCGGATAGGCCGCTCGCGTCACGGCGATCACTCGGTCTGCGACCGCACCGAGCTTTTTGATCTCGATCTGGAAATGCGGCAGCCGTCCTTCCAGCCCGAGGGCGAGCAAGCGGTGAGCGCGGGAGCGCACCGCGTCGGCGGTCAGCAGAGAGAAAGCGGCAGCGGTATCCGACTTCATCGGGCTGGCATCACACTTCGGGAGGGAGGGCGCGCTCAATACTTGTTGAGATCGCGGCCGACGGTGCCGGTCAGGTCGTCGGGTTTCACTGCGTCGGGCGTGAAATACCCGGCGGCCTTCTTCGCCGCGATCTCGACGTGGGCGTCGGCCGGTATCATGTCGTCCGGGATCGCTACGCGCTCAACGATATCTACGCCTTGCGACACCAGCGCATCATGCTTCATGTCGCTCATCGAGATGAACCGGTCGAGCCGCTTGAGACCAAGCCAATGGATCACGTCCGGCATCAATTGCTGGAAGCGGGCGTCCTGCACCCCGGCAACGCATTCGGTGCGCTCGAAATAGGCAGCCGCGGCGTCGCCGCCTTCTTGACGCTTGCGCGCATTGTAGACCAGGAACTTGGTGACCTCGCCGAGGGCGCGGCCTTCTTTGCGGTTATAGACGATGACGCCGAGGCCGCCTTCCTGGCCGCCGCGCACGCATTCCTCAATACCGTGGATGAGGTAAGGCCGGCAGGTACAGATGTCCGAGCCGAACACGTCCGAGCCGTTGCATTCGTCGTGCACACGGCAGGTGATCCTGGTCGCCGGCTTGTTGAGCTTGGAGACGTCGCCAAACAGATAGACCGTGATGCCGCCGATGGGCGGCAGGAACACCTGCAAATCCGGGCGGGTGACGAGTTCGGGAAACATGCCTGCTGTCTGCTCGAATAGAACGCGTCGCAGCGCGCTTTCCGACGTGCCGAAGCGCTCGGCGACGCCAGGCAGATGCCACACCGGGTCGACCGCGATCTTCGTGACGCTGACGCTGCCGTTCTTATGCACCAGGTCTCCGTCGATCTTGAGACGGCCGGCGCGGATCGCGTCCTGCAACTCGATGAGATCGAGACGCGCTTTGGTGATGGCGATGCTTGGGCGAATATCGGTGCCTTCCGCGATCTCGTCCTTGAAATCGGAGGCGACGCGATGACCCCACGGATCGAGCGAAACGATGCGCTTCGGTTCGCCCCATTGTCCGAACGGGCCGATGTCTTCCGCCGGATAGGTGTTGGTCAAGTCGGGGCGGCGGATCGGGTCGAGCGCGCCGGCAGACACGGCCAACGCGCGATACACCGAATATGAGCCGCCATGCGTGCCGATGACGTTTCGGTCTGCGGGACGTGACACGGTGCCGATGATCGGGCCGCGCTCGCGCGCCGTCGGCGCGCCCCAATGAATCGGGAAGCGCGGCTTGCCGCCCGGCGTCGGATGAGACGTGAGGCGAATGTGGTCGGGTCGGTTCGAACGGGTCATGAGTAAAACCGAAGTTGGCTCCTGCTGCGTCCAACGAATTCAGATCCGGTACGAGTTCGAATCCAAATGGACAAGGCCCGCCTTGAAGACGGGCCATCGCACGACATTGTTACTCGGTTTTAAAGGCCGCCTCGCTTTCCGCCGGATGGAGCAATCTGGTACTGCACAATCCGGTCGCCGAGGTCGTCCCTTAAAAGAAAAATATAGCGCTTTTTTTCCGGTCTGCAACTGCCATCTTGCAAGGCTGCCCGGCGCGCATCGGTGATGCGATCAAACAACCTTAACCAGGGCGGCGAGGCGCTTGTTTATATGTTCCGCGAATATGGCGGTGGCGACCGGAAGATTACGTTCGCGTAACTGTCCGAAGACAAGTTTGCCGGAAGGAATGTCCCGGCCGTCGATTTCGCGCGTCACGAGACCGAGCTTGTTGCCTTCCGGCATGGTGCCGATGCCGATCTGGAACGAGATCAGACCGGCGTGAATGACCATGCCGCGGAGCATTTCGAATGAGTTGGATTCGACGGCGATATTGAAAGCCAGTCCGCTGCGGGCGACGACATCTTCCAGCAGTTGGCGGCCGCCGATTGAACGCTCCGGCAGTGCGACCGGGTAATTGGCGCAATCGCGCAGCCGCACTTTAGGTTTCTTCGCCAAAGGATGGCTCTTCGCCATCACCGCCACCAGGCTCTGCTCGACGATCATCAGCGGCTGAAAGTTAGCGAGATAAGGCGGCCGGAACACCAGCACGAGGTCGACCTCGAACGCCGACAACGCCGTCATGGCGTATTCGTGATCGACCACCTTGATGTCGAATTCGACTTTCGGATGGGTTTTGCGGAAGTCGGCAATCGCCCGCGGCAGGAAGTCGAGCGCCAGCGCCTGACTGCAAGCGAGCCGCACCGTGCCCCGGCGCAGGCCCTTCAGGTCCTCGATCTGCGACTTCATGCGTTCGACTTCGCCGCCCTGCTTGCGCAGGTAGTTGACGAAGACCTCGCCGGCAGCGGTCAGGCGGACGCCCCGCGGCTGGCGCTCGAACAAGGTGGCGCCAAGCTCCTCCTCGAGATCGGCGATGCGGCGGTTCACCGCAGAGGCAGTGACGTTGAGCTGCTCGGCGGCTTTGCGGATCGAGCGGGAGCGGGCGACCTCATCGACGTAGTCGAGAATCCTCAAATGTTTCATGCGGCTTAGTGCCCGTGCAGAGGATCGGAGCGGGGATGGGCGGCGGCGGGGCCGCCGTGAGTGATGCCTTTTCGGCACCACTCTAGCAAAAAATCAGCGGCAGTTGGCAACGCTGTCCCGGGCTAGGTTTCGGCACCGCACTTGCATGGAATCGCCCATCGCCGCGGACGGTTGGCCGGAACCGACCCCGCGTCAGACACGCACAACGTCCTGACAGGAGTCCGAAGATGACGTTTTCGACCCGCTCGTTCCTGATCGCCGCCACCGCGGTGATCGGGCTGGCCACACCGCTGCTATCGCCGGCTACCGCCGCCGACACCAAGCTGAAGATGGTGCTGAACTGGAAATACCAGGGCCCGCAGGGCTGGTTCTTCCTCGCTGAGGACCGCGGCTACTTCAAGAAGGCCGGTATCGACATCCAGATGGACCAGGGCAACGGCTCCGGCGCGCCGATCCCGCTGGTCGCCAACGGCACCTATGACGTCGGCTTCGGCGACATCAATGCCCTGATCCAGTTCGCCGCGACCAAGCCGGCCGAAGCGCCGATCGCGGTGTACGTCATGTACAACCAGCCGCCGTTCACCGTGGCGGTGCGCGCCGACAGCCCGATCAAGACGCCGAAGGATTTCGAAGGCAAGACCATCGGCGGCGCGGCTGGCGATGGTGCGCTGAAGCTGTTCCCGGCGCTGTGCAAGATCACCAAGATCGACTGCACCAAGGTGACCACCACCAACATGCAGCCGAACCTGCGCGAACAGATGCTGATGAACAAGCAGGTGGATGGCGTGTTCGGCTACGTCAACACCATCCGCTTCTCCGCGAAGCTGATGGGCGTGGCCGACAAGGACATCCGCTACATCAATTACGGCGATTACGGCATGGACCTCTATTCCAACGCCATCATCGTCTCGAAGAAGCTCGCCGCCGAGAAGCCGGAAGTCGTCAAGGGCCTGATCGAAGCCATCAACCACGGGCTTGAGGATTCGCTGAAGGATCCGGACGCCGCGATCGCCGCGGTGGTCAAGCGCGAGCCGCTGATCAAGCCGGACGTCGAGAAGGACCGCTTCATGGCGACCTTGCACGACGAGATGAACTCGCCGGAAATCGCCAAGATCGGCCTCGGCAATGTCGACAAGGAGCGCCTGAAGAAGTCGATCGACATTCTCGTCGAGGCCAACGGCCTGCCGCGTACGCCGACGGTGGACGAGATCTACACCGACAAATTTATGCCGCCGGCGTCGGAACTGCCGAAAAAGCTGTTCTAGACGCATGGCCCCGGCCGTTCTCCGGTGGGGCGGGGGACGGCCGGTCTTTCTCTCTTCGCCAGTCGCTGCAATTCCGGGTGTTACGATGGACCTGAAGTTAGCCGGCCGCGTCGCCATGATCACCGGGCCCGCCAAGGGCATGGGCGCCGCCGTGACCAAAGCCTTTGCCGCGGAAGGCGCCAGGCTCTCGCTGATCGGGCGTGACGTGGCCGCGATCGAGCCGGTCGCCGCCGAGGTGCGCCAGACAGGTGGCGAGGCGATCATCGTTCCTTGCGATCTCACCGACGCCAAGCAGTGCGAGACGGCGGCCGAAAGGACCAAGGCAGCCTATGGCGACCGCATCGACATTCTCGTCAATGTCGCCGGAGGCTCCGGCCCGGTTGGCAAGACCGGCGTCGAGACCACGCCCGGCGAGTTCGACGAGATCGTCACCCTCAACATGAACGGCTGCTTCCACACCATGCGCAGCGTGCTCCCGACCATGATCTCGCAACGCTACGGCAAGATCGTCAATGTCGGCGGCACCTTCGGCATGCGCGGCCGTGCCGGCCGCATGTCGTATTCGGCGTCGAAATGGGGCCTGCGCGGCATCACCAAGAGCTTCGCGCTCGAGGTTGGGCAATACAACGTCAACGTCAATTACGTCGCGCCGGGCATGGTCGACGGCCCGCGCTTTCGCGACAAGGTCTGCGCCGACATGGCGAAGAAGCTGAACATCACCGTTGAAGAGGCGATGGAGCGCCACGCCGCAGAATACGCGCTACGCCGCGTGACCGTGGATGCCGACGTCGCCAATGCGTGCCTGTTCCTCGCCAGCGATGTGTCGCGCCAGATCACAGGTGCGGATCTGCCGGTCGACGGCGGCTGGGCGGCATTGTGAGGACCCTATGAGCGCAACCAAAGCTGATCTCGTCGTTGCCAACGGCCGCATCGTTACGCCAGACAGCGTGTTCGAGGGTTCGATCGCGATCAAGGACGGAAAAGTGCTGGCGGTCGGCGATCTCGAAGCCATGCCGCTCGCGGCGGAGCTGTTCGATGCCGCCGGCATGCACATCCTGCCCGGCGCCATCGACGACCATGTGCATTTCCGCGATCCCGGCTATCCGCACAAGGAGGACTGGGAGAGCGGTACGGCGGCGGCGGCGTTCGGCGGTGTCACCTGCGTGTTCGATATGCCGAACACCATCCCGCCGACCGCCAATGGCGAAATCCTCGCCGCCAAGCACGCCATCGCCGCTTCGAAGGCGCACATCGACTTCGGCCTCTATGGCCTCCTCGGCGACAACACGATTGCGACCGTGCCGGAACTGATCGCGGGCGGTGTCATCGGCTTCAAGCTCTATATGGGCAATACCTTCGGCAAGATCCCGTCGCCCGACACCGGGGCGACGCTGGAGTGTTTCGAGGTCGCCGCCGCGACTGGCAAGCGCGTGTCGCTGCATGCCGAGAACAACGACATCATGGAACGTCGGCAGAAGCGTTTGATGGCCGCCGGCAGGAAGGACCAATGGGCGCATCTAGCGGCGCGGCCCAGTGTCGTGGCGATCGAGGCGGTAAGCCGCGCCGCGATCCTTGCCGAGTGGACTGGCGCACGCATCCATGTGCTGCACATCTCGACCGCCGAGGAATTGCGGCCGTTGCGCGAAGCCAAGGCGCGAGGCGTCGATATCACCGGCGAGACCTGTCCGCATTACCTGCTGCTGTCGACCGACGACTACAACAGGGTGCCCGGCATCATCGCTGTCAACCCGCCGGTACGCGAGAAGCAGAACCAGCAGCCGATCTTCGATGCGCTCATCGATGGCACCATCGACGTCATCGCCACCGACCACGCGCCGCATGCTTATGAGGAAAAGACGCGCAACGACATCTGGACCGTCGATTGCGGTTTCCCGGGCGTCGAAACGCAGATGCCGCTGATGCTCACACAGGTAAATGCCGGACGCATGAGCATTACCGATTACGTGCGTATGAGCGCTTACAATCCCGCGCGCATCTGGGGGCTTTATCCTCGCAAGGGTGCGCTGCTGCCGGGCTCGGATGCCGACATCGCTATCGTCGATCTGGGCCGCGAGCACACCATCCGCGACGCCGAGACGCAATCGCGGTCCAAGGTGTCGCCGTGGGATGGATACCGCGTGAAGGGGTTGCCAATCCACACATTGGTGCGCGGACGCTTCGTCATGAAGGACCGCAAACTCGTCGGCGGGACGAAGGGTTGGGGCCGTTCGGTCCACGCTATCCAGGATATGCCGGAACCGGCCGTGATGAACGCCGAGCACAGCATGCACGCGATCACACGGCCATAGGGCAGGGGAACGGCATGAACGTCGAAGCGCATCCGCGGACCGGCCATACCTTTGTTGAGTTGGAAAAAGCTACGCTGACCTACGGGCGCGGCGACCGGCAGATCGTGGCGCTGGGCGAGACCAGTCTGCGCGTCGACGAAGGCGATTTCGTCGCGCTGGTCGGGCCGTCGGGCTGCGGCAAGTCCACCATTCTCAAGCTGGTCACCGGCCTCATCACCGCCAGCACTGGCTATGTCTACGTCGCCGGCCGTGAGGTCGGTGCGGCGCCGGTGCGTGTCGGAATGGCATTCCAGAACCCGACCATGCTGCCGTGGCTCACGGTGCGCGACAACGTCATGATGCCGCTGAAGATCGTGCCGCCGTTCCGCCAGCAATACCAGAGCAAGAAGAAGACCGAGTTTCGCGACCGCGCCGAGGCGCTGCTCAAGGAGGTTGGCCTGGGCGGCTTCGGCGACAAGCATCCATGGCAATTGTCCGGCGGAATGCTGCAGCGCGCCTCGCTGTGCAGGGCGCTGATCCACGAGCCGCAGCTTCTGATGCTGGATGAGCCGTTCGGCGCACTCGATCAGTTCACGCGCGAGGAACTGTGGGCGGTGATGCAGGCCCTGTGGATGAAGCTGAAGCCCACGGTGGTCCTGGTCACGCACGATCTCAAGGAAGCCGGCTATCTCGCCACGCGCATCTGCGTGATGCGCTCGCGGCCCGGGCAGATCATCGACGATGCGCCGGTGCCGTTCGCCCGGCCGCGCACTATCGACATGTCCTACACGCCGGAGTTCGTATCGATGACGCAGCGCCTGCGCGAACTGATTATTTCGGCGCGGCCGGTGAAGGAGACGGTGTGATGGAGCAGGGATTGCGACGCCGGTTGTGGTCGGCGGTGTTCATCGTCGGCTTCTTCGTGTTGTGGGAAGCCTTCTGCTGGGCCTTCCACATTAGCGACATCGTGCTGCCGAAGCCGAGCCAGATCATCGTCACGCTGGTGACGCGGATGCCGGCGCTGTGGCCGCATACTGTGCAGACGCTCTACACCACGCTGGTCGGCTTTGCGCTCGGCATCCTGGCTGGCGTTGCGCTCGGCGTCATCGTCGGCTCATCACGGCTCGCCTATGACGTCGCCTATCCGTTGCTGATCGGCTTTGCCTCTATTCCGAAGGTGGCGGTGGTGCCGATCTTCGTGCTGTGGTTCGGCTCCGGCGCCGTGCCAGCGATCCTCACCGCGATGATCATGAGTCTGTTTCCGATCGTGGTGAATGTCGCGACGGGCTTGGCCACCACCGAGCCTGAGCTCGAGGACGTGATGAAGGCGCTACGGGCATCGAAGCTCGACATTCTGTGGAATGTCGGCCTGCCGCGTACCATGCCGTATTTCTTCGCCTCACTGAAGGTCGCGGTGACGCTCGCCTTTGTTGGCACCGTGATTTCGGAAACGGTGGCGTCGAACCGCGGCATCGGCAACGTCATGATGATCGCCTCGTCGAACTTCGACGTGCCGCTGGTGTTCGCCGGTCTGATCATTCTCGCCATCATGGGCGTGGCGCTTTACGCGGTGTTCTCGCTGATCGAGGCGCGCATCACAGGCTGGGCACACCGCAAGGACGAATTCGCGATGGGCTGAGAGCCCATTCACAGTTTGCCGGTCATCCCTTGGAATATGGAGAACTGAATGTCTAAGTTGCGTTTTGGCATGGCGGCGCTCGCGGCGCTGCTGTGTCTGGGAGCCGGCGCGAAGGCGGACGAGCCGACCAAGATCCGCTTCACGCTCGACTGGAAATATCAGGGCCTGCACGCCTACATCTTCTGGGCCAAGGATCACGGATATTTCGCCAAGGAGGGCCTCGACGTCTCGATCGATCAGGGTACCGGTTCGGCCGCGACGGTGACGCGCATCGTGTCCGGCACCTATGACGCCGGCTTCGGTGACATGAACGCCATCATCCAGTTCGCCGGCACCAAGCCCGGCCAGCAGCCGGTGATGGTCTACATGATCTACAACACGCCGCCTTTCGCGCTGATCGTGAAGAAGGATTCGCCGATCAAGACCCTCAAGGATCTCGAGGGCAAGAAGATGGGTACGCCGGCGGGCGGTGCGGCGGGGCAACTGTTTCCGGCGCTCGCCGCGCTTAACGGCATCGACGCCAGCAAGGTATCGACCGTCAACATGGCGCCGAACCTGCAGGAGCAAATGCTGGTGAAAGACGATGTCGACTTCTCGGCCATCTTCACCGTGACCAGCTACGCCAACTTCATCGGCATGAAGATGGATCCGCTCAAGGATTTCCGCTGGTTCTACTTCTCGGACTACGGCATCGATCTCTATTCCAACGGCATCATGGTATCGAAGTCCATGATAGCCGAGAAGCCGAAGGCGGTGGCCGGGCTCGTCCGCGCGCTCAACCGCGCCATGATCGACGTGGCGGCCGATCCGGCCGCCGGCGTCAAGGAGATGCTTAAGGTCGAGCCGCTCATGAGCGAGGATATCGAACTCAAGCGCCTGCAATACGCCCTGAAGACGCATTTCGTATCCAAGGAGACCGACGCCAACGGCCTTGGCGACGTTTCCGACGCCCGCATGGAAAAGGGCATCAAGCTCCTGGTCGACACCTACAAGCTGCCGAACACGCCGGCGGTGAAGGATGTGTTCGACCGTTCGTTCCTGCCGCCGAAGTCCGAGCGCATGCTCAAGCTCAATTTCTAAGACACGCGTTCCGGCGGGAAGACGACATGACAACGACAGCCGCGGCTTCCTGGCTGCTTCCCGGCGCGGGCAAGGCCGCGGCTGCCAACCAATCCGTCGCCGTCGACGGCGGCACAATCACTGGCGTGACGGCGGGCCAGGGTAACGGTTCGCTCGTCATGCCGGCACTCGCCAACGCGCACGACCATGCGCGCATCGCGCGGCTGAGCCAGACCGGCAGCTATGACGTGCCGCTCGAGGCCTGGCTGCCTTATCTGACGCTGCTGCCGGCGGTTGATCCTTACCTGTCGAGCGCCGTGTCATTCGCGCGCTCGGCGCGCGGCGGTGTCGGCTCCGTCATGGCGCACTACACGCGTGTGCAGGGTCTCACTGATTTCCCGACCGAAGCCCGCGCCGTGGCCAGGGCGGCGCGGGACGTCGGCATCCGCATGGCGCTGGCCGTGCATTGCCGCGATCTCAATCCGCTGGTCTACGACCCGCACGAAAAGCTGCTCGCCGAGTTGTCGCCTGAAGCCTGCGACTGCGTGACGCGGCGCTTCCTGCGCAAGCCGGTGCCGGCGGCCGAGCAGGTGGCGATGGTCGAGGCGGTGGCTAGGGACATCGAGGGCCACGGAATCACAGTCCAGTATGGCCCCGCCGGCGTGCAGTGGTGCACCGACGAGATGCTGCGCCTGATCGGCGAAGCTTCGGGGGCGTCGAACCGACGCGTCCACATGCACCTGCTCGAGACTAAATATCAGCGCGCCTGGGCCGATCGGCAGTTTCCGCAGGGCATTGTCCGCTATCTCGACGAGATCGGCCTGGTCAATGAGCGCGTGTCCTTCGCGCATTGCATCTATCTGCGGTCTGACGAGATCGACCTGATCGCCGAACGCGGCGCCACCATCGTGGTCAACACCTCGTCGAACTTCATCGTCAGTTCGGGGCTCGCGCCGGTCGCCGAGTTCATCAAGCGCGGCTGCCGCGTCGCCATGGGACTCGACGGGCTCGCCTTCGATGAGGACGAAGACGCGCTGCGCGAGATGCGGCTCGCGTATAACGTCCACAAGGCCTCCGGCTTCGACGTCCGCGTGTCGCAAGCCGATCTCATGCGCTTTGCGACAGCTAATGGCCGCTTCGCTGTCACCGGTATGAAGGATGAGGGCCTTGCGCCGGGCGCGCCCGCCGATCTGCTCGCGCTGGACTGGAAGGCTCTGTCAGCCGAACTCATAGAGCCCGACGTGCCGCCGTTCGAATTGCTGCTGGCCAAAGGCGTCCGGCAATACATCACGGGTCTCATCGTCGCCGGCTGCGATGTCGTGCGCGACGGCAAGGTTGTCGGCGTCGATCTGCCGGCGCTTGAAGCCGAACTGCTGGCCGCGCTGCGCGCCAAATATCCAACGACCGCCGATGTGCGCGCGGCCATGCCGGAACTGAAGTCGGCGCTGCGCAAGCATTACACCGGTCCTCTTTATTGTGCGTGACATTATGCCGATCGCCAAGGTCCATCGCATTTCAGCGTCCTCACCGAACGACGTCAGCGGCCTTGAGGCGGCGATTGCCTCCGGCCGTATCGATCCGAAGGGGGTCATCGCGGTACTCGGCAAGACCGAGGGCAATGGCCTGGTCAACGATTTCAGCCGCGGCCTGGCGACGACCGCCCTCACGCTGCTGTTCGAGCGTCATTTGCCGCAGGCCGAGGCCGCGCAGATCTGTCTTGTGATGTCGGGCGGCACTGAAGGTGGCATGGCGCCGCATTGGATCGTGTTCGAGCGGGGCAAAGGCGAGGGCGGTCGATCGCCGGCGCTGGCGATCGGCCGGGCCCATACGCTCCAGTTGCCCTACGAACAACTCGGCCGCCTTGGCGAGGTCGATCAAGTCGCGGCCGGCGTTCGCGCGGCGATGGAGGATGCCGGCATTGCCGATCCTGCCGATGTTCACTTCGTCCAGATCAAATGCCCGCTGCTGACGGCGCAGCGCATTGCCGAGGCCGAGGCGCGTGGCGCCGCGGTGGCAACACGGGATACGCTCAAGTCGATGAGTTTGTCGCGTGCCGCCAGCGCGCTTGGCGCGGCGGTGGCGCTGGGTGAAATCGATCGCGCGGCTATCACCGAGGCGCAGATCGGTTCGGATTGGTCGCTATGGTCGGGCCGCGCCTCGACCTCGGCCGGCATCGAACTCGTCAACCACGAGATCGTCGTGCTCGGCATGTCGAAGGATTGGTCGGGGCCGCTGGCGATCGACCATGCGGTGATGCGCGACGGCATCGATATCGAGCCGGTGCGCGCGGCGCTGCAGCGGCTCGGTCTCGGCGCGGCGGGCCAGCTCGACCCCGCGCAGCGCAACAAGATGGTGGCGCTGCTGGCCAAGGCCGAAGCCAGCCATGACGGCCGGCTGCGCGGCCATCGCCACACCATGCTCGACGACAGCGATATCGCCTCGACCCGGCACGCGCGGGGTTTCGTCTGCGGCGCGCTGGCCGGTCTTGTCGGTCATGCGGAGATCTATGTTTCCGGCGGCGCCGAACACCAGGGCCCGGATGGCGGCGGCCCGGTGGCAGTGATTGTCGATAGAGGCTAGCCGGCCTTCAGTAGGTCTTTCGCGATCATCACGTGCACGCCCTTGGCGACGTTGACGAGCTGCGTCACGTGCACATCGGCGGCGACGCTGCACAGCGAGTAGGCGTCTTCGGCCGACAGGCCGCTGATCTCGCCGATCTTTCTGATCATAGCGCGCAGCGCGAATTCGGCGGCGCGGTCGAGATCTTCGTCAAAGCCCATGGTGATCATGTGAGTGGGGGTTTCGGCGAAGGGATGGTCGATGCCGGTCTGCTTCACGAGCGTGACGCGCAGCTTGCCGCGCAGCGCCGTCTCGATAGCAGTGACGCAGACCTCACCGTCACCCTGCACGGCGTGGCCGTCGCCGACCGACAGCAGGCCGCCGTCATTGAACACCGGCAGATGTACCTTGGCGCCGACGCCGAAGTGCTTGTTGTCCATGTTGCCGCCGAACGAGCGGGGAATGTTGGAGATGCAGGTGCCATCGGCCGGGCGGGGCGCGACGCCTATGACGCCGAAGAACGGTGACGTCTT
Organism: Pseudolabrys sp. Root1462; assembly: GCF_001426945.1. Taxonomy (GTDB): domain Bacteria; phylum Pseudomonadota; class Alphaproteobacteria; order Rhizobiales; family Xanthobacteraceae; genus Pseudolabrys. The sequence continues at coordinate 2,624,618 of NZ_LMFS01000001.1, read as the reverse complement.
CAGTTCCAGGCCCCACGGCATGGTGACGACGCCGCGGGTTTCATCGATTGGGACGAAGATGTGCCGCAGATTGGGGAAGTCCCCCGGTAGCGTACCGTTGCCAGGCTTGATCATGTTCCAGCCCCAGGGCTGTGGGAAGCCGAGCTCGAGCACTTCGACGACCAGTTCGTCGCCGGGCACCGCGCCTGCGACCTCGATCGGCCCGGTCATCAGATGGGCGCCAATGCCGCGTGGCACCTGCGCCAGCACGCGCTCGTGCTCCGGCATCACCCGGAAGGGCAAGCCAGGCGGTGGCAAGTTCTCGTCGTTACCCGAGAGCGTCGTCACCTCGACGGTGTCGCCGGAGGCGATGCGCAGCACCGGTTTTATCGTGGCGTCGAAGGTGCCGCGATGCACGGTGCCGACGTTGCCGCGAAGAATATGATGTTGCCCCATGACCTGCTCCGATGTGGGAGGCCGGTGTAACATCAAGCCGTTCGGCGGCGCCAGTCCCGCAGGTTAGGCGCCGTGTGACGACGCCGGCGCGCTGGCGCCAGGGGCGGGCGCTGTGCCGTGCGTCTGCAGCGGCTTGAAGCCGGAGAGGGCGCGCACCACCATGTAGAACACCGGCGTCAGGAAGATGCCGAACAAGGTGACGCCGATCATGCCGGCGAACACCGCGACGCCCATGGCGTGACGCATCTCGGCGCCAGCGCCGACCGATGTGACCAGCGGTACCACACCCATGATGAACGCCATCGATGTCATCAAAATCGGCCGCAGTCGCAGCCGGCTGGCGGTGATCGCGGCCTTCAGCGGCGGCTCGCCGGCGAGCTCCAGTTCGCGCGCGAACTCGACGATCAGGATCGCGTTCTTGGCCGACAGGCCGACCAGCACGAACAGGCCGATCTGGGTGAAGATGTTGTTGTCGCCGCCGGTCAGCCAGACGCCGATCATCGCCGCCATCAGGCCCATCGGCACGATCAACATGATCGCCACCGGCAGGACCAAGCTTTCATACAGTGCCGCGAGCACCAGGAACACCAGCAGGATCGCGATCGGATAGATCAGCACCGCGGAGTCGCCGGCGAGGATCTGCTGATAGGTCAGTTCGGTCCACTCAAAGCTGATGCCCTTGGGCAACGTCTCCGCGGCGATCCGTTCGATCGCCGCCTGCGCCTGGCCGGACGAATAGCCGGGGGCGGGACCGCCGCTGATGTCCGCCGACAGGAAGCCGTTATAGCGCATGGCGCGTTCCGGCCCTGCGGCGGTCTTGATGTTCAGAACGGCGCCAAGCGGCACCATCTGCCCGTTGCTCGAGCGCACCTGCAGCCGCGCAACGTCTTCGGCATAGGCGCGGAACTTGGCGTCGGCCTGCACGCGCACCGAATAGGTGCGGCCGAACTTGTTGAAGTCGTTGACGTAGACCGAGCCGAGATAGGTCTGGAGCGCCTCGAAGATGTCCGGCACCGGCACGCCGAGCTGCCGCGCCTTGGTGCGGTCGATGTCGGCGTAGAGCTGCGGCACGTTCACACGGAAGCTGGTGAACAGGCCGGCCAGCTCTGGCGTCTGCATCGCCTTGCCGAGGAACGCCTTGGTAGCGTCGTCGAGCGCGCGATAACCGAGGCCGGCGCGATCCTCGATCTGCATCTTGAAGCCGCCAATCGTGCCGAGGCCCATCACCGGCGGTGGCGGGAACATGGCGATGAAGGCCTCGCCGATCGCCGCATACTTCATGTTCAGCGCCATGGCGATGGCGCCGCCCGACAGGTTCGGAGCCTTGCGCTCATCGAACGGCTTCAGCGTCACGAAGACGATGCCGGCATTCGACGAGTTGGTGAAACCGGCAATCGACAGGCCGGGGAAGGCGACCGCGCTTTCGACGCCCGGCGTCTTCAGCGCGATGTCGCTCATCTGCCGGATCACGTCCTCGGTGCGGTCGAGCGTGGCGCCGTCCGGCAACTGAGCAAAACCGACGAGATACTGCTTGTCCTGGCTCGGGATGAAACCGCCCGGCACGATGCGGAACATGGCGACGGTGACGGCCACCAGCACCACGTAAACACCCATGACGACGGTCTTGCGGCCCAGCAGGCCGCCGACGCCGCCGCCGTAAGCGCGCGTGCCGGCGCCGAAGCCGCGGTTGAACAGGCGGAAGAACGGTCCGAGCACCTTATCCATGCCGCGGGTGAGCCAATCCTTCGGCGCGTCGTGGCCCTTGAGCAACAATGCGGCGAGTGCCGGCGACAAGGTCAGTGAGTTGATCGCGGAGATTACCGTCGAGATGGCGATGGTGAGCGCGAACTGGTTGTAGAACTGGCCGGACAGACCGCTGATGAAGGCGAGCGGCACGAACACCGCCACCAGCACCAGCGCGATGGCGACGATCGGGCCCGACACTTCGCTCATGGCGCGATAGGTGGCGTCGCGCGCCGACAAGCCGCTCTCGATATTGCGCTCGACGTTCTCGACGACGACGATGGCGTCGTCGACAACGATGCCGATCGCCAGCACGAGGCCGAACAGCGATAGCGCGTTGATCGAGAAGCCGAGTGCGTACATCACCGCGAAAGTGCCGATGATCGACACTGGCACGGCGAGCAGGGGGATGATCGAGGCGCGCCAGGTTTGCAGGAACAGGATGACGACCAGAACGACGAGGATAATGGCTTCGAGCAGCGTGTGCACGACCGCTTCAATCGAGGCCCGGATGAACTGCGTCGGGTCGTAGACGATCGAGTAATCGACGCCTTCCGGCATGGCGACCTTGAGGTCGGCCATCACCTTGCGCACGCTATCGGAGATGTCGAGCGCGTTGGATCCCGGCGCCTGCATGATGCCTATGGCGACCGCGTCCTTGTTGTCGAGCAGCGAGCGCAGCGCATAGTCGGAAGAGCCGAGTTCGAGCCGGGCAATATCCTTGAGACGTGTCACCTGGCCGTCGGTGCCGGTGCGCACAATAATGTCGCCAAATTCCTCGACGGTGTTGAGGCGGCCCTGCGCATTCAGTGAAAGCTGTAGATCGAGGCCGGGCACGCCTGGGGAGCCGCCGACGATGCCGGCAGCGGCCTGGACGTTCTGCGCGCGGATTTCACGGACGATGTCGCCGGCCGACAGGCCGCGGGCCGCGACCTTCTGCGGGTCGAGCCAGACGCGCATGGCGTAATCGCCGGCGCCAAATAATTGCACGTCGCCGATGCCCTTGATGCGTGCGATACGATCCTTGACGTTGAGCAGCGCATAGTTGCGCAGATACGTCATGTCGTAGCGGCCGTTCGGCGACAAGATGTGCACGACCATGGTCAGGTCGGGCGAGCTCTTGGTCGTGGTGATGCCGAGCGTGCGCACCTCTTCCGGCAGTCGCGCTTCGGCCTGCGACACGCGGTTCTGCACAAGCTGGGTCGCCTTGTCGGGATCGGTGCCGAGGGCGAAGGTGACGGTTAGCGTCATCAGACCGTCGGTCGTCGCCTGGCTGCTCATGTAGAGCATGCCTTCGACGCCATTGACGGATTCCTCGATCGGCGTCGCCACGGTCTCGGCGATGACGCGCGGGTTCGCACCCGGATATTGCGCGCGAACGACGACTGACGGGGGCACGACCTCCGGATACTCAGAGATCGGCATGGCCCGCAGCGCCAGCAGGCCGGCGAGGAAGATCAGCGTCGACAAAACGCCGGCGAAGATTGGGCGGTCGATGAAAAAGCGCGAAATATTCATGGCTATACCGGCGGCGAAAATGCTCGATTGGAAACAGGGAAGAGTAATCGAGCCGCGATTAGTGGCTCGACGTCTTGGTGTCGTTCTCGGCCAGCATCGGCACGAGCTTGGGTTCGACCGGTGCACCGGGGCGCACGCGCATCAGGCCGTTGACAATGACCTGGTCGCCGGCGTTGAGACCGGAATCGACGACGCGCAAGCCATCAGCGGCGGCCCCGAGGCTGATTTCGCGATAGGCCGCTTTCTTGTCGTTGCCGACCACCAGCACGTAACGCTTGTCCTGATCGGTGCCAATCGCGCGCTCGCTGACCATGAGCACTGGCTTGTGGTCCGCCCGTCCCAGGAACAGGCGCGCGAACTGACCCGGCAGTAAAGCGCCATCGGCGTTGTCGAACACAGCGCGCAGGCGCAGCGTACCGGTCGCAGAGGCGACCTGGTTGTCGATGAGCTGCAACTTACCTTCGCGGGGCTGTTCGCTGCCGCCGACGATCATCTGCACCGGAATGCGGTCAATCTCGTCGCGCGCGCCCTGCGTCGGTAGCGAGCCGAGCGCACGTCGTACCGCGGCTTCGTCGGCGTCGAAGCTGGCATACATCGGATTCACCGACACCAGGCTGGTCAGCACCGGTCCGTTCGCGCCCGCGGCGACCAGGTTTCCAACCGTGACGTTCAGACGGCCGACGCGGCCGGCGACCGGAGCGCGGATCTGTGTGTAGTCCAGATTCAACTGCGCCGAATCCAGATTTGCTTGCGCTGCCTTGACGTTGGCATCGGCTTCGCGCGCTGCGTTCTCGCGCTGGTCGAGATCGCGCTGCGACATCGTCCGCGAGTCGATGAGCTGCTTGCCACGTTCGAGATCGGTTTGCGTCAGGGCAGAACGGGCCTGCGCGGCTGCAAGCTGCGCCTTCGCCCGCATCACCTCGGCGGCATAGGGCGCCGGATCGATGACGATCAGCACATCGTTCTTGTTTACCAGGGCACCTTCGCGGAATTTGACGGACTCGATGGCTCCCGCCACACGCGAACGGATCTCGACGCGCTCTACAGCTTCGAGCCGGCCGGAGAACTCATCCCACAATTTGACGGAGCGGGGTTCGACGATGGCGACAGATACCGGCACCGCGGACGGCGCTGCTGCGGCGGCCTTGGTCTGCGCATTCGAGCCAGGCAGAACGATGTAAACGCCGACCGCTGCGACGACGACGAGGGCGGCGACCCCGGCGCTCCAGATGCGCGCGCGACCCGGTCCCGTTTTCGACTGCGATTCCATTGAAATTTCTCCACCAGCCATATATGTAGTGAACGCTACAGATGTGGTGGGTGGAAGTCGGTGTCAAGGTACTTATATAAGTGATGCTACAAAAATAAAGACGTCTTTTGGTGGGTTGTCCCACTAGGGGCGCCGCGCGGAAAATGGCTGAGGGGACAACGGCCGAGGGAAGATTCCGTAATGGGAACAATGGGAAGACCCAGGGAATTCGATGCAAAGCAAGCCCTGGACAAGGCTTTGGACGTGTTCTGGCGGCATGGCTATGAGGGCACCTCCATTTCGGAGCTGACCCACGCTATGGGAATCAGCCCGCCGAGCCTTTACGCCGCCTTCGGTAATAAAGAGAAGCTGTTCCGCTCGGCGCTCGACCGATACGCCGAAGTTCGTAAGCAGGTTTGGACCGAGCTCATGAGCGAGCCGACGGCGCGCGCCATGATGGAACGCCTGTTCGACCGCGTCATTGGGTTCTATGCCACCGAAGGCAATCCCCACTGCTGCATGCTGGTGAAGGGAACTCTAACCAGCGGCGATTGCGGGCATGTTCTGGCGGACCATATGAGCGCCAAGCGGGCTGAGAGTGAGCAGATGCTGGTCGAGCGTTTCACCAAGGCCAAAGCTTCCGGTGAGTTGCCGGAGGAGATCGAACCCAAGGACCTCGCTGGTTACTATATGACGGTGCTCGACGGCATGTCGGTGCGCGCCGCCTCCGGCGCAAGCCGAGACGAGTTGCGTAAGGTCGCCGCTCTTGCGATGCGGGGCTGGCCGGGCCAATAGCCTGTTTCTAACGCATCGGCAGCGTGGTCCACGGTGCGGTCATGTGGTACCCGCTTTGTGGTGGGGCGCTTTCAAGACTTTCATCGCGCAAGGCAGGGCGGCGGCGCTTCGGTGAAACTCGTTTTCGCCGCTCTTGGCCGCTTCGCCTGTTTGTTACCAACGGTCGTATCGGCGGGTGCGATTATTGTCGCGACACCTGCGGCGTTCGCCATGGAGGGTGGCCAGAGCCCCTATCTCAGAGGGTACCGGGACTTCTCGAGCGGCATCCTGCCGCCGCCCGGCGTCCAGGTTCGGTATGACCTGAATTTCTACAACGGCCACGAAACCTCGCGCATTCCCCAGGGCCAGCTAGCCACCAGCCTGCGAACCGTCTCCAACATTCTGGGCATCGTTGGTGTCACGCCCGCGCAATTGTGGGGCGCCAACTACGGCTTCGCGATTCGTGGCGCGATGACCGGGGTTTCCGCCGACCGCACTGTGACGAACGGGGCGCGGCGCGTAGCCGCCAGCGATGCGATGACCGGATTGAACGATGTGGTGATTAGTCCGATCGTTCTCGGCTGGCATCTTGGCAATTGGCACTGGAACGTTTCGGCGTCGCTGTGGATTCCGGCGGGTGATTACCAGGCAACGCAGCGCATTAACACCGGAAAGAACTATTGGTCGTGGTCGCCGCAGTTCGCTGTCACCTATCTCGACCGTAAAGCCGGCCTGGAGTTTTCTGCGGCCTTTGCCTACGTCGCCAATTATGAGAATACGACGACGCAATATCACTCGGGCGATGTCGCGCATGTTGATTTCGCAGCGATGCAGAGCATCGCGCCGCGGCTGTCGATCGGCGCCGTCGGTTACGTCATGTCGCAAGTGACCGACGATGTCGGGGCAGGCGCCACGCTCGGCTCTCGCCGGGCGCAGGTGTTCGGCGCCGGACCGGCGATCCGCTACGTGATCCGCACCGGCAAGACGCCGATGATCTTGAGCGCGAAGTATTATCGGGAATTCTCCGCGCGGAACACGACCGAGGGCGATCAAGGCGCGCTGTCGTTGCGCGCGAATTTTTAGTCTCCGCCGGGCGGTGCTGGATGCTCCGGCATCGCCCGGCAGTTTCGCTAAAGCTGAGTGGCAACAGCAGGCACTGTCCGCTTCGCGGCGTTTCTGATGAAAGCGGCCGCCAGATTGACGTCCGCCTGTGTCAGGCCGTGACCGGCCGGCACGATGCGGTGATCGACACTAGCGCCGCGCTCGCGCAGTTGCGACGCGAGTTGCGCCGCATTAGATGGCGGCGCGATCGGATCCTGCGCGCCGGACGCGATCAGCACTTCCGTGCCCGGGATCGATGCCGCCGGCGGTTCGGCCAACGGCACCATTGCGCGCAGCAAGACGGCGCCGGACAGAAGCCTCGGATGTAGCAGCAACATCGCCGCGGCGATGTTGGCGCCGTTGGAAAAGCCGAGAGCAATTGGCGCTTCGATGCCATAGCGCTGCCGAGCGGCGGTCACGAAGCCGGCGAGCTCGTCGGCACGCCGCCTTACGTCGGCCTCGTCGAACACGCCTTCGCCGAGACGGCGGAAGAAGCGCGGCATACCGTGTTCCTGTACCTGCCCTCTTGGCGACAGCAACGCCGAGCCCGGTGCGACGACGCGGCCGAGGTCAATCAGATCGTTCTCGTCGCCGCCGGTGCCATGGAGCAGGAGGATCGGCGGCGCCTCCGTCGCCGATCCCTTTTCAAATCGATAGACAAAGTCGGTCACGACACGGTCTCCTCGTCAAGCACCGGCAGCACCTTCACGATTTCGGCGCGATGGCCTTCGAGGAAGGCGGGTAACTTCAATTCGCGCCCGAGCGATTCCACCGGCTCATCGACGGCGAAGCCGGGTTGATCGGTCGCGATCTCGAACAGCACGCCGCCCGGTTCACGGAAATAGATCGAGCGGAAGTAGTTGCGGTCGAGTTGCTCGGTCGGCCGCATGCCGTGCTTCTCAATCAGCTTCTTCGCCATCGCCGCCTGTTCGACGTCCGTGGTGGCGCGGAAGGCGATGTGATGTACCGAGCCGCGACCCTGACGTCCGGTCATGAAGCCCTTGGCCTCGTAGATATCGACATAGCCCCCCGGCGTCGCGGTTGCCTGGTAGCGGATGATCGACCCCTCGCGCGCGGCTTCCTTGTAACCGAGCACGTCGGTCAGGATCGCGCCGGTCTTTGCCGCGCTGTCGAGCAGAAGCGTGACGCCGTGGAAGCCGCGGATGGCGTGTTCGACCGGCACGTCGCCATTGCTCCAGCCGGCCTCATTCTCCGCGCCGGGAATGCCGACGAGCGAGAGGCTCATGCCGTCCGGATCGGTGAAGGCGAGAACGGATTCGCCGAAGCGCTTTTCCAGCGGCTCATAGGCGACGCCCTTTTCGGTCAGGCGGTGGGTCCACCAGCCGAGCGAGGACACCGGCACGCGGAACGCGGTCTGGTGCGTCTGGCCGACGCCGCCACGGCCCGGTGCCGCATGCTCCCAGGGGAAGAAGGTGAGAATGGTGCCGGGCCGGCCGGCCTCGTCGCCGTAATAGAAGTGATAGGTGCCCGGATCGTCGAAATTGACCGTGCGCTTGACGAAGCGCAGGCCGAGCGTGCGGGTGTAAAAGTCGAAATTGCGCCGGGCCTTACCCGCAATAGCCGTGACATGGTGGATGCCGGACATGATGTGCTCCCTGCTGCGGGGCTCATCGGCCCCTGACTGATCTCGTGCCGGTAATTTGGGCCGTCCGCGCTGAAACGACAATCTGGTATTTTGTGGCATCATTGTCTATGAATTGGCGACAATCGGGATTCTGCCGCCATGGACAAGCTCGCCAGCCTCCGGGCCTTCGTGAACGTCGTCGATCTGGGCTCCTTCGCCGAGGCCGGCCGCAAGCTGCGCCTGTCGCGTTCGGCAGTCAGCAAATATGTCGGCGACCTCGAGCGTGAGCTTGGCGTGCAACTCCTCAACCGCACCACGCGGCAGGCTTCACCGACCGAGACCGGCCAGGCTTATTACGAGCGCGCGCTCAGCGTGCTCGCCGACCTCGACGCCGCCGACCAGGCGGCGTCGCAAGCGCAATCGACGCCGCGAGGTCTACTACGTGTCAACGCACCGATGTCGTTCGGTACCATCAAGCTCGGGCCGGTCCTGGCCGATTTCATGGAGCGGTACCCCGATCTGCAGATCCAGCTCGTGCTCTCGGACGAACAGCTCGACCCGGTGCAAGAGGGGCTCGACGTCACGTTGCGCATTGCCGAACTCGAACCGTCGAGCCTGATCGCGCGCAAGCTCAGCGATATCGATCGCGTGGTCTGCGCCTCACCCGGCTATTTCAGGAAGCACGGCAAGCCGGAAGTGCCTGCCGATCTGCGCCAGCACGAATGTCTCACCTACGGCTTTCTCTCGACCGGCAATCAGTGGAAGCTGACGGGCCCCGACGGCCAGGATTACTGGGTCGCGCCGAGGTGGTCGCTCTGCGCCAACAACGCAGAGGTGCTGCGCGATGCCGCGGTCAAGGGCAGGGGCATTGCCGTTCTGCCGGTGTTTCTCGCCGAGAAGGAATTGAAGAGCGGCGCGCTCGTCACCGCGCTTGACGACTACAAGCCGCCGCAGCTCACGCTTTACGCCATCTACCCACCGACCCGTCACCTGTCGGTGAAGGTCAGGCTGTTCATAGACTTTCTGGTCGAGCGGATGCGCTAGGCAGCGCGCAAGCGTTCGATATCGGTCGCCGGCGGCGCACCGAAAGCACGCGTATATTCACGGCTGAACTGCGAGACGCTTTCATAGCCGACGCTGTAGGCGGCGTTGCTCGCGTTCACGGTACCGGCGATCAGCCGCTGCCGCGCTTCGATGAGGCGCAGACGCTTCTGATATTGCAGCGGGCTCATCGCTGTCACCTGCTTGAAATGCGCATGGAAGGACGACGGGCTCATGGACACTGCGCGTGCCAAGTCCTCGATCACCAGCGGTTCGTTGAACTTCTCGCGGATCAGCCGGGTAGCCAGCGCGATGCGCTGCGTGTTGCTGCCGTCGAGCGCGAGCTGAACGATGCGCTGAGCATGTTCGCCCTGCAGAAGCCGGTAGTGTACTTCGCGGACCGCGAGAGGCGCGAGATAGTCGATGTCATCCGGAGTATCGAGCAGGCCGGCGAGCCGGGTCATGGCATCGACCAGCGCCGGATCGGCGGTGCCGACGAACAGGCCGCGCTCCGTGTCCGCGGCCTTGGCCGGCAGGCCGCGCCGCGCGATCAGTTCGCTGACGACTCCGACATCGATGTCGATCTTCAGACAGAGATACGGCGCCTCGCGGCTCGCCTGCGTGATGGTGCCGACGGCCGGCAGATCGACGGTGATCGCCAGATATTGCGACGGTGCGTAAACGAAATTCTCGTTGTTGAGCGAAACCCGCTTTTCGCCCTGCACGATGAGGCAGAGCGACGGCTGGTAGACCCAGGGCGTCTGCACGGCAGCCTCGGACAGTCGGATGCATTCCATGCCGGGAATGGCCGTGGGGTGCATGCCGTCGCCGTTGGAGTATTTGTCGACCAGAGAGGCCAAGGCCTGCATCGGAAATGTCCTTTTTTCCGATACCTTTATAGCCCTTCGGGACGGTCCTGAAAACCGCCTGCCGACAAAATTTGGAGAATTAGGCAATAAGTCTGGAGGGGCCGGCATGTCGGGTCCGGGGTCCGGGACCTAGGTTCTGCTCACCGAACAACACAAGGAGCAAGACCATGACCGACCTTTCAGCCAAGACTATCGTGATCACCGGCGCCTCCAGCGGCATTGGCGAGGCGACCGCCCGCCTTCTCGCCGGGAAGGGCGCCAATGTCGTCGTCGGCGCCCGCCGCACCGACCGGCTCGCCGCACTCGTCGCCGAGATTGAAAAGAATGGCGGCAAAGCCGCCTACAGGGCCGTCGATGTCAGCGATGCGGTGAGCGTCAAGTCACTGGTCGATTTCGCGGTGAAGGCCTTCGGCCGCGTCGACGTCATGTTCAACAATGCCGGTCTGATGCCAGTGTCGCCGACCAATGCCTACAAGCTCGACGAATGGCACAGCATGATCGACGTCAACGTCAAGGGCGTACTGCATGGCATCGCCGCGGCGCTGCCGCTCATGGAGGCTCAGGGCAGTGGCCATATCATCAACACGGCTTCGACCGGTGCGCATGCGGTCGGCCCGAGCTTCGGTGTCTATTGCGCGACGAAGTACGCGGTCTGGGCCATCAGTGAAGGTCTGCGTCAGGAGATGGACAAGATCCGCGTCACCGTCCTGTCTCCCGGCGTCACGACGACCGAACTCGGCCACGACATCACCGACAAGGCCTCGGCCGACACGATCGTCGCTTTGCGCCAGGCGTCGATGACGCCGGAAGCCGTCGCCAAGGCGGTGCTCTACGCGATCGGGCAGCCGGATGATGTCGAGATCGGCGAAATCGTGATGCGCTCGACAAGATCGGCGGGTCACGCTTTCTGACGATTTCCAACCCCGCCTCATGCTGAGGAGCGGGCGTAGCCCGCGTCTCGAAGGATAGGCGGCCCGGGCCTCATGGTTCGAGACGCATGCCTTTGGCATGCGCCTCACCATGAGGTCTACCTACCCTTGTAGACCAGGCGCTTCGTAGCCGGTGCGCGCGACATATTCGGTGTAGCCGCCGCCGTATTTGTGCAGGCCGTCCGGCGTCAATTCGAGCACGCGGTTCGACAGCGCGGCGAGGAAGTGCCGGTCGTGCGACACGAACAGCATGGTGCCCTCGAACTTCGACAGCGCGCCGATCAGCATTTCCTTGGTCGCCATGTCGAGATGGTTGGTCGGCTCGTCGAGCACCAGGAAATTCGGCGGGTCGTACAGCATCTTGGCCATGACCAGTCGGGCCTTTTCGCCGCCCGACAATACGCGGCATTTCTTTTCGACATCGTCGCCGGAAAAGCCGAAGCAGCCGGCGAGCGAGCGCAGCGAGCCGATGCTCGCCTGCGGGAATTCGTCCTGCAACGACTGAAAGACGGTGCGCTCGCCATCGAGCAGGTCCATGGCGTGCTGCGCGAAATAGCCCATCTTGACGCTGCCGCCGACGGCAACCGACCCGCTGTCGGGCTCGGTCGCACCGGCGATCAGCTTCAGCAACGTCGATTTGCCGGCGCCGTTGATGCCCATGACGCACCAGCGCTCCATCCGGCGGATGGAGAAATCGAGATCGTCGTAGATGGTGCGGCTGCCGTAAGCCTTGCTGACGTTCTTCAGGTTGACGACGTCCTCGCCGGAGCGCGGCGCTTGCGGGAAGTCGAAGGCAATGGTCTGGCGCCGCTTGGGCGGCTCGACGCGCTCGATCTTGTCGAGCTTCTTGACGCGGCTCTGCACCTGCGCCGCATGGGAGGCGCGCGCCTTGAAGCGCTCGATGAACTTCAGTTCCTTCGCCAGCATCGCCTGCTGCCGCTCGAACTGCGCCTGCTGCTGCTGTTCGTTCAGCGCGCGCTGCTGCGCGTAGAACTCATAGTTTCCGGAATACGACGTCAATGAACCGCCGTCGATCTCGACGATCTTGTCGACAATACGGTTCATGAACTCGCGGTCATGCGACGTCATCATCAGCATGCCGTCGTAGCCTTTGAGAAATTGCTCGAGCCAGATCAGGCTTTCAATGTCGAGATGGTTCGACGGCTCGTCGAGCAGCATGGCATCGGGCCGCATCAACAAAATGCGGGCGAGTGCGACACGCATCTTCCAGCCGCCGGACAGTTTGCCGACATCGCCGTCCATCATCTCTTGCGAGAAGGAGAGACCGGCGAGCACTTCCCGGGCGCGGCTTTCGAGCGCATAGCCGTCGAGCTCCGTGAAGCGCTGCTGCACTTCGCCGTAGCGCTCGATGATCGCTTCCATTTCGCCGGCGCGTTCGGGGTCGGCCAGATCCGGATTGGACATGGCGGCTTCGAGTTCTTTCAGCTCGGCCGCCACTTCGCTGACCGGGCCGACGCCGTCCATGACTTCGGCCACCGCGCTGCGTCCGGCCATCTCGCCGACGTCCTGGCTGAAATAGCCAATGGTGATACCGCGATCGACGGCCACTTGACCTTCGTCAGGCTCCTCCTGACCGGTCATCAGACGAAACAAGGTTGTCTTGCCGGCGCCATTGGGCCCGACGAGACCGACCTTTTCGCCCCGGTGCAGGGCGGCCGAGGCTTCGATGAAGACGATCTGGTGGCCGTTTTGTTTGCTGACGTTGTCGAGACGGATCATGCGCCGGAAAAGTCCAGAGGTCGGAGGATTGCTGCAGCGCACTTAACCCATGGCGGACAGGCGGGCAATGGACGCGAGGAGCCCGTTGAATCAAGTATTTGCGGGGGGAAAATCGGCCGAGTTCCTTGACCGGTTGAAGAGCCGATGTTCAAGTCGAGCGCGTGGGTGGGGCAACTAATGCATAATGCCGCGTTATTTCGGACGGCGGCGGCGCTCGGGATTGCGGTGGTTTTGGCCGGTTGCAGTTCCAGCCCGGAATCGATTGTTGGCGACGACGCCGCGCTCTGCCGTTATTCCGCCGATGCCGGCAACACCGATACCTACGCTCAATGCCGAAGCCGCTTGGCCGGCCGGCATCAGATCATGGCCGCGGCCGGCGCCAGCCGGATTGAGGGCTACGCCCTGCTGAACACCCCAGAACCGGCGAGCAACGTGGCCGATCAATGCAAGGCCAGCGATGCGCCGAAGGATTGCGGCGCCGGCGACGTCACCGGCACGATCAAGCAAAAGCCCGCGCAGTAGCGCAGCGCTGTCGATTACTTTTCGGGAATGCCCGCGGCGGCCAGCAGCGCGTTCACTTCTCTGGCGCGCGACAGGTAAATCTCGCTGGCATTCTTCTTCGGAAGGCCGACGTTTTCGAGCGTCGTGCCGGGCCGCAGTTTCATGCCCGCCGCCACAGCCGCCTTGGCGTCGTCGGTGCGGCCGAGCCGCTGATAGGCGGCCGCCAGCAGGAAATGCGTGCGACCGGTGCCCGGTGTCACCGCCAGCGATCGCTCAAGCCAGGGCAGCGCTTCTTCACTGCGATCGAGGAAGATATAGGCGTAGCCGGCGCCGAGCAGCCAGGTCCAGCGCGAGACTTCCGGCGTGTCGAAACTGTCGGCCTGCTGGAAGGAGGCGAGGGCGTCGTCGAAACGGCCAAGCTGCATCTGCGACAGGCCGACCTGGAAGAGTACGAGGCCGTCCCACGGGTCCTGGTTCAGCGCCTTTGCACAGGCGATCAGGCTGTCGACGAAATGGTTGGTCGCCGCGAGGAAACGGCAATAACCCTCGAGCAGCGGCATATAGTTCGGTTCACGCTTGATCGCGCTTTCGAGCAGGCCGCGCGCGCGGTTTTCGGCGGCTTCTGCCTCGGCGTCTCGATACCAGGCGGTCTGGATGCCGCGCAGCAGTTGCGCGGCCAGCGCCGCCTGCAGATCGACATTATCCGGATCGGCGGCCAACGCTTTTTCCAACATCTCTTGCGCCGTCTTGGACTTCTCGCGAGACGTGCGGTTGATGAAGGCCTGCGCCTGATCGACGACGACATCGGCATTGCGGCGCCGGAAATCGGAATGAATGAGCGAACTGATGCGGACGGCGAGGGGATAGCCGACCCCGGCCGTCAGACGCGACTGCTGCAAGGCCGGGCTGACACTGGCGTCGACCGCAAACGATGTGGTCCACCGCACCTCATTGGTGGCGGCATCGATAATGCGCGCCTGCAGGTTCCAGGACTTGTCGACCTGCTGCAGTTCGCCGCGCAGGATAAGGTCGGCCTTTTCGGTGCGTGCCGAAACCTCGGTCGGACCGGCGCTTCGGACCGGGGCGAGGACACGGATATTTGGAATTCTCGACAGGCCGTCGACCAACGAGTCGGTGACATTGGCGGCCATCAGCGCCACCCTCGGATCGCCGTTGGCGTCGGCAAACGGCGTAACCGCAAGAACCGGAGTCGGCTGAGTGAAGACGCGGTGGCCGATGTAGGGCGCCGCGACCGCCAGACCGACGGCGCAGATGGCGACGCTCGCCGCCACGGCGATCGAGCGGGGCCCGAAGCGGAAGAATCCGGCCGTCTTTTCCGCGATCAGGGCGGCGGGCGGCAGGTCGGCTGCGGCCGGCACGGACGGCGCCGAGGATGGCGCGGCGGCTGACGCCGGTGTGGAATCAGTGGCCGACTCGGATCCGGCGGCGTCGGCGTCGAACAGATAGCCGCGCCCGGATATGACCTTGATCAGTTGCCGACGGTCGTCGCCGATCGCGCTCCTGATCTCTCGGATACATTGGAAAAGACTGTCCTCGCCAACATGAACGTTCGGCCAGACAGCTTCCATCAGCTCCTGTTTGGTCACAACGCGGCCCGCGTTCGTGATCAGAAACTGCAGCATATTGAGAGGTTTGGGACGCAGCCGGACGATTTCTCCGCCAGGCCGGCGCAAGGCGGCCTGCTGAGCATCGAATTCAAAACCAGCAAAGCGATGCACGTTCGTCATTCGCAATTCCTGGTCGGCTTAGACGATCGGTCGCTGCCATTATCAGAAAAATTTCAGAAAGTCATCCGCCTACCTTCAAGACTCCGACCCTAAGGGCATGAAAGCATTGCCGAAGTGTTAACCAA
This sequence comes from Pseudolabrys sp. Root1462, assembly GCF_001426945.1. Taxonomy (GTDB): domain Bacteria; phylum Pseudomonadota; class Alphaproteobacteria; order Rhizobiales; family Xanthobacteraceae; genus Pseudolabrys. The sequence goes on along the minus strand of NZ_LMFS01000001.1, from coordinate 2,609,260 downwards.
AAGGCGTGCGGCGCACCGCGAACAGGGAGCGGGCTCGTAACGGAGGGCAGGTAGGCGTTGCCGGGGGCAGAGGCTCCGACGGGCGGCGCTCGCGCTGTTTTCAAGGTCTCACATGCAGTTGCTGTGGGATCGACCGTTCCGACCATCCTGAGCTTTCGCGTTGCCGGCGTCTTGGGTGGGGCTTGTCGCCCCCACCGAGGCAACGGGTTTGATGGATTGGCCATCTGCGCCAGAGCGGGACTGCCCAACTGACCGCAGTCGGGCTGCGGCTTGGCGCGGCGCCGCGACCCGCATCGCCGTCGCGGTGCGCCGGCGCGTGCCGGCGGACTGGCGCGAGCGCATCGACCGTTTCGCCACCAAGGTGATCTGCTGCGGGCTGGCCACCATGATGGCGGCCTGGCCGGTGCGCGCCCAGCAGGCCAACGTCATTATTACGGATGGGCGGACGCAGACCCAGGTGCAGAGCCAGGGCAACGTCACCAACATCACGACCTCGACCGTGTCGGGGGCGAACGGCTTCAACTCGTTCTCGCAGTTCGGCGTCGGCCGCGGCAACACCGTCAACCTGCAACTGCCGAATGGCACGCAGAACCTGATCAACATCGTCCGCGACGCGCCGGCCTATGTGAACGGCACGCTGAATTCCTACAAAAACGGCCAGATCGGCGGCAATGTCTACTTTGCCGACCCGTACGGCTTCGTTGTCGGCCGCAGCGGCGTCGTCAATGTCGGCAGCCTCAACGTTTCGACGCCGACCCGCGAATTCGTCGACAGCGTGATCAGCCCGAGCGGGCAGATCAACGATGCCGCCGTCGCCAACCTGCTCGCCGGCACCGTGCCGATCTCGCCGAACGGCAACATCCGCATTCGCGGCAAGGTCAACGCCGTCGATGCCGTGCGGCTCACCGGACAGAACGTGTTCGTCGGCAGCCGCAGCACGGCCAACCGCGAACAGGCAACGCGTTTCGCCTCGACCGTGAACTCGCGCGGCCTGCGTAGCGCCAACGGCATCGTCGTGCGCAACGGCTCGATCCAGATCGTCGCCGCCAACGATGCGAAGGTGAATGCCCGCATGTCGGCGCGGCGCGGATCGGTCAGCGTCAACGCCGCCCACAATGTCGAGATCGGCAACAAGGCCAACATCTCCGTCGCCGCCAAGAACGGGCAGGGCGGCTCGATCGCCGTCAATGCCGGCCAGGACATCAAGGTCGCGGGTTACGGCGTGCTGTCGGCCAAGAGCGCTAACGGCAATGCCGGCACGATCCGACTGATCGCCGATCGCGATCTCATCGTCGAACCGGGCGCGACCTTCGATGCCAGCTCGACCGTCGGAAACGGCGGCATTGTCGAACTCAGCGCCTTCGGCCGCCTGAATATCCCGAGTGGCGTCAAGGTCAATATCGGCGCGCCGAACGGTACGGCCGGCTATCTGCTCATCGACCCGGCCACGATGACGATCAGCGACAACCCGATCGATATCGGCGGCAGCGGCAACTACACCAGCAGCGACGTGACGGGCTGGGTCAATTCGGTCGATGCGGGCGGCACGCTCATCCTGTGCGCGGGCTCCGGCGGCGGCAATTGCAACGGCACCTTCACGCTCGAAAGCGGCACCACGATCGATGGCCGGCGCACCGCGACCGGCGGCGGTGTCGTCAGCATCAGCATCTCCGCCGCGACGATCACCATCAACGGCACGATCGACACGCGCTCGTACGCCGGCGCGCTCGCCACTGATGTCCTGTCGGCGTCGAGCAAGGTTTCGACCGGCAACTCCGGGTCAGTCACGCTGACGGCGCCGTCGATCACCATCGGCAGCGGCGGCAAGATCTTCGCCGACGTCAATAACAACGGCACGTCGTACACCGGTGGCACCGTCAGCATGGTGGCGACCAAGTCCGACTACAAGGCCATCGGCGTTGCCAGCGCTACCGCCGAGATCAACATCAACGGCACGATCGCGGCGCGCTCGATCAGCGCCGCGGCGACGGCGACCGCCCAGTCGGTCTATGCACTCAATTCCAACAACACCAGCCCCGGCGACATGGCGACCGTCATCGGCGGCACGCTGCTCTTGAACCTGCTGCCGCTCGGTCTGACGCCGGGCTATGTGCAGTCGGAAGCCAACGCGACGGTCAATGTTGGCGGCACCGCGCACCTGATCGCGCAGAACGACAGCACCGGCTCGATTTCGCTGACGGCCCGAACGACCACGGTATCGTCGGATCCGGCGCTCGGCCTGTCGAACGGCTCGTTCCTCGCCGGCTCCGTCGTCGTCGGGTCGGTTCGCAACAACGCCACCGTCAATATCGCGAACGGCGCCAATATCAGCGGCGGCGGCGCGTTGACCGTTGCCGCGGTCAACAGCGCCACGGTCGATATCAAGTCGGCGACGATCTCCGGCATTTTCGGCCAGCAGGGCGCGGTGGTGGTGTTCTCGGTCGCCTATGCCGACGCCGACGTTAATGCCGCGGCGACCATAGCCTCCGGCGCCACCATCGCCATGTCGGGCACCGGCAGTTCGGTCAACGTGCTCGCCCGCAACGACAACTCGTTCGGCGTCGCCGCCAATTCCTACGCCCGCAATGGCGGCGCCGCCGGCACCGCGCTGGCGATCAGCGACTTCAACAGCAGCGCGGTCGCGCATGTCGGTGCCGATATCGGCTCGGCGACGAACAAGGTCGGCAACGTCACCATTCTGGCGCAGGACGAAACATCCAAGAACCAGACCTCGGCTTCGGCCACCGCAGGGGCCGGCGCCTTCGCCGACGCGCTGACCGCGCTATCGACGGTCGGCAGCGCGGTCGGCCAGGGCGTGCAGGGCGGGGGCGTCAGCCCGCCGAATGCCGGGCTCCTTGCCAATCTGTTCGGCTTCACCAATTTCGGCCAGGCGATGAAGCTTGGCGGCACCACGTTGCCGATGTTCGCCGGCGGCGTGTCGCTGTCCTACGGCACGCAGACCAGTTCGGCGAGCGTCGCCGCCGATCTCGACAACAACGGCAATCGTATTGTGGCGACGGCGCCGCGGATCTATGCCAGCGGCAATGTCGCCATCGGCAGCGACACCACCGACGCCGCCTTTCTCAATCTCGCGACCAGCGCGGTCAACAGCCCGAAGAACGGCACCTCGCTCAACCCGTCGGCCTCGCTCGCCGTGTCGGCCGGCATCGCTTACTCAGAAATCACCCGCAACTCGGCGGCCTATATCGGCCCCGACGCGATCGTAAATGCGGCGAAGGTTGGCGTTGCCGCCAATACGGCGCTGCCGTCGCCGATCGAGAACATCAACTGGAAAGACTTCGGCTCGGTGCTCGACGGGCTGCTGGCCAACAAGTCGATCGTCACCACCGGCGCCAACGCCACCTCGGGTTCGACCGGCCTCGGCATCGCCGGCTCGATGAACTACGCGATCTTCGACACCAATACGACGGCGTGGATCGGCAACGGCGCGCAGGTGACCGCGACCTCGACCAACAACAACGCCTGGTCGGCCAATCTCGGCGGTCTCGATCCGAATTCCGGCGCCGCCGATATCGCCTCGAATTTCACCGGGCCGCTGTCGGTCCTGGCGACGACGACGCGCGAGACCATCAACATCGCCGGCAATTTCGGCCTGCTTGGCGGCAACGTCGCCAACGGCGCCGCCGCGGTCGGCGCCTCGCTCGGCATGCTGACCGACACCGCCAACACCTATGCCGGCATCGGGCAGGGCGCCATCATATCGAGCGGCGCCGGCGTCGACGTCGAAGCCAATTCCTTCGACCGCGTCGTCAACGCCTCGCCGGTCAACGGCGCCGGCGAAGGCATCAATATCAGCGGCCTGGTCGATGTCTTCCAGCTCACCGACCGCACCATTGCCTCGATCGGCAACAAGGCGCAGGTCACGGCGGCTTCGGTCACCGTCAACGCCACTGAGACGCTCGGCATCTATACGATCGCCGGCGACATCTCGTTCAGCGGCTCGTCCGGCGTCGGCGCGGCGGTCACCTATAACGGCATCAACACCACGACCAAGGCCTTCATCGGCGACAATTCGACGATCGCCGGCACCGACGTCGATCCGAACCAGGCGGTGGTCCCGTCCGCGGCGGGCTTCGTCAAGACCGGCGCGCTCGACGTCGATGCCAAGACCAGCGGCAACGTCATCGCCGCGTCGCTGGTGTCGCAGGTGGTGGACAGTTCGGCGCCGGAGCCGCCGCCGGTGCCGGCGAGTTCGCTGTCCGGCCAGGTGCTCGCCGCCGTGCAGAACACGGTGACCGCGACAATTTCGATTTCGCTGTCCGGCGCGTCGGCGATCACCGATACGGCGATGGATACCGAGGCCTATCTCGACCACGTCACCACGCAGCGCGGCACGGCCTCTAATCCGTATGTTCAGGTGCAGGCCGTCAACAATTCGCTGGTGGTGAGCGGCGCCGGCGGCGCGGCCATCACTCTGGCGGGCCGGCCGCGGCCGACGTCGGGCGCCTTGTCCGGAGCGATCGCGGTCGCCTCCAGCAGCAACACGACGCTCGCTTATATCCAGTCCTCGACCGTCAACATCGGCTCGGTTGCGGTCGAGGCGCTGACCAGCGGCCTCAGCGTCGTCGCCGGCATCGGCCTGTCGGTCGATACGTCGGAAAGCGAGTTGTCTGCCACGATTGCCGGGTCGGTATCGGCCACCAAAGTTCGCGACCGTGTCGCGGCTTACGTCGACAGTTCGACGATCAGTAATGCCGGCAGCGGCAATGCGCTGGTGCTCGCCGATCAGAGCACCATGCTCGGCAATGGCGGAGGCTCGTTCTTCTTCGGCGGCAAAGGCGGTTTCGGCCTGGCGGTGACTTATATCGATCTTCGCGATCCAGATGCCGGGCCGGCCACCGAGGCGCGCATCTCCAATTCCAGCGTGACCGGCTTCACCGACGTCAACGTCGTGGCGGTGTCGCCGCAGGTAATCTATGCCGGCGCCGCGGCCGGCGGCACCAGCGGGACGGCGAGCATCGGCGGCTCGTTCATCTTCACGACGCTCGACGCCACCACCTCGGCGACCATCAGCAACAGCGGCACCACGGCGCTGGCGATCACCGCCAACCAGAACGTCAATGTCGTCGCTTCGACCAATCCGAACGACATCCCGATCGACTACAACTCGGTCTTCCACCCGAACGACAACCAGGGCACGACCTATCGCGCCAACTACGCCGCCGATCCCAACGACACGTCGGCCTCGAACCAGACGGCTGCGGCGCTGCTGCAGTCGTCCTCGGCGCAGATCATCTCGGTCGCCGGCGTGATGACGGCCGGGGAGGGCTCGGCGGTCGGCATCGCGCTGATCAACAACGCAGTCGGCAATAGCCACGTCGCTTCGATCTCCGGCGTCACGGTCACGGCGCAGAACGCGGTCGCCGTTTCGGCCGGCGATTCGACGACGATCACCTCGATCGCCGCGGGCATCGGCGCCTCGAGCGACGGCTTCGCTTTCGAGGGCGCCTCGGTCAGCAACACCATCACCGGCGGCGCCAGCGCCACGGTCGGCAGTCTTACGGGGGCGCCAACAACGATCGGTACGGGAATTTCCGGCGGGCTGGTCGGCGCGCTCGCCGTCAGCGCAACCAATTCATCGAACATCACCGCGATCGCGCTCAACCTGTCGCTGTCGGCCGAGGATCCGGCGGCCGGCGTCGCGATCTCGAGCAACAATATCGCCACCGACACCGCGGCCGCGATCAGCAATGCCAGCGTCTATACGACCTACAACAGCTCCGGCACCTTCAGCACCGGCGACATCGTCGTACAGAGCCAGTCGAGCGGCGAGATTCTCGCGGTCGCCGCCGGCATGGCCGTGTCCGGGGAAAATTTCTCCGCCAACGGCTCGGTGTCGACCAATCTGGCCAACGGCAATGTCCGGTCGTCGGTCAGCAACTCGACGCTGTATGCGACCAACAATATCGGCGTGCTCGCCGCCAACGACAACGCCATCAACGCCATCGCCGGCGCCGTGGCCATCGGCGCCGAGACCGCCGGCATCGGCATCTCGGTGGTCACCAACGTGCTCGGCGGCACCAACACGACCGGCGAGACCTTCGCCACCGTCACCAACAGCACGCTGGACGCGGCGGCCTTGGGCCAGAGCGGCCTGCAGGTCATCGACGGCAAGCTCGTCGCCGGCGCGACCCAGACCTCGTCGGCACCGGATTCACCGTCGAACTCGGTCACGCCGGCCGCCGTCGCCAATCTCGGCAAGGACGTCCGGCAGGTACACGGCATTGCCGTGAATGCGGGCTCGCGTGAAACGGCGATCTCGACGACCGTAACGCTCGGAGTCAGCGAAGGCGCCGCGGTGGCGGTCAACGTCATCACGACGAAGATGGGCGGTATCACCAAGGCGACGGTGACCAATTCGGCGCTCGACACCAACCTCGCGGCACAGGCGGCGCCGCCGGCGATCGACGTGTCGGCACGCAGCGTCACCTTCACCAACAATTTCGATTATGCGATCGCCTTCGGCGACAAGGCCGGCGCGGCCGTCGCCGTCACCAACCTTATCAACCGCTCCACCATCGCCTCGGTGACCAGCACCAATGTCGGCGTACTGACGACCGTGGGCGGCAACACGCGGACCTCGGCCGGCGCGGTGACGGTCCAGGCCTATAGCTGGCAAGGCTCCTCGGGCGTGGCGGTCGGTGGCGCCGGCGGCATGGGCAGCGCCGCTGTGGCCGGCTCGGTGGCGACCAACCTGTTCCAGGGCACGACGTCGGCAACTATCGACCACGGCACCATCAATGCCGGCAGCGTCTCGGTGAAGGCCACAGGCGTCAACGGCTTCTTCGCTGCGCTCGGCGGCGGCTCGCTCGGGATGTCGGCCGGCGTCGGCGCGACCGTGCTGGTCGCCACCAGCAGCAACACCGTAAGCGCGCTGGTCGGCGACCTCGATCCGACGTCGGCGGCAACGGTGCTGAACCTCACCGGCGCGCTGTCGATCGCCGCCGCCAATACCACCAACGCGATCAGCTACGCCATCGTCGGCGCGATCGGCGGCAGCGCCGGTATCGCCGCGCAATTCTCCGGCATGTTCGTCAACAACAGCGTCGACGCCGAATTGCGCAACGCCAGCGCCACCATGTACGGCACGGCCATGAACGCCGCCGTGTCGGTGCAAGCGAACGAAACCGACTCGATCGCGCCGACGGTGGGTGGCATTGCCGGCGGCGGCTCGTTCGGCGCCGGCGCCGCGGTCAATCTCGTTTCCTTCAAGAGCAACACCAAGGCGCTGATGGCCGGCGCCACGGTGCGCGGCGCCAGCACCGTCAATGTTTCGTCGAACAGCATCCGCGACATCAATCCGATCACGCTGACCGCCGCGCTCAGCGGGCAGGTGGCCCTGGCGGCGACGGTCGGCGTGGTGCTGGTCGGCTCCGGCGCCACGAGCGACGAAATGAGCGTGCTCAACGCCGGCGCCAGCAGCGGCGACTCCTCGAGCGGCACGCTCGGCAATGCCGGCGCGGTTACTCAGACCGACGTCGTCGGCGGCGTCGGCGGCGGCGTCGACGGCATCTCGGCGCAGATTCTCAACAGCGATGTCACCGCCAGCTCGATCGGCATCACCGCCGCATCGCAGATGGCGACCCGCAATATCGCCGGCTCGCTGTCGATCGGCGTTGCCGTCGGCGGCATCGGCGCCGGTGTCGCCTACACCACCGTGTCGCAGACCGTCACCGCGCAGGCGACCGGCGGCTCGCTGACCGCGCCGGCGATTTCGATCTCGGCGAGCGCCGGCGATCACGGCTCGGGCAAGGCGGTGCAGACGCTCGGCGCCGCCGGCGCCGGCGGTCTCTATGTCGGTCTCGGCGCCGCGGTCGGCAAATCGATCATCAACAACACCGTGCTAGCGAACCTCGGCGCGACCACCAGCGGCGGCGCCAATGGCGCGACGACGGGCACTGTCGCAGTGACGGCGTCGGATTCCTCGAGCATCTCGTCGTACGGCTATGGCGGCGCCGGCGGCATCGCCGCGGTCGGCCTGTCACTCGCCTTCGCCAATAAGACGAGCCACGTCACGGCGCAGATCGCGGACAGCACGCACGTCACCAGCATGGCCAATGTCGCGGTGATGGCGACCGCGGCCGGCAGCGTCTCCGCCGAGACCATCGCCGGCGCCGCCGGCGTATTCTCCGGCGCCGGCTCGTCGGCCAACGCCTCGGACACCGAAACCGTGCTGGCGCAGATTGGCGCCAGCGCCAATATTTCGGCCGCCGGCACCGGCGTGCTGGTCTATGCCAGCGGTACGCCGGATGTGAGCACCTACTCGCACGGCGAGGCCATTGGCGGCGTCGGCATCGGCGTCTCGTCGTCCATTTCCAGCGCGTCGATGACCATCACCGCCGATGTCGGCAACAGCACCACTTTCTCCGGCGGCCCCCTGGTGGTCAGCGCCGTTGCCGCGGTGCCGAGCGGCGATCATTCGTCTTACGCCCACGCCATTTCCGCTGGTGGCGGTACGCTCTATGGCCTGCAGGGCAGCTACGCAGAGGCTAACAATACGACCACCGTGCTGGCCTATGGCGGCACCGGCGTGACGTTGCCGTCGGCCGATGTCTCGATCGGGGCGCAGAACGACACCGACCAATATGCCGAGGCGACCGGGGCCGCGTTCGGCTATGTCGCGGCCGGCGCCACCATTACTCTGGCGTCGTCGAACGGCCACACCACGGCTTATCTCGACACCGGCGTCGTCACTTCTGCGAACAACACCGGCTCGCTCTCGATCGTCGCGACCGGCACCGACACCAATGCAGCGAAATCGACCGCCGGCTCCGGCGGTTTCTCCGCCGGCGCCGCCGCGGTCTCGACCACGTCGACGACGTCGACGGTGGACGCTTCGCTCAAGGGCAACGCCAACACCACGACGGCGACGATACTCTATCTCGGCGGCCTTGGCGTGCGCGCCGGGCACACCACGAATTATGCCGCCACCGGCGACGCGTTCCAGGCGTCGGCGATCGGCGCCAGTGGCGGCAATGCCGCCAACACCATCACGTCCACGGTGAACGCCGGCGTCGGCGCCAATCTGGTCATTAATTCGGCCGGGGGCGATATGAACGTCATCGCCGCCGACACGGTGACCAAGACGGGCGGCGGCGCGCGCGCCGGATCCGGCGGTGTCGCGGCCGGCGCGGCGACGTTGAGCAGCTCGACGGTGACGCAGACCGTCAACACCTACATCGACAGCGGCACCATCTTCAGCCTCAACGACAATCCGCTGACCTCGCTCGCCAAGATCCACATCGGATCCTTTGCCACGCTGACTGCCGCCGACACGGTGAGCCTGACGGCGGGCGGCCTGTTCGCGGGCGGCGGCGCCACTTCGACGATGACCGAGACCGCGACTCTCGGCGTGCGCATCGACGCGACCGAACTGTTCAGCGCCGGCGGTATCGATATCGGCAGCGCTGCAGTCTTGAACGCCAGCACGGCCGCCAACGCCAACCTGTACGGTCTGATGACCGGCGCCGGCGCTTCCACCAGCACGGTCGTGACCTCGCACCAGTCCGTTAGTGTGGCGGCAGGAACGCGCATCGAGGCCTGGGGCCCGATCAGCATCTATGCCGGTCAGAGCAACTTTGCGGCGGCGAGCGGGGGTGGCGGCGCCTTCAGCCAGGTTACGGCTAATGCGACGACTGTCGTCTACAACTACGCTCTGATCCCGATCAACCCGACCTATGACGGCAATGCCGAGGCCTACAGCTACGCGACCCTGACGCTCGGCGCCGGCTCGCTGGTGCTCGGCGCCAACAACGTCTTCCTCGGCGCCACGCAAGGCGGGATGTCGGCGCAGGGCAAGGGCACCAGCTACAATCCGTACCTGACACTGTTCTCGACCGAGAACCACAGCGACCGCAGCATCTCCAACGCGGACGCGAACAATGTCGCGGGTATTGGCGATGTGGTCATCAACGGCCGCGTCGTCGCCGGCATCCATAACAGCAACACCATCGTCATCGGGGTGAATGGCGCGCTGACGCTGGACACGGGGTTGAGCTGCCAGGTGCAGTCCACTTGCTGGAATCTGACGCTGGAGCAGGTCTCGGATCCGAGCCAGTTCAATCCGGTGATGAGCTACAATCACCAGACCATCCAGTATTCGCTGACCGGCGGCTTCAGCCCGTATCAGGACGTGCTCGGCCAGATCGCGGCGCTCAGCGGGCTCTCCACGACGCAGGTCGATGCGGCGATTTCCGGTCACCAGACCATCACCGCTGTCAATGACGACACCGCCGGCACGAAGCAGCGCCAGATCGATACGCTGATCCAGCAGGCGCCGTTCGCCTCGCGCGGCTCGGGCCAGGTTTATGCCTTCAACAACATCCTGGCGTCGGCCGGCAATGTCTCGATCCTCGCCAAGAACTTGTATGGCACCAACGGTTCGGTGACTGCCAACGGCTCGCCGCTGATCTCGATCGACAATCAGGGCATCAAGTTCCTTGCCCTCAACGCGCTGACGGTCACGGCGGTCACCGGCGGCAATGTCAACTTTACCGGCTCGGCCGGCGAATCCCAGTCGCTCGGCATTACATATCGCCGCGATACGACGGGCACGCAGCCTCTGATCAGGGTCAGCGCCAGCTATAACACCATCGATACCAATACTGGTCTGCCGGTCTATAATGGCCAGCCGCTGGCGACGCCGCCGGACATCTACTTCAATGGCGCGGTCACGGTCGTCAACGGCCTGCTCAGCATCACCGACCTGCTCGGCAGCGTGGTGGCGACGAAGAGCCTGACGCCGCTCGCCATGGAAATGTACGTCCCGAAGGGCGCCTTCACGTTCAATGGCGGCGCGAATTCGATCTACAACCTGAGCGGCGACGTCGCGTCGCAGTGGGACAGCCAGGAATTCCGGCCGACCGACACGCTGACTGCGGTCGAGGCGGCGGCGACGTGGCTCGGCACGTACGGCAGCGTCTATATGGGCGGCGACGGCACCAAGCACCCGTACCAGTATTTCTATAGCAACTCCGGTGATACGTTCCAGAATTCGGTGGTCACCAATTACTCGAACGCCGACACGATCTTTACGGCACGTATGCTGAGCCTGTCATACGGTGGCGGCAGTCTGTGGTCGGCGATTTTCCTGCCGACGAACGGACTGACGGGTAACTACAACACGATCGAAAATACGTCGCAAAGTCTCGTATTCGCGCCGTGGGAGCGGCATAATTACGAAGACCAGGCCTATGGCGACGGCGGCCATGGCGGCCCGTTCAACTGCTCGGGCTGCGGCTCCTACTTCCAGGTCATCCACTTGCAGCCCTATGCGCTGCAGCCAAAGACGGCGCAGTCGACCACCACTCCCGCAAGTTCGCTGAACTTCGGCAAGGCGCTGATCATTTCGGCCGACGTCATCAACATCAACGGCACCGCGACCGTCGGCCAGACCAGCAACTACTCGGTCAATATCGGCGATACCGCCAGGGATACGATCAACAACATTCTCAGCCATTCAGACCAGCTCGCGTCGGCCAGACAGAATGCGGCGGCCGGTAAGCTGGTCGACCTGTCGGGGGTTGTGAGCACCAGCGCCAGCGGCGACGTGAAGATCGGTGCCCAGTATAACGCGCTGACCAACCAGATCGTGCTGTCGAGCGTGGTGCAGGGCACCGGCGGCTACGTCTATCTCAACGGCAAGATCATCAGCACGTCGACGTCGGGCAGCTCGCAGGGCAACATCATCGTCAATGGCGGCGCCGGCACGGTCAATGTCGTTAATACGAGCGGCTTCGATCTCGTCACCAACACGATCAACACCGGCGTCACCGCGGCGAGCGTCGTGCAGATCGTCGATCACCTCAAGAACCAGACGACCTGGTACGTCTATAATGCCGGCGCTTCTGCCGGCCAGCAGGTCACGACCTATCAGGCCAACAACATTACGACGAGCGCCTACACCAGCTCGAACGTGAGCATCGTCGGCCAGAGCGGGCCCAGCGGTCTGGAGTACGATCCGGCCGCCAATATGTATTATCAGTGGGTCGATACCGCGACGCTGACGCGACCGAGCAACACGCAGTCCAACCAGTACAACTGGACTTTCGCCAATACCGGCGCGACCGGACTCAATGGCTGGACTCGCAGCGCCGGAACGTTGGTGGCGAATGTCCAGAGCGTGAGCAACGGTCAGGCGACCGGCAGCCTGCAGGGCGACAATTTCCAGTCGGTGATGACGGCGAGCGGCAGCTATTACCTCAATTCGTTTTCGACCGGCGACAAGTGCTGCGGCACCGACTTCAGCGGCACCTGGAACCAGGAGATCTACACCAGCGTAACGTTGACGCTGACCAACACGGTCAAGGCGTCGTTCCCGATCGGGATTTCATTCAACGGCGGCGGCTTGAGCACCGTCAACGTCAATTCGAACTCCAGCATCGTGCTCAATGGCCCGATCAACAACCTGCAGGGCACCACGCGGCTCGACGCCACCGGCGCCAATTCGTCGATCACGGTGGCGTCCGGCGCCGCCAACGCCGTCGTCACCGGCACGACCGTGACGCTGAACGGGCAGGGCGGCGTCGGCACCGCCGCCAACCCGATTCCGGTGCAAGTCTACGGCGGCACGCTGACCGCAAGTTCGACCGACCGCGACATCGCCGTGCGCGCCGCTGGCCCGCTTTCGGTCAACCGCGTGACGGTGAATACGGCCTACAGCAATGCCTCGACCGGCCGGCCCGAGCCGCGCGGCGACGTCTACCTGACCGCGTCGGGCGACATCACATCGGCCCAGGCCTATAACGCCAGCAGCCCGATCATCGTTGCCCGTTCGATCGAACTCGACTCCACGGCCGGCGCCGTCGGCGCGTCGCTCGTCTCCGACGGCCAGGGTGGCACGACGCTGTCGGCCAATCCGATCGTGCTGCAGACCTGGGCGACCACGTTCGACAACGGTGCGACGGATGGCGGTCTGCTCAGCAGCACCTCGGCGACCGGCACCTACATCGTGCAGCCGCAGGGCGACGTGCGGCTGGGGCATCTGATTGCGCCGCCCGCCAACACCATCGTTCCGGCCGTTAGTTCGCAGGGCCCGGTTCTGATCGCCGCCCTCAACGGCAACATCCTCAACGGCATCACCAGCGGCGGGCTGAGCACGGCGCAGCAGCAGTATCTCGAGGGCGTGTGGGCGAGCCTCGGCCTGGTCAACGGCTCTGGCGGTCAGGCGGTCGCGAGCTACGAGTCGATGGTCAATGCCGCCTATAACGACTACTGGCAGCTTCGCAATCTCGCCTTCGCCGACGGCGTCACCTACAGCATTAGCACGCTCGGAACCGCCGCGATCGGCGCGCAGCTCATCGCCGCCGGCACGCTGGCAACCGGCACCGATCTGAATTCCGCCGACGCGCAGGCGGCGATTCGCGCCGAAGTGTTCAAGCGCTACAACCGCGACCAGTATCTGCTCGGGTTGAAGACCGCGGCACAGCTTGGCGGCACGGTTGAAGATATCGTCGGCAGCCAGGTGGCGGCCTCCCTCGATACGCTGAAGCAGAAGTTCAATGCGACGCGCGATGCCGCGCACCAGGTCGACGACCCGTACGCCCAGATCATCGCCACCAGCGCCCTGACGGCCGCGCTCGCCCCCGGCGGCTACAACTCCGCCTTTAGCTACACCATCGACCAGTCGTCGGTGCTGTACGCCAGCCTGACATCGGGTTCGCAATGGTCGCTCGACCAGCTCCGTTACACCGTCGGCCAGGGCGCGACCGGCGCGCCGCCGTCGATCGCCGACATGCCGATCAATGTCAGCGGCCGTCAGGTGATGCTCTACGCGCCGAACGGGTCGATCGGCAGCCTGGCTCCGGATGACGTGTTCAGCTTCACCAGCGCCAGCGCCTCGAACCTGACCGACGCGCAGAAGGGCCTGCTGGCAACCGCCGGACCGGGACAGCTCAGCGTCGCGACCAGCGTCGATCCGAACACGCACATCACGACCTATACAATCACGGTCAAGCAGCAGAGCCTCGTCATCGTCAGCCCGCGCGGGCCGGTGGCGGCCAAGGCGCTGAACGACATCTATCTCGGCAGCGTGTCGGACGGACAAGACAGCGCCGGCGACATGCTGCTCGGCGGCATTGGCGCGTCGCTGTTCGGCCCTGTGTCCGGGGCCGCATCGGCAGGTGTGCAGACGACGGCATCAGGCGGCGGCCAGGTGCAACTCCATGCCGTCGGCAGCATCATTGGTGGCGTCGCGGGCCAGGTGGCGATTTCCGGCAACATCGCAAACCTGACGCTGACGGCCGACAACGGCAGCATCGGCCGCAGCGGCTCTGCAGCGTTGCGGCTGGCGCTGACCGGCGCCACGATCGGCCAGGTCGATGACGCCGTGGCGGCGCAGGGCATCTACCTCAACCAGACCACTGGCGATCTGGTGCTCGGCCGCGTCATGGCCGGGCAGGGCTCGTCGGCCATCGAACTGACCGCGAGTGGCAGCATCTACCAGCTCGCCTCGTTCACGGATCCGACCCAGTTCCACATTTCCGGTTCGTCGCTCAACGTCAGCGCCGGCGGTAATGTCGGCTTCAACGGCGCGACGCTGCAGGCGCTGCAGGTCAAGATTACCGGCGCGATTACCGGCTCCGCAGTCGGCGCCCTGGAGATTCTCAGCCCGCAGAGCGACATGGTGATCGGCAGCGCTGGCGGGACGCTGACCTCGGGCGGCGCGCTGACGCTCAGCACCATCGCCGGCTCGATCAACCTCAATAACGATATCAACAGCATCGGCGCGCTGACGCTGCTCGCCAATGCCGCGGTGAATTTCAGCGCCGGCACCAGTCTCGATCCGGTGACGGCGAAGAGCAGCGGCGGCGCGATCACGGTTGTCGCCGCGACGTTGGCAATGGGCAACTACTCGGTGCTCGACGCCGCCGGCGTGCTTTCGGTCACGACCACCGGCAACGCCACGCTCGGCCAACTCAGGTCGGCGGCATCCTATGCGGCCGCCGGCAACGCCGCTTCGATCATCGTCAACGCCGGCGGCGTGACGACCGCCGCGATCCTCAGCAACGGCGATGCGCAGACCGATCTGGTGACGACCGGGACGGGCGCCGTCGTGTCGCTGAGGGCCAACAACATCGGCACGGCCTCGCAGCGCGTGGCGGTGAGCTCGCAGGCCCTTGCCGCGACCGCGACCGACGGCAGTATCTATCTGACGGCCGCACCGGACATGCGCGCGACGCTGTTGTCCGCGGTCGAAGGCACCGTCGATGTTACCGGCGCCGGCAGCTACACGCTCGACAGCGTTCTGGCCAGCACCAGTGCCGGTGCGACGGGCCACTTTATCGCGAAGACCACCGGGGCCGGCACGCTCACTGTCGGCACCGCGACCGGCCGCGGCACGGTGCGGCTGCTGGCTGCGGACAACGTCAGCTTCGGCAGCCTCACCAGCCTTGTCCTTGCGGGCGATCCCGGAGACGTGAGCGTGACGACCGGCGAAGGCGCGATCCTGGGCGGTTCGATCACGGCCTATGGCGGAGTGACCCTGACGGCCGGCGCGAACCTTCCGGTCGGTTCGCCGCTCGCAGCCAACGCGAAGATTATCAGCACCGGCAGCATCGCGTCGTCGACGCTGATTGCCCTCAGCGCGCGCGGAGACATTGATTGGCAGACCCTCAACGCCGCAACGACCATCGACGTGACGTCCACGGACGGCGGCGCAAGGGTCGGCACGGCGACCACGGTCGGCTCCATCACGATGCACGCCAAACAGGACGTCGCATTCGATCAACTGACCAATACCGCTCCCCCCGGCCAGGGCGACGTAACTTTGACGTCCGACAACGGCGCGATCATCGGCGGATCGATCACCTCTAACGGCTCCGTCTCACTGATCGCTGCAGGTTCGATTACCGCAACCGGCGCTGCCGGAAACGGCGGCACGCTGAACTGGTCCGTGCTCCGCGCCGGCGGCAGCATGTTCCTGCATTCGCTCGGCGACGCCATCACCATCGACGTGGCGACCAGCGGCGGCGGCCTGACGCTGTGGGCCAGGAACAACGTTACATTCAGGCAGGTGAGCACGACCGGCAGCGGCAGCAATATCGTCCTGCGTTCCGATGAGGGCGCGATCATCGCCCTCGGGACCGGACTGGTGAATGTCGATGCCAGCGGCTCGGCGACAATGAATGCCGCGACGAGCATCACAGGCGGCGAAGTCAGGGCAGGCGGCTCGGTCGCGATGACCGCCACCAACGGCCAAATCGGCTGGAACGCCGTTACCGCAGGGACGACAGTGGACGTGCGGTCGTCAGCAGACGCCATCGATATCGCGACGATCTTGAGCGGTGGAACGCAGAGCCTTTGGGCCGAGAGGAACGTCACGTTCACTCAATTGACCGCCACGGCTGGCGGAGCTGACATCACCTCAAATAATGGTGCGATCGTGGGCGGCTCGGTCGCTCTCGGCGGTGCAACGCGGATGCTCGCCAAGACGACGATCTCGGGCACCACCGCCACATCCATCGCCGGTGCGATGGACATGAGCGCCGAGGAGATGATCACCTGGAATGCCGTGAACGCAGCGGGCGGCAGTCTGACCATCACCTCGACCCGCGAAACGATGAATATCCCGAGCCTGTCCAGCGGCGGCAAGATGACGCTCGACGTCGCCCAGGACATGGCGATTACCCAGATCACAACCACCGGCATTCCCGGTGATGCCGGCGACGTGGAGGTGACGTCGCATACCGGGCGGATCACCGGCGGCACCATCGCCGCGAATGGCGGCGTGGCGCTCAATGCGCCTATATCGATCACCGGCGTGTCGGCCACGGGCGCGACAGGTGCCGTGTCGATGAACACCAATGGTCTTATCGACTGGACCGCCGTGACTGCCGGCACCACGGTCAATGCGCGCTCGACCGCCGACAGCGTCAACTTCGGCACCGTCACCAGCGGCGGCACGCAGACGATCCGCGCGGCGCAGAATGTGAACTTCGGCACGCTGACGACCAACGGCATCACCGGCGGGGATGTCGGTGACGTCGGCGTCGCCGCCGATGCCGGCTTCATCCAGGGCACGACAGTCGCAGCAAATGGGTCGGTTTCACTCGTTGCTGCCACGACGAATAAGGGCACGACGCTCGGCGCGACGGTCGGTTCGGTGTCGCTCGCCGCGAGCGGGCTGATCGAGTGGGCGACCATTACGGCCGGCACCACGGTCAACGCGCGCTCGACTGCCGACAGCATCGACTTCGGCACCGTCACCAGCGGCGGAACTCAGACCATTCGCGCAGCCAGCAACGTGGACTTCGATCGCCTGACGACGAACGGCATCGCTGGCGATGCTGGCAGTGTCGGCGTCACCGCCGACACCGGCTACATCCAGGGCACCACGGTGGCGGCCAACGGTTCGGCCTCGCTGACAGCGGCGACCACCAACAAGGGCACCACGCTCGGCGCGACGACAGGTTCGGTAGCGCTCGCGGCGAGCGGGGTGATCGACTGGACGACCGTGACCGCGGGCAAGACGGTCAACGCGCGCTCGACCGCCGACAGCATCAATTTCGCCAGCGTCACAAGCGGCGGCACCCAGACCATCCATGCCGATCAGAACGTCACCTTCCAGCAGCTGACGACCACCGGCATTCCGGGCGATCTTGGCGATATCATCGTCACTGCCGACCACGGCTCGATCAATGGCAGTGCGGTGAGCGCGAACGGGGATGCGTCGTTTGTCAGCGGTCAATCCATCAATGTGAGCACGATGCGCGCGGGTTCCGCGACCTTGAGCACGCCGTACAACCTTTCGATCGGTATGCTGAGCGTCTATCGCGCGATGACGCTCGGCGCCGACATCATCCATGTCACCGCCGAGCAACTGGCGTCGGTGCCGCCCGTGCCGCTGCACGTCGTCGTCACCGGCTATCGCGGCGGTGTCGCCACGTACGCCAATCTCAATATCGACCCGCCGCAGGTCATCGTCGACCGCTTTAGTGTCGTCGACTCCGCGGTCACGGTCGACTCACCGTCGCTGACGGTCGTCGCCGGCTATGTGCCGGGCCAGATGCTGTTGAATACGCCGGCCGGCCAGATCCTGCTCAACAACCGCGGTCCGGGCCCGGTGGGCGGCAACAATCTCCAACTCTACCAGCCGGGCGGCGTCTTCACGATGCAGCAGATCGGCAACGCCAACTTCAGCAACACGCAGGTGGTCTATTACGATACGACGATCTCTTCGACGATCATCAACTACGGCGGCGGCGATTTCACCGGCTCGGCCTTCGTGCGCAACGCGCCGCGGGACATGCGCAACGGCGACATGGGCGATGTGGAGGGGCTGGAGAGGACGGCGCTGATGGCGCTCTATCTGCGCGGCGTGGCTGAAGGCCGCATTGGCCGGGGTCCGATCGAGGTGATCGGCGAGGGGCCGGCCGTTAATGTCGACGGTCTGCTGCCGACCGGCGAAAAGCGTAAGCTTCGTAAGGGTTACCGGACAAATCTCCGCAGCTCGGCGGTGGAAAACCGCGGGCTCGTTAGCTTTGCGTCCGCCGCTTATGGTAGGTAACCCCTTATACCCCCGCCGTATTCGGGCAGGGCGGCCGGTCGGAATTTTAAACAGGTCATCCATGTGGCGCGCGGCGTTCACTGTCGGCTTCGTCGCCACGCTGATGGCCGGCCCGGTCATTGCGCAGGTGTCGCCTCAGGTTAATCCGGGGGTGATCAATCAGGATTTTGAGCGGCAACGGCAGCGGCTGGAGCAGCAGCAGCAACTGCCGAAGCAGCAGGGGCCCTCGGTGGTCGGGCCGGGCCGCGGACCGGCGGTCAAGGTGCCGGGTGGCGGCCAGACGTTCCTGCTGCGCAAGGTCGTGTTCGACGCCTCGAAATTCATCACTCCGGCAGAACTCGACGCAGTCGCCGCCAAATATGTCGGCCGACGCGTCGACATCGCGGCGCTCCAGGATCTGGTGGCGGATGTCAACGCCATCTACGCGGCGCGCGGCATCGTCACCGCCATCGCGACCCTGCCGCCGCAGACGGCCGACAAGGGCATCATCAAGGTCAAGCTGACCGAAGGCCGGCTGCAGAAGACCTCCGTTGTCGGCAATCACCAGACCTCGGAGACTTTCATCCGCCGCAACGTCGATCCGCCGAAAGGCGAGGTACTCGACGTGCCGCAACTCAATCGCGACGTGGTGCGCTTCAATCGCGCCAACGAAGTACAATTGCGCGCGCTGCTGCAGCCCGGCACCGATTTCGGCCTGACCGACCTGCAGATCGCGGTCACCGAGCCGCCGGTCAATACGCTGCAACTGTTCTTCGACAATCAGGGCGTCCAGACCACGGGCCGCAACGAAGGCGGCATCTATTACAAGCGTCACGGCCTGCTCGGCATCGACGATCGCCTGACCTTCTACGGCGTCAAATCGAAGGGCAACCTCAACGGCAACGTCGCCTTCAACATGCCGTTCAATCCGTGGGGCGGCCGTATCGGGCTGAGCTATACGCAAGGCCGCATCAAGATCGTGCAGGGCCAATTCCAGAGCCTCGACGTCACCGGCACATCGAACCAGGCCGCCCTCAACCTGGCGCAGCCGGTGTGGGTCAATGATGTCTGGATGCTGCAAGCAACCGGCGCTTACGCCTATGGCAATTCGGAAAGCGACTTCTCCGCCGTCGCTGTATCGAACGACCGTTATACCAAGACGACCGGCGGGCTCTCGCTGTCGGCACTCGCCACCAACTATAACCTCACCATTTCGCCGGGCTTCAATACGATCAACTGGCACGACAAGATTCTTGGCGGCGAACGCAGTTTCAACACCTTCACCGGTTCGGGCAATGGCTCGCTGCAGCTTCCGGCGCAGTTCAGCGCGGTCGTGCTCGGCAGTTGGCAATACACCTGGGAAGAGCTGCTGCCCGGCGACCAGTTGTTCTCGGTCGGCGGTCCGACGACGGTGCGCGGCTATCCCACCAACGCCGCGTCCGGCGACAGCGGCTATTACTATAATCTCGAACTGCACCGGAACATGTCGGACATCATCAAGGGGCTCGACCTCTATGCCTTCGTCGACAGCGGTGCGGTGTTCTCGACGTCGCCGTCGGTCACGCAACTCGATTCCGCCGGCGTCGGCCTTTCGTGGACGCCTTATGCGCCGATCACCTTCGAAGCGAGCGTCGGCGTGCCGTGGCGGACGGTGATCGTCGGTCAGGCGCGCAGTGAGTTCTACGGCCGCGTCACCATTCGTCCCTTGCAACTTTTGTAAACCGGCTCCGCGTAGCCGCGCGATGCGGAATGGAGCCTTATGGAGAGCCTGATGAAGATAGCTTCTTACAAACTTGCCGGCGCGATCGTCGCGGCGGCGTTGCTGGCCGGGCAGGGCCCGGCGCTCAGCCAGGGTAAGAAAGAGCAGCCTGCGGCGCCGGCCGGCGCTTCCGGAGTCATGCAAACCGCGACTGCGTCGGTCGACGGCTTTCGGTCGGCCAAGTTCGGTATGTCCGAGACCGAAGTGAAGGGCATCATCGCGAAGGAATTCGGCGTCAAGGCCGACGCGATCCGCGAACAACCGAATGCCGGCGAGCGCACCAAGGCGCTGCTGATCAAGGTGCCGGATCTGCTGCAAGGTGGCGGCACCGCTGAGGTGTCGTACATCTTCGGCTATCAGAGCAAAAAGCTGATCCAGGTGTCGGTGTCGTGGTCGAAGGCGACGGACGAGAAGATGACGCCGGAGCAGCTGTTCTCAAATTCGAGCGTCCTGCGGTCGCACTTTCTGAGCGAGGGGTTCAAGCCGGAGAGTATCGCCACCAACATGCCGCTCAACAACGGCCTGCTGATGTTCCGCGGTAGCGATGCCAAGGACCGCACCACCATGATGCTGCTGCAGGGCACCTTCAGCCAGGGCGAGAACAACCAGCGCATCCTGACGCCGACGGCCCTGATGCTGTTCTACATCGCCGACGCCAAGACGCCGGACATCTATCGCCTGCCGCCCGGTTCGTTCTGATACGGCGTCCGACTTCGAGCAAATTGCAGCCCGCCGGCGCAGCAGCCGGCGGGCTTTTTGCTGTCGATGGAGGGCACGACGCCTGACGGCGCTGTTGGCCGACGGTGGGCCCGTCAGGCCGCGCCTTCGACGATGCGGAGGTCGCGTTCGACATTGCCGGTGCCGAGGGCTTTGAGCGCGGCCGCATAGCCGGGCGTATCATGGCAGGCGATGGCCTTTTCGAGATTGTCAAACTCGACCAGCACGACACGCTGGTTCATGCCCGACTCGTAGACTTTCGCCGGCTGGGTCAAAGCGAGGAAGCGTCCGCCGGCTTCGGCAATCGCCGGCTTTGCCAGTTTGGCATAGGCCTCCCAAGCGGCAGGATTCGTCACGGACCGGTACGTCACCACCCAATAAGCTTTCGGCATCATGGCCTCCCTTGATGTAGGCGCAATGGCAGAGTTCGCTTACTTCGTCTAGATTGCGAAGCCATCCTGGACTGGGAACCTTTCCGCCGCAGGCGCATCTAAGGGACAGTAACCAAGGACGCCTTCATGGTTTTGACAACGGTCCCGAAGACTGAGGCTGACATCTCCTCCGATGAGGAGCTGGTACGGCGGGCGCTTTTGCGCGACGAGGCGGCGGTCCGCGCCCTCACCACCCGGTACAATCGCCGGCTTTTCCGGGTCGCCCGCGGCATCCTCCGCAACGATGCCGAAGCCGAAGACGTCGTGCAGGAGACATATGTCCGCGCCTTCACCGGCCTCGACATGTTTCGCGGCGCCGCGGCATTCGGCACCTGGATCACACGGATAGCCATGAACGAAGCGCTGGGACGGTTGCGCAAGCAAAAGCCGACTGTCGACTGGGAGAGCTATGGGGAAAACCGCACCCAGGCGCAGATCATCCACTTTCCTGTCTCGGCGGCCAGCATCGATCCGGAGAAAACAATGGCGCAAGGCGAAATTCGCGTCATCCTTGAAAAAGCGATCGATCAGCTGCCGGATTCATTCCGCATCGTGTTCGTCGCTCGTGTGGTCGAGGGAATGACACTCGAAGAGACGGCGGACCTGTTCAGCCTGAAGCCTGAGACGGTAAAAACGCGGCTGCACCGTGCCCGGGCCCTCCTACGGGAGTCTCTGGAAACCCAGCTCGGACCGGCGCTGACCGATACGTTCCCGTTCGGCGGGCGGCGCTGCGAGGCCATGACCGAGAAAATAGTTGCGCTGATTTGCCGGTAAGGCGGGAACCTCCATTCGCATCGCGCATCCAACGGTGAGATGCACACGAACGGAGGAATGTCATGAAGATGAATTGGATTGCGGCAGTGGCCGCGCTTTGCCTGTTGCCCGGTGCGGCGTTCGCGCAAGGTGGCGCCAAGCCAACCGATGCGCAGATTGCCCACATCGCCTACACGGCCGGAGAACTCGATATCGAGGCCGGCAAGCAGGCTCTCACCATCACCAAGAATAAAGTGGTGAAGGAGTTTGCCGAAAGCATGGTGCGTGACCATACCGCGGTGAACAAGCAGGCGCTCGACCTCGTCAAGAAGCTTGGCGTCAAGCCGGAAGACAATGACACCAGCAAGGCCCTGACCAAGGCAGCCGCTGAAAAGCGCGCCAGCCTGGCCAAGCTCAGCGGCGCCGCCTTCGACAAGGCCTATGTCGCCAACGAGATCGCCTACCACAAGACCGTCAATTCCGCGCTCGAGACCACGCTGATCCCGTCGGCCAATAATGCCGAACTGAAGAGCCTGCTGCAGACCGGCCTGAAATTGTTTCAAGGCCACGAGCAGCACGCCGAGCATGTTGCCAGCGAACTCAAGTAGGGAATGACAGCATGACGCCGGGACGGATTCTGACGGCTATCGCCTTGTGCGCGCTGGGCTCCGTCTCGGCGCATGCGGAAATCATAACGGTGACGATCGACAAACTGGTCTTTGAACCGGCCGAGGTGAGGGCCAGGATCGGCGACACGATCGTATGGAACAACAAGGACGCGATGGTGCATACGGCCACCGCATCAGACAAAAGCTGGGATGTGACGATCGGGCCGGGGAAGACCGGCCGGCTCGCGCTTCAGAAACCCGGCGACATCGCGTATTTCTGCCGTTTCCACCCCAACATGAAGGGCCGTGTCGTGGTGCAGCCGTGATCAGCGCCGGCCGATCGGCGCCCAGGGTCGCGCCTGAAGGTCGACCTTGCGGTAGTCTTCGATTTGTTGCCGGTAGCTCTCCGTCAGATCGACGTCGTCCCAGCCGTTGAGCAACTGGTTCTTGCTGACAGGATCGATGGCAAAGCCATAGACGCGGTTGCCACAGGAAATGGTTTGCTGCGCGAGATCGACAGTGACGTCGCGCGCAGGATCGGCCGTTACCGCTGCTGCTATTTCCGAGGCATCCGCGTCCGACACCGCGGCTGTGAGTAGTCCGTTCTTCACGGCGTTTTGGGCGAAGATATCGCCGAACGACGGTGCGATCACGCAGCGGAAACCGTAATCATAGACGGCATAGACCGCGGCTTCGCGCGACGAGCCGCCGCCGAAATTACGGCCGGCGACGAGCACCTTGGCGCCGTGCCACATCGGCTGGTTGAGAGGAAAGGCCGGGTCTTCCTTGCCGTCGGCGCCGACCCGCAGATCCTGAAACAGGACGGAGCCCAGACCTTTTTCGCGCGGCCATTTGAGAAAGCGCGCCGGGAGAATGGCGTCGGTGTTGATGTTCGGCTGCGGCAGCGGACAAGCGCGGGCGGTGAGGCGGTCGAATTTTTCCATGACCGTACCCCTAAACCTTTCGCCCGGCGAGCAACGGGCGGACATCGGCAAGGTGACCGGAGACCGCGGCGGCGGCGACCATGGCCGGCGACATCAGATGCGTTCGCGCGCCGCGGCCTTGCCGGCCTTTGAAGTTTCGATTGGTGGTCGAAGCGCAGCGCTCGCCTTCGGGCACAAGATCGCCATTGATGCCGACGCACATCGAGCAGCCCGACTCGGCCCATTCGAGGCCGGCGTCCGTGAAGATGCGATCGAGCCCTTCCTGCTCGGCCTGCTGCTTGACCAGCGACGAGCCGGGCGAAACCAGGCCCGGCACCTTGCTGGTGCGGCCGGCGAGCACGGCGGCGGCGGCCCGCAAATCCTCGATGCGGGCGTTTGTGCAGGAGCCGATGAACACGCGATCGATGGCGATGTCGGTCAGCCTCATGCCGGGCCGTATCGCCATGTAATCGAGCGCGTCACGGATATAGCTGGCCCGCGCTTCGTCGGCTTCGCGGGACGGATCGGGCACGAGACCGTCGATCGGCAGCGCGTCGTCCGGCGTTGTGCCCCAGGTGACCACAGGTACGATCGCCGCGGCATCGAGGGTCACTTCGCGGTCGAACTCCGCGTCGGTGTCGGAGCAGAGACGCGACCAGTCTTCGACGGCGCGCTCGAACAATGCGCCCTGCGGCGCGTAGGGGCGGCCCTTGAGGTAAGCAAAAGTCGTGGCATCCGGCGCCACCATGCCGCAGCGGCCGCCGGCCTCGATCGACAGATTGCACAAGGTGAGGCGGCCTTCCATCGACAAGGCGCGAATGGCACTGCCGGCATATTCGATCGCATGCCCCTGGGCGCCATCGGCGTGGATACCGGCAATGATGGACAGGGCTATGTCCTTGGCGGCAATACCGGCGGTCGTGCGTCCGTCCACCGTGATGCGCATGCGCTTCGGCTTCTTTTGCCACAGTGTTTGCGTCATCAGCACGTGCGCCACTTCGGAGGCGCCGATGCCGAAGGCGTAGGTGCCGAACGCGCCGTGCGTCGAGGTGTGGCTGTCGCCGCAGACGATCAGCAGGCCAGGCAAAGTCAGGCCCTGCTCAGGGCCAACGACGTGAACGATTCCCTGCCGCGGATCGCGCAGGCCGAACAAAGTGACGCCGTTGTCGGCGGTGTTCTGTTCGAGTTTGCGGACCATCTCCGCGATTTCGGGATTGGCGATCGGCTTGTCGCGGTCATGCGTCGGCACGTAATGGTCGGCGACGCCGAAGGTAAGGCTCGGTTCGGCGACCTTGCGGCCGCGCCCTTTCATTTGGCTGAAGCCGTGAAATGAGCCCTCGTGGACAAAGTGACGGTCGACGAACAGCAGAGCGGCGCCGTCCTCGCGCCGCGTGATTTCGTGCGTGGACCACAGCTTGTCGAACAGGGTGGAGGGCGATTGCCTCATGGCGTGCATCATCATGCTTACTATTGGGGCAAAGCTCGGGCTTGCCCGCCGTTTCCGATAATGTATGCTAAAGAATACCAAGTAAAGACCCCCGGTCCGGGGCGTTTGTTGGGAGACCCCGTTGCGCGACTGGCTCGGCGAAGCGAAAGCAAAGCAGGTCTATCTGGTGCTGCGCGACCGCATCCTCAGCGGCGCCGTGGGCTTCGGCGCCCGGCTCTCGACCGAGAACGAACTGGCAGCCCTTTACGGCGTGTCCCGCGTCACGGTGCGGCGCGCGCTTGGTGAACTCGAGCGCGAGCGCTTGATCGAGCGCCGCCGCAGCGCCGGGACCCGCGTGATCTACCGACCATCGCCGGCGCCGATGACGGCCGACATTTCCGGCGTGCTCGCCAATCTCGCCGAAATGGGGCGGCGCACCGCAGTCAAGTTGCTGTCATTCGATTACGTGCCGGCAGAAGGCGCGGTGGCCGAGGCGCTCGGTGCGCCCGCGAACCAGTTGCTGCAACGTTCGGTGCGCGTCCGTTCGGTCGACGGCCTGCCATTTTCCTATCTGACCACTCACGTGCCGGAGGCCGTCTCGGTGACGTTCTCGGAGCAGGAACTGGCGACACGGCCGTTACTCGACTTGATCGAGCGCGCCGGCGTCAAGGTCGGCCATGCGCGTCAGCGCATCAGTGCCGTGCTCGCCGGGCCCGATGCCGCGGCGGCGCTCGACCTGCACACCGGTTCGCCGCTGATCGAACTGGTGCGCGTGGTCTTCGATCGCGACGGCCGCGGCGTCGAACATCTGCACGCGCTGTACCGGCCGGATCGCTACGCCTTCGAGATCGATCTGGTCCGCTCGGGCGCGGCCAGTTCGAGCTGGTCGCCGGTGATGCGCCAGGGCCGTGACGCTCAGAACAAGACAACGACGAAGTCGCTACGCACCAAAGCCAAACCGGCCGGGCTCCGGCCGTCGCGTTAAAAAAGGGGAGAGAGAATCATGTCGAACGAGAAGATACCGCTCAGCCGCCGCCAATTCATCGCTTCGACGGCGCTCGGCGCCGCCGCTGCCGCCACCGGTACGATTGCGATGCCCTCGGTGCTCCGCGCCGCCGGCACACCGATCAAGATCGGCGTGCTGCAACCGGTCACGGGACCGCTGTCTTACTCCGGCACGCAGGGCCAGCTCGGCGCCATGCTGGCGATCGAGGAGATCAATGCTGCGGGCGGCATCAAGGCGCTCGGCGGCGCCCACCTCGATCCGGTGACGGGCGATGCGCAATCGACCCCGGCCGGCGGCACCGCCGAAGTCGAGAAGATGAACGCGGCCGGCGTATCCTGCATCGTCGGTGGCTACGCTTCGGGCATCTGCCTAGCGACGACCCAGGCCGCGGCGCGCTACGATCTGCCTTATGTCGTCGATGTCGGCGTCGCCGACAACATCATGACACGCGGCCTCAAGAACACGTTCCGCTTCGGGCCCGGCTTCGGCGTCATCGCCAATGCCGCGATCGATAACCTGATCGCGATCAACGACGGCGCCGGCAAGCCTGCCAAGACCGTGATGATCGTCCATGAGGACTCGCTGTTCGGTGCGGGTCTCGCCAAGCTGCTGAATGCCAAGCTGCCGGAGAAGGGTTTCCAGGTGCTCGAGACCATCGCGCATCCGACCCCGACCCGTGATTTCAACACCATCGTGCTCAAGATCAAGGCGCAGAATCCGGATCTCGTCATTCCAGCGAACTACTACAACGAATATGTGCTGCTGGCTCGCACCATGCAGCAGCAGCATGTCAAACCCAAGGGCATCTACTCGGTGCTCGGCGGCGCAGCATCGTCCTACAAGTTCGTCAAGGAATTCCCGGAAGCCGCCAACGGCATCATGGACTGCAATCACTGGTTCAACCCGCTGAGCGACAAGGCGCAGGCGCTGAAGAAGAAGGTCGAGGCCAAGGGCCAGTTCTTTACCTACGAGGTCTATCTGAACTACGCCAGCATCGGGCTCGTCGCCGACGCGCTGGAGCGGGCGGCCTCCGCCGATCGTGCCAAGCTTACCGAAGCGCTGGCGAGCTCGACCTGGGCCGGTCACATCATGCCTTACGGGCCGACCAAGTTCGTCGACGGGCAGAACCAGGGTGCCGCCCCGTGCGGCACGCAGGTGCAAGGAAATGATATCAAGGTGATCCTGCCGGCCAAGTTCGCCGACGCGAAGCCGAAATTCCCGTTCACCTGATTTTGGAGAGGCCGCGGGCGGCTCCCAAGGGGCCGCCCGCGATCGCGTGTTTTTGTGCTGTCACCTGTCATTCTCATTCCGGCGCTGCTCAACGGTTTATTGACCGGAGCGGTCTATGCGCTCGTTGCGCTCGGGCTGACGCTGATTTACGGCGTGCTGCATATCATCAATTTCGCCCATGGCGCGCTGCTGACCGCTGCGATGTTCGCGGCTTATTTCGCGTTTCAGGTTCTCGGCATCGATCCGTATTTGTCGATTTTCCTCATCGCGCCGTTGTTCTTCGCGATCGGCTACGCGCTGCAGCGCTTCGTCATCGGTCCAGCCTCGCACGGCGAGGACCGCAACATGCTTCTGGTGACGCTGGGGCTTGCGGTCGTCATCGAGAATGCGCTGCTGTTCGGCTTTCGCGCCGATACCCGCACGATCGACGTGCCATACGCCTTTCAGAGCATCGATCTCGGCTTCACCTATCTCGCGGTGCCGCGGCTGGTCGGATTCGTCGCGGTCTTCGCGGTCGCCGTGGTGCTGTGGCTGATCATGACCCTCACGGACATCGGCCGCGCGATCCGGGCGGTGGCGAAGGAGAAACTCGGCGCGCAACTGGCCGGTATCGATGTCGCGCATGTCTATGCCGTGACCTTCGGCCTCGGCACGGCCTGCGTTGCGGTGGCCGCCTGCCTGCTGATGCCGACCTATTACGTCAACCCCGGCGCCGGCAATGCCTTTGTGCTTGTCGCTTTCACTATCGTCGTTCTGGGAGGCATGGGCTCGGTGCCCGGCGCGGTGGTCGGCGGCCTGGTGATCGGCGTCGTCGAAAGCCTGTCGAGCCTGTTCCTCGGCGATTCACTCGGGCAGGTCGGCATCTTCCTGATCTTCATCGCGGTCTTGCTCGTGCGCCCGCAAGGCTTGTTCGGAGCGAAGGCATGAGATCGTTCGTGCCGATCGCGATCGTTGTTGCTGCGCTCGCGGTGGTGCCACTGCTGGTGCACTCCAACGTGGTGCTTAACTTCCTGGTCGTCGCGCTGATGATCGCGCTGGCCGGGCAGGGCTGGAATATCCTCGGCGGCTATGGCGGGCAATATTCGTTCGGCCACGCGATTTTCTTCGGCACCGGCGCCTATGTCACCGCCATCCTGCAGGTGAAATTCGGCGTCAATGCCTGGCTGGCGTTCGGGACGGGCATCGCCGCCGGCGCCGTCGTCGGCGTCGTCGTCGGATGGCTGGCCTTCCGCGCTGGACTGCGCGGCTCTTACTTCGCCCTGGTGACGCTGGCTTTCGCCGAAGTGCTGCGCATCCTCGCCAGCGTAACGCCGATCACCGGCGCCGGCGTCGGCACCTTGCTCAAGCTCGATCTGCGTTTTGCCGCGCTTCAGTTCGAAAGTCGCGCCGTGTTCTACTGGCTGATCCTGGCGCTGGTGGCCGTAGCGCTGATCGTCACCTATGCGGTCGAACGGTCGCGTTTCGGCGCCTGGCTCACTGCGGTGCGCGAGAACGAGGACGCGGCGCGCGCGCTCGGGGTCGATGCTGTCGCCGTCAAGCTCGGCGCGATGGTCATCTCCGGAGCGATCACCGCGGCCGCCGGCTGCTTTTACTCACAGTATTTCCTGTTCGTTGATTCCCATATCGCCTATGGCGCGTGGATTTCCGTCGAGGCGTTGCTGACGCCGATCATCGGCGGTGCCGGCACTATCTTCGGACCGCTGGTCGGGGCACTGGTGGTCAAGGCCTTGGGCGAAGGGGCATTGCTCGTGACCGGACAAGCGCCGGGTCTCGACCTCGTCGTCTTCGGCATCGTGCTGATCGCTGTCGTAGGCTTGGCGCCGCGCGGCCTTGTCGGCCTGCGCGCCCAACTCGCGGCGCGTTGGCGCCGTGCCCGCGCGGGGGAGGCGAGCCGTGGCTGAGGCTCTCCTCACGGTCGAAGGCGTGTCACGCCGGTTCGGCGGGTTGCTTGCTGTCGGTGCGGTGTCATTGATTGCCGCCGAGGGGCGGATCACGGCATTGATCGGCCCGAACGGCGCCGGCAAGACCACGATGTTCGCTTTGATCTCCGGATTCCTCAAACCCAGCGACGGCAGCGTGCGATTTGGCGGCGACAATGTCACCGGTGAGCCGGCGCACAGACTGGCCCGCAGGGGCATCGCCCGCACTTTCCAGATCGTTCAGCCCTTTGCCGGGTTGACGGTGCGCGAGAATATCCGTGTCGGCGCGCATCTGCGGCATGCGGGCCGCGCCGCGGCATTGGCCGCTGCCGAAGCCGTGGCGCGCGAGGTCGGTCTTGCCGGACTGCTTGACGCCCCGGCCGACAGCCTGACCGTTGCCGGCCGCAAGCGGCTCGAACTCGCCAAGGCGCTCGCCACCGAGCCGAAACTCCTGCTGCTCGATGAGGTTCTCGCCGGCCTGAATCCATCGGAGATCCGCGACATCATTCCGGTCATCCGCGGTCTGCGCGACCGCGGCATCACCATCCTGATGATCGAGCACGTGATGCAGGCGGTGATGAGCCTCGCCGAGCACGTCTATGTGCTGGCTGAGGGCCGCATCATCGCGACCGGAACGCCGGCCGAGGTCGCCTGCGATCCGGTCGTCATCGAAGCTTATCTCGGGCATGGCGCCGCCAAGCGCTTGGCGAGGGCGCCATGACATCCGAAACGCTGCTGGCGATCGAACACCTGCGCGCCGGATATGGCGAGACCGAAGTGCTGCGCGGCATCGACCTTATTGTGAAGGCCGGCGAAATCGTCACCGTGCTCGGCTCCAACGGCGTCGGCAAATCGACCCTCAACCGCACCGTTTCCGGCATCGTTCGGGCGCAGGGTGGCAGCATTCGTTTCGCTGGCGAAGCCATCGAACGTGAGAAGCCGCCCGCCATTGTGGCGCGGGGCTTGATTCATGTCCCGGAAGGCCGGCGCATCTTTCCCAATCTGACGGTGCGGGAAAATCTCGATCTCGGCTCGTACGCCCGCGCCAAGCCGCGCCGGGCGCAGAACCGCGAGCGCGTCTTCGCCATTTTCCCGCGTCTGCGCGAACGCATGTCGCAACACGCCGGCACCCTGTCCGGCGGCGAGCAGCAGATGCTGGCAATCGGGCGCGGCCTGATGGCCGAGCCGAAGCTGCTAATTCTTGACGAACCGTCGCTCGGTCTGTCGCCGCTTTTGGTCGAGGAGCTGTTCGCGCTGATCAAGCGCATTCATGCGGAGGGCGTCGCCATCCTCTTGGTCGAGCAGAACGTTGTCGAAAGCCTCGAGGTCGCCGACCGCGCCTATATTCTTGCCGACGGGCAATTCGCCATGTCCGGCACGGCTGCCGAAATCGCCGCCGATCCGGAACTCAAACGCACTTACCTGGGACTATGATGCATGACTGAGAAGAACCTGCGCGCGCGCCTCGCGAGCCCACCGATCCTGGTGGCGCCGGGCGTCTATGATCCGCTGACGGCGCTCATCGCCGTTCAAGCCGGCTTTGAAGCGCTGTATGTGTCGGGTGCGGCCATCGCCTACACCAAGCTCGGTCGGCCCGATATCGGTCTGGTCAGCCTGAGTGAAGTCGTGGACACGGTGACACTGATCCGCGACCGCGTCGATGCTTACCTCGTGGTCGATGCCGACACCGGTTATGGCAATGCGCTCAATGTCGAGCGCACGGTGCGTCTGCTCGAGCGTGCCGGCGCCAGCGCCATCCAGCTCGAGGATCAGGATTTCCCTAAGCGCTGCGGCCATCTCGACGACAAGGCGCTGATCCCGGCGCTTGAAATGGCCGGCAAGATCAAGGCTGCGGTCGATGCGCGGCAATCGCGCAACACCTTGATCATCGCCCGCACCGATGCGGTGGCGGTTGAAGGTTTCGACAACGCTGTCGAGCGCGTCGCCACCTATCGCGAAGCCGGCGCCGACATGCTGTTCATCGAGGCGCCGCGCGAGCGCGGCGAACTTGCCCGCGTCGTCGATCGCGTCGGTAAAGGCCTGCCGCTGATGGCCAATATGGTCGAAGGCGGCAAGACGCCGATCGTTCCGGCAGCGGAGCTCGAGAAGATTGGGTTTTCCTTTGTGATCTTCCCGGGCGGCATCGTGCGCGCCATCGCCAAGGCGGCGCAGGAGTTCTATGCGACGATCAAGGCCGACGGAACGACCGATGCGTTTCGATCGAAGATGTTCGACTTCAACGCACTCAACGGTCTGATCGGCACGCCGGAGACACTCGAGCGTGGCCAGTGGTACGCCGACTACAAGCCGGGCAAGAACTGATGCGCACGCTCGATCCGGTCACGCTTGCCGTGCTCAACGGCCGTCTCGTCCAGATTGCCGACGAGATGGACGCAACGCTTTTTCGTTCGGCCTTCAACCCGATCATCGCCGAGGCGCATGACGCCTGCCACGGGCTCTATCACGCCGAAACCGGCGCGACCCTGGTGCAGGGCACTTCCGGTCTGCCGATCTTTGTCGGCGCCATGGCATTCGCCGTGAAGGCGGTGATCGACAAGGCCAGGGCGCAGGCCGACCTGGAAGAAGGCGACACTTATCTGTTCAATGACCCCTACGACGGCGGCACGCATCTCAATGACTTCCGCCTGGTGCGGCCGGTGATGCGCGGCGGCAAGGTGTTCGCCTGGCTGGCCTCCGTCGGCCACTGGCTCGATGTCGGCGGCAACGTGCCGGGCAACTTCAATGCCAAGGCGACCGAGAGCTTCCAGGAAGGCTTCCGTGTTCCGCCGGTGAAGATCGTGCGCGCCGGCGTGTTCCAGCAGGATGTCGCCGACATCCTCGCCGCCAATTCGCGCGTGCCGCAATCGAACTGGGGCGACCTGAACGGCCAGCTCAACGCCCTGCATCTGGGCGAACAGCGGGTTCATGCGCTGCTCGATGAGTATGGTGACGATACGGTCGCTGCTGCCATGCGCGCGCTGTCGGATCGCGCCGAGGCGCTGATGCGCGCGAATATCGCGGCGCTGCCGGATGGCACTTATTCTTATGACGACTTCCTCGACAATGACGGCATCACCGACGAGCCGCTGCGCATCGCGCTCGACCTGACCATCGCCGGTGACCGCATGACGCTCGATTTCTCGCGTTCGGCGCCGCCGTGCCGCGGCCCGCTGAATATCGCGCGCTCGACCGCGGTCGCTTGCTGTTATGTGGCGCTCAAGCACCTGTTCACCGACGTGCCGGCCAATGCCGGGTGCCTGGCGCCGATCGAGTTCGTCATTCCCGACACGACGCTGCTCGGCGTCTCGGCGCCGAAGCCGGTCGGCGGTTACACCGAGACCATTTTGCGCGTGATCGACACCGTGTTCGGCGCCTTCGCCAAGGCGGCGCCGGAGCGCGCCAATGGTAGCCCGTATGCGACCATCAATGCGCTGTCGCTGGCCGGCTGGCGCAAGGACAACAAGCGCTGGGTAATGTTCTGCTTCTTCGGCGGCGGCTTGGGGGGCAATCCGGAAGGCGACGGCCTCAATCACGGCAACAACCCAATCTCGACCGCGACCATTCCGCCGGCGGAGATCCTGGAGTCGCTCTATCCGGTCATGTTCACGCAGTGGGCCTTGCGCCCGGATTCGGCCGGTCCGGGCTTCAACCGCGGCGGTTGCGGCGCGATCTACGAAATCGAGGCGCTGAACGAAGGCGACACCGACGTGTTCCTGCTCGGCGAGCGCGGCAAGTTTCCGCCATTCGGCGTCAATGGTGGCAAGAGCGCCGCACTCAACCGCTTCTTCTTCGATAGCGATAGCGGGGAGCGCTCGCCTGACCTCGTCTCCAAGATCACCGACGTGCGCATCGCATGTGGCCAGCGCGTGCGGCTGGAGACGCCCGGTGGCGGCGGTTTCGGCGATCCATTGACGCGCGAACCGGCCCGTGTCGCCCGCGACGTCGCGCTCGGCTACGTGTCGCGTGACAAAGCGGCCAGCGATTACGGCGTGGCGATTGACGACGACGGTAAAGTGGATGAAGGCGCGACGAAGATGCTGCGCGGAAAGGCTCCCGCGTGAGTGAGAAGATGAGCGACAAGCGAGCGATCGTCGGCGTCGATGTCGGCGGCACCTTCACCGACCTGTTCCTGTTCGACGAGGCGGCGCGCGCCTTCCGCACTGCCAAGGTGCCGTCGAATCGCGGTAACGAAGCCGCGGGCTTCATGCAGGGCTTGGAAGCGCTCGGCGACGTATCGAGTTTCGGCTCCATCGTGCACGGCACCACGGTCGGCACCAACATGCTGCTCGAGCGCAAGGGCACGCGCGTCGGTGTCATCACCACGCGCGGCTTCCGCGACGTGCTGGAAATGCGCCGCCGCGACCGCCGTCAGACCTGGGGCCTGTGGGGCAATTTTACGCCGATCGCCGATCGCGACCTGCGGCTCGAGGTCGATGAGCGCACGCTCGCCGACGGCACCATCCGCACCGCGGTCGATGTCGAGGCGGTGCGCAAGGCCGTGGCAGAGCTGAAGGCGAAGGGCGCGCAGGCGCTCGCCATCATCTTCATCAACGCCTATGCCAATGCCAAAAACGAGAAGCGGGCTTTCGAGGCGGCGCAGGCAGTGTGGCACAACGAGCATGTCTCGGCCTCGCATCAGGTGTTGCCGGAGATCCGCGAGTTCGAACGCGCCTCGACCACCGGTCTCAACGCCTATCTGCAGCCCGGCGTCGCCGCTTATCTCGCGCGACTGGAGCAGGCGCTCGACGGCAACAATTTCAAGGGCACGTTCCACATCGTGCAGTCGAACGGCGGCGTGATGTCGACCAAGACGGCGCGACGTTTGCCGGTGCGCACGGCTTTGTCGGGTCCCGCGGCCGGCGTCATCGCCGCGGCGGCGATCGCTCGCGCTGCCGGCCACGACAACATCATCACCGGCGATCTCGGCGGCACCTCGTTCGACGTGTCGCTGGTCGCCGGCGGCAAACCGTCGCTGGCAGCGCAGACCACCATCGATTTCGGCATGGTCATCCGCACGCCGATGATCGAGATCACCACCATCGGCGCCGGCGGCGGCTCCATCGCCTGGGTCGACCGTGGCGGATTGTTGCAGGTTGGGCCGGAAAGCGCCGGCTCGGTGCCGGGCCCGGTGTGTTACGGGCAGGGCAATGAGCGGCCGACGCTCACCGACGCCCATGTCGTGCTCGGCCGTATCAACGCCGCGCGCCCGATCGGCGGCAAGCTCGCCTCGCTCGATGTCGAGGCCGCCAAGCGCGCCATCGACAAACATGTGGCGCAGCCATTGAAGATCGATGTGATGGCGGCCGCGGAAGCCATCGTCCGCGTGGCCGATGCGCGCATGGCCGGCGCCATTCGCCTGGTCTCCATCGAGCGCGGTCACGATCCGGCGAAGTTCGTCGCCATGCCATTCGGCGGTGGCGGCGCGCTGCATGTCGGCGCGCTGGTGAAGGAGATCGGGCTGAAGGGTGCTTTGGTGCCGCGCTTTCCGGGCGTCACCTCGGCGCTCGGTTGCGTCATCGCCGATCTGCGCCACGATCAGGTGCAGACCGTCAATCTGATGGTCGACGGACTCGACATCGTTGCGCTCGACCGGCGCATGGTCACCGCCGGCAAGGAAGCCAAGGCGGTGGTGGACGCCGCCGGCATTGCCGTCGAGCGTGTCGATGTGCTGTTCGAACTCGACATGCACTATCTCGGCCAGACCCACACGGTGGCGGTACCGCTGCCGGTAACGCTCGGAGCCGATGGCACCGGAATCACCGAAGCCACGATCCGCGCCGCCTTCGACAAGACCTACGAGGCCGCCTTCAGCCGGCTGCTGCCGGGCATTCCCACCCGCATTGTCTCGCTGCGCACCGCGGCGGTCGGCCGCCGCCCGGCCTTCGATCTCACGGCCTTCGCGCCGGGCGCCGACGCTTCTCTCGACAAGGCGGCAAAGGGGACGCGCCCGGTGTTTCACGGCGGCGCGTGGCACGATACGAAAGTGTGGGCGCGGCTCGATCTGCCGGCAGGCGGCGTGATCGAAGGACCGGCGGTGCTGGAGCAGCCGGACGCTACCATCTTCATCGATCCCGATCTCAAGGGCCGGGTCGATGCGCTCGGCAATCTGGTCGTGGAGCGCAAGTGAGGAGTTTTGCCATGAACCTCCCGACGACGGCGCTGCTGCTGGTCGATCTGCAGAACGACTTCATCCATCCGAACGGTGCCTATGCGCGGGGCGGCGCCGTCAGCGCCGAGGCCGCTGCCTTGCCGACGAAACTGAAGCCCCTGGCCGATGCGCTGCGCGCCAAGGGCGGCGTGGTCGGCGGCACCATGTTCACGCTGGTGCCCGGCCGTGGCGGCGAGCCGATGATCTCGCCGCATCTAAAGAAGCTGCGGCCGTTCCTGCGCAAGGGCGACTTCCTGCCCGGCTCGTGGGGGCAGCAGGTGATCGATGAGTTGCAGCCGCTCGACTTCACCGTTGAGAAACTGGCTTACTCGGCTTTCTACATGAGCCGCCTCGATTGGCTGCTGCGCAAGTTCGGCGTCGAGCGGCTGATCGTCGGCGGCATCGTCACCAATGGCGGTGTCGCCTCCACGGTGCGCGACGCGCATGTCCGCGACATCGACGTCACCGTGCTGGAAGACGGCTGCGCGGCGCCGACGCCGGCTTTGCACAAGGCCGCGATCGAGGGCCTGCGCCCGGTCGCCGACATCGCCATCATCGCCGAGGTGCTCAAGAGTATCGGATGAGCCGGGTCCTGCCGCCGCGTGCGACGTTCGACGCCGAGGTGCCGCTGATCATCATCGGCGCCGGCGCGGCAGGTTTGTGCGCAGCGCTGGCGGCGAAGGAGGCGGGCGCCGAGCCAATCGTCATCGAGCGCGATGCCGTGCCGGCTGGCTCGACGGCGCTGTCGGCGGGTTTGATCCCGGCGGCGGCCACGCGCTTTCAGCGCGAGAAGGGCATCGAGGACAGCGCCGCGCTGTTTGCTGAAGATATCCAGCGCAAGGCCCATGGCGAGAACGACGCCGCGCTGGTCGACGTAGTGGCGCGTGAAGCGGGCCCGACCGTCGAATGGCTGGCCGATGCCTACGGCCTGCCTTTCGATGTCATCGACAATTTCAATTATCCGGGCCATTCGGCCATGCGCATGCATGGCCTCCCGACGCGTTCGGGCGCGGAATTGATCGACCGGCTGCGCAGCGCGGCGGAAGCCGCCGATGTCACCATTCTCAGCGAGAGCCGCGTTGAAACACTCTTCGCGGACGAGCAGGGCCGCATGCGCGGCGTTGAACTGATACGCGCCGATGGTGGGCGCGAAACCATCGGCTGCGATGCACTCGTTCTCGCCTGCAACGGCTATGGTGGCAACGCGGTGCTGGTGCGCGAACTGATACCGGAGATGGCCGATGCTCTGTATTTTGGCCATCCCGGCAATCAGGGCGATGCCGTGCTGTGGGGCCGCGCGCTCGGCGCGCAGCTTTCGCATTTGTCGGCCTATCAGGGTCACGGTTCGGTGGCGACGCCGCATAACATCCTGATCACCTGGGCGGTGGTCGCCGAAGGCGGTTTCCAGGTGAATACGCAGGGTCGCCGCTTCAGCAACGAGACGCACGGCTATTCCGAACAGGCGGCCGAGGTACTACGCCAGCCCGGCGAGATCGCGTTCGACGTGTTCGATGCTCGCATTGCCGACATCGCCCGGCAGTTCGAGGATTTCCGCGCTGCAGAGAAAGGCGGCGCTTTGCTGACGGCCGACACGCTCGACGAGCTTGCCGCGCGCATGCGCGTGCCGGCGGAGGCGCTGCTCGCTGAGTATAATGAGACCGAAGAACTGAAAGCCCGCAACGGCACCGATCGCTTCGGCCGTGAGTTTTCGGACAAGCAGGCGCTCAAGCCGCCGTTCCATGCGGTGAAGGTCACCGGTGCGTTGTTTCACACCCAGGGCGGGCTTGTCGTGAACAGCGATGCCTGCGTTAGGCGCGCGGATGGCAGCCTCTTTCCCAACCTGTTCGCCGCCGGCGGCGCCGCGGCCGGCGTATCCGGCAACACCGCGGCCGGCTACCTGTCCGGCAACGGACTGCTGACGGCGACGACGCTCGGCCGCCTGGCCGGGACCGCGGCGGCCCGGCAGGTGGCTACGAACCGCCCAGGGTGACCAAAAGCCATCATCTTCTGGGCGACGCGATGTCGCGCCGCGCGGGGATCAGGACCGCTGCGCGCTCATGAAGCGGGCCAAGGCGGCGTTGGCGACTTCAAGATCCTGTTCGCCCGTGCCGGACCCGACGCCGATGCCGCCGATAACCTGACCGTCAACGACGATCGGCGCACCGCCCTTGATATTGACCATGTCGCCGTTGGTCGCCAGCGCCAGCTTGAGGTCGATCGAAGGGTCCAGCCCGCCGGTCGGCTTGCCGGTCGAAGCCGCGGTCATGGCCTTGCGCTGCGCCGACTGAATGCTGAGCACGCGCGATCCGGTCATGCGGAAGAAGGCCACGAGGTTGCAGCCTTCGTCGACGATGGCGATACATTGCGGCACGCCCATGTTGTGCGCGTGTTCGATCGCCGCATCGAGCAGGATGCGTGCGCCTTGGTCGGTGAGTTTGATCGCCTGCCGTGTGGTCGTCATGTTCCGGGCCCGGTCTTCTAGTCGTCGTTGCGCGGCTCGGTCGCGGGACTGCGCCGGCCGCCTGCGTAATATCAGCGACATGCCGGATTGCTCCAGCGCGGTCAATGCGGTCGCTGCAAGGCACCGGTTGGACTGAGCGCATCGGCCTGCGGTCGGGAAAGCATAACGTGCTCGCACAGCCGCGAACTCAGCAGAAAGTGACGCCGGCGGGCCTGCGTCAACATCCGCTGCGGCCGCTTCGCGACATCATGCCGTTCCGCCCTGGAGGACATGATGAGCATTGCCGCGCGTCTGAGCGACCCGTCGCTGTTTCGAGAGCAGGGCTTTGTCGGCGGGGAATGGTGCGGGGCCGCCACCGGCGCCACACTGGCGGTCGTCGATCCGGCGACGGGGGAGGCGATCGGCACGGTGCCGGCGATGGGGCGTGCCGAAACACAGGCCGCCATTCAGACCGCCGAAAGAGCCTTCGCCGGTTGGCGTGCTTTGCCCAATGTCGAACGTGGCCGACTGGTCGCGACCTGGCACGATTTGATGCTGGCCAACATCGAGGACCTGGCGACGATCATGACGATCGAGCAGGGCAAGCCGCTGGCCGAAGCGCGCGGCGAGGTGCGCTACGCGGCCGGCTTTCTGAAATGGTTCGCGGAGGAATCCTGCCGGGTGTACGGCGACACCATTCCGGCGCCGACCGGCGACCGCCGTATCATCGTCCTCAAGGAACCTGTCGGCGTTGCCGCCGCGATCACGCCGTGGAATTTCCCAGCGGCGATGATCACGCGAAAGGCAGGGCCGGCGCTTGCCGCCGGATGCCCCATCATCATCAAGCCATCGGAGTTGACGCCCTATTCGGCCTTGGCGCTCGCGGTGCTCGCCGAGCGTGCCGGCCTTCCGAAAGGCGTCGTCAGCGTGCTGACCGGGATGCCGCAGGAGATTGGCGGCGAACTGACGTCGAATATCGGCGTGCGCAAGCTGTCCTTCACCGGATCGACGCGCGTCGGCCAGCTGTTGATGCAGCAATGTGCCAGCACGATGAAACGCGTCAGCTTTGAACTCGGCGGCAACGCGCCCTTTCTGATTTTCGACGACGCCGATGTCGATCTTGCCGTCGCAGGGTTGATGGCGAGCAAATTCCGCAACAGCGGCCAGACCTGCGTCTGCGCCAACCGCGTCCTGGTGCAGGATGGCATCTATGATCGCTTTGCCGACAAGCTCTCCGCAGCGGTCTCCAGGCTCGTCGTTGGCAACG
The DNA here is from genome assembly GCF_001426945.1 of Pseudolabrys sp. Root1462. Classification (GTDB taxonomy): domain Bacteria; phylum Pseudomonadota; class Alphaproteobacteria; order Rhizobiales; family Xanthobacteraceae; genus Pseudolabrys. Next base: position 2,570,128 of record NZ_LMFS01000001.1, on the reverse strand, counting down.
GGCTGGAAGACGGCGTCACCATCGGTCCGCTGATCAACAAGGCCGCGGTCGAGAAGGTGGATCGCCATATCGACGACGCTCGCGCCAAGGGCGCGGTGGTGCTGGCGAGCGCCAGGGCTGCTCAGGGCGAGCTGTTTGCAGCGCCGACGGTTCTCGGTGGTGCCAATGTCGATATGGCGCTGGCGAGCGAAGAAACCTTCGGGCCGGTGGCGCCGCTGTTTCGCTTCCGCGACGAGAGCGAAGCGGTCGAGATCGCCAATGCCACGCCCTATGGCCTTGCCTCGTATTTCTTCACCAGCGATCTCAACCGCGCCTGGCGCGTTACCGAGAAGCTCGAATTCGGCATGGTCGGGCTGAATACGGGATCGGTCTCGATCGAGGCTGCGCCATTCGGCGGCGTCAAACAATCGGGCATCGGACGCGAAGGCTCGAAATACGGAATCGAGGAATATCTGTCGATCAAGGCGTTCCACATCGGCGGGATGGCCTGAACAAGAACCGTGTCTCGGCTAGATCGCCAACAACGCGCCCAGCGGCAGCGCACTCTTCACGATCGGCGATTTCAGCACTACATAGCTGAAGTATGTCTTGATGCCGATGTTTCGGCACAACAGCGATTCCATGCGCTCCTGATAATGCGCGATGCTGGGCGCCAGGAAGCGCAGGAGATAATCATAGCCGCCACTGATCAGATGGCACTCGATCAACTCATTGACGTCGCGGATATTCGCCTCGAACTTGGTAAAGTCGTCGATACGGTGGTCGACCAGAGTCACTTCGGTGAACACCGTGACGCTGTCGGTGAGTTTGGCGAGGTTGATGCGTGCGCTGTAGCCGGAAATGTAGCCGGCACTCTCCAATCGCTTGACCCGCTGCAGGCAGGGGCTCGGCGACAGGCCGACCTTCTCTGCGAGCTTGAGATTCGTTTGCGCCCCGTTCAGTTGCAACTGCACGAGAATGTTGAGATCGATGCGGTCGAGTTTCGGATGTCCGGCCATGGTGCCTGCCTCGCCGGGCAACAGCGCTCAAGCGTGTTCGAGCTCTTTCTTCATGTCCTCCATGTCCTGGAAGCGGTCGGCCAGCCGCGGATGCGCACGGCTGTTGTCGGCGGCACCGATGGCGACCATCACCTCGTCGGCGCCGGGAGCGTCGGGAATTTGAAACTGCGCCGTCAGGAAGTGCGAGCGCTTGCCGGTCTCCGACTTGTGGATCATGGGCAGCGACAGGAGCGCGCCGGGAGCATTTCGCGTGTTGGCGAAGCTCAGGTAGGTCGTGCCTTTCACCGCCTCGCGGAACATGTTTCCGAAACGCAGGGTGTGGATGAGGGCCGAGGCGTGCTCGATCTCGCCGTTGCTGCCGACCGCGGCGGCCTTGCCATAGGCTTCGACTTGCTCGGCCGGCATGACACCGACCAGCCGTCGTGTCAGCTCGCGCCCGAGATCCGGTGCGATCCGCAGGATCTCGGGGCGCAAATCCTCGACGAAGCCCTTGCCCGCCCAGGGGTTGCGCAGCACCGCGGCCACCACCACGAAACGCACCGGTCTTGGCGCGGACTTGCCGCCTTCGATGAAGGTCTCCTCGATGAAGGTCGAGATTTTGCGCAGGCCGTAGTCCATGGGGTGTCCACCTGTGGTTTGGCGAGTAGGGGCGAGGCTAGCGGCGCCCGTCCGGCCTCGTCTTCCCTCGGAATGGGGGAAGAAACTGTTTGAACGACCTACGAGGCGGCGTAAGGTTGCTCGCGGCCAGAGGGAAATGTGATGCCGGATCAGATGTCGCGCCTGAGTTCGCTGCGCGATGTTGCCAGCCAGATCGATTCTGGCGGTGATCTCGACAGTCTGCTGCGGGGTCTGGTGCTGGCCGCCTGTGAACACGGCGGCTGGGCTTTGGGCTCGATCATGGCCATCGACGCGCCGCATGGTGAGGCGCATGTCGTGGTTCGGCACGATCCGACGTTGCTGCGCCGGCCGCTGGTGAACCGTTGGGAATTGGCGACGAGTCCGGCATTGATTGCGCTTCAGCGCAACGAACCGGTTTACATTCGCGATGCGCGCGCATCGGACGAGTTTCCTGGATATCGGAAAGAGGCGTTCGAGCGCGACTACCGTACGGTCCTGGTCTTGCCGATGAGTTCGGTCGACAGCGAAGGCCGACCGATGGTGTTGAATGTGATCTCCCGCGACCTCAAGGAGGTCTCGGACGATGACATCGCCTTCATGAGCATCATTGTTCATCTGGGCGGCATCGCGGTTGCGCGCGAGCATCGCCTGCGGGCCCAGCGGCAGGCCGCCGAGCAGTTGCAGAACGCGCTGCAGACCCAAACCGCACTGCTGCACGAGGTTCTCTCCGGCGGATCGACCGCCGCGCTCGCAACGACGCTCGCCGGGCTGTTGCCGGATGCCGTCGCTGTCGTGGATTTCGCCGGCAACACCATCGCGGCGAGCCGGTCGCCGGCGCCTCAGCAGATCGACGACGCCGATTGGCAGCGTGCGCTCAGCGGTCAGATCGGGACGCAGCTTGCCGCGGCGGCGCGAGACGCGTTGGCCGCGGGGAGGGAGGAGGCGCAGACCCTCCGCCTCGACGACGGCAACCATCGTTTGCAGCTCTCCGCCCGCGCCGTGGCGCTGAAGGTTGACGGGCAGGCGGTAGGCGCCCTGGTGATATTCCCCGGGGCGCTGATCGCCGATAGCGATCTTCATCGTCTCATGCTGGACAGCGTGACGTTCGCCCTCAGCGTTCAGATGATGCGCAGTGTCATACGCTTTCGTTTCGAGACGCGGACTTTGACGGAGCTGTTCTTCGAGATCGTCGAGCGACGCTGGCGCGATGTCGACGACGTCGTCCAGCGGGGCCGCCGGCTTGGCCTGGCGCTCGGCGCGCCGGCGCGGATGATCGTGGTCGATTTTCCGGACACGCCGGGACTGCCGGCCGATATCGGGACCGATTGCCATCATGCGGTGACGCGGGTGGCGCGGCAGCTCAACATTCCGGCCAGCGTCGTCGCCGTCGGCGGCGGCCTCGTATGCTTCGTGCCGGAGGAGAAACAGGGCGAGCAGGAACGCGCGGCCCGGCTGGCGCGACGCGTGGTCGAGGCGTTGCGCCACAACTTCAAGCGCGAGCCGATCGTGGTGCTCGGCGGCGTCTGCGAGGAACTCGAGAGCTACTCCAAGGAATGGGAGCGCTGCTGGCGCATGATCCGCATCGCCCGTTCTTTCGGCCGCTATGGGGTGCTGTCGGCCTTCGACTTCGGGCCAATGCCGATGCTCATCGGCGCAGCGGAGTCGGCCGATGTCCGCAATTTCGTCGATGGCTCCATCGGCGCCGTGATCGCGCATGACCGGGAGCACGACACGCCCTATCTGGAGACGCTCGCTGCATATGTGCGCGAGGGCTGCCGGGCACAGGCCTGCGCCGACGCGATGGGGCTCCACGTCACGACACTGCGTTATCGACTCTCGCGTATTCAGGCTCTCTTCGGCATCGATCCGGAAACCGCGGACAACCGTTTCGCTATCGAACTCGCTATTCGGCTGCACGGCGTTATCGAAAACGGCAGCGCTCCATCGCGGTAGCTCGTGCCACGACCCTCCTATGGGTAGCGGAAAGATTTGGTCTCTTCGTCCTGTCTTTCATAGGAAGCCTAGAGCCTCGCACCAGGCCTAACCTCTGATCGGTTCCTGCTCTGATCAAGGTAAGGCGAAATGCTCGCGCCTGGAGAAAAGACGGCCAGCTCAGTCGACACGGTAGCGCTGCGCCGCGCCTTTGGCACTTTCGTCACCGGGGTCACCGTCATTACCACCCGCGATGCCACCGGCGCGCCGCGCGGCATGACCGCCAATTCCTTCACCTCGGTATCGCTCGATCCGCCGCTGCTGCTGGTCTGCGTCGGTAAGAGCGCCCACAGCTTCGGCGCTTTCAACAATTCGGACTCTTTTGCCGTCAACCTGTTGCACGAAGCGCAGACCGACGTCTCGAACCTGTTCGCCTCGAAGTCGGCGACCAAATTCGACATGGTCGATCACGACCGCGTTCACACCGGCGCGCCGATCCTCGTGAATTGCCTGACCTGGTTCGACTGCACGGTGCACAACCGCGTCGATGCCGGCGACCATGTCGTGCTGATCGGGGAAGTCAAAGCCTTCGGCACCAGCCCGAGCGCGCCGCTCGGTTTCTGCCGCGGCCGCTACGCCAATGTGAAAGATCCGCTGCCGCCCGGTTGGCTCGAGTCGCACGACATGATCGTCGGCTATCTCATCGAGGCCGACGGGCAGTTGCTGCTGCGTGAGGACGGCAAAGGCGGCTGGGCGCTGCCGAGCGCGCGGCGGCGCGTCGCCGACACCGAACTGAAGCTCGACGGCGGCGAGGCGCTGACGCTGGTGCCGGACGCCACCTTTCTCTATTCCGTGTTTGACGTCAGCGACAACGATCCTGGTTACCTGATCTATCGCGCGCGGCTTGCGCACGGCTCCGCTTCGGTGGCGCTCCCGGCCGGATTGAAATTCTTCCCCATAGCCGAACTGCCTTACGACGCCATTCCAACGCGCGAGATCAGCTCCATGCTGCGGCGCTATGCGCGCGAAAGCGCCGACAAGCGCTTTGGCATCTACATGGGGTCGGATGACGGCGGCCGTCTCGCCATGGTCGGCGAGGCACAACCCTGGGCCAGTCTGCCCAACAACTGAGTAAGCCGAGCGACCAGATGCACGACAGCCTGTGCTGATGCCCTCGGACAGAAACTGGAATGGAGAAGCATCGTGAAATTCGCCGTCTCGATCGCCATGGAACGGTTCTCGCCGCAGGATTCCATGCAAGAGGCCGTCAAGAATTTTCTTGCCCTGGCGAAGATCGCCGATGAGGGCGGCTTCGAGACGCTGTGGACCGCCGAGCATCACACGATCGAATGTACGATTTCGCCGAACCCGTTCCAGACGCTGACCTGGATTGCGCAGCATACCGATCGCATCCGTCTCGGCACCGCGACGATCGTTGCGCCCTATTGGTCGCCGATCCGGCTCGCGGGGGAAGCCGCGTTTTGCGATCATCTCACCGGCGGCCGGCTTGAATTCGGCATCGCCCGCGGCGCCTATCAGTACGAATTCGACCGCATGGCCGGCGGCATCCCGCAGCAGGAAGGCGTCGCCTTCATGAAGGAGCTGGTGCCTGCGGTGCAGAAGCTCTGGGCCGGCGACTACGCCCATGACGGCCACTACTGGAAATTTCCGCTGGCGACTTCGGTGCCGAAGCCGCTGCAGCAGCCGCATCCGGCGATCTGGGTCGCAGCGCGCGATCCCGGCACCTTCGACTGGGCCGTCGGCATCGGCGCCAACATCTTGTCAACGCCGCTGTCGTCGCCGCCGGCCGAAGTCGGCGTGCTCGGCGAGAAATTCCGCAAGGCGGTGGCCGATCATCCGGAGCGGCCGCGGCCACGCCTGATGATGCAGCGGCGCACCTGTGTTTACGATCGCAAGCAGGATTGGGAACTGGCGGTGCGGCACTCGGTCGATTACGGCCGCTACTTCGAGAACCTGATGCAGAATCTCGGCGGCGTGAACAACGGCTTTCCCGAGGCCGTGCCGATGGGCATCGTCACCAACCGCGACAACTACAACCCGCAGGCTGTGCACGACAACCTGATGTTCGGTACACCCGACGAGATCATCCGCAAGCTGCAGGTCTATGAGGATGCCGGCGTCGACCAGTTCGCATTGGGGCTGTCGTTCAACCTGCCGTTCGAACTGCAGGTCAAGACGCTGCGCCTTTTCATCGACGAGGTGATGCCGCACTTCGCCGCCCGCGAGCGCGAGATGGCGGCTCCATCGCGCCTGGCCGCCGTGGGACAGTGAGCATGATGTCTGCGACCCCGAGCGCCACGACCGCGAGGCCGGCTACCGAGAACGGAAGCCTGGACAATAAGGGCGTGTCGTTGAACTACCGCGTCGTGGGGCAAGGCGAACCGCTGATCTGCATTCACGGCGTCGGCTCTTATCTGGAAGCCTGGGACGGTGTGGCCGAGCGTCTTTCCGATCGCTTCCGTATCCTGACGTTCGATCTGCGCGGCCACGGCCGGTCAACGAAGGTGCGGGGCCGCTACGAGATCGACGATTTCGTTGGCGATGTGCTGGCGCTGGCGGATCATGTGGGGTTCGATACCTTCAATCTTGCCGGCTTCTCACTGGGCGGCCTGATCGCGCAGCGCCTGGCGCTGACGCACCAGGAGCGCCTGAGGCGCCTGGTTTTACTGGCCACCGTCGCCGGGCGCACCGATGACGAGCGCGAGCGCGTCGCCGTCCGCCTGGCGGCGCTGCAAGCCGGCGACCGCGGCGCGCATTACGATGCGTCGCTGTCGCGCTGGTTGACGGAGGAATTCCAGGCGAAAAACCCGGAGATCATCGCCAGGCTGCGGCAACGCAACACCGAGAACGATCCGGATTGCTACGCGGCGGCCTATCGTGTTCTGGCGCAGACGGATTTCGGCGGCCTGCTCGATCAGATCCGCGTGCCGGTGCTGATTGCCACCGGCGAGCATGACGCCGGCTCCAATCCGCGCATGGCACTCTACATGCATGAGCGCATCAGTGGCTCGCAACTGCGCATCCTGTCCGGGCTTCGCCACTCGATCCTGATGGAAGCGCCTGCGCTGGTCGCCGAACTGATGGGTGACTTCCTCGATGACCGCACCCGAAGGGCATCCGCATGATCGTTGAAGAGCGCATCTACCGTATCCGCAACGGCCGAATGGGCCGCTATCTGCAACTGGTGCGTGAGGAGGGCCTGGCGATTCAGCAGCCGATCCTCGGTCATCTCATCGGCTATTTTACCAGCGAGATTGGTCAGCTCAGTCAGGTGACGCATCTCTGGGCTTATGCCGATTTCGAGGACAGGACGCGCCGGCGCCAACTGCTTGCGGAAAACGCGAGCTGGCAGGCCTTCCTGCCCAAGCTTTCGGAAAACATCGAGCAGGCGGAGAACCGGATTCTTCTGCCGACTGACTTTTCGCCGCTACGCTGACGGGACTGCGAGTTTCCTCCGGATGGGCGAGGGATTGTTTTGATGGTGCTTTGGATCAGAGGAAGACGATACTTTCGGCCGCTTCTTAACTCATCGGGGGGCCGGATCGATCATGCCCGGTTGAATCGGCGCCGAGAACTGGGGTCTGGACATGACTGAACGACTGGAGATCAAGAACCTGTTCAAGGTGTTCTCCAGCACGCCGGGACCCGCGTTGGCGATGCTGGCCAAGGGCAGAGGCAAGAGCGAGATCTTTGAAAAGCTTGGCGTTGTCGTCGGCCTCAATAATGTTTCACTGAGCGTGCCTCAAGGCGCCGTGTACATGATCATGGGCCTGTCCGGTTCGGGCAAGTCGACCTTCGCGCGTTGCATCAATCGTCTGAACGAACCGAGCGCGGGTCAGGTGCTGCTCGATGGACGCGATATCGTTCCGCTTGGCGAGGCAGAGTTGCGTGAGGTCCGCCGGACCCGCATCTCGATGGTCTTCCAGCACTTCGCGCTTCTGCCCAACAAGCGCGTGATCGAGAATGTCGAATTCGGCCTCAAGCTGCGCGGCGTTGCTGCAGCGGAGCGCCGCCGCCGCGCCGAGGAGGTGCTGTCGGTCGTCGGCCTCGCGCGCTGGGGCTATCATTACCCCCATGAACTATCGGGCGGCATGCGCCAGCGCGTCGGCCTGGCCCGCGCACTTGCGACCGACGCCGATATCCTCATCATGGACGAAGCCTTCAGCGCGCTCGATCCGCTGATCCGTACCGAGATGCAGGATGAGTTGCTGCGCCTTCAGCGCACACTAAACAAGACGATCCTGTTCATCACTCACGATTTCCAGGAGGCGCTGAAGCTCGGTACCCGCATCGCCATCATGTCCGAAGGCGAAGTGGTTCGCGACGGCACGCCGCAATCGATCGTGCTCGAACCCGGCAGCGACTATGTCGCTGCGTTCACGCGGGAGATCGACCGCTCTCGTCTTTTTGACGCGCGTCTGGCGATGCGGCCCGCCGAACCTGTGCTGCAGTCGGAGCAGGGCACTCTGGTCAGCGAGGCCGGCGGCTTCGGCTTCATGCTGGACGGCAACGGCAAGGTGCTCGGCGTGCTGGACGCGATCGAACTCGGCCGTGCGCGGGCCAGCGGCGAAGTCGGCACGCTCAGCACGGATTACGTCAGTGTGCCGCCGGGTGCCAAACTGATCGAGGTGGCCCGCAGCTACCGCGACGGGCGGCCGATCGCGGTCGTTGACGACGAAGGGCGTTTCATCGGCTCGCTCGGTGCCGACGACATTCTGGCCCGCATCGCCTCCACTGCCCCCCAGACCGTCACCGGAGAGCGCCATGTTCAAAGCTGACGATCTCGCCGTCTTTCCGATCGACCTCTGGATTCAGCAAGGCGTTAGCTGGGTGGCGCTCAATCTCCGCCCGATCTTCCTCGCCATCAAATGGCCGGTCGAGAGCCTGCTCGGACTGAACGATTGGCTATTCCATGCCGTTCATTTCCCGATCTTCGTGGTCGGCTTCTTCCTGCTTGCGTGGCGGCTATCAACGTTGGGAATCGCGGCGTTCAGCGCCGTATCGCTGATCGTCATCGCCATGTTGGGCGTCTGGAATGAGGCGATGACGACGCTGTCGTTGATCTCGACCGCGATCGTCTTCTGCGCGGTGGTTGGCATCCCGATCGGCATCTGGTGCGCGCGCAGCGACCGGGTCTGGAACGTCGTGCGGCCCATTCTCGATATCATGCAGACGACGCCCAGCTTCGTCTATCTCGTGCCCGTCGTCATGCTGTTCGGCGTCGGCACGGTGCCGGGAGAGGTCGCGGTCGTGACCGCGGCGGCGCCGCCGTTGATCCGCTTCACCAATCTCGGCATCCGGATGGTCGAGCGCGAGATCGTCGAGGCCGGCCTCGCGTTCGGCGCGGACCGTCGCCAACTGCTGTTCGAAATCCAACTGCCGCTGGCCATCCCGACCATTCTTGGTGGGCTTAATCAGACCGTGCTGACGGCGATGGTGTTGTCGGTGGTCGTCGCGATGATCGGCGCGGAAGGCCTCGGCCTCGTCGTCCTGCAGGGTCTCGGCCGGCTCGATGTCGGCCGCGCTGCCGTGGGCGGCATCGCTATCGTCTTGCTCGCCATGATGCTGGACCGGATCACGCAGCAGCTCGCGACGCCGACAAAGAGCGGCCGCCCGACGGAGCGGGTCTCGCTTTTCCGCACGGTAGGACGCGTATTCCGCGGCGAACGTCCCGATGAGACGGTCGCGGTAGGCCCGCAGGCCAAGGAGGCGCTCTGAGGAATCCGGTTGGCCTGGCGCACGAAGGCAATGCCGGATGGCGCCGGCGCTCCGGTTGATTGAGACCCGTCGCAGGGCGGGAGGGGAATTAACGAATTGACCAGCACGGGTCGACAACAAGGAGAAAAGGCCATGATGAAATTGAAGATGCTGACAGCGGCTGTCGCTGCCGGCGTGCTAGCCTTCGCGGCGCTGCCCTCGACGGCGCAGGATTTGCCAGGCAAGGGCAAAACGGTCCGTTTCGCCCAAGGCGACAGTCTCGGCGCCAATTACGTCACCGCGCAGATCGTCATGGCGGCGCTGAAGGAGCTCGGCTACGACGTCAAGCTCAGCACGGTGAATACAACGCTGTTCTTCCAGGCGGCGGCTCAGGGCGATCTCGATCTCGCCACCGACGTCAATTTCCCGCAACGTGAACCGGGCTTCCGCGCGGTCGAGAAGGATGCCGAGATCATCGGCACCGGATTGATCGTCGGCGGCGGCATCAACGGTTACCTGATCGACAAGAAGACCGCCGACGCGCACAACATCACCACGCTGATTCAAATGAAGGATCCCAAGATCGCGGCGCTGTTCGGCAAGGACGGCAAGGCCGATCTCATCAACTGCGATCCGGGCTGGAGCTGCGGCGACGTGGTCGACTTCCAGCTCAACAAGTTCGGCCTCAAGGACACGGTGAAGTCCGTCCGCGGCAAGTACGAAGCGCTGATGGTCGAGACGGTCGCGCGGGTCAAGCGCGGCGAGCCGGCCTTCTTCTACGCCTGGAGCCCGTCCTGGGTGAACAACGCGCTCGTTCCCGGCAAGGATGTCGTCTGGCTACCGACGCCGGAAGACGCGCTGCCGCCATCCGTGCCGAACAAAGGCTCGGCTCTGGTCAAAGGCGTGAAGGGCTGCGCCGGCGGCGCCGATCCTTGCCGCATGGCCATGGCGTCCTGGAATTGGGGCGCGGTCGCCAACAAGAAGTTCGTCGCTGCCAATCCGGCCGTGAAGGTGCTCGTCGAGAACATCAAGTTTCCGCTCGAGACCTGGTCGGAGTGGGAATTCAACATCAACAAGAACCGCGGTAACAACGCGCTGATCAAGCAGATGGCTGACGAGTGGATCGCCGGTCACAAGACACAGCTCGACAGCTGGGTTGCGGCGGGGGGCGCGGCGAAATAAGCCGGCGTTTCAGCAAGCCTTACGTCCGAGGCGAGGCCGGTTTCCGGCCTCGCCTTTTTCTTTGGCGGCGAGCCGGCGCGCGCCATCTGCAGCATTCGCTGCGGCGAGGGGAGGCGCATACGGGCAAAGATGCCGTCCGGCTGGTGGGCTCGGCAATCGTGATCGAGGCTTCCTCATACAGTGTCCGACATCAATCGGCGACGTGAGGACTGCCACCATGCTGAATGCGGCAAAGACCAATGGCGAATTTCTGACGCGGCGCGAGCACAACGTGCCGCGCGGTGTCGTCACCGCTCATCCCATCGTCGTGGCGCGCGCGCAAGGCGCCCATATCTGGGATGTCGAGGGGCGACGGTACCTCGATTTCGTCGGCGGTATCGGCGTCCTGAATGTCGGGCATAACCATCCTCGCGTTGTTGCTGCTGTCACCGATCAGCTCACCAAGGTCAGCCACACGGCATTTCAGGTCGCGGCTTATGAGCCCTATATCGCGCTGGCCGAGCGGCTGAACCTGCTCGTCGGCAAAGGCGAATCCTACAAGAGCATCTTTCTGACGTCCGGCGCCGAAGCGGTCGAGAACGCGATCAAGATTGCGCGCGGCCATACCAACCGCAGCGGCATCGCCGCTTTCCGCGGCGGCTTCCATGGCCGCACTTTGCTCGGTGTTTCGCTCACCGGCATGAGCCAGCCATACAAGCAGAACTTCGGTCCCTTCGCCGGCGACATCCATCACACGCCGTTTCCGGACGATTATCGCGGCGTGTCAGTGGACGATGCGCTGGCCGCGCTCGATGAGCTGTTCGCGACCCAGATCGCACCCGACCGCGTTGCTGCCATCATCATCGAGCCGGTGCAGGGCGACGGCGGTTTTCTGCCGGCGCCGCCGTCCTTCATGCAGGCCCTGCGCCAACTGACAGAGCGTCACGGCATCGTGCTGATCGCCGACGAAATCCAGACCGGCTTCGGCCGCACCGGCAAGCTGTTCGGCTTCGAGCATTCCGGCATTCAGCCTGATCTCGTGACGGTGGCGAAAAGCCTCGCCGGTGGCTTGCCATTGTCCGGCGTCGTTGGCCGCACCGCGATCATGGATGCACCGCTGCCCGGCGGTCTCGGCGGCACCTATGGCGGCAACGCGCTCGCCTGCGCTGCCGCGCACGGTGTGCTGGATGCCTTCGAACTGGATGGTCTGTGCGAACGAGCGGCGGCGCTCGGCGAGCAGCTCGGCGCCGGCCTGGAGCGGCTGGCTGCCGCCTATCCGGCGATTGGCACGGTGCGCGGCCTGGGCTTCATGCGCGCCATCGAATTCGTCACTGACAAGGCCAGCAAGACGTCCGATGCCGACACCGCGCAGAAGGTGCTCGACAAGGCGCGCGAGGATGGACTGCTGGTGATCAAGTGCGGCGTGCACAGGAACATCGTGCGTTTCCTGGCGCCGCTCGTCACATCGGATGCCGATCTGGCCGCGGCGCTGGATATTCTCGAGGGCGCGCTCAAGGCGACGACGCGATAGAAGTTACGCCGCGCCGTAGGCGGGCGAGTGGGCCGCCACTTCTTACAGCTCAGGCCATCGCCCCGCCGTCGACCAGATAGGTCGCGCCGGTACAGAAGCGGCTGTCGTCGCTGGCGAGGAACAGCATCATGTCGACGACGTCGGCAGGCTCGGCGTAGCGGGCGAGCGGTATGCGCGCGGTCGAATTCCCGGGCCGGCCGGCCGCCACCATCGCTTCGTCGATGGCCGCCATCATTCGCGTCCGCGTCTGCGCCGGGTTAACCGTGTTGACGCGGATATTATCGGCGGCGCCTTCAAGTGCCGCCGAGCGCATGAGGCCGACGACGGCATGCTTGCTCGCACTATAGGCAGCGAGCATCGACGAGCCGCGCAGGCCGGCGACGGAGGAGGTGATGACGATGCTGCCGCCACCCGTCGTCCGCATCGCCGGCATCAGCGCGGCGAGGCCCAGCCAGACGCTGCGAACGTTCACCGCCATGACCTGGTCGAAGGCCGAGACCGGAAGCGCATCGATCTTTCCGATGGCGCCCTCGATCCCGGCATTCAGGAGCGCGATATCGACGCGGCCGAAACGACGCTTGGCCTCGGCCGCGACCTTGTGCATCGCCGCCTCGTCGGTGACGTCGGCGACGACGAAACCCACCCGGTCCGAGGGGAGGGCCGTCGTCGCCTGCTGCAGGGCGCCTTCGTCGCGATCGACGAGGAGCACTTTGGCTCCTTCGTCGACGAACCGTCTCGCCGCGGCGGAGCCGATGCCGCCCGCCGCGCCCGTGATGATCGCGACTTTATCCGAGAGACGCCCCATGCGATCCTACCCTTCGATACGTGACTAGAAAGTACAGCCGGTCTTGTCTTCGGGAACGAAGCCTTCGTCACCCGGTACCTTTCCGGTCAACTTGTAGACGTCGAACGGGCCGCTGGATTCGGCGGGAGCCTTCACCGAGGCGATGTTGAGGTCGTAGATCACGCGACCGTCCTTGCGGATGCGACCCTTGAAGTCCAGTTCGGACACCGGCATCTTCTTCATCTGTTCGACAACCGCTTTGCCGTCGGTGTGCGACTTCATCTGGCCGACGGCCTTCAGGTAATGCTGGACGGCGGCATAGGCCATGAACTGGTTTTCGCTCGGCACTTTCTTCATCTTCTCCATGAAGCGCTTCGAGAATGCCCGCGTGACATCCGACTGGTCCCAATAGACGCTGTTGGTGACGATGACGCCCTGGCCGACTGTCAGGCCGAGCGCCAGCGCATTCGGAATCTGGAAGGCGGGAGCGACGAACTGCATTTTCGTATTCAGGCCGAACTCGCGGGCCTGTTTGATCGACGTCGACATGTCATTGCCCGAGTTGATGAAGGCGATGACATTGGCGCCCAGCGATTGCGCCTGCAGCAGGTAAGTCGAAAAGTCGGGCGTGCCGAGCGGGTGTCTGACCGCGCCGACCACCTTGCCGCCTTCCGAGGTCACCAGATTGGTGACCAGCTCCTGCAACTGATGGCCGAAGGTGTAGTCGGTGACCAGCAGGAACCACTTGTCGCCACCGCGCTTGACGACGACCTTGGGAGCGGCGTTGCCGAAGGCGTAATTGTCCATGCCCCAGACGACGCTGTTCGGCGAGCACTTGGCGCCGTAGAGATCTGACGTCGCCGGGCCGAGGGGCAGGGCGACCTTGTTGGCGCTGCGCGTCAGGGCCTGGGCGGCGAGGCCGACCGTCGAGGTCGTGAATTCCATCGCAACATCGACGCCGCGCTCTTCGTACCATTGCCGCAAGATGCTCAAAGCGACGTCCGGCTTGTTCTGGTGATCGGCGAAGATGACTTCGATCGGCTTGTTATTGACCTTGCCGCCGGCGTCGCTGACCGCGAGGCGCACGGACTCGACCGCGCCCTGGCCGACGATATCCGCGAACGGTCCGCTCATATCGGTGAGCACGCCGATGCGGATCGTGTTCTCGTCCGCCATCAGCGGACCCGTCAACGCCGCCAGCACCGCGAGTGCCGCCGCTGTTTTCCTGATCATGTTCCCTCCTGCCTCCCTTTTCGATGGCGCGCCGGGTCTGGCGAACCTTCTCGAGCGTTCAGCCGATTGTTGGCTGTTATTGTTCCGAAGCGTTACCGGCGTCGCCGAACGCCGCCCATCCTCCATCGACCGACAGCGTCACCCCGGTCACGTAGCGGGCTGCGTCGGAGGCGAGAAACAGGATCGGGTCGGCAACGTCCTCTGGAGTCCCCAGCCGTCCCATCGGGATGCGGCGGCACAACCGTGCGCTGTCGACCTTTCCCTGATCGACAAGGCCCTGCACCATCGAGGTGGCGATGTAACCCGGCGCGACGGCGTTGACCCGGATGCCGTATTGCGCCCATTCGGATGCGAGCGCGCGGGTGAGCGAATGGACGCCGGCCTTCGCGGCGCCGTACGCATTTCGGCGCGGCAGTCCTGTGAGACCGGCGATCGAGCCGACATTGACAATGGCGCCGCTTTTCTGCGCCGCCATCGGATGGAACGCGGCGCGCGAGCAGAGAAAAGTGCCGTTGATGATGACCTTGGTGATGCGATCGAAATACACCATGTCCTGGGCAATCGATGCCTCCTGCGAACCGACGATGCCGGCATTGTTGACCAGCACATCGAGCCGGCCGTAACGCTCGTGGACTGCGGCGAAGGCCCGATCGACCTGGGCTTCGTCCGACACGTCGCATCCGAAGCCATCGTGGTTGCCCGCCAGTTCATCCGCCCGCCGTTTGGCCGTAGTGGCGTCGAGATCGAGCACGCAGACGGCATAGCGGGCGCGCGCAAACGTCTGGGCGAGGGCCCAGCCGATGCCGTTCGCTGCTCCCGTGATAACCGCTACCTTCTCGTCCGTGCTCACTATTCAATCCCCTGTGTCGTGCCGTCGTCTTCCGTTTGGCTTCAGGCGATGCTGAGGCCCGGACAATCGTTGTCGGGGCCGGCCTGCTGCAGTTCGCGCATGTAGGCCGGGGTGCCGCCCATGTATAAGAAGTACTTGCTGGTCTTCCCGGCGACATTGGCGCCGGTGTACCAGGACTTGGTTTTGCTGATCAGCGTGCCTTGGGCGAGCGCCGCGACCTTGTCGACCCACTCGACTTCGGCATCTGTGTTTGCCTCGATGACGCGCGCCTGCCGGGCGCGCGCATGTGCGACGCAATCGGCGATCCAGTTGACGTGCATCTCGATGGCGAGCACCACATTGGACAGCACCGATGGGCTGCCGGGCCCGGTGATCATGAACAAGTTCGGGAAGCCGCTGACGCAGATCCCCAGGTAAGTGTCGGGACCGTCGGCCCACTTGTCGTTCAGCGACAGGCCGTTGCGGCCGCGCACGTCGATGCGGCTCAGCGCGCCGGTGAAGGCGTCGAAGCCGGTGGCGAGCACCAGCATGTCGATTACGTGTTCACCACCTGCGGTGCGGAACCCGTCGCGCGTCATGCCGAGCAGGGGCTCGGTGCGCAGGTCGATCAACGTCACATTGTCGCGGTTGAATGTTTCGTAGTAGCCGTTGTCCACGCAGAGTCGCCGGCCGCCGATCGGATACTCGCTGGGAACAAGCCGAGCGGCGACTTCCGGCTTCTTGACCTTCTCGGCGATCTTGCGGTGCACGAAATCGGTCGCGTGCTTGTTCACCTCGGGATCGGACGTCATGTCGGGATAGGCGTAAACGAAGCCCAGTCCACCAACCTGCCAGCGGCGCTCGAACTCGCGTTCGCGCTCCTCGAACGAGACCTGCCGTCCCGGCACGGTGCCGGCGTTGAACAGGTTGTTGCTGCGGGTGGCGAGTGCCGCCAGACGATGCTCGCGGTAATTCTTCTTCCAGTCGCTCTCGAAGTCCGGATCCATCGGCTGGTTGCGGCCGGGCACCGAATAGTTCGGCGTCCGCTGAAGGACGAACAGATGGTCGGCCTGCTCGGCGATCACCGGCGTGCACTGGATGCCCGACGACCCCGTGCCGATGATGGCGACGCGCTTGCCGGCGAAATCGACACCCTCTTTCGGCCAGGTGGAGGTGCGCAGGATGCGGCCCTGAAAGGCATCGAGACCATTGATCTCAGGCTCGACCGGCACCGACAGACAGCCGGTGGCGAACACCACGTAGCGCGCGCGATAGACGCGGCCGTCGGCGCTCGCGATATCCCACATAGCCGATGCGTCGTCGTAGTGCGCACGGACGACGGACGTGTTCAGCGTGATGTCGCGGCGCAGATCGAAGCGATCGGCAACGTAGTTGATGTAGCGGAGGATCTCGCCCTGGCTGGCGAAGCGCTCGGACCAGCTCCATTCCTGCTGCAGCTCGTCGGAGAAGGAGTACGAGTACTGCAGACTCTCGACGTCGCAGCGCGCGCCGGGATAGCGGTTCCAGAACCAGGTGCCACCGATGTCGTCGCCGCGTTCGAGGACGACCGTGGAAAGCCCGAGGTTCCTCAGCCGCTGGAGCGCGTATAGGCCCGCGAAGCCCGCCCCAACGACGACCGCGTCGTGGGTCGACGCGCTACTTTCCGCCTCAAGCATCCTTGGATTCCTCTGTGCCTTGCGCGCGCCGCTTCTCGAACGCGGCCGCGATTGTGCCGACGATGCCCTGTCGGAACAGGAGCACGCAGGCCATGAAGACGAGGCCATTAATGACCATCACCGGGAATTCGCTCTCGGCGAAGAACCAGTCGAGCCCGACCACCGCCGCCGCTCCGGCGATCGGGCCGACCATGGTGCCGATGCCGCCGACGACGGCGACGATCACGACTTCGGTCGAGGCGAGATAGGTGGCGTCATTCAGCGTGGCGATCTGGAACAGCAACGCCTTGAGGGCGCCGCCGAGGCCGGCGATCGCCGCCGCGATCATCAGCACGGCGAGCTTGTAGCCGTGGACATTGTAGCCGAGGGAGGTGGCGCGCGCTTCGTTGTCGCGGATGGCGATGACAACCTGGCCGAAGGGCGAGTTGACCATCCGGTAGACGAACAGGAAGCCCGCGACCGTGAAGGCGAGGATGAAATAGTACATCGTCAGGCTGTTCCCCAGATTGAGGAAGCCGAGCACGGTGCCGCGTGGAATGTCCTGCAGGCCGTCTTCGCCGTGGGTGAACGGCGCCTGCAGGAAAATGAAGTAGACCAATTGGGCGAGCGCCAGCGTGATCATCGCGAACTGGATGCCGCGTCGGCGGATGGCGACAAGGCCGAACAGCCAGCCGACCACCGTGGCCGCCGCCATGCCGAGAATGATGGCGAGGATCGGCGACAGGTGCATTTCCTTGGCGGCGTAGCCGGCGATATAGGCGGCGCTGCCGATGAAGGCGGCATGGCCGAATGACAGCATGCCGCCATAACCGAACAGCAGGTTGAACGACGCCGCCATCAGCGCCATGCACATCAGCTTCATCAGCAGGAAGGGATAGAAGTAGTAAGGCGCGACCAGCGCCAGGATCAGCAATGCCACGACTCCCACGGCCGGCAGACGCCGGGAGATGGTCGTCGTGCGCTTCGGCGTTGTCGTGATCGTGTTCGGCTCGAAGGTCGTGGTCATCGCGTCGACTCCTGGCGGCCGAACAGGCCTTCGGGCCGAAGCACGAGCAGCGCCGCCATGATGACGAAAACGGCCATGCTGGCGGCTTGCGGGAAGGCAATCTTGGTCACGGTCTCGGCGATGCCGAGCAGGAACGAGGCGGCGATGGTGCCCTTAACCGATCCCATGCCGCCGATAACGACGATCGCAAACACGACCACCATGATATGCGTGCCCATGAAGGGGCCGACCTGGTAGATCGGCGCCGCGAGTGTGCCGGCGACGGCGGCAAGCGCCGCGCCGAAGGCGTAGGTCGCGGTCAGCAGCAGCGACACGTTGATGCCGAAGGTGCGCAGCAACTGCGGATTTTCATGCGCGGCCCTGAGATAGGAGCCGGCGCGGGTCCGCTCGATCAGCAGCCAGGTGCCGAGGCACAGCACCACGGACGCGACCACGACGAACAGCCGGTAGCGCGGGAAATACATGAAGCCGAGATTGACGACACCGGACAGCGATTCCGGCACCACATAGGCGCGGCCGGCCGAGCCGAACCAGTAGCGGAACAGCCCTTCGAGGACGAGCGTCAGCCCCAAAGTGAACAGCAGCCCGTACATGTGGTCGATGTTGTAGAGGCGCGAGATCATCGTGCGCTCGATGGCTGCGGAGGCGAGGCCGACGACCAGCGGCGCGATGACCAGCGACCACCAGAAGCCGATGCCGAAATAGACGAGCAGCAGGTATGACAGGAAGGCGCCGACCATGAACTGGGCGCCGTGAACGAAATTGACGATGCGCAGCAGGCCGAAGATCACGGTCAGGCCGACGCTGAGCAGCGCGTAGATGGAGCCGTTGACCAGTCCGAGAAAGAACTGCGGGAGGAGGGCGTTGAAGAGATCGTTCATGCCGTCACACTCCGACCGACACTTCGACGCGCTCGCGCGACGCCAGGAATTCGTCGCGATCGAGCGCCGCGGTCACCCGGCCTTCGTTGATGAGATAGAAGCGGTCGGCGATGCGGCCCGCAAAATGCAGGTTCTGTTCGGCAATCAGGATCGAGATGCCCTTCTTCTTCAGGATCTGAATGACCTCGCCGATCTTCTGCACGATGACCGGCGCCAGGCCCTCGGTCGGCTCGTCGAGCAGCATCAGCCGCGCGCCGGCATAGAGGATGCGGGCGATGGCCAGCATCTGCTGCTCGCCGCCGGAGAGCTGGCCGCCCAGGCTGGCGCGGCGTTCCTTGAGATTGGGAAACAGCTCAAAGATCTCGTCGGTGCTCATGCCGCGGTCCGACAGCACCAGCGGCAGGACGAGATTTTCATACACCGTCAGCGAGGCGTAGATGCCACGCTCCTCCGGCACATAGCCGAGGCCGAGCTGGGCGATGCGATGCGGCTTGGTCGCGATCGCATCCGCGCCCCAGACGCGAATGCTGCCCTTGCGGGTCGGCAGGATGCCGACAATCGAGCGCATCAGCGTCGATTTGCCGACGCCATTGCGGCCGATCAGGGCAACGGTCTCGCCTTCACCGACGGTGAGAGACAGCCCATGCAGAACATGGCTCTCGCCATACCAGGCGTGCAGGTTCTCAACGTCGAGCGCCGGCGGGTTACGCATCGGCGCCTCCGATATAGGCTTCGCGCACGGCGGGATTTTTGCTCACCTCGGCATAGGGGCCTTCGGCGATTACCTCGCCGCGCGCCAGCACGGTGATCTGGTCGCAGATCGTGGCGACCACCGACAGGTTGTGCTCGATCATGATGATGGCGTGACGATCGGCCAGCGAGCGGATCAGTTCGCTGATGCTGGCGATGTCCTCGTGGCCGACGCCGGCCATCGGCTCGTCGAGCAGCAGCAGCTTCGGCTCCATGGCCAGCGTCGTGGCGATCTCGAGCGTGCGCTTGCGGCCGTAGGGCAGCGACTTCGCCTCGACGCCGGCGAATTTCTCGAGCTTGACGGCGCGCAGCAGTTCAAAGGCGCGCTCGCGCAGCCGGCCGAGCACCTGGCGTGAACGCCAGAACTGGCTGGCGAGTCCGGCCTGGCGCTGCAGCGCCACCTCGATGTTCTGCAGCACGGTCAGATTGGGAAAGACGGCCGAAATCTGGAACGAGCGGACGATCCCTTGCCGCGCGACCGCGACCGGCGGGAGCGCGGTGATGTCCTTGCCCTGAAACCGGATGGTACCGGAGGTCGGCGACAGGAATTTGGTGAGCAGATTGAAGACCGTCGTCTTGCCCGCGCCATTCGGTCCGATAATGCCGTGGATGCCGAACTCCCGGACATTGAGGCTGACATTGTTGACCGCGAGGAAGTGTCCGAAGCGCTTGCTCAGGCCATCGAGCTGCAACGCGTAATTCTTGTCCGACATTCGGTTGCGCTCCTCCCTTCGCAAGCGTTTTCTCTTTCGGTTCCGCACGCGGCGGATGCCGAAGACCTGTTTTTCTGGGGGTCTACCGACGAGGAAGGCCGGGAGCCGAATTCGCTGAATGAGATGCTAGTGACGCGATAATCGCCGGAACAATGCTATTTCGTACCCGATGATAACCAGCGAGTATCCTGGAAGTCGGATGCACTCAGGATTCGACTAGTCTCGCCACCACACGCGCAGGTGCACCGTCCGAGCCCGCGATGGGCAATGCACCGAACATGAACTCGACGTACCGGCCGGCGAGGGGCGCGTGTCCCCTCAGGTGCTCGCAAATCAGAATGCCGCGGCTGAGCAGTGTGCGATGCACCGGCCAGTTAAATCCGGCGGGCCGCAGGTGATAGACAAGATCCGGCGTCGCAAAGTCGCAGGCGAGCATCTTGATCTGCCGCTCCGCGAGCCAGACCGCCGCCTCGGGTGACAGGCTCGGATGCCGGTCGTAGCTGTCGTCGCCGAACCGGCCGGCCCAGCCCGTATCGAGCGCCAGGATATCGCCGGGCCGCAGCTCGGGCCGGCATTTTTCGAGATCCCCGACACCGATTACCTCATCGGGTCCAGGGTCTAGCCGCCACACCACGCCCGGCCCATTCAGCCGGTCGAACGGGATGTCATCGAATGCGGGGCCGTCGAGATAATAATGTCGCGGGGAATCGACGTGGGTCCCGGCATGAACGACCATGCGCAGTTCCGTTACGTTGAACGGGTCCTTCGGCATTTCGCGCAGCAGCGAGAGGGATGGCCGCGCAAAAATCGAAGCGCAGGGCAGGTCGGGGCTGATCGGATAGGAAAGTTCGGTCCACGGTCCCAGCGCCTGGCCGGCTTTGCGCTCCGGCAATGGAATCCAGCCGAGCCATCCGGTGCCACTCGTGGCGCAGGTTTCGCACATCGTTATCCTCCCGCGTTGCGTGCTGCGACGCTGCCGCTAGCTAAGAGGCTCGGTAAGAGGCGAGCTAATACTGTTTCCGTGGTGAGGATGCCGGCGCGTTATGCAATCGGCGACGCATTGGTGTTGGGCGCCATTGAGTATGCGTTGGGCGTATCTTCGCGTCACTATTCATTATTGTGCGGCATGGCCAAAGGCCACTAGAACAACAATCTGGCGAGCCACGCGCCGATCTCGAGCGGAGAGGGACAACGAGTGCCGGACAGAGCGACCACCGAAGCGGAGTTCGATTTCATCGTGATCGGGGCCGGATCCGCGGGTTGCGCCCTCGCGAACAGATTGTCCGAGGACGACTTCGCTCGGGTGCTGCTGATCGAAGCGGGCGGCAAGGACGACAGCATCAACATCAAGATCCCGCTGATGGTGGTGAACCTGCTCAAGGATCCGAAATTCACCTGGCCGTTCGTGACCGAGCCGCAGACTGCGCTGAATGACCGCACCCAATTGTGGACCCGCGGCCGCGTGCTCGGCGGCTCGAGCTCGATCAACGGCAATGTCTATGTGCGCGGCGATCCGGCGGTGTACGATTCCTGGTCGGAGATGGGCGTCACCGGCTGGGGCTGGGCGGACATGCTGCCTTACTTCAAGCGCATGGAGAGCTACGCCCCCGGCGATCCGGCGACGCGCGGTAAGAACGGCCCGATTGGCGTGACCAGCCTGAAGAATTTCGACCCGCTTGCCGACGGTTACGTTGAAGCGTGCCGCGAGGCCGGCTTCCCGGTGGTTGAAGACTATAATGACGGCCACTACGAGGGCGCCGCTTACCTCCAGTATTCGACCCGCCGCGGTTACCGGTCGAGTTCGGCGGCAGGATACCTGCGGCCGTTTCAAGGGCGGACGAACCTGACGGTCTGGACCGACACGCAAGTCACGCGGGTTCTGATCGAAGGCGGACGCGCCACGGGCGTCGAAATCCACCGTGGTGGCGGCCTGCAGAAGGTATTGGCGAAGAAAGAAGTGATCATCTCCGCCGGGCCGATCCAGTCGCCGAAGCTGCTCGAATTGTCAGGCATCGGCGATCCGCAGTTGCTGAAGTCGAACGGCATCGACGTGATCAGTGCCCTGCCGTCCGTGGGCGAGGGCCTGCAGGATCATCCCAACACCCGGCTAACGTTCGAATGCGCCCAGCCGATCACCATCAACGATGTGCTGCAAAGCCCCGTCGTCAAGGTGCGCGAGGGTCTGAAATACCTGTTCCAGGGCAAAGGGCTGCTGTCGATCTGTTCGGCCACAGCACACACCGTGATGCGCAGCCGGCCGGATGAGACGTCGCCCGACCTGAAGATTCAGCTCCAGCCCTTCTCCGGCAAGGACCGCTATGCGCGCCGCCCGCAGGACGGGCTCGACCCGCATTCCGGTTTCACCGTCGGCGTTATGGCGCTGAAGCCGAAATCGCGCGGCTGGGTGCACATTTCCTCGCCCGATCCGCTGGCTTTCCCGAAGATCAATCCGAAGTATCTCGACAATCCCGAGGATGCGCAGGTGCTGCTCGCCGGCATCAAGGCGGTGCGTCGGGTGGCCTCGTTTCCGAGTCTGCAGAAGCTGATCGTGCGCGAGACGCGGCCGAGTGACGCTGTCGTGACCGACGAGCAATTGATGCACTACATCCGCGAAACGACGCAGACGACCTGGCACGTGGTCGGCAGTTGCATGATGGGCCGCGATGCATCCGACAGCGTCGTCGATTCCGAGCTGCGGGTGCATGGTGTCGATGGCCTGCGTGTCGCCGACTCGTCGGTGTTCCCGACGATCCCGTCGTCGAATACCAACGCGCCCACCATCGCGCTCGGCGAGAAGGCGGCCGACATCATCAAGCATGCGTGGTCGAACCGGGGGCAGAGCCCCTCGGCGCGGGCCGCATGAGGCCGGACGCGACGCAGACGGAACGACCTACATGATCGATCGCATCGAAATCCGCGTTGTTGAGATGCCCGTGCGCCTGAAGCGCACGTTCTCCAGCGGCAGCTACGACACGGGTCCGGCCGGCCAGCTGCTCGGCAAGCCGGTGTTCGTCCGCATCTTCGCCGATGGCGTTGTCGGCTGCGGCCAGATTCGTCCGATCAGCCCCGGCCACTTCGTCGCCGATACCGTCCATAGCGTCGTTGCCGCGATCCGCGAGGTCTACGGGCCGCTGCTCCTGGGCCGCAAACTGAGCGACATGGAAGCGACGGATGAACTGCTCACGTCGCGGCTGGCCGGCAATCCGGCGGCGCGGGCCGTGCTCGACATCGCCATGCACGATGCGCTCGGCAAGGCGCGCGGTGTGCCCATTCATGCGTTGATCGGCGGCTGCTGCCAGCCGGTGATCCCGCTCGAATGGTCGGTCAGCCTCGCTGATGACGTCGAGACCATGATCGCGGAAGCGCGGCGCGCCGTCGAGGAATACGGCGTCAAGGTGCTGTGCCTGAAGGCCGCCGGCAAGGGCGGCTGGCGGCGCGACGTCGCCAATTTCGAGGCGGTGCGCCGCGCGGTGGGCAACGACATCGTGATCGGTGTCGATCCGAATACGGGCTGGACCGTTGCGGAGTCGATCAGCGCCATGGCGGGCTTCCGGCCCTTCAATCTCGGCTATATCGAACAGCCCATCCTGAGGCGCGACGTCCGCGGCATGGCGGAAATCCGCGCCAAGGCCGACGGCGTGCCAGTGATGGCGGACGAGAGCCTGTTCACGATTCAGGATGCCGCCGAATTGGCTGCGGCCCGCGCGGTCGATGTGTTCTGCATCAAGCTCTACAAGGTCGGCGGCCTGCTGCCGGCGCGCAAGATCGCGGCCATCGCCGAAGCGAACGGCATCCAGTTGAACTGCGGTGGCCTCGCTGTCGCTTCGCAGTTCGAGGCCGCGGCATCGGCCCACTTCTGCGCTACCGTGCCGGCAAAGCGCACCTTCGGCGCCGCGGAGTTCATCTTCGGTGTCGGCACGATGGGTCCCGATCCGCTGGTCGCCGACGGCGCGATGACGATCCGCGACGGCGCCGTCACCGTACCGACCGGACCGGGTCTCGGGCTCACGCTTGACGAAAAGGCGCTCGAGCGCATGACGCTGCAGACCAGCGTCGTCGAGGCCTGAGGAAGCTGACGATCAGTACATGCCGGCGCGCGCCGGTGCCTCGCGCAGCGCGTCGCGCAGCACCGTCATGGTGATCTGCGGCGCGATGGCATGGACGAAGTCGACGAGGAACGGCCGCAGATAGACGTTGGGCCGCAGCGACACCTTGATCATGCTGCCGGGGAACAGGTGGCTGGCATCGCGCGCCGAGAGACCGACGTCGCGCTCCTGATCGTACGTCACGGTCGTCAGGATCGCGATGCCGAGGCCTTTCTCGACATAGGTTTTGCAGACATCGGCGTCGATGCCGCTGAGGCTGACCTTCGGCTCGATCCCTGCATCCCTGAACACCTTCATCACCTTCCAGCGGCCGCTGTAGCGGGTGTCGTAGGTGATGATCGGATATTTCGCGATCTCCTCGATGGTCAGTTCGGGGATGCTGAGCAGCGGATGGCCCTTGGGCGCGATGATCGACCGCGGCAGCTCGAAGCACGGCAGTTGCACGAGACCCGGGAACTCGCGCATGGTTTCGGTACCGACCGCGATGTCGGCATCGCCCGATTCAACCAGGGCGCAGATCTCCTCGGGGTCGCCTTGCTTCAGTGTCAGGTGCACCTGCGGATAGCCCTTGATGAACCGCTCGACGACAGCGGGCAGGACGTAGCGGGCCTGGGTGTGGGTCGTGCCGATCGTGAGCGTGCCGCGGTTGCCGGAATTCATGTCGCTCTTGAGCGAGCGCAGGGCGGCAATGTCGGTCGTCACCCGTTGCGCGATGGCGAGCACCAGCTTGCCCGGCTCGGTAATGCCGATGATCCTGTTGCGTGTGCGCTGGAAAATTTCGAAGCCGAGATCCAGCTCGAGAAGCTGGATCTGACGGCTGACGCCGGGCTGGGATGTGTTGAGCGCTTCTGCAGCCGCCGAAAGATGATTGCCGTGCCGCACGATCTCCACGACATAACGTAGCTGCTGCAGCTTCATCGCCCGGTCCTCGCTATAGAAATACTAGATGCCAGGATAACGGAATATTGTGTGAATGCATACTGCGACCGGAGTACACAGAAAATCGAATAGTTCGGTGCTGTGTCATGCCGCGGTTCCGATCGTCCAAGGCAAGCCTCGCCTGGCGATGATCGAAGACTCTCCGCAAACCGACGAGATCGTGCGCGCTTCTCGAAACGAGAGGTAAAGCCCGTCATGACTTGCGACCGGATCGGATAGTCAGCCCGCGCGGGAGAACAGATGTCGCCAGGACCCGGATCGGATTACGACGTGATCGTTGTGGGTGGCGGCAACGCAGCATTGTGCGCCGCGATATCCGCCGCTGAGCAAGGCGCCAGGGTGGTGGTCTTCGAGAGGTCGCCGGAAACGGAACGCGGCGGCAACAGCACTTACACCGACGGCAAGTATCGCGCGGTCTATAACGGCGTCGATGACGTGCGCGCGCTGGTGCCGGATCTCACGGACGATGAGGTCGCGTCGAGCGACTTCGGCAGCTATTCCGAATCCGATTTCTTCGATGATATGGGCCGCATCACCCAGAATCGGACCGACCCGGACCTCTGCGAGATCCTGGTTCGCAACAGCCGCGACATTCTCTTCTGGCTGAAGTCGGTCGGCGTGCGCTTCATGCCGAACTACGGCCGCCAGGCCTACAAGGTCGATGGCCGTTTCAAGTTCTGGGGCGGCACCACGCTGACCGTGGCTGCCGGCGGACCGGGGCTGGTGGATTCGCTTTACCGTGCCGCCGAGAAGCGCGGCGTCGAAATCCATTACGACGCCTGGGTCAGAGATCTCGTCTATAGCGAAGATGCCGGCGTGACCGGCATCACGGTGCGCATCAACGGGCGTCTGCAGACGGTTCGCGCCGGCGCCGTCGTGCTGGCCTGCGGCAGCTTCGAGGCGAACGCCGAGTGGCGTGCCAAGTATCTCGGCCCGGGTTGGGATCTCGCGAAGGTCCGCGGCAGCAAATACAACACCGGCGACGGACTGGCGATGGCCATGAAGGTCGGCGCGCTGCCCTATGGCCATTGGTCCGGCTGCCACGCCACCGCGTGGGAGCGCTACGCATCCGACTTTGGCGACATGGTCAACACGCCGCAGTATCAGCGGCACAGCTACACCTTTGGCATAGTCGTCAACGCGCAAGGCGAACGCTTCATCGACGAAGGCGCCGACTTCCGCAATTACACCTATGCCAAATACGGCCGCGAAGTTCTCGAGCAGCCCGGCCAAGTTGCCTGGCAGATCTATGACGGCAAGGTGCTGCATCTGCTCACCAGCGAGTACCGCACGCGCACCGTCACCAAGGTGCGCGCCGATACGCTGGACGGCCTGATCGCTCAGCTCGACGAGGTCGACAGCGAAGGCCTGCGCCGCACGATCTCCGAGTTCAACGCTGCCGTCACGCAGGACGTGCCTTTCGACCCGAACAGCCGCGACGGCCGTGGCGCTCCGGGCCTGACCGTGCCGCGCTCGAACTGGGCGAACCCGATTGATACGCCGCCGTTCGAGGCTTACGCCGTAACCTGCGGCATTACCTTCGCCTTCGGCGGCATCCGCGTCACGACGGAAGGGCAGGTCGTCGATACCGATCTCAGGCCGATCCCCGGTCTGTTCGCCGCGGGCGAGATGGTCGGCGGCATTTTCTATCACAACTATCCGGGAGCGAGCGGGCTCACCAGCGGTTCGGTCTTCGGCCGGCTCGCCGGCGGCAGCGCGGCCCGCGCCGCCGCAGCGGCGCAACCTGTCGCCCTGGCCAAGCAGACGGGGTGAGGAGCATGTGCCCCGCTTATGCTGAGTGCCCAATCATTATTGGACCGCGATTGTCGTAACGCTGAAGTTCGTCGGGTGCCGGGCGCCCCGATGCCCACCTTCTTCCAGAAATGACGGTCGCGCCGCCGCGCAACTGCCGCCTATCCGAGAGGTCGACCATGAATATCGCCGTGACCGCCACTGCTACCGCGCCAGCGACAACCCGCACCGTGGCGGAGTTCGCCGTCGGCCTGCGTTACGAGGACCTGCCGCCGGAGGTCATCGCCATGGCCAAGCGCTGCATCCTCGACTCGTTCGGCTGCGGCGTGTTCGGCGCGTCGACGCCATGGACGCAGGCGGTGACGCGCGTCGTCAACAGTCTGGGCCAAGCCAAGCGGGCCTCGGCCTGGGGCCAGAAGGGCAAGGCCGACGTGCTTGGTGCCTCGTTCATCAACGGCACCTCGGCGCAGGGCTATGAGCTCGACGACTGCCACGATCAATCGATGTCGCATTACGGCGCCGGCGTGATCCCGGCGGTGACGGCGTGCTCGGAGGATTTCGGTGACGTCTCGGGCAAGGACTTCATCCTCGCCGTCGTCGCCGGTTTCGAACTCGGCACCCGCATCGGCAACACGGTGAGCCCGTCCGCCTTCCACACCGGCTTCCATCCCTGCGGCCTGACCAGCACTTTTGCTTCCGCCGCGGCGATCGGCAAGCTGATCAAGCTCGACGCTGACAAATACATTTCCGCACTCGGCCTTGCCGGCTCGCAGGCGGCGGGCCTGATGGCGGCGCAGTTCGGCGCCATGGCCAAGCGTTTCCATTCGGGCAAGGCATCGCAGAACGGCATCATCGCCGCCTACTGCGCGCGTGAAGGCCTGACCGGCGTGCGCGATGTGCTGGAAGCCGAATATGGCGGCTTCTGTTCGGCCTATTCGCGCGAGTACGACCTGTCCTGGGCGACCAAGGGTCTCGGCACCGGCCACTGGGAGATCCTGAAGAATGGCTTCAAACGCTACTCCTCGCTGGCGTCGAGCCAGGCGACCGCCGAGTGCCTGCGCATCCTGCGGGAGCAGCACAACCTGCGCGGCGAGGACGTCGCCAAGATCGATGTCGGCACCACCAAGATGGTGTACGTGCATTGCGGCTGGCCGTACAAGCCGATGAACCCGCCGGAGACCATCGCCGCGCAGATGAACCTGCCGTTCGTCGCCGCCGTGATGATGCTCGAGGGCAACGCCTTCATCGACCAGTTTCAGGACTCCAAGCTGCTCGATCCGACCATCATCGATCTAGCAAACCGGGTAAATGTCACGATCGATCCCGAGCTCGATGCGCTCGGTCCCGACGAGATGCGCGCGGTGCGCGTCACGCTCACCATGAAGGATGGCAAGGCATACAAGCACTCGCTGCTGTATCGCCCCGGCCACTGCATGAACCCGATCCCGGACGAGGCGCTGCGCGCCAAGTTTCGCGACCTCGCCGGCCGCGTCATCTCCAAGAGCGCGGTTGAGCGCATCGAGAACATCGTCGGCAACCTCGACAAAGAAGAGAACCCGGCCGCCGAACTCGGCGCAGCACTGCAGGATGTGCGCGGCTGAACGCCGTCCGCAGAGGAACACACCCATGGCTTCGACCCTTGCCCAGACCTTTGCTGAATTTGCGACCGGCCTTGCCGACAAGCAGGTGCCCGACGCGGTGCGCGACGCGGCCGCCTGGCACGTCCTCGACTCGATCGGCGTATCCATCGCCGGCGCCAGCCCGCACGAGGAAAGCGGGCAGGCGGCGCGGCGCCTGGCCGCGAAGTGGCGCGGCGAAGGCGCGACGATCTTCGGCATCAATCAGAAGGTGAGGCCGGAGCTTGCGGCGCTGGTCAACGGCTCGCTAGCGCAGGCCCTCGAGATGGACGACAAGCACGGCTCCTCGCTAGCCCGCCCGGGTTCGACCGTGGTGCCAGCAGTGCTCGCCGTCGCCGAGGAGCGTAACGCCTCGTTCCGCGATGTCATCACCGCCGTGACTATCGGCTACGAAGTGATGATCCGGCTGGGCTTTGTCGGCGGCGATCGTTTCCTCGAGCGCGGCTATCACACCAGTTCGCTCATCGGATCGTTCGGCGCCGCGGCGGCGGTCGGCCGTCTCGTCGGCGCGACGCCGCAGCAGATCGTCGATGCGATGGGCATTTGCGGCACCTTCGCCTCCGGCATCCAGGAATCGACCCGCACCGGCTCGACGTCCAAGATCCTGCACGGCGGCTGGGGCGCGCATGCCGGCATTCTCGCCATCGATCTCGCGCAGTCGGGCATCACCGGTCCGGACAGCGTGTTCGAAGGCAAGTTCGGCTTCTTCCAGACTCATCTCACGCCGGTGAAGGGCGAACTCGATTTCGCCAAGGCCGCCGCCGGCTTCGGCAGCCGCTGGTATCTGCCGGAGACGGCCTACAAGCCCTATCCGTGCTGCCAGTTGCTCCACGCCTTCATTGAGGCCTGCAAGCAGTTGCTCGTACAGTTCAAGCGCGACGGCGTTTCGCTCGATCAGATCACCCGCATCTCGTGTCAACTCGCGGAGCCGGGACTAACGCTGGTCACCGAGCCGAAGGAGCGCAAGAAGGCGCCGCAGACTCCGCACGAAGCGCGCTTCAGCCTCATGTTCGGCGTCGCGTCGGCGCTGGTGTTCGGCGACGTCGGCCTCGAGACGTTCCGTGCCGACCGCCTCGGCAATCAGCGCGTCCTGAAGCTCGCCTCGCTCGTCGAGGCCTCGGTCGATCCCGACTCCGATTACCCGGCGCATTGTCCGGCAATCCTGGAGATCGAGGCTGCCGGCAAGACCTATCGCAGCCACGTGCCGCATCATCCGGGTTGTCCGGAAGCGCCGCTGTCGAAGGACGACGTGCTCGACAAGTTCGCGCGCAATTCCGGCTGGTTGTTCGGTAGTGGGACCCGTGAGGTCGGCGCCGAAATCGCGGCGACGCCGGAGCGCGATACGATGCGCGCGATCGTTAAGCGCCTCGGCGAAGCCGGCGTCACGGTGCTGTCGGGCGCAACGGCATGACCGCGGCGTCTGCGTCCTCGCTGTCGCAGGAAGAGCCAAGACGTTACGACCGTCTCTTCATTGGCGGTGAGTGGGTGCCCGCGCGGTCCGGGCGGGTCATCCGCTCGATCGATCCGTCGACAGAGGAAGTCTGGGCCGAGGTTGCCGAAGCCGACGCCGACGATGTCAACGATGCGGTGCAGGCGGCGCGACGGGCGCTGCGCGGCCCGTGGGGCAGCTCCTCGCCGACCAAGCGCGGCGAGATGATTGCGAAGCTGGCCGGCCTGGTGCGGCGCGACGCGCGGCGTCTGGCCGAGATCGAGAGCCGCGACAATGGCAAGCCGCTGCGCGACACGCTGGGCGAGGTGCAACGCGCCGCCGACTGGCTGACGTTCTTTGCCGGCGCGGCCGACAAGATCAATGGTCATCAGATTCCATACCGGCCGGACGCGCTTGCCTACACGCGGCTGGAGCCGGTCGGCGTCGTCGGCGCCATCCTGCCGTGGAATTCGCCGATCTCGCTGTGCTCGTGGAAGCTCGGTCCGGCGCTCGCCGCCGGCAATACGGTGGTGCTGAAGCCGGCCGAGCAGACGCCGGTCAGCCTTGTCGAAATCGGCAAGCTGGTCGGCGAGGCGGGCTTTCCCGCCGGCGTCGTCAATGTCGTGCCGGGCTACGGGCCGGTTGCGGGCGCGGCCCTCGCTGCGCATCCGCACGTCAACAAGATCTCCTTCACCGGCCATCATGGCACGGCGGCTGCCATCATGAAGGCCGCGAGCGGCAACCTGAAACGCTGCTCCTTCGAGTGCGGCGGCAAGTCGCCGTATATTGTCTTTGCCGATGCCGACTTCGATCGCGCGCTGTCGGTCGCCGTGCACAGCGCCTTTCGCTCGACCGGGCAATCCTGTTCGCTGGCGTCGCGGATCTTTGTCGAGCGTCCGCTCTACGAGAAGTTCGCCGGAGCGATTGCCGAGCGCGCCGGGCGCATCCGCGTCGGCATGCCCTTCGACGAACGCACGCATATCGGGCCGCACACCTCGGCGCAGCAGCGCGACAAGACGGAACAGTACATCGCGCTCGGGCGGGACTCGGGCGCGCGGATTCTGACGGGCGGCGGCCGGCCGCAAGGCTTTCCGCGCGGCTATTTCGTCGAGCCGACAGTGTTCGCCGATGTTGACAACCGATCGCGGCTGGCGCGCGAGGAAGTGTTCGGGCCGGTGCTGGCGGTGATGCCGTTCGACGGCGAGGAAGAGGCGATCGAACTCGCCAACGACACCGACTATGGCCTGGTCGGCGGTCTGTGGACGTCGGACGTCGGCCGGGCGCACCGCGTGGCGGCGAAGATCGAGGCGGGCCTGGTCTCGGTCAACACCTTCCGCCCGGTGCATTACATGCTGCCCTATGGCGGTTACAAGTTGTCGGGCTTCGGCCGAGAGAACGGCTTCGATGCCATCCGGGAATACACCGAGGTGAAGACGGTGGTTGTCGATCTGGCGACGGAGATGCCGGCGGATCCGTTCGCGGATCCGGCGCCGGCTTGATCTCAAGCCGCTTTGGTGGCGGCGCAAGGCGATGCGCTGCCCATGAAAAAAAGCGCCGGGCCTCATCGCCCGGCGCTTCTTTTTATGTCCGGCTCTCAGTTGATGGGCATTCCGGAATCTTGAACGATCTTGCCCCACCGGTCGTACTCTTTCTTGACGAAAGCGCCGAATTCTTCCGGCGTTGTCGGCTTGGTTTCATAGCCGCGATCAAAGAACAGTTTCTTGACCTCCGGTTTGGTTAGAACGTCGCGGACGGCCGTGTTCAGCGTGGTGACGAGGTCCTTCGGCATTTTCGCCGGACCGAATACGCCCCACCAGGTCTCGATGCTGTAATTGGCGAGACCCTGTTCGGCGATGGTCGGGATATCCGGCGCAAACTCCGAGCGCTGCGCGGTCGTCACGCCGATGGCCTTGAGCTGGCCGGACCTGATGAGCGGCAGAACGACGGGCAAGTGAGCAAACATGTAGGGCAGGTGGCCGCCGAGGACGTCTGTGGTTGCAGGGCCGTCGCCCTTATAGGGCACCGTCTGCACCTTGATGCCGGCAGTGGCATTGAACAATTCGCCCGCCATGTGAGGCACCGAGCCGGTGCCGCCATTGGCGTAGCTGATGGTGCCGTTCTTCGACTTGATATAGGCCAGCAGCTCCTTGACGTTCGACGCCGGCACACTTGGGTGGGCGACGAGAACCAGCGGCGTGTAGCCGACATATGAGATCGGCGTGAAATCCGTGATGGCGTTGTAACCGATAGTGTTTTT
This sequence comes from Pseudolabrys sp. Root1462, assembly GCF_001426945.1. Lineage (GTDB taxonomy): Bacteria > Pseudomonadota > Alphaproteobacteria > Rhizobiales > Xanthobacteraceae > Pseudolabrys. The sequence goes on along the minus strand of NZ_LMFS01000001.1, from coordinate 2,538,178 downwards.
GAAAAGCCACGGATTGACGGCATGCGTGGTCGCCGTGGCGATGATGAGCGTGTAGCCGTCCGGCTTCGATTCCGCAGCGAAGCGCGCACCCAGCATGCCGCTGGCGCCGCCTCGATTGTCGACGACGACCCGTTGGCCGAGTTTGTCGCCGAGCGCTTCGGCGAACAGACGGCCGATCAGATCGGTCGCGCCGCCGGCGGGATAGGAAACGATCAGATGGATAGGACGATCCGGATAGCCTGCCGCGTTGGCGACAGGCGCAGTCATGATTGGCGCTCCAGCGACAAGGAGGACCGGAGCGAGAACCTTAAGGAGTGTGCGTAACATCGGCTTCCTACCCTTTGGCAACGATATGGCGGCCCTCGAGGGCGGCTCGCTTATGGGCGGCATCGGTGCGACGCGTTTGACCCGATAGGGATTGCTGCGGCGCGGCCGTTGCCCCGTTGTTGCTCAAAGAAAGGATAGATGAGGCAGTCCGTCGCAGGAAAATACCAAGATTTGTATCAGTATGCGTATCTGATATGGGCAGGATGCCGAGTGATGGATCCCGAAGACGCAGACTTCGGCGGCAACCTAGGCAGCGAGCATCAGGCAGCGGGTGCCGTTCCGCTGTCGCGGACGCTTGGCCTCAGTTCCTGTCCAGTCCTCGCGCAAGACTTCTTGCCGCGGCGCAACTTGGAGAGTGTCAGCGATAGGTGGTCGCCTGCGTTATCCCGAGGCTGACGGCATCGAGCGGTGCATCCCAGGCCAGTTCGGTCAGTTCGTAGGCGCGGCGGAAGTCGTCCATGTGCCGGTGCATCCAGGTGCGCGCCTTTGCTGCGTCTTTGTCCTTCAGGCAATTGTAGATGTGCCGATGCGCGTCGAGCACGCGGCGATAGGTCTTCAGCCGCTGCAGAATGATCTGGCCGGTCGGAATGAACAGCGATGTCACCGGCTCATGCGCCAAGGCAAGAACCCTGTTGCCGCCAACCTTGGCGAGAATTTCATGAAAGCCGCGATCGAGTTTAACGAAAGCGTCGGTATCCGCCTCGGCGCTGCCCTCGAAGGCTTTCACATTGGCGTCCATGGCATCGATGTTCGCATGCAGCTCGGCGAGCCCGGCGTCGTCGACATTTCGCGCGGCGCTTTCGGCGATGGCCGGCTCCAGCACCATCGAAGCCTCCCACAATTCGCGGAACGTGACCGAGTGCAGGATCAGCGCGCGGCTCGCCGAAGAGGCGAGGTCGAGATAATGCGGTAGCGAGATGCGCGGCCTTTTGCCGCCGTCGCGCTCGACCAGCCCGCTTTGCTCCAGGAGTCTGATGCCCTCGCGCACCGTCGAGCGGTTGACGCCAAATTGTTCGGCGAGCTGCAGCTCCGCCGGCAATGGATCACCGACCCGCAGGCGGCCCGACAATATCTCGCGCTCGATCGCGTCATAGACCAGCCGGTAGGCCGGCGCGCGCTCGATCCGGCTGAACTCATGTTCTTGCAAGAGGCCTGCTCCTCGGTGGTCCAGCCCTATGAGACACGATTCGGGTGCTCTTGACGGCCGGGTGGCAGATGATACTCTAATTGAAATTGTCCGACAAACGGACTGTTGGCCAATAAAGCCACCTAAAGGGTCGTCAGGGAAGAGGAAATGTCGTCCGAGGCCAATATCGAGCTGGAATGGAACGACTCGTGGGCCCGGCTCACGCTGGCTCGGGCCGACAAGCTCAACCCCCTGGACTGGGCGACGGTGCGGGAACTGAAGGCCGCCGTCGCGACCATCGAGGCGCGGGCGGACATTTTCGCCGTCGTGGTCACCGGGCGTGGCCGCAGCTTCTCCGCCGGCGGCGACCTCGACGGCTACATTCATCTCTATAAGAACCCGGACAAGTTCTCGGCCTTCCTCGAGGACTTCTTTGACATGCTCAACGCCATCGAGGCGTCGAGCAAAATCTACATCGCTGCGATCAACGGAGTCTGCGTCGCTGGCGGCCTGGAATTGCTGCTGGCCTGCGATCTCGTCATCGCCGCGGAGTCGGCGAAGATCGGCGACGGCCATCTCAATTTCGGTCAGCTGCCCGGCGCCGGCGGCTCCCAGCGGTTGCCGCGGGCCATCGGCATGTTGCGCGCCAAGAAGCTGATGCTCACCGGCGATCTGGTCAGCGCCATCGAGGCCTGGGACATGGGGTTAGTCACCGACGTCGTGCCCGACGCCGAACTCGACGCCGCCGCGGCCGCGCTGGTCGCCAAGCTCGGTGACAAGAGCCGCGCCGGCCTGCGCGGGGCCAAGCACCTGGCGAATTTGACGCTGACGACAGATCTCGCCACCGGGCTGCGGCAGGAGATCGATTTCGTCCACCGCTACGCCACCACCGAGCCTGACGCGACTGAAGGCCTCATCGCTTTCAAGGAAAAACGCAAGCCGGCCTTCGTGCGCTGATTGAAGGGAATTGGAATGTACGCTCTGCGAAACAAATACGCGATCGCCGGCATCGGCTGGACCGATTTCTCCAAGAAGTCCGGCCGCACTGTGCGCAGCCTGGCCTCGCAAGCCTGCATCAATGCGATTGCCGATGCCGGCCTCAAGGTTTCCGATATCGACGGCTTCGTCAGCTTCAATTTCAATGACTCGGTGCCGGCGATATCGGTCGCGACCGAGATCGGCGTGCCGGCGGCGCGCTACGCCAACGACTTTCTCAGCGGCGGCAACGCAGCCAACATGATCGTGCTCACCGCGGCGGCGGTGATCGAAGCAGGGCTCGCCGAAACCGTGTTGTGCTATCGCGCCATGAACGGCCGCTCGGGCTTCCGTCTTGGCGGCGGCCGCGATCTCTCGGCCTATAACATCACGCAGTTCACCGCGCCGTTCGGCTGGATCACCTATCCGCAGGCGATGGCCATGTGGTGCCGCCGGCACATGATCGAATACGGCACCAACGCCGAGCAGCTCGGCGAAATCGCCGTGACCTTCCGCAAGAACGCCGAGAAGAATGAGCGGGCCATGCAGCGCGATCCGATCAGCATGGCGGACTACATGAATTCGCGCATGATCGTCGAACCGTTCCGCATGCTCGACATCTGCCTGGAAACCGACGGTGCCTGCGCCGTGCTGGTGACGTCGGCCGAGCGTGCGCGCGATATGAAGCGCAAGCCGGTTTATATTTCGGGCGGGGCCTATGGCGGCGGCCCGGATCAGGGCGAAGACCTGTTCGATGCGCTGCGCTGGCCCGATCACTCGCACAATTACGCGAAATACATCGCCGACGATCTGTGGCGCAGTGCCGGCATGGGCCCGAAGGATATCGACATCGCGCAGATCTACGATTGCTTCACTTACAGCATCATCATGCAGCTCGAGGGTCTCGGCTTCTGCAAGGAAGGCGAGGGCGGTCCGTTCGTGCAAGGCGGCCGCATCGCGCCCGGCGGCGAACTGCCGCTCAATACCGCCGGGGGCCTGCTGTCGGAAGGTTACATCCACGGGCTCAATCACGTCATCGAGGCCGTCCAGCAGTTGCGCGGCGAAGCCGGCGTGCGCCAGGTGCCGGATATCGAAACTTGCCTGACAACCGCCGGAGCGATGACCTGCGGCAGCGCCATGGTGTTGAGGAATTAAGCCATGACCTATGCCAAGCCGCTTCCCGTCGTCGATGTCGAAACCCGCCCGTTCTGGGATGCCTGCCGCGAGGGCAAGCTGAAGATTCAGCGCTGCGCGAACTGCGGCCACAAACGCTTTCCGCCGACGTTCTACTGCCCGAAGTGCAATTCGCCCGAGCACGAGTGGATCGAGAGCAGCGGCCATGGCCGCGTGTTCTCGTGGATCGTGGTCCGCCACCCGGTACCGCGTGAAGTCTATGCCGCGGATGTCCCTTACGTTGTGGCGCTCATCGAGCTCGACGAAGGCGTGCGCATTGCCAGCAATATCGTCGGCATCGAGCCGGAAAAGGTGACCGCGAACATGCCGGTTCGTGTCATCTTTAAGCCAGTAACGCCTGAAATCACGCTTCCCATCTTCGAGCCCGCCTGACGATGAACGCCACCGCGCAGCAGTTTGACAGCGAGCCGGCCAATCCATTCGTGGATTCGGCGCGCCTTGCGCGGCTCGCGTCCCTGTCGCGGGCCGAACTCGAAGAATTGCAGCTGCGCAAGCTGCGGCGTCAGCTTGCGCGTCTCAATGCGACGAGCAGCTATTACCGCGCGCGCATGACGCAGGGCGGTCTCGATCCTGACAAGCTGTCAACGCTCGATCAATTCCGCGAGCGCTTTCCGCTGTCGAACAAGACCGATTTTCTCGCCGACCAGACCGAGCATCCGCCGTTCGGCGCCCGCCTCGGCATCGCGCGCGAGGACGTCGCCCTGGTCAACATGACCGGCGGCACCTCCGGCCTCGGTCAGGAAATCTACGGCCGCAGCCAGCACGATGTGCACATGCAAGGTTATTACCACGCGCTGCCGTGGTTCCTCGCCGGCCTCCGGCCCGGCGATGTCGCGATCAACTGCGTGCCGGCCGGCGGCCTGACCACCGGCGGCTGGGGACCGGGCGAGGGCCTGCGCATCATCGGCGCCACGGCATTCCATGTTGGCGGCACTCTATCGACCGACGCCAAGATCGACCTGATGCAGCGCATCGGCGCGGTGCACTTCATCTACGCCTCGACCAACTATCTGCACACGCTGACCGAAGCGATGATGCGCCGGGGCATTGAGCCGAAACGCGCCTTTCCGATGCTGCGCACTTTGTTCATCGCCGCCGAGGGCTATCCGCTCGAATGGGCGGAGCGCATCGAGAGCTTGTGGGGTTGCCGCCTGCAGGAAGGCTACGGCTCGACGCAATGTGCCGGCTTCGGTGCCTCGACTTGTGCCGACGGCGTGTTCGGCGCCAAGGGCGGCCGCGGCCTGATGCACCTGTTCGAATGGGAGACCCTGTTCGAGGTCGTGCATCCGGAGACGCTGGAGCCTGTTGCCTCCGGCGAGACCGGCGAAATGGTCGTCACCAATCTGTCGATCGAAGGCTCGCCCGTCATTCGCTTCCGCACCGGCGACGCCGCGCGCTTCATCTCGTGGCGCGACGCCAATTCCGGCCGCGCCTGGAACGCCATCGAATGCGGCACCATCGGCCGCTTCGACGACATGCTCAAGATCCGCGGCAACAATGTCTGGCCATCGGCCATCGACGCCGCCGTGTTTTCCTTCGGCGAGGTCGCCGAATACACCGGCCGCGTCTACACCAGCGGCGACGGCAAGACCGAGATCGAGGTGCGCGTCGCCTTCACCGACGCCGCCGCCACTTGCGATGCTGCGACAAAGACGACCTTGATCGAACGCATCCGCGCGACGATCAAGGAGCGTACCAACGTCTGGATGACGCTGACCGTCTGCGCCCGCAATGAACTGCCCGAATTCAACTACAAAGCCCGCCGCTGGAAAGACGAACGACAACAGGGCTACCGCCTGTAGAGGAGGCGTCAAGTGAGGAACGTTCAAGACGCGGCGGATGATACCGCCCGCGATCATCGCATCCTGTCGCGCATGCTCGCCGACGCCGATGTGCTGTGCGAGTGCGGCGACGCGCTGCTCGCCGGCCAGTATCGTCATCTGCGCGGCCGTATCGCCGCATTGCTGGATATCACCATCCCGGCCGGCGAAGCGGAGACCGCGGCATGACGCGCCTTGCCGGAAAGGTCGCGCTCGTCACCGGCGCCGGATCGGGGCTGGGCCGCGCCGTGGCCATTCGTTTCGCCGCCGAGGGCGCCAGGGTCGTCGTCACCGACGTCGATGAGGCGCGCGGCGGCGCGGTGGCGAAGGAGATCGGCGACAATGCCGCCTTCATTCGAGTCGACCATACGTCGAGCGAGCAGGACGATCGCGCCGTCGCCTTCGCCGTCAAGACGTTCGGCGGCCTCGACATCGTTCATAACAACGCCGGCGGACCCTTTACCGGTCCGTTCGAGAATGTTGATGACGCGACCCTGGAACGCGTGCTGCGCGTCAACCTGTTCGGCGTCATGCAGATGACGCGCGCGGCGCTGCCGCATCTGCGCGAGAGCGCCAAGCGCAATCCGGCCGGCGCGGCGCTGCTGTTCACCTCGTCGCTGCAGGGCCTCAAGGCCAAGCCGAATTTCAGCCTCTACACCGTCGCCAAGCACGGCATCGTCGGTCTCGTGCGTTCGCTGGCGCTGGAACTGGCGCCGCAGAACATCCGCGTCAACGCGCTGTGCCCGACCGTGGTGGCGACCCCGATGCTGGAAGCGTTTTTGCCCGGCATGGCCGGCGATCACGACGAAGCGATGAAGCGTTTCCGCGCCACCATCCCGCTGGCGCGCATGCCGGAGCCCGAAGACGTGGCCGCCGCGGCGCTGTTCCTGGTCTCCGATGAAGCCCGCATGATCACCGGCGTCGCTCTGCCGGTCGATGGCGGCCAGATGGCGATGTGAGCGGCATGAATCACGGCGCGCTGTTCAGTCTGAAAGGTCAGGTCGCGGTGGTCACCGGCGCCGGCGGCGGCATCGGCCATGGCGGCGCGGTGGCGCTGGCGGAAGCGGGCGCCGATCTGGCGCTCATCGGCCGCAACGTCGCCAAGCTGAAGGAAACCGCCGCCGCGGTCGAACAGACCGGCCGGCGCGCGCTGATCGTCGAGGCCGACGTCACCGACGAGGCCATGGTCGCCAAGGCCTGCGACCGCATCGTCAACGAACTCGGCAGCGCCGACATCCTGTTCAACAATGCCGGCATCACTTCACCGAAGACGCTGGCCGACACGACGCTCGACGAATGGCGCCGGGTGATGGATGTCAATCTCACCGGCTCCTTCCTCTGCTCGCGCGCCTTCGCCAGGCCGATGATCGAGCGCAAGCGCGGCCGCATCATCAACATGGGCTCGATCCTGTCGGGCCGGGGCATGGCCAACCGCACCGCCTACAGCGCCACCAAGGCGGGTCTCGCCAATTTCGGCGCGGCGATGGCTTTCGAGCTCGGCCCGCACGGCATCACCGTCAACACCATCGGCGCCACCGTGATCGTCACCGATCTCAACCGCGAACTGATCCGCACGCAGCCGCAACTCTACGACAAGGTCCGCGCGCGCTCGGCCGTCGGCCGGCTCGGCGAGATCGAGGATGTCGTCGGCGTTCTCGTTTTTCTGGCGTCGCCCGCGGCGGGCTACGTCACCGGCCAGACCATCTACGTCGATGGCGGCTATACGGCCGGGTAGGGGACGACGATGCTGATCCAGATTCTCAACGGTATCGTCTACGGCGGCCTGCTGTACTTGCTCGCGGTCGGCCTGGTGCTGATCTTCGGGCTGCGTGAAGTCGTCAACTTCGCCCACGGCGCGCTGTTCATGGTGGGCGCCTATCTCGGCTTCAGCATCGCGGCGATGGGCTATTGGTGGGGCGGGCTTCTTGTATCCGTCGTGGCGATGGCGATCGTCGGCTGCCTGCTCGATGCCATGGTCTTCAGCACTCTGCGCAAGCAGGACCATATCGTCACCGTGCTGGTGACGTTCGGCATTCTCCTGATCCTCGAGACCGTCGTCACCAAGGTCTGGGGCAAGGCCTACCTGACCTATCCGGTGCCGCCGTTGCTCGCCGGTACCATCAACATCGGCGGTTCGCCGTTTCCCGTCTATCGCTTGTTCGTCATCGCCGTGAGCGTCGCCGTCGCGGTCTCGCTCAGCGTCTGGCTGCGCTACACGCGGACCGGGCTTTACATCCGCGCCGCTTCGACCGATGCGCGCGTCACCAGCATGCAGGGCATCAATGTCGATCGGCTGAGCCTGATCGTCGTCGGGCTCGGCACCGCGCTGGCGGGTCTCTCGGGCGTCGTTGCCGGACCGCTGCTGTCGCTGTCACCGACCATGGGCAATTACATCCTGATCGACTCCTTCATCGTCGTCGTCATCGGCGGCCTCGGCAGCTTTGCCGGCGCCTTTGTCGCGGCGCTGCTGATCGGACAGATTCACAATTTCGGCGCGGTCTATCTGCCGTGGGCGGCGACCGTGCTGCCGTTCATGCTCATGGTCGGCATTCTGATCTGGCGGCCGACCGGCTTTGCGGGGTCGCGCACATGACGAGCCTCACCGCCAGCGGCCTGCCGGCGTCGCGGCGCAAGCCCGCGGGTTATGCAGCATTGATCGCCGTCGCCGTGCTGGCGCTCGCCGTTGGCGCGGCGCTGCCTTGGCTGGTGCCGACCAAGATCGCCATGTCATTGCTGGCGCAGGCGATGTTCGATGCCTTGCTCGCCACCAGCGTCGGCTTCCTGATCTTGCAGAACGGTCGCACCAGTTTTGGCCAGGCGGCGTTCTTCGGCCTCGGTGGCTATGCGATGGGTGTGCTGATCGCCCGGCAGTGGGTTGCGCCGGAAGCCGCGGTTCTGATCGCACTCATCTTGCCGACCGCCGTCGCCTTTCTGCTCGGCCTTGTCATCTCACGGATCACCGGTGTTGCCCACGCGATGCTCACGCTCGCGGTCGGTCAGGCCTTCTATGAAGTGGTGTTCCGCTGGCGCGAATTGGCCAAGGGCGACGACGGCATGTCGTTCGACCTGCCGGCGCAGATGTTCGGCTTCTCGGCGCGCAAGCTGCAGGACCCGGCCGTCATGCTGGTGCTGGCCTGGACCGTTCTCGTTCTCGTGCTGTTGGGCCTGGCGCTGTTCGCGCGCAGCCGCATTGGGCAAGTGGCGGCCGCCATTCGCGACAACGAGGAACGCGCGCGTTTCCTTGGCTATTCGACAGTGATGCCGCGAGCGCTGGTCTATGCCATCGCCGCCTTCATCGCCGCCATCGCCGGCATTCTGCAGGCCAGCTACAACGGTTACATCGCCCCGCAGATGTTCCACTGGAGCACGTCGGGCTTCGCGCTGATCATGGCGATCATCGGCGGCGCCAAATTCATCATCGGCCCGGCCATCGGCGCCGTGGTGCTGTTCTACATCAAGGATTATGCCGGCCAGTTCGCCGAATACTGGCCCGCCATCGTCGGCGTCATTCTCGTCATCGTGACGTTGACGATGCCGCGCGGCGTCGTCGGCCTCGCCCTCATGCTGTGGCGCAGGGGGACGCGGCGATGACCGACAATGTTATCGAAGGCATCAAGTTGTCGCGCCGGTACGGCGGCTTCGCCGCGCTCGACAATGTCGATATCGCGGTCAAGCAGGGCGAAATTCGCGGTCTGATCGGGCCGAACGGCGCCGGCAAATCGACGCTGATCGACGTGCTGTCCGGCCGCGCCGTCACCCGCGGCGGCAAGGTGCTGCTCAAGGGCGACGACATCAGCGCGCTGACGCCGCAGGAGCGGCGCCGCCGCGGCATGGCGCGTTCGTTCCAGCGCACCAACATCTTCCCCGACCTCACGGTGGAGCAGCAGTTACGCGTCGCGTCGTGGGCCGTTCCCGGCGCCGATATCGCCGAGGTGATGGACGAATTGCGTCTGACCGAGATGGCCGACGTGCCGGCGGCGGAGATCAGCTATGGCGACCAGCGCCGCCTCGATCTCGCGCTGGCGCTGGTCGGACGGCCGACGGTGCTGCTGCTCGACGAGCCGGCGGCGGGGCTGACGATGGAGGAATCGCTCGCTTTGGCGCGGATCCTGCGCGACCTCGCCAACCGCTGGAAGGTCACGGTGCTCTTGGTCGAGCACGACATGCAGGTGGTGTTCTCGATCTGCGACCGCATCACGGTGCTGCATCTCGGCCGAACGCTAAGCGAAGGCACCTGCGCCGAAATCCGCGTCGATCCGACCGTCATCGCCGCTTATCTCGGGACGGAGGCGTGATGGCGCTGCTCGCGTTCAACGACGTTCACGCGCTTTACGGACGCGCCCGCATTCTGAACGGCGTGACCTTCGCGGTCGATGCCGGCGAGCGCGTCGCGCTGGTCGGCCGCAACGGCGTCGGCAAGACCACGGTGGTCAACACGTTGTGCGGCGTGACGCGCATTTCCCAAGGCCAGGTCGATGTGCGCGGCCGGCCGGTCAAGGATCTGCGCGGCTATACGGCGGCACAAAACGGCATCGCCATCGTCATGCAGGGTCGCGGCATCCTGCCGAACCTGACGGTCGAGGAGAATTTGCTGCTCGGCACGGCGACCGGCCGCAAGGGGCCGTGGTCGTTGGAGAAGGTGCAGGAGCTGTTCCCGATCCTGCGCGAACGCCGCGGCAATCCGGGCCTCGCGCTCAGCGGCGGCCAGCAGCAGATGCTGGCCATCGGCCGGGCGCTGATGGCCAATCCCGATTTGCTCATTCTCGACGAGCCGAGTGAAGGGCTCGCCCCCGTGATCGTCGACGAACTCGCCGCGCTGCTGGTGAAGCTCGGCGAGGACGGCATCGGAATCCTGCTCATCGAGCAGAACATCAGTCTGATCCACCGCGTCGCCCAGCGCTTCTACGTCCTGTCAAAGGGTGCCGTGGCGGAGTCCGGATCGCTCCAGAATGTGACCCGCGATCAACTGGAGCGCCACATCGCCATCTGAACGACGAACGTGATCGACGCGAGATCGATCCGCAACGCGCCGCCACCGGCGGCTTAAGAGGAGGAATGAAATGCCAAGGGGAGTGACAGCTTTTTCTGCAACGTTGGGCGCGGTCGTGTTCGGCGCCGCGCTGGTCGGGTCCGCGCATGCGGCCGATCCGTTGAAGATCGGCGTGCCTACCGATCAGTCGGGTACCTATGCCACGCTCGGCGAGGAAGTGATGCGCGCCGTGCGCTTCGCGACCGAAGAGGCCAACGCCAAGGGCGGCGTCGACGGGCACCTGGTCGACATCAAGTCCTACGATACCGAAGCCAAGCCGGAACTGGCGCGCCGTCAGGCGGAAAAGCTGGTGTCGGAAGGCTATCCGATCCTGACCGGCCTCATCGCGTCGGGTGAGGGTCTCGCCATCGCGCCGCTGATGGAGCGCTGGGGTTCGATCTACGTGTCGACCATCAACAAGGCCGACGAACTCACCGGCGCCAATTGCGTGCCCGGCGTGTTCCGCGTCAACACCCAGTCGGCGATGGATGCGGCGACGGTGAAGCCGTGGCTCGCGCAGCGCAAGGAGAAGAAGTGGGCCGTCGTCGCCGCCGACATCGCCTGGGGCCGCGGCTCCGGCAAGCTGTTCGGCGAGGCGGTAAAAGCCGCCGGCGGCACCCTCGTGGGCGAGTACTACACGCCGGCCAACATCAACGACTTCGCGCCTTATATCGAGCAGGTGAAGAAGAGCGGCGCCGAAGGCGTCTGGGTGGTGCTGGCGGGCCGTGATGCCATCAACTTCGCCCAGCAGTCGAAGCAGTTCGGCCTGACCGATGCCATCACCGTGGCGGGCGTCAGCTTCACCACCGACGGTACCGTCAAGACGCTGGGCGACTCCGCCAAGGGCGTCTACGGCATCATCAATTACTCGTCGACCCTCGACACGCCGGAGAACAAGGCGTTCGTCAAGGCCTGGGTCGCCAAGTACAAGGTGCCGCCGACCAACTTCGAAGGTGAAACCTATCTCGGCATGCAGGTCATCTTCCAGTCGGTCGCGGCCGCCAAGAGCGTCAAGCCGGCAGACGTTGCCAAGGCGATGTCGGGCCGCACCTTCGACACCATCATGGGCAAGCTGACCATCCGCAAGGAAGATCACCAGCTGCTCAAGCCCAATTATTTCGGTGTGGTGGAAGCGGTCGACGGCCAGCTGCGTCCGGTGATCAAGACCACCGTCAGCGCCCAGGATGTCGCTCCGGCGGTGACCTGCAAGATGGCCACCAACTAGGCTGAGCGCTGTCGTCTGACGATACAAAGCGGCCGGGGGAAACCCCGGCCGTTGCTTCATGACCGAAGGTCAGCTTTCAAGTTCGCCTTGCGCGGCCTTCCAGCCCAGCTCGGCGAGCGGCGCGGCGAGCAGCCCGGACTGTAGCGCGTTCGGCGCGCTGGCATTGCCGGCGAGCGCGCGGGCATAAACGCCTTGCGCGATCGATGCGAAACGGAAGAAGGCGAAGGCCAGGAAGAACGAGTAGTTCTCGATCCTTTGCAGCCCGGCGGCGTTGGCATAACCGGCGAGATATTCGGCTTCGGTCGGAATACCGAGCGCGGCGAGATCGCGGCCGGCGAGGCCGCCGAGATTGGGCGTCGAGGGATCGAGATGCCAGATCATGCAGTTGTAGGCGACATCGGCGAGCGGATGACCGAGCGTCGCCAACTCCCAGTCCAGGACGCCGAGCACGCGCGGTTCGGTGGGATGATAGATCAGGTTTTCGAGCCGGAAGTCGCCGTGCGCGATCGCGGTGGCTTCGGCTGCCGGCAAGTTGGCTGGCAGCCAGTGGATCAATTCGTCGAAAGCAGGGATGGGGTGTGTCTTGGCGGCTTCGTATTGCCGCGTCCATAGCGCGATCTGCCGGGCGACGTAGCCCGTCGGCTTGCCGAAGCTCTCCAGCCTGGCGGCGCGCCAGTCCACCGCGTGCAGCTTCGCCATGACCTCGCCCATCGCGGCGTAGATCGCGCGCCGCTCGGCAGGAGTCATGTCGGGCAGCGACGGATCGCGAAACACGCGGCCGTCGGCAAAGTCCATGACATAGAACGGCGTGCCGATGATCGAAGCGTCTTCGCACAGCAGATGCGTGCGGATAATGGGCACATTCGTGCTCTGGAGCGCATGCATGACCCGGTATTCGCGCTCGATCATGTGCGCCGACGGCAGCAGTTGACCTGGCGGCTTCTTGCGCAGCACGTAACGCCGGCCGTCACCGGCTTCGATAAGGAAGGTGGGGTTGGACTGGCCGCCCTTGAACTGCCGGATGGCGAGGCGGCCGGTAAAACCGTCGAGGTGCCGTCCGAGGTACGCCGCCAGCCTGCCGCTGTCGAGTTCGTGGCCCGCGCGAATTTCGGTAACTTGGGATGTCATCCGCGTCAGGCCCCCGGGCCCCGGGCAACCCGGATCCCACGATTGTCCGATGAATGGACTGTTGAACTGTCGGACAGAAAATGTACACTCCCGGTTATTAAGAAAGCAAGGGGGCGGAGGGACCAATGGACTTCGAATATTCCCAGAAAACCAAGGACTTGATCGCCCGCTGCGAGGCTTTCATGGACCGGTTCGTCTATCCCAATGAGCGCGTCTACGACGAGCAGCACGCGCAGCTGAGCGACCCTTGGGGGACGCCGCCGATCCTGGAGGAGCTGAAGGCCGAGGCCCGCAAGGCCGGCCTGTGGAATCTGTTTCTGCCCGAAAGCGATCTCGGCGCCGGCCTCACCAATCTCGAATACGCGCCGCTGTGCGAAATCATGGGGCGGTCGTTGATCGCCGCCGAAGTCTTCAACTGCTCGGCGCCGGACACCGGCAACATGGAAGTGCTGGTGCGCTACGGTACGGACGCGCAGAAGAAACAGTGGCTCGAGCCGCTGCTCGCCGGCGAAATCCGTTCCGCCTTCGCCATGACCGAGCCCGATGTCGCATCCTCCGATGCGCGCAACATCCAGTCGAGCATCAAGCGTGACGGCGATCATTACATCCTGAATGGGCGCAAGTGGTGGACCTCGGGCGCCGGTGACCGCCGCTGCAAGATCCTCATCTTCATGGGCAAGTCCGATCCGTCGGCCGAAACCTATCGTCAGCAGTCGATGATCCTGGTGCCTCTGGATACGCCCGGCGTCACCGTGGTGCGGCCGCTCAGCGTGTTCGGTTACGGCCACGCGCCGCATGGACATATGGAAGTCAATTTCGACAATGTGCGCGTGCCGGCGTCGAACATGCTGCTCGGCGAGGGCCGCGGTTTCGAGATCGCGCAAGGGCGCCTCGGTCCCGGCCGTATCCACCACTGCATGCGCGCGATCGGCCTGGCCGAGCGCGCACTCGAGTCGATGGTCGCGCGCGCCAACAGCCGGCACATGTTCGGCAAACCGATGGCGTCGCACGGCATGCTGCGTGAGGCCGTGGCGCTGAGCCGCATGGAGATTGATCAGGCACGGCTGCTGACGCTAAAGGCGGCCCACATGATGGACACCGTCGGCAATAAGGCCGCGCGCGCCGAGATCGCGATGATCAAGGTGGTGGCGCCCCGCATGGCGCAGGCCGTGCTCGACCGCGCCGTTCAGGTCCACGGCGGCGGCGGCGTCAGCGGTGACTTCGGCCTTGCCGCCGCGTGGTCGCTGGCCCGCACCTTGCGTCTCGCCGATGGGCCGGATGAAGTCCACATCGACCAGATCGCGCGCATCGAGCTCGGCAAGAGTGCCCAGCTCTGGACGTAAGGTCGACCGTCCGCCGCAGGGTCAGTACGAATTCAGAACTTGGGAGAAATGACGGATGGCTTCCACGTGGGATGCCGCGGCCTATTTGAAGCGCGCGGAAGAGGCGGCGTCGCATGTCGCCGGTATCGACGGGACCGCGCCAATGCGCCCGGTCGAGAATGTCGGCGTCATCGGCGCGGGCACCATGGGCAGCGGCATCGCCATGGTGTTCGCCAACGCCGGCTTTGCCGTGACGCTGGTCGAGCGTGACGAAGGCGCCCTGGCAAAAGGCCTCGCGCGGATACGCGAAGTCTATGAACGCGCCCAGGCCAAGGGCACTTTGTCCGCAGCCGAATTGACGGCTCGGCTGGATCGCATCGCCGGCGCTACCGATCTCTCGGCGCTGGGCCAGGCCGATCTCATTATCGAAGCCGTATTCGAGGACATGGACGTGAAGGCCGACATTTTCACGCGTCTCGATCGCCTCGCCCGGCCGGGCGCCATCCTTGCCACCAACACTTCCGCGCTCGACGTTGACGCCATCGCCGCCGTCACCAAACGGCCGCAGGACGTCATCGGCCTTCACTTCTTCAGCCCGGCGCATGTCATGCGCCTGCTCGAGATCGTGCGTGGCATCAAGACCGACGCGTCGGTGCTGGCGACGGCGATCGCGCTCGCCAAACGCGTTGGCAAAGTCGGCGTCACCGTGGGTGTCTGCGACGGCTTCTGCGCCAACCGCATGCTTTATCCTTATCTTCGCCAGGTCGATTGCCTGATGGAGGAGGGCGCGCTGCCGCAGGATATCGATCGCGTGCTCACTGGTTTCGGCCTCGCTATGGGGCCCTGCGCCATGCTCGACATGGCGGGACAGGATGTCGCCTGGTTCGTTCGTCAGCGGCAATTGAAAAACTGGCCGGCCAATATGCGCTACTCGCGGCTCGCCGACCTGCTTTACGAACGTGGCCGTCTTGGCAGTAAATCCGGCGCCGGCTGGTATCGCTACCCGTCCGGCCCGCGCTCGGCCGAGCCCGACCCGGAGGTCGAGCGGATGATTGTCGAGGAAGCGAAGCATCTCGGCATAACGCGGCGGACAATCAGCGACGACGAGATTCTCGACCGCACCCTCTACGCCCTGGTCAATGAGGGTGCGCGGCTGCTTGGCGAAGGCATCGTCGAACGCGCAAGCGACATCGACCTCTGCTACGTCTACGGCATGGGCTTTCCGGCCGCTCGCGGCGGACCGATGGCCTGGGCCGACAGCGTCGGTCTCAAGCGCGTCTACGACGCGGTGGTGACGTTGCACGCTGCGCATGACGACAACTGGGCGCCCGCGCCGCTGCTGGCGAAGCTGGCGCAGAGCGGTCGTAATTTTTCCGATCTCGACAAAGCGACAGGTGCGGCATGAGTGGACTCAAGGGATTGTTGGATCTTTCCGGCCGCGTTGCGCTGGTCACCGGCGGATCGCGCGGGCTCGGATTGCAGATGGCGGAAGCGCTCGGCGAGTTCGGCGCCGCCGTCGTGCTCACGGCGCGCAAGCAGGACGAACTCGACGTTGCGGTGGCGCATCTGACGAAGCTGGGCGTCAAGGCTTCGGCGATTGCGGTCGATCTCGGCAAGCCGGAGGCGCCGGCGCCGGTCATCGATGCGATCCTGGCGCAGCATGGCCGTCTCGACATTCTCGTCAACAATGCCGGCACCAGCTGGGGTTCTCCGGCCGAGGATCATCCGCGCGAGGCCTGGGACAAGGTGGTCGCGATCAATCTCACGGCTCCGTTCCTTCTGGCGCAAGCGGCCGCGAAGAAGGCCATGATCCCCGCCGGCCGCGGCCGCATCGTCAACATCGCCTCGATCGAAGGTTTCAAAGGTCATCCGCCGCGCATGCCGGGCACCATCGCCTACAACACGACCAAAGGCGGCGTCATCAACATGACGCGGGCGCTGGCGGCCGAGTGGGGCGGTTACGGCATCACCGTCAACGCCATTGCTCCGGGTTATTTCCCGTCCAAGATGACCAAGAATGTCCTCGGTACTTTTGAGCAGGATCTGATTGCGCGCACGCCGCGCGGCCAGCTCGGCGGTGACGAGGATCTCAAGGGCGCCATGTTGCTGTTCGCATCGGACGCGTCGGCGCATGTCACGGGCCAAATTCTCATCGTCGACGGCGGCGCCTCGGTGATCTGATGCCGTTCATCGACCGCACGACCCTCGACTTCCTGGTCTACGACTGGCTTGCCGCCGAGGGTTTGACGACGCACGCGCGTTATTCCGAACACAACCGGGAAACCTTCGACGCCGTCTTCGACCTCAGCGCGCGGCTGGCCGATGAACACTTCGCACCGCATTACAAACTGTCCGATCGGCTCGAGCCGAGACTCGACGGCGAGGCGGTTCATATATTGCCGGAGGTCGGGGAGGCGCTGCGGGCCTACGCGGAGGCCGGACTGTTTGCGGCGACATTCGACGAGTCCCTCGGCGGCGCCCAGATACCCGCGCTGATCCATACTGCCTCGACCGCGATGACCATGGCGGCCAACGTCGCAACCGCCGCCTATCCGATGCTGACGGTTGCCAATGCTCGCCTGCTCACCGTCTTCGGTACGCCGGCCCAGATCGACATCCTGGCGCGACCGCAAATCGAAGGCCGCTGGTTCGGCACGATGTGCCTGTCCGAGCCGCAGGCCGGCTCCTCGCTCGGCGATATAACAACGCGGGCGGTGGCGGACGGCGCCGATGCACTGCTCGGCCCGCGTTATCGCCTGTTCGGCAACAAGATGTGGATCTCCGGCGGCGACCAGGACGCCAGCGAGAACATCGTGCATCTCGTGCTCGCCAAGGTGCCGGGTGACGATGGCCGCCTCGGCGCCGGCCTTGCCGGCATCTCGCTGTTCGCGGTGCCGAAGTTCTTGCCGGCGGCCGATGGCAGTCTGGGCGAAGCCAACGACGTCGTCGTCGCTGGGCTCAATCACAAGATGGGTTATCGCGGCACGGCCAACTGCCTGCTCGCCTTCGGCGAAGGCACGCGGCATCGGCCCGTCAACGCCGCCGGCGCGATCGGCTTTCGCATCGGCAATGTCGGTCAAGGCCTCGCCATCATGTTCCGCATGATGAACGAAGCGCGGATCGCCGTCGGCGTCGGTGCCGCCGCGCTCGCCTGCCGGGGCTATCGTCACGCCCTCGATTATGCGCGCGAGCGGACTCAGGGACGGGTGACGGCTGCGCACAAGAATTCGCCGCCGATGCCGATCGTCGTGCACGCCGATGTGCGCCGGATGCTGCTGGCGCAGAAGGTCTACGCGGAGGGCGCACTCGCGCTGGTGCTCTATTGCGCGCGTCTCGTCGATGAGGAGGCCTCCGCCGCAACCGAAACGGAGCGACACGCCGCCGCGCAGTTGCTCGGTCTGTTGACGCCGATCGGCAAGAGCTGGCCGGCGGAGTTCGGCCTGGTGGCCAACGACCTCGCCATTCAGATTCATGGCGGCTACGGCTACACGCGCGATTTCGACGTCGAGCAGGTCTATCGCGATAACCGCCTCAATCCGATTCATGAGGGCACGCACGGCATTCAGGCCAACGATCTGGTCGGCCGCAAGATCCTGCGCGGCAATGGCGAGGCGCTCGCTCTTCTCGGCGAGCGCATCGAGACGACGCTCGCCGCTTGCACCGAGGATCTGTCCACCGAATGCACGGCGCTGCGCGCGGCCTGGGGCGACGTCAACGACACCGTCGCCGTGCTGCGCGGTGCGTCGGCCGATGCGGCACTCTATAATGCGGCGGCGTTTCTTTCCGCATTCGGCCATATCGTGGTCGCGTGGCTGTGGCTCGACCAGGCGCGCGCGGCGACAGCCGACGTCGCGATGCGCGCGGGCCGCCGGGAGGCGTGCCGATATTTTTTTGCGACGGAGCTGCCGAAGACGCAACAGCAGTTGGCGCTGGTGCGCTCGGGCAACGATATGGCGGTCATGTTTCCTGACGCCTGCTTTTAGGGCAAAAGGCGGATATCCGCGGCGATTTGGCGAATACTTGGAGAAACGGCGATGAACGAAGTCTATGTCGTGTCGGGCGTGCGCACCGCGATCGGGACGTTCGGCGGCAGCCTCAAGGGCGTCCCCGCCACCGAACTGGCGGCGAAGGTGACGGCGGAAGCGCTGCGCCGGTCCGGCGTACCCGCGGCCGAGGTCGGCCATGTCGTCTTCGGCCAGGTGGTGCATACCGGGCCGCGCGACATGTACATCTCCCGCGTCGCCGCCATCGAGGCCGGCCTGCCGGTTGAAACCCCGGCGCTCACGGTCAATCGCCTCTGCGGCTCGGGCCTGCAGGCTGTGGTCTCGGCGGCGCAGAGCATTCGCCTCGGCGATTGCGACATCGCCGTTGCCGGCGGCGCCGAGAACATGTCGCAGGCGCCGTTCCACGCGCCGTCGGTGCGCTGGGGCACGCGAATGGGCAACGCACCGCTCGTCGACATCCTCGACGGCGCGCTCAACGATCCGTTCAACCGCGTCCTGATGGGCGTGACGGCGGAGAATGTCGCCGAACGCCACAAGATCGCACGCGACGAGCAGGACGCGCTGGCGCTGGAAAGCCACCGCCGGGCCTCGCATGCGATCCGTTCCGGTTATTTCAAGGATCAGATCCTCGGCATCGAGATTAAGGGCCGCAAAGGGGCCGAGGTATTCGACACGGATGAGCACACGCGGCACGACGCGGTGGCCGACGACTTCGGCAAGCTGCGCCCGGTCTTCAAGCGCGACGGCGGCAGTGTCACCGCCGGCAATTCATCCGGTATCAATGACGGCGCCGCCGCGCTGGTGCTTGCCAGCGAAGCGGCCGTCAAGCGGCTCGGGCTCAAGCCGATGGCGCGCATGGTCAGCTACGCTCATGCCGGCGTCGAGCCGCTGTTCATGGGGCTCGGTCCGATTCCGGCGACCAAACTGGCGTTGAAAAAGGCGGGTATCGCCGTCGGCGACATCGATGTCATCGAATCCAATGAAGCCTTCGCGGCGCAGGCGTGCGCGGTGTCGCGCGAACTCGGCTTCGATCCGGCCAAGGTCAATCCGAATGGCAGCGGCATCTCGCTCGGCCACCCGGTCGGGGCCACCGGCGCGATCAACACCGTCAAGGCGCTCTACGAACTGGCGCGTACGCAAAAGCAGCGGGCGCTGGTGACGATGTGCATCGGCGGCGGGCAGGGCATCGCGGCGATTTTCGAACGGACGTCGTGAACTGGTCTCGCAGCGCCAATTCGTGCGTCGTCACATGATAGCGCGCTTGGCCACCTTTCGCAGCTCGGCGATCAGGATACGGGTCGGGCGTGACAGGTTGGAGTTCTTCGGCATCAGAACCTGAGCCACCACTTTTGTCCGCGGCTGCACCTTGAGACGTACGAGGCCGTGGTCCCGGTTTTCCATCAGCCAGAACGGATCCACGATGGCAACGCCGGCGCCCGCCCTGGCGAGCGCGCATGCCACGGATGACTGGTTGACCTCGAGCGTAATGCGGCGCGGCACCCCTGCATCGCGGAAGGTCTTTTCGACCAGCATGCCGAGCGGCAGGCTGCGGCTGAACGAGATGAGGGGATAGGATTCCAGATCCTTGGGCGTGACCTGAGTTCGGGCCGCCAGCGGGTTGTCGGGGTGAACGACGCAGACGAGTTCGGCCGAGCAAAGCTCGAAAAGCTGCGCGTCGAAATGCGCCAGCGGCGACAGCACCAGCCCGAAATCGACGTGCTCGTTGATGACGCTGTTCACAACGCTGATGTTGTCCATCGAATGGATGGTGATCTGCACCCCGGGCCGGGTTTGCTTGAACGCAGTCACCGCCGGCGGAAGCAGGTTTTCCGCCAGGGTCGGCGTCGCGGCGATCTGGATCATCCCGACCTTGGTGTCTCTCATGTCCTCGAGCAGCCGCCCGACACGCTCGACGCCGTCGAAGATGCGGTCGAGATCGGTCATCAGCGACGATGTTTCCATCGTCGGCTGAAGCCGGCCCTGCTTGCGCAGAAAGAGAGGAAAGCCGGCGGCGCGTGTGCAGTCGCGCAGCATCATGCTGACCGCCGGCTGCGAAATGCCGAGAGCGCTCGCGGCCCCGATCACCGAGCCATGTCGGCACACAGCCCGCACGACCTGCAATTGGCGGAAACTCAAGGACATAAGAAATACTGATATAGATGTAAGCCGGGGTCAATTGACCTTATTTCCGGGGTCTCTACCTTCGCGCGGCGATCGCAGGAAAGCCCAAGAGGGGCGGGGGCCGAACGACACCTCATGCCGGATTCCGTGAAGATCACTTCGGTGGAAAGCATCGTCGTCGCTTTGCCTTGCGATATGGGCGGTCCGCCGCCGCTTTTTGCCGGCAAGCCGTGGACCCATCTCGAGATCCTGCTGGTCAAGGTCACGACCGACGACGGGCTTGTGGGTTGGGGCGAGGCGTTTGGCCATGCCGCCATCCCGGCGACCAAGGCGGCGCTCGACACCATTGTCGGTCCGCTCGTGATCGGGCGCGATGCCAGCGACATCAATGCGCTGAACCAGAGCATTCTGCATTCGCTTCATTTGCTCGGCCGCAACGGCCCGTTCGTCTTTGCCTATTCCGGCATCGAGATCGCGCTATGGGATCTTCTCGGCAAGCGCTGCGGAAAGCCGCTGTATCAGCTTCTCGGCGGTTCGAAGCGGACTGAGCTCGACGCCTATGCGAGCCTCCTATCCTACGGAAACGTCCCTGAGCTGGTGGCCCGTAACACCGCGGCCGCTTGCGCCAGCGGCTACCGCCACATCAAGCTGCACGAGACCACGCGCGAAAGCGTGCTCGCCTCGAAGGAGGCTGCCCGCGCGAGCAACTCGCGCATCATGCTCGATGTGAATTGCGCCTGGTCGGTACCGGTGGCGCGCGACATGGCCGACGCGCTCGCCGGCGACGACCTGATGTGGCTGGAGGAACCGGTCTGGCCGCCGGAAGACTGCGATGGCCTGAGGCAGGTCCGGGAACGCGGCATCCCGATTTCCGCGGGAGAGAATGTCGCGGGCTTGTTCGGCTTCAAATCGCTGATCGAGGCTGGCGCGATCGATATCGCCCAACCGAGCGTGACAAAGATCGGTGGGATCGGCGAGATGCTGCGCGTCATTAATTACTGTGCCGCGCAGGGCGTCGAGGTGGCGCCGCACAGTCCTTATTTTGGCCCGGGTTTTATCGCGACCCTGCACATCGCCGCCGCTTTGGTCGAGCGGCCGCTGGTCGAGGTGCTGTGGCTCGAGATGGAAGGCAATCCGTTTGGCTCCTGGGTGACCGCCCAGAATGGCAAGATGCAGGTCCCGCAGGGCCCAGGACTGGGCTGCGATCCTGACCCCGATCTTGTAGCGCGTTATTCTTCCGGCGTTGCATCGCCAGTTCCAGTGCAGGTGAAACGATGAAGATCACCCGCGTCGAAACCCGTCCGGTCGTGGTGACGCTGAAAAAGCCGATCGGTACGGCTTTCGGACAGATCAACACCTTCGGCTGCGTTCTCATCTTCGTCCATGGCGACAGCGGCGTGATCGGCGAAAACCTCGTCTTCACGCTCAACAACCGGCGCACCAAAGTGCTGCGCCAGATGATCGACGAACTGGCGGACCTGCTGATCGGCCGCGACGCCGGGCATATCGCCGAGTTTTGGGCGCGCGCCTGGAAGGACATCAATTTCCTCGGCCACAAGGGCGTGCCGGTGGTCGGCATATCTGCGCTCGACGGCGCCCTCTGGGATGCGCTCGGCAAGACCGTCAATCTGCCGCTCTATCGGCTGCTCGGCGGCGCGCAGGACAAGGTGCCGGCCTATCACAGCGGCGGGCTGTGGCTGACCAGTACGGTGGATGAACTGGTGGCCGAAGCCGAGAGTTTCGTGTCGGCCGGGTTCAAGGCGATGAAGATGCGGATTGGCGCGGCCGATCCGGTCACCGACGCGGCGCGGGTGCGCGCGGTGCGCCAGGCGATCGGTCCAAAAATTCGCCTGATGGCGGACGCCAATCAGCAACTCAACGAAAACCAGGCGATCCGGCTCGGCCGGATGCTGGAGGAGTTCGACCTCACGTGGTTCGAGGAGCCGCTGCCGGCCTGGGATCTTGACGGGTTGGCGCGCGTCTCGGCGGCGCTCGATACGCCGATCGCCAGCGGCGAGACCGAATACACGCGCTATGGCTTCCGCCGCATGCTCGAATTGCGTTCGGCGGACATCCTGATGCCGGACCTGCAGCGTGCCGGTGGCGTCAGCGAGTTCATGCGGGCGGGGCACATGGCGGAAAGCCATGACGTGCCCGTGTCCAGCCATCTGTTTCCGGAAACCAGCATTCAGGTGCTGGGCGGCCTCTCGAACGCGATCTATCTCGAATACATGCCCTGGTTCTCCGAACTGTATCGGGAGCAGCTCGAGTTCAAGGACGGCAACGCGATCGTGCCCGAGCGTCCGGGATGGGGCTTTACGTTCGATATGGATCATGTCGCGAGGCTGCAAAGCTGAGGCCTCGATCGTCGAAGCGACAAATTAAAAACGATGAACAGAAAAATGAAAGGGAGGTAGTCATGAAAATCACTCGCCGCGAATTCACCAAAGGTACGGCGGCCGCCGCTGGCGCCGCTGCTCTCGGGCTTGCGAGCCCGGCCATCGCTCAATCCGGTCCGATCCGCATCGGCTGGCTTGCGGCATTGACCGGTGCAAGCTCGGCGCCCGCCATCGGCTTCGATCGTGGTGTCAAGTTCGCCACCGAGACGATCAACGCCGCCGGCGGCGTCAAGGGGCGCAAGATCGAGATCATTACCCGCGACACGCAAGGCGACCCGACAAAGGCCGTCAACGCCACGCAGGAGATGATCAGCCAGTTGAAGGTCGATGCGGTCTGGGGTCCGACGAACTCCGGTGAATCGCTCGCGATCACGCCGATCATGTCGCGGGCGAAAATGCCGAATATTCATCCTTGCGTGATCGACAGCCTGATCGACGCGCAGAAATTCCCCAACGCATTCCGCATTGCCCCGTCGAACTCGCAATGGGACGACGCCGTCCGTCGTTACACGCTGCAGATACTGAAGGCCAAGAAGGTTGCCGTCATCGGCGACACGACGGGCTACGGCGTCGCGGCCCTCAATGCATCGGTGGCCGCGCTCAAGAAGGACGGCGCCGAGGTGGTCTATCAGGCCAATATCGACGCCACCCAGCCGGACATGACGCCCGACATGCTGCGCGCCAAGAATGCCGGTGCGGAAGCCATCGTGGTATGGAGCACGTCGACCGGCATGGATGCGCGCCTGTTCAATACCCGCGCGAACATGGGCTGGGACGTTGCCTTCGTCGGCCATCCATCGATGTCGTCCGGCGAAATCAAGGCGCTGATCGACAAGCCGGCAAACTGGGAAAAGGTCTACGCGGTCGGCTATCGGAGCTGCAGCTACGATGCCAACGGCAAGCTCCCGCCGCACAGCGAGGAATTCGTCTCGAAGCTCAAGGGCAAGACCGAACTCAAGGATACGCTGCTGTGGTGGGTCGCGGGCGGCTACGACGCCGTCACGCTCGTCGCCAAGGCTTTCCAGGAAGGTGCTGCGTCCCACGAGGACATCATCAAGTACTGGAACAGCGTGAAGAACTACCCCGGCTACTTTGGCGAATATACATTCACGCCGACGGAGCATAACGGCTATCCGGGCAAGGATGTTGTGATGTCCGACGCCAGCACGGCGAAAGACGGGACGTTCCGCCTCGCTCCCGGCTACGCATAAGGACATCGACCCGAATGCTCGCGTCCATTCTGGCGTCCGGTCTCGCGGTGGGTGCGGTCTACGCACTCATCGGCGTGACCTACAACACGATGTTCTCGACATCGCGGGTGATGAGCTTCACCGCCGGGCAGCTTGGCATGCTCGGCGGTGTGTTCGGCTCGCTGTTCGTTTTGCGGCTCGGCCTTCCGGTCATCCCGGGGTTGATCGCGACTCTGCTGTGTTGCGCGGTGGTTGGGGTCATCACCGAGATCCTGGCCGTGCGCCCGGTGCTCAAGAGCCTGGACCAGCATCTCTACGTGCTGTCCACGCTGGCGCTTGCGCTGATGGTGCAGCAGATCACGGCCATCGAGTGGAGCACCGAGCCGCAGCCATTCCCGAAGATCTTCGACATCGGACCGGGGTTCCTCGATCAGAAGTTCTGGCTCCCGATCGCCGCCTGCGCGGTGACGATCGTGGGTCTCGAATTCCTTTATCGGCGAACGCTGGTCGGACATGCCTTCGTCGCCATTGCCGAGGACAATTTTGCGGCGCGCGCGCTCGGGCTGCCGGAGCGTAATCTGCGCATGGCAAGCTACGCACTGGCCGCTGCCATCGGCGGCTTTGCCGGATTTGCGGGCGGCCAATTGCTGCTGGCCTTTGTCGCCAACGGCCCGCTTCTCAACTTCTACGGATTCGTTCCGGTCGCACTCGGCGGACTGGGCAACAACCGCGGCGCCGTTGTGGGCGGCCTGGCACTCGGGCTTTTCCAGCAGGCTGCCAACTTCCTCGTCGGCGGCATCTTCTCATCGGTGGCGGTGTTCGTCATGTTCATCGTGGTGCTGCTGGCCGCGCCGCAAGGCCTGTTCGGCTCATCCTCGGCCCGGAGGGTGTGATGAAGGCCGACACGAGCGCCGCCGCAATTCCGGATCGAAAGACCGAGCGGCATTGGCGGGACAGCGCCATTCACGTCTTGCCCTTCCTCGCGATCTTTGGTTTTGCCGCGATCGTCCCCATGGTCACCAACGACTACTGGGCGCTGATCGCCACCCGGGCGGCGATCTACTGGATGCTCGTGTCGGGCCTCAATCTGGTCGTCGGCTTCGCGGGACAACTCGCCATCGGCTATGTCGCGCTCCTGACGCTCGGCGCCTACACCACAAGCGTTCTGGTGAGCGGGAACGTGCTGCCCCCGTTTCCGCTTTTTGCGGCGTTCGGCGTCGCTGCCCTTTTCGGTGCGATTTTCGGTGTGATCGTCGGGCTTCCGGCGTTGCGCCTACGCACTTTCTATTTTGCCATGTCGACGCTCGGCTTCGCGACGATCGTGACGCAGATCGCGCTTGCCTGGCAGAGCGTGACCGGTGGCGGCATCGGCATCGCCGGCCCTGAATTCCCGCCACCGTTCAACACCACCACGGGCTTGTTCTATTTCTGCCTGGGCTGCGCGGTGCTCGGCACCTGGATGACCGCCAATGTCGCGCACAGCCGGTTCGGCCGGGCTCTGATCGCCATCCGCGACGCCGAGGTCGCGACCGAGTCGCTCGGCATCTCCAAGCCGAAGATGCTCGTTTCCATCTTCCTGCTCGCGGGGGCCTTTGCGGCCTTTGCCGGCGGACTGTTCGCGACGCTGCAAACCTACATTACGCCCGATGCGTTCAGCTTCGATCTGTCGGTTCTGTTCTTCATCGCCATTCTGATCGGCGGGCGCGGGTCCATCCTCGGGCCGCTGCTTGGCACCATCATCCTGACCTTGCTGCCGGAATTTGCCGCGCCGCTCGCGGCGTGGTCGACATTCCTCTACGCGGTGCTGCTGCTCGCGGTCGTGCTCGTGGCGCCGGGCGGCATCGCGGCCCTGCTGGATTTCAAGAACCGGCGGCCGCTGCAATCCAATCGCGCCATCATCCCGCGTCCGGCGGTTCTGCCGGAGCTCCTGTCGCGCGAGAGCGCCCATACGACGATTGCATTGCGCGACATCTCGCTCAGCTTCGGCGCGGTCCGGGCCATCGACGGCCTCAATCTCGACATCGTGCCCGCGCGCATTCACGGCCTGATCGGTCCGAACGGCAGCGGCAAGACGACCACCTTGAACGTGATCTCCGGCTATTACGCGCCGCAGAGCGGCACTGTCAGTCTCGGCGATACCGAGCTGCCGCGCGGCAGGCCGGAGACGCGCGCTGAACACGGCATCGCGCGTACGTTTCAGACGCCGCGAACCGTCGGCGAGGCTTCGGTGCTGCAGAATGTCATGATAGGCGGCACGATTGCGGGGCAGGGCACGCTCGTCGAGTCGCTGCTGTCGTTGCCGCGTCACCGCGCCGACGAGCGGATGCTTGAGGAGACCGCGCGCCTGGCCTTGCGCGTCGTCGGACTCGAGAGCCTGGCGTCGGTGCGGGCAGACCGTCTGCAGCACAGCGAGCTGCGCTTCCTCGAAATCGCACGCGCCTTGATGCTCCGCCCGCGATTTCTCATGCTCGACGAGCCGGCGGCCGGGCTTTCCGTGGACGAGATCGCGCGGCTGGGCGGCCTGATCAAGGAGATAAAGGGTCAGGGCGTGGGCGTGCTCCTGGTCGAGCATCATGCCGATCTCATTTTCGATATCTGCGATCAGATCACGGTGCTCAATCTCGGCCGGGTTCTCGCGGCCGGCACGCCGTCGGAGATCCGCCAGCACAAGGAGGTCGTCAGTGCCTATCTCGGCGGCTGAACAACTGATCGAAGTGAAGGACCTTGCGAGCGGCTACGGCAAGATCGGCGTGCTGCATGGTGTCAATCTCGCCATCGGCAAAGGCGAGGTGGTCGCGCTGCTCGGCCCGAACGGCGCCGGCAAGACAACGCTGCTGCGCACGATCTCCGGATTGCTGCCGGCGACCGAGGGCAGCATCCGGCTCGACGGCCGCGAAGTCCGCGGCTCCGATGCGCGTGACATGGTTCGCGCCGGCGTCGCCCACATCATCGAGGGGCATCGCGTCTTCACGCAGCTCAGCGTGACCGACAATCTGTTGCTGGCCGGCTACTACGTGCCGCGCGCAGAGCGCGCTGCGCGCATCGAGGAGGCGCTCGAATACTTTCCCGAGATCGCCCAGAAGCGGCACGAGAAGGGCTCGGCATTGAGCGGCGGCCAGCAGCAGATGCTGGCTGTGGCGCAAGGCCTCGTGCAGCGGCCGCGGCTGCTAATGCTCGATGAGCCTTCAGCGGGTCTGTCGCCGATCCTGGTGGATCGCGTGCTCAGCGTGCTCGGGCGCCTGGCGAAAGCCGGGACGGCGGTGTTGCTGGTCGAGCAACTGATCGAAAAGGCACTGGCGGCGGCGAACCGCGTCTACGCCTTGGCGCAAGGCCGCATCGTTCTCGAGGCGCCAACCAGCGAGCCGAATATTACGGCGCAGCTCGAACGCGCCTATCTCGGCGGCAAGGTTTGAAGCTCGGGCTCGGCTAGCTATCTCAAGCCCATCGTTGTAAAGATCGACCCACAGGTTCCGGGGCAGCGCCATATGTTCCCGCGGCCGGTTCCTTAAGCTCGGTCATGGCGCGGGCAAGCCGATCGGAGCGCTATCTTGTTTGCTAAGTACGTACCGGGCGCGCCATCGGCGCGTCGGATCGGGCGTATTCCTGTACCGGACAATATTAGATTAGCGATTGCGAAGCGCGACAGTTGCATTGCTGTCGTGGCAGGATGGCGTCTCAGCGTCATGCGCAAACAGACTTAGGGAACTTCAGCATTCGCCGACTGACCCCTATCTTTCAATTCCCCTCGTGCTCGTTTCCGAGGTTTCGAGGTATCATTGAACAGTTTCATTTCGCGAATTCTCCTCACGATGACGTCGGCCCCGCCATGGGCTGACGAAGAGACAATCCGTGAAGAGCTTTTCAGCATCGAGCGCCTTGAGCAGCACGCAGAGAGTCTTGCGGCGGCCCAGTCGGTCAGTTCGCGTCCGGAGCGAGGAAAGCCTCTTAAAAGACGCGTTCAGGAAAACGATGAAGCGCTCCTTGCCGCCTATCGGCTGATTGCGGCTGCGATTGCCGCCAAACGGCCCATAACGCCGGCAGCCGAATGGCTGATCGACAATTTCCATCTTGCCGAAGACCAAATCCGCGAGATCCGCACCGATCTCCCGGCGAGCTATTACCGGCAGCTCCCAAAGCTGATCGAGGGCCCGTTTGCCGGCTATCCACGTATCTTCGAGATCGCCTGGGCCTTCGTTGCGCACACCGACAGCCGCTTTGAAGCCGAGATGCTTCGACGCTTCGTGATGGCGTATCAGCGTTCGCAGTTGCTGACGATCGGCGAGCTATGGGCTCTGGCGATCACGCTCCGTGTCGTGCTTGTCGAAAATCTGCGCCGTGTGGCGGAAACGATCGTCGGCAGTCAGGCCGCGCGTGACGCTGCCGATGCGCTGGCCGATCTCCTGCTCAGCCCGAAAGGCAGGTCGCAGGCAGCGGCGACCGCGGCCCTGCGACCCTACGAAAACGGACCGTTGCCGCGATCCTTCGTGGTTCAACTCGTGCAAAGGCTGCGCGATGAAGACCCGGTTTCGACGCCGGCCCTCCGGTGGCTGGACGAGCGGCTGAGTGCGCTGGGCACCAATGCGGACGAGATCGTGCGCGAGGAGCACCGCAGGCAGGGTGCGGCGAACGTCACCGTGCGTAACATCGTCACCAGCATGCGGCACATATCCGAGCTGGATTGGGCCGAGTTCTTCGAGAGCGTCAGTCTGGTCGATGAGGAACTGCGGGCCGGCAGCGATTTCGCCAGCATGGATTTCGCGACGCGTGATCGGTATCGGCGCGCCATCGAAGAGCTGGCCCGCGGGTCGATTCATTCGGAAATTGAAGTCGCGCGAGCTGCCGTCCTCATCGGAAAGCGCGCCGAGCCCGACCAACTTGCCGGGGCGGCGGAGCTCGATCCGCGCCAGCGCGATCCGGGGTATTCCCTGATCGGGCAAGGGCGCCGTGAATTCGAAGCGAAACTTGGCTTTCGCGCGCCCCTGAAAGACTGGCTGATCCGGGCGAACGCGGTCCTGGGCATTTCGGGTTATCTCGGTGTTGTCGCGGCCGCTTCCGCGGCGCTTCTGGTACTGGCATTGCTCGCCGTCGGCGGAGATGTCGCCGGATGGTCCATCGTGGCGCTCGCGGTTCCGGGCATTCTGGTTGCCATCGATGCCGCGATCGTGCTGGTGAACCGTGCCGTGGCCAATCAATTCGGTCCTGCGCCGCTTCCTGGCCTTGAGCTTCGCGACGGTGTGTCCAGCGACCTTCGCACGATCGTCGTCATGCCGACGCTGCTGACCAACAGCGCAACGGTCGATGAGCTGATTGAGCGCTTGGAGATCCACTATCTCGCAAGTCCGGACGGCGATATTCGTTTTGCTCTGCTTTCCGACTGGGTGGATGCCGATACTGAGGAAGTCGAAGGCGACGATGCGCTTCTGGGTGCGGCGATCGAGGGCGTCGCCCGGCTCAATCGCGAGTACGGTCCGGCCGCAGACGGACCGCGTTTCTTCTTGTTCCACCGCCGGCGGGTTTGGAGCGAAGGCCAGGGCAAATGGATCGGCTGGGAACGCAAGCGCGGAAAACTGCATGAGTTGAATCGGCTGCTGCGGGGCGCGACCGGCACCACGTTTGTGGCGATCGGCGACGAACTGCCGGTGCCGGCGGGCGTGCGCTACGTCATCACCCTGGATTCGGACACGCGGCTGCCGATTGGAGCAGCCAAACGCCTGATCGGCAAAATGGCGCACCCGCTCAATCGGCCGAGGGTCGACCCCGCATCCCAGCGTGTGGTGGAGGGCTATGGCGTCTTGCAGCCGCGCGTCACTCCTTCGCTTCCCACCGTGCAGGACGGTTCGCTTTATCAACGCGTCTTCTCGAGCCCGACGGGTATCGACCCATACGCCGCGGCCGTATCCGACGTCTATCAGGATCTGTTCGAGGAAGGCTCCTACAGCGGCAAGGGCATTTACGATGTGGATGCTTTCGAGGCCGCTCTCGCTGGCCGGATCGCGGACAACAGCGTTCTTAGCCATGACCTGCTGGAAGGCATCTTTGCTCGCGCCGGACTGGTCACCGATGTAGAGGTCTTTGAGGATTATCCGTCGCGGTACGACGTCGCAGCGGCTCGCCAGCACCGGTGGGCGCGCGGCGACTGGCAATTGCTTCCCTGGACCTTCGGGAGGGCGGCCGGCACGCTTAGCCGAACGGAAATTTCGCCACTGGGGCGTTGGAAGCTTCTCGATAATCTCCGCCGCTCCCTGTCGGCGCCAGCGAGTTATCTTGCTCTCGTAGCCGGTTGGATCCTGTTGGCTCCGGAATCGGCCTGGCTTTGGACCGGCTTCGTCCTTCTGCCCTATGCGATATCGGCGTTCCTGCCGCTCATCGCCCGGGTCATGCCGCGTAGTTCCGGAGTTACGGCCGGCAGTCACTTCCGCGCATTCCGTTTGGAATTGGGCGTCGCGTCGCTCCAGTTCGGCCTCGAGGTGGCATTTCTCGCGCATCAAGCCTGGCTGATGGTCGATGCAATCGTTCGCACACTGTCGAGGCTATATCGGCGGCGACAATTGCTGGAATGGATGACCGCGGCGGCTGTCAGCTCCAATAAAGAACTCGATCTCGCCGGGTTCTACCGGCGGATGTTCGGTGCCGTCATATTGGCCGTATGCGGCGCGCTTGCCGCGCTGTGGTCGCCGCCAGGGGTCTGGTTGATCGCCGGTCCGTTGCTGGGCGCCTGGATGTTGTCGCCCGCCATCGCCTGGTGGGCAAGTCGGACGCCAAGCCCGGACCTGAGCGAACTGTCGGACGCCGAGGCCGAAAGTCTGCGCCTGACCGCACGGCGCACGTGGCATTTCTTTGAGACATTCGTGACGGCGGAAGACAATTGGCTTCCTCCCGACAATTTCCAGGAAGATCCTCATCCGGTCGTCGCGCACCGCACTTCTCCGACCAATCTCGGGCTCTATCTTATCTCCATCCTTGCTGCCCGCGACTTCGGCTGGTTGGGCCTGACGTCGACGGTCGCCCGGCTGGAACAAACGATGTCCGCGATGAATCGTCTGGAACGATTCCGCGGCCATTTCTACAATTGGTATGACACACGCGATCTTCGGCCACTCGATCCCAGGTATGTGTCGTCGGTCGATAGCGGCAATCTTGCCGGCCATCTGATTACACTTCGGAGTGCTTGTCGTGAGTTGCTGGCGGCGCCCGTCTCCCGCCCGGAGGCGCTGGCGGGGATCGCCGACGCCGTCAAGATAACTCGGAACGCACTGGATGCCCTCAGCGGCGATCGCCGCATGTCGGAGGCCGCTCGCAATCAGCTCTACAACGCGCTGAATTCGTGTGAAGTGTCCCTGAGGGGACCGGCAGCGTCGCTCGCTGAGCATGCTGCGCGATTGGCGGAGCTGAAGGAAAAGGCCGCAGAGCTTCCCAAATTTGCGCGGGCGCTTTTTGAGGAGCGTTTCAACGATGTTGCTGGCTCAAGCGATGTCGTCACCTGGGCCGAGGTGGTGGCATCCTCGGTTCAGTGTCATCAACGCGACGTCGATAGCTTGTTCGCTCGGGGCGAACGCGCTGACATTGACCGAGCTGTTCTAACCGCGCCGACGCTGATCGATCTGGCCGATCACGTTTCTACGTTAGCCCACGGCCGCAGCGCCGACGGCATCGCAGACGAGGCCGGGCCTGGCCCGCGCACGGTGGCGGCCCCGACTGCGCTTGCCGCACAGGCACTTGTCGAGAGAATTGAAAACATCGACCGAATTGCCGCCGCGATGTTCGACGAGATGCAATTCGATTTCTTGCTCGACCGGCCCAGGCAGTTGCTGTCGATCGGGTTCCAATGTGCCGAGGGGACGCTCGACCCAAGCTGCTACGATTTGCTGGCGTCCGAGGCGCGCCTGGCGAGCTTCATTGCCATCGCCAAAGGCGACATTGCGCCAAAGCACTGGTTCAAGTTGGGACGAGCGGTGACTCCGATTGGTCGTGGCTCCGCCCTGATTTCGTGGTCGGGCTCGATGTTCGAGTATCTGATGCCGGAATTGGTAATGCGCGAGCCGGCGGGGAGCTTGCTGCAGCAAACCGCCAAGCTGATTGTCAGCCGGCAGATCGAATACGGCGCGCAACGAGGCGTCCCGTGGGGAATTTCCGAGTCCGCTTATAACTTCCGTGATCTGGAGCTCACCTACCAGTACTCCAATTTCGGGGTCCCGGGTCTCGGGCTCAAGCGTGGCCTTAGCGAAAACGTCGTCGTTGCCCCCTATGCCACCATGCTTGCGTCGATGGTTGCCCCGTTGGCTGCGGTCCAAAACTTGTCGCGGTTGGCGGAGGCGGGCGGCTCGGGGCGTTACGGTTGGTATGAGGCGCTGGACTACACACCGGGGCGAACCCCGGAAGGCAAGAGCGTTGCGGTCGTGCGCGCCTATATGGCCCATCATCAGGGGATGAGCCTGGTTGCGATCGCCAACACGCTGGGCGGCGGCGCGATGCGCTCGCGCTTTCATGCCAGTCCAATCGTGCAGGCGACAGAGCTGTTGTTGCAGGAGAGGCCGCCGCGCGACGTTGCGGTCAAATGGGTCCGCGCCGAGGAAGTGAACCAGGTGACACTGGTGCGCGAACTGGTGCCCCCCATGCTGCGCCGCTTTCGCTCGCCGCACGATCGCGTTCCGCGCAGTCATCTTTTGTCGAACGGCCGCTACGCCGTCATGTTGACGGCCGCTGGGGCAGGGTACAGCCGCTGGGAGCAGCTCGGGGTATCGCGCTGGCAGGAAGATGTCACCTGTGACCCCTGGGGGTCATATATCTACCTTAGGGATGTCGATAGCGGGGCCGTATGGTCGGCTGGCTATCAACCGAGTGGCGCCAAGCCGGACAGCTACGAGGTCGTCTTTTCGGAAGATCGCGCCGAGATTAAGCGTCGGGACGGCGCCTTGACGACGACGCTCGACGTCATCGTCTCGCCGGAGGATGACGGTGAGGTCAGGCGCGTCTCGATCACGAATTATGGCCTGCGGACGCGCGAGATCGAGGTGACTTCCTATTCGGAAATCGTCCTGGCGCGCCCAGGCGATGATGCCGCGCATCCGGCATTCTCCAAGCTTTTCGTGCAAACCGAGTTCGTGCCCGAAATGGGCGCCCTTCTGGCGACCCGGCGGAGGCGTTCGCCGACGGAACCGGAAATATGGGCGGCCCATCTGGCGGTTGCCGAAGGTAATGCCACCGACGAGCTGCAATTTGAGACCGACCGGGCGCGCTTCCTCGGACGGGGGAACACTGTCCGTTCTCCGGTCGCCATGAGAAGTGGTCAATCGCTATCCAACACCGTCGGAACGGTCCTCGACCCGATCTTCAGCATCCGCCGCCGCGTGACCATCAGGCCCGGTGCGACCGTGCGCGTTTCATTCTGGACGCTGGTCGCGGGCTCACGGGATAATGTTGTCAGCCTCGTCGACAAGCACCACGATGTGGCGGCGTTCGAACGCGCCGCCACGCTGGCGTGGACGCAGGCGCAGGTTCAGCTTCACCATGTCGGGATCACACCGGATGAAGCGCACCTGTTTCAGCGCATTGCGAACCGTATTCTGTACTCCGACTCGACGTTGCGGCCGTCCTCGGAGATCCTGAAACGCAACAGTCTCGGACCGTCGGCGCTTTGGCAACACGGGATTTCCGGCGATCAGCCGATTGTGCTGTGCCGGATTGATGACGCCGATCACTTGGAGACCGTGCGCCAGTTGATCCGGGCGCAACATTACTGGCGGACGAAACAGCTCGCCGTCGATCTGGTGATCATCAACGAGAGAAGCACTTCTTACGTCCAGGACCTGCAATCGGCACTGGAGTTGATCGTTCGGGTAAACGTGCGGACCTCGGAGCGGGAGAAAGGAACCCTGTTCCTGCTGCGCGCTGACGTGTTGTCGGATGAGGTGCGAAACCTGCTTCTGACGGTGGCGCGCGTGGTTATCGTGGGCCGGCGCGGCAGCCTGGCCGAGCAGGTCAAGCGTTTGCCGGAGCTGGGGCCGGCCGCCGAACCGCCGCGCCTGACGCCGCGAAGCGTGGCGCCCGCCGAATTCGTTGCGCCGCCGCCGCTCGAGTTCTTCAACGGAGTCGGCGGATTTGATCGCGATGGACGGGAATACGTAATCATCCTGGACGGCGATCGGGAAACGCCCGCGCCGTGGGTGAACGTCATTGCCAATCCCTCGTTCGGCTTCCACGTCTCCGCCGAAGGCAGCGGGTACACCTGGTCGGTCAACAGCCGCGAGAACCAACTGACGCCGCGCTCGAACGATCCGGTATGCGACAGCCCCAGTGAATGCATTTATGTGCGCGACGATGACAACGGCGAGGTTTGGACCGCGACCGCTCTACCCATTCGCGACGACGCGTCGCGCTACACTGCCCGGCACGGGTGGGGCTATAGCCGTTTCGAACATAAGTCGCACGGAATCTCGCTCGATCTTCTGCAGTTTGTGCCGCTCGACGATTCCGTCAAGATTTCCAGACTGAAGATCAAGAACGTCTCGGGCCGGCGCCGGCGGCTGTCGATATCGGCCTACGTCGAGTGGGTGCTCGGACCGTCGCGGGCGACTTGCGCACCCTATGTCGTCACCGAGGTCGATCCGAAAACTTCGGTAATGCTCGCGCGCAATCCATGGCGCATGGAATTCGGCTCACGGGTGGCCTTTGCCGATATGGGCGGAAGGCAGAGCTCTTGGTCTGGCGATCGTACCGAGTTCATCGGCCGCAACGGGAGCCCTGTCTTGCCCGCGGCGCTGGCCAAGCAAGATCCTCTGTCCAACCGGGTCGGCGCTGGCCTCGACCCGTGCGGCGTCCAGCAGACCGCAGTCGAGATTCCGGCGAACGGCGAAGTCGAAGTTGTATTCTTGCTCGGCGAGGCCGCAACCGCAGCGGAAGCTCTGGCGCTGGCCGAACGCTACCGCGCCGCTGATCTCGATGAAGTGTTCGGTAACGTTGTTCGTTTCTGGGACCAGACACTCGGCGTAGTCCAGGTGCGCACGCCGGATCGCGCGCTGGACGTTCTGCTGAACGGGTGGCTGCAGTATCAGACGATCGTTTGCCGCGTATGGGCCCGCTCGGGCTTCTATCAGGCGAGCGGCGCCTACGGCTTCCGCGATCAACTGCAGGACGGGATGGCGCTGTGCCTGTCGCAGCCCGGCATGACGCGCGAGCACCTTCTGCGTGCCGCCGCACGGCAGTTTGCCGAGGGCGACGTCCAGCATTGGTGGCTGCCGTCCTCCGGCAAGGGCCTCCGCACGCGGGTCTCCGACGATCTGCTGTGGTTGCCTTACACAACGGCTCAATACGTCACTGCGACCGGAGATGCGTCCGTTCTCGACGAGCAAATCCCGTTCCTCGAGGGAATGCTTCTGGCGGCCGATGAACATGACGCGTTCTTCCAGCCGATGTCGTCGGATGAGAAGGCCACGCTCTACGAGCACTGCGCGCGCGGGCTCGACCGCAGTCTTGCGGTCGGTCGGCACGGCTTGCCGTTGATCGGTGGCGGCGACTGGAACGACGGCATGAATCTGGTCGGCGCCGGCGGGCAGGGCGAGAGCGTATGGCTGGGATGGTTCCTCTGCGCCACCATTACAAATTTCGTCGGTTTTGCGGAGCAGAAGGGCCAGCATGAGCGCGCGGCGATCTGGCGCACGCACGCGGCAGCGATGCGCGAGTCTCTCGAACGAGAGGGTTGGGACGGCGACTGGTATCGCCGCGGCTACTTTGACGACGGAACGCCGCTCGGCTCGGCGTCGAGCAGCGAGTGCCGCATCGATTCCATCGCCCAGTCATGGGGAGTGATTTCCGGGGCAGCAGATCCAACGCGCGCGGCGCGCGCCATGAAGGCGGCGGACGAAAACCTTGTCTTGCGTGACGAGGGGCTGGCGCTGCTGTTTACGCCGCCGTTCGACAAAACCCCGCTGAACCCTGGCTATATCAAAGGCTATCCGCCCGGCATCCGCGAGAACGGCGGTCAATATACGCATGCGGCGACGTGGTCGGTGCAAGCGCTTGCCAAGCTTGGCGACGGCGACAAGGCGGCCGAGCTGTTGTCGCTCCTCAATCCAATCAACCACGCGCGCACCTGGGCCGAGGCACTGCGTTACAAAGTCGAGCCGTATGTGGTGTGCGCGGATATCTATTCCGTGGCGCCGCACGTCGGGCGCGGAGGCTGGACCTGGTACACCGGATCGTCGGGATGGATGTATCGGGCGGGCCTGGAATCGATCCTGGGGTTCGTCATCGAGGGCAACACCTTGCGGTTCGACCCGTGCGTTCCCCGAGCATGGCCAAAATTCGATATCGCATTCCGGCACCGCACTTGCCTGTATGAGATATCGGTGACCAATGAAGCTGGCGTTTGCCGCGGTATCGCTCGCCTGGAATTGGATGACCAGGTGTTACCGGCCGGTACCGCACAAATCACGTTGGTGGACGACGGCGCTACTCATCGCATCCGCGTCATCCTCGGATAACGCGTCTGCCAGGCATCCGCCACGCGGCGCGGTCAGGCATTGCGATCGCGGCGCGGCTAGGCGGCCTTGGGGCCGGGTGTATGGCGCGCGCTGTGATTATGGTTCACGGCGATTGCTTGCTCACGGCCGCACTTGATGCAGACGAAAATTTCGTTGTCCAGATCAAGAGTGCTGTTGGCGGATTCGATCCGCTTGAGCCGCAACTCGCCACCACAGTCCTGGCAGCGCGACGATGGCGGTGGCTCGACAAGGGCACGCATACGCTTTCCCCTTCGCTCAATGGAATGCAGAGCGAGTCGCTCGAGAGTATCTCGATATTAAGATCGATTTTACGAAAGCCCGAGCGTCTTGCGCTAACGTTTCCGGCAGCAACAACGCTGCGCTTTTAGAAAGAGCGAGTCTAGTAACATTTTTTAGCGTCTGCCGCGGTTGCGCCGCTGAGTGTTCCATTCGCTGATCAAACACGCGGGACGACACGGCAGGGGTGACCGGATACCCTGCAGACAGCAGAAACGCCGCCACAATTATCGGCTGATGTGGGCAATGAGACGGGCGATCAGCGCGCGCAGTTCTTCGAGCGACGGTATGTCCATCAGCAGCGCGACGAAGCCGCGGATTTCGCGCTGGCGGATATCGAACCTGATATGCAGAAACAGCACGTAGGTGGACACCGCGCTTTCAAACATGTGCCGGCTGTCACCTCGGACGACGACCGGCAATGACATTTTCAGCGTGCTCTTCAACAGATTGGCGATTGTCGCGATCCAGCTATTGAGAATGATATTGCCGGTCTCTGCCAGTGCTTCGTCTTCGAGATCGACGATATCTTCCAGCGGAAGCTGGCGGCCGACCACGGCGCGGACCAGTTCCAGGCTGCTCTTTTCCGGAAAGATGAGCAGCGCCTGGCCGGAAAAAGCGCCCTGAAAATCCTGACGGACGGCGACCAGCCGGGGGTTGGCCGGGTTGGCAACCAGCTGGCTCGCGGCGTGGCTCGCCAGTATTTCGATTGAGGGGACTGCCAGCGTCACCTCGTGCTGGATCATTTGCCGCAGGCTGTTCGCCGCCTTGGCCATGGCGATGTTGGAAAGCTCCCCCAGCGCATCACGCTCGAGTTCGCTTAGCGGAACGACGGGTTCGGTCATGACGTCCGACAGGCTCCTGAGCTGGCTGAAAGTATCTGGAACATTTTTCACCGACCGATGGAACTCTTATTTCTCTTGTGCGTTCCGTTGGTTACCGCGTAGCTTGGCACGATAGCCCCAGTCTTCCTCACAATGAGATCGTTATGCGTAAAAAGCCGAGCACTCCCGGTTCCTTGCGGCCTGCCGGGAACCCAGCTCTTAGCAGCGCAGGTGCGGCGCCGTCGAATGCCGGAAGCCCGCCGCCGCGGAAGACTAGCGCGCTGAACGGTCCCAAGTCCTTGATGAAGACCACCGCACTTGGCTCCGGTGGGGGCAAAGCGTCTCGCCGGCCGGCCGTCGCTTCGGCTTCGGCTCCGCAGAAGGCAGCGGCCTCGAAAGTGACGCCATCGCGACCAACCGCCGGAGTATCGGCCAGCCGTCAACAAAAAATCGAAGAGCGGATTGCCGCTGCGACCGAACAGCTTGCCGCCGGTATCACCCAGTCCGCCTCTGCCGCCGAAGAGCTGCGGCGCTCGATGGAACAGATCGCCGCCGGCGCCGAGGAGGCGGCCAGCGCCTCCCAGGAAACGCTGGCGGTCGCCACGAGCACCGCGACGTCCCTCATTCAGGCGCGGGAACGCGCCGAGACGATGCGCCGCCGCACCGACGCGCTGGAAACGCTTTTGGTCGAGACCTCAAGTCAGATCGGTGGCTGGGCCGGCAACATCAAGCACAACGGCGAGCGGCAAAATGACACCGTCGCTATCATGGCCCAGTTGAGTGAGCAGGCGGCCAGCATCGGCGACGTCACCAAGACCGTCAGTTATGTGTCGGACCAGACCAATTTGCTGGCGTTGAATGCGGCGATCGAGGCTGCCCGAGCTGGCGATCATGGCCGAGGCTTTGCAGTCGTGGCCGAGGAAGTGCGGGCGCTGGCCGAAACGTCGGAAAAAAGTGCGCGCGACGTGCAGGACCTTGCGAGCCAGATCGAGTCTCAGGTCGGCGCGGTCTCGTCGATCATCAAATCCTCCGCCGCCGCGGCGGGTGTCGAGGTACAAAAAAGCCAGACTGTCATTCTGGCGCTTGGCGAATTGCGCAGGGAAGTGGCCGCTCTGGCCGCCGACAGTCAGGCGATCGCGGCAACCGCACTGGAGGCCGACGGGGCTGCCCGTGAAGCGCAGCGCGGCGCCGAGATCATTTCTTCCGCCGCTGAAGAGCAGGCTGCGGCCGCCGCCGAAGCGCTCCGCAGCGTCGAGCAACAGGCCAGCGTTCTCGACGAAAGCCAGAGTGCAACGCAGTCCCTGTCAACGCTGGCGGCGGA
The DNA here is from genome assembly GCF_001426945.1 of Pseudolabrys sp. Root1462. Taxonomy (GTDB): domain Bacteria; phylum Pseudomonadota; class Alphaproteobacteria; order Rhizobiales; family Xanthobacteraceae; genus Pseudolabrys. The sequence continues at coordinate 2,499,397 of NZ_LMFS01000001.1, read as the reverse complement.
CGTGGCCGGCATCTCCAGCGGTGGCAGCGCCACCGACCAGCTTGCCTCAGCTGCCGAAGAGCTTTCCACCGCGGTGCAGGAGATGTCCGGCTCAGCGGCACAGATCATGTCCGCGGTCGAGCAGATCAGCCGTGGGGCTCAGCAGCAAGCCGCTGCGACCCAGGAAGCCAGCGGCGCGATGGATCAAATTGCCAGTTCTGCTCAGAAATCGCGCGAGGCGGCGACGGCGTCGCTCGACCGGGTCAAGCGTATGGACGCCATGCTTGGCGAGTGCCGGTCGCAAATTAACGGTCTCTCCGAGGGTGTGACACGCTCGATCGCCTCGACGCGTGAAAGCCTTGGCGTTGTCGGGACGCTGGAAGGCATCACCCAGAGCATCGAAAAGATCGTCGACGGTATCGGCGTCGTCTCCATCCAGACCAACATGCTGGCGGTCAGCGGCTCGGTTGAAGCGGCCCGCGCCGGCGAATTCGGCAAGGGCTTTGCCGTTGTCTCCAAGGACATCCGCAGTCTCGCGCGAGACTCCGGTGAGAACGCCGGCCGGATCAAGGATACCATTCGTGCCATCCAGGCGCAGATGACGGCCGTGCGCCGCGAATTGGAGCGCGTGATTGCCAGCGCTGAGACGGAAAATCAGCGTACCGATGCGGTGCTCTCCGGATTCGATCTGGTCCAAAAGGACATCGGTGAAATCGCGACGGCGAGCCGGCAGGTCGGCGACAGCGCCGAAGCGATCCTGGCCTCGATGAAGGACGCCGCCGAAAGCTCGAGGCAGATCGCGGCGGTTGCGGAACAGGCAGCGGGCGCTTCGGCGCAGGCTGCGGCTGCCGCCAAGCAACAAGCGCGGGGCGCGGAAGATCTGGCCGCTGCGATCGAGGAGATCGCCTCCCTGGCGGAAACGATCCAGAGCCGCAATGGCTAACCCTACCAATACCCGGGCGAAAAAGACCGAGCGACGGTCGGCTGAGGCAGCGCCGCGCGTGGATCATGCGGACGCAACGGCGAAGCATTTCCTGCTGTTCGAAATTGCTGGCGGCTCGTTCGGAATGCCGCTGGCTTCGATTGCCGAAATTATTCGCGTCCCGAAGCTGTCTTATATGCCTTTGGTGCCCCCGAGCCTGCTGGGTCTCGCCAATTTGCGCGGCGCGGTGGTGCCCGCAATCAGCCTGCGTCGGCTCCTGCATCTGCCGGACGCCGCGGCCGACGACACGACGCGCATGATCGTCCTGAACGGAACGGCGCCGGTCGGCTTTGTCGTTGATCGCATCGATCGGCTGGTCGCAGTGCCGGCTGAAAGGCTCGACCATGATGATGCCGGCGCCGGCGACATCGATCCGGCCGTGATCGAAAGTGTGATCAGAGGCGCCGAAGGTCAGGAGCCGACAAAAATTCTCAATTCGGCGCGCCTGATAAGCGGTCAGTTCACCCAGTTGGGCGTCACCGGCAGCCGCGACGCGGGCCGTTCGGCCGTGGCGCTTGGCGCGGCCGGCGCGGTCGAGACAAAGACGCTGACGTCGCTATTGAGTTTCGATCTCGGCGCACAGGAATATGCACTGCCGCTCGATAGCGTGCGCGAGATCGTGGCGCTGCCCGATCATGTCTCCGAGGTGCCGCGCGCGGAGGCGGCCGTTCTGGGTGTTGTCACGCTGCGTAACCGCTTGCTGCCGTTGGTGTCGTTGCGTGCCCTGTTGGGATTACCGGTCGATGGAATGCGTGCGCAGTCCGCGAAGGTTATCGTGGTCTCCATGGGTGACGCTTCGATCGGCGTCGTCGTCGATGCCACACGGGAAATCCTGCGGGTCGATCCGGCGCAGATCGATACGGCGCCAACCTTGCTCAGCCGCGGCGAGGGCGAAGCCGACGTGACGTCGATCTGCCGTCTGGACCAGGGCCGCCGTCTTGTCGCGGTGCTGTCGCCGGATCGGTTGTTCAGGTCCGATCTGGTCAGTCGAATTCTGGCCGAGCAGGGCGGTGCTGTCGACGGCAAGGATGTTCAATCAGGAACCGCTGCCATGGCCGACGAGCAATTCATTGTTTTTCGACTTGGCGGCCAGGACTACGCCTTGCCCATTGCCGCGGTCGGCGAGATCGTGCGCCCGCCCGAACATATTACGCGCGTTCCGAAAGCGCCTGCCTTTATCGACGGTGTTATCAATCTGCGCGGTAGCGTGTTGCCGATCGTGGATCTTCGCCGTCGTTTCGATGTGGTCGCCGCGGGTAACCGCGCATCGCAACGAATTCTTGTTTTAGGCATTGCCGGCGCGCGGGCCGGTTTCCTCGTCGACAGCGTTGCGGAAGTTTTAAAGGTGCCCTCCGGGTCTATCCAGCCGGCGCCTGAAATGTCGCCGGACCAGATGCGGCTGATTTCGCGGGTCATCAATCTCGAAGACACGGGGCGCATGATCCTCCTTGTCGACTCGGCCCAGCTCCTCGACCAGGTTGAAAGCGACGTGATTGCGAAATTCGAGAGCGAGCAGCTCGACCAGACGACGACATCGACGTGATCAAGCTTCTCATTGCTGACGACTCGGCGCTGATGCGCAAGCTGTTGCAGGATATCTTCGTTGCCGAAGGCGACTTCGACATCCGTTTGGCTCGCAATGGCGCCGAAGCGCTGGATCTGGTGAGGTCATTCGATCCCCAGGTCATTACGCTCGACGTTCAGATGCCGGACATGGACGGTCTGACCTGCCTCAGCCAGATCATGATCGAGATGCCGCGTCCGGTGGTCATGGTGTCGTCGCTGACCGCGGAGGGCGCTGAAGAGACACTTGAGGCGATAGAACTCGGCGCCGTCGATTTTGTCGCCAAGCCAAGCGGGGCGGTGTCGCTGGAGATCGACCGTTTGAGGCCGGTCCTGGTCGAAAAGGTCCGCGCAGCGTCCAAGGCCCGGATCCGTCGCACCTTGCGGCTGACAGAGCGGGTGCGGCATCAGATGCGCAGCGCTGTTACGGCGCGTGTACGTCCTAAACCGGCTCGCCGCAGGCCGGTATCGGGTGCGGGCAAGCCCAAGCAAAAGCCGGGGCCTTCGGCCTTGCCCGGGTTGGTGTTGATCGGCTCATCGACCGGGGGACCGGCAGCGCTTGACGCTGTCCTGCCCAGCCTACCCGGCGATTTCCCGTGGCCCGTCCTGGTGGCGCAGCATCTGCCGGCGAGCTTTACCGGGCCTTTCGCTCGGCGCCTGAACAGCGAATGTCAGTTGAGCGTCGTCGAAGTTGGTAACCCGATGCCCTTGCAAGCCGGCACCATCTACATCGCCAGGGGTGATGCCGACGTCGTTGTCGCCGCGCGCGCGACGGGCATTATCGCGATGCCGGCGCCTGCCCGAGCGAGCTATCTGTGGCACCCCAGCGTGGAACGCATGGTGCTCAGTGCACTTGAGTGTATCGATGCCGAACGGATGCTCGGTGTGATGTTGACAGGCATGGGCAATGATGGCGCCGCGGCGATGAAGAAGTTGAGCGAGGGTGGCGGCCGCACGATCGCCGAGGCGGAATCCACGGCGGTCGTCTGGGGCATGCCGGGCGAACTGGTGAAAAACGGCGGCGCCGGCCTGGTCCGTCCGGTTGACGATATTGCCGAAGCCATTGTCGAATTGGTGGGCGCGCATGCCTCTCATTAAAGCCGGCGGCAAGGCGGCCGATAAACCGGCCAAAGGCGACAATTCGGCCGGCCACCTGGCGGGACTGACCAGTGCTGCCGCCGACACGCGGTGGTCTACGGCGCGCGCGCTTGCCGGGCGGGCGGATGCCGTTCCGGCTCTGGCCGGGGCGCTGGCGTCCGAAGATTCGCCGCGTGTGCGCGAGGCGATCATGACCGCACTGATGCGCGTCGGCAACGAAGCCAGCGTCAAGGTCATGTTGCCTTATCTGGCGGCGGACGATGCCGGGCTTCGGGCCGCCGCGGTCGAGGCGCTTCAGGGCATACCGGAGGCGGTGGCGCCATTCATGCAGGCCCTGTTCGCCGACACGGACTCCGACGTGAGGATTCTGGCGACCGAGCTTGCTCGCAATATGCCGGAAGCCGAGGCGACGCGGCTGCTGTGCGCGTTGATCGAGAACGAGCAGCATCCCAATGTCTGTGCGGCGGCGATCGACGTGCTGACCGAAGTCGGCACCAAAGAGGCGATCCCGGTGCTTGAAAGATGCGCGACGCGGTTTGCCGCGACGCCGTTCGTGCCATTCGCCGTTTCCGTGGCGATAGCCCGGATATCCGGCACAGAAGCCTGAGCCATGGCGGAGCGTGACACGCCAGAACCTTCGGCGATCGCACCGGATGAGGTCCAGCGCTTCTGCGAATTTCTGTATCGCCGCACCGGCATGTCATTTTCCGAGAGCAAGCGATATTTCATCGACCGTCGGCTGAACGAACGTATTGCCGCGACCGGATCGAAGTCGTTCCAGGCGTATTTCTCCCTGCTGCGCGCGGACGCTGAGCACGAAATCGAGCACCTGATCAATTCGTTTACCGTGAACGAAACCTATTTCTATCGCGAAGACGCACAACTGCGCTGTCTGACCTCGGGGATGCTTGATGCCATCGTCAGCCGCAAGGCGCCGGGAGAGCCGATCCGCATCTGGTCGGTGCCGTGTTCGACCGGCGAAGAGCCTTATTCGATTGCGCTTTGGCTGATGGAGAACTGGCCGCAGGTCGATAATTTCAACATCGAAATCGTCGGCTCCGACATCGACACCAAGGCGCTCAAGGCGGCAGTCGAGGGCATCTACGGCGACCGCGCGCTGATGCGTCTGTCGCCCGATATCATTGCCCGCTATTTCACCCGCCTGGACGACGGCCGTTACCAGATCGACGAAGGCCTGCGCGAGTCGATCGAGTTCAGCAGGATCAACCTCATCGACACCGCCGATATGGCGCGGCAACGCGACTTCGATGTGGTGTTCTGCCGCAATGTCTTGATTTATTTTGACGACGCCTCGCGCCGCGCGGCGGCCGAAAATCTCTATGATTGTCTGCGGCCGGGCGGCTATATTTGTCTCGGCCATTCGGAGAGCATGAGTCGCATTTCTCCCTTGTTCAGAGTGTGCCGGTTTCCCGATGCGATCGTTTATCAAAAGCCGGAGGCGGACCATGGCTGAAGCCGACGCGGGCCGCTCACATGGCGGGAAACGTATTCTGGTGGTCGACGATTCCTCGCTGGTTCGGCTGTATTATCGCGCCGCGCTGGAGAAGGCGGGCTTTTCGGTCGAGCAGGCCATCAACGGCATCGAAGGGCTGGAGAAGACGCTGACCCAAGCCTTCGATCTCGTCATTGTCGATGTCAATATGCCGCGCATGGACGGCATCGCGTTCCTGCGATCGTTGCGAAGCCAGGCCGACATCGCCGTGGCCGGGCTTCCGGCGCTGATGATCTCGACCGAGTCCGAGCGGGAAGACATGGCGGCCGCTGCCGCGGCGGGCGCGAATTTCTACCTGGTCAAGCCGGTTTCCGAAGCGGATCTCGTGCGTCACGCGGCATTGCTTGCAGGAGTGGCGCAGTGAACGAACTCCACGCCCAGTTCGTCATCGAGGCGCGCGAGCTTGTTCGTCAGGCGACCGACGATCTTATCGCGCTGGAGCAGGACGGCAGTGCGCCGGCGCGCATCGACCGGGTGTTTCGTGCTTTCCATACGCTCAAGGGCTCGGCCGGCGTCGTCGAACTTCCGGCGATGACGCTGCTGCTGCACGCGGCCGAAGATCTTTTGACGGCGGTGCGCGGCGGCAAGGTTGCCGTCAGCGCCGACATCATCGATTTGTCGCTCGCGTGCCTCGATCAGGTGTCGCGCTGGGTCGACGACTTTGACGCCGCTGCGGCTCTGCCTGCCGATGCTGGCGATACCGGGCGCATGCTGGCGGAGCGCATGCGCGCATTTTTGCCTGGCGGCGCTTCGGCGACGGCGCCGGCCGCCACCCATGAGGCTCCTGTCGCCGCCGGAGTGGCGGATTGGGTGCTGCGTCTCATCGAGCAGGCGCGCGATAAGATCGTCGGATCGCCGGCCTTATATTCAATTTCCTACGAGCCAATTCCCGGCTGTTTTTTCAACGGCGACGATCCAGTCGATCTGATGCGGCAGATACCCGGCCTGCTGGCTTTTCACATCGAGCCGCGCAGTCCCTTTCCGCCTCTCGCCGAGATGGACCCGTTCGCCTGCAATTTGCGGCTACAGGCCATTGCCGCGGCCGACCGCGCCGACCTGGCCAAGATTTTCCGCATGGTGCCGGACCAGGTCCGTATCGAACCCGTGCCTGCCGAGGCTTTGTCGGCGCCGGCAACTGACGGCAAGAGCGACGACAATGTCGCTCTCGTCCGCGCGATCCTGGAGGCGCAGGCGGAGCTGTTGCGCATGCCGGGCCGGACCGAAGGTCTTGCCGGCTGCATCGGCGCCGCGCGGCGCGTGGCCCTGAATGCCCTGCGCGCCGGCGGCTTCGTGCAGCTTGCCGACGACCTCGAACGCAACGCACCGATCACCCTGGATTCGGCAGGTTTGTTGGCTCTGATCGAGCAGGCGGCTGCGCGCCTCGATGCCGCCGCCGCGGCCGGGAAGGACAGCGGCGTTGAAGCGCCGGACACTGCCACGGACCGATCGGACAAGCCGGCGGAACGCACGTTGCGCATCAGCGAGGACAAGATCGATGCCCTGGTCAACCTTGCCGGTGAGCTGATTGTCGCGAAGAATACCCTGGCACATTCGGTCAAGGCGCTCGACGGGCAAGGGGGCAACGTCGATTTGCTTCGGCGCGACCAGGATGCGATCGACCGCCTCGCGGTCGAGCTGCATGACAATATTCTGCGGCTGAGAATGATCTCGGTGGCGCAGGTATTCCGATCCTTTCCGCGGCTGGTTCGCGACGTTGCCCGTCAGCTGAACAAGCAGGTGACACTAATCACGCACGGCGAAAATACCGAAGCCGACAAGACCATTGTCGATCGGCTGTTCGAGCCGCTGGTGCATCTCGTTCGGAACGCGGTCGATCACGGCGTGGAAACCGCGGAGCAGCGCCGCGCAACGGGAAAGCCCGAAGCGGCGACGATTACCATTCAGGCTTCGCACTCCGGCGACCGTTTCCTCGTCGAGGTCAGCGATGATGGCCGCGGCATCGATCCTGCGACGGTCCGCCGCAGGGCCGCCGAAAGACAGCTGCTGCCGGACGATGAGCTTGCGGCCTTGAGCGATGAGCAGGTCATCGACCTGATCTTCGCCGCCGGGTTTTCAACCGCCGAGACGATCTCCGATGTGTCCGGCCGTGGCATCGGCATGGATGTGGTTCGCACGGCCGTCGAACGGATGGGCGGCCGGGTGACGGTCGCCAGCAAGGTCGGTGCCGGCACGACGGTGCGGCTTGATCTGCCGATGACCATCGCCATGTCGCTTATCATGGTCGTGGAGGCGGGCGGCCAGGCTTTCGGCGTGGCGATGGACGCTGTCTCGGAGACGGTGCGACTTCCGCCGGACCGCATTAGCCGGATAAAGAATAATGAAGGCTTCGTCCTCCACGATCAGGTGGTGCCGATCGTCTCCCTGGCTGACCTGATGAAGCTGCCCCCACGGCCTGCCGAGGGGGTGTCGCGGCTGTTTATTGTCGCCGAGACCGGGGGGCGCATCGCGGCCTTCGAAATTGACGCGATTCGGGACCGCGTCGAGGTCGTGCTGAAGCCCATGCAGGGCCTGTTGGCCGGTGCGCGGGGATATGCCGGAACGACGCTGCTGGGCGATGGCCAGGTTCTACTGGTCCTTGATGTGAAAGAGATCATGCCATGACCGTGCGTCGCGCCGCGGATGGAACTATTTTGCTCGTCGGGCCTTGCCCTGTGGACGACGCCGAGCCGCTCTTGCAGGGGTTGCTGGAGGCGTCCGGCGCTTCGGTCGACTGGACGAAGTGCCAGAAACCGCACACCGCGGTACTGCAGGTGTTGATGGCTGCCGGTGTGGTCCCTGTGGGTCCATGTGGTGATGTTTGGATCGAGGAGTGGTGGAGGGGGAATGACAGAGAAACCCAAGGCCAGGGTTAATCTTTCCAGATCAACTATTTACCGCATCGCACCTAAGGTCTAGATGTCCCACCGGTCTTTGGCGTCTTTCGCCTAAAAGCCCTCCCGAACATTCCGTGAGAATCTTATGGCTCATCATGTGTTGATCGTCGACGACAGCAAACTCGCCCGCATGGTCATCGTCAGTTCGTTGCGCCGCGTGCGGCCGGAATGGACGGCGGTCGAGACCACCAACGCCGACGAAGCCCTGGCCGCGGTCAGTGGCGGGTCCGTCGATATCGCGCTCGTTGATTTCAACATGCCGGGGGTCGATGGTCTCGAGCTGGTCGAGAGCATACGCAAGCGCCACGCTTCCATGCCGATCGCCGTGGTTTCCGCCAATATGCAGGACGAGATTGTTGGCCGTGCGCGCGAGTTGAATGCCGCATTCATCGCTAAGCCTCTCACCGACGAGGCCCTTGGCGCGTTTTTGTCGGGCGCTTCACTCCGGCTTAAGACGGCCGCAAGATGACAGGCGTCGCCAGCCAGCTATCAGACATAGAACAGGATGCGCTGGCTGAAATTGCCAATATGGGCGTCAGCCGAGCTGCCGCCAGTTTGCGCCAGATGGTCGGCGAACAGGTGCTGCTCTCCGTGCCGTCGGTCAAGATCGTGACACGGCAAGCCGCCGCCAAGCTTGTCGAAAGCGGCAACACCAAAAAGCTGGTCGGCGTCCAGCAGTCGTTTGATGGACCATTTGCTGGCAAGGCCATCCTGATCTTTCCGGAGGCGCAGAGCCTCGAGCTCGTACGGTCGATCGTCGGCAGCGAGCATTCGCTGGAAGACGTGATCGACCTGGAGCAGGAGGCCCTCGCCGAAACAGGCAATATTATTCTGAATGGTTGCCTGGCTACCATCGCCAACGTTCTGCATCGCACGATGCGGATGTCCTTGCCCATGATTGTTCGGGGCGATGGCGAAACCCTTTTTGAAATAGGATCGCCGGCGGCGGGCGGAAATCTGGTTTTGTTTCTCTACATCGATTTCAATATCAAGAACCGCGATATTCACGGATTCATTGCCTTGTTGATGGACCTGCCTTCCGTCAACGCTCTCAAGGAACTGGTAAACGACTTTATTAAAGGCATCGAGAAACAGTCTTCGGATCATGCTGGATAATGTATCACGACTAGGGTTCGGACCGATCTTCGATACGGTCGACACCGGCTTGATCGTCCTTGACGAGCAAACGCATGTAGTAGGCTGGAACAACTGGATGGCGCTCGCCTCCGGCCGCCCGGCCGGCGATGTTGTCGGCAAGACGCTCTACGAAGTATTTCCCGACCTGAACAGTCCGCGCCTTTCGACAGCGATCGACGATGCGTTCGCAGTTGGAAGCTCAAGCGTGTTGACGCACACCTTGAACAAGCTGTTCTCGCTGGCGGACGAGAGCGGCGAACCGCTGATGCAGAACGTCGTGGTTCGCCCTATAGCGGCGGGCACGCAACGTTATTGCCTTTTGCAGGTCTTCGACGTCACCGTGTCGGTCACGCGCGAGCGCGTACTCCGCGAACGCCAAAATGCACGCTATCACGCCATCGTCGACTCGGCGCCGGATGCGATCATCACGATCAACCCCGACCGGACGATTCAATGGATGAATGGCGCCGCCAAACTGGTGTTCGGCTATGCGCCCGAACAGTTGCTCGGCGAAAAAATAGATATGTTGGTTGAATCAGACAGTGCCTTGCTGTCGCAACTTGCCTGTGGCGCAGGTTCGGCTACGCCCGGCCGCGCGATCGAGGTCACGGGGCGTTACAAGGATGGGTCTTTCGGCTATTTCGAGGTATCGCTCGGCCATTGGACCGCCGATCAGCGAGAGTTCGTGACGACAATCTGGCGTGACGTCAGCGAACGGGTGGCCACCGACCGGGCGCTGCGGGAAGCGCGCGATGCCCTTGAAAAGATAAACCAGGATCTTGAGGCGAGGGTTGAGGAGCGAACGCGCGAACGCGAGGTGGCGCTCCGCCAGTTGCATGAATCGCAAAAGATGGAAAGCATCGGTCAGCTCACCGGCGGCGTGGCCCATGACTTCAATAACCTGCTGGCGATCATTCTCGGCAGCCTCGGGCTGCTGAAAAAGGCCGTGCCGGATGACGCGCGTGTTGCGCGTCTGCTGGATCGCGCCATCCAGGGCGCCGAGCGCGGCGCGACGTTGACGACGCGGCTTTTGGCGTTCGCGCGACGGCAGGAACTGAAAGTATCGGTCCTTTCATTGCAAAGTCTTATGCCGGAGATGATGGATTTCCTGCGGCATTCTGTCGGGCCCAATATCGCAATCCAGGTTGACATCGCGCCTGAGGTCTCCGCCGTCGAGGTGGACGCCAATCAGCTCGAACTGGCCCTGATCAATCTCGCAGTGAATGCGCGAGATGCCATGCCGTCCGGCGGTTCGCTGACGATCGCCTGTCACGACGAGCACAACGGCAAGGCGCTCGGGCTGCTCCGGGACCATTATGTTTGTATCAAGGTGTCCGATACGGGCGAGGGCATGAGCGAGGAGACGCTGGCCCGTGCTCAGGAGCCGTTTTACACCACCAAGGGAGTCGGCAAAGGCACCGGCCTCGGCCTGTCGATGGTGCACGGCTTCATTGCGCAGTCTGGCGGCATGATGAGGATCAAGAGCGCGGCGGGGAAAGGCACGACGGTCACGCTATGGCTGCCCTGTACGACTCGGCGGAACCCGCCCGCAGCTATCGAGCCTGAGGCCACCGCGGTGCCATCGTCCGGTGGCTTGCGCGTGCTTCTTGTGGACGACGACATTCTAGTCAGCATGGGCGCCGCCGACATGCTTCACGATCTCGGACATATCGCAACCGAGGCCAAATCTGGGGCCGAAGCCCTCAGTATTCTCAAAGCCGATCCGTCATTCGACGTGGTCATTACCGATTACGCCATGCCGCAGATGAATGGCCGCGACCTGGCCCACGCCATCCTGAAGATGATGCCGAAGATGCCGATCATCCTCGCGACCGGTTACGCTGAACTTCCTTCCGGCGAGGCGTTCAAATTCGAGCGGCTGTCGAAGCCGTATTCGGAAAAGGAACTTTCTGCGGCATTGGCGGCGGTCGTGAAGGGAAAATGACCGAGGGCGTTCTCGCCGCGGTCATGCAGATTGCCGACAAATAACGGGGGCTCGATCGTCGCACGGAGCAGGGCGTTGTTCCTCGCAACCTCCGGCGCAGTCTGATTTGACGCGATCCGGCTTCCTATCCGCGCCTTCTCTTGCGTCGCTTTCAGCCGCCACGGCAGCGGGGGCACATACCGGCAATTCGGCCGAACACCCTCGCAAGTACGCTTTCGTTGTTTATTCCGGCGCGCATCTCGCTACCACCGTCCCTCGGCATGGTGGAGTGTCTTTTGCGTAGTCCGTTTCACAAATATTGCGCGGGCCAATCCCTATCGAGGAACCGGTCCCGACGCGGGCCGTTGCACCCATGACCTGCTTCGGGCGGAAGCCACCATAGGGATTTGAAAATGTATCACCACGTCAAAAAGCTGATGTACACCGTGCGCGTCGATGAGCCCGATCCAGCTTTTGGCAACATGCTTCTGGAACAATTTGGCGGAGCCAACGGTGAACTGGCTGCCGCCATGCAGTACTCCATCCAGGGACTCAACTGCGAAGATCCTGATCGCAAAGACCTCTTGATGGATATCGGCACTGAGGAACTAAGCCATCTGGAGATCGTCGGCACCCTGGCGCGGATGCATCTTGCACCGATGAAATTTGCAAGAGACGCTGCCGAGGCTGACCCGCTTATCGCCATCGCGGGCGGCGGCGGGGTGAATCTGTTCAATTCGATGGGAAATCCCTGGACGGGCGACTACCTGAAAATCACCGGCGAGCTCGATGTGGACCTTCGCAGCAACATTGCCGCCGAAGCCCGGGCGAAGATCGTATACGAGCGACTGATCAATTTCTGCGACGACGCCGGCACCAAGGACGCGCTTCAGTTCCTGATGACGCGTGAGATCACGCATATGCGAATGTTCTCGCTGGCCCTCGAAAGCATGGGCAAGCCGCCGTTTACGATCGGCAAGATCGCCCCGACCAAGGGACTCGTCGACCAGATCTTCAATGACTCCACGGGGCAGGGCGATCACGGCGAGATCGACGCCCGGGGACCGTGGAATGAAGGCGATCAGTGGCAATTCGTCGAGTCGCCGGCTGTCCAGGCGATGAAGGACCTGGATGACGCCGGGGACGCCGTCCCGGTACATGCCGAAAGCGCAGAACTCACCGAGACCGGGCCGATCCAGGAGCTTCTTGTGCACCAGCTGCGCGATATTCTCCACGCGGAAAAGCAGCTCTTGAAGGCCTTGCCGAAGATGGCAAACGCGGCGCGAACCGGACAGCTGCAACGATTGTTCGAGCAGCACCTCCAGGAGACCGAAGAGCAGGTCAGCCGCCTCGAGGAGTGTCTGTCGCTTCTCGGTTCTACGGCGCGGCCGAAGCCCTGCAAGGGCATGATGGGCATCATCGAAGAAGGCGATGAAGTCATGGCGGAGTACAAGAAGAAAAAGGATGATGCCGCCGCAGACCTCGCGCTTATTGGCGCCGCTCAACGCGTCGAAAACTATGAGATTTCCGGCTACATCACGGCGCGAAACCTGGCCCAGCAACTGAAGCACTCGGCGATCGTTCAATACCTCACCGTGTCGCTGGGCGAAGAGCAGAATGCCGACCAACTGCTTAATCAGGTCGCGCGACCATTGATGTCGGCTGCCCGGATGCCGTCGGCGGTCGAATAAGCTCAAGACAGCGCCCCGGGCTAGGCCGGGGCTCTGTTCGTCGGGGTGATTTCAGATCGTCGGTGCCGCGCGGAGTATTTGTCGCGGCAGGAAAGTTGGGTCCTAATCGCGGCGATCGCCATTACCTTGCTTCTGCCGCTCGTTAGGCATGTGCACAGGGTCCACGAGTTCTCCGATCAACTGTAACAGGGCGCAGTGCTGTGGGCTGTTGTTGCCCGGCGCCAGAAACAATCCGACCTCGATGGCGGAGCTTTTCTCCCCTGAGCCTTCTCTGGGCTCGTGAGACACCACCAGTTTCCCATCGCGACCTCGACAGAGATACCAGGCATCACCGTCGGGGCCTTGATGGAGTCGTCTTCGCTGTGTGGTCATGGGCGACCAACGTTCCGGTTACAAGCCGGTTCCGCACCAACGAGAATGCTGGCGCGCAGTGGCGCGGCGAGCGTAGCTACTTCTGTGGTTCAATCGTGCAACCGGCGACCGCCCGGGAAATCACCTGAAGCAGCGCGCCCAGTCCTGCCACGGCGAGAACGATGACCGAGAGGCGGCCCCACGGTCCCAGAAAATACAGCGTGGTGGTTATGAGTGCGGACCACATGCCCGTGCACCAGATGCACGAGACAAAATCGGAGAGCAGGCCGGTCAGCCCGCGTCCTCCCTCGAGGCGCTCGCGCAGCGGCTCCAAGAGCTTGTCGTAGGTAATCAGATGGATGAGACGCAGGCATCCGAGGCCAAGAACCGCGAGGTCGTAGGCGCCCAATCGCTCCGGTTCAAATCCGCCGTACCAATGAATAAGCAAAACCGCCAAAGCGCAGAACAGCGCGAAGGTCAGCGTCGCCACGACGCCGAATATCTTTCGTTCGTCAGGCTTTCCGGGCACTGAATGATATCCCTTGTTGTAAGCGATGCGGGAGGGCAGGGGGTGCAGAACTGGTGGTGAAGTCACGCACTGCACGTGTGCGTGCCCGGTGAGGAACGTGGTGGCTCCCTCCGAGTTCCGCCAAAGGCCAAAAGAACCCGCTTCAGCCCCGCGTTTCGGCTGCTGTCTGCCATCGCAGGGCAGTCGCGCCCTCGACGTCCAGAGAAAGCCGGCCTACATCGTGGCGCCGATTTGCCAGGGCACGAATTCGAGGTCGCCGTAGCCGAGGTCTTCCGACTTGGTGTGCTCGCCGGACGCAACCTTGAGAACCTTATTGAAGATCTCCTCGCCCTTGGCCTCGAGCGACACGCCGTCGAGGACATCGCCGCAATTGATGTCCATGTCGTCGGTCATGGTCTCGTAGACATAATGGTTGGTGGCGAGCTTGATCGACGGCGTCGGCTTGCAGCCGAAGGCAGAGCCGCGGCCGGTGGTGAAGCACATGACGTTGCAGCCGCCGGCCACCTGTCCGGTGGCGCCGACCGGGTCGTAGCCCGGCGTGTCCATGAAGACGAAGCCGTGTTCGGTGATGGGCTCGGCATATTCATAGACCGCGCGCAGCGTGCTCGATCCGCCCTTGGCCGCGGCGCCGAGCGACTTCTCGAGGATCGTGGTCAGGCCGCCGGCCTTGTTGCCGGGCGAGGGGTTGTTGTTCATCTCGCCGCGATTGCGCGTGGTGTAGTCCTCCCACCAGCGAATGCGCTCGACCAGCTTTTCGCCGACGGCGCGGTTCACGGCGCGGCGCGTCAACAGATGTTCGGCGCCGTAGATCTCCGGCGTTTCGGCAAGCACGCCGGTGCCGCCGTGCTTCGCCAGCAGATCGACCGCGGCGCCGAGCGCCGGATTGGCGGTGATGCCGGAATAGCCATCGGAGCCGCCGCATTGCAGCGCCAGCACCACTTCGGAGGCCGGCCGCGTTTCGCGTCTTGCCTTGGCGGCGGCCGGCAGCATGGCCTTGATGCGTTCGACGCCCTCGGCCACGGTCTTCCTCGTGCCGCCGACGGCCTGGATCGTCATGGTCTGGAAGTGATCGCCTTCAACGAGGTGGCCTTCCTTCTTCATCCGGTCGATCTGGAAGGCCTCGCAGCCGAGCCCCACCATCAGCGCGGCGCCGAGATTGGGATGTGTAGCGTAGCCCCACTGCGTCCGCTGCAGCACATCGTAGCCCTCGCCACGCGCGGCCATGCCGCAGCCGGTGCCGTGGACGAAGGGGACGATGCCGTCGATCTCCGGATAATCGTTCAGAATGCCGGAGCGGTTGACCTGTTCGGCAATGAACTTGGCGACCGACGCCGAGCAGTTCACCGAGGTGAGGATGCCCACATAATTGCGCGTGCCGGTGCGGCCGTTCGGCCGCACATAGCCCTCGAAGGTCGCCCGCAATTCCGGTGGCAGCATCTCGTCGTTGCGCGCGTCTTCGGCGTGGCGGTAATCGCGCGCGAAGTCGTGCATGACGACATTATGCTCGTGCACCCAGTCGCCCGGCGCGATCGGCTTCGCGGCGAAGCCGATGATCTGGCCGTACTTGCGCACCGGTTCGTTTGCCGCAATCGGAACCATCGCCATCTTGTGGCCGCGCGGAATGCGCGCCTGAGCGATAACCCCGGCCGCCGTCATGCCTTGCCCGACCTGGTCGACAGCGACGATGACGTTGTCGTCGGCGGCGAGACGGATAATGCGCGGCGCCTTCGGATCTGACTCTGTCATGGTTCGAACCCGGTTATTGTTTGCGGCTGGCGAGCAACTCGGCATATTCGATCGCTTCGATCAGGCTTCGCTCGCTGGCGATGCCTTTACCGGCGATATCAAACGCGGTGCCGTGGTCGACCGATGTTCTTATGATCGGCAGACCAAGGGTAATATTCACGCCGCTCAGCGCTTCCCAGGCCCCGGTTTTCGGATCGACCGAAAAGCCGAGCAGCTTGACCGGAATGTGGCCCTGATCGTGATACATCGCAACCACGGCGTCGAACTGGCGGGCGCGCATCTTGACGAAAACCGTGTCGCCCGGCACCGGCCCGACGACGTCGATGCCGTCAGCGCGCAGCTTTTCGAGAACGGGAGCGGCGACATCGATATCGTAGCGGCCGAGAACGCCGCCTTCGCCTGCGTGCGGATTGAGCGCGGCAACGGCAATGCGCGGCCGGTCAACGCCGAGCCTGATCAGGGTTTGATGGGTGAGGGTGACAACGCGCGCCAGCCGCTCCGGCGTGGCCTTCGTGGGCACCTGTTCCAGCGGAATGTGCGTCGTGACGTGGCTGACGCGGAAATCGCCATGGGCCAGCATCATCACGGGACCGGCGCCGCCGGTGAGGGCGGCCAGCAATTCGGTATGGCCGGGGTAATGATGGCCGGCGAGATGGAGGGCTTCCTTGCTGAGCGGCGCGGTGACAATGGCATCGGTGCGGCCGCTGCGTTGCGCTTCGACCGCCGCGACGATGGCGCGATAGGCAAGGTCGCCGGTTTGTGCCGACCATTGTCCGAACGCAGGCGCCTCCGCCCCGCCGCCGACTTCGATCAACTCGACGTCGCCGAAGCTCTGCAGGCTTGGCAACGCCATGGCTTTAGCCGCCGCATCAAAGGCTTTTGCCGAGCCGGCAACGCTGATTTGCGATCTCTCGCCCTCGCCGCCGGAGCGCAGCGTGCGCAGCGCTTTCAGGATGATTTCGGGGCCGATGCCGGCGGCATCGCCCATCGTGATACAAAGACGTGTCAACGGCATTCAACCTTTTGTCCGAAAGAGCCCCGCGGAGCGGGGGCGATAGAGTATTCCGTGCGGCCGGCTGCGGTCATTTCAATGATCTGGCGAAGCGTATCGGCCGATCCGAACGCGCCGGATTTCGAGATGACGGGCAGCCCTGCCCAAGCGCCGTCGCTGAATTCCGAGATGGCGATGCCGCGCGCCAGCAGCCCGCGCACCGCGAGGCCGGAAGCGCCGAGAACGCTATTGCAGACGGCGAGCGTATCGCCCCCCATGACGATCACCGCATCCGGACGATCGAGCCGGGGCAACACGTCGCGCAAAGCCGTGTCGAGCAGGCGCCGGGCCTCGGCGGCGGGCAGATCGGGAAAGTCGGCGGCCAGCGCCGCCCATGTATCGGTCTGCAGCCGTTTGTTGATGCCCGCGGCGGCCGCAGCGGCATCATAGCCTGGCGTCAAGGATGCCAATGCCGCCGGTTCCTCGCGGCAAAGTTCTCTGATCTGCAGCGACGCGACCGCATGCCGTGTGCCGCAGATCACGAGAATGCGTCTGGCGGTCAACGGCAGGGGAGCAATGCCGCCCGCAATCGCTTCGGCAAGGCCGGCGCTGCCGCACCACAGCACGCGGCCGGCGCGCATGCCGCGATCGACAACACTTCTGAGATCGTCCTCGGTATTGGCATCGCAAAGGAAAACACGTGGCGTTGCAGTCTTGTCCGATGGGGGGCCCCGCTGCACGTCGATATTGAACCGGGCGAAATCGCGCACAAGATCGGGACCGATCATCTCAAACTGGTCGTGCCCCGCGAGCTTTGCCCATTGGCGGCCATTGCGGGTAACGCGCGAGAGCGCTGGAAACGCGGGGGCGAGTATCGCGGCGTCGAACCGGTTCTGCCGGACGACGTGGGCGATTTCGGCGGCGACGTGGCCGCGCAGGAGGCTGTCGATCTTCTTGAAGGCGAGCCCGTCGAAACGATCAAAGGCGGTCTCGAACGCGCTCAACCGGGCGAGCGCTTCATCCTCCGAGACGTCGCGGGTTTCGGTCGAAAGCGCGCAGCTTCCGGTCCGCGGAATCGCTCCGGCTTCGAAGATGAGCGGCAGAGTTTGACCATCGGCCATGAAGCAGCCGGCCGTATCCAGCGCGCCCGTCAGGTCGTCAGCGAGGATGCGGAGGGGCTGCACGGCTATTCCGTGCCGCTTTTGGCGATGGTCACGGTGGCGCCGCGCTCGCGCAAGGCAGCGCAGATCGTCGGATCGGCCCTCCAATCGGTGACCAGTTCATCGATGTCGCCAATGCTGCAAATGCGGAAGGTCGAGGCATCGCCGAGCTTGGTGTGATCCGCCAGCACACGTACGCTGCGGGCGGCCTTCGTCATCAACTGCTTGATGCGGGTGATCTCGATCGTCACTTCGCTGGGTCCATCAAGCGTTACGGCATGCGCGCCGATGAGCGCCACGTCGGCTTTGACCCCGAGCAGGAATTCTTCACCCGGCGGGCCGAACAACGTCATCGAGCCGGGACGCACGCGGCCGCCAATGGTCAGCACCGTGATCGCGGTTGAATTGGCGAGGGTCTGCGCGACGAGAATGTCATTCGTAATGGCAGTGATAGGGATGTCGCGTTCGAGAATGGCCTGCGCAGCTTCGCGAACGGTTGAACTGCTGTCAAATATCACGCTCTGGTGGGGTTCGATTCGTGCCGCGGCGGTCTGACCGATCGCAACCTTCTCGTCGTGGCGGATATGAGCCGAGACGGCGTGCCCCGGCTCGAGCCGGACCAAAGCCCGCGCGCGCAGGCTGGCACCGCCGAAGGTCCGATCCAAAAATCCTTTGGCTTCAAGCGTTTCGAGATCGCGCCGGATGGTCGCGACCGAGGCGCCGATGGCGTCGGCGAACTGCTGCACGGAGGCGGCGCCGTCGGCCTGCAACAGTTCGAGGATCATCGCCTGGCGCTGGGCAGGGATGAGGGCGACGCGAGACGTTGAGTGTCGATCTGTGGTCATTGGGCCTCCTGCAACTATAACAAATTCGATCAACGGACGTCAAACTACGACAAATTCGATTGACAACGATCAGATTCACATCAAAGCTTTCCAAGCTGCCCGCGAGCGTCCAACCGACGGGCTACTTGGGAGGATTTCCGATGAAATTGCCGCACATGTTCCGCGCGCTGGTCGCCGCAGGTGCGCTGCTGGTGCCCTTGGCCACGCCATCCGTGGCGGCCGACGCCGAGTGGAAGCTCTACACTTACTTTGGCGCCAAAGATAAGCCGACGCTGCTGCATCGCGCGTTCGCCGAGGACGTTACCAAGGCGACCGGCGGTCGCCTCAAGATCACGGTCTATGCCGCCAGCGAACTGCCCTACAAGGCGTCGGACGTCCTGCGCATCACCGCCGGCAATCAGGTCCAGATGGGCGACGTCGCGCTCGGCTTCGTGGCCGGCGACGTGCCGGAGCTGAACGCGCTGTCGATGCCGTTCTCCTGCACCTCGATCGACAAGTTCTACGACAAGGCCGTGCCGGCGATCAGCCCGGTGGTTTCGCAGGTGTTGCTGACGAAATTCAAGGTCGATCCCATCATGCACTGGGCGATGCCGCCGCAGCAGTTGTGGCTCGCCAAGCCGGTCGCAGGCATCGAAGGCCTGCGCAACCTGAAGGTTCGTTCCTGGAATCGGGAGCAGGCCGAAATGATGCGGCTGGTCGGCGGCTCGGGCGTCACCATTACGCCGGCCGAAGTCATTCCCGCGCTTCAGCGCGGCGTGGTCGACGGCGCGTTCACCGCGGCGGTGCCGGCCCTCGACTGGAAGTTCAACGAAGTGACGAAGTACGGCTACATGATGAACCTTACGCTGGCGCATCAGGTGCTGGCGGTGAACAAGGCCGCGCTCGATGCCTTGCCGGCCGACGTGCGCGACATCCTGATCGCCAAGACCAAGGAATGGGCGCCGCGCTATCGCTCGGAGATGATCGAAGCCGATCTGGTCGCGCGCAAGACTTTGGCCGAGCGCGGCATGACCTTGCATGACGCGACGCCTGCCGAAGAGGCCAAGCTCCGCGAGCTGACCAAGCCGATCTCCGATGAATGGACCGCCAAGGTCGGCGATGTCGGCAAGCAGATGCTGAGCGCGTCCATCAAAGCCTGTAACTAAAGAAACGGCGGCGGATCGCTACGGCGGTCCGCCGCCTTGCCTGTGGGGGGCTGCCCATGACCGCAATTTCGTCGCTGTTCGACCGGCTCGAGCGAGTGGCCATCGCAGCCGCCATCGTCTTCATCGTTTTGATGGGACTGTTGATGAATGTCGAGGTGTTCGGCCGCACCTTGTTCGGCCGCTCGACGCAGATCTCCGACGAATTCGCCGGATACTTTTTCACCGCGGCGACGCTTCTATGCCTCGTGCCGACGCTTCGGCATGGGCGCTTTCTGAGGGTTGAAGCGGTGGTCAACCGCCTGCCTGTGCCGTTGCAGGCGGCGCTGAAGTTCGTCAGCAGCATCATCGGTGCGGTGATGAGCGCAGTTCTGACCTATACGACCTTTGGACTTGCCTACACGAGCTGGAGCTACGGCACGGTGTCGTTGCAAGCCTTCCAGGTGCCGCAGGCCATTCCCCAGGCAATTCTGCCGATCGGATTTCTTCTGCTGACGCTCGCCTTCCTCGAGCAGGCCGCGCTGGCCATCCTGCGCCGCGGCGACGTCGATGCCCACCCCGACACTGAACTTCTGCAGGGATTGGACTGATGAGCTGGACCGACGCACTGTTGATCTACGGCCTGACGCTCATCGGCTGCATCGCCGGCGGTGTCAGCATCGGCGCCAGCATGGGCTTCGTCGGCATGATGGGTGTCACCCTGGCGTCCGGAATGATGCTGTGGCCGACGTTCGGCGACGTCGTCTGGAACACGACCACGAACTTCAACCTGGTCTCGATCCCGCTCTTCGTGCTGATGGGCGAGCTCATCCTGCAAAGCGGCATTTCCAGCCGTTTCTACTCCGGCATCGCCGGATTTTTCAGGCACATTCCGGGTGGCCTGGCGCAGACCAACATCTTCGGCTGCGCGGTGTTCTCCGCTATCGCGGGATCTTCGGTCGCTACGGCGCTGACCGTCGGCACGGTGGCGACGCGCGAAATGCGCTCGCACGGTTACGCCGACACGCTGACCCTCGGCACGCTGACGGCCGGCGGCTGTCTCGGCATCCTCATTCCGCCGAGCATCCCGTTGATCGTCTATGGTTCGATGACGCAGGAATCGATCATCGATCTGTTCATGGCCGGCGTCGTGCCGGGCCTCGTGCTGGCCGGACTGTTCTCCGTCTATGTCATGGTGCGCGTGCTGCTGCAGCCTTCGTTGGTGCCGAAAAAGCCGACCGACAAGGTCGATTATATGCTGGCGGCGAAGAATTCATTTCCCATCATCCTGCTGATCGGCGCGGTCATCGGCGGCATGTACACGGGCGTGGTGACGCCGACGGAAGCCTCAGGTTTCGGCAGCCTGCTCGCGCTCTTGCTGGCGCTGCTCTACCGCGAACTGACGCCGGCAGGGTTCTGGCGCGCGTTGCGCAACACCGTGCTGACCAGCGCGGTGATCATGTTCGTGACGATCAATGCCCAGATCCTCAATTTCGCGATCGTGTCGACCGGCATCGGCCACGGGTTGGCGGCGTGGCTGGCGGGTCTTCAGATCTCGCCGCTGCTGTTCTTCTGTGTGCTGCTGTTCATCTATCTGATCATCGGCATGTTCATCGACGGCCTGTCGATCATGCTGCTGACGGTGCCGCTGCTCTATCCGTCGCTGGCGACACTCGGCTTTAACGGCGTATGGGTCGGCATCATCCTGGTGGTTTTCATCGAGCTCGGGGCTTTGACGCCGCCGATGGGCCTCAACCTCTTCGCCATCCAGTCGATCGTCCCGGACCGGACACTGGGCGACGTGGCGATCGCGTCGTTGCCATACTGCGCGATCATCATTGCCTTTTCGTTCCTGCTCTATGCATTCCCGCAGATTGCACTGTGGCTGCCGGCCGTGATGAAGTGACGGTTGGCTGTCCTTGGCCGGACTGAGCAATCGAGGAGACGAATAAGTGTTTGCTGCGCCCCCTGCCATTACCGCGAGCGTCTTTGCTCGGCTGCCCGATCATTTCCGCAAGCCGGCCGCCGACTCCGAATGGCACCGCCATCAGCCCGGCTTGCTTCCGCCGCACTCGCTGCTGGAAGGGCCGGCCTTCGATCGTGACGGCAATCTCTACTGCGTCGATATTCCCTGGGGGCGGGTGTTTCGCGTCGATACCGCGGGCAACTTCACGCTGGTTGCCGAATATGACGGCGAGCCCAACGGGCTCAAATTCCACCGCGATGGCCGCATCTTCATCGCCGATTACAAGCACGGCATCGTCACGCTCGATCCGGAGACCGGAAAGGTCGCGCCGTTCGTCACCCGCGTCCGGCTCGAGCGGCTCAAGGCGGTCAACGATCTGACGTTTGCCTCGAACGGCGACCTCTATTTCACCGATCAGGGGCTGACGGGCTGGCACGATCAGACCGGGCGCGTGTTCCGCGTGCGCGCGTCGGGGGAGGTCGATTGTCTGCTCGACAACGTCCCCAGCCCGAACGGCCTTGTCCTCGATCCGAGCGAGAGCGTGCTCTATGTCGCCGTCACGCGCGCCAACGCGATCTGGCGCGTGCCGCTGATGCGCGACGGCACGGTGGCCAAGGTCGGCACCTTCATCCAGCTCAGCGGCGGCGGCGGGCCCGATGGCATCACGATCGATGAGCAGGGCAATCTCGTGGTCGCGCATATCGGGCTCGGCGTGGTCTGGCTGTTCAGCGCGCGCGGAGAGCCGATGCTGCGCATCAATTCCTGCGCCGGCAGCCACACCACGAATGTCGCGTTCGGTGGCGCCGAGCGGCGGCGCCTGTACATCACCGAATCCGAGACCGGTACAATCCTGCAGGCGGACATGCCGGTTGCAGGACTCGTGCCGTTCGCCGGATTCTGAGCCGTTCCGGTATTCCGCTGCATGACGATCGGACACCGGCGCCCCGCTGCGCAGCGGCGGGCGCAATGCATTTGAATTGACCAGACCGTTGCGATAGGTTCTGTGGCCTGGAGCCGCCGACTTTACGCGCAATTGAGTGTGGAATGACTTGGGTCGTCCGTGCTGTTCTGTTTGTCAGCGGCATCGTCGCAGGCTGGTTTATTCCGCGCGACCGCATCGGCTATGACATCGTGCAGTTCGTCGTTGCCATTCTGTTTCTGCTGTTGGTCTCGCTGATCGTACTGTACTACCCGAGGCTCAGAGGGCGGAGTGCGACGTCCGATGAGCCCAATCGTGACGAAGCGAAGCGAGACGGCTCGCAACCGGAAAGGTGAGCGGGGTCTCGTTGCGAAGGCTTACCGGGATAAATGGTCAGGCTTTGAGTGGCGGGCGGCCGCCGTCGCGCTTCCCGGCTTCGATTGCGACGCCTTGCAGAAAAATGCCGATACAACGGCGGATGTGATCTTTCATGTTCTGCTGAGGCATGCGAGGCGCGCCGACGGTTTGGCGGATGATCGGCCCGAACACCATGTCCATGAGGATCTGTGCATCGTCGTCCGGGCTGTCGATCGCTATCCTTCCCGCCGTCGCCTGCTCGGCGAGCCAGCGGGAAAGTTCGTCTCGGGATTTTTCGGCGCCGCGCTTATGCATGATCAATCGCAGTTCCGGGAACAGCGGGGCTTCAGCGATCATCAGCTTGATAATGGCGATGCGTTCCTTGTGCGACCGCGCATCGATGTCGACCCGGAAGATCTTTTCCAGCGCGACGTCGACCGGTAACCCGGCGTAGTCGCCCGGCAGAGCGAGCATGTCCTGCCGATGGGCATCGACAATTGCAGCGAAGATCGACAGCTTCTCCGGAAACAACTTGTAAAGCGTCTGTTTGGAAATACGGCACTTCGCGGCGATCTGATCGGTGGTGGTGCGTGCGTACCCCTGTTTCAGCAGCAGTTGCCGGGCGCACGCGACCACGCGTTCACGCTGGCGTCGGTCCGACAGCAGTTTCGGCCGGCCGCGCCCTTTGGGCGGAATTGTGGCTGTAGGTTTCTGAATTGTTGTCGGCACAAGGCCCTCAAGGAACTTTCATTCGCGCCTGACCATCGGGTCGCTCCGAGTTGACTTGGCCAGTAGCGGAATATACGTACTAGGTAGTACTGTAAATAAGAGCCGATTGTATGCAAGCGCGCGCAGGGATTTGGTTCGCCGGAAAGTCAGCAAGCCGTCTGGCCGTCGTGATGGTTGCTTGCGGCCTGCTGGTTGGCTGCGACAACAAGGGCGGGTCAGCTCCGCCGGCCGGCGCCATGCGCGCCGAGGTCAGCGTCGTGACGCTGCATCCGCAATCCGTCGTCATTACGACCGAACTGCCGGGCCGGACTTCGGCATCGTTGACCGCCGAGGTGCGACCGCAGGTCGGCGGCCTCATCAAGTCGCGGTTATTCAAGGAGGGCAGTGAGGTCAAGGCCGGCGATCCGCTCTATCAGATCGACCCGGCCACCTACCGTGCCTCCTACGACAGCGCCGTCGCGTCGCTGCAGAAGGCCGAAGCGTCGGTGCCGAGCGCGGAGGCGAAAGCCGAGCGCTATCAGAATCTCAGCAAGCAGAATGCGGTCAGCAAGCAGGACCTCGATGACGCCAACGCGTCGCTGGCGCAAGCAAAGGCCGATGTCGCGTCTGCCAAAGCCAACGTCGAGTCGGCGCGCATCAGCCTCGACTTCACAACCATTACCGCGCCGATCGGCGGGCGCATCGACAAGTCGTCGCTGACCGAGGGCGCGCTCGTCACCGCGAACCAGAGCACGTTGTTGACGACGATCCGCACGATCGACCCGATCAATGTCGATGTGACGGAGTCGAGCACCAACCTGTTGGCCTGGCGCCAGGCGGTCCGCGAAGGACGCCTCAAGTTCAACGGACCGGATGTCAGTGTAAAGCTCAAGCTCGACGACGGCGCGCTCTATTCGCTGCCGGGAAAATTTCTTTTCGCCGAGTCGAATGTCAGCGAAACAACCGGCACCTTCACGTTGCGCGCGGAGTTTCCGAACCCCGATCGTCTGCTGCTGCCGGGTATGTATGTGCGCGCAATCATTCAGGAAGGCGTTGCCGAGAACAGCTTTGTCGTGCCGCAGCGGGCGGTGACGCGGGACACCAAGGGAGATGCGGTCGCGCTGTTCGTGGGCAAGGACGACAAGGTGGAGCAGCGTGCCGTCTCGATCGACCGCAATGTCGGCAACAACTGGCTTGTTCGCTCGGGCATCAACGATGGCGACCGCGTTATCGTCGAGGGCAGCCAGACCGCGCGGGTCGGCCAGGCGGTGAACGCGACGGAAGTCTCGATCGACGAAAATACCGGCGAGGTCAAGGCAAAGAAGCGGGCCGGGGAATAGGCCATGTCCCGCTTTTTTATCGACCGGCCGATATTCGCGTGGGTCATCGCCATTGTAATCATGCTGGGCGGCCTCTTGGCGCTCCGGTCGTTGTCGATATCGCAGTATCCGCAGATTGCGCCGACGACGGTGCGCATCAGCGCGAATTACGCGGGCGCCGACGCGCAGACGGTCGAAAACTCGGTGACCAAGGTCATCGAGCAAGGCATGACCGGCATCGATAATCTCGACTATATGACGTCGACCTCGACATCGACGGGCCAGTCGCAGATTACGCTCACGTTCACGAACGCCGCTGATCCCGACACCGCGCAAGTGCAGACGCAGAACAAGCTGCAGCTTGTAACGGCGCTTTTGCCGCAAAGCGTGCAGAACAGTGGCATTTCGGTCACCAAGTCGTCGACCGGCTTTTTGATGGTCATCGGTTTCGTCTCGACGGACGGCAAGCTGAATTCGACCGATCTCGCCGACTATGTCTCCGGCACGCTGAACGACACGATCAAGAGGGTCGAGGGCGTGGGTGACACCCAGTTGTTCGGCTCCGGATACGCGATGCGTATCTGGATGGACCCCGACAAAATGGCCAAATACGCGCTGATGGCCAGCGACATCAAGGCCGCCCTCGAGGCCCAGAACACCCAGGTGTCGGCCGGCCAGCTCGGCGGTCTGCCTGCGGTCAAGGGTCAGCAGCTCAACGCGACGGTCACCGCACGCAGCCGGTTGCAGACGCCGGAGCAGTTCCGCAACATCATTCTAAAGAGCGCGACCAACGGCTCGCTGATCCGGCTTAACGACGTGGCGACGATTGAGCTGGGGGCGGAAAGCTACACCACCAGCGCCGCCTATAACGGAAAGGCGGCGGCGGGCCTTGCGATCAATCTCGCGACCGGCGCTAACGCGATCAGCACCGCCGAAGCCGTGCAGAAGACCATCAAGCAGTTATCCTCGACGTTCCCGCAGGGTGTAGAAGTCGTCTATCCTTATGATACGACCCCGTTCGTTCGGCTCTCGATCCAGGACGTCGTCAAAACGCTGATCGAAGCCATTGTTCTTGTTTTCGTCGTGCTGTTCCTGTTTCTGCAGAACATCAGGGCGACGATCATCCCGACGCTTGCCGTTCCGGTCGTTCTGCTGGGCACCTTCGGCGTCCTTGGCGTCCTTGGCTATTCCATCAACACCCTGACCATGTTCGCCATGGTGCTGGCGATCGGCCTGTTGGTCGATGACGCGATCGTTGTGGTCGAGAACGTCGAGCGCGTGATGGAAGAAGAGCACCTCGACGCCCCTGAGGCTACGCGGCGCTCGATGGACCAGATCGTCAGCGCGTTGGTCGGTATCGCCACGGTACTATCGGCGGTGTTCGTGCCAATGGCCTTTTTCGGCGGCTCGGTCGGCGTGATCTACCGTCAATTCTCGGTCACCATCGTGTCGGCGATGATCTTGTCGGTGCTTGTCGCGCTGATACTGACGCCGGCCCTGTGCGCCACGATCCTGCGCCGCAACGATTCCCCGGCCGCCAAGAAGGGCTTCTTCGGGTGGTTCAATCGGAATTTCGAGCGCAGCGCCGATGCCTACCGCCGCGGCGCTCACGGCATCGTGTCGCGACCGGTGCGATATGGCGTGGCCTTTGTCTTGATCATCGTCGGCGTCGTATTTCTGTTCTCGCGCTTGCCCAGTTCCTTCCTGCCGGAGGAGGACCAAGGCATTCTGATCACCAGCGTGCAGCTTCCGGTTGGCGCGACGCAGGACCGAACGCTGCGGGCGCTGGCGCAGGTACGGGATCACTTTCTCAATCAGGAGAAGGATGCGGTCGAAGGTGTATTCACCGCCGCGGGCTTCGGCTTCGGCGGGCAGGGGCAAAATGTCGGCCTGGCGTTCATCCGCCTGAAGGATTTCGATCTGCGTAAGGACAAGCGGTTGTCAGCCAGTGCTGTGGCCGGGCGAGCCATGATGGCATTCCGTTCGATCAAGGACGGCCAGGCTTTCGCGCTGGCGCCGCCGGCTATTCAGGGCCTGGGCAATTCGAACGGCTTCGATTTCTATCTGCAGGACATCAACGGCGCCGGCCATGAAAAGCTGATCGCGGCTCGAAATCAGATCCTCGCGGCAGCGGCGAAGAGCAAATTGATCGCCAATGCGCGGCCGAACGGTCAGGAAGACGAGCCGCAATATTCTGTCGATATCGATCAGGAGAAGGCGAGCGCGCTCGGCGTCGGCCTGGCCGATATCAACGATACGCTGTCGACTGCGTGGGGCAGCAGCTACGTCAACGATTTCATCGACCGCGGCCGGATCAAGAAAGTGTATCTGCAAGGGGATGCGGCGTCGCGCATGCAGCCGTCCGATCTTGGCAGGTGGTATGTCCGAAACGGCACCGGCGGCATGGTGCCTTTCTCGGCTTTTGCCTCCGGGCGCTGGACCTTCGGTTCGCCGCGGCTCGAGCGATACAACGGTTCGGCGGCCGTGGAAATTCAGGGAGAAGCCGCGGCAGGTGTCAGCTCGGGCGACGGAATGGACGAGATCGACAGGATCGTGGGGGAGCTGCCGCCTGGCTATGGTCACCAATGGACCGGACTGTCGGCGCAGGAAAAGCTGTCGGGCAGCCAGGCGACCGCGCTTTACGTGATTTCGGCCTTGGTCGTCTTTCTCTGTCTTGCCGCCCTGTATGAGAGCTGGTCGACGCCGTTTGCCATCATGCTCGCCGTGCCCATCGGCATCTTCGGAGCGCTGCTGGCGGCTAAGCTGTTCGGGCAGAGCAACGACGTCTATTTCAAGGTCGGCCTGCTGACGACCATCGGCCTTGCGGCGAAGAACGCGATTCTCATCGTTGAATTTGCCATCCAACGCATCGACGCCGGTGCGTCGCTGGTGGAGGCGACCATCGACGCGGCGCGTCAGCGCCTGCGACCGATCGTGATGACGTCGCTGGCCTTCATTCTCGGCGTGACGCCGCTCGCCCTGGCAAGCGGCGCGGGGTCCGGCGCGCAGAATGCCATCGGTATCGGCGTCATGGGCGGCATGATCGCGGCGACTGTCCTTGGCATCTTCTTCGTGCCGCTTCTGTTCGTCGTGGTGCGCCGCATCTTCGGCTGGCGTCGGCCCGAAGTCCCAAAGAGTGACGCCTAGGCCGTCGCGGTCGGCACATCTCCCGGATCATTCCACGCGGAGCGAATGTCGGGCTAGAAGGTGATGGCAGCCATCAGCTTGTTGCGGTCGTCTTCGACAGCGGCGTTGCCGCTCAGCACGATCCTGCCGCGTTCGATGACGATGAACCGGTCGCAGGCCTTCAGCGCCTCGTGGACGTTCTGCTCCACCAGCAGGATGGTGCAGCCGGATTCTTTCATTTCGCCGATGATAGCAAAGAGATCGGCGACGATCATCGGCGCCAGGCCCTCGCTCGGCTCGTCGATCAGCAACAGGCGGGGCTCGCCAATCATGACGCGTGCCATGGCCAGCATCTGCTGCTCGCCGCCGGACAGTGTTGTGCCATGCTGGTTGCGCCGTTCGGCGAGGCGCGGGAAGCGCTCGTAAATGCGGCGCAGGGCGGCGGTGTTGCCGGCGCTCGAACGCCGCGGCACCTGCAGGAAGCCGAGCGTAAGGTTCTCTTCGACGGTGAGGCCGGGAAAGATGCGCCGATCTTCCGGCACAAAGCCGATGCCCTTGCGGGCGACGTGATCCGCAGTCCGGCCGTTGAGGCGTTCATTATCGAAAACGATCTCGCCCTGCGCCGGCTTGATCCAGCCGGCGAGGGTCTTCAGTAGCGTCGATTTGCCGACGCCGTTGCGGCCGAACACGCCGATGACGGCTCCCTTTTCTACCTCGAGGTCGATGCCCTGAATGATGTGGCTGGTGCCGTAGTAGGTGTGCAGGTTGCTGACGGTGAGCATGAATCACGCGTGCCCAAAATAGGCCGATTGAACGTCCGCATTGCCGCGCACGGCGTCGGGCGTCCCCTCGGCGAGTTTCCTGCCTTGGTGCATGACGATCACCGTGTCCGACAGGCTCATGACCAGACCGATGTCGTGCTCGATCAGCAGCACGGTGACATCGCTGGCCAGCGATTTGATGAGATGGGCCGTGTCGGCCGTGTCGCCGTGGCTCATGCCTTGGGTGGGTTCGTCGAGCAGCAGGATCTTCGGCTTGCCGGCCAGCGCGACGGCCACTTCCAGGCGTCGTTGCTCGCCGTGCGACAGCTTCGATACGGGCATGGCGCGCTTGGCGTCGAGATCGAAGCGCCGCAGCAGTTCGTCCACGCGCTCCTGCGCGGCGCGGCTGGCGGCCACGGGTCGCAGCGCCATGCGCATCGGCTCCAGAATCTGCGCGGCCAGCCGCAGGTTTTCGGCGACCGACAGTTCGAAGAACAGATTGGTGATCTGGAATGAGCGGGCAAGCCCCGCGGCCTGAAGGCGGTTCGGCGCCTGGCCGGTGTGCTCGGTGCCGTCGATCAGCACCTGTCCAGCCACCGGCCGCACGGCACCGGAAATCAGGTTGAACAAGGTCGACTTGCCGGCGCCATTCGGGCCGATGACGGTGGTGACGCGGTTTCGCGCGACGGCAAAGCTGACATTGTCGACGGCGCGCAGGCCGCCGAAACTGACGGACAGGCCGCGTACTTCGAGGACGGGCGCCGTCATGACTTCGTCCTCCGCGCCAAAAGCCGCTCGATGGCGGGCCGCACGATGCCCATCAGTCCGCGCGGCAGGAAGATCACCGCGCCCATGAACAGCAGCCCGATGACGACGAGGTGATGTTCGGTATAGCTGCCGATCACCGATTTCAGGAGCGTCAGCAGGATGCCGCCATAGAGCGCGCCGATCAGCGTGCCGACGCCGCCGGTGACCACGGTGATGACGGCATTGCCGGAGGTCGAGAAGAACAGCAATTCCGGCGACACGAAGCCGCGCAACATCGGGTAAAGCGCGCCGGACAGCGCAGCGATGACTGCGGCGATAACATAGGCCATCAGCCGCGGCGTCACCGTGTCGTAGCCGAGGAAGGGCACGCGCCGTTCATTCGCCTTCAGCGCGATCAAAAGGCGGCCGAACGGCGTATCGAGCAGATAGGCGGCGAGGGCGTAGAGGATGATGATGAAGGCGAGCGTGAACAGGAAGAAGCCGGCCGGTGAGGCGCTGGAAATCGCGGCGAAGCCGAAATTGACATTGATGATCGGCACGCCGATCAGCCCGTCGGAGGCGCCGAGCGAGCGCATGTTGTAGACGACCTTGGCGGCGACCTGCGCCATGCCGAAGGTGATCAGGGCAAAATAGACGCCGCGCACCCGGTTGGCGATGACGCCGCCGACGACGCCGACGACGACGGCGGCGGCGAAGGCACCCCCCATCGCCGCCCAGAACGACGGCGTCACCATCAGAACAAGCGCCGAGACGTAAGCGCCGAGCCCGAAATAGAGCGCCTGGCCGAGCGACAGAAGCCCGGTGTAGCCGAGCAAAATATCGACCGACAGGGCAAGTCCGGCAAAGATCAGCGCCTCGGTGCCGAGACGCAGATAGAATGTGTCGCCCTTGGCGACGCCGACGGCGGCGAAGATCAGCGACGCAACGACGAGGATCGCCACCAGCACGTGGCTCGCGCGCATCGATCTGGTGAGTGCGTCAGCCATGGCCGAGCCGTCCGAACAGTCCCTGAGGGCGCACCATCAGCATGATCACCATGATTCCGAACACGATCGGGTCGGACCACACCGGCGAAATATAAAGCGAGGAGATCGCCTGGACTTGAGTAAGCAAGAGCCCGGCGACGACTACGCCGGCAATCGAGCCCATGCCGCCGACGATGACGACGGTGAAGGCCATTAGAATGAAATCGCGCCCCATCGTGGGGAACACGGAATAGATCGGCGCCAGCAGCACGCCGGCCAATCCGGCAAGGGCGACGCCGAAGGCAAAGGCGCCGGCATAGACGTGCTGCACCGGGACGCCGAGCGAAGCCGCCATATGCCGGTCGAATGCGGCAGCGCGCACCATGGCCCCCAACCGCGTGCGATAGACGACCACAGCCACCAACGCGACGATCACCGCGCCGCCGACGATGAGGAACAGGCGATAGAGCGGCAGAAACACGCCGAAGACATCGATCGCCCCGGGAATCGGCGTTTCCGGTTTGTGAGGGTTGGGTCCGAACACGAGCCGGAAGGCATCTTCCATTACCAGCCCAAGCCCGAAGGTGAGCAGGAGCGTCGTGACGTGACGCTCGCTGCTATGAAAGACGCGTTGGATGAGGCCCCGCTCGACGACGTAGCCGATCGGCAGCATCACCAGCGGGACAAGGATCACGAGCAGCCAGAACGGCAGTCCGATCGAGCCGAGCGCCAGCGCGATGAAGGCGCCGAGCGCGTAGAACTCGCCGTGCGACATGTTGATGACGTCGAGCAGACCGAAGATGATGGTCAGGCCCAACGCCACCAAGATGACCGCGACGCCGAGCACGAGGCCGATGAGCATCTGCGGCGCCAGTACGAACTGAAAATATTCGATCGCCGTGGACATTATCGGACCTCGTGTGCGTTGATCATGATCGCCCTAGAAGCGGGGGCAGGCGTCGGGGCCGATAGCATCGTCGCCGGAAACCTGACCCACGGTCATGAACTTGCCGCCGGTGACGCGGACGACGTACATGGTCTGGATCGCCTGGTGGTCGCCGGCGCGCAGGGTCTTCTCGCCCTGCGGCGTCTGCCACTTGAGGTCCTCGAGCGCCTTGCGCACCTTGTCGGTGTCGGTCGAACCGGCTTTCTCCACCGCCGCCTTGTAGGCGTAGATCAGCCCGTAGGAGTCGGCGCCGTAGAGATCCGGGTCCATCTTGTTCGCCGCCTGGAAGGCCGCGACGAACTTCTTGTTCTCCGGCGTGTCGATCTGCGCCGAATAGCCGACGCCGGTGACGAAGCCTTCCGCCGCCTTGCCGATGGCCGGCAGGTTCTGCGCCGTCACGGTGCCGGAGGCGCCGACCACGGTGAGGTTGGTGAGAAGTCCGAACTCCTGCATCTGGGTCAGCAGGCGCACGGTATCGTTGCCGGCGACCGAGGTGTAGAGCACCTGGGCCCTGGCCGAGCGGAGTTGGCCGAAATACTGAGTGTAGTCCTTGCTGTCGAGCGGCGCGAACACCTCGCCGGACGACGTGGCGCCGACCTTCTCGGCGGCCGACTTGAAGGCGGCGACCGTCGAGCGGCCCATCTCATAGTCCGGGCCGAGATAGAACACGTTGGCCTTCGGCTTGTCCTTCGACAGCCAGACCGCCAGCGCCGCCGACTGCTGCCCGGCGCGGGCATTGACGCGGAATACGTTGGGCGAGCACTTGTCGGTGGTGATGGAGTCGGCGAAGGAGACCGTGGTGGCGATCAGCTTGCCGGCGCGCTCGGCGACCTGGCCGACGGCGAGGGTCGAGCCGGAATTCACCGTGCCGGTGAGGAAGTCGACCTTGTTCACCTGGAACAGCTTGTCGGCCTTCTGCACGGCGACGGCGGGGTTGGCTTCCTCGTCCTCGAAGATCAGTTCGACCTGACGCCCGGCGATGCCGCCGGCGGCATTGACTTCCTTGGTGGCGAGTTCGAGGCCCCAGCGCACCTGCTGGCCGATGCCGGCATAGGTGCCGGACAGCGGCGTCACCACGCCGATCTTGATCGGATCCGCGGCCTGCGCGCCGCTGAGCGCGGTCGCGGCGAGCAGGGCTGCCATCATCGTCGTCTTGTAAGTCATCGTCATCCTCCCTTGGGTGTTGTTGTTGCGGCGGCTGCCGCTGTCGTGGCCGTTCAGGTGCCGGAGAATTTCGCCGGCCGCTTGGCGTGGAAGGCCTCGACGCCTTCCTTGAAGTCGTGTGACTGCCGCAGACGGCTGTAGCAGTGCCCCTCCAGCTCGATGGCGATAGCGAGCGTGGAATCTTCCGTGTCGTTGAGCAGTTTCTTGGCGGTGCGCTGTGCGATCGGCGAGAACGTCAGCAACTCGTCCACCAGCGCGTCGGTGGCGGCTTCCAGCTTGTCGTCGGCCACGCATTCGGTGGCGACGCCCCACTCATAGGCCTGCTTGCCGGGTATGCGCTTCGAGCGCATCACGATGTCCTTGGTGCGGGTGATGCCGACCATCTTCTGCAGACGAGCGGAACCGCCGGAGCCGGGAATCTGGCCGAGCTTCTGTTCGGGCAGGGCGTACTGGCAGGTCTCCGAGACGATGCGGAAATCGCAGGCGAGCGAGATTTCGAAGCCGACGCCGAAACAGTAACCGCGGTTGGCGGCGATCACCGGCTTAGAGCAGCGCGCCGGCGCCGCGATATTCCAGGCAAGCTTCGAGACGTGCTCGGGTGAGGCTTCCATGAAGCCCTTGATGTTGCCGCCGGACGAGAAGTGCTCGCCGACCGCGCGCAGCACGATGACGCGCACCCGCTCGTCCTCGTCGAGCGCTTCGAACACCAGGCGGAGCTGGTCGCGCTGCGGCATTTCGATCACGTTGAGGGGCGGCCGGTGCAGGACGATGTCCGCACGCTGCTTGGCTTCGTTGAATTCGACCGAAAAGCCGTTGAGCTTGGCCAGACGCGGATCGGGAAAAGACATAACGCTCATGCTGCAGTTCCTTGTTGACCTTCGGGCGCGAACTCGCCTGCCACCAGCTTGCGGCGCAGGAGCTTTCCGACCGGTGATTTCGGGATTTCGTTGACGAAGACGTACTGGCGCGGACGCTTGAAGTTGGCGAGCCCGGAGGTGCGGCAGAACTCGTCGAGCTCTTCGCCGGTGACCGGGCCTTGGCGCTTGATGAAGGCGGCGATGATCTTGCCCCAGCGCTCGTGCGGCAGGCCGGCCACGGCCACTTCCGACACGGCCGGATGCAGCGACAGGCAGCTTTCGATCTCCACGGGCGAGACGTTCTCGCCGCCGGTGATGATCATGTCGTCCGCGCGCCCGGTGACGAACAGGTCGCCGTCCTTGTCGACGTAGCCGGTGTCGCCGGTGAAGTACCAACCCTGACGCAGCGCCTTGGCGTCCGATTCCGGACGGCGCCAGTAGCCTTCGAAGGCTTCGTCGCTGGCGAGGTGGGCGATGATCTCGCCTTCCTCGCCGACGTCCGCCGCGTCATCCGGGCCGACGGCGTTGAGCTTCACGACGCGAATGCGCTGGTTGATGCCGGCCCGGCCGGCCGAGCCGGGCTTCTTCGGCGCGTTCTGATCGACGGTGAAGGTGTAGATCTCCGACGAGCCATAGTGATTGACGAACAGGTCCGGTTTGAAGGCGGCGTTCAGCTCCTTCAACAGCCCGTCGGTCATCGACGCGCCGGCGAAGCCGAGCTTGCGCACCGAGGCAATGTTCGTCCGGGCGAAGAAGTCGTTATGCACCAGGTCGTGATAGAGCGTCGGCACCAGATAGAGGTTGGTGATCTTCTCGGCCTCGATCAGCTCCAGCGCCCTGACGGCATCGAAACGTGGCAGACAGACGAAGGTGCCGCCGATCAGCGACATGGCAAGCAACGAGCGCACACCCATGGTGTGATAGAGCGGCATGACGCCGAGGGTGCGTTCGCCACTGGCGTATTGGTTCTGTGCGACATGCGCGATCGCGGCGGCGCGCTCGGCGCGCTGGCGGCGCGGCACGCCCTTTGGCTTGGCGGTGGTGCCGGAGGTGTAGAGCATCACCGACCAGGCATCGGCGCCGACGCGCGGCTGGGCGGGCGCCGCCTTGCGCTCAAACATGGCGCCGAATTTCACTTCGTCATCCTGCGCGACATCGAGCGCAATGCGGATCCGCAACCCGGCCTCGGCGGAGAGGCGGGTGGCCTCGGCGGACACCGCCTCGAACACCACGGCCTTGGCCTCGGAGTTTTCGACGCAGAAGTCGATTTCGTCGGCCTTCGAGCGCCAGTTGACCGGCGTGATGACGATGCCGGCGAACTGACTGGCCCAATGGAGGGTGGCGGCTTCCCAGCGGTTTTGCAGCACGGTGACGACGTGGTCGCCCGGCATCAGACCGAGTTCGTCGAACGCCGCGACGATGGATGAGATGCGGGCGTACCATTCGGCGTAAGTGAGGCGCACATCGCCATCGACGATGGCGAGCGCTTCGGGTGCGCGCTCCACGCTGCCGAGAAAGCTGTTGCCGAGATCAAACATCGGAAGGGGACTCCCGCAGTCTTCTTGCCGCATCCATGGCCGCGGCCACGATTGGGACGTAACCAGTGCAGCGGCAGATGTGGCCGCCGAGAAATTCGCGCAGCTCGTGTTCGCTCGGGTTCGGCTGCCGCCGCAGATAGTTGTCGAGCGACATCAGGATGCCGGCGGTGCAGAAGCCGCATTGCAAGGCGTGGTGGCGGCGGAATGCCTCCTGCAGCACCGACAGCCGCCCAGGTTCGGGGGCGAGGCCTTCCACCGTGCGGATCGATGCACCGTCGGTCTGCACCGCCAGCGTGAGGCAGGAGCGCGCCGGCACGCCGTCGATTTCGACCGTGCAGGCGCCGCAGACGCCGTGCTCGCAGCCGACATGCGTGCCGGTTGCGCCCAGCTCATGGCGCAGGAAATCGGTGAGCAGCATGCGCGGCTCGGCCTGCGCTTCGACGGCGCGGCCGTTGAGGGTGAAGCGCACGGTGTGGCGCTCGCCGGCGGTCAAGCGTGGCATCGGCGCGCCTCCTCGATGGTGTCGCGGCCCATCTGGCGCACCAGTTCGCGGCGATAGCGTCCGGTGGCATGCAAGTCGTCACGCGCGTCGAGCGCCCAGGCGAAGGCATCGAGCGCTTCGTCGAGTGGCTTGCCGTCGTCTATGGCGAAGTCGCGCAATACGGGTTTGTCGGCGACGCCGCCGACCGCGAGGCGGACACTGGCCGCCGTGACGATCGCGGCGCAGGCGACGATGGCGAAATCGCCATGGCGGCGGCCGAATTCCTTGAACGCGCAGCCGGAGCCGGCCTGCTTGCCCGGAATGTGCACAGCCTCGATCAGTTCATTCTCGGCGCGCGCCGTCGTCATCATGCCCGTGAAGAAATCGGCGGCCGGGACGCGGCGGCGGCCGCGGCGCGATGACAGTTCGATGGTGGCGCCGAGCGCCAGCAGGCAGAGCGGAATTTCGGCGCTGGGATCGGCATGGGCGGCGGAACCGCACACGGTGCCGCGGCTGCGCGTTTGCGCGTGGCCGACCCAGGGCAGGGCGGCGTTGAGCAGTGGCAAGTGCTCGGCGAGGCCGGGCCAGGCCAGCAGCTCAGCTTGACGAACGCCGGCGCCGATGCGGATGCCGTTGCCGCCGGCCTCGATGCCGCGCAACGCCGGCAGGTGCATGATGTCGACGACGACCTTCGGCCGCACCAGGCGCATCGACAGCATCGGCATCAAGGTCTGGCCGCCGGCGATGACGCGCGCATCGTTGCCGTATTCGGCAAGCGCGTCGTGCGCCTCGGCGAGATCGGCGGCGCGGATGTAATCGAAGCGGGCGGGCTTCATGTGTCCCTCCCGAACAGGCGGGCGAACAGACCGCGTTTGGCCGGCGCGCCGCCGGTGTGACGAACCAAAGCCGCGAAGAATTGCCGGATGACGACCTTCGCGGCGCCGTCGAGCAGGCGGCCGCCGATGGAAGCGACCTTGCCGCCGATCGCGGCGTCATAGTCGTAGGCGACCCTGGTGCCGGCTTCGTCCGGCGTCAGGGTGATGCGGCCGGCGCCGCGGGCATCGCCCAGCGCGCCGGTGACGATGCCGGTGAGCGTGACCGCGCGCGGGGCATCGAGATCGGAAAGTCTGATGTCGGCCTTGTAGCGGCCGGTGACCGGGCCGACGCCGAGCGTAACGTCGGCACGGAAATGCGTGTCGGAGAGTTTCTCGACGCCGTGGGCGCCGGGAATGATCGTGGCAAGGGTGTTGGGGTCGAGCAGCATCCGCCAGACGGCGTCCGCCGACGCGTTGACATGCGCCTCGCCGGCGCCGTGCAGCGCGCGGCCTTTGCCGGCCGCCAGGGCAGGCCGTTCCTGTTGCGGCGGCGTGCTTTCCGCGCCGTGGATATGCGCGGCCAGCTTCGCCGGCGTCAGCGGCAGGTCGATGGCGTCGAGGCCGAGCGCATCGGCGACCGCGTTGGCAAGGCACACCGGCGTCGACATGCAGTTGCCTTCGCCGACGCCTTTGGCGCCGAGCGGCGTGAAGGGCGATGGCGTCTCGTAGTGCAGGATCACCGGCGCCGGGACTTCCATCGTCGTCGGCACGAGGTAGTCGGCGAAGGTGCCGGTGAGAAAGCTGCCGTCGTCGCCGTAGGCGTATTCCTCATACAGCGCAGCGCCGACCGCGTGGGCGAAGCCGCCGGTCACCTGGCCGGCGACCATGCCGGGATGCAGGATGGTGCCGCAGTCGTGCATCGTGACGTATTTGTCGATGCGCGCCGCGCCGGTGACGCGGTCGATCTCGACGCCGCAGAAGTCGAAGATGAAGCCATGGCAGAGCGAGGAATTGATCTCGTCGCCTTCGGTCGGCGCCGTGAGTTGCGTCGGCGACCAGAAAGCGGTCTCGCGCAGCGCCTGGTTCTCCTCCGGCACGAGACCCGGCGACCAGTGGCTGGTGGCGGCAAGCCGCGAGAACGGAAGGGCGTTGTCCGGATTGCCGCGTGCCCGCACTTTGCCGCCGGCGAACTCGATGTCATCGGCGGCGACATTGAGCTGCGCGGCGGCCGTGCGCGCCAGCTTCGCCTTGATCTTGCCGCTGGCGAGCTTGGCGGCGCCGCCGACCGCGGCGGCGAAGCGGCTGGAATAGTTGCCGGAGGCGATTGACCAGGCGTCACGCGCGGAGTCGAAATCGGTGACGACACGGATGTCTGACGGCTTGAGACCAAGATCGTCGGCGACGATCTGCGCCAGCACGGTGCGATGACCCTGGCCCTGCGGCACCGAGGAGACATGAACGGTGACGCCGCCGAGCGGATCGAGCGAGATGGTGGCCGTCGCCTGCGCGCCGTTCTTCGGCCCGGCCTTGCGGCGCTCGTCCGGCGTCAGCACGGTGGTGATGTAACCCATGTTGGAGACGCTGGGCTCGACCGCGGCGGTGAGGCCGATGCCGTAAAGGCGGCCTTCGGCGCGCGCTGTGGCCTGGCGTTGGCGCAACTCGGCGAATCCGCCGTCCTGCAGCGCAAGGCCGAAGGCTTTGACGTAATCGCCGGAGTCGAGCAGCGCGCCGGTCGCGGTACGATAGGGGAAGGCGCCCGACGGGATCAGATTGCGGCGGATCACCTCGACCGGATCGAGCTTCAGTTCGACGGCGATGCGCTGCATCAGCCGCTCCAGCGCGTAATAGACCTGCGGGCCGCCGAAGCCGCGGTTCAACCCCGTCGGCGTCTTGTTGGTGAGCACGACGCGATTGCGCACCGAAACGTGGCGGATGTCGTAGGCGCCGGTGAGGTTGCCATGCATGCGATAGAGCGTGGCCGGCTCGGGCGCGCGGATGTGGGCGCCGACATCCTCAAGCTGGTCCCAGTCAAGCGCGCGCACGCGGCCGTCGGAATCGACGGCGGCCTTGAGCGTCGTGACACGATTGGTCGCCGACACGGAGGCGGCGAGATGCTCGAGGCGATCCTCGATCCATTTCACCGGTTGCCCGGTGACGCGGGCGGCGACGCCCATCAGAACGATATAGGGAAAGACGCCCTGCTTGACGCCGAAGCTGCCGCCGGAATCCGGCGGCGTGCGCAGGCGGAAGCGGTTGCCCGGCACTTTGAGCGCTCGCGCCATCACCGCATGCAGGCTGAAAGGGCCCATGAAGTTGGCGAGCACGTCGTAAGCGTCCTCGCCGGGGTCGTATTCGGCGACGAGGCCGTAGGTCTCCATCGGCGTGCAGGAATTGCGCGGATAGCGGATGGTGACGGCGATGCGATGCGCGGCTTCCGTGAAGGCCTCTTCGGGTTCGCCGTAACGGAAGGTGCGTTCGCTGGCGAGGTTGGACTTGAGGCCGTCATGCAGCACGGGCTGGGTTGGATTGAGCGCCGCGACCGGATCGACGATCGCCGGCAGCGTGTCGTAATCGACCTCGATGAGATCGAGCGCGTCTTCGGCGATATAGCGGCTCGTCGCCACGACCACGGCCACCGGCTCGCCGACATAGCGCACGCGATCGGTGGCGATCGGCCAGCATTCGACCGGCGCTTTGACGCCGACGACGAGGCTCGCCGACAGCTTGCGGATGTCGTCGCCGGTCAGCACGGCGGCAATGCCGGGCAGCGCGCGCGCGGCGTCGGTGCGGATGGCGGCGAGGCGGGCATGGCCGTGCGGCGAGCGCAGGATGGCGGCGTGCAGCGTGCCGGGCTTGGTCGCCAGATCGTCGATAAAGCGCCCGCGGCCTGTCAGCAGCGCGGCGTCTTCGACGCGTTCAACTGACTGGCCGCACCACTGGGTGCTGCTATTGGCGGCGGACATTGCCGGACGATCCCTCGGACGCGCTCTTGAACTGGCGCGCCGGGGAAGCTTTCACGGTCGCCCAAGGCTGACGATGCCGATCCGTCTCACGGCTTACCGAGGAATCTCATTTGGCGAGGGTCAGGCGCCGACCGGCGGGCCCATGCGCGCGACCTGGCGGAACTCGCTCGGTGTCACGCCGGCGTGATCGCGGAAGAAGCGGGTAAAATGCCCGGGCGCGCTGAAGCCGAGCCGGTCGCTGACCACGGCGAAGCTGTGGTTGCTGTGCACGACGGATTCCACCGCCAGCTCCATGCGCAGCAGGTTGAGATAGACGTGCGGCGTCATGCGCGTGGAGCGCTCGAACAAGCGGTAGAAATGCGCGCGCGACAGGCCGGCTTCGCGCGCCAGCGCATCGACGTCGCTCGCGCGCTGCGGCTCGGCCCGCATCAGCATTACGGCGCGGCGAATGCGCCAGTCGAACCGGTCGCGGTTGCGCTCGATGTCGGCAAGGCTGCGCGAGAGCGTCCGCCACGGCGTAAATCGCTCGATCACCGAGATCATCAGATCGGACAGCAGTTGTTCCTGCTCGGCCCCGGCGCCGGGATTCGCGAGCATCATCGCCGCCAGATCCATGGACAGGCGCCGGATGCGCGGCGACAATTCTCCGGCCGGCTTTTCGAAGAATCCAGGCGCGCCGCTCGCCGCCCAGTTCGGACGGAAGATCTTCAGCCATTCGGGCTCGATATAAAGCGCCAGGATGATGGTGCGCGGCCGCTCGGGATAATGGACGTAGGCGTGCGGCTCCCAGGTGTTGATCAGCACGGCCTGGGAGTCGGTGAGTTGCACGAGATGATCGCCGACCGCAAACTGGGTGTCGGCACCCTCCGCCTTGATCAGCACATGGCAGTGAGGATGCGCGTGCCGCACGAGCGAACGGTCCATGTCGAGCAACGCGACACGGCCGAACGTCCCATGAATGATACCCAACGCTGACGACATCCCGGCCTGCGAAGTAGCGGTGAAAACCCACTGATATTACATAAGAAACAGTAGGCGGAACAGTCAAGAAAACTCATTTTGATGAATTCGCGGAGGGAGCGATTCCTGACGCCGGGCCGGCCTAGTATTCCCACTCCACACCAGCGCCAACTGCCGTGCCGCCTTGGGCATCTGCCTCGCCCTTGAGGCGGATGTGTCGCGTGACGTCGAAATCGACGGTGACGCCGCTGTCATTGGCTTCAGTGCCGGTTTTGACGCCGACGCTGAGGCGGCGGTTGATCGAGCGCGAAATGCCGACGGTGGGATTGCCGCTGCTGCCAACCGACACATCCAGGCTATCGACGCCGAGCGACTTGCGCACGCGCTCGAACACGTCGGGGCCGCCTCCGCCGGAGAATTGCGCCGCGACCTGTGCCAGTTGAAGTGCCTGAATGGCGGAGAGGCCTCCGCTCGCTTTCGAGAACAGGATGCGCGACAGCACTTCGTCCTGCGGCAGGTCGGGCTGCGAGCTGAAGGTGAACTGCGGCTCGCTCGCCGGGCCGCTGACGGCGATGATCGCCGTGACGTCGCTCGCCTGGGTCTGCGCCTTGAAATCGAGGTCGGGCGTGAGGTCGCCGGTGAAGACGATACGGCCTTCGGTGAAATCGAGCCGCGTACCGGCGATCGACATGCGGCCGCGCCGCAACTCGAAGGCGCCGACGGTCTGTGGATCCGACAGCCGGCCGCGCAGCCTGAGATCGCCGCCGAGTTCGGCGTCGATGCCACGACCGCGCACGAAGACGCGATTGGGTGCGGTAATCGTCAGATCGAGCGTGGCATCGAAGGGCGGTGCGCGGCTGGCGCGAGCGCGGGCGCGCGCTTGAGCGGCAAGGCGGGCGGCCGCCTGCGGCGGCGCGCCGACATGAACTGTTCCCGGAATCGGACTGAGTGTCGAAGGCAGCCGCTCCGGCACGGTAACATCGAGCGAGACCACATCGATCTTGCCGGCGATGGACGGGTTTCGCGCCAAGGGCCCGGACAGCGACACCGCCATGTTGGCGACGAGGCTGTAGATGTCGTTCTCGATGAGTTTGGCGTGACGCGCCGATATCTTGACGTCGCCGGGGAAGCCGGCGGCCGGGTCGATCGCGACCGAGCCTTGCGCGGTGATGGTGCCGCCGTTCGGTGTCTGTCCCGAGAAGCGCTCGATGCGGACATCGTCGCCACGCGCGACAAGGCGTGCCGCGATATTCGTGTAACGGATGCCCATGAGCGCATCGCTGTAGCTCGCGCCGCTGACGGTGGCGCTGCCGTCGATGCGCGGCTGCTGCAGGCTGCCGGCAATCTTGAGATCGATCGCGGCGGAGCCTGCGACCCGGCGACCGCTTGCCGCGAGAAAACGATCGGCGACGCCGATATTGACGTTGCCTTTGGCGGTGAGGTCGAGCCCGTTGCCTGCGAGCGGCATTGCGCCATTGACGCGAATGGTTCCGGCGCCCTTCGCACCGATTGTGCCGTTGACGCTGGTTCTGCCGTCGGCAAGCTGTCCCGTGGCTTGCACGTCGATCGGCGGCAACCCGGCATCGCGGGTCTGCCGCGCTACCAGATTGTCAATACGCAGCGACCATTGCCCAGTCGGTGCATCCTTAGTCCCGGTCACGCGGGCGTCGCCATCCAGCGTGCCGGACAGACCGAGCTTGGGCATGAACACGTCGGCGATCGACAGCGGCACCGTCTGCGCCTTGATCGTCAGGTCGTAGGTACCGCCAGCGCGGCCGTCGACGCTGAGCCGGCCACGATCGAGCGAAAGGATAAGAGAGCGAATATCGACGCCGTTGCCGCGCAACGTCAGCGTGGCCGGCTGCGTAAGGGCGATGCGACGCTTGTCGCGTGTGGCGCTCAGCCGCGCCAATTCAAGACTGACGTTGTCGCCGGCAATCAGTCGGCCTCGGGCATCGAGGGCAAAGCCGCGCGCCTGCGCGGTGAGGGCGATGTCGCTCGCACCGGATGCGCCGGTGGCGGTCAGTTGCACCTGTGCGAACTCTTCGCCGGCAATATTGGCGCGATCGATCGAGACATGGCCGTCGATCATCGGCTTGCGATAGACATCGGTGGCGCGCAGGTCGGCGTCGAGTTGGCCGACCGACGTCGCGCCGGCTTTCACGCCGCGCGCGGTGGCCTGAAGCGCGATGTCCTGCCCACCATTGGCGGCGTCAAGAGACGCCTCGGCGCGCAGTTGTCCCGCTAGTTTGGTCAGAGCCAGCGGCGACAGGTCGTCGAGATTGCCCGCATCGAAAGTCAGGCGTCCACTGGCCAGTTGCTCGGCGGTGAGGGTGACGCCGCCATTGACGCGGACTGAGCCGACACGCAGGTCGACATCGTTGAGCAGCCAGGCGCCATTCTGCTGTTTTGCAAAATGCATGGCGCCTTCGGCAGGTTTGTTGTCGACGCTGCCCGACAATTTGGCGCGAGCATCGATCAGACCGGTGAGCTCGGTCGCGTTGAGCGCAATGGCAAGGCGCGAGATCGGACGGCCCAGCGCGCGGGCATCGGCCACGGCCAATGTGGCGTCGGCGTTCGGGTGTTCGACGGTGCCGGTGAGCTTGCCCGAAAGTTCGGCGCGCCCGGCGAGGCGCGCATCGGCATGGCGCAGTTCAGGGATTACGACGCGGGCGTCGATGTTAGCCGCGGTTACGGTGGCCTGACCGTCGAGCCTGACCGTGGCATGCGCGCCTGAAAGATTGAGATCGCCGAAGCCGTAGCCGCCGGCCGGCAGTTTCAATACCTTGCCCTTGAGCGTCACGCGATCGCCGGCCAGCCCGTCGATGGCGGCGATACCGGTGCCGAAGCGGGTGATGTTTCCATCGAGCGCCGCTTCGATGCGACCGTCTTTCGGCACGCCGGTGATGTCGGCATCGAACTTGAATGCGCCGCGCAGGGAGGTGCCGGCGAGCGAGGCAAAGCGGGCGAGGTCGGGTGCTTCGGCGGCGAGTTTCCCCTGAACAAGCTTGTCGCCGACGCGGCCGTTGAAGCTTGCCAGCGCCGTTTTGGTCTGCAGCCGGGCCGTCGCGATATCGGCGATGCCGTCGCTCCAGTTGCCGCGCACGGCGAGCGACAAGGTATCGCCGAGCGCGCGGGCGAGTGCAGCATCCCGCGGCGCGAGGCCAGTTGCTCGCGCATCGGCCCTGAAGCCTATGCGGGTCGTCTTGTCGGTGACATCGCCGGTCGGCGAGGCATTGAGCTTCGCGGTCACGCTACTGGCGCTGCCCTGTGGCGTGGCGATATCGCGGGCGTCGAGCGTCGCGTCGATCGTCGGCCCCATCAGCGGTCCCTTGATGGTGCCATCGAAGGCGAGTTGGCCGATCTGCGCGCTTCCGGCTGCGGTTTTGTCACCGGCATTGGGCAACGCCCGCGCGGCAATCGTGATGTCGGC
The DNA here is from genome assembly GCF_001426945.1 of Pseudolabrys sp. Root1462. Lineage (GTDB taxonomy): Bacteria > Pseudomonadota > Alphaproteobacteria > Rhizobiales > Xanthobacteraceae > Pseudolabrys. The sequence goes on along the minus strand of NZ_LMFS01000001.1, from coordinate 2,455,827 downwards.
GATCTGATCGGCCGACAGTCTGCCATTGATGTCGAGCAGCGCTGTTTGCGAGGCGACGGTCAGAGGCGCAATCGCGATTGTGCCAGCATCGGCGAAAGTGATCTTGCCGATCATCCGAGTGGTGCCGGCAAAAATCGGCGCGGCGACGGCGGGCAGCAGACCTTCGATGCGCGAGGCCATGTCCACGGTCAGCCGGCGTTCCTTGTCGACGCGGCGGATCTGCGCCGAGCCATTGGCGCCGATATCGTCGCCGGCGGCGAAGGCGAGCTGGGCATCGAATGAATCGAGCGTGCCATTGCCGTCGAGGGTCAGCTTGACCGGCGGCCGGCCCGGAATATTGAGCGCGTTGGCGGCGATGCCGTTCGCCGGTTCATCGACCGACAATTTGAGCGCCAGCCGCTGGCTGTCCGGCACCAGCTCGACGCGCGCCGCCAGTGTGCCGCCGGCATCGAGACGCCGGGCGTCGAAGCGCAGGTTGAGGCCTTCGGCCAGATTGCCGAGCGTGGCGGCGCCGGTTGCCGATACGCTCGCAGCGGTGCCGATGACCGGCGCGCCGAGCGCCAGTTCCTTCAGCGAGAAATCCTTGATCTCGACTTTGAGCGGGAGCTCGGGCAACAGCGGTTCGTCGGATACCGCTTCGGGTTGCTCGTTCGGCAGCGCGCGGCGCAGATAGCGCACGGTGCCGATCTCGAGCTTGTCGATCTGAAGCTTGCGGAACAGCAGTGCCGAGCGCGTCCAGTTCAGGTGAACCTTGTCGATCTCGAGCCAGACGCCGTTGCGATCGGAAATCTTGATGTCGCTGATGGTGGAGTCGGACAGCAGCGCGCCGCGCACCAGACCGATCGAGACCCGCGACTGCGGCGTCGACAGGGCACGCGACAGGAAGCTCGACAGCAGACCCTTGTCGTCATCGGCGCTGCGGCCCGTCAGCGTTGACACCAGAAGCACGCCCACCGCGAGCAGGCAGACAGCGAAGCCGATTCCGATAGTGGTGCGTCGTCCCTGCATATCAGAACGCCTGTCCGATGCCGATATAGAGAGCCCAGCGATTGTCGCCCGGACGCCGGTTGAGCGGCATCGCGACATCGACACGAATGGGGCCGACGGCGGTGTAGTAGCGGAGGCCGAGGCCGGCCGAGTAGCGCAGCGGCTGGCTGAAGTCGGGGTAGGCGGGCTCGAAGGCGCCGCCGGCGTCGAAGAACGGCACCAGGCCGATCGTGTCGGTTATCTTGACGCGGGCTTCGAGCGAAGCCTCGAACAGGCTGCGGCCGCCGATCACTTCGCCGGTCGGGCCGAGCGGGCTCAGGCTGCGGAAGCGATAGCCGCGCACCGAACCGCCGCCGCCGGCATAGAAGCGGTGTGTCGAGGGGATATCGCCGAGCGAAGCACCCGACACCGAACCCAGGCCGACGCGGCCGGCCAGCACATAACGCGCCTCTTCATCGATCGCGTAATAGGTTGACGCCTGCGCCTTGCTCTCGACGATGCCGACCGATGAGCCGAGAAATTCGGGGTAGGCGGTGACGGTGCCGGTGGCGCGGATGCCCCTTGTCGGATCGAGCAGCCGATCGGTCGAGTCATATGTCACCGCAGCCTGCACGCCGAACAGGCTGTAATCGACGGTGCCGAGCGAGTCGCTGGTGGTGCCACGTTCGCCGGTGACGCCGAACTGCGTCGAGAAGGTGTCGGTGAAACGGTGGCGGATCGCGGCCGAGCCGACCACGCGCTTGCTGCTGTAGCCGCCAAAGATGTCGCCGCCGGTGTTGTCGCGCTCGATCATGCCATCGAGCAACAGGTCGTTGCGGGTGCCGTAGAGGCCGGGCTTGACGAAGCTGGCGCGGAAGCGACCGCCGAGATCGGCAAGCTCGAAGTCCTTCAGGTTGTCGAGCGCACGCGTATTGGTGCGCGGCGGTACGAAGATGTCACCTTCGAGACGCAGGCTTTCGGCGCCGCCGAACAGATTGCGATGTTGCCAGTAGGCGCGCAGCGCCGGGCCGTCGAGCGTCGAATAGCGCGCGGACAGGCCGACCACATGCGGCTTGCGGTCGGTGACTTCGGCGTCGATCGGCAGTTGACCGTTGGCGTCGAGCCGGCTGGCCTCGCGCATGCGCACCGAACTGATCGCCGGCAGCTTGAGCACCGACTTGCGTGACGCCGCGACCGCCGCGGGCGAATAGGGATCGCCCGGTTCAATGTAGATCATCGAGCGGACGACCTTGGGATCGATATCGGATTTGCCGGAGACGGTGACCGGGCCGAACGGCGCGCGCGGACCGGTGTCGACGGCGATATCGACATCCATCACATCGTCGCGGTGCAGGACGACGGGGCGCACCTTGGTGACCTTGGTCAGGGGATATGACAAGCTGCGGAAGTAATCGACGAGCGCGGCCTGTGCGGCGCGGATATCGGCGGCGCGGGCCGGATCGCCCGCTTTGAGCTTGACGATCCTCGACGGCAGTTGCTCGTCAGAAAACGGACGGCGCGTGCGGGCGTCGATGACGCTGATTGTCCGCATCTTGAACAGCGGACCGGGCTCAACGATGACCTTGACCGGCACCGCCTCGCGGGCCCGGAAACTTTCCGCTGCACGGGCGACACCGGGTGGCGTGGTGCGGCCGAGGCTGAGCGGCTGGCCGCCGATTTCGATCCTCAGCGCCGCATCGTAGTAGCCGGCGCCCCACAAGGCATCGATCAGCGGCGCGAGGTCGCCCTCGGCACGGCGGACGAGAGTTTCGCCATCGGGGGGCGGATCCTGCCGGGTGCGATAGAGGGTCGAGGCCTGCTCGAGTGACTCCTTGAGGTTCTTGTCGAGGCTCCTGGAACTCTCGGCGCTCTGGAACTCGATGAGGTAGGGCAGCGCATGCTGCGACGCGGCGGGCGGCTTGTCGCCGAAAAGGCCGAAAAAATCGAATGCGAGAGCAGGGCTCGGCCCTAACAGGGCCGCGCTGAGGCAGCAACCAATGGCAATTCGCCTGACATCGCGCCACTCGGCACTTCGCAACACTCGCACCCCACGCAACACGTCCAGAAACTACCAAACAAAGGCAGCAGCATGTCGCAACCCTTAATTTTCACGGCGGATGCTTGCGAAGCTGCCGGAGGAAGGCGGCCGCGCCAGGGCCGTACCTGACGGCGTGTGCCGCTCGCCTTGCGGGCTTACGCGCTGCCGAGGGAACTCCCGGCGATCATGTCTTCGCCCATCGCGTGAGCTAGCGCCAAGCGGTGTCGTCTCGTGAGGCGATCGAGATGCTCTGGTCTCGCGTCGCGCACTTGATGATGGATCGCGCTCGGTCGTTGACGCGTGACCTCATCTTGATCCGCGTGTTTGCGGCGACTGTTCGCCCGGTTGGAAATTCGTCGTATCAAACCAAGTCGGTCGCAACGCGCCGCCGCATCTCTCTGGCCCATCGACGCCGATGTGCGGCGCGAGCTAGCCGGCGCGTTAATTTCGTCATTGCGCGCGGCCGCGGGCGACGATATTGGCCATAGCCTTGAAAGGCAGCCTTCCGCACGCCGGAGACCAGCAGCTGCCGGCAATAAATGTTAAGGTGAGGTCATGGCCAAGCTCAATCTGTCCGTCGCCGTCGGTCCTTATGATCGCACGCGTCCGCTCATCGATGGCGCGGTGCAGATCGACGGCGTCGATCCCACCTTCATGGCGCTGTCGCCGGAGGAGATCTTCTTCCGTGCACTGCGCCATGCCGAATTCGACATCTGCGAATTGTCGCTGTCGAGCTTCACCTTGAAGACCGCGCAAGGCGGCGGCCCTTATGTCGGCATTCCTTGCTTCCTGTCGCGCGCCTTTCGCCACAACGCCATCTGGGTGCGCACCGATCGCATCAAGAAGCCGGCGGATCTGAAGGGCAGGAAAGTCGGCGTGCCGGAATATCAGCTCACCGCCAATGTCTGGGCGCGGGCGTTGCTCGAGGACGACTTCGGCGTCAAGCCGTCGGATATTCACTGGGTGCGCGGCGGCATCGCCGACGCCGACCGGCCGGAGAAGATCAAGATCACGCTGCCGGGTGACGTGCATCTTGAAGATGCGCCGGCCGGCAAGTCGATTTCCGCGCTGCTCGCCGAAGGCGCCATCGACGGTTTCATCGCGCCGCGGCCGCCGGCTCTGCCGCGCAACACGCCGAATGTCGGTTGGCTGTTTTCCGATCCGGTGGCGGCGGCGCAGGATTACTTCAAGCGCACCGGCGTTTTCCCGATCATGCACATTCTCGGCCTGCGCCGCAGCATCGCCGAGCAACACCCCTGGCTGCCGGCCGCCTTGTTCAAGGCGTTCTCGAAGTCCAAGGATGTCGCGCTCGATCTGCTGACCGATCCGTCGGCGAGCAAGGTCACATTGCCGTTCATGGAAGAGCGCGTCGCCGAGGCGCGCGCCATGATGGGCGACGATTTCTGGTCCTACGGCCTCGCGGCCAACCGCAAGACGCTCGAGGTCTTCCTCAAGCATCATCATGGCCAAGGCCTGTCGTCGCGGTTGGTCAGCCCGGAAGATCTCTTTCATCCGGGCACGCACGAGCAGTTCGGTATCTGACGGGCCGACGCATTACGCCATCGGGCGGGCCTGAGCGCGCGGGGCATTGCGAGGCGTCCGCCGCGTTGGCGAACCGGTGGTGACCGGCGGCGCCGGCCGCACCGCGATGCCGGGCTTGTGGTGGCGGGACGGCTGCCGTCCGACGTCGCGGGTCGCCATCCATTTGCTCAGGAATTCGATGAAGGTCTGAACCTTCTTCGGCACTTCCTTGGCGCGCGGATAGATCGCCAGCAGCGGCCGCGTCGGCACGCGATAGCGCGGCAGCACGATCACCAGAGCGCCGGCCGCGAGATCCTCGGCGACGCTGTAGCGCGGCAACAGCGCGATGCCGAGTTCGGCGAGGGCTGCCTTGCGCAACGTCAGCGCGCTGTTCGAATAGAACGCGCCGGTGATGCGCGCAGCCACGTTGCCGCCGGGACCTTCGAAGCGCCAGACGTGATCGTCCGGCGCTGCATGGATGTGGACGAGGCAGGGATGGCGGGCGAGGTCGGCCGGGCGGATCAGGCGCTCAGCCCGGGCGAGATAATCCGGCGAGGCGCAGAGCACCCAATCCATGTCGGCAATGTGCTGCGACACCAGAGTGCGGTTGGCGATCGGCGAGAACCGCAAGGCAACGTCGATGCCGCGCTCCGAGAACTCGCTGGTGCGGAACGCGATGTTTTCGAGAATGTGCGAAATCGTGAGCCGCGGCTGGGCGCGGGCAAAATCGATGATGGCGTCGGCCAGGTGCAACTGGCCGAAGGATTTCGGCGTGATTAGCTTCAGCGTGCCGGCGGGCTCCGTCCGCGTCATCACGATCGAGCGTTCTTTCTCCTCGATGTCGCGGAACAGTGTCTCGCAGTAGTCGAGATAGGCGCGGCCGGCCTCCGTGAGCTGCAGCGTGCGGGTGGAGCGCGTCAGCAGGCGGACGCCAAGGCGTTGCTCGAGATCGCTGACGTGACGCGAGATCAGCGCGCGCGACAGGCCGAGCTGGTCGGCGGCCGCGGTGAAGCTGCCGGTCCGCACGACGCGGACGAAACTTTCCATGGTGCGGAAGCGATCCAGGGCGTTTTCCCGATTGTTGATTATTTTGCAACAAAGCAGCGAAAATTTAGTGGCTTCTCATGGCGAATGTCAAAGCCTATCGTACCGCCAACGATAACGGCCGTGTCAAGCGGCCGATGTAATGGAGAGGACACGCCGTGACGCGCCGCGCCAGCGAACAATTGCCGTTGCCCGAAACGGATGAAGGCGCGGTCGAACGCCCCGTGCGCTCCGGCGGCAACGCCGCGGGCTTCGGCAGCGACGCGGTCGCGGAAACGCTGCGCGCGCTCGACATTCCCTACATCGCGGTCAATCCCGGCGCGAGCTATCGCGGCCTGCATGACTCGCTTGTCAATCATCTTGGCAATGCGCAGCCGCAGATGCTGCTTTGCCTGCACGAGGAAACCGCGGTCGCCATCGCGCATGGCTGGGCCAAGGTGACCGGTCGCGCCATGGCCGCGGCGGTGCATTCGAACGTCGGACTGTTCCACGCCACCATGGCGATCTTCAACGCCTGGTGCGATCGCATGCCGGTGCTCGTGATCGGCGCGACCGGGCCGGTCGATGCCATGAAGCGGCGTCCCTGGATCGACTGGATCCACACCGCACGCGATCAAGGCGCCATCGTGCGCCATTACACCAAATGGGACGACCAGCCGGCTTCGGCGGGAGCCGCCTGCGAGTCCATCGTGCGCGCCAACTGGATCGCCAACACGGTGCCGCAAGGGCCGACCTACGTCGTGCTCGATGCCGAGATGCAGGAAGCCAAACTGCAGGCGCCGATCGCAATTCCCGATGTGGCGCGGCTGGCGCCGCCGGTCGCCGGCGGCGTTTCGCCGGCGGTGCTCGATGAAGCGCTACGTCTCATCAAGGCCGCGAAGGCGCCCGTCATTCTCGCGGGACGCGCCTCGCGCCGCATCGAAGCCTGGAATGCGCGGGTCGGCCTCGCCGAAGCCATCAAGGCGCGCGTGCTGACCGATATAAAAGTGGGCGCCTCTTTTCCAACCGATCATCCGCTGCATGCCGGCGACCCGGTGATGCTGGTGCCGGGCGGGGAGGCGGCAAATGTTCTCGCCAACGCCGATCTGGTGATCAGCTTCGACTGGGTCGATCTCGGCGGCGCGCTGCATTCAGCCGGCGTCAAGCCGTCCGCCAAGGTGATTCAGATCACGGCGGATCAGCAGATCCACAACGGCTGGAGCATGGATTATCAGGCGCTGGCGCCGGTGGACCTGTTCATCGGATGCGATCCGGACGAAACCGCCATTGCGCTGGCGAAGGCGATGGCGGCAAAGCCCGCGGCGCGCCTGCAGCCGCGCGCTCCGGCCATTCTGCCGCCGGAAGATAAGTCGCTCAGTGTCGAACATCTGGCGATGGGACTGCGCCGTGCGCTCGGCGAACGCGAGGTGGCGCTGACGCATCTGCCGCTGTCGTGGAACGGCGGCTGGTGGCCGCTGCGGCATCCTCTGGATTTCCTCGGCAGCGACGGCGGCGGCGGCATTGGCGGCGGACCCGGCATCTCCGTCGGCGCGGCGCTGGCGCTCAAGGGCAGTGGACGCATGCCGGTCGCCATCTGCGGCGACGGCGATTTTCTGATGGGGAACACCGCGATCTGGACCGCGGTGCATTATCGCATCCCGATCCTGTTCGTCATCGCCAACAACCGCTCGTTCTTCAACGACGAACTGCACCAGGAGCGCGTCGCGCGTATGCGCGACCGGCCGGTCGAAAACCGCTGGATCGGTCAGCGCATGGCCGATCCGGAGATCGACATCGCCGAGATGGCGCACGCGCAGGGCGCCAAAGGCTTCGGCCCGGTGCGTACGCTCGGCGAGATGGAAGAGGCCTTCATGCAGGCGATTGCCGCCGTCGAGGCCGGCGAGGTTGCCGTCGTCGATGTGCGGGTCGAGCCGGGCTACGCGGCGGCGACGACCAATGTGATGCTACGAAAGAGCGCGGAATGAATCAGACGCCGCAGAGCACTGCGCCAATGGCCGGGCAGCTGCCCCATGTGCTGTCGGCCGACAATGTCACCAAGAAATTCGACACGGCCGAAGGCCCGCTCGTCGCCGTCGACAACATTTCGTTCGACGTCAGGCCGGGCGAATTCCTCAGCGTGATTGGTCCGTCGGGGTGCGGCAAGTCGACGTTGTTCAACATCATCGGCGGACTGACGCCGGATCACGACGGCACTATCACCGTGGACGGCGAGGTCGTGCGCGGGCCGCATCCGTCGATCGGCATGGTGTTCCAGGAAGAGTCAACCTTTCCGTGGCGCACGGTCATCGACAATGTCTGCTTTCCGCTCGAGATCGCCAATGTGCCGAAAGCCGAGCGCCTCGACAAGGCGCGCCATTTCATCAATCTCGTCGGGTTGAGCGGCTTCGAGAACCGCCACCCGTCGGAATTGTCGGGCGGCATGCGCCAGCGCGTTGCCATCGCGCGCACGCTGGTCTCGCAGCCGAAGATCCTGCTGATGGACGAGCCCTTCGCCGCGCTCGACGAGCAGACGCGCCTGTTGCTCGGCGACAAGGTGCTGCAGATCCAGCAGGAGCTCAAGCAGACGACGCTGCTCATCACGCACAACATCACCGAAGCGGTGCAACTGTCGGATCGCATCCTGGTGATGACCTACCGGCCCGGCAAGCTCAAGCGCATCGTCGATATCGACCTGCCGCGGCCGCGCACGTCGGACGTCGTCAGCAGTCCGGCCTTCGGCGCCTATGTCGCGAAGATCTGGGGCGACCTGCGCGAGGAAGCCAGCCGCGGCATGGCGGAATCGGAGCGGGCGCGATGAGGGCGATGGCCGCCAGTTCCGCGCGCTTTTTACCGGCGGCGTTCGGCCTGTTCTGCCTGCTCTGCGGCGTCGCCATCGTCGAAGGAATGTTGCGTGCCGGCTTGCTCAACCGTTTCATCGTGCCGTTGCCGACCGAGGTGATTGACAGCTTCGGCCGGCTGTTCGGCGACGAGCAACTGCTGGCGCGGTTCCTGACCACCGTGCAGGAGACCTTCTATGCGATGGCGATCCTCGCCGTCATCGGCATTCCGGTCGGCACCTTGCTCTATCAGGTGCCGGTGCTGCGCAAGGCGACGGAGACGTGGATCTCGGCTCTGGCCTCGGCACCAATCGTGCTGATGTATCCGCTGTTCCTGGTGATCTTCGGCCGCTCGCCCGCCACCATCATCGTCATGGGCGTGATCGCCGGGCTGCCGCCGCTCATTCTCAAAACCATCGAGGGATTGTCCGGCACGCGGCAGTCGCTGATCAATGTCGGCCGCAGCTTTCGTCTGACACGCGTGCAGATGCTGACCAAGATCATGCTGCCGGCGGCGCTGCCGACGATCTTCGTCGGCCTGCGGCTGGCGCTGATCTTCGCGCTGATCAACATCGTCGGCGTCGAGTTCCTCATCAATTTCGGCGGTCTCGGCCAGCTCATCAACGACCTGGCCGAGCGCTACGACATGCCCGGGATGTACGCGACCATCGTCTTCGTCATCCTTGTGAGTGTCCTGTTTTTCTTCGTGACCGAGAGGCTGGAGCGATGGCTTCGACGGATGTCGTGAAGGGCATGGCGCGCGCGAGGCGGTCCGGCATCAGCGTGATGCAGGTGCGCATCGTGTTGTTGGTCGTGCTGCTGGCGGGCTGGGAGATCATGGCGCGCTCCGGGCTCCTGTACCGCGACGTCGTGCCGCCGCTGGAGACGATCGGCTGGGCGCTGATCAAGCTGCTGTCGAGCCAGGCATTCTACTGGAACCTCGCCGTCACCGTGGCCGAGGTGCTGGCGGCGCTGGCCATCGGCGGCTCCATCGGCTTCATGACCGGCGTTCTGCTCGGCGGCTCGCGCTTTTTCGGCCGCGCCCTCGAGCCCTACATCTATTATCTCGGGCCGACGCCGAAGATCATCTTCTTTCCGATCATGATCATGTGGTTCGGCGTCGGGCCCGGATCGAAGATCGCCATGGGCGCGGTTTCGTGCTTCTTTCCGATAGCGCTGAGCGCCGCAGCCGGTATGCGGCAGATCGAGGCCGTTCTCATTCGCGTCGGCCGAAGCTTCCGTGCCAGTCAATGGCAGATGGCGATGAAGATCTATCTGCCGGCCATGCGGCCCGCGGTCATGAACGGCATCCGCCTCGGCCTCGGCATCGCCATCATCGGCACGCTGCTCGCCGAGACCAAACTGTCGAACCGCGGCATCGGCTATCTGATCATGCAGGCCTACAGCGTGTTCGACATGCCGCGCATGTATGCGCTCCTGATCACCCTGTTTGCATTCGCGATCGGCGCGAACGCGATCGTCGGCCGCTTCGGCGGTCCGGCCAAGCGTCAATAAGACCAGAATCGGCAACCGAAGGAGGAAACAATGCGGTACGGACAATGGGGGCGTCACGCGCTCGCCCTGGCGATGCTGGCGGCGACGGCAACCGGCGCTCTGGCCAACGACAGCCTCAAGCTGGCCATCGGCCAGCGTGGCAACTGGGAAACCGCGATCGCCGAACTCGGCAACCGCGCCGGCATCTTCAAGAAGCACAATCTGGATCTGGAGCTTCTGTACACCGCCGGCGCCGGCGAGACGCTGCAGACCATTATCTCCGGCGCCGCCGATATCGGCATCGGCGTGGGGACGGGCGGTGCCCTGGGCGCCTTCGCCAAGGGCGCGCCGGTCCGCGGTATCGGCAACGCCACCGTCGGTGCGAACGACCTCTATTGGTACGTCAAGGCCGACTCGCCGCTGAAGGCTATCAAGGATGCCACCGAGAAGACGACGATCGCCTATTCGACTGCCGGCTCGTCCACCAACATGATCGTGCTCGGCTTCGTCAAGACGTTCGACCTGAAATCCAAGCCGACCAAGACCGGCAGCCCGCCGGCGACCCTGACCGCCGTGATGTCCGATCAGGTCGACGTCGGTTGGGCGGCCCCGCCGTTCGGCCTCAAGGAAATCGACGAAGGCAAGATCCGCATCGTCGGTCGCGGCAGCGATGTGCCGTCGATGCGCAACCAGACCGTCCGGCTGGTCATCGTCAACGCCGATCGCCTGAAGAAGGACAAGGAGGTCATCGCGCGCTTCATGGACGCCTACCGTGAGACGTTGCACTGGATGTACACCGACCCGAAGGCTCTTGCTTACTACAAGGACTTCTCCGGCATCCCGGAGAACCTGACCAAGAAGGCGGTGTCGGAGTTCTATTCCGAAGCGGCGCTCGATCCGGACCGCATCGAGGACATGGACAGCGTCATGGCCGACGCCGTGGCTTCCAAATTCCTGCCGGCGCCGCTTTCCAAAGAACAATTGGCCGAGTTCTTCCAGGTTCCGCCGCGCAAGAAGTAGCGGCGTCCTGACAATACGACAGCCCGCGGCGGCCGCGCCGCGGACTTTGACAGGAGAATGACCGTCAATGCGCCGGAATACGGCCGGACCTGCTCGATCTGGACCAACGTTATCGCCCCGTCACGCCGGGTCCCAGAGCAGAATTTCAATCGGTGTCGGATTATAGGCGTTGCACGGATTGTTGAGCTGCGGGCAGTTCGAGATCAGGACGATCACGTCCATGCAGGCGCGCATTTCCACATATTTGCCGGGCCCGCTGACGCCATCGGCGAAGTCCAGGCCGCCGTCCGGCGTCACCGGGACGTTCATGAAGAAATTGATGTTGTGCGTGATATCGCGCTTGGTCAGCTTGAATTCATCGTGCTGCGCTATGGCCAGGAGCCAGCTGTCGCGGCAGGCGTGCATCGTCCGTTTGTCGAGCGCATAGCGAACAGTATTGGACTCGGTCGCGCAGGCGCCGCCGAGGGTGTCGTGTTGCCCGACCGTGTCGGCGACGATTTCCAGCATGACATTGCACTCGGTCGACATCAGCCTGGAGCCGAGGCCGAGATAGACATTGCCTTGAGCGCGAACGGTGTCGACCGCGCTGTAACGCTCCGCCGGGTCTTCGGCACTGAAGAAGAGCGTGTCGGCTGCCTGATTGCCTTCCACATCGACGATCCGGAGGATCTGGTCCTTTGCGATGCGCTTGAGCCAGTAGTCGCCGGCGGGAATGACCTGGCGATAGCACGCGGTATCGGGCGTGAGCGCACTCTGCTTCAGCATGTGTGCGCTCCGGTTTCGGTGCTGCACAGATGATAAAGTTCGTTGTTCTTGAATCCGCGTCCGTTTTCCGGCCGCAGATTGAGGCAGTAGTCGTCGGGGGCCACTGGGTCCGCCTTGCCAAATTGCAGGGCTACCGGCTTGCGGGGGTAGGGACCCGGAGGATGCATCGGGTGGGGGCAGGTGTGCAGCAGCACCAGCGTGTCCATCTCGAACCGCAAATCCACGGACGATCCGCCGGACGAATTTGCACTGTCGAAGTGCAGGGCGCCGTCCGCTGCCGGCGCGACCTTGCTGAACCAGTTCACGTTCGCGGCAAGATCGCGGCGGCCAAGCCCGTATTTGCCAGCTTCCACGAGGAAGGCATCGTGGCCGTTCTGGGTCCAGTCGTTGCGGTAATCCTGGTAGGTCCGGGTGCCCCAGCGTTCGGCGACAAGCGCCTTGTTGCTATTCCCGGCAACCGTGTCGTGCCAGCCGACCGTATCGGCGACGATGGAGCAGAATATCCGGCCCATATCCGAATAGAGGCAGTGGCCGCGCGTAAGCCGGAAGGTCTGCTGGCATTTCAGCGTATCCGGCGCGTTGTAGCGTTCCAGCGGATTCTGCGGATTGTAGAACAGCATGCCGACATTGGCGCCGCCCGCACGGTCGGTGAGCGTCAGGAGGGTGCCGCGGCGCGCGGTAAACGACCAATGTTTGCCGCCGTCGATGACGGTCTCGTACAGGGGATCGGTCATGGTGAGCCGGGATTGTAAACGATCACTTCGATCGGGGTCGGTTTCGAGCCGGCCGCTGGATTGAGTTCCTGCGGGCAATTCGACAGCACGGCAAGAACCGGCATCGCAGCCAGCAGTTCGACATGATCGCCCGGCTTGGAGATGCCGTCGGAAATGACGACGTGCCCGTCTTCCTTGAACGGCACGCGCATGAAAAAATTGATGTTGGGTACGATCTCGGACGCGCCCATCGACCAGGTCGCCAGTTCGGCGATGAAATTCGCTCGGCAGCTTTTGGTTTTCTTGACGTTGTAGCGGACGAGATCGATCTCGTTGCTGCAGCAGCCGGCCAGCGTGTCGTGAAAGCCGCAGGTATCTTCGACCACCGTGAAAAGCACTTTGGCGTGGTCCGAATAGATCTTGCAGCCCTTTGTAATGTAGAGCGACTTGTTGAGCTTGATCGTATTGGGGAGATTGATGCGGTCGAGCGGCAGTTCCGCCGAGTAGCACAGGAAGTCGACGGCCTGCTGACCTTCGAGGTCGACGATGCGAAGGCGCTGGCCAGTCTCGATGCGCCGCGACCATCTGCCACCGGGCGACACAACTTCACGGCTGACGAGTCCGGGAAACTCGGCGGTTGCAAGGGCGGCGGCGGTCGCTGTCATGTTCATGCTCCCTGTTGCCGGCAATTGGCGCCGGATGCTTCTCGTCATTGGCCTCTGGCCGCGTAGCGCATGAGGAATTGGCGGGCGCGATCGGACTTCGGGGCCGCGAAGAATTCCTCGGGATACCCAGTTTCGACGATCTGGCCGTTATCCATGAAGACGACGCGACTTGCGACGTCGCGCGCGAAGCTCATCTCGTGGGTTACGACGACCATGGTCATGCCGTCGCGCACCAAATCCTGCATGACGCTGAGGACCTCGCCGACGAGCTCCGGATCGAGCGAACTGGTCGGCTCGTCGAACAGGATGACATCCGGCTTCATGGCCAGACATCGGGCGATGGCGACTCGCTGTTTCTGCCCGCCCGAGAGCCGCGCCGGAAAACTGTCGAGTTTTTCGGCAAGGCCGACCCGCGCCAGCAGTGCTTCGGCTTCGGCGCGCACTTCGGCGGTCGGGCGCTTGAGCACGTAAACCGGAGCTTCCATGACATTCTGCAGCACGGTCATATGCGGCCACAGCGCGAAATGCTGGAACACCATGCCGATGTGGGTGCGGGCCGCCGCCAGATCGCGATCGCTCATGCGGACGCTGCCGCCGGGACGCATACCGACGCGCTGACCATTCAGAACCACGGTGCCGCCGTCCGGCTCCTCGAGCCAGTTCATGCAGCGCAGGAGTGTGGATTTTCCCGAGCCGGAGGGGCCGAGCAGGCAGACCGTTTCGCCCTTATGGATCTTGAGGCTGATGTCGCGCAGGACGGTGTTGGAGCCAAAGCACTTGGACAGGCCGCTGACTTCGAGGACAACCGGTTGTTCGGCGCCGCTCGCCGCCGGGGCCTCGGGCATGCGGACTGCGGAGCTGTTCGTCATCGCCTGTCCTCGGCCAGCCGATTGGCGAACGCGACGCCGGTTTCAATGGTCATGCAGGTCATCCAGTACAGGAAAACAGCGGCGACAAACGAGGCAAAGGGCACGAAGTAGGTGGTCTGCAGGGATGTTGCCTCATGAGTGAGTTCGGCGACCGCGATGACGGTCAGGAAGGCGCTGTCCTTGACGATCTGCACCAGTTGATTGCCGATCAGCGGCAATGAGGAATACAGCACCGGCGGGATGATGATGCGGCGAAACAGGCCCCATCCCGTAAAGCCAAAAGCATGGCCGGCTTCGATTGCTTCCTTCGGCAGGTTCTTCCAGGCCGCGCGCAGCAGCTCCGCCATGTAGGCCGCGTTGTACAGAATGAGGGCGACGACGCCGGCCCACCAGTTATCGAACTGGATGCCGAATGTCGGGAAACCGAAATAGATGAGATAGACGAACAGCAGAAACGGAACGCATCGCATGGCATCGACATAGGCCGCGCCGAGCGCGACGATGCCCGGCCTGGACGACATCAGCGGTATCGTCAGCAGGATGCCGAGAGCCAACGCGCCAGTCGCGCCTAACGCGACGATGATCAGCGTATTCTCGAAGCCGATCAGGAGCAGGTCCCGGTGCTGCCAGACGATCGCAAATTCGTTCATGCCGGTGCTCCGGCCTGAGCGTAGCGCCGTTCAATGGTGCGTTGGGTCTTGACGAAGACGAACACGATCAGGCTGTACAGCACCAGGGCAACGACGAAGGGCGGCAGGGGATCGTAGGTCCGCGCGCCGACCCGAATGGCAGCACGGGTGATTTCAACGATGCCGATGACGGCAACGGCCGGCGTGCTTTTGATCTGCAACGTCATTTCGTTGACCAAAGCGGGCAGGCTGCTGCGCACGATCTGCGGCAGGACGATGCGGCGGAAGCGCAGGCCGCGGCGCATGCCGACCGTCAGCGCGGCGTCATATTGGTCGCGCGGGAAGTTCGCCAGCGCGCTGCGCCAGATCTCGGTGTTGAACGCCGCGGTGCTCAGAGTGAGCGTGAGAATGGCGGCGGGCAAGGGCTCCATCGAAATGCCGACGACCGGCAGGGCGTAAAAGATCAAGAGAACGAGCGTGACCGACGGGCAGGTCCGTACGATGCTGACATAGCCTATCGTCAACTGGTTCAGAACGGGCAGGCGGGACCAACGGATAAGCGCCAACCCAAGTCCCAGCGGAACGCCGAGTACGATGCTGATGAGCGACAGGGAAACCGTCGCCAGCGCGCCGTAGGCGATGCTGAAATAGTCATAGGTTGTCACGAGCCGCGGCCCCGCCTGTGATCTTACTTGACCGTCTCGGCCATGTCCTTGAAAGCGACGCCGAACCACTTCTCCTGCAGCTCATACATCTTGCCGCTCTTGCGCACGGCCAGAATGGCATCGTCGATCACCTTGGCGAAT
Source organism: Pseudolabrys sp. Root1462 (assembly GCF_001426945.1). Lineage (GTDB taxonomy): Bacteria > Pseudomonadota > Alphaproteobacteria > Rhizobiales > Xanthobacteraceae > Pseudolabrys. The sequence continues at coordinate 2,440,481 of NZ_LMFS01000001.1, read as the reverse complement.
TCGGCATTGCCCTTCTGCATCGCCCAAGCGATGTAGACCGGCTTTGACACCGCTGTTCCGAGTTCGAACACGCCCGGCTTTTCCTTCAGCAGAGAGCGCAGGTTGATCTCGGTATTCACAACCGCGTCGGTGCGGCCGAGCGCGAGATCCTGGTAGGCTTCCGGGTTCGAGGGGTATTCGACGATCTTCTTGAGACCGGCGCCGCCCTTGGCCTTGAGCTCTGTGTCGAACACCTTGAGTTCGGCGAGCATGGCAGAGCCGGCTTGCGCACCCACGGTCTTGCCGTTGAGATCGGTGATCTTGGCGCCGGCCTTGGTGGCATAGAACGTCGTCGATTGTGCGACAGGGCTCGAGAACTCGAAGGTCGGTTTGCGGACTTCGGTGACCAGAACCGCGGTCACGGCGATATCGTATTTGCCGGTCGTGACGCCAGGCAGAATGCCGGACCATGGCAGGATCTGCTGATTGATCTTGAAGGGAACGTGCTTCCTGACTTCGGCCAGGAGGTCGTTATCGTAGCCCTTGGAGACGCCATCCTCCATGAATTCAAACGGCTTGAAGTCGTCTTCGGTCACGGCGGTGGCGAAGCCACGTGCCGTGATGTCTTTGAGACCTTCGGCTCGCGCCGGGACGGCGTTGACAGTCAGACTGATGCCGGCCAGCGCCAGCGCTGCGATGGCGACGATGGGCATCCGCTGAAGCGCCGCGCTGCGGCTCGAGCGGAAGAATGCGGAAGCGGTCATGGGTGCCTCGTTGGTTGGCCAAGCCCTCTGCGATGAGCCATGAACATCTGGCCATGAGCATAAGCTTGGCGTGACTTGCGACCGGACGCCCGATGGTCCCGGCCTCCGCCGTCGAAACCCCAGTCGGCGATCAGGCTTGCAAGCGGTATGCCAGTGGCCAGGGGGCCGTTGCTGCTTGGCGCCTGCCGGCCCGATTTGCAGGCGAAATCGGTACGCCGCGGCGTCGGCTCGAGGTTGCGTCGGACCTGATTTCGATCAGCCAGCGAAATCGTCAGTACGGCAATCATCAGTATAAGGACGAATGCCCAAATGCTCGCCGCGCCGTGCACGTATTGTATGCAGCCACAACACCGTTGAGCCTCGAAGAAGCGGCTTAGCGCGATTACGCGGCACCAAGGTTTGGCACAACACTTGCGAACCTGGTCGCGGATAGCGTGGGCTCGAGGCGTAGGCCGACAGGGTCGTCTGTAATCGCAGTGAGAGATGCCTCGGAAAGATGGAGCATCGGCTCGATGCGCGACGTAACCAAGAGTCTTGAAGGCGTCGGCTCATCCGTTCTCCGGTTGGAGGACGATCGCTATCTGCGGGGCCGTGGCCGGTTCATTGCCGATATTCGGCTTCCCGGCATGCTGGACGTTGCGTTCGTGCGCAGTCCGCTCGCCCATGCGCGCATACGTTCGGTCGGCAAGCCGCCAGCGCACGAGTCCGCGATATTCGTAATGGCCGACCTGAAAGGCGTTCAGGGGATAAAGGCCGATTCCGGATTGCCGGGATTCCGGAGCTCGGTGCAACCGGTGCTGGCGTGGGAGAAGGTACGTCATGTCGGCGAGCCGCTCGCCGCCTGTGTTGCGGCGTCCCGCGCCGAAGCCGAAGACATCGCCGAAATGGTGTCGCTCGATCTCGATGAGTTGCCGGCCGTGAGCGAAATGACGCGCGCCCGCGACCCCGGCGCACCGCTCGTCCATGAAGACTGGCCGGAAAACGTATTTCTGGAGACTTCGGTCGACACCAATTTCGATGCGGCCGTGCGGGATGCGGCGGTGGTTGTAAAGCGCACATTTCGCACCGCCCGCCAGAGCATGGCGCCCATGGAAGGCCGCGGCGTGGTGGCTTACTGGGACAATTCGGCGGAGCAACTCGTCGTTTGTACGTCGACCCAGATGCCGCATATCGTGCGCAACGGTCTAGCCGAATGTCTCGGTATCGATCAGGGCATGATACGGGTCGTCGCCCCCGATGTCGGCGGCGGATTTGGTTACAAGGGCATCCTGCTGTCGGAGGAGGTATGTCTCGCGTATCTGGCCATGACGCTCAGACTGCCGATGCGCTGGATCGAAGACCGGCGCGAACACCTGACGGGAAACGCGAACTGCCGTGAACATCACTACGAGATCACGGGCTATGCCGCCGCCGACGGCCGCTTGCTGGCGATCGATTGCGACGCCATTGTCGATTCAGGCGCTTATTCCGCCTATCCGTTTTCCGCGTGTCTCGAGGCAGCCCAGGTCGCCAGTATCTTGCCGGGACCATATCAGTTTCCCGGCTACCGGTGTCGCACCTGGTCGATTGCATCAAACAAGCCGCCGATCCTGCCATTCCGCGGTGTTGCGCGCACCGGCGTGTGCTTCGCGCTTGAAGTTCTGCTCGACTCCATCGCGCGCGAATTGAACCTTCCGCCGGAGACGATCCGCCGCCAGAATCTGGTCAGGCCGGAGCAGATGCCTTTCGTCAATATTACGAAGAAGATTTTCGACAGCGGCGACTACGTCGAATGTCTCGACCGCGCTGTGGCGTCGATTGATCTGCCGGCCATTCGAGCGCGTCAGGCTGCCGGCGAAGCGGATGGCCGCAAGATCGGCGTCGGGTTCGCGATCTTTTGTGAGCAAGGTGCCCACGGCACGTCGGTCTATTCAGGGTGGGGCATCCCCATGGTGCCGGGCTTCGAGCAGGCGACGGCAAGGTTGACGCCGGACGGTGGCCTGGAATTGCGTGTCGGGGTGCAAAGTCACGGTCAGAGCCTGGAGACGACGCTGGCGCAGATCGCCAACGAGGTCCTTGGCGTTGCGCCGCGCAGGGTCAAGGTCGTCCATGGGGATACGGCGTTGACGCCGTATTCGACCGGCACCTGGGGTTCGCGTTGCGCCGTCATGGCTGGCGGCGCCGTCGCGGCGGCCTGCGATGTTCTGGCCGGACGCATTCGGAAGATCGCCGGCCATCTGCTGCAAGCCGATCCCGACTCGGTGGTCCTTGCGGACGGCATGGCCCGAGCTGCTGCCGGCGAAATCTCGATCAGGGACATCGGCACCATTTGGTACCGTCGCCCGCAGGATCTCCCGGCTGATGTCGATCCGGCCGGGCTTGAGGTGACGCAGGGCTACAAGACGCAGCGCGACACCGGCACCTTCTCTTACGCCTGCCATGCCGCCGTAGTCGCGGTCGATCCGGAGCTCGGTTCGGTCGAAATCCTGGACTACAAAATCGTCGAGGATGGCGGCGTTTTGATCAACCCCATGGTCGTGGACGGCCAAATTTATGGCGGTGCGGCGCAGGGCATCGGCACCGCGCTCTACGAGGAAATGCGTTACGACGAAAGCGGCCAGCCCATGGCGGCGACTTTTGCCGACTATCATCTGCCCGGGGCCTGTGAAATCCCGGCTTTCGCGGTCGAGCATATGGAGTTTCCGTCGCCGATCAGCCGCTTTGGTCAGAAGGGCATTGGGGAAGGCGGCGCGATTGGCCCGCCGGCAGCGATTGCCAACGCAGTCAACGACGCCTTGGCGTTTCTCGGCGTCGAGGTCGACACCTTGCCAATCACGCCCGGCCGGCTACTCGCGAAATTCGCGCAGGCGCGCGAAAAGTCGGAGCAGGCCGCTTGAAACCCGTGCGTTTCGAATATGCCGCCGCGGCCAGTTCGGCTGCCGCGAGCGCGCTGCTGGCGCAGGTGGCTGACGACGCCAAGCCGATCGCCGGCGGCCAGTCCCTCGGCCCGATGCTGAATTTGCGTCTGGCTCGGCCGTCCGCTCTGGTCGATGTGTCGCGCGCAAGCGATATGCGAACCGCGCGCGACGAGGGCGATGCCATTTTTTACGGTGGCGCCGTGACCCATGCCGAAATCGAAGACGGCGACGTGCCGGACGCAACGCCGGGATGGCTTGCGGCCGTCGCGCGCCGGATCGCCTATCGCGCGGTACGTAACCGCGGCACCATTGCCGGCAGCCTGGTCCATGCGGATCCGGCGGCCGACTGGGTCAATGTCTTGACCGCGCTTGGCGCGCATGTCGTTGTGGCGCGCGGTAGCGCAGTGCGGACCGTGGCGCTATGCGACTTTTTCACCGGACCGTTCGCGACCGTGCTCGCGCATGACGAGGTGGTTGCCGGTGTGCGTGTGCTCAAGCGCCGCGCCACGGCGCGATGGAGCTACTGGAAATTCTGCCTCAAGGCTGGCGATTTCGCCAAGGCCAGCGCTGCCGTCTTACGGGATCCGGAACGGCGGGAGACGCGCATTCTGTTGGGCGCGATTGAGCGGCCGCCTGTGCTGCTGGACGATCCGTTGGCGATTTTGCAGGGACGGCGATCGCTTGCCGACGTAGTCACACAAGCCGCCCCGCATCTGTCCGATGAAGCGCGGACGTTGCACATCGCGGCGTTGCGGCGCGCGATAGCGCTGGCGACTTCCGATGGGAAGCCGGGAGGAGGGTCATGAACGCTGTCACCCTGCGCGTCAACGGCACCGAAGTAACTGCGGATGTCGCGCCACGCACTCACCTTGCCGATTTCGTGCGGGAGAGCCTCAATCTGACCGGTACGCATCTAGGCTGCGAACACGGCGTCTGCGGCGCATGCACAATGATCGTTGACGGCAGGCCGGTCCGCTCCTGCCTCAGTTTTGCGGTCGCCTGTTCTGGCGCGGATGTACGCACGGTGGAATCCTTCGATGACGATCCCGTCATGGACCTCCTGCGCCATGCCTTCAGTCGCCATCACGCTTTGCAATGCGGCTATTGCACGCCGGGTATGCTGGCGACTGCCTATGACATTGTGACGCGATTGCCGAACGCGGACGAGGCGCGCGTTCGCGAAGAACTCTCCGGAAATCTGTGCCGCTGCACCGGTTATGTCGGCATCGTCGCGGCTATCCGCGACGTCCTGGCCCATGGTCCGCATGCCAGAACCGTTACTACGAAGCGGAGCGCGCGATCGGCTCAGGTGACAACGACCGGATGGAATGTGGCGGCAAAGATCGACACCGATGACGGACACCGGGGTCGATCGACCGGTCTAATTCCGTTGCCGGCCCGCATTGATGGCGGCATCACGCTGTCGCGCGCAGTTTTCGTGCCGGTGCCGGTAGACCGGTTGTGGACGACCCTGCACGATATCGACACCGTTGCGAAATGCCTGCCCGGCGCGAGCATTGAGGAAGTCAGGGAGGACGGCTCCGTTCTCGGCGCATTCGCGGTGGCCATCGGACCGATGCGGGCGCGTTTTACCGGAGCGGCGCAGGTCAGCTACGATGTGGCCTCATGCAGCGGCACGGTCCGCGGCGCCGGCGGCGACGGCATCAGCCGTTCGCGCGCCGATGGCGTCATTGAATTCAGAGCGTTGGCGGCGGGAAATCAGGGCTCAAAGCTCGACATCGACATGACCTATAAGTTGAGCGGACCGCTGGCGCAGTTCGGGCGGCCTGCCGTTGTTACTCATGTGGTGGACGTCTTGCTGGGCGACTTTGCGAAAAATCTGGCGCTTGCGAGCGAGGGCGAGACTGTCATCGCGTCGGCCCCGGTCGGAGGCGGCGGGTTGGTTCTGGGGACGTTGCTTGCGATGTTGCGCCGGCTGTTTTTCAATGACCGGACATAGCGGGGCGCTGACGGCTCGAGCAATGAGACATCATGCTGCAAAATAGCAAAGAGAAACGCCGTGTTGAATCGACTGGCGAGGATTGGCACGGCAAGCCGTTGCAGGCGCGGCCCGGGTTCCTGATTCGCCGCTTGCACCAGATCCACGTTGCTCTGTTCATGGAAGAATGCGCGGCTGAGAGCATCACGCCCGTGCAATACAGCATCCTGACGGCGCTTGAGCATATGGGGACCGCGGAACAGATCGCGCTGTCGAGCGCTGTCGGCTTGGACACCACCAATGTGGCGGATGTGCTCGCCCGTCTCGAGCGTCAGCGGATGGTCAAGCGTCGGATGTCGCCGCGCGACAAGCGGATGAAGGTCGTGTCTCTGACCGAGACCGGCCGGGCCCTGCTGCTGCGTATCGACGCCGGCGCCGCACGCGCGCATGAGCGGACCTTGGCGGCGCTGAGCCCGACGGCACGCGCCCGGTTCATGCGCGATCTTGCCCATCTGGTCGAGTATAACAACGACGTCAGTCGCACCCCGATGGGCTTGCGCTGACATGGTCGGCCTGGCTCCGGCGTCAACGGTTGCTGAGATCCCAAATCTTGCGGCTTCCGCCGGGCGGATTGCTTTCGACGGCGGTCGCATCAACCGCGATGTCATCGTCCTGGATACGGGCCGGATAAAGCTTCAGCGCCGGGACATTTTTCCAGCCAGCGGAGACCGCGCCGTCGCTGAGCGAAAAAGAGGCCAGATGACGCGGACATATCAGCCGGTCATCTTCAATGCGGCCATGAGACAAATCGGCCTTTTCGTGCGGGCAGGTGCCTTGAAAGGCGTAAACGGCATCGCCGCGGCGCGCCAGCACGAGCGCATGGCTTTCGAGCATGACGCGAAGAAAGCCGCCGTCCCGGAGTGCGTCGCGCCTGGCAACCGCGACGAAGCGAGGCCGATAGGGAGGGGTGGTCGTGGTCAATTCTGCTTCCTTTAGAACAAGCCGATGAACTCGTTTTCGTCCGATCGTGCAACGCACGCATCCTTCGAGCGCCTGTTGGCGGCCGTGCCGCAGCTTGAAGGTTGCGCGGCGCTTGGCTCGTTTGTCGCTCTGCCGGACAAGACGCTATTGCACGCCGGTCCGCCGTTCCACAAAGGCGAAGCTATTCCGGCTCCAGTCCTCAACAGCGCGGCGGCGGCGGCTCAATTCGAAGGCTGGGCTGGGGATTTCACGGCGGCGCGAAGGGCGATCACGTCCGGCGACATCCGGTTGGCGCCGGCGCAAGATCATGCCGTCGTAACGCCGCTCGCATTCGTGGTGTCGCCGTCGATGCCGGCTCTTTGCGTGTCTGACGCGGCTGGTCACGTGTCGCCACGCTATACCCCCGTCAATGACGGTCCGCCGCCTGGGGCGCTGCGTTTCGGAGCGCGCCACGAAGGACAGTTCGCGCGGCTGGCTCTGCTCGCGCGGATCGGTCAGGCTTTGGGTGACGCCTTGCGGGACGCCGTTCCAGTTCTGCCGATCATGAAGGCGGGGCTTGTCGGCGGGGATGACTTGCATGGCCGGGTGTCGGCGGCGAATTCCGCATTGGCCGACGTGCTCGCCCCGCGGCTGTCGGGTGAGGCGGACGATTATCTTTCGCTGGCGAACCAGTTCGTCCTCAATGTCATCATGGCGGCGTGCGCCGTCATGATTGCCGCCGGCGACGGCGTCGAAGGAAGCCGTCTGGTCACGGCAACAGGCGGCAACGGGATCCGTTTCGGTTGGCAGCTCGCAAGCGCGTGCGGCATCTGGCAGACCGCGGCCGCAGCAGCTCCCGTCGGTCCGCACTTTCCGCATACGACCGGCCGCCGCTTTCTGCCGGCGATCGGCGATAGCGCGGTGATCGATGCCTGCGGGTTCGGCGCGGCGGCCTTGCGCCATGCGCCGGTTATGATCGCGGTTTTGCGCGGTCATGTGCCGGAAAGCTATTTCGACGCAACCGCCAGTACCGCGTTCATCGGCTCTCATCCTGCATTCCCGCTCGACCTTAAGCTCGGCCTCGATATCGATGCGACGGGTCCCGCGCGTGGCGTCATGCTCGCCGCGGTCGATGCCGACGGCGAGGCCGGGCTCGTCGGACGCGGTATTTCGCCGTGGCCGACCGGCCGCTAGACGCGCCGGCCAAGCCGTCGGCTCAAGCTGCGATGGCGTCCGGGATCAGGGGCGAGTTGCTGTCGTGCCGCACGCCGTCGCGCAGGCAGAACACGGGTCGAATGAGCTTGTCCGACACCACCTCGACGCCGCTATTGTCGGACAGCTTGAACTTGCCGTCGAGAATTTCCAGCACGCTGACGTCGGCATCGCGGCCGACTTTGAGCGCGCCGATCTGATCCTGCATCCGCACCATGATCGCCGGGTTGGAGGTCACCGTGGCGACGATCTCCTCGATCGTCATGCCGAGTGCCAGCAGTTCCGTCATGGCGATGGTCAGGCTGAACGGGGCGATGCCGAAGAACGGGTTTGACTCGCGCTCGCCGGCGTCGGTCGCCGACGGAATTCGGACATTGTAGCCGTGCAGGTCGGCGCCGAGCGTAAACGGCCGCACGCCGGCATCGAGTACCCGCTTGGCAACTTCGAAGCTGAAATGCGATCCATGACCGACATCGACCCGCACGCCGCGCTCGATCGCTTCGAATACGATCGGATGTACCTCGCCTTCCTTGGAGACGAAGCCGCCGGGGTGACGGGTGAACGGATGCGCCAGCACATCGCCGGGCTTCATGATCGGCACCAGTTCGCGGATGAGTTCATCGGCGTCCGGCACGGGGCCTTCTTCGAGGCTGGGCCACAGTTGGCCCAAATGGATATACAGCGGCAGACCGGTTTGGTCGGCGATGTTGCGCCCGGTCTTGATGACCTCCAGGCCCCAGCGTGATTGGCCGCCGATCTCGGCATGGGCCTTGATGCCGCGCACGATGTCGAGATTTTCCTTGGCGACGCGAACCGTGTGCTCGACGTTGACGCCATTCGGGCCATAAAGGTCCGGGTATAGATGTCCTTCAAGGCCGCCGACGAGGTAGCACGAGATAAAGCAGAGCAGGCGGCTTTCCGCCGTGTTGACCAGGTAATTGCGGAAGCCGCCGATGGTCATGCAGCTCGGACCGCCCTGGTCGATCAGCGTGGTGACGCCCGAACGCACGCCGACCATGTCGGGGTTAAGGCCGAACTTGCCGGTTACGTGCTCATATACATGGGCATGCGTGTCGATCATCCCGGCGATGACCAGCTTTCCCGTGACGTCGATCGTTTCGCGCGCCGGCCTCCGCGAAAGATCGGGCTCGATGGCGGCAATCTTCCCGCCGATGATGGCGACGTCATAGCGACCGTTCACTCCCGTGACCGGGTCGATGACCGTTCCACCGGAAAGAAGGGTATCGAAGGAAAGCGGCGCGGTGTTCATGGCCAGAACCTTTGCGGCAGGACCGGTGTTTGGCGAAGCGGAATAATCGTCAGTATACCGACAAAATGGTCGGCCTCGCATGTCGAAATAAAGGGCGTCCCTGCGCAAAATTGCGGCAAGGCGGGAGCGTCCCTTTGCGACAACAGCGCGCCTTTGAATGGTTGCGCGATCGCGTCGATCCGCGCGGAAGCCGGGGCGTCTTCGCTCCCGCACTATGGAATTGCGGGCTGCGTCTCGACGATGGGCCACCATCCCTCATCGCTCAGCTTGAAGAGCGGACAGCCATAGACGGCGCGAACGACCAACGGGGTTGCGAGCGCGTCGACCGGTTTCTCCCAGCGGTTACTCTGCTTCATTGCGACGACCATGCCGGCAATCTCGGCTCCGGCCGCCTGCAACAGACGCACGGCTGCGACTGCTGTCGCGCCCGTGGAAATGGCATCGTCAACCAACGCTACGCGCCTGCCCTTGATCAAGGGCAGGAGGTTTGGGTCCAGCCGCAATGATTTGCCCGTGCCCGGGCTGGTGATTGAGGTGACCGGTTCCGACAACGCATCGTCGTACCAAAACTTGCGCGAATAGCCGAGCGGCACATAGCGCGAATGACCGAGGCGATCGGCCACCAGTGAGGCAAAGGCGAGGCCGAGCGTAGGCAGGCCGACGATGACATCGGCGCCGAAGGCTTTCGCCTGCGCGCTCATGTGTTCGGCAAGCGCGGCGACGACGACGTGCGATGCTTGATTGGCGATGAGGGACGCAACGGCGCGATCTCCGCCCGGCAAGCGGCGCAGCGGCAGAACGAGAAAGCGCCCGCACGGAAGCCGGACCGGATAGCCGAAACGATAAGGCCGAGTTGTCGAGAACCGGGGAGGAACCTCCGATGTCAGAGTTTGCCAATAGTCAGTTGTCGCCTCGGTAAAGACGCTGTCTGCACTCGAGGTCATAATTCACCTCCAGCTAAGAGGCTGGATCGTCCAGGTTCTGTGCCAAACGATAAGGTCACGATCGAAGGCCGCACTAAGGGCGATGAAGCATCCTGCCGAGCAGGTTAAGCAGGATCTGGGCAGCGAGAATGGCGGTTGATCCTGTATGATCGTAGTCCGGGGCAACCTCGACGAGATCAACGCCGACAATGGTGCCCCGCTGGACAATGCCTTCCAGCAATTCCAATACTTCGTAGTAGGTGAAGCCGCCGTGGCTTGGCGTTCCGGTCCCGGGCGCGATTGACGGATCGAAACCGTCGATATCGATTGTCACGTAATATCGCTTTCCGGCAGGAATGCGCGCAAGGACGGCCTCGGCGCCAAGCTTGCGGATCTGGCGGACGCTGAGAATCTCCGAACCCATCCGCCGTGCGTCATCGTAGCCTTCGCGCGCGGTTGAGGACACGTTTCGGATGCCGAGTTGCGTAAGGCCGGTAACATAGGATTTCTCGGCGGCCCGCCGCATCGGATTGCCGTGTCCGTATCGCACGCCATGGCGTTCATCAACGAAGTCGAGATGAGCATCGAACTGGATAATGTGGATCGGTCCCTGATCGTCGAAAGCGTTGATGCAGGGAATATTGATCGAGTGGTCGCCGCCGAGCACGACCGGAATGGCCCTTGCCGAGAGAATCTTTCGTACGCCGTGCTCGATTGCGCGATGGCTTCCGATCGTGTCGGTGTGGACGATATCGGCGTCGCCAATGTCGACGATGCGGGTCTTGTCGGCCGGCAGGTAGACGACATCGTTTTCGTGATCGTAGGCGCCGGAGTGGCCGAACGCGAAAAGCGTCGACGCATCGCGGATCGCGCGCGGCCCGAAGCGCGCTCCGGCGCGCCATTGCGTTCCGAAATCGTAAGGCGCGCCCAATACCGCGACATCGGCGTCGATAGCGTCCCAGTCCTGGCAAATCGGATATTTCCCGAACGTGCAAAATCCCACAAAAGGCAGATCCAGGCGCCCGCTCTCGTAGCCGTGACTCATCGTTCAAACCCTATGACTGCCCGCGGCACCGTCGATGTCAGAAACCGCGTCTCTGAATTTGAAGCAAAAATCGTACCGTGTGTTTTCCGGAAGCCGGCTGTCACCTCGATCGCTCGCCGCGGCCGGCACTTATCGGCTCGGCCAACCGCGCGGATTTGGTGGTTCTGCGTCGCGTTCGGCGACCCCCGGAGTCGGAACCGTTCGGCGCGAAGATCTTGGCGCGGGCGCACGGCAACGTGCTTCCTCGCTAAAAGCCAGATATCAAAAGAGTATTTTCAATTGCATATCCGCCGGGACGGGCGGCGCTAGGTGCAATGGCAGCGGTGAGCGTTACGCCTCTTCGCCACCGGCCAAATAATAATCCTGCAACGCCACCGCACGATGGCTGTCGGCGATCATTCGCTTCAACAGGTCATTCAACATCAGGAACTCTTGCCGGCTCAATGCGGCGAATTCGATGTCGTTCAGACGGCTTTGCACCGGCGCCAGCGATTCGAGCGCCGCGCGGCCCTTGCTTGATACGGTCAGCGTGACGCGCCGGCGGTCGGCCGTATCGACGGTCTTGTGGATGTAGCCCATCTTCAAGAGCCGGTTCGTCGTCGCCGTGATGAATGCGCCGGACAAGTGCAGATGATCGGCGACCGTCTTGACGTTGACGTCGCCGTCACGCGCCAGGTGACCGATCGAAATCAGAACGGTGTATTCGACGCCGCCGAGCCCGATGTATTTACCGTGGCCGCTGCGCAGCCGCTCGTGCAGGGCGAAAAAACCGAACAGGTTATGGACGAGTTCGCGGAAGTCGCGGTCGCTGCCGTTGATGATCAGTTCCGGCCGCGATATCGTCAGCGGCATCTCCCCGCGCTTGCCGCTCTTGCGGACGGAAGGGGCGGTGGCGCCGGCAGAGCGTTTTCGTGCGGAGACTGTCATCGGACTTTTCTGTCGGCGAACCCGGCAAGGCTTGCCACGTGATGGAAAGGTATCAGAGGGGTACGGGAAGCCTCATCAGAGGGCCGTCGCTCCTCCCAGGAATGCTTGCGACATGAGCGAATCGTTTGCAAGGTCTTGAGCCGGCCCGGACATTACCACGCGGCCGGTTTCCAGGAGATAGGCGCGGTCGGCGATTTTGAGGGTCTGGCGTGCCTTCTGCTCGACGAGCAGGACGGTGAGGCCGTCGCGGCGCAGCGATGAGATCAACTCAAACACGGCGGTCGTCGTTTTCGGCGCGAGACCGAGCGAGGGCTCGTCCAGCAGGAGCAGGCGCGGCCGGCTCAGCAGCGCGCGGGCGATGGCCAGCATCTGCTGTTCGCCGCCGCTCAGCAGGTTGGCCAGCGACTGGCGTCGCTCCTTCAGGATCGGGAAGCGCTCGAACATCTCCGCGATGTCTCTTGCCGCCGCCGCATGATCCTTGCGGCAGTAGGTGCCCATGTTGAGATTGTCTTCGACCGTCATGCGCCCGAGGATGCCCCGGCCTTCCGGGACCATCGCCAGGCCGGCGCGAAGATTCAGTTCGGCGCTGTTCGGCGGCAGCGTCTTACCGTCATAGCTGATCGACCCCTTGTAGGGAGTGAGCCCGGCGATGGCGCGCACGGTCGTGGTCTTGCCGGCACCATTGGCGCCGATCAGCGCGATGATCTCGCCAGCTTCGATATCGAGATCGATGCCGCGCACTGCCCGGATCGGGCCGTAGAAGACTTCAAGGCCGCGGACCTTCAGCATCAGGCCGCCTCCGTGCCGAGATAGGCGTCGAGGACGACGGGATCGTTGCGCACGGCGTCCGGCGTGCCTTCGGCAATCAGGACGCCGAAATTGAGCACATAGAGCTGATGACAGAGGCTCATGACGAAAGGCATGTCGTGCTCGATCAGCAGGATCGACAGTCCCCTAGCATTGAGACCGTGAAACAGCGCGCGCAGCTCGTCCGCTTCCTCGGCATTCATGCCGGCCACCGGCTCGTCGAGCAACAGAAGCTTGGGTTGCGCGGTCAGCGCCCGTGCCATCTCGACCTTGCGCTGGATGCCGTAGGGCAGCGTGCGCGCGATGACGTCGCGATATTGTTCGAGGCCGAAAAAGACCAAGGCATCTTCGGCGCGGGTCCGCGCTTCGGCGTCCGCCCAGCCGATCGGCATGACGCTGCGCCACAGCCCGCCGGCGCGCGGCTGCGCGACGAGCAGATGCTCCCAGACCGTCATGCTGGCGAACAGCCGGATGTTCTGGAAGGTCCGCGCGATGCCGGACTGCATGATGCGGTGCGACGGCCATTGCGTGATGTTGTTGCCGGCGAGCAGCACGTCGCCGCTGCTGGCGCGGTAGGCGCCGGTGATGACGTTGAACAAGGTGGTCTTGCCGGCGCCGTTGGGGCCGATGACGCCGACAATGCGGCCTGCCGGCACCTCCAGCGATACGTCGGTGAGGGCCTGGATGCCGCCGAACCTCTTGCCGACGCCGTTGAGAGCAAGCACGGTCATGCGCGCAACCCCCCGAAGGTGAGCCGGTCGAGCAGCGGCTTGTCGAGAATGCCCTGGCGCCGCGTGAGCAGCACCAGCACCAGCAGCACGCCGAACGCCGCCAGCCGCCAGTCGGCGAGGAAGCGCAGCCATTCGGGCAGCAGCACCAGCAGGCCGGCGCCGATCAGCGCGCCCGGCCCGACCGTCGAGCCGCCGAGAATGACGGCGAGCACGAAATCGATCGAACGCTCGAAGCCGAAATTGCCGGGCTCGATGTAAACATAGTGATGGGCGAACAGGCCGCCGCTGATCGCCGCGACCGCTGCACCAAAGCCGAAGGCGCCGACCTTGGTCGCGGTGGTATCGAGGCCGACCAGATTGGCCGCGATCTCATCGTCGTGCACCGCGCGCATGTGCAGCCATAGCCGCGAGCGCTCGAGCAGCACGATCAGGACGAGGATGCCGCCAGCCCACAGCCAGATGGTTGCCAGCGACACGTGCTTCATGCCGTGGAAGCCGCCCGAGCCGCCCATGCGGTCGAAATTCAGGAGGAAGCTGCGCACCATCTCGCCGAAGCCGAGCGTGGCGATCGCAAGATATATGCCCTTGAGCCGCAGCGCCGGGAAGCCGACGACGACGCCGATCAGCGCCGCGGCCAGCGCGGCCGCGATCAGCGCCGCGGTCAACGGCCACTGCAGTTCGACGGTGAGGAAGGAGGCGAGGTAGGCGCCGATGCCCATGAAACCGGCATTGCCGAGCGAGAGCTGCCCGGTCGCCAGGATGATGTAGACGCTCATCGCGCCGAGAAAGAGGATGCCGATATCGGCGAACAGGCCGGCGTAATAGGTCGACATCACACGCGCTGCCCGACGTCGGAACGCGCCCCGCCGAGCAGGCCCTGCGGACGCAAGAGAAGGATGAGGATCATCAGACCGTAGACGACCAGATCGCGGATCTGCGAACCGCCGTAGGCGATGGTGAGGACTTCGGCGATGCCGATGAGCGGCCCGGCGAGCAAGGCGCCCCAGACGCGCGTGGTGCCGCCGATCACCATGACGGCGATGGCCTTGAGTCCGATATCGACGCCGATATACGGCGTGATCGCCGCGTAGTGCAGGCTGATCAGCACGCCGGCGGCGCCGGCCAGCAGCCCGGATATGGCAAAGGCGAGGAACGTCGTCTTGCTCACCGAGACGCCGAGCAGCCGCGCGACATCGCGGTTCTCCGCGATCGCGCGCAGGGCGCGTCCGGCCGGGGTGCGCTGCACCAGGTAGGCGACGGCGCCGACGAGAATAATCGTGACGCCGATGACGACGATCTGCATGACGCCGATACGGACCGGGCCGATCTGGAAATCGCCGTCGAACATCTCCGAGGGAAGCTGAAGCGGGTCGGAGCCCCATACGTTCGTGACGACATTCTGCAGGATGATGGAGAAGCCGAGCGTCGACAGCATCGGCGTGATCAGCGGTGCGTCGCGCAGCGGCTCATAGGCGATCTTCTGAATGATCACCGCAACGACGCAGGCGCCCAGCATGGCGACGGCCATCGCCAGGGGCAGCGGCAGTCCGCGGGCGATGATGGCAAAGCCGAGATAGCCGCCGAGCATGAACAGTTCCCCGATGGCGATGTTGAGCACCGACAGAATGCCCATGACCAGCGAGAAGGACAGTGCAACGAGCGTATAGACAGCTCCCAGCGTCAGGCCATTCACCAGTTGCTGCAACAACATGATTGCCTACCGATCCGTGTGGCAGAGTCGCGTTTCAGAACTTTCCGCGCGGCGCCGTCCTGCAGAGATGACGCAGGCAAGTTCGGGCAAAGATAAAGGGCGCGCCCGGGCGAGGGGAGCCCGAACGCGCCATTCACGAGTGTCTTCAGCAGCTCCCGCCGGCCGCGGAGCAACCGGTGACCTTGGTTTCCCAGGCGCCGTTCTGGCCCTGCACGATGAAGAAGTTCTTGATGGCGTCGCCGTCCTCTCCGAAGTGGATCGGGCCGCTGAAGCCTTCGTAGCCCTTCAGGTTCGCCATGTAGTCGCGGATCTTGGTGCGGTCGGCTTCCAGGCTATCCGGCTTGCCGGTGACGCCGGTCTTCTTGACCGCGTCAATGTACATGCTGACGGTCTCGTAGATGTTGGCGTCATACATGCTCGGCTCGATGTCCTTCGGCAGGCCCGCCGTCGCCCGCATCAGCGGCTGCAGGTCGGCGACGAACTTCTTGGCCTTCGGCGTGGTCATGGTGGCGTAGAAGGTCGCCGGCGCGACCACCGGGATTTCCGGCGCCGCCTTGAGGATGGCCGATGAGATGAGCGGCGTGCCGCCGATGACCGGCTTGGTCAGCCCCTGGCGCTTCATTTCGCGCAGCACGGTGATCGCCTGGCTGTAGTCGGCACCGATGACGATGCCGTCCGGGCTCATGCTCTTGAGCTTGGTGACCTGGGCGCTGACGTCGAGGTCGCCAGTGTTGAACGAGATCGGCGAATCGCCGTTGATCACCTTGATGCCCGCGTCGGCGAACACCTGGGGCATGATCTTGGTCGCGATCGAGGTCGAGACCGCGTCCTTGGCGTCATAGATGATCGCCACCGACTTGGCGTCGAATGTTTTCTTGAAGTACGGCACCGACGTTTTGGCGAGGATGCCCTCGTCGATCGTGTTGCGGAAGGCCCACGGCCTGTTCGCCTTGGCGACGCCCGGCTTCGAAGAAGCCTGCGATGTCGACACCGTCTTCAGTTCGTTGGCGACGGGGAAGGTGACTTCACAGGCGCTGCTGGTCAGCGGACCGGCAACGGCGAGGACTTTGTCGTCGCCTGCGAGCTTGCGCATGTTGTTGGCCGCCTGCGCCGGCTTCGCCGCGTCGTCGAGGATGACGATGTTGAGCTTGGCGCCGTTGACGCCGCCGGCATCGTTGACCTCCTTCTCGAGCATCTTCAGCGTCACCGTGTTGGCGCGGCCCCATTCGGCGAACGGGCCGCTGCTCGGCACGATAGCGCCGATGTTGATTGTGTTCTGCGCCTGCGCGACCTGCGCGCCCGACATCAGCGCGGCAGTCATCAGACCGCCGATGATCAATTTACGCATTTCCAACATGTCCTCTCCTCCGATGTGACGTTCTCGCCCGCAAAGGTCGGCGCGGTGCTTCGCTTCAGATCTGCATCCGGCGTTGCTGGGATGATGCGATTTTCATGCCACGCCCGAGAAAAAGGCTAGCATCAGAAAGCGAACTTGAAAAGCTTAGTTAGTTAGGCAATTATCGTGACAGGTTGCTCGATAAATACTCAGCCGGCGGAAGAGGGCGGACCATGAAGATCAAGCGAATCCTCACTTTTTTCGATGAGATCCGCGAGGCGAGCGGCCGCGCG
Source organism: Pseudolabrys sp. Root1462 (assembly GCF_001426945.1). GTDB lineage: Bacteria > Pseudomonadota > Alphaproteobacteria > Rhizobiales > Xanthobacteraceae > Pseudolabrys. The sequence goes on along the minus strand of NZ_LMFS01000001.1, from coordinate 2,423,687 downwards.
GCCGAGCCCGTGCTGCGTAAATCCGCCGCGGTGGCCATCGTGCAAAATCCCTTTGCCGGCAAATATGTGGAAGACCTGTCGCTGCTGACGAAAGAGAGCGAAGCGGTCGGCCGCGAGATTTGCGCCATCGCTGTTTCTTTGCTCGCACCGCACAAACCGGTGAGCTACGGCAAGGCGGCCATCGTCGGCATCGCCGGCGAGCAGGAGCACGGCAATGCCATGCTCACCACCGTGTTCGGCAACGTCATGCGCGAGGCCGCCGGCGGCGGTGTGGCCTGGATTTCATCCTTCACCAAGCGTGCGGCGCCCGGCGCCAGCATCGACATTCCCCTCGCGCATAAAGATGCACTCTATGTGCGCTCGCATTACGACGGCATCAGCATCACCGTGGCGGACGGACCGGCGCCGGACGAGATCGCGGTCATCTGCGCCTATGCGACACGCGGTCGCGTCAATGCCCGGGTTGGCGGGCTGGCGGCTGCCGACATCAAGGGAATCGACGGTCTCACCTGAGGGCGCCGCCGAGACGAGGCGGCTCGCAAAAACGGTTCAACGGAGCAGGTCATGAGCGATTGCAAGACCGGAGCGGATCACATCAAGTCTTTGAAGGACGGCCGCACCGTCTATATCGACGGCAAGCTGGCTGGCGACGTGACGGAGCATCCAGCCTTCCGTAACGCGGTGCGCGCGGCGGCCAACCTGTACGACTTCCAGTCGAGGCCCGAAAATCTCGAAATGATGACGTTCCGGCCGGAAGGCTCGAACCGCCGCGTCAACCGCGGCTGGCAGATGCCCCGGAACTACGAGGAGATGGTGCAGCGGCGCAAAGCGCTGCAGGCCTGGTCGGCGCTATCCGGCGGTTTCCTCGGCCGTTCGCCCGACCACCTGGCCTCGGCGCTGATCGGACAGCGCATGGGCATCGAGGTTTTCCGTAAACACAGCGAGGAACGCGCCAAGGCTTTCGAGGCCTATGTCGATTACGCGACGCAGAACGACCTGTTCCTGACCTACGTGATCATCAACCCGCAGGCCGAGCGCGCCAAAGGCTGGGGCGAGCAGGCCGAGGATCTCGTGGCGCGCATCGTCGACGAGGATTCGACCGGCATCACGATCCGCGGCGCCAAGATGCTGGGCACGTCCTCGATCATGGCCAACGAGGTATTCGTCGCCAATCTGCAGCCGCTCAAGCCGGGCGAGGAAGATCTCGCGTTCTGCTGCGCGCTGCCGATGAATACCAAGGGCATCCGCGTTCTGTCGCGCAAGTCCTACGAAGCTCACGCCGTGTCGAAGTTCGACAATCCGATCTCGTCACAGTTCGACGAGAACGACGCCCTGATCTATTTCGAGGACGTCAAGGTACCGTGGGATCGCGTCTTTATTCACCGCGACACCGACGCCTGCCGTGCCCAATTTCACGATACGCCAGGTCACGCCTACCAGAACTACCAGGCGCAGATTCGCCTGTCGGTGAAGATCGCTTTCCTCGTCGGTCTGGCGCGCTCGATCACCGAGGCGATCGGCACCACGAAAATTCCAAGCGTGTCGGAGCAGCTCGGCCTGCTGGCCGCGCAGGCCGGCATGGTCAATTCGATGCTGTCCGGCATGGAAGCGTCCGGCGAGATGCGTGGCGGCTACTGGGTGCCGAACCGGCACTTCATGTACTCGGCACAGGTCATCACCCAGGATCTCTATCCGAAGGTGATCAACACCATCCGCGACCTTGCCGGCGGCGCACTGATCATGCTGCCTTCCTCGATCGCCGATTTCGGCAATCCGGAGATGGCCAAGATCATTGAGAAGACCCAGCGCTCGGCAACCATGGATTCCGAACACAAGGTCAAATTCATGAAGGCGGCGTGGGATGCCATCGGGTCAGAGTTCGGCTCGCGGCACACCCAGTACGAAATGTTCTATGCCGGCGCGCGGTTCGTCACTTGCGGCCATAGCATGCGGACCTATGATTGGAACGGCGCGACGGGTCTTGTCGAAAAACTTCTGTCGTCCTACGAGCTCGACGACGAATTGAAGCGCGTCGAGGCAGCCAGCTGACAGGCGAAGGACCGATGAAAGTCGCGATCGTCAATCTCGGCCAGATTGTTTCCGGCGAATGGCGGTCGCCTTTTGTTGCCGGTGATAGCATCATCACCGACGGCGAGAAGATCGTCAGTGTCGGCACCGCATCCTCCGCGGCAGTCGAAGCTGCGGACGTTGTCATCGACGCTGACGGCATGACCGCGATTCCCGGCCTGATCGACTCCCACGTCCACATTACCTTTGGCGACTATACGCCGCGCCAACGCACCGTCGGCTATCTCGAGAGCTATCTGCACGGCGGCACCACCACCTGCATCAGCGCTTCCGAGGTGCATGTGCCGGGCCGCCCGCGCGATCCGGAAGGCGTGAAAGCGCTGGCGCTGGCGGCGCAGCGCTGCTTCGAAACCTACCGGCCCGGCGGCATGCGCGTCATCGCAGGCTCGGTCATTCTCGAGCCGGGGCTCGTGCCCGGAGATTTCACCGAACTCTTCAGCAAAGGCGTCAAGCTCGCCAAGGCCGGCTTCGGCGCCGTGAAGACCGCCTACGATTACGGCCCTTTGGTCAAGGCGGCGAAGGATGCCGGCATGATCACGACCTGCCACACCGGCGGTTCGTCGATCCCCGGTTCGGGCGCCATCACCGGCGATCATCTTCTGTCGTTTCACCCTCACGTCTCGTTCCACATCAATGGCGGGCCGACGGCGATGCCGGATTCGCACTTCGAGCGCGTCATCAAGGAAAGCGAGATCGCCTTGCAGGTCTGCACGGCCGGCAATCTGCGGACCACGTTGTTATGCGCAAAGCTTGCCGATGAGCTGGACGCCTTCGATCGTTTCATTATCGCAACCGATACACCAACTGGTTCCGGCATCATGCCGCTCGGGATGCTCTACACCATCGCGCATTGCGCGAGCCTCACCGATATGGAGCCGGAGCGTTTTGTCTGCGCTGCCTCGGGCAGCAATGCCCGCATTTACGGCCTCGATTCCGGCTATCTCGCCGCCGGCAAGGCGGCCGACATTGTGCTGCTGGACGCGCCCGACGGTGGCACGCAGCAGATCGCGCTGGCGGCGATCAAGCATGGCGACATTGCCGCCATCGGTGGCGTCGTCACGGCTGGCGTGCCGCGTTTCGTCGGCCGTAGCCGCAACACGCCCGCGACCACCCGCAAGGCGCGGGTGGTGCGGTCATCGGTGATGCAGGATTTCGCCGCGCCGACGCACTAGGCCGCGTTCGATCAGGATTACACTGGATCGTAAAAGTGCAGTTCGAACAGCAGGCAGCCGCCGTTCGACTTGAACGGGCCGTGATAGGCGCCCGGCGGGCGGCAGGCATAGGTGTTCGGCGCAAACGGTGTGCCGCCCTGACCCTGTGCGTCGTTGCCGACGGTGAGATCGCCGGACACGAGATACACTTCTTCCCAGTAGTCGTGGACGAAAGGCGCGGTGGTGTAGACGCCCGGCGCGAAGCGCAGCAGCCGCGAGCGCGTGCCGCGCTTGTTCGGCTCATCGAGCGCGCCGGAGAGAATTTTCTGCTGGATGCCGGCCGGATAACCCGGCGGCGTTTCCCACCCCGTGGACATATCGACCGCGTGGAATTCCTTGTGCTCCTTGTTGACGGCCATGCCGGTCTCCTTTGACGTGAGCGGGAAGGGCTACCAGCCCTCGAAAATGTGGGCATCGCGCGGCGGCTCATCCCGGAAGCCGGTATCGAGCCGGCGATAGCGTCCGCCATAGAAGATCAGCGGTTGCGACTGCCGCAGGGGTGTCGTGCGCAGCGCAGTGACGCGGCCGAGAAAGATCACGTGGTCGCCGCCTTCGACATGGGTGTGAGACTCGCATTCAAAGCTCGCCAGCGCATTCGGCAGCAGCGGGACGCCGGTCTCGCCATCGATCACCACCAGTCCGCTCCATTTGTCCGCCAGCGGCCGCGCGAAGCGGTTGGATATTTTCTCCTGGTCCTGCGACAGGATGTTGACGGCGTAGCGGGTGACCTGCATCCAGGCGGCAAAGCTGTGGGCGCGGCGGACGACGCTAAAGAGAATGAGAGGCGGCGTCAGCGAGACGGAGTTGAAAGAACTCACCGTCATGCCGAGGCGCTCGCCCGCGGTCGTGACGGCGGTGATGACGGCGACGCCGGTCGGGAAGGCGCCTAGTGCGTCGCGGAATCGGCGATCGTCGAAGCTCATCGCAGGTCCAATCCGGCTTGCTTTGTGCGATTATTACCTTCTAAAGTTAGCTATGTCACCGAGGAAATATTGAGACCGAAGGAGATGTGCTCTTGCCCGTTTTCAACTTCAAGCGGCCCGGCGGCGCGCCGATCGCGGCCGCACTCGACACCCTGATCGTCGCCGGCTGGACCGGCCGTGACACCAAGGACGCACGACGCGGCTTCAAGTGCTCGGCGGCGACAGCTCCGGCGAGGTCGAGCCCGTGGTGCTGTCGTTCGACGGGGCGATGTGGCTCGGGGTCGGCTCCGATCACACCGACCGCAAGCTCGAGACGCTCGGCATTGCGCTGTCGAAGCAGATCTGCGGCAAGGTGATTGGCGAGGATGTGTGGCCGCTTGCCGAGCTCACGCCGCATTAGGACAAACTTATCATTCGCGCGCATGCAACGATCGGCGGCGAGCGTGTGCTCTACCAGGAGGGCTCGCTCATCAACATGCGCACGCCGGCGGATTTGCTGGCGCGCTACGATGGCTCGACCGCGCTCAGGAACGGCTCGGCAATGTTCTGCGGCACGGTCGGCGCCATCGGCGGCATTCGCCCGGCGTCGCGCTTCGAGATGGAAATCGAGGATCCCGTGCTCGGCCGCCGCATCGGTCACGCCTACGATATCGTTGCGCTGCCGGTTGTAATGTAGTTGTGTTTGCGGAGGGTCGCGACCTCGTCGAGCGTTCGGGGCACGCGGTAGGATGGCAGCCGAAGCGTTGGCGAATGCGATGACACCAGGCCTGCCCCGTCCGCCGAAGGTGATTATCTTCGATTTCGATGGCGTGATCCTCGATTCCGCGGGCTTGAAGCTGCGAGCCTATCCGCAGGTTTACGCCAACGAAGACGCCGACAAGGTGAGCGCCATCATCAGGCACGCCGAATATCACGGCGGCATCACGAGGCGCGTCAAGTTCGAATACTACGAGCGTGAGATCTTCGGCCGTTCCGGCGATGCCGCAAGTGTCGATGCGCTGTGCCGGCGCTACTTCGACATCGTGTTCGAAGGTGTCCTGCGTTGCGCCTTCATCGACGGTGCCTTGGAGTTGCTCGACCGCGCCGCCGGCAAGGTCCGCATGCATGTCATCTCCGGAACGCCCGACGGAGAATTGAACGAGGTCGTGCGCGAGCGCGCGCTGGCGCGCTATTTCGTCACCGTACGCGGCGCCCCGGCCACGAAGCGGGAGCGCTTCCAGCAAATCCTGTCGGAAGAGGGATGTCGGCCGGCCGAGGCGCTGGCCATCGGCGACTCCATGACCGAGTTCTAGGCGGCCCGCGACAGCTGCATTCCATTTCTCGGTATCGTGCCGCCGACCGCCGACAATCCCTTTCCGTCATCGACTTTGGTGTGGCCCTCGCTGGCGCAAGCCGGCGACCGGCTCGCCATTTCCTGAAGCCAGCGAACGTCGATCATCTACATTGCTGTTCGTTGGACTTGCGCTTCATGTGCGACGGCGAAAGCCGCCGTTCCATCGCGCGGCGCAACCGCCGGCTGTTTCTCGGGAGAACACAGAGTGCCGGGTTCCGGCGGCTTAACGCTCATTGAACGTGCAGCGTGCCGATAAAAGCGGCCGCAAGAGTTGGCGACGGCAGGGTTCAATCACGATCGCCGTGCAAATGGCGCCGCAACGCGCCGCGCCCGGTTGGCACCGAAGATGCAAATGGCGCAGCCATCGTGGCGAAGCCTGCGCTCAGGAAGAGAAGCCGTGACGTTATATTGCAATGCGAGCATATCCGACGTCGCGCCGCGCGACAAATCGATGCGCCCGTCCGGGTTGCCTCTAAAATAAAACTATGTAATATAGCTACTGTATATATGTTTAGTAGCCTGGGAGCCGGAAGGGCTCTCGGGGCGGTCTCTTGATCAGCCATTGCCGGGGGCTCGCGCGGCACCCCGCGCGCATCTGGAGAGCGTCTGCCTGTCGTTGGACATGAACTGGAGCGCGAAATGAAAGTCGGTAGTTTCTGGTTGAAGCGTCTTGGCGTCTGTTCGCTGGCGGTCTTCAGCTTTTGGTCCGGCTCATCTTACGCGCTCGCGGCGGCGGCGGATTTCCCCGATCATCCGATTTCGCTCGTTGTGCCTTTTGCGGCCGGTGGCCCGGTCGATGTCATCGCCCGCGCGGTTGCCGATGGCATGTCGAAGGAGATCAACGGCACCGTCGTCGTCGAAAACAAGCCGGGCGCCGGCGGCGCCATTGCCTTCAGCTACGTCGGCCGCGCCAAGCCGGACGGCTACACGCTGGTCGCGGTGGATATGTCGTTCGTGGTGCTGTCGCACTTCCACGACAATGTCGGCTACGACCCGGTCAAAGATTTCAAGATGGTCGGGCAGACAACGCTGTCCACCCTCGTGCTGGTCGTGCCGGCCGACAGCAAGACGCAGGATCTCGACAGCTTCGTCCAGAATGCGCGCCAGGCTGGCGAAGGCGTTTCGATCGCCAATGCCGGTCTCGGCAGCACGCCGCATCTGGCCGGCCTGTCTTTCGCCAAGGTCGCCAAGATCAAGCCGCTGATGGTGCCGTATCGCGGCATGACGCCGGCGGTCACCGATCTGCTGGCCGGGCGCATTTCGAGCGCCTTTGTCGGACCGCAAAGCGCCGTCGGGCTCGTCCAGGAAGGCAAGCTGAAGATGCTCGCCGCCATCGGCCAGGAGCGGCTGAAGGAAGCGCCCAACGTTCCGACCTTCGCGGAGAAGGGCATGGATCTGCCGGGCTTCAAGCGCGGCACCTGGTACGGCATCGCCGCGCCGGCCGGCACGCCGGCGCCTGTGATCGAGAAGCTCAACGCCGCGCTCAATCGCGCGCTCGACAAGCCCGACCTGCAGAAGCGGCTCGAGCCGATGGGCATCTTCGTCCAGAAGACGACGCCTTCGGAGTTCGACGGCTTCATTCGCGATCAGGTGGCGCAGTGGAATGAGATCGCGGCGACGGTCAAGGCCGCCGCCAAACCGTAGCGCGGCCGTTGAGTCGCGGCTGCTCTGACGAAACAAGGAATTGCCCCATGTATTTTGACAAACGTTTCACGACGCTCGGCCTCTCCGCCGCGGCTCTGCTCTTGGCGGCGTCGCTTACGCCGGCCCATGCGCAGGCCAAGGATGAGATCCGGGTGACCATCCAGCGCACCACCACGGCCTTGCCGATCGTGGTGGCGCAGGAGAAGGGCCTGTTCGCCAAACATAACGTCGCGGCGAAGTACACAATCTCGCAGGTGCAGATTTCCGATTCGATCGCGGCGCTCGGCCGGCAGTTCGATATCGCGATGGGCACACAGCCGGCGCTCATTGCCGCGGCCGGGCAGGGCCTGCCGATCGTGGTGGTGACGGGCGCGGCGCTCGACACCACCAAGGTGCCGACTTCGGACATCGTCGCGAGCAAGGAATCCGGCATCACCTCGCTCAAGCAGCTCGAAGGCAAGACCGTCGGCACGCTGACGCTCACCGGCAACATCCATTTCGCGCTGCTCGACGGGCTGCAGAAGCAGGGCGTCGATTTCAAGCGCATCCGCTGGGTCAGCGGCACCGTGCCGCAGCTGCCCGATCTGTTGAAGGCGGGCCGCGTCGATGCGATCGAGGAGATCGAGCCGTTCGCGACCAGCGCCGTCGCCAACGGCGGCGTGTCGCTCGGCAACCCGTTCCGCTCGATCGGCGATCGCGCTTATGTCGGCATCCTGCTGGCGCAGCGCGAATGGGCCGACGCCAACAAGGATCGCATCCTGGCCTTCTCGGCGGCGCTCGAAGACGCGGTGAAATGGATCGAGGCCAATCGCGAAGAGGCGAAGACCATCCTGAGCTCCTACACCGGGCTGAAGGGGCCGATCCTCGATCGCGTGCCGATCCCGGAATTCCATTTCTCGACGACCGTTGAGGATCTCAAGAAGGAGCAGGGCCAGGACGTGACGACCTGGATCGACATCCTCAAGCGCACTAGCGATTTCCCGCCGGTGAGGAAAGAGGCCCTGATGCCGGCCTGGGCTCAATAACGGCTTTGCAATCGAGACGCGGAACATGACCGACAAGACCCAGGAAGCCGCTCTGGCGCAGCGGCTTCGCGACTGTCTGACGCCGACCGAGCGCGAGATTTCCGATGCCGCAGGCTACGGCAAGCGCATCGGCTTCGGATCGCGTCCCGCGATCCTGCTCGTCGACGCGACCTACAGCTTTTGCGGCCGCGAGCCGAAGCCGATCCTCGAATCGATCGCCGCGCAACGGCGCTCCTGCGGCGAGTTCGCCTGGGAGACCGTCGAGGCCAGCGCGGCGCTGCTCGCGCAGGCGCGCGCCGCCGGCGCGCCGGTGATCTACAGTGCCATGGAAGACCCGGCGAGCCCGGAATACGAACCCGGGCTGTGGCGCGCCAAGAACCGCCGCGGCGTCGAGGACACCGGCTTCAACCCGGATCCGCAGAAGGGCGAGAACCAGATCGTCAAGGAACTGGCGCCGCAGCCGGGCGAGATGGTGTTCTCGAAGAACAAGCCGAGCCTGTTCTTCGGCACCGGCCTCTTGCCTTATCTCATCGCCCACCGCATCGACTCGCTGATCATCTGCGGCGGCACGTCGAGCGGCTGCATCTATGCGACAGCGGTCGACGGCTTCTCGCACAACTTCAAAGTCGCCGTGGTGGCTGACGCCACCTTCGACCGCATCCAGACGGCACATTGGGTGTTCCTCGCCGACATCGACATGAAGTATGGCGACGTCACCACGGTCGGGGCGGCGATTGATCATCTCAAGACCATCAAGATGAACTGACGCCGCGCGGCGGCGGGACTTTGCGTCGGAGGAAGGATTTGTGAGCGTGGCGGAGCGTGCGGCTGGCGGCGGTAGCGGCCCGGAGATGCAGTCATCCGATGACGGAATCGCGTTCCGCTGCCGGTCGCTGGCGGTCGATCTTGGCATCGCCGACTACAAGCGGCGCATCATCGAAAATCTCGACATCGAGGTGCCGCGCCGGCAGTTCGTCTGCATCCTCGGCGAATCCGGAGTCGGCAAGACGACGCTGCTGCGCGTGTTCGGCGGCCTGGTACCGGCGGCACCAGGCTCGAGGCTCGAACTGAACGGTCAGGCGATTTCCGGCCCGCCGCAGGGCGCGGTGTTCGTGTTCCAGAACTATGCGGGTTCGTTGCTGCCGTGGCGCACCGCACGCAAGAATGTCGAGCTCGGCCTCGAGGAGACGTTGCCGAAGGCCGAGCGGCAGCGCCGCGCCATGGTGGCACTGGAGCAGGTCGGCCTCGCCGACCGCGCCAATGACTATCCGCGGCAGATGTCGGGCGGCATGCAGCAGCGCGTGCAGATTGCGCGGGCGCTGGCGCTTGAGCCGCGGCTGCTGCTGATGGACGAGCCGTTCGGCGCGCTCGATGCCATGACGCGCGAGAATTTGCAGATCGAGCTGCGCCGCATCCATCAGGCCTCCGGCGCCACCATCATGTTTATCACGCATGACGTCGATGAGGCGGTGCTGCTCGCCGACCGGCTGATCGTGCTGCGCGGCAAGCCGGCGGCGGTCGGCCTCGACATCGTCAGTCCATTGCCGAAGGAGCGCGACCAGATCACGACCAAGGAATTGCCGGCGTTCCTCGAACTGCGGCACACAATCTACGAGATGCTGCGCGGCCATGGCACGCGGGCCTGAAGCGTGACAGCGGAGCGGATGCGGCCGGCATGAACAGGATGGTTCAGAGGATCAATCTCCCCGGGCTCGCCTGCATGGCCGCCCTGGTGCTGCTGTGGGAGATCTTCAGCCGCACGGTCGGCGCGCGGCTCGATACCATTCCGTCCGTGTCGGCGATTCTCATCGCGCTCTATCAGCTCGTCAGCGATGGCGCGCTTCTGTCCCAGCTCGGGCACACCGTGCTGGTGTCGGTGGCCGGCTGGCTGATCGCCAGCGCCGTCGGCCTCACGGCCGGGCTGGTGATCGGCTTGTGGCGCCCGGTGTGGACCTATTCGATGGCCAGCATCGATGTGCTGCGCTCGATCCCGTCGATCTCGCTGATCTCGATCGCGCTCCTGCTGTTCGGCTTCTCGTCGAAGATGGAGATGGTGATCGTCGTCTATGTCAGCCAGTGGCCGGTGCTGCTGGCGACTGCGAGCGCGGTCGGTGCGACGCCGCGCAGTTACCTGGATTCGGCGCGTGTGCTGCGGCTGTCGCAGCGCGCCACGGTGATGAAGGTGCGCATCCCGGCGGCACTGCCGAGCATTCTGGTCGGCGTGCGGCTGGCGCTGACTTTGTCGATCGCGCTGGCGGTGGTGGCGGAGATGGTCGGCAATCCGGCCGGGCTCGGTTTCGGCATCGTCTATGCGCAGCAGGCGATCCAGCCGGCGCAGGCCTTCGCTTATCTCCTGGTCATCGGCTTGATCGGCTGGGCGCTCAACGCGGCGCTGATGGCCGCGGTCGAGCGCTTCCTCAACGTTCACACGGTGACGCCATGACGCCGGGCGGCAATCATGGCGCGTCGGCACCGCCGCTGCGCGGGCTGCTGCCGCTGATCGTCGGCCTGCTGGCCTGGCAGTTCCTGGCGCCGAAAAGCGTGGCGTATCTGCCGCCGCCGCTCGAGTGGCTGAAAGCGCTCGAGACCTTGCGCGTGTCAGGCAGCCTGTGGCCGGCCATTTTCACGACCATGACCAGTTTCGCCGAGGCGCTGGTGCTGAGCATCCTGATCGGCTCGGCGCTCGGCATCCTGCTCGGCCGTTCGCAACGCCTCGACCGCATGCTCGGGCCGTCGCTGGAATTCTGGCGCACCATGCCGGCCGGCGCGCTAGTGCCGGTGGCGGTACTCATCCTCGGCTACACCGAGCAGATGACGTTGTTCGTCGTGACGCTGACCAGCATTTGGCCGATCCTGCTCAATGTGCGCTCGGCGGCGAGGCGCATCAGCCCGGACCGGCTCGACGCGGCGCGCGTGCTGCACCTGTCGTGGTTCGCGACGCAGCGCAAGATCCTGATCCCGTCGCTGGTCGGCGCCATCCAGCTCGGTACCCAGATCGCGGCGCCGATCGTGCTGATCATCGTGCTGCTCGTCGAAATCCTGACTCAGGGCTCCGGCATCGGCCGCGAGATCTCGCTGGCGCAAAGCACCTTCCGCAGCGCGACGGTGTTCGGCCTGGTGATGCTGACCGGCATTCTCGGCCTCGCGGTCAACCTGCTGATCGGCTGGAGCGGCGCGCTGCTGCGCAATTACGAGACCAACGTCTGAAGCCGGCCGTTCGAAGCCTGTGCCTGACGCCTGAAAGGAAACGCCCATGACCTCCGCAGCCTTCAACGTCGTCGAGGCGACGATCGCCGACATTCACGCCGCTTTCGAAGCCGGCACGCTGACGGCGCGGCAGCTGGTCGAGACGTATCTTGCGCGCATCGCCGCCTACGACAAGCAGGGCCCCGCCATCAATGCAGTGATCGCGCTCAACGACAAGGCGCTCGATGAGGCCGATCGGCTCGACGCCCGCTTCAAGGCGCAGGGCATGACCGGCCCGCTGCACGGCATTCCGCTGCTGATCAAAGACCAGATCGACGTCGACGGCATGGCGACCACCATGGGCTCGCTGCTGTTCAAGGACTTCCGCCCCGGCCGCGACGCCTTCGTCGTCAACAAGTTAAAACAGGCCGGCGCCATCATGCTCGGCAAGGTGACCCTGGGCGAACTCGGCGGCGGCGATACTCACGGCTCGCTGTTCGGCTCGACCCGCAACGTCTATGACACCGCGCGCACGGCCGGCGGCTCGTCAGGCGGCTGTGGCGCCGCGGTGTCGGCGAATTTTTGCGCCGCGGCCATTGGGCAGGAAGGCTTCTCCTCGATCCGGCGGCCGTCGATCTGGAACGGGATCGTGGGCATGCGGCCGTCGATCGGACTGGTCAGTCGCGGCGGCGTCTATGGCGGCTGGCCCACCACCAACGGCTCGCTCGGGCCGATGGCGCGCAGCGTCGCCGATCTGGCGAAGCTGCTCGACGTCATGGCCGGCTACGACCCCGGCGATCCGAGCACCGCCTATGGCGTAGGCCAGACGCCGGCAAGCTACAGCGCGACGCTGAAGAAGGACGAGCTCGTCGGCGCGCGCATCGGCATCCTGCGCGAGCCGATCGGCTACGACAGCGAACCGCAGTCCGACGATTTCCAGAAGGTCGATGACGTCTTCAACAAAGCGGTGGCCGAGCTGAAGCAGGCCGGCGCCGAGATCGTCGATCCGATCGTCATTCCAAATCTGGTGGCGCTGTTGAAGAAGCGGGCGCGCAATCCGGACAACGACGATCAGATGTATGCAATGTACGTCAAGGGTACCCAGGCGCCGTTCGCCACTCGCCGGGAGGTGGCGGCGTCACCGCTGTTCCAGAAAGTCTGGATCAACTCGCAGAAGCGCTGGCTCGACGCGCCGTCCGACGACAAGCAGCTCGCCTATCACCGGGCTCGCGAACAACTGCTGACGAACCTGCTGAAGGTGATGGCCGATCACCGGCTCGACGCCATCGTGCACAAGGCAGTCGAACACCAGCCGACGCTAATCAAGGACGGCATCGAGCCTCCGTTCGTCGATCAGAAGGGCGCCCCGCACCTCAACACGTTCCTGACCAATGTGCCCTCGGTCGTGGTGCCAGCAGGCTTCACCACCGATGATCTGCCCGCTGGCATCACCTTCCTGGGGCGGCCTTATTCGGACGCGCGCATGATCGAGCTGGCCTATGCCTATGAGCAGGCCACGCAGCATCGCAAGCCGCCGCGGTCGACGCCCTGACCGGACCGGGCGCGGCCTCAGCCGTGCCGCGACACGATGATATTGGCGTAACCGGGTTTGACGCGGGCATCGATAAAGAACGGTTTGCCGCTCTTCACGGCATCGAGGCCCTGGTTCACGGCGTCGCGCAATTCGCTGAGCGTCTGCACCGGGCCGATGGCGTCGACGCCTTGCGCCCGTGCGATGGCGGCCAGATCGACCGCCGGATCGTCGATGCGCTGTCCGACCCAGCGATTTTCCACCGGCCGGCCGCGCGTCTTGGCGACGGTTTCCTGATGCACCTCGTCGTTGAAGTTGGACCGGTTGTTCGAGACGATGAACAGGCAGGGGACGCTGTAATGCGCCGCGGTCCACAGCGCCGTCGCGCCTTGCAGGAAATCGCCGTCGCCGAGCACGCCGACCACGATGCGCCCGGTGTCGTGCAGCGCCAGCGCCGCGCCGATGGTCAGGCCCGGACCGGCGGCAAGGCCGGCGCCGCCATCATGGCCGAGATAATCGAGCGGTCCTGACATCGGGAGGTCGGTCGAGGCCCAGCCGATCACGGTGTGCGCCAGCGTGATCGGATGCTGCTTTTGCAGTTCGGTGAGGAGCGCCTCGATGTCGTGCGGGATGAGTTCTTTCTCGGCATCGTCGCTGAAGCCGCGCGGTGTCGCCGGGCCGCCTTTGAGCCATGGCGCGCGCGGCTTGCCGAGGCGCGATTTGATGGCGGGCAGCAACTGTTCGATGAAGGCGTCAGCATCGGCCATGACATGGCGGTCGGCGGCGACCGGCGCGAAGTGATCCATGCTCCAGCCGTTGTGCAGGATGCTGTCGAGCGACACATGCACGATGCGGGCGCCGAGCCGGTGCGTCTTGCGGTCGAATTGCTGCAGATAGCCGTTGAGATCGACCCAATCGAAGCTGACGATCAGGTCGGCGTCCTTGATGGCGGCCTTGGCGCCGGCGGTCATCCAGCCGCTCGGCGGCGAAATGTGCTGCGCATGACTGGTTGGGAACACGGCGCGTTCGCGCAGCGAGGTGATGACGGCGGCGCCGGCGGTCTCGGCGAGTTCGACGCGCCGGTCCCAATGCAGTTGCTGCCGTGAGCCGCGGCCAATCAGGAAGACCGGGTGCTTGGCAGCGGCGACCATGTCGGCGACTTCGGCGATGTCGGCCGGCGTGCCGCAGGGTGCATCCGGTGCAGCGAAACGATCGAAGTCCGGGATATCGATCGCGTCGGCAATCGGCTCTTCCTGCAGCCCGGCATCCAGACAGACATAGACCGGCGCCTTGGGCGCGCTGGTGGTCATCTGCAGCGCGCGGGTCATGCTTTCGATGACGCCGTGCACCGAGCGCGGTTCGTCGTCCCATTTCACGTAATGGCGGAGCAGGGCGCCCTGATCCTTGGCGGTGTGAATCCAATCGATCCACGGCCGGCGCTTTTCCGGCTGCACCGGGCCGGTGGCGCCGAGGATCAGCATCGGCACGCGGTCGGCCCAGGCATTGAAGATGCCCATCAGGCCATGCATGAGGCCGACATTGCTGTGCAGGACACAGGCGAGCGGCTGATCGGTCGCCTTGGCGTAGCCGTGCGCGATCGAAACGACGTGATCTTCGTTCAGGCACAGCAGCATTTGCGGCGCCGTATTGCCGAGATAGTTGACCAGGCTGTCATGCAGGCCGCGATAGCTGGCGCCGGGATTGAGGACGACGAAAGGAATCTTGGACCGGCGCAACAGCTCGGCGGCCACATCGCTCTTCCAGGCGAGATCGTTGGATTTCACCGGGACGGTGGGGCGGTCGATGTTTTGTATGACAGGGTCTTGCACGGCATGTCTCCGAGACGCTGAGCGACGGCGCATTGATGGACCGGCGGCGAAAAACGCGCGCGGTAAAAGACTATAACAGATAGCTTAGTTATGTATATCTTTGTGTCCCGGCGTTCCGGCAAGGCCGGAATGCGCTGTAGCCCGGCGTCAGGCGTCCAGCGACGCAGCGACGTGTTCGGCCAGCGACAGCGAGCTGGTCAGGCCAGGCGACTCGATGCCGAACATCTGCACCAGACCGGGCAGTCCGTGCGCGGCCGGCGGATCGATGAGGAAATCCGCCGCCGGTTCGCCCGGGCCGGTGAGCTTCGGCCGGATGCCGGAATAATCCGGCGACAGCGTGCCATCCTTGAGCGCCGGCCAATAGGTTCTGATGCGGTCGTAGAAGGCGTCGGCGCGTTTGGGATCGACCGGGTAATACTCTCTGTCGATCCATTCGACGTCGGGTCCGAAGCGCATGCGACCGGCAAGGTCGAGCGTGACATGCACGCCGAGGCCGCCGGTCACCGGCGTCGGATAGATCAGCCGGGTGAAGGCGGGCTTGCCGGCATAGGTGAAGTAATTGCCCTTGGCGAGGACCTGCTTCGGCACCCGCACCGCCGGATAGTCGGGCATCGTCAGCGCGATCTTCTGTGCCGACAGGCCGCCGCAATTGATGACGGCATCGAATTCCATCTCGCCGGCCTCGCTGCCGCCGAACGCGACCAGCCACTGGCCGTCTTTGCGCACCGCGCCGGTGACCGGCGTGTTGAAGGCGATGGCGCCACCGGCGTCCTCGATGTCGCCGCGTAACGCCAGCATGTAGTCGTGCGCACTGACGATGCCGGTTTCGGGCGACAACAGCGCCGCGGTGCAGGCGAGCGCCGGCTCAAGCGCCATGGCCTCGGCGGCGCTGAGCATGGTCAGGCCTTCGACGTCGTTGATCTTGCCTTGCGCCGCAATCTGTTCGAGCTTGGCCGTCTCGGCGTCATTGGTGGCGACGATCAGCTTGCCGACTTTTTTGTGCGATACGCCATGCGAGGCGCAGAACGCATAGAGCAGGCGGCGGCCGAGGACGCAGTGCTTTGCCCGGACCGAGCCGGTCGGATAATACATGCCGCCGTGGATGACTTCGGAATTGCGGGACGACACGCCGGTGCCGATGGCGTTGGCCGCCTCCGCGACGATGACATCGTGGCCCTTTTGCGCGATGGCGCGCGCCACGGCGAGGCCGACCACGCCGGCTCCGATGACGAGGACTTGCATTATTAACGGCTTTCCTTGGCGGATGGCTTCCGCCGCCGCTCTTCGCGAAGGGGCGTGCGGGGGTGGAAGCTCTTCGCCAGATGGATGGAGTTCGGCGTTTCGTCGGCGATGTGGCGCAGGAAGTTTGCCACGGCGTCCATGTCCCGCGCCCGGTTGCCGGAGAACAGGCGATCGTTGATCCGCCGCAGCAACGGCGTCAGTTCGTGCAGGATCGCGGTGCCGTCCGCGGTCAGGCGAATGAGGACGGCGCGGCTGTCTTTCGGATGCGGCTGCTTGTCGAGAATGCCTTTCGTGACCAGCTTGCCGACTTCCGCCGTGACATTGGCGGCGGCGACATGCAACTGGCCGGCGAGCGTGTTGATGCCGACCGGGCCCTTCTTCTGCAGATGCCAGGTCGCGAGCAGGATCGCGTATTCCGCGGCGCTGAGGCCGACCGCCGTCGCCAGAGCGCGGCGCAGCGCCAGCATGCCGGCTGCGGCCGCGAACAGGTCGGCGACCAGTTCGCGGAACTTGAGATCGGAGCCATCGACGAGCAGTTCGGGCAGGCTGACGGTGAGGTTCTTCGCCGACCCCCGGGACCCGGATTCCGGCACGCTTTTTACCGCAGAATACCGCTTTTTAGGCATCGACGCCTCGTTGCCGCTAGCCGCAGACATGCATCAAATACACGAAGGGGCCGTGTTGCGGAACATCGACGCGCATCTCACCAGCCGTGGAGCCACAGATTATCGTCGGGAGCCCGCTCGCCATCCTCATGTGCCAGGCGCCGATAGCGTCCGGAGAAGAACAGCAAGGGCAGGGCGCCGGGATGATGGATCGTGTAGCGCGTGACCTCGCAGACAAATATCTCATGGTCGCCGCCGTCATAGGTGGCATAAGGCCGGCATTCGAGATGCATGAGGATGTCCGGCGGCAGCGGGCTGCCATTGGTGGCGCGGCGATCGTCCAAACCATCCCACTTGCTGCCGGCGGCGCGCGCGAAGCGATTGGACAGCTCGACCTGGTGTTCGCCCAGCACCGAGATGGCCAGCGCCTTCGCCGCCTTCCACATCGGCAGGCCATAAGCGTTGCGCGCGACGCTGAACAAAACCAACGGCGGCTCGAGCGACACGGAGTTGAACGAGCTGACCGTGGCGCCGATCTTGTTGCCATCCACCTCGGCAGAAATGATGGCGACGCCGGTCGCGAATAGTCCGAGCGCATTGCGGAACGCGCGGGCATCCAGTTTGGGGTCGGTGTTCTCGCTCACGCCTTTGACCATAGCGGGCTGAATTGCGTCGCGACCACGTCCTCGTAGCGCGGATGGCCCTTGAGGATGCCGATGTTGCGGGCAAAGGCGTTCATGCCCTCGACGAAGGACGGCGTGATCGACGCATCGTAATAGGGCAGGTCGCGCCTGATCAATTCGGCGATCAGTTCGGCTTCCGATGGCGGGAACAGCTTGCGGCCGACGGCCGTGGCTTTCGCCGGATCGGCTTTCAGCGCCGCCTGGGTCTTGACGATGGCGCGCACGGCGGCGGCTGCCTTGTCCGGCGACTGCTCGATGAAGCGGTCGGACGTGGCGATCGAGGCCATGGTGTAGTCGAAGCAGCCCTTGGGCCCGTCGCCACGGCGGATGTCGAGCACGACGGTGCCGACGCCACGCGTCACCGCGACTTCGGTGCCCATGCCGTTGGCCCAGAAGCCGTCGATCTTGCCGTCCTCGAGCGCCTTGGCGGCGGTGAGGCCGAAATTGACGGTGGCGCCGACGGCGCCCGGCACCGGCGCGATCGACACCTGGTCGCGTTCGAGATCGATGCCGCCGGCTTTCAACAATTGCCGCAGGCCCATCTCGACCCACGGCGCGGCGCCGATGCGCTTGCCCTTGACGATGCTGAGATCGTTGCGCGCGGCCTTAAGGTCCGCGCGCATGACCAGGAACCAGTACATGCCTTGTGCTTGCGCGCACAAGAGCTTGACGCCCTTCCACTCGGGAAAGGCGGCCAGCGCCGAATGCGCCGAGCCGCCGACGAAGTCGATCGTGCCGTCGCGCAAGGCCGCATAGCACTTGTCGACCGGGAAGATCAGTTCGAGCGAGACGTCGAGGCCTTCTTCCTTGAAATAGCCGAGTTCGACCGCGGCCGCCGCCGGAAAATACGAATTTGAAATCAGGTCGGGGACCGCGATCTTCATCGGTTGCTACTTCTTGTTCTGGGTTTCGTCGTAATAGTGAATCTCGAACAGCATGCAGCCCTTCTCCGACTTGAACGGGCCATGATAGGCGCCCGGCGGACGGCACGCATAGGTCAGCGGATTGAACGGTTCGCCGCCCTTGCCGTTCTTGTCGTTGCCGACAGTGAGGTCGCCGGAGAACAGGAAGACTTCTTCCCAGTGATCGTGCACGAATGGGTCGGTGGTGAAGACGCCGGGGTCGAAGCGCAGGATGCGCGAGCGGCTGCCGGTCTTCGTTGTCTCGTTGAGGTCGCTGGCCAGGATTTTCTGCTTGATGCCCGACGGATAGCCGGGCGGCGTCTCCCAGCCGGAGTTCATGTCGAGGGCGAAGAATTCGAGATGTGGCTTGTTGAACGGCATGAGACCTCGCGTGTTAGCCGGCGATCGGCAGGGTGAGGGTGGTGTAACGGTGGGTGATCTTGCGCTTGGCGACCGGGTCCTCGAGCTCGAGCTCGAACAGGTCGGCACCCTCGATTTCACCATGGACGGCCAGCGTTCCGCAGAACATCGCGGTGCCGACTGGCAGCCTGGCGCCGGCGCCGAGATAGCGCGCGGTGAGGTCGTCAGGGTGGCGCATCTTGGCCAGCGGACCTTCCTGATACAGGCTGCGCTTGCCGTTGCGGGTCGCGAAGGAGCGCACCAGCAGTTGATCCCAGCGCGCCGATACGTCGGCAAAGCGCCACAGCCGCTTCGACACCGGCTTGGCGCACACCTGCTTGGAGATGGTGATGCCGACGGTCTCGACCTGACGGTCGGTGTGGTCGGAGCCGACGCCGAGCCATAGGCCATCGGGCAGGCTGAAGATTACCGGCTCGACCTCGCCGCTCGAATGTGTGCCGACGACCTCGATGTCCGCCGCCTGGGTGAGCAGGGACGTGGCGCCGCGATAGAAGATCGGCGTCGAGGCCGGCCGCTTCACGCCGAGCTTTTCCAGTTCGACGATGTGCGCCTCCATCGCCGCCTGGTCGCGTCCGGTCCAGCCCGCGATGACGAGTGCGGAGATGCTGACGTTCATATCGCCGCTGGCATCGTCCGATGAGAAAGTAAGTTTGATCTCGGGCATGGCTTGATCCTTTGCGCGTTCAGTAACGCTTGATGAGCGGCAGCATGGCGAGCGAGCCGAGGACTCCCGCGCCGACCAGCACCAGAAGGCCGGCGTCGAAGTTACCGGCTGTGCCGATGATCCAGCCCATCAGCAATGGCGAGCAGGCGCCGATCAAGTTGCCGGCCCCGTTGTAGACGCCGACGCCCGATGCCGTAACCTGGGGCGGAATGATCTGCGCGGCCATGGCGAACAAAGGCGGCAGCGCGGAGCCCCAGAAACCGGCGCTCAGCGCCATCACGATTGCGGCGGCATAGGGGTTCGAAACGTACGACACCACGTAAATCAGCGCCCCGGCCATGAACAGGCCGACGAAGCAGACGATGGCGCGGCGCCCAATACGGTCCGAGATGTAACCGCCGAGCAGTTCGCCGAAAAACATCAGGATGAAGGGCAGCGACGCGAAGAAGCCGAGCGACTTCAAATCGAAATGCTGCACCTTCTGCAGGTAGCTCGGCAGCCAGGCGTTGAGGCCCCAGAGATAGACCAGACAGGCCGAATTGAAGAGCAGGATCATCCAGAAGCGCCAGTCCTTCAGGAAGATGCCGATGCTGCCGGTCATTGACGTGGTTGAGACTTCCTCGGCGCGCGCCTCGGCTTCACGATGCGGCGGCCAGTCGCGCACCAGCATCAGAACCAGCGGCACGATGATCACGATGTTGAGGATCGCCAGGGCGTAAAACGACGACCGCCAGCCGAAGGCGGCCACCAGGGCAATGGTCAGCGGAAAACCGATGGCGGAGCCGAGCGGGCTGCCGACCATCCACACTGAATTGGCGCGAGCCTGCTCGTGCTTGGGAAACCAGCGCTTGACCACCTTGTTGACCAAAGCGAACTGCGGCCCTTCGGCGAGGCCGAGCAGCACGCGGTAGACGATCATCGACGTGAAGGAACTGGCGGCGCCGATCAGCACCATGAACACGCCCCACAGCGAGGCGCCGACCGCGAGGCTGCGCCGCGGCCCATAAATGTCACCGATGAAACTCAGGAGCACGCCGGAGACGCCATAGGCAAACAGGAACGACGTCATCAAGAGGCCGAGCATCGGCGGATTGAAGCCGATCCCGATCGCCTGATTGAACTCGCTGTTCGTGAACAGCACCGCGATGCTGATGCGATCGAAAAAGCCGGCGATGACGACCAGCAGCAGAACGCCGGCGACCAGCCAACGACGCTTCGCAGCCGGACTTACAGCAGAGGGGGCCTCGGAAATCGAACTCGTTGCCATCGAATTTTCCTCGTTGTCCCGGCGGGGTGTGAAATTTGATTGCTAATCTAACATACCTATGTTTTATAGCATAATGCAAGAGCCGGGTAGGGGCGGTTTTCCCCATCCTGACGAGAGATCCATCGGACCGCGGAGGTTAAGGAACGCCATGAACGTCGTTGAAAACGTGACGAAGGGGAGTTCTCGGACGAGCGCCGGCAGCGGGTTGCGCACGGGCGCCGAATATCTCGAATCCCTGCGCGACGGCCGTCAGGTCTATGTCGATGGCGAAAAGGTGAAGGACGTTACGACCCATCCGGCATTCTCCGGGGGAGCAAAGTCGCTGGCGCGCCTGTTCGACGTCGCTGCCGCGCCGGAGATGCGCGAGCGCATGACCTTCACTTCGCCGAAAACCGGCAATCCGGTCTGGCGCGCCTACCAGATTCCGAAAACCCACGCCGATCTCAAGGCCAAACGCCTGGCCGCCGAGACCTGGGCTGAAGCGACCTACGGCCTGATGGGGCGGACGCCCGACCACGTCGCCGGCTTTTTCGCCGGTTACGCTGCGGTGCCGAGCGTCTTCGCGGCGGGCGGCCAGCAATTCGCCGATAATGTGGTCAACTTTTACGAGAAGATCCGCGATACCCATCAATATCTCAGCTACGCCATCGTCCCGCCGCAGATCGACCGCAGCAAGCCGGCGCATCAGCAGAGCGATCCGACGCTGTATGCCGGTGTCGTCAAGGAGACAGATGGCGGCATCATCCTGTCGGGCGCGCAGCAGCTCGCGACCGCTGGCCTTTACTCCGACTACATCTACCTGAGCTGCATCCATCCATTGCAGGCAGGCGATGAGAACTACGCCAATGGCGTCGCTATTCCGGCCAATGCGCCGGGGCTCAAGCTCTACCCGCGCCGGGCTTACGCCAATGTTGCGGAAAATTCGTTCGACTACCCGCTGTCCTCGCGCTTCGATGAAGTCGATTGCTTCGTCGTTCTCGATAACGTCTTCGTGCCGTGGGAGAACGTCTTCATCTACCGCAATCCCGCGGTGTGCCGCGATCAGTGGTGGCGCACGCCGTCGCACCTCTATGGCAACTATCAGGCCCAGGCGCGCTATGCGACCAAGCTGCGGTTCATGATCGGTCTTGCCAAGCGCATGAACGAGATGACCGGCAACGATTCCAACCCGGCCGTTCAGGTCCAGATGGGCGAGCTGGCTTCGCTCGTCTCGATCGTCGAGAACATGCTGTTGTCCCAGGAGACCACGGCAACGATCGACAAGGATGGCGTGCTCTGGCCATCCAAGACCGCGCTTTATTCGATCATGGCGCTGCAGTCCGAACTGAACTCGCGCATGCTCGAGATCATTCGCGAACTGAGCGGCGCCGGCATGATCACGGTGCCGTCGGCTTACGCCGACTTCCAGAACGCCGACATGCGTTCCGACATCGACCGCTTCATGCAGTCCGGCGTCGCCGACGCCAGGAGCCGCGTGGCCGTGATGCGCATGGCTTGGGATTTCATCGGGTCCGAGTTCGGCAGCCGTCACCAACAATATGAGAAGTTCTACGGCGGCGCGTCGTTCCTGGTGAAGATGAACGTCTATCGCAACTTCGATTTCGCCCGCGCCACTGGCATGGTCGAAAGCGCGCTCGCGCTGCCGCCGATCGGCGACACGAAGTAAGCAAGCGTCCTACCGCTTCGACCGCTTTGCGCTTTCGGCCAAAGCGGTCGGCGGGAAGGGGCGTTCGACGACGTTGCGGATGGCAAAGCTCGAGTGGATGCGGGCCACCTTCGGCAGGCGCGACAGTTGCGTCTTGTGGATCTGCTCGAAGTCCTCGATGCCGCGGGCGAGAATAGTCACAAGATAGTCGTCCGAGCCAGACATCAGCAGGCAGCGGATGACCGACGGGCACTCGGCCACCGCGGCCTCGAAAGCCTGCAGCGCGTCTTCGCTCTGGCTTTCCAGCGTGATGCGCACGATCACCGTGGTGCCGAGCCCAAGCGCCTGCAGGCCCAGCGCGGCGTGATAGCCGGCGATGAAACCTTCCTCTTCGAGCGTGGCGAGGCGCCGCGAACAGGCCGTGCTCGACAGGCCGACGCGTTCGGCAAGATCGACATGCGAGACGCGCGCGTTGCTCGCGATCTCGCGCAGCAAAGCGATATCGATGCGGTCCAAGTCGTGCATGAAACGAGCCACATCTCGGCAGCACGCGCAGAAATACTGCGTGGAGTGACAAGATTACGCAGGAAACGCCGGAAAGACAACTTCGACCTGGTCTAGCTTGTCGCCAACAGAGGAGGGGAGCCCATGCTCGTCGGCGTTCCAAGCGAAATCAAAACTCATGAGTACCGCGTTGGCCTGACCCCGGCGTCGGTCCGGGAATATGTCCAACGCGGCCACAAGGTCCTGGTGCAGAGCGGCGCCGGCGACGGCATCGGCGCTGCGGACGACGTCTATCGTCAGGCCGGCGCCGATATCGCCCAATCCGCGGCCGAGGTGTTCAAGGCGGCGGACATGATCGTCAAGGTCAAGGAGCCGCAACTGGACGAATGCGCCCAGCTCCGCCAAGGCCAGATCCTGTTCACCTATCTCCATTTGGCGCCGGATCCGAAACAGACCGCGGCGCTGGTCAAGTCAGGATGCACGGCAGTCGCCTATGAGACCGTCACGGACGACCGCGGCGGCCTGCCGCTGCTGGCGCCGATGAGCGAAGTCGCCGGGCGCCTCGCGATCGAGGCGGCGGGTGTTGCGCTCAAGCGTCCGGCCGGCGGCCGTGGCTTGCTGATCGGCGGCGTGCCGGGCGTGCCCGCCGGCCGCGTCGTCGTCATCGGTGGCGGCGTCGTTGGTGTTCACGCGGCGCGCATGGCCGTCGGCCTCGGCGCCGAGGTGACCGTCCTCGACCGTTCTCTGCCTCGGCTTCGTGAACTCGATGAGTTGTTCGCGGGCCGGGTTCGCACCTTATATTCCACCTCCGAGGCGCTCGACAACGAAGTGGCGGCCGCCGATGTCGTGATCGGCGCGGTGCTGGTGCCAGGCGCCAGCGCGCCGAAGCTCGTCAGCCGCGACAAACTGAAGACGATGAAGAAAGGCGCGGTGATCGTCGATGTTGCCATCGACCAGGGCGGCTGCTTCGAGACCTCGCACGCGACGACGCATGCCGAACCGACCTATGTTGTGGACGGCGTCATCCATTACTGCGTTGCCAATATGCCGGGCGCGGTGCCGGTGACCTCGAGCCACGCGCTCAACAACGCGACGCTGCCGTTCGGTCTGGCTCTGGCCTCGTCGGGCTTGAAGGCACTGCTGGCCAATCCGCATTTGCGCAACGGCCTCAACGTTCACAAAGGCAAGGTGACCTATAAGGCGGTCGCCGACAGCCTCAACCTGCCTTATGTGTCGGCTGAAAGCGCCATCGCGGCATAAGGCCGATTCCCACCGGAAACCCCTCCCGGTGACACTGGGCCGCCCGCACAGGGCGGCCCTTTTTCTATGCGCTCAGGATTTCGACAGATCGACGCCGCCGAACCGCTTCTTCCACAGCGCGATGGCGTCCTTGTTGTAGACATTGTCGGGCACGCGGCCGCTGAGCGCGTCGTGCACCGAGCGCCCGGCCCATTCGGCACCGGCGCGCAATTCGATCGTGTCGGTCTTCGCGGTGGCGTGTGGCGACAGGATCAGCGTGTCGCCGATGGCGCGCAGCGGCGAGTTCATCGGCAGCGGCTCTTCTTCGAAAGCGTCGATCGCCGCGCCGCCGAGCCGGCCTTCTCGCAGCGCGGCGGCGACGGCGCCCTCGTCGATCATCTTGCCGCGCGCGGTGTTGATGACGATGGTGCCTGGCTTGGTGAGGCTAATCTCGCGCGCCCCGAACATCATGCGCGTTTCGTCGCTGAGCGTCGCATGGAACGAGATGACGTCGGATCGCCGCAGCAGCGTTTCGTAATCGACGCGCTCGACGCCGGCGAGCATGAAGCTGATTGGCGGCACGTAAGGGTCGTAGGCGATGACGCGCAGCCGCCACGGCGCCAGTAGTTGCGAAACGCGCGTGCCGATGCGGCCAAGGCCGACCAAGCCGACGGTGATGCCCGGATAGCCATCGGACACACGAGCGCCGAGAAAAGTCGCGGCGTGCCGCTCCTCGCGCCACTGGCCGGCGCGCACATCGGCGTCGCGGCGGCGGATCTTCTTCAGCAGCGCCAGCATCAGGGCGATGGTGTTCTCGGCGACCGCGAAGCAGTTGTCTTCGGTCGGGCCGTGGCAGACGAGGATGCCGCGCTCGGTGGCGGCGGCGACGTCGACGTCGTCGACGCCGACGGAATACTTGGTCACGGTGCGCAAATGAGGCGAGGCTTCGATCACCTCTCGGCTGATCGGCGTAGCTCGGATCGAGGTGCCCATCAGCGCGACGGCGTCGCGCGCGGCGGCGGCGATTTCCGAGGCCTGCGCGCGGCCGGGCTGCTGCCAGCGCGGCTCGCCGAGCACGACGTCGTAACCGTGCGCGGCCAGTTCACTCATCATCTGATCTGTGCCGGCGAGCGGCGCGAAGACGAGGATCCTGGGCTTCGGCATGGTGCGCTTCGATCAGCTGCGGATGGCAGGTCTCAGGCTCGCCATCCATTTGTCCTCGATGACGCGGCTCTCGGCGAGCGAGAGCGCCGAGGTCTTTGCAAATTTGTTGCGCCAGCCGAACGGACGGCAGGCGTCGATGATCATCTTCGAGTTCTGCGTCAGGCCCTGATCACGGGCTTCCGGCGTCAGGCGAGGATCGAGGCCCGAGCTCCAGCCGCCGCGGATGATGTCCACCGATTCCGACGGCTCCGAGCGCGTCGTCACCGCCCACATCACGTCGGCGAGATTGGACGGATCGACGTCCTCATCGACGACCACGACCAGGCGGCCCATATAGCTGTTGGCTGCGGCGATCAGCCCGGCACGCTTGGCGTGGCCGGGATAGCGTTGTTCGAGCGCGATTACGGTCATGAGCTGCGAGACATGCTGCCAGACGCCGACGACATCGGTGACGCCGCAGGCGATCAGGTTCTGCCAGATGCCGGCGCCACGGAACGGCAGGCCGAAATGGAAGCGCGGCGGCTTCATCGGCGGCGAGCCGAGCAGGATCGGATCATTGCGGTGGTGGATGGCCGTGACCTTCATCACCGGCGCCGGCCGCTTGTCGGCGGCATAGTAACCGGTGAATTCGCCGAACGGGCCCTCAAGCAGGCTCACTTCCGAAATCGGCGGCAGTTCGCCTTCGAGCACGCTTTCGGCATAGGCCGGGATCGGCAGGCGCGTGACCGGACCGGGGTGCACTTCGATCGGCGCTCCCTTGATCGCGCCGGCAAAGGCATATTCCGATTGACCGGCCGGCAGATATTCGAAGCCGGCGATGAACAACGCCGGATCTTCGCCATTGACGACGACCACGGGGCAGGGCTTGCCGCGCTCCCAGTATTTCTTCGAGATCATCGCGCCGTGGCGGCCCTGATGATCGAACTGGATCGTCACCTGATCCTTGCCATGCACCTGCACGCGATAAATCGAGGCGTTGACCCAGCCGTCGTCGGCGTCGCCCATGATCACCAGGCTGCCGGAGCCGATGTAGGGGCCGCCATCGTCCGGGTGCCAGTGCGGCGACGGTAGACGCGCCAGATCGACATCGTCGCCGGTCATCGAATTCTCGAGCCAGGCAGCGTCTTTCACGACAACGGGGTCGAGCGTCTTCAGCGTCTGGCGCTTCGCCATCCAGGCCTTCAGCGCGTCGAGCGGCCGCAAATGCGGATCGAGGCCGAGCGCCAGCGCGGCGCGCTGCGCGCTCACGGTGGCGTTGCTGAAGATGCGATAACCCTTCGGGTAGCCCTTGATGTTGTCGAACAGCAGCGCCGGGCATTCCGGCATGCCGGCGGCGACTTCCGTGATGCCGCCGATCTCGAGCATGAGGTCGGCGTTATCGATCCGCCGCAGCGCCCCCAGGCCGTCTACGAGATCGATGAATTCACGCAAGTCACGGTACATATCCGGCATTCCCTTGAACGTTATGTTTCGCCAATGGCCGGGACCTGTTCGCCCCAGCGCTTGACGGCTCCGGTATCGATGTCGAACTGGTCGAGCACGCGTCCGACCGTATGGTTGATAATGTCGTCGATGGTCTGCGGCCGGGTGTAGAGCGCCGGCATGAACGGCGCGATCACCGCGCCGATTTCGGCGGCTCGCGTCATGGTTTTGAGATGACCAAGGTGCAGCGGCGTCTCGCGCACCATGAGGACGAGCTTGCGGCGTTCCTTGAGGACGACGTCGGCGGCGCGGGTCAGCAGCGTCGTCGTATTGCCGTACGCAATCTCAGATAACGAGCGAATTGAGCAGGGAATGACGATCATCCCCATGGTTCTGAACGAGCCGCTGGCAATGGCGGCGCCGACATTCTCGGCTTTGTAGGTGACATCGGCGAGGTCGCGGACCTGCGCAGGCGCGTAATCGGTTTCGCTCGCAATCGTCAGCAGCGCCGACTTGCTGAGAACGAGGTGTGTCTCGACGCCGGCGAGGCGCAGGGCCTCGAGTGTCCGGATACCGAGGATTGCCCCCGAGGCGCCGCTGATGCCGACGATGATACGCTTGGTCACGGGATGGTCCTGTTCGCCGCCGCAGCGTTCGGCCGACGGGCATATCAGGCATATATTATAGAACTAAGGTTGTAAACATACATAAATCGCGGGTTGCGGGCCTGTGCATTGCATAGCGCGCGCCGTCCGATACCGCCGCCACAACCGTCGCGGAAATAAGGCTGGCATTTCCAGAAAGATGTGTTAACTAACTAATTCGAATCAGCAACGCGATGATGGTGCCGAACGCTACGGTAACCGGATCGCGCTGCCAATGCCGGGAAATGATCGATGACCGTGGTTCTCAACTTCGCGAAGATTGAAAGGCGCTCGGCCGCCGCCGCGCGCTCGCGCAACGGCGCCGACAAGCACGAGTATTTCGCGGCCGTAGCGCATGTGCGCTACATCCTGCGCAAGGTCTTCCGCATCATCGAAGAGAAGGCCAAGGAATTGGGCCTGGAGTCGCTGGCGCATCAGGCGCTGCTCCAGGTCTACGGCAGCAAGAACCAGGAACTGCGCGTCAGCGAGCTCGCCGAACGCCTCGATATCGCGCCGGCGTTCGCCTCGAACCTGATCAAGGGTCTGGTCAAATCGAAATATCTCAAGCGCGATTCCGATGCCTCGGATGGGCGCGTTACGATCCTGAAGATTACGCCGGCGGGCCGGGCGGTCTGTGACCGCATCGACGACGAGGTGAAGCCTCATGTCGATTATTTCACCAGCCAGCTCACGAATGACGAGCGCGAGACCGCGTTGTCGACGCTGATGTTCTATGTCGGCCCCGGTGCGGGCACGACGAAGTAACAACGATCGCAGGTGGCGGAAGGAAGCTCAGGCGTGCGTAACAAGTCAGGCGAGTCGCGTAGCAATGCCGGCATTCCGGAGATGCCGACCCTCCCGAATGCAGTCGAAGACGGGTGGGGCAGCGACCGCATTGCTCGCATCATCCGGGAGCTCGATCTCCCATTCATCTGCCTGAACCCCGGCGCCAGTTTCCGCGGCCTGCATGACAGCCTGGTCAATCTGCTCGGCAATGTGCGGCCGCAAATGCTGCTGTGCCTTCACGAGGAGGCGGCGGTCGCAATCGCCCATGGCTACGCCAAGGTCTCCGGCAAGCCGCTGGCGGTGGTGCTGCACAGCAATGTTGGCCTGATGCATGGCACCATGGCGATCTTCAATGCCTGGTGCGACCGCGTGCCGATGATGATCCTCGGCGCCACCGGCCCGGTCGATGCCAACAAGCGCCGGCCCTTCATCGACTGGATCCATACTTCGCGTGATCAGGCGTCGATGACGCGACATTACACCAAGTGGGACGACCAGCCGGCCTCGGTTGAGGCCACGGAAGAGTCGCTGCTGCGCGGCATGCAAATCGCGACCACGGCGCCGTGCGGCCCGGTCTATATCGTGCTCGATTCGGCGATGCAGGAAGCCAGGCATGTCGGCGGCGCGCCGATGCCGGACATGGCGCGCTACAAGGCGATTCCGTCGCCGAGCCCCGATCCCGTCAGCCTCGATGCCGCGGTTCGTCTGCTGTCGAATGCCAAGTCGCCGGTCATCCTGTCGGGCCGTGTGTCGCGCGATCCCAAGGCCTGGGCCGACCGCGTGCGGCTTGCCGAGCAGCTTGGCGCCACGGTCTTCACCGATCTCAAGGTCGGCGCCAGCTTTCCCAGCGAACACGAGCTCCACGCCATGCCGCGTGGCATGTTCATCAGCAAGGAATCGCTCGGCAAGCTGCAGAGCAGCGACGTGGTCCTCAGCCTCGATTGGGTCGATCTCGCCGGCACCTTGAAACAAGCCTGGCCCGATGGCTGTCCGGCCAAGGTGATTCATGTCTCAGTCGATCACCACGTCCATAACGGATGGGACATGGGCTACATGGCGCTGCCGCCGGTGGACGTGCGGCTCGCAGTGACACCGGAAGCTGCGGTGCCGGCGCTCATCAAGGCGCTGCCGGCCTCGAAGCGCGCGTACGGCAAGTCGCCGGCCAAGGTGGCAAAGGGAACGGGCGAGGGCCCGATCACCCTCAAGGATATTGCGCTGACCTTGCGTGAGGCGGTGAAGGGGCATGACGTTTGTCTGTCGCGCCTGCCGCTCGGCTGGGACGGTTCGTACTGGCCGTTCGAACATCCGCTGGATCAGATCGGCCACTCAGGTGGCGGTGGGGTCGGCTCCGGCCCCGGCATGGCTGTCGGCGCCGCGCTGGCGCTCAAAGGCACCAACCGGCTGCCGATCGCCATCCTCGGCGACGGCGATTACCTGATGGGCGTCACTGCGCTGTGGAGCGCCGTGCACTACAAGGTGCCGATGCTCACGGTGGTCGCCAACAACCACTCGTACTTTAACGACGAGGTGCATCAGGAGCGCGTCGCCGTGATGCGCGGCCGCCCGGTCGAGAACCGCTGGATCGGCCAGCGCATCGCCGACCCGGAGCCCGACATCGTGATGTTTGCCCGCGCCCAGGGCGCGACCGCCTTCGGCCCGGTCAAAAGTCATGCCGAACTGGCGAAGACCTTGGCCGAAGCTGTAGCCGCCGCAAGAGCCGGCGAGACGGTGGTCGTCGATGTCCACGTCGCCGCTGGCTACGCACCGAGCACCGTTGCCGCGCTCACCGAAACCAAGGAAGTCGGCTCGCCGTAAGGCGAGCCTTGTTGTGCCGTTACCGCTCTGAGGTCCGCCATGGCGACTGCGTTGAAGAAGCCTGCTGCATTCGTTCTCCCCACCGTGAAACGAGAGCTGTATTACGGCGGCGCCTGGCACAAGGCGCATTCCGGAGCGACGCAGGAAACCTTCAATCCGGCGACCGGGGAGAGCCTCGGCTCGGTTTCTCTGGCAGGTGCCGAAGACGTCGATGCAGCCGTCAAGGCCGCCTATGAGGGCTTCAAGGTGTGGCGGCGCATGAAGCCACTGGAGCGGGCGACCGTGCTGCGCAAGGCGGCCGACGTCATCCGCCAGCATGCCGACGAACTGGCGATGCTCGACGCCGCCGATTGCGGCGGTCCGTTCAAGCGCATGATCAAGGACAGCGAGGGCGGCGCGCAGGCCTTCGAGCAATTCGCCGGCCTGATCACCGAGATCAAAGGCGACACCATTCCCGGCGGCGACGACGTGCTGAGCTTCACGGTGCGTGAGCCGCTCGGCGTTGTCGTGCGCATCAACGCCTACAATCATCCGATGCTGTTCGCGGCGACCCATGCCGCACCGGCGCTGGCCGCCGGCAATGCCGTGATCATGAAGCCGCCGGAGCAGGCCCCGCTGTCGACCTTGCGGTTGGCCGAACTGATCGGGCCGCTGTTTCCGAAGGGTGTCGTCAGCGTGTTGTCCGGCGGCCGCGCTTGCGGCGAGGCCATTGTGGCGCATCCGC
This sequence comes from Pseudolabrys sp. Root1462, assembly GCF_001426945.1. Taxonomy (GTDB): domain Bacteria; phylum Pseudomonadota; class Alphaproteobacteria; order Rhizobiales; family Xanthobacteraceae; genus Pseudolabrys. The sequence continues at coordinate 2,393,191 of NZ_LMFS01000001.1, read as the reverse complement.
TGGTCGCCAAGGTGGGCCTGATCGGCGCCATTCCGACCGGCAAGGCGATCCTGAAAGGCGCGGCGGATTCGCTGAAGAAGGTGTCGCTTGAACTGGGCGGCAAGAATGCGCTGATCGGCTATCCGGATGCCGATCCGGACAAGCTTGCCGCCGGCGTAATCCAGGGCATGAACTTCGTCTGGCTCGGCCAATCCTGCGGTTCGACGTCCCGCGCCTTCCTGCACGAGGGCATTCACGATGCGGTGCTCGACCGCGTCGTCGAGAAGCTCAAGACGCTGCGCTTCGGGATTCCGACCGATCCGGACACCGAGATGGGGTGCCTCGTCAGCCAGGCGCAACTCGACAAGGTCATTCATTATGTCGAAGCCGGCAAACAGGACGGCGCTCGGCTCGTTACCGGCGGTCGACGTCCCGACGATCCAGCCTTCGCCAATGGCTTCTACTATGAGCCGACGATCTTCGCCGACGTCACGCCGAATATGCGCATCGCGCGCGAGGAAATCTTCGGGCCGGTGCTCAGCGTCTTCAAATGGCGCGATGAAGAAGCGATGTTCCAGTCGGTCAACGAACTGAGCTACGGCCTTACGGCTTCGATCTGGACCAGGAATCTGTCCGTCGCCCATCGTGCGGCGGCGCGCGTCGAAGCCGGCTATGTTTGGGTGAATGGCGCCAGCACGCATTATTACGGCGTGCCGTTCGGCGGTTACAAGCAGTCCGGGCTTGGACGCGAAGAGTCCATCGAAGAGCTACTGGACAATACGCAGCTTAAGAGCATCAATGTCGTGCTGGACGGTGCCGGGACCTGAGCCAGACCCAGTCGAGGGATCAATATCATGTCGCATGGTCACGGACTTCAGATCAGGAATGTAACCAAGAGGTTCGGCGGACACGCCGGCATCGTCGCCGTTCGCGACATGTCGTTCGACGTGAAGCCGGGCGAATTCATCTCCATCATCGGACCGAGCGGCTGCGGCAAATCGACCTTGTTCAACATCATTGGCGGCTTCCTCAAGGATTACGAGGGGGAGGTGGTGCTCGATGGACAAGGTAAGCCAGGTGACCGCACCATAGGCACCGTCTTCCAGGAAGAGTCGACCTTTCCCTGGCGGACGACATTGCAGAACGTGATGTTCCCGCTGGAAGCGGCCGGCATGCCGAAGAAAGAGCGCGTCGAGCGAGCGCGGCATTTCATCAGACTGGTCGGCCTCGAGGGCTTTGAGCACAACTATCCGAGCGAACTCTCGGGCGGCATGCGTCAACGCACCGCTATTGCCCGGACACTGGCCTTCGACCCGAAGATCCTGCTCATGGATGAGCCCTTCGCCGCGCTTGATGAGCAGACGCGGCTGCTGCTCGGCGACAAGGTGCTGCAAATCCAGCAGGAGCTCGAGCAGACAACGCTGCTGATTACCCACAACATTACCGAGGCCGTGCAGCTTTCCGATCGCGTCGTGGTGATGAGCTACCGGCCGGGCACGGTGAAGCGCATCGTCCCGATCGACCTGCCGCGGCCGCGTTCATCCGAGATTATGAGCAGCGAGCGCTTCGGTCAGCTCGTCGGCATGATCTGGGCCGACCTGCGCGAAGAGGCTTCGCGCGGCATGCAGGAAGCCGAGCGCAAGCGCGCGTCCTGATCAGGACTGGCCGCGCTTGCGGCGTGTCTGCGGCAATTCGGGCGTGACAGGGGAGGCTTTGTCGGCCTTGCGCGAGGCGCCGCGGTTCTGCGCTTCGAGATTCCCGGCAATGATGGCCATGATCCGGAAAAACTCCGCGATATCGGCCTTGCTCAAGCCTTCGCGAGCGATGGCGTTGATCCCGGCCGCGCATTCCAGCAGCTTGGCTTCTATCTCTGCGCCTGCGGGCTCCAGGAAAACCCGAACATTGCGGCGATCCCGCGCGTCGCGCTCGCGGCGAATGTATCCACGCTTTTCCAGCGCATCGAGGACGGTGGTGGACGATGCGGTTTCGATACCGACGCGGCGCGACAACTCGGTCTGATTGAGGCCGTCGTCGTACCACAACCGTTCGAGATGGACGAACTCGCTGAAGCTAATATCGTGATCTTTCAGACGATCGCGGAGCAGCTTGCTGAAGGCGAGATGCGAGCGCCGGAGCAATTTGCCGATGCCGATGGGCGGCGGTTGCGTAGCGCCTTCGGCGAGACGGCGTGGCGTATCTGGCAAGGCAAATCTCCGGCAGACAATTGATACAGAAAACTGAGTTGACTTATGTTAATCGTAAGATATCTTACTAATAGGTACCTTAGCAATTGCGGCCCGGTGCGTGCAAGGAGGACGAGACAGATGAGCGAGCAGGTCCCGGTGTGCCGGAGCGACGAGCTCAAAGAGGGCGCCGTCCGAGTGTGCACCATCGGCGATGTCGAGATCGGCATCATTCGCCACAATGGCGGATGCCACGCCTACAAGAATGTTTGCCCGCATCAGGGCGGTCCCGTTTGCGAAGGCGTGCGCATGCCGCAGGTCGAAGACGTGATCGACGAGAACGGTCTTTTCGTCTGCCAGAAGTTCAATGAAAACGACATGCATATCGTCTGCCCGTGGCACGGCTACGAATTCCACATCGAGTCCGGCGAGCACGTCATCGATCCCAAGGTGAGGCTCAAGAAATACGACGTGGTCGAGCGGGAAGGGCAGATTTATGTCGCGATCTGAAGCGCGAGAATTTTCGGACCTGGCGAGCGAGCTCTCGGCGCGCTGTCTCGAGGCCATCGAGCAAAACCGCCTCGAGGACATTCCGGCCGATGCGTTGGGCCAGGCCTTCGCTTCGGTTCTGCAGCTTTACGCTGCCAAGGCGCAGGCCGGCGAGGGCATGCTGCCGTTCGGCCGTAATAGCGGCGTGACCGCGACCGACGTCGCGATCGGCTGCACCGCGATGCTCGAAGCAGTCAATCTCGCCCTTTTCGAACTCGGCGCGTGGCAGAACATGTCGAGCGTCGGCCGTATCAAGTATGACGAGTCCGTGACGGAGCGCTACTGATGTTGAAGGTGACCGGCAACCGCGATGTCGCGAACGAGGGCTTCAACAGCTCGGTGCATCTGAAGAACGCCGCCGCGCAGGGCGAATCGCGCAACTATGACGACTTCATGATCGTCGACGTTGACGCGCACCACTATGAGACCGAGGCCTTCAGCGAGATCGCCGACTACATCGACGATCCGGTGTTGCGCCGCGAGGCCAAGTTTCAGGGCATGGCGCGCGGCGGCATTGCCTCGATGGACGGCTCCTACCAGGAAATGACCGGCCGCATCACGCGCTATCCCGAGCGGCGCGGCGAGAAGGTGCCGCCACAGCCGCATCGCGACATCACGCTGATGTACCGCTGGATGGATGCGCTGCGCGTGGACGTGGCCTGCATGTTCCCGACGCCGATGCTGAATATCGTCACCTGTCCGCGCATCGAGGTCGAGGTCGCGCTGGCGCGGGCCTATAATCGCTGGCTGTGCGACAACATCCTCGAAAGCGAGAATGGCCGCCTCAAGTCGATGCTCTACCTGCCGTTCAACGATCCGGCGGCCTGCATCGACATCGTCGAGAAATTCGGCAGCCGCAAGGGCGTCATCGGCTTCATGGTGGTGGCGACGCATTATCGCTCCGTCCACGACAACGCCTATATGAAGCTCTACGCCATGCTGCAGGAGCGCAACCTGCCGCTGGCATTCCATGCCGCCTATACCTGGAGCGACAAGCAGCTCTCGCTGACCAACCGCTTCATGGCGGTGCATGCCTTGGGCTTCACCTGGCACAACATGCTCCACATGACCAACTGGCTGGTCAATGGGCTGCCGGAGCGATTCCCGAAGCTCAAGGTCGTCTGGATCGAATCCGGTCTGGCCTGGGTGCCATTCCTGATGCAGCGCCTCGACAACGAGTTCATGATGCGCTCGTCGGACGCGCCGCTGCTCAAGCGCATCCCCAGCGACTACATGCGTGAGATGTACTACACGTCGCAGCCGATGGAGATGGTCAACAATCCGAAGGCGCTGGAAGTTACCTTCGAGATGATCAACGCCAAGACGCAACTTCTGTACTCGTCGGATTATCCGCACTGGGACATGGACCTGCCGTCGACCATCTACGATCTGCCGTTTCTTGACGAGCAGGCCAAGCGCGACATCCTCGGCGGCAACGCACAGCGTCTGTTCAATCTCGAAACGACGCTCGCGCCGGGTAAGCACGAGCGGCGCGCCCAACGGGGCGTGAATGCCGCCGCCGGATAATGCCGCTGCAACGTATCCCGATGTGACTGACTGCGTCTGAAACCCGTCCATCTCCTTCCGAGGCGTCTCCCATGATTTCCGAGCAGGAACTGGCCAAGCTGTCTTACCCGGAGATGCCGAAGATCGTCTCCAACGAGTTGCCGGGCCCGAAGTCGCGGCAGGTCATTGACGACGCCCTCAAGGTGCAGACGCCGACGCGCCCTTCAGTGCGCGGCACTTTGGTGATCGAGGAGGGGTTTGGCGCGGGCATCAAGGATCCCGACGACAACGTCTATATCGATCTGTCCGCCGGCGTGGCTGTATCAAGCGTCGGTCGCAACCATCCCAAGGTGGTCGAGGCCGTGCGGGAGCAGGCTACCAAACTCATGCATTCGGCCGGTCTCGTATCGTCGAGCACGGTGAAACTCGCGCAAAAGCTTTCCGACCTCATGCCGGAAGGCCTCCGCGGCGAGTGCTTTACGGTGTTCGGCATGAGTGGCTCCGCCGCGGTCGAGACTGCGATCAAGTTCGCCAAGGCCATCACTGGCAAGCACCAGATCGTGGCCTTCGAGGGCGCCTATCACGGCGTCTTTCACGGCTCGCTGGCCCTGACGACACGCGAGAACTTCCGTGTGCCGTTCATGCCGCTGATGCCCGGCGCGATCCACATGCCATATGCGTACTGCTATCGCTGCTTTGCCGGCTTCGACAGCAAGACCTGCGCGCAGGCATGCGGCAAGTACCTCGATTTCAAGCTCAACACGCCCAATACCGGGGCTGACGACGTCGCCGCCGTTATCGTCGAGTCGATGCAGGCCGATGGTGGCTATATCGATCCGCCGATCGAGTTCATGAAAGCGTTGCGCGAGGCGTGCGACAAACGCGGCATCATCCTGATCATCGATGAGGTTCAGGCCGGCGCCGGCCGGACCGGCAAGATGTGGGCGATCGAGCACTATGGCATCAAGCCGGACATGCTGGTCTGGGCGAAGGCGGTCGGTGGCGACATGCCGCTGTCCGGCGTCACCGCGCACAAAAAGTTCTACGAAAGATTGCCGCAAAGCTCGCAGGTCATCACCAGCGCGGAGAACGCCGTGGTCAACGCGGTGGGCATTGCCAATCTCGAGATCCTCAGCGACCCGAAAGACGATTTGATCGGCCGCGCCGCCAAGCTGGGTGCCGACCTCAAGCAGCGTCTGCTCGAATTCCAGAAGACATGCCGGCTGGTCGGCGAAGTGCGCGGGCGTGGCCTTTTCATTGGCGTCGAACTGGTCAGCGACAAGGATAAGCGCACCCCGCTCGAAGCCAAATACATGGGCCAGATCGCCAAGACCTGCGAACAGCGCGGCGTGCGCGTCATGGCATGTGGCCGCAATGGCAATACGTTCCGCCTGATGCCGCCGCTCGTCATCACGGAGGCGCATCTGCGTAAGGGTATCGACATATTCCTTGAAGCCATCAAGGAAGTGGAAGCTGCGACGGCGAACTGATCGAGACCAATAGGGTAACGGAGCTCTGGGATGGCCGCGGACTTCACCTGCAACCAGGAAATCATCGAGGTTGCCCGCAAGAATCTGACCCAGGATGTGTGGGACTATCTGACCGGCGCCGCTGAGTCCGAGACGACCTTGCGGCGCAACCGCTATGCGCTCGACAAGCTGGCCTTCCTGCCGCGCGTCTGCCGCGATGTTTCCAAGGTCGATCCATCGACCACCTTCCTCGGCCACAAGCTGCGCATCCCGGTGATGCTGGCGCCGATAGGCTCGCTGCAGGCGATTCATGAAGGCGGTGGTGCGTCGTCCTGCGCCGCGGCCGCGAAGTTCGGCACCATTCCAATGATCTCGTCGATCACGCAGCCGAGTCTGGAGGACTGCGCCAAGTCCGCGGAAGGGCCGAAGATCTTTCAGCTCTACGTGCGCGGGGACAAGGCCTGGCTAAAAGACATCATCGGCCGCGTCAAGGCGGCGGGCTATGCCGCGCTGGCGCTGACAGTGGACTCGGCGGTTTACAGCATCCGTGAACGCCAGCTGATGAATCAATATCAGCCGCCGAGCGTGAAGGCGCAGACCAACCGCCACCTGCAGTCCGCCATTACCTGGGAGTTGATGGACTGGATCAAAGCGGAGTGGGGCGGGCCGTTCATTCTCAAGGGCGTAGCCACCGCCGCCGACACCAAGCTGGCCGTCGAGCGCGGCGTCGACATCATCTATGTCTCCAACCACGGCGGTCGTCAGCTCGATCATTGTCTCGGCGCGATGGAAACGCTGCCGACCGTGGTTGCCGCGGCGGCGGGCAAGGCCCGCATTCTCGTCGATGGCGGGTTTCTACGGGGCTCGGACGTCATCAAGGCGGTTGCGCTCGGCGCCGACGCGGTGCTGATCGGCCGGATGCAGGGCTGGGCGCTGGCCGCCGGCGGCGCCGACGGTCTGGTGCGTTCTCTCGAACTGATCGAGCGCGAGATCACCAATACGCTGGCGCTGCTCGGCCTCGTCTCGTTCAAGGAATTGACGAAGGATTATCTCTGCTCGGTCGATCCGCTCGGGCCGTGCCACGAGATGAGCACCTTCGCTCATATGCCGAACGGCAGATTGGTCTGAACATGCACGACCGCCTGGCGTTCTTCATCGACGGCGCGTGGAGCACGGGCGACGGCAAGCGCAGCGGCGCCGTGCTCAATCCGGCGACCGGCGAGGAGATCGGCCGCGTGCCGTTCGCGTCGTTTGACGATATCGACCGGGCGCTGGCGGCCGCCGAGCGCGGCTTCGAGGTCTGGAAGAAGGTGCTGCCGCAGGAGCGCGCCAAGGTCATCCGCAAGATCGCGACGCTGCTGCGCGAGCAGACCGACGCCATCGCCAACACGATGACCCTGGAGCAGGGCAAGCCGATCGCCGAGGCGCGCACCGAAGTCGGCGCAACGGCCGAACTGTTCGAGTGGTTGGCGGAAGAATCCCGGCGCATCTACGGCCGCCTGGTGCCGAGCCGCGTTGCCAATACCCGCACCATGGTGGTGCATGAGCCGATCGGGCCGGTGGCGGCGTTCTCGCCGTGGAATTTCCCCTGCATGATGCCGGGCCGCAAGATCGCCCATGCGCTCGCCGCGGGTTGCTCGATCGTGCTCAAGCCGGCGGAGGAGACGCCAGGCACCGCGGTGGCGCTGGGCAAGGCGTGCGAGCAGGCCGGCGTGCCCAAGGGCGTCGTCAATATACTGTTCGGCGAACCGGCGCAGGTTTCCGAACGCCTCATCAAATCGCCGATCATCCGCAAAGTTACGCTGACCGGCTCGACCAATGTTGGCAGGCATATTGCATCGCTCGCCAGCCATGATTTCAAGAAAGTCACGCTCGAGCTCGGCGGACACGCACCGGTCATCGTCTTCGAGGATGCCGATCTCGACCGAGCCGTCTCGTTGTCGGTCGGCAGCCGTTTCCGTAATGCCGGACAGGTGTGCACCGCCGGCTCGCGCTTCTTCATCCACGAGTCTCTCTACGATAGGTTTGTCGCGGGGTTCACGGCGGCAGCCTCCGCGCTCCAGGTCGGCAGCGGCCTCGATCCGAAATCGCAGATGGGTCCGCTGGCCAATGCGCGCCGCATCGAGGCCATGGAAAAACTGGTCGCCGATGCCGAAGCGCGCGGCGGGCGTGTCGCGGCCGGCGGCCGTCGTAAAGGCAATACCGGGTTCTTCTTCGAACCTACCGTCATCACCGGCCTGTCGAACGAGGCCAGCCTGATGAATACCGAGCCGTTCGGGCCGCTGGCGCCCATCGTGCCGTTCAAGGATTTCGATGGCGTCGTCAAGGAAGCGAACCGTCTCCCATACGGGCTTGCGGCTTATGCCTTCACGCGCTCGCAGTCTTACGCAGCGCGGATCGGCGAAACGCTGCAGGCCGGCGTTATCGCCATCAACGGCGTCACCGTGACAGCTCCGGAAGGACCGTTCGGCGGCATGAAGGACAGCGGCATCGGCCGCGAGTCCGGCATCGAAGGTCTGCTCGAGCACATGAACATTAAGACCATCACCGAAACCTACCAGTAGTGGGCCGATGAAATCCGACCTGACGGAAAAAGATGCAAAGCCGGTGCTGGGTTGGGGCAGCGACATTGTCGCCGAGCTGCTGCGCCGTCTCGGCATCAAATACGTTTGCGTTAATCCGGGCTCGAGCTTCCGCGGTCTGCATGACAGCCTGATCAATTATCTCGGCAATGAGAAGCCGCAGATGCTGCTGTCTTTGCATGAACAATCGGTCGTGGCGATTGCGCACGGCTATTACAAGGCCTGCGGTGAGCCGATGGCTGTGGTGGTGCACAGCAATGTCGGACTGATGGCCGGTATGATGTCGATCTTCAATGCCTGGTGCGACCGCGTGCCGATGCTCATTCTCGGCGCCACTGGTGCGGTGGACAGCGCCGTGCGTCGCAACTGGATCGACTGGAGTCATACCTTCCGCGATCAGGGCGCTTTGGTCCGTCACTTTGTCAAATGGGACGAGCAGCCGACCACGCCGCGCGCCCAGATCGACAGCATTCTGCGTGCGTATCAGGCGTCGAACACGGCACCGTGCGGTCCTTCTTACGTTATTCTCGATCGCCGCTTACAGGAAGACGCGTTGCAAGGCGATATCGCGTTGCCGGATATCGCGCGCTACAAGCCGAAGGCCCCGGCCACACCGTCGAAAGAGGCACTCGACAGTGCCGTGGCAATGCTGTCCGCGGCGAAGAACATCGTCATGCTGATCGGTCGCGTTTCGCTTGACCGGGAGCAGTGGGACCGGCGCGTCGCGCTGGCCGAGCGCCTTAAGGCGCGCGTCGTCACCGATTTGCGTATGGGCGCGTCGTTTCCGACCGAGCATCCACTGCACGGTGGGCCGGCCGACCTGTTCCTGTCGCCGAACGACAAGGCGGCCATCGGCAAGGCCGATCTCGTCCTCAGCCTCGATTGGTATGACCTTGCCGATACCATGCTTCAGGCCGGCGGCAGCGCCAAAGTGATCAGCGTTTCGGTCGATCATCACGCGCACAATTCCTACAGTGGCGATCATCAGCGCCTGGCCCCCGTCGATCTCGATATGGCCGTCGAGCCGCACATGGCGGTTGCAGCGCTACTGGATCGTCTCAAACCGCCGGCCAAGCCTATGGCGATCGAGCAGAAGAGGGCGCCCGACTTCACCGGCGATCCCGCTTTGACGCCGACGCTCGCGGATCTGGGGCAGGCCATGGCGAAGCTCCGTGACGGCCGCCAGATCACGCTGGCGCGAGCGCCGCTGAATTGGCCGTCCGCCAGCTATCCGTTCCGCGAGCCGCTCGACTATCTCGGGTATGACGGCGGTGGCGGGGTCGGCTCCGGTCCCGGAATGACCGTGGGTGCCGCACTGGCTTTGGCCGGCTCGGGGCGTGTCGTCGTTGGCATCATGGGCGACGGCGAATTCCTCGGCGCTGTGTCGGCACTATGGACGGCAGCGCATTACAACATCCCGCTGCTGATGGTGGTGGCGAACAACCGGTCCTATTTCACCGATGAAATCCAGCAGGAGACCGTGGCCCGCGAGCGCAAGCGTCCGGTCGCCAATCGCTGGATCGGCCAGCGCATCGATGACCCGGCGGTCGATCTTGCCGGCCTGGCGCGCGACTTTGGCGTCGAGGCTGAAGGTCCGATCGAGAAGGCCGGGGATCTTTTCGCCGCGCTTGAACGCGGCATCAAGGCGGCCGAGGCTGGCAAGCCTTATGTCATCGACGTCGTCATCGACCCCTCGCGGGGCGCAAGTTTCGATTGGTTGAGCGATGCCTGACATGGCGAACCGACCGGCAAATGGACGACCTTTCGTGATCCGGCTTCTGAGTTCGCCGGCGTTCTGCTCGTTCGGCTTGCTTGTGGCATTCCTTCTTCTGCTTGAGGGCCTGGTGCGAAGCGGCCTCGTCTCGCGCGCGATCGTCGCCGAGCCGAGTGCGACGATCCTTGGCATCGTCGACCTGCAGGCCAAGGTCGATATTCTCGGCGCACTGCGATCCACCCTGACGTCGACCTTGACCGCGGTCGGGCTCGAAATCCTGGTCGCGGTCCCGCTGGGCCACCTGATGTACAAGCGACGCGCCGTCGGCATCGCCTATACGAGTTGGCTGGCCTCGCTGTCGGCCGCGCCGATTTTCCTGCTGTACCCGTTGTTCCTCGTCGTCTTTGGCCGCAACCAGGTGACGCTTATCGTCATGGGATTCCTGCCGGGCGTCATCCCGCTGATCCTGCACGTCCAGGAGGGCTTCCTCGGCGTCAAACAGACCTTCATCAATGTCGGGCACAGCTATGCGCTGTCCAAGAACGCGATCTTCTGGCGCATCATGGTGCCGGCCGCGGCGCCGACCATCGCCACCGGCGTGCGTCTGGCGTTGATGTACACGCTGATCAACATCGTCGCGGTCGAGTATCTCGTTGATGTCGGCGGCCTCGGCCGCATCGTTGCCGACCGTTATTTCCGCTTCGATATTCCGGGTACCTATTCGGCGATCGTCGCCGTCGCGGCGGTCAGTGTCCTGCTGAACTGGTTGATCGGCCGCGGCGAACAATGGATCCGGTCGCGATGAAGATATTCGACCCGAGACAACACGCGCTTCATCTCCAGGTTCTGTGGATCCGGGTGTGCACCATTCTGGCTCTGGTGGCGCTGTGGGAGTTCGCTGCGCGCTCAGGCGTTTTCTACGAAGGTGTCATTCCGCCGACCTGGGCCGTGATCGTGGCGCTGGTGCAGGAACTGATGGCGAAGGACTTCTACGTCGATCTTGGTCTGACCGTGTTCGCGGCCACGGCCGGCTTTATCGCCGGTTCGCTGATCGCGTTGGTTCTCGGCATTTTGCTCGGCCTGCGGCCATTCGGCCGGCGCGTCTTCGAGCCGTTCGTCACCGCGCTGGGTGGCACGCCCAAGGTGATCTTCCTGCCGATCATCTTCCTGGTATTCGGCCTCGGCATCGAATCCAAGATTGCCAAGGCATCGCTGTCGGCGTTCTTTCCGGTGGTGCTGAGCACGACCAGCGCGTTCGTGCAGATTCCGAAAATCTTTCTGCTGACCGGCCGCAGCTTCAATCTTTCCACCTGGCAGATGTTCAGCAAGGTCTATCTGCCGGCGATGGCCAATCCTGTGCTCACCAGCCTGCGCCTCGCCATGTCGATGTCGATCATCGGCGTGCTGTCCGCCGAGATTGCCAACTCGCAAGGCGGCCTCGGCTTCCGTCTGATCCGCTACGCCGATCAGTTCCGTATCGCGTCGGTCTATGCCGATGCCATTCTGATCTTTGCCACTGCCGCTTTCATGAATTTCGCCTTGAGTCTGCTGCAGGGTTTTCTCGGCAGACGCGGGCAAAAGACGACGGCCGCGGAACGCGCCGCCGACAAGGCCGCGCTCGCCGCGACCTCGGGCGCATGAGGTATTGGCCGCGGCATGCGTGAACTCGACTGGGGCATCGGCCGATCTGTGGTGCGCAGCGAGGATGCGCGGCTGACTGGCGGGCTCGGCCGCTACACCGATGATATCGATCTGGGGCCCGCCGCTTCGCTCTATCTGGTACGTTCGCCGCACGCCGCGGCGCGGATCGTCAGCATCAATGTCGAGGCGGCGAGGGCGGTGGACGGGGTGCTGGCGGTGTTGAGCGGCGTCGATGTGGTCGCGGCCAATATCGCCACCCTGCCGTCGCGGGTGCAGCGTCACAAGGCCAATGGCGAGCCGAATTTCGTGCCGCCGTATTATCCGCTGGCCGTGGAGGTGGCGCCGCACAGCGGCGTCGCCGTCGTCGCCGTCGTCGCCGAGACTTTGGCGCAGGCCAAGGACGCCGCCGAACTGGTCGAGATCGACTACGAGGTGCTGCCCGACGTCACCGATACCGCGCAATGCCTCGACGCCGACGCACCGGTGGTGTGGGAGGGGCAGGGCGACAATCGCTGTTTCGTCTTCCGGCTCGGCGACAAGGCGGCGGCCGAAGCCGCTTTCGCCCGGGCCGACCACGTCGTCCGTGACCGCCTCATCATCACCCGGATGACGACCAACTCGATCGAGCCGCGCAATGCCCTCGGTCACTACACGGCAAAGGACGGTCGTTACACGCTCTACTCAAGCCTGCAGTCGCCGCACACGATCCAGCGCGAGATTGCCGGCATTTTCCGCCAGCCGGCAAACCGTTTCCGCGTTGTGGCTCACGATGTCGGCGGCTCATTCGGCATGAAGGGCAGCGTTTATCCCGAGCAGGTGCTGGTGCTGTGGGCGTCGCGGATTGTCGGCCAGCCCGTGAAATGGGTGGCCGAGCGCAGCGAAGGCTTCCTGTCCGACCACCAGGCGCGCGACAACATTTCCGACGTGGCGCTGGCGCTCGACAAGGCCGGCCGCTTTCTGGCGCTGCGCGTCGAAACGGTGGCTAATATTGGCGCCTATATCGCGCTCAACGGCCTGCATTCATCGACCAACAACCTCGGCGGCCTCGCCGGCGTCTATAAGATCCCGGCGTTCGACGTCGCCGTCACCGGCGCATTCAGCCACACGCCGCCGACCTGTCCGTTTCGGGGGGCGGGGCGGCCCGAGGCGTCATACTGCATCGAGCGGATCATTGACCTCGCCGCGCGTGAGCTGAACGTCGATCCGGCCGAATTGCGTCGTCGCAACCTCATTCCGGCGAGCGCCATGCCTTACAAGACCGGGCTGGTCTACACCTACGATTGCGGCGAGTTCGAAGCCGTGATGGACCGCTGTCTCGAAGCTGCCGACTGGAAAGGCTTCGACGCCCGCCGCCGTTCCAGCGAGGCGCGCGGCCTGCTGCGCGGCATCGGCATTGCCTGCGTCATTGAGATCGCGGGCGGTCCGCAGGGCATGCCCATGGAGGAGGCGGTCGAGATCCGCTTTGATTCCAGCGGCAGTTGCACCGTCGTCTCCGGCAGCCACTCGCACGGCCAAGGCCACGAGACGGTGCTCAAGCAGTTCGCAGCGCAATATCTCGGTCTGGCGCCCGATCAGGTACGCATCGTCAGCGGCGATACCGATGAAGTCGCACATGGCCGCGGCTCGTTCGGCTCCCGCACCATGATGGCGGCCGGCACCGCTTTCGCAACCGCGGCGCAGCGCGTCATCGATCGCGGCAAGAAGGTCGCCGCGCATCTTCTCGAGGTCGGCGAGGGCGATGTGGAGTTTACCGAGGGTGCTTTCGCCGTGCCGGGCACCGATCTCAAGATCGCTTTGGCCGACGTGGCGCGTGCGTCGTATCTGCCCGCGCGCATGCCGCGCGACATGGATTTCGGCCTCGACGCCAAGGCGGTCGTGACGCCGCGCGACGCCACCTTTCCCAATGGCTGTCACATCTGCGAGGTCGAGATCGATCCCGACACCGGGGTGACAAAGCTGGTGGCCTACACCGTGGTGGACGATGTCGGCCAGGTCATGAACCCGCTGCTGCTCAAGGGCCAGCTGCATGGCGGCATCGCTCAGGGTGTCGGCCAGGCGCTGATGGAGCACATCGCGTATGCCGACGGCCAACTCTTGACCGGCTCGTTCATGGACTATGGCATGCCGCGCGCCAGCCACCTGCCGTTTTTCGACGTCATCAGCCACGCCGTGCCGACCGCCACCAATCCGCTTGGCGCCAAGGGCGCAGGGGAAGCCGGAACGGTCGGCGCCTTGCCGGCCGTCATGAACGCGGTTGCCGATGCGCTATACCGCGCGGGCGTCCCTCGGATCGACATGCCGGCGACCGCCCAGAACGTGTGGGCGGCGTTACGAAACGCGGAGCGCGCATGAAAGCCGAAAGGTGGAGCGCCGGAAGGCCGGACGCCGTTACCTTTGGACGACGTGCACAAACAAACGGCTCGATGCGCGACAAGATGGGGCAGCCACTGCGACGCAAAATAAACATGGCGCAATTGACTGCCTGTTCAGACTAGGTACTATACTAAAAAGCATAACATAGATAAACTATAGGATATCGGTATGAAGGCTTGGCTCTCCTACGGCTTCAACGACATGCGCCTCGAAGAGGTGCCGATGCCGCATGCCGAGCCCGGCTGGGTGGTGTGCAAGGTCCGCAACGCCGAATTGTCGGTCACCGAAATCGCCGAGTTTCGCGGGCTGCCCGTTCCGTCGCATGACAACATCAAGCGCATGCTCGCCGAGCGGGCGCCCATGCAGCTCTGGGGCCACGAATTCTGCGGCGAAGTTGTCGAAGTCGGCGCCGGCGTGACCAACGTCAAGCTTGGCGATCGCGTTTTCTATCATCGCGGCGTGCCTTGCGGCACCTGCAAGTACTGCAGCGCCGGGATGTCGCATCTCTGCCGCTCGGTCATCAACGTCTCGGAAGACACGCCCGGCTGCCTCGCCGAGTACTTCCCGATTCCGGCAAGCACCATCGCGGCGATCCCGCCGGAAATCTCCGACATCGAAGCGTGCGGCATGCAGCCGCTGGTGTCGGTGATGGGCCGTATCGAAGGCGTCGGCATTGCGATGGGCGATACCGTCGTCGTCATCGGTCAGGGACCGATGGGCCTGTTCTGCACTCAGATCGCCGCCGTCGCCGGCGCCGCAAAGGTGGTGGCGATCGCGCGGCGCGATCCGGTGCTCGCGCTGTCGAAGCAGCTTGGCGCCACGCACATCATCAACGCGACGAAGACCGACCCGGTCGAGGCGGTCATGGAGATCACCAAAGGTCTCGGCTGTGACGTCGTGCTCGAATGCGCCGGTGGCAGCAAGGAGCAGGGCCACGCCGGTGTCGACACCTTCATCCAGGGGCTGGCGATGCTGCGCAACGAAGGCCGCATTTCCGAATTCGGCCATCTGCCGGTCGGCTCGACGGTTCCGATCGGGCCGATCGACAAGAAGGGCCTGCACGTAATCGGTACGCGCAGCCCGTCGCCGCGCATCATCAATTACGCGATCGATCTGGTCGCCTCGAAGCGCGTGCACATCGAGCCAACGGTGACGCACGTGCTTCAAGGGATCGAGAAAGTGCCCGAAGCCATCGAGATTACGGGCAACAAGGCGAAGTATGGAGCGATTGGGCCCGCACAGGTCGTCCTGGTCTGAGCGGGTGGATTGGAAGTCCGGGGTCAACAACAACTACTCAAGAGGGATCGGACTATGCGTACTCTGATGAAAGTAGCTTTTGCGGCAGCCGGCGTCGGCATGATCGTTCAACCTGCTCTGGCGCAGGATAAGGTGAAGGTGGCCACCACCTTCCTCGGCCTGTGGGATACCTCGCAGCCGACGCTGTGCCAGGAGCGCGGCGAATTCACCAAGGCGGGTCTCGACGTCGACGTTACATCGACGCGCGGCGGCTCTGAAAACATCCAGGCCGTCATCGCCGGTGGCATGGACATCGGCTACTCGCCCGGCCTCAACGCCGTGCTTGCGGCTTATGCTCAGGGCAATAAGCTCAAGATCGTCAGTGCCGAGTTCCTTGGCCAGAACGACACCTTCTTCTATGTGCCGAAGGACAGCCCGATCAAGTCGACCAAGGACCTCGCCGGCAAGTCGGTGGCGTTTCCGCGTCCCGGCGGCGCCAGCGAGGCGTTGCTGCTCGCTTTCAAGAGCGAGAGCAAGCTCGACTTCAAGCCGGTCGCGACCGGCGGCATGGATGCAACCATGACCATGACGATGACCAAGCAGGTCGATGTCGGCTACTCGATCCCACCGGCCGGTCTCGCCGCGGTTGACGAAGGCAAGATCCGCGTCCTGTTCGCCGGCGATGACGTCAAGTCGCAGGCCGATCTCACCGGCCGTGTCATCGTGGTGAAGGCGGATTACCTCGCCAAGAACCGCGCCGTGGTCGCCAAGTTCCTCGAGACGCTCGATAAGTGCATCGACTGGGCCTATGCCAACAAGGCGGAATCCTCGAAGTTCTATGGCAAGCTCAACAAGGTTGAGGCCAACATCGCCGAGAAGGGCATCGCTTTCTATAACCGCAAGACGCTGGCGTTCGGGCCGATCAAGGGCATCGACCAGACCATGCAGCAGGCGGTTGAGGGCAAGTTCCTGGCGAAGCCGCTGACCGCGGCCGAGCTCAAGGACCTCATCGACATCGTCTACACCACCAAGCAATAAGGCGCGCGTGTGTACGTCGCTATCTTGACCAGCAAGCCGAATACCGAGGTGCTCCGCACCGAGACGAAGCCTCGTCACGATGCTTATTGGGAGGAGCACCTCGGTCGCATCCGCTTCGGCGGACCGATCCTGTCCGATGACGGCAAGACCCGCATGGGCCAGATCCTGTTGCTCGATGTGGCCGACCGTGAAACCGCCGAAAGGATCGTCACCGGCGATCCTTTCGTCGAGGTCGGCTGCTTCGAGAAGTGGTCCATCCACCGCTATCGTCTTTCGGTGGAAGCGGGCCGGCTCACATAAGGCCGCGAGACGCGATGATGTCGTTCCGCTACTTCTCGTTTGCCGTCTACACCGCGCCGGGGGTCGAGGAAGAGTGTCTGAGCCTGCAGGACGGTCACGGTGTTGACGTCAACATTCTGTTGTTCTGCGCCTATGCCGGGGTCGTCGCCAGGATCATGCTGAGCGCGCAGGATCTCGCCGCGATCGATCGCGAAGTGGCCGGCATTCGTGAAGGCGTCATCGTGCCGCTGCGCACGTGCCGGCGGGCGATGAAGCAGGGGATTGCCGCGCTCGCGCGCGAACAGGCGGCCGAGGCGAAATCGCTTCGCGACCGCGTCAAGGATATCGAACTCGCCGCCGAATACCTTGAGCAGGATCGCCTCGTGGCGTGGCTGGCGTCGTCCGAACGAGGCGCCGCCGATACGTCTTCCGCAGCGCTCGGCGCGAATATTGGCCTGTTGCTAAGCGGGCACGCCCGTGGCGGCCGGAATCCGCCATACCCGGACAATCTCGCCCGCGCGGCGTTGTCTCGCGCCTAAATCAATCACCGAACCTCTGTGAGCTGACATGGCCTCGGCAACCGACCGACTGCAAACTGCACTGGCGAACATTGACGCTCGCGGCGGGCAGGGGCCTCTGGCCTTCACCGAGGTCTTCAGCGAAAGCGCGAAGATCGAAGCCTTTGCCGCCGAACGCCGCGCCGCCAGCGGCATGTCGAAGGGCGCTTTGGACGGTCGCATCGTGTCGGTGAAGGCCTTGTTCGACGTCGCGGGCACGGTGACGCATTCCGGCTCGGCGGTGCTGCGCCAGTTGCCGCCGGCCAGCCGCGATGCGGAGATCATCGAACGGCTGCGCGCCGCCGGCGCGATCATCATCGGCAAGACCCAGATGACCGAATTCGCCTTCTCGGCCCTGGGGACCAATCCGCACGACGGCATGCCGGGCAATCCGCGCGACCGCGCGCGGGTGCCGGGCGGTTCGTCGTCCGGCGCCGTGGTGTCGGTTGTCGGGGGCATGGCCGACATCGCCACCGGCAGCGACAGCGGCGGCTCGCTGCGGATTCCGGCCGCGCTGTCCGGCGCGGTAGGGTTCAAGCCGACCGGCGGGCGCGTGCCGACCGCCGGCGCTTTCTCGCTATCGTCGAGCCTCGACACTGTCGGCCCGATCGCCTTGAGCGTCGCCGACTGCGCGGTGGCCGATCAAATCCTGTCGGGGCGTTGCGGCACCGCCGCGCTGATCCCTGCCGAACCGAAGGACTTCCGGCTGACGATCGGGCGGGGCCGTCTGTTCGCGCGCTGCGACGAGCACGTGCTGCAGGCCTTCGACCGCGCCATTGCCAGATGCCAAGCCGTCGGCATTGCCGTCGACGAGCGTTCGCTCGATCCGATCCTCGAATACACCGACCGGATCGACAAGCTCGGCACCTTCCCGTCCGTCGAGGTCGCCGCGACCTTGGCCGAGCTCGCCGTCACGTCGCTCGACGGCGTCGATCCGAAGACGCGGGCGCGCATCGAGGCGGGTAGGAACGTCTCGGCGACCGACTATGTGCTGATGACGCGGCACCGACAAGCAGCGATCGAGGCGTTCGACCGGTCGCTCGGCGAAGACGAGATCGTGGTCGTGCCGACCACGCCGATCGTCGCGCCGCTTATTGCCGCGGTTGACGATATCGCGGCGTTTCGTGAGGCCAACGGCCTGGTGCTGCGCAATCCGCGGGTCGCCAATTTGCTTGATTGTCCGTCGATCTCGCTGCCGATCGCGGGCCCCGGCTTACCGGTCGGCCTGATGCTGATCGGCCGGCGCAACAGCGACCGCCGGCTTCTCGCCGCCGCGGCCTGCATCGAAGCGGGACTGGGGAGCAGGAGCGGCCGCGCCGGGCAGCTTTAGGCCGGCCTTGCCGAGAAACGCCTCTGCGACGCTGATCAAGCCGAGAGCTATCTCGCGACTAATGGTCCCTGCGATGCCTCGGCTAAATCCGATGTGGCGTTGTGCGAGTCGTGGTCAACCGATCGGCTGCACAATCTCTTCGCACAAGCTGTGGTGGCGGCGGCGGTCATCCTGTGCTGCGCCGACCGGATGCTGAATACGCACGATCCGGCCGTACAAAAGAAAGGCGCAGGGGATTTGCAGCTCTGGTCTCTGCCTAAAAAACGAGGTGCCGAACTAAGCTCGTCTTAATACTCGGCCAGGTAGAGTTGTGGACGTAGTGCCCTCCAGAATTGGTTCCCTGGGAATGACGGTCGAGCGCTCTCGAACACCCGATAAAGTCAACACGCTGAGGCTTCTGCCCGCCCTTTACGCCGCGACTTTGTTCGTGTCGGCGCTCCTGCTGTTCTTGATCCAGCCGATGTTCACCAAGATGGTGCTGCCGCGGCTTGGCGGCGCGCCCACCGTCTGGTCCGTCGCCATGGTGTTCTTTCAGGCAGCGCTGCTTGCCGGCTACAGCTACGCGCATGTGCTGGTGCGGCGGCTGTTGCCGTCGCACGGCGCGCTCGTTCACTTCTGCCTGCTGGCCTGTGCGGCCGCGACGCTGCCGATCACGGTATCCGCGCTGTTCGGTGCGCCCCCGAGCGAAGGCACATCGATCTGGCTCATCGGGCTGTTTTCAGCATCGATCGGACTGCCCTTCGTCGCGCTCTCGGCGAGCGCTCCGCTGTTGCAGGGATGGTTTGCTGGCCTCGACCATCGCCAGGCGCGCAATCCATACGTCCTCTATGCCGCCTCCAACCTTGGATCCTTCGCGGCACTGTTCGCATACCCGGTCGTGGTCGAGCCATTTTTGACCTTGCGCGAGCAGTCGCAACTCTGGTCAACCGGCTTCGCGGTGCTTGCTGTGCTGATCGCAGTCGCCGCGGTGCTTGCCTCGCGCCATCAATCCGGTGCCCGTGCGCCCGAAGCGGCGGCGGAAGCGGCGCCGACGCCGTGGCCGGCGCGCCTGCGCTGGATGGCGCTGGCCGCGATCCCTGTCGGCCTCACCATATCGGTGACGACCTATATCACCTCGGACATCGCGTCTGCGCCCTTTCTCTGGGTGATACCCCTCGCGCTTTATCTCCTGACTTTTGTCGCCGTGTTTCGCGACCGGCCGTGGCTGTCGACCTCTACCGTCGTGATGCTGGTGCCGATCGTCGTAGCGCCATTGGCGATCGGTCTGCTCGGCGGCACAAAGCGCTACATGTTTGCGATGATCGTCGTCAACCTGGCGGCATTCGTACTACTGACTCTGCTCTGTCACGCCGAACTCTACCGGCGCCGGCCGGCGCCGGCCAAGCTCACGGAGTTCTATCTTTGGATGTCTGTAGGCGGGGTCGTTGGCGGACTATTCGCGGCGCTTGCCGCGCCGCATTTATTTTCGATGCCCTACGAATATCCAATTCTGATCGTGCTCGCTCTCATGGCTATGCCGGGTATGTATGTCGAGGGCCGATACAAGCTTGCCCGCGAAATTGCTCCGCCTCTGGTATTGTCCGGTGCCGCGGTCATAGCGCGCCTGGTGTTTGACCTCGACTTGCCGGCCCAAGCCGAGCTTGCCTTCCAGATTGTGCTGATCGCAGTAGCCACCCTGATGTTGTTCCAACGCAAGCGGCCGGCGCGCTTCGCCGCGCTCGCGGTTTTCGCTTTTTTCGTCACGGCGCTCTGGCAGCCCGGACTCAACCGTGTGCATGCCGTGCGCAGCTTCTTCGGCGTGCATCAGGTTATCGACACCGCCGATGGCAAATATCGGCTGCTCTATAACGGCACTACATTGCACGGTGCCGAAAGCATCGCGGATATCGGTGGCGACAGGCCAAAACCGCTCACTTACTATTTTCCCGATGGCGCTATCGGGCAGGCCATCGAGGCGATCCGCGGCGCGCAAGGCGGGCTGTTGCGCCGCGTGGCTGTGGTCGGCCTCGGCACTGGGACACTGTCATGCCTGCGCCGCGGTGACGAACACTGGACATTTTACGAAATCGATCCGTCGGTCGTGCAAATCGCCAGAAATCCACAATTGTTCAATTTCATGAGTTCTTGCGCGCCCGACGCTCGCGTCGTGCTCGGCGACGCGCGGCTTACGCTTGCGCAATCTCATGAGACCCATGACCTCATCGTGCTGGATGCCTTCTCCTCCGACGTCATTCCGACGCATCTGCTGACGTGGGAGGCCATCGAGGGCTACCTGTCGCGTCTCGCTCCGCAAGGCGCGCTCGTGCTGCACATCTCAAATCGCTATCTTGAACTGGCAAATGTGGTCGCGGCCATCGCCGCGGGCGAAGGTCTTGTCGCGAAAGGCAAGCTTGACGTACGCGCTCCAAGCGTCCCGTGGAATTATCGGACCGACGCACAGGTCGTCGTCCTGGCGCGGTCTTCCGATACGTTACGAAATTTCGAACGCGTGCCCGGATGGGCGCCGCTTCTTGTTGATGCGTCGGTGGCGCCTTGGACCGACGACTACTCCGACATCTTCGGCGCATTGCTCCGCAGGCAGGCGGGCTGGTGAGGGCGCGGCGCTGGCCGTTCCCGCTGAGCGCGTCAATCTTCCCTGGTGCGGGATCCGCGATCGGACCCACGACCATCCCCAAAGCAAATGAGAGGAGATCGACAGCTTGTCGGAAGCGCGAAAATGCTGATCCACTATCGTGATTTCACCGGCGGCGGGGCGACTTTTGGCGGTTGCGTCGGAGTCTCCGCCATGCAACTGAGCGAACCGATCGTATTCGCACCGTATTGTACGTGACCAGTGGGCGTCGGCAGCCCTGAAGCCAGGGTATAGCTCCCCAAAGCAACGCTATAATTTGCGGTTGCGCGTGTGCCGAACCCCCACTCGATCCCAGGCGATGGCAAAGCCGCCGCCGCATAGAATGTTTAGAGACTTGCCCGTCGAGGTCACGTACAGGGCGTCCCAATTCTTGCCCCGTTATCCCGATCCCTTTATAGTTGCACGCTGGCTATAGCCGTAACCCACTGACGCAAAACTGGAACTTTGGAATTCCGGATGCCTGTCGACCCGATCCCGTTGATGGTCCTCTACACGGCAGCGCTGCCCGCAGGCAAGGGCCGCGAGATCTGGCAGCAGAGCCAGAGCCGGTTCTACGATCTGCAGGACCAGAGCGCGGCGGAAGTCTTTGCCGCCAACATCAACATCTGGAATATCAACGGCCTGATCCTGACCAGCGGTGAGTTCAGCGGCGATCGTCTGCTGCGCACCCTGCGCCGGGCGCGCAGCGACGGCTTCGACCACTACACGTTCCTGCTACACCGGCGCGGGCAATGGGTCGCCAATGACGGCGAACGCCAGATCGAGAGCGGGCCGGGCCGCATCTGCTCGATCGACTTCGCCCGGCCGATCCTGAGCGAGGTGGCCGACAATGACAGCATCACCTTGACGCTGCCGCGCGATTTCCTCGACGAGGTGCTGCCGCCGTTCGACATGCACTGTCTGTCGCTCGATGGCGTGCGCGGCAGCTTGCTCTATGATTTCCTGTTGTCGCTGCCGCCGCGCGTCGGGCAGACCAACGGTCCGGATGCGCCGCATCTGGCGCAGGCGATCCGGCATATGCTGGCGGCGTGTCTGTCGCCGTCGCGCGATGCCGCGGCGCGCGCGCAGAGCCAGATCGACGGCGTGCTGCTGCAGCGAGCCAAGAAACAAATCGACGCGCACCTGCATGAGCGGGCTTGGGGCGCACAGCATCTGGCGGCCGAACTGCGGCTGTCTCGCTCGACGCTCTATCGTGTGTTCGAGCCTTACGGTGGCGTCGCCGAATGCATTCGCCAGCGAAGGCTGGCCCGCGCCCATATCATGCTGGCCGATCTCAACGAGCGGCGGACCGTGGGTGACATTGCGCTGGCCTGCGGTTTTCCGAACGACACATCGTTCAGCCGCGCCTTCCGGCAAGCCTATGGCTATGCGCCGCGCGAAGCGCGCGAGGCTGCGACTTTCTCAGCACGGGTGCTCGGCGAGCCCGGCGGCATCGCCAAGGACGAAAGGGTCCTGGTTCAGTGGATCAATCGCCTGCGATTGCCGACAGCCCGAGTGCCGGCCTGATCGTTCCTGCTTCACGAAGCAGGGGAATGCGATCCGCTTTCCGGCGTCATAGTGTCGGCGTCGAACTCCATCATCGACGCGGCATCAGGATATCCAAGAATCGGCGGCATTGGTCGAACAACCAAAGGCGAAATGGCCGGGGGATCGCCTGAGCCCCACCACATCGATCAGACCGTGATCCAATCTACCAGCCGATGCAGCCAATGCCGCGGTGGCGGCGGCGCGACCGGCGGCTTGATCCTGAGCCGGTCACCATCTCGACCATGTACGAGCTGAAGTGTCCGGGTATGGTAGGCGGCGAGATCCGGGCGATGGCCGATGCTCAGCACTGTCGTATTCTTTAATTCGTCATCGAACAGGCTCATCATGTGACGCTGGCTGTCTTCGTCGAGCGCGGCTGTCGCTTCGTCGAGAAAAACCCAGCTCGGTTTGTGTAGAAGCAACCGTGCGAAGGCGAGGCGCTCCTGCTCGCCGAGCGAAAGCTCTCTGTCCCAGCGGTCGACTTGATCGAGTTTGGCAATCAAGTCGCCGAGATCGCAACGTTCGAGTGCTCGTCGGACGGTGGCATCGGGGAAGGCGTCGGACGCGCCCGGATAGGTCAAGGCATTGCGCAAGGTGCCGAGGGGCAGATACGGCCGCTGCGGCAGAAATGCCATGGCTTCGAGCGGCGGCGTGAGGATGGTCCCGGAGCCCCACGGCCAGAGGCCCGCCACGGCGCGAAACAGCGTCGATTTCCCGGCGCCGGTTTCGCCGGTAATCAGAACGCGTTCGCCCGGCTGGACGCTGACGCTGGCGTCCTCGATGACAATATGGCCATCCGGCAGGAGTATACGGACGCCGTCGAAAGTGAGATGACCTTCCGGATGCAGTGCGTGCTTTATTTCCGGAGAGCCGCTTTCGATCGCCGGCAGGTTGTCCAAAACTTCACGGAAACGCGCGACCCGGTGGATCGCCGCACGCCAATCGGCGAGGCGCGAGAAATTGTCGACGAACCATCGCATCGCGCCCTGCACCTGGGCGAATGCACCAGCGACCATGATCAGGCCGCCAAGGGTCAAGGCACCGCCGAAATAGGCCGGCGCTGCGACCAGGATCGGGACGACCAGCGATAACCATCCGGTGCCTGACGTGATCCAGGTCAGTTGCGCAAGGGAGGTGGATAATCGCCGCATGGTATCGACGACAGCGGCGAGCGCCGTTTCGAGATGCCGCTTTTCGTCGTTTTCCCCTCCGTGCAGGGCGATGCTTTCGCCGGACTCGTTGACCCGGACGAGGGCGAAGCGAAACTCCGCCTCGCGCGCATATCGCTCGCCATTCAGGGCAATGAGTGGCCGACCCACCAGCCAAGTCAGAATTGAACCAATCAAGGCGTAGGCGAGGGCGCACCACACCATGTAACCCGGGATGGCGATATCATAGCCTGCGACCTGGAACGTAACCTGGGCCGACAACGCCCACAGCACGCCGACGAAGGCCACGATCTGGAGCAGAGAATAGACAATCCCGGAGCCCAGATCGGCGGTGTAGTCGCCGAGCAGGCGCGTGTCCTCCTGTATTCTCTGGTCGGGGTTGTGGCCATACAGTCCCGCGAAGCTCAACTGATAAACGCGCATCGGCTTGAGCCACTCGGCCAGAAGGTGCAGCGATATCCACTCGCGCAGTCGATACTTCAGGCGTTCCTGGAGAAAAGTTTGCGCGACCGTAAGGGCAAGCAACACGGCGATGATGACAACAAACGTCCAAAGAAGATGGACGAAGGCCGAGAGGTTCTTGCGGCCGACCGCGTCGAAGAAATCTCCATTCCACTGATTTAGTCTCACTTGCCCGACCATGTTGGCAATCGTGACGACGATAGACGCGGCGAAGATCACCAAGACAATTCGTCCGCCCGGAGCCCGCCGCAACACCCGCGCGAACAAGCTCAGATCGCGCAGAAGATCGAAGCCTTGTACGGGCTTAGCCGGAACCTCGTCGGCAAATGCGGGCTTGGGGGTTGCGACGGGGATAATTGGTATGATGGGCGGTATAACTCGTGACGCTCCCGCCGCTTCCTTCGCTGAAACGTGCGGGACCGAAATAGGAGCGGGTGACGCGGGGTCAGTCGTCATTTGCGGCGCACAAGCCTGGTCCTGAGTATTCGCCGAATACTTCGAAAAAGTGTGACGTGGGACGAAGAAGACGCGTTGACCAAAATCAACGGTCCGGCGCGCGGGCACCCACCACGGGCGCAGGTTCGCTCATGAAGAATTGACTTGCGTCAAAGTAGCCGAGTTCCTGCCATGCGACTAATGAACCGCAGCTCGGAGGGAGGCGTAGAAATGGACTATCAGCGAGGTCTCGCGCGATCCGGCCACGAGATTGCGGCCCTCGTCAACGAGTTGCGATGCACTGCGGCACGCCCACTTTGTTCGCATGCTCGATCCCCGCATCGAGCAGGAGACGCGCGCGTTCGTCGGTGAGCTTGATCGCCGGTCGGGTGGTCGTCATCGCCTAGTCCTGGTCTTCGAGTTCGTCTACTTGGCTTGCGGCCGCGGCTGGATCGGCGGCTTGACGTCAGCCGGGATCGGCGAGGCGTAGGGCGTTCTGGCGAGACGCGCCTGATGGTCGGCCTTGGCTCGCGCCAGCAGGTTCGGATCGTTGAGCAGGTCGACGGCCGTTCCCGCCATCGCCTTGGCGGCATAGACCATGCCCTTCTTGGCCGCGGGCGCCTTGCCCTGGGCCGTGATCTGCCAGGAATGCCCAGGCGAACCGATGGCGTGCGTGGCGACGCGGGCTTGTACGGTCGGCACGGCCCATGAGACGTCGCCGACATCCGTCGAACCGATCATTGGCTCGCCGACCGAATCCATCGGTACGATGAAGTCACAAAGCGGCGTATCGGCGCGGGCCTCGACGCCGCAGCGCAGATAGTCACTGGCGATGTCTTCCTCGCTGAGCGTCGCCTGGATTTGAGCGGCGAATGTGCGGTCGTGGGCGTCGAAAGGGACCGGGCCAAGGCGCTCGAGGTTGGCGTGCATGGCCTCTTCCATCGCCGTATTCGGCAGGAGATTGGAAACGGCGCTCAGAATGCTGATCTCGACCTCGGTGCCGGTCATCATCGCGGCGCCCCTGGCGACGTCGATCACCCTTTCGTTTAGCGCCTTCATGGCGTGAATATCGCGCGAGCGCACCGCATAGCGGACTTTGGCGCGTGCCTGCACAACGTTCGGCGCGATACCGCCGCCGTCAATCATGGCGTAGTGGATGCGCGAATCCGCCGGCACGTGTTCACGCAGATAGTTGACGCCGACATTCATCAGTTCGACCGCATCGAGAGCCGAACGGCCGAGATGCGGCGCCGCGGCCGCGTGCGAGGCTCGGCCCTTGAAGGTGAAATCGATACGCGTGTTGGCGAGCGATTTGGCCTCGTCGACCCGCGTCAGCGCGGCCGGATGCCAGGTGATCGCGGCGTCGACGTCGTCGAACAGGCCGTCGCGAACCATGAAAGCCTTGGCGGCGCCGCCTTCCTCGGCGGGGCACCCGTAGTAACGCACCGTGCCCGGCAGCTTGTTCTCGGCCAGAAAGTTCTTGAGCGCGGTCGCCGCCAGAAGCGCGGCCGAGCCGAGCATGTTGTGACCGCAACCGTGGCCGTAGCCATTACCTTCGAGCGGCCGCGGCTCGGCGATGTTGGCCTCCTGGCTGAGGCCGGGCAGAGCGTCGTATTCGCCGAGGAAGGCAATGACCGGGCCGCCCTGGCCGGCTTCGCCGATCACCGCGGTGGGAATGCCCGCCGGCCCCTCGGTGACCGCAAAGCCCTCGTTGCGTAGCATCTTGGTGTGCTCGGCGCTGGACCTGAACTCGGTATAGGCGATCTCCGGCATGCCCCAGATCCGGTCGCTCAGCGCCTCGTAATCCTCGCGGCGGGCGTCGACGAGATTCCAGATGCTCTCGGCGTTGGTAATCGTCATGTCGTCCTCTCGTCTTGCGGCAAAGGCCGTTGTCAACTCGCGTCATTGAGATGGCAGGCGGAATAGCGGTTCGGCGCGGTTTCCTTGAGCGCCGGCCGCTCGGTCCGGCAGCGCGCGAAGGCATGCGGGCAGCGCGGATGGAAGTGGCAGCCGCTGGGCGGATCGATCGGCGAGGGGATCTCGCCCTTGATCACCGAATAGGTCTTCTTCTTCGCCTCGAACGTCGGAATCTCGGCGAGCAGCGCCTGGGTATAGGGATGATTGGGTGACGCAAAGATCTCCTCGCTGGCGCCCAGTTCCACCACGCGCCCGAGATACATGATGGCGACCCGGTCCGAGATGTGCTCGACGACACCGAGATCGTGGCTGATGAACAGGTAAGTGAGGTCAAGCTCCTCGCGCAGATCCATAAACAAATTGAGGATCTGGGCCTGGATCGACACGTCGAGCGCGGCGACGGATTCATCGCAGACGATGAAGTCCGGCTGCACGGCGAGCGCCCGGGCGATGCCGATCCGCGCCCGCTGCCCGCCGGAGAACTGGTGCGGATAGCGCTTGCGCATCGCCGGATCGAGGCCGACGCGCTGTAGCGCCGCCTCGACATAGGCGTCGATTTCGCCACGACCGGCAAGGCCGTGGACGCGCGGCGCCTCGCCGATGATCTGGTCGACGCGAAGCCGCGGATTGAGCGACGACATGGGGTCCTGGAAGACCATCTGCACCTTGAGCGCCGCTTCCTTGGCGTCCTTGCCCTTGAGAGCAGCGACGTCGCGGCCGCGAAAGCGAATGGCGCCTGCGCTTGGTGCGTACAATCCGGCGACGATCCGGCCGAGTGTGGACTTGCCGCAGCCGGACTCGCCGACCAGGCCCATGACCTCGCCCTTGCGAATTGACAGGTCGACGCCGTCGACCGCGTTCACCGTCAATTGGCGAACGCTGGCGCCGAGCAGGCGCGCCGTCCGCTCGGCCAGATCGAGCGACTTGACGAAGCGCTTGGAGACGCCGTCGATCTCGATGATCGGCTCGCTCATGTCGCCGTCTCCGCCATCCCGTCCCTGGACGGCGCCTGCCGGCGCGCATCGGCGGCCTCGTCGAGCGACCAGGGGTGGAAGCAGCGCGCCTTGCGACCGTGTAGCTTCTCCTCCAGCGCCGGCTCTTCCAGACAGGCCTCGTCGGCCCGCGCGCAACGCGGCCGGAAAGCACAGCCTTTCGGCAAGCTGCGCAGCGACGGCGGCATGCCGCTGATCTGCTGCAGCCGCGCGCCGCGCGTCTTGCCCTGCGGCACGGAAGCGATCAGGCCCTTGGTGTAGGGGTGCAGCGGCCGTTCGATGACGCGGGCCGTCTCGCCCTCTTCGACGACGCGGCCGGCGTACATCACCGCCAACCGGTCGGCGAGGCCGGAGACAATGGCAAGATCGTGCGTGATCCAGATCAGCGCGGTTCCGGTCTCGGCGCACAGCTTCTGCATCTCGGCGAGAATCTGCGCCTGGATCGTCACGTCGAGCGCGGTGGTCGGTTCGTCGGCAATGATCAGGTCCGGTTTGTGCAGCATCGCAATGGCGATGGCGACGCGCTGGCGCATGCCGCCGGAGAACTGATGCGGATAGCTCTGCATCCGCTCGTCCGGCGACGAGATGCCGACCATGACAAGCGCGTCGCGTGCGCGTTTCAGTGCCTCGGCGCGCGAAACATTCTCGTGCGCGAGCACGGTCTCGATCATCTGCGTGTCGATGCGCAGGACCGGGTTCAGCGTCATCATCGGATCCTGGAAGATCATGGCGATGCGCTTGCCGCGCAAGGTGCGCAGCATCGGCTCGCCGCCTTTCACCAGATCCTCACCGTCGAACCGAATCGAGCCGTCGACAATGCGGCCTGGCGGATCGACAAGCCCGAGCAGCGAGAAGCCGGTCACCGACTTGCCGGAGCCCGATTCACCGACCAGGCCGAGAATCTGTCCGCGCATCAGACTGAAGCTGACGCCGTCGACGGCCTTGACCACGCCATCGCGGGTGAAGAAGTGGGTCTTCAGATCCTCGATGCTGAGAAGCGCGGTCATTTCTGCAGCCTCGGATTGAACACGTCGCGCAGCCGGTCGCCGACGAGGTTAATCGCCACGATCGTCAGGACGAGCGCGATGCCGGGAAACAGACTGACCCAGTAGCGGCCGGACAGAAGGTAGTTGTATCCGTTGGCGATGAGGAGGCCGAGCGATGGCTCGGTGATCGGCACGCCGGCGCCGAGAAACGACAACGTCGCCTCGAGTGCGATCGCCTGCGCGATCTGGACCGTGGCGACCACGATCAGCGGTGGCAGGCAGTTCGGCAGCAAATGATGGAACATGATTCGGCTGTGCGACAGCGCCAGACAATGCGCGGCTTCGATGTAATCCTTGCGCGCTTCGACGATGGCCGAGGACCGTACGGTGCGGGCATAGTAAGCCCACTGCACGATGACGAGGGCAATAATGACCTTATCGACGCCGCGGCCCCAGAGGGCGAGCAGGATCAGGGCGATGAGGATGGCCGGGAAGGACAGTTGCAGATCGACCATCCTCATGATGAGGCTGTCGATCTTGCCGCCGAAATAGGCGGCCATCGTGCCGGCGGTGACGCCGATGGCGATGGCGAAGGCGAGTGACACCGTCGCGACCAGCAGGCTGATGCGTAAGCCGTAAAGGATCGCCGACAGCATGTCGCGGCCCTGTTCGTCGGTGCCGAGATAGTAGATGCCGCCGGTAGACATGCTCGCCGATCCGGGCGGCAGGCCGCCGTCGAGGACGTCGAGCTGGGCGAGGTCATAGGGATTTTGCGGCGCGATCAGCGGGGCGAAGATCGCAAGCAGAACGACGAGGGTGAAAAGAACAAGGCCGATCACCGCCAGCTTGTCTTCGAGAAAGGTATGGAGGAGGCGCTTGAACGGGCTGTCGGCGGCGAGGGGCTCTGCCGTGGCGGTCGGCGCGAGGCCGGCTGTGAGGGCGTCGTCGCTCATGCCTTCACCTGCGAAAGGCGAACCCGGGGGTCGAGAGCGGAATAGAGCAGATCGACGATGAGGTTGATCGTGACGATGATCACCACGGTCAGCATAAGGTAGGCGACGATGACGGGTCGGTCGAGCAGGTTGATCGAATCGATCAGGAGCTTGCCCATGCCCGGCCAGGCGAACACGGTTTCCGTGACGACGGCGAAGGCGATCATCGAACCGAGTTCAAGGCCCAGGATGGTCACGACCGGGATCATGATGTTCTTGAGGATGTGGACGAGAACGATGCGGGTCGAAGAGAGGCCCTTCGCCCGCGCGAACTTGATATATTCCTGCAGGCAGACCTCGCGGGTATTGGCCCGCGTCAACCGGATCACCAGCGACATCTTGAACAGCGCGAGGTTCAACGCCGGCAGAATCATGTGCCGCAGTCCGTCCAGGGTCAGGAAACTGACGCGGATGCCGAGAACCTCGACGGTCTCGCCGCGTCCGCCCGCGGGCAGCCAGCCCAGCAGAACTGCAAAGATCAGGATCAGCAGCAGGCCCTGCCAGAAGTTCGGCAGCGAAAATCCGAGAATCGAGCCGGCCATCACCGAGCGCCCGCCGATACTGTCGGGCTTCAGTCCGGCATAGACGCCGAGCGGCACGCCGATGACGACCGCCAGGATGAGCGCCGTCACCGCCAGTTCCATCGTTGCCGGCAGGCGCTGGAGAATGATTTCCATCGCCGGGCGCCCGTAGACGAAGGATGTGCCGAGGTCGCCTTGAAACAGATGCCCGACGAAGCGGGCAAACTGTTCCCATAGCGGCTTGTCGAGGCCGAGGCGCGCTGTCGTCGCGGCGATCTCGGCTTGGTTTGCTTCCGGGTTGACCAGAATGTCGACGGGGTTGCCGATGGCAAAGACGCCGATGAAGACCAGGATGGCCATCGCCGCAAGGGCGAAGAGGCTTTGCCCGATACGCCGCAAGATATAGACGATCATCATCGCCTCCGCAGGGAATAGGCCGCGCGTTCCCAAGGTATCGGGCGCGCGGCCCCGGCTGGGCGGGCGGCTATTTTGCCGCGTGGACGTCTGACGCGATCGTATACTGATCGACGCGTGCCGCGTAACTCAAGCCTTTCTTCATGGCCCAAACCGTCTGCTCATAGTGCAGCGGGATGATGCCGTAGTCGTCGAGCACCATCTTTTCGGCTTTGCCCAGCATGACTTCCCGCTTGGCATCGTCGATGGTCGACATCGCCGCTGTCAGCAGTTTGTCCATCTCGGGGTTGGAATAGCGCCCGGCATTGGTCGGGCCCATCCCCGTCTTCTTGTCGTAGGTTGCGACCAGCGACTTCAGCGGTGACGACATTTCGCCCGATGAGGCGCCCCAGCCGGCCAGGTACATCGGGAACTCCAGCTTATTGCGCCGGGAGAAGAACTGGCTCGCGGTCTGCGCGTCGACCTTGGTCTTGATGCCGATGCGCACCAGCATCTGGGCGACGGCCTGGGCGACCTGCGAGTCGTTGATGTAGCGGTCGTTCGGCGTTCCGAGTGTGATTTCGAAACCATCGGGATAGCCGGCCGCGGTCAGGAGCTCCTTGGCCTTCTTCGGATCGTATTTGTCGACGGCGCGGCCATTGGTGCCGAACATCGGTGGCGGCAGCAGCTCTCCGGCGACTTTTGCATAGCCGCCCATGATGCGCGCGACGATGGCCTCGCGGTTGATTGCCAGCGAGATCGCCTCGCGCACTCGCTTGTCGAGGAGCGGGTTCTTGCCGTTGGTTCCGTTGATGTTCGGAGCGGTCGCCTTGCTGTCCTGGAACAGCGCCAGATAGATGATACGGTTGGACAGCGCATCGATGACCTTGAAGCCGGCGTCTTTGACCCGCTTCAGGTCCTGGATCGGCGGGGATTCGATCATGTCGACGTCACCCGACAGCAGCGCGGCGATACGTGGACCGTCGCTGGTGATCGGGCGCATGGTCACTTTGTCCCAGTCCGGCTTGGTCCCCCAGTAACCGTCATAGCGCGTCAGCACCATTTCGCTGCCGCGCACGAACCTGTCGAGCTTGTAGGGTCCGGTGCCGACGGCGACAGCGGGAGAATTGAAATCGACCGACTGTGGCACCTTGCCCATGCCCTCGCACTTACCGCCCGGCTTGTAGGTGACAGTCGCGTCGGCGCCGGCCGCGTCGGCCGAGAGGATCGGCAGATTGGAAAGGTCCGTTGGCAGAAGCGGATTGGCGCCGTCCGTCTTGATCAGCACGGCGTTCTTGCCGTCGGCCGTCACGTCGAGGATGGCCGCCGTATAGATCGTAAAGGAGGAGGGGGAGTTCACGACCAGTGGCACGCGGCAATAGGTGTAGATCACGTCGCGGGGTGACAGGGCGCTGCCGTTCTGAAACTTGACGCCGCCGCGCAACGTGAAGCGCCATGTCGTGTCGTTGACGGATTCCCACTTCGTCGCCAGACCGGGCGTTACTTTCTGAAACGGATCCTGCTTGGTCAGCGGCTCGAAGATATTGAGCAGTACCTGGGTATTGGTGGAAAGTTGATGAAATTGCGGGTCCATCGACGTCGCTTCCGACTTCAGACCGATCGCAAGGTCCGCAGCTCCTGCGGAACTGCACATAGTTGCGCCGGCGAGAAGGCAGGCAAGAAGGGCGGATTTCTTCATCATTGAATCTCCTCGACGTTTCGACGGGTTCGGGAGCGCAGCTTCTGCTTTTCAACCGGCGCCATTCCGGCTCTTGGCAGCAACGTTATTATGCAGTAAATGAATTTCAAAGCGAAAAAGATATACAAAATCTGCATACATATGCCCGAAAAGTCATCAAGCGCCAAACAGGAACAGCGGCGCGCCGGCTTCACGCTGCGTGAACTCGAAGTGCTGCGCGCGCTGGTCGAAACCGGCAAGACGACCGTTGCAGGCCAGCGCCTCGGGTTGTCGCAGCCGGCCGTCAGTCGTGCGCTGGCGGAACTGGAGGCAACGCTCGGCCGCCAGCTGTTCGATCGGGTGGGGGGGCGGCTTGTGCCAAATCCCGAAGCGCTCGCCGTCAACGACGAACTCGGACCAATCTTCTCCGCGCTGACGCGGATTGCCAATCGCTCAGCCGCCGGCACCGGCTCCCATACCGGAACGCTCCGTATTGCCGCGCCGCCGACGATCGCGCATCGCTTCCTGCCGCCGATCGTCGCGGCCTTCACCAACGCCAACCCGCAGTTGGAAGTGGTCTTCGAGGTGCTTTCCAGCGACGCGCTCGTCACGAATATCGCCGAAGACCGCCACGACGTCGGTTTGACCGATACCGCCGTTTCGCATGACAGCGTGCGCAACGACCTGTTGCTCGCGACGGAGGCGATCTGCGCGCTGCCGAGCCGTCATCCGCTGGCGCGGCGCGAGACCATCCGGCTGCAGGATCTGGAAGGGCAGGCTTTCGTCGCGCTGACACGCCGCCATTCCGGCCGCACGCTGACCGACCGGCTCTTCGACAAGGCCGGCGTGCGCCGCCATATCGTGATCGAAACCGCGACGGCGGTTTCGGCGGCGGAGTTCGTGCGCGAAGGACTGGGCGTCGCGCTGCTCAATCCGTTCCCGATCGTCCACCAGCTCGGCAACGGCATCGTCGTACGGCCGTTTGCCACCGCCATCCCTTACCGGACCTGCTTTCTGACGCCCGCCAGCCGGCCGCCGTCGCTCGCCGCAGCGGATTTTATCGCGATGGTGCGCAAGAGGCTTTCATGATCGCGCGTGCGATACGTTTCCCGGAGTTCATCGATGCCTTCGCCGTCCAGTCTTGAAATCCTGCGCCGCCTTGTCGGCTTCGACACGACCAGTCGCGGCTCCAACCTCGCCCTCATCGAGTTCGTCGAAGGTTATCTCGGTAATCTGGGTGTTGTGAGCGAGCGCGTCTATGACGCGACCGGCGAGAAGGCCAATCTGTGGGCGACGATCGGGCCGGCCGACGTTCCGGGCATCATCCTGTCCGGCCACACCGATGTGGTGCCGGTCGACGGCCAGGAGTGGCAAAGCGATCCCTTCGATCTGACGGAACGGGACGGGCGTCTCTACGGTCGCGGCGCGTGCGACATGAAGGGCTTCCTGGCCTGCGTTCTCGCCGCCGTGCCGTCGGCGCTGTCGCGCGATCTCGCGCGCCCCATTCATCTTGCCTTTTCCTATGACGAGGAGGTCGGGTGCATCGGCGTCATGCGGCTGCTCGATGCGCTGAAGGCGCGTCCGAACCGGCCGCGGTACTGCATCGTCGGCGAACCGACCTCGATGGAGGTCGTCGTTGGTCATAAGGCCAAGCGCTCGGTTCGGGCGACGGTGACCGGCCGCGCCTGCCACTCTTCGCTGGCGCCACAGGGCGTCAACGCCGTCGAATATGCCGCGCTCCTGATTGCAAAGCTGCGAAGCATCGGCGCGCGTCTGGCGAGCCAGGGCAAGCGCGACGAAACTTACGACGTTCCGGTCACCACCGCCCATACGGGCAAGATCGCCGGCGGAACGGCCCTCAACATCGTGCCGGACCGATGCCGCTTCGAGTTTGAATTTCGCGTTATGCCGGGCGAGGACCCCGACGCGCTGGTCGAGGAAATCATCTCCTACGCGCGCGACACGCTGGAGCCGGAGATGCGGACCATCGCGCCGGAGACCGGGATCGCGTTCGAGGTTTTCGCTGCCGTGCCGGGGATCGAGACAGCGCCGGATGGCGAACTCACGCATCTCGTGCAGCGCTTTGCCGGCAGCAACGGCTACGCCAAGGTTGCCTACGGCACGGAGGCGGGCCGCTTCAAGGAGATGCTCGGCATCGAAACCGTCATCTGCGGGCCCGGCCGCATCGCCGAGGCGCACCGGCCCGACGAATATATCGAGGTCGCGCAACTCAAACGCTGCGACGCCTTTCTCGCCAGCCTGATCGATTGGGCGGCGCTCGCGCGCTGAGAGCGCGCAACGCGCGGAAGACTAGCGTCGTCGTTCGTCGCACATAAATGAAATGACCTCCCTTTTCCTTTAGCCTCGAAAAGAAGGTCCGAGCCTTTTGTATCCGTGTATATTTCGATTGGATTCAGGACTTCGTTATGAAGATGGAGATCATCTCGGTCTTCTCTTCATGTCGACGAGGGGCCAGAAGGTGGACAGGGCGCAGCCTAGTTATCGCTGTCATCACCGCACCAAAGTTGTCGATGTTTCTGGCGCCATACTCTGCACGCGTTGGGCGAACGCCTCAACTTCCTCCTGCAATGCACTGGGCCTCGACGAGGGGCGTCGGGTGCCGCCTTGGCTGCGACCAAGCCGAGGTTGAGGTGATGGTGATGCTGAAAATCTGAAGTATTTACCTCGTTGCCACAGGTAGAGTTCTACCAACGATACATGGATGCCGGGGCGTTGTTACCGTCAGACCAAGTATAATTGACGCACGTCAACGCCCAGCCGTCTATTCATGGCACTCGTATGGCGAGTGGCGATGTTGACGTTGGCGACGTCGCCTAACGAGGCGTTCCGATGGCCGTGGGCGACCCGAACAGCCGGACCATTCGTGCGAAGGGCGAGGCGGTCGCCACTTCAGCATCGAGCGCGCAAGTGGAGGCTGGCGATCTCCGGCGCGTCTGGCCGGTGGTGGTCATTTTCGGCCTCGGCGTTGCGTTAGTGTTGTTCACCACCGTGCTGCTGCAGCAGAAGAACGCCAGGGATGTGCGCGCTGAATTGCAGACCGAAGTCGAAGCCCGCGTACGAACCATGCAAGTGGGGTTGGGGCGCTACGAGGACGTCGTGTTCGCATTGCGCACCTATTTGGCGGGTGCCGGCGGCTTCCCGGGAACCGCCAAGTTCAACGATCTCGCCGCTGGCCTGTTGAAGCAATACGATGGCGTCCAGGCGCTGGTCTGGGCTCCCCGGGTCACTGCGGCCGCGCGGGCGGAATTCGAGGCCCATACAAGCCAGTCCGTATTGCCCGGCTACCGCATCACCGAACGCACGCAGGATGGCCGCTGGATACCGGCTGGCGATCGTGACGAGTATTTCCCCGTCGTTGGTAACAAGCAGGCCCGCGACGAACAAGCGGCGCTAGGCTTCGATGAAGGCGCAGATCCGGTCCGACGGCGGACGCTCGATCGGGCGCGAGACACAGGCCGGCCGGCCGCGACACCCGCCCATCAGTTGTTTCTGCCAGATCGCAAGCTGGAGTGGGGCACCCTTATCGCGTGGCCGGTCTACGCGGAGGCGGTGCCTCTAACCACCATCGAGGAGCGACGGGCCGCTCTCCTCGGCTTTGCGATCGGCGTCTTCCGCGCGCGGCGGCGGTCTTAAGGCGGCCTGACGCCTGTACGACATTGCGGATGCCTACCGAAAACTCGTTCTCGGCGACGAAAAGGAGCGGAAACGGTGGGAAGTGAGCGCAAATCGACAGCTTGTCGGAAGCGCGAAAATGTGGCTTAAGCCGATGATAAATCTCGGAAAAGCACCAGGATAGATGGACCGCCGCTTCGCCATTGCCCCGATGATGGACTGGACCGACCGGCACTGCCGGTTCTTCCATCGCCTCATGACGCGCCGGGCGCTGCTCTATACCGAGATGGTGACCACCGGCGCCGTGATCCACGGCGATCGCCAGCGGCTGCTTGGCTTTGCTGCGGCGGAGCATCCGATCGCCCTGCAACTCGGCGGCAGCGATCCGGCGGCGCTCGCCGAGAGCGCGCGGATTGGCGAGGGCTTCGGCTACGACGAGATCAACCTCAATGTCGGCTGCCCGTCCGATCGCGTGCAGGAAGGCCGCTTCGGCGCCTGTCTGATGCTGGAGCCGAAGCTGGTCGCCGACAGCGTCGCGGCGATGAAGGCCGCGGTGCGCGTGCCGGTGACGGTGAAGTGCCGCATCGGCGTCGACGATCAGGATCCGGAGGAGGTGCTTTTCGCATTCGCCGCGGAGGTCAGGGCGGCCGGTGCCGACGCCCTCATCGTCCATGCGCGCAAGGCCTGGCTGAAGGGGCTGTCGCCGAAAGAAAACCGCGAGGTTCCGCCGCTCGACTACGCCATCGTCCATCGCCTCAAGGACGTGCATACGGATTGGCCGATCGTACTCAATGGCGGGCTCGCCAGCCTCGAACAGGCGCGCGACAATCTCGGCAATCTCGACGGCGTCATGCTCGGCCGCGCCGCTTATCAGGAACCGTGGCGCCTCATCGGCGTCGATCCGATGTTTTACGGCGAAGCCGCGCCGGTCGCCTCGGCCAAGGCCGCGGCCGCGGCGATGATCCCGTATATCGAACGTGAGATGGCCGGCGGCGTCCGGCTCAATTCCATCACCCGTCACGTGCTCGGCCTGTTCCGCGCCGTGCCGGGCGCCCGGGCCTTTCGCCGCCACTTGTCGGTCGAGGCGGTCAAGCCCGGTGCCTCGGCCTCGGTCATGGCTGATGCGCTGGCGCGGGTGGTGGACTCAGAGGCCGATATGTCGCACATCGCCGCCTGACATCCCGCCCGTTGCCCCTGCCGGACTTTCCCATGCTGATGGGCTACCCCGCCTCAGAACTCGCCTGGCTGGCGTTGCTGATCATTGCCGGCGGCGCCGTCACCGGCGTCCTGGCCGGCCTGTTCGGCATCGGCGGCGGCGGCATCATCGTCCCGGTGCTGTACGAGGTGTTCGGCCTCATCCACGTGCCGGACGATCTGCGCATGCAGCTCTGCATCGGCACCTCGCTCGCCGTCATCGTGCCGACCACGATCCGCTCCTATCTGGCGCACAAGAAGAAAGGCGCCGTCATCCCCGAAGTGATGCGGCTCTGGTCGGTGTTCGCGGTGATCGCGGTCGTCATCGGCTCGTGGATCGCCTCGTTCGCACCCGGCGCCGTGTTCAAGGTGGCGTTCGTGGTCTTCACCATCTTCATCAGCATCAAGATGCTGTTCATCGGCGACCGCTGGAACGTCAGCAACCGGCTGCCCGGCCCGGCGCTGGTGGCGCTGTACGGCTTCATCATGGGCCTGGTGTCGTCGCTGGTCGGCGTATCCGGCGGCGCCGTTTCCAACGCCATGCTGACGCTGCACGGCCAGCCGATGCAGCGCGCGGTGGCCACTTCGGCGGGTATCGGCGTGCCGATCACCGTGGTCGGCGCCATTGGCTATGCCATTGCCGGCTGGCCGCATCTGGCGCAGTTGCCGCCGCTGTCGCTGGGCTTCATCTCCGTGATCGGCTTCGTCCTGATGGCGCCGGTGTCGAGCTACACCGCGACCTACGGCGTGCGTCTCGCGCACGCGCTGCCGCGCCGCTATCTGGAGATCGGCTTCGGCCTCTTCCTGCTGGCCGTCTCGGCGCGGTTTGTTCTGACGCTTGTCTAATGATCGCAATTCCGGACGGAAAACCGGCTTCCACTTTTCCTGGAATTGCTCGTTAAGGCGCGGCGCGCATGCGCAGCTTGTTGCCGCGCACCTCCCAGCTGTCGAGGCGGTTGAGAAAGCTCATGCCGAGCAGCGAATGCTTGAGCTGGCCTTCCTGCGCCACCAGCGCCGGCACCGCGCGCTCGATCAGCCCGCCGATGACCACACGTTCCAGCGTTACCGGCGCGGCGCGCGTACGGCCGTTGGCGGTATCGACATTCACCGAGTAATTGAGAACCTCGAGCGGCAGACCGGCTGCTTTCGCCGCTTCCTGGGTCAGCACCACCGAGCTTGCGCCGGTGTCGAGCACCATGGCAATGCGCGCGCCGTTGATATGGGCGGCGAGCGAGAAGTCGCCGTCGCGGCCGCGCACGACTTCGGCGTCCTGGCCGTGGCGCGCGACATAGCCCGGCACCAGTTCGGCGACCACGCGTTCGACCACGTCGCGCAGTTCGAAGCGATAGGTGTAGCCGATCACCAGCACCAGGCCGATCACGCCCCAGAACGCCAAGGCCTCGAGCGCCTTGCCCAGCCTTTCGCGGAACGTCACCAGCACCAGGCCGCCGACGAAGACGAGCAGCGCGATCTTGACCACCACCGAGCCTATGTCGTGGCGCAGCAGCGTGGTGATCGGGTCCGCGTCCTGGGTTGCGATCAGGATCGCGAGCGACAGCGCCGCGCCGAAAACGAAGGCCCAGGTGATACGGCGGCTCACGATGTGCTTATCCCGCGGCGCGTTTCGTGGGTGTCGTCAGGGCGGCGATGCGCTCGGGCAGCGCTTCCATGATGCGGCGGCGTTCGCCCGCGCTCATGGCCGCCCACTGCGCGATTTCCACGACCGTGCGACCGCAGCCCAGGCACTGGCGCTGCGCGGCGTCGAGCGTGCAGATTTTCACACAAGGCGTTTCGATCACTGGGTTTTCGACCGTCGAAGGCTCGGCCGGCGAAGCGGCGCGTCGGGGCGAACATAGATCGCCTTGGCGCGAACGCAATCGTCGATTTGCCGCTCGCAGGTGACAAATGGTTCGAACCGTCAGGTGCCGGCGCGGAACAGCGGCCGGCGGCGCAGGCGGCGCCGTTCCTCGTCGCTGAGGATCGGCTCGCCCGGCGGCTGCGCCTGCGGCGCCAGCGGGGCCTCGTCGGCCATCGGCGCCATCGCCGCGACCACGCGTTCCGGCGGGAACGTGACGATCACCTCGGTGCCGATGCGCAGCTTGGATTTCAGCGAGAACGTGCCGCCATGCAGATCGACCAGGCTCTTGGCGATCGGCAGGCCGAGGCCGGCGCCCTGTTCGGCCGACTTGATCGAGTTCGAGCCCTGGCCGAACGATGCCAGCACGATCGGAATTTCTTCTTCCGGAATGCCGGCGCCGGTGTCCTTGCAGCTCATGTACTGGCCGCCGGATGCGGTCCAGCCGACCTTGAGCCAGATGTCGCCGCCCTGCGGCGTGAACTTGATCGCGTTCGACAACAGGTTGAGACAGATCTGGCGGATGGCGCGCTCGTCGGCCCACAGCCGCGGCAGATCCTGCTCGTAGACCTCGTGAAGGTTGATGCCGCGGTTGGTGGCGCGCAGCTTCAACAGGTGATGGCAGTCCTCGACGATGGCGGTCAGCGACACCGACTCTTCGTTGAGTTCGTAGCGGCCGGCCTCGATGCGCGACAGATCGAGGATCTCGTTGATCAGGCCGAGCAGATGCACGCCCGAGGCGTGGATGTCGGATGAATATTCCTTGTAGGCCGCCACGGCGTGCTCGCCGAACACCTCGGACTTCATGACTTCAGAGAAGCCGAGAATGGCGTTGAGCGGCGTGCGCAACTCGTGGCTCATCTGCGCCAGGAACCGCGACTTGGAAATGTTGGCGGCTTCGGCGCGCTGGCGTGCCTCGTCCGAGATCGCTTTGGCCTGCTCGAGTTCGCCGATCAGCGCGTCCTTTTCGGCGCGCGCCTCGATGGTCGCGAGCGTCGTCGAATAGAGCCGGTAGGCCAGCATGGCGAAGTAGCCCTGCGCCGTCACCGCCATGAGCGCGAGGATATAGTTGCGCAGCGAGCCGAGCAGCATGAAGTTCAGCGCGATCGCCGCGGTGACCGGGAAGGTCGCGGCAAAGGCGGCGATCGGCAGGCTCGAGGCCAGCATGCTCGACACTGCGACCACCAGCAGCATCACGAACAGCATGAAGGTGCCGGAGGACTCGTCGGCGCCGACCGGATGAATGAGGATGAACATCCAGGCCAGACCGTAGAACAGGTCGAGCAGGATGAAGCGGAAGCGCCAGGACTTG
The DNA here is from genome assembly GCF_001426945.1 of Pseudolabrys sp. Root1462. Classification (GTDB taxonomy): domain Bacteria; phylum Pseudomonadota; class Alphaproteobacteria; order Rhizobiales; family Xanthobacteraceae; genus Pseudolabrys. The sequence goes on along the minus strand of NZ_LMFS01000001.1, from coordinate 2,353,057 downwards.
GCATCGACCGCGGCCATCGGCAGTTCGAGGAACTGGCGGCACTTGGTCACGATGACGGCGTGGATGACGAGGACGGCCGCCGTCCAGGCGCCGGCCGCGATCGCGCCGGTCCACAGACTCGACAGGAAGCCGATCGTTGCCACCAGCAGCAGGATGACGAGCGAGGCGGAGAGGCGGTTCTGCGCGTACTGGCGCAGCAACTCGAAGTCGAAAGCCGGCCGCGTGCCCGAGGTCGAGGTCAGCCGGTCGCGCGCGTCGCGCACATATTGCGCGGCGAGGCGACGCCGCACCGGCGAGCTTTCCGGTGGCAGCGCGGTCAAGTCTGGCTGTTCGCCCGGAATCATGAATTACGACGCCACGTTACCCGGTACTTCGAAAGGCGCACCGTCGCCTAAAATCCTTAAAGCCATGCTTAAGCTGGCCACAGGGCAATCCGTTAACGCTCGTTAACCTGGCTTTGACAGCCGTGCCTCTCTGTGTTCGGGTTTGCGCGTCAAAAACAGACCATCCAGGCGGAAACCGTCCTCCATGAAGCTTTATGACGCCAAGGGCGCGCCAAATCCGCGCCGCACCCGTATATTTCTGGCCGAGAAGGGCATCGAGGTACCGACCGAGCAGGTCGATATCAACGCCAAGCAGCACAAGTCGCCGGAATTCACGGCCATCAACCCGCTGCAGCGCATTCCGGCGCTGGTGCTGGATGACGGCACGGTCCTGTGTGAATCGCTGGCCATCTGCCGTTATTTCGAGGCGCTGCGGCCGGAGCCGCCGCTGTTCGGCAAGGGGCCGCTGGAAATCGGTCTGGTCGAGATGTGGAGCCGGCGCGTCGAGAACAATCTGTTTGCCCCGGTGGCGCAGGTTTTCCGCCACCTGCACCCGGCGATGAAGGAACTGGAAGTGCCGCAGGTGCCGGCCTGGGCCGAAGCCAACCGGCCGCGCGTTTTCAATTTCCTCGAGGTGCTCGACCGCCAGCTCGCCGAACACGAATTCATCGCCGGCGAGCGCTTTTCGGTCGCCGACATCACCGCCCAGGTCACCGTCGACTTCATGCGCGTGCCGAAGCTCGTGGTGCCGGAGGAGTTGACCAACGTGAAGCGCTGGCACGCCGCGGTGTCGGCGCGCCCGAGTGCGAAGGCTTGATCGGCCTCCTGTGAGGAGAGCCGAAGGCCCGTCTCGAACCATCGAGCCGCCCCATCTTCGAGACGCATCACTAACGTGATGCTCTTCGGGATCAGGGCGGAATGAACATACGGACATAATCCATGCATCTCACCATCATCGGCTGCGGCGACGCTTTCGGCTCCGGCGGGCGCTACAACACCTGTTTCATGCTGAAGACCGCCAAGGCGACGCTGCTCGTCGATTGCGGTGCCTCCGCCATGCCGGCGCTCAATGCTCAGACCGTCGATCGCAATACGATCGATGGTATCGTGCTGTCGCATCTGCACGGCGATCACTTCGGCGGCCTGCCGTTCTTCATTCTCGATGCCCAGTTCCTGTCGCGCCGCGAGAAGCCGCTGCTGATCGCCGGTCCGCCGGGCTCCAAGGCGCGCATCGACGCGGCCATGGAAGTGTTCTTTCCGAAGTCGAATACGATGAAGTGGAAATTCCCGTGGTCGGTGCAGGAAATCCCGGTCGGCGTGCCGACCGACCTGCTCGGCCATTCGATCGTCACCGCCGAAGTCATCCACCAGTCGGGCGCACCATCGACGGCGCTGCGCCTGACCGACGGCGACAAGACCTTCGCTTATTCCGGTGATACCGAATGGACCGACGCATTGCTGCCGGTCGCCAAGGGCGCCGATCTGTTCATTTGCGAATGCTACGGCTTCGAGGGCAAGTTCAGCGGCCACCTGAGCTGGGACGTGCTCAGGCCGCGCATCGGCGATCTCGGTGCCAAGCAGACCATGGTCACGCACATGAACCCGACCATGCTGTCGCGTCTCGACGAGGTGAGGGCAGGCGGCGTGCTGATCGCCGAAGACGGATTGAAGATGGCGTTTTAGGGCGCGGGCCCGCCTCAATAAAACCCGGACTGCCCGGCGCGCTTGAGGTGGCGCAGGTCTTCCGGCTTCGGCGGCGGCTCCTTCGGCGCCACGATCGCTCTCACGATCGCGCGCCCGACGAAAAACACGACGGCGACGAACGAGGCGAACAGGGCGAGAATTTCGGCGAAAGTGACGACCGAATAGATGAAGGACATAGGCGCGACAGGGATCTCGAAGAAGGGGGACATCGCTGCCTATCGGCTGCGATCCGTTCTGGCAAGGACCTTGGGTCAGTGTCCCGGCACGCACGCTCAAAACGACGGACTTGATTTTAGTCCTTGACTATTATTCCTAGAGAACTGTAGCCTTGGCCGTCCGGTCCTGCCGGGGGCGTCATCTAGAGGCGTCTGGATCGATGGGATCGGATGCGGTGCCCGCGGGCCTGGCGAAACGCACCTCGANTGATGGTGAGCGCTACCCATCGAAAGATGGATCAGCCGCCAAAAGCGCGGCCCGGCGCCGTAAAGACACCGCGATGGAGCGCCGCGGGGCGCAGGTTCTCCGCGTCAAGGAGAGCCGCGCACCGCAAGGTGCGATCCATAAGAGCGCCTCGCGGCGCTCCATCCCCTCGACGTGTTCGAGGGTGGAAGGGGAAGGCGGCGTGACCCGCGCCGGACAAACAACAGGGCCGGCGCAGCGTTGGCTGCAAGTCTTCCCGGCTGTTTGAAAAAATTGAATACGGGAAAGTACGCGGGGCGGTTGGCGTTCACCCTCCCCCTTGCAGGGGAGGGTGAAAAGAAGAGCTACTCTCGCTCCAGCCGCGCCAGCAGCGCCGAGGTGTCCCAGCGCTTGCCGCCCATCTTCTGGACTTCGGCGTAGAACTGATCGACCAGCGCGGTGACCGGCAGGCTCGCGCCGTTCTTGCGCGCCTCCTCGAGACAGATGCTCAGATCCTTGCGCATCCAGTCCACCGCGAAGCCATGATCGAACTTTCCGGCGGCCATGGTCTTGTAACGGTTTTCCATCTGCCAGGACTGCGCCGCGCCCTTGGAGATGGTCGCGATGAGTTTTTCGATGTCGAGATCGGCCTTCTTGGCGAAGTGCAGCGCTTCGGAAAGACCCTGGACCACGCCGGCGATGCAGATCTGGTTGCACATCTTGGCAAGCTGACCCGATCCCGGCGCGCCCATCAGGTTGCAGGCGCGGGCATAGGCATCGATCACCGGCTTGGCCTTGTCGAAGATCGGCTGGTCGCCGCCGCACATCACGGTGAGGACGCCGTTCTCGGCTCCGGCCTGGCCGCCCGACACCGGGCCGTCGAGGAAGTCGAAGCCGGCCTTCTTCGCCGCGGCGTAGAGTTCGCGCGCGATCTCGGCCGAGGCGGTGGTGTGATCGACGAAGATCGTGCCCTTGCCCATGGCCGGGAAGGCGCCGTCCTTGCCGAGCGTCACTTCGTGGAGGTCGTTGTCGTTGCCGACGCAGGCCATGACGAAGTCCTGGCCCTTGGCGGCCTCGGCCGGAGTCTTGGCCACCTTGCCGCCGAACTGCGCGGCCCATTTCTCGGCCTTGGCGGTGGTGCGGTTATAGACGGTGACGTCGTGGCCGCCCTTGTTCTTGAGGTGCCCGGCCATCGGGTAGCCCATGACCCCAAGGCCCAGAAACGCAACCTTCGCCATCGCAAGTCCTCCCATCGGATTGGGCCCGGAGTTCCGGGCCGGAATCGTCGTTGCAGCCGCGACGCACGCGGCCGGCTCGGGGGCAATAGGTCATTGTGAGGCCGGGGCGTCAACCGTCTAGGTCCGCCGCAAGCCGCGCACAGCCACTCTTGCGTCCGGCCACGCAAGCGGCCAAATGGCGGGGAGCCGCGCAGCCGATGCGGCGTTTCCGGGTTAGAGGACGAAGGATCATGGCGGTGGGCAAGGACGAGGTCTTGAACGCTCTGGCGAAGGTCCGTTCGCCCAATGGCGCGCCGCTGACCGGCGAGAAGGTGCTGTCCGATATCGTCGTCACCGACGGCAAGGTGTTCTTCTCGATCACCGTGGACGCCGCCGCGGTAAAGGCCTGGGAGCCGGTCCGGGCGCAGGCGGAAGCCGCGGTCAAGGCGATGCCTGGCGTCACCTCGGCGCTGGTTGCGCTCACGGCGGAACGCGCCGCCGGCGCGGGCCGGGGTCCCCAGCCGGCGCATCAGGCGGCCACCCCGGCGGCACGGCCGCAGCCCCACAGTCACGGCCACAGCCACGGTCAGCCGGGCGAGCGGGCGCAAACCGGCATTCCCGGCGTCGAGTCGATCATCGCCGTCGCCTCCGGCAAAGGCGGCGTCGGCAAATCGACCACCGCGGTCAACCTCGCCCTCGGCCTGAGCGCGATCGGCCTCAAGGTCGGCCTGCTTGATGCCGACATCTACGGCCCGTCGATTCCGAAGCTGCTCGCCATCAAGGAAAAGCCGGAGACCATCGGCGGCACCCGCCTGAAGCCGATCGAGAAGTACGGCCTCAAGGTGATGTCGATCGGTTTTCTGATCGACGAAGAAACGCCGATGATCTGGCGCGGTCCGATGGTGATGTCGGCGCTGACTCAGATGCTGCGCGAGGTCGAGTGGGGCAAGCTCGATGTCATGGTGGTGGACATGCCGCCGGGCACCGGCGACGCCCAACTCACCATGGCGCAGCAGGTGCCGCTCAAGGGTGCGGTGATCGTATCGACGCCGCAGGATCTGGCGCTGATCGATGCGCGGCGCGGTGTCGCCATGTTCAAGCGCGTCAACGTGCCGGTGCTCGGCGTCGTCGAGAACATGAGCTACTTCGTCTGCCCGGAATGCAACACGCGCTCCGATCTGTTCGGCCATGGCGGCGCCCGCCACGAAGCCGAGCGGCAGGGCGTGCCGTTCCTCGGTGAAGTGCCACTGCACATGACGATCCGCGAGAAATCCGACGCCGGCCTCCCGGTGGTGGCGACGGATCCGGATGGTCCGCACGCCAAGATCTACCGTGACATCGCCGCGCGGGTGCTCGAACAGATCAAGGGCGGCCCCTCGCGCAGCGCCCCGAAGATCGTGATCGAGGCGTAACGCCGCACCGCTTAGCCCGCCGCGGCTTTTACCGCCGCAGGCCGTCGTCCGGGCCCAGTTTCAGGCGATTTTACGCGCTCTGCATGCGTGCAATGCAGCCATGACGCTGGTGCTGGGCTACCCGAACGGTGTAGCTGGCCGGCAAGTAATCGCCGATGCACGGCGGTGAAACGAACAAATGAAACGTCGACAAGAAAATGGAGTGATTGGAATGAAACGCCGACAATTCCTGGGCGCAGCAGGCGTGGGCCTGGCTGCGACCGCGGTCGCCGCACCGGCCATCGCGCAGACGAGCCCCGAAGTGAAGTGGCGCCTGACCTCGAGCTTCCCGAAGTCGCTCGACACCCTGTACGGCGCCGCCGAAGTGTTCGCCAAGGCGGTGGCCGAAGCGACCGATAACAAGTTCCAGATCCAGACTTTCGCCGCGGGCGAAATCGTCCCCGGCCTGCAGGCCGCGGACGCGGTGCAGAACGGCACCGTCGAAATGGCGCACACCGCGTCTTATTACTACGTCGGCAAGGACCCGACCTTCGCGCTCTACACGGCGCAGCCCTTCGGCCTGAACACCCGCATGCAGGCGGCGTGGATGGCGTTCGGCGGCGGCGAGCAGATCGCCAACGACTTCTTCAAGAAGTACAACTTCCTCGCCATTCCGTGCGGCAACACGACCTGTCAGATGGGCGGCTGGTTCCGCAAGGAGATCAAGACCGTCGACGATCTCAAGGGTCTGAAATTCCGCATCGCCGGTTACGCCGGCCAGATCTTCTCGAAGCTGGGCGTCATCCCCCAGCAGCTCGCCGGCGGCGACATCTATCCGGCGCTGGAGAAGGGCACCATCGACGCGGCCGAGTGGGTCGGTCCGTATGACGACGAGAAGCTCGGCTTCGTGAAGGTCGCGAAGTACTACTACTATCCGGGTTGGTGGGAAGGCGGCGCCATGCTGCACAACTTCATCAATCTCGATAAGTGGGCGTCGCTGCCGAAGAACTATCAGCAGATCGTCCGCAGTGCCTCGGCGCTGGCCAACGACTGGATGATCGCGAAGTACGACAACGAGAACCCAGGCGCGATCCGGCGTCTGGTGGCGGCGGGCGCCGAGCTGCGTCCGTTCCCGGCCGAAGTGATGGCCGCCTCGTACAAGGCGACGATGCAGACCTATGCGGAAACGTCGGCCAAGAATGCGGACTTCAAGAAGGCCGTGGATAGCATGCTGGCTTATCGCGGCAGCGAGTATCAGTGGTGGCAGGTGGCCGAGCTCGGCTTCGATGCCTTCATGGTGCGCGCGGTGCGCGGCTAAGGCTGTTTATTAGACCTTAGATTAAAGCCCCCGCCCGGGACGACCGGGCGGGGGTTATTTTTTGTCGATTCGGGGCCGATGCCAGCCCAAAATTTTAAAAACCCCGTCCGGCAGCGCAAATTCTGTACTGGATTTAAACCCGGCTCTCCGTCATGGTTCGCATAAGCCCCCGAGAAGTGGGTGCTAGCGGGTTTAGCCTCGGGGGTCCCCGCGTCTAAAATCTCATGGGAGGAAATAGCTGATGAAACGTCGTCAATTTATTCAGGCGGCCGGCCTTGGCGTCGCCGGTGCCGCAATCGCGGCGCCCGCGATTGCGCAGTCGAGCCCTGAAATCAAATGGCGCATGCCGGCGAGCTGGCCGAAGTCGCTGGATACCATCTACGGCGGCGTCGAAACCATGTGCAAGACGGTTTCGGATATGACCGACGGCAAGTTCCAGATCCAGCCGTTCGCGGCCGGTGAAATTGTCCCGGGCCTGGCCATCGTCGATGCCGTGCAGAATGGCACCGTCGAAATCGGCCACACTGCGTCGTACTATTACTTCGGCAAGGACCCGACCTTCGGCTTCGGCACCTCGGTCCCGTTCGGCCCCAACGCCCGCATCAACCAGGGCTGGTGGACGCAGGGCGGCGGCGACACCGTGCTGAACGAGTTCTACAAGAAGTACAACATCCGCGGCATCCTCGCCGGCAATACCGGCTGTCAGATGGGCGGTTGGTTCCGCAAGGAAATCAACAGCGTCGACGACCTCAAGGGCGTCAAGATGCGTATCGGCGGCTGGGCCGGCAAGGTGCTCCAGAAGCTCGGTGCGGTGCCGCAGCAGATCGCCGGTGGCGACATCTATCCGGCGCTGGAGAAGGGCACCATCGACGCAGCCGAGTGGATCGGTCCGTATGACGATGAGAAGCTCGGCTTCTACAAGGTGGCCCCGCACTACTATGCGCCGGGCTGGTGGGAAGGCGGCTCGATGCTGTTCGCCTTCGTCAACCTCGACAAGTGGAACGCGCTGCCGAAGCACTATCAGGCGGTGCTGGAAGCGGCCGGCCACGTCGCAAACACCTCGATGATGGCGAAGTACGACGCCGTGAACCCGCAGGCGCTGCGCCGGCTGATCGCCGGTGGCACCAAGCTGCACGTGTTCTCGCCGGCGATCATGGACGCCTCCTACAAGGCGACCATGGAGTTGCACGCGGAAGTCTCGAAGGAAAACGAGAGCTTCAAGAAGGTCAACGAATCCATGATGGCGTTCACCAAGAACACCTATCAGTGGTTCCGTCTGGCCGAGAACACCTACGATCAGTTCATGATGCGCGCGATGAGCGCCTGATCGCTCGACATATTGCGGTAAAAAGAGAAACCCCGGAGCGCAGGCTCCGGGGTTTTTTATTGGCGGGCGATGTGCGGCGACCGATTACTTGAACGTTGGCGGCGCCGCGTTGAAGTCGACCGGCGGCAGATTGTCGAGCGCAGGCACCTCGATCTTCACCTTGTTCGGATCGACGGTCGACATGCCTTTCTTGTAGTGCATCACCATCCCCGGGAAGGTGATGACCAGCGCCACCATGATGACCTGGATCACGACGAACGGCACCGCGCCCCAGTAGATTTGTCCGGTGGTGACCGGGTCGGTGCGCTGACCGGTGAGGCGGTCGATAAAGCTTTCCTTCGGCGCCACCGAGCGCAGGTAGAACAGGGCGAAGCCGAATGGCGGATGCATGAACGAGGTCTGCATGTTGACGCCGAGGATGACGCCGAACCAGATCAGGTCGATGCCGAGTTTCTCCGCGGCCGGTCCGAGCAGCGGGATGATGATGAAGGCCAGCTCGAAGAAGTCGAGGAAGAACGCCAGCACGAAGACGAAGGCGTTGACGAAGATGAGGAAGCCGATCTGGCCGCCGGGCAGCGAAGTGAGCATGTGCTCGACCCAGATGTGGCCGCTGACACCGTAGAAGGTCAGCGAGAACACGCGGGCCCCCAGCAGGATGAAGACGACGAAGGCCGACAGCTTCGCGGTCGACTCGACGGCCTGCCGGATCAAATCAAAGCTCAGTCGCCGCTTCATTCCACCAAGGATGAGCGCGCCGACCGCGCCCATCGCGCCGCCTTCGGTCGGCGTCGCGACGCCGATAAAGATGGTGCCGAGCACAAGGAAGATCAGCAGGAGCGGCGGCACCATGACGAAGGTGGTCTGCTCCGCCATCAGCGTGACCAGACGGAAGCCGGTCACCTTCTCGATCAGCGCCGCGACCACGGCATAGAACGCACCGGCCGAAAGCGCCGCCAGCAGCAGCGCCCAGTTTTCATGGCCGTGATGGTTGAAGTAATACCAGGCTGCGGCGAGAACGGCGAACGAGATGACGCTGAGATACCAGAAGCGTGTGCCGAAGATGCGGTTGAACACCGCACAGAGGAACGACACGGTCACGCCGACCGACATGGTCAGAATGACGAAATCGGCGCCGCCATTCACCTTGGTCTGGCTCATCAGCATATAGCCGACGAAACCCGAGAACACGACGAGGATGCCGAGCTGCCAGACGCCGCGCGCGCCGCTCGCCTCACGGAAACCGATGGCCTCCGCGGGCAGGCCCGGCGTCGCCTTCGGATAGATGACGCTGACGAGGAAGATGTAGAAGGCGTACAGGCCCGACAACACGAGGCCGGGGATGAAGGCGCCTTCGTACATATCGCCGACCGAACGGCCGAGCTGGTCGGCCATCACGATCAGCACCAGCGACGGCGGGATGATCTGCGCCAGAGTGCCGGAGGCGGCGATGACGCCGGAAGCGACGCGGCGGTCGTAACCGTAGCGCAGCATGATCGGCAGCGAGATCAGGCCCATCGAAATGACGGAGGCCGCGACGACGCCGGTGGTCGCGGCGAGCAGGGCGCCGACGAAGATCACCGCATACGCGAGGCCGCCGCGCACGGTGCCGAACAACTGGCCGATGGTGTCGAGCAGGTCTTCCGCCATGCCGGATCGTTCGAGGATCAGGCCCATGAAGGTGAAGAAGGGAATGGCGAGCAGGGTGTCATTGTTCATGACACCGTAGACGCGCTCGGGCAGCGCCTGCAGGAAGTCCGGGTGAAACTGGCCGAGCTCGATACCGGCGAGGGCGTAGATCAGGCCGACGGCGGCGAGTGAGAACGCTGCCGGATAACCGAGCAGCAGAAACACCACCAGCGACGCGAACATGATCGGCGCCATGTTCTCGATGATGAAGGCAATCATTGTTTGCTCCAAATCCGTCAGCAGCGCTTAGCGCTTTTCGATCGCTTCGACAGTCCGTTCAACTTCCGCCTCGATGGCGCTGGTTGAGGACGCGTAAGGATCGGGAATGAGGTCGCGCATCACCGAAGCGCGTTTGACCAGTTCCGACAGGGCCTGGATCAGGAGGAGGGCGAAGCCGATGAGCACCAGCGCCTTTGACGGCCAGACCGGCAGGCCGCCGGCGTTGCCGGACTGCTCATTGATCATCGCGGAGCGCCAAAAGAAGGGCCCCGCCGTGATGACCATGATAATGCACCAGGGCAGCAGGAAGAATGCGTGGCCGATGATGTCGATCCAGTTGCGCAGCGCCTTGGGCAAGAGCTGGTTCACGATGTCGATGCGGATGTGTTCGTTGGACATCAGCGTCCACGGCGAGCACAGCAGGAAAACCACGCCGAACAGCACCCACTGCAATTCGAGCCAGGAATTCGATGAGATGTCGAAGAGCTTGCGGATGGTGGCATTGACCGATGACACCAGCACCGCGCCAAGGATGAGCCACGCGAGGTAGCGGCCGAGCCAGGCGTTCATGGCGTCGATGGCCCGGCTGACAGGCAGCAGCGCCTTAAGGCATGCGTCGAGAGCGCTCACTATAGAAGTCCCCCCTCTGCGGGCTTCGCCCGGCCATCGCTATTTATATCGACTTTACGCGCCCCACACGCGTGCGGCCCGAGGCCACGGCCTTGTTAAGCCGTAGCCAGCATCGCCCGTCAATGGTGAAAATGGCGGCGCGGTGGCGGTGTCCGCTGGACATTCGGCTAAGGCGGTGGCGCAGTGCCGAATAGGCGGGGGTGGGCGTGAGGCGGCTGCCTAGCCGCCGGTCACACTCATGTGGCGAGCCAGCGCCGGGCGCTGCTGGCGGCGATCGATGACGAAGTCGTGGCCCTTCGGCTTGCGCAAAATTGCGGCATCGATGGCGCGGTGCAACGGCTCGTCGCCTTCCGAGGCGCGCAGCGGCGCCCGGAGGTCTGCGGCATCTTCCTGGCCGAGGCACATGTACAGGGTGCCGGTGCACGTGATGCGCACGCGGTTGCAGGATTCGCAGAAGTTGTGGGTCAGCGGCGTGATGAAGCCGAGGCGGCCGCCGGTCTCCTTGACCCTCACGTAACGGGCAGGGCCCCCGGTCTGGTAGTCGATGTCCTCGAGCGTCAGACGCTCCGCGAGACGGGCGCGCAGCAAGGACAATGGCACGTACTGGTCGAGCCGGGTTTCGCCGACTTCGCCGAGCGGCATGACTTCGATCAGCGTCATGTCCATGCCGCGGCCATGCGCCCAGGCGATCATGTCGTTGATTTCGTCCTCGTTGACGCCCTTGAGCGCCACGGCGTTGATCTTTACCTTCAGGCCGGCGGCCTGCGCGGCGTCGATACCCGCCAGCACCTTGTCCAGGTCGCCCCAACGGGTAATGGCGCGGAATTTGTCCGGGTCGAGCGTGTCCAGGGACACGTTGATGCGCTCGACGCCATAGCCCTTGAGTTCGGCGGCGTATTTCTCGAGCTGCGAGCCGTTGGTGGTGAGCGTCAATTCCTTGAGCGCGCCGCTGTCGAGATGGCGCGACAGCGAAGCGAACAGCGTCATGATCCCGCGACGCACCAAAGGTTCACCGCCGGTGAGGCGCAGCTTGTTGACGCCCTTGGCGACGAAGGCGCTGCACAGGCGGTCGAGTTCTTCCAGGCTGAGCAGATCGGCCTTGGGCAGGAAGCTCATGTGTTCCGACATGCAGTAGACGCAGCGGAAGTCGCAGCGGTCCGTGACCGAAACACGCAGATAGGTGATCGCGCGCGCGAACGGGTCGATCAGCGGCGCCGGGCGGGTTCCGGCGAGGTCGAGAGAGCTGGCGGGCGTGATCGGGGCCATTCGGAGGATCCCAGCGATTGGAGCGCGGCGGCGTAGCTGAGCCGCGCTATCATCTTTATCGCATATAGGAAATCCGGCGGGAATGACTATAGCGGGCCCCTGCGTGGAAGCGGTCCGGGAACCCGTGCAAAAGGGCCGAAAAGCAAAAACGGCGCGTCATCCGCGCCGTTTTTCGAAGATCGGGGTAGGGAAGCGGCTTACTGCTTCGGAGCCGGCCAGGGCGAAGCGCCCGCCGGTTGCTGGGCAGGGGCCGGGGTGGCCGCAGGGGCCGCGGCCGCTGCCGGAGCGGCGGCTGCGGGCTTCGCGGCTGCCGGCTTGGCCGCTGCCGGCTTCTTGGCCGCCGGACGGCGCGGCTTGGCCTTCGGCTTCGGCGCCGGCGGGGCCGCAGTCAGTTCGACCATCACCGGGTTCGGCCGGAACTGCGGCGGCGAGCCGGCCTGATCGACCGGTTCGATGGTTTCCTGCTCGGGCTGATAACCGTTGAGCGAGAAGGTAACGGTCATCGGTCCGTCGGTCGGAAGCGAAAGCGCGCAGGGCGTCTTGCACGTCTGGCCGTTGGGCGCCTTCACGTCGGCGCCCGGCGGCTCTGATTCAAATCGCACGTTGTCCACGCTCGGCCCAGGCTTCAGGCCGTCGAGGAAACTCGACGACGACGAACAACCGGCGAGCAGAAGAGCGCCAACACTAATCGCAATGACTCGGTACATTGTTTGATCCCGGTCCACATGAGCGACGAAACTCACTCGCCCGTTAATCACATTATCAATCACATTACGAGGCACACCAAGGCCTAGCAACTATTCGCCGTCCATTAACCCTAACGCGTTAACCATAACTGTGGCAGCAATGCGTTATGCCTCATCAAGCAGCGCAGCAATCTCCTGAGGCAACTGCGAAAAGTGGCTGATGAGCCGGTCGGGTGCGTAGTCCGCGACGGGCTGTTCGCTGTAGCCGAAGTCGACGGCGATGACAGGTAGGCCGGCTGCGCGGGCCGTCAGGATGTCCGTTTCTGAATCGCCGATCATGATCGCGCGCGCCGGGTCGCCGCCGGCGGCGAGAATCGTGCGGCGAAGCATTTCGGGATCGGGCTTGGCGACGCCGAAGGTATCCTGGCCGCAGATCGCCTTGAAGCGATCGCTCAGTTTCAAAGCCTCGAGCAGCATCAACGACTGCCGTTCGAATTTGTTGGTGCACACCGCCAACTGAAGGCCGCTCGCATCCAGCGCGTCGAGCGCATCGGTGACGCCGGGAAAGGGGCGCGAAAAGTCGGCGACATGCGCGGTGTAGTGGTCGACGAAATCTTTGAACAACTGGTCGAGACGCTCCGGCGTCACGGTGCGACGATCCGCCTCAAGGCCGCGGACGATCATGGCACGGGCGCCGCCGCCGATCAGTCTGCGCGCCTCGTCATAGGGCACCGGCGGCAAGCCTTCGCGCTCGAAGATCAGGTTGAGCGTCGCCACCAGATCGGGGGCCGTATCGACCAGAGTACCGTCGAGATCGAAAACGATGAGGGGGCGGGACATTGCGCGGCCTGATGTGATGACGATTGTTCGAGCCGTTCGCTAGCCGCCGGGCAGGGACGATGCAAGCGCGAATTCCGCCGTTGGAATCGGCATTTCCGGCTATTCAGGCCTGCCATTAGGCGCTAGAAAACGCCCGACCCCGATCTTCGGGGCCTGCTCCGGGACCCTCATCGAGAAACGCCGCCATGGATGCCGACGCTCAAAAACGGGCCGCCGCCGCCCGCGCGATTGACTTCGTGCAATCGGGCATGCGGCTGGGTCTCGGCACCGGCTCGACGGCCAAACATTTCGTCGATCTGCTCGGCGAGCGTGTGCGCGCCGGCCTCAAGGTCATTGGCGTGCCGACCTCGGAAGCGACGCGCGCCCAAGCGCAAGCCTGCGGCATTCCGCTGACGACCCTCGACGAGACCCCCGAGCTCGATCTGACGATCGACGGCGCCGACGAAGTGGCGCGCGATTTCAGCATGATCAAGGGCGGCGGCGGCGCACTGCTGCGCGAGAAGATCGTGGCCTCGGCCTCCGATCGCATGCTCGTCATCGTCGATGCCAGCAAATGCGTCGACAAGCTCGGCGCCTTCGCGCTGCCGATCGAAGTAACGCCTTTCGGCTTTGGCGCCACGCTGAAGGCGGTGGAGAAGGTAATCGCCGGCGTGCAACGCGGCGGTCCGCTGAAGCTGCGGCAGGGCCGTGACGGCCATCCTTTCGTCACGGATGGCGGGCACTGGATCGTTGATGCCGCGCTGGCCCGGATCGAAGACCCGAAGGCGATGGCGTGCGCGCTGGCGGCTGTGCCCGGTGTCATGGAGCACGGCCTGTTTGTTGATCTTGCGTCGATTGTGATTGTTGCCGGACCGGACGGAGTGAAAACCGTCGAGCGGGACCGGTAGGTCGAAAACGGAGTTATCACGATGTCTTTCCTTCAAGCTTCCTGGCGTGGCGTTCGCTTGACGATGGTCGCGGCCGCGCTGGTCCTGTCCGGCCAGGCGATGGCGCAGCAGCCCTCGCAGACCGCGCTGAAGACGGCTGCCGAGATCACCAAGCTCACCGGCGCCAACGAACTGTTCTCGCCGCTCATCCCCGGCGTCATCGAGCAGGCGCGGTTGTTCTTCGTGCAGCAGGACCCGACGTTGACGAACGACGCCACCGAGGTCGCCAACCAGTTGCGCAAGGACTACGAGTCGCGGCTTCAGGAGGTCTACGGCAAGGTCGTCGAGATCTATGCCGCGCACTTCACCGAGCAGGAATTGAAGGACATTCTCGCCTTCTACAGCTCGCCGGCCGGCAAGAAGCTTCTGGCCGAGCAGCCGAAGGTCGTCGATGAAAGCCTCAAATTCGCGCAGGAATGGGCTGCGACCTTGTCGGACGAGGTCATCGGCAAGATGCGCGAGGGCTTGAAGAAGAAAGGCCACAAGCTTTAATAAGCCGGGCCGCCTGACGCCTGCCGCGTTGTGACGGTGGGTGAGGCAAAGCCGATGGCTCAGACTTCCAAATCGCAATACGACGTCGATCTTTTCGTCATTGGCGCTGGGTCCGGCGGCGTGCGCGCCGCTCGCATCGCCGCGAATTACGGCGCCCGGGTCGTGGTCGCCGAGGAATTCCGTGTCGGCGGCACCTGCGTGATCCGCGGCTGCGTGCCGAAAAAGCTTCTGGTCTACGCCTCGCGTTTTTCCCACGACTTCGAGGATGCCGCCGGCTTCGGCTGGACCGTGCCGGAGGCGACCTTCTCGTGGCCGACCTTGATCGCCAACAAGGATCGCGAGATCGACCGGCTCGAGGCCGCCTATGTCGCCAACCTCGAGCGCTCCAAGGTCAAGATCGTGCGCAGCCGCGCTGTGATCGAGGACCCGCACACCGTTCGTCTGGCCAATGGCGACACGGTCACCACGGACAACATCCTGATCGCCACCGGCGGCTGGCCGCATATGGGCCCGCACATCCCCGGCATCGAGCACGCCATCTCGTCCAACGAAGCGTTGCATCTGCCCGAGCTGCCGAAGCGCATCGTGATCCAGGGCGGCGGCTATATCGCCGTCGAGTTCGCCTGCATCTTCGCCGGCATGGGCAGCGAGGTGACGCTGGTCTACCGCGGCGGCAACATCCTGCGCGGCTTCGACGACGACATTCGCGAACATCTACGCAACGAGATGCAAACGCGCGGCATCAAGGTGCTGTGCGGCCACACCGTAACGGCGATCGACAAGTCGGGCGATGAGTTCGTTTCACGCCTGTCGGACGGCCAGGCGATCGCCTGCGACAAGGTACTGTTCGCCATCGGCCGGCGTCCGAATTGCATGGGCATCGGCATGGAGAAGCTCGGCATCCGCTGCCACGAGCATGGTGGGATCGAAGTCGACGAATATTCGCGCACCTCGGTGGCGAACATCTATGCCGTCGGTGATGTCACCAACCGCGTTAATCTGACGCCGGTGGCGATCCGCGAGGGCCATGCCTTCGCCGACACGGTCTTTGGCGGCAAGCCGACGCGGGTCGATCACGTTCAGGTGCCGACGGCGGTGTTTTCCGAGCCGGAGCTCGGCGTCATCGGCCTGACCGAGGCGCAGGCCCGCGAGCGGTTCGATATCGTCGACGTCTACAAGAGCACCTTCCGGCCGATGAAGGCGACCCTGTCGGGCCGGGCGACCCGGGTATTCATGAAACTCCTGGTCGATGGCGAGACCGGGAAGGTGGTCGGTTGCCACATCGCCGGGCCGGACGCCGGCGAGTTGATCCAGCTCATCGGCATCGCCGTGAAGATGGGGGCCACCAAAGCTGACTTCGACGCCACCATGGCGGTGCACCCGACCATGGCCGAGGAACTGGTGACGATGCGCGAAAAGGCGGCCAGCTATAGCCGGAAAACCGCCGGCGAAGGCGCTGATAAGGCTGCCGAATAGGCCCGGAGCCCGGTTTGGGCTGCCCGCGCTATTGGCTGGCCTCGGCTGGCCGCTTTCGTGTATAACCCCGCCAAATCGTTGGAGTAAATGCAATGCCCGAGCGTTGGGCGCCCGATAGCTGGCGCAACAAACCCGCCCTGCAGGTGCCGGATTACCCGGACCAGCAGCTTTTGGCCGACACCGAGAAGCAGCTGGCGACGTTCCCGCCGCTGGTGTTTGCCGGCGAGGCGCGCAACCTCAAGGCCGCGCTCGGCCGCGTCGCCAAGGGCGAAGCTTTCCTGCTCCAGGGCGGCGACTGCGCCGAGAGCTTCGCCGAGCACGGCGCCAACAACATCCGCGACTTCTTCCGCGTCTTCCTGCAGATGGCGATCGTGCTGACCTACGCCGGCGCCTCGCCGGTGGTGAAGGTCGGCCGCATTGCCGGGCAGTTCGCCAAGCCGCGTTCGTCGCCGACCGAGAAGAAGGACGGCATCGAGCTGCCGAGCTATCGCGGCGACATCATCAACGACATCGCCTTCACTCCGGAAGCGCGCACACCCGATCCGCGCCGCCAGATGGATGCTTATCGCCAGTCGGCGGCGACGCTGAACCTGCTGCGCGCTTTCGCCAAGGGCGGTTACGCCAGCGTTGAAAACGTGCATCGCTGGATGATCCAGTCGGTATCGGATTCGCCGCAGTCGAAGGCCTATGCCGATCTCGCCGATCGCGTCTCCGGCGCGCTCGATTTCATGCGCGCCTGCGGCCTGACCTTCGCCGTCGACAGCGCATTGGGCACCACCGATTTCTACACCAGCCACGAAGCGCTGCTGCTCGGTTACGAACAGGCGCTGACCCGCATCGACTCGACCACAGGCGACTGGTACGCGACCTCTGGCCACATGATCTGGATTGGCGATCGCACGCGCCAGCACGATCACGCGCACATCGAATACGCGCGCGGCATCAAGAACCCGCTTGGCCTCAAGTGCGGTCCGTCGCTCAAGGCCGACGATCTGCTGCGCCTGACCGACATCCTCAATCCCGACAACGAGCCGGGTCGTCTGACGCTGATCGGCCGCTTCGGCGCCGAGAAGGTCGGCGAGCATCTGCCGGCTCTGGTTCGTGCGCTGAAGCGCGAAGGCCGCTCGGTGGTGTGGTCGTGCGATCCGATGCACGGCAACACGATCACTTCGGCGTCGGGCTACAAGACCCGGCCGTTCGATCTGATCCTGAAGGAAGTGCGCTCGTTCTTCGACGTCCATGCCGCCGAAGGCACCCATGCCGGCGGCGTGCATCTGGAGATGACCGGGCAGAACGTCACCGAATGCACCGGTGGCGCGCGCGCGATTTCGGATTCCGATCTCAACGACCGCTATCACACCGTGTGCGATCCGCGGCTCAATGCCGAGCAGGCGATCGACCTGTCGTTCCTGCTGGCCGACCGGCTGCGCAAGGAGCGGGCGGACCGGCCGCTGTCGGCGGTGGCGGGACTCTGATTTCTTCCTCCCGCCACGGGCCAGCGTGCCCGGCGGGAGGGGAGATATGCGGGCGTCCTGATTGTGATCGGTGAGCGCAGGCGATAGATCATCCTCATGAACATTCGTCCGGCCGATCGACTGGCGATTGCCTGCGCCCAACTCAATCCGACTGTCGGCGACGTCGCCGGCAACGGGGAGAAGGTGCGGCGTGCCCGCGACGAGGCGGCCCGCCAGGGCGCCGACATCGTCGTCTTCCCCGAACTGTTCATTGCCGGCTATCCACCTGAGGACCTGGTGCTGAAGCCGGCGTTTCAGGCGGCCTGCCGCGCCGAGATCGAGAAGCTGGCGCGCGAGACCGCTGCCGGCGGTCCGGCGCTGCTGGTCGGAACCCCGTGGCTCGACGACGGCAAGCTGTATAACGCGGTGGCGCTGCTCGAGGCCGGCCGCATCGCGGCGCTGCGCTTTAAGGTCGATCTGCCGAACTACGGCGTGTTCGACGAGAAGCGCGTCTTTGCCGCGGGTCCTTTGCCGGGTCCCATCAACTTCAAGGGCGTGCGGCTTGGCGTGCCGGTCTGCGAGGATATCTGGGGCGCCGACATCGTCGAATGCCTCGCCGAAACCGGCGCTGAAATCCTGCTGGTGCCGAACGGCTCGCCATACTGGCGTCAGAAGAGCGACGTGCGCCTCAATATCGCGGTCGCGCGCGTTACCGAGCAGGGGCTGCCGATGGTTTATGTCAACCAGGTCGGCGGCCAGGATGAATTGATCTTCGACGGCGTGTCGTTCGGCCTGCACGCCGATTGCTCGCTGGCGTTCCAACTCGGCGCCTTCGAGGAAGCGATCGTCACCACGCAATGGGTGCGCCACGGCGGCACCTGGATCTGCGAGAACGGACCGATGGTCGGCGCGATCGAGGACGATACGGCCGACTACGCCGCCTGCGTTCTGGGCCTGCGCGACTACGTCAACAAGAACGGTTTTCCCGGCGTCGTCATCGGTTTGTCGGGCGGCATCGACTCCGCGCTGGTCGCGGCGATGGCGGTCGATGCGCTCGGGCCGGATCGCGTGCGCTGCGTCATGCTGCCGTACCGCTATACGTCGCAGGAGTCGCTCAGCGATGCCGCCGCCTGCGCCAAGGCGCTCGGCGTGCGTTACGAGATTCTGCCGATCGCGTCGGCGGTCGAGGGCTTCCTGGCCGCGCTGAAGCCGGCCTTCGACAAACTGCCGAGCGACGTTACCGAGGAGAATCTGCAGGCCCGTGCGCGCGGCACGATCCTGATGGCGATCTCCAACAAATTCAATCTGATGGTCGTCACCACCGGCAACAAGTCGGAGATGTCGGTCGGCTACGCCACGCTCTACGGCGACATGAACGGCGGCTTCAATCCGGTGAAGGATCTCTACAAGACCGAGGTGTTTCGACTCAGCCGGCTGCGTAATTCATGGAAGCCGGACGGTGCGCTCGGTCCTGATGGCCTTGTGATCCCTGACAACATCATTACCCGGCCGCCGACCGCGGAGTTGCGCGAGAACCAGAAGGACGAAGATTCGCTGCCGCCGTACCACGTGCTGGATGCCATCCTGGAGCGGCTGGTCGAGCGCGAGGAGCCGATCTCCACCATCATCGGCGACGGCTTCGACCGCGCCACTGTGGTGCGCGTCGAACGGCTCTTGCACATCGCCGAATACAAGCGCCGGCAGGCGGCGCCCGGCGTGAAGGTGACGCTGAAGAATTTCGGCCGCGACCGGCGCTATCCGATCACCAATCGCTTCCGCGATTCCGGCGAGCCTCTGCTGAAGCCGGATACCTCATTGCTCACCGGCCAGCCGGTGAAGACGGAAGCGATTGATTTTTGAAGCTCGGCGGCGGCGGCGCCTCATCCTCCGTTCATTCCCACAAAAGCGGGAATCCATTTCCTTCTGGGTCCCCGCTTTCGCGGGGACGAACGAGTCATTGTCCGCCTACTGCTGCCTTGCGGGCAGGAAAGTCGGCCCGACGCTGCGCATCTCGCCGCTGGCCGCCTGCTGCGGCTGCGTGCCGGGAACGGGCGAGGCATCGCTGCGCGGTGCGGTAGCAGGGCCTTGCTTGGGCGCGGGCGCGCGCGGCGGCTGCGACAGCTTCTTTGCGTTCTCCGGCGTCACGACCACGTCGCCGGGCGCCAGCGTCTCGTCGTTGCCCAGCGCCTTGAGGGCTTCCGCCCAGCTCTCGCCCGGCCGGCGACAGGCGCAGGATTTATCGAGCGCCTTGCGATATGCAAACGCCGCGGGCAGCGCGGTGTAAGGCTGGCCGTCGAGGGACACGGCCTGCGCCACGTCCTCGCCGGGGTTGTGATAGGTGTAAAGCTGGACCGGCGCCGCCGGGCAGGCGCGCTGGCACGCTTGAGCGTCCTGCTGAAAGTGATCCGGCGAGGTCTGGTAGGAAATCGGGAAATAATAGCCGTCGCAGGTTCGCACGCAGATGGTGCGGAAGGTGCCGCCCATCTGGCCCTGCGGCGTCGAATAAATACCGTTGTCGCCGCTGGGCCCGGGGCCACCGTTACCGCCGCCGAACAAGCGATCGAAGAAGCCGCCTTGCTGACCCTGAATCGCGGCGGAGCGATATTGCGGGCCGCAATTGTTGTCGCCGAGCGCGATCAGCAATGATTGGCGCTGCGCGGCGCGCTCCGTGGTGCCGCCCGAGAGCTGCTCGAGCTGCACTTGCATCCGCTCGAGCTGGGTGCGCTGCGCACCGATCTGACGGGTGAGGGCGCCGCATTGCGGTGGCGGGTTGGAGAAGATCGAAAAGAATCCGGAGCTTTCGCAGCCGGTCTGCCGGCTCTGCGAGACCAGGCGATCCACTTCATATTGCTGCCGATTGACGGCGTCCTCGGCCTTGCGGATGCGGTCGGCCTGCGCCGGATCGGCGTTGCCGCGATCGAGCGCCGTCAGTTGCGTCTCGAGGCGCTGACAGGTCGGGCTGCCTTGTTGTGCCTGGGCGGGGACGATGAGGGCGAGCGCGGCAAGAGCGGCAAAGGCGGGCGTCAGAAAACTTCTCATGCGGCGCACTCTAATCGGAAAAACATGGCCTTGCGAGGACGATACGAAACGCTTTCACGGACGCGGCCTGCGCTCGGATTGCAGGTTCCAGAGTACGCCGGCGATGATGATCAGCGCGCCGACCAGCACCCAGACATCGAGCGCTTCGCCGTAGAACGCCCAGCCCACCACGGCGATGAGCGGAATCCGCATGAAATCGAGCGGCACCACCAGCGTGGCGTCGCCGGCGCGAAAGGCGTTGGTCAGGCAGAGGTGCGAGGTCAGGCCGGCAATACCGACGGCAATTGCGGGCAAAATGTGGCGCAGATCGTAGAGACTCGAATCCAGGTAGACCGACAGATTGCTGCCCAGCAGCGACAGCGGAAACTGGATGACGGCCATCCAGAAAATGATGCCGAACGTCGATTGTGTCGCGGTCAGCTTCTTGGTCACGGTCATCATGGTGCCGTAGCCGACCGCCGCCATGAGCACGAGGCCGGCCGCCGGGTTGAAGCTGGCGATGCCGGGCCGCAGAATGACCAGTACGCCGACGAGACCGAGCACGACGACGCCGGCGCGGCTCACAGTCATGCGCTCGCCGAGAAACCAGACCGCGAACAGCGCCGTCCAGGCCGGCGTGGTGAATTCCAGCGCGAACACCGTGGCGAGCGGCAGCATGGTCAGGCTGACCGCCCAGGCGAATTGCGCGGCGTAGTGAATCGTGTTGCGGAACAGGTTGAGCCGCATGTTCATGGGCTGCGCCAGATGCCGCAGTTCCGGCTTGGCCAGCATCAGCAGCAGCAGAATGACGAGCGCCAAACCGCTGCGGATGGCAAGGATTTCAAAAATGCTCAGGCCGCCATGCGACAACTGGCGGATCGAAATCGCCATCGCCGAGAACGACAGCAGGGCGCCGATCATCCAGAAGACGACGCGAGCAAGATTGGAGCCAGACACGGGCATGATCGCGATCGCTGGAAGAGGGATGTGGCGCGCGGTCTTGGGGGGGGGCACGACCGCGGCGGTGACTACTCGGCGTCGGGCTGTTTTTCCGGCCGGGCTTTGTCGAAGGCGGAGAGCTTGAGACACGCGGCTTCGACCGCGACGATCCTGGGGAAGGCATCGAGCGGCACCTTGAGCCGCCGCGCATTGAACACCTGCGGCACCAGGCACACATCGGCGAGCGTCACATGCGAGCCGAAGCTGTACGGCCCTGATACGCCCGCTTGCGCGATCATCTTTTCCAGCGCCGTGAAGCCCTCGATTACCCAGTGATGGTACCAGGCATCGATCGCAGGCTGCTCCTGCTTGAGCTCGCGCTTGAGGTAGCGCAGCGCACACAGATTGTTGAGCGGGTGAATATCGCAGGCGACGACCTGCGCCGCGGCGCGCACGCGGGCGCGGTCGAGCGCATCGACCGGCAATAGCGGCGGATCGGGATAGACCTCGTCGAGATAGTCGATGATGGCGAGCGACTGCGTCAGCACTTCGCCGCCCGACAATTGCAGCGCCGGGACGCGGGCCTGCGGATTGATGGCGCGGAAGTCGTCCTTGAACTGCTGGCCGCCATCCTTGGTGAGGTGAACGGCCGCCATCTCGTAGGGCAAATTCTTCAGATTGAGCGCGATCCGCACGCGATAAGCGGCGGACGAACGGAAATAACTGTACAACTTCACGAAACGGTCCCCCGGCAGAATGGACGTTTGGTCGCCGGACGAACTTAGCGGGCTCGCGGCCCGTTGGCGATATCGGCGGCGATTTCCGCCGAGCTTTGCATGAGACGGTCGAGGATGCGGTCGAGCGCTTCGCGGTCCGCCGGATCGATGGCGGCGATCAGGCGGTCGGCGAATTCCAGAGCCCCTGGCGCCAACTGGTCGTAGATGGCGCGGCCTGCCGGCGTCAGCGACAGGAAGGCCTCGCGCAGGTCGGCGGTGTTGCTGCGCCGCGTCACTAATTCCAGTTCCTCGAGCACGGCGACCGCCCGCGAGACCTTGGTCTTGTGCATATGGCTGCGCTGGCCGATGGCCTTCGCGGTCATGCTGCCGAATTCGGCGAGCACGACGAGGACACGCCACTCCGGAACGCCGATCTCGTGACGCCCGGCATGAACCTTCGCCAGCGCCGCCGAGACGAATTGCGCGCAAACCAGCAGGCGATGGGGCAGAAAGCCCTCCAGCGTGAGCGGCGGATCGCCCTCGGCGCCGGTGCGCGCGGAAAAACGTTGACCCGTTCTGTCGTTCATCGCCGGCTGCCGTACTCCAGCGCCGGAAAGGGGTGTCGACCGATTTCATCCAGCGCGCGGCCGTGAATTTGGCCGATTGGTCTCGCCCGCGCAACCTGTTTGGAAAAGTTCTAAGCTACTGGGATCTGGTCCCATCTAGCCCGCCGGGCCTATCATGTCGCTGACGGGAGAGGGCGATCATGACCGACGAACCGCGTCTTCTGATCCCGGCCTTGGGCGGCCTCTACAACCGCCTGGCGCCGGTGACCGAACCGCTCATGCGGCTATGCGCCGGGCTGTCGATGGCCGCGCATGGCTACGTCATCCTGTTCGGCGCCCGCGAGGCCAACATCGCCTTCTTCGAGCAGGCCGGTTTTCACCCCGCGGCCTTCTGGACCGTCGTGACCGGCGCGACGCAATTCTTCGGTGGTCTGTGCCTTGCCGCCGGCCTGCTGACCCGGCTCGCCGCCGTACCGGTGCTGGTCTTTCTGTTGGTGGCGATCAAATTCCACGCCGGCAACGGCTTCTTCTGGAATTATCTCGGCTTCGAATATCCGCTGTTCTGGGCGATCGTGGTGTTTCACTTCCTGGTGCGCGGCGGCGGACGCTGGTCGATCGACCGCGCGATCGGCAGGGAAGTCTAGCCGCGCGCTTTCTTGCGCGCGCCGCCGTCGAGCACCTGCCGCAGCTTCTTGGCCAGGGCGTCGGTCGTGAACGGCTTGGTCAGTAGATCGACGTCGGTGTCGAGCCGGCCGTGATGGATGATGGCGTTGCGGGTATAGCCGGTGGCGAAGACCACGGGCAGTTCGGGCCGCAGCTTCTTCACCTCGTTCGCCAGTTCGCGGCCGTTCATGCCGCCCGGCAGCACCACATCGGTAAACAGCAGCGCGATCGACGGCTCCGCCTTCAGCTTCTCGAGGGCGTCGGCAGCATTGTCGGCGTGGATGACGTTATAGCCGATGTCGCTCAGGGCATCGATGACGAAGCGGCTGACGTCGTGGTCGTCTTCCACGAGCAGGATGGTCTCGGAATGCTTGCCGTGACGCGACGGCGAGAGTTCGGCAACCGCTTCCCACGCCGGATAGGCCGACGGATCGGTGAGCCGCGGGAAGTACATCTTGATCGACGTGCCCTGGCCGATCTCGCTGTAGATCTGGATATGGCCGTGCGACTGTTTGACGAAGCCGTAGACCATGCTGAGGCCGAGCCCCGAGCCGACCCCGGCCGGCTTGGTGGTGAAGAACGGATCGAAGGCGCGGTCGCGGACTTCCGGCGTCATGCCGCCGCCGGTGTCGCTGACCGCAATCAGCACGAACTGTCCGGATTCGACCTCGGCGCCCGATTGTTTGATGTACGTCTCGTCGAGATAAGCGTTCGAAGTCTCGATGGTGAGCCGTCCGCCACTCGTCATGGAGTCACGGGCATTGACCGCGAGGTTGAGGATCGCGCTTTCGAGCTGATTGGGATCGACCGCGGCCTTCCACAGGCCGCCGGCGAGCACGGTTTCCACGCGCACCGTCTCGCCGATCGAGCGATGCAGCAACTCCGACATGTCGTTGACCAGCCGGTTGACGTCGACGACCTTCACTTCCTGCGGATGCTGGCGCGAGAAGGTCAGCAGCCGCTGCACCAACGTCGCGGCGCGCATCGAGGCCTGGCGGATGGCATTGAGCGAATTGGCGACGCGGCCGTCTTCCGAGGTGTTGCGCCGCAGCGCCAGCTCGACATTGCCGATGATGGCGGTGAGCAGGTTGTTGAAGTCATGGGCGATGCCGCCGGTCAGGCGGCCGACGGCTTCCATCTTCTGCGCCTGGCGGAGCGCGAGCTCCGTCGATTGCCGCCGCGCCGCTTCCTCGCGCAGCAGCGTCATCGCCTCGGCCTCGCGCCGGGTATGGCGCAAGGTGAGGATGCCGAGGCCGACCATGGCGAGCGTCGCCGGGATGCCGAAGACGAGATGCGCCGACATATCGCTCATCCATTCGGAGCGCACCGTGGCCGTGTTCAGCGCGGCGTAAACATAAACGTCGTAATCGGGCAGCTTGCGGTAGGCGATGATGCGCTGTGCGCCGTCGAGCGCCGAGGTGCCGTAAGTGAAGCCGGCGATCGGCTGCATGGCGATCGCCTTCATCATTGGCGTCGTCGATGGCAGTACCCCCGGCGTCACTGCCGGATAGCGAGCCAGCGTCACGCCGTCGGCGCGGACCAGGCCCGCGACGCTGACGTCCGATTGCGGCAGTTGCGAATAATAACGCGTAAAATACTCGGGAGCTATCGAGACCAGGTAGACGCCGTCGAACCTGCCTGTGGCGTCCTCTCGTTTGCGCGTGATGGCGAAGAAGTCGGTGTCGGCGGCGCGCGCCTTGACGACTTCACTGATGTAGGTGTCGACCTTGCCTGCGGTGTGGACCGCGAAATAGGTGCGGTCCGATAGATCGAGATCGGGCGGCAACGGATAGATGGTACCCGACACCAGGGGCTTGCCGTCCCGGGCGATCACCCAAAGATCGCGCAGTTGCGGGAGCGTCTTGGTGTAATTGCGAAGACGCTCGCTATAGCCGCGCTCGTCGGCGCGGATGGTGGCGTCGGGCACGCCGTTGAACAGTTCCTCGAGATAGCGCTCGCTGATGGCGAACGTTTCGAACACCTTGATGGCGTGTTCCTGCATCGTGCCGACCGTCCGTTGCAGACGGTCCGACGCTTCGCTCATGTGCTGGTCGTAGGAAATCCACGATGCGATCGCGAAAATTGTCAGCGGCAGGATGATCGACGCCGCGATCAGCAGTTTCAACGGCCGTTCGGCACGGCTGGCGGCGCGCTCGGCGGCGGTAGGGATCGGGATTTCGCGTGCCTTGACCATACGCCCGTGCCGTGGAGGAACCGGAGTTCCTACGTACCGGGACGGCGGCGATAACTCAACCGCGGCGCCGCATATAACAGCGCCCCGATCAGTGCGCGGAGCATTACTGGGGAACTTCTGTGGATGACTGCGTCAGCGATTGCAGACGATGGCCACGACATCGTCGCAGGCCGAGCCTTTGCAGCCGCCGGCGCCGCCGGCCGGGATGGCCCCGGTGATGTCGTCACGATCGACCTTGCGATACGACATCGCGCTGGCGAAGTTCTGGGTGTGGCAATAGGCGGCTGCCGCCGCGGCGCCGCACGGCGCGCCGCTGACCAGGCAACGGTCGACGCCATAGCCGTTGGCATCGGCGCCGATGATGAACATTTTCCTCTCCGCCTTGGCCGGCAGGACGACGAGGAGACTGGCGAGGAGGCCGACGCCGGCCACGAGGCTGCGCATGGACACGTCCGTTTTCAGGCGGGGCGACCCCCGCGCGGGTTCAATGAGGCCGTCTGATGAAGACAGACGGCTATAATGCTTTGATTTCTTTAAGAGCCGCTTAACCGGATAGGGCGGCGAGCTTGACGCTCAGCCCGGAATTCGCGCATGGTGGCCCCATGACTGGCCCGACCCTCATTCGCGGCATTTGCCGCAAGATTATTAGCTAGCGTCCACAACGCTGGCTGAGGCCGTCTTTTCTCGAATCGAGATACAAAGGGACCTCCGGCCAGCGGAAGCGCCGGCTATTGGTGACCCTTATGGAATTACGGCTTTACGATACGCTGTCGCGCGACAAGCGCGTGTTCACGCCGATCGATCCGGCGAATGTGCGCATGTATGTGTGCGGGCCGACGGTCTACGACTTCGCCCACATCGGCAATGCGCGGCCGGTCATCGTCTTCGACGTGTTGTTTCGCCTGTTGCGCCACATCTACGGCGAGGGCCACGTCAAATACGTCCGCAACATCACGGACGTCGATGACAAGATCAATGCGCGCGCCGCCGAGCGCGGCATCGACATTCGTGAGCTCACCGAAGAGACCTACCGGAATTTCAAGGAAGACGTCGCTGCGCTCGGCTGCCTGCCGCCGACGGTGGAGCCGCGCGCGACCGAGCACATCGAGGAGATGAAGGCGATCATCGAGCGCCTCATTGCCTCCGGCCACGCTTACGTCGCCGAAGACAATGTGCTGTTCAACGTGCCGTCGATGACGGACTACGGCCAGCTTTCCAAGCGGCCGATGGACGAGATGATCGCCGGCGCCCGCGTCGAGGTCGCGCCCTACAAGAAGGACGCGCAGGACTTCGTGCTGTGGAAGCCGTCGAAGCCGGGCGAGCCGGGCTGGCCGTCCCCAGGTGGCATCAAGACGCCGGGCCGTCCCGGCTGGCACATCGAGTGCTCGGCGATGTCGTGGAAACATCTCGGCGAGACCTTCGACATTCACGGCGGCGGCATCGATCTTGTGTTTCCGCATCACGAAAACGAAATCGCGCAATCGCGCTGCGCCTTCCATCAGAACGTGATGGCCAATTACTGGATGCACAACGGCTTCCTGCAGGTGGAAGGCGAGAAGATGTCGAAGAGCCTCGGCAACTTCATCACCATTCGCGATGTGCTGAAGGACTGGCCGGGCGAGGTGGCGCGCTTCAACATGCTGAAGACGCATTATCGCCAGCCGATCGACTGGACCGTGAAGGGTCTGGAAGAGGCCTGGAAGACGCTCGACGACTGGTACTGGATCGCCAACGATGCGCCGGGCGAGACGATCTCGGCACCGGTGCTTGAAGCGCTGGCCGACGATCTCAATACCCATCAGGTCATCACGGCCTTGCACAGCCTGCGCAACCGCATCCAGGCCGGCGATGACAAGTTGCGCGGTGAATTCGCCGGCACCTTGCGCGCGCTCGGCTTTCTGCGCGAGACCGCCAAGGAATGGGCGGGCCGCCGTCAGGCCGGCAGCGATGTCGACGCCGCGAAGGTGGAAAGCCTGATCGCGGCACGCAAGGCGGCGCGCCAGGCGAAGAACTTCGCCGAATCCGATCGCATCCGTGACGAACTCGCTGCCATGGGCGTCGTGCTCAAGGACTCCAAGGACGGTACCACCTGGGAGATCGCGCGATGAGCCAGATGCACTCCGGCGGCTGCCAGTGCGGCGCGGTGCGCTATCGCGGCTCGAAGTTCGGCCGCTCGTCGATCTGCCATTGCCGCATGTGCCAGAAGGCGTTCGGCTCGCCGTTCGCGCTTTTGGTCACGGTGCACGATCTCGAATGGACGCGCGGCGAACCCAAGCGCTTCCGCTCGTCGAACAAAGTCGAGCGCGGCTTCTGCGCCGATTGCGGCACGCCGCTGACCTACGAGTATGGCGGCCCGACCGAGATCGCGGTCTGCACCTTTGACGATCCGTCCGTTGCGCCGCCGACCATCCAGGTCAATCCCGAGAGCAAGCAGCCGTTCTTCGATGGTCTGTGCAGTCTGCCGACACGCGCGCCCGGCGCCGAGCCGCAACAGGAAGCCTTCAAGGCTTCGATCGTCAGTCATCAACATCCCGATCACGACACGGCCGAATGGCCGGGGAGGCGCTGATGGCGACAGCGACACCGAAGCTGGCGCTGCGGCCGTTTCTGCCCACGGACGCGCCGCTGCTGGCGGAGATCTTCCGCGAAAGCGTCCTTGAATTGACCGCCGATGACTACAGTGAAGCGCAGCAGCAGGCGTGGATTTCTCGCGTCGACGATCTGGAGGTCTTTGCCGGCCGTCTTGGCAAACAGCTCACCTTGATCGCGACGCTGGAGGGCTCGCCGGTTGCCTTCGCCTCGCTCGCCGGCAATACGAAAATCGATATGCTGTTCGTGCATCCGGCGGCGGCCGGGCAGGGCGCGGCGGCGCTGCTCGTCGATGCGCTGGAGAAGCTCGCCGGCGCGCGCGGCGCCGAGAAGCTCACGGTGGACGCCAGCGACACCGCGCGCGGTTTCTTCGAGAAGCGCGGTTACACCGCGCAGCAGCGCAATTCGATCTCGGTCGGCGACGAATGGCTGGCCAACACCACCTTGTCCAAAGCGCTTGTGGCCAAACCGGAGGCGTCGAAACTTTCATGAAGAAGCCCGACACGCCGTTCCCGCGGCACTGGCTGTATTACATCGTCCTCAAGGTCGTGGTGATCGCCGCGGCGGTGGCGCTGGCGACCAAGTTTTTCGGATTGTGGTAGTGCGAGAAGGCTGCGCGTCATGAGTAAAGAGCGCCTTTATCTGTTCGACACAACACTGCGCGACGGTGCGCAGACCAACGGCGTCGATTTCACGCTCGCCGACAAGATTGCCATTGCCGCGATGCTCGACGAACTCGGCATCGACTATGTCGAAGGCGGATATCCCGGCGCCAATGCCACCGACACGGAATTCTTCAGCGAACGCCGAAAGCTGCGCGGCAAGTTCACTGCCTTCGGCATGACGCGCCGGCCCGGCCGTTCGGCGTCGAACGATCCCGGCATCGCCGCGCTCATCGGCGCGCAGGCGGACGCCATCTGCTTCGTCGCCAAGTCCTGGGACTATCACGTCAGGGTGGCGCTGGAGACGACGCCGGAGGAGAACCTCGCCTCGATCCGCGACAGCGTGAAGGCGGCGAAGGAGAGCGGCAAGGAGGTGCTGCTCGACTGCGAGCATTTCTTCGACGGTTACAAGGCCAATCCGCAATTCGCTGTTGAATGCGCCAAGGCGGCCTACGAGGCGGGCGCGCGCTGGGTCGTGCTGTGCGACACCAATGGCGGCACGCTGCCCAACGAGATCGAGCGCATCGTCGGCGAGGTGGTCAAGGTGATCCCCGGCGAACACGTCGGCATCCATGCGCACAATGACACCGAGCAGGCGGTCGCCAATTCGCTGGCGGCGGTGCGCGCCGGCGCGCGGCAGATCCAGGGCACGCTCAACGGCCTCGGCGAGCGTTGCGGCAACGCCAATCTGGTGTCGATCATCCCGACGCTGAAGCTGAAGGCGGAGTTCGCCGACAAATTCGACATCGGCGTCACCGACGCGGCGCTCAAGACGCTGGGCAAGGTGTCGCGCGCGCTCGACGAGCGGCTCAACCGGCCGTCATTCCGCTACGCGCCTTATGTCGGCGAGAACGCCTTCGCCACCAAGGCCGGCATTCATGCCTCGGCGATCATGAAGGCACCGGAGACCTACGAGCACGTCAACCCGGACGCGGTCGGCAACAAGCGCAAGGTGCTGGTGTCGGAGCAGGCCGGCAAGTCCAACGTGCTCGCCGAGCTCGATCGCATCGGCCTCAAGGTCGACAAGGACGACCGCCGCATCGGGCGCCTGCTCGAGATCGTCAAGGAGCGTGAGGCGATCGGCTATGCCTATGACGCCGCCGACGCTTCGTTCGAACTGTTGGCGCGGCGCACCCTCGGCACCGTGCCGGATTATTTCGACGTGTCGCAGTTCGACGTCAATGTCGAGCAGCGCGACAACGCGCTCGGTCAGCGCGTCACCGTCACTATGGCGGTGGTCAAGGTCAAGGTCGGCAACGAGAGCCTGATCTCCGCGGCGGAAGGCAATGGTCCGGTGAACGCGCTCGACCACGCGCTGCGCAAGGATCTCGGCAAGTATCAGGACTACATCAAGGGCCTCAAGCTCACCGACTATCGCGTGCGTATCCTCAATGGCGGCACCGAGGCCGTGACCCGCGTTCTGATCGAGAGCGCGGACGAGAACGGCGAGCACTGGACCACGATCGGCGTGTCGCCGAACATCATCGACGCCTCGTTCCAGGCGCTGATGGACTCTATCATCTACAAGCTGGTGAAGTCCGGCGCGCCGGTTTAGCCGCGGCGTGCGCAGAAATCGGGTGGGCTGAGGATCGCGTGACGGCCGAAATGCTTGTCTCAAATAAGGGAGATCAAGCATGACCATGCCGCGCGGCGTATTGTCCGATAAAGTAGCGATCGTAACCGGGGCCAGCGCAGGCATCGGCCGCGCAATTGCCGAGCTGTTTGCGGCCGAGGGCGCAAAGCTTGTAATTACCGCGCGCGGTGAATCGCGCCTCGATGCGGTGGCGGAAAGCATCGCGGCGACGGGTGCCGATGTTGTCGCCCTCGCGGGCGATGTCGGCGATGAAAATCACGCACGGGCGCTGGTTGCCGAAGCGGAGCGCCGGTTTGGCGGCCTCGACATTGCCATCAACAATGCCGCAGCGATGGGGCCGATGGGGGCAACCCCGGGCATAGCAATCAGCGACTGGAATGCAACGCTTGCCACGAACCTGACCAGTGGCTTTCTCGCCGCCAAATACCAGGTGCCGGCGATGTTGGCGCGCGGCGCCGGTTCGTTGATCTTCGTCGCTTCCTTCGTCGGCTATACGGTGGCCATGCCCGGTATTGCCGCCTATGCGGCGAGTAAGGCAGGATTGATTGGTCTGATGAAATCGCTGGCGGTCGAATTCGGCCCGCAGGGATTGCGCGTCAACGCCTTGTTGCCCGGTGGCACGCAGACCGAGATGGCAGACGTGTTCGCGCCGGATGAGCAAAGCAAGGCGTTCGTGCGTAATCTCTTTGCGCTCAAGCGCGTCGCCACGCCGCAGGAGCAGGCGCAAGCGGCGCTGTTCCTTGCATCCGATGCGGCGAGTTTCGTCACCGGCAGTGCCATGCTGGCCGACGGCGGCGTTTCGATCAACCGGACCTGAGGCGCCGATATTGAAGCGGTGGCGGCGTTGGGTAGAATTGCCTCATGATCGACCACGTCTCCATCGCCGTCTGCGATCTAGCCGCATCGACGCGCTTTTACGGGGCCGTGCTCGGCGCCATCGGCATGAAGGCGATCGACGTCCGCGCCGCGACCGTCGGCTTCGGCAAGCAGTATTCGGAGTTCTGGATCAATTTGCGTGCCGACATGGCGCCAATCGAAGCCGGCAGCGGCGCGCATATCTGCTTCCGTGCCCGCTCGACCAAGATGGTCGATGCCTTCCACGCCGCGGCGCTCCAAGCCGGCGGCTCAAGCGACGGCGCGCCCGGCCTGCGGCCGCATGACGGCGACGGCGGCTACTATGCCGCCTTCATCCGCGATCCGGATGGCAACCGCATCGAGGCGGTCACGTTCACGAAATAGGTTACAGCTTCTCCGCCACCGCGGCCGGCATGTCCTTGGCGGCTGCCGGCACGCTCTGCGCGGCGCGTTGCAGCTGCGGGATGATGTCGTCCACCTTGTCGGCGACCAGCATCTCGAACTCCATGCCGTCGCGGATGAAGGCGAGCGCCTTCATGTGGTTGAGCAGGGCGGACAGCGGGTCCCAGAAGCCCTTGATGTTGGCGAGCAGGATCGGCTTCTTGTGGCGGCCGAGCTGCGCCCAGGTCATCTGCTCGACGATCTCCTCGAGCGTGCCGATGCCGCCGGGCATGGCGACGAAGGCGTCGGCCATCTCGAACATCTTGCGTTTGCGCTCGTGCATGTCGCGGGTGACGATCAGGCCGTCGCCGTTGAAGCCGGCGCGTTCCTTGTTCAGCAGGAACTCCGGGATGATGCCGGTCACGGCGCCGCCGTTGCGACGCACGGCCTCGGCCACCGCGCCCATCATGCCCATGTCGCCACCGCCATAGACCAGCCCGATACCGGCCTTGGCCATGGCCGTGCCGAGCGCCGTGGCGGCCTCGACGAAAGCCGGGTCGGTGCCCGGGCCGGAGCCGCAATAGACGCAGATCTTGCCGATGGTGGCGGTCTTTTGAGGAGCGTTCATGGTCTGGATGTGCCCACCGGCCGGCTTACCGTCAAGATGGCGGCGAAAAATCCATAGGAAATACAGGCGGGAAGGGTGATCGGCGGCCAGTTTGGACTTATATGAAAGTGCTCCAGCCGCTTCCGGGTTCCGAATGACCGCAGCTCACACACCTGCCGACCAGCCATCCGCCGTGTCCGCCGACCGCGGAGCGCTGACGGCCACCATCGTCCATCTCTGGCCCTATATCTGGCCGTCAGACCGGCGCGACCTCAAGCTGCGCGTGCTCGGCGCCGCTGTTCTGCTGCTGCTCGCCAAGCTCGCCACCATCGTCACGCCGTTCACCTTCAAATGGGCGACCGACGCGCTCGCCGGCAAGGGCAGCGCCCCGGTCGGCGCCGACGACTGGCTGGCCTGGGCAATCGCCGCCCCGATCGTGATGACGCTGGCCTACGGCGCCATGCGCATCGTCATGGCCGTGACGACGCAATTACGCGATGGCGTCTTCGCCAAGGTGGCGATGCATGCCGTGCGGCGGCTCGCCTTCCGCACCTTCGTCCACATGCACGAATTGTCCCTGCGCTTCCATCTTGAGCGCAAGACCGGCGGCCTGACCCGCGTGCTCGAGCGCGGCCGCAACGGCATCGAGACCATCGTGCGCATGGTCATCCTGCAACTGGCGCCGACCATCATCGAACTGGCGCTGATCTGCGGCGTGCTGATGTGGCAGTTCGACTGGCGTTACGTCGCCGTCATCCTGGTCACGGTGACCTGCTATCTCGTGTACACCTATTTCGCCACCGAGTGGCGCATCGGCATCCGCCGCAAGATGAACGACAGCGACACCGACGCCAACGTGAAGGCGATCGACTCGCTCTTGAATTACGAGACCGTCAAATACTTCTCCGCCGAGGAGCGCGAGGCCGAACGCTACGACCGCGCCATGGCGCGTTACGAGAAGGCTTCGACCAGCGCCTACACTTCGCTCGCGGTGCTCAACGCCGGTCAGGCCATCATCTTCACGTTCGGCCTCGCCGCCGCGATGGTGATGTGCGCTTACGAGATCCGCGGCGGCTCGAAGACCGTCGGCGATTTCGTGCTGATCAACGCCATGATGATCCAGCTCTATCAGCCGCTGAATTTCATGGGCATGGTCTATCGCGAGATCAAGCAGGCAATCACCGACATCGAGCTCATGTTCTCGATCCTCGGCCGGCCGCCGGAAATCATCGACGTGCCGGGCGCCAAGCCGCTCACTGTGACCGCCGGCGATATCCGCTTCGACAATGTCGTGTTCGCCTATGAGGCGGCGCGGCCGATCCTCAAGGGCATCAGCTTCACGGTGCCGGCAGGCAAGACCGTCGCCGTGGTCGGGCCGTCGGGTGCCGGCAAGTCGACCCTGTCGCGGCTGCTGTACCGGTTCTACGATCTGTCCGGCGGTGCCATCACCATCGACGGCCAGGACATCGCCAAGGTGACGCAGAAGTCGCTGCGGAGGGCCATCGGCATGGTGCCGCAGGACACCGTGCTGTTCAACGACACCATCCGCTACAACATCCGCTACGGCCGCTGGGAAGCCAGCGACGCCGAGGTGGAGGAGGCCGCTTCGCTCGCGCAGATCGACGGCTTCATCCGTCTGGCGCCGAAGGGTTACGAGGCCGAGGTCGGCGAGCGCGGGCTGAAGCTGTCCGGCGGCGAGAAGCAGCGCGTCGCCATCGCCCGCACCATCCTGAAAGGCCCGCCGATCCTGGTGCTCGATGAAGCCACCTCGGCGCTCGACAGCCACACCGAAAAGGAAATCCAGGACGCGCTGGAACGCGTGTCGAAGGGCCGCACCACATTGGTGATCGCCCACCGGCTCTCGACCATCGTTGGCGCCGACGAGATCATCGTGCTCGACAAGGGCGAGATCGTCGAACGCGGCAGCCATCACGTCCTGCTGGCGCAGAACGGGCTCTATGCCAGCATGTGGAACAGGCAGCGCGAGGCCGAGGAGGCCCGCGAGCGGCTCGCCCGCGCCGCCGACGAGGATGCGATGCCGAACCGCAATCCGCCGCCGGTCGAGGACCCGGCGCTGGCGCAGGCCGCCAGCCCCCTGCCGGCGGTGGTGGACGCGGCGGAGTAGGCTGCTTTCGCCCATTCCGGACGTTCCCGGCGGATCTCCCGGACTGACCGGTCCCGACCGGTGGGCTTGCAGCCGCCATGGGGCTTGCTATGACGCTGGCGAGGCGCGCTTTGCGCGCCACCTTCTCCCCCAAGGGACGAGGGTAAATCGCGACCACGGCAACGGTTGAGAACAAGTAAGAACGCCATGTCCATTTACGACTCGATCCGCAAGCAACTGGTCCCGATCACGCCGGAAGGCTACCCCTTCATCGGCGCTTTCGCTTTCGTCAGCCTGATCCTGTTCTGGCTGTGGACGCCGCTCGGCTGGGTCGGCACCGTGCTGACATTGTGGTGCATCTATTTCTTCCGCGATCCGCCGCGCGTCACCCCGGTGCGGGACGGCCTGATCGTGTCGCCGGCCGACGGGCGCGTCAGCCAGGTGACCACGGCGCCGCCGCCGCATGAACTCGGCCTCGGGCCGAAGCCGATGCTGCGCATTTCGGTATTCATGAGCGTGTTCGACTGCCACGTGAACCGCTCGCCGGTTGCCGGCCGTGTCGACAAGATCCTGTATCAGCCCGGCAAGTTCGTGAATGCCGATCTCGACAAGGCCTCGGTCGATAACGAGCGCAATTCGCTGGTCATCGCCACCGGCGGCACGCGCATTGCGGTGGTGCAGATCGCCGGCCTGATTGCCCGGCGCATCGTCTGCTACGTCAAGGAAGGCCAACCGGTCGGCGCCGGCGAGCGCTTCGGCATGATCCGCTTCGGCTCGCGGCTCGACGTCTATCTGCCGGAAGGCACGCAGCCGATGGTCGCCGTCGGACAGACCGCGCTCGCCGGCGAGACCATTCTCGCCGACATGCGCGCCGTGGATGAGACCCGCGGTTTCCGCGTCGGCTGACGATAAACCAGCGCGAACGTATCTGGATTCCGGGTCCGGCCTGGCGGCCGTCCCGGAATGACAGTGTGGTGTGTCCTTACGCCGCGCTGGTGTAAGCCTTGCGCATCGGCTTGAGCACGAACAGCGCCAGCAGTCCGGTGATCACATCCATGCAGATGATGATCGTGAACACCGGCAGCCAGCTCCCGGTCTTCTCCGCGATATACGCGGCGACCGGCGCGCCGAGCACCGAACCGACGCCCTGCGCCATATAGAGGAAGCCGTAATTTGTCGTCGCATTCTTGGTGCCGAAGGTATCGGTCAGCGTCGAGGGGAACAGCGAGAAGATCTCGCCCCAGCCGAAGAACACCACGGCCGACAGGATGACGAACAGCAGCGCGTCGCTGCGGAAATACACCATCGCGGCGACGCCGAGGGCTTCGAACAGGAAGGCGATCGCCATCGTGTTCTCGCGGCCGATCTGATCGGAGACCCAGCCGAAGAACGGCCGCGTCAGGCCGTTGGTGATGCGGTCCACGGTCAGCGCCAATGGCAGCGCGGCGAGACCCCAGACCATGAAATCGGCGACGCCGAAGGCGCGCGAGAAGGTGGCGAACTGCGAGATCACCATGAGGCCGCCGGTCGACATCATGGTCATCATGACGAACATCAGCCAGAACACCTTGGTCTTGAGCATGTCCTTCGGCGCAACATCCCGGAGCGATGTCGCGACCGCCGGCGGCGGCAGCACGTCGTCGCTGCGCGGCGAGCGCATCAGCAGCGCGGCCAGCGCGCCGACGAGCCCGAGGATGATGCCGAACACGACGAGCGTGTGCTGGTAGCCGGCCGACTTGAGCATGGCGTCGATCGGGAAAGTGGTTGCGATGGCGCCGAAGCCGTAGCCGGCGGCCACCATGCCGGTGGCGAAGCCGCGACGGTCCGGGAACCAGCGCACCATCAGGCCGACGATGCCGATATAGACGATGCCGGTGCCGGCGCCGCACAACAGACCGTACGTGAGATAGAGGCTGGTCAGGCTGGTGGCATAGGCCGCCG
This sequence comes from Pseudolabrys sp. Root1462, assembly GCF_001426945.1. Classification (GTDB taxonomy): domain Bacteria; phylum Pseudomonadota; class Alphaproteobacteria; order Rhizobiales; family Xanthobacteraceae; genus Pseudolabrys. Next base: position 2,316,874 of record NZ_LMFS01000001.1, on the reverse strand, counting down.
TCACCCAGCCGAGGCCGGACAGGAGGCAACCGCAGGCAATCAGCAACTTGGGACCGAACTTGTCGACGAGATAGCCTTGCGCCGGCGACAGCCACGTCTGCAACACGATCAGGATCGTCAGCGTCAGCTGGATTGCGGACAGCGGCGCATGCAGCGTATCGGTCAGCGGCTTGGTGAAAAGGGTCCAGACATATTGCGGGCTGGAGATCGACATCATGGCGATCAGGCCCAGCCCGAGCTGGGTCCAGCGGGTGGTCGATACGGACGATGTAGCCGGTGCGGACATCGACGATACAGACATGGCGAAACACTCCATCTTGCAGACCGGCGCCGGATTTGAAGCAAATCGCGTACCAGCACGGGCTGCGACGAAGGGCTAAGGGCCCGTCGGCCGTGCCTCGAAAGGGCGGCAAGTGAGGCTGTTGACAAGATTCCCATGTTGGGACTATATACTATCCGTCC